>NZ_CP071604.1:65000-2465000 GCF_017357225.1 Rhizobium binae | reverse complement strand
GCAATCCGCTACCGCGTCCGTCGATCGACACCGGCATGGGCCTTGAGCGCATGGCCTGCATTCTCCAGGGCGTACAGAGCGTCTTCGACACGGATTTGTTCCGCACGCTGACCGGCGCCATCGAAGATGCCGTCGGCGTCAAGGCCGAGGGCAATGCCAGCCATCGCGTCATCGCCGATCACCTGCGCTCTTCGGCCTTCCTGATCGCCGACGGCGTCCTGCCTTCGAACGAAGGCCGCGGTTATGTGCTGCGCCGTATCATGCGCCGCGCCATGCGCCATGCTCAGCTTCTCGGCGCCAAGGAGCCACTGATCTGCAAGCTGCTGCCGACGCTGGTGCAGCAGATGGGCCGGGCCTATCCGGAGCTTGTGCGTGCCGAAGCGCTGATCTCCGAGACGCTGAAGCTCGAGGAAAACCGATTCCGCAAGACGCTGGAGCGCGGCCTGTCGCTTCTGTCCGATGCGACTGCCGACCTTTCCAAGGGCGACATGCTGGATGGCGAGACGGCTTTCAAGCTCTACGATACCTACGGCTTCCCGCTCGACCTGACGCAGGATGCGCTGCGTGCCCGTGAAATCGGTGTCGACATCTCCGGCTTCACCGACGCGATGCAGCGCCAGAAAGCCGAAGCCCGGTCGCATTGGGCCGGTTCCGGCGAGAAGGCGACCGAAACCGTCTGGTTCGAGCTCAGGGAAAAGCATGGCGCAACCGAGTTCCTCGGTTACGACACTGAAGCAGCCGAAGGGGTGGTGCAGGCAATCGTCAAGGACGGCGCTGTCGCCGAAGGAGCCAAGGCTGGCGACAAGGTGCAGATCGTCGTCAACCAGACGCCGTTCTACGGCGAATCCGGTGGCCAGGTGGGCGATACCGGCGTCATATCGTCCGATCACGGAAAGATCGAGATATCCGACACGCAGAAGAAGGGCGAAGGCCTCTTCGTGCATTCCGGAACCGTGGTCGAAGGCGCAATCAACGCCGGCGACGCCGTTGCCTTGATGGTCGATCATGCCCGCCGTTCGCGCCTGCGCGCCAACCACTCGGCAACCCATTTACTGCATGAAGCGCTGCGCGAGGTGCTCGGTACGCATGTTGCCCAGAAGGGGTCGCTGGTCGCGCCGGAGCGCCTGCGTTTCGACGTTTCGCATCCGAAGCCGATGACGGCCGAAGAGTTGAAGATCGTCGAAGAGATGGCAAACGAGATCGTGCTGCAGAATGCGCCGGTCACGACCCGCCTGATGAGTGTCGACGACGCCATTGCGGAAGGCGCCATGGCGCTGTTCGGCGAGAAATACGGCGATGAGGTGCGGGTCGTCTCGATGGGCACGGGCCTTCGTGGCGCCAAGAGCAACAAGCCTTACTCGGTCGAGCTTTGCGGCGGCACGCATGTGTCGGCGACCGGCCAGATCGGCCTTGTCCGCATCCTCGGTGAGAGCGCCGTCGGCGCCGGCGTTCGCCGTCTCGAAGCGGTGACCGGCGAATCGGCGCGCGAATATCTCGCCGAGCAGGATGATCGCGTAAAGACGCTCGCCGCCTCGCTGAAAGTTCAGCCGTCGGAGGTTCTGTCGCGCGTCGAGGCGCTGATGGATGAGCGCCGCAAGCTGGAAAAGGAATTGGCCGACGCCAGGCGTAAGCTCGCCATGGGTGGCGGGCAGGGTGGTTCTGCCGATGCCGTGCGCGACGTCGCCGGGATCAAGTTCCTCGGCAAGTCGATATCGGGCGTCGATCCAAAGGACCTTAAAGGTCTTGCCGATGACGGCAAGACCAGCATCGGCTCCGGCGTCGTCGCCCTTATCGGCGTATCCGAAGACGGCAAGGCGAGTGCGGTCGTCGCGGTCACGCCGGATCTCGTCGAGCGCTACAGCGCGGTCGAACTTGTCCGCGTTGCCTCGGCAGCCCTCGGCGGCAAGGGCGGCGGTGGCCGCCCCGACATGGCGCAGGCTGGCGGTCCGGATGGATCGAAGGCCGATGAGGCGATCGAGGCGGTAGCTTTGGCGCTCGCCGGCTGACGCGTCGGATCCATCAAATTATTTGAAAAGGCGGAGGCTCGGCTTCCGCCTTTTTTCATATCTGAGCCTCGCGGCAGGTCCGCAGGATTTGTCAAATCGGGATATGGTTTTCTGCAGGCGATCGATTTGCATAGGGCCTTGACATGAACGGCGAAACGGCATGGGCGCTTTATGAAACCCGTCTGCGGCGGGTTTCGGCCTATATTCACGACCACCTTGAAGAGGAACTGGATATGGAGCGCCTGGCCGAAATTGCCTGCCTGTCGAGCTATCACTGGCACAGGATCTACCGGGCGATTTATGGCGAGACGCTGGCGGCCACCGTCAAACGGCTCAGGCTGCATCGGGCGGCGGGAGAGATCGTCGGCACGGAGCTTGCCGTCAGTGAGATTGCGAAGCGATCAGGCTATCCCAACCTCCAATCCTTCAATCGGATTTTCAAGTCGGTCTACGGCATGCCGCCGGCCCGTTACCGGAAAGCGGGAAGCCACACAGCCTTCCACCCCTCACCTCACGGAAAGACCAAAGCCATGTTCGACGTTACCATACGCGAGATCGCGCCGACCGAGCTTATCGGTGTTGCCCATAGCGGTCCCTACATGCAGATCGGCAAAGCCTTCGAGACATTGTTCGGCACGCTTTACGCCCGCGGCCTCGCCAGGCCGGACATGCGGATGATCGGTGTCTATCTCGACGATCCCGATATTGTGCCGGCCGAACAGCTGCGCTCGATCGCCTGTGTGACCGGCTCCGCCGATGTTCCGGCCGAAGCGCCGTTTGAGCGGCGCAGGATCGACAGCGGCGACTATGCCGTGCTGCGCCACAAAGGTCCCTATGCCGACATGTATAAGGCCTATCAGTGGCTCTACGCGGAGTGGCTGCCAAAGTCAGGACGGCAGCTGAAGGACAGCATCATGTTCGAGGAGTATCTGAACAACCCGCGCGAGGTGCCGCCGACCGAACTGATGACGGATATTCACATGCCGCTCGCCTGACGGCGGACATCCCCGACGCGGCTGCTTGGCGGTCGCGTCGGTTTGACGGTCAGGCGGCCTGCATCGTCTTGCTGGCCTCGTCGTCCAGCGCGTTTGCGCGTTTATGCGCCTCGCGCTTGCTGATGCGGCCGAAATAATCGATGAAGGCCTGGCGCTTTTCAATGCTGCCGAAACCGAGGCCCCAGCCGATATGTGCGCCGACATAGACGTCGGCGGCGGTGAAGCGTTCGCCGGTGACATAGGTCGAGCCGGAGACGGCCATTTCGAGCGTGTTCATGACGTCGCCGAAACCGCCGCAGCCGGCCATGCGCAGGCGTTCGGCGGGAATTTCGAAGCCGAGCGCTTTCATCGTTACCGCCGATTCAAGAGGGCCGGCGGCAAAGAACAGCCAGCGGTAATAGGCGGCGCGCTCCTCCGGCCTCGGCGCCAGACCCTTTTCCGGAAAGGTTTCGGCAAGATAGGCGCAGATCGCTGCGCATTCGGTGACGATGGTGTTGCCGTGGCGGATCGCCGGCACCTTGCCCATCGGATTGACCTTGAGATATTCCGGCGCCTTCATGGTTTCACCGAAGGTCAGGAGTTCGGTGCGATAGGGCTGCCCGATCTCCTCCAGCATCCAGCGCGCGATGCGTCCGCGCGACATCGGGTTGGTATAGAATACCAGTTCTTCGGTCATGACATCCTCATCGTGTAGCGATTATTTCAGGCGTTTCCCGCTCGGCAGAATCAATAGAGCGGCAAGATCCTTGTGCAACCCCCCGGCGTTCAAAGCGCCTTGCGGTACTGGATGAATCCCGAGCGTTCGGCGATCCTGTCGTAGAGGCGCCGGGCGGTGACATTGCCTTCATGGGTCATCCAGTAGAGCCGGCCGGCACCGTTTTGCCGTGCCAGCCCGGCGACAGCCTCGATCAGCGCGGCTCCGGTGCCGAGCCCGCGTTGGCTGTCCTCGACATAAAGGTCCTGCAGATAGCAGGTCCATTGCGGCAGCCAGCAGGAGCGATGGAAGATCGCGTGGACGATGCCGACGAGGCGGCCGTCTTCGTCGAAGGCGCCGAGCGCGTGCATCGGTTCGTCGGGATCGTGGAAGCGGCCCCAGGTGAGGTCCGTGGTTTCAGGCGGGATGACTACTTCGTAGAAACGCTGGTAAGCCGCCCATAAGGGTTCCCAGGCGGCGCGGTCGGAGGGCTCAAGTGGTCGCAGGATGGCCGTCATCGGTTCATTCCCAAATAAAACGGCGGGGAAATCCCCGCCGTTTCAATGCTATCCGAAAGGGTTGGCTTACGCCATCGCCTTCTGCAGGTTCTGGTCGATCTTGTCGAGGAAGGCGGTGGTCGAGAGCCACGGCTGATCGGGGCCGATCAACAGCGCCAGATCCTTGGTCATGAAGCCTGACTCGACGGTGTCGACGCAGACCTTTTCCAGCGTCGAAGCGAACTTCGCAAGCGCGGCATTGTCGTCGAGCTTGGCGCGATGGGCGAGGCCGCGGGTCCAGGCAAAGATCGATGCGATCGAATTCGTCGAGGTTTCCTGTCCCTTCTGGTGCTGGCGGTAGTGGCGGGTGACCGTGCCGTGGGCGGCTTCGGCTTCGACCGTCTTGCCGTCCGGCGTCAGCAGAACCGAGGTCATCAGGCCGAGCGAGCCGAAGCCCTGGGCAACGGTATCGGACTGGACGTCGCCGTCATAGTTCTTGCAGGCCCAGACGTAGCCGCCCGACCACTTGAGCGCCGAGGCGACCATGTCGTCGATCAGACGGTGTTCGTAGGTGATGCCGGCTTCCTTGAACTGATCCTTGAATTCGGTCTCGTAGACTTCCTCGAAGATGTCCTTGAAGCGGCCGTCATAGGCCTTGAGGATGGTGTTCTTGGTCGACAGGTATACCGGCCACTTGCGCATCAGGCCGTACATCATGGAGGCGCGGGCGAATTCGCGGATCGACTCGTCGAGGTTGTACATGGCCATGGCAACGCCGGCGCCCGGCGCGTTGAAGACTTCCTTCTCGATAACCGTGCCGTCTTCGCCGACGAACTTGATCGTCAGCTTGCCTTTGCCCGGGAATTTGAAATCGGTGGCGCGATACTGGTCGCCGAAGGCATGGCGGCCGACGACGATCGGCTGGGTCCAGCCGGGAACGAGGCGCGGCACGTTGCGGCAAATGATCGGCTCGCGGAAGATGACGCCGCCGAGAATGTTGCGGATCGTGCCGTTCGGGCTCTTCCACATTTCCTTGAGGTTGAATTCCTTGACGCGGGCTTCGTCGGGCGTGATTGTCGCGCACTTGATGCCGACGCCGTACTTCTTGATGGCGTTGGCGGCGTCGACGGTGACCTGGTCGTTGGTGGCGTCGCGGTTTTCGACCGAGAGGTCGTAATAGTCGATGTCGAGGTCGAGATACGGATGGATCAGCTTATCCTTGATAAGCTGCCAGATGATGCGCGTCATTTCATCGCCGTCGAGATCGGCGACGGGATTGGCGACCTTGATCTTGTTCATGTATCTGCCTCGTTCGAGCTTAAAGGGGGACATGCGTCCCGGGTGGGTGACGTGATGAGGAGCGCTATAGCATTGTGAACCGGGAACGCAAAGCTGCAACGGGTTTGACAATGCGTTTTTGCCGCCATTGCCAAGCGCTGAAATCTGGCTAGTGTCCGCCTTGATTTGCCCGCCCGGAACATTCGACAATGAAGACAATCGCCGTTGTTATCGCAAGCCTTATCGTCTTTTCAGGCGCCGCCCATGCGGCCGATGCCACTGCTCCCGTGAAAGAGATCATGGACGCGACCAAGAGCAACTGGGCCGACAACAATAGCGACTGGACCGACATTTTCGATGCGGGCCGGCTCGACCATCTCTACAGCAAGGACTTCGTCGCCAGATACCAGGCGGCCGCGCAATTTCCTGCCGTCGACGACGACGGCATATCGCCCTTCGATTACGACGTCATCGTCAACGGCCAGGATGCATGCCCGCTGGAGGATCTGACGATGGCGGCGGCGCCCGCGGTCAACGGGACGACCGAGGTCACGGTGCGTTTCAAGAAATCCGCCTGCTCGGACGCTCCTGACGCGAAGGACTACACGACCGTTCGCTTCGAGGTGGTCGAGGAGGCCGGCCAGCCGGTGATCGACGATATCGTCACCGAGAATGTCGAAACGCAGGCCCGCGATTCTCTGAAGGCGACAATGGCGTTGATTGCCAAGGGGCAATAGGCGCGCGACATTCGAGAACGTCCAGATACGATCCCGGGCGGTTTGCTTTCGCCACAGGCATGGCATTATCTGTCGATCCTTCCGCGGCATGAGGGGTTTTGCATTTGTTTTCCGGCTTTCAGGCTCGCGACTGGCTGCTTGCCAATGATCCGGCGCTCTCGCGTTTGCGCATGGCCCTGCGGGTGACGCTGACGATCGTTTTCTCCTTTTTGGTTCTTCTTGCCATCGACATGTTCATCCTGCCGTTGCCGACAGCGGCCTTCGGCCTCGGCATCGTGCTGTCGATCGAAGGCGGAGTGGCAGTGCGCGACAAGGGCAATTCCCGCCAGTTGGTGACGCGGCTCTTCGGCTGCGTGGCAAGCCTTGCCGTCGTTGGCATCGCGGCGGCGCTCGAGGATCGCCGCCTTCTCTCCGATCTCGTCTTCCTGGTGGTGATCGCGCTCGCATCGGCGGGCCGCGTGTTCGGGCCGCGCGGTTTTGCCATCGGCATGTTCGCCTTCACCTCCTATTTCATGGGCGCTTATTTCCGGCCGCCGCTTGGCGAACTGCCTGAAGTGACGATCGGCCCTGTCGTCGCGGCGCTTGTCGGCCATCTGGTGAGGGCGGTGCTGCTGCCCGACGATTGGCGGCGCGACCTGCTGCGTTCGCTCGAAAGCGTCAGGGGCCGGATCAACCAGATCCTCCGCAAGCTCGCCGCCGTCGGCGGCGGCGCCGAGATCGGTGACTCCGACCGGCAGGAGCTGCGTCAGCTGGAAGACCGGTTGAAGGAAGTGGTGCTGATGGCGGAGACCTTCATCCCGCGCCCGCCGGCCGGCGTCTTCGATGGGGCGGCCGACCCCGCCGTCGAATTGGCGGTCCGGCTCTTCGATGCCCATCTTGCCGCCGAGAGTGCGATCGTGCTGAGCTTTCAGAGCCCGCCGCCTTTCGCGCTCGTCCATGCCGTCATCGAGGCGGACGCGGCCGAACTTGCAAGATTTGAGGGGATGGCCGACGCCATCAGGGATCAGCCGCAGGGCGAAACCGTGCGGGCGCTTCTCTGGCTCGGCGAGGCGCGGCTGCAGTTGACGCAGGCGATTGGCGAGGGGCAGGCCTCCGGTTTCTTCAAGATCGATGCGATCAAGGATATAGCACAATCCCAGGTGATCGACTTTTCGCTTGCCAATCCCCTGTTGCGCGCGGCGCTGCAGATCACCATTGCGTCGGCGATCGGCATGAGTTTCGGGCTGCTCTTGTCGCGCGAACGCTGGTTCTGGGCGGTGCTTGCTTCCTTCCTCGTCTTCACCAATACCAATTCGCGCGGCGACACCGCGATGAGGGCGCTGTCGCGCTCGCTCGGGACCGTGTTCGGGATTGCTATCGGCCTTGTGCTGGCAACGCTGATTTCGGGCGAGCCTGATATCGCCATTCCGGTTGCCGCCGTCTGCATCTTCCTCGCTTTCTATTTTTTGCAGGTTTCCTATGCGACGATGACCTTCTTCATCTCGATCGTGCTCTGCCTGGTCTACGGCATGACGGGCGTGCTGACGCTCGAGCTGCTGAAGCTGCGCATCGAGGAGACGATGATCGGGGCGGCGGCCGGAACGGCGGTCGCCTTCGTAGTCTTTCCCATACGCACCCGGAGCGCGCTCGATTCCGCGCTTGCCCGCTGGTTCCAGGCGCTGCGCGACCTGCTCGGCGCCCTCGGTGAGGGCAAGCGCGGGTTCGAGCTGATGGCGCTGTCGCAGAAGATCGATGCCTGCTACCGTGATGTAACGGTCGCGGCGCGGCCACTCGGCTCTCCCTGGTCGGTGGTGACGCGGCCCGGCCAGATCCGCCAGACGCTGGCGATCTTCCTGTCCTGCACCTATTGGGCGCGTATCCTGGCGAAAAGCTATGAAGCGCCGGCCGCCGACGACAATCTCAACAGGCTGATCGCGGCGGACCTGGCGCTGATCGACAATGCCGCCCCGCGTGGCTCGAGCTGTTTCCTGATCAGGCGCAAGCCATCGCGGACGACAGGGCGACACCTGCCGCTGTCGCGCGAGGGCGCCAGGCTGGGGCTCGAAATGATTGGTTCGGCGCTGGAAAGGCTCTATCCGCAGGCCGACGTCTTGCCGTTTGCGGCGGGCGAGGCTATTGCGCGCTCGAAACAAGGATAAGACCATGGCAGGCACGAACAGCGAGCGTCAACTTCTGGCCGAAGGGCCAGTTATCATTCTGGTCGAGCCGCAGATGGGCGAAAATATCGGCATGGTAGCGCGCGCCATGGCGAATTTCGGGCTCGTCGATCTTCGTCTCGTCAATCCACGGGACGGCTGGCCGAATGAGAAGGCGCAGGCTGCAGCCTCGAAGGCCGACCACGTGATCGAGGGCACCAAGGTTTTCGCGACACTGGACGAGGCGATCGCCGACCTCAACTTCGTCTATGCCACGACGGCGCGCAGCCGCGACAACTACAAGCCGGTGCGCTCGCCGGTCTTTGCTGCCGAGACGCTGCGCACGAAGTTCCGGGCAGGCGAGGCGACCGGTATCCTCTTCGGCCGCGAGCGCTGGGGTCTGACCAATGAGGAAGTGGCGCTTGCAGACGAGATCGTCACCTTCCCTGTGAAT
Organism: Rhizobium binae; assembly: GCF_017357225.1. NCBI lineage: Bacteria > Pseudomonadati > Pseudomonadota > Alphaproteobacteria > Hyphomicrobiales > Rhizobiaceae > Rhizobium > Rhizobium binae. The sequence goes on along the minus strand of NZ_CP071604.1, from coordinate 2,456,204 downwards.
CCCGCCTTCGCCTCGCTCAACATCGCCCAGGCCGTGCTGCTCATGTCCTATGAGTGGATGAAATCGGGCATGGAGGATCTCGAAGCCGTGCCGTTCCAGGCGCTCGAGCAGCGCCCCTCCACCAAGGAACAGCTCTTCGGCCTGTTCGATCAACTGGAAGAGGCGCTCGATTCGCGCAACTATTTTCATCCGCCCTCGAAAAAGCCGAAAATGGTCGACAACCTGCGTGCAGTCCTCTCCCGCCGGGCATTCACGGAACAGGAAATCAGCGTGCTGCGCGGCGTCATCTCCTCCCTCGACCGCTTTACGCGCAACAGTCCGCGCAAAGGCGGCTCCACCCGATCCGGCAACAGGGCGCCCACCGATGATAGCGTCGACGAATGAGCTGAAACCCATCCTCCTCTTCGATTCCGGCATTGGCGGGCTGACCGTACTGCGCGAGGCGCGCGTGCTGATGCCGGAGCGCGGCTTCATCTATGTCGCCGACGATGCCGGTTTTCCCTATGGCGGCTGGGAGGAACAGGCGCTGAAGGAGCGGATCATCGGGCTCTTCGGCAAGGTGCTGACGGAGTATGATCCCGAAGTCTGCATTATCGCCTGCAACACCGCCTTCACTCTCGTCGGCGCCGATCTGCGCGCCGCCTTTCCCCATATGACGTTCGTCGGCACCGTGCCGGCCATCAAGCCGGCGGCGGAGCGCACGCGCTCCGGCCTCGTCTCGGTGCTCGCCACACCGGGCACGGTGAAGCGGGCCTATACGCGCGATCTCATCCAGTCCTTCGCGCAGCAATGCCATGTCCGCCTCGTCGGATCGGAGAACCTGGCGCGCATGGCGGAAGCCTATATTCGCGGCGACGCCGTTTCCGATGACGCCGTGCTGGCCGAAATCGACCAGTGTTTCGTCGAGAAGGACGGTCAGAAGACCGATATCGTCGTGCTCGCCTGCACCCATTATCCTTTCATGGCCAATCTTTTCCGGCGGATTGCCCCCTGGCCGGTCGACTGGCTGGATCCGGCCGAAGCGATCGCGCGCCGTGCCCGCACACTGGTGCCGCTGATCGCCGATGCCGTGCATCCCGACAATTTCGACTTCGCCGTGTTTACGTCAGGCCAGCAGGATTTCGCGACGCGGCGGCTGATGCAGGGATTCGGCTTGAGAGCCTGAGGGGGAATTGTCCTGTGGGTTGGCGAAATCCGGCCCTGAAATTCAGTAGATTCTTTGATAGACGGGGCGTTGCCGTTTCGGAAGAATGGCGCTTCGTTCATGTGAGTCTTTTCGTCGCGAGGATCGGCATTGCAGGTTGGCATCGATATGGGATTGGCGTCCGGCAGCCCGGCGACGCTCGATATCGAGGAGCTGCTGGCGACGCGTCTGCTCGTGCAGGGCAACTCCGGATCGGGCAAGTCGCATCTCCTGCGCCGTCTGCTCGAGCAATCCGCGCAATGGGTGCAGCAGGTCATCATCGACCCCGAAGGTGATTTCGTCACCCTCAGCGACAGGTTCGGCCATATCGTCGTCGATGGCGAGCGCACCGAGGCGGAGCTCGCGGGCATCGCCAACCGTATCCGCCAGCATCGCGTTTCCTGCGTGCTGACGCTGGAAGGCCTCGACATCGAGCAGCAGATGCGTGCCGCTGCGGCCTTCCTCAATGGCATGTTCGATGCCGATCGTGAATATTGGTATCCGGTTCTCGTGGTCGTCGACGAGGCGCAGATGTTCGCGCCGTCCGTCGGCGGCGACGTCTCGGAAGATGCGCGCAAAATGTCGCTCGGGGCGATGACCAACCTGATGTGCCGCGGCCGCAAACGCGGGCTTGCCGGCGTGATTGCCACGCAGCGGCTTGCCAAACTCGCCAAGAACGTTGCGGCCGAGGCCTCGAACTTCCTGATGGGCCGCACCTTCCTCGATATCGACATGGCGCGCGCCGCCGATCTGCTCGGCATGGACCGGCGCCAGGCCGAGATGTTCCGCGACCTGAAACGCGGTAATTTCGTCGCTCTCGGCCCAGCGCTGTCGCGCCGGCCGCTGCCGATCCAGATCGGCGCGGTGGAAACCTCGGCACGCTCCTCCAGCCCGAAGCTGATGCCGCTGCCGGATGCGCCGCAGGATGTCGAGGACCTGATCTTCACGCCCGATCCGGAGGAGTTTCAGCGCCCGCTGGTGCGCCGCGCGCCGCCGGCGCCGCGGCCGACCACCGATATATTGGCGGAGCTCTCACGCTCGACGCCGGCGGCTTCGCCGGCGCCTGTCGAGCCGAGGGCAAGTCAGGTGGAAATCTCCGCCGAGGAGCGGGAGGAACGCCTCGCCGGCGTGCTTGCCGAAATACTCGACGATCCCGCCTCCGCCTTCCGCACCGACGCCGTCCTCTACCAGGAGTTTCTCGTGCGGCTGCGCATGCGCCGCGTGCCGGGACCGCCGATCGCGCTGCCGGATTTCCGCCGGCGCGTGGCGATCTCTCGCTCCGGCGTCGATGCCGCGACAGCGGCGAGCGATGAGTGGGCGACGGCGCTGTCGCTGTCGTCAGGCGTCACCGACGATCTGCAAGGCGTCTTTCTGATGCTCGCCAAGGCCGCTGTCTGCGGCGAGCCTTGCCCGTCGGACGCACGCATCGCCCGAGCCTATGGCACCCATTCTGCGCGGCGCGCTCGCCGTCTGCTCGGTTATTTCGAAGAGCAGGGGGGTGTCGTCGTGCACACCGATTTCTCCGGCAAGCGCATCGTGGCTTTCCCCGACATGAATTGCCAGACCGCACCGGGTGACGCCAACGCGCCGGATACAGGCGATCAGCCGCTCGCTGCGGAATAGTGGCGCTTTCGGGCTTTGGCGCAGTTGACATTTTCATGACGGGCCTCTAAAGACCGCGCCAAGCACCGGGCAGCAATGTCCGGTGTTTCATTTGACATGTCCCGTGGATCGTTTCTGTTCGCGTAACCGAAACATCCTGTCAGCTCTCGAAAGAGATCAGAGGAGGGCGTGTTTCCTTCGCGCGGTTTGGCAACAAGCCGCCATAAACCTATGAAAGGAAATGCGATGAGCAAGCGCGAATCGTCCAAGTACAAAATTGACCGCCGTATGGGCGAAAACATCTGGGGCCGTCCGAAGTCCCCGGTGAACCGCCGCGAATACGGCCCGGGCCAGCACGGCCAGCGCCGCAAGGGCAAGCTTTCGGACTTCGGTGTGCAGCTGCGCGCCAAGCAGAAGCTCAAGGGCTACTATGGTGACCTGCGCGAAAAGCAGTTCCGCGCGATCTTCGCCGAAGCCGCCCGCCGCAAGGGTGACACCTCCGAAAACCTGATCGGTCTTCTGGAATCCCGCCTGGATGCGATCGTCTATCGCGCCAAGTTCGTTCCGACGGTCTTTGCTGCCCGTCAGTTCGTCAACCACGGCCACGTCACCGTCAACGGCGTCCGCGTCAACATCGGTTCCTACCGCTGCAAGGCCGGCGACGTTATCGAAGTTCGCGAGAAGTCGAAGCAGCTGGTGACCGTCCTGGAGGCCGTCAGCCTCGCCGAGCGCGACGTTCCTGATTATATCGAAGTCGATCACAACAAGATGGTCGCCACTTTCGGCCGCGTTCCGACGCTCAGCGACGTTCCGTTCCCGGTTGTCATGGAACCGCATCTGGTCGTCGAATTCTATTCGCGTTAAGAAGCACCAGGCGTTTTCGCGTATGGAAAAGCCGCTCTTTCGGGCGGCTTTTTTGTTATCCGGAGAGAAGCGATGGCAGATCTGCAGGCGATCCTCGACAGTATCTATACCGATATTCTGCCCCGGGTCGGCGAGGGCAAGGTCGCCGACTATATTCCCGAGCTTGCCAAGGTCGATCCACGGCAGTTCGGCATGGCGATCGTCACCGTCGACGGCAAGGTCTATCGTATCGGCGATGCCGATATCCCCTTCTCGATCCAGAGCATTTCCAAGGTCTTCATGCTGACCTTGGCGCTCGGCAAGGTCGGCGAAGGTCTATGGAAGCGGGTCGGGCGCGAACCGTCCGGATCGGCCTTCAACTCGATCGTCCAGCTCGAGCACGAGAGCGGCATTCCGCGCAATCCCTTCATCAATGCCGGCGCGATCGCGGTCAGCGACGTCGTCATGGCCGGCCATGCGCCGCGCGAGGCGATCGGCGAATTGCTGCGCTTCGTGCGTTATCTCGCCGACGATGAGTCGATCACCATCGACGACAAGGTGGCGCGCTCGGAAACGCAGACGGGATATCGCAACGTCGCGCTCGCCAACTTCATGCGCGCCTACCGCAATCTCGACCACCCCGTCGACCACGTGCTCGGCGTCTATTTCCATCAATGCGCGCTCTCGATGAGCTGTGAACAGCTTGCCCGCGCCGGGCTGTTCCTGGCGGCGCGCGGCAGCAATCCGATGACCGGTCATTCCGTGGTCTCGCCGAAGCGGGCGCGGCGCATCAATGCGCTGATGCTGACCTGCGGCCATTACGACGGCTCGGGCGACTTCGCCTATCATGTCGGCCTGCCCGGCAAGAGCGGTGTTGGCGGCGGCATCTTCGCGGTTGCGCCGGGCATTGCCTCGATCGCGGTCTGGTCGCCGGGGCTGAACAAGGTCGGCAACTCGCAGCTCGGCGCCGTCGCGCTCGAGATGCTGGCGGCGCGCACCGGCTGGTCGGTATTCGGTGATTGATGCTGTGTTGCCGGGCGACTTTCTGCTAAAGGCTGCTTGATAAGACGGGCAGGCAATTCGGTCTGCATCTTCGATTGGACGAGATCATGAATATCGCAGCCAATATCGCGGAGGATCTGGGGCCTGCCGTATCAGGGGATGAGATCGGCCACGCGCTGTTTGCAGACGCGCCGCGCTCAGTCTCGTTCAACAAGCTGCGCAAACGGCTGCTCAGGCAGGTGCGCCAGGTCTTGGACGATTTCGATATGCTGAAGGGGCAGAAGCGTTGGCTGATCGGCCTTTCCGGCGGCAAGGATTCCTACGGGCTGCTGGCTCTGCTGCTTGATCTCAAATGGCGCGGGCTGCTGCCGGTCGAACTCATCGCCTGCAATCTCGACCAGGGGCAACCGAACTTTCCCAAGCATGTGCTGCCCAATTATCTGACGAGGATCGGTGTGCGGCACCGGATCGAGTACCGGGACACGTATTCGATCGTGAAGGAGAAGGTGCCGGAAGGGGCGACCTATTGCTCGCTCTGTTCGCGGCTGCGGCGCGGTAATCTCTACCGCATCGCGCGGGAGGAAGGTTGCGATGCGCTGGTGCTCGGCCACCACCGCGAGGATATTCTCGAAACCTTCTTCATGAATTTCTTCCATGGCGGACGCCTCGCCTCGATGCCGGCGAAGCTTCTGAACGACGAGGGCGACCTGATGGTGCTGCGGCCGCTTGCCTATGCGGCCGAAGATGACCTCGCCAAGTTCGCGGCCGCCATGCAGTTTCCGATCATCCCCTGCGATCTCTGCGGCTCGCAGGACGGGCTGCAGCGCAATGCGATGAAGGACATGCTCGCCGATATCGAACAGCGGATGCCGGGGCGCAAGGACACGATGTTGCGGGCGCTTACGCATGTGAATCCGTCGCATCTGCTCGATCCGAAGCTCTTCGACTTTTCCGGCTTGACAGTCACCGACCCTTCGTGAAAGGCCCGCTGCGGGAGGCTGGTCGTTGCATGAAGGACAGGATTTCGCATGAGCATTTCAGATAAGGATATTCTCTTTCTTGGCGACAGCGTCAGGGAGGCGGCACGCGTCGAAATCATGCCGCGTTTCCGCAATCTCAGCGATGCGGATGTTTCGGAAAAGACCTCGGCGACCGATCTGGTGACGCAGGCGGACGTGCTCGCCGAACATAGGATCACCGCGGCGCTGAAAGAACGTTTTCCCTCAGCACTCGTCGTCGGCGAGGAGGCATATGACGCCGACCGGTCCGTCGTTCCTGGACTTGCCGACGCCGAGCTCGCCTTCGTCATCGATCCTGTCGATGGCACCTTCAATTTTGCGGCCGGGCTCCCAGTCTTCGGGACGATGCTGGCGGTCACCGTCAGGGGCGAGACGGTCGCCGGCATCATTCATGATCCCGTCCTTGGCGATACGGTGACGGCGATCAAGGGAGCAGGCGCCTTCCTGACGCGACAGGACGGCCAGTCGAGCAGGCTCAAGGTGGCGGAGCCCGCCGCCCTGAACCAGATGGTTGGGGGCATCTCATGGGGCCATATGGACGACCCGGATCGCTCGCGCATCTGCGCCAACCTGGCGAAGATCAGGATGACCTTCGCTTTCAACTGCTCGGCCTACGAATATTGGATGGCGGCCTCCGGCAAGCTGCATTTCATCGGCCATGCGAAGCTGATGCCCTGGGATCACCTTGCCGGCGTGCTTGCGCATCAGGAGGCCGGCGGCCATACCGCGAAATTCGACGGCACGCCCTATCGCCCCGGCGAGACGACGGGCGGCATCATCTCCGCACCCGACAGGGACAGCTGGCAGCTGATCCGCCGCGAGATCATCGGCATCTGATTTGACACGCGAAAGGATTTGACACGCGAAAGGATTTGACATGACTGCGACTGTCGACGTGACCGCTCTTGCCGATCTCTTGCGCCGGGCGGCGAAGGCGGAGATTCTGCCGCGCTTCCGCCGGCTTGGCCGGGATGACGTGCGCGCCAAGAGCGAGGCGACCGACCTCGTCACCGAGGCCGACGAGCGGGCCGAGCGGATGATCAAGGCGGAAGCCGAACGGCTTTGGCCGGGCGCGCTGTTCGTCGGCGAAGAAACGGTGGCGGCCGAGCCGGCGCTGCTCGGCCGGCTGGCAGATGCCGATCTCGCCATCGTCGTCGATCCGGTCGACGGCACGTTCAATTTTGCCGCCGGCATCCCGGCCTTCGGCGTCATGGCCTCCGTCATATCAGGCGGAGAGACGATTGCCGGCATCATTTACGATCCGATGGGCGATGATTGGGTGATGGCGGAAAAGGGAGGCGGCGCCTGGCTGCGGCGGCCGGATGGCGAAGCGCGGCGGCTGCGCGCGGCCGAGCCTGTGGCGCTCGACCAGATGGTCGGCATGGCCTCCACCGGCTACTTGCCACAGGAGAAGCGGGCCGAAATCCTCGGCAATCTCGCCAAGGTGCGCTTCCTCACCAACTATCGCTGCGCTGCCCATGAATACCGGACCCTTGCGGGCGGCCATGTGCACTACCTCATGTACAACAAGCTGATGCCCTGGGATCATCTGGCCGGTACGCTGATTTCCCAGGAGGCCGGCGCCCATGCGGCCCGTTTCGACGGTTCTGCCTACCTGCCACACCATCTCGACGGCGGGCTGCTGGTCGCCCCCGATAGGGCCTCGTGGGAGGTGCTACGCCGCGAGGTCGTCACGGTCTGAACGACGAAAACCGGCCGCAGGATACTGATTTTGCGGCAGTAGACTGCGACGTGGAACGCCGGCTGTGTTCGACGCGCGTATCGGTGGTTCGACCCTATTACTTCGCGTAGAGCTTTTCCATGATGAAATTTTCCAGGCTTTGCCCGCGTTTTTCGATGGTTTGCCTGGTTGTCACGCGGAAACCCCTGCGCTCGAAAAAGGGTCGGGCGGTCCGGCTCGCCTCCGTATAGATTCGTGTGAATCCGAGGTTCAGAGCTTCCTTCTCGACCCTGCTCAACAGGCGGCTTGCGATACCGAGCCTCTGGAATTCAGGATGCACGAACATCATGTCCAGGCAGCCGTCTTCGGTCAGGTCGGAAAATCCCACCGGCGCTCCATCGATTTCCGCGATCCAGCCAGGTCTGCTTATCCGGCGCTGCGCCCATAGGCTGCGATCTTCCACCTTTGCCCAAGCCTCGATCTGAGCAGGCAAATAGTCTTTCGATGAAACTTCCCGAATGGCGCGCAGAAAAATCTCGATCGTCGCGTCTGCGTCGTTCGGCGTGTAAGGCCTGATCAGAATTCGGTCGTTCATCGATGTCTTTGCGCTGACGCCAATGATTTCGATATCAGAAGTGTGCAGCGCCCGGATCGAGCTGCGGACTGTCTCCGGGATGGGTGAAGAGCTTACCGTTCTCAGCCCAGAGGGTGGCTGCGATCGTCACCATGCCGAAGAGCGTGAAGCCGCCAAAGAGAGGCTGCACCGTGCCGTTGAACATCTGGCCGACTAGGCCGCCGAGGATGGCGCCTGCCGTCGTCGAGACGAAGCCGGTGATGGCGGTCGCCGTCCCGGCGAGATTGCCCATCGGCTCGAGGCTGATGGCGGTGAAATTGGTGGCGATCACGGCAAACATCATCAGCACGATGGTGAAGATGCCGTAGGCTGTGGCGAAGTCCGCCTTGCCGGCCAGCGCAATGAGAAGGCCGACTGCCGACAGTGCCGTGAAGATCAGCAGCGCGGCATGCGAAATGCGGCGCATGCCGAACTTGCGAACGAAGAAGCCATTGGCGAAATTCGCCACCGCAATGCCGCCGGCGGTGGCAGCAAAGGCGATCGGCAGCCAATCGCCGAGGCCGTAAACTTCGCCGAAAACCTGCTGCACCGAGATCACGTAGGCGCTGATGACGCCGGTGAACATGGTAAGGCCGATCATGTAGCCGCATGTGATGCGGTTGGTGAGCACGGTCTTGAAACCGTCCGCGACCGAGCTGACCGACAGCGGCAGGCGCTCTTCCGGCGGCAGCGATTCCTTCAACCGCAGAAGTGCCCAGACGAAGAGGATGGTGGCGACGGCGCCGAGCAGCATGAAGATCCAGTGCCAGTTGGCGTAGAGGATGATGAGCTGGCCCACCGAGGGCGCCACGATCGGCACGATCATGAAGACGATCATGACATAGGACATGACGCGGGCCATTTCGCGGCCGCCGAAGCAGTCGCGGACGATCGCCATGGTGGTGATGCGGACCGCCGCACCGCCGACGCCCTGCACAAAGCGCATGAGGAGCAGCATTTCGAAGCTGCCGGTGGCGGCAGCGGCAAACATGCCGAAGACATAGCAGGCGAGGCCGCCGAGCAGGATGTTGCGGCGGCCGAACGTGTCGGAAAGACTGCCGAAGAATATCTGCGAAACGCCGAAGCCGAGAAAGAACACGCCGATGATGAGCTGGGCGTCGTTGGTGTTGGTGACGCCGAGGGAGCGGCCGATATTCGGCAAGGCGGGCAGCATGCTGTCGATCGCCATGGCGATGCTGGCCGTCATGATGGCAATGGTGACGACGAATTCACCGAAGCCCATGCCGATACGGCGGGAGCCCTGGTTTTCCTGGTGGGGTTTATGCGGCGGCGTCATGTGGTGAAATCCTGGATACGGACGAGGTCAGGCGTTCAAACGGCCGGATTGTGCTGCTGGAAGAGGCGGCCCTTTTCAGCAATCAGCACGAAGACCAACCCGACGATCGAGACCGTGAAATAACCGGCGACCATCGGCAGCGCAGTGCCGTCGAAGGCTTGGCCGATGCCGGCGCCGATCATGGCGCCGCCGACCGTGCTCATGAAGCCGAGCACGGAGGAGGCGGTGCCGGCGACGTGACCAAGCGGTTCCATGGCGAGCGAGTTGAAGTTCGAGCCGATCCAGCCGAACTGAAACATGGCCAGACCGAAGAAGGTGATGAACAGCGCGAAAGGCATCGGCTCCGAACTCGCCATTTGGACGATCAGCCAGATGGTGTTGATGGCGATGAAGCCGAGGAGCGAACCGTGCGACAGGCGGCGCATGCCGAGCTTGCCGACGAAGCGCGAGTTGAAGAAGGACGACAGCGACATGAAGATCGCGACGCCGGCGAAGGCGACGGGGAAATAGACGCCGAGACCGTAAATGCCGACATAGACCTGCTGGGCGGAATTGATGAAGCCGAACAGCGCGCCGAAAATGAACGTGCTGGCGATGGTGTAGCAGAGCGCGACGCGATTGGTCAGCACCAGCTTGAAGGCGCCGAAGATCGAACGGGCAGTGAAGGGGCGGACATTCTGTGGGTGCAGAGTTTCCGGCAGGCGGATGTAAGCCCAGACGGCGATGCCGGTCGCCATGGCGGCAATGAAGAGAAAGATCAGGTGCCAGTTGCCGAAGAACATGACGACCTGGCCGGTGCCGGGCGCGATCACCGGTACGATCATGAAGACCATCATGATCAGCGACATGACCTCGGCCATCTGCCGGCCGCCATAGATATCGCGGACAATAGAGACGGTGATGACGCGGGTTGCGGCCGAGCCAACGCCCTGCAGGAAGCGCAGGGCGAGCAACCCCGCAAAGGAGGGGACGAAAACGATGCTGATGGCGGACAGGATGTAGATGACGAGACCTATCAACAGCGGCGTGCGGCGGCCGAACCGGTCGGAGAGCGGTCCGTAGAACAGCTGAGCGCAGCCGAAACCGAGCAGATAGGTGGAGACGACGAATTGCCGATGATTTTCGCTCTCGACGCCCAGACTCGCCCCGATCTGCTGCAGCGCCGGCAGCATGATATCGATCGCCAAGGAGTTGACGGCCATCAGGAAGGCGGCGAGCGCGATGAATTCACGCTTGCCCATGGGCAGGCGGCCCGCGGACACGGCTTGTGATGAGTCTGTCACAATGAAATTCCCATAAACAGGTCAAGGCGCTGCTGGCTGCAGCGCCTCGAACTCGAGAAACAGATTTGGAAACCGGGCGGACGTCCGGTGACCGGTCAGGCGGCGCCGCGAACGGTGACGCCGTTTTCCTGGAGATGCTGTTGCAACTCACCGGCCTGGAACATTTCCCGGACGATGTCGCAGCCACCGATGAACTCGCCCTTTACGTAAAGCTGCGGGATCGTCGGCCAGTTGGAATAATCCTTGATGCCCTGGCGGATCTCCGAATCGGCGAGCACGTTGATGCCCTTGTAGTCGACGCCGATGTAATCGAGAATCTGCACGACCTGGCCGGAGAAACCGCATTGCGGAAACTGCGGCGTGCCCTTCATGAAGAGGACGACGTCGTTGCTCTTGATTTCGTTGTCGATGAATTCGTGAATGCCGCTCATGGAACCTGATCCTTTCAACGGGCGGGTTAAAGGCCCACCGTTTCAATCGTTGTCCTTAGATAGCATGTGACAGCAGGAATTCCAGACGCCTAAACTAAAAAAAGACCAATCTGGTCAGACCACTTCGGCGATGTTGCTACCACGTTACGGTTGTCCGGCCAGATGAGCCTGCATCCGGTCGATTTCGACACCGTCGAGGGGGCGGCGCTCGGCGGGCGGATGAAATGCGTCACGTCTCAGCTCCGGCGCTGGCGGCTGCGCCCGGCAGCCGTGCGTCGCTTGCTGACCTGTTTACGGGCGGGTTTGCGCTTGGCGGAGGTCGTCTTTCGGGCGGCAGCCGTTGTTGCAGCGGGGCGCGTCTTGCGCCGCCTGCGCTTGGTCGTGATGCGGCCGGTGGTTTTTCTCAGGATTTCTTTCAATACGCTGTCGACGACGCCTGATATCAATTCTTTGACAAGATCAGCCACAAACCCCTCCGTTCACGATGGAAATGACATGACTGCTATTGAATTCCGGAAGAGTTCGGTTAGCAAGACGCCTTCGAGTCCATACCTGCTTTTTCGCCGAGATCGGCGGCACAGCAGCCGGATCGCATGAACATGCCGGCCATTGGCCCGGCCGAAAGAGTGGAATGAGACTGATAAGAAAGCGGGTCGTCCTGCATTTTCCGGGCTTCGAGCCGCTTGACGGCGTCGCCCACCGGGCACGTTACGAGCGTTCCGCCAGGCAGAGTTCCGCCGTTTGGGGCTATTCGCTCGAGATCGGCGCGCCGGACGCCGACAGCGATCCGCTCAGTTTCGAGGTTACGACCAGCGGTGCGGCCGGGCCGGGCGCTGCTCCTGCCACGTGGCAGACGAAGAGCCGGATCTACATGGTCGATCATGACATATTCGTGCGCAGGCTGCGCAGCGGCAATACGCTGAGCCAGATTGTTGCAGGTTTTCGCAGCTGCGCCCAGATCATGCTCGAAGGCGGCATGCGGCAATATTTCCGTCATGCCTGGCGCTTCGGCCTCTTCTTCGTCTTTCCGTTCCTGCTGACAGCGCTGGCAATCGCGCTGACGGCGCAGATCACCGTCGCGCCCTATGGTCTCGGTTTTTCACCCTGGCACATGCTCTGGAGCGGGCCGGTGGCGCTCAGCTTCTTCATCTTCGCCTTCCTGCCGTTTTCCGAACGCTTCCACACGCTGCATCTCTTTGCCGATTGGGCAATGGCGGTGGCGCTTGGCCGCATGCACCGGGCCGATTTCAACGATTGGCTGGAAGAGCGGGCCAGCGCCGCGCGCAAGGCGCTTGACGAAGAGGCGGAGGAGTATGTGATCTCCTCGCACAGTATGGGATCGAACGTGGCCGCCCATGTCATCGGCATATTGCTGGAAAGGGAGCCGGAGATCTTCAAGGGCAAGCGTGTGGTGTTTGCAACGCTCGGCAGCGCCATTCTGCAATGCGCACTGCTGTCATCGGCGAGCCTGCTGCGCGCCCGCGTCGGCTTGATTGCCCGCTGCCCGGAGATTTCGTGGCTCGATGTGCAGTGCCTGACGGATTCGATCAACTTCTACAAAGTGCCGGTTGTCGCCGTCTGCGGCCACGCGGACGCCCCGCCGGCGAAGATGCTCCTGATCCGCGTCAAGCAGATGCTGACGCCCAAACATTATCGCAAGATCCGCAAGGATCAGCTGCGTGTGCACCGGCAATATGTACTGGGGCCGGATTTGAAGGCACCCTTCGACTTCACGCTGATGACCTCGGGGCCGATGCCGGCTTCGGCGTTTGCCGATCCGGAGCAGGACAGGTTGCCGGCTTGAAGGCCCGAGTCCCTCGATTGCGATGGACGTATAGCGTCTACACCGAGTTCGTTGGCGGGTTCTTTTTGGGGACTTGACTTATTTCCAGCCCGCCAAGGCGTCGGGATCAATGGGCGTTCACCACCACAGACCGACCCACCTCGTCGTGCTCGGCCTTGAACCGAGCATCCACACCCGCATCCAACAGCAGCAATCGCATGGATCCCAGGCTCAAGGCCACTGCTGTCCGGTTTAAATTTGGTGGACAAGGCGCACGGTGTTGATTCTACTCGTATTCGGATGTTTGGCGACAATCCCGGACACGAAAGAGGGGCAACACCGTGCGGCATGAGAATAGCGTCTTTCATGATCTGTTGAAGCGGATTCCGTGGGCGGCCTTCGAAAGACTTGTGGAGGAGCATCAGGCCGACAAGCACGTGCGGCGGCTGTCGACGAAGAGCCAGCTGGTCGCGCTGCTCTACGGCCAGCTTTCCGGGGCCGTCAGCCTGCGCGAGATCGTCGGCGGCCTGCAAAGCCACAGCAGCGGTCTTTACCATCTCGGCGCCCAACCGGTGTCACGATCGACCCTTGCCGACGCCAATGGCCTGCGCCCGAGTGCGGTTTTCGCCGAGCTGTTCGCGCAGATGGTGTCCCGCGCCGGGCGTGGGCTCAAGCGGGCCGTCGGCGAGGCGGTCCATCTAATCGACAGCAGCAGCCTGCGCCTTTCCGGAGCGGGATCGCACTGGGCACGCTTTTCCGATCAGGCCTGTGGCGCCAAGGTTCACGTCGTCTACGATGCCAATGCCGAACGGCCGATCTATGCGGCGGTGACGCCGGCCAATGTCAACGACATCACCGCCGCCAAGGTCATGCCCATCGAGGCAGGCGCCACCTATGTCTTCGACCTCGGCTATTACGATTTCGGCTGGTGGGCGAAGCTCAATGCCGCCGGCTGCCGCATCGTCACGCGCCTCAAATCCCATACCAAATTGGCCGTCATCGAGGAAAGAGCGGTTAGCCCGGATGGAACCATCCTGTCGGATCGGGTCGGCCTTCTGCCGCAGCGCATGGCAAAAAGCCGCAGGAACCCGATGAGCGGGCCGGTTCGGGAGATCTGTGTGCAGATCGAAACCGGCAAGATATTGCGCATCTTCTCCAACGATCTCGATGCCCCGGCAGAAGAGATCGCCGCGCTCTACAAGCGCCGCTGGGCGATCGAGCTGTTCTTCCGCTGGGTCAAGCAGACGCTGAAAATCCGCCATTTCCTCGGCAACAGCGAGAATGCCGTGCGCATCCAGATCGCCGTCGCTTTGATCGCATACCTGCTGCTGCAGATGGCCAAGGCCGACCAGACCACCGTCACAAGCCCGCTCGCCTTCGCCCGCCTGGTGCGCGCCAATCTCATGCATCGCCGCAGGATCGACCGCCTGTTGCAACCCGCCGGCAGGCCACCACACAGTCCCCACCAGATGAGCCTCCAATGGTGACCAAATTTAAACCGGACACCAGTGGCTCAAGGCCTGGGATGACGCAGAGTGTGGTTGGCGTTCTCGCCAAACTCGCTGCCAGTGTACAAAGACACACGACAGCAGGTGCTTCATAGCCCGGCACGACGCCCTTCGTTACCACCTGTGCTTGTCAGGAGCGGGCAGGGTGCGGGCCACCTCAAACGTCAATCCGGCGCCGAGGTCTGCAGCGCGAGTGCGTGCAATACGCCACCCATATTGCCCTTCAGCGCCTCGTAGACCATCTGGTGCTGCTGCACGCGGCTCTTGCCGCGGAAGGCTTCGGCGACGACTTCGGCGGCGTAATGATCACCGTCGCCCGCCAGATCGCGGATCGTCACCTTGGCACCGGGAATCCCAGCCTTGATCATGTCTTCGATATCGCCGGGTTTCATGGCCATGATCGTTACTCCTTGCGCATTATTCCGCGGCGAGTTCGCCGCGGCCTTCCATGAAATCAGGGAACCACGATTCATGGGTATCGCGCAATTGCTGAATCGGCAGCGCAATGAGATCGCCGACGACGAGTGCATCTCCACCGACCGTGCCGAGGCGGCGGAAGGGAACGCCAGCGCCTTCCGCATTGACGCAGACGAAATCCGCCACATCGGCCGGCACCGTCAGAACATAGCGCGCCTGATCCTCGCCGAAGAGCAGCGCATGCGGTGCACCCTTGCATTCGCCGAGATCGATCATCAGCCCCTTGCCGGATGCCATGGCCATTTCCGCCAGCGCAATAGCAAGGCCACCGGAGGAAATGTCATGGCAGGCAGTCGCCTGGTCGTTGCGGATGACGGAGCGGACAAAATCGCCGTTGCGGCGCTCGGCGAAAAGATCCACTTCGGGGGCGGGACCTTCACGGCTGTCGAGCACATCCCTGAGATAGACGGACTGGCCGAGATGGCTGCCGTCGAGGCCGATCATGATCACCTTGTCGCCGTCATTGGCGCTGCCGATGCGGGCCATCTTGTGCCAGTCCGGCAGCAGGCCGACGCCTGCAATCGTCGGCGTCGGCAGGATGGCGACCCCGTTGGTCTCATTGTAAAGCGAGACGTTGCCCGACACGATCGGGAAGTCGAGCGCGCGGCAGGCCTCGCCGATGCCCTTCACCGCCTGAACGAACTGACCCATGATCTCGGGCTTTTCGGGATTGCCGAAGTTGAGATTGTCGGTGGCGGCGAGCGGTTCGGCGCCCGTCGCGGTAATGTTGCGCCAGCATTCGGCGACCGCCTGCTTGCCGCCTTCGAAGGGATCGGCCTCGACATAACGCGGCGTCACGTCGGAGGAGAAGGCTAGCGCCTTGCTCTTGTGGCCATCGACGCGCACGACGCCGGCGTCGCCGCCCGGAAGTTGCAGCGAATTGCCCTGGATCAGCGTGTCATATTGCTCATAGACCCAGCGTCGGCTCGACTGGTTGGCCGAGCCGACGAGCTGCAGCAGCGCCTGGCCGTAATTCTTGGGTGCGGCGACGAGCTCGGCGGGCAGGGGGGCAGGCTTGCCGGATTCGCGCCATGGGCGATCATATTCCGGCGCCTGGTCGCCGAGATCCTTGATCGGCAGATTGGCGACTTCTTCCCCTTGGTGCACGACGCGGAAGCGCAGGTCGTCGGTCGTCTTGCCGACGATGGCGAAATCGAGACCCCATTTGACGAAAATCGCCTTGGCTTGCTCTTCCTTGTCAGGCTGCAGCACCATGAGCATGCGCTCCTGGCTTTCCGACAGCATCATTTCATAGGCGGTCATCCGCTCTTCGCGCACTGGCACCTTGTCGAGCTCGAGCAGGATGCCGAGATCGCCCTTGGCGCCCATTTCGACGGCCGAGCAGGTGAGGCCGGCAGCACCCATGTCCTGGATGGCGATGACGGCGCCGGTCTGCATCAGTTCGAGGCAGGCTTCGAGCAGGCACTTTTCGGTGAAGGGGTCGCCGACCTGAACGGTTGGGCGCTTTTCCTCGATCGATTCGTCGAACTCGGCCGAGGCCATCGTTGCGCCGCCGACACCGTCGCGGCCGGTCTTGGCGCCGAGATAGACGACCGGCAGGCCGACGCCCTTGGCTTCGGACAGGAAGATGGCGTTGGATTTGGCAATGCCGGCGGCAAAGGCATTGACGAGGATGTTACCGTTGTAGCGGGCATCGAACTCGACTTCGCCGCCGACCGTCGGCACGCCGAAGGAATTGCCGTAGCCGCCGACGCCGGAAACGACGCCGGAAACGAGATGGCGGGTCTTGGGATGATCCGGTTCGCCGAAGCGCAGCGCGTTCATCGCCGCAATCGGGCGGGCGCCCATGGTGAAAACGTCGCGCAGAATGCCGCCGACGCCGGTCGCGGCACCCTGGTAAGGCTCGATATAGGAGGGGTGGTTGTGGCTCTCCATCTTGAAAACGACGCAGTCGCCGTCATCAATATCGACCACCCCGGCATTTTCACCGGGCCCCTGGATGACGCGCGGCCCCTTGGTCGGCAGTGTGCGCAGCCATTTCTTCGAGGATTTGTAGGAGCAGTGCTCGTTCCACATCGCCGAGAAGATGCCGAGTTCGGTGAAGGTCGGTTCGCGGCCGATCAGATCCAGGATCCGCTGGTACTCGTCCGGCTTCAGGCCATGGCCCGCGATGAGTTCCGGCGTGATCGGCATGGTGTTTGAAATGGTCATGAGCGGAAGGTCCCTGGCGCGTTTTGCGCTGTCTTTAGCTTATGTAGCGGCGGCGCGCGACAGAAAAAAGCCCGCCGTCAACAGAGGGCAGGCAGGCTTTTCGTAAAGGCGGCAATTGCTCAGAACTTGTAGCCGATCTGAATGCCGGCGCGCGTCATGCCGTCGTTCGGGCCATCGCAGAGATTGGCATGTGAGGAGTGGGCAATCTGGGCCATTACGTTCCAATGCGGGGTGAAACGGTAGCCGGCACCGGCATATTCGTGGAAGAGGACGCGGCAGCCGAGTTCCGGGCCATGATCATTGTCGTCCAGGTCGCCGGTATGGATGACGCCGCCAAAGCCGGCTTCGGCAAACAGCTTGTCGTTGAAATCGACCGTCCAGGTGAATCCGGTGAAGAACTGGGTGGCTTCACCCGCGGTGCCGATCGAGGTGCCGAGGTGGACGCGTGGACGCAGCAATTGCTGCCAGCCAACGGCCTCTTCGTATCCGAAAGGGTCGAACAGAGCGGTAATCTCCGGGAAGACGCCGTCTTCCCCGGAACGGCCCGATTGTACCGAGGCAGAGACCCCGAAACGCAACTCATCGAATATTTGCTCGCTGGCATTTGCCGAACCTGCCATCGAGACGCCGGCTGCGGCCATCACTGATGCCAGCGCCAGGAAGCGCTGCGCGATCCGTCCGAACTCGACCCTCATCTGCTGTCCTTTGATTCGCACCAAGCATAGATAACAAAGAGGTAGCATGGGGGCGGGCGCGGTAAAGCGCTCTCGTCAGACGTGTGTGTGTTTTCCGAATTATGGCGTGTATTTGCAACAGGTCAGATTTCGCCGTCGTATGCAGAGCCGCCATTTTCCAGGAGCCGGCGCAGAATCATCAATCCGGCGATCAGCTCCTGCCCTGTCTTCGGCGAGGAAAAACCGACGCGAACGCGATGGTAGGATTTGTCCCCGCGCGCCGCCTTGAACTCGTCCTCGTCATCGACGAGCACGCCGTCCCGGAAGGCGGCGTTCTTGAAGGTGCCGGACATCCACGGCTCCGGCAATTTCAGCCAGAGGAAGGGCGCGTGCAGGTGCGATTCGAACTCGAAGCCCTGCAATTGCTCGCGGGCGATCCGGACACGCCGCGAAAGTTCCTCGACGCTCTGTTTGCGAATTTGGTGCGCCATGCCGCTTTCGACGAGGCGCGCGCAGGTTTCCGCCAGGATGAAGGGCAGGCCACCGGTGATCATCCGGTGCGTTACCCTGATACGCTGGGCGAAATGCGGCGGGCAGGCGACCCAGCCGCCACGCACGCCGGCGGCGACCGATTTCGACAGGCCGCTGACGAGAAAGGTGCGATCGGGTGCAAGCGAAGCGATCAGCGGCGTATCATCGTCGGCCATGCCACCATAGAGGTCGTCCTCGATCAGCCAGACGCCGTGTTTTCTGGCGATTGCCGCAATTGCTGCGCGACGCTCATAGGGCATGATTGTCACAGTCGGATTGTGAACGGTCGGCATCAGAAAGGCGAGCTTCGGATGCTGCTGCTGGCAGAGCCGTTCGAAATCATCGGGAATCACGCCCTGGTCGTCGAAATCGACGGTGACCGTGCGGCGGCCGAGAAGGCGGGCGCTGCGGCTGACCTGCGTGTAGCTCAGATTTTCGAAGACGATCTTATCGCCAGGCGCCGAGACGGCGGCAATGACCGATATCGCCGCGGCATGGGCTCCGAGCGTCGGCACGATGTTTTCGGCCTCCGGCGTCCAGCCACTGCGGGCAAGCCAGCGGCGGCCTGCCTCGAACCAGTTCTTCGGGAAGCTTCGGGAATAGGAGGAGATTTCGGAGAGATGCTGCTCGCCGATCTCCGCGAGAATGCCCGCTATGATCTTGCCCTGGCCAAGATCAGGGGCGGCGGTCGTGTCGAAACGGATCTTGTCGGCGGGCGCATCCTGGAGGCGGGTGCCGCCGAGCGAGATCGTCAGCGGATCGGTCTGTTCGCCGGGCGGCGATTCGGAACGGTTCAGTACATAGGTGCCGCGCCCGACTTCGCCGGCCACGAGACCGCGTTCATGCACAAGTGCATAGGCACGGCCGATCGTGCCGATCGTCACGCCGATATCATAGGCGAGGTTGCGCTGCGGCGGCAATTTGCTGCCGGCCGGCAGGGCGCCGCTGGATATCGCGGATTCAATGCTGTCGGCAAGACGCAGATAGACCGGTCCTGAGCCGCGGGAGAGATCGGGAAGCCAATTTGTCATGGTGACAATTGCTTATATTGTCACATTGTCCCTGTCAAGAGTAGGAGTCAATTCCAACGGACAACCGAGAGGATTCCTGGAATGTCTGCCTTGCCCGAAATGAAAATGCCAATTGTACCGATTGTCTCCTATGAAGACAGGAGACAGATCATTGTCCCCGACGCGCCCGCCGAGGCGACGACGCGTTTGCGGCGGATCTGGGCCGCAATTCTTCTGTGGCATCAGAAGCGAGAAGGCCGGCGCGCGTTGCGAGGCCTGACGGCGAGCGAACTCAAGGATATCGGGCTGTCGCAGTCCGATGCGGCGCGCGAAGTCAGCAAGTCGTTTTTCTGGGATTAATTCAGCTTACCGAACCTGGCGGCAATGGTCAGCGGCAGGCCTTGTTGCCGCCGGACCAGCGATTGACGTCGGCGGCGATGCGGCCGGCAACCGGTTCCTGCATCATAGGACCGAAAGCCTGCAGACGTGCCGGGCTGCCCTCGGCCTGCACGACGAGCAGCGGCCGGCTTTCAGGGCTCCCCTTGTGGACGAGCAGGATGCGCGGCCGGCCGGAGAAGGAATTGAGCTCCGGGGCGAGCTTATAGGCTGCAAAGGCCGGATCGGCCGATTTGAACCAGCAGGCATTGGCGCCGAGGGCCACGCGCTCCATGGTCGGCAGCGCAGCGCGATTCGGACCCGCTGCCGGTGCCGGCGATTGGCAGCTGGCGACGGCAGCTGCAAGAGCGGTCAGCACGGCGGCGTTTGCGACGGAGAGGCGAGGGCGCATGATCTGTTCCAGTGATCCGGATGACGGACTTTCGCATGCCATTGCCCGCAGAGGCCCTGCGGGCGGCATGCATTGAGGTTGGGCTCAGGCGGCGATGACGTCGAGCGCCGAAGCGAAGAGGCCGCGGCCGTCCGAACCGCCATGGGCGGCTTCGATGAGGTTTTCCGGATGCGGCATCATGCCGAGCACGTTACCCTTTTCGTTCATGACGGCGGCGATATCGTTAAGCGAGCCGTTGGGGTTGGTGCCCTCGGCATAACGGAAGACGACCTGGCCATTGCCCTCGATCTTCGCCAGGGTTCCTTCGTCGGCGAAATAATTGCCGTCATGATGGGCAACGGGGCAGCGGATGATCTGACCCTGCGCGTAGGCGCGGGTGAAATCCGTCTCGGCATTGACGACCTCGAGCTTGATCTCGCGGCAGACGAATTTCAGCGAGGCATTGCGCATCAGCGCGCCGGGGAGCAGGCCGGCTTCGACGAGGATCTGGAAACCGTTGCAGACGCCGAGCACTTTCACGCCCTTTGCAGCCTTGTCGATGATCGCCTGCATGACCGGCATGCGGGCGGCGATCGCGCCGCAGCGCAGATAGTCGCCATAGGAGAAGCCGCCGGGAATGACGATCAGGTCGACATCCGGGATTTCGGCTTCTGTCTGCCAGATCGTCACCGGCTCGCGGCCGGAGATCTTGGTCAGGGCTGCGATCATGTCGCGGTCGCGGTTGAGGCCCGGAAGTTGAACGACAGCTGATTTCATGGGGTCCCTGCGTCTGGCGAAAGATATTGAACTGGAACGCTTTCGGTGAGCCATACTCCATTGTCG
Source organism: Rhizobium binae (assembly GCF_017357225.1). Lineage (NCBI taxonomy): Bacteria > Pseudomonadati > Pseudomonadota > Alphaproteobacteria > Hyphomicrobiales > Rhizobiaceae > Rhizobium > Rhizobium binae. The sequence goes on along the minus strand of NZ_CP071604.1, from coordinate 2,435,486 downwards.
GAGACAAAGAAAGAATGACCCTCTGAAAACATGCGGGCAGCGTCGACGCGAAGGATGACATGCTTGCCCTTGCGGCGCATCGCGACGATTTTCGCGGTTTCGACATCCGCCGACAGGTGCACGTGGTGCCGCAGCATCTTCTTCAAGCCCTCGCGTTCGATCGAGTGCCAGGCGGTCGCGGATGTGCCGTGGAAAAGATCTGCAGGCGGCTCGACCGCGGTCAGCGCGAGATCAATCTCGACGCTATGACCCTGGTTGGCGCGAATTCTGTTATCGGCGAGCGAGAAGCGCTTCTTCGGATTGTTTTCGACAATCTCGATTATATCGGCGCGGGAAACGTCATATTTCGACGCCACCGCTTGTTCGAGCGCATCGAACGAGACCCAGCCCTCGGCGTCGAGGATCAAGCCCGCGGCTTCCGGCGCATGACGCAAAACATAGCTCATATATTTCGAGACTTCCGTCTCCAGCTTTGCTTTCGTCATGACGCGCCAAATCCTCGAAGTCCGTCGGCCGACGGTTTGCGATCGTCAGTCGATCGCGATCGCGTAGTTCTCGATCACGGTGTTGGCGAGCAGTTTTTCGCACATCGCCTTGAGATCGGCCTCGGCCTTCGCCTTGTCGGCGCCATCGAGCTCCAGGTCGAAGACCTTGCCCTGTCTGATATGGCCGACGCCCGAGAAGCCGAGGGCGCCGAGCGCGCCTTCGATGGCCTTGCCCTGCGGATCGAGAACGCCGTTTTTCAGCGTGACGGTGACACGAGCCTTGATCACTTTGTCTATCCTGCCTTACTTGACGAGAACCGGGCCGGTGCCGCGCACAGGCTCATTTTCATTGATGATGCCGAGACGGCGCGCGACTTCGGAATAGGCTTCGAGCAAGCCGCCGAGATCGCGGCGGAAACGGTCCTTATCCATCTTCTCGCGAGTTTCGATATCCCAGAGCCGGCAGCTGTCCGGCGAGATTTCGTCGGCGAGGATGATGCGCATCATATCGCCTTCGAAGAGGCGGCCGCATTCGATCTTGAAATCGACGAGCTGGATACCGACGCCGAGGAAAAGACCGGTCATGAAATCGTTGACGCGGATGGCGAGCGCCATGATGTCGTCGAGCTCGGCCGGATTGGCCCAGCCGAAAGCGGTGATATGCTCTTCTGAAACCATCGGATCGTCGAGTGCATCGGATTTATAGTAGAATTCGATGATCGAACGCGGCAGGACAACGCCTTCCTCAATGCCGAGGCGCTTTGCAAGCGAACCGGCTGCGACATTGCGCACGACGATCTCCAGCGGGATCATCTCCACTTCCTTGATCAACTGCTCGCGCATGTTGAGCCGGCGGATGAAGTGGGTGGGAATGCCGATCTTGTTCAGATGGCTGAAGATATATTCGGAAATGCGGTTGTTGAGGACGCCCTTGCCGTCGATGACTTCATGTTTCTTCTTGTTGAAGGCGGTGGCATCGTCCTTGAAAAACTGGATCAAGGTGCCCGGTTCCGGACCCTCATACAGAATCTTTGCCTTGCCCTCGTAGATACGGCGGCGACGGTTCATCGTGGTCATTCTCTGTTGTTGGCGCTCTTGGGATAGCGCGAGTGGATCGATCTCGTGGCGTCCCCTTAAAGGAAAAGAGTCAGTTTCACAATCCGGCTGTCGCTCCTTCCCCGGTTTCGGGGTTTCTGGCCCCGGTTTCCGGATTTCGTGGCCTCGGCTCCCGGATTTTACGGAATACCGCCAAGGGAATCGAATGGATTCCCCAGACGAGTTTAGCGCCTTTTCCCCTACGGTGGAATGAAGGCGAAAAGGCGGGGCGATTATACAGGTTTTATTTGGTCGCTCTGCTTGGCAGCTCGCGGCTAAGATGGGCCTGCAGGGCCCGAGCGGCGGTTTGCCCCTGCCGCCAGCTGCCGGCGCGGACAAAGGAAGGGATCTGCATGGCCGGCATCGGCCGGGCGAGCGCGTAGCCCTGCAGCATGTCGCAGTCGAGTTCATCAAGAATGCGGATATGGTCCTCCGTTTCGACGCCCTCGGCGATGACCAGGATGTTGAGCGAGCGCCCGATGTCGATGATCGAGCCGACCAGTTTGCGCTGCTCGGCCGATTGCGGCAGCATGCGGATCAGTTCGCGGTCGATCTTCAGCGTCTTCGGGCTCAGGCGCAGCAGGCTGACGATCGAGGCGTGGCCGGTGCCGAAATCGTCGATCTGGATGTCGATGCCGAGCTTGCGCAGCTTCTTGAGGTTGGCCGCCACCGCCTCGTCGCAATCGTCGAGCGAGATCGATTCCAGCAGTTCGAAGGCGACGGCGCCGGGTTCTATCTTCAGGGCGCGGAGCTTCTTGCCGAGATCGGGATCGGCAAGCCGGCGGGCGGAAACGTTCACCGATATTTTCGGGACCGACAAGCTGTCCGTGATCCAGGCGCGACGGTCGGCCAGCGCGCGCTCCAGGATCAGCGCGTCGATCGTCGAGACGACGTCCAGATCCTCGGCGATATCGAGAAATCGGTCGGGCGTCAGCAACCCGTGCCGGGGGTGTTGCCAGCGGGCGAGCGTCTCGACGCCGGTGACATCGAGCGTGCGGGCATCGAATTGCAGTTGGTAGAAGGGCACGAATTCGTGGCGCTCGAGGCCGATCAGGATCTCGTCGGCGAGCCGCTTGGCCGAGATGATATCGCGGCGGGCCGATGCCGAGAAGAATTCGAAGCGGTTGCGGCCAAGCCCTTTGGCGCGATAGAGCGCGATATCGGCGTCGAGCAGGATCTGCTTGGCGTCGAGCCTGGCGCCATTATCGACGGCGATGCCAATGCTGGCGCCGAACCGGCAGTCGTGCCCCTCGTATCTGACGGGCTTGCGCAATTCGCGGATGATCCGTTGAGCAAGGCTGCCGATCTTCTTCGAGGCGGGGTCGACGGCGCAGAGGATGACGAATTCATCGCCGCCGATGCGGGCGACGAAATCGGCGGCGCGAACGGAGTGTCTGAGCACATTCGCCGCGTGCTGCAGCATGGCGTCGCCGGCTCGGTGACCAAGGGTGTCGTTGATCTGCTTGAAGCGGTCGAGATCGATATGGAGGATTGCCAGCGCAAGGCCCTTGGCGCGGCATTCGGCCGAGCGCTCGTCCAGCATCTTGTCCAGATAACGCCGGTTCGGCAGGTCGGTAAGGTAATCATGCAGGGCCAGGCGCTCGATGCTCTCCTTGGCGGCTTCGAGTTCGCGGTTGCGGGCCTCGGCCAGATCCTTGGCGCGCTGCAGCTCATTGCGCAGCGCGACGTCCTCGGTGACGTCCCAGTTGGCGCCGATCAGCTTGCGTTGGCCGTTGCCATCGACGAAAAAGGCTGAACGGGCGCGGATGATGCGTTCGACGCCGTCACCCCGGATGATGCGATATTCCTGCTGGAAATCGCTGCCGCTTTCGACGCTGCGGCCGGCCAGGCCGAGCACGCGCTCGCGGTCGTCGGGATGCAGGCTTTTCGCCCAGGCATCGCCCGCAATCTGGTGCGAGGCGCCCTGCAGGCCGTAAATGGCGATGAGGCGATCGTCCCATTCGACCGTATCATTCTCGATATCGGCCTCGAAGACGCCGATGCGGGAAATCTCCAGCGCCAGGTCGAGCCGGCGGGACAGGCGTGACAGCGTCTCCTCGGCTTCCTTGCGAGCGGTGATATCGATATCCGTGCCGACGACGCGCGTCGGCACGCCGTTCTCGTCCCATTCCACGCAGGCGCCGCGGCAGTCGATCCAGACCCAGTGGCCGTCCCTGTGGCGCTCGCGATACTGGAAGATCTGATAATCCGGATCGCCGGCGTTCTGGCGCTCGATGGCATGGGCGACGAAATCGCGATCGTCGGGATGGACGAGCTGCAGCCAGGCATCGTAATCGCCGGCGACCTCCTCGTCGGGCGCCATGCCGCGAATGGTTTTCCATGTGGGCGAGTAATATTTCCGGTTGAGACGGTAGTTGTGATCCCATACGCCAAGGCCCGAGCCGACCAGTGCATGGTTCCATCGGCTCTCCCGTTCCGCCAGTTCGGCATCGCCTTGCGGGCTTTCGGCCTCTGGATGGGCTTTCTTCACGGGCATTCTCGCTTATTCATCTCGGGCGCAGTCTGCTGTCTTTCCATTAAGAAAGACTTAGAAAGCAATTTCTGAATTAACGAGAAGGCGGTTTTCCTCAATCAGCGGAGAGACGGCTGAGGAACTGCGCAAAGACCATCGTGCCCTCTGGCCAGGGACCGTGACCGGAATCGGCATTGATATGTCCCGCTTCGCCGGCATCGACGAGAAAAGAGCCCCAGCTGCTGGCCATATCGTCGGCATGCTCATAGCTGCCGAACGGATCGTTGCGGCTGGCGACCGTGATCGACGGGAAGGGCAGCGGATCGCGCGGGTAGGGGCCGAAGGTCATCAGATGCTTCGGGCGGATGTCGGGATTGGTGACATCGGGCGGGGCGACGAAGAAGGCGCCCGCCACCCGGTTGCGGAAAAGCGGGATGGCGTGGATCGCCGAGGGCACGCCGAGCGAATGGGCGACAAGCACGACGGGCCGGGTCGAGGCGTTCACCTCCTCGGCGATGCGGGCGATCCAGTCCTCGCGGACCGGCTTCGTCCATTCCGTCTGTTCGACGCGCCGCGCCGTGCTGAGTTTCGCTTGCCAGCGGCTCTGCCAATGGCCCGGGCTGGAATTGGTATAGCCAGGGATGATGAGGATATCTGCGTCTGAGGCTTTCATAGTGCCGCCGATGTGAGAAAGCCTATCGAAGATGTCAAGAGGGGCATCAAGGAGAGAGCGACATGCACCTTGATATTTGTTATATTGCTCCAGTGCCGGTTGCGGATTTCGTATCGGCTTGCCCGCCGATGCGTGCCGCTGCCGACTAGCTCTCGGCTGAGGAGGAGAAAGCCATGGCGGCATTTCATGTCATGACGGGTGCCAGCGACAGCGTCGCGCGGCCCGTCGTCAATCGTATTGGCATTGCTGACGTCTTCGACGCATTGAAGCGTGGGTTCGACGATTTTAAGGAAAAACCCTCGCATTATGTTTTCCTGTGCCTGATGTACCCGATCGCAGGCGTGTTCCTGACGCTATGGACCTCCGGCGCCAACCTTCTGCCGATGGTCTTCCCGCTGATGTCCGGTTTTGTGCTGATCGGACCGATCGCGGCGATCGGCCTTTACGAGATCAGCCGCCGGCGCGAGGAAGGCCTCGATACGTCATGGACGCATGCACTCGAAGTGCGCCATTCGCCGGCACTGCCTTCGATCGTCGCGGTCGGACTGATGCTTTTTGCGCTTTTCGTCGTCTGGCTGGTGACGGCGCAGACGCTTTACACCAATCTTCTGGGAGAAGTGTTTCCGCGCACCATGACGGATTTCACCCGCCAGGTTTTCGGTACGGCTGAAGGCCTGCAGCTGATCATCTGGGGCAATCTCATCGGCTTCGGCTTCGCGCTGGTGGTGCTGGCTATCTCTGTGATCACCTTCCCGCTGCTGCTGGACCGCGATGTCGGGGCGGTGGTCGCCGTTGTGACCTCGATCCGCGCCACGATCGTCAATCCGGTGCCGGTGCTCCTCTGGGGTCTGATCGTCGCTGCACTCCTCGTCATCGGCACGATCCCGGTCTTTGCCGGACTTGCGCTTGTCATCCCGATCCTCGGCCATGCGACCTGGCATCTCTACCGCAAGCTGATTGCGCGGGAGACCGCGTAGCCACGGCCTTGCCCCCTCGGGGATTTCGGGTTTCGTTTCTCCGGGGAACCTCGAACCTGCCTCGGAGTTTAAATGTGGCTCCGAAGGATATTTCAGAGAGAACGATGAAGCATCTGTTTGCCCGCTTCGCAACCAAGACATCAGAATGGGCGGGCAAGCCCGTCATCTTCATCCTGGCGCTGAGCATCGTCATCATCTGGGCTTTGCTCGGGCCCTTCTTCGACTATTCGGAAACCTGGCAGCTGATCATCAACACCGGCACGACCATCATCACATTCCTGATGGTCTTCGTGCTGCAGAACGCGCAGACGCGCGACACGCGGGCGATCCAGGCGAAGCTCAACGAAATCATCCTGACAAGTCATGCGGAGAACCGCTTCATCGGCATCGAAAATCTCGACGAGGAGGAACTGAAACGCCTCGATGAACTGGTCGCCAAGGCTGCCAAGGGCCGGGGCGAGACCGAGGCTTGCAGAACAACGGAGGCCGTAGAGGCGTCTACGCCGAAAAAGAACGAGGCGCGTAAACGCCCCGCGAACGCTAAAGCCCCAAAGATAAAGCAACGGCCGCTTGAGAAAAGCCGAATTCCTAAATAGGATTCATATCGTTAATAGGGATTTTCGTGTGTTACCCGCCATTTCGCGAGTCGAAAACACACTCAGGCGGTAAACACAGATTTCCGGAGGGAAAAATGAACAACTCCTTCCTCAGAGAACCACAGGTCGAATTGTTTTGTCAGGCCTATTTTGTCGGATTGACGTTGGGTCATCTGCCATTTTTCTTCAGGGAATTGGGCGGTAAGCGGTGTGCCGCACACACATGCGGCCGACCATTGACGTCCAGGATTTCCGCACCGGCGCTATTTATGTGAATGACGATGGTGCAGATCAGGGTAATGTGCGTGCTTGTGCCGAAGCGGTTCGTGCCTGTGCCAGTGTGAATGCGGTTCATTGAATGGTCCGTCATGGACATGCTGGTGATGCTCGTCATGGACATGCGAGTGCTCGTGCTCCAGCGCGTCGTGTAAGTGGTCGTGGTCGTGGCGCTCGGCCAAATGAAGCCACAAGCCAATCCCCATGAGGGTTCCCGCACCAATGAGCTGAATCGTGATAGATTCGCCCAAAACAGGCACTGCAAGAGCCGCGCCGATGAAGGGAGCCAGCGAGAAGTAGGCTCCTGTCCGAGCGGTCCCAAGATGTCGAAGCCCTAGCATGAACATCACAAGGCTGACACCCACGCCGAGGAAGCCAACGAAAGCACCGGCCAAGACAAGAGCGGGGCTAGGCAGGGATGCGCCAAACAGGATGGCTAACACGAGATTGGTCGCACCGGCGACAAGCCCTTTGATCATCGCGATTTGGACTGGATCAGCCGATGACAGCTTGCGCGTGAGATTGTTGTCGATGCCCCATGACAAGCATGCTGCCGCGATAAGCAGGCCACCAACATCGAGTTGGAGTTTGCCGCCGTTCCATGACAGAAGCACAGCGCCTGCAAGAATGGCGGCTGCACCCAGCAATAGTCGCCGATCAACGTTCTCACGGAAGACAAGCCACGCAATGCCCATGGTCGCCAATCCCTCGAGATTGAGCAGCAGCGAACCCGACGATGCCGAGGTGCGAGCAAGTCCCAGCATCAAAAGCAGCGGACCGAGCACGCCCCCAAACAGAACGACCAGGAACAACCAGGGAGTATCTGTTCCTTGGAGTGGAGCCTCGACATTTGGCAGTCCGATCAGGCGGCGGCCTGAACTGAGGATGGCGAGGCCAAATCCGGCTCCCAAGTATAGAATTCCTGCCAACAGCCAGGGATCGATTGACCCCATGAGCAGCTTGGAGAGTGGCGCGGAGGCCCCAAACAGAACGGCTGAACCCAAAGCGAGCGGGACGCCGGGCCAAAGGTGGTGTCTCTTGTTGATCATGCGCATGAACTACCACAGGTCATGATGCTACAACCACTATCTTCTTACCGACAGGACTTTCCGGCTGTCTGTGTCGGATAGTTCCACGGCAAAAGTTCATCGACCCTGTTCTACTTGTAGTCGTTGACGATGGCCTCAGCGTCGCAGTCAGATAGGCGAATGGGTTAACGGCATCGAGCTTGCAGGTCTTGATGAGCGAGGCGATTGTCGCCCAGTTCTCGGCCCCGGCATCGTGTCCGGCGAAGAGGGCATTCTTGCGATTGAGCGCAATTGGTCCGATGGTCCGCTCGACGCTGTTGTTGTCGATCTCGATGCGACCGTCGGCCAGGTGGAACTGGAGACCCTCCCAGTATTTGGCGATGTGAGCCAGGGCTTCGCCGAGTGGGGACTTTGTCGCTACACGAGCGCCGTGATGCATGAGCCAGGTCTGCATGTCGGCGACGAGCGGCGCAGATCGTTCGCGCCGTCCAGCAAGCCGGGCCTCGGAATCGAGGCCGCGCAATTCCGCCTCGATCCGATAGAGTTCGCCAATCCGCTTCACGCCATCTTCCGCAATGGGTGCTGATCCGTTGCGCGTGATCTCGATGAGTTTGCGCCGAGCGTGGGACCAACAATAGGCAAGACGAATATCGGGACCAGTCCGCTCTGGCGTAATCAGTCTGTTGTATCCGGCATAGCCATCGACCTGCAGAATGCCGGTGAAGCCCTGCAATATCCGTTCGGCATGGTGCCCGCCGCGACCGGGTGCGTAGGTAAAGGCCACGCCCGGCGGTGCGCCGTCATTCCAGGGTCGGTCATCACGAGCCAGCGCCCAGAAGTATCCCGTTTTGGTTTTGCGGGAGCCGGGATCGAGAACCGGAGCACGCGTCTCATCCATGAAGAGCTTGGTTGACCGCTTCAGGTCCGCCATCAGGCGTCAAAGACAGGCCGCAGCTCATAAGCTGCCCGGCCGACCCAATCGGCGAGCGTGGAGCGGTCGAGATCAACGCCCTGGCACTCATGATCTGAGCCTGCCGGTAAAGCGGCAGATGATCGGCGTATTTGGAAACCAGCACATGGGCGACCGTGGCCTCCGACCAATCGGTTCGGATCGGGGCCGTCTTCCCCATCAATGGGCGGCTGCGAGACGAGTTCTTGAATGAAACTCTCTTCTCATCACTGACCCAAGCTCGATCAGCGCTCTCAAACTGGCGCAGCGATTAAAACACCCGCGACGTGATGCGATGCTGCGCAGCCGAAATGGCTCCGCACCGCAACCCGCCGCCACCGCCCCGAATACAGCAACCCAAAACCGCTGGAGCGAACTCAAAACTGGATAAAACTTGGGGCAAGGTCACTGTCATTTTGGCGATTTCCGCCGTACACACTTAGCCCTGAACGCCTTGCGAGATAAGCCATTGCTTCAACGCAGCGCAATCGTTGAACCACTGCCTTCTATATGCTGCAACCCACGTACACCCGGCGCGCTCTTCCTTGCATTGCTACCTGCAGCGGTCCGGCCCTGAGAATAGAAACGTGTGGCAGGATCGAGGTTCGCTAGAGAAGGTGAACGGGCGTGCGCGTAGATCGCCGCGATGGATAGCTTCTTTTCGAATGTGCAACGAAGGACTTGTGCACAGCGGTGTTCGTGTGGCGTGGTGAACTGGATCCCATTGGCAGTGAGCACGGTGTCATCTTGTAGGGAACGGCTGCAACAGGAGGAACTCGCGCGTGACGGCGGTGGTGGTCTTTTCTGTGCAGTTCGACGATCGATGACGAAACATGTCCCTATTCGGTGCGCTCCTCGGCAGTGTCGATGTGGAGTAGTCGATCGAATACCTCTTGAACTTCTTTCGCACCGACCTATCGCCTTCGACCCCTGGCCCGCAGCTCACGCTTCCCCAAACACCCGTCGGAAGATCGTATCGACATGCTTGGTGTGATACCCAATGTCGAACTTCTCCCGAATATCCTCCTCTGAAAGCGCAGCCCTGACCTCAGCATCGGCCAGCAGCTCCTCCAGAAAATCCTTGCCCTGTTCCCAGACCTTCATGGCGTTGCGCTGGACCAGGCGGTAGGCGTCTTCGCGGGAGGTGCCGGCCTGGGTCAGCGCCAGGAGAACGCGCTGAGAGTGGACGAGACCGCGGAACTTGTTGAGGTTCTTCTCCATATTCTCCGGGTAGACCAAGAGCTTTTCGATGACGCCGGCGAGGCGCGAGAGGGCGAAGTCGAGGGTGACGGTGGCGTCCGGGCCGATCATGCGCTCGACCGAGGAGTGGGAGATATCGCGCTCGTGCCAGAGGGCGACGTTCTCCATCGCCGGCAGGGCGTAGGAACGGACCATGCGGGCAAGGCCGGTGAGGTTTTCGGTCAACACCGGGTTGCGTTTATGCGGCATGGCCGAAGAGCCCTTCTGGCCGGGGGAGAAATATTCTTCGGCTTCCAGGACTTCGGTGCGCTGCAGGTGGCGGATTTCGGTCGCCAGGCGCTCGATCGAGGAGGCGACAACGCCGAGGGTGGCGAAATACATGGCGTGGCGGTCGCGCGGGATGACCTGGGTCGAGACCGGCTCGGCCTTCAGGCCGAGTGCGGCGGCGACGTGTTCCTCGACGCGCGGATCGATATTGGCGAAGGTGCCGACGGCGCCCGATATGGCGCAGGTCGCGACTTCCTCGCGAGCGGCGACGAGGCGCTGGCGGCAACGCTCGAATTCGGCATAGGCGAGCGCCAGCTTGACGCCGAAGGTGGTCGGCTCGGCATGGATGCCGTGCGAGCGGCCGATGGTGACGGTGTCCTTGTGTTCGAAGGCGCGCGTTTTCAGCGCTGCGAGCAGCCGGTCGAGATCGGCGATCAGAATATCGGTGGCGCGCACCAGCTGGACGTTGAAGCAGGTGTCGAGCACGTCGGATGAGGTCATGCCCTGGTGGACGAAGCGTGCATCCGGGCCGACGATCTCGGCGAGGTGCGTCAGGAAGGCGATGACGTCATGCTTGGTCACCGCTTCGATCTCGTCGATGCGAGCGACGTCGAAGGTGGCCGCACCGCCTTTTTCCCAGATGGTCTTTGCCGCCGACTTCGGGATGACGCCGAGTTCGGCCAGCGCGTCACAGGCATGCGCCTCGATCTCGAACCAGATGCGGAACTTGGTTTCAGGAGACCAGATGGCGACCATTTCGGGCCGGGAGTAACGCGGGATCATGGGCGGCTGCCTTCACTTCGAGAGGTTTAAGCATCAATGTTTTGTTTTTGCGCAATTTCGGGCGCAAGACTGCTGGAACACTTTTGCTGATATTGCTTCAGCGCCCCTGTAGCAAAGACGGGCGGCAATCTCAACGCATGCGTTTGGCAAGATAATAGCTGTTGACCACAAGGCAGACGAGACCGAGCGGCAGGAAAAGGCGCAGGCCGATCACCAGGAACTGGTAGACGGCGCTGATGCTGGTGAAGATGAACTGGAAGATCCAGATGCCGCTTCCGAAGGGCGCGTGCCAGCGCGAATAAAAGATCCGATATTCCATCGCGAAGAGGAAGGCGGTCATCGCGATCGTGGCCGCGATCAGCGTCACGAAAAAGGCGGCGAAACGCGCCTCCGGCGGCTTGCCATAGGCGAGGAAGCGGGCGGTCGGCAAAGCAAAGGGCCAGGCGAGCAGACCGCCGAGGAAATAGAGCGCGGCGACTTCGGCAAGGCGGCTCGTCTCCAGGCCGTTGCGCAGATAAAGGCCGAGCATGGCGGAGACGAGCATCTGCATGCCCCAGAGCGGCGCGCCGGCAACCAGATCGGGGTAGGGTGGCAATGCCGCTCGCATGCGGCTCCTCCGGCCCTCCACTCTGGAATGATCCCGGCTCAGGGATGAACCGGGACGGCGATCCAGCGCCCGTTCCTCTCAGCATCGAAGGCGAGGACGAGCGCAATGTGAATTTGATTTCCGCCTTCCGGCTGGTAGACCACCGCGCCGCCGATCCTGAATTCGACCGAGCATGTGCGCTCGGCCGGAACAGCCGTTGCCTGCCGCGCCGCCTGACGGTTCGGGACACCTTCCTTCTCGATCATCTGCAGGTTGAAACCGAGGACCCGCTTGTCGACTGTTGCGCATTCCTTCGGCGGCGGCACCGGCATCTCGCCGAGTGAGAGCGTATAGGGCGTCTTCGGCGGCCCATCGATCGCGAGTGTGGTGTAGCGAAGCGTCTTCGAGGGCGAGCCGAGCTCGGTTGGCGGGTTGAAGGCGGCAATCAGACCCGGATTTGTCAGAAGGTCGTACTTATCCATCTGGCTGCGCGCCGCCGTCAGGTTCTGGCGGCGGGCCTTGGAAAGATTGGCGTCCTTATCCGTCAGTTCGGTGCGAAAGGGGGTGCCCTCGAGATATTGGCCACTGTCGGTATTGATGAAATAGGTTTCCGAATAGGGAGTCTTGCTGTTCTCTTTGATGCCGAATTCCTGAAATGCGAAGACCTTGCCGTCGGCGGAAAAACCGATCGGCTGGATGCTGGCAATGTCTCCGGCCAGTGACAAGCCGGGCAGGCCGGCCAATGCGGTGGCAAGCGTGCCGCCAATGATCAGACGCTTCTTCATGTTCGTGCCCCTTCGGCTGCCTGACGCAATTCGGCGACGGTCCTACGGTAGCTGTCGACCGTACCGCCCTTGAAAATTGCCGAGCCGGCCACGAGGACGTTGCCCCCGGCGCGGGCGATATCAGGCGCCGTCTCCACCGTCACGCCGCCGTCGACCTCGAGCTCGATCGGTCTGTCGCCGATCAGTGACTTTGCCGCTGCGATCTTGGCTGCCATTGCCGGAATGAACTTCTGTCCGCCGAAGCCGGGATTGACCGACATGATGAGGATGAGGTCGACATCGTCGAGCACGTTCTCGATGGCGCTGAGCGGGGTTGCCGGATTGAGCGTCACGCCGACCTTCTTGCCGAGATTGCGGACGGTCTGCAGCGACCGGTGCAGATGCGGCCCGGATTCGGCATGGACGGTGATGCGGTCGCAGCCGGCCTTGGCGAAAGCTTCGAGATAATCGTCGACCGGCGAGATCATCAAGTGGCAGTCGAAGGTGGCGTCAGTGTAGGCGCGCAGCGACTTGATGACATCGGGGCCGAAGGAGATGTTCGGCACGAAATGCCCGTCCATCACGTCGAGGTGGATCCAGTCGGCTCCGGCGGCGGTGACATTGCGCACCTCCTCGCCGAGCCTGGCGAAATCCGCCGCGAGGATCGAGGGGGCAATGCGAATGGGCAGCGTCATCAAGTCTTACTCCCGTATGGGCGCCATGCGAGCACGGTGCCGGAATTCAGGCTGGCGGCCGCTCATTGCGTCGGCGCACCCGGTGGAAAAAAGCCGTTGCCGCGCCATTCAAGCAGGCGGTACGGGTTTTGCGACAGTTCATGCGTGCCGGTGAAGGCGACGGCACCGACCGGGGTCTGAAATGTCGCGCCAAGCAGCGTCTCCTGGAGGGGCTTGCCGGCCGCCGCGGCGGCTTCGGCTGCCTGGCCGGCAATCAGTGCCGCCGCCAGCGACGGCAGGACATAGCCTTCCGGCTCGATCCCTTTGGCGCGCAACGTTTCGGCCGTCGCCGCGGCTTCCGGCAGAACGGCATATTCGGGCAGGGCGACGGCGCGCACGCCGGGCTCGAGCGGCAGTGGCTGATCGGCGGCGCGCATGGCGTCGCCGCCGAGGATGGAGAGCGGAATGTTCTCGGCCTTGGCGTCGCGGGCGATGACGGCGAGGTCGTTACGGTCGCCGCCGACGAAGACCCGGGTGGCGCCGGCCCGCTTCAGCCGGCGGACAAGAGCGATCTGCTGCTCCTGCCCCGGACGATAGTTATCCGTGAAGACCGGCTTCAAGCCGTTCTGTTCCAGCGTATTGCGCACCGCTTCCGTCAGTTCGCGGCCGTGAATAGTGCCGTCCTCGATCAGGGCGATCGGATCGGCAGCCCAGTCCTTCAGGATCACTTCATTGATCTTTGCAGCCTCGGCGCCATCGGCAGGCGCCATGCGGAAGAACGGCCAGCCGTTTTTCAGCGCATCCTCCATCAGGATGCGGGAGCGTACGGAGACGGTGATCGCCGGGATATGCGCATCCTTCAGCTTCGGCAGGGCGCCCTCCAGCGTCTCGCTGCAGAGAAAGCCGACGGCGATCTGCACCTTGGCGGCGACAAGCGCATCGGCGACGGCCGCGCCGCTATTGTCCTCGCAGGTTTCGTTGACGGCGACGAGCGTGTTGCCCGACTGCTGGATCTCGAAACCGGCGCCGGCGGCAATCTGGGCGCCGAGCAGGGCGAGCGGGCCATTCTGGGGTGCGACGACACCGATCGTCACGCCGGCCGCATAGCCTTGCGCCGCCGCTCCCAGCAGCATCAAAACGGCTGCTATGCCACGCATGTAGATCATGAAAGGCGGAGATCCCTAGCCATCGTCCATGCCCTTTTAGCCGCAAGGCAGCGATCGTCAAAGAAAAACAAGCGTAACTCCATGCTTTTCATCGGTCCTATTGTAGAAAAGGTAACCCATGCTCGCCATATTGGCGCGATGGAAAGTCGAACTGCAGCGCAGGGCGTCCTTTCGGTGACGCAATGGACGCTGCAGCACTATGAATTGCTGCGTATTTTGTCCTCAAATCGATTCCGATTTATGGATGTATGCAGTCGGCAGAACAGCGCACGGAGAAGCAGGTGTTGAACAGGCAGCATATCGACCCCGGCCTTTATCGGGATGCCATGAGCCGTTATGCCGGCCATGTGCAACTCGTGACGACGGCGATGGAAGGCATCCGCCGGGGCGTCACCATCACCGCCGCCTGCTCGGTCTCGGATAATCCGGCCTCGGTCCTGATCTGCCTCAACAACACCAATCCGAAGAACGAGATATTTTTCCGCAGCGGCATCTTCGTGCTGAATACGCTCGGCGCTCACCACCAGGGCGTCGCCGACGCTTTCTCCGGACGCACCGCGCTTACCGATGAGGAGCGCTTCGTCAGCGCTCGCTTCGACAGGCTCGTCACCGGTGCGCCGGTCCTTGCCGATGCGCTTGCCGCCTTCGACTGCCGGGTGACCGACATCAAAGAGATGCCGACCCATAACGTCATCTTCGGCGAAGTCGCGGCCGTCCGCTTCAGCGAGAAGCACCCGGCGCTCATCTACATGAACCGGGATTATCACACGCTGTGATCGCAACAGCCGGAATTTCAAGGGAATAGAGAATGGACAATGCCGGGATCGAGGAAATGTTTCAGGGGCTCGGCCCCGTCACGATCAAGCGCATGTTCGGCGGCAAAGGCATTTATCACCTCGGGCGCATCATTGCAGTCGAAGTGCGCGACGAGATGCTGCTGAAGGCCGATGAGACAAGTGCCCCGGAATTTGCCGCCGCCGGCGCCACGCAATGGGCCTATGATGGCAAGAAGGGCAAGCCGGTGAAGATGCCCTATTGGTCGATTCCCGAAGAGGCCTATGACGATCCCGATCTGATGGCGAAATGGGTAAGGCTTGCCTATGAGGCGGCGCTACGCGCCGAGGGCTAAAGCCTTTCCTGGTTAGATTGAACCATTCCGCCGAAGCAGGTTTTCGTCAGGGCAGAGGCGATCGGCGACGGGCCTACCCCTCGGTACGTCCGAGCCGATCGCCTCTGATCCTGGCTAGAGATGCCCGGCCTGCGGGCCGCACCGCTTCGCCATGGCGAAGCGATCAGTGCGTCAGCCGGCTAGAGCTGGGCTACGACGCGCGCCGGCCGGTCGACCATCCGACTCCGTTTGAGCCAACAGAATGCTTCAATCTAACCAGGAAAGGCTCTAACCGCGTTCGGCAGCCGGCAAAGCTGCTATTGCCGCCCTGGTGAAGGCCGACAGCGGCATGGGCAAATCCGTCAAGGCAAACCAGCCGAAATCCGAAAGCTTGTCCGGTTCGGTCAATTGCGGCTCGCCGTCAATGTCGCGGGCGAGATAAAGAATAGACATCCAGTGCTGGCGGTCGGCATCAATGATCTGTTCGGTCACGCCGATCCGTTCGATCCGGCCGATCTTGAGGCCGGTTTCTTCTTCGGCCTCGCGACGCGCGGCTTCTTCAGCCGGCTCCATGTGATCCACCTTGCCGCCGACAATGTTCCAGTAGCCGGCTTCAGGCGGATTCACCCGTTTGTAGAGCAGGATCCTGTCGTCTCGCAGGATCACCAGACCAACGCCGAGGCCCGGGAAATCAAGGCCGGGCCTGCCCATCGGACGTTCAGACCTTGGCGCTACCGGCGATCAGCATGAAGGCCGGGATGTCGTCGCCAAAACCGACGGGGGTCGGGCCGTCGTCGTGATCGCGATGACGGCGGCGGTCGCGGCTGTCGTCGTTTGCCGGGTAGGGCCGATTGTTGCGCGCATTGTTTTGCGGCTTCTGCTCTGCTTTGCGCTCGTTCTTCAAGACTTCGGCCCTTGCTGGTGCTGCTTCGATCACTTGGACGTCATTATCCCGGATGTCGTTGTCAGATTTATGACTCGCAGCGCCGCGATTGCCGCGTCCGCGCCCACGATCCTTGTCGCTGCGCTCGCGTCCGTTGCGGCGCGGACGGTCACTGTCCTTGCCTTCTTCGGCAGGCGGCAGCGAGTTCAGATCGCCATTCAGCCATTCGACCTTTTCACCGATCAGCTTCTCGATCGCGTCGACGAATTTGGTGTCGCGCTTGGTCACGAGCGTGAAGGCAGCACCCGAGCGGCCGGCACGGCCGGTGCGGCCGATGCGGTGGACATAATCCTCGGAGTGGATCGGCACGTCGAAATTGAAGACGTGGCTGACATCGGGAATGTCGAGGCCGCGGGCGGCGACATCGGAAGCAACCAGCAGCTGGAGATTGCCGTCGCGGAAGCTCTGGAGCATCGTCGTGCGGGAGCGCTGATCCATGTCGCCATGCAAGGCGCCGACGGAGAAGCCGTGGCGTTCAAGCGAGCGAAAGAGATCGGCGACGTCCTTTTTACGGTTACAGAAGATGATGGCGTTCTTCAGTTCCGTCTGGGCACGGACGAGTTCGCGCAGAACGGCGCGCTTCTCGTAATCCTTGCTGTGCGAAGCGACAAAGCGCTGCGTGACCGTCTTGGCAGCCGAAGCCGGTTTTGCCACTTCGATGCGTTCCGGATTCTGCAGGAACCGGTCGGCGAGCTTCTGGATTTCCGGCGGCATGGTCGCCGAGAAGAACAGCGTCTGACGGGTGAAGGGAATGAGCTTTGCGATGCGCTCGATATCGGGGATGAAGCCCATGTCGAGCATGCGGTCGGCCTCGTCGATGACGAGGATCTCGACGCCGCTCATCAACAGCTTGCCGCGCTCGAAATGGTCGAGCAGACGGCCGGGCGTGCAGATCAGTACGTCGGCGCCGCGCTCAAGCTTGCGGTCCTGGTCTTCGAAGGACACGCCGCCGATCAGCAGCGCGACGTTCAGACGGTGGTTCTTGCCGTATTTCTCGAAATTCTCGGCGACCTGAGCGGCGAGCTCGCGGGTCGGCTCGAGGATCAGCGTACGGGGCATGCGCGCGCGGGCGCGGCCCTTTTCCAGAAGTGACAGCATCGGCAATACGAAGGACGCCGTCTTGCCGGTGCCTGTCTGCGCGATGCCGCAAATATCGCGGCGCTCGAGCGCAAAGGGAATGGCTCCCGCCTGTATAGGTGTGGGGATCGTATAGCCCGCGTCGGTAACAGCGGATAACACTTTTTGGCTCAAGCCAAGGTCAGCGAATGTCGTCAAAGGGAAAACTGTTTCCGTTCCGGTTCGGCCGAGCTCTGAACGAGTCGGCGGGATTGCATGCCGCAATGCAGCGCGACATAGCCCCGAATGGCCGGCAAGTCAAGAAATAGAGAGGCCGCACTCCATGCAGAGTGATGCGATGGTTACCGGGTGGGTATTACTTGATGTAGGCGGCGAGTTTAAGTCCGGCATTCATGAAATATACTGGATCGACCGCCTGGCCGTTCTGACGCACTTCATAGTGAAGATGGGTACCGGTTGAGCGGCCGGTGCTGCCGGCAAGGCCGATGACATCGTTGCAGCCGACCGTGTCGCCGACTTTGACGAGAACCTGTGACATATGGCCATAGCGCGTCGAGATGCCGTTGCCGTGGTCGACCTCGACCATATTGCCGTAGCCGCCGGTCCAGCCGGCGGTGATGACCGTGCCGGGGGCGGTCGGGCGGATCCTCTCGCCCGGCGAAAAGCGGAAGTCGATGCCGGAATGGAGTGCGAGGCGGCCGAGGAACGGGTCACGGCGGTTGCCGAAGGGGCTGGTGACTTCCTTGCCGATGGCGGGATTGCGGAAGGGCAGGGACTCGGCAGTGCTGCGCACGGCCTCCAGCCGGGTCAGCGCGCCGTCGAGGGCGGCCAGCGAATTGTTGAAGTCGTCGTTGCTCTCGGGTTCCAGATAAGGGCCGCCGACGGCGCTCTCTTCCTCCTGCCTGGCGGCGGCCGTCTCCTCGGGCACCGGAATCTTGAAGCGGGTCAGCACGGTCTCGATGGCGCTGGCGGCGTTGCCGGCGTCATTCGTCAGCTGCTCGACGCGATTGCGCTGGTCCTGCTCGACATCCTTCAGCGACAGCGTCACCTTGGAGAAGATCCGGTCGGCGCGGTCGCCGACCGTCTCGGCGGAAGGCACATAGGCAAGAGTCGAATTGTCGGGCGTCGCGTCGGCGGGCGCGCCGCTCGCCAGCTGTCTCTCGATCGCTTCAATGCCGCCGGTGAGGGAGGCGCGCTTGTCCTTGATATCGGGAGCAAAGGACTGCACGGGTGATGACTGAGCGGGCAGGGCGCCGTCTTTTTCCGTCAGGCCGGAACTTTCGGCGCGGTCGAGCAGGTTGTCGAGCTTGCCGTGGCGCGAGGTCAGCGCCATCTGCTGCTCCATCAGCTTGTCGACCTTGTCCTCGACCACCTGCTGGTCCAGAAGCTGGCGGGAGGTGATGCGGTCGACCTGCGCGCGAAGAGCAGCGATGCGATCCTCGTAGTCATGCTGCATGCGGGCCTGACGCGCCATGGTGGCGCCGATCAGGTCGTCGCGCAGCACAAGGTAGGAGGTCGCCAGGAGGTAGCCGATCGCGAAGACGCCGACGAAGCAGAAGGCCAGTGCCGCCATCCATGGCCGGACCGTCACGTGGCGCACCTTGTCGCCGCTTGCCAGGATGAGGATGTGTTCCTGTGCCCGCCTGCCGAATACCCGGTGCTGATGTCCGCTGTTCACGCAGGCTCTCCCGATTGATGCTCTACGCCTCTTTCGGAAATTAGACACCGTTATGGTTAATGAATGCTTTCACGGCCGTCATTTACGTCAGAAAATCAATCACCTTAGGCGTGGCTGATCGACGCGAGCGAACGGTAGAAGGATGGCGTCAGACCTGCTTCTGCACGGGCGAGATCGTTGAACGGCGGCTTCAGCGGTCCACGGAAATTGGCGCGCACCAGCTCCTGAAAGGCCTTTGCGGGGTCCCGCTTTTCCCGCGCGCAGAGGAAGCGGAACCATTTGGCGCCGACGGCGACATGGCCTTTCTCGTCGTTATAGATGACGTCGAGGACGGCAGCGCTTTCGAGATCGCCGGTCTCGCGCATTTTGGCCTGCAGCGACGGTGTGACGTCGAGGCCGCGGGCTTCGAGAATCAGCGGCACGACGGCGAGCCTTGCCGTCAGGTCGTTACGCGTCGAGTGCGCGGCCTGCCAGAGCCCGTCATGGGCGGGGAGATCGCCGTAATCGGCGCCGAGATCGTTGAGGCGCGCACGCACCATGCGGAAATGTTTCGCCTCCTCGAAGGCGACCTGCATCCAGCCGTCGAAGAAGGAATTCGGCACCGGCTCGATGGCGAACCGCGCGACGATATCGAGCGCCAGGTCGACGGCGTTGAGCTCGATATGCGCGATGGCATGCAGCAGGGCGATGCGGCCTTTCAGCGTGTGCAGCGAGCGCTTCTCTACCTGGGTCGGCGGCGTCAGCACTGGTTTTTCGGGGCGACCGGGCCTCTCCGGCAGGGAAGCGTCGAGCGGCGAGCGCAGCGACACCCGGCGGGCGAACCAGCGGATGGCGCTTTCCTGCGCAAGGGCTGTCTTGCGGTCGAGATCGGCCGAGCGGATGGCGTCGATCGCGCCGCCGCGTAGTGAGGTTATGGCGAGATCATTGCTCACGCGGCCAGATTCCTGACGGCCTCGAGCACGGTTTCGGCATGACCCTGCACTTTCACCTTCTGCCATATCGTGGCAATCGTGCCGTCCTGGCGGATAAGGAAAGTGGTGCGTTCGACGCCCATGAAATTGCGGCCGTACATGCTCTTTTCCTTCCAGACGCCATAGGCCTGCAGCGTTGTCTTCTCTTCGTCCGAGGCAAGCGCCACCGAAAGACGGTATTTCCTGATGAACTTGTCATGGCAGGCGACCGAATCGGGCGACATGCCGATCACGGCAGCACCGGCTGCTTCAAACTCCGGCGCCAGCGCCGTGAAAGCCAGCGATTCGGCGGTGCAGCCTGTTGTGTCATCCTTGGGATAGAAGAACAGCACCAGCGGCTTGCCGTGAAAATCGGAAAGCGAGATACGGCCGCCGCCGTCGCGGGGAAGATTGAAATCGGGGGCCAGGGCACCGATGCCGGGAACCGCCATTGGGAAAACCTTTCTTTTGCCGGGTTTGTGGATGACACTCTCTCTCCCCGAATTATATAGTGGACGGAAACCCGTCCAGCATGGCCGGGTTCAATTCTTCGATTTAAAGGAGAGCCCGAGGGCGCATGTCAGCCATCCGCGGCGAAAAGGTCACGTTTCGCAAGAAGGATATCGTTGCGCTGGACCGCTTGCCGTCCGCCCAGGCCGAGGATCCGATCATCGTTCATTGCCCGCCGCCGCGTTCGCCGATGCGACGCACGGCGAAGCTGACCTGCGGCTTTCTGGGATTGATTCTCCTGATTCTCGGGGGCATCGTCTTCACCGTCGAGAGTGGCATGTTCGACAAGCCGCTGACGCAGCAGGCGCAGGCGGCGCTGAACGGTGTGGCCGGACCGCGCTACCGCGCCGAAGTCGGCTCCGCCGACATCCGCTTCACCTCTGACTTCCGGCTGGCGCTGGAAGCGCGCAACGTCAATATGATCGACCAGCAAAGCGGCCAGCACCTGTCGACCACGGGTTCGGTGCGGCTGGGGCTCGATCCGCTGCAGCTTTTTCGCGGCCGTATCGCCGTCGCCGATATCGAAGCGGAGGATATCGCGCTCGATACCGCGCTTCTGCCCTCCGGCAACCCCGTCAAGCTCGACGATCTGCGCATCGACGCGATGCCGGCGGCGATGGAGAAGATTTTCTCGCAGCTCGACATGTTCGACAGCATCGTCACACGCGGTTCGACCAATTCCGTGCGCATCTCCGGTATCGACATCAAATTCGCCGATACCGCAACCGGCCCGTTGTCGCTCGTCGTCGACAATCTCGTCTTTGCGCATGCCGGACCATCCTCGCTGCAATTGACAGGCGAGGTTGCACTGAACGGTGAGGCGGCGGAGCTCGACGTGCTGGCCGAGAAGGACGGCGGCCAGGTGTCGAAGGTGGTGGCGACGCTCAAGCACGCCGATCTCACGCCCTTTGCGTTGAAACGCAATGATCAGGGTGTGATCCGGCAGGGGCTCAGCGCCTTCGCCGACCTGACGGTGTCGGCGACCAGGGAACGCGACGGGGTCCAGCCTGCGCTTGCCGCTACGGTCGATATCGATCCCGGCCTGATTTATGCGGATGGCGATCGGCAGGAACTGTCGGGCGGACAAATCAACCTGGTCTACGATTTCGCCAAGCAGACGCTGGAGATCGCCCGGTCGAACGCCCGATTCGGCGCGACCACGGTTCCCCTCAACGGCGCGCTGATCGATCTCGACAAGCTCGATCCCAAAGCCGGCAAGGGCTTCGGCATCGACCTGCTTGTCAGCGGCGGCACCGCCGCGCCTGGCGGTTCCGGCGAACAGCCGCTCTCCTTCGATATTCAGGCGACCGGACGTTATATGGTCGCCGGCCGGGAATTCCTGTTTCCCAACATGACCGTTTCCAGTCCGCTCGGCGCGCTTTACGGCGCGTTGCACATCAGGCTCGGCGATGAGTCACCGGAAATCAGCTTCGCCGGCCAGTCCAGAGAGTTGCAGACAACGGCTATCAAGCAGCTCTGGCCGTTCTGGATGGCGCCGAAGGTGCGCACATGGGTGCACGGCAATCTCTTCGGCGGCACCCTCACCGACGCTGCCATATCCGTCTTCATTCCGTTCGGACGGCTTGACGAAGCAGCCGGCGGCAAGGGATTGAAGCTCGATGCCAACCAGATCCGCATCGGCTTCGACATTGCCGGCGCGCGGATGAACGTTGCCGGTGACATTCCGCCGGTGCGCGATACCGCGGCGCATTTCGACCTGACTGGTCCTGTTGCGACGATTTCGATCAAGAGCGGCACTTCCTATTTCCCCTCCGGCCGGTCCGTCAGACTCGGGCAGGGAACGTTCGTCATACCCTCCGCCTACGACAAACCGCTGATGGCCGATATCGATCTTGCGGTATCGGGTGCGGCGGACGCCGTCGGCGAGCTCCTGACCTACAAGCCGATCCAGGTGCTGCAGCGCGCCGGCTTTACGCCCGACGATTTCAAGGGGCACATCGACGCGAACGTGAAGGCGCATTTCGGTCTGCTCTCCTCGCAGAACCCGCCGCCGGCCGAATGGACGGCGGCAATGAAGCTTGCGGACGTCAATCTCGCCAAGCCGTTTTCCGGCCGGACGATCAGCAATCTCGACGGCACATTGAACGGCAACCCGAAACAGATCACACTCGATGCCAAGGCTGAGATCGACGGCGTCCCGGCCGATATCGACCTTACCGAGCCGGTCGAGGCGTCCGACAGCGCGGCGCGGCAGCGGGTGATCACCGCGACGCTCTCCGAGGAGCAGCGCAACAGGCTGGTGCCCGGTCTTTCCGGCATCGTCGGCGGCAGCGTGAAGATGGTGCTGACGCGGATCGACGAGGACCGGCAGGACGTCCAGCTGGATCTCACCAGATCGCTGCTCGAACTGCCCTGGATCGGCTGGTCGAAGGGCAGCGGCATTGCCGCCATGGCCGAATTCGAAACATCCGGCCCGACCGACAATATCCAGATCCGGAACTTCCGGCTGAAGGGCGATGGTTTCGGCGCCAGCGGTGCGCTGAATGTCGGCAAGGCGGGGCTGATTTCGGCCGACTTCGACAGCGTCAAGCTCTCTTCGCTTGATGATTTCACCCTGTCGGTGAAGCGCAGCAAAGGCAATTTCGACGTTTCCGTCTCCGGCGACAGCGCCGATGCGCGGCCGGTTATCGCGCGGTTGAAATCGGGCTCCGGCGACGATGCTGGCGGGGACGCCGACAATACCGGCGTATCGGTGCGCGCCAAGCTGAAAAATGTCATCGGCTTCAACGACGAGAAGGTCGGCAACTTCCAGGCGCAGCTGTCACTGCGCGGCGACAAGTTGCAGGCCCTGAATTTTTCCGGCGTCACCGACAGCGGCGAAGCCGTTGTCAGCCAGATGAAGGACGGCGGCGTCATCAACATCACCAGCGGTGATGCCGGCGCAGTCTCGCGTTTCGCCGATCTCTACCAGCACATGCAGGGCGGCCTGCTCAATCTGGCGATCCGGTTGGGGGCTGAGGGCGGCTGGGACGGCTCGCTCGATGTCCGCCGTTTCTCGATCGTCAACGAGCAGCGCCTGCGTTCGATCGTCTCGACACCCGTCGGAAACGAGCAGCGCAGCCTCAACGAGGCCGTCAAACGCGACATCGACACTTCGTCGCAACGCTTCCAGCGCGGCTTTGCCCGCATCGTCTCGCGCAACGGCATGATCGGTATCGAGAACGGGGTGCTGCGCGGCGACCAGATCGGCGCGACCTTCCAGGGTGTGGTGCGCGACCGCAAGGGCAATATGGATATGACCGGCACCTTCATGCCGGCATACGGACTCAATCGCCTGTTCGCCGAACTGCCGCTGATCGGTGTGATCCTCGGCAATGGCAGCGACCGCGGCCTGATCGGCATCACCTTCAAGCTGACCGGCAAGTTCGATCAGCCGAACCTGCAGATCAACCCGCTATCGATCATCGCGCCCGGTGTTTTCCGGCAAATCTTCGAGTTTCAGTAAGACGGGCAAGGCTGGATCCTAAAATTCCTTGCGCCTGAGGAGATAGTCGAGGCCGCCGAGACGATACCAGCGATAGCCGTAGGCATCGAGCCGAACGGTGTGACGGCCTTTCTGGTCCGCGCTGCTGCTTGCGCCATCGGCAATATCGATCAGTTGTCGCCCATCTTCACCGATATCGGGGTCGAAGGTCACTTCCGCCGGCTGCGCATGCAGATTGTGCAGGATCAGGATGGAATTGCCGCGCCAGTCGTAACGAAGCGCAAGCACGCCGTCATCGCCGGTGTCGACCACGGAGAAATCCCCCCAGCCGATCTCGGGGGCTTCCTTGCGCATTCGGATCATCCGCTCGGTCCAGTTCAGCAGCGAATTCGGATCGCGCCGCTGTTCGGCGACATTGATATGCTCGAAGCCGTAGGGTCCGTCCTTGATCACAGGCGTGATCGGTTTCGGGCTTTTGGTGAAGCCGCCTTCCGGCTCCGTCGACCACTGCATCGGCGTGCGGGCGCAATCGCGCTCCGGCAGGTTCAGATCGTCGCCCATGCCGATCTCGTCGCCATAACGGATAACGGGCGTCCCCGGCAGCGAAAACAGCAGGCTGTAGGCCATTTCGATCCTGCGGCGGTCGCCGCCAAGCATGGGCGCCAGCCGGCGGCGAATGCCGCGGTCATAGAGTTGCATGTCCTTGTCGGGTCCGAATTCGGCAAAGACCGCGCCGCGCTGTTTGTCCGTTAGTCGCCCGAGGTCCAGTTCGTCGTGGTTGCGCAGAAAGAGGCCCCATTGCGCGGTTGCCGGCCGCGGTTTCGTTGCCTCCATCGCCTTCTTCAGCGGCCGCGTATCTGCGCTGGCGAGGGCGTAAAACAGCGCCTGATTGACCTGGAAATTGAACATCATCTGCATACGGTCGCCATCGTCGCCGAAATATTCGAAATTGTCCTTCGGCAGAATATTGGCCTCCGCCAGCACGATGGAATCGCCGAGGCGCCATTGGAGGAATTCGCGAAACTTCCGCAGCATGTCGAACTGCTCGACCGGCTTGGTGACCTCGGCGCCCTTGGTGGCGATGATGAAGGGGGCGGCGTCCATCCGGAAGCCCGAGACGCCGAGCTGGATCCAGAAGCCCATGATCTTGAGGATCTCAGCCTGCACGTCCGGGTTTGATGTATTCAGATCGGGCTGGTGATCGTAGAAGCGGTGGAAGTAATAGGCCTTGGCTTTTTCGTCATAGGTCCAGGTCGTTTTCTGGACGCCGGGGAAGACCATGCCATGATCGGCATTCGCAGGCTTTTTGTCCGACCAAACGTACCAGTCGCGATGGCGAGATTGCGGATCGCTCCTGGCCTCTTCGAACCAGGGATGATCCTTCGAGGTGTGATTGATCACCAGATCGATCAACACCCGGATGCCACGCTGTTTGGCACCATGGGTAAATTCGACGAAATCGCCGAGCGAGCCATAGCGCGGGTCGACATTGTAATAATCAGAGACATCGTAGCCGTCGTCGCGACCGGGCGAAGTCTGGAACGGCATGAGCCAGATTGCCGTCACGCCGAGGCCGGAGAGATAATCGAGACGGCGCATCAGGCCCTGAAAATCACCGACGCCGTCGCCGTTCGCATCCATGAAGGTCTCGACGGACAGGCAGTAGATGACTGCGTTCTTATACCAGAGGTCGTTGATCATGCCGGCGCTCCAAATGCATCTGGACGCAAATCCCACCGGGCGGAAAAGGTTCCGGGCAGGCGGTGAGTGCTGCGCGGCTGACGGGCAGGCTCGGCCTACAATTTCGTGATCGATGCCGAAGCATTTTAGATTGTTCTGATGTAAGATAACGTTAGGCCGAAAAAACCCATGGCCGGCGGAGAATGCCATGCCGTGCGCCCGGACAATCTCTTTCGCATCTGCCGCCGTGATCGCAATCACGTTTGGCCAGCAGTTTTCCTATGCCGCAGAAAAAGGAGCGCGACTGAGGCCGCAGACCATCCGCTCCGACCATATCCTCATGGTTCCCCTCGACGCGACGGTGACGCCGCCGATCTTCTCGATCAGTTGGTGGTCACGCGTGCCACCCGCTACAGATATCAATCCGCCACCCTATATCTTTCAAGCGGTCGAACGGATGGATGCGACATCTCGGCCTGGTGTTCAGTAATCGTCTATCGCCAGCGCCTTCAGCGAAATGAAAAAGGCCGGCTCAGCGACGGCCATTGTCTCTGTTTCCCATTTGCCGCCGCTCACGCCGCTCGGCGGATCAGGATGTGCTTCTTCTTGCCGAGTGAGAGCTTGATGACGCCGTCGGCGGTGATCTCGTCGCTGCCGATCAGGCGGCGTTCGTCGCTGACCGCCTCGTCGTTGATGCGGACCGCACCGCCTTGGACGTGGCGGCGGGCCTCACCGTTGGAGCCGGCAAGGCCGGCGCGGACCATCAGCGACAGCAGGCCGATGCCGCCGTCGAGTTCGGTGGCCGGGATGTCGACGGAAGGCAGGTTTTCCGAAAGGCCACCCTCCTCGAAGGTCTTGCGCGCCGTTTCCGCTGCCTGTTCGGCAGCTGCGCGGCCGTGCAGGATCGCCGTGACTTCGGTTGCGAGGATCTTCTTGACCTCGTTCAGTTCCGAACCGCCGATCGCCGAAAGCCGTGCGATTTCATCCATCGGCAGGGTGGTGAAGAGCTTGAGGAAGCGCGGCACATCGGCGTCCTCGGTGTTGCGCCAATATTGCCAGAAGTCATAAACAGGCAGCAGATCGGCATTTAGCCAGACCGCGCCGGATGCCGATTTGCCCATCTTGGCGCCGGACGACGTCGTCAGCAGCGGCGAGGTCAGTGCATAGAGCTGCGGCGTCCCCATGCGGTGACCGAGATCGATGCCGTTGACAATATTGCCCCACTGATCCGAACCGCCCATCTGCAGACGACAATCGTAGCGCTTGGCCAGCTCGACGAAATCATAGGCCTGGAGGATCATGTAATTGAATTCCAGGAAAGACAGCGACTGTTCGCGGTCAAGGCGCGTCTTCACGCTGTCGAAGGACAGCATGCGATTGACCGAGAAATGGCGGCCGACATCGCGCAGGAACTCGAGGTAATTCAACGAGCGCAGCCATTCGGCGTTGTTGATCATCAGCGCGGCATTGCCTGATTTCTCGTAATCGAGATAGTTCGAGAAGCAGCTCTTGATCGAAGCGATATTCTGCTCGATCGTCTCGATCGTCATCAGCTTGCGCGCTTCCTCCTTGAAGGAGGGGTCGCCGACCATGCCGGTGCCGCCGCCCATCAGGGATATCGGGCGGTGGCCCGTCGCCTGCAGCCAGTGCAACATCATGATCTGCGTGAGATGACCGACGTGGAGGCTGGATGCCGTCGGGTCGTAGCCGATATAGGCCGTCACGGTTTCCTTGGCGAACAGGTCGTCGAGGCCGCGCTCATCAGAGATCTGATGAATGAAGCCGCGTTCTTTCAGCGTGCGGAGGAAATCGGACTTGAACTCGGACATGGCTTTCGTCTCTTGGTGTCTGCGCTCGGTCCCGTGTGGCCTTACGCAACTTCGTTGTTGTTGATCTGTCGCGGCGCGTTTAGCACTGTTTTTACAAAAGTGCATCCGGGAATCGCATGGGAGGCAAGCCTGATGGATCTGGTCAGAACCGCGATCGGGCTGATGAGCGGCACGTCGATGGATGGAATCGATGTCGCGCTGGTCAGGACAGACGGCCGCGGCTTCATCGAGCGCGGGCCGTTCCTGGGCAGGCCCTATGAGCCCGAATTTCGAGAGCGGCTCAAGCGGGCGCTGGACCTGGCGCGTCCGCTTCACCACAGGAGCGAGCGGCCCGCGGAACTTCGCGACATCGAGCTTGAGTTGACCTTACGGCATGCAATTGCCGTTACGGCATTTCTTGAGCGTTTCGGGCTTTCAGCCGATGCCGTCGACGTTCTCGGCTTTCATGGCCAGACCGTGCTTCACCGGCCCGACGAAGGTCTGACGATTCAGATCGGCGACGGCGGCGTCCTCGCTCGGCGAACCGGGATATCGGTGGTCTACGACATGCGCGCCAACGACATGGTCCACGGCGGCCAAGGCGCACCGCTGGTGCCGGCCTATCACGCCGCCCTCGCGGGAAAATTCCAGCAGGCGGGGCAGGCGGTCTGCTTCGTCAATATCGGCGGCATCTCCAATCTGACCTTCATCGGTACGGACGGCCGGATCGTCGCTTTCGACAGCGGGCCGGGCAATACGCTGATCGATCAATGGGTGGAGATGCAGACCGGCAGAACCTATGATCCCGGCGGCGAAATCGGCGGACGCGGCAAGGTCGTGACCGCGCTCGCGGACCGATACCTGCAGAGCCCGTTTTTCCGCGGCAATGTCCGCCGTTCGCTCGACCGCGGCGATTTCGCGCCGCTTCGGTCCGATGAGGCGAGCCTCGAGGACGGTGCCCGCACACTGGCGCACGTCGCCGCCGCCTCGATCGTCAAATCCGCCCGCTTTCTCCCGGAAACTCCATCGACCTATGTCGTCTGCGGCGGCGGCCGGCTGAACGCCACTTTGATGGCGGAGTTCTCGGCGATGGCCGAAGGCTTGGGATCGCGCGTGTTGAGCGCCGAGGAAGCAGGCTTCGACGGCGATGCAATGGAGGCAGAGGCCTGGGCCTATCTCGCCGTCCGATCGTTGGACGGGCTGCCGTTGACGTTTCCCGGCACGACCGGAGTCAGCGCTCCCGTCAGCGGCGGTGTGCTCGCAACGCCATGAGCGACAGGCTCATCCTGAAGACGCCGCGGATGAGATTCGTCATGTGGGACGAAGGCGATGCGGCCCTTGTGCAGCAGCTGCATTCGACGATGGCAACGACCCGATATCTTCCTGGCAGCGCGCCTTGGAGCCTCGAGAAGGCCGCTGAACGGCTGCGGGGCTGGTTCGAGGAACAGGCGCGCGACGGTACGACCAAATACAGGATTGTCACCGAGGACGGACGTTTCGGCGGCCGCGCCGGCATTTCACGGTTTGGGAGCGAGCAGTTCGAACTCGGCTACTCCTTGATCGAGGAGGCGTGGGGCAAGGGCCTGGCAACAGAAGCGGCGAGCGCCCTGGCCGACTGGTTCTTCGAAAGGAGACTTGCGCCCGCTTTCATTGCCTTCACGCATCCCGAAAACGTCGCCTCGCAGCGCGTACTCAGGAAGATTGGCATGCGCGAACGCGCGCCGATCCTGATCGATGGAGTGCTCGATATGGCTTTCGAGATGACCGCTGACATGCGGCCATAAAATCCCTAACTCTTGACGGCAAGCGGCCGCACGCGTCCGCCCTGATTGCCGTCCTCGACACCCCTGACCTGGGCGATGAACGAGAACTTCTTGCGCAGGCCGAGGATCGGCTTCTCGATGAAGTGCCAAGACAGCACCGCGACGGCGAGAGCCGATGGCAGGCCGACGGCATAGAGCGCCAGCGCCCCATATTTCGGATAGAGGAAGACCGACGGAAACGCGCTTATCCAGATCTGCAGGAAGGGGTCGTGATAGAGATAGACGCCGTAGGAATAGTCGCCTTTCCGGAAGAAGGCGGGGATCGGGACTTCCGACAGACCGATGAAGACCGTGATGTAAACAAGCGAGGTGATGACAATGGGTCGGTTGATCACCGATTCAATCGCCCGGCTGTCGAGAGTGAGAATGGCGGCGACGCAAACGAGGCAGGCGGCGGCGAAGAGCCACCGCGAATGGGGAATGACCGCCTTGAACTGGAAGGCGACGATGCCCATCAGGAACGCCGTTATCAGCTGCGAGCCGCGACTCATGAACAGGAAGCGGGCGACGGGCTTGATCGCGCCCGGCAGGAGGTAGGGCATCTTCTGCACGATGAGACCGATGACGATGTAGGCGGCCGTCACCGCAAGCAGTTTGTAGCGCGTCTTGACAATGGCGGTGATCATCAGAAACGACATGATGATGTAGCAGAAGATCTCCCAGGGAACCGTCCAGAGAGCGCCATTGACCTTCTGGCTCGGATTGTCCTGGAACACGCCCGGCAGCTCGTAATGGATCCAGCCGACGATGTTCAGGAAGTATTTGAAGAAGCGCGGATCGGTGAAATATTCGGAGTGGTAGACGATCGTGACGATCGGGCCGATGATCAGCGAACAGACGACGATATCGACCGCAAGAGCCGGTACGATGCGCAACCCGCGATTGATCAGGAAATTACGCAGGCTCAGCCGCTGGGCGCTGCCGGCGATCAGGAATCCGCTCAAGGCAAAGAACATAGGAACAAGAGCATATTCGGTAAACCAGAATATGGTGCCCCTGATGAAAGCATCATTTTTTGTTAACAAAAAAGAATGGGTGAGGACGATAGAAAAGGCGAGGCCAATTCTAAGAAAATCAAATCCTGGACCGATTCCTTTATACTTATCCAGGACTTCCCCGAACGACTTGGTCATTTGCGGACCTCGCTTCTGTTTGGATCGCGGGGACCCTACCGCACTGCAAAATATATTGCAACACGGTAAGGTGATCTGTTCCGGCACAATCGGTCCGCAGGGACCGAGCGCCTCATTGAAGGGATGATGTCTCGCGCTACGCTTTAGCGGATACGCTTGGCGGCCGGCTCCGGCACCAATTCGCCATTGAGGCGGCGGTCGAGATAGTCCTCGCACTCGTTCATCAGGGTCTCCACCTGACCGTTGAAGAAGTGATTGGCGTTGGGCACGGTGCGATGGGTGATGAGAATGCCCTTCTGCGTCTTCAGCTTCTCCACAAGGCCGTTGACGTCTTTTTCGGGCGCCACCTTGTCGGCCTCGCCGTTGATGATGAGGCCGGAGGAGGGGCAGGGCGCCAGGAAGGAGAAGTCGTAGGTATTGGGCTGAGGCGCGATCGACATGAAGCCTTCGATCTCCGGTCGGCGCATCAGGAGCTGCATGCCGATCCAGGAACCGAAGGAGTAACCGGCGACCCAACACGTCTTCGAATCGGGATGCAGGCTCTGCACCCAGTCGAGCGCCGAGGCGGCATCAGACAGTTCGCCGGCGCCGTGGTCGAATTCGCCCTGGCTGCGGCCGATGCCCCGGAAATTGAAGCGCAACGTCGTGAATCCACGCTTCTGGAACATGTAGAAGAGCTGGTAGACGATCTGATTGTTCATCGTGCCGCCGAACTGCGGATGCGGATGCAGAATCAGGGCGATGGGCGCGCTTTTTTCCTTGGAGGGCTGGTAGCGGCCTTCAAGACGGCCGGCTGGGCCGTTGAAAATTACTTCGGGCATTGGTACTCCGGGTTTTATTTCGCGTTCGCGCTGCGTTGGGCGACAACATGACTTGACTAACGTTGTCAGCTTTTCTAAAACGCAGTTTAGAACAATTCGAAACTTGCATGGCGATCCACGCTTCGTGGAACGTGTCATAAGGCAAGCCCGGCGGAAATTTCAAGAAAAATGAACCGCGGGTGCTGAAGCAAGCTCGTCAAGCGCAGGACTGAAGATCATGGCGCCGCCACGCCTTTATCTCGACTGGAATGCAACAGCGCCGCTGCACCCGGCAGCGCGCGAGGCGATCATGCGCGCCATCGATGTGTTTGGCAATCCGAACAGCGTGCATGGAGAGGGGCGCGCCGCCCGCGCCGCCATCGAAGGCGCGCGACGCAAGGTAGCGGCACTGGCCGGCACCGATGCCGGTAATGTGGTCTTCACCAGCGGCGCGACGGAAGCCGCCAATCTGGTGCTGACGCCGGATTTCCGCATGGGGCGTACGCCGCTTCGGCTTGGCCGTCTCTATTTTTCCGCGATCGAACACCCCGCCGTGCGCGAGGGCGGACGCTTTCCCAAGGAGAAGATGACCGAGATTCCGGTGACGGAATCCGGCATCGTCGATCTCGACGCGCTCGCTACCCTGCTCGATACCCATGACAAGGCTGCCGGCCTGCCGATGGTCGCCGTCATGCTCGTTAACAACGAGACGGGCATCGTCCAACCGGTCGAGGCGGCGGCAAAAATCGTGCATGCCCATGGCGGGCTTTTCGTCGTCGACGCCGTACAGGCGGCCGGCCGCATCCCGCTCGATATCGACAGGCTCGGCGCCGATTTCATGATCGTCTCCTCGCACAAGATCGGCGGGCCGAAGGGCGCCGGCGCGCTGATTGCGCGCGGCGAGGCGCTGATGCCGCGGCCGCTGATCCAGGGTGGCGGGCAGGAGCGTGGTCACCGGTCGGGGACGCAGAATTCGCTGGCGCTGATCGGCTTCGGCGCGGCGGCCGAGGTGGCGGTGGCCGAACTTGAGGCGCGCAATGCGGCGATCGGAGCGCTGCGCGACCGGCTGGAAGCCGGCATGCGGCAGGCGGCGGTCGACGTGATCATCCACGGTGAGGGCGGCGAGCGTGTCGCCAATACGATCTTCTTCACCTTGCCGGGGCTGAAGGCCGAGACCGGGCAGATCGCCTTCGACCTAGAAGGCGTGGCGCTTTCGGCGGGCTCGGCCTGCTCGTCCGGCCGGCTCGGCGAAAGCCATGTGCTGACGGCGATGGGACGCAACGCCAAGCTCGGCGCGCTGCGGATATCGCTCGGCTTCTCGACCACGGAAGAGGACATAGACAGGGCGATTGCTGCTTTTGCGAAGATCGCCTGCCGGCGCAGATCGGCGGGCGAGGCGGCCTGACCGCATCATAAACTTGCGGAAATGCAAATTTCCGCTTGCCAATCGGGCTGAAAAGTCCCTTTTGGCCTCTTACATCAAGGCAAGGAATTGCCCGACCATCAGGGCAAGGAAATTGCCCATAGACGCTACAAGCTGCCGGACCTTGTATCCGGCGAGATTGGAGAACGAAATGGCTGCCGTGCAGGAAACGATCGACCAGGTACGCCTGATCGATGTGGACCAGTACAAATACGGTTTCGAGACTGTCATCGAAATGGACAAGGCGCCCAAGGGCCTGTCCGAGGATATCATCCGCTTCATTTCGGCCAAGAAGCAGGAGCCGGATTGGATGCTGGAATGGCGCCTGGAAGCATATCGGCGCTGGCTGACGCTGGAAGAGCCGACCTGGGCGCGCGTCAATTATCCGAAGATCGATTTCAACGACATCCACTATTATGCCGCGCCGAAAAGCGCGCCGGGTCCGAAGTCGCTCGACGAGGTCGATCCGGAGCTGTTGAAGGTCTACGAGAAGCTCGGCATTCCGCTGCGTGAGCAGGAGATCCTGGCCGGGGTCGAGAAGCCGAAGATCGCCGTCGACGCGGTTTTTGACAGCGTCTCGGTCGTCACCACCTTCAAGGCGGAGCTGAAGAAGGCCGGCGTGATCTTCATGTCGATCTCGGAAGCCATCCGCGAACATCCCGATCTCGTTCGCAAATATCTCGGTTCGGTCGTGCCGACCTCGGATAATTATTACGCGACGCTGAATTCGGCGGTGTTTACCGACGGCTCCTTCGTCTTCGTGCCGAAGGGCGTTCGCTGCCCGATGGAGCTCTCCACTTATTTCCGCATCAACGAGAAGGGCACCGGCCAGTTCGAGCGCACGCTGATCATCGCCGAGGAAGGCGCCTACGTCTCCTACCTCGAAGGTTGCACGGCGCCGCAGCGCGATGAGAACCAGCTGCATGCCGCCGTGGTCGAACTCGTGGCGCTCGACGATGCCGAGATCAAATATTCCACCGTCCAGAACTGGTATCCTGGTGATAAGGAAGGCAAGGGCGGCATCTACAACTTCGTCACCAAGCGCGGCGATTGCCGTGGCAATCGCTCGAAAATTTCCTGGACGCAGGTCGAAACCGGCTCGGCGATCACCTGGAAATATCCGTCCTGCATCCTGCGCGGCGACGACTCCAGAGGCGAGTTCTATTCGATCGCCGTCTCCAACGGCCATCAACAGATCGACAGCGGCACCAAGATGATCCATCTCGGCAAGAACACGTCGAGCCGCATCGTCTCCAAGGGTATCGCCGCCGGTGTTTCCAACAACACCTATCGCGGCCAGGTCTCGGCTCACCGCAAGGCGTCGAATGCGCGTAACTTCACCCAGTGCGATTCGCTGCTGATCGGCGACAAGTGCGGCGCCCATACGGTGCCCTATATCGAGGCGAAGAATTCGACGGCGCAGTTCGAGCACGAAGCGACGACCTCGAAGATTTCCGAGGATCAACTGTTCTACTGCCTGCAGCGCGGCATCCCCACCGAAGCGGCGATCGCGCTGATCGTCAACGGCTTCGTCAAGGAAGTCCTGCAGGAACTACCGATGGAATTCGCCGTCGAGGCGCAGAAGCTGATCAGTATCTCGCTTGAGGGTAGCGTGGGCTAAACGCGATCTCCGTCACCCTCGGGCTTGTCCCGAGGATCTGCGCACGTATGCGGAAGTCGCATCGGCACAGCAGGGCAATTGCAATTGAAGGCTTAGATCCTAGGGACAGGCCCGAGGATGATGGATTGAGGCCGTTGCGAACGGTCAATCAGGCGGCACTTGAGCCCGCTGTATGAACAGGAAGAACCAAAGATGCTTGAAATCAAAAATCTTCATGCCCGTATCGCCGAAGACGGCACCGAGATCATCCGCGGCTTGAACCTGACGGTCAAGGCTGGTGAAGTTGCCGCGATCATGGGGCCGAACGGCTCTGGCAAGTCGACGCTCTCCTATGTGCTGTCCGGTCGTGAAGACTATGAAGTGACCGAGGGCGACATCCTTTATAATGGCGAGAGCATTCTCGAACTCGATCCGGCCGAGCGCGCCGCCAAGGGCATTTTCCTCGCCTTCCAGTACCCGGTCGAAATCCCCGGTGTTGCCACCATGCAATTCCTCAAGGTGGCGATGAACGAGCAGCGCAAGGCGCGCGGCGAGGACGAGCTGACGACGCCGGATTTCATGCGCCGCGTCAAGGATGCCGCGGCCAAACTACAGATCAACACCGAGATGCTGAAGCGGCCGCTCAACGTCGGCTTCTCCGGTGGCGAGAAGAAGCGCGCCGAGATCCTGCAGATGGCGCTGCTGGAGCCGAAGCTCTGCGTGCTCGATGAAACCGATTCCGGCCTCGACATCGACGCGCTGAAGATCGTCGCCGACGGCGTCAACGCACTGCGTTCGCCCAATCGCGCCGTCGTCGTCATCACCCACTATCAGCGCCTGCTCGACTATATCGTGCCTGATACCGTTCACGTGCTCTAC
The DNA here is from genome assembly GCF_017357225.1 of Rhizobium binae. Taxonomy (NCBI): domain Bacteria; kingdom Pseudomonadati; phylum Pseudomonadota; class Alphaproteobacteria; order Hyphomicrobiales; family Rhizobiaceae; genus Rhizobium; species Rhizobium binae. The sequence goes on along the minus strand of NZ_CP071604.1, from coordinate 2,400,637 downwards.
AAGGGCCAGGTGATCAAGTCGGGCGACAAGACGCTGGCGCATGAGCTCGAAGCCAACGGCTATGCCGATATCATCGGCGCGGCGGCCTGAGTTCGGGTGGAAAGGACGACCTCCATGAACATGCAGACGACGAGTCGCCTGACCGCGGCCGAAACGGCGCTGATCGAGGCCTTCAACCAGCAGATCGGCGACCTGCCGGGCAACGGCGCGGTGACGGCGCTGCGCGACCGGCTTCTCGATGACCTGAAGAAGGCCGGTCTGCCGACGCGCCGCATCGAAGCCTGGCATTACACTGACTTCAAAAATCTCCTGCGCGGCTTGCCGTCGCAGGCAGGCGATGCCGGCTCCGACCCGCTCGAGCCGCTCGTCGCGGGTTCCAGTGTGCTGGCGGTGATCCAGGGCCATGCCAATCAGAAGGCGGCCGCAGAGGGTCTTGGCCTGTCGGCCTATAGCGAACATCTGCAGGACGGCTCAGCCGCTGCCGGCCTCGATGCGCTCGGCAACGACGATGCGGTCGGCCGCATCAATGGCAGCTTCGTGCGCGACGGCTATGTGGTCGACGTGCCTGATGATACCGAGCTTGAAGATCCGCTCGAGATCCAGTTCATCCATGCCGGCGGGCAGACGCATACGCGCCTTCCCGTTTCGTTCGGCGCCGGCGTCAAGGCAACAGTTATCGAGCGTCACCGTGCGGTGACGGGCGATGCCGCCTTCGTGTCCCATATCAGTGACATCACCGTCGGCAAAGGCACGGAGCTGACCTGGATCATCCTGCAGCAGCAGGGCGCCGACGATACGCATCTAGGCCAGATCCGCGTCGATCTCGGCGCCGATGCCAAGCTTCGCCTGTTCGTCATCAATGCCGGCGGCAAGCTGGTGCGCCAGGAACTGCACATCAAGGTGACGGGTGAGGGCGCCGATCTGACGCTGCGCGGCATCAACCTGCTTGGGGCAGACAGCCATACCGACGTGACAATGGTGCTCGGCCACGACGTGCCGCATACCGGCTCGACCGAGGTGATCCGCAACGTCGTCTTCGACCGTGCCAAGGGTGTCTTCCAGGGCATGATCCGGGTGGCCCCCGATGCGCAGAAGACCGACGCCAAGATGGCTTGCAATACCCTGCTGATGTCCGACGATGCCGAGTTCTCGGTCAAGCCCGAGCTCGAGATCTTCGCCGACGACGTCCAGTGCGGCCATGGCGCGACGGTTACCGATATCGACGCCAACCATCTCTATTACATGATGGCGCGCGGCATTCCGGAGAACAAGGCGCGGGCCATGCTCGTCAATGCCTTCGTCGCCGAGATCGTCGAGGAACTGGAAGACGAAGCCCTGGTCGAGGCGCTGGAAGGCGTGATTTCGGCCTGGCTCGAGAAGCACGCCTGATCGGATACAGCAATGGACAAGATCGTGCCGGCCACGCCATACGACGTCGAAGCCATCCGCCGGGATTTTCCGATCCTGGCGGAGAAAGTGCACGGCAAGCCGCTGGTCTATCTCGACAACGGCGCCTCGGCCCAGAAGCCGCAGGTGGTGATCGACGCCATCTCGCATGCCTACGCCCATGAATATGCCAATGTGCATCGCGGCCTGCATTATCTCTCCAATGTCGCGACGGATGCCTACGAGGCGGCGCGCGAGAAGGTGCGCCGCTTCCTCAACGCCCCTTCGGTCAACGATATCGTCTTCACCAAGAATTCGACCGAAGCGATCAATACGGTTGCCTATGGTTGGGGCATGCCTCAGATCGGCGAAGGTGACGAGATCGTCCTGACGATCATGGAGCACCACTCCAACATCGTGCCCTGGCACTTCATCCGCGAGCGGCAAGGCGCGAAACTGGTCTGGGTGCCTGTTGACGACGAGGGCGCCTTTCATATTGAGGATTTCGAGAAGAGCCTGACGGAGCGCACCAAGCTCGTCGCCATCACCCATATGTCGAATGCGCTCGGCACGATCGTTCCCGTCAAGGAGGTCTGCCGCATCGCCCATGAGCGCGGCATTCCGGTCTTGATCGACGGCAGCCAGGGCGCCGTCCATCTGCCGGTCGACGTGCAGGATATCGATTGTGACTGGTATGTCATGACCGGCCACAAGCTCTACGGCCCGTCGGGCATCGGCGTGCTCTACGGCAAGAAGGAGCGGCTTTCGCAGATGCGCCCCTTCCAGGGCGGCGGCGAGATGATTTTCGAGGTTGCCGAGGACGCGGTCACCTACAACGATCCGCCGCATCGCTTCGAGGCGGGCACGCCGCCGATCGTCCAGGCGATCGGGCTCGGTTATGCCCTCGACTATATGGAGAAGGTCGGTCGCGAGGCGATCGCCCGGCATGAGGCCGATCTTGCCGCTTACGCCGTCGAGCGGTTGAAGTCGGTCAATTCGCTGCGCATCTTTGGAACGGCGCCCGACAAGGGCAGCATCTTTTCCTTCGAGCTTGCCGGCATCCACGCGCACGACGTCTCGATGGTGATCGACCGGCAGGGCGTTGCGGTGCGCGCCGGCACGCATTGCGCCATGCCGCTCTTGAAACGCTTCGGCGTCACCTCCACATGCCGTGCATCCTTCGGCATGTACAATACCCGCGCCGAGGTCGATGCCCTGGCCGATGCGCTTGAATATGCGCGCAAGTTCTTTGCTTGAGGAGTGTCCGTGATGAGCCTGGACGAAAGCGAACAAAAGATCGACGTGCGCGAAGGCATCGTGCATTCCAGCATCCCGGCCGATGAGTTGGCGCGGCTGAGCGACGACGTCATCGGCGCGCTGAAAACCGTCTACGACCCGGAAATTCCCGCCGACATCTTCGAACTCGGTCTGATCTACAAGATCGACATCGAGGACGACAGGATGGTGAAGATCATGATGACCTTGACCGCGCCCGGCTGCCCGGTCGCCGGCGAGATGCCGGGCTGGGTGGAGAATGCCGTTGGCGCCGTCGAAGGTGTGTCGGGCGTCGAGGTCGAAATGACCTTCGATCCGCCATGGACGCCGGACCGTATGTCCGAGGAGGCGCAGGTCGCTGTCGGCTGGTACTGAGCGGCGCTAGTACGCAGTACCCGCGGGCGGTATTGATCCGTTTACCTCGGGCGACTACATTTGATTCACGAAGCACCGGATCTTGACCCCGGTTGTGGAAGGAGAAAAAGCCGATGGGCTTTGCAGTGATGAGCATGACGGAAGGGGCTGCCGCCCGCGTCAACGCGATCGTCGAAAATTCCGGACCGGAAGCCAAGGGCATTCGTGTCGGCATCAAGAAGGGCGGCTGCGCCGGGATGGAGTACACCATCGATCTGGTGACCGAGCCGAATGCCAAGGATGACCTGATCGAGCGCGACGGCGCCAAGGTCTGGGTCGAACCGTCAGCCGTACTCTATCTTCTCGGTACCGAGATGGGTTTCGAGCAGACGACGCTGCGCTCCGGCTTCACCTTCACCAATCCGAACCAGACATCGGCCTGCGGCTGCGGCGAATCCGTCGAGCTGAAGCCGGCCGATCTCGCTGCCCTTGCCGCGCAGCGCCAGAGCGAGCCGGCGCATTCCTGATAACCGTCCCCTTTAGGCTGATGGGGAATTCTCCATCAACTGCTTCCTGACAAAACGGTCGCGGGCCGGTGTCTCGCTTATGGACGAGCAAGGCGAGGCGCCGCGCCACATATTGTGTCCTGCTCAGCGGAACCTGTCATAAAAAACGGCTGCGAGTGGGATCGCGTATCGATGTCTAGGAAAGAGACGACGCGGCAGCCGTGGGGGTTCTTACGGGCCAGCCGAATACCGAGATTGGTAGAAAATAACGGATCCGGGTTCCAATATTCATAGCGTCCAGTGACCAGGAGTTTATCCCGTTCCACGAGAAATGTCGCCCTCAGTAGCTTTTCCTCGTCCGTGGAGATTGGCTCTGCTTTCTCCGCGAGTTTGATCTCGCACGAACGTTTTGATTTGCCACGATCTGATGGATGCTCGCCTTCCACGACCACGAAACGAGATCCGGGAACTTCCCAGCGCCATTCAGCCTCCTGGTATCCAGATGTCAGTGGAAAGGGTACTCCAGGAGCGGTCAAGGGGGCTACCGTCCTGAGGTGACGGCCAAGGTCGCGTAATCCTGTTGCATTAAAGTCTTTGCCGTTCTCCACGGCAATTCGACATCGTGTGAACAGGTCGCGCCAAACACCGGACAGGTCTTCGCTGGCACCTGCACTGGTCACGAGGGCCAAATTCAGAAGGACTGGCAAGGCAACGTGACGCAAGCGGCATACTCCTGAAATGGTATTTGTGCACCAATGGGCGATCCCAATATGCGGATTGGCACGTGTGAAAATAGAGTAACGAATAGGGCCATGGCTTTGAGGATTGCCTAGTCGCGCTTGATGCTCATCAGCATTTCCCAGATGTCAGCGCCGGTCTCGAAGACCATGGCGTTCGCATTGTAGCTCTGCTCGGCTACGATCAGGTCGGTGAGTTCGGTGGCCGCATCGACATCCGAATCCGTCGGACCGACGATGGCCTCGACGCTGCCTGAGGCAACGGAGGTGAGGCTGGTGTTCAGCCTGTTATAACCAGGGGTGCTGCTGTTTGCGACGTTGCTGGCGATCGCGCTGATCCGTGTCGTCTGTGCCCGCATTCCCAAAAGAGCAGTGCCTGCAATAGTCGATATGCTCATCAGCCGTTTCCCCAGAACTGGATCTTCGTTTTTTACCCGCAAGGACTTAGGGAATGCTGAAGGCGTTGCATTAGCAAAGACCTATGGGTACGCAACCATGCCGTCAGACGTGCTTCGCAATGGCACGGCGCGCAGCCGGGACAAACCTACAGGACCAAAACGCTTGGACGGATCAAGTGGGACGAGCATCACAGCAACATCGAGGCTCCGCGATCGATATAGGTATCAAGAAACTGCTCGAGGCGCGGGTTTCTCGGTCGCTTGAAAACCTCTTGGGGCGGACCAGTGAACAGCACCTTGCCATGATCGAGAAAGATGATCTGCTGGCCGACCGTTGCGGCAAACCCGATCTCGTGGGAAACGACGACCATTGTCATGCCTTCGGCGGCGAGATCGCGCATGACGTTCAGCACTTCGCCGGTCAGTTCGGGATCGAGTGATGAGGTTGGTTCGTCAAAGAGCATGATCTTCGGGTTGAGAGCCAGGGCCCGCGCGATAGCAACACGCTGCTGCTGTCCTCCCGAGAGCTGTGACGGATAGTGGTTTGCCCGGCCCTCGAGACCGACCTTGGCGAGTTGAGCCATTGCCCGCTCCTCTGCCTCCTTGCGGTTCTTTTTGTGAACCGTCTTCAGCGCCTCGCTGACGTTGCCGAGCGCCGTCATGTGTGGCCAGAGATTGAACTGCTGAAAAACCATGCCGATCTGGGCGCGAATCCGGCGATTGGCGGCAGCCGGCAACCGCTCCCTTACGCCATTCGCATTTTCCGCAAAGCCGAGCACCTCGCCATTGACGGCAATGCTACCCTTTGTCGGTTCTTCCAGAAACGCCATGCAGCGCAGCAGCGTGCTCTTGCCTGATCCCGATGGACCGATCACGCAGGAAACCTGTCCCTGGGCAATATCAAGATCGATACCGTTCAGCACGGTGGAATCGCCAAACGTCTTGACAAGATTTTTGACTGCAATCGCGGGAACGCTCATATGTTGAAAAACCTGAATCTGGTGAGTTTCGTTTCGGCGAGACGACCGAGCCAGCCGGTGATTTCGACCAGCGCCCAATAGAAGAGGGCGAGGACAAAAAGCGCTTCGACAAATGCATATTGCTGCGATCCGATGGCGCTCAGTGTTGCCGTCAGTTCCGGCACGGTGATGATCGACAACACGGCCGTCTCCTTCATGAGGATGATCGTCATGTTGAGCGATGGCGGCAGCACCAGCATGGTCATCTCAGGCAGCAATATACGCCTGACGATCTGCGTGTGTGTCAGGCCAACGCATAGACCCGCTTCGATATGCCCCTTCGGGACGGCGGCAAAGCCCGAGCGGAATATCTCGCTGAAATAGGCCGCGCCGTAGATGGACAGGCCAACGACGCCTGCCGGGATCGGATTGAGCGACAATCCGATGAAGGGGCCCCCGTAGTAGACGAGGAATATCTGAATGAGGAAGGGCGTGCCGCGCAGCACTGCGATGACAATGCCGAATGCCCTGTCCAAGAGCACCCCGCCAAAACGCCGGGCGACAGCGACAAGGAAACCCAGAACGGCAGCAGCAAGAGCGGCGACGATCCAGATGACGATTGTCACGAAGGCACCGCTGGCGATCTCCGGCAAATGGCTGAAAATCACATTGATATCGAACGTCATCGCGGTACTCCCGGCAGGGAGCGTTCGATCAGACCGCCGGCAAGTGCTACGATCCAATTGATGGCGAGGTAGATCAGACCGGCGGAAGCGAAGATTTCGAGCGGCAGAAAGGTGCTGCCGGCAAGGTCCTGGGCCATGCGCGTCAGCTCGACGATCCCGACAACGGAGACCAGCGAAGAAGCCTTCAAAATAAGGATCGCTTCGTTGACGAGCGCCGGAAAGGTCAGCCGCAGAGCGATTGGCGCCTTGATCCGGCGGAAAATTTGCATGGGCGTGAGACCGACCATCTCGGCGGACTCGACAAGGCCCGAGGGGACGCTGGCAAAACCGCCGCGCAGATTTTCAGCCTGATAGGCAGCCGTGCACAGCGAAAGGCCAACGATCGCCGCAACGATACTCGGCACGTTGATGCCGATCACCGGCAGAAGGTTGTAGATCAGCAACAGCTGCACCAGCAGCGGTACGCCGCGAAAGAAGCTGATGAAAACCTGCCCTAGCAGCATGAAAAGCCGTTGCCGCGAAAGGAGCATGGCGGAAACAATGATCGAGATCGCAAAGCCGATCAGAATCGAAACCACGCTGATCGTGACCGTGTAGATCGAAGCTTGCAGAAGAAGTTCGAAAAGTTTGGTGGACATGGGCGGTGCTTGCCTGCGTGCTACGGCCGTGACGTCTGTTCCCACGGCAAATTGCGCCCCGACCGATGGCGGGGCGCGTGCATTTCACCGGCAATGATCAGAATGCCGGATCCTTGACAGCGTCCGGTGTGTCGAAAGACGCACCGAACCACTTCTTTTGCAGCTCTGCCATACGCCCGTCTGCCTTGATCTTGAGCATCGCGGCATCGATCGCGTCCATCAGCGGGGCGTGATCGGCGTCCTTGAGACCGATGAAGCCGAAATAGGACTTCTTTCCGAAAGGCGGCAGGACGACTTCGAAAGTGCCCTTTCGCTGGCTCGCGACAAAGGCGATGTTCGGGAGCGAATTCGCAACGCCTGCAATACGGCCGGCTGCGAGATCGGCGTAGGTCTCAGTGAAGGCAGGATATTCGCGCACATCGACCTTGGTCGGCAGCGTGTCGGAGAATTCCTTCAGCTGGTCGAGCTGGGCAGTTGCCTTGCCGACACCAATCGTCTTGCCGGCAATGTCTTCCGGCTTGCTGATCGTCGTGTCGCCGGCCTTCTTAAGGATGGCAATCGTCGCTTCGGCGATCGGCGGCGTGAAGCGATAGCGCTCCATGCGCTTTTTGGTGATCGTTGCAGGACCTGCGACGATATCGAACTTGCCAGCCTCAAGCGCGGGGAAGACGCCGTCCCAGGGAAGTGCCACCCACTCGATCTTGACGCCAAGTTCCTTGCCGATCTCGGCAAAAAGGTCGACGTTCAGGCCCGTATGTTCACCCGCATCGATATAGTCAAACGGTGCGAAAGCCGTTTCGGTGCCAACCTTGAGCGTGCCGGCTGCCTTGACGGCCGCCAGCGTATCGGCTGCGTGGGCGCAAAAGGCTGCTCCTAACAGGAACGAAGCGCCGACCAGACCCGTCAGCAGTGACTTTGCCTTCATGATCATCTCTCCAGTTTTATTCCTCCGATGGAGGAGTTTTGTTCCCGATTTTGATTTCAATGCGCGGATTTTTATGCTCCGCTTTTGACTATACAAATAGATATAGGCTGGCCTAGAGTGTCAATGTAAAAGTCAAGGAACGCAAAAATTGTGCCGGGTGGCGGCAATCTTTGCCGGTGTGACGCGACCGCTCCGGCACTTTGATCGTGACGCCCAACGAGGTGTGGACTTGGTGTCGATTTATCAGCGTATTTACATGGATATCGAGGCGAAGATCATTAGCGGCGATTGGCGGCCCGGCGACCGTATTCCCATAGAACATGAACTGGTCGCGGAATATCAATGCTCGCGCATGACTGTCAGCAAGGCACTGTCGGCTCTGGTCGAGCGCGGCATGATCGTCAGAAGGCGCAAGACCGGTTCGTTTGTTGCGTCGCCCCAGATCGACCGCACGGTAATGGATATTCAGGATATCAGCACCGAAGCGGAATTGGCCGGGCACGAGCACCGCTTCGAGCTTCTCACCCGTAGAGTCGAACGCCTTGGAGAAACGGACGCACAACAGCTGTCGGAAGCTCCCGATGCGGAGATACTCAGGCTTCAATGCCTGCATATCGTGGACGGCAGACCCAATGCCATCGAACGGCGGATCATCATGCTCGACGCCGTCCCACGTGCGCGCGACGAGAGCTTCGCCTCGATCCCGCCCGGCAAATGGCTGCTTGCAGAAGTTCCCTGGTCCAAGGCCAAACACGTCATCCGCGCTGTCTCGGCCGATACGGCGACGGCGCGAATGCTGGAGACAGAAAGAGGCCAGGCGTGCCTTAGCCTAATCCGGCAGACCTGGCAGAACGGCCGGACGGTGACATATGTCGAGATTATCCATCCAGGCGACCGGTTCCAGTTCGCAGGGACGTTTCATCCGATGGCAAAGTTGGCGCACACCACGGGAGGTTCTGCAAGTGATCGATGAGCGCTTCAAGACGATCCCGCTCAAGGGTCTGCAAGCCTTCGAGGTGGTGGGGCGTTGCGGCGGCGTGACGGCTGCGGCACTGGAGCTCAAGGTCTCGCCGGGGGCAATCAGCCAGCAAATTCACAAGATCGAAAGTTTTCTTGGCGTTTCTCTGCTGGAGCGAAGCGGGCGAACCGTTGAGCTGACCGCCTGGGGCCGGCTTTATCATCAGGAGATATCGAAGGGGTTTGAGCAATTTGCGCTCGCCCAGCAGTTGTTGGAAAGGGCACGCAACGAGACGGCGCTGGTTCTCAGCGCGCTTTCTTCCGTCGTCAACAAATGGATCGGCAGGCGCATCTTCGACTGGCAGGCCCTTCATCCCGATGTACAGGTAAGGATTATCGGACGGGACAAGGAGCCCAGGATCGGCTTCGACGATGTCGACTTCCGCGTGAGCTACGGATCGGACGTTCTGCAGCACGACCATTATACGGAACTGTTTCGCGATTGGGTCGTGCCTGTCTGCTCGCCGTCGCTAATGCAGGATCGCGCGCACGCGGCCCGGGAGCTCTTCGAGCAGCCGCTTCTGCATGTCGAGTGGGAAAGGCACTTCACGCCTTACCCAAGCTGGGCGGAGTTTGCGGCCATGGCCGGTATACCGTTCGACGCGTCGACGCCCGGCCTCTCCTTTACCCTGTCGAGCAGCGCGATCGATGCGGCCGTCAACAAGCGTGGCGTCGTCCTCGCGCAGATGTCGATGATTACCGATGAGCTCGAGGCGCAGACGCTCGTCACTCCCGTCGACATGCGGATTCCGCTGCGCGAAAGCTACTTTCTCGCCTGGGACCGCGCGGCACTGCAAAAGCCGCGCGGCCGCGAATTCCGCGACTGGCTCGTCGCTATTTCCCGTCAGCAAGCTTTGCTGTCAGCCCCCAGGTGAACGTTTTAGAAAATCTAAAACGGACCCTAGCGCCGCGATGTTGATGAAAATTTGCGCCTGGTGATAATTTGCGCGGCCACCTTCAATCGGCAGCATGCATAAGGGGAGAGCTCGATGGCGCGAACTGACAAGATGAAACTTGGGACCTTCGTCTACACTTTCGGCTTTCATCCGGCCTCGTGGCTGCATCCGGCCAGCGATGTCGGCGGCGCCAATGACTTCGCCCATCTGCTCGATGTCGCCAAACGATCCGAGGCGGCCAAGTTCGATTTCATGTTCATGGCGGATTCTCCGGCTGCCGCCGTCGGTGATCCGAATGCGCTTGCCCGTATTCCGACCAAGATGAATCGCTTCGAACCCCTCTCACTGCTATCAGCATTAGCGGTCACGACCAGCAATCTCGGTCTCGTTGCGACGGTGTCGACAAGTTATTACGAGCCATACAATGTCGCCCGCCTGTTCGCCTCGATCGACCATCTGAGCAACGGGCGCGTCTGCTGGAATGTCGTCACCTCCGACCATGACGAAACCGGCTACAACTTCAATCGCGAGGGACTTGATCCGCACGCGCTACGCTATGAGCGCGGCAACGAATTCGTCGATGTCGTTTTCGGCCTTTGGGACAGCTTCGAGGAAGGTGCTCTGCTTCTCGACCGCGAAAACGGTGTCTATTATGACAAGGACAAGCACCACACCCTCAATCACAAAGGCAAGCATTTCCAGGTCCGCGGACCCCTCAACATTGCGCGAACGCCCCAGGGCCGTCCCGTCATCGCCCAGGCCGGCGGTTCAGAACCCGGAATGGACATGGCGGCGCGCACGGCCGAGATCGTCTTCAGCCTCGCGTCGAATATCGAGCGGAACAGGGCCTTCTACGAAAACGTCAAGTGCCGGATGCCGGCCTATGGGCGCGATGCCGACGACCTGAAGATCATGCCGGGCATCGTTCTCAACGTCGGTGAAACGGAAGCCGAGGCAAAGGCGAAGGTCGACTATCTGATCGACAAGATGCATCCTGATGTCGGCCGGTTGATGCTTTCCGAATTCCTGGAAGCGGACTTGCGCGACGTGCCGCTCGATAAGCCCTTCCCCATGGATCGGCTTCCGGCGGCGCCGAAGGGTTCACGCGCCTTGTTCGACGAACTGGTCGGATTCGTCAGGAGCGGCCATACCGTCGGCGAGCTCATCCGGCACTATGCCGAGAAGCATACCGGAAATGGCATTACAGGTACGCCGACCCAGATCGCCGACTTTATGGAGGAATGGTTCGAGACCCGGGCTGCCGATGGCTTTATCCTGATGTTTCCGACCTTGCCGTCCAGCCTCGACGATTTCGTGAGGCTTGTCCTGCCCGAGCTTCGCCGCCGCGGCCTGTTCCGCGAGGAATATGAGGGAAGGACCCTGCGCGAAAACCTCGGTCTTTCAATGCCGGCAAACCGTTTTGCCAAAACGCAGACGCCAGCCCGATGAGTCCCGAGGCTTTGATCAGCGAAACGGACTTCAAGCTTTCGATGCGTCATCTGGCGGGTGCGGTCAGCGTGATCACGGTCGGCGGCGGACAAGACCGCACCGGCTTCACCGCAACCTCGGTCTCTTCATTTTCGGCGGAGGTGCCCTCCGTCATCGTCAGTGTCAACCGCGCATCTTCCTCATGGCCGGTGTTGCAGCGGTACGGCTGTTTCTGTGTCAACGTGCTCGCGGCCGACCAGCAGCAGGTGGCGCAATCCTTTGCAGGTTTCGACGGACGCAAGGGCGTGGAACGCTTCGGTAATGCGGGATGGTATCGCCTCACGAGTGGCGCGCCCGTTCTCGAAAACGCTCTTACCGTGCTGGACTGCAAGCTCGAAGCGGAATTCCACCATCATTCCCATGCGATTCTGATCGGGCATATTTGCGCCATCCAAGTCCGACAAGGCATAGGGCCGCTCATCTATTGGCGCGGCGGCTATCGTGAACTTCCGGCGGAGGTCGATTGCCACGTTCTAGCGGAGCCGCTCCGACAATAGCCCTATCGAGGCAACATCCGCATTGGCAAAGGCAAGTCTGAGGTAATGCTCTTGTCCCTCGCCGAAATAGGCGCCGGGCAAACAGACGATGCCCGATTCCCTGGCGAGTCTTTCGGCGATCTCTGAAGATGATCGATCGGCGAAAGGGTGGCGGACGAAGGCGAAATATGCGCCGATCGCGCCTATCTCCCAATCAAGGTCGGAAAAGGCCTGTCGCAGCGCATCCGCCCGGCGGGCGATCTCCAGCCGGTTGCCGGCGCGCCAATCGGCAAGCGCCGGGATAGCCGAAGCAACGGCGATCTGAGCCGAGCGCGGGGCGCAGATCTGCATATTGTCCATCACCTTGGCGATCTCGGCGACGAGCTTGGGTCCTGCCGTGATGGCACCCAGCCTGTGGCCGGGGATGCAAAAGGATTTCGAAAAACTGTAAAGAAGGACGACCGTGTCCTCCCAACCCGGCTCGGACAGGAGTGAGTGCGGCCGGCCGTAATCCTCGCCCAGGAAATCGCGATAGGTTTCATCGAGGATCAGCCAGGTGCCATACTTCCGGCAAAGAACAAAAAGCTCGTGCAGCAGGCTTGGCGGATATACCGCTCCGGTCGGATTGTTGGGTGAGACGACTGCCAGCACCTTGGCGCCGGCCGCAAGTGCCGCCTCGGCCGAACTCGGATCGGGAAGAAAGCCGTGGACTGGATCGCAGGCGACCAATCGCCTCCCGATCCCCAGCATCGACAGCGTCGTGTCGTGGTTGAAATAGAAGGGATTGGTGAGAGCTGCGGTATCGCCCGCGCCTGCAAGCGCGATCGCCGCGCACATGAACGCCTGATTGCAGCCGGCGGTGATGTGGATATTGGCTGCGGAGACGTCGGCGCCGTAAAGCGCGGCGAGATGAGCCGCATAGGCCTTGCGTAAAGAAGGCTCGCCTTCGATTGGACCGTAGCCTGTCATCGCCTGTTGTCCGGCCGCCTCGGCAAGCCGGCGAAGCATCTCCGGATGGGCGGGATAGCCGGGTACGGCTTGCGATAGATCGATGAGCGGCCCCTTGTTCCCTTTATATTCGCGGCTCCAGGCGATGACGGAAGGAATGGGCGGGGCAGAGAGGCGGGAAACAAGTAGATTGGGTTTTGCGGCGATCATATCGATTTCTCTTTGATAGCAATTGCTACAACGATACCAATTGCCTTCTCAACCCCTTTGTCGGCTGAGATGGAACCGAAGCGGAGGCGTATGCGCATGGTGTGGGACAAAACGCGACTCGAACAGTTGCGCGCAGAATTCGCGGGCGCCAATGGCGGCGAGATATTCGATGAGAGGTTTCGGAAAGTGGCGGAGAAGATCATCTCCAAAAACGGCACGAGGCTGGCGCCATATGCCGGCATACCGACCTTTCTCAGCGCACCCTATATGCAGGTCGCTGCCGATGAGCCGGACTTCGGCAATCTGCAGGTTGCCATTACGGGGATCCCGATGGATCTCGGCGTGACCAACCGTCCGGGCTCCCGTTTCGGGCCGCGAGCGCTTCGTGCCATAGAAAGGATCGGTCCGTACAATCACGTTCTTGCTACGGCGCCGGTTTTTGATCTTCGGGTCGCCGACATCGGCGACGTGCCGTTCCAAAGCCGCTATCGGTTGGAACTCAGCCACGACGACATTGAAAAGCGTATGCGCCAGATCGTCGACGCCGGCGTTGCGCCACTTTCGGTCGGTGGTGATCACTCCATCAGCCATCCGATCTTGAAGGCCATCGGCCGGCAACAGCCGGTCGGGCTCATCCATATAGACGCCCATTGCGATACAAGCGGCGCGTTCGATCAAACCAAGTTTCATCACGGCGGGCCGTTCCGGAATGCGGTGCTGGATGGCGCACTCGATCCAACGAGGACAATCCAGATTGGCATCCGGGGTTCGGCGGAATATTTGTGGGAATTCTCCTATGCGTCGGGAATGACCGTGATCCATGCCGAAGAGATTAGCGGTATGGGCATTGCTGCGGTGATTGCCAAGGCCAAATCCATCGTCGGCGACGGCCCGACCTATCTTTCCTTCGACATAGACAGCCTCGATCCGAGCTTTGCGCCCGGCACAGGCACACCCGAGGTCGGAGGATTGACCACACGTGAAGTCCTCGAACTGATACGGGGGCTGAAAGGGATAAACCTGGTGGGTGGCGACGTCGTCGAGGTTGCCCCGCAATATGATGCAACGACCAACACTGCGCATGCCGCGGCACAGGTACTTTTCGAGATCCTGAGCCTTATGGTGTTCAGCCCATCGGTCGGCGAACGCTAGGCTGTGGTGACAATTTAACGATCCGGGATTCCATTCGAGTCGCAAATCAGATTCAACGCTGACTTTTGGAGGTCGGCGATGGATGGTGAGGTTCTTCGAGATGACCAGTGGGAGCGGCTGAAGCCGTTTGTGCCCGGTGGTCGCAAAGGCAGGCGCGGCCCTCGCAGTGATGGGCGCCGGTTCTTCGACGCGATACTGTGGCTTGCCCGGTCCGGAGCGCGCTGGCGTGATCTGCCGGAAGACCGTTTCGGCCCCTATCAGACGGTCAAACGGCGCTATTACCGTTGGATCGAGCAGGGCATATTCGACCGGATTTTCGAAGCGGTTTCCGTCGATCCAGACATGGAGTGGTTGTCCATCGACGCCACGGTTATCCGGGCGCAGGCCCAAGCCGCCGGCGGGCGGCGAAAAGGGGGGAGCGCAAGCCCAGGCTCTCGGCCGCTCCCGAGGTGGATTTGGCAGCAAAATCCATGCGGTAGTCGATGCACTGGGATAGCCGGTTCGCTTTCAACTCGGCCCTGGACAACAGAACGACATGGCACCGGCTTGCGACCTTATCCGCGCACTCCCAGCCAAACAGGTGCTCGCGGATCGCGCCTATGATGCCGACAGCTTGCATGACATCATTCTTGATCAAGGCGGCGAGCCAGTCATTCCGCCACGTCGACATCGCAAGCACCAGCATGCTTATGATCGCCTTGCCTACAAACAGCGATGGGGCATTGAGAGCTTCTTCGCCAAGCTCAAACAATGGCGGCGTATCGCAACACGCTACGACAAGCTCGCCGACAACTTCCTCGGCTTCATAAAGCTCACAAGCATCATGCTATGGATCAAATAGTTAATTTGTCACCACGGCCTAGCATGTTGCGGTTTTCGGTCGACATCCTACTCTAGAGCCAAACCTCTCGGTTCACCGTGACGCCACCCAGTCGTGCCAGTCGCTTTCGCTGCCGTTAAAGACGTTGAGGTCGATCTTGCCGTCGACGCCTTCGGAGAGGCCGGAGCCGGAATATTGCCAGAACAGCCATTTGCGGCCGGGATAGACCTTGGAGGGGTGGGCGGCGACCGAGCGCAGCCAGAAGGGATAATCGAGCATCTGGCCCTTCAAATTGTCGCGGTAGAAATCCGGTGCCGTGTAGATGATCGGGCGCTGGCCATAGTGTCGCTCCAGCTTGTCCATGAAGACCTGCATCTTTTCCCGGACGCGGGCCGGGGAAATGCGCCGCTTGCAGCTCGATTCGCCGTTCCATTCGACGTCGATCACGGGCGGAAGCGCGTTTGCTTCTCTCGGCACGTTGCGGATGAACCAATCGGCCTGTTCGCCGGCCGTCCGGCACCAGTAGAAGAAGTGATAGGCGCCGTGTTTCAGGCCAGCTTCCTTGGCCCGGCGCCAGTTCTTCCTGAACATCGGATCGAGGTGATCGCCGCCGTCGGTCGCCTTGATGTAGACGAAGTTCGCGCCTTGCTGCCGCAGAGTGTCCCAATCGATCTCGCCTTGCCAGCGCGAGACGTCGACGCCATGCACGGCGAGCTTTCGAGGTGAAGTCGAGCCGAAGTTGATCGGTTTGGCGTCGCGGAACCGGTGGCTATAAATTCGCGAGCGCGTCGGTGATTTCGGGCCGGCATCCGGGTCGATCCCCGGATTGGCAGGCATCAACATCGCAACCGGCCGTTCCGTCGGCATCGGCATGCCGACCGGTCTTTCCGCCGGCACCAGCGCCTGAGGTTCCGGAACCGATCCGGTCCAGCTCAATGCTTCCTGCGGCGGGCTTGCCTGCGGGGCGGCGTCGCCAACGGCAGCGGCCGGTATCGGGCCGTTCGGCTTCGTGATGGCGTTGGTGGTTTCCTTCGATGGCACAGGGGTGAGTACATCTTCAGCGCCGGAACTTGTAGAGCATCCCGACAGGATCACGGCGGCGAGGAGAATTGCTGATACAGCCGATGGACGCATAAGAACCTGCACGCAAAACCAAGATCGACGGCGACGTTTCCGGTCGGGAAAACCGCCCATTTGGAATTGCTAACAGACACTTGCTAAGAAAGGTTAAATTTGAATCCAATGCCTTGAAAAGGGGCCGGGTTCATTCCGCTGCTCGCCGCCTGTACAAGGCCGGCGTGCAAGCCCTCCCGAACGAAACGGGAGGGCTTGTGCAATTGCTGTTATTCCGCGGCCTCGGCGTAGCTTTCCACCGGCGGGCAGGTGCAGATCAGGTTGCGGTCGCCGTAGACATTGTCGACGCGGTTGACCGGTGACCAGTATTTGTCGACGCGGAAGGCGCCGGGCGGGAAGCAGGCCTGTTCGCGCGAATAGGGGCGGTCCCATTCGCCGACAAGGTCTTCCACCGTGTGCGGGGCATTCTTCAGCGGGTTGTTTGCCTTGTCCATGCGGCCTTCCTCGATGGCGCGCGCTTCCTCGCGGATCGCCAGCATCGCCTCGCAGAAACGATCGAGCTCGGCCTTGGTCTCGCTTTCCGTCGGCTCGATCATCAGCGTGCCTGCCACCGGCCAGCTCATGGTCGGTGCATGGAAGCCGCAGTCGATCAGCCGCTTGGCGACATCGTCGACGGTGACGCCGGCGCTGTCGACCAGCGGCCGCGTGTCGATGATGCATTCATGCGCGACGCGGCCGGTTTTCGACTTGTAGAGTACGTCATAGGCACCCTTCAGCCGGGCGGCGATATAGTTGGCGTTGAGGATCGCCACCTTGGTTGCCTGCGTCAAGCCCTCGCCGCCCATCATCAGGCAATAGCTCCAGGAGATCGGCAGGATCGAAGCCGACCCAAAGGCTGCGGCCGAAACTGCGCCCGGACGGCCGTCGGTCTCGGGATGACCGGGCAGGTGCGGGGCCAGATGGGCCTTGACGCCGATCGGGCCCATGCCCGGGCCGCCGCCGCCATGCGGGATGCAGAAGGTCTTGTGCAGGTTGAGATGGGAAACGTCGGAGCCGATGTCACCAGGGCGGGACAGGCCGACCATGGCGTTCATGTTGGCGCCATCGAGATAGACCTGGCCGCCATGCTTGTGCACCAGATCGCAGATCTCCTTGACCGTCTCCTCGAACACGCCGTGCGTCGAGGGATAGGTGATCATGCAGCAGGAAAGATTTGCCGCATGCTCCTCGGCCTTGGCGCGGAAGTCCTCCATGTCGATATCGCCATTCTCACGCACCTTGACGACGACTACCTTCATGCCGACCATCTGCGCCGAGGCAGGATTGGTGCCGTGCGCGGAAGTCGGGATCAGGCAGACGTCGCGATGCCCTTCGCCATTGGCGATGTGGTAGTTGCGGATCGTCAAAAGGCCGGCATATTCGCCTTGGGCGCCGGAATTCGGCTGCATCGAGAAGGCATCGTAGCCGGTAACGGCGCAGAGCTTTTCCGTCAGATCGTCGAGCATTTCGCGATAACCGAGTGCCTGGTCGGCCGGCACGAAGGGATGGATATCGGAAAATTCAGGCCAGGTGATCGGCAGCATTTCCGCCGTTGCGTTCAGCTTCATCGTGCAGGAGCCGAGCGGAATCATGGCGCGGTCGAGGGCGAGATCCCGGTCGGAAAGCCGGCGAATATAACGCGTCATCTCGCTCTCGGCCCGGTTCATGTGAAAGATTGGATGAGTGAGATAGTCGGTGGTCCGGAGCAGGCCCTTCGGCAGGCGGTAGGAGGGCTCGAAATCGGCGATCGTGAAATTGCCGCCGAAGGCGCGCCAGACAGCTTCGAGGGTCGCGGGCCGCGTGCGCTCGTCGAGGCTCATGCCGATCTTCGTCTCGCCGACCTTGCGCAAATTGACGCCCTCGGCGACGGCGGCGCGCAGGATGAGCCCCTGCATGTGGCCGACATCGACGGTGATCGTGTCGAAGAAGCTTTCCGGTTCAACCTTATAGCCGAGCTTTTCCAGGCCCTTGGCCATCAGCACGGCCTTCTGGTGCACCTGCTGGGCGATCGCCTTGATGCCATCAGGCCCGTGGAAGACCGTATACATCGACGCCATGACGGCAAGCAGCACCTGGGCGGTGCAGATGTTCGAGGTGGCCTTCTCGCGGCGGATATGCTGTTCGCGGGTCTGCAGCGACAGGCGGTAGGCGCGGTTGCCACGGGCGTCGACGGAAACGCCGACAAGGCGGCCGGGCATGGAGCGTTTGATGGCGTCCTTGACCGCCATGTAGGCGGCATGCGGGCCGCCGTAGCCGACGGGAACGCCGAAGCGCTGCGAGGAGCCGACGGCGATGTCGGCGCCCATTTCGCCGGGTGATTTCAACAGCGTCAGCGCCAGGATGTCGGCGGCGACGACGGATATGGCGCCCGCCTGGTGCAGGCGTGCGATCAGGCCGGTGAAATCATGCAGGTGACCATGGGTGCCGGGATACTGGAAGATCGCCCCGAAGACGTCGACGGGATCGAGATCGGTGAAGGGATTGCCGACGATGACGCTCCAGCCGAGCGGCTCGGCGCGGGTGCGGATGAGGGCGATGGTCTGGGGATGGCAGTCGGCATCGACGAAGAAAGCCTTCGCCTTCGATTTGGAGACGCGCTCGGCCATCGCCATGCCTTCGGCAGCGGCGGTCGCCTCGTCGAGCAGCGAGGCGTTGGCGACATCGAGGCCGGTCAAGTCGCAGATCATCGTCTGGTAGTTCAAGAGCGCTTCCAACCGGCCCTGGCTGATCTCAGGCTGATAGGGCGTGTAAGCCGTATACCAGGCAGGATTCTCCAGGATGTTCCGCTGGATGACCGGCGGCGTGATCGTGCCGTAGTAGCCCTGGCCGATCAGCGAGACCAGCACCTTGTTCTTGTTGGCGGTCTCGCGCAGCTTGTCGAGCGCCTCGCGCTCGGTCATCGGCGCGCCCCAGACGAGGGGCGCCTTCTGGCGGATCGAGGGCGGCAGCGTCGCGTCGATCAGCCCGTCGAGGCTGTTGTAGCCGATCACCTTCAGCATATCGTTCATTTCGGCGGGCGAGGGACCGATGTGACGGCGATTGGCGAAGTCGTAGGGCTGGTAATCGGTGAACTGGAATTCGGTCGGCGTCGTCATTACGCGGTGAGCTCCTTATAGGCCGCCTCGTCGAGCAGGCCGTCGGCATCGGCACGGTTCTTGAGCTTCAGCTTGAAGAACCAGCCGGCGCCCTGTGGGTCGGAGTTGACGAGCGAGGGATCGGCGACGATCGCCTCGTTGACCTCGGTGATTTCGCCATCGAGCGGACAATAGACTTCGGAAGCAGCCTTGACGGATTCGACGGTCGCGGCATCGTCGTTCTTCGCGAAGCTCTTGCCGACTTCCGGCAGCTCGACGAAGACGAGATCGCCGAGCTGTTCGACGGCAAAGGTGGTGATGCCGACGGTCGCGACATCGCCGTCAAGCTCGAGCCATTCATGTTCAGCGGTAAATTTCAGCATGGAAATATCCTCTCGGAAAACTGGGTTTCAGCGTTTGTAAGTCGGCTTGACGAAGGGCAGGGCGGAGACTGTGACGGGCAGGAACTTGCCGCGGACTTCAGCATAGACCAGCGTGCCCACGGCAGCGTGAGATAACGGCACATAGCCCATGGCGACAGGGCCCTCGACGCTGGGGCCGAAGCCGCCCGAGGTGACTTCGCCGATTTCGGTCCGGCCTTCGGCTTCGGCATAGAGCCTGGCATGGCCGCGCACCGGCGCCTTGCCTTCCGGCTTCAGGCCGACGCGGCGGCGGGCGGCGCCGTTTTCGAGTTCGGAGAGAATGCGGCCGGAACCTGGAAAGCCGCCGGCGCGGACGCCGCCGGCGCGCCGCGCCTTCTGCATCGCCCATTCCAGCGCGGCCTCGACCGGCGAGGTGGTCGTGTCGATATCGTTGCCAAAGAGGCAGAGGCCGGCTTCCAGGCGCAGCGAATCACGGGCGCCGAGACCGATCGCCTGAACGTCGGGATGTTCGAGCAACCGCATGGTGACATCCTCGGCCTTATCGGCGGGAATCGAGATTTCGAAGCCATCCTCACCGCTATAGCCCGAACGCGAGACGAGACAGGAAACGTCGTGCAGACGGCAGTGGCGCACATCCATGAACTTCATCGCCGCGACATCGGCCCAGAGTTCGGCGAGAACCTCGACGGCGCGCGGCCCTTGCAGCGCGATCAAAGCGCGATTCAGAAGCGTGATGTCGCACCGGTCGCCAATATGGGCCTGGAGGTGGGCGAGGTCGGCTTCCTTGCAGGAGGCGTTGACGACGACGAAGAGGTGGTCGTCGAGATGGGTGATCATCAGATCGTCGAGAATGCCGCCGGTGTCGTCGGTGAAGAAGCCGTAGCGCTGGCGACCCTCGGCGAGGCCGAGGATGTCGACCGGCACCAGGCTTTCGAGCGCCAGCGCCGCATCCTCATAGCTGCCCGACTTCGCTTTCACGATGACCTGGCCCATATGCGAGACGTCGAAGAGGCCGGCCTCTGTACGGGTGTGAAGATGCTCCTTCATCACGCCGGCGGGATATTGCACCGGCATGTCGTAACCCGCGAATGGCACCATGCGGGCGCCGAGCGAAAGATGCAGGGCATGCAGCGGGGTTTTCTTCAGGGCAGCAGTATCGTCCAAACGACGCCTCCGGGGTTTGCGCCTTGTTGCGAAGGCGCGGGCTCAAATCTGAAGGCGCGGCTGCGCACTTCTCTCCTGAGCCCCCTCTGTCCTTGACGCCTGAGATTGTTATCCCTTCGGCGAGCGTTTCGAGAACGCTTCTCTCCAGAGTTCCGTCTGCCCCTTGCTGGTCCTTTGGCCTGAGAGTTTCCGGGGCGGTTGCTCCTTCGGCACCGGTGGCAAAGCACCGGATTCTCCCAACAAGGTTGACGGCAATTATCCGGCGAGCGTAGCGCTTGGCAAGGCCAAATGTCGTGACCGGACAAATTTTTGTCGCCATAGTCAGGTCCGGCCCCGAGCTGCGGCAAATCTGCTTTTGCATTGGGCAGGAAAAACGGCTATCGCGACTTGCTGTTGAAGGGGATCTCATGCGGCAGAACGGACTGAAAGCGACGCTCTTCCTGCGCATGCTTTGCGCCTTGAGCCTGCTTTTGCTCGGATTCGCCCATCAAGCGCCGCAGGCTGTCGCTTCCGATGGATATGATGCCGCGGCCTACATGCTGCCCGATGGCACCTTTGCCTCGCTCTGCGTCACCGAGAATGAGGCCGAAGGCAAGACTGTCGGCTTCAAGCCGAATTGTGAAGCCTGCCGGCTGTCTGCCTCGGTGATCCTGCCGAAGCCGGATTCGGGTTCGTGGCTGGAGCGCAAGCTCGCCTCTCTCGTCAATTCACCGATCGAGACCGCAGCCGTTGCCGGCGTCAGCGCCGTCACCCAGCCGAATTCCCGCGCCCCTCCGGTCCTCATCTGACCTGCCCTTGCAACCGAAGATGAAGCGTGCCGGTTCGCCCAACAGAAGATCGCGGCCGGCGAGGAGATATCCGATGAAGACCATCAAGACATTTGGCAAGACATTCCCGCTTGCCGCCCTTCTTTCTGCAACCGCCTTTGCCGGCGCCGAGGCGCATGTGAGCTTTCTCGACAAGGAGGTGAGCCAGGAAAGCACCATTATCGCCACGCTACAGGTGCCACATGGCTGCGACGGCAAGGCGACCACCGAGGTGCGGGTCAAGCTGCCGGAAGGCTTCATCTTGGCCAAGCCGCAGCCGAAGGCCGGCTGGGAGCTCGAAGTGATCAAAGGCGACTACCAGAAGACCTATGACAATCACGGTGACAAGCTGAAGACGGGCGCGGTCGAGATTCGTTGGAAGAACGGCAATCTCTCTGACGATTTTTACGACACCTTCGTCATCCAGGGTAAGGTGTCAGGGGTTGAAGCCGGCACCTCGCTCGCCTTCCCGGTGATCCAGATGTGCGGCGATGCGGTCGCCGCCTGGGATCAGGTGGCGGAGGAGGGCAGCGACCCGCATGGGATAAAAAGCCCGGCGCCGCTCCTTGAGGTCGTCGCGGGCAATAGCCATGGTCACGACCACGACATGCCCGGCATGGACATGACCGGTAAGGCCGGCATGGACATGACCGGCATGCCGGCTGCAGCGTCGGCCGGCGAAACGGTCAAGGCCGGCGATCTCGAAATATCAGGCGGTTTCGCCAAGGCGATGCTGCCCGGTCAGCCGGTCGGCGGCGGCTTCTTCACGGTGAAGAATAGCGGCCAGACGGACGATCGCTTGGTGTCGGTAACCTCGCCGGCTGCCGGCGAGGTTCAACTCCATGCGATGGAAACCAAGGACAATGTCATGCGGATGCGGGAGCTGAAGGATGGCATCGTCATCGCTGCTGGCGAAACCGTCAAGCTCGAGCCCGGCAATTTGCATCTGATGTTCCAGAAGGTGAAAACGCCGTTCAAGCAGGGCGATACCGTGCCCGTGACGCTGACCTTCGAGAAGGCCGGCAAGGTCGACCTGGTGCTGCAGGTGCTGTCGGCCCAGGGCAAGTGACAGCGCAGTCCAAGAGCCCGCGGCCCTGGCTGCGGGCTCATACCAGGGTTGGTTTCGTTCGGAAAGCGGCTGCCTCAGACGTCCTCGTAGGATTGCAGAGCCTGCTTGAGGCCGGTCTGCGGCTGGCGGTTGCCTTTGGCCATCAGGTCGAGCGCCACTTCCGTCGATTGAATGATGCTGGAGGGCTCCTCGGCCTGGTCGGGGCTTTCGGCCTTCAATTGCCGGTCGGCAATGCGCTTTGCATCACGCGCTGCCGTGCTCGTTGCCACACGCTGCGGGATCCTCAGCGATTCGAAGGCAATGGCGGCGGTGTTGGCCGATATGGACAGGAGCTGCGTCATGCCGTCACGGTATCGGCATGATCTTGGCGCTATCCTAAGAAAATCATTGGCATTTTACTGAGTGCTGGGAATTCGCGCGATTGGATTGGAGTTGATCCCGAATTGCGGTAAATCCGGCTTATGATTCAGGCTCTCCTTGTCGCCCTCGGCGGCGCTATCGGTTCCGTGCTCAGATATTACGTCGGCCAATGGGCGCTGAGGCTCGTGGGGCCCGCCTTTCCCTGGGGCACGCTCGCCGTCAATGTGGTCGGCTGCTTTGTCATCGGCGTCTTTGCCGAGCTGATCGCGCGCAAGTTCAACGCCTCGCTAGAGCTGCGCCTTTTGCTGATTACCGGCTTTCTCGGTGGCTTCACCACCTTCTCGGCCTTCTCGCTGGATGCGATCTACTTGTTCGAGCGCGGTGAGGCCGTCGCCGGCGGGATCTACATCGCTGCAAGCGTCGGGCTTTCGATGGCGGCTGTCATCGCCGGGCTTGCCGTGATGCGCGCTTTGGCTTGATTTCGATTCCGGTTTCCGTTTTGTGTGAAAATGCTCTAAAGGCTGCGGCAAGAACGCCGGCTCGGCCCGTGCGGCAATTTCCGAAAGATCGACGATGGCTGGCATAGAACATATCAAGGTTGAACCCGACGAAGCCGGCATGCGGCTCGATCGCTGGTTCAAGGTACATTTTCCCGGGCTCGGCTTCGGTCCGCTGCAGAAGCTCTTGCGCTCCGGCCAGGTGCGCGTCGACGGCGGCCGTGTCAAATCGGATGCGCGCGTGCAGCCCGGCCAGATGGTGCGCGTGCCGCCGCTCGATGTCGACGCGAAGCTGAAATCCGGTCCGATTGCCGGCAAGGATCTCAAGCACTCCAGCGACTTCGAACTCCTGTCGCGCATGGTGCTGCATGAGGACGAAAAGGTGATCGTCCTCAACAAGCCGCCCGGGCTTGCGGTGCAGGGCGGCTCGGGCGTCGCCAGGCATATCGACCAGATGCTCGAAGCATGGATCAGCCCCAAAGGCGAAAAGCCGCGGCTCGTCCACCGCCTGGACCGCGACACATCGGGTGTTCTTGTCATCGCCCGAACGCGCGGCGCCGCCCAGAAACTGACGGCCGCCTTCCGCGAGCGTGACACCAAGAAGACCTACTGGTCACTGGTCAAGGGAGTGCCGCGCAAGCACGAGGACAAGATCTCGACCTGGCTCGTCAAGGAGCCGACCGCCGACGGCGACCGGATGCGGATTGCCAAGCACGGCGAGGACGGGGCCGACCACGCCGTCTCCTACTACCGCGTCGTCGAGACTGCCGCCCAGCGTCTCGCATGGCTGGAGATGGAGCCCTATACGGGGCGAACGCACCAGCTCCGTGTTCATGCGCTTCATATCGGCCATCCGATTATCGGCGACCCCAAATACTTCGATGATGATCCGAACTGGGATTTTCCAGGCGGCGTTCAGAAACGTCTGCATCTGCACGCTCGCCATATCGATATCCCGCATCCCTCGGGCGGGCGGCTGCGCGTGACCGCGCCTTTGCCGCCGCATATGGTGCAGAGCTGGAACCTGCTCGGCTTTGATGAAAACTCGGCTCCTATCCTGGATGATGAAGCATGAAACTTGCGCTTTTTGATTGCGACGGCACACTGGTCGACAGCGCCGGGCTGATCCACGAAACCATGCGCCGCACCTTCGAGAAGTTCGGCAAAGCGGAACCTCGGTTCGAGGACACCAAGGCCATTATCGGCCTGTCGCTAGATATCGCGATCGCCCGGATGCAGGGCAGGCCGCATGTCGAGCAGCAAGACATCGACATGACGGCGCATTATAAATCGCTGTTTACAGTTGTGCGTCAGGATCTCGACTACAGGGAGCCGCTGTTTCCCGGCATTCGCGAGATGATCGACGCGATCAGCGGCCGCGAGAACCTGCTGATCGGCGCGGTGACCGGCAAATCCCGGCGTGGGCTCAACCTCGTGATGGAGACGCACGGCTTCGACCAGCATTTCGTCGTTGCCCGCACTGCCGATGATTGCCCGTCCAAGCCGCATCCGGCCATGGTGACGGAATGCTGTGACGAAATCGGCATGAATGCGCGCGACGCCATTGTCATTGGCGACGCGGTTTACGATATGCAGATGGCAAAGGCCGCCGGTGCCAAGGCGATCGGCGTTGCCTGGGGCTATGCCAGCGTGGATGCGCTGATCGCCAATGGCGCCGATGCGATCGCCTATCATCCAAACGAGATATTGCGCCATTTTTCCTGAGGTGAGCCCATGCGCGATCTGCTGAACGATCATTCCGAAGGCCTGAGTCATCCCGATCCCATCCGCCGGTCGCAGATCCAGATGAAGAAGCCGCTGCCGAAGCGCTTCTACGCCGAAGTCGCTGTCGCCGAGCATGAGAGTGGTTTTTCGATTGCACTCGACGGCAAAATGGTCCGCACGCCGGCACGGCAGGTTCTCGCCGTGCCGACCGAGGCGCTCGCGCAGCTTGTCTCCGCCGAATGGCAGGCCCAGGGCGAGGAGATCGATCCCGTGACCATGCCGGCGACGCGGCTGGTCAATACCGCGCTCGACGGCGTGGCAACCAATGCCCAGGCAACCTTCGAAGATATCCTGCGCTTTTCCTCGAGCGACCTCCTCTGCTACCGCGCGGACGGCCCCGAACGGCTGGTCGAGCGCCAGCGTGAGCGCTGGGATCCGGTCCTCGACTGGGCGGCAAATGATCTGGGCGCCCGCTTCATCCTCATCGAAGGGGTGATGCACCATGAACAGCCGCGCGAGGCGACCGCAGCCTTCGCCGTGACGCTGGCGCGGCATCAGAGCCCGATTGCGCTCGCCGCTCTCCACACCATCACGACGCTGACCGGCTCGGCGATTCTGGCGCTCGCCTTGGCCGAGGCTCGGCTGACGGTCGAGGAGGTGTGGTCGCTTGCCCACCTCGACGAGGACTGGACAATCGAACATTGGGGGCGTGATGAGGAAGCCGAGGAGCGCCGCGCCAAGCGCTTTGTCGAGTTCAAGGCGGCGGCGGACGTTTTTTTCGCCCTAAGCACCTGAAACATATTGCCTTCCCGGGCATTATGACGAAATCTGCGACTCCAACGGGGTGGTGCGGGATTTTGCGATGAATTGGCTGAGGTCGTGTTTTTGCCGAGCCGCACTCGTCTGTATTGCGCTCACGGCCTGCGCCAACCTTTTGGGCCCGAAGCCTGCGGCGCCGCTCTACGATGTGCGTAGTGCGGTCGTTCTCTCCGGACCGAACATGCCGGCCGAGCTGCTCTCCGGCATCAACGACCGCGTCAATGCCGCGATCAATGCCACCGTGCGTGATACCATGCTGCCGCGGGTTGTTCTGACGATCCGGGTGGTTTCCATCCAGAAAGGTCTCGGCTTCCAAAAGGACCGCAACGTCGCCAAGATCAGCGTCGACGCGGCTTCCGTGGAGGATGGGTCGGTGATCGCCGTCAGCGCCTTTGACGTGACCAGCATGGCCGCCGATCCCAAGCTTGCCGACGATATCATCGCCGAGGATGTGGCAGCCAGGATTCGCTCGGTTTTCTCGCTCAGCGGACGAAGCCGCTAGCCTACGCAGCGGCAAGGGAGATTGCATGAAGGAAATTCTCGAAGAACTGGAACGCCGCCGCGGCATTGCCCGCCTGGGCGGCGGCAAGACGCGTATCGAGGCCCAGCATAAGCGTGGCAAGCTGACCGCGCGCGAGCGCATCGACCTCTTCCTCGACGAAGGCTCCTTCGAGGAGTTCGACATGTTCGTCGAACATCGCTCGACCGATTTCGGGATGGACAAGAGCCGTATCGCCGGCGACGGCGTCGTCACCGGCTGGGGTACAGTCAACGGCCGCACGGTCTTCGTCTTCGCCAAGGACTTCACCGTCTTCGGCGGTTCGCTTTCGGAGGCGCATGCCGAGAAGATCATGAAGGTGCAGGACATGGCGCTGAAGAACCGCGCCCCGATCGTCGGCATCTATGATGCAGGCGGCGCCCGCATCCAGGAAGGCGTGGCGGCACTTGGCGGTTATGCCGAGGTGTTCCAGCGTAACGTGCTGGCTTCCGGCGTCATCCCGCAGATTTCGGTGATCATGGGGCCTTGTGCCGGCGGCGACGTCTATTCGCCTGCGATGACCGATTTCATCTTCATGGTGCGCGATACATCCTACATGTTCGTCACCGGCCCCGATGTGGTGAAAACAGTCACCAACGAGACGGTAACCGCTGAAGAGCTCGGCGGCGCCGTGGTGCACACGACGCGCTCATCGATCGCCGACGGCGCCTATGACAATGATGTCGAGACGCTGCTGCAAGTGCGCCGACTGATCGATTTCCTGCCGCTTTCGAATACCGCGCCGTTGCCAGAGATCGAATGTTACCAGTCTGTGACGGAGACCGACGCCTCACTCGATACGCTGGTACCGGCGAGCGCAAACAAGCCTTACGACATCAAGGAACTGATCCGGAAGGTGGCGGACGAGGGGGATTTCTTCGAGATCCAGGCGAGCTTTGCCGGAAACATCGTCTGCGGCTTCGGCCGTATCGAAGGCTCCACCGTCGGTTTCGTCGCCAACCAGCCGATGGTGCTGGCCGGCGTGCTCGACAGCGACGCGTCGCGCAAAGCCGCCCGCTTCGTGCGCTTCTGCGACTGCTTCAACATTCCGATCGTCACCTTCGTCGACGTGCCGGGCTTCCTGCCGGGCACTGCGCAGGAATATGGCGGGTTGATCAAGCATGGCGCCAAGCTGCTTTTTGCCTATGCGGAGGCGACGGTGCCGAAGCTCACCGTCATCACCCGCAAGGCCTTCGGCGGCGCCTATGACGTGATGGCGTCGAAGCATCTGCGCGGCGACTTGAACTATGCCTGGCCGACGGCGCAGATCGCCGTGATGGGTGCCAAGGGCGCCGTCGAGATCATCTTCCGCAAGGATATCGCCGATCCTGAGAAGATCGCCGAACATACGAAAATGTACGAGGACCGGTTCCTTTCACCCTTCGTCGCCGCCGAGCGCGGTTATGTCGACGAGGTGATCATGCCGCATTCGACCCGGCGGCGGCTGGCGCGCGGCCTGAAGATGCTGCGCAACAAGGATCTCGCCAATCCCTGGAAGAAACACGACAACATCCCGCTCTAAGAATCTCCACCGAACAAAGTCGCACGGCCGGGTGTTTATCCGCTGTCGAAAAAGTGAACGTCCGTCAGCGATCCGTGTGTTCAATCCTTGCCGGTGACAAGCTAACGCTCGGCTGCATTGTCTTAAATGGAGAGGTTTAATGTCAACTTTCGAGCGTCTTTCCGCCTATCGCCCCTATGGGCTGGCCGCTCTCAGAATCATCACCGCGCTGCTGTTCATCGAACACGGCACGATGAAGCTTTTCGGCTTTCCTGCTTCGCAGATGTCCGGATCGCTGCCGCCGCTGATGCTGTTCGCGGCTCTTCTCGAGCTTGTCGGCGGCGTCCTCATTCTCGTCGGCCTGCTGACGCGTCCGGTCGCCTTCCTGCTTGCCGGCGAAATGGCGGTCGCCTATTTCATGGCGCATGCGCCGAACAGTTTCTTCCCTGCTATCAACCAGGGCGACGCTGCGATCCTGTTCTGCTTCGTCTTCCTCTACCTGTTTTTCTCCGGTCCCGGCGCTCTTGCCGTCGATAACCGCAAGACGGCCTGAGCAGATATAACTGCGGGGCGTGACGATGCCCCGCAGCGATTTCCTTCTCAGGCGGTCAGCTTGAGACCGGCGATGCCGCCGGCAATTAGCAGGATGCAGGCAAGACGCGAGACACTTGCCTCATCGCCGAGCAGCCAGACGCCGAGTAGCACGGTGCCGACCGTGCCGATTCCGGTCCAGACCGCATAGGCGGTGCCGATCGGCAGGTGCTTCACTGCCATGCCGAGCAAGACGACGCTCACCACCATCGAGATGACGGTCAGTGCCGTCGGCAACGGCCGTGTGAAACCCTCAGTGTATTTAAGTCCGATCGCCCAGCCACATTCGAAAAGACCAGCGAGAAAAAGCAGAAACCAGGCCATAAGCCTCTCCTTGTTGAAGAGCGAGGCCGTCCCCGCGACGGTTGCGTCCTCAGGACGCCGCAGTCGTCTGCGATCGTGTCTATATGCGTGAGGGGACGGCTGTGTTCAAGGTAGGAATCCGCATGGCCGCCATGCCACCCGTTTCATGCCCGCGTGATCAGGACTGACCGCCAGCCTCGGCTGAAAGGCTCTTGGCGCGGCGGCAGAGCCGATCAAAGGTTTCGAGGAAACGTGAACGATCTTTCGGGCTGAAGGCGGCGTTATAGCCCTTGCTCTCGCCGGTTTCGCGCAAATGCGCGCCGAGATCGCGCATGGCGCTGGCCATGCCGATATTGGTCTCGTCGAAGACACGGCCCGTCGGGCCGCTGACGAAAGCTCCGGTGGCGACGCAGCGCACGGCGAGCGGCACGTCGGCTGTGACCACGACGTCGCCCCGACCGGCGTGCTCGGCGATCCAGTTGTCGGCGGCATCGAAGGCGTTGGAGACGATGACGTTGTGAACCATAGGATCGCGGGAAGGACGCAGGCCGGAATTGGCGACGAAGGTAACTTCGAGGCCGTGGCGTTCGGCAACTTTCAGGACTTCCGGCTTCACCGGGCAGGCATCGGCATCGACATAGATCATGACAATATCCCTGCCGGCTGGACGGCGGGCTGGCGGACCATATCGATATGAGGAATGCCGTCTTCCAGATATTCCTCCGATGCCACGACGAAACCGAAGCTTTCGTAGAATCGACGCAGGTGGGCCTGCGCCGACAAGGCGATCGCTCGTTCCGGATAAAGTCGCTCGCAAGCGGAGATCGCTTCGCTCATCAAAGCATCGCCCAGCCGCCTGCCGCGATGGGCGGGCGAGACGACGACGCGACCGATCTTTGAGGGTTCCTGCGGCTCGTGCGGTTTCAGAATCCGTGCTGAAGCCAAGAGTTTGCCGCTCTCCATCAGCCGTAGATGCAGGGCGTCGACATCCTTGCCGTCGAGCTCCGGATAGGGGCAGCTTTGCTCGACGACGAAAACGTCGACGCGCATTCTCAGAAGATCATAGAGTTCCCGCGCCGAGAACTCATCGAACCCCCTGAGGTCGGTCGTGTAAGCCGTCGAAGCCATGAATAGAATCCACGTTTAGCTGCCTCGCCGGAGTGCTGAGGTCTAGGTTTTCCGTATATGTACGACGGGACGGCTGACTTCAAGCGAGGAAATAGCTGCTCCCATTTCGGGAATCCGCCTAAATTTCGCGAACGTACTGATGAAAGTTCAAGCCGTACGCATGAGGAGCGTCTAGCGGAGGCTGCTGCGGCTCGGTCGAGTGAACGTGGATTCGCCCGGACGCATTAAGTCCCACCTCCCGACCAATCGTCACGACCATGTCGATAGTCTCGTTGTCGCTCGCCCAGCCTGTATCGAAAAGAAGACTGCCACGCCCGCCGTGGTGCCAAAATCCGAGTTGGAGATCATGACCTCTCCGTCTGCAATTGCGGTGAAATGGCGGAAAGCCGTTTTCAGCTTCCCGTTCGCAGTTTCAATTTCCAGTTCTTGAGCAAATTCAAAACGAGTTTCACGCTGCGAGCAGAAGTCCGAATTGCATCAGTTCAAGGTCGGCCATCTCACTCAAGCGAACTCCATGATCACCGCATCGACGGCAAGGCTTTCACCGGCCGCGGCTTTGATCTTCGCGACCACCAGATCGCGGTCGGCGCGCAAGACATTTTCCATCTTCATCGCCTCGACGATCGCAAGCGTCTCGCCGGCCTTGACCTCCTGGCCCTCGGCGACCGCAATGGACACGACGAGGCCGGGCATCGGGCAAAGGAGGAGCTTCGACGTATCGGGCGGCAACTTTACCGGCATCAGCTTATCCAGTTCAGCATGGCGCGGCGAAAAGACCTTGGCGGTGACGGACAGCCCCTGCCAGTCAATGCGCAGGCCGTTGAGAACGGGACGGATCTGGGCAGTAATATCCCGGCCGCCGACCTTGCCGCCCCAGACCGGATCTCCCGGTCGCCAGTCGGTGACAACGCTCCGGTTTTCGCCCTCTACCGCCATGTCCATAGCGAAGGGGATGGTGACGAGGCCGTCGAGCAATCTGACATTGACGTAGTTTTCGTCTGTTTTGACCACCCAATGCTCACGCAGCGTGCCGGATGCGGCGCGCAGGCGATCGGCAAAATCTTCGCGGCGGTTCGTCTCGATCAACGAAGCCGACAGCGCAATCGCGGCAAGCGTTGCTTCCTCCTGGCTGTCCGGCTTCATCGGTGCGAAGCCGTCAGGATATTCCTCGGCGATGAAACCGGTGGAAAGCCGGCCCTCGCGCCAGCGGGGATGTTTCATCAGCGCCGACAGGAAGGGGACATTGTGTTCGATCCCATCGACGACGAAACCGTCAAGCGCCCGGCCCATGGCGTCGATGGCCTCGCCGCGCGTCGGCGCCCAGGTGCAGAGCTTGGCGATCATCGGGTCGTAATACATCGAGATCTCCGCACCCTCGAAGACGCCGGTATCGTTGCGGATGACGACATTGCCAATCCGGCCTTCCGCCGGCGGGCGGTAGCGCGTCAGGCGGCCGATCGAAGGCAGGAAGTTGCGGTATGGGTCTTCGGCATAGAGCCGGCTTTCGATCGCCCAGCCGTCGAGGCGGACATCCGCCTGCTCGAAGCTGAGCGGCTCGCCGGCAGCGACCCGGATCATTTGTTCGACGAGATCGATGCCGGTGACGAGTTCGGTGACGGGGTGCTCGACCTGCAGGCGGGTGTTCATTTCGAGGAAATAGAAGTTGCGGTCGCGGTCGACGATGAATTCGACGGTGCCGGCGCTCTGATATTCGACGGCTTTGGCCAGCGCCACCGATTGTTCGCCCATGGCCTTGCGGGTGTTTTCGTCGAGGAAAGGCGAGGGTGCCTCTTCGGCCACTTTCTGGTTGCGCCGCTGAATCGAGCATTCGCGTTCGCCGAGATAGACGACCTTGCCATGCGCATCGGCCAGCACCTGGATCTCGATATGGCGCGGCTCGACGACGAATTTCTCGATGAAGACGCGGTCGTCTCCGAAGGAACTTTTCGCCTCCGAGCGGGCGCGCTCGAAGCCGTCGCGAACCTCGGCCTTGTTCCAGGCGATGCGCATGCCCTTGCCGCCACCGCCGGCCGAGGCCTTGATCATGACGGGATAGCCGATTGCGCCAGCGATCGTTTCCGCATGGGCGGCATCCTCGATGATGCCGAGATGGCCGGGCACGGTGGAGACGCCGGCGGCATTGGCGAATTTCTTCGATTCGATCTTGTCGCCCATCGCCATGATTGCCTTCGGCTTCGGGCCGATGAAGACGACGCCTTGTTTTTCCAGTTCGGCGCAGAAGGAGGCTCGCTCGGAAAGAAAACCGTAGCCGGGATGCACCGCCTCGGCGCTCATCGCCTTGCAGGCGGCGATGATGTTTTCGGCGACCAGATAACTTTCCGAGGCTGCAGCGGGGCCGATATGCACGGCCTCGTCGGCCATCTCGACATGCAACGCATCCCGATCCGCATCCGAATAGACCGCAACGGTCGAAATGCCCATGCGGCGCGCGGTCTTGATCACGCGGCAGGCAATCTCGCCGCGATTCGCGATCAGGATTTTCTTGAACATCGAGACTCCACCCAGAAATGCGTTCCGGAGTTTTACGCATAAAACACCGGAACGCACAATCGGGCTTGAGAAAGCTCAGGCGAAGGTAGCTTCGACAACCGGTTCTTCGTCGACGATGCGAAGCCAGCGGCTGCGGCGTGGCTCGGGACGATCGCGCAGTTCGACGGCAGCCATGATGCCGGCCCAATGCGGATGGTTGGCGGCCGCCAGGGTTGCCTGCTCGATCTGCTGAAAGACACCATATTCGGCCGGAGACACGACAATGACGCCGCCTGCGGCGATGTTTCTGAAGATGCGCATCGTAAAGTCGACGTCCTGGCGGGTTATGCTCCTTCTGTCGGCGGCGCGCGACAGCTTGTAGCCGCCGATGCCGTCGGTGATCGCCAGGCGCAACTGGTCGAGGGCAAGCGCCCGCAGTTCACCCGGGACATCGGCCGAAATCTCCATGACGTGGAGAATGAGCTCGAGCTCCAGCGCCGAGTTGACGACGCCATCGGTGGTGAACATGCGCATGATCCAGGCAACGCTGATTTCATCCAACGAGCCCTGCGGATAGGTGTGGTTGACGATGAAACCGGCGAGCTGCTCCACGAAGAAAGCGTTCCACTCGGCACATTTTTCAGGACAGGAATTGTTGAGCGCCAACATCGCCACGACATCCTGGGATGTCCGGATTCCCTCAGGAAAAGCATGTTTGCGCAGTAATGCGATATCTTCGGCCGCCAGCCGATGCTTGCCGGCCACGACACAGGCCGGAAAAGCGAGACGGAATTCGCTCATGTTTTAACTCCAGGCTTCATCATGAAGCCGGAGACAGTTTTATCGCCTGCGAATTGACGATCCCTCAAGAAGAGGCGTTAACCCGACATTCCCGAAATCAGGAGGATTTTAGCGA
Source organism: Rhizobium binae (assembly GCF_017357225.1). Taxonomy (NCBI): domain Bacteria; kingdom Pseudomonadati; phylum Pseudomonadota; class Alphaproteobacteria; order Hyphomicrobiales; family Rhizobiaceae; genus Rhizobium; species Rhizobium binae. The sequence continues at coordinate 2,367,289 of NZ_CP071604.1, read as the reverse complement.
TTGTGCTGCTGCCGCTCGCGCCAGATGATGAAAAGGCCCGATGCAACGATGATGTAGATGCCGATCCACTTGGAAAAACTCGGGAAATCGTTGAACAGCGCATAGCCGAGCACGGTGGCCGATATGATCTCGAAGTATTGGAACGGCGCAAGCAGCGACAGCGGCGCAAGCCGGAAAGCCCGGACCACCAGCATATGCGCATATCCGGAGATCGAGCCGAGGGCGAGAAGCAGCGCGAGACCGAGGCCGGAGGCAGGCAGGGAGATGGCGAAATCCGCACTGCCGGCGGCGCTGCCGACGAGAAGGGCGGCGGCCATGAAGACCGTTCCGCCAATGCCGGCCATCGTCTGCATGGTGAGCGGCGAATCGGCCTCGCCGATCGCGCGATTGAGGAAAAGATAGAGCGAGAACAGAAAGGCGCATGCGACCGGCAGCAGCGCCTTGAGGCCGAAAATCTCGTAACTGGGCTGAATGACGATCATCGCGCCGCCGAAACCGACCGCGATCGCCATCCAGCGGCGCCAGCCAACCTTCTCTCCAAGCAACACAGCCGACATGGCGGTCAGCATGAAGGGCTCGACGAAATAGATGGCGAAGACGTCTGCAAGTGGCATGTATTTGACGGCGACGAAGAACAGCAGGCTTGCAGCCCCGTGCAGCACGCCGCGCAGAATATTCATCCACGGTCGTTTGGCCGAAACCGCCTTGAGCCCGAAGAGAGCGACGAGGATCGGCAGGGTGCAAGCGATTTGGAAAAAGAATCGGTAGAAGGTCACCTGGCCCGGCGACATCGCCTCGAAGGTTGCCATGTATTTCGCGATGGCGTCCATGGTCGGCAGGATGAACATGGCGCCGGACATGATGGCCATGCCCTGCAGGGAGTTTTGACGGGGCTCTGACATGACGTCCGATTCTTGCGGGAATGGTGCCCATCAATCACAGGAAAGCCGGACAAATCAAGCCCACGAAACTTCGCTAAAGCATGTGCGCAAAGGGTGCAGCGGTGCGGGAACGACAGCGGAAAACAAAAACCGAGAGCGCAAGAGGCGATCTGAAGGATCGCGAAGCGCCTCGCGGTCAGGGCTCGTTCACGGTCTCGCCAAAAACCGTCTCAAAAGCGGCGCGTAGCCTGATATCGACATCCGCCATCATGACGGGCAGGCCGAGGTCGACCAGGCTGGTCACGCCATAGGCCGATATCCCGCAGGGCACGATGCCGCCGAAATGCTCGAGGTCCGGATCGACATTCAGCGACAGGCCGTGGAAGGTCACCCATTTGCGCAAGCGGATGCCGAGGGCGGCGATCTTGTCTTCAGCCATGGCTCCGTTGGGCAGCGGTGGTTTTTCCGGCCGGCGCACCCAGACGCCGACACGATCCTCGCGGCGTTCGCCGCGCACGTTCATCATGTCGAGCGTGCGAATGACGACCTCCTCGAGGGCGGCGACGAAGGCGCGCACATCCTGGCGCCGGCGCTTCAGGTCGAGCATGACGTAGGCGACGCGCTGACCGGGTCCGTGATAGGTGTATTCGCCGCCGCGTCCCGTCGCAAAGACCGGGAACCGATCCGGTTGGACGAGGTCGCTCGCATTGGCGCTGGTGCCAGCGGTATAGAGCGGCGGATGCTCGACCAGCCAGACAAGCTCGTCGCCGCCCTCTGCGATCGCCGCTACCTCCCGCTCCATCGCTTCTACCGCTTCCTCATAGGCGACGAGCCCATCGGCGATGCGCCAGCGCACCGGGCGGCTATCGAGTTTGGGTAGCATGGAGAATTCGAGATCGGTGCGAAGCATGGCCATTCCTTGCCGCTTGCCCTGAAATGCCTGACAATTAGGGGCGGCAGGCACACTATATGGACCCGTTTTCCAGCCAATTCAAATGCTGTCAAAGGATTTCAAAAAAACTGTCACATCGCCCTTGTGCACCCCAAATGCTTTTGCTACATGCTGCCCCGCCGACGCAAATCGGCACCTACCACGATGCGGTCGTGGCGGAATTGGTAGACGCGCAGCGTTGAGGTCGCTGTGGGGCAACCCGTGGAAGTTCGAGTCTTCTCGACCGCACCATCCCTTTTCAGGGAACGCTCGCCGGCCGATTATTTCGGTATGGCTTGATTACCTTTGGATATGTGCGACGCGGCCGGTTGGCCATGATTGCCGCGCGTCGGACATGAGCGTTGATGACGGTGAAACACGTCGGACCGATCTCAACCGCGACCCACGCGATCAGCAGTTCTCGAAGGTCGCGATGTGATTTTGAGACACCTCTGCGAGATTTCCCGTAAACGGCTTAACCCGCCATTAGTTGCGGCCAAGATATATGTCGGCCCAGTGTGTATCTGCGGAAGCATTGGGTATAATGAAGACAAAAAACGCGGCAAGCGGGTCGTTCCTCGACATCTATTTCGTCCTCGACATCATCGAGAAGGTTCTCGTCGTTTATCTTTTTGTCGCGATTGTGCTGCGCATCCTGCCGCAGGCTCACGGTGACAGAGCGATTATCGATTGCCTGCTGCTCGTCTCGGAAGGTGCTGCCGCCTTTCTGATCCTGACCCGCCGACCGACGAGGAGTGCGTCGCTGCGGGTCTATGACTGGACTGTCACCGCCATAGGAACGCTCTTCCCGCTGCTCGTCTCGCCAACGACGACGGAGCCGCTTGCGCCGCTTTGGCTGTGTGGAATGGTGATGTGTCTCGGCTTTATCCTGCAAATCTCCGCAAAGCTGGTATTGCGGCGAAGCTTCGGTCTGGTGCCGGCCAATCGCGGCGTCAAGATTGGCGGTCCCTACCGGTTTGTCCGCCACCCGATGTATGCGGGCTATTTGATGACGCATGTCAGTTTCTTCCTGGCCAATCCGTCGGTCTTGAATTTCGCCATTTATGCGACGGCGCTTGCCGCGCAATGTCTGCGGCTGCTGGCGGAGGAACGGCTGCTCAAGGAGGATCCCGCCTACAGGGCCTTCATGGCCACGACGCGTTACCGGCTCGTTCCATTCGTGTTCTAAGCGTTCGAAGCGGATTGGAGGGAAGGGGCCGGTTTGCCGGCCCCTTTCGGTTGGATCAATGCGTTGCGCGGCAGGCTTCGGTGCGCGAGGCGCCGCTGTCGGCTCCTTTCGTATGGGAGCCGCTCGGACCGACCATGCTGTGGCACGGGGGCAGGGGCTTGATGCTTGCGGTCGCCATCTTGTCGACGGCGGGAGCGGCCATGGGGGACGGGGCGAAGCCGTCGCTGTCATTGGTGTAATCGCTGGAATAGGCCGGAGCCTTGCGGTTGCTGTAGCGGACCGGAGCGGGCTTGGACATCGGGCTCGGCGCGAAGCCGTCACTGTCATTGGTGTAATCGTCGGAATATGTCGGCTGAGCGAAGGCTGCGCCCGCGAGGCTGACGGCGAACAGGGATGCGGCGAGGGCAAATTTGATGCGCATGGTTTCTTCTCCTCAATCTGTTGTTGAATTCAACAACATAACCATCCCCGGCGATTCAAGAATTCGCGCCGCAATTCAGGCGAAATTGTGAACGGAATACGGTTGGTTGAAAACCTTTTGTTCAAATGAAATCACGGTCTTGTCAATGAACTCGACGTCTTCGTTATGGCAGCCGCCTAACAAAATGATCGACGAATTGCCCGCCCTCACTACAATCGGAAATTGTTAACTTTTGGTAATATTAAACGGAGCCTATGGGAGGCAGCAGCCCGCCTCCCGTCCTAATGGCGATGTCGAGAGTGACGTTCAGTCTTCGTTGGGGATATGGGCGTCGACGCCGGTCAGCTGCAGCCTGTTGCGGACATGATGGACGCCGTCGACAGAAAGCGCGCCGAGCTCGACCTTGCGGGCAATGCCGATCGTCTCCACCGAACCTTCCAGGGTTATGACATGGCCATCGGCATGGACCTCGATGCTGTTGATGTCGACTTCCGGAATGTTTTCGAGATTGTCGTTTACCCGCGCCTCGAGCTCGTCGCTGTCGTCGCGATCGATCGTGCCGGCGCGCAGCGAATCCTTCAGGCGGTTCTCGTTGCCGTTCTTATCCGTGCCATCGATGCGAAATCCCCGGTTGGGGTCGCTGTCGAAATTTGCCTTGGTCTCGCCGTAAGGGCGGTTGGCTGGATCGCCGGCAGCGGTGCCGTCAGCGTAGGGCCAGCCATCGTCGAGATTGCGTTCTTCGAGGTCGCGATAATCTTCTTCACGGGAAAGCTCCGGGGCCTCGCGTGAAATCGGGGGCTTGTCACCGATCCTTGCCATTACAGTCGCTCCTTGTTTCTCTGCGGGAGAACGTCGACAGAGGCGAATGGTTCGCTGCGCCGGGTGATTTGTCAGCCTCGGGCTTTCTCCCATTTTTTGACGAGGCGGTCGCGCTTCAGCCGCGAAAGCCGCTGCAGCCAGAAGATGCCGTCGAGCTGGTCGACCTCGTGCTGGATGCAAATGGCGAGGAAGTCGTCGGCGGACTCGTCGTGGATCTTGCCGTCTACATCCTGGTAGCGGAAGCGGATCGCCCGCGGGCGCGTGACGTCGTCGGTCGCGCCGGGCATGGAGACACTGCCCTCGGCGTGGATCATCGTCTCCTGCGACCGCCAGGTGATCACGGGATTGACATAGAGGCGAACGCCGTCGGCCCGGTCCAGCTCGAGCACCGTCACACGAAGGAAGACGCCGATATGGGCGGCGGTGATGCCGACGCCGGGGGCTGCGCGCATCGTCGCCAGCAGGTCGTCGGCCAGCGTGGCCAGCGATGCATCGAAGGCCGTGACCGGCGCGCAGACGGTCTTCAGGCCCGGATGCGGATAGCGCAGGATTGGGCGGACGGGCATGAAGCGGCTTCCTCTGATTGAGCGGGTGGGGGAAACTATAGCCAGCCGCAGGCATTGTCATCAGGACGCGCGGTTTGGCGCTTTACGGCAGGGACGCTTTGAGCTAGCAGGAGCTGGAATTCCGACTGCGGGAGCCGCACGCGGGATTTACTATCCGCTTGTTGACAATGTGTTTTCGGCCGACATTTGCGAGTGCGGCGCGGCCGTCGTTGAAATTCGAACCAGGTGCGAGGGCGGCAGATGACGACGAGCGATACGGACGACCGCATTCGCCGGCGCGATGACGAGGAAGCGGATATTTACGACGAGGACGGCAATGTCCGCGGCGATTTCCTGGCCCTCGTCGGCGCCGCGATCGCCGATCGCGATACGCTGTTCCTGCGCCAGAATGTCGCCCGCCTGCATGAATCCGAAATAGGCGATCTGCTGGAATCGATCCAGCCGGATCAGCGTCTGGCGCTGGTGCGCCTGCTCGGCGAAGATTTCGACATGACGGCGCTGACCGAGGTCGACGAGGCGATCCGCCGCGAGATCGTCGACCAGATGCCGAACGAGCAGATTGCCGCCGCGATCGGCGATCTCGACTCGGACGATGCGGTCTACATTCTCGAAGATCTCGACAAGGAAGACCGGGAAGAGATCCTTGCGCAGCTGCCATTCACCGAGCGGGTGCGGCTGCGCCGGGCACTCGACTATCCCGAAAGTTCGGCCGGGCGCCGCATGCAGACGGAATTCGTCGCCGTGCCGCCGTTCTGGACGGTCGGCCAGACGATCGACTACATGCGCGACGAGGAGAATCTGCCCTATTCCTTCTCGCAGATCTTCGTCATCGATCCGACCTTCAAGCTGCTCGGCGCCGTCGATCTCGATCAGATCCTGCGCACCAAGCGGCAGACGAAGATCGAGCAGATCATGCGCGAAACCAACCATCCGATTCCGGCCGAGATGGACCAGGAAGAGGCCGCCCAGCTCTTCGAACAGTACGACCTTCTGTCGGCCGCCGTCGTCGACGAAAACGACCGGCTGGTCGGCGTGCTGACCATCGACGACGTCGTCGACGTCATCCACGAAGAAGCGGACGAGGACATCAAGCGCCTCGGCGGCGTCGGCGACGAAGAGCTGTCGGACAATGTGATTTCGACCGCGCGCTCGCGCTTCCTCTGGCTGCTGATCAACCTTGCCACGGCGATGCTGTCGGCGAGCGTCATCGGCCTGTTCGACGCTTCGATTGAGAAGATGATAGCGCTTGCGGTGCTGATGCCGATCGTCGCCTCGATGGGCGGCAATGCCGGCACGCAGACGATGACTGTGACGGTGCGCGCGCTCGCCACCCGCGATCTCGACATCTACAATGCCGGCCGCATCATCCGCAGAGAGGCAGGCGTCGGCATTCTCAATGGCGTCATCTTCGCGACGATCATGGGCGCGATCGCCGGCTCCTGGTTCCACGACTACCAGCTCGGCGGGGTGATCGCGGCGGCGATGATCATCAATCTGATGGCGGCAGCCCTTGCCGGCATCCTGTTGCCGCTGCTGCTCGACAAGATGGGGGCTGATCCGGCCATCGCCTCCTCGGTCTTCGTCACCACGGTGACCGACTGTACCGGTTTCTTCGCCTTTCTCGGCATCGCGACTTGGTGGTTCGGCATTTGAATGGTCGCCGAAATTGACTATTACGTAAAAGTCAATATTATTGCCGGTTCGACGACGGGGAAGACATGCCGGTGAACAAATACTACAGCATAACGGAGCTCACGCGCGAATTCGGTGTCTCGACGCGCACGCTCCGATTCTACGAAGACGAAGGACTGATCCATCCGGAGCGGCGCGGGCGCACCCGTCTCTTCCGGCCGGCCGACCGACGGCTGATCGGCGAAATCCTGCGCGGGCGGCGGATCGGTTTCACCATCGCGGAGATTCGCGAGATCATCCAGGTCTACAAGGAGCCACCGGGCGAACTCGGCCAGCTGAAGCTTCTGATGAAGCGCGTCGACGAGAAGCGTGAGGACCTGCGCCAGAAGCGCAAGGATATAGACGACACGCTGACCGAACTCGACAACATTGAAGAGGCCTGCCTCGGCCGCCTCGCCGAAATCGGCGTCACTACCTGACAAGGGGCGGGACCTCTGCCCGTCCTTATTCGGCCTCGGCGCTGCATTCGGTGACGAGCGTCTGGACCCGTTCATCCTTCTGAACGTCGATCTCGTTTGCCTGCAGCGGGATCAACAGGTTTTGGGCCTGCAATTTTGCGAGCGTACATTGGCAGAAACTGCGGCAGAGCGCTTCGCCTTGCTGCATGACGCAAGTGGAGTTGCATTGCCTTAGGTAGGTTTCCGCCGGATCCTGCGTCGGCGGCGGGACGAGAAGAGACAGCCCATAGGCGATCGCGATCAGCACAGGCTGGTGGATGAGGTAGAAGACCAGGCTGTGGCGGCCAAGTCGCGCCGGCCACCAGGAGCCGGTGCCAAGGGCGGCAAGCCGCTGCGGCAGCCTGGTTCTGACGGCGATCGAGGCGAAGCTCAGTCCGGCAAAGAACGGCGTTGCCCAGGGAAACAGCGGCACGTAGTCGTTCGACCTTTCCGGCATGGCGGCAAGGCCGATCCAGGCAAGATATCTCGAATCGAAAAAGGACGAGCGCAGGAGGCCCGGCGGGCCGAAATTATCGATGATCCAGGCGCCCAGCAGCGCCAGCGCGACGACGAGCGTGACGGCGAGCGGCAGCCGGATGAAAACGATGCCGATGAGCGTGAGCACCGCAATGCAATGCAGGATGCCGAAATAGATCCACCCGTCCGGCATGGCGATGCGGGTGGCGATCGAAATGGCCGCGGCCGCCGCGGCAATCATGCCGAAACGCTTCCAGAAGGACGGCCAGCGAATCGCCGGCGTGCTGGAGAGCACCAGGCTGACCCCAACGATGAAGAGAAAGGTCGTGGCAATTGCCCGGGCATAGATCTTCAGCCAGCCGGTCTCGGCCGTACCCGGCGCGAGATATCCCATGAACTCCATGTCCCAACTGAAATGGTAGCTCGCCATGGCGATCAGCGCGACGCCGCGGGCCATATCCAATAGACCGATGCGCGGGGGTCTCGCTGCCGCATCGACCTGCATTGCCGGCATTGTCATCAAAGTCCCTCGGGCAAATCGCTTCCGCCGCTCGACGGCAGGTCGCGGCGGATAGGAGAAAGGTGGAGATTGGACGGCGTGCCGGCATCCGTGATCGCCAGCCGCGCCTGCGAGAAGAATTGTCGGCGCGCCAGGACGAAGATGACGATCGCCGTCGTCAGCATGAAGACATAAGGGTTGATGAACCAGCCGAGATAGCCGATCGACAGAAAAATCGCCCTGAGGCCCTCGTTGAAATTGCTGCCGGCAATGACGTTCATGCGGATGACGCGTTCGGCCGCCCGCTCGGCGGCGATGATGTCGCTCTCGGCGTCGCGCACCATCGGGATCGAGCCGAAGAGAATCGTGCAGTAGTTGAACAGCCGGTATGACCAGCCGAACTTGAAGAAGGCATAACCGAAAAGTGCTGCCAGTCCGCCGACCTTCATCTCGAAGGCGGCATGACCGCCATGGAAGACGAAGGGCAGGTCAGCAAAGACCGCGTCGACCTTCTCGGTGGCCCCCAGCAACGCGAAGCAGCTGCCGATCGCGAAGATCGAGGTCGAGGCGAAAAAGGCCGTGCCGTTCTGTAGGCCGGCCATGATCTGTGTGTCGATCATCTTCAGGTCGCGGCGCAGCGAATTGTAGATCCACTCGCGGCGCCGTTCGGTCATCGCATGCGTCAGACTGGTGCGGCCGAAGAAGGTGCGGCCCTTCAGTAGCCAGGAATAGCCCATCCAGACACAGGCAAAGAAGGCCAGAGCAATGTAGTCCGCCGTCGTCATCAGTGATTCAGTCTCCGCATGAAATGCGGCCACCTTACATATGCATCGAAATGCTGCAATGACCGGAAGGCCGGGCCGCCGGATTTCGGCGCCTGGCGTGTCCGAAAGCACGCTGCAACGCTCTGCATCGATACATCGTACCTTCCGAAAAGCGATTCCGATATTCCGGCCGATGCGCTGAAAGAGGATGATTTCGGGCCGGCTCGGCTCGAGCTTTGAATCCTGTTCCAAATTAATTAGTTAGAGCATAATACTGTCCGAAAACTGCTGCCGCTTTTCGGCATCCTACTCCGGGTGTATGGTCCAGGGAATGTCGCATCGGCTGCAGGCGATGTCGGTGGCCCGCGCGGGTTGGAAACCGACCTTGCTTAAGCTTACAACTTCATATTCAAAAGGCGCATCCATGTTTCTTTCGGTATTCGACGTGTTCAAGATCGGTGTCGGGCCGTCGAGCTCGCACACGATGGGTCCGATGTCGGCTGCCAACCGGTTTCTCGATCTGATCCTGTCGAATGAATGGCCACGCCCTTCATCGGGCGCGCAGGTCGCCGCGATCAAGGTCAGCCTGCATGGTTCGCTCGCTCATACCGGTATCGGCCATGGAACGGGCAGGGCCGTCATTCTCGGGCTGATGGGTGAAGCACCCGATAGCGTCGATCCCGACAAGATGGACGGCATCATCGATACCGTCGAGCGCACCGGCCGCATCACGCCGGCGGGCCATCCGGCCTACCAATTCCAGCCGAAGACCGATCTGGTGTTCGACAAGAAGCAGCCGCTGCCCGGCCATGCCAACGGCATGATCTTTTCCGCTTATGACCGCGACGGCCGGCTGCTCCTGAAACGCATCTACTATTCGGTCGGCGGCGGCTTCGTCGTCACCGATACAGAGCTGGAGCAGATGCGGGAAAAGAAGAACGCCGCGGGCGGCACCCGTGTCCCCTATCCCTTCGCCACCGCCAAGCAGATGCTCGACATGGCCGAGCGCTCGGGGCTTTCGATCGCGCAGATGAAGCGGGCGAACGAGGAGAGCCAGCGTTCGCGCGAAGAGCTCGATCAGGGGCTTGACCGCATCTGGGAGGCAATGCGCTCCTGCATCGAGCGCGGTCTCAAGGTCGAGGGAGTCATGCCGGGCGGCCTCAACGTCAAGCGCCGCGCCCGCAGGATCCACGACAAGCTGCAGGAAGAGTGGCGCAGCAATCGCGCCAATCCGCTGCTCGCCAACGATTGGCTCAGCGTCTATGCGATGGCCGTCAACGAGGAAAATGCAGCCGGCGGTCGCGTCGTCACTGCGCCGACCAACGGGGCGGCCGGCGTTATTCCGGCGACAATCCGCTATTACGAGCATTTCCACGAGGACTGGGACCAGAACGGTATCCGCGATTATCTGCTGACGGCTGCTGCCATCGGCGGTATCATCAAGCACAATGCCTCGATCTCCGGTGCCGAAGTCGGCTGTCAGGGCGAGGTCGGCTCGGCCGCGGCCATGGCGGCTGCCGGGCTTGCGGCCGTCATGGGCGCCACGCCGGAGCAAATCGAGAACGCCGCCGAGATCGCGCTCGAACATCATCTCGGCATGACCTGCGATCCGGTTGCGGGCCTCGTGCAGGTTCCCTGCATCGAGCGCAACGCACTCGGCGCGGTCAAGGCGGTCACGGCGGCATCACTCGCCGTCAAGGGCGATGGCCAGCACTTCGTGCCACTTGACGCCTGCATCGAGACGATGCGCCAGACCGGCCACGACATGAGCGAGAAATACAAGGAAACCTCGACCGGCGGTCTCGCCGTCAATGTCGTCGAATGCTGAGTCTGTGAGCGCGTTAGAACGGTTCGGGATTTCAGGCCGGCGCAAAACCGCTGCACAGTTTCGTGCGGAATGTCTTAGGCGCTTGACGCTCGCCGCCAAAAGGATTTCAACGGCGGCATGGCATTGCATCTCATCAAACTCTGTGTCGGCGCCGACTCGATCGACGATCTGCGCGAATGGGTGGCGGAGCGCTCGCTGCGCGCCATTGCCGCCGGGCTCGAGCCGCATTCTGTGCATACGACCCGCATGGTGCCCAAACGCATGGAGGAGCTGCTTGACGGCGGCTCGCTCTACTGGGTGATCAAAGGGCAGGTGCAGGCGAGACAGCGGCTGCTCGGCATCGAGACCTTCACCGACGACGAAGGAATTTCACGCTGCCGCCTGATGCTCGGTCCCGAAGTCATCGAAACCGCGGTACAGCCGAAGCGGCCGTTCCAGGGCTGGCGCTACTATACGCAGGATGACGTGCCGGCCGATCTGGCGAGTCTCGGCACCGGCATCGCCGAAATGCCGGCGGACCTGCGGCGTGAGCTTACCGAGCTTGGCCTGCTCTAACGCTGTCGCTGAATGGAACTATTCCCGCCTGCGGCTTAGCGCAGGCGCAATTGCACCGGGGCGCTGCCATCAGGCGAGGTCACATGCAGATGGATCCGGGCTTCCGGCTGGGAATAGCGCCAGGCGCGGGCGCCGTGGCAAAGCAGCAGATTGATGAGATCGCGGGTCTTGGCAGATTTCGCTCTCGGCCGCTGCAGGCCCATCTCGGCGAGCCGCAGTGCCGCTTCGTGCAGCGGATGCAGGGCTGAGCGCCCCTTGGCCCCAATGCGGCGGTCGCCTGGCATTCCCGGAACATTCTCATTAATCGCCATTGTCTTCCCCGTACGCACTACTGATCGAGTTCAAGAATGGTGGCCGGAAACGCAAACACCGATTCCGGCCGTTACCAATGCCGCCGGCCATGTTGCAGGCAGCATCGAATAGCTCATTGTGCAGCCGCCCAGCACTTGATACCGGCCTTCTTCAAGGCCTTGCAGGCGTTGACCGCATCACGCTGGTCGTCGAAGCCGCCGAAGCGCGCACGGTAGACCTGGTCATTGCCGCTGCCGTAGGCGACGGCGAAGGGTTTTGCCGAGGACAGCGCCTTGCCACCCTTGCTCTTGGCGCCCTCTAGGAGCTCCATAGCCATCTGCTGGCTCGGCGAGACGCCGACCTGTACGACCCAGCCCGCAGGCACGGCGCTTGCCGGGGCGGCGCTGGTCGAAGCAGTCGTGACGTGATCGACGGCGGCGCTGTCCGGTTTGGCAGGTGCGGCGGCCGGAGCCTGCTGCTTGAAGCTCGTGGTCTTGACCTTGGTCGGTGCCGGCATGGACTGGGCGACCAGCGGGTTGTCGGACTTCGTCGTGGATGTTTCAGTATAGGCGACTTCGGTCGCGGCCACCTGATAGCGGGCGTCGGGCAGCGGGCCCTTATGCGGCAGACTGAGATCGGCGGCAGCGGCGGAAATTGGCGGTTGCGCTGCAGTGATCGTCTTTGCGACCTGCTGGGGAGCAACCTGCTGCTGTGGAACGACCTGCTGCCGGGCGACCTGTGTGGCCTTCTGCGGCTGGACGGGAGCGGGCGTTTCGATCATCGCCGGGGCAGGGGCTGTCTGAGCCATGAGTTGCGACGACCCGCCGCGGCTCGATGCTTTCGGCAGGTAGGCGGCGATCAGATTGCGCATCTGAGCGTCGCGAGCCGGCCCCGAAGCACCGCCGAGCACGACGCCGACGATCGACTTGCCGTCGACCTGCACCGAGCTTACCAGATTGAAGCCGGCGGCGCGCGTATATCCGGTCTTGATGCCGTCGACGCCGCGCACCGAACCGACAAGGCGGTTATGGCTGCGGATCGTGCGGGTGCCGAACTTGAAGGCGCGAGTGGAGAAATAGCCGTAATATTGCGGAAAATGTTGGCGAAGGGCGATGCCGAGGCGAGCCTGATCCCGCGCCGTCGTCATCTGTGCCGTATTCGGCAGGCCGTTGGCGTTGCGATAGGTGGTGCGCGTCATGCCGAGCGCATGCGCCTTGGCGGTCATCATCTGGGCGAAGCGGTCTTCGCTGCCACCCAGCATCTCGCCGAGCGCGGTCGCGGCATCATTGGCCGACAGGGTGACAAGGCCGAGGATCCCCTGCTCGACGGTGATCGTGCCGCCGGCGCGCACGCCGAGCTTGGTCGGGGCCTGGGCGGCAGCGTGAGCGGAGAAGGGGACCGGCGTGTCGAGGCGGATGCGACCCTGCTCCAATGCCTCGAAGGTCATATAGAGGGTCATCATCTTGGTCAGTGATGCGGGATATTGCAGCCGATCGGCGTTCTCGCTGTAGAGGACATTGCCAGTCTTGGCGTCGACGACGATGCCCGCATATTTCGGATTGGCCGCTTCCGCTTCGGCATTGACCGAATCGACCAGGACGGCCGTGACTGCCATCGAAAGGATCGCCAGGAGCTTTGCGAAAAAGCTGCCGGACCGGAACGATGATACGGAGGAGACTGACCTTGACACTATTTCACTCTTTGCTTGCATTTCAGATATTGGGCAGGAACCGCACACCCCGCCGCACAGCTCGTCTTTTGAAATTACCGATTCAGCGTTACCAATCCGTTTATGATGAATCGTTTCACTCGCCATCGGGAAGCATTTTAGGGACCTGTCGCAGAACGGTTCATAAGACGCGCCTCTACAAAGGTGCGGATCGCGGCATCAATATGTTCCCAATCGTCGAGATGGCTGCTTGAGAACCGGTAAAGGACGCTGAGATCCTTGCCGACCTTGATGTCACGCTGGCAATCTCCGCTCGTCGCCTTGTCCGGAGTGGAAGGCAAAATGCAGCGCACAACATAATCCGGTCCGCCCTTGACGGCTGCCGTCAGCAGCACTTCGTCGCCGTAACCGGCGTCGGCGCGAAGACGGTGGAGCGTCAATCCGTCGCGAAAAGCCTCGCCCGGTCCTTCGATCAGATGCGAATAGATCGGCTCCAGCCGGCCGGACATGTCGCGCGACATGGTGCTCTGGGCGATCTGCAGGAAGAGCAGGCCAGAGGATTGGGCGACATCGTCGAATCGCAAATGGTTGTCCTTGCCGTAACCCCGCATCTCAGGCCAGGCGAGATAGAGATCGACGCGCTCGGCTGCACCTTCATGTCGCTGGCTCGGGAAGCGGATGGCATTCTTGGGAAGTTTCACCGTGTCGCGGCCGATGGTCAGCGTAATTTCAGCTGGGCTGTCGCTGTTGCCGGCAAGGGAGATATGTCGGCCGAACCAACGGCCGCCGATGCTGATGGCGACAGTCAGGATCGCCAGGACTGATATCACCGCCGTCGTGCGTAGGAGAAACCCCATGGAAAGCAGCGGTTGCTCGTCGGGGGCGCTTTGCGTGGCATGGCTCATAACGGCTCGTGGCGTTTCGGTCCGCCGCAGGAAGAACATGAGCCGCCGGTGCCGATGATGAATCTGATCGGTATGATCAGACCGGCAGGGTTAATAAATCACTAAGATCTCAAAGTCGTAAGCCGTCGCCTGTGCCCCAAAATGAAGCGAGCCGTTCCCGGGACAGCGGGAACGGCTCTTGGGCACCGGTCGGGGACGGGATGCGGGGACTGACCGGGCCGAAACCAGCGCCGGCTTGGCCGGCGGGCACTGCTTACTTGACGCTACCGACGGCGACGGTGCGACCGTCCTGAAGCTTCGACCAGCGGGCCGGATCGTCGGCGGACTGGCGCTTCAGATAGGTATATTCGGTGTCCGACCACAGCAGCACCTTGTTGCGCATGTTGTCGAGAATAAAGTCGCCATGATCGGTGCGGACCGTCAGCACGGCATGGCCTTCGCCGTTCGGCTGCAGCACGACAGTTATCAGTGTGTCGGATGGTGAGAAGCCGTCGTCGATCAGCATCTTGCGCTTCAGCAAGGCGTAATCCTCGCAGTCGCCGACGCTGGTCGGATAGGCCCAGCGCTCTTCGACGCCGTAGATCTGCTCATCCGTTTCCGGCTGGATAGACGAATTGACGGTGTAATTGACCTTGAGGATGTCCTTCCAGCGATCCTCGGTCAGGATGGCCGGTCCGGCATCGCCGCCGGCATAGGCGCATTCTTTCGGGCTGGCCTTGCAGAATTCATAATGTCCGATCGGCGGGCTGGCGTTGCCAGCCAGGGCCATGCTGGCGGGCATCGCCTGTCCAGAGCCCGCCATGGTCATTGCGATGACACTGGCCAGAAGGCCGCCTTTCAGGATATTCGCAGTCGTCATTGCCGTCTCCCCTAAGTTGAGGCGACAATGACACAGACGTTTTTATCCGATGCAAAATTACGCAATAGAATTAAAGGTTTAGTTGAATCAAATGCCGATAAAACTTGGCTAAAAACAAAGTCGAATGCGCATAAAATTCGAGGTGCATTTGTCTCGAAGTCGATTAAAATTGTAATTTACGCAGCAAGGCTTTGGCGCTCGAAGAGCGCTGTGCTGCCGCCCGACCGTTAAGAGTTTTCCCTGAGCTGAGTAAATTCCTGCGGGAAGCCGACCCTTGCCGGTGGCACGCAGTCTTCGGACAAAAGGGCTGGAATGGCGCGAATCGTCAGACCCGTGATGGGAAAATCGCCGCGCCGACCGGCTCAACCGCGAAAATTATTTTTGCGGCAAATCGCGAAGCCGGTGGACGGCGGCGACGATCGCCGCGCTCATGTCAGGATCTGCTGTGGAATGGGCAGTGTGCGGAAGAATTCTGAGCTCACTTTCGGGCCAGACGCGCCAGTTCCCAGGCGGTCACAAGTGATGCTTCGACTCGAACCGTCCTGCAAGAGGATGCCTGGAATGAGGTTTGATTTCCGGATAGAGAACTGACATCCATGCCTCTGCGGTCGAGGCGCACCTTATCCATCATATCGATGACGAAGGGAAGGGCGGCGCTGCCGGGCGCAAGATCGCCATCTAATTTTTGCGCAACCTGCGTCCACCGGCTCGATGACGCAGGTTATTCCGCACATAAGACTGCGTATCTATCAGACGGAACAACTTGCGACAGGATTTCGCGCTTGCTTTCCAAAGCCGGATATGTTGCCGCTTGCAGACCTGTTGCGGTCAAATCCAGGCGTTCTCGACGCGGCCTGACCGGGTGCGCGCCGGCGCTGGCGGCAGCTTCGGTGAAAGTCTGGCGGAATGCTGCCGCCGAACATGCCCGGCAGGTCAGCGCGCTTGCCAGCAGCTGTCAGAGGAACTCCCGCAGCGTCTCGCGGGACTGGATCGACAGGAATTCGATCGCCACACCTTCGACGAAATGGCGCACGACACGGCCGCGCATATTGCCGAGACGTACGGCCGTTCCGATGGAAGGACGCATCTCGACGTCGATGGCCGCGCCTGAGAGCGAAAGGTCCATGATACGGCAGGCATATCGCGTGCCGTCATCGAGCGTCAGTTCTGTCTTGACGTCACGGGGCGTCAGGCGGTCGTGGCGGCGATCTTCCGGCAGGCCGAGCTCGTGCTTGTTGGCAAGCCAGGTGAGCTGGGCGGCGAGCTTCTCGCGTTTGCGCTCGGTGGCATTGATCGACATGGTGAAGCCGCGGCCGTCGAGCGTCTGGACATAACCTTCGACGCGTCCGAGATGGTCGATATAGGCGACGACGCGTTCGTTGGCGCGCGGCCGGCCGGAGCAGGTGACGTACATATCGCCGGGCGACATGTCGATCACCATGCATTCAAACTCCTCGTAGTTTGCAAGCATCAGCCGGCCCTGCATATTGATCGGCACGCGCTGAAAAACGCCTTGTTCAGGGCGCGGCACAGGTCGTTGCGTCTGAGCTGGCTGGAACGAGTGCATCAAAAGGCTTCTTCATGAAAATCTCAGAGGCCAATCTTTACCTCCAATCCATTAACAGAAGGTTGTTTCGGCCGCTTTCGACCTAGCCGAAAACGAGTATGGCCGCTGTCCCGAAACGAGACGCTCAGCGCGCCTCGGCACTCAGCAGCTGTGACACCACGCGGCGCATGGCCTCGCCAAACCCGATGCTTTTTGCCGCGACGATCTCGTTGATCGGGCGCAGTTCGGCCGGCGCGACCTTGCTGATTTTTTCCGGCAGCAGGCGGCTGCGGTCGAGCGCCAGGAATTCGAGCGGTACGATCTCCAGCCAGCTTGCAGCCACCACCGGCGCGATCGCGCCGAGCACCCGATCGCAAGCGCCGTGCGAGGAGCGCAGCGGCATCGTGATGATTTCGAAGGAGGCCTGGTGCCCGACGGTGCTGTAGCCTGTGGCATTGAACAGGGCCGGCATGGCGTGGTCCATGACCCCGATCGCGGTGCGTTCGATATCCCCGTCCTGGCCATGCGCCCAGAGCGAGGAGAACCGTTCGCCGCGCAGGTCCCGTCCAAAGAGATCGCAGATGCGGGTGCCGGCGAGCCGGAAAACGATGTCTCCGTCCTCGCGCGCCTCAAGGATAAAGAGACTTTGCAGTAGATGGGGTACGGCGGACGGTTCGACCTGGGATTTCAGCGGCGCATCGGCAGCGCCGCGGATACGGTTCCAATAGTCAAAAATTTCGATGGTCGTTTGCACACGCATTTCACACCAACCTGTCCCATTCCGGATCATTTTCGGGCACTCATTGCCCGGACAACTTCTACCTTGCGGGTTTCATGCCAAATCCCCACCGTTAAGGTTAAGAAAGGGTTTCAGTTGAGGCGTGACGCCTGCCGTGACACTGTCGCGCCATCACTTCGACTTTCGAAGTTCTGCACAGCCTGCCCGGGCCGAGATCTTTCCTCAGGGTTCCCGGTACGCCGCCCGACATTTCGGGCGGCTTTTTTTTTGACCATCGCTCCTGTATGGCTGGGACCAAAACGAGGCGAACACAGATGAATGAGCAGACGGGCGAGCCGCAGAAGGCGCCCGAACCTTTCGAGGCCCAGCCGCCGGCGCGTCCCCCGCGCGTGCCTGTCTTCAACCTTCCGCCGGCGCTGTTCTTCAGCCTTTGCCTGCTTGTCGTCATCTATGCGGTGCAGGCGCTCGTCCTGTCCGACGATGCCGTCAGCTGGCTGCTCTTCACCTTTGGCTTCGTGCCCGCCCGCTACGTGATTCCGCTGTCGCAGCAGGGCCTGGAGCTGTTCTGGACGCCGGTCACCTATTCGCTGCTGCATGGCAGCGTCCAGCATATCGTCTTCAACGCGTTCTGGCTGATGGCCTTCGGCGCGCCGGTTGTGCGCCGCATCGGGACGTTGCGTTTCGTTTTCTTCTGGCTGTTTTCCGCCACTGCCTCCGCCGCCCTGCACGCGGTGCTCAACTGGGGAGACGTGTCGCTGCTGATCGGCGCTTCCGGCGTCATTTCCGGGTTGATGGGAGCCGCCTGCCGGTTCGCCTTTCCCGCCGAGCGAAGCCCGATGCTGGCGGCGCATGTCAATGCCCGGCTTTCCATCATCGAGGCGCTGAAGAACCGGACAGTCGTCATCTTCATGCTGCTCTGGCTGGTCGGCAACGCCCTGATCGCCGTCGGCATCCCGCTCGTCGGCGACAGCGATCAGGCGATTGCCTGGGACGCGCATATCGGTGGCTTCGTCTTCGGCTTCTTTTTGTTTTCGCTGTTCGACCGAGCGCCGCCGCAGCCGCCGATCGAACCTGCCGGAACCGAGAAGGATGTGTTGCAATCCTGAGCCGGGCAGTGCACCATCGAACGATCCGCGATTGGGGGGAGAAACCGCCGCGGATAGCTGTGACAAGCGTTACAGTTTCGACATAGGAGGTTCGAATGACCAGTTCAGTCAAAGCAATCCTCGACCTGAAGGGCAGGGACGTCGTTACCGCCGGGCCGAACACCACCGTCGCCGAGGCCGCCGTCATCCTCAGCAAGAAGAAGATCGGCGCTATCGTCGTCGTCGGCATGGAGAATCGGATTTCGGGCATGTTCACCGAGCGCGATCTCGTGCATGCCATCGCCAAACACGGCAAGGACGGCCTTGACCAGTCGCTCGCCCAGGTCATGACCGCGAAGGTCTACCGCTGCCATGAGGAGACGACCGTCAACGAGCTGATGGAACTGATGACCAGCCGCCGTTTCCGCCACGTTCCGGTGGAAAGCAACGGCAAGCTTGCCGGCATCATCTCGATCGGCGACGTGGTGAAATCGCGGATTGCCGAAGTCGAGCGCGAGGCCGAGGATATCAAGGCCTATATTGCCGGCTGAGCTTCGCCCATTTGTCCGAACGATGCCGTCGTCCCGTGCCGCCTATCGCAGGGGGCGACGCCTTATGGCGGGCTGGCATAGACTTCCTGCATGCGCTTGATCTCGGGAAGCCTGGCTCTGGCTTCCTCGTAGCCGCGTTCGATCGCCTCACCGGCCCGATGGAATTCTGAGAGTCCGATATAGCTGAGGCGCGGCTGCAGCGAAATGTCGGGCGGATCGCCGGCAAGGCGGGCGCGGGCAATCCTGTCCTGAATGATGTTAAAGGCCTGCACCATGACGCCGGTCATGCCGAGGCGGGCATAGGGCGCTTCTTCCTGTTTCTGCACTTCCTGCTGCGAGAGGCTGGCATTGTGCCGGACGACGGCCGAGCGGCCATAGAGATCGTAATTGAGATTGACGGCGACAACCAGTGGTTCCTCATAGGCGCGGCAAACGGAGACGGGAACGGGATTGACCAGCGCGCCGTCGACCAGCGTGCGTTGATTGCTGCGCACCGGCTCGAAGATGCCGGGTAGGGCATAGGATGCGCGCAGCGCCGTGATCAGCGAACCATTGGCGATCCAGACCTCGTGGCCGGTATTGACCTCGGCGGCGACCGCGACGAAAGGCCGGTCCAGATCCTCGACATTCAGGCCTTCGAGATGCTCCTGCATGCGCTTGGTCAGCCGCATGCCGCCGAACAGGCCGCTGCCGCCGATGGTCAGATCGAGCAGGCTTGCGATTCGGCGCATGGTCAGCGAGCGTGCGAAAGCCTCGAGTTCGTCGAGTTTACCGGCAAGATAGCAGCCGCCGACCAGGGCGCCGATCGACGTGCCGGCAATCATGCCGATTTCGACCCCGGCTTCGTCAAGGGCGCGCAATACGCCGATATGGGCCCAGCCGCGGGCCGCGCCGCCGCCGAGCGCGAGCGCGATCTTGATTTTCTTGACAGTCGCAGGGGAAGGGATTGTCTCGAGTATCGTCGACATGCCGGAACCGGAACCTTCGCCTTCAGCGCTTTGACGATGCAGACTCCAGTTCAGCATTGCGCTCTCCCCTCCCAGCAGAACACGTATGGTGAGATAGTGTGCCCTAGCAGTTGCCAAATGGTATATAGAAGCGGTTTTTGGCGCAATAAGGGGCAAATGCCGAGAAGTTCGGGCTATTTTCCGTAAATGTCCTGCGGATCGAAATGGCGCTCGTCGTCGACGATATCGAGCATAGGTTTTCCATCGCGAAGCGTGACCGTGCGATAGAAGCAGGAACGGCGGCCGGTGTGACAGGTGGCGTCATGGCCGGCGACTTCGACCTTCAGCCAGATGGCGTCCTGATCGCAATCGGTGCGAATTTCCTTCACCGTCTGAAGGTTGCCCGAGGTCTCACCCTTCTTCCAGATCTTGCCGCGCGAGCGGCTGAAATAATGGGCCGTTCCCGTCTGGATGGTCAGCGCCAGCGCCTGGGCGTTCATATGCGCGACCATCAGCAGTTCGCCATCGCAGGCGTCGGTCACGATCGCGGTGATCAGGCCGCGATCGTCGAAACGTGGCGTGAAATCGCCGGCGTCTTCCAACGCCGACTTGTCCTCGGATGGTTGATTGAAGATCAAGTGACTCATCGCGGCCCTCCTGCGGAGCCGGTATCAGCGGCTCCGCACCATGCTCATGAAACGGGCCTGATCGGCCGGTTCCGTCTTGAACGTTCCGGTAAACGTGGTCGTCAATGTCGTCGAACCCTGCTTCTGAACGCCGCGCATTGCCATGCACATATGTTCGGCCTCGATCATCACGGCAACACCGCGCGGCTGCAGCGTATCATCGATGGCGCGGGCAATCTGGGCCGTCATCGTTTCCTGCGTCTGCAGGCGGCGGCCATAGATCTCAACGACACGGGCAATCTTCGACAGGCCGAGCACGCGCCCATCCGGCATATAGGCGACATGGGCCTTGCCGATGATCGGCACCATATGGTGTTCGCAATGCGAGTAGAAGGGAATGTCCTTGACGAGGACCATGTCGTCGTAGCCTGCGACCTCTTCGAAGGTTCGGCCTAGCACGTCCTCCGGCGCCATGTCGTAACCGGCGAAAAGCTCGCGATAGGCCTTGGCGACGCGAGCGGGCGTCTCGATGAGGCCTTCGCGCGTCGGATCGTCACCGGCCCAGCGCAGCAGAACACGTACGGCGTCCTCCGCCTCCTGCTGTGAGGGGCGGTCTGAGTCACGGTTCGGCTGCGGAAAGTTCTTTACGATGGCGTCCATGATCAATGGTCTCCTAGTCCGCATCGCGGACCCATCTGTCGGAATTGCCACTGGTCAGTCCCCTGCGGGAATTCATGCACCTTTGGCAGGCTCCGGGGCTTTCAGGGCAATTTCAATACCCGTCCGGCACGGTTTCCCAATCAAACTTACACAAGGCCATTGCATTTTGATGGCCTTCGAACGACATACATATAGGAAGACGGCCATCGTATGTAAGTATCCTCACATGACACGGTGTGTTTTTTGTTTCAATAACAATAACAGCGCCATTAAGGCCGATCCGCAGCGATTTTGGAGCGGAAACTCAGCATGGACGACATCTACAACAGCAAAATCCTCGAATTCGCCGGCAATATTCCGTTGACCGGCATGCTGGCGGACGCCGATGCCACCGCCCAGGCACACTCCAGGCTTTGCGGCTCGAAGGTGCGGATTTGGCTGAAGATGGACGGCGATGTCGTCAGCGCCTTTTCGCATGACGTGAAGGCCTGCGCCCTCGGCCAGGCATCGTCCTCGATCATGGCTCGCCATGTCGTCGGCGCCACATCGGGTGAATTGCGGCAGGCCCGCGAGGACATGCTTGCCATGCTGAAGGCCGACGGGGCGGGGCCTGCCGGACGGTTCGAAGACATGCGCTACCTCTTGCCCGTGCGCGACTACAAGGCCCGCCATGCTTCGACGATGCTGACCTTCGATGCGGTCGTCGATGCGATCGGGCAGATCGAGGCGAAACGGGCGGAAGTGATCGAGGCGTAACCGAGATGTGCGAGTTCTGCGCCCGGCAGGCTGAGGAGGATGGCGGCGCGGCCGGATCGAGCCAGCCTCAGAAAGGAGCTGCACGCTATTCCCGCAATTATACCGGTGCGTTCCGCAAGACCCCCGACCGCCTGCTCGGCATGGGGCTGATCCGCCTCTATCAGTTGACGCTGTCCGGCTTTGTCGGCAATTCCTGCCGACATATCCCGACCTGCTCCGAATATGGCTATGAGTCGGTTGCCCGGCACGGATTGTGGGCCGGCGGCTGGCTGACGCTGTTTCGCGTCAGCCGCTGCGGCCCGGGAGGCACCAGCGGGCTCGACCCGGTGCCTGCGGCGCTCGGCGACGGCTTCTACTGGTGGACGCCCTGGCGGTATTTCTCCCTCGGACGCAAAAGAGGGTGAGCGCCATGACGATACCAGGCAATGATGCGTGCGTGGCGGAGAGCCTGCAGCGACGACGGACGGGGTACGGTCACCATTCGGTGATCGTGGGTTCTCACCTGGGATAACGAGGAGTCCTGGCGGCCATGAGCACCTTCATCGCCCTCCTGCACAGCATCGTCCTGACGCCCGATCGCCGCGTGATCATGGAAGATTTGCGCGCGCTTGCCAAAGAGCTTGGTTATCGCGAACCGCGCACGCTGGTTTCGACCGGCAATCTCGTTTTCGAGGCCGACGAAATGCGGCCGCATGAACTCGAAGTCGCGCTTGAGGCCGCGTTTGAGGAGAAGTTCGGCAAACATGTCGATATCATCGTGCGCAGCGACTGCACCTGGATGGCGCTTTGCAGCACCAATCCGTTCAGGGACGGCAGCGGCGACCAGGTAATCGTCCGGGTGATGCGCCTGCCGGTCGACCCGAAGAAGGTCGAGGCTTTGAAGCCGCTGATGATGGAAGGCCAGCGCATCGCCATCGTCGGCGGCGACCTCTGGATCGATTTTGCCGGCAAACCGAGCCAATCCAAACTGCTGTCGGCGCTGACGACCAAGCGGATAGGCATTGGCACGATGCGCAACTGGAACACGGTCTGCGGCCTCGCGCAAATGATCATGTAGGCCCGCTCCTCCTTTACTCCAGAGGGAAATCTGAGTATCAGGCGGCAGCGCCGTCCAAAGGACGGAGGCGCTTCGTTTCAACCACCCGCATTCGTTGGCGGGACTGGACAAGGAGAATTTCAATGTCCCAAGCTGTTTCCCTGACATTTCCCGATGGTTCCGTGCGCAGCTTCCCGGCTGGCGCAACCGGCAAGGATGTCGCCGAATCCATTTCGAAGTCGCTTGCCAAGAGTGCCGTCGCCATCGCGATCAACGGCGCCGTGCGCGACCTTTCCGATGCCGTCACGGATGGCAAGATCGAAATCATCACGCGCAAGGACGGGCGCGCACTGGAGCTTATCCGCCATGACGCCGCACACGTGATGGCCGAGGCCGTGCAGGAACTCTGGCCCGGCACCCAGGTGACGATCGGCCCGGTCATTGAAAACGGCTTTTATTACGACTTCGCTAAGAACGAGCCGTTTACGCCCGACGATCTGCCGAAGATCGAAAAGAAGATGAAGGAGATTATCGCCCGCAACGCGCCCTTCACCAAGCAGATATGGTCGCGCGAGAAGGCCAAGGAAGTTTTTGCCGCCAAGGGCGAACAGTACAAGGTCGAGCTCGTCGATGCGATCCCGGAAGGGCAGGATCTGAAGATCTATCATCAGGGCGACTGGTTCGACCTTTGCCGCGGTCCGCACATGGCCTCCACCGGCCAGGTCGGCACCGCCTTCAAGCTGATGAAGGTTGCCGGCGCCTACTGGCGCGGCGACAGCAACAACGCCATGCTGTCGCGCATCTACGGCACGGCATGGGCTGATCAGGCCGATCTCGACAACTACCTGCATATGCTGGCCGAAGCCGAGAAGCGCGACCATCGCAAGCTCGGCCGCGAGATGGACCTCTTCCACTTCCAGGAGGAAGGCCCGGGCGTCGTCTTCTGGCATGGCAAGGGCTGGCGCATCTTCCAGACGCTCGTCGCCTATATGCGCCGCCGGCTCGCTGCAGATTATCAGGAAGTCAACGCGCCGCAGGTGCTCGACACGTCACTTTGGGAAACCTCGGGTCATTGGGGCTGGTATCAGGAAAACATGTTCGCCGTGAAATCGGCGCATGCGATGACCCATCCCGATGACAAGGAAGCGGACAACCGCGTCTTCGCCCTCAAGCCGATGAACTGCCCGGGGCATGTGCAAATCTTCAAGCATGGCTTGAAGTCCTATCGCGAGTTGCCGATCCGGCTTGCCGAATTCGGCCTGGTGCATCGCTACGAGCCTTCGGGGGCGCTGCATGGGCTGATGCGCGTGCGCGGCTTCACGCAGGACGACGCGCATATCTTCTGCACCGACGAGCAGATGGCGGCCGAATGCCTGAAGATCAACGACCTGATCCTCTCGGTCTATGAAGATTTCGGCTTCAAGGAAATTGTCGTCAAGCTTTCGACCCGTCCGGAAAAGCGTGTCGGTTCCGACGCGCTCTGGGATCGCGCCGAAGCTGTCATGACCGATGTGCTGAAGACGATCGAGGCCCAGTCAGAAGGCCGCATCAAGACCGGCATCCTGCCGGGCGAGGGCGCCTTCTACGGTCCGAAGTTCGAATATACGCTGAAGGATGCCATCGGCCGCGAATGGCAGTGCGGCACGACGCAGGTCGACTTCAACCTGCCGGAACGGTTCGGCGCCTTCTACATCGACAGCAACTCCGAAAAGACGCAGCCGGTGATGATCCACCGCGCCATCTGCGGCTCGATGGAACGCTTCCTCGGCATCCTCATCGAGAACTTCGCCGGCCATATGCCGCTCTGGGTATCGCCGCTGCAGGTGGTGGTGGCGACGATCACCTCGGAGGCCGATGCCTACGGGCTTGAGGTGGCCGAGGCGCTGCGTGATGCCGGGCTCAACGTCGAGACCGATTTCCGCAACGAGAAGATCAACTACAAGATCCGTGAGCACTCGGTCACCAAGGTCCCCGTGATCATCGTCTGCGGCAGGAAGGAAGCCGAGGAGCGCACCGTCAATATTCGCCGCCTCGGCAGACAGGACCAGGTTTCGATGGGGCTCGACGCCGCTGTCGAGAGCCTGACGCTCGAGGCGACGCCGCCGGATATTCGCCGCAAGGCCGAGGCAAAAAACGCCAAGGCGGCGTGAAAACATCCTATCCGGCAGCGCCATCCGGCGCTGTCGGAAATCTGATACGAAATCGCAATATTGTCGTCGCCAACGGAGAGCGGATCATCTCGAGGCCGGCGTGTGCTTCAAAGAACTATCTTATGCCACAGACGCGGACCCGCGGCTGAAGCGGTGGCTGATCCGCTCGATCGAAGGGCTTTCGGGCCGCGATGATTATGTCGGCCTCTACAAGATCTGGCGCCGCGACATCATCGACAAAAGCGATCGCGTCTTCGCCAGGACGCTCGATCTCATCGACGTCGCGATCGAGGTCAAGGGCCACTGGCCGCTCGAACCCGTTCCCGCTGAACCGATCGTCGTCGTCGCCAACCATCCTTTCGGCATCGGCAGTGCTGGGAGTCATTGAGCACGGGTAACAACTGCAAAGATCTGCTCGCCCGCCTCCATGAGGCCGTATTCTCGATGGCGCCGCCCTCAAAGCGGCCGAGACCGTGGCTGAGCCGACACCGCTTGCGGTAAGGTCAATCGAGGCTGGCGCCGTCGCCGCCCTGCGGCACGAGCTGTTCGTAGGAGGGCAGCGGTTCTTCCGGAGCCGGCTGGACGCCCGGCGACGGCGGCGTGCCGGCGGGCACCTGCTGCACCGTGCGCGCCGCACTGGCCGGCTGCTGGGGTTCCTGGTCCTTCATCAGAACCTCGACATCGGTGTTCCTGCCGGCGACGACGGTGAAATCGCGCTGGTAGATCTTGTCCTTGTTGCGGGCTACGGCCGAGTATTCGCCTTCGGCAAGCACCATGGTCGGGAAGGCGCTGACGCTTTCGCCGACGCTGTCGCCGGCCGCCGTCAGGATCGACCAGGCCGTATCGGCGATCGCCTCGCCGCCGGCTTCGGAGACCAGCTTGAAGGTGATCTGGGCGGCGCGGTGCTGGATCGTCGCCTCGGTCAGTTTGCCGGCCTCGACCTGGATGTCGGCGCGGATGACGGCGTTGACGTTGCCATATTCGGAAACGATATGATAGGTGCCGGCGTTGAGGCGCACGACCGTGTTCGGTGAGACGTCGGCCACGACGAGGCCCCGCTCGCCATCGTCGCGCACTTCCGAGGAATAAATCGAGAAGCTCAACTCATCGGGTCGAATGCGGGCATCGGTGCCGGAGACGGCATTGAGCAGCAGGCCGCCGGCATCGAGCACCATCACCTGCTTGTCGACCGCGCCGTCGACCGGTACCGTCAGCTTCTTGGTGACGCCGGCGCGGCCGAAGGAGACATTGACGAAATAATCGCCCGGAGCGAGCTGGAAGGCGGCAGGTCCGCCCTTGGCGCTGGCGATCAGCGGCAGCTTGCCGTCGGTTCCGGCGATCGGGCTAAAGACGTACCAGGACAGACCATCCTCGACAGGCGTGCCGTCGGCGGTCAGTTTGGCTTCCATCGCGACGTCGCGCAACTTGCCGGCTTCGGGGGCGGTGCCGGGCGCCACGAAAGCGTTGAGCTTTGGCATTTTCGGCGTCGATTCGATCTGCTTGAAGTCCTTGAAGGCGTCTTGTGCGCCGGCGCCGAGGGGCGTGACGACCATCAGGGCGATGGCGAGGCCGAGGCGTGCAAAAGGCGAAATGCCAAACATCTGTTTCGTGAACCGATTGACTTCTGAAATCGCAAAGGCCACTTCAAGACCAACGCGATGGCAAATTCAAGACCCACGCTTTGCAGCAGCATAAAAATGAAAGCTTCTCCCGCATGAAATCCGATATCAAGCTGATCGACTACCTCGCCGTGCGCCGCTCCATCCCTGCTTTCCAGATGTGCGAACCCGGCCCAGAGAAGGCCGAAATCGAGGAAATCCTGCGTCTTGCCTTGCGTGTTCCCGATCACGGCAAGATCGCGCCCTGGCGCTTCATCGTCTACCGCGGGCAGGAACGAGTCCGTCTCGGCGAGGCGCTGCTGAAGCTGGCGCTCGAGACTAAACCGGATCTTTCGGAAGAGATGATCAAGGTCGAGCGCACCCGCTTCACCCGTGCGCCTGTGGTCGTGGCCGTAGTCAGCAGGGCGGGGCCGCATATCAAGATCCCGGAATGGGAGCAGCTGATGTCGGCCGGGGCTCTGTGCCTCAACGTCATCCTGTCAGCCAATGCCAATGGCTACGTCGCCAACTGGCTGACGGAGTGGTTCGCCTATGACGAGCGCGCCTATCGGCTGCTCGGCGTCGGATCCGATGAAAAGGTGGCGGGCTTCATCCATATCGGCTCGACGACATTTCCGGCAATTGAGCGGCCGCGGCCGGAGCTTGCCGACACCGTCACCTGGATCGGCGGAGAGGATTGATGTTCTACACGACCGACACCAACCGCCATGGGCTGGCGCATGATCCCTTCAAGGCGATCGTGTCGCCGCGGCCGATCGGCTGGATCGGCAGCAAGGGCAGGGATGGCTCGATCAATCTCGCGCCCTATTCCTTCTTCAACGCCGTCGCCGACCGGCCGAAACTGGTGATGTTTTCTTCCGCCGGGCGCAAGCACAGCCAGCGCAACGCCGCCGAGACCGGCGTCTTCACATGCAATTTCGTCAGCCGCGATCTCGCCGAGAAGATGAACCTTTCTTCAGCTGCACTGCCCTATGGCGAAAGCGAATTCGGCTTCGCCGGACTGACGCCGAAGCAGGCCGAACTCATCGACGCCCCCTATGTCGGCGAGGCTTTCGCGGTGCTCGAGTGCAGGGTTACCGAGATCATCGAACCGACGACGCTGTCGGGCGCGCCGTCCGAAAACGTCCTCGTCTTCGGCGAGGTCATTGGCATTCGCCTCGATGAGGCGATAGTCAGGGACGGACGCCTCGACATGTCGATAGCCCGGCCTGTGGCCCGCATGGGCTACATGGATTACAGCGAGGGCAGCGATGTGTTCGAGATGCTCCGGCCGCAACTGCCGAAGGTGGAGGCCTGAGCGCAAGGCATACAAAGGCTTAAGAAACATGGTGAACCAATCTTAAACCTTTTGCCGCTACGGTCGCGGCAATGAAAGGACGCGAGGGAATCGCGTTCAAGTGCTGGGGCGTCGCGTGATCATAGAAGCTTTCCTTCGTTGGATCGAAACCGCCAAGACCGGCGACCGGGCCCGGGCCGCGAACGCACTTGGTCGAGCCTATCTGCAATCCCGGATGAGCGCGGAGGAGCGGGCAGCGGCCGAGATGGCGATGACCTTTCTGCTCGACGATCCGTCGCCGCGCGTTCGGCTTGCTCTTGCCGAGGCGGTCGCCTGGTCGCCAGATGCGCCGCGCAGCCTGGTCCTTTCGCTTGCCGCGGATCAGCCTGAGATCGCCTGCCACGCGGTTACCTGTTCACCGCTTCTGACCGATGCCGATCTCGTCGATCTCGCCGCTCGCGGCAATGGCGCAACCCGAATGCTGATCGCGGCGAGGGCGCGTGTGACGCGCCCGGTTTCAGCCGCCCTTGCCGAGGTTGGCGATGAAGAAGAATTGCTCTGCCTGCTCGATAATGAGGGCGCTGTCATTTCCGGCCACTCGTTGAAGCGCATCGCCGGACGGCTCGGCGACTGCTGCGATATCCGCAATCTGCTTCTCGAGCGCAGCGATCTTCCGGCCGATGCCCGCCAGCTGCTCACCCAGCACGTCAGCAATGCGCTCGTCGGTCTGCCGCTCGCTCAGGCGGCGATCGGGTTGCAGCGGCTGCAGCGGATCAGCCGCGAGGCGACGGAAGCGGCGATCGTATCGATCGCTGGCGATATCGCGCCGCGGGAGATACCCGACCTCGTCGAACATTTGCGCCTCAACGGCCGCCTGACGCCGTCGTTTTTGATGCACGCCCTCTGCTGCGGGAAGGTGGACTTCTTCGCTGGAGCGATTGTCGATCTGACAGGCTGCGGCGAGCGCCGCGTGCGCTCGATCCTGGCGACGGGACGCATGCATGCGGTGCGGGCGCTCTATGAAGCCGCTGGCCTGCCGAGGGATATCAGCGTGATCTTCGTGGAGGCGACGCTTCTGTGGCGCGAGGCGGCACGGAAGGCACCCGGCAGCGTGCTCGGCACGGTCTGCGGTCGTCTGCTCGAAAAATTCCGCCATCACGACGGCGCACACGGTGCGGTCGGCGAACTGCTCGACATGGTGGAGAAGCTGCATGTCGCCGAACAGCGACAATCGGCGCGCGTCTATGCGGCTCTTGCAGCGGCCTAATCGGATATCCGTGTCACCACCCAGGAATAGCCGGCGGATACGAAATGCACCGGCTTCGAAAGCGTTTCCTTGACGTCCTGTCCCGACGGAAGATGCGCGCGGACCTGGCCGGCGATATTTTCAGCGAAGCTCGCAAGTTTTCCCACGGGTTCTTCGACAGGCTCGGGCGCAGGAATCGGGCCCAGCACGGGCGCCGGCTTCGGCGGCTCGGCGGCGGCGACCGCTTTCGGCGCCTCGCAGACCGCGATCACCGAGGGATAGCTGACATTGGCATAGGCCTTCAGCCGGCGCTCTGCCTCGGCGTCGCAGGCGGCAACCGTTTCCCAACGCTTGTCGACGGTCGCTACATAGCTGCATTGGCTGACGGAATCGTCGCAACCGAGAATCGTCATCGCGATGAGCACCGCTTGCATCTTCTGCTTCCTTGGCTATTGAACCTAACATCGTCTTAGACGGCGCAATTCCAACCGAATGAAGGCAGGAGCATTACTCTGCGTCATGTCAGGCAAAAATTGCGCCTCGCAAGTATCGGGAGCCAGCATGTCCGTCACCATTGCCCAGGAGCCGCCGCGGCAGGAGGGCGTCATCCGCCTTCTCGACCTTTCCGATGCCTATGCGCAGTCGCTCTACCCGGCCGAGAGCAATCATCTGGTGGATCTTTCTGTCCTGGAAAAGCCTTCGGTGAGTTTCTTCGTCGCGCGCAACCACGGCGCTATCGTCGGATGCTGCGCGTTGGTGGAGGCCGGCGACGGTACGGCAGAGATCAAACGCATGTTCGTCGACCCGCAGGCGAGGGGACTGAGGATCGCCAGCGGCCTGATGAAGGCGCTGGAGGCGGTCGCGAGGGAAAAACGAGTGATGGCGATCCGGCTCGAAACCGGCATCTACCAGCCCGAGGCGATCGCGCTCTATCGCAAATACGGATATCGGGAGATCGAGGCCTTCGGCGCCTATCTGCCGGATCCGCTCAGCCTGTTCATGGAAAAGCAGCTGGCCTAGGCAGCTGCGTAGGCTTCAGCCTTCGGCGACGCGGGGGATCGGTTTAGACGGCGGCGGAGCCTGTTCGTCGATGACGATTTGCGGCACGCTCTCGCTGTTCTCGGCGTTGCGGGCCTCGTGGATCCATTCGCGCCAGATGGCGACGATAAGCGCCATCAACACCGGGCCGATGAAGAGGCCTAGGAAGCCCATTGTCTTGACGCCGCCGACGAGCCCGAAAAAGGTCGGTAGGAAGGGCAGCTTGATCGGACCGCCGACAAGTTTCGGCCGCAGCGTCTTGTCGACGATGAAGAGTTCCACCGTGCCCCAGACGAAAAGACCGACGCCGGCGACATGCGCTCCGCTCGCCAGGAGATAGATTGAGACCAGTGTGAAAGAGAGCGGCGCACCGCCTGGTATCAGCGCCATCACGCCGGTCAGCACGCCGAGCGTCACCGGCGACGGCACGCCGGCAATCCAATAGGCAAGGCCCAGCACGATGCCTTCGCCGATCGCGATCAACGTCATGCCCATGACGGTGGAGCTGATCGTCGCCGGGACGACGCGGGAAATGCGCTCCCAACGGTTCGGCAGGATGCGTTCGCCCAGCATGTCGATCTGCTTGGAGAAGGAGAAGCCGTCGCGATAGACGAAGAACAGCGCAATCAGCATGAAGAGCAGCGTCAGGAGAAGGTGGAAGGCGCCGCCGCCGGCTGCAAGCACGGCCCGATAGATGTTGCCGATATTGGCGCCGCTGACGGCCTGAATAAGTTCACCCAAGGCGCCCGGACTGCCGATATATTTTGTCCAGACTTCATCCAGATAGGCTCCTACCCAGGGCAGAGCCACGATCCAGTTCGGCGTTTCGGCACCGGCGCGATTGGCATGGATCGCCCACGCGACCCAGTTGCGCACCTCGCCCGTCGTATAGGTGACTGCAAACCCGATCGGGATGACCAGGAAGGTGATGATCATGAGGATGGCGATAGTCGCGGCAATCGTCGTATTCCCGCCGACGCGCGTAAGAAGCTTGCGATAGAGCGGCCAACTGGCGAAGCCGATGACGAGGGCTGCCAGCACCGGCACCAGGAAACCGTAGAAGAAATAGACGCCGGCGGCGGCGATCAGCACCAGCAACCACCGCGCCGCCGAAATTGAGGGGATCAGCGGCGTCCGAGTTGGCGCCGACGGCCCTAGCCATCGCGACTCATGATTGCTTTTCTGACGATTGAACACACCCACGCGCGCCTCTTCTTATTCTTGTATTCTGGTTATGGGCCATCAACCCGGCGGTTTCAAGGTCCGCGCCGTCAAAGCGTATACAAAGCATCGCTATTCGGCCGTCAACAGGGCGTCTTACTGGTGCGGTCGGCCGAGAACCTTGAAGGCGTAGAATTGTGTCTTCTGGCTGGCCGAAAAATTATTGTCCGAGCCGAGAATGAGGACGTCGGTTCCATCCTTGGTCTTGCCGAGCGACATGGCCTCGATATTGTCGGGGACAAGGCCGATTGCTCTGAGATCAAGGATCTGGCTCTTGCGAGCCGGGACGACACGCTGGTCGTTCTTGGCGAGCGATGCGATGGCGGATATGTCGGTCGCGTCGGCGAGATCCAGCACCATGATCTTGATGTTATTGCCGACGCCCGCGGCATAGCTTCGCTCGACGGCGAGCAGGCGGTGATCGTCGAGAGCGAGCATGTCCGACATGCCATTGTCATTGCCGCCGTCGGCCTTGGCGGCGGCCTGCGGGATCGGCGAGACCGGGTAAACATATTGCGCCTTCGGTTCGCCGGTGATGGTGCGCCGGAAGTATCTGTCGAAGGCTCGGGGCGCCTCGGGCCTGCTTAGATATCGAGGTTCTCGGCGAAGGCGGCGCGCTCCTGGATGAAGCGGAAGCGGGCCTCGGGCTTGGTGCCCATCAGATCGTCGACAGCGCTGCGGGTGCCTTCGAAATCCACCTCGTCGATCAGCACCCGGAGGAGGGTGCGCTTGGACGGGTCCATGGTGGTTTCCTTGAGCTGGGCGGGCATCATTTCGCCGAGACCTTTGAAGCGGCTGATCTCCACCTTGGCCTTGCCCTTGAATTCCGTCTGCATCAGTTCGGCGCGATGATTATCGTCGCGGGCATAGGCGGATTTCGCCCCTTGCGTGATCTTGTAGAGCGGCGGAACGGCAAGGAAGAGATGACCGCCGCGCACCAGCTCCGGCATTTCCTGATAGAAGAAGGTTATGAGCAGCGAAGCGATATGGGCGCCGTCGACGTCTGCATCGGTCATGACGATGATGCGCTCGTAGCGCAGGTCTTCCTGACGATACTTTGCGCGGGTGCCGCAGCCGAGCGCCTGGATGAGATCGGCGAGCTGCTGATTGGCGCCGAATTTCTCGCGGCCGGCGCTGGCGACGTTGAGAATCTTGCCGCGCAGCGGCAGGATCGCCTGGTTGGCGCGGTTGCGCGCCTGCTTTGCCGAACCGCCTGCCGAGTCACCTTCGACGATAAAGAGTTCGGCCCCATCGGCGGTATTCTGTGAGCAGTCGGCGAGCTTGCCGGGCAGGCGCAGCTTGCGCACCGCCGTCTTGCGGTTGACTTCCTTTTCCTTGCGGCGGCGCAGGCGCTCCTCGGCGCGCTCGATCACCCAATCGAGCAGCTTGGCCGCTTCGTTCGGATTGTCGGCGAGATAGTGATCGAAGGGGTCGCGCAACGCGTTCTCGACGATGCGCTGGGCCTCGACGGTCGCCAGCTTGTCCTTGGTCTGGCCGACGAATTCCGGCTCGCGGATGAAGACCGACAGCATGCCGACGGCCGAGATCATCACATCGTCGGTGGTGATCTGCGCCGCACGCTTGTTCTGCGTCAGTTCGGCATAGGCCTTCAGCCCCTTGGTCAGCGCGATGCGCAGGCCAGCCTCGTGCGTGCCGCCTTCAGGGGTCGGGATGGTATTGCAATAAGAATGCACCTGCGGATCGCCGCCGTACCAGGTGATCGCCCATTCCATCGAGCCGTGGCCGCTGGCCTTCTCGGTCTTGCCGGCGAAGATCTCGCGGGTGACGGTGAACTCCTTGCCCATCGTCGCCTGGAGATAATCTTTGAGGCCGCCGGGGAAGTGGAAGACCGCCTTGTCGGGCACCTCCGACCCTTCCGGCAGAACGCCCGCGTCGCAGCTCCAGCGGATTTCGACGCCGCCGAACAAATA
Source organism: Rhizobium binae (assembly GCF_017357225.1). Classification (NCBI taxonomy): domain Bacteria; kingdom Pseudomonadati; phylum Pseudomonadota; class Alphaproteobacteria; order Hyphomicrobiales; family Rhizobiaceae; genus Rhizobium; species Rhizobium binae. The sequence continues at coordinate 2,334,079 of NZ_CP071604.1, read as the reverse complement.
GGCCTTGGAGCGCGCCATGCGAAAGACACGGGCGGCATCGAACTTCATATGCTCGCCGAAGATCTGGGCGTCGGGATGGAAGCGCACGCGCGTGCCGCGGCGATTGTGGACGTCACCCAATTCCTCGAGCCCGCCCTGTGGCAGGCCGCGGGAGAAACGCTGGCGGTAGAGCTTGCGGTTGCGCGCGACCTCGACCTCGAGGAAGTCGGACAGCGCATTGACGACCGAGACGCCGACGCCGTGCAGACCGCCCGATGTCTCGTAGGCCTTGCCGTCGAATTTGCCGCCGGCATGCAGCTTGGTCATGATGACTTCGAGCGTCGATTTGCCCGGAACCTGCGGATGGTTCTCGACGGGAATGCCGCGGCCGTTGTCGGTGACGGTGAGATGACCCTGCATATCGAGATGCACTTCGATGAAATTGGCGTGTCCGGCGACCGCCTCGTCCATCGCATTGTCGATGACTTCGGCAAAGAGGTGATGCAGCGCCTTTTCGTCGGTGCCGCCGATGTACATGCCCGGGCGCATGCGCACCGGCTCGAGGCCTTCGAGGACGCGGATCGACGAGGCGCCGTATTCGTCCGCATTCGATCCGGCGGGCGCCGGGCGCGCAGAGGCGGCGGGCGGCGTCGCAGCGGCGGGCGCTGGCCGCTCAGCCGGCGTGGCTGGCTTGAGCGCCTCCTCGCGTTTTTCAGAGAGGGGCAGTCCGGAAAAAAGGTCGTTGCTGTCGTCCATGGAGCCGTTCAGATCTTCATCCTGTCTTGGGCTTGCATCCGCCGCCGACCCAAAATCACCGCATTTGATGTCACGTTTGCGAATCAGGCAGATTCTGCCAGAAAGCACCTCTATACGCGACACCGCCAATTTTGGCGGAGTTTGACACATGATTTGCGTTGCCGGGCGCGGAATGGCAAGCGGCGGCAGGCTTCAGGAAACCATCCGCATGCGAATGTCCACAAGTGATTGCACTGTTATCACCGCAATTGCGGCGTTTTTTCTGTCTGCGACCATGCTGTCATCAGGCGGGCCGGCGCAGGCGGCCGGCGCGCTGGCGCCCTTCAAGGACGAACTGTTCTCGAAGCAGACCATTCTCCAGACGGGCGACGACGGTGCGTTCGAGGTCATCGACTATAACGAGATGCGCGATATCAACGGCCGCGACCAGGTCCCGCAAAAGCGGGTGCAGCAGAAGTACGTGGCGCTCGGCATCCGCAAGGCCCAGGCAGACGAAACGCTCTCCCTCGACGGCATCAGTCTCGATGTCACCAGGGTGGGACCGACGCAAAATGCCGCATTCACGGTGATTTTCATCCACGGCCGCGACGGCGACCGCCGGCTCGGGGCCAACGACTACAGCTTCGGCGGCAATTTCAACCGGCTGAAGAACCTCGCCGCCGGCAATGGCGGCGTCTATTATTCGCCGACGGTCAAGAGCTTCGACAGCAACGGCGTTGCCGCCATTGCCGGCCTCATCCGTTATGCCAGCGCCCAATCGCCCGGCCGTCCGGTCATTCTCTCCTGCGCCTCGATGGGCAGCCAGGTCTGCTGGGGCATTGCCCGCGACGAGGCCAGCGTCCAACGGCTGAAGGGCATGCTTGTGATGAGCGGGGTTACCGATCCTGATTTCACCAGAAGCGCCTTCTACAAAGCGAAACTGCCGCTCTGGTTCGCGCATGGCAGCCGCGATCCGGTCTATGCCGCCAGCGACCAGCAGACGCTGTTCGAAAAACTGCACAAGGCAAAATATCCGACGCGCTTCACGCTGTTTCAGACCGGCAATCACGGAACGCCGATCCGGATGATCGACTGGCGCAGGGTGTTGAATTGGATTCTTGCGGCCTAGCGGCGGATTTTCGGCAAAATCTGCCTGGGATCGCCGAGATTCCCCTTACGTCAAGGGCATCACGCTTTTCTTTGCCGCAAGCTTTTGATATGGCCGCAGCATAAGCAGATTGAGGGAAGGCCGGCATGACACCTGACGTGCGCCCGCTCGTGGCGGGAAATTGGAAAATGAACGGCACGCGTGCCTCTCTGGATCAGATCAAGGCGATCGCCGAGGGTGTTCGCCCGCCGCTCGCCGACAAGGTCGAGGCGCTGATCTGCCCGCCGGCGACGCTGCTCTATGTGGCGACCGCGCTTTGCACCGACAGCCCGCTTTCGATCGGCGCGCAGGACTGCCATCAGAAGGCGTCCGGGGCACATACCGGCGACATCTCGGCCGAAATGATCGCTGACAGCTTCGGCACCTACGTGATCGTCGGCCATTCCGAACGCCGCACCGATCACGCCGAAACGGACCACCTGGTGCGCGCCAAGGCGGAGGCCGCCTTTGCCGCCGGGCTGACGGCGATCATCTGCATCGGCGAGACTGCAGACGAACGCCGCGCCGGGCAGGCGCTCGACATCATCAAGCGCCAGCTTTCGGCTTCCGTTCCCGATGGCGCAACCGCCGAGAATACTGTCATCGCCTATGAGCCGATCTGGGCGATCGGTACCGGTGTGACGCCGACTTCGGGCGACGTGGAAAAGGCGCATGCCTTCATGCGCGCCGAAATGGCGGCACGCTTCGGCGAAGAGGGCCGCAAGATGCGGCTTCTCTATGGCGGCTCGGTGAAGCCGGCCAATGCCGGCGAACTGATGGGCATTTCCAATGTCGACGGCGCGCTGATCGGCGGGGCGAGCTTGAAAGCCACCGACTTCCTTGCCATCTACCGGGCGTACGAGGCGCTGCTCGCCTGAGGCTTTGTTTATTCCCGGGTTATTCGTTCAATCCGGGCGTATTCTCGGCCGAAGGGCTTGGAATAGATGAACGCCTCATGTAAAGAGCCGCCAGAATTTTCAATTATGTCCGTCTTCCGGCGGGCAGGACTGGACCCATGCAGACAGTATTGATTGTCATCCATCTTATGATCGTGCTCGCCCTCGTCGGCGTCGTGCTCATCCAGCGCTCGGAAGGCGGCGGCCTCGGTATCGGCGGCGGTTCGGGCTTCATGTCGGCCCGTGGCACGGCCAATGCGCTGACGCGGACGACCGCCATCCTCGCCACGCTGTTCTTCCTGACGTCGCTTGGCCTCGGCATACTGACGCGTTACGAGGGCCGCCCAAGCGACATCCTCAACCGCATCCCGGCCACGAGTGGTCAGGGCAACGGCATTCTCGATTCGCTTGGCGGCGGTGCACAGGCTCCGGCCAGCCAGCCGGCCGGCAACGGAGTTCCGAGCAGCGGCGCCGCCGCGCCCGCTCCGCAGGCTCCGGCAGCCCAGGCCCCGGCGGCCAGCGCGCCTTCAACGGATGCGCCGGCAGCAACCGCACCGGCAACGACTGCCCCCGCAACGCCAGCAGCTCCGGCCGCGCCGGCGCCGGCTCAGCCCTCCGGCGTCCCGACGGGACAGTAAACCGGTCTTCGACATAAACCGCCGGCAGGCCCTCGGGTCTGCCGGTTTTCTTTTGTTCAGATTCCGCGTCAGGCTTCGAAAGTTCTGGAAAAGAATTTTTGGGCTGGTGGAATCGTTTTTGAAAAGGTATCCGGTGAATCCCATGGCGCGATACGTATTCATCACTGGCGGCGTGGTTTCCTCCCTCGGAAAAGGAATCGCGGCCGCGGCTCTCGGAGCCTTGCTGCAAGCTCGTGGTTATCGGGTCCGGCTTCGCAAGCTCGACCCCTATCTGAACGTGGATCCGGGCACGATGAGCCCGACCCAGCACGGTGAGGTCTTCGTCACCGACGACGGCGCGGAAACTGATCTCGATCTTGGTCACTACGAGCGCTTCACCGGGCGTTCGGCGACCAAGACCGACAACATCACCACCGGCCGCATTTATAAGAACATCATCGACAAGGAACGGCGCGGCGACTATCTCGGCGCGACGGTGCAGGTCATCCCGCACGTCACCAACGAGATCAAGGATTTCGTCACCGAGGGCAATAAGGATTACGATTTCGTCATCTGCGAGATCGGCGGCACGGTCGGCGACATCGAGGCCATGCCGTTCATGGAGGCGATCCGCCAGCTCGGCAACGACCTGCCGCGCGGCACCGCGGTCTATGTGCATCTGACGCTGATGCCCTATATTCCGGCGGCCGGCGAACTCAAGACCAAGCCGACCCAGCATTCGGTGAAGGAACTGCAGGCGCTCGGCATTCATCCCGATATCCTGCTGGTGCGCGCCGATCGCGAAATTCCGGAAGCGGAGCGCCGCAAACTCTCGTTGTTCTGCAATGTGCGCCCGTCCGCCGTCATCCAGGCGCTCGATGTCGCCAATATCTATGACGTCCCGATCGCCTACCACAAGGAAGGCCTCGACGACGAAGTGCTCGCCGCTTTTGGGATCGAGCCGGCGCCGAAGCCGCGCCTCGACCAGTGGGAAGAGGTCTGCAACCGCATCCGTACGCCAGAAGGCGAGGTGACGATCGCGATCGTCGGCAAATATACCGGCCTCAAGGATGCGTATAAGTCGCTGATCGAGGCGCTGCATCACGGCGGCATCGCCAATCGCGTCAAGGTCAATCTCGAATGGATCGAGTCCGAGATCTTCGAGAAGGAAGATCCGGCGCCCTATCTGGAAAAGGTGCATGGCATCTTAGTGCCGGGCGGCTTCGGCGAGCGAGGCTCCGAGGGTAAAATCCATGCGGCGCGCTTCGCCCGCGAGCGCAAGGTGCCGTATTTCGGCATCTGTTTCGGCATGCAGATGGCCGTCATCGAGGCGGCGCGTAATCTGGCCGACGTGCAGGTCGCTTCGTCGACCGAATTTGGCCCGACGAAGGAACCGGTGGTCGGCCTGATGACCGAATGGGTCAAGGGCAACGAGCTGCAGAAGCGCACCGCGGCCGGCGATCTCGGCGGCACGATGCGCCTCGGCGCCTATAAGGCGGCGCTGAAGAAGGGCACGAAGATCTCGGAAATCTACGGTTCGACCGATATTTCCGAGCGTCATCGCCACCGCTATGAGGTCAATGTCGACTACAAGGACCGGCTCGAGAGCTGCGGCCTCGTCTTCTCCGGCATGTCGCCGGACGGCGTCCTGCCGGAGACCATCGAATATCCCGATCACCCCTGGTTCATCGGCGTGCAGTATCACCCCGAACTGAAGAGCCGCCCGCTCGACCCGCATCCGCTGTTTGCCAGCTTCATCGAAGCTGCAACGGAACAGAGCCGTCTCGTCTGACGAGTGCGGCACCAGATCGCGCGATTACGCGCGATCTGGATATCCTTCCGGATCAGCCTTCATGCAGCAGCCGGCAACGGCCCGATATAGACCGAACGCGGACGAATCAGCCGCCCGTTGAGCGCTTGTTCGCGCGCATGCGCCAGCCAACCGACGGTGCGGCCGATAGCGAACACGCCGGTGAAGGCTTGCCGCGGAAAGCCGAGCGCTTCGAGCAACAGCGCGGTGTAGAATTCGACATTGACGTCGAGCGGCCGGTCCGGCTTGCGCGCCTTCAGAATCGCCAATGCTGCGGCCTCTACGGCTTCCGCCAGCGCACCGCGGGCGCTGTCCACCTGTCCTGACGCTATCAGCGGCTTCAGCGCGCCTTTCAGCGCATCGGCGCGCGGATCGCGGACGCGGTAGATGCGGTGGCCGAAGCCCATCAACCTTTCGCCGCGATCGAGCGCCTCGCCGAGCCAACGGCCGGCATTCTCCGCCGTTCCCACTGCATCCAGCATGTCGAGGACGGGCCCCGGCGCGCCGCCATGCAGCGGTCCCTTTAGCGCGCCCAGCGCCGCCAGCACGGAAGAGGTGAGGCCGGCTTGGGTCGAAGCGATGACGCGCGATGCGAAGGTCGAGGCGTTGAGACCATGGTCTGAGATCGTCACGAGATAGGTATCGAGCGCCGCCACTTGCTCCTTGCTCGGCAATTTTCCGGTCAACATGCGCAGGATATCGGCCGCCTGCGACAGCGCGGCGTCGGGAGCGATCGGCTTTTGGCCGCGCTGCAGCCGGAGCACCGCGGGCAGGAAGACTGCGGGCGCCGCCAGAAGGCCGAGCGCGGTGTCGAAATCCTCTCCGTCGGGCAGCCGTGCGATCAGCGCCCGCATCGCATCGACCGGCGGCAGCGCGAGCAGGGTGGCGTCGGCTGCCTCGGTATGGACGAAGATTTTCGTTCGCGCTTTCGCCAGCCAGCCGCGCAACTCCGCTTGATCGAAGCTCCGCTCCATCAGACCATCGAGCAACAGGGCGGCGACGCCCTCATAGGTTCCATCCGCGACGAGACGATCCAGCGATACGCCGCGGATAATCAGCCGCCCCGCTTCGCCATCGACATCCGAGAGCTGCGTTTCGGCGGCAATGACGTCTTCCAAGCCATTTTTCATATTGTTTCTCCTTTACCACAAAAATGATCCGGCCTAGTTTCATTGACGTCAATCTTGATGCAATTGATCAATATGAGGCTCCGATGCCGTGGCTGACCGCCGAACAGGCGCTGCAGGCACTGAAGACCAAGCCGCAGACGCTTTACGCCAATGTCAGCCGCGGGCGCATCCGCGCCAAGCCCGATCCAGCCGATCCGCGCCGCAGCCTCTACCAGGCTGCCGACGTGCAGCGACTGGCCGAACGCCATGCAGGCCGCCGCAAGGCCGAAACGGTTGCCGCCGAGACGATACGCTGGGGCGACCCGGTTCTCTCCTCGGCGATCGCCACCATCATCGCAGGACGGCTTTTCTATCGCGGAGAGGATGCCACCGATTTCGCCGAGGCGGCGACGCTGGAGCAGACTGCGGCACTTCTCTGGAACGGCGCGGCAACGCTCTTCTCAAGCACAGGATCCGGAAGTGCGCCGCCCTCGATTCAGGCTGCGTTCCTGGCGCTGGCAGGGCGGGTGACGGCGGATCTGCCAGCGCTCGGTCGATCGCAGGTGGCCCTGCGGCGCGAGGCGCACGGCGTTGTCTCGACCATCGCCGATGCGCTGGCGGCGGGGCCTGCGGACCAGCCGCTGCATCTGCGGCTGGCGGCAAGCTGGGACCGGCCGGATGCCGCCGATTGCCTGCGCCGGGCGCTGGTACTGCTTGCCGATCACGAGCTCAACGCCTCGACCTTTGCGGCGCGGGTCACCGCCTCGGCGGGTGCCGCATTGTCGGCCGCCGTGCTCTCCGGTCTCGCAACGCTGACGGGGCCGCTGCACGGCGCGGCCTGGCAGCGTGTCAACGCGCTGATCGAGTCATCCTCGGCTCTCGGCGCGGAGCAGGCGATCCGCCGCTCGCTTGTCCAGGGCAATCACCTCGCGGCCTTCGGCCACCCGCTCTATCCCGATGGCGATATCAGGGCTCTGGCGTTGCTTTCGCACTTTTCCCTGCCGCCGCAATTTGCCGAGTTTCGAGAAACGGGCGAGGAGATGGTCGGCGAGAAGGTCAATGTCGATTTCGCGCTTGCCGCCATGGCCGCCGCCTTCGGTCTGCCTCGAGAGGCGCCGATCATCATTTTTTCGCTTGCCCGTTCCATCGGCTGGCTCGCGCATGCGATGGAGCAGATCGAGAGCGGAGAGTTGATTCGGCCGCGCGCGCGTTATGCCGGGCCGGCGCCGCAGGTAAGAAGTGGTCCCTGAGAAGTCGCCGGTGGTTTTACCGGTCTGCTTTTTCGCCTAGGGAAATATCGGAATTCGGCTATCATGGCTGATATGGAAGAAGACGGTTGGCGGGCGCTTTCGCACAAGCTGTTCCGTACGGTCAAAGGGGCTTTCGATGCATACGACGCTTCGCAACCTGTTTGCCGCCGCGCTGGCTGCCGGCTTCATACCGCATGGGGCGGCCTTCGCGCAGTCTGCAGGCTGTGCAATATCGCGTGACGCCGGCGCCCGTCAGGTGCTGAACTGCCCCGGCGGCGTCAAGGTGACGGCAGAAGCCGGAGCATCTTTCCGCCTTGCCGACCGCAACCATGACGGTAGTCCCGACTCAGCGTCGCTGCGGCGCAAGGCCATTCTTGTCGATGTCGACAGCAGTCAGCACACAGGTGGTTTCCAGGTGGTGACGCCGCAGGCGATTGCTGCCGTGCGCGGCACGCAATGGGCCGTCGACGTCGCAGGCGGCAAGACCTCGGTGCTGGTGGTCAGGGGCAGCGTTGCCGTCCGTCGAACGGCCGGCGAACCCGTGGTGCTGTCGCCAGGCGAGGGCGTCGATGTGACCAGCTCAACCGAACCCCTTGTCGTGCGCCGCTGGCCGGCGCCGCGCGTCGCTGCCCTTCTTGCCCGCCTCGGCCAATAGATATCATGAGCCATCGTCTGCTGACCGTGATCGCGCTGCTGTTCGCCGGTCTCTGGGGCGCGTCACTCGGTTATCTCAATCTCAACGGCGAAGTCCGCCTTCTCGACCGGGTGGAAGCCACGCTTGCGGATATCCGCAGCCTCGTGGTCGGGGCAAGAGAGCCGCCGGCCGTCGTTTCGATCGTCGCGATCGATGACCGAACCGCCGCCGTCCACGGCTATCCGCTCGACCGCGCGACGCTTGCCCACCTCGTCGGCGCGATCAATGCGGGCAAGCCGAAAGCCCTGGCGCTCGACATCTTGCTCGTCGATCCCGGGCCGGAGGAGGGTGATGCTGCCCTGACCGTCGCCTTGCGTCAAGGGCCGACCATTATTGCGGGCGCGGCCACTTTTGCGCAAAGCAGACAGCGGGTCAGCAATGCCGCCGAAGACCCGTTGGCCGCCATCCCCGAGGCAAGCCAGCTTCTGCTGCCGCTCCCGCGCTTTGCCGAGGCGGCCGCGGTCGGCATCGTCAATGTCGCAACCGATCAGACCGGTACGCCGCGTTTCATTCCGCTGATTTCGCGCAGCGCCGACCGGCTGGATCCGGCTTTTCCGCTGCGTGTCGCCTCTGTGGCGCTCGGCGCCGATCCGAGTATCGAACGCGATGCCATCACACTTGGAGCGCTGCGTATCCCCACGGATATCGGACAGCGCCTGCCGGTGACCTTCTATGGCGGGCGCGGCAGCATCGCCACCTTCAGCGCCGCCGATGCGCTTGACGGCAAGCTGCCGGCAGCGGCGGTGGCAGGCCGCATCGTCGTCATCGGTTCGACGGTCACCGGCGGCGGCGACGTCTTCCCGACGCCGTTCGATCCCGTGATGCCCGGGGTCGAGGTGATGTCGACGGCAATCACCCATCTCGTCACCAGCGACGGCATGGTGCGCGATCACAGGATGAGACTGATCGACGCCGGCACGGCCATCGGCCTGGCGCTCCTGCTCGTTTCGCTGGTGGCCTGGCGGCGGAGTGCTGCGGGTTATCTCATCATCGTGATGGTTCTGGTGGTCTGGGCCATGCTCAATCTGTCGGCCTTTGCCCATGGTTATTGGCTGAGTGCGGCACTGCCGATCGCCGCAGCGCTGCCGCCGGCATTGATGCTCGGTGCGGCCGAACTCTGGCTCGACCGCGGCCGCGCCCGCCATTTCGCCGAGCAGAGCGCCCTTCTGCAGCGCATTGAGGCTCCCGGTCTTGGAGAATGGCTGGCGCGCGATCCTAATTTCCTTGCCGCGCCGGTGCGGCAGAATGCTGCCGTCATCTTCATCGATCTCTCCGGTTTCACCGGGTTCAGCGAAAAGCTCGGACCGGTCAAGGTCAGCGAAGTTCTGAGCGGTTTCTTCGAAATCATCGATGAGGAGGCCCGCGCTCACGGCGGCGCCATCACCAGCTTTATGGGCGACGGGGCAATGATCCTGTTCGGCCTGCCGGAGCCGGCCGATGACGATGCAGCCCGCGCCGTCGCTTGTGCGGTCGGCCTCTGCGAGCGTACGCGGGCTTGGCTTGGCGCGCATGCGGGCTTTGCCGAGAAGAAGATCGGCTTCAAGGTCGGCGCCCATTGCGGCCCGATCGTCGCATCGCGGCTCGGCACTGGCGACCGGCAGCAAATCACCGCGGCCGGCGACACGGTGAATGTCGGCGCCCGGCTGATGGAGGTCGCCGCCAGCAACGGCGTGGAACTGGCGCTGAGCGACGAAATCGTCCGCGCCGCAGGCCCCGACAGCGCGCTGCTGCAGGCCGGGCGGATGGATGGTCCGCTGGAAACGGAGCTGCGCGGCCGGGCAAGCCATATCGACGCCTGGCTGTGGCGCAGCCGCACGCTTTGACAATCGCTGCGGGAGCGGCTAGGAACGGCGCAAAATATCCCGCCGGCTGGCTCCGGCCATGGCGCATTTCGCGCCTGACAGCTCCGAAAGATCGAACTCATGACAGAATTCAACGGCGTCGTTCCGGCGATCGCCAAGGCGTTGCAGAAGCGCGGTTACGTCGAACTCACCCCGGTGCAGAAGTCGATGCTCGATCCGGATCTCGCCGCGTCCGACGCCCTGGTTTCCGCGCAGACCGGTTCCGGCAAGACCGTTGCCTTCGGGCTGGCGCTAGCGCCGACGCTGCTTGAGGGCAGGGAACGCTTCGGCAATGCCGGTGCTCCGCTCGCCCTCGTCATCGCCCCGACCCGCGAGCTTGCCCTGCAGGTCAAACGCGAGCTCGAATGGCTTTATGAGATGACCGGCGCGGTGATTGCCAGCTGCGTCGGCGGCATGGACATCCGCAGCGAGCGCCGCTCGCTGGAACGCGGCGCCCATATCGTCGTCGGGACGCCGGGGCGGCTCTGCGATCATATCCGCCGCAATGCGCTCGACATGTCGAAGCTGAAGGCCGCGGTGCTCGACGAGGCCGACGAAATGCTCGATCTCGGCTTCCGCGAGGACCTGGAATTCATTCTCGATTCGGCGCCGGACGAACGGCGGACGCTGATGTTTTCGGCCACTGTGCCGGCGGCGATCGCCAAGCTTGCCAAGAGCTATCAGCGCAATGCCGTGCGCATCAGCACCGCGGCCGAGGAAAAGCAGCATGTCGATATCGAATATCGCGCGCTTGTCGTGGCTCCGAGTGACCGCGAAAACGCGATCATCAACGTGCTGCGCTATTACGAGGCGACCAACGCCATCGTCTTCTGTTCGACACGTGCCGCCGTCAATCATCTGACCGCGCGCTTCAACAACCGCAATTTCGACGTCGTGGCGCTTTCCGGCGAACTGACGCAGAACGAACGCAGCCATGCGCTGCAGGCGATGCGCGACGGCCGCGCCCGTGTCTGCATCGCGACCGACGTCGCTGCCCGCGGCATCGACCTGCCAGGCCTCGATCTCGTCATCCATGCCGACCTGCCGACCAATCCGGAAACGCTGCTGCATCGCAGCGGCCGTACCGGCAGGGCCGGGCGCAAAGGCATCAGCGCCATGATCGTGCCGTTGAACGCGCGACGCAAGGCCGAACGCCTGCTGGAGAACGCCGGCATTTCAGCTGCCTGGGCGCGACCGCCATCTGCCGAGGAAGTGAACGAGCGCGACGACGAACGGCTGCTTGCCGATCCGATTTTTCACGACGCGCCGCAGGAAGAAGAGCAGGGGCTGGTGCAGCAACTTCTCGCCAGCCACGGCGCCGAGAAGCTCGCCGCCGCCTTCCTGCGCCTCTACCGCACCAATCATTCGGCTCCGGAAGATCTGATCGAAGTCAGCGTGCAGGACGAGCGCAACCGCAAGCGTCGCGACAATGCCGAGCCCTATGCGCCGGCACAGAAGGGACCGCGCGAGGATTTCGGCCCCAGCGTGTGGTTCTCCGTCTCGGTCGGGCGCAAGCAGAATGCGGAGCCGCGCTGGCTCATCCCGATGCTCTGCCGCAATGGCAACGTGACGAAGCGCGAGATCGGCGCGATCAAGATGCAGCCCGAGGAAACCTATGTCGAGATCGCCGTAGCAAGCGCCGACGGTTTCCAGGAGGCTCTCGGCCCGAACAAGACGCTGGAACGCGGCATCCGCGTCACCAGGCTTTCCGGTACACCGGATTTCAGCCGTGCGGCGGCGGCCAAGCCCTATGCCGGCAAGACCTCGCGTGACGAACGGCCGGGCGACTCCTTCCGCGATGAGCGGCCGACGAAGAAGTTCGGCAAGGGTTCGGCCGGCGGTTACGCCGCGGCTGAGAATGGCGGCCAGGAGCGGCGAGACAGCAAACCCTGGAGCAAGAAACCCGGCAAGCCTGGCTTCGATCGCCAGAAATCCGACAAGCCCGGATATGACAAGCCGAAATTCGAAGGCGGCAAATCCGAACGCCCGAAATATGAGGGCAAGGGCGACGCGGGGCCGAAGAACAAGTTTTCGAAGAAGAAGCCCGGCTGATTTCGCCGGGCAGAACAGCGATATGCCGCATTCACATGAGGACTTTTGAATCGGATTTCGCGATGGGCAGCACTGCTGTCTTGTTGGACGAAGATTGCGCCTAACCCTGGCCCTGGCCGGGGTCAAGACCCGTGGCTCGTCTCCGGGCGGTGGCGGCAGCCGGGGCAGGCGGCGACCCCTTAGGGCGACAGTTTCCTACTGCTTGTGTCTAAATGGGGAGGATGCAGACGACGATGAAACGCTCCGGCATGCCGCATCCCGATCCCGCCGCCTTCATTCAGGCCAATCTGCCGATATCACCGGTTCCCTCAATCCCAGAAATCCTGCTTCATATCGCGGGCCCCAGGAGCGGGCTCTGGCGGCTTGCCGGCAGCGAAGAAGGCGATCCAGCGCCCTACTGGGCCTATCCCTGGGCCGGCGGCGTCGTGCTTGCCCGCCATCTGCTCGAGTGCCCGGAAGTGGTTGCCGGCCGCCGCATCATTGATCTCGGTGCCGGCTCCGGGCTGGTTGCCATCGCGGCGGCCAAGGCCGGGGCTGTCGCCGTGATGGCGGTCGATGTCGATGCCAATGCCATTGCCGCAATCGGTCTCAACGCCGCAGTGAACGGTGTGAGCATCGTTGCGGTTGCCGCCGACATCATCGACGAGCCGCCGCCGGAGGAACTCGATCTCCTCGTGGTCGGCGACCTGTTCTACGATCCCTCACTTGCTTCACGGGTGATGGCCTTCCTGCGGCGCTGCCAGGCCGCCGGTATCGAGGTGTTGATCGGCGATCCCGAGCGCGCCCATCTCCCACACGGGGAACTCACGCGAATCGCAACCCATGGGGTTGCGGATTTCGGGGCGGGATCGGCAGACAAGGCGGTGCAGGCGGGCGTCTTTTCGCTTTCCGGGATAGCTGACGACGCAACTAAACCAGAAGGTCCGGCCGCAACAGCATGACCGGGCAGGGCGCTCCGGCTGGTAATTCCGGCGCATGCGGTGGGCGGATGATGAGGCAATCGGCTTGGGCAAATACTTTCATCAGCGAGGAGTCCTGCTTGGCGAAAGGTTCGGCCAGCCAATTGCCAGCGGCCGATTTCGAAAGTTTCGCCCTGATATAGTCCTGCCGATGGTCATTGGCACGCAGAGAGACGGCCGCCTCCACTGTTGCCTCGCGGCGCACTGGCGGCAGGGAAGCGAGCTTGCGGATCAGCGGTTCCAGGAACAGCTGCGAACAGACGAGGCTCGAGACCGGATTGCCGGGCAGACCGAGCACATGCGTTTGGCCGAAGCTGCCGACCATCAGCGGTTTGCCGGGGCGCATGGCGATGCGCCAGAAATCGAGTTGCATCCCGGCTTCGATCAGCGTCGCCTGCACCAGATCATGATCACCGACCGAAGCGCCGCCGAGCGTGACGATGACATCGGCCTCGGCGCCCCGCGCCTTATCGATCGCCGCGGTAATCCTTGCCTTATTGTCCGGGACGATGCCGAGATCGAGCACGTCGGCACCGGCCTTGCGGGCAAGGGCTGCGATACCGAACGTATTGGATGCTATGATCTGCGAAGGGCCGGGCGTGCTTCCGGGCGGCAGCAGTTCGTCGCCGGTTGCGAGGATGGCGATCAGCGGGCGTTTGAGAATCTCGACATCGGGCCGGTTCATGGCGGCGGCGACCGTCAGCCGCGGGAAATCGAGCACGGTTCCGGCCGACAGCACGGCTTCGCCTTCGACGAAATCCTGGCCGCGAGGACGCACATGCTGGCCCGGGCGAACAGGGAAACTGGTTCTGATTCCACCTTCGATCTGCTCCGCATCCTCCTGCAGCAGGACGCTGTCGGCGCCTGACGGCACAGGCGCACCGGTGAAGATGCGGACGGCTTCTCCGTGGCCGACGTTTCCGGCAAAGCCGTGGCCGGCGGCCGAGGTGCCGATGACCTTCAGCACAGCACCCGGCTCCGGCGCGTCGTCGCGGCGTAACGCATAGCCATCCATCGCCGATGCATTGAAGGGTGGCTGTGTCAGGCTCGCCGTGAGATCTGTGGCGAGGACGCGGCCCTCTGCTTCGGCGAGCGGCAGCGTCTCGGATGCTGTAACCGGCTTTGCCCGGGAAAGCAGTCGGTTCTGTGCCTCGGCGACCGGCAGAAGGTTCATTTCGCCTCCGGATGACGGAAACCGCCGGATTTGCCGCCGGATTTTTCGAGCAGCCTGACGCCGCCGATCTCCATTGCCTTGTCGGCTGCCTTGGCCATGTCGTAGATCGTCAGACAAGCGATCGAGACCGCGGTCAGCGCCTCCATCTCCACACCGGTCTTGCCGGTCAGCTTGGCCGTTGCCGTGACGCGCAGGCCGGGCAGGGCGGCATCCTCCTCGATCTCGACCGTGACCTTCGTCAGCATCAGCGGATGGCAGAGCGGGATGAGATCGGCGGTTCGTTTTGCCGCCATGATGCCGGCAAGGCGCGCTGTGCCGATGACATCGCCCTTCTTGGCATTGCCCTGGCGGATGAGCGCGAGCGTTTGCGGCGCCATCTTCACATGGCCCTCGGCGGTGGCGACGCGCACCGTCTCGGCTTTGTCGGAGACATCGACCATATGAGCCTCGCCGGAGGCATCGATATGGGTCAGACCGGGCTTTGCGCCGCTCATGTCATTCGGCCGCGACGGCGGCTTCGCCAAAGAGCAGCGCGCGGGTGGCGGCCGCCACGTCGTCCTTGCGCATGAGGCTTTCGCCGACAAGGAAGGTATTGATGTCGACGGCCTGCAGACGCTTGCAATCGGCATGGGTGAAGATGCCGCTTTCGCCGACGAGCAGCCGCTCTGCCGGCACCATGGAAGCAAGCATCTCGCTGACCGTCAGACTGACGTCGAAAGTCCTGAGGTTTCGGTTGTTGATGCCGATAAGCGGCGACGAGAGCTTCAGCGCCCGTTCCATTTCCGGCGCGTCATGAACCTCGACCAAGACATCCATGCCGAGCGAGAAAGCTTCGTCCTGCAAACGCTCCGCCTCGTCATCGGTCAGCGACGCCATGATCAGCAGAATGCAGTCGGCACCCCAGGCGCGCGCCTCATGGACCTGATAGGTCTCGAACATGAAGTCTTTGCGCAGGGCGGGCAGGGCGCAGGCGGCCCGCGCCGCCGTCAGAAATTCCGGTGCGCCGTGAAAACTCGGCGTGTCGGTCAGCACGGAAAGGCAGGCTGCGCCGCCGGCTTCGTAGGCCTTTGCCAGCGCCGGCGGATCGAAATCTGGACGAATGAGACCCTTGGACGGGCTTGCCTTCTTGATCTCGGCGATCAGGCCGAAAAGGCCAGCCTCACGCTTGGCGGTGATCGCCTGGTAAAAGCCGCGCGGCGCGGACTGCCCGGCCTGCATCGCCTTCAGGTCGGCCAGCGACACCGTCGCCTTGGCGGCGGCGATCTCCTCGCGCTTGTAGAGTTCGATCTTCTTCAGGATATCGCTCATCCGGCAATCCTAATCGATATCGTTGGAAACGGCGATGAGTTTGTCGAGGGCGAGCGCCGTCGCGCCGCTATCGAGCGAATGCGCGGCAAGCTTCATGCCGTCGCGGATCGTTTCGACCTTGCCCGAGATGACGAGCGAGGCGGCAGCATTTGCCAGCGAGACATCGCGGTAGGCGTTCTTCGCGCCACCAAGAACCGCGCGAAGTGCTGCAGCATTGGCGACGCCGTCGCCGCCCTTGATATCGGCGAGCACGCAGGGGCTGACGCCGAAGTCGGCCGGCGACAGCTCGAAGGTGCGGATATTGCCGCCCTCGAGGGCTGCAACCTTGGTGATGCCGGTCGTGGTAATCTCGTCGAGACCGTCGCCATGGACGACCCAGACGCATTCGGAGCCGAGATCGCGCATGACTTCGGCCAGCGGTACCAGCCATTGCGGCGAAAAGACGCCAAGCAGCTGGCGGCGCACACCGGCCGGATTGGAAAGCGGTCCAAGAAGATTGAAGATGGTGCGGGTGCCGAGTTCGACGCGGGACGGGCCGACATGGCGCATGGCGGAATGATGAAGCTGCGCGAACATGAAGCCGACGCTGGCCTCGGCAATGCAGCGGGAAATGATCTCGGGACCGACATCGATGTTGACGCCAAGTGCCGACAGATTGTCCGCCGCGCCTGATTTCGAACTCAGTGCCCGATTGCCGTGTTTTGCCACCGGCACACCGGCGCCGGCAACGATCAGCGCCGCCAGCGTCGAAATATTGTAGGTGCCGCTGGCATCGCCGCCGGTGCCGACGATATCGATGGCATCGGCGGGCGCCTCGACGGTCAGCATTTTCGACCGCATGGTGGTGACGGCGCCGACGATCTCGTCGACGCTTTCACCACGCACGCGCAGCGCCATCAGGAAGCCGCCGATCTGCGAAGGCGTCGCCTGGCCCGACATCAGGATGTCGAAGGCATCGCGCGCCTCGTCACGCGTCAGCGGCTCGCGGCTTGCGGCCTTGGCCAGGAACGGCTTCAGATCGGTCATAAAACCTCCCAGAGCAGGCTGCCGAAAACTCTAATGACCTTCGGCGGACATCATGCCCTAACTGTTGAATTCGGAACAGGATTCAGACTTTAGGCAAGCGCCTAAAATCATCCTGTTCTAGAGCATGATGCCGAAAAGTGTGAGCGGTTTTCGGACGACATCATGCTCTAATATCTAAATCAGAACAGGATTCAGATTTCAGGCCGACCGGGCCTAAAATCATCCTGTTCTAGCGTGCCGCGGTCTGTTCGGCGAGCGTCTGGTTGACTTGCGCGCCGTACTGCGTCTGCAGCAGGTTGACCATCTGATCGAGGATATCATCGCCGGCGGCGTTGGCCATGGCGGTGAGCTGGGCATCGCGGTTGTTCAGCACGTCGCCGGTCGGCTGGCTGTTGACCTCGGTGACCTTCATCAGGATCTGCGTCGAGGGATCGGCGCCGACAGCGCTCGCCACCGTGTCGACAGGGCCGGAGAAGGCCGCCTTGACGCCGGCGCGGCCGAGAACTGGATCGTCGGTGGAGCGGGTGATGCCGCTCTTGCTTTCGACGGCGATGCCGAGCGGCGTCGCAATGTCGGCAAGGGCGATGCCCTTTTGCGCCTCGGCCTTCAATTCCTCGGCCTTTTTGGCGAGTTCGGCCTTCTGCTGCTCCGCCGTCCAGTCCTCGACGGCTTTTTCGCGCACCTCGGCAATCGGGCGGTCGCGGTCCGGTGTGATTTCGCGGACATTGAACCAGACATAGCCGTCATTGCCGATCGGAAGCGGCGGCGCATCAACGCCGACTTCGGTCTTGAACGCTTCCCCGAGCAGCTGCTGTTTGACGGGGATATCCTTGACCTCCTTGCCGTCCTTGTCTGCACCGGTCGCGTCGACGGCATCGATGGTTACGGCCTTGAGCTTCAACTGGCCGGCGATATCTTCAAGCGTAGTGCCGCCAGCGCGCAGATCCTCAATGTGGTCGTGAACGTTGATCACTTCCTGCGAGGCGTTGGAAAGCGCCAGCTGCTTGCGGATCTCCTCCTTCACCTCGTCGAAATTCTTCGTCGTTTCCGCCTTGATGTTGGTGATGCGCAGGATGACGGGACCGAAAGAACCGTCGACAACCGGCGTCGTGCCACCGTCTTTCGAAACCGCGAAGGCGGCATCGGCGACGGCCTGGTCGGGAACCTTGTCCTTGGTGAATTCGCCAAGCATCACGTCGCTTGCCGTCTTGCCCTGGTCGGAGACCAGCTGATCGAAGCTGGTGCCGCTCTTCAGCGCGGTTTCGGCGGCTGCGGCAAGATCCTTGCTGGTGAAGGTCAGCTGCTCGATAGTGCGGCTTTCCGGCGTGCGGTAGCTGTCCTTGCCCTTATCGAAGGCCTCGCGGACCTGGTCGTCGGTGACGGTCGCAGCATCGGCGATATCCGCCGGCTGCAGCTTGAGATAGGCGATCTTACGATATTCCGGTGCGCGGTAACGCTGCTTGACGCCCTCGAACCAGGCGGCCAGGACGTCATCGGCCGGCGCCTTGATCGGCTCGATATTCGCGTTGGTGAGCAAGAGGTAGTCGACACTGCGGCTTTCATCGCCGTAAAGCTTCATCGCGTCGATCAGCGTCTTCGGCGCAGTGAAGCCGTTGGAAACCGCGTCGACGATCTGGCTGCGGACGGCGACCTTGCTGCGCTCCTTGATGTAATCGTCCTGGCGGATGTTGGCATTGCGCAACCGCGAGACGAACAGCTCGCGGTCGAACTGGCCGTTGACGGCCTTGAAAGCCGGATCATCGCCGATCAGCTGGGCGAGGCGATCCTCTGACAGGCCGAGATTCATGTCTTCGGCGAGCTGGTCGAGCGAAGCGCCCGCGATGAGCTGGGAGAGGACCTGCTGTTCGACGCCGAAGGCACGGGCCTGTTCCGGGGTGAGGCGCATGCCGAATTGCTGGCCGAGGCTTGCCACTTGGCGTTGATAGGCGAGGTGGAACTCGTTGACGCCCACATGCTGATCGCCGACGGTCACGACCGTGGTGCTGCTGCCGCCCGATATCAGCTCACGCGATACGCCCCAGATGCCGAAGGAGGCCACAAGGAGAAGCAGGAGCAGCTTGGCAACCCAGGTCTGAGCAGCTCTTCTCAGAAAATGGAACATGGAAACGCAAACCTCGCAGTATTCATTGACCCGCGCGCGGGCAGACATTCGACGTTCCTTAGAACAAACCCAACAGGAAATGAAGGGTTTGTCACGCGAAAAGCTGCGTAGAGAGGCGGTGGCGATGCAAGGCGTTGACAGCCAACAAAAGTCGGGCTTCGGCGGAACCTTTCGGGCCGTCATTTCGTTGAAGCGGCATCCCATGAAACAGGAGCAGACCATGGCAGATTTGAAAACCGCTTCCGCCGAATCCACCGCTGCGCGCGTCAAGGCGGATCTTGCAGCAGACGATCTGTCGGCGCAGGTCACGGCACTCCGTGAAGATCTGTCTAGACTGACGGAGAGCGTGCGGGCGCTGGGACAGGGGGCGAAGTCGGTGGTGACGGACGAAGCTTCGCTGATGACGGAACGGCTGCGCGACAAGGTTCGCGAAGAGCCGATCATGGCGCTCGCAGTGACGGCGGGCATCGCCTATGTTTTCGGCCTGCTGAGCCGCCGCTGACACGGAATTCGAAACAGAAAAAAGCCGGACGCAAAGCGCGCCCGGCTTTGAGTCATGTCTGATCGTTATGTCTGCGCCATCAGCGACGGATGGCGCGGCCGATGAAAATAAGAAGGCAGGCACCGATGAAGCCGGTGATCAGGTAGCCGAGCCAGCCGGCCAGCGGCTGAATGTGCAAGATACCGAGGATCCAGTTGGCGACGATCGCGCCGACGATGCCAAGCAAAATGTTCATGAGCACGCCCATGCTGCTGCTCATGACTTTTTCCGCCAGCCAGCCGGCGATACCGCCGATGATGATGGCTGCAATCCAACCCACGCCTGCACCTTCCATGGTCATCCCTCCTGGTAAACCGACTCGCAGGAAAGCACGAAACCGCAGAAAGTTCCACTGCTGGAGGAACTTAGGCGATTTACGGCTGCAGCAGGGTGACGGGTGTTTCGAGCAGGTAGGCGATCAGCTGGAACAGCAGGCCAGCCGCAGCAAGCATTGCGAAGCCGAAAGGCATGATCAGGCTTTTGCTAAACATTCTTTCCTCTCCCCTTTGGAGTAAAGAATAAGCCTAAGCGCGAGCGACACAAGGTTATTGTTAATGAATAGTTAAGAATGATATTTAAATAAAAGTATAACTACTACATACGTGGTAGGGTTTCCCGATTTGATATAAGCGTAAATACACGGTCTACTGGTGGTTCTTGCGCCAATCCTCAAGCAGTGCAACGGCCCATGGAGTTTTTGTCAGGCGTAACCTAGATCAGTGTGGGAATGGGCGCCGGAACTTGCCCCGATCTGGTGCAGTTGGTTGAGCTCTTCGGCTGGCTGCCGCTTTCATGTCCTGAGCGGCGGATTGATTTTGGCGCCGACTGCATCATTTTTCATGCAGGTCGCCTCCATCCGGGAAAAAACAATGTCAAAAGCTGCTGTCGCCTTCGCCTGCCTCTCCCTGCTGACGCTTTCCGCCTGCGGCAATACCGCGTACGGACTGAAGAAGGATGGACAGGAGGCCAGCCACGCAATGGACGACGCGACGCATCGGGTGCTTTCGGCCGGCGCCAAGAAGTAGCGGCAGCAGCGAAACGCGCGCCGTCGCCGAGCAGCCGAGCGTGCATGAAAAAAGCCCGCCTGGGGTGAGGCGGGCTTGGCATAACAGAGAGAATAGACGGATGGAAACCGTCTCGACTAATACAGCATTTCCTTAAGCGTTTGACATTGCGTCATTCGACGTAATCGCGACCGACAGATTGCGGCCGCGACCGCCAGGATCGGTTTTAGAAGTTGCCCCAATTCTGGGCGCGGGCACGGGCGCGAATAATCCGATATTCGCGACCGCCATAGAGCGAACCGATGGTCAGCAGAAGCGTCAGAACGTCCCAGATGATGTGCATGTTATCCTCTCAGCTTGAACGGCTCTGCCGTCGATCGGTGAAGGTACAATAGCAATCTTTCAAACCTGCTTATATGACAAGAAATCGGGATAGGCGGGGAAGCGGGAAGGGCGCTTCATGAGGAGACGGAGTCGCCATCTTGGGAGCAGTAAGGTGAATAGATCAGCCGGTGGCGGGCCATGACAATTTTCTCCGTCCGCCACATCACGGCCTATCGTTACCGCAGGGAGGTCGATTTCGGCGAGCATCGTCTGATGTTCCGGCCGCGCGACAGTTTCGACCAGCGGCTGATCGAAGCGTCCCTGACGACCTATCCGGAGCAAAGTCATGTGCGCTGGATCCACGATGTTTTCGGCAATTGCGTGGCGCTCGTCGATTTTTCGCGGCCGTCGTCCGAGCTTCGTTTCGAAACCTGGATCACGCTCGACCATACACCCCAGCTCGCCCCGGATATTCGAATCGACGAGGCGGCGCTCACCTATCCCTTCTCCTACGACAAGGACGAAATCGCCGATCTCGCGCCGGCGATGCAGCGCCATTATCCCGATCCGGGCGATGAGATCGGCCGCTGGGCGCGCCGGTTCGTGCGCCTGGGGCACCCGACCGAGACCGGGCACCTCTTGATGACGCTCTGTTATGCCATTCGGGAAAGCTTCGTTTATGCGCGGCGCCAGGAACATGGCACGCAGACACCGCTTGAGACCTTGCATCTGCGCTCCGGCACGTGCCGGGATTTCGCGCTTCTGATGATGGAGGCAGCACGTACGCTCGGCCTGGCAGCGCGATTCGTCAGCGGCTATGTTTACGTTCCCGATCGGGACGGCTCCACCGTGCTCGGTGGCGGCTCCACGCATGCATGGTGTCAGGTCTATCTTCCCGGGGCCGGGTGGGCGGAGTTCGATCCGACCAATGGCATCGTCGGCAACCGCGATCTCATTCGCGTGGCCGTTGCCCGTGATCCGCGCCAGGCAATTCCATTGAGCGGCAGCTATGACGGCGACGGGTCGGATTTCGACAGCATGACGGTGCAGGTCAACGTGACCACGCGGCAGGCGTGGATTAAAGAGGGGTGATGGTGGATCGCCCGCGGTTCAATGACAGGTGCGCCGCCTGCTGGAACCGGGCAGCGAGATTGGCGTTCCATACTCACCTTCGCCGATGCGGGGAGAGCACGAGGAAGCCACAATGAAGATACGCGCCGGGTTTCATCTGGGCTATGAGTGCATCCAGCCGACGCCGATGCTGCTGGTGCTCAACATTCACCCCTCCCGTCGTGCCGATCTTTTGAGCGAGCAGGTCCTGACATTCGACCGGCCAATCGACGCCTGGGAATATACCGACAGTTTCGGCAATGCCTGCAGCCGGATTGTCTCTCCGCCCGGGCTGACGACGATTTCGACGCGGTTTGAGATCTACGATACCGGGCAAGCCGACGTCGTGCCCACCGAGGCCGTGCAGCACGCGATCAAGGACCTGCCCGACGAGGTGCTCGTCTTCCTGCTTGGCAGCCGTTACTGCGACACCGACAGGCTCTCGGATTTTGCCTGGGAAACTTTTTCATCGACGCGGCTCGGCTGGGCGCGCGTGCAGGCGATCTGCGACTTTGTGCACAACCACATCACTTTCGACTACCAGAAGGCCGACGTTCTCCGGACTGCGCATGGCGGTTTTACCGACAAAAGCGGCGTCTGCCGTGATTTTGCCCATCTCGCCATCGCGCTTTGCCGGTGCATGAATATTCCTGCCAGATATTGCACGGGCTATCTCGGCGATATCGGCGTTCCAGCCGATCCCAATCCAATGGATTTCAGCGCCTGGTTCGAGGTCTTTCTCGGCGGTCATTGGCATACGGTCGATGCCCGGCACAACACTCCGCGGATCGGCAGGATATTGATGGCGACCGGTCGCGATGCCACCGACGTCGCCATGTCGACGGCGTTCGGCCCTGCAACACTCTCCCGCTTCGAAGTGGTCACCGAGGAAGTGGCGGAATAGACACTCAGGAGGAGCCGCCGGCGAGCAAAGCCTAAGCCTTTTTCAGGAATTCCGTTCTCAGCACGAGGCCCTTGACCTGCTTGGTGTTGCACTCGATCTCGCCGGGATTGTCCGTCAGGCGAATGCCCTTCACCAAAGTCCCGCGCTTCAGCGTCTCTGAGGTGCCCTTGACCTTGAGGTCTTTGATGAGAGTCACGGAATCGCCGTCGTGAAGCTGGCTTCCGTTGCTGTCCTTTACGATAATGTCCTCGGCCATGATGTCCTCACTTGCTAATACGGGAGGGGAAATCACGGCGGCACAGGATAGTCAACCGCCGTCCCCCGGATAGTCCGATCCGACCTCGGCCTCGCGGGCTCTCCCGTCACGTCGCTGCGCAGACGTCACGAACGCAGTTGCGCAGCCAGCGATGCGCGGGATCGGCTTCCATTCGGGGGTGCCACAGCAGTGAAATCGTCAGCTCCGGCGTCGGGACGGGAAGCGGGAAACTGTGCATTCCCACCCGCAAAGCGACGGTGTGCCGTTCGGGAACGCTGGCAATAAGGTCGGAGGCACGGGCGAGCGCCAGCGCTGTGGAAAAACCGCCGACGATGGTGGCGACCTGCCGGTCCAGCCCGAGCGCGTTCAGAGCGTCGTCGATCGATCCCTTGTCGAGCCCGCGTCGGGAGACGGCGATGTGACCGCCAGCTGTGTAACGGGCGGGCGTGATCTCGTCCCGGCAAAGCGGATGTCCGATGCGCACGACGCCGATGAAACGGTCGCGGAACAAGGCCTGCGTCCGCACCTCCGGTCCTATCGTTTCGTCGACGACACCGGTTTCCAGATCGACGCTTCCATCGCGCATCGGCGTGCTGTCCTTGTCCGGTTTCTGAACGAAGCGCAGCCGCACGCCGGGCGCTTGCCCGCTGAGGTGAGCAATGAGACCGGGGCCGAAGCTTTCGGCAAAGCCTTCGCTGGCGCGCAGTGTGAAGGTTCGGACGAGCCGGCTGATATCAAGCGCCTCGGCCGGCCGCAGCACCGCCCGGCCATCTTCGACGATCCGGCCGACCTGCTCGCGCAGCTCGACCGCCCGCGGCGTCGGGACCAGGCCGCGGCCGGCGCGCACCAGCAGCGGATCGCCCGTGGCTTCGCGCAATCGCGCCAGTTGCCGGCTCATCGCCGACGGGCTGAGACGCAGCCTCTCGGCGGCACGGGCAACGCTGCCTTCGGCAAGCAGGACATCAAGGGTGACAAGCAGGTTGAGATCAGGTGTCGACATGCATGCGAGTGTAACATGCTTTCCCATCATGTGGCGTCAAACGCATGGATGAACTGCAAATGCTGCGCCTTCCGCCATGGCAACGACAAGACTAGGTTTCGTGAGCTCCATTTTAGGAGCGCGAAACGGAGGTCAAAGTGAAGCCGATCATTGCAGAACACGGCGCGGCGGGCGTCGAACGCCCGACATCCGTCCGCTGGACGCTCGCCAGTCTTTCGCTCTCCATGCTGCTGCCGTCACTCGGCACCAGCATCGCCAATGTCGGCCTGCCGGCCCTGGCGCGGGCATTTAATGGCTCCTTCCAGGACGCGCAGTGGATTGTGCTGGCCTATCTCCTCGCCATCACCACTCTGATCGTGAGCGTCGGGCGGCTCGGCGATTTGACCGGCCGCAGACGGCTGCTGCTTATCGGCATCCTGCTTTTCACGCTGGCGTCCGTCCTGTGTGCGATCGCGCCAGCGCTCTGGCTGATCACGGCTGCGCGAGCGGTGCAGGGCATCGGCGCGGCGATCATGATGGCTCTCACCGTGGCGTTTGTCGGCGATACGGTACCGAAAGCGAAAACCGGCAGCGCCATGGGGCTGCTCGGAACCATGTCGGCGATCGGCACCGCTCTCGGTCCGTCGCTCGGCGGCGTTCTGATCGCGGGGCTTGGCTGGCCGGCGATCTTCCTCGTCAACGTGCCGCTCGGCGCCGTCACCTTCGCTCTCGCCTATCGTTTTCTGCCTGTCGATGCCAAGATCGGAAAAACGCAGCAGTCCGGCTTCGACATGGCCGGCACTGTGCTGCTTGCCGCGACGCTTTCAGCCTATGCGCTGGCAATGACGATCGGCCGCGGCAGCTTCGGGCCATTGAACCTGGTCCTGCTGGCGGCGACCGTCTGCGGCGCCGGCCTCTTCATCTTCGTCTCAGCGAGGACGGCCTCGCCGCTGATCCGATTGGCGGTGTTCCGCAATCCCGTGCTGAGCGCCAGCCTGGCCACGAACGCGCTGGTCTCGACTGTCATGATGGCGACCCTGGTGGTCGCGCCCTTCTATCTCTCCCGTGCGCTCGGCCTCGGCGAGGCTGCCGTTGGCGCAGTCATGTCCATCGGCCCGGTTATCTCCATCCTGAGCGGCATTCCGGCCGGTCGCCTGGTTGATCGGCTGGATGCGCGATTCGTGATCGCCGCGGGACTCGTCGCCATGGTGACAGGCGCCACGGCACTTGCCCTGCTTCCCGGCATTGCCGGCTACATCGCCGCCATCGTCATTCTCACGCCCGGTTATCAGCTATTCCAGGCGGCGAATAACACGGCCGTCATGGCAGATGTCGCTCCCGACCAGCGCGGCGTCATCTCGGGGACGCTCAACTTGTCGCGCAATCTCGGGCTGGTCACCGGCGCATCCGTCATGGGGGCTATATTCGCGCGAGCATCGGCGACATCGGACATCGCCGGCGCGCCTCCCGAGGCCGTTCATCTCGGCATGCAGATCACTTTTGCCGTCGCCGCCACATTGATCGCCGTCGCACTCGCCATCGCGGTCGGGACTTGCCGTCTTGGCCGAGCGCCCGCGGGGCATTGAGGCCGGACGGGGAGGCACATGGATCACTTCCCCGGCCCGTCGCCCTTCGAGCCAAACCGACCAAGGTCCGATCCGACCCGGACTTCGTGCCGATACCAAACTCGCGGCTGCCGCAATAGGTTTTCGCCGCGGGGCAGAATTGCGGAGTCTTACAGCAGTGACGAAAATAATCGTTTTGGGAATGATACTGACGCCGGTGATCTTCTGGGGTTCGATCGGCGTCTGGGTCTATTCGCTCTTATCGTGAGGGGACCGCACCGAATGGGGATGATTGAACCGCGCGTGGGCGTGATCCCATATCCTCATGCACTTTCACCGCCGCGCTCAGCCTTTATTTTGCGGGATTTGGCGCCTTGACGATACCGCTTGGATGGCGCCGATGAGATTTCTCGCTGCCGCCTCAAGGCTGCCGGCTCTCCTGGCTTGTTCGACCGACTTGATATCCGGAAGATCGCCTTCGACATGAAGCCTTGGCTGCAGGAGGAAGGCGTCACTGACGAGCAGCTTAGGGGAGGCGGTTGTATTGAGCAGTTCGGCCAGGTGCTTGTGATGAACTGCCAGCATGACAAAGCGGCAGTAGCCACAGTACGGTCTTGGATAAAAAGAAAGGTCGGCGCGAATGGTCGCGCCAACCTTTCTTTGATTGCATCAGCACGGTGCCAGTACATCCGTGGTCACCAGTAGAAGCTATCGGATAGCTTGAATCTATGCGCCTTGTGAATTTATGCAAGGAGTAGGGGGTGCCGATTTCGGGTTAGGCGAGAGAGCGTGCCGGATAACTTCACCACGACAAACGCACCGCCCACCTCACCAGCTGGTGATTTCTTCCGCCTGCATTCGGTCTCTTGGGGGCATGCCTCAAGACCGCCGCATCGGGCGGCTGAACGCCGGCACCTAAAATGGGAAATGGCGGAAGAGGTGGGATTCGAACCCACGGTACGGTTTCCCGCACGCCGGTTTTCAAGACCGGTTCCTTAAACCACTCGGACACTCTTCCAAGTAATTGAGAAGCTGTAAGAAATTCCGTTTTGGGATTTCTGGTGCATCGGTGGTTTCTGCCGATTTGCTGCCCATTCACTCACAGGCCGGCTTTTTAGCAGCTTTGACCGCAGCGTCAACTTGTTCTGCAGAGAGAAGCGGCTTTGACAGCCGCTTCTTTCTGCCGTCGTCAGACGAGGACGCTGAAGTTGTCAAATGCGAGCTGCGGAAAGCCCGTCGGCTCCACATCGGGTTGAATATCGAAGCGGATGAAATCGACTGCACCCAAGGCTGCCAACGAAATGTGCTGGCCATCGGCAATGGTATCGCCATAAACCGTCAGCGACAGCTCGCTCACCTTGTTGCCATCGATATAGCCTTCGAACGTCACAAGAGCATCGACACCTTGATAGGCCGGGTCGAAAACCGTCGCGACGTCGACACCCTCCACCGTGAAGAGCTTGCCGTCAACGCGATCGAAGAACGGATTGTAAGGGTTGGTGACGACGTATTCGTTGCCACCGGATTCGGCGACCGTCCACAGATTGCCGTCGAGCTTGTCGCCAAACTTGAAACCGGAATAGCCCGAGGCGATATCCGGCTGCCCCGGATATTCCGTGGGCGCGTTCTCGAAATCGATGGAATACAGCCCTTGCGGAGGCGTATGCACGCCGATGTTGAGATTGGCGACATCGGTGCCGCCTTTTCCATCGGAGATCTTGAAGGAGAATTTTTCGGCGAAGACCTGGCCGGACTCGAGGCTTGCGGGATCAGTAACCGTGTAGCTATAGCCGCCATTGCTCCAAATCGTCAGCGTTCCGTGCTCGCCTTCGATGGTCAGAGATCCGGGCTCGCCCGTCTTATTGGGGATTCTTATTCCATTGACGAACTGAACCTGAAGCAAGTCGCCGTCGGGATCCGAGGCGTTGTCGAGAAGGTTTCCTTCAATTGCTTCCGCTGGCGCGTAGTCGTGGATCGACACGTCAGGCACTGCTGGCTTGTGATTTGCCATAGCTCGTCTCCCTAAAGATGAGCGTGGAAAGGACGCCGGGCGACGACCCGAACGCCGCAAATAAAGTTTCTACTCCACTTTGAGTCAAGTAACAAACTACACGCCACAAGGGAGCGGTTACCCTCGTTACCGTCGCGAGCCGGACCGAGCTGGGTGAAAAGCAACCTGCGCAACTACCCTGAGATGAAAGCTCGAACTCCAGCGGAGATTGGCGCAGGGTGGCCGTTAACCTTCATGTCGCAGCTGTTTCGCTCTGGGGCATCCCAGGCGCCGAAAGCTGGCTTTGAAGTCGCCAAATGATCCGCATCGGCACGCCCATTGCCGTTTTGGCTGCGGCCAAAGAAGGGCGGGCGGCAGCCTTGGATTAGTAATTTGTAAACCATAATGATTGGAATTGTCGCTATCGCTTCGAAAACATTCGTAAATTCGCCACGAACCTAGCAAGATTAAAGTCTCGTTAGGCGGGTGGGCATAAGGCGTTATTGGCCCGAGATGGGGCAAGATTGCTTAACCATAACGATCTTTGAGCGGCGTGGGACATATGACATTGGGATACGGGGCGGCGTCTTTCGCCACGACAGCGCGATGGCTGGCGATATCGGCGATGTGTGCGACGGTTGCGGCGTGTGGCACGACACAGGCCGTTCCGAAAAAGAGAGCCCACGGCAAAGAGTATTTCTCCGAATCCGAATATGGCGTGAAGGCCAGCCCCCGCGTCGCCACCGGCAATAACATCCCGAAGGGTGGCGGCCGCTACATGGTCGGCAATCCTTATGTGGTGAAGGGCAAGTGGTATTATCCGAAGGAAGATTTTTCCTATAACAAGGTCGGCATCGCTTCCTGGTACGGTTCGGCCTTTCACGGACGCTTGACGGCGAACGGCGAAGTCTACGACCAGATGCATCTCTCCGCAGCGCATCCGACCTTCCCGCTGCCGAGCTATGCGCGCGTCACCAATGTCGAGAACGGCTCCTCGATCATCGTGCGCGTCAACGATCGTGGTCCCTACCACGAAGGTCGCATCATCGACCTTTCGAACAAGACGGCCGACATGCTCGATCTGCAGCACAGCGGCACCGGCAAGGTGCGCGTGCAATATGTCGGTCGCGCTCGCATGGACGGCCACGACATGCCCTATCTGATGGCTTCCTACGTGCCTAAGGGTAGCCGCATCCCCGGCGTCAATCCGGAAGGGCAGATTGCAAGCGGCGTCATGGTTGCCTCCAACAGCCGCAAGATTACCCGCGATCAGCTGCAGAGCGCGGAAGATTACCAGCCGCAGCCGGCCAATGTGCCGGTGCCGGTGTCGGCGACCTCCTATGCGGGCTCGACGCCGAGCGCACGCTACAATGCGGCACCCGCGCTTGCCCCGGCCGCCCATGTCCTGGTGGCGCCACCGGCTCCGTCCTCCAACGCCGCGCCGGCCTTCGATCAGGTGGTCGTGCTGCCGGAGATCGGTCCCATGCCCTATGAGCGGCCCTATGGCGGCTCGCAGCCTTCCCTCGCGCTCGGCTTTCAGAACGAGGACGTGAAGACGGTGACGGTCGATCTCGCCTTCGACGCGGTGATGGTACGCAATGACGGGCTGACGCAGGCCTCGATCCTTGCCGCGGCCAAGCGCCAGCAGGCAAAATCCGCGGCGCGCTGAGCAGGGCGATTGCATCGGATTTCGCGGCGCTCTAACCTTCTCCAAAATGTCGTCGAGGGATGGGAATTGCGATGCTGAGGCCTGTGCTTGTCCTTCTGGAACGGTTGCGCTTTTCGCCGAAGCGCAGAACCGCTCTAAGCTTTTGTCTTGCTGCAATTCCGGAGGAAAAGAAACCGAGCCG
Source organism: Rhizobium binae (assembly GCF_017357225.1). NCBI lineage: Bacteria > Pseudomonadati > Pseudomonadota > Alphaproteobacteria > Hyphomicrobiales > Rhizobiaceae > Rhizobium > Rhizobium binae. The sequence continues at coordinate 2,304,837 of NZ_CP071604.1, read as the reverse complement.
TGATTTCGCCGCAGTTGCTCTTGCATGCCTGATGCCGCTCGCCGCAAGTGCGCAGCCAGCCGATGGGAGCGCTGCAGGTTTCGCCACCAAGGCGGCGCAGGCCTATATGATCGAGGCATCCACCGGCACGGTGCTTCTCGCCAAGAACGAGGATCAGGGCTTTTCGCCGGCTTCGCTCGCCAAGCTGATGACGATGGATCTCGTCTTCGAGGCGGTCACCAAGGGGCAGATCACGCTCGATACCGAATATCCCGTTTCCGAATATGCCTGGCGCACCGGCGGCGCGCCGTCGCGGACGGCGACGATGTTTGCGGCACTGAAATCGCGTGTGCGCGTCGAGGACCTGATCAAGGGCATCGCCATCCAGGGTGCCAATGACAGCTGCATCATCCTCGCCGAGGGCATGGCCGGAAGCGAGCAGCAATTCGCCGAATCGATGACGCGCCGCGCCCGCGAAATCGGCATGGAGAAGGCGGTGTTCGGCAATTCAACCGGCCTTCCGGATGGCAAGAGCACAGTGACGGCGCGCGAGATGGTGACGCTTGCCGCCGCTCTCCAGCAATCCTATCCCAATCTCTATCCCTATTTTGCCCAGCCGGATTTCGAGTGGAACAGGATCTTCCAGCGCAACCGCAACCCGCTGCTCGGGCTCGATCTCGGCGCTGACGGACTTGCGACGGGCTTTGCCGAGGGTGAGGGGTATTCGATCGTCGCCTCGGTTCAGCGCGACGGACGGCGGCTGTTTCTGGCGCTCGCCGGAATCGCCTCCGACAAGGAGCGGACGGAAGAGGCAAAGCGGGTGCTCGAATGGGGTCTGACGGCCTTCGAGAACCGGCAGATATTCGCCGAGCATGAAGTGATTGGCGCAGCCAGCGTCTATGGCGGCGCGGCGCGCAGCGTCGACCTTGTCGCCAAAGCGCCGGTCAGCGTCTATATTCCGGTCAGCAATCCCGACCGGCTGTCGGCGCGCATCGTCTATCACTGGCCGCTGACAGCGCCGGTGCAGCCGGATTATCAGGCTGGCACGCTCAGGATTTTCGCCGGCAGCCGGCTTCTCAGGGAAGTGCCCCTCTATACCGCGCAGGCGGTTGGCGAAGGCTCGCTCAGCAGCCGCGCGGTCGATGCCATGCTCGAACTCGGCGAATCACTGTTTTTCTCCTGGCTCTGGGACAAGTCCGCCGCCGGCTGAAGCTGCTGTCGCCAAGGGGCTGTGGTGTCCCCCCGCCACATGTCCAAGGCTTGAACGCCTGGCCTTCTGATACAATTTGCCGGGGAAGGCGGTTATGTCGCCGCGGCGAAAGGTTTTCCTTCCTGATGTCTTCGGATAGATAGAATAGGCAGGGCGCGCGCGTGCGGCGCCCGGAATGCGGGAAGCTGTCATTGTCATCCGGTACGGGATTGTTCGTTACGTTTGAAGGCGGGGAAGGCGCGGGCAAATCCACGCAGATCCGCCGCCTCGCCGAGGCGCTGAAAGGCGAAGGTCAGGAGGTGCTGGTGACGCGGGAACCGGGCGGGTCGCCCGGCGCCGAGGCGGTGCGCCACGTGCTCTTGTCAGGAGCTGCCGAGGCCTTCGGCACGCGGATGGAAGCGATCCTTTTTGCCGCTGCGCGCAACGACCATGTCGAAGAGGTGATCCGGCCGGCGCTTGCCGCCGGCAAGATCGTGCTCTGCGACCGCTTCATGGATTCCTCCCGCGTCTATCAGGGGATCACCGGCAATCTCGAACCCGATTTCATCGAGACACTGCAGCGCGTCGCCATCAATGGCGTCGTGCCGGATTGCACCTTGATCCTCGACATTCCCGCAAAGGTCGGCCTGGAGCGGGCGCAGAAGCGCAGCGCAGCCGAAGCGCCCGACCGCTTCGAGAAGGAGCGGCTCGAAACCCACGAGAAACGGCGCGAAGCCTTTCTCGATATCGCCGCGCGGGAGCCGGAGCGCTGCCACGTGGTCAACGCCATGCAGACGGAAGAGGCGATCGCCGCCGAGATCCTGGCGATCGTCAGCCAACTCATGTCGCCCGCAGACCGCTCCCGCATGCCGGAAGCCGCCCATCATGAGTGAGGACAGGCCGGGACTGCTCGACGGCGCCATCTGGCCCGCGGCGAACACCAGATTATTTGGGCATGAGGAGGCCGAAGCCTTCCTCGCGCAGTCCTACCGATCCGGCAAGGGCCATCACGCCATCCTGATCGAAGGACCGCAGGGCATCGGCAAGGCGACGCTCGCCTTCCGCTTCGCCAACCATGTGCTTTCGCATCCCGATCCGGCGACGGTGCCGGAGACGATTGGCGATCCGGATCCTGACTCTGCCGTCAGCCGGCAGATCGTCTCCGGCGCCTCGCACAATCTCCTGCATCTTGCCCGGCCGGTGGACGAAAAGACCGGCAAGGTGAAATCGGCGATAACCGTCGACGAGGTGCGCCGCGCCGGGAAGTTCTTCTCGCAGACGTCAGGCACCGGCAACTGGCGGATCGTCATTATCGACCCGGCCGACGACATGAACCGCAATGCGGCCAACGCCATTCTGAAGATTCTCGAGGAACCGCCGAAGCGGGCGCTGTTTCTGGTGCTCTCGCATGCGCCGGGTCGGCTGCTGCCGACGATCCGCTCGCGCTGCCTGCCGCTGAAACTGTCACCGCTTTCAGACGATGCGCTCGTCGCGGCGCTTGCCCATCTCGGCATAGCGGGCGAGCGCGGGGCGGTGCTTGCGGCGGCCAAGGGCAGCGTCGGCGAGGCGCTGAAACTCCTGAACTATGGCGGCGGAGAAATCATCGCGGCCTATGACGAGGTGCTTTCCGCCGAAGGGCCGGCGGCCCGCAAGGCGATGCACCGGCTGGCCGATGCGCTGTCGGGAAAGGAAAGCGACACCATCTTCGATTTCTTCGTCAGCCATGTCGGTGACGACATCATGAACCGTGCGCGTGCGGCAGCGGGCGAGGGCGAAATCGCCGCCGCCGAGCGACTGGCGCGGCTCTATTCCGACATCACCGAGCGGCTTGCCGTTTCCAATGCCTATAATCTCGATCGCAAACAGACGATCATCAGCATTCTCGCGGATATCATGCAGCCGGGTCGGTAGCGGCGACCGGTCAGCCAGCCAGCAGCTTCCATGCGACAACGGCCAGGGTCGCTGCCAGGACGATGCGGATCGTGCGTTCATGCAGCCTCGGCGCCAGAAGGCTTCCGATGACGATGCCGGGGATCGAGCCGACAAGCAGGGCAAGCAGCATTGCCCAGTCGATCTCGCCGATCAGCCAGTAGCCGGTGCCGCCGATCAGGGTTAGCGGCACCGCGTGGACGATGTCGGAACCGACGATTTCACGCACATCCAGCCTGGGATAGAGGAGGAGCAGGATCGTCACGCCTAGCGCGCCGGCGCCGACCGAGGTCAGCGTGACCAAGACCCCGAGGCAGAATCCGAGAAGGACTGTGAGGATCAGAATGGTTGTCGGCCGCGGCGGTGCGCGATGGCCGATGGCGCGGCGCGCCAATTCCAGTATGGAACCGCGGAAGACCAGCATGATCGCGGTCATGACAAGCAGCCAGCCGAGCGCGACCGTGATGGTGTTGGTCACGCCGATGCTTTTGCGATCGACGCCGGCCAGAAGCCAGAGCATCAGCAGGGCGGCCGGCACGCTGCCGGCGGCGAGACTGCCGACGATCTTCCAGTTGACCCGTCCATGCATGCCGTGAACGGCAGTTCCCGCGGTTTTGGTAATCGCCGCATAAAGGAGATCGGTGCCGACGGCCGTTGCGGGATGGACGCCGAACAGCAGCACCAGCAGGGGCGTCATCAGCGAGCCGCCACCAACGCCGGTGATGCCGACAAGCGCGCCGACGAATAGGCCGGAAAGCGAATAGAGCGGCTCGAATGTCAAGCAAGCGCCTCCGACGGCGCGCGGCCACGACTATCCCGGTACATGAAAACTGGCACTTTGTTCTGTCCCGCCCTCTTTCTGACGACCGGTAAATTGCGTGCGAAGCGGAGTCAAGTTCACGACCCCGTGTCCCGGAAATCATCGACGGCGCGAAAACTTGATGTTTCGCTAGACGGTGACATGCGCTAAGAGCGGCTGACCATTTTTATAGAGTAAGCCGGACATTGGCAGCTATGACAGACAAAACACCCTTTTACATCACCACCGCGATTTCCTATCCGAACGGCAAGCCGCATATCGGCCATGCCTATGAGCTGATCGCGACGGATGCGATGGCGCGCTACCAGCGCCTGGACGGCAGGGATGTTTTCTTCCTGACGGGCACCGACGAACACGGCCAGAAGATGCAGCAGACGGCGCGCGCCGAGGGGATTACCGCGCAGGCGCTCGCCGACCGCAACTCCGGCGAATTCGAGGCGATGGCGAAGCTGCTCAACGCTTCGAATGACGACTTCATCCGCACCACGCAGGAGCGTCATCACGAGACGTCGAGGAACATCTGGAAACTGATGGCCGATAATGGCGACATCTACAAGGACAGCTATGCCGGCTGGTATTCGGTGCGCGACGAGGCCTATTACCAGGAAAACGAGACGGAGCTGCGCGCCGACGGCGTGCGCTACGGCCCGCAGGGCACGCCCGTCGAGTGGGTGGAAGAGGCAAGCTATTTCTTCAAGCTCTCCGAATACCAGGAGAAGCTGCTGAAGCACTACGAAGAGAATCCCGACTTCATCGGTCCAGCCGAGCGCCGCAACGAGGTAGTTTCCTTCGTCAAGTCCGGTCTCAAGGATCTCTCGGTCTCGCGCACGACCTTCGACTGGGGCATCAAAGTGCCGAACGATCCGTCCCACGTCATGTATGTCTGGGTCGACGCGCTGACCAACTACCTCACTGCGACAGGCTATATCGAGGACAGGAACGGCCCGCGGGCGAAATACTGGCCGGCGGATGTGCACATCATCGGCAAGGACATCATCCGCTTCCATGCCGTCTATTGGCCGGCCTTCCTGATGTCGGCGAAGCTGCCGCTGCCGAAGCGGGTGTTTGCCCACGGCTTCCTGCTCAACAAGGGCGAGAAGATGTCGAAGTCGCTCGGCAACGTCGTCGATCCCGTCAATCTGGTGAACCATTTCGGTCTCGATCAGGTGCGCTACTTCTTCCTGCGCGAAGTTTCCTTCGGCCAGGACGGCAGCTACAGCGAAGAGGCGATCGGCACGCGCATCAATTCCGACCTTGCCAACGGCATCGGCAACCTTGCCAGCCGCTCGCTGTCGATGATCGTCAAGAACTGTGACGGGAAAATCCCGGAATGCGGGCCGCTCACCGACGAGGACAAGTCGATGCTGGCGCAGGCCGACGCGCTGCACGCGTCGACGCGCGAGGATATGGGCAAGCAGCAGATCCACCGGGCGCTTGCCTCGATCATTGCAGTCGTTTCCGAGACCGACCGCTATTTCGCCGGCCAGGCGCCGTGGGCGCTGAAGAAGACCGATCCGGAGCGCATGGGCACGGTGCTTTACGTCACCGCCGAAGTCGTGCGCCAGATCGCCATCTTGCTGCAGCCGTTCATGCCGGAATCGTCGGGGAAGCTGCTCGACCTCGTGGCTGCGCCTGCCGACAAGCGCGATTTTGCCGCCCTCGGCGAGGCCGGCCGCCTTGTTGCCGGAACGCCGCTCGAGGCACCGACGCCGGTCTTCCCGCGTTACGTGGCTCTGGAGGCCTGAGGCCGTGCTGATCGATACCCATTGCCATCTCGATTTCGCCGACTTCGAGGCAGAGCGCGACGAGATTGTCACGCGTGCGCATCAGGCCGGCGTCAAGCAGATGGTGACGATCTCGACGCGCGTGCGCAAGCTCGACGGGCTGCTCGCCATTACCGAAAAATATCCTTCAGTATTCTGCTCCGTCGGCACGCACCCGAATAATGCCGGCGACGAGCTGGACATCCAGACGGAAGACCTCGTGCGCCTGGCGAACGCCCATCAAAAGGTGGTGGCGATCGGCGAGGCGGGGCTCGACTATTTCTACGACACGCAGAAGCCCGAGGACCAGCAGACCGGCTTTCGCCGGCATATTGCGGCTGCTCGGGAAACGCAGCTTCCGCTCGTCATCCATAGCCGCAGCGCCGATGAAGATATGGCTTCCATCCTGACCGAGGAAACCGGGAAGGGAGCCTTCCCCTTCATCCTGCACTGCTTCTCGGCGGGCCCGGAACTGGCAAGGACCGGCGTGGCGCTCGGCGGCTATGTTTCCTTCTCGGGTATCCTGACTTTCCCCAAATCGGAAGAGCTGCGCGAGATTGCCAAGACGATCCCGCATGAGCGGCTGCTGGTGGAAACGGACGCGCCCTATCTGGCGCCGAAGCGCTGGCGCGGCAAGCGCAATGAGCCGTCCTATGTCGTCAATACGGCCGAAGTTCTCGCCGAGACGATCGGACTTTCCTATGCGGAGGCCGCCCGGATCACGACGGAGAACGCTTTGCGCCTGTTCTCGAAAATGCCGAGGATCTAGCGGCGTGCTCTATCGGCGGCGTTTCACCATTCTCGGCTGTTCGTCGTCACCGGGCGTGCCGCGCATTACCGGCGACTGGGGCGCCTGCAATCCCGATAATCCAAAAAACCGGCGCACGCGCGCCTCGTTCATGGTGCAGCAATTCGGCCCCGACGGCGTCACGACTGTCGTCGTCGATACCGGGCCGGATTTTCGTGAGCAGATGATCAGGGCAGGGGCCGACCATGTCGATGCCGTACTCTATAGCCATCCGCATGCCGATCACATCCACGGCATCGACGATCTGCGCGGCTATTTCCACAATACGCGCCGTCGGGTGCCGATCTTTGCCGATCAATATACGATGGACAGGCTGCGCGAAGCCTTCCGCTATTGCCTGGAGACGCCGCCCGGCAGCAATTACCCGCCGATCGTGCTGCCTGTTGTCATCGAAAATGTCGACGAGGCCGTCGAAATCCGCGGCCCCGGCGGCAAGATCGACTTTTACCCGCATATCCAGCAGCATGGCGATATCCAATCACTCGGCTTCCGCATCGGCGACGTGGCTTATTGCAGTGATATCAGCGATTTTCCGCCGCAGACCGTGGAGAAGCTGCAGAATCTCGACGTTCTGATCATCGACGCCCTGCAATACACCTATCATCCGAGCCATCTGTCGCTGGAACAGTCGCTCGACTGGATCGGCCGGCTCAAGCCGAAACGGGCGATTCTCACCCATATGCATACGCCGCTCGATTACGACGCGGTGATGGCTGAGACGCCCGAGCATGTGGTGCCTGCGTTTGACCAGATGAGCTTCGAGATTGAGGTCAGCGCATAAATCCAAGCGCTGCAGCGTCTGCACTGTGTCTGAAAGGACGCAGCTGGTCGGGCGAACCCCGACCCTGAAGCAGGTTCACTGCATATAAGGCAGAACCTCGACGGCGCCACGATAGATCATATCGAGCGAAACGTAGAGGATAATCAGCAGACCGATATAGGCGATCCAGCGATGATGGCCGAGCAGCCGGGCGATCAGATTGGCGGCGATGCCCATGAGCGCGATCGACAGACCGAGGCCGAGCACCAGCACGCTCGGATGTTCGCGCGCAGCTCCCGCCACGGCGAGCACGTTGTCGAGTGACATCGAGACGTCGGCGATGACGATCTGGGTCGCCGCCTGGAAGAAGGTCTTTTTCGGTGCACCTTCGCCGCTTTCGGCCATGTGCTCTTCGCTTTGGCCATTGCGAAGCTCGCGCCACATCTTCCAGCAAACCCAGAGCAGCAGCAGGCCGCCGGCCAGCAGCAGGCCGACGATCGCCAGCAGATAGACCGCAACGCTGGCAAAGACAATTCGCAGAACAGTCGCGGCCAGAATGCCGACGATGATCGCCTTGCGCCGTTGCGTGGCCTCGAGACCGGCAGCGGCAAGACCGATAACCACGGCATTGTCGCCAGCGAGAACAAGGTCGATAGCGATGACCTGCAGCAAAGCCGTCAGACCGGCTGCCGTGAAGATGTCCATATGAAATGTCCCCAATGCGTCGAAAGCCGTGCTAGCGTCTCGATGGTTTGCCGTCAACCGCTGAGGGATGCAACAGCCGGTGCAAATCACGGCGCGGTGCATCCGAAACGGTGAGCGGCAACGCTATAGGACTGCCGGTGAAGCCCCGCCGAGCCGTCGCCATAGCCGTGGAACATTCATCTCGGCTGCCGGTTCTCCAAGTCAGGAAACCAGGCGTCGGGTCGGCGGCTGGAACGTGACATCGAGAGGAGAGTTCCGTGAGCAACATTCACGACGAAACCAACCGGGGCTTTTCAGGCCCCATGGGCGGTGGCAGCCTTACCGCATTTTTCGACAGCCAGTCGCAGGCCGAATCCGCGATTTCCCGTCTCGAGGACGCCGGCGTCCCCGTCGCGAGAATAAGATTGATGCCGGGATATGAGGCGGATGGAAAGAATGCCGGCGTCATGAGCGACGACCGCAGCGGCTTCTTCGACGCGCTGGCCGACTTCTTCTTCCCGGACGAGGATCGTGCGATGTACGCAGAGGGACTGCGGCGAGGCGGCTTCCTGGTTCAGGTCAATGATATCGATGACGCACTCTACGAAACCGTTCATGATATCCTGGACGACGAGGGCAATATCGACATCGACGAACGGGCAGATCTCTGGCTGTCGGAAAGCGGACGTCAAGGCGGGTCGAATACCGGTTTTGCCGGCTCGGCCCGCGGCGGCAAGGCCGCAGACGACTTGGCCGTATCCGAAAGCGCATTCGAAGGGCCGGCTTCCGACGACGAGGCGGCGCCAGTCGCAATGCGCGACACCGCGCGTGGAAGCGCAACAGTTCGTGCTTACAGATTCACCGGCAGTTCCGCATCATCGAACGGTTCGGACCGGCAGTCGCAGACGCAAGGCGGATCGCAGCAGAGCCAGAGTTTCCGGCGCGACCATTGATGAGCAGCGAGGCCGGCGGCAATGCCGGGCCACGCGGCACTCACCTATTCGAGGACACATATCGATGCAATCATCCATCAACCGCGACGGCTTTCTGCCGCCTGATCCCGATGAACTGGTCGCCGAAGGCGAACTGCCTTTTGCCGATGCGGCCGACGAATCCGCACGTGACAAGGCCGACCAAAGTCTGCACCACCTGCAGCGGGAACTGAAGCTGCTCCACGCCCGCATCGCCCTGCTGCGAGCCGATGCGGAAGCGGCGCTGAAAGCCAAGGCTACTTCCCTCGATGCGAATGCTCATGTCCAGCTCGGCGACTATCCGTGGCTGAAACTCGCCATCGCCACCGGCGCAGCCTTCGTCGTGGCGAGGGCGATCAGAAACTTGCCGTTCGGCGTATTGCTGGGCGCATTTGCTGGTCATGTCTCGCAGGCCAGACGATGGTGAACGATCCGGCGTGCCTCGGATCGAGACGAGGCGCTGCGGTTGTAGACCTGGTCGTCATCAAAGGCTGTGGGATTTCACGCGCCTGCCGAAATCAGGGCAGGGGAAGCCGGCGGCGGACGATAGCGGTGTGAAAATTCGTCCCGTGGATCAGGCCGTCGTCGCAGAAGTCATAGCGAGGATTGTGCAGCGGTGGCGAGTCTCCGTTCCCGAGGAACACGAACACGCCGGGCGCATACTCCAGAAAGTGTGCGAAGTCCTCGCTTCCCGTCATCGGCTCCCGTGCCATGCGAACGTTTTTCTCCGGAAGAATGGCGTGAGCGGCGGCGAAAGTCTCCTCGACCAGATCGGGATCGTTGAGGAGCGGAACGAATTCCCTGCTGTAGCTCACCTCGGCCGAGACATTATAGGCGAGCGCAGTTCCTTGCGCGATGATTCGCATCTGCTTCTCGATTTCGGCGCTGACCTCCGAACGGAAGCTTCGTGCATCGCCCAGAATCCGCGCCTCTCCCGGCAGGGCATTTCGAGTTCCGTCGGTGATGAGTTCGGTGACGGAAACCACGGAAGTATCCGTAGGACTGAGGCGGCGTGAGACAATCGTCTGCAGGTTGGTCACAAGGGCGCAGGCGGCTACGAGAACCTCGTTGCCCCAGTGGGGGCGCGCAGCGTGACCGCCGACGCCGCGCAGCACGATCTCGAAATTGTCTTCGGCCGACATGATCGCGCCCGGCCGGGTTTCGAATGTGCCGACGGGGAGGCCGGGCATGTTGTGAATGCCGTAGATCTCCTCGAACGGATAGCGCTCCGTCAATCCGTCCGCGAGCATGGCAAGCGCGCCGCGTCCCCATTCCTCCGCCGGCTGAAAAATGAAACGGACGGTTCCGTCGAAACCACCTTCCTCTGCGAGCAGCTTGGCGGCGCCGAGCAGCATGGTGGTGTGCCCGTCGTGGCCGCAGGCGTGCATGACGCCCGGGTTCGATGATTTGTAGGGAACGTTTCCCTCTTCGGGAATTCGAAGTGCGTCCATGTCAGCGCGCAGCGCGATCGAGCGGTCGCCGGATCCGCGCTTGAGCGTGCCGACGACACCGGTTCCTCCGACACCCTCCGCCACCTCGTCGAGGCCGAACTCACGCAGCTTGGCCGCGACGAAGGCTGAGGTGCGCTTCTCCTCGAATCCGAACTCCGGGTGGGCATGCAGGTCGCGCCGCCACGCCGTCATTTCGTTCTTCAGGGCATCGATATCGATCGCCATTTCAAATTCCTCCGCCCGCAATCTGCTTGACAACGTCGAGAAGCATGTTCGCTCCGGCGACCAGATCCTCGTCCGGGGTCTTTTCCTTGGGACTATGGCTGATGCCGCCAAGGCTCGGCACGAAAATCATCGCGGCGGGAGCGATCCGAGCCATCATTTGCGCGTCATGGCCCGCACCCGAGGTCATGCGGCGGACCGTGTGTCCGCGTCTGGCCGCGGCTTTCTCGATCAGTTCGACGATCTTGCCGTCGAACGCCACCGGCTGGAAGCGGGCGAGGCGCTCGACCTCGAAGGACACGCCTTCCTCTTTCGCTACCTGCGCAAGGTGGGCTTCGAGGGCAGCCTCCTCTTGCCTCAGCCGATCCTCGTCCGGATCGCGAAGATCCACCGTGAAGGTGGCGCGGGAAGGGATGACGTTGATCGCGTTCGGCTCGAAGGTCATGCAGCCAACCGTTGCCACTGTCGGCGTGTTCGCATTCACTGCGCGTTCGCGCAGAAAAGTAATGACCAGCGCGGCGGCATGTCCGGCGTCGCGGCGCATCGAGATGGGTGTCGTTCCCGCATGGTTGGCGTCGCCGCTGATGGTCACCCTCTGCCAGGAGATGCCTTGCAGGTTTTCCACGGCGCCGATCTGGATGCCTTCGCGTTCGAGAACCGGACCCTGTTCGATATGCAGCTCGAGATAGGCATGCGGCCGGATGAAGCCTGGCTGATGTTCTCCATCGTAGCCGATGCGCCGCAGCTCCTCGCCAAGTTTCGTGCCATCTGTTCCCACAGTTGCAAGTGCGGTGTCGACATCGAGGCCGCCCGCATAGACGAGCGATCCCATCATGTCCGGGGCGTAGCGCACTCCTTCCTCGTTGGTGAAGGCGGCGACCACGATCGGGCGCGACGGCTGAAAACCCTTTGCGACGAGCGTCTCGATAACCTCAAGACCAGACAGAACTCCATAACATCCGTCATAGATGCCCGCGTTGATCACGGTATCGATATGCGATCCGAGCATCAGCGGTGCCAGGTTGGATACAGCTGCGGGCTTCCAGATTCCGAATATGTTGCCGATGCGGTCGACGGCGACTTCCAACCCGGCCTGCTCGATCAACGAGACGAACTTGTCACGTCCGAGCTTCTCCGTATCCGAGGCCGCAAGACGGATCAGCCGGCCATCGTCGTCACGACCGATGTCGCCTAGTTCAACGATCCGGCCGAGCAGCCGTTCGGAGTTGATGGAAATCTCGCTCATCACGCCACCATTTCCTTACGTCCGCTTTGGCCGACGTTTTTCGCTGTTATGTCTGCCGGTGTTGCGCCGACAAACTTCTCGTATAGGACGGGATCGGTCGCGCCCTCGGTGTTGATGAGGAAGACGCGAGATTGCGCGTCAAGGCCGATCTTTGTCCGCAGTTCAGTGTCGGCAGCAATTTTCAGAAGGGCCGCGAGACCGACGCCGCCGCTTTCGCCGGCAACGACCGCCGGGTCGGACCCGCCGGGGTTGGCAAGCAGTTTCATCGCTTCGATCGCGTCGGGGTCGTCGATCGTCATGAATGCATCCGCAGCATGCGCCAGGATCCGCCATGCCACCAGCGATGGCTCATAGCACTCCAGCATCGCCATTACGGTGGCCTCTCCACGATCGACTTTCACCGGCTGTCCGGCGAGCGCTGTCTGAACGATGCAGGCTGCGCGAGAGGGATCGACGACCACGAAGAAGGGGCGCTTGTCGCCAAACAGGACGGAGAAGTGGCCCGCAACCGCGGCGGCGATGCCGCCGACGCCCGCCTGCAGGAACACATGGGTCGGCGGCTGCGGCATCTGGCGGAGCGCCTCGGTCAACAGCGCGGTGTAACCCTGCATCACGAAGCCTGGGATGCGTTCATAGCCGGGCCACGACGTGTCGGAGACCGTCATCCAGTGCTTCTCCTCGGCAACGCGCGCCGCCTCGTGAACGGAGTCATCATAATTGCCGTCGACCCGGATAATATCCGCGCCATAGCGGGCAATTGCGTCGATGCGCTCCTTGCTGACGCCTGAATGAACGAAGATCGAGCATTTGGCTCCGACGAGCTGCGCGCCCATGGCGACCGCGCGCCCGTGGTTGCCGTCCGTGGCGCAGGCGACTGTCATTTTCGAGGCGATGACTTTCACATCCTCATTCTGCAGTTCTCCCACGTCCACTTCGCGGCCAAGGCGCTTCGAAGCTTCCTCGAGAACGAGCCGGATCACGGCATAGGAACCGCCGAGCGCCTTGAAGCTGCCGAGGCCGAGGCGATGGCCCTCATCCTTTACCAGGATCGAACCGACCCCGATCTCACGCGCAAGTTTCGCGAGCTGAAGCAAGGGAGTTGGCTTGTGGCCCTGGCGATGATGGAGGAAACGTTCGACGGTCTTGGCGGCTTCAACTCCTAAAACCTCGGCGTCGGCTGCATCGATGGGTTTGCCGTAGTCGGCGTGTTTGTTCAGGAGGAACATGCGGACTTCCTTTCGAAAAGGCCTGTGACGTGATAATTACTTCATTCAGGCTGAAAGAAGCGCTGTATTTTGATACCGATTTTGCAACATTCGCTCATCTTGCCGCCGGAATGGAGCGCTTTTCCTCGCTTTGCCGCCGGTGCTCCTCTCAAAAGGATCGATGTATGATCGACAGGATTTCAGCGAAAATGGTGGAGCTGGACCGTTTCGACCTCGCCATTCTCGAGATCCTCCAGCGGGACAACAAGACACCTCAGCGCTCGATCGCCGAGGTCATCGGTCTGTCGGCGCCGGCTGTGCAGCGCCGGATCAAGCGGATGGAGGAGACGGGTACGATCGCCGCCAACGTCGCGATGATCGAGCCTTCCCATGTGCGCCACGAGATCACGGTCGTTGTCGAAGTCGAAATGCACAGCGAGTTTGGCGCCACGCATGACGAGACGAAGAAATCCTTCGCCGAGGCTCCTGAAGTCCAGCAGTGCTACTACGTGACCGGCGAGGTGGATTTCATTCTTCTCGTCGTCGTCCGAACCATGGGAGAATACGAAGCCATGACCCGGCGTCTGTTCTTTGCCAACAAGAACGTCAAGCGGTTCCGCAGTTTTGTAGCGATGGACAGAGTGAAGGTTGGCCTGAATGTCTCGCTGGATCCGAAACGGGATCGGAGCTGAGCCGGATCTGGGCAGCGCAAGGGCGGAGCGGTGCAAGCCTTTGGCGTAGCATGAAAGTTTGCGTTCCATAATCTATCTTATGTGATCTTTGTTTGTAGGGGCTATTTAGTAATGCGACAGTTGGGCCAGTTAGAGATGCGACAGTCTCGCCTCTCGACGCACTGGTCAAAGCCAATGTTGGGAGCAAGGATGACGATCTTCAGCCTGGTCGAGACCATGAGCGGTCGGAGTCGTCATGTCCTTTATGATCACCATGTCGCAGAAAGAGTTGCATCGCCTCGAAGTCATCCAGAAGATCCGTGACGAACGCCTGAGCGTTGTCCAGGCTGCCGAACTGCTCGACCTCAGTCGAAGTCAGGTCCATCGGCTGCTGCAGGCTTATGACCGGAATGGTCCAGCCGGCCTTGTTTCCAAGAAGCGATCACAACCGAGCAACCGGCGCCACAGCGAGGAGTTTCGCAATGCGGCGCTGGATCTCATCCGGGAGCGCTATCTGGATTTCGGTCCGACGCTGGCTCGCGAGAAGCTGATCGAACTGCATCATATTTCGGTCGCCAAGGAGACGCTGCGGCAATGGATGACCGAGGCCGGCATCTGGATCTCGCGTCGCGAGCGCAAGAAGCGGGTTTTCCAGCCACGCGGCCGGCGCGACTGCTTTGGCGAACTGGTGCAGATCGATGGTTCGCATCACTGGTGGTTCGAGAACCGCGGCCCCAAATGCGCCCTGCTCGTCTATATCGATGACGCCACTGGCAAGCTGTTACATCTTCGCTTTGCCGGATCGGAGAACACGTTCGATTATCTGCATGCGACGAAAGCCTATCTGCAGCAATGGGGCAAACCGCTGGCTTTCTATAGCGACAAGCATGGTGTTTTTCGTTCGACCCATGCGTCGGAGAAGGACCGGACGAGCGGCCTGACGCAGTTTGGTCGTGCGCTTTATGAGCTGAACATCGACATTATCTGTGCCAACACTCCGCAAGCCAAGGGCCGTGTGGAACGCGCCAACCAGACATTGCAGGATCGGCTGGTCAAGGAGATGCGGCTTCGCGGCATCGATACGATCGAAGCTGCCAATGCCTATGCGCCTGAGTTCATTGCGGATTTCAATTCGCGGTTCGGCAAGCAACCGCGCAATCCGAAGGACATGCACCGACCGCTGGCCGACCATGAGAATCTCGATGGCGCCATGTGCCGGAAGGAAGTCCGCACACTGTCGCAGTCGCTGACGCTCCGTTACGACAAGGTCTTGTTCATTCTCGATCCGACCGAGATTTCCAGGCCATTGGCGGGTAAGAAGGTCGTTGTCTGCGACTACCCGGACGGCCGCCTCGAGATCATGCACGAGAGCTTCACCCTGCCCTACAGAACCTTCGATACATTGCGGTCGGTCCACCGGGCAGAGGTTGTCGAGAACAAGCGTCTCGACGACATGCTTTCCATCGTCGCCGAGCTGCAGGCTGGGCGGGAACAGCAACGCAGCAAGAGCGGCCCTCGCCGCACCGGCCAGACGGATCATATGTTCGGTATTCCCGATGGCAGCCAGGGCAATGGTTATCAGAAGCGTGGCCGCAAGCCTGGCCGGCGGACGGACTTCATGAATGATCCGGAGGTCATCGCAAAAAGGCAGAAGGCGCTGGCACGGCTGGAGGCAGCGGAATAAATCGGGCACTCATAGTCTCAAAGCTAAAGCCGAAGGGGTGCTCCTCACCCGCCCCCTCCCTTCCCTTGCAACCCGGCCCAGCCGGTCCGGTCGGGGGCTTGCCTCAGCGCAAGTGGACATGCCGAGTGTCGCATTTCTAAATGGCTGACAGCGTTGCGCATCTAATCAGCTTTGACATTGTTTGTAGCGGGGCACATGCTATCTCGAACTGCAACAAAAGCGCTAAGCTACCTGCTTTTCGGGAGCCATGGTTTGAGCCATACCTTTTCGCATTTGAGTTTTGACGAACGCCGATCGATTTCCAGGATGTTGGATCAGAAGTTTAGCCAGTCTGAGATCGCCAGACGCCTCGGCCGGGACCGTGCGACCATCTCCCGAGAGATCAAACGCAACTACTGGCACGATCAGGAATTCCCCGATGCCGAAGGCTACTGGGCGGTGACCGCCAACGACATGGCGTGACAGGCGTCAGTCTTTAAGCTCCTGTTGCATTTACATTAGAAGTCACCCGCAAAGTTAGAGTGTCCTGTTTCTGCAAAGTTGGAATGTCACTCTCCCCGCGTTTGATGACGTGGGAGACAAGCGGATGGGACTGATTTCGATGAGCGAGCGTGATCTGCAGCGGATCGAGGTTTTGTCGAAGGTCGTCAACGGCCGGATGACGAAGGTGTCGGCGGCGCATGTGCTTGCTCTGAGTACGCGCCGATGCACGCCGGACTGATCAAATCCCCAACGGATTGTCTTTCCTGCAACCACATCGGCGGTTTAGCGTTGCCTTAAAGAAACTGTGCAAGGATGCAAGTCTGTCATTCAAACTGGCGACCGGATGAAGTTTCGACGAAATACAAAGACAATTCGCGCCTTCGCGGGCTCCCTGATGAGCCATGCGAGTGCATTCGCTCCGGCGCTATTTGCGGCCATTATCGCGGCCATTGTCGTCTGGGTGGCAACGAACTGGCGGCTTGAGCGGTCGCTGGCCGAGGAACGCTCGGTTGTTGCCGGCGAGCTTGCGACGCTGTCATCTCGACTTCAGACTAACCTCAACAGCAATGTGAAGCTGTTGCAAGGTTTGGCGGCGGGCATCGCGGTCGATCCGGCGATGGGCCAGAACAGATTTTCCAAACTTGCCGCGCAGATTCTGCGGCCTGAATCTCAATTGCGAAGCTTTGCCGCAGCGCCCGACATGGTGGTCCAGTGGGTTTATCCGGAAAAAGAAAACGAAAAGGCCATCGGGCTCGACTACCGAAAAAATGAGAAGCAACGGGCTGCCGCGATGCTGGCGCGCAACACACACAATATCGTCCTGACAGGCCCGGTGGAGCTTGTCCAAGGCGGAACGGCTTTCGTTGTCAGGTGCCCGATTTATATCGACGATGGCAACAGCCAGATCTTTTGGGGTCTGCTTTCCGGAATCATCGATATTCCGAGGCTATATGGGGATAGCGGTCTCAGTTCGACCGACCTCGAGATTGCGATCAGCACGACGCCGGAGCCGAATTCGCCCAAACAGGTCTTTCTTGGAAGCCTGGAAACCTTTGCGAAGAAACCGGTCGTCGCCTCCATCGATATGACTTACGGTCGATGGTCCCTCGCCGCGCTTCCCAGGCATGGATGGGGCCAGAATAATGGCATCGGCACTTTTGAGCTCTATGCCAGCCTGTTGGCTTTGTGCGTCGTGGCGCCGATCGTCTGGGTCGGCTTTCTCACCAAATCCCGCCAGAAGACCATCGAAAAACTTCGCCTTCACAAGAACAAGCTCGTCCGAGCACGACAGAGGCTGGAGCACCTGTCACTGCATGACGCCCTCACCGGACTACCCAATCGGCGATTTGTCGACCAGATGATCTCGCAGCCGCCGAGGCCCGATCCGCATGACCGTCTGATCCTCATCCATATCGATCTTGACCGCTTTAAAGAGATCAACGACACGAAGGGGCATGCCGGCGGTGACATGGTCCTGCAGACAACGGCTTCGCGGCTTGCCGATTTGACAGGCCCGAATGATGTTGCGGCCCGCATCGGCGGAGACGAGTTCGTCTTCGCCAGTTGGAGCACCACTCCCGAGCCTAAAGCAACCGAATTGGCCAGACAGATCGTCGACGCGCTGCAGCAGACCATCTTTATCGATGGAGCCGGTTATGTGGTCGGCGCAAGCGTCGGCGTCGCCTGGGAAACTGAAAGTGCCCGCGACCGGGATCTCAGTCAGCTGCTTCTGAATGCCGATTTGGCACTGTATGAGGCGAAGAAAGCCGGCCGCGGCCGCGCGGCCGTTTTCACCGAGGAGCTTCGCAGCGCGGCAATCCATGCAAAAGAACTGGCGGATGACTTCAATCAAGCGCTCGAACGCGATGAACTCGTCGCATTCTTCCAACCACAGTTCAATGCGAACACGCTTGATATCGCAGGTGTCGAGGCGCTTGCCCGCTGGGATCATCCGCGAAAAGGTCTGCTCGGCCCGAACGCGTTTCTGGATGCCGCGGAAAAACTGGGGCGCAGTGGCGACATGGACAGGCTGATCCTGCAAAAGGCGCTGTTCGAGCTGACGCGATGGGACGGGTTGGGAATGCAAATTCCACGGGTCTCCGTCAATATTTCAGCGCGCCGGCTGGCGCAGGCAAATCTGCTCGCCGAGCTGTCCGCGCTTCCCGCAGCGAAGGATCGTCTATGTTTCGAGCTGCTCGAGACGATCTCCTTCGACGAGCTTCAGCCTGCCCTCAAGGAAGTCATTCCGGCAATCAAAGCGCTCGGCATTGAAATCGAGATCGACGATTTCGGCACGGAACATGCCAGTATCGTCAGCTTGCTTCGATTTGAGCCGCGCAGACTTAAGATCGATCGAGAAATCATCAAGCCGATCATCGCCTCTCCCTCGCAACGCCGGCTGGTCTCCTCCATCATCGAAATCGGCCGGTCGCAGAACATCGACATCGTTGCCGAGGGCGTGGAGACAATGGAGCACGCGAAGATCCTGAAAGATCTCGGTTGCCATTTGCTCCAGGGTTACGCTCTGGCACGACCCATGACCTCGGATCAGTTGATCGAATTTTGCCGGATGCAGGGCAAGGGAGCGGCAAAGGCAAGCCGATAGCTTGCTCAAGCCGCCTCGGTGACGAGCTTCGTATTGAGGTAACTCTCCAGTGCCTCAGAGCCGCCTTCCGAACCGGAGCCGAAATCGGAGCGCTTCCGCCAGTTTCTGGCAGGGACGAGGTGACGCCGTTACCTTCGACGCGGCTCTCAAGAGAGCAGGTGTTCAACGGCGATCATCGCTGAACGCCTGTTTGATGCTTGCGGGCACGGGGCAACAGGTTCATGCTGGTCTTCTGTGTGAGGCCCGTTGGTTGCGGTTGAGATAACCGTCGCGCACCGGGTTGGTGAGATGCCAGCGATGGACTGCGCCGGCTGCGGTTTCGAGATACAGAGCGGTTTTGCTTTCTGTCCGCGATGCGGCGCAAGGCAACCCCTCTCCTGCGGCACTTGCGGCTATGCCTGCCAGCCAGATTTTGCCTTCTGCCCCAAATGCGGTGCATCGATCTCAGGTAATGCCCCGCCTACTCCGAAGCCGGCTGTTGGGCTGGTGCCGGCGAAATCCGACAGCGACGCCGACCGGCGGCCGGTGACGGTGCTCTTTGCCGATCTCTGCGGCTTCACCACGCTGAGCGAGCAGATCGACCCCGAAACCATGCGGGTGCTGCAGAACGAATTGTTCGAAGAGATGACCCGGGCGGTGGAAGCCTACGGCGGCTTCGTCGACAAGTTCGTCGGCGACGCCCTTCTGGCGCTGTTCGGCGCGCCGGTTGCCCATGAGGACGATCCGGTGCGGGCCCTTGGCGCCGCACTCGACATGATCAATCGGGCCGCCGCAGTCGACACGCGCTGGCAGTCGCGCGCCGGCGTGCCGCTGCGCCTGCATATCGGCATCAACAGCGGCCCTGTCGTTACCGGCGGCTTCGGCGCGGTTGGCGCCAAATCCTATTCCGTGACCGGCGACACGGTGAACACCGCCCAACGGCTGCAATCCATGGCCGGCGAAAACGATATTCTCGTCGGTCCGCTGACCTACCGCCTCACCCGCCATGCCTTCGCCTTCGACAGTCTCGGCGCGCAGACCTTGCGCGGCAAGAGCGGAAACGTTCTCGTCCATCGGCTGACCGGCCTGCTGGAAACGCCGCATACTGCGCGCGGGCTCGAAAGTTTCGGACTTCAGGCGCCGATGGTCGGACGGGATGCAGAATTGTCACGGCTGCTGACCTGCCTCGATCTCGCCTGTGACGGTTCTGCTCAGCTCGTCCGCCTGATCGGCGAAGCGGGCATCGGGAAATCGCGTCTGGCCACCGAATTCGTCGGGATCGCCGCGGATACGACCCGTTTCCCTGGCCTTGCCATTCGCAAAGCCACCTGCTCTCCCCTGGGCGAACAATCCTACGGCACCCTCGCCGCGGTCGTGCGAAGCGCCTACGGCATCGGCGAGCGCGACGATCGCGACAGGACGCGACAGCTGTTGACAACGGGGTTTCGCGCACTCGATCTGACGCAGGACGATGTTGACGGGCTGCAGCCGCTTTTTCAGCATGTGCTCGGCCTCGGTGATCCCGATGGGGCGTTGCGGCACATCGAGCCGGAGCAGTTGCGACGGCAGATCTTCTACGCGATCCGCACCGTGTTCGAGCGGCGGCTGGCGCAAGGCCCTCTCCTGCTCGTGATCGAGGACCTGCATTGGGCAGACACGGCTTCGCTGGAAGTGCTTCGCTTCATGATGGACCGGCTGGAACGCAGCCGGCTGATGCTGCTTGTGATCTACCGGCCGACCTCGCAGACCGACCCGCTGAACTCCAATCGCGTCAACGTCACCGTGCAGCGCCTTGGCCCACTCGCTGCGGCCGATGGGCAGAGGCTGCTTGCCGCCTTTTTTGGCGAGGCGCATGGCAAGCTGCCGGTCGCAATGCGCAAACGCATCCTCGACCGCGCCGGTGGCAATCCGCTTTTCATCGAAGAAATCCTGCGTGGACTGATCGACATGGGCACGCTGCATCATGACGGTCAGCGCTGGCATGTTGCGGCCGACGACACGGATGTCGCCATCCCGGTGAACCTGCAAGCCTTGTTGCTTGCCCGCGTTGACCGTCTGCCGCAGGAGATCAGGCGGTTGGCGCAGGAGGCGGCGGTGGTCGGCCCGAAATTTGATACCGCCCTGCTCCGCGACATCGCCACCGATCCGGCCGCCATCGATGCCGCACTGGACTATCTCTGCGATGCCAATATCGTCGAGGAATTGCGCGGCCCCGATGCGGGCGGGTCGCCCGGCTATCGCTTCAGCCAGACGCTGATGCACGACGTCATCTACCAGAACCTGCTGCTGCAACGCCGCATGGAGCTCCATGGCAGGATCGGGCGGGTTCTGGAACGCCAATATGGCCTGGCTCCCGAGCGTCCCGAGCAGCTGGCGCAACTCGGCCATCACTTCAGCCTGACCACGGACAAGACCAAGGGCGCCGCCTATCTGATGGCAGCAGGCGATGAAGCGCGCAAGACATATGCCAATGACGATGCAATGCGGCTCTATCATCAAGCTCTCGCGGCCTTCGCAGATGAGCCTGAGGTTGCGCCGGAGCAATTGGCGCTGCTGGAGCGCCTTGCCGATCTCTGCGGCCCTGCCGGTCGCCGCGACGATGCCTTGACCCATTATCAGCAAGCGCTTTCGATCCACCGCGCCAATGACGACCCGATCTCCGCAGCAAGGATAATGCGAAAGATCGGCCGCCTGCATCTCGATGCGGGGCGCCGCGACCAGGCGGAGACGCATTGTGCCGCGGCGGAAGCGATGATCGCGACGATCGATGCACCGGTCGAACATGCCCACCTCCTGCAAGAGCGCGGTCATCTCGCCTTTCGCATGGGGGATCAGGCCGCCGCCGCCGAGTGGGCGACCCAGGCGCTGCAATGCCTGCAAACGCTGCCGATCGATGGAACGACCGAGGCCGGCCGCGAGGCAGCCCGGGCGATGGCGGAGGCGTTGAACACCAAGGGTGTAGCGCTCGCGCGGCTCGGACGCCGGCGCGACGCCGTGCAGGAAGTGGAGCGCAGCCTCTCGGTCGCCGAAAAAGCCGATCTGCAAAGTGCCGCCTGCCGCGCCTATTCCAATCTCGGCGTACTCTACACGATCGTCGATCCGGCCAACGCCATCACGGTCTGCCGCCGTGGGCTGGAGGTCGCAACCCGTATCGGCGATCTCGGCTTCCAGGCGCGCCTTCTCGCCAATCTCGCAGTATCCTGCTGTACCTTCACCGATCGCTGTGCGGCCGAAGGCGTGCCGGCGGCGGAAAAGGCGGTCGAAATCGACCGGGGGCTCGATCAGCGCGATCACCTGTCGGTGCCGCTGATCGTGCTCGGCCAGATTCACCAATGCCATGGGCAGCCGAAGCTAGCTCGTAAGTATTACGAAGAAGCTCTTGAAGTTGCACAGGAAATTGACGAGCCGCAATTGCTCTTTCCGTGTTATGATGGTTTGGCGACGCTGAGCCTCGAACATGACGATATGGACGAAGCGGAACGGTATTTCACGCTGGCACAGGATGTGTGCATCCGCCATAACCTCGACCCGGGCACCCTCGTCGTCCTGCCGTTTCTCGACTGAAGGGTTCGCACCGCCATGATCGCGCAATATCGAATAGAATAAGCGATTCAGACGCATAAAGGGAGGAACGAACAATGCAGGAGAACCACGCCGATAGACCATTACGGCCTGGAGATCGCGCGCCCAACGTGGTGCTGGATGCGATCACCCGCCAGGGCAAGATCGCCATCGACGACTTTCGCGGCCAGAAGCCGCTGCTCGTCGGCCTGTTCCGCGGACTGCATTGCCCCTTCTGCCGCAGGCAGATCGCCGCAATGGCCGAACTGACCGATGCATTGCAGGAGAAGGGCATCGACAGCCTGACTGTCGTCAATACCCCGATTGAGCGAGCGCGCCTTTATTTCCGTTACCACCCACTTCCCAACTTGCTGGCTGCCTCCGACCCCGAACGGGTATCACATCGCGCCTTCGGCCTGCCGAACCTTCAATTCACCGAGACCGAAAACGAGTGGCCGCACAAGGTCGGCATGGACACGGTGATGTCGATGCGCGTCGACATGCCGGGCGAGCTTCCCGAACCGATGAACCCGTTCGCAGCGAGGGATTTTCTCGACAAGGCTGACGGTTACGAAGTCACCGAGGATGACAGGCAGATGATCGCCACCGGCGAAGGCCAGCTTGTCGGCGAATTCCTGCTCGATCGTGACGGTGTCGTGCGCTGGTGCTTCACGGAAGTCGAGGAGGCCGGCCGCCACATGTTCGGCGTCCCAGCGCCGCGGGAAGTGATGTCTGCGGCGGCGAATATGGCCGTTTGACTCGGGTTCTTTGGCCTTTCCAGGTCAGGCTTGGACGTCACTCCGGAAGCCCCGCCTTGCGGTAGCCCTCCACGAAATGTTCAAGCGTGCGCGCGTCGCGGAATGGTTCGGTCGCGGCCCAGTGGCGGATGGAAAAGCCGGGGTTGGCGACAAGGAAGAGTTCAGTCTCCGCCCGCGCCTCGTCGAACCGGCCGAGCTGGGCAAGGCTTGCCGCCAGGAACCGGCGCGAGCTTGTGCGATAGGTCTCTTCGCGGCGCAACGTCTCGACGGCGGCCGCATATTGCGCCGCTGCATATTGCGCCTGGCCGAGCGCCAGATAATACCAGCTTGCCGGAAAAGGATTCAGCCGGAATGCCTTGCGAATATGTTCAAGACCCTCCTCGATCCGTCCGGCGAGCACGGTAATGTCGGATAGAGCCGCAAAGGTGTCGGCCTCGTTCGGATCGAGCTCGATCGCCTTGGCAAATCCGGCCTCTGCCGCAGCGAAATCGCGTTCATAGGCAAGCAGGTAGGCCAGGACCCAACGGCAGCCAGCGTCGTTTGGATCGAGTGCAACAGCCTTGCGCGCCAGCTGCAAGGCGATGCTGCGGGTCGGGTCCGTCGGCCCGCGGCTATGGACCCATCCCATCCAGTGGTTCATGGCTAGCCAGCGATAGGCCTCGGCATAGTCGGGGTCGAGGGAGACTGCGCGAGTCAGCATCAGATGCGCTTCCGCAGCCGCCTGTGGGGAATCGTCCATCAGGTTGCGCGCCCGCACGCAGAGATCGTAGGCGTCGAGACTTCTAGGTCGGTGGCGCGGCGGCGGCGTGCGCAGCCGTCCCAGCAGTGCCTCGACGATCCTCGCCGTCACCTCGTCCTGAACGACGAAAATATCGTCCAGGCTGCGATCGAACCGTTCCGCCCACAGATGATCACCGCTGACGGCGTCGATCAGCTTGGCGTTGACGCGCACGCGTCCCGCGGCGCGTCTCGCACTGCCTTCCAACAGGTAGCGCACGCCGAGTTCGTCGGCGATCTCGTGCACATCGATCGCCCTGCTTTTATAGGCGAAGGCCGAGTTGCGGGCGATGACGAACAGGCCGGGCATCCTGGAGAGATCGGTGATCAGGTCTTCGGTCAACCCGTCGGCAAAGGATTCCTGTTCGGGATCGTTGCCGATATTCAGGAAGGGCAGCACGGCGATCGACGGCTTGTCCGGCAGCGGCAAGGCTTTTCGCTTCACTCCGCCGAGCCGCTGCATGGCACCCGTAAAGCGGTAGCCGACGCGCGGAACCGTTACGATCCATTCGCCGCCACCGGCGGCTCGGCCGAGCAGCTTGCGCAACTGCGCGATCTGGACGGTGAGATTGCCTTCCTCGACCGCCAAGCCCGGCCAGGCGGCATCCATCAGCTCGGCCTTGGCAAGAATTTCGCCGGATCGCCCGACGAGCGCCGCAAGTAGCTTCAGCCCGCGATGGCCAATGGCGACGGGTTCATCATTCCGAAGGAGCGTTCCCGCATCCGGATCAAGCACGAACGGACCAAAGGCAAAGCGCAATCCCTGCATGAGGCGGATCTATAGTCCGTTTGGAAGTTTTTGAGAACGTTTTGGCGCGGCTTAATTACGCCGCTCCCCCTATCCCGCAGAATTCCAGCCTCTTTCAAGGGCTTGCCCTGCGACCACAGCGACTGACGAGGACATCTGCATGACCGCGGCAAGCACGACGTCACCAGGCGAAGACCGAATTCCATGGGCCACGATGGCGGGCATCATCGCGACCGTCACCGTGTTTGCCGTGGCGCAGGGCCTGACCTATCCGCTGCTGAGCTTCATCCTGGAGCGGCAGGGAACGACATCAGCCCTGATCGGGCTCTCGGCCGCGATGACGCCGCTGGGTTTCATAATATCAGCGCCCGTTATTCCGGCGCTTTCGCGGCGGGTGGGCGCAGCGCGGCTTGCGATCCTCTGTTCGATCCTGACCGCCCTCACCCTGACGGTGATTGGCTGGAGCCAACAGGTTTGGGCCTGGATGCCACTGCGCTTCCTGCTCGGCTACTTTGCCAATCCACTCTATGTCATCAGCGAGACCTGGCTGATCTCGATCACGCCGGCGTCGCGCCGCGGCCGCATCATGGGCCTCTATTCATCGATCGTTTCGGCGGGCTTTGCCGTCGGTCCGCTCTCGCTCGGCCTCAGTGGCACGGAAGGCTGGGCGGCCTTCCTGATCGGCATTGGGGCCTTCCTAGGCTGCGGGCTGATCGTGCTTGCTGTCGCCCTCCGCTTGCCTGAAATGCCCGGCGAAGGCGAGGCAATATCGGTCGGCGACTTCCTTTCAAGGGCGCCGCTGCTGCTGTTTGCGGTTTTCACCGCCGCCGCCTTCGAGCAGATCCTGCTCTCCCTGCTTGCCGTCTATGGCGCGGCACTTGGCAGTACGGAGGGGCGCATCGCTTCGCTGATCACCTGTTTCGTTGCCGGCAATGCTGTGCTGCAGATCCTGCTTGGGCGCGTGGCGGAAGGGTTCGGCGCGACGCGGACCATGTTATTCTGCGTCCTCGCTTGTCTTTCCGGCTGCCTGCTGCTGGCGTCTACCTTTACCACCTGGCTCATCTGGCCGCTCGTTTTCATCTGGGGCGGCGTCTCGTTCGGGCTCTACACCATGTCGCTGATCCATCTCGGCGAGCGTTTCAGCGGTCAAGCCCTGATCGCCGGAAATGCAGCCTTCGCCTTCGCATGGGGCGTCGGCGGCATGGCAGGCTCGCCTGCGGCCGGACTGGCAATGCAGCTGATGGGATATCAGGGGCTGCCGTCGTCGCTCGCCCTACTGAGTTGTGTCCTGCTGATTTCTCTGTTGGCCGCGAGGCGGCGTGACCAATGAAGGACCTCGCATGCTTTCGACAAGTCCCCTCCGACCACCGGATACCGGTCCTTGAGCTGTTGCTCAACGGCCGGGACGTGATGAATTCCCCACATCTCGTCAATTGTCAGATCACTGTCATCGAGCCCGACTAGAGGATTGCGCTTCGACGCTGTCACCAGGAGGGCGCTTTCGATGGCGACATTGCAGCAAGTCGCATTCCGGGCAGGATGCTCGCTGGCGACTGCAAGCCGGGTTCTCAATCGCAACGGACCGGCTAGCGATCTGATGGTGCGCAGGGTGCGCCGTGCCGCCGCCGAACTCGGTTATCGCCCGGCCGGCCATGCTGTCGGGCGGCTTGGGCGCAGACCGGTAGTCGGCGTCTTGATCCCCAGCATCACCAACCCGGTCTTTGCCTCATCGCTGTCGAGCATCCAGAACCGCATGCTGGTGGCCGGCCATGGCGTGTTGATCGCCCAGTCGAATTACGACCCGGCGCGCGAGGCCGATGCCGTCGCTGCATTGCTAAACGACCGGCCGACCGGGCTTATCCTCACCGTCTGCGACCCGTCGACGAGCGAGGCGCTGCTCGCCAGGCTGCCGCCGACCGTGCTGCTCAACAACCTGCCGACGCCTCAGTTTCCGGCGGCCGTCACGGCCGACAACCGTGGTGCCGGCCACGAGATCACCACCTTCCTGGTCGGCATGGGCCATCGCCGCATTCTCTTCCTCTCCGGCAATTTCGTCGCCTCCGACCGCGCCCATCTTCGCTACAGGGGTTATCTCGACGCCATGGCCGAGAACGGCCTGACACCGCTCGATGCCGTGCAGATCCCCTTCGTCGGCGGCTATGACCAGCTCGATCTCGGTGCAGCACTGAGCTCGCTTTCGCCGACCGCGATCATCGCCTCCAACGATCTTCTGGCGCTCGGCGTCATCGGCGCACTGAAGCGCGAGGGGCTGTCGGTGCCGGGGGACGTGTCGGTTGCCGGCTTCGACGGCATCGCCATCGGCCGTCTGATCGATCCGCCGTTGACAACCATCGAAATGCCGGATGCCAGCATGGGCGCGACGGCCGCCTCGCTGCTGCTCGACATGGCGGAGAATGCCGCCCCTGCCCGCCATCTAGATGTCGCCTACACACTGCGGCGTGGCGGTACGGTGCGCGCCATCTAAACCATCCGGAAAGAAAGGGCCGCCGCGCCCTCGGCGTGGCGGCCTTTCTTCTGACGCGGAAGGCGATCAGCTGCGCGGCAACATGCCCTCGACATCGGCGGCTGCATCGTCGAGCGCTTCCTTCGGCTTGGCCGACTGGTCGACGACGCGCGAGAGGTTGTCGACGATCGTCTGGGTGACCTTGACGCCGTTCGAGCCGGGGAAGGCATACCAGGGGATCATGACAGGCATCTGGCTGAGACCGGCCTGAAACAACGGGTTCTGCTTATAGAAATCGCCGAGATAGTCGGCTGACTTGGCGGCAAGCTCGTTGTTCGGGACATAGCCGGTGCCGGGCACGACGACCGAGGCGCCGTAAGGGCCGGCGGCGAATTTGGCGAACTTCCAGGCGGCGTCCTGCTTGACGGCGTCATGGGTCAGGATGACGACGGCGTTGCCGCCTGTGGGAAGGCGGCCGTTCGCCGGATCGATCAGCGGGATCTTGGCGGTGCGCAGATCGAATTTGTTACCGACATTCTTGATCGTGTTGCGCAGCGCACCTGTGGTCTGGAACTCGAATCCGACCTTGCCGGCTGCGAAGGCCTGTTCGCCGGCGGGCTTGGTGAAGACGGGCATGCCGCCCTCGGTGACCATGCGTTGCAGGACCTCGACGGCCTTCTGGCCTTCCGGGCCGTTGAAGGCAACCTTGCTTTCGTCGTCGTTCAGCATCTTGCCGCCGGCGCCGAAGAGCAGAGCCGAAAACATCCAGTCGTCGCCCTGCCAGCGGAAATCGATACCGTCGACGCCGTTGCCGAGCGCCTTGATCTTGCCGCCGAGCGCGATGACCTCATCCCAGGTCTTCGGTGGATTGTCGGGATCGCCGCCGGCTGCCTTCACGAGATCGGCATTGTAATACATGATCGGATTGGAGGTCGCGAAAGCGAGGCCCACCTGCTTGCCCTTGACCTGAGCGAGCTTAAGGATGGTGTCGGAGAAGCCCTGCTCGGCCATGTTGCCGTCTTTCTTGACGAGCGGACCGAGGTCGACGGCGACATCGCGTTCGTCGAGCATGCGCAGGCGGTTCAGGCCGATGAAGGTGATATCGGGCATTTCGCTGGTGCCGACCTGGCGAAGGATCGTCTGGATGCCTTCTTCATAGGTCGCCGAAGGGCTGGCGAACTGGATCTTGATATCGGGATTTTCTTCCATGAACTTCTTCGAGATCGTGTCCATCACGTCCTTGAAGAAGCCCGGCATCGGGTAGTGAACCGTCAGCGTCGTCTCGGCATGCGCGGGGAGCGCGATTGCCATCGATACGGCCGCTGCGGCGAGAAGCTGGGTGATACGTTTCATCGCTCGTTCTCCTGGTTGAAGCCGGTCATCCTTTGAGGCCGGTCATGGTAATGCCCTCGACGAAACGCTTCTGCGCAAGCAGGAAGGCGGCAACGAGGGGAAGGGTAATGATGAGGGTCGCAGCCATCAGCGCGCCGTAGTCATCGCCGGCCTCGGCCGCGCGGAAATACATCAGCCCGAGCGGCGGCGTGGCATAGTCCTGCTTGCTGATGACGATCAGCGGCCAGTAGAGATCGTTCCAATGGGCGACGACCGAGAAAATGGCGAAGGCGGTGACCGCCGGCCAGGCATTCGGTACGATGACGCGGGCGACGATGCCGAGCTCCGACATGCCGTCGAGACGGGCGGCATGGATGAGATCGTCCGGCATGGCGCGGAAGAACTGCAGGAACATGAAGATCGCGAAGACCGAAATGGTGAAGGGCGCGACAAGGGCAGCATAGCTGTTGAGCAGCGCGGCGCGATCGAAAGCGACATAAAGCGGCAGCGCGGTCGCATGGATCGGCACAAGAAGGCCGAGCATGACAAGCACCATCATGGCGCGGGCGGCGGCGAAGCGCAGCTTTGCCATGGCGTAGGCGCAGGGGATGGCCACCAGCACCTGGAAGAAAAAGATCAGCCCGCAGACGACGACGCCGTTCCACAGAAGCCGCGCCATCGGCACCCGGCTCAAGGCCTTGGTGAAATTCTCGATATAGGCGAGATGCGCGGGGATCAGCGACAGCGACGAGGTGAAGATGTCGCTCTGCGTCTTGCCGGCGGCCGAGATCATGAAGATATAGGGCGCGAGGAAAACGATCGCCCCAAGAGAGAGCAGGCTCAGGCGGATGACCCTGCCGAAGGAAAAAGTGCTTGTCGTCATGTGTAATGCACCCGGCGGTCGAGAATGCGGTACTGCAGTAACATCAGCACCACCAGGATCAGCAGAAACACCACGGTCATCGCCGAGGCATAACCGACACGCAGATAGACAAAGCCTTCCTGGTAGATGGTAAAGAGCAGCACCTCCGACGCCTTGTTCGGGCCGCCATCCGTCAGCATCTTGACCGTCTCGAAGACCTTGACCGCATTGGTGATGCTGATGGTGATGACGAACAGCATCGTCGGCCCGAGCATTGGCCAGGTCACCAGCAAGAAGCGGTCAAAGGAGGATCTGGCGCCGTCCACGTCAGCCGCGGCGTAAAGCTCGCGCGGGATTGCCGTCAGCCCGGCGAGGAAGAGCACCATGTTGAAGCCGGCAGATTGCCAGACGCCGATGATCGAAAGGCTGTAAAGCACCGTGCCGGAGCTGCCCAGCCAGTTTGGACCGGGCAGACCGACAAACGCCAGCATCGCATTGAGCGGGCCGATCGTCGGGTGGAACATATATTGCCAGACGGTCGCCATGGCGACGATCAGCGAGGCGACCGGCAGGAAATAGGCGGTGCGGAAGACGCTGCGGGCCGCGGTCTCGCTCTCGATCAGCAAGGCGATGCCGAGACCGAGCAGGATCGAAACGGGCGCGACGATCGAGGCATAAACCGTCGTATTCCACAACGACTTGCGGAATGTGCGAT
Source organism: Rhizobium binae (assembly GCF_017357225.1). NCBI lineage: Bacteria > Pseudomonadati > Pseudomonadota > Alphaproteobacteria > Hyphomicrobiales > Rhizobiaceae > Rhizobium > Rhizobium binae. Next base: position 2,275,171 of record NZ_CP071604.1, on the reverse strand, counting down.
CGGTGATCAGGTGAGCGTAGTTTTCGAAGCCGACGAAACGGAACTTGCCGTAGCCGAGTTCGAAATCGGTAAAGCCGAGCACGACGACGGCCGTGACCGGCAACAGCACGAAGAGAAAAAGCAGGACGATCGCCGGCAGCACCAGCATCCAGGCGATGCGGGCTTCGCTGCGGCGATGGGCAAGGGCGGAATGATCAGGAATGGCCATGAGGGCGAGGCTAGCCATGCGCCCTCTCCCGCTGGGCATCGGCATCAGCAGTGCTGAGCCCGGCGTCGCCGCCGGCGACGAAGCCGGCCAGCCGGCTGCCGTCCTCGGCAAAGACCAGCGTGCGTCCGGGCGACAAGCGGAGCCCTACGGCATCGCCCGCCGCCAGTCCGGAGGCTTCGGACGGCTGCACCTTGGCGATGACCGTCTCGCCGATCGCATCGAGCCGGCAATGGAGGATAACTTCGGACCCCAGGAATTCGACGCGTTCGATCCGGGCGGCAAGGCCGTCATGCCGGCTCTTGGCGGGAAAGACGAATTCGGGTCGAATTGCGATCGTGACCGGCGCCCTCCCGGCGGGTGCATTTTCAAGCGTCAGCCGCAGGCCGCCGCACAGGATCACGCCGCCTTCGGCAAAGGCCGGAAGCAGGTTGATGCGCGGCTGGCCGATGAAGCGGGCGACCTCGACATGGGCCGGATCGTCATAGATGACCTGAGGACTTGCGATCTGCAGCAAACGGCCGCCCATCATCACGGCGACGCGGTCGGCCATCGACAGCGCCTCGGCCTGGTCATGAGTGACATAGAGCGTCGGCACGCCGGCGCGGCGATGCAGGTCGACGATCTCGCCACGGGCGTGAACGCGAAGATTGGCGTCGAGATTGGAGAGCGGCTCGTCCATCAGGAAGATGCTCGGCTGGCGCACCATGGCACGGGCGAGCGCCACACGCTGACGCTGGCCGCCAGACATCTGCCCGGGCTTGCGGTCGAGCAGGTGGTCGATCTTCAGCGATTTCGCCATTTCCTTGACATCGCGGGCTATCGCAGCGCGGGTGGCGCGCTGGCCCGGCATCAGCGAGCCCACGAAAGGGAGCCTCTCCATTCTCGACAGCCGGCGCATCGCCAGCGGCACGGCGATATTCTGAGATGCCGTCAGATGCGGATAGAGCGCGTAGGATTGAAAGACCATGGCGATGTTGCGCTCGGCGGCCGCCACGCCGGACATGTCTTTTCCACCGATCACGATCTCTCCATGGTCGGCATGGTCGAGGCCGGCAAGGACGCGCAGCAGCGTGCTCTTGCCGCAGCCGGAAGGGCCGACCAGCGCGATGAATTCGCCGGCGCCGACATCGAGGCTGACGCCGTTGAGAATCTGGTTGCCGCCGAAGGCTTTGGTGATGCCACGAAGCGAGAGCGCGCTCATTCGACGGCCTCGCGCGGCTTCACCGCCTGGGGATAGACCTCGAGCACGACATCGTCGAGCACATGCGCGGTCATGCCGGGAACGGCGACGATCTCGCTTTCGACCGACGTATCGAACTCGTGGACGACGGCGCCGATCAGGCGCTCGCCCGGCATCTCGCGCTCCATCTTGTCGATGATGAAGGCAGCCGACGGACCCCAGGTCAGCTGGGTGTCGTCGAAACGACCCTGCCAGGCCCAGTGAAGGTGGCCGCTGGCAAACAGCGCCACGTCATGGGCTGCTATCAGATCATAAAGCCGCCGGCGCTGGGCCGGGCGAACGCTCCAATAGCCGGTATCGCCTTCATCGGGTGCATCGATGAACAGAGGCTTATGCGCAAAGAGAGCCACGCGCCGCCCCGCCCTGTCTTGGAGCGCCTTGGCGAGCCACTCGAACTGGGCCTCTTCCTCGTCATCCTCATGACCGAGAAGCAGCGAGTTCAAGCCGATGAAGCGCCAGCCGGCCGCATCCTCGCGCCAGCGATCGTCACCGGCAAGGCTGCGCCAGCGGGCCAGCCGCTCGGCATTGACGGGCTGGTCGGTTTCCCTGAAGTGACCGACATCGTGATTGCCGGGAACGATGAGCATCGGGATCGACACCTGCCGCATCAGATCCATCGAGAAAGTAATATCCTCGTCCTTGTCGGCGCCGTCGACGGTGAGATCACCGGTATGGACGATCAGGTCGGCGCCGGTCGCTTCGATCCAGCTCAGAAGCGGCGCCCAGTTGCCGTTGAAATGGGGCTTGTTCGGACTGAAGTGCGTGTCGGTAATCTGAATGATTTTCATGAGGGCGCGTCTCCGAGACCTGGAAGCGCGTCGTGGACGCTTCCTTCTCGGGCCCTCTCTAGAAGGCTCCCATGTCAATCAGACATCCGCGGTTTTCAGCTGTTTTTCAGTTTTGACATCAATCCGTCATGCAGGCTCAGACCGCCCCGAGCATGGGGCGGCCGTCGGCAGGGTCCACGGAGATCAGTGCCGCGGCGCGTTGGCGGGAATAGACGACACGGTTGCCGAAACGGGGTCGCTTGCCGGGAAGCTATCTTCGAGGCCTTCGTTCAGCTCCTCTTCCAGCGTTTCACGATCATGGGTCGAACGCGCGCTCGGCTGGCCGACCAAACCTTTGCTGCCTTCGTCGAAGTTGCCGTTGCTCAATGCGTCGTAACGGTTGATGCTGCCGTCTGCATCGCGGCCTGGAAAAGCGGTCAGCTGAACCATCATCACCTTGGCGTGGTCGAGCGCCGTCGAGCCGTCGAGCTCGCCATGGGAATTATCGATTTTGACGGAAATCGATTCCCCTCCTTCGCCCAGGAATTCGACGGTGAAGAAGTCGCCGGATTGTGTCACGCGTGTATCGATCAACTGCATGGAAACCTCCTGTGTTCATGCCGGATCAACGGCGAGCAAGATCAGGAGTTCCCGCGACGATACCATTTCAGTCAGCGGCGCATGTGGCGCAGGGGATGCAGCGGCTCGACCTCGGCCGGCATTTATGGTTAATTTATTAATAATTCGGGGTTTATAATCGGAACCATGCGGCCTTTTCGAGTGTTGATGCTGCGCCGTGGAGGAACCCCGATGATGCTGAAAATCCTTGCACCCAAGATCGAGGCCGATTGCCTTGATACCGGCACCTATCCCGATGGAATCTTCGCCGAAAACCTCATCGACCTTTCCTTTCGCCGCGACGGGCGTCGTCGTTCGCCGCATGAGCGCGATTATGGCGCCGACAGGAAAGTGGAAAATCTGCCGCTCGGCTTCGCCTGAGCCGACCTCGCAGTAACAGAGCCCGCTACTCTCCGGCGGCGGGCCGCCGCGTCACGGCGTTGTAAACGTCCTCTTGCCGGCGGCACGATCCCGGACACATTCTCTTTGACGCCAATCGGAGGTCAGAAGAAGCCTTTGCCCTGGATTGCTTACATTGTCCATTTCATCGCCGCGGCATTTCTGACCAACGGGATCCCGCATTTCGTCAACGGCGTCAGCGGCCGGCCCTTCCGCACTCCATTCGCCAATCCGAGTTCGGCGACGGTGAATGTCATATGGGGTTGGGCGAACCTCCTAGTCGCCTTCCTGCTCTTTGCCAATATCGGGCCGCTCTATATCGGCACGCCGGGCGATACGATCTTCGCCGCGGCCGGTATGCTGGTGACCGGCATCGCGCTTGCCCGATTTTTCGACGGCGACGCGATCTAGCACATGTCGCCGATAGCTCGCTTGCATGATGATAGTCACTGTTGTAGTGACTACCATCATGCAACGGACAAGCTTCAGTGAGTTCAAGTGCCCAGCGGCGCGCGCGCTCGATAGCGTCGGCGACTGGTGGAGCATCCTGATCCTGCGCGACGCCTTTCAGGGGCTGTCTCGCTTCGACGAGTTTCAGAAGAGCCTCGGCGTGGCGCCGAACATCCTGACACGACGGCTCAAACATCTGACGGATCAGGGGCTGTTCGAACGACGGCTCTACCAGCAGCGCCCTGCCCGCTACGAATATCGGCTGACGGACAAGGGCCGCGATTTCTTTCCGGTGCTGATGACGTTGTTTTCCTGGGGAAGCCGGCACATGCCGGAGGAAGATCTCGCCTTTCTGCTCGGCGACGCCGCTTTGGGCAGAGAGCGCCAAACGGTACTGGTGGACGCACGGACCGGCGAAGAAGTGACACCCGAAAACACCAGCCTGCTTCCAGGTCCCGCAGCCGATGACGAGGTGCGCGCGCGGATCGCCCGCATGCGTGCCTGGTATCTCGGCATCGACGCATAGAAAGGAAAATATCATGGACCGCATTGTTGTTACCGGCATGGGACTTGTCTCGCCGCTCGGGACCGGCGTCGCGCCCGCCTGGAGACGCCTTGTCGCAGGCGCCTCGGGTCTGAGGGCACTGCCCGAGGATGTCGTCGGCGACCTCTCGGCCAAGGTCGGCGGTAGCGTTCCCGGTATCACCGAGGATATCGAGGCGGGCTTCGACCCCGACCGCTACATCACACCTAAGGACCAGAAAAAGATGGACCGCTTCATCCATTTCGCCATGGCGGCGACGGAAGAAGCGGTGAAGCAGGCCGGCTGGATGCCGACCGACGAAGCAAAACGCGAACGCACCGCAACGATCATCGCCTCCGGCGTCGGCGGCTTTCCTGCCATTGCTGAAGCGGTGCGGATCGGTGAGGCGCGCGGCGTGCGGCGGCTGTCGCCCTTCACAGTGCCCTCCTTCCTCGTCAACCTCGCCGCCGGCCAGGTCAGCATCCGCTACGGCTTCAAGGGCCCGCTTGGCGCGCCGGTGACGGCGTGCGCGGCCAGCGTCCAGGCGATCGGCGATGCGGCGCGGCTGATCCGTTCCGGCGAAGCGGATGTGGCGATCTGCGGCGGCGCCGAGGCCTGCATCGACAAGGTGAGCCTTGGCGGCTTTGCCGCGGCGCGCGCCCTTTCCACCGGCTTCAACGAGACGCCGGAGTTGGCGTCGCGGCCGTTCGATGCGGCGCGCGATGGCTTCGTCATGGGCGAAGGCGCCGGCATGCTGGTGATCGAAACGCTGGAGCATGCACTTGCCCGCGGCGCGACGCCGCTTGCCGAACTCGTCGGCTACGGCACAGCTGCGGATGCCTACCACATGACCGCGGGCCCCGAAGACGGCGCTGGCGCACGCCGGGCGATGGAGGCGGCGCTCCGGCAGGCCAAGATCCCGGCGTCCGAGGTCAAGCACCTGAACGCACATGCAACCTCGACACCGGTCGGTGACAAAGGCGAGATCGCGGCGATCGCCACGGTCTTCGGTCGCAATGGCGGCATTGCAGTTAGCGCGACGAAATCGGCGACCGGCCATCTGCTCGGGGCCGCCGGCGGGCTGGAGGCGATCTTCACTATCCTGGCGTTGCGCGACCAGATCGCGCCGCCGACCCGCAACATGGAGGAGGTCGATCCTGATGCCGACGGCATCGATATCGTCGGCAAGACGGCGCGCCCCGTGGCGATGGACTATGCCATCACCAACGGTTTCGGCTTTGGCGGGGTCAATGCCAGCGCCCTCTTCCGGCGCTGGTCGTAAAGACCGCTTTCCTTGCGCCGGAAATGGCCTACACTTCCTCTCTATCGGGGATCATTCCCCGATAGAGTTGGAGATCAACCCATGCGCGCCTTCTTCGCAGTTGTCATTCTGTGTGCCGCGTCCCTCCTCTCCACCGTCTCGGCCCGCGCCGAAGATCCGATCGACACGACGCGGACGATGATCGAGGAACAGATCAAAGCCTTCCTCAAGGACGATGCCGAGACCGCCTATTCCTTCGCCGCTCCCGGTATCAAGGCGATGTACCCCGACAAGAACCTGTTCTTCGCCATGGTCAAGAAGAGCTACGAGCCGGTTTATCACCCCGGCAACTACGCTTTCGGCCGCAGCCGCTCGATCGATAACGGCGCTCTGATCTACCACGAGGTGCTGATATCAGGGCGCGACGGCAGGGACTGGACGGCAATCTACCAGATGACCCGGCAGGCGGACGGCAGCTACCGGATCAACGGCGTGCAGATGATGCCGGATGCCGACAGCAAAGGCATTTGACGCGCTGTTCAAGGCATTTAACGCGCTGTTCTTGGCTGAATGGAACACTGCCCGGCACTTGGATTCGTTGCACTAACTATTTTGAAATCGTGCCGGAGTAAAAATCCGCCAGCGGGGGATTGGCGGGTTGGATACAGGCAAGCATTTTTTCACAACTCTTGAAGCGTTGCGAGGAATCGCGGCCATCATGGTCATGTTCCTACACACTGGCGGCACGCTTGGTCCCACACCTGTCAACATCAGCTACCTTGCCGTTGACCTTTTCTTTCTTTTGAGCGGCGTCGTGCTTGCGAATTCATACGAAAGGCAACTGGCAACAGGACAGATTTCGCCTGCCGGATTTCTGCTGCAGCGTATCATTCGGCTTTATCCTGTATATCTGCTTTCTCTGCCTGTTGGCCTGGTCAGCTATGCAATTCAATTCGGCTTCGATTACCTCACCCTGGCCGGACTTCTTCTGAGGGCGGTTCTGTTCATTCCAAACGCAGGCACGGGCGGCGCCTTTCCTTTAAACGGGCCCAGTTGGTCGCTCTTCTTCGAACTCTGGGCCGGAGTGCTGTTCTCCGTTCTTCTGGTGCGACTATCGTCCAGAATCTTGCTCGCCGTCGCCTTGGGAACAGCGGCTATCACCTTGTACGGAGCCCTTGGGGGCAATTTCGACATTGGCCATCAGGCGGGCTATTTCGGATTTGGCTTCTCGAGAATTTTGTTCTCGTTCTCGCTCGGGATCTGCCTTCGCAGGTTGTACGAGCTTCAGAGGCCGAATGCGGTCAATCGAGGCAATACCATCGGCATCTTCCTCTGTGCTTGCCTGATTGTGATCACGAATATACCCGCGAGCACATTCTACGGTTTTCCCTATTTCGATCTTTTCATATGCTCGGTCATCTTCCCGGCCATTGTCTGGGTCGCAATGCGCACGAGGCAGACCGGCCTACTCGGGCTGGCATTCCGTTGGCTGGGGATCATTTCCTATCCAATTTATATCCTGCACGCGCCCATCTTCGAGTTGCTGCATTTACTGCGGCAAAAGGGCTTTGACCTCCCGGCCTCTCCGGCAGCCGGGATGGTCGTCGTGATAGCGATTATCATCATGGCCGGCATCGTCGCCGTTCACTTCGACGAGCCAGTGCGCAAAAAGCTCAAAACAATGACTGCGCCAAGACCAGCATCTGAGCTTCCCGCGGGGGCGAGCTAGCCTCACACCGGGTCGAGATCGCCCCTTGCCCATTCCTCCATTGTCTCCGCCATGAAGTCGGCGAAGCGGCCTTCGGCGATCGCCTTGCGGATGCCCTGCATCAGTTCCTGGTAATAGGCGAGATTGTGCCAGGAGAGCAGCATGCCGCCGAGCGCCTCGTTGGCGCGGACGAGATGGTGCAGATAGGCGCGGGAATAATCGCGCGAGGCCGGGCAGTTCGACTGTTCGTCGAGCGGACGCATGTCCTCGGCATGACGGGCGTTGCGGATATTCACCTTGCCGCGGCGGGTAAAGGCCAGTCCGTGACGGCCGGAGCGGGTCGGCATGACGCAGTCGAACATGTCGATACCGCGGGCGACCGATTTCAGAATGTCGTCGGGCGTGCCGACGCCCATGAGGTAACGGGGCTTTTCCCCCGGAAGCACGGGCAGCGTCGTTTCCAGCATCCGCAGCATGACATCCTGCGGCTCGCCGACGGCAAGGCCGCCGACAGCATAACCCTTGAGGTCGAGTTGGCTCAGCGCCTCGGCCGACCGGATGCGCAGCGCCGGGATGTCGCCGCCCTGGACGATGCCGAACATCGCCTTGCCCGGCTGCTCGCCGAAGGCGACCCGGCAGCGTTCGGCCCAGCGCAGCGACATTTCCATGGCGCGCTCGATCTCCTTCGGCTCGGCCGGCAGCGCCACGCATTCGTCGAGCTGCATCTGGATGTCGGAGCCGAGCAGGCCCTGGATTTCGATGGAGCGCTCCGGCGACATATGGTGCAGGCTGCCGTCGACATGCGATTTGAAGGTGACGCCCTGTTCGTCGAGCTTGCGCAGCCCGGAGAGCGACATGACCTGGAAGCCGCCGGAATCGGTCAGGATCGGGTGTTCCCAGCGGATCAGCTTGTGCAGACCGCCAAGCCGGGCGACCCGCTCGGCGGTCGGGCGCAGCATCAGGTGATAGGTATTGCCGAGGATAATGTCGGCGCCGGTGTCGCGTACCTGGTCGAGATACATGGCCTTGACGGTGCCGACCGTGCCGACAGGCATGAAGGCCGGTGTGCGGATTTCGCCGCGCGGCATGGAAATTTCGCCGAGGCGGGCGCCGGCATCGGTCTTCTTCAGGGTGAATTGGAAGTTCTCGGTCATTTGTCTTTCCGGAAAAGAAGGCTCGCGTCGCCGTAGGAGTAGAAGCGGTAGCCTGTCGAAATCGCGTGTTCATACGCCGCATGCATGGTTTCGAAGCCGGAAAAGGCCGAGACCAGCATGAACAGGGTCGAGCGCGGCAGGTGGAAATTGGTCATCAGCATGTCGACCGCCTTGAAACGGTAGCCAGGCGTGATGAAGATCCCGGTGGCGCCGGCCCAGGGTTTGATCTCTCCGCTTTCCCCGGCCGCACTTTCGATCAGCCGCAGCGAGGTCGTGCCGACGCAGACGATGCGCCCGCCACTCGCCTTGACGGCATTCAGCCGGGCGGCGACCTCGGCGCTGACATAACCGCTTTCGAGATGCATCTTGTGATCGTCGGTATCGTCGGCCTTCACGGGCAGGAAGGTGCCGGCGCCGACATGCAGCGTGACGAAATGGCGTTCGATGCCGGCCTTATCCAGCGCCGCAAACAGATCAGGCGTGAAGTGAAGGCCGGCGGTGGGGGCGGCGACGGCGCCCTCCTCGCGGGCGTAGATCGTCTGGTAGTCGGCGCGGTCGCGCTCGTCCTCGGGGCGCTTGGCGGCGATATAGGGCGGCAGCGGAATATGGCCGACGGCGGCGATCGCCTCGTCGAGCGCCGGGCCGGACAGATCGAAGGCGAGCGTCACCTCGCCCGCCTCGCCCTTTTCCTCGACGGTGGCATCGAGCGAGCCGAGGAAGCAGCTTTCGCCGGAATGGCCGAAGGCGATGCGGTCGCCCTCCTTGATGCGTTTGCCGGGCTTGGCAAAGGCCTTCCAGCGGCTGGGGCCGATGCGCATGTGCAGCGTTGCCGACACCTGCTGGCCGCCGGCGCCGTCGCGATGGCGGATGCCTTCGAGATGGGCGGGAATGACTTTGGTGTCATTAAAGACAAGCGCGTCACCGGCCCGCAGGAACGACGGCAGATCGTAAACGTGATGATCCGAGAGCGCGCTTTCCGCATTGGGATCGACGACCAGCAGGCGCGCGCTGTCGCGCGGCTCGGCGGGCCGCAGCGCAATGCGTTCATCCGGCAGGTCGAAATCGAAAAGGTCTACGCGCATCGTGGTACTTCCAGGCAAAGCGAAACCCGCCCCGCGCTTTCGCGCAAGGGCGGGTTCCAGCAGAAATCACAATCAGACGTCGGCGGCAACCCGCATCGAGACGATCGAATCCGGATCGGAAACCGGTTCGCCGCGCTTGATCTTGTCGACATTGTCCATGCCTTCGATCACCTGGCCCCAGACGGAATATTGCTTGTTCAGCCACGGCGCGTCGGTGAAGCAGATGAAGAACTGCGAGTTGGCCGAGTTCGGGTTCTGCGAACGGGCCATCGAGCAGGTGCCGCGAACATGCGAGGTCGCGGAGAATTCAGCCTTCAGGTCCGGCTTGGAGGAGCCGCCCATGCCGGCCCGGCCTGGATTGAAGGTTTCAGAACCCTTCTTGCCATATTCGACATCGCCCGTCTGGGCCATGAAATCCTGAATGACGCGGTGGAAAACCACGCCGTCATAGGCCTTCTCGCGGGTGAGTTCCTTGATGCGGGCAACGTGCTCCGGAGCGACCTGCGGCAGCAGCTGAATGACAACCTTGCCCTTGGTGGTTTCCAGAATGATGGTGTTTTCGGGATCCTTGATCTCGGCCATTGTCTTCTCCTCTTGTTTCTCTTGTAACTTACTTCTTGCCCAGGGTGACCTTGATCATCCGGTCAGGATTTTTGACTTCGCCGTTCTGGCCTTCGCCACGCTTGATCTTGTCGACATTTTCCATGCCGGAAACGACCTTGCCGACGACAGTATACTGGCCGTTCAGGAAAGAACCGTCGGCAAACATGATGAAGAACTGCGAATTGGCGGAATTCGGATCCTGCGAGCGGGCCATGCCAACCGTGCCGCGCACGAACGGGGTCTTGGAGAACTCAGCCGGAATATCAGGCATGTCGGAGGAGCCGGTGCCGGCAAGGCTGGCATCAAAGCCTTTTTCCATGTTGCCGTATTTGACGTCGCCGGTCTGGGCCATGAAGCCCTCGATGACGCGGTGGAAGGCGACGTTGTCGTATTCGCCCTTCTTGGCCAGCGCCTCGATCTGGGCGACGTGCTTCGGCGCGACATCAGGCATCAACTGGATGACGACAGGGCCATTCTTCAGCTGGATGGTGAGATAGTGATCGGCCGCCTCGGCGAAGGCATCCCCCGCGAATGAGGCCAGATACAGCACGCCGGCAAATGCGAGATAAAAGAGTTTCATATGGGCTCCGTTGCGGCGGGTTCCGCCTGGTCTTTGCGTTTGCTAGACTTTTAACTTGCTAGTTTGGACGCTTGGATGTGAGGGCTTGCAAGACGGCGGCCGGCACGAAAGCACTGACATCGCCGCCCATGGCGGCGATCTGGCGGACCAATGTGGCGGTAATGGGCCGCGAAGCCGTGCCCGCCGGCAAAAAGATGGTCTGGATGTCGGGCGCCATCGCCCTGTTCATGCCAGCCATCTGCATTTCGTAATCGAGGTCGGTACCATCGCGAAGGCCGCGGATCAAAAGCGTTGCTCCATGGGCACGGGCGGCATCGACGACCAGATTGTCGAAGGCGACGACAGTGATGTCACCGGTCTTGCCGGGCAGCGCTTGCGCCAGGGAAAGGCGGATCAGCTCGGCTCTCTCGTCGAACGAAAACAGCGGCGCCTTGCCGGGATGGATGCCGATCGCGACGATCACCTTTTCGGCGCAGTTCAGGGCCTGGACCAGAACATCCACATGTCCATTGGTGATCGGGTCGAAGGACCCGGGATAAAAAGCTGTCGTCATCTGGCTCGGCCGTTGGTTTGACGCCTTTTGTCACGGATACCGCCTTGCCGCAAGTGATTTGCCCCGCCGTTTCCCACGGCTGAACGGCGAATGAACATACCATTCAAGGCTGTTTCAGACAGGACCTGCTCAACTCGGATCATCAAGGCAGCCGATGCCATTCCGGCATCCGGCGCTCCCCGAAAGACCATGTCCATGCTGATCGTGCTCGTTGCGCTTGCCGTCCTTTTCTCTCTCGCCGCCGAATTCGCCTATGGCTTCTTCGCCGACCGTTACGAGCTCAGCTGGGTGCGGCCGGAGCTTCCCGAACATGCAGCCATCGTGCGCGCCCAAGGCCGGCTGCGCGAAAAAAGCAGGCGCCGAATCTGAACGCCAGATGAACGAGACATTCAAGGAGGCTTCAGATCGGCATTGCTAAACACCGCCTCAACATCCGGCGGAACCATTTTTGAACGGATGCGTTCATTCAACCGACACATAGATGCGATTATCGCGGCAGGAAGGACTGAAGATGCCCGGCAAGATTACGATGATTAACGTGCTCTGGATGGTAATGGTCACGGGCATGCTAACTGCAACTGTCGCTCTCTATGATCAGAAGGTCGATACCTCCAAGGTTTATGGTCCCTATGCTTCGGCCCGCACGGCCGTACTGGGCCAGTACTGAGGGGCGAGAACGCAACTCCCCAGGAAAGGAATGCCTATGTTCACGATCTTGACAGTGCTCACCGCGCTCATCAGCGTCATGTTCATCGTGTCCGTGGCCTCGACTATTTCAGCGATCCGGCGCGAAGGCGAAGAGGTGAAAGCGTTGAACGAAAAACATAGCGCATTCTGACATTTTCCCTTCCCCACCAAGAGCGGCAACCTTCCGCCGCCTCGGGTCATTCAAGGCCGGACGCACCCAGCGTCCGGCTTTTTTCTTGGGGACAAAGCAGGCTGAGCCCGAAAAGAAAGGGCGGCCCGAAGCCGCCCTTTCTCTTGATCATTCTTCGGCAACCGGCGTTTCGCCCGCTGAACCTTCCTCAACAACAGGAGCGCCTTCGGCGGTCTCGACGGCCTCTTCGGTCTCGTCTTCTTCCGGCTCGCTGATGCACTCGACCGAAACGACCTTCTCGTCCTTGGCCGTCGAGAAGATGGTGACGCCCTTGGTGGCGCGGCTGGCGATGCGGATGCCGCCGACCGGCACACGGATCAGCTGGCCGCCATCCGAAACCAGCATGATCTGATCGCCGTCATCAACTGGGAAGGCCGCAACCAGTTCGCCGATCTCGCCGGTCTTCGACGTGTCGGTGGCGCGGATGCCCTTGCCGCCGCGACCGGAGATACGGAAATCGTAAGACGACGAGCGCTTGCCGAAGCCCTTCTCGGAGACGGTGAGCACGAACTGCTCGCGTGCCTTCAGCTCCTCATAACGCTCATCGGAAAGCTGTCCCTCCTCGGTGACTTCCTCGCCGACGAGCGCGATATCCTCTTCATCGACACCCGTCGCGCGACGTTCGGCGGCGGAGCGCTTCAGATAGGCGGCACGTTCCCACGGCTCGGCATCGACATGGCCGACGATCGTCATCGAAATGATGCGATCGCCCTCGCCGAGATTGATGCCGCGCACGCCGATCGAGTTGCGGCCGGCGAAGACGCGAACGTCGTCGACGGAGAAGCGGATGCACTGGCCGAGCGCGGTGGTCAGCAGCACGTCGTCACGTTCCGTGCAGGTCTCGACGGAGAGGATTTCGTCGCCCTCTTCTTCGAGCTTCATGGCGATCTTGCCGTTGCGGTTGACCTGGACGAAATCCGACAGCTTGTTGCGGCGAACCGTGCCGCGCGTCGTCGAGAACATGACGTCGAGATTGTCCCAGCTCGCCTCGTCCTCGGGCAAGGGCAGGATGGTGGTAATGCGCTCGCCGGGCTCGAGCGGCAGCATGTTGATCAACGCCTTGCCGCGCGAGGTCGGCGTGCCGATCGGCAGGCGCCAGACCTTCTCCTTGTAGACGATGCCGCGCGAGGAGAAGAACAGAACCGGCGTATGGGTATTGACCACGAATAGCCGGCTAACGAAATCCTCGTCACGGGTGGTCATGCCGGAGCGGCCCTTGCCGCCACGGCGCTGGGCGCGGTAGGTGGTCAGCGGCACGCGCTTGATATAACCGAGATGCGAGACGGTGACGACCATGTCCTCGCGGGCGATGAGATCCTCATCGTCCATTTCGAGGCCGCCATCGACGATCTCGGTGCGGCGTGGTGTACCGAACTCGTCGCGCACGGCGGTGAGTTCATCCTTGACGATGGTCTGGATACGGACGCGCGAGGAAAGAATATCGAGATAATCCCGGATTTCCTCGCCTATCTTATTGAGTTCATCGCCGATTTCGTCACGACCAAGGGCCGTGAGGCGGGCAAGACGCAACTCGAGGATGGCGCGAGCCTGCTCCTCCGACAGATTGTACGTCATGTCCTCGTTGATGCGATGGCGCGGATCGTCGATCAGACGGATCAGGCTTTCGACATCTTCCGCCGGCCAGCGGCGAGTCATCAGCTCTTCGCGGGCCGACTGCGGATCGGGCGCCTGGCGGATGACACGGATGACTTCGTCGATGTTGGCGACGGCAATCGCGAGGCCGACCAAGACGTGGGCACGCTCGCGCGCCTTACGCAGCAGGAATTTCGTTCTCCGGCTAACGACCTCCTCGCGGAAAGAGACGAAGGCCCGCAACATGTCGAGCAGGGTCAGCTGTTCCGGCTTGCCGCCGTTCAGCGCCACCATGTTGCAGCCGAAGGAGGTCTGCAGCGGCGTATAACGATAGAGCTGATTGAGGATGACCTCGGCATTGGCGTCGCGCTTCAATTCGATGACGACGCGATAGCCCTGGCGGTCGGATTCGTCGCGCAGATCCGAAATGCCCTCGATACGCTTTTCACGCACGAGTTCGGCCATCTTCTCGATCATCGTCGCCTTGTTCACCTGATAGGGAATTTCGGTGATGATGATCTGTTCGCGGTCGCCGCGCATCGGCTCGATGGTGGCGACCCCGCGCATGATGACGGAACCGCGGCCGGTCTCATAGGCCGAGCGGATGCCGGCGCGGCCGAGGATCTTGGCGCCCGTCGGGAAATCGGGACCGGGAATGATCTGCATCAATTCCGGCAGTTCGATCGCCGGATCGTCGATCAGCGCGATGCAGCCGTTGATGACTTCCGACAGGTTATGCGGCGGAATGTTGGTCGCCATGCCGACGGCGATGCCGCCAGCGCCGTTGACGAGCAGGTTCGGGAATTTCGCCGGAACCACGACCGGCTCGGAGAGCGTGCCGTCATAGTTGTCGCGGAAGTCGACGGTTTCCTTGTCGAGATCGTCGAGCAGCGAATGGGCGGCCTTTTCGAGGCGGCATTCGGTGTAACGTTCGGCCGCCGGCGGATCGCCGTCGACGGAGCCGAAATTCCCCTGACCGTCGATCAGCGGCAGCCGCAGCGACCAGGGCTGCGCCATGCGGGCGAGCGCATCATAGATCGCGGCATTGCCGTGCGGATGGTATTTACCCATCACATCGCCGGTGACGCGGGCGCATTTGACGTATTTCTTGTTCCAGTCGATGCCGAGCTCGGACATGCCGTAGAGGATGCGCCGGTGCACGGGCTTCAGACCGTCGCGCACGTCGGGCAACGCGCGGCTGACGATGACGCTCATGGCGTAATCGAGATACGACCGCTGCATTTCCTCCATGATGGAGATGGGCTCGATGCCTGGCGGGAGCTTCCCGCCGCCGGGGGGTGTTTGCTCAGTCAAAACAGATCACGATCTCTTCTAGAATCACTTGAAGATTTATAGCGGAAAGCCTGTTCCCGCGCCAATTTCCGAGCGCGTTTTGAACAGGCTTTTGCGGCCGAAAAAGGGTAAAGCACGGGAGTTGTGCGGCCGGACCGGACAAATCCGTCGCGGGCCGCCGCGGCACATTTGCCAAATCCAAATCCCCGCTTCACAATCGCAGTAAATCACGCACCCATATGGGCTTTCGGAGAGACGATGGCAAGCGCCGACCAATTGATCAACGCCTTCACGACGCTTCTCGTCACCATCGATCCCCCAGGGCTGGCGCCGTTGTTCCTGGGGTTGACAACCGGCATGAGCAGAGCCCAGCGCACGCAGGTGGCGCTGCGCGGTTCGACCATCGCCTTCATCATCCTGGCGGTCTTTGCGCTGTTCGGCGCCGGCGTGCTCGGCGTACTCGGCATCTCGATCGGCGCCTTCCGCATCGCCGGCGGGCTGCTGCTCTTCTGGATTGCCTTCGAAATGGTCTTCGAGAAGCGGCAGGACCGCAAGGAGAAGGCGACCGAGGTGGCGATCACCAAGGATCATATCGAAAATGTCGCCGTCTTTCCCCTCGCCTTGCCGCTGATCGCCGGCCCTGGGGCGATTTCGGCGACGATCCTGCTTGCCGGGACGCTCGCGACCTCGATCGGAAAGCTGCAGCTGATCGGCGTCCTTGCCGCCAATCTGCTGCTGACCTTCCTCATGCTGCTCGTTGCCGAACGGCTCGACCGTTTCCTTGGCGTCACCGGCCGGGCAATCCTGACACGGCTGCTCGGTGTCATCCTTGCCGCGCTCGCGGCGCAATTCGTCGTCGACGGGGCAAAATCGGCGCTCAATCTGATCAGCGCGACGCCGCACTGACAAGGTGCCGGCGGAAGCACCGTAGCTGGAAAACAGAGAGAGCATGGTGCCGTTCAGGACACCATGCTCTCAGCTGGTTATAAAGTCAGGAGCCGCGATCGATCAGAACGGGATGTCGTCGTCGAGATCGCGCGAGAAGTTGCCGCCGCCACCACCGCGGTTCGACGATGAGGACGGCGCCGGGGCGCCGTAATCGTCGCCGTAATCATTGTTGCTGCCGCCGCCGCGGCCGCCGCCGAAGCCGGGGCTCGCACCGCCGCCCTCGCCGCGTCCATCAAGCATGGTCAGCGTCGAATTAAAGCCCTGCAGCACCACTTCCGTCGAATAACGGTCCTGGCCCTGCTGGTCCTGCCACTTGCGGGTCTGCAGCTGGCCTTCGATATAGAGCTTGGCGCCCTTCTTCACATATTGCTCGACAACCTTGCAGAGGCCTTCGTTGAAGACGACGACAGTGTGCCATTCGGTCTTTTCGCGGCGTTCGCCGGAATTGCGGTCGCGCCAGGTCTCCGAGGTCGCGATACGGAGATTGGCGATCGGCCGGCCATCCTGAGTGCGGCGGATTTCGGGATCTGCACCCACGTTTCCAACCAGAATTACCTTGTTCACGCTACCAGCCATGCTTCTCACCCTGCCTGCCGCCCTGCCGGGCGGCGTTAATCGATCAGCGCATCTTAAACCATCGCGGACCGCCAATGCGCGTAAACGGTCATTCATCCACATGTTTATCCATCAGAAAGCCGCATGCATTCATCAGGAATTTTGTTCTTTATTTGTTCTAGTTTATCCGTATGATCCTGTCAACAGAATCGAAAACCTTGAAGCTTCCCGGATATTCAGCCTCGACTCGCCCGCCGGCATCACTAAATAAGGGCTGTTATCCAGAAAACCAAAGCAGAGACGATGAGCGAACTGAAGACGATCTCCATCCGCGGCGCGCGCGAGCATAATTTAAAGAGCATCGATCTCGATCTGCCGCGCAACAAGCTGATCGTCATGACCGGTCTTTCGGGCTCGGGCAAATCCTCGCTCGCCTTCGACACGATCTACGCCGAGGGCCAGCGGCGTTATGTCGAAAGCCTGTCGGCCTATGCCCGGCAGTTCCTCGAAATGATGCAGAAGCCCGATGTCGACCAGATCGACGGGCTGTCGCCTGCAATCTCGATCGAGCAGAAGACCACGTCGCGTAACCCGCGCTCGACGGTCGGCACCGTCACCGAGATCTACGACTATATGCGCCTGCTCTTTGCGCGCGTCGGCGTTCCCTATTCGCCGGCGACCGGCCTGCCGATCGAGAGCCAGACCGTCAGCCAGATGGTCGACCGCATCCTCGCTTTCGGCGAAGGCACCCGTCTTTATATTCTCGCGCCACTCGTGCGCGGGCGTAAGGGCGAATACAAGAAGGAACTGGCGGAGCTGATGAAGAAGGGCTTCCAGCGTGTCAAGGTCGACGGCCAGTTCTACGAAATCGCCGAGGCACCTGTTCTCGACAAGAAATACAAGCACGACATCGACGTCGTCGTCGACCGCATCGTCGTGCGCTCCGATGTCTCGGCGCGCCTGGCCGACAGCCTGGAGACCTGCCTGAAGCTGGCCGACGGGCTGGCAGTCGCCGAATTCGCCGACAAGCCGCTGCCGCCGGAGGAAACGTCGGCCGGCGGCTCGGCCAACAAGTCGCTGAACGAGACGCATGAGCGCGTGCTGTTTTCGGAGAAATTCGCCTGCCCGGTCTCGGGCTTTACCATTCCGGAAATTGAGCCCCGCCTGTTCTCGTTCAACAACCCCTTCGGCGCCTGCCCGACCTGCGACGGTCTGGGCGCCCAGCAGAAGATCGACCCCGACCTGATCGTGCCCGAACCCGAGCGGACGCTGCGCGACGGGGCGATCGCGCCCTGGGCCAAGTCGACCTCGCCCTATTATAATCAGACGCTGGAAGCGCTCGGCAAGCATTACGGCTTCAAGCTCGGCACCCGCTGGAACGATCTTTCCGACGAGGCCAAGGATGTGATCCTCAACGGTACCGACGAGAAAATCGAATTCCATTACGCCGACGGCGCCCGTTCCTATACGACCCATAAGAACTTCGAGGGCATCATCACCAATCTCGAGCGCCGCTGGAAGGAGACGGATTCCGCCTGGGCGCGCGAGGATATCGAGCGCTTCATGTCGGCCGCCCCCTGCCCTTCCTGCAACGGCTATCGGCTGAAGCCGGAAGCGTTGGCGGTGAAGATCAACAGGCTGCATATCGGCGAAGTGACCGAGATGTCGATCCGCGTCGCCCGCGACTGGTTCGAAACGCTGCCGGCGACCTTCAACGCCAAGCAGAACGAGATCGCCGTCCGCATTCTCAAGGAGATCCGCGACCGGCTGCGCTTCCTCAACGATGTCGGCCTGGAATATCTCAGCCTGTCGCGTAATTCCGGCACGCTGTCGGGCGGCGAAAGCCAGCGCATCCGCCTCGCCTCGCAGATCGGCTCGGGCTTGACGGGCGTACTTTACGTGCTCGACGAGCCGTCGATCGGCTTGCATCAGCGCGACAACGCCCGATTGCTCGACACGCTGAAGCACCTGCGCGATATCGGCAATACCGTGATCGTCGTCGAGCATGACGAGGATGCCATCCTGACGGCCGATGACGTCGTCGACATCGGCCCCGCGGCCGGTATCCATGGCGGCCAGGTCATCGCCCATGGCACGCCGCAGGATATCATGAACAATCCGAAGTCGCTGACCGGCAAATATCTCTCGGGCGAACTCGGTGTTCCGGTTCCGGACGAGCGCCGCAAGCCGAAGAAGGGTCGCGAGATCAAGGTCGTCGGCGCGCGCGGCAACAATCTGAAGAACGTCACCGCCTCGATCCCGCTCGGCGTCTTTACGGCGGTGACCGGCGTTTCCGGCGGCGGCAAGTCCACCTTCCTGATCGAGACGCTGTATAAATCGGCGGCACGCCGCGTCATGGGTGCGCGCGAAATTCCGGCTGACCACGACCGTATCGACGGTTTCGAGCATATCGACAAGGTGATCGACATCGACCAGTCGCCGATCGGCCGCACGCCGCGCTCGAACCCGGCGACCTATACCGGCGCCTTCACGCCGATCCGCGACTGGTTCGCCGGCCTCCCGGAAGCCAAGGCGCGCGGCTATCAGCCGGGCCGCTTCTCCTTCAACGTCAAGGGCGGGCGCTGCGAAGCTTGCCAGGGCGACGGCGTCATCAAGATCGAGATGCACTTCCTGCCCGACGTCTACGTCACTTGCGACGTCTGTCACGGCAAACGCTACAATCGCGAGACGCTCGACGTCACCTTCAAACAGAAGTCGATCGCGGACGTGCTCGATATGACGGTGGAGGAAGGCGTCGATTTCTTCGCGGCGGTGCCGGCCGTGCGCGACAAGCTGCAATCGCTGAAGGATGTCGGCCTCGGTTACATCAAGGTCGGCCAGCAGGCCAACACGCTTTCCGGGGGCGAGGCGCAGCGCGTCAAGCTTGCCAAGGAGCTGTCGAAACGCTCGACCGGGCGTACGCTCTATATTCTCGACGAACCGACGACCGGACTGCATTTCCACGACGTCGCCAAGCTGCTCGAAATGCTGCACGAGCTGGTCAATCAGGGCAATTCGGTTGTGGTGATCGAGCACAATCTCGAAGTCATCAAGACGGCCGACTGGGTGCTCGATTTCGGCCCCGAGGGCGGCGATGGCGGCGGCGAGATCGTCGCAACCGGCACGCCTGAGGCGATCGTCAAGGAGAAGCGGTCCTATACCGGACAGTTCCTCAAGGAATTGCTGGAACGGCGGCCGGCCAAGAGGGCGGCTGCGGCGGAATGACGATGAGGCTGGCGTCGCCCGATGATCTCCAAACGGTCACGACGCTGACGGCAGCCGCCTATCGCCCCTATACCGAACTCTTCGGCTCGCCACCGATTCCCGTGACGGAAGACTACAGGCCACGGATCGAACGCGGCGAGGTGTGGCTGCGCGACATCGGCGGCAAAATCGCAGGGCTCATTTCAGGAAATGGTCGCCGGCCGAACGAGTATCGGCCAGGATGGACGCTCGTCGATATGACGAAAGTGATCGATGCGGCCTGACGGCTGTCAACTGGGAGGACGACATGACGAAATCCGGCACTATCCGCACCGGCATCGGCGGCTGGACCTTCGAGCCCTGGCGCGGGCATTTCTTTCCCGATGATCTCAAACAGAAGGACGAGCTGCATTATGCCAGCCGCCAGCTGAAGGTCATCGAGGTCAATGGCACCTATTACAGCACCCAGAAGCCGGCGGTCTTTGCCAAATGGGCAGCCGATGTGCCCGAAGGTTTCGTCTTTTCGCTGAAGGCGACGCGGTTCGTCACCAATCGGCGGGTGCTCGCCGAGGCCGGGGAATCGATGGAGCGATTCCTGTCATCTGGAATCAGCGAGCTCGGCGATCATCTCGGGCCGCTGCTCTGGCAGTTTGCGCCGACGAAAAAGTTCGATCCGGAAGATTTCGAGGCCTTCCTGAAGCTGCTGCCGGCAAAACAGGACGGGCTGGCGCTTCGCCACGTAGTCGAGGTCCGGCACGATTCTTTCAAGGTGCCGGAATTCGTCGCCCTGCTTGCCAAATACGGTGTGGCGCCGGTTTGCGCCGAACATTTCGAATATCCGATGATCGCCGACGTCACGGCCGATTTCGTGTATGCCAGGCTGCAGAAGGGATCGGACGATATTCCGACCTGCTATCCCGACAAGGACTTGAAGGCCTGGGCGGACAGGTTCGAGACCTGGGCGGAAGGCAAGGTACCCGACGATCTGCCGCTGATCAATAAAGAGCGCAAGGTCAAGGTCGAGCCGCGCGACGTCTTCGCCTTTATGATCCATGAGGGCAAGGTGAATGCGCCGCATGGGGCGATCGCCCTGCAGAAATTGCTGCCGAAATAAATCGAGCTAAGAGGCTTTCCTGTGGGATTGCAGCATTCTGTTGGCTGAAACGGAGTCGGATGGTCGACCGGCCCGTTTCAGCCACCCTCGCAGATTTGCCTGGCAAATCTGCAGGACTTAGGAATCGCCGGACGCACTGGTCGCTTCGCCACGGCGAAGCGGTACGGCCGCTGAGGCCCGGCAGAATGCTGCAATCTAACCAGGAAACGCTCTAAAGCGGCAGCACCGCCGCTGCGAGATCTTCTGCCGTCAGCCCTTTGCCAGCGCGGCGGGCGGCCTCTCCATGCAGCCAGACGCCGGCGGCCGCCGCCTCGAAGGCCGGCAGTCCCTGGGCGAGCAATCCACCGATAATGCCGGCGAGCACATCGCCGGAACCGGCGGTGGCAAGCCAAGCCGGCGCATTGGTATTGATCAGTGCGCGGCCGTCCGGCGAGGCGATGACGGTATCGGCGCCTTTATAGACGATCGCGGCATTGGCGCGGCGGGCGGCGGCCAGGGCCTTGTCGACCTTGCCCAGCGCATCGTCGCCGCCGATCTCGGGAAACAGCCGCGAAAATTCGCCCTCGTGCGGTGTCAGCACCAGGCGCGGCTCGCCTTGGAAAAGATCGAAAAGCTGTTGCGGATCATCCTTGAACGAGGAGATTCCGTCGGCATCGAGCACAAGCCGGCGGTCGGAAAGGGCAGTGACATAGGCGCGCGCCCTGGCGCCGATACCGAAACCGGGACCGAGGACGAAGGTCTGCAGCCGGGAGTCCGACAGCCAGTCTTCAAGTTCGGCGGCACCGTCGATCGCATGCAACATGACCGCTGTCAGATGCACGGCATTGGCGGCCATTGCCGCATGGGGCGCCGCGATCGTCACAAGGCCGGCACCGGCCTTCAGGCCGGAGGCCGCCGACATGCGCGCGGCACCCGTCTTGCCGGCCTCGCCCGAGAAGACGACGAGGTGGCCGCGCTTGTATTTGTGGGTCTCCAGCTGCTCGGGCGGCAGCACGGCCTTCCAGGCATCCGGTTTGTTCTCGGCGATAATACCACCTGCCTCGGCCCTGACGATGCGGGCGGGAATGCCGATATCGAAGACCGCGAGCTCGCCGCAAAGCTCCCTGCCCGGCATCAGCAGATGGCCGGGCTTGCGCGTCATGAAGGTGATGGTGTTGCATGCGTGGAAGGCTGCGCCCAGCACCTTGCCGGTGCGGCCGTCGAGACCGGAGGGCAGGTCGATCGCAAGCACCGGAATGTCGGCATCGGCGACTTGCTCGACCACCGTGCGGACAGCGGCCGGAACCGGGCGTGCGAGCCCCGCGCCGAACAGGCCGTCGACGACGACATCGCCGCTTTTGGGCCGGTAGAGCTCAAGCCCCTGCCCCTGAAGCGCGCAGCCGGCCCGGGCGCGGGCGGCGTCACCTTTCAGCCTCGCCGGATCGCCCAGATGAAACAACGCGACCTTCGCCCCGCTCTGCTGCAGATGTCGTGCCGCGACATAGGCGTCGCCGCCATTGTTGCCCGGTCCGCAGAACACGGCGAATCGCAGGGCGCCTGGATAGAGGCGCAATGCGGCGGCCGCGGTCGCTGCCCCTGCCTTTTCCATCAGACCGAAACTATCGATACCAGATGCTGCCGCCGCAGCGTCGACGGCGGCCATTTCGGCGGGGGTGAGGAGAAGGTCGGACAGATGTTCGCTCATCAGCCTATTCAATTCAAAAAACGCCCAAAAAACAACCGTCTGCAACAGCAATGAAAAGCCTGCAATTCGTGCATTTGCCTATATTTTCATCGCCGAAAGCAGCGCTTCAGGATTCGCGAGGAAAGCTGATTTTTTCGGTTTCCGACACGATTTTGGATCGGAGTCCATGTTTTTTCGCCTCTTGGCTCACCAAATCGACATGGAATTCCCGGCAAGCGCGCCGGTTTTGACAAAATCGACGTCTTTTTTCATCAAGATGGATTTCAAACTGGCACGATATCTGCATCATATCCGGCGAGCGGGAAACATCCTGCCATAACAGGAGAAGCGGAGAGACATTTTCTCATGAAAAAGATCGAAGCGATCATTAAGCCCTTCAAGCTGGACGAAGTGAAGGAAGCCCTTCAGGAAGTCGGACTGCAGGGTATCACAGTCACGGAAGCCAAGGGCTTCGGCCGTCAGAAGGGCCACACGGAGCTCTACCGCGGCGCCGAATATGTTGTCGATTTCCTGCCGAAGGTGAAAGTCGAGGTCGTACTGGCCGACGAAAACGCGGAGGCCGTCATCGACGCGATCCGCAAGGCGGCGCAAACCGGCCGCATCGGTGACGGAAAGATCTTCGTCTCGAATGTCGAAGAGGTTATCCGCATCCGCACCGGCGAGACCGGCATCGATGCCATCTGAGCACTTTGCCTACCGCGCAAAGTCCGATACCGTCACCGCGCCCACCTATTGTCATTGCAAATTGGAGGAAGGTATTTAATGGCGACCGCAAGCGAAATTCTGAAGCAGATCCAGGAAAACGACGTAAAGTTCGTCGATCTGCGTTTCACCGACCCGAAGGGCAAGCTGCAGCATGTGACGATGGACGTTGCCTGCGTCGACGAAGACATGTTCGCCGACGGCGTGATGTTCGACGGCTCCTCGATCGGCGGCTGGAAGGCCATCAACGAGTCCGACATGGTGCTGATGCCCGATACCGAGACGGTGCATATGGACCCATTCTTCGCTCAGTCGACCATGGTTATCGTCTGCGACATTCTCGATCCGGTCTCCGGCGAGGCCTATAATCGCGACCCGCGCGGCACCGCCAAGAAGGCCGAAGCCTATCTCAAGGCCTCCGGCATCGGCGACACGATCTTCGTCGGGCCGGAAGCCGAATTCTTCGTTTTCGACGACGTCAAGTACAAGGCAGATCCGTACAATACCGGCTTCAAGCTGGATTCGACGGAGTTGCCGTCGAACGACGACACAGATTACGAAACCGGCAACCTCGGCCATCGCCCGCGCGTCAAGGGCGGCTATTTCCCGGTTCCGCCTGTTGACAGCGCCCAGGATATGCGTTCGGAAATGCTGACGGTTCTCTCCGAAATGGGCGTCGTCGTCGAGAAGCATCACCATGAAGTGGCAGCCGCCCAGCACGAACTCGGCATCAAGTTCGACACGCTGGTGCGCAATGCAGACAAGATGCAGATCTACAAATATGTCGTGCATCAGGTGGCGAACGCCTATGGCAAGACCGCGACCTTCATGCCGAAGCCGATCTTCGGCGACAATGGCTCGGGCATGCATGTGCACCAGTCGATCTGGAAGGGCGGCAAGCCGACCTTCGCCGGCGACGAATATGCCGGCCTCTCCGAGACCTGCCTCTACTATATCGGCGGTATCATCAAGCATGCCAAGGCGATCAACGCCTTCACCAACCCGTCGACGAACTCCTACAAGCGTCTCGTTCCGGGTTATGAAGCGCCGGTGCTACTCGCCTATTCGGCCCGCAACCGCTCGGCCTCCTGCCGCATTCCGTTCGGCTCCAACCCAAAGGCCAAGCGCGTCGAAGTCCGCTTCCCGGATCCGACCGCCAACCCCTACCTCGCCTTTGCCGCCATGCTGATGGCGGGCCTTGACGGCATCAAGAACAAGATCCATCCCGGCAAGGCCATGGACAAGGATCTCTACGACCTGCCGCCGAAGGAATTGAAGAAGATCCCGACCGTCTGCGGCTCGTTGCGCGAAGCACTCGAAAGCCTCGACAAGGACCGCAAGTTCCTGACGGCCGGCGGCGTCTTCGACGACGACCAGATCGACGCCTTCATCGAACTGAAGATGGCAGAAGTGATGCGTTTCGAAATGACGCCGCACCCGGTCGAATACGACATGTACTATTCGGCCTGATCCAGAAGATTGAGAGCCCCGGCTTGCCGGGGCTTTCGCCTCCCACGTCACGGACGCAAAAGGCGAGGATATGACGTTCATGTGACAGACTGCGCTCAAAAATCTTGATTTATGAGCCACCAATCACCAAATTTGGTGATGAAAGGAAGTCGTACCATGAAAGAAAGACTAGCAAAATTCAGTATCGGCGAAGTGGTTCGGCACAAGGTTTTTCCGTTTCGCGGCGTGATCTTCGACGTGGACCCGGAGTTTGCCAATACGGAGGAATGGTGGAATTCCATTCCCGCCGAGGTGCGGCCGAGCAAGGACCAGCCCTTCTACCACCTGCTCGCAGAAAATGATGAAAGCGAATATGTCGCTTATGTCTCCGAGCAGAACCTGGTGAATGACGAAAGCGGGACACCGCTTCGCAATCCGCAGATCTATCAGATTTTCGATCAGGCCCCGTCAGGGCAGTTCAAACCCAAGATGAGCTTCGCCCACTAGATCAGACTTGCCGATCCATGAAACAAGGCCTCGCCCCTCCCAGCGGGGCCTTTTTCTTTTGACAGCAAATCCGACTTGCCCGGTAAGGTGCTGGCAATCCTCGTCAATTTCTCTCTTGCCTTTCGCTGGGCGACCCCTCAACCGGGGCCGCCACCTTCTCCCCGTAACCGGCGCGAAGGGCATATGCCGTGACCTCTCCGCCCCATCCACCTCGTATGCACGTCCCCTCGCCCCGTTTGCGGCGTTCCACAGGACGCGTCGAGACCAGTGGCTCGACCCCCGGCAAGGGTTAGGGTGAGGAGCAAATCCACGAGGCAGGCGGTCGATCAACAAAAAACCCGGCCTGGAGCCGGGTTTCTATTCGATATGGCGACAGGCTTACTGCGCCTTGGCTGCCTTCTGGGCGTCTTCCAGCTTCTTGCGGGCTTCCTCGGCCTTCTTCTGCATGCCTTCCTGCAGGCTGCGCTGGGTTTCGGCAAGCTTGTTTTCAGTAATCGGTTCGCCGTCATAAGCGCCGGTGAAGCCCTCGAGCGAGATCTTGATCGGGTTCGGGGCGCGGCGGAAGTTGATCGAGGTGAAGATCACGTCGCTGCCCTTCTTGAGGCTGGCGATCATCGCATCGGTCAACGGGATTTCGGCGGTGCACTTGTCCGGCAGGCAGACGGCGTAGTCGAGCTTCTGCCCCTTGCCGCCATCGATCTGCATCATGATGCCGGGGGGAATCAGGCGCGCGGTCGGAACGGAAACCTGCAGGAGCTTGCGGTTGATCTTGCCGGTGACCGAGATCAGGCCGACGGCCGTGACGAGCTGGCCGCCATTGGCGAGAATCAGGTTCTGGACAACACAGATGTCGTTGTCTTCCTGCTTGCTGCAGGTCTTGTACCAACCAAGCTTAGGAGCGCCGACGCCCTGGGCCGGAGCCTGTGCCGGCGCATCCTGCGCGAACGAGGAGACCGGAGCCGAAGCGGCGCCGAACATCACTGCCAGAACGGACAGTGCTGCCCGCATTTTCTTTTCAGACTTGAACATCATAACGAATTCCGTCTCCTGATATCCGTTCGGGGCAGCGACCTGCCGCCCCAACCATCGGGTCGTTCGGCACTCCACCTCATGGAAAAATGAGGCAAATGCATGACCCCGAAACTTCGGGTTCACCTGTTACATCGCAGCGTTCAAGATATCCAGCATTTCTTTGGCAATTCGAGCAGCTATTTCGTCGACGGCGCTAAAGAAATCGCGCACGCGTGTTGGAATCGGTCGACCCCATGCTAATCTCCGGCGTGAATCGTGCCCATTTTCGCGGATTTCAAGGATTGCCGAATGCTCCGTATCGTCGTCCCTCTCGCCCTCTCGCTGCTCTGCGGCACCGTCGCCGCCGAACCGCTGCATGGCATTGCGATGCACGGCGCGCCGGCGCTGCCGCCTGATTATAAGCACTTCCCTTACGTCAATCCCGACGTCAAGAAGGGCGGCAAGATCACCTATGGCGTCGTCGGCACCTTCGACAACCTCAATCCATTTATTCTAAAGAGCATGCGCACGACGGCTCGCGGCATGTGGGACCCGGACTATGGCAATCTCGTCTACGAATCGTTGATGCAACGCTCCAGGGACGAGCCCTTCACGCTGTACGGCCTGCTAGCCGAAACGGTCGAATGGGACGACGACAGGAGCTTCATCCAGTTCAACCTCAATCCGAAGGCGAAATGGTCCGACGGCCAGCCGGTGACGCCCGAAGATGTGATGTTCAGCTTCGAGCTGTTGCGTGACAAAGGCCGCGTCCCATTTTCCAACCGCCTCAAGGTCGTCGCTAAAATGGAGAAGGTCGGCGAACACAGCATGCGCTTCACCTTCAATGACAAGGCCGATCGAGAGACGCCTTTGATTTTCGGCCTTTTCCCGGTGCTGCCGAAACATGCGATCGATCCGGAAACCTTTGACCGCACTTCGCTGACGCCGCCGGTCGGTTCCGGCCCCTACAAGGTGAAGGTGGTGAAGCCCGGCGAAAGCATCACCTATGAACGCGACCCGAACTACTGGGGCAAGGACATTCCTGCCAAGGTCGGCACCGACAATTACGATCAGATCACCATCCAGTATTATCTGCAGGACACGACGTTGTTCGAAGCCTTCAAGAAGGGCGATGTCGACATCTATCCCGACGGCAATCCCGGCCACTGGGCCAATGCCTACAACTTCCCCGCCGCCACCTCCGGGGCCGTGATCAAGGATGTGTTCACGCCGAAACTGCCAAGCGGCATGCTCGGCTTCGTGTTCAACACGCGGCGGCCGATCTTTGCCGATCCGAAGGTGCGTGAAGGCCTGTCCCTGGTGTTCGATTTCGAATGGGCGAACAAGAACCTCTATTCCGGCGCCTATAAGCGCACGCAGAGCTTCTGGCAGAATTCGGAACTTTCGAGTTTCGGCGTTCCCGCCAATGCTGCGGAGCTCGCACTGCTCGGGCCGATCAAGGACAGAATCACGCCTGATCTTCTCGACGGCACCTACAAGCTGCCGGTCACCGACGGCTCCGGACGCGACCGCAACGTGCTGAAGCAGGCGGTCGAAAGGTTGAAACAGGGTGGCTATACGATCCAGGGCGGCAAGATGGTTGACGCTTCAGGGCGCCAGCTCGCCTTTGAAATCATGACGCAGAATGCCGACCAGGAGAAGCTCGCCGTCGCCTACCAGCGTTCACTGCAGGCGATCGGCATCGCCGCGTCGATCCGCACGGTCGATGATTCGCAGTACCAGAGCCGCACGAACAGCTTCGATTACGACATGATCATGAAGTCCTATACCTCGTCACTGTCACCTGGAAACGAACAGCTCGGCCGCTGGTCTTCGGCTGCCCGCACGCGCGAGGGCACCGACAGCTTTGCCGGCGCCAACGATCCTGATCTCGACACGCTGATCGACCATCTGTTGAGGGCGCGCTCGGCGGAAGATTTCACCGCGGCGGTGCGCTCCTACGACCGGCTGCTGCTGTCGAGCCACTACGTGCTGCCGCTTTATCACATGGACCAGCAATGGGTGGCGCGCAGCAAGCGTATCGGCCACCCCGACGCGGTACCGCTTTACGGCTACCAGCTGCCAGTCTGGTGGGATACAAGCGCCCAATAGAAGCGGCCAAACGCACGGCCCATGTCTCCTCCGGAGACGCAGAGAAACAAGGAAGATCATCATGGAGCGCATCACCATCGACGTCGTCTCGGATGTCGTATGCCCCTGGTGCTATCTCGGCAAGGCGCGGCTGGAGCTCGCCATCGCCGAGGTGCAGGACGAGATCGGCGTCGACATCAACTGGCGGCCATACCGGCTCAATCCCGACTATCCCAAGGAAGGCGTCGACCAGAAGAAGGCGCTGGCTGAGAAGCTCGGCGGCGAGGAGCGTGTGGCGCAGGCGCACAAGATGCTGACCGACTACGGCCGAGAGGTCGGCATCGCCTTCGATTTCGCGGCGATCAACATCGGCCCAAACACGCTCGACGCCCACCGGCTGATCCATTGGGCGATGATCGAAGGCCGCGAGAAGCAGGACAAGGTGGTTACGGCGCTGTTCAAGGCGAATTTCGAGGAAGGCCGCAATGTCGGCGATCACGCGGTGCTGCTCGATATCGCCGAGAAAGCCGGCCTCGACCGCTCGGTCATCGCCTCGCTGCTTGCCTCCGATGCCGACAGCAACCTTATCGTCGCCGAAATCACCGCGGCACAGGAAATGGGCGTCAACGGCGTGCCGTTCTTCATCTTCGACCAGCAGTATGCCGTCAGCGGCGCCCAGACGCCTGATGTGCTCGCGAATGCATTGCGTGATATCGCCAAGGCGAAGGCCGAGGCGCGATCGGGCCTCAACTGAGGCGCCGATGCGCATCGAGATCGAAGAGCCGCAACAAAGTTGGGTCGAGGATTTCCCAGCGCTCAAGCGCGCAATCATCGGCGCAGCACCCGCCGGGGCACATCTGCATCACATCGGCTCGACGGTCATTCCCGGACTTCCCGCCAAGAATGTCATCGATATTCAACTGACGGTGAACGATCTCGCTGACGTCGATGCCGACGCATTCGAAGAGGCAGGCTTCGAGCGCAGACCGATCGTCATCGATCACTGCCCTCCGGGACTGATCTGGCGGAAGCCGATCTGCGCAAGGCCTTCTATCGCAGCAAGGGGCGTCCGGCGAATCTGCACATCCGCGAGAAAGGCCGTTTCAATCAACGGTACTCTCTCCTTTGCCGCGATTTCCTGCGCGCTCATCCGATAGCGGCAAGCGCCTACGCCCTGATCAAGCAGCGGCTCGCCCAACGGTTCCCCGACGACGTCGATTTCTAGTACGACATCAAGGACCCGGTGTTCGACATCATCATGGACGGCGCCAATGACTGGGCAAGGCTGATCGGCTGGTCAGAACCGCCAGCCGGCTGAACGGTATCAGCCTTCAGCCCAGAACCGGAAGGCAGCGCACCTCGGTCTTCACAGAGTTGGCGATGAAACATTCGTCGTGGGCGCGATAGTGCAGCGCTTCGACCTCACTCGATGAGGGTTGCTTGTTGCCCGAGAAGACCACATGCGGGCGGAGTGTCACGACGGTCATGGCGAAACGGCCTTCGGCATTCTTCTCCATGATGCCTTCGGCGGCATCAGTGTAGGTGTCGACGCAGAATCGCTTCTTGGCGGCAATCGACAAGAACCAGAGCATGTGACAGCTCGAAAGCGAAGCGACGAAAGCCTCCTCCGGATCGACGGCGTCTTCGGCCGAATAGGGCAGCGGCACGACATGCGCGGATGAGGACGCCCTCACCTCGATGCCGCCGTCGAAGGTCCAGCGGTGGGCGCGGCTATAGCGGTTGTCGGTGAACGTCTCGCCGTTCCGCTCCCAGGCGATCGTCGCGCCATATGTTGCCATGTCAATCTCCCTCTGTTTACTTCGCCATCTCGGCCAGTTGCGTCATGATCACGGCGGCGCCCTGCAGGCGTTTTTCCGGGGTCGGAAGATCGCGGGTCAGGAAGAGGCTGTGATCGGGGCGGATCTTCGCCATCGTGCCCTGCTTGCCGATATAGCCGACGAGATTTGCAGGGTTCGGGAATTCCTTGTTGCGGAACTGCACGACCACGCCCTTCGGGCCGGCATCGAGCTTTTCGACATTGGCGGTGCGACAAAGCGACTTGATGTAGACGATCTTGAGGAGATGCTGGACTTCGATCGGCATCGGCCCGAAACGGTCGATCATCTCGGCGCCGAAGCCGTCGATCTCCTTGAGTTCGGTGAGTTCACCGAGACGGCGGTACAGCGCCATGCGCAGATGCAGGTCGGGCACATAGTTCTCGGGAATCATCACGGTCGTGCCGACCGAGATCTGCGGCGACCAGCCGGTATCCCGGATCTCGTCGACGCCCTTCACCTCGGCGACCGCCTCTTCCAGCATCTGCTGGTAGAGTTCGAAACCAACCTCCTTGATATGGCCGGACTGCTCCTCGCCGAGCAGGTTGCCGGCGCCGCGGATATCAAGATCATGGCTCGCCAGCTGGAAGCCGGCGCCGAGCGTATCCAGCGACTGCAGCACCTTCAGCCGTCGGTCGGCCGTTGCCGTCAGCACCTTGTTCACAGGTAGGGTGAAGAGCGCGAAAGCGCGCACTTTCGAGCGACCGACACGGCCGCGCAACTGATAGAGCTGGGCAAGGCCGAACATATCGGCGCGGTGGACAATCAGCGTGTTGGCGGTCGGCACATCGAGGCCGGATTCGACGATGGTGGTCGACAGCAGAACGTCGTAACGGCCTTCATAAAAGGCGTTCATGATGTCTTCGAGTTCGCCGGCCGGCATCTGACCATGGGCGACGGCGACCTTCAGTTCCGGCACGTCGGACTGCAGGAAGGCATGCACATCGGCAAGGTCGGCAAGCCTCGGGCAGACATAGAAGCTCTGGCCGCCGCGGTAGTGCTCGCGCATCAGCGTCTCGCGGATGACAAGGCTGTCGAAGGGCGAGATGAAGGTGCGCACCGCCATGCGGTCGACCGGCGGCGTGGTGATCAGCGACAGTTCGCGCACCCCGGTCATGGCAAGCTGCAGCGTGCGCGGGATCGGTGTGGCCGACAGCGTCAGCACATGCACGTCGCTCTTCAGCTCCTTCAGTCGCTCCTTGTGCTTGACGCCGAAATGCTGCTCCTCGTCGATGACGAGCAGGCCGAGATTGGCGAATTTGATGCCGGCGCCGAGTAGCGCATGGGTGCCGACGACGATATCGGTCTTGCCTTCGGCCACCTCCTTCTTGGTCAGCGCCAGATCCTTGGCGCCGACAAGGCGGGAGGCCTGCTGGACGCGCACCGGCAGGCCACGGAAGCGCTCGGTAAAAGTCTTGAAATGCTGGCGGGCAAGCAATGTCGTCGGCACGACGACCGCAACCTGGACGCCGTTCATCGCGGCGACGAAGGCCGCGCGCAGCGCCACTTCCGTCTTGCCGAAGCCGACGTCACCGCAGACAAGGCGATCCATCGGCCGGCCAGCGCCGAGATCGGAGCGAACGGCTTCGATGGCATTGTCCTGGTCTTCAGTCTCGTCATAGGGGAAGCGAGCGGCAAACTCGTCGTAAAGCCCGTCCGGGGTCGTCAGAACAGGCGCATGACGCGTCAGGCGCTCTGCGGCGATGCGGATCAGCGCATCCGCCATGTCGAGAAGCCGCTTCTTGAGCTTGGCCTTGCGCATCTGCCAGGCGCCGCCGCCGAGCTTGTCGAGCTGAGCATCCGTCCCCTCGCCACCGTAGCGCGAGAGCAGGTCGATGTTTTCGACGGGCAGGAAGAGCTTGGCCTCATCGGCATATTGCAGTTCGAGACAGGCATGCGGGGCGCCTGCCGCCTCGATGGTCTTCAGCCCGATGAAACGGCCGATGCCGTGTTCGGCATGGACGACGATCGAGCCTTCATCGAGGCCGGCGACCTCGGCGATGAAATCGGCGGCGCGCTTGCGGCGCTTGGAGCGGCGCACCATCCGGTCGCCGAGAATGTCCTGCTCGCCGATGACGACGAGATCGCCGGCCTCGAAGCCGGATTCGAGATTGAGCACGGCGGCGGCCGCCTCGCCCTTCCCCAGCGCGCCGAGATCTTTCAGCGCCTCGACCGGCTTGACTTTTTCGAGGCCATGCTCGTTCAGCACCTGCAGCAGCCGCTCCAGCGAACCCTCGGTCCAGGCGGTGACCAGCACTTTCGCCCCGCCGGCGCGCCGGTCGGCAATATGCTTGACGACGACGTCGAAAATATTGACGCGTTCGGCGTCACCGCCGCCTTCGGCATTCGAGCGGGCCCAGCGCTGGCCCTGGCGGGCGTCGATGTTAACGACCCGCCTCGCCTCGCCTTCGATCTCGTTGAAGGGGCTGATGCGGATCGCGCCGAGCGCGTCGAGGGTTTTGGCAAAAAGCTTGCTGTCGAGATAGAGCTGGCCCGGCGTTACCGGCTTATAGGGCGTGCCCTGCGCCATCTGGCCCTTGGCCGGCTGGCCGGAATTCAGGCGGGCGTCGTAATAATCGAGGACGAGTTTGGAGCGCTCCTCGGCCGCCTCCCGCACCGTATGGTCGGTGACAAGACGGAAGCCGCTGAGATAATCGAAGACGGTATCGAGCTTCTCGTAGAAGAGCGGCAGCCAATGCTCCATGCCGGGATAACGACGGCCTTCGGAGACGGCGAGATAGAGCGCGTCATCACGTGTCGTCGCGCCGAAAGCCGAGAGATAGTTCTTGCGGAAGCGACTGATCGTATCAGGGGTCAGCGTCACCTCGCTCATCGGATTGAGATCGAGCGAGCGCACCTGGCCGGTCGTGCGCTGGCTGGCGGGATCGAAGCTGCGGATACTCTCCAGCGTATCGCCGAAGAAATCGAGGCGCACCGGCTCTTCCGAGCCCGGCACGAAGACGTCGAGGATGCCGCCGCGCACGGCATATTCGCCGACCTCGCGAACGGTCGCGACGCGGTCGAAGCCGTTGCGCTCCAGGCGCCCGGCGAGATCGTCCATGCGCAGCTGGTTGCCGGGACGGGCCGAAAAACTCAGGCTTTCAATGACATCCTGCGGCGCCACCTTCTGCAGCATGGCATTGGCGGTGACGAGCACGATCGCGGCATGCGGCTTCTTGCGATGGGCAATGAGGCCCCCCAGCGCGGCAAGCCGACGGGCCGAGGTATCGGCGCTCGGCGAGACGCGGTCATAGGGCAGGCAGTCCCAGGCCGGGAGAGTGAGAACCGGAATGTCGGGGGCGACGAAGCCGAGCATCTGCTCCAGATCGGCCATGCGGTGGCCATCCGACATGACATAGGCGACCGGATCCCCCGCTCGGGCAAGCTCGGCGAGCAGCAGCGGTTCGAGGCCGGCAGGCACATTGCCGATCGTCAGCGGCTCGGCAATGGCCGCAAGCTTCTTCGCATTGAAACCAGGGATCATTCCGGTGTCCTGAGGGGCTTGTCGAAATCCGGCGTGTAGGCGGCAAGGCGGGCAAACATCGGTGTCTGGAGATGCTCAGGCACCGGCCAGGTTCCCATGATCCAGCGGACCAGGTCGTTATCCTCTTCGGCCATGATCGTCTCGAACTCGTCGAGCTCTGCGTCCGAAAGCGTCGCGATCTCGGCTTCGGCGAACTGGCCGAAGACCAGATCCATTTCCCGGATGCCGCGATGCCAGCAGCGGAAAAGGATGCGGCGGCGGCGCGGGTCGAGACCGGCACTCGTGAGCGTGACACCTGTCATGGCATTACCTTCCTGTTGATGCGCCTCTATAGACCCTGGAAAGCGGCTTGTCAGCCTTGCCAAGGCCGCATTGTTCATCGCATTTTGGCCGCATGCGCCCCGCCATTCTCGATCCGCTGTTTTCTCCCATTTCGGGCCTCCCGGGCGTCGGCCCGAAGATCGCCGAATTGCTGGTCAAGCTGCTCGGGCGCGAGACGGCGGAGGATTGCCGGGTCATCGATCTTCTTTTCCATGCGCCCTTCTCGCTGATCGACCGGCGCAACCAGCCGGGAATAGCTTTGGCGCCGCAGGGCGGGATCGTGACGATCACCGCGCGCGTCGACCGCCATCAGGTGCCGCCGCGCGGCAAAAGCAATATTCCATATCGCGTCTTCCTGCATGACGAGACGGGCGAGTTGACGCTGGTATTCTTCCGTGGGCAGGCGGCATGGCTTGAGAAGCAGTTGCCTCTCGACGCGGAGGTGACGGTCAGCGGCAAGGTCGACTGGTTCAACGGCCGCGCCTCGATGGTGCATCCCGACTATATCGTCAAAGCGGAGGAGGCGGAGAGCCTGCCCCTCGTCGAGCCGATCTATCCGCTGACGGCGGGGCTTTCGCCAAAGACATTACGCAAGATCATCGATGCCGCTCTGCCGCGCTTTCCAGAGCTGCCGGAATGGATCGACCTGACGCTGACGCAGCGGCAGGGGCTGCCGTCGATCCGTGACAGCTTTCATATGTTGCACGAACCGCGCGATCCCTCGGATGTCGATCCGCAGGCCCCTGCCCGACGGCGGCTGGCCTACGATGAATTTCTAGCCGGCCAACTGTCGCTGAGCCTGGTGCGCCAGAGGCTGCGCAAACTGGCCGGCCAGCCGGTGCATGCGACCGGTGCGGTCAGCAGCAAGATCATGAAGGCGTTGCCCTTCTCGCTCACGTCAAGCCAGAACGATGCGATCGCCGAGATTCTGAAGGACATGGCCGGTCACGAGCGCATGCTGCGGCTGCTGCAGGGCGATGTCGGTGCCGGCAAGACGCTGGTGGCGTTGATGTCGATGGCGGCGGTGATCGAGAGCGGCGGCCAGGCGGTGCTCATGGCCCCGACCGAAATCCTGGCGCGCCAGCATCACGCGACAATCGCGAAATTCGCTGCCTGCGCGGGACTCGGCATCGAGGTGCTGACCGGGCGCACCAAGGGACGCGAACGGGAAGAGATCCTGGAGCGCATCGCCTCGGGTGCTGCGCAGATCGTCATCGGAACGCATG
Source organism: Rhizobium binae (assembly GCF_017357225.1). NCBI lineage: Bacteria > Pseudomonadati > Pseudomonadota > Alphaproteobacteria > Hyphomicrobiales > Rhizobiaceae > Rhizobium > Rhizobium binae. The sequence goes on along the minus strand of NZ_CP071604.1, from coordinate 2,240,131 downwards.
CGCTCTTCCAGGACAGCGTCAATTACGCCAAGCTGATGCTGGCCGTCGTCGACGAACAGCATCGTTTCGGCGTGCATCAGCGACTCAGGCTGACGGCCAAGGGCATCTCGCCGCACATGCTTGTCATGACGGCGACGCCGATCCCGCGCACTCTGGTTCTCGCCGCCTTCGGCGACATGGACGTCTCCAAGCTCACCGAAAAGCCCGCTGGCCGCAAGCCGATCCAGACGATCACCGTGCCGATGGAGCGGACCGGCGAAATCGTTGGGCGGCTGCAGAGCGCGCTAGCCGAGGGCAAGAAGGCATACTGGATCTGCCCGCTGGTCGAAGAATCCGACGAACTCGAGCTGATGTCGGCCGAGGAGCGGCACGCGACGCTCGTCTCCTCGCTCGGGCCCGATATCGGTCTCATTCATGGCCGCATGAGCGGCGCGGAGAAGGATGCGGCGATGATGGCGTTCAAGAATGGCGAGACCCGTCTTCTCGTCGCCACAACAGTCGTCGAAGTCGGCGTCGACGTGCCGGATGCGACGATCATGGTAATCGAACATGCCGAGCGTTTCGGCCTGGCGCAACTACATCAGCTGCGCGGCCGCGTCGGGCGTGGCGACCAGGCCTCGACCTGCATCCTGCTCTATAAGGGACCGCTCGGCGAGACCGGCCACGCCAGGCTTTCGATCATGCGAGAAACCGAAGATGGTTTCCGCATCGCCGAAGAAGACCTTAAGCTGCGTGGCGAAGGCGAATTGCTTGGCACCCGTCAATCCGGCACGCCGGGCTTCCGCATTGCCAGCCTCGAAGCGCATGCCGACCTGCTCGAAATCGCCCGCAAGGATGCGGCCTATCTCATCGAGCGCGATCCGGAACTGACCAGCGAACGAGGACAGGCGATCCGCACGCTGCTCTATCTTTTCCGCCGCGACGAGGCGATCCGCTTCCTGAGGGCAGGTTAGTCCGCCTTCGAAACCGCCACCGGCTTCGGCCGCGGCAAATGCTTCTGTTTCGGCTCTGATGGCGTGTGCCCGGGCGCCACGAGCCCGCCTGATATAAGGAATTTTGCGGCGTCCTCGGGGCTCATGTCGAGCATGACGATCTTTTCACGAGGCACGAAGATCAGGAAGCCGGCCGTCGGCACCGGCGTCGGCGGCAGGAAGACGGCCACCATGTCCTGGCCCATGGCATTGAACTTCGAGGCGATCTCGCCCTTGGCGTCGGTGGCGACGAAGACCAGCGCCCAAAGGCCGGGACCCGGATATTCGATGAGGCCGACCTTCTTGAAGGAGTTCGACTGTTCCTTCAGCACCGTTTCGAAAATCTGCTTCACGCTTCTATAGATCGTGCGCACCAACGGCATGCGATGAACGATCGATTCGCCGAACCGGACGATGCTCTGGCCGATCAGGTTCTTGCCGAGAAAGCCGACGACGGTGATCAGCACGACAGCAATCAACAAGCCGAAGCCGGGAATGGCGAAGTTCAGATAGCTTTCCGGGTTCCAGCGCGCCGGAATATAGGGCCTGACCCAGCTGTCCGACCAATGGATGAAGGTCCAGGTCAACCAGATGGTGATGGCGATCGGCGCGCAGATGATCAGCCCTGCGAGGAAATTATTCCGCAACCGTGTCGCCACGGGCATTCTGGGGGCATTGTCGGTCATCGTTTCCTGATGAGCTCCATTTCAGTCCTGGACAGGCCGATGCACCGGCCCTCCCCCTTTGTCCACATGGTAAAATTGCCAGAATTCCAGGCGCCGCACAATATGTTTCGGCGCCGGATTCCAACCTTGCGGGCTTACTCCACAGTCACGGATTTCGCCAGGTTGCGGGGCTGGTCGACGTCGGTGCCCATGAACACGGCGGTGTGATAGGCGAGCAACTGGATTGGCAGCGAGAAGATCATCGGGGCAATGATTTCATCGACGACAGGCAGGGTGATGGTTGCCATGGTCGGCAGTTTCGAGGCCGCCGCACCCGCTTCGTCGGTGATGAAGATGATCCGGCCGCCGCGGGCTGCGACCTCCTGCATGTTCGAGACCGTCTTTTCGAAGAAGCGGTCGTAGGGGGCGATGACGATGACAGGCATGTTCTCGTCGATCAGCGCGATCGGCCCGTGCTTCAGCTCGCCGGCAGCATAGCCTTCGGCGTGGATATAGGAAATTTCCTTGAGTTTCAGCGCGCCTTCCATGGCGAGCGGGAAACTGGTGCCGCGGCCGAGATAGAGCACGTCCTTGCACTTCGACAATTCGCGCGACAGGCTTTCCATCTGCGGCTGGATCAGGTTCAGCACTCGGCTCATGATCCGCGGCATTTCGGCGAGATGACGCACCAGCGCCCTCTCCTCCTCGGCGCTCACCGTACCGCGCGCCTTGCCGGCGCCGATTGCCAGCGATGCCAGCACTGCAAGCTGGCAGGTGAAGGCCTTGGTCGAGGCAACGCCGATTTCGGGCCCGGCCATGATCGGAAAGACGGCGTCGGATTCGCGGGCAATCGTCGATTCGCGGACATTGACGACGGCGCCGATCTTCAGGCCATTATCGCGGCAATAACGCAGCGATGCCAGCGTATCGGCGGTCTCGCCGGACTGGGAGATGAAGAGCGCGGCCTGCGAGGACGACAGCGGCATCTCGCGATAGCGGAATTCGGAGGCGACGTCGATCTCAACGGGCAGCCGGGCATAACGCTCGAACCAGTATTTGCCGACAAGGCCGGCGAGATAGGCAGTGCCGCAGGCCGAAATCGCAAGACCGGTCGCCGCCTTGAAATCGATTGCGGCGGCATTGGGGCCGATCGTGTTCTCGGCGAAATCGACGTAGTGGCTGAGGGCGTGTGAGATCACCTCCGGCTGCTCGTAGATTTCCTTTTCCATGAAATGGCGGTGATTACCCTTGTCGACCACATAGGCGGTCGCCTGCGAGATCTGGCGGGCGCGTTTGACCGGCTTGCCGGCGAAATCGAGGACGGCGACGCCGTCGCGAGTGATGACGGCGAAATCGCCATCGGCCAGATAGGTGATCTCATTGGTGAAGGGCGAAAGTGCGATCGCGTCCGATCCGAGGAACATCTCGCCGCGGCCATAACCGACGGCCAGCGGCGGGCCGGAACGTGCGGCCATGATCGTGCCGGGATCGGCCTTGAGCATGACGGCCAGCGCATAGGCGCCGGTCACCCGGTTCAGCATCTTCAGCATGGCCGCACGCGGCTCCAGGCCCTCGCGCAGATATTTCGCCATCAACTGGGCGACGACTTCCGTATCGGTCTGGGTATCGAAGACCGCCCCTTCTCCAGTCAATTCATCGCGAAGCTCGGAGAAATTCTCGATAATGCCGTTATGGACGACGGCAACCCCTTCAACAAAGTGCGGATGAGCATTGGTCTCATTGGGAACTCCGTGCGTTGCCCAGCGTGTATGGGCAATGCCGACGGTGCCGGGCAACGGCTCCGCATCGAGGCGCTTTTCAAGGTTAAAAAGCTTTCCCTCGGCGCGACGGCGATCCATCATCCCCTCATGGATGGTGGCGACACCGGCGGAATCGTAACCGCGATATTCGAGACGCTTCAGTGCATCCACCAGGCGCCCGGCAACAGGCTGAGTTCCGACGATCCCGACAATGCCGCACATGCAATATCCCCATAAAAGGCTTCGATAACGAGGCCAGTCCTAATGATTCCTGCTTATTTCTCAATGGCCTCGGCGGTCACTTTCAATTTCCGCCGGTTACGGAAAGCAGCCTCAGCCCTTCGCCTTCTTTGCAGCCTTGATCGCGAGCGCGCGTTCACGCAGCAGCGTTGCGCGGCCGGGCTTGATCTCCTGACGGGCGCGGCCGAGCGCCAGCGCATCGGCCGGCACGTTGGCTGTTATGACGCTGCCCGAGGCGATATAGGCGCCGTCGCCGATCGTCACCGGCGCCACCAGCGAGGAGTTGGAGCCGATGAAGGCGTTTTCCCCGATGACCGTTTCGCTCTTGTTGACGCCGTCATAATTGCAGGTGATCGTGCCGGCGCCGATGTTGCTGCCGGCACCGACAACAGCATCGCCGATATAAGTCAGATGGTTGACCTTGGCGCCCTCGCCGATCCGGCCGTTCTTGATCTCGCAGAAATTGCCGACCTTCGAACCGTTGGCGAGATCGGCACCCGGCCGCAGCCGCGCGAAGGGCCCGACGGTTGCGCCTTCGCTGACATGGGCGCCTTCGATATGGGAGAAGGCATGAATGACGGCGCCGCTGTCGATCACCGCACCGGGGCCGAAGACGACGTTCGGCTCAATCAGCGCGTCCTGGCCGATGACCGTGTCGTAGGAGAGAAACACCGTTTCCGGCGCGATCATCGTAACGCCGGCCAGCATCATCTCACGGCGGCGACGCTCCTGCCAAAAGCGTTCGATGACGGCAAGTTCGGCGCGATTGTTGCAGCCGGTCATCTCGATTTCAGGAGCGTCGACGGCGGTGACGCGGCCGCCGAGCGAACGGGCGATCTCGACGAGATCGGTCAGATAGAATTCACCCTTGGCATTGGCATTGCCGATGCGTGAGAGAAGATCGAGCGCCTTGCGACCGTTGATCGCCATCAGTCCGCTGTTGCACCAAGTCACAGTACGTTCGGCGTCGGTGGCGTCCTTCTCCTCGCGGATGGCGATGAGTTCGCCGTCCGTGACGAGCAGGCGGCCATAGCCGGTCGGGCGGTCGGTGTGGAAACCGATGACGACGACATCACTGCCTTCGGCCAGTCCCTGGCGAGCGGCCTTGAGCGGTCCGTCGGTCTGCAGCGGCACGTCACCATAGGTGACGAGGACATCGTCATAGCCCCTGGCGATCGCCTCGCGCGCCGCCAGCACCGCATGACCAGTGCCAAGGCGCTCCTGCTGCAGATAGGCTTCGATGCCGACACCGTCGATGCTTGCCGCCTTTGCCACCTCCTCGGCGTTGCGGCCGACGACGAGGGCAACGGAGGAGATGCCGGCAGAGGCGACCGCCTCGACCACATGGGCGATCATCGGCCGTCCGGCGACCGGATGCAGCACTTTCGATTTCGAGGATTTCATCCGCGTGCTGTCACCGGCGGCAAGGATGACGGCAAGACAAGTTCGTTCCATGATCTGCTCCGCGAATCCGCGCGATGAGGCGGCTTTTCTGCCTCATACTGCATAATTCCTGAAATCGGAAATCGATTTCAGGGCTAGATTGCGGGCGAAATCGGCCCCAAGACAACAGGCGAGCCGTGCGCCGCGAAGGCCTCGTGCACGTGATCGCGGCCGTCCACGATGACGACTTCCATCGCACGCCGCGCCGCGGCGCTGTCGCCGGAAACGATGGCATCGACGATGCGCATGTGGGTATCGGCGATATTGGCGAACCCGTTTTCGGAGGGCGGCGTGCTGATTCGGAACATGCCGACCAGGGCAGCTTCGATAAGGCTGCCGAGGGTGCGCATGAAGGGATTGTGCGAGGCTTCGGCGATCGCCAGGTGAAAGCGCAGGTCAGCGAGCGCCAGGCTGTCGGCCGTATGCCCGCTCGCCGCCATTTCCTGCGCCAGTTCGCGAAGCGTCTCGATTTCCTCGGTGCTGGCGCGCTCGGCGACCAGACCGGCGGCGAAGGGTTCGACGGCCAGGCGGATATCGTAAAGCTGCAGCAGGAATTCTTCCGTCACGCCGTTGTCGAAGTGCCAGGCGATGATTTCGCTGTCGAACATGTTCCAGAGGGTTTTCTCGGTCACGCGCGTGCCGACCCGCGCCTTCGCGACAACCATGCCCTTGGCTGCGAGCGTCTTCATCGTTTCACGCAGGACGGTGCGCGACACCTTGAAGCGTTGCGCCAGTTCCGTATCGCCCGGCAGGATCGAGCCGACCGGATAGGTGCCGGCGACAATTGCCTTGCCGAGCTCGTCGACCACCTGTGCATGGCTCGTCCGGGTTCGGCGCCCTGTCTTGCGTGCCTCGATGAATTTGTTGCGCAAGCGAGCCGCCCCCCTCAGGCATACCTCTTGTTCAGGCTGGAAAGGAACAGGATCGCCTTCTGCATCAGAATAAATGCAAATAGCAGCAGGCCAATCAGAATCTTCGTCCACCAGCTCGACAGCGTACCGTCGAAGGTGATGTAGGTCTGAATGAGTCCCTGGATCAGAATCCCGATCAAGGTTCCCGCCACGAAGCCCGCTCCTCCGGTCAGCAGCGTCCCCCCAATGACCACTGCAGCGATGGCGTCAAGTTCGACGCCCACCGCAGCCAGAGAATATCCGGCAGATGTGTACAGCGAAAAAACGATTCCGGATAGACCGGCGAGAAAACCCGACAATGCGTAGATCTGTATCGTCGTGCGGCCGACCGGCACGCCCATCAGCCGCGCGGTCTGCGGCCCGCCGCCGAGTGCATAGACGTTGGTGCCAAAGCGGGTGCGGTGGGCGATGAAAATGCCGGCGGCAAAGACCAGAAGCATGACGGCGCCGATCAGCGTCAGCCGTCCGCCTCCGGGCAGGCGCCAATAGAGGCTCGTCAGCGTCGAATAATAGTCGTGGTTGATCGGAATACTGTCGATCGAGAGCACGAAGGCGATACCGCGCGCCAGGAACATGCCGGCAAGCGTGACAATGAAGGCCGGCATTTCGAGATAGTGGATGATGGCGCCCATGACGGCGCCGAAGGCGGTGGTGATGACGAGGACCAGCGCAAAGGCAAGCAGCGGATGGATCGAGGTGTTCTGCAGAATGACGGCGAGGAAGACACCGGTGAAGGCGATGATCGAACCGATCGACAGATCGATGCCGCCGGAGATGATGACGAAAGTCATGCCGACTGCGGCAATGCCGAGGAACGCATTGTCCGTCAGAAGATTGCCGATGACGCGCGTCGACAGCATGTTGGGATATTGCAGCGTGCAGCCGGCATAAGCCAGCACGAAGATGACGATGGTCGCAAGCAGCGGCAGATATTTGGAGTTCATTTCGGCTACTCCCTTCCGCCCTGCCGACGGCTGGCGAAGATGGCGAGCGATTGCACCGCCGGCGACTGGATGACAAGGATCACGATGATGATGACCGCCTTGATGATCAGGTTGAACTCAGGCGGAAATCCGGAGGACAGGATGCCGGTGTTGACCGCCTGGATGATCATTGCGCCGATCAGCGACCCGACGATGCTGAATCTTCCGCCAAGAAGCGAGTTGCCGCCGACGACGACGGCGAGGATGGCATCGAGCTCCAGCCAAAGACCGGCATTGTTGGCGTCAGCGCCCTTGATGTCGGCCGCGACGATAATCCCCGCGATCGAGGCGCAAAGCCCGCTCAGCATATAGACCGCCATCAGCAACACCGGTGTTTGAATGCCGGAGAGGGTGCTGGCGCGGCGGTTGATCCCGACCGCCTCGAGCAGCATGCCGAGCGCCGTGCGGCGAACGAGCAGGATGACGAGCAGGCCGACGAGCATCCAGATGACGACCGGCATCGGCAGGAGCGCCAAGGAGCCGCTGCCGAAGAAGATCAGGCCGTCATCGTTGAACGTCAGGATGGCGCCCTCGGTGATGAGCTGGGCGATGCCGCGGCCGGCGACCATCAGCACCAGCGTGGCGATGATCGGCTGGATGTTGAGGATAGCCACCAGGAAACCGTTCCAGACGCCGCAGGCAAGCCCAATCGCCAACGTCAGGAAAATGGTATAAGCGACTGAATTTCCAGAGACAATTGACGACGCTGCGACGGCGCCGCAAATGGCGATGACCGCGCCGACCGAAAGGTCGATGCCCTTGGTGGCAATCACCAGCGTCATGCCGATCGCCAACAAAGCCACCGGCGCGCCGCGATTGAGCACGTCGATCAGACTGCCATAGAGACGACCATTTTGAACAACGACATTAAAAAATTGCGGCGACGTTATGAAATTCAACAGAAGAATGACAACGAGCGCGATCAATTGCGGCGCCAGGCGATAGGCCAGCGCATTGCGAGAGGACTTCATGCATCCTCCTTCTTATGCTCGGCGGCGGCAATGGCATCGACGATGCCGGCCGCGGTGATGCGCTCGCCTGTGAGTTCGGCGATATGCTGCCTGTCGCGAAGCACGATGACACGTGAACTATAGGCGACAAGCTCTTCCAGTTCCGAGGAAATTACGATCAATGACATGCCTTCGGCGCAGAGCTGTTCGATGAGCCGGATGATCTCGGCATGGGCGCCGACATCGATGCCGCGGGTTGGCTCGTCGAGGATGAGAAACTTCGGATTGGTTGCCAGCCAGCGAGCGAGGATGGCCTTCTGCTGGTTGCCGCCGGAGAGCAGCCGGATCGGCTTTTCACGGTCGGTGGTGCGGATGTCGAGCGCCTTGATATAGCGGTCGGCGAGCGCATTCTGCTCGGCGCGCGACAGCGGCCGCGTCCAGCCGCGGCGAGCCTGCAGCGCGAGCGCGATATTTTCCCTGATCGACAGGTCGCCGATGATGCCGTCGGTCTTGCGGTCCTCAGGGCAGAAGCCGAAACCCTTTTCGATTGCCGCGCGTGGGCTGGAAAGGGTGACGGGTTGGCCATCGATCGTCGCGCTGCCGCTGTCGGCATGTTCGACGCCGAACAGCAATTCGGCGGTTTCGGTGCGCCCGGAACCGAGAAGACCGGCCACGCCGACCACCTCGCCGACGCGCACATCGAGATCGAAGGGCTTGACCTTGCCGCGTTTGCCGTAGCCGGAAAAGCGGTACCGGACCTCGCCGGCCGCAATACTGCGTTCTCCCGCCGTCTCTTCGGCCTGGGCGAGCTCGCGGCCGAGCATCATGGCGATCAGGCCCTGGCGCGGCAGTTCGGCGGCGTCGCGGGTGCCGACGAGCTTGCCGTTGCGCAGGACGGTGATGCGATCGCTGATCGCATAGACCTGCTCGAGGAAATGAGTAATGAAGACGATGCCGAGGCCGCGCTTTTTCAGGTCCTCGATGATGCGGAAGAGCAGTGCGACTTCCTGGTTGTCGAGGCTTGCCGTCGGCTCGTCCAATATCAGCACCTTGCCGGAGAGATCAACGGCACGGGCGATGGCGACGACCTGCTGGACGGCGACGGAGAAACGTCCGAGTTCGGCGGTGACGTCAATATCGATGCCGTAACCGGCGAGCAGTTCGCGCGCCTTGCGGTTCATCGCGCGCACGTCGGTCACGCCGAAACGCCTCGGCTGTCGTCCGAGAAACAGGTTTTCGGCGACACTCAGATTGGTAAGGAGGTTGACCTCCTGATAGACGGTGCCGATACCCAGCTTCTGGGCAGCGAGGGTATTCGCCGGATTGACTTCCTGGCCGTCGAGCGTCAGGCTGCCGCCGTCGCGATGATAGGCGCCGGTGATGCACTTGATCAGCGTCGATTTTCCGGCCCCGTTCTCGCCGAGAAGCGCATGAACCTCACCGCGGCGCAGCGTGAAATCAACCTTATCAAGGGCGACGGCGCCGGGAAAAAACTTGGATATGGCCGAGGCTGCGAGAATATTCTCGTTATTGTGAAGCATGAGGGCTGCTGTGTCCTGATATTGCGCCGTGCGCCCGCGCCAAGACCGGGCTGACGCCCGATCCGGCACCGGCAGTTCCGCACCGGCCCATTATGGGCCAGTGCGGTTCCAGGTTCAAATCAGTAGCCCTGACCCTTCTTCTCTTCGTAGACCTTCATCGGCTCGTCGGCAGGCGTGTAGAGCTTGGACTCGGTCTGGATCCACTTCGGCGGAGCCTTCTTGTCCTTCAGATAGGCTTCGAGGGCATCGAAGGCGGGGCCGGCCATATTCGGCGTCAGCTCGACGGTGGCGTTGGACTCGCCCTCGGACATCGCCTTGAAGATATCAGGCACGGCGTCGATGGAGACGACGAGGATATCCTTGCCCGGCTTCAGGCCGGCTTCCTTGATCGCCTGGATGGCGCCGACGGCCATGTCGTCGTTATGGGCATAGAGAGCGCAGATATCCTTGCCGCCGTTCTCGGCCTTCAGGAAGCTTTCCATGACTTCCTTGCCCTTGGTGCGGGTGAAATCACCGGTCTGGCTGCGAACGATCTTGAGGTTGTCGTGGCCGGCAAGAGCTTCTTCGAAGCCCTTCTTGCGGGCGATCGCCGGTGACGAACCGGTCGTGCCCTGCAGTTCGACGACGTTGCACTTCTTATCGCCGACGGTCTTCACCAGGAAGTCGCCTGCGACCTTGCCTTCATGAACGAGGTCCGACGTAACGGCCGTCAGGTACAGATCATCGGGAGCCTTGATGGTGCGGTCGAGAAGGATAACCGGGATCTTGGCTTCCTTGGCTTCCTTCAGAACGTCGTCCCAGCCGGTTTCCACAACCGGAGCGATCAGAATGGCATCGACGCCCTGAGCAATGAAGGAGCGCAAAGCCTTGATCTGGTTTTCCTGCTTCTGCTGCGCATCGGCAAACTTCAGATCGATGCCGCGCTTCTTGGCCTGTTCCTTGGTGACAGTGGTTTCAGCCGCACGCCAGCCCGATTCCGAACCGATCTGCGAGAAGCCGACGGTCAAGCCGCCAGCCGAAGCCGAACCGAACATGCAGGCAGCCAGAATCGTGGCACTCAAAAGTGCAGTCTTCAATTTCATGATATCCTCCCAATGCCGCTCCTTCGCGGCGCAGGGTCAAAAAATCATATAGTATTACTTTTGTAAATCGCTTTTTTTAACGTTTGGGAAGAAAAAAGGGCGCCCCAAGGAGCGCCCTTCGCATCTGCAAAACCGATAACCGATCATTGCGCCGGCAGCTTGTCGTCGACGCCTTCGACGTAGAAGTTCATACCAAGCAGCGTACCGTCATCGGCCTTCTCGCCCGCCTTCAGCCAGGGCGTTCCGTCCTGCTTGTTGATCGGGCCGGTGAAGGGATGCAACTCGCCGGATTTGATCTTGGCTTCGGTTTCCTCGGCCATCTTCTTCACGTCGTCAGGCATGTTGGTGTAGGGCGCCATCTTCAGGATGCCGTCCTTCAGGCCGTCCCAGCTCTGTTCGGACTTCCAGGTGCCGTCGAGGAGCGCGTGAACGCGTTTGGAGTAGTAGGCGCCCCAGGTGTCGACGATCGCCGTCAGCTGCGCCTTCGGGCCGGCTGCGATCATGTCGGATGCCTGACCGAAGGCATGGATGCCACGTTCTTCGGCAACCTGCATCGGCGCTGTCGTATCGGTATGCTGCGTCAACACGTCGACGCCCTGGTCGACCATCGCCTTGGCCGCGTCGGCCTCCTTGCCGGGGTCGAACCAGGTATTGACCCAGATGACCTTGAGCTTGAAGCTCGGGTCGACCGACTTGGCGCCCTGCTCGAAGGAGTTGATGCCCATGACCACTTCGGGAATCGGGAAGGAGGCGATGTAGGCGGCGCCGTGATTCTTCGAGGTCTTGGCGGCGATCTGGCCGAGGATATAGCGGCCTTCATAGAAGCGCGAGTTGTATGTCGCGAGATTCGGGCCGGTCTTGTAGCCGGTGCCGTGCTCGAACTCGACCTTCGGGAACTTGGCAGCGACCTTCACCGTCGCATCCATGAAGCCGAAGGACGTGGTGAAGATCAGCTTGCAGCCGGATCGGGCCAGACGCTCGATGGCGCGCTCGGCGTCCGGGCCTTCCGGCACGTTTTCGAGATAAGGCGTTTCGATCTTGTCGCCGAATTCGGCCTGGACCTGCTGGCGGCCGAGATCGTGGGCCTGCGAATAACCGCCATCGGTGTGCGAACCGACATAGACGAAGCAGACCTTCGTCTTGTCCGCGGCCTGAGCGGCGGAGGAAATGCCGATCACGGCAGCAGCCGAGGCGGCGAGTGCGAATGCGAACTTCTTCATGGGAACCCCTGTTGGTTTGAAGTTATTGCGGAAACCCGTCTTTTGTCGTTGTCTATCGCTCCGGCACGAAGGCTTTTCCAAGCGATGCGGGCGTGTTGATCAACGTCGTGCGCCGATTATGGGAAATGATGATGAGAACCACAATAGTCGCGGCATAGGGCAGCATCGAAAGGAACTGCGCGGGTATGCCGAGACCGAAGGCCTGTGCGTGCAGCTGCAATATGGTCACCGCGCCGAAGAGATAACCGCCGGCAAAGACCCGCCACGGCCGCCAGGAAGCGAAGACGACCAGCGCCAGCGTAATCCAGCCGCGGCCGGCCGACATGTTCTCCGCCCATTGCGGCGTGTAGACGAGCGACAACTGGGCGCCGGCCAGACCGGCGCAGGCGCCGCCGAACATCACCGCCAGGTAACGGGTGCGGATGACATGGATGCCGAGTGCATGAGCGGAAGCGTGGCTGTCGCCGATTGCCCTGAGTTTCAGCCCGGCCCGGCTGCGGAACAGGAACCAGCTGACACCGACGACGAGCGCGATCGACAGGTAGAAGATCAGATCCTGCCTGAAGAGTACCGGGCCGACGAGCGGGATATCCGACAGAATGGGAATCACGATCTCTTGCAGCCGGATGCCCGGCACGCTGACATAGGCCTCGCCGAGCATGCCGGATGCGCCGAGGCCGAGAAGGGTGAGCGCCAGTCCCGTCGCCACCTGGTTGGCCACCAGCGTCAGCGTCAGCAAGGCGAAGAGCAGCGAAAAGAGTGCGCCGGCCGCAATGCCGCAGACAATCCCGACATAGGGCGAGCCCGATGCCTGGGCACCCGCAAAAGCGGCGACCGCGCCCATGATCATCATGCCTTCGACACCGAGGTTCAGAACGCCGGAGCGTTCCGTCACGAGTTCGCCGAGGGCGGCGATGACCAGCGGAGTAGAGGCGGTAATCACCGTCAACAGAATCGCTTCGAAGATGCTCATGCCACGCCACCCCTGACCCGCGACCAGACGATGCGGATCTTGTAATAGATCAGCGTATCGCAGGAGAGCACAAAGAAGAGCAACAGGCCCTGGAAGACGCGGGTGACCTTGTCGGAAACGCCGAGCGACAGCTGTGCCGCCTCCCCGCCGAGATAGGTCAGCGCCAGCACCAGGCCCGATGCGATGACGCCGAGCGGATTGAGCCGCCCCAGGAAGGCGACAATGATGGCGGTGAAGCCGTAGCCCGGCGAAATCGCCGGCTGCAGATGGCCGATCGAGCCGGAGACCTCGGCGATCCCGGCAAGGCCGGCAAGCGCGCCGGAGAAAAGAAAGCTGAACCAGATCATCTTCCTCGAGGAGAAGCCGGCAAAGCGCCCTGCCCGCTCCGACTGCCCGAGCACGACAATCTCGAAGCCTTTCAGCGTATAGCGCAGCATGAACCAGACGCCGATCGCGGCAATGATGGCGAAGAGGAAGGCCCAATGGGCCCGGCCGGATTCCTCCCAGATCGCCGGCAGCACCGCTTCCGGGGCGAAATCACGCGAGACCGGAAAGTTGAAGCCCTGCGGATCGCGCCAGGCGCCGCGAATCAGCCAATCGAGGAAGAGCTGGGCGATATAGACCAGCATCAGCGACGTCAGGATTTCGTTGGTGTTGAAATGGGCTTTCAACAGCGCCGGAATGGCGGCAAAAAGCGCGCCGCCGAGCGCTCCGAGCAGCAGCATCAGCGGCAGGACAAGCGGCGAATGCCAGTCGTAGAAGACGATCGGCAGATAGGAGCCGGTGATGGCGCCGATCGTGAACTGACCTTCGGCGCCAATATTCCAGTTGTTCGAGCGATAGCAGACGGCAAGGCCGACGGCGATCAGGATCAGCGGTGCTGCCTTGATCGCCAGCTCGTGCAGCGACCAGACTTCGAGCAGCGGCTCGACGAAAAAGGCGTCCAGCGCCTCGACAGGATCCTTGCCGAGCATGGCGAACATGATGGCGCCGACGGCAAGCGTCAGCACAAGCGCCAGCAGCGGCGAGACGAAGGTATAGAGCTTCGAGACGTCGGGGCGCTTTTCGAGTTCAATGCGCATGCGCTGCCTCCGAGGCGTGTCTGCCCTCATGCAGGCCGCCCATCAGCAGGCCGATCCTTTCGCGCGTCAGTGCGCCGGCCGGATAAGGCCTGGAAAGGCGCCCTTCGGAGATGACCGCGATATCGGTCGCCACCTCGAAGATCTCGTCGAGATCCTGGCTGATGACGACGACGGCGGAGCCCGACTTTGCAAGATCGACCAGGGCCTGGCGGATGCGGCTCGCAGCTCCGGCATCGACGCCCCAGGTCGGCTGGTTGACGACCAGGACGGAGGGCTGGCGGTCGAGCTCGCGGCCGACGATGAATTTCTGCAGATTGCCGCCGGAAAGCGAGCCCGCGGCCGGATCATCGCCGCTCTTGCGCACATCCATCGCCTGGGAAATGCGCCGCGCGGCGGATTTCACCGCGCCGTAGCGGATGATGCCGAGCGCGCCGAGAAAGGCCTTGCGATCCGACTGGCTGCGGGCGAGAACCAGATTGTCCGACAGCTTCATGGCGGAAACGGCGGCGTGGCCATGCCGCTCCTCCGGCACGAAACCGGCGCCGAGCAGGCGGCGGGCCGTGATGCCCTCGGTGCCCACTGGCTTCTTGCGGATGACGATCGCCTCGGCCGATGCGACCGGATATTCGCCGGAGAGTGCGTCGAAGAGCTCGCTCTGGCCGTTGCCGGCGACACCGGCGATGGCGAGGATTTCGCCCGAGCGCACAGCCATGGAGACATCGCGCAGTGGCATGGCGAAGGGCGTGCGGGCAGCAACCGACAGGTTCGAAACGGCCAGTTGCACCTCGCCCTTGTCCGAGCGCTCGGGATGGGTAACGGTCGCCACCTCGCTGCCGACCATCATGCGGGCAAGCGAGGCGGGCGTCTCCTGCTTCGGATCGCAGGCGCCGGTCACCCGACCATGGCGCAGCACGGTGGCGCGATCGCAGATGCGCTGCACTTCTTCCAGGCGGTGGCTGATATAGAGAACCGAGCGGCCCTCGGCGCGCAGCTTGAACAGCGTTTCGAACAGCCTGTCGGCCTCCTGCGGCGTCAGCACCGAGGTCGGCTCGTCGAGAATGATCAGCTTGGGGTTCTGCAGCAGCGCGCGGACGATCTCGATCCGCTGGCGCTCGCCGACCGAGAGATCGGCGACATGGGCATGCGGATCGAGCGGCAGGCCGTAGGCGATAGAGAGCGCCCTCGCCTCCTCTGCGATCTTGCCGATCGGAATGGTGTCATCGAGCGACAGCGCGATGTTTTCGGCGACGGTCAGCGCCTCGAACAGGGAGAAATGCTGAAAGACCATGCCGATGCCGAGCCTGCGGGCGTCGCCCGGCGAGGCGATGGCGACCGGCCTGCCTTGCCAGAGGATATGTCCGCCCGTCGGCTCGAGAACACCGAACAGCATCTTCACCAGCGTGGATTTGCCTGCGCCATTTTCGCCGAGAAGCGCGTGAATTTCGCCCGGCGCGATATCGAGATCGATGTCATTGCAGGCGGCAAAGCCACCGAAAAACTTCGTCAGCTTCTGCACGGATAATAACGCACCGGGATCCGGCACATTCAATGGCGACACGTTCCCCTCATTTCTTCTGCCAACCGGTCCGTTCGGATCTCATGGAATCAGCAGCGTCGTTCCTGTCGTTTTTCTTGCTTCCAGATCCGCGTGAGCCCGCCCAACCTCACGCAGCGGATAGGTTTGGTTGACATTGATACGCACTTTGTTGCTTTGCACAACATCAAATAGCGCTTTCGCACTGTCGACCAATTCCTGGCGCGCGGCGATATAGGTGAAGAGCGTCGGCCGCGTTGCAAAGAGCGAGCCTTTCTGCGCCAGCTGCGAAAGGCTGAAATTCTCGATCGGCCCGGAGGATTGGCCGAAAGAGGCAAAAAGGCCGCGCGGCTTCAGGCAATCGAGCGACTGTGGAAAAGTATCGCGGCCGATCGAATCATAGACGACATCGACGCCCTTGCCGCCGGTGATCTCGCGGACACGCTGGACGAAGTCCTCGGTCTTGTAGTTGATCACGTGGTTGTAGCCATGGTCGAGCGCCAGCGCGACCTTGTCCTCGGAGCCCGCCGTGCCGATGACGGTGGCGCCGAGCGCCTTCGCCCATTGACCGGCGATCAGTCCGACCCCGCCGGCAGCGGCATGGAACAGCAGAACCGTCTCGGGACCGACCTTGAAGGTGCGGTTCAGGAGATATTCGGCAGTCATGCCCTTCAGCATCATCGCCGCCGCCGTTTCGAGCTCGATGCCCTCAGGCACATGCACCAGATGGCGCGCCTCGATATTGCGCTCGACGCTATAGGCGCCGTCGGCGCTGGCATAGGCGACCCGGTCGCCCAGCTTGAAATCGATAACGCCGGGGCCGACTGCGGTAACCATGCCAGCGCCCTCCTTGCCGGTGACAAAGGGAAGGTGCGGCACCTTATAGGAGCCGTTGCGGAAGTAGACATCGATGAAATTAAGACCGATCGCTGCCTGACGGATCTGCACTTCGCCGGCCACGGGCGGCGGAAGATCGATCTCGACATAGTCGAAAACCTCCGGTCCACCGGTCCTCGAGAATGAAACCGCCTGCGTCTTCGTCATTTGCCTGTCCTCAAGCTTCGCGTCCCAGGGCGGGAAAGAATTGCAGCACCGCGCCGATGACGTAAAGATAGATCCCGGTCACGATAAAGAGAATGAGCGCCCATTCGGGCGTATCGAAATGCATCAGCAGTGAAAGAATTCCGAGCGCCGACCACAGGAAAAAGACGCCGAGATTCAGCGGGCGCAGCCGTTTGACGCGGACCGGGTGGAGGAAATTGATCGGCAGAAAGGTCAGCACCACGGAGACGATGACGATGGCAAGTGCCGTCGTCGCGCTCGCGTCGATGACGAACAGGGTGAAGACGATCATGTTCCAGACGACGGGGAAGCCGGAGAAGAAATACTCCTCCGTCTTCATGCCCATATCGGCATAATAGATGGCGCTGGAGACGACGATCATGCCGGCGGCGACAAAGGACCAGGGCTCGCCGATCATGCCGCTCTGATAGAGCGCGAAGGCCGGCAGCAGTACATAGGTGACGTAATCGATGATATTGTCGAGTGTATCACCCGACCAGTTCGGCAGCACTTCCTTGACCCGCACCTTGCGCGCAATCGGCCCGTCTATGCCGTCGACAAGAAGGGCAAGACCCAGCCACCAGAACATGTCGATGAAGCGGTGCTCGGCGGCCGCGACGACGCCGAGAAAAGCGAGGAACGAGCCGGAGGCCGTCAGGATATGGACGGAAAAGGCGCGCATCTCCGCGTAAGGGACACGCTTGTAGTTGAAAATCTTCATATCCCCGATCGCCCTATCGCGCTCACCCCGGCAAGCGTCTTTTTTTGCCACCGGCACCGATCCCGTCGCTGAATCGGTTCCCGTAGATCCTTGTTGTCGCACCGATTTCGCCGAAAACCGGCGACCATGTCGGGCACGCCGCACTAATATGCATCCTTTGCCGGCCTTCGCCAGCGGGAAATGAGACATTCCCCACAGGCCATTGAATCCTGACAATGACATGCATATTTCCCTTCAGGAGCACTGCGTGGAATGGAATGCCTTTAATTCGAGCCCGATATGTAATATCTGCCTCGCATCCGATAGTTCATCCGACGAAACGGGATCCTCAACCCCAATGAACGCGCCTGCAAAGACCGAAGACTTCGCCTCGTCCATCCCCGCCGGCGTCTACGCCGAGACGGTGCTTGCCGTGACGCATTACACCGACCGGCTCTTCCGCTTCACGATGACCCGGCCGCAGGGCTTCCGTTTCCGTTCCGGCGAATTTGCGATGATCGGCCTGATGGTCGAGGGCAAGCCCGTCTTCCGCGCCTATTCGATCGCCAGCCCCGCCTGGGCCGAAGAGCTCGAATTCTTCTCGATCAAGGTGCCGGACGGCCCGCTCACCTCGCATCTGCAGGCGATCAAGCCGGGCGACCAGGTGCTGATGCGCAAGAAGCCGACCGGCACGCTGGTGCTCGATGCGCTGACGCCTGGGCGCCGCCTGTACATGTTCTCGACGGGAACGGGCATCGCGCCCTTCGCCAGCCTGATCCGCGATCCCGAGACCTACGAAAAGTTCGAGGAAGTCATCCTCACCCATACGACCCGCGATGTCGCCGAGCTGAAATACGGCTTCGACCTCATCGAGGAGATTCAGAACGACGAGCTGCTGAAGGAAGTCGTCGGCGACAAGCTGCGCCATTATGCGACCGTCACGCGCGAGGACTTCGCCTATCGCGGCCGCATCACCGACCTGATCTCGTCAGGCAAGCTGTTTACCGATCTCGGCGTACCGCCCCTCGATCCGGCAATCGACCGAGGCATGATCTGCGGCTCCTCGGCCATGCTGAAGGACACCAAGGAACTGCTCGAACAGGCCGGCCTCAATGAAGGCGCCAACAGCAAGCCCGCCGAGTTCGTCATCGAACGCGCTTTCGTCGGCTGACAGTTTTTTTGCGACAATTAGATTTGAAGCGGCTCTGGAAACGGGGCCGTTTTTATTTGCGGGCGAGATAATCGATCAATGCCGCCATGGCCGCACCCGCTTCATCCGGCCTGCCCCGCTGAATGGCTCTGATAACGGCGACATGCAGCGCGATGGCGCGGCCCATACGCTCGGGGGTTGCGGTGGAGTACCAGAGGCGACGCGAATGCGTCTGTACCGGGCCGAGTGCTGCCACGATGAAGCCGTTCGGGCAGGCATCCTCGAGGATTTCGTCGAAGGTCTTGTCGGCGGCGAAGAAGCCGGCGAGGTCGCCGGTTGCGGCGCATTTCTCCATGGCGTCGGCGCAATTGCCTAAGCGTAGGCGCTGCTCGTCCGTCGCATGTTCCGCAACCAGGCTTGCCGCGATCGGCTCCAGCTCGCGGCGCACCTGCATGACGCTGCCATGATCATCAGGGGCGATCTCGGCAATCTGCAATCCGACGCGCGGCTTCACCAAAATCAGTCCTTGCCAGGCGAGTTTCTGAATCGCCTCGCGTACTGGCGTCCGCCCATGCCCGGCCAGATCGATCAACTGCTTTTCGGTGACGAGTGCGCCAGGCTTCAGCGCCAGCGTAACGATCAGGTGCTCGAGCGCGAGATAGGCACGATGGCTTTGTGACGTCTGCATGCTGAAAGTCCGCTGCCCAATCTGATATATCACATAGTGACACGGTCAAAAACCGAAGACAAGTCGGCATTGAAATATCAGAATAGAGACAAATAGATAAAAGCGGTGTGAGTTTCGGGGCTCAGGAGTCTACGCTGTGAAAGTTCATCGCTCATGCACCGCATCCATAGCGGGAGTGGCGTGGATCCTCGGCTCAAGGCAGCTCAAGGCCGAGGATGACGGAGGGTGGGGTTGGCGTTTCTCCCGAACTCACCGGCAGAGACATCACGCGTTTTGACACGGCGCGTCACTCGTGCCGAAGCGCCTCGATCGGGTTCATCCGCGCTGCCCGCCTCGCCGGGAAATAGCCGAAGATCATGCCGATCGCCGCCGAGAAGAGGAAGGCGACGGCAACCATCATCGGGCTGAAGACGAAGGGGACTTTCAAAAGCGCGACGGCGCCGGAGCCAAGGCCGAGGCCCAGCAGAATTCCGGTGATGCCGCCGAAGAGCGAGAGGGCCACCGCTTCGACCAGGAACTGGGTGAGCACCTGGCTTTCCAGCGCGCCGATCGCCAGGCGGATGCCGATCTCGCGGGTCCGTTCGGTGACGGAGACCAGCATGATGTTCATGATTCCGATGCCGCCGACGAGCAGGCTGATGGCGGCGACGGCGCCGAGCAGACCAGTCAGGAGCGTCGTCGTGCCGGTCATCGCCTCGGCGATCTGCGTCATGTCGTTGACGTTGAAATCGTCCTGCCGGCCGGGAACGATCTTGCGGCGCTCGCGCAGCAGATTTTCGACATCGGCCTGCACCTTGGTTGTGGACACGCCGTCGCGCGCCGAGATGATGATCTGCGGCACGTTGCTGTTGCCGCTGATGCGCCGCTGGAACACCTTGACCGGCATGATGACGACATCGTCCTGGTCAGTGCCCATGCCGGACTGGCCGCGTTTGGCAAGCACGCCGATCACAGGACATGAGACCTTGCCGACGCGGATCTGCTGACCGAGCGGATCGGCGGCGCCGAAGAGCTGCGAACGCACCGTCTCGCCGATGATGCAGCGGGACTGGCCGCGTTCCTCGGCAGGCGTGAAAGTGCGGCCGAGCGCCAGGCTCCAGTCTTGCGCGACGAAATAGTCGTTGGTGGTGCCGGAGACGCTGGTCGAATGGTTCTGGCCGCCAAGAATCACCGTCGCCGTCGACTGGTTGAGCGGCGCCACCGCCCTCAAGCCTCCGATCTGATCGCGGATGGCGGCGACATCCTTGAGGCTGAAGCGTTTGGCCTCGGAGCTTGCCCGACCTGGTCCGAACTGGCCGGGGCGGACGAACAGCATGTTGGTGCCGAGGCGCGAGAGTTCGGTCGAGACCTGCGCGGTCGTACCGTTGCCGATCGTCACCAGCGCGATGACCGCGGCAACGCCGATGACGACGCCGAGCACGGTGAGGAAGGAGCGCAGCATGTTGCGGTTAATGGCACGCAATGCCAGCTTCAACGTCTCAAAGAACATGATCCGTCCTCCTGGCCTGCTCGACCTCGCTCTCCAGCTTGCCATCGACGAAGCGCAGCAGCCGCCCCGCATAGGAGGCGATATCGGACTCGTGCGTGACCATGACGATGGTGATGCCGTGCTCCCGGTTCAGCCGCGTCATCAGTTCCATGATCTCGAAGCTGGTCTTCGTGTCGAGATTGCCGGTGGGCTCGTCGGCGAGCAGCAGCGCCGGCTCGGTAACAATGGCGCGGGCGATGGCGACGCGCTGCTGCTGACCGCCTGACAGCTCCTGCGTCTTGTGATGCTCGCGGCCCGACAGGCCGACCAGCGCCAGCGCCTCGCGCGCCTTTTCGCGCCGTTCACGCACTGCCATGCCGCGATAGATCAGCGGCAGCTCAACATTCTCTGCGGCCGAGGTTCGCGACAAGAGGTTGAAGCCCTGGAAGACGAAGCCCAGCATGTGGCGGCGCAACAGCGTCAGCTGGCTGCGGTCGAAACCGCTGGTCGGAATGCCCTGGAAGATGTATTCACCCGATGTCGGCACGTCGAGGCAGCCAAGAATGTTCATCGCCGTCGATTTGCCTGAACCGGACGGCCCCATGATCGCAACGAATTCACGGGCATCGATCATAAGATCCACATGGTCGAGCGCGCGGATCGCCGCCTCGCGCTCGCCGTAGATTTTCGAGACCTTCCTGAATTCGATCAGCGGCGGGCTTGCCATCCGTCTCTCCGCCTAGTTCGTCCGGACGGTGGCGTCGGTCACCAAGGCGTCATTTTCCTCGAGTTGGCCTGACACCACCTGAGTGAACTGGCCGTCGGAAGAGCCGACCCGGATGACTAGGGGGGTGGCGCGGCCGTTGCGCAGCACCCAGACGCGGCGCTGCGCTCCCGTCAGCACCTCACCGGAGTTGCCGCCGCGCCGGCGTGGCGGCCCAAAGATCCCGAGAATGCCACGGCCGAGCCGTTCCGCCTGCGGCGGGGCATAACGCAGCGCCGCGTTCGGCACCATCAGCGTATCCTTGACGGCCTCGACGGTGATGTCGGCGGTCGCAGTCATACCGGGGCGCAGCAGCAGATCGGCATTATCGACCGAGAGCACTGCCTTATAGGTCACGACATTGTTGACCACTTCGGAGGCGAAGCGGATTTGCTCGATCTCGGCGGGGAAGGACCGGTCGGGATAGGCATCGACGGTGAACTTCGCCTTCTGCCCGACGGCGATCTTGCCGACATCGGCCTCGTCGACATCGACCTGCAGCTCCATCTTCTTCAGATCGCCGGCGATGGTAAAGAGTATGGGCGCCGAAAGCGAGGCGGCGACGGTGGCGCCCGGATTGACGGAACGGGTGAGGATCACGCCGTCGATCGGCGAGACGATCTTTGCCTTGGCGAGATTGACCTCGGCAAGCTGCAGGTCGGCCTCCGCAGCCAGCACCTCGGCTTCGTTGATCTGTTTGGCGGCGACGGCGGAATCATATTTATAGGTGGCGTCGTCGAGGCTCTGCTGGGTGGAGACATTACTCCTGACCAGGCTCTTCAGCCGCTCGAGCGAGGTGCTTGCCGATTCGAGATCGGCATTGGCCTTGGCGACGTTTGCCTTGGCCGAATTGACCTTCGCGCGCGAGCTCTTCACATCCGCCTCGAGCTTGTTGGTGTCGAGCAGCGCCAGCACGTCGCCCGCCTTGATCATGCTGTTATAATCCACGTTGACGTCGCGTACGGTGCCCGAAAGCTCGCTCGATATGTCCACCTGCTCGGTCGGCTGCACCGAACCGGTGGCGGTGACAAGCACGGTCAGGTCGCCGCGTTTTGCCGGCTGCGTGGTGTAGCTCACTTCGCTTTGCCCGCGGCCGAGGTAGAAGTAAGCGGCAGCCGCGGCGGCAGCGAGGAGGATCAGCAGGATGAGCAGGCGTCCGCGCCAGCGGCTCCGCCTGTTCTGCCTTCCCGACGCGGCAAGCACCGCTGCGAGGTCGGGCGTCGCGCCGGCATTTTCTCCGGTTTCGTCGCCGCTTACGATTTTGTTCATCTCACCCTCGATCAGTCAGTGGCCGCATCGGCCTGCAATGAAATAATCACACCGCAGGTGAACCGGGAATTAGCGTTGCCGCCGAACTGGCACGGAATTGCGGACAGGTGAAATGAAATATTGGTAAGAAAACTCAAGTTTCCGCACGGCGGAGCCTCTCGCGCAAAATCTGCAGCGTTTTCGCGCTCCCGACAGGCAGCAATTGCCGACGGTCAATCGGCATCCTCGGCATATTGCTGGGCATCCGACAGCGGATGCAGCCACGCTTCGCGCCGCTTGATCCAGACTTCATGACTCGGCGCGAGATCCGTCGGGGGGCTGTCGAGTGAGCCGAGGCGGATTTCCACCGCCGCCTCCTGCAGGCAGAAAAGCCTGCTGCCACAGGCGGGGCAGAAGCTGCGGCCGGCGAAGGTGAATATCTCGCCCCTATGGGAGAAAGCCGAGCGAGGCCAGAGCGCAAAGAAGACGAAGGCGGAGCCGCTCGATTTGCGACAATCGGCGCAGTGGCAGAGGCCGACGCGAAGCGGCTCGCCTTCCACCCGGTAGGCGACCGCTCCGCAAAGGCAGCTTCCCGTCCTGATCCTCATTGACGGTCGTCAGGAATCGAGCTTGGTGGGAAGCCCAGGCGGACGACGCTTTGCCGCCATCAACAGGTCGAGCTCCGTGGCGGAGGGGCCAAACTTGTCATAGAGGCGCTTGGCCTCCTTGTCGTCCAACCGGTATTTTCTGGCAAATTCGCTCATGCTGTAGGGGCGGCCACGCAACACTCTTCGCGCCGGGGTGGCCGTTTTCGGTGCGTCGTTCATGGTTTTCTCCTTTCATTTGGTACCGTTTAAGCTAGAGCGGCTCGTCCATTTGAAAAGAGTCGACGGGCTGATCCGGGACCGTCCGTCGGGATGGATGCGGCTGATTTTCCTGGAACCTTTCTGCCGAGAGACGGTTTTCGAAGCGAGGCTGCGGACCGCGCCAAGCGGACGCGGCGGTGCTGGAGAACATCGGGATTTTTCCGCTTTCTCCCGATGGCCGACGAAATGGCAGGCGAGCTCCCTACCCGCCCGGTCCGCTTCCTCATCCTCATTCTCCGGCGAGATCACGAAATGTTAAAATGCGGAACGCATGCGCCGGGGCGAGGTTGTCAACACGAGGTCGACGTGGCCTCAGTTCAAAACCAAGGAGAAACCAAATGGCAAACCAAGGTGGAACCCACGAACAGCACGTCAAGGCTGGTCAGCAGAGTCACAAGAACGACTCCAATACCCGCAGCGCCTCTTCAGGCGGCCGCGATGCGCAGTCCAGCGGATCCCGCGGCGGCAGCCATGAGCAGCATGTAAAAGCTGGTCAACAAAGCCACAAGAACAGCCACTAAGGCTGTCATGACATGAAACTCGGCCCGCGCCTCCATTCCGGCGCGGGCTTTTTGTTTTCAACACAGCCGCCGGCCGTCCTCGCCGAAGAGGTGCAGCACGGCGGGATCGAGATGAAGCGGGAGGCTGTCGCCGGATTTCATCCTCTGCTGGCCGGCAAAGACCGCGATCAGCTTCTTGCCGGCGGCTTCGGTATGGACGACTGTCTCGGAACCGAGCTCCTCAACAAGCGTGACCTGCGTATCCAGCCTGCCCGCCGCGGCCGCATCGGCAATGCTGATATGTTGCGGCCGGATTCCGATGCTGACCCTCTCGCCCGCCGGACGCGCCTCCCTGGCAAGGACGGAAAGACGATGGCCGCCCACGGTTTCGACCTCGGCGAAACCGTTCCCCTGACCGACGATCGAGCCTTCCAGGAAATTCATGTGCGGCGCGCCGATGAAGCCGGCGACGAAGCGATTGGCGGGCGTGTTGTAGAGTTCCAGCGGCGTACCGACCTGTTCGATCCTGCCGCCCCGCAACACGACGATGCGGTTTGCGAGCGTCATCGCCTCGACCTGATCATGGGTGACGTAGATCATCGTCGCCTTCAGGCGGGCGTGCAGGGCGGCGAGTTCGGCGCGCATGCTCACCCGAAGTTCGGCGTCGAGATTGGAGAGCGGCTCGTCGAGCAGGAAGGCATCCGGCCGGCGGACGATGGCGCGGCCGATCGCGACGCGCTGGCGCTGGCCGCCGGAGAGCTGGCCTGGGCGGCGCTGCAGGAACGGCTCGATCTCGAGCATGCGCGCGGCGTCAGCGATGCGGGCCTCGATCTCGGCCTTGGCCACCTTGGTGTTCTCCAACCCGAAGGCGAGGTTTTCGCGCACGCTCATATGCGGATAAAGGGCATAGGACTGGAAGACCATGGCAAGGCCGCGGTCGGCCGCACCGATCGCGGTGACGTCCTTGCCGTCGATGGCGATACTACCGCCCGTCGGCTTGTCGAGACCGGCGATCAGGCGCAGCAACGTCGATTTTCCACACCCGGACGGGCCGACGAAAGCGACGAACTCGCCGTCGTTGACCTCAAGCGAGACATCGCGGATCACCTCGACGGCGCCGAAATTCTTGACGATATTTCTGAGCTCGAGCCCGCTCATGCATTCTCCTCTATCATTTTGAAAGCGAGTCTATTTCAGGCCCGAGCCGGCGATACCAGTCGTGATGAAGCGCTGCAGGAAGACGAAGATCAGCACGACGGGGATCATCGAGACGACGGTCATGGCGAGGATATAGTGCCACTGCACATTGAGCTCGCCGGCATAGACGTTGAGGCCGACCTGCAGCGTGTATAGCTCCTTGCGCGACAGCACGATCAGCGGCCAGAGGAAGTCGTTCCAGCGCCAGACCACCGAGAAGATCGCCAGCACCGCCAGCGCCGGTGCCGACAGCGGCAGGATGATGCGCCAGTAGATCTGCCATTCGCTGGCCTTGTCCATGCGCGCGGCGTCGATCAGTTCGTCGGGGATCGTCAGCATGTATTGGCGGAGCAGGAAGACGCCCGTCGGCGTGGCGACGGTCGGCAGGATGACTCCCCAGAGGCTGTCGAAGAGGTTCAGCGTACCGATGACCGAATAGAGCGGCACGACGATCACCGAGAGCGGCACCATCAGCGTCGCCAGGATCATCAGCATGACGGCGGTGCGGCCGGGGAACTGGTATTTCGACAGCGCGAAGGCGGCCATGGAATTGACCAACAGGGTGATGGCCGTCGCCACGACCGTCACGAAGACGGAGTTGCGCAGGAACAGGAAGAAATCGAAGCGCTGGAACGGTTCGGTGTAGTTGTTGGCGGCAAATTCGACCTGACGCACCGGCGTGCGATCCTTGATGTTCACCTTGACGATTTCGCCCGGCTGCTTCGGATCGACCATCTGGCCCATGATGCCGATGCGCCGGACCTCGGCGAGCTGACGGGTGCTGCCATCCGGCATCGTGACGTTATAGAGCGGCAGCGGCTTGTCGTAGCCAGCCACATCGGCCTGCTCGGTGACATACGGCAGAAAGGATGGCGGGAATTCGGCAAGAGCTGCCGGCGTTTTGAAGGAGGAAAAGACCAGCCAGACGGCCGGGCCGAACATCAGGATGACGCCCGAGATCAGCCAGATCCAGGTGACCACATCGGTCCAGTGCCAGCCGCGGCCGCGGCGCCGAAGCAGGAATGCGCCGACAGCGCTCATCGGCGTGTTCCCTTCTTTTCGTTGCGGCTGCTTGCTCCGAGCTGGACCAGGGTCAGGATGACGAGCACGATGCCCATCAGGATCGAGGCGGCCGAGGCCAGCCCCGGATTGCGCAGCGAACTGGCAAAGCCGGTCTCGTAAATAAACTGGGTGATGTACATGGTGCTGGTGCCAGGCCCGCCGCCGGTGAGCACGAAGACCTCGTCGAAGATCTGCACGGCTCGGATCAGCGCCAAGACCAGGACGACGATGAGGTTCGGCATCAAGAGCGGCAGGGTGATGCGCCGGAAGATACGTGTCGGGCTTGCCTTGTCCATCGCCGCCGCCTCATAGAGATCCCTCGGGATCGCCTGCAGACCGGCGAGCAAGATCAGCGCGTAAAAGCCCATATGCGCCCAGACCGAGACGAAGACGGCGAAGAAGAAGGCCCAGAAGCGATCGCTGAGCCAGGAGAAGGGTTCGAAGCCGAAGGGGCTTAGCGCATAATTCAACAGCCCCTCTCGCTGAAGGATCCATTTCCAGATCAGGCCGACGACCACCGGCGACAGCAGCACTGGAAAGAAGAAGACGGCGCGCCAGAAGCCGCGATTGGAAAGTTCGCGGTTGAGGATCAAAGCCGTTGCGAGTGCCACCACCAGCATCGCCGAGACCTGGAAGACGACGAAAACTGCGGTGTTGCGCACGGAGGCCCAGAAGGTGTCGGCAGCACAGGTTGAGGGGTCGAGATAGGAGCCGCAATCAAACAGGATTCGATATTGCTCGGCGCCGACATAAGTTCTGTTCTGAAGGAAGATGGCGCCGCCGCTCGTGGTCGAATAGATGAAGTTGATGACCAGCGGCAGGAGGACGAAGACGGAAAAGATCAGCATGTTAGGCGCCAGGAAGACACCGGCCATGCCGTTCACCCCCGTCAGCTTCTGCCAGGCGCGCATGGGGATATCGACGATCCCCATGGCGAGCCTGACAGGCGCAAGGAGCGCCTGCTGCAGACCGGCTTTCGCCGGCGGTTCGGAAGAAACCGTCTTCTCCGCCATCCGTTCGTCCGTCAGTTGCCGCCAACCTTGGCCTTGATGTCCTCGTCGATGCGGGCATAGGCGTCATCGAGCTTCATCTCGCCGGCGATCACCTGGCTGATGCGGGCGACGATGGCGCTATAATAGGCGTCGGACCACTTCCAGCCCGGCAACTTCATCGCAGCAGGGGCGGTCTGGGCGGCCGATTCAACGAAGGCCTTCAGTGCCGCCTTCACATGCGGATTATCGGTCTTGAAATCCACCTGGCCGGCAGCCACGCCCTTATGTGCCGGGATGAACAGGCTACGCTCGGCAAATTCCTTCTGCACGTCGGCGCTTGCGAGATAGTCCATCACCTTGGCGACGTCCTTCGGGTTCTTGGTGTATTTGACCGCGACGAGACCGGCGCCGCCCTGCATGCCGCTGCAGGCCACGGTGCCGCAGGGGCTTCCAGCCATGACCCAGTCGAAACTGTCGCCGATCTTTTGGGCGAAGCCCGAAACCTGCCAGCTGCCGGAATAATAATAGGCGAGACCGCCATTGATGAAGTCGTCGGCCGCCGCGCGATAGGTGCTGCCGGCAGCACTGACCCAGACGTCCTTGTTGACGGTGCCGTCCTCATTCCATTTGACGAAGCGGCTGAGGAATTCCTTCGCGCCCTGATCGATGGGCGCCGGCTTGCCGTCAGCGGCGATATAGTTGGCGCCATAGGAGATATTGGGGCCGGAGACGCGGTGACCGGAGCGGTCGATCGCCATGGCGAAGACCTTCTGGCTGTCGGCAACCTTCCTGGCCGCCGCCGCCCAGTCGTCCCAGGTTGCCTTCGGGCCGGGAATTTCGACGCCGGCCTGCTCGAACAGCGTCTTGTTGACGAAGCCGCCGGTGAGCGTCAGCTGCGTCATGAAGCCGGTGATGGCGTTCGAACCGTCGGGGCGCATCCAGTCAGCCTGGGCGCCGAAATTCTCGTCCCAATATTTCGCATCGGCGAGGAGCGGGCGGAGATCGAGCCAGTGCTGCGACTGCGCCTTCAGATTGGTGACGCGGGCGATATCCGGTCCCTTCCCGGCTTCCAACTGCACCGGCAGCTGTTCCTTGACGACATCATAGGAAACCTCGTCGAGAATGACGTTGACATCGGGATTGGCCTTGGAGAAGCGCGACAGCAGGTCCTTGATCACCTCGCCTTCGCCGCCGTCGGAATACCACATGATGCGCACGTCGCCGGCATGGGCGGCGATGGAACTCAAGAGAACCGCAGCAACGGCCGCGCCGATCGATTTTATTCTGGTCATTTTCTCCTCCTGTTGACCGATGCATTCCCGTGTCCAGTCGGTCCTCCACCTGCCGGACATGTCGTCTACGAGGCCGCTCGCCGAGGCTGCCTGCCCGGTATCTTAAGATGTATCGCGTCTCCCCTGACCGACCAGTCCGAGGGACGAAGAATGCGGCCTTCGGCGCGCACGGTGCCATCCTTCTCGAAGACGACTTCACCGTAATCAGGATCGATGACGATCAACGCGCCCTCGCCGTCCCGCCGAGCCGAGAGCGCGGCGAAACGGCCCCGCATGCCGTCGAGCCCCCCCTCGCGACTGAGATCGGACAGGCGGACAATCCAGCGGCCGTTGCGGCCAATCAGGCGCAGTTCCATATCCGTGGTCGGGCCGTGCTTGACCGGCTCCAGCGGTCCGCTGCCGATCAGCATGGCAAGGCCGTTGCCGGAGCGGGCAAGCGCCAGATCGCCATCGACCGCCGCCTCATCGAAGGCTTCGAGCGGGAACCAGGCATGGGTGAAATCCGGCTGGCCCTCGTGAATGGCGAAATCGAGGATGGCCAGATCGCGATACTGATGTACGCGCGGCAGCGTTCCGCAGCCGCCCCAAAAGCTCGGCCGGCCGTAACCGAACTGGATGGTCTCGCCGGGATGATTGATCCAGATCTGCGCTTCCGGCCGTTCGCCGAGGCGCAGATGCAGCACCGTCTCCTGATAGCCCCAGGCGCCGGGGCGATAATGGGCGATGGTGCCGAGCGCGGTGTCGCGCGTCTTGTAGTGGTAGAGGGCGGCGAAACGGTTCTCTCCCTGGGAGAAGGTCCATTCCTGCGCCTCGTCGGAGCGGTGCGCGGCGATTTCAGCAAGCGCTTCCGGGAAACGGAGGCCATGGTCGCGGATGCAGACGGCAAGCTGCGGCAGCGCGTGGACGCGCCGGCCGTACCAGCCGCGCCCCCAGAGCAGACGGGCGATACCAGAGAGTTCGACCGAGCGGCCGGGCCGCAGCGTATGTTCGTAGGAGCGGCCCTGGCTGCCGGTCAGCATGCCATGATGGGCCGAGCGGGCGACGATCTCCATCAGCCGGACGATGCTGGCACTGGCGCGGGCACGGATCGTCTCATCCGGCGCGCAGGCGGCAAGCGCCGTCAGCCCCTTGAGGTCGATCGGGAAATAGGGAACGGAATTCCACTCCGCCATCTCCCAGCGCTCGAAATGATCGAGCCAGGCGCGAACCCGCTCTTCGCCGACCTTCATCTGCTCGGCGCCGGTGCGGCCGGAACGGACGAAAATGGCATCGGGGAAAAGCCTGCCGCCGAGATAGGCGGCGGCGTGGAAGAGCAGCGCGTGGTTTTCAGAAAAATACCACTGAACGTCATTGCCCGGCTCGTCCATCCAGTAGCGGTAGTTGAGAACGGCCTGCTCCATCCTGCCGCGCAGTTCCGGTGAAAGAAGATCGCTCCAGCGTGTATAGGCAAAGAGCAGCGGCACCAGCACGAAATCGGCGCAGTCGTGGCAATCCTCGATAACGGGCAGCATGGCCGAGATCATCGCCTCGGTCTCCGCGCCGCCCTGCCCCAGCGCCAGACGGGCGAAAGCGCAGACCGTATCGGGCTCCGAATGGGCGGCGACTTCTGCCAGCGCCTCAGCGACCCGGTCCGCCAGCGCGGCGGGCGCCGACCCCTGGCGTTCGGGATGACAGATCTCGACGCCGAGGGTGCGGGCGACCGACAGCGCGCCGGTTTTGAAGGTGATGCGGAAATGGCGGAAATCGGCGGGCATGCGCGCCGAGCTTCCGAGCCCCAGCGTGGTTGCGCCTTTCTCCAGCGCGAAATCATAGTCGAAGCGCTCGACCGACATGAAGTCGCCTTCGATCTCGACATGGCAGTTCAGCGCCAGTGGCAGCGGCGCGGGAAACAGGATCGTCACGTCCTCGCCGAGATAGGCGGTGCGGTCGAAGCGCATGCCTTCGAGGATCGCCTCCAGCCCGTCCGCCTCATCGGCGGCGATCGGAACGGGAAGTGATGTTTTGACGTCCGGCCCGTCGAGATAATCCAGCTGGAAATAGAAGCGGGCGTCGCGCTCGGCGAGATCGTCGAAATAGACACGGATCTCGTTGAGGCCGGCGAAAAGCTCTACCTCGAAGGTCCGCTGCGCTTCCAGATTGCGCTCGTAAGGCGCCATGAAACCCTGTTCGCCGCCGTTGACGAAGAGGATGGCGCCGCCGCAGGTCGACAGGCGAAGCGTGGCCCGCCCGCCCGTGGGGGCATCGAGAAAGGTGCGCGCCCAGCAGCCGATGCGCGTCGGGCGAAACCAGAAGCCGGAGAGATCGACACGCGGCGAGGCAAAGGGCAGCCACCAGCGGACGGGAGCGAATTCGGCTGCCGGCTGCGGCCGCCGGCCGGAGAAGTCTTTCTTGAATTCGGTGCGGCAGGGGTACTCATGCGGAATGAAGTTCTTCGTCTTGGTGACGAAGAAGAAGGGATCCATCCGGCCTTCCATCGGACGGTCGGCGACATCGTAGCGCGCCTGCGAGAGATGACCGAGCTGCCAGTAGACGATCGGGCTGTTTTTGCCGACGGCGCGGCCGAGATAGGATTGCTCGACGGCCATGTTTCAGGCCGCTCCGGCCTTGGTATTTCTGACAAAACGCCGACGGATGGACGGGCGGTCAAGCCGCATCTTCAAAGCCTCCCTGCTCTGCCGCTTACCGCGGACTCCTCATCGGCAATTGTGCATAGACATTCCGTTTGCGCAATCTGAAAGATTTTTGCATAAAGGTTGGGAGCGAGGAAAACGACATGGCCCCGGATCAAAAGAAAGGCAGGCGCACGCGCCTCGACGACATCGCCGCCAGATGCGGCGTGTCGATCAGCACCGTCTCCCGGGCGCTTGCCGGCGAAAAGGGCGTCAGGCCCGAGATCCGCAAGCTGGTGCTGGAAACGGCGAGCGCGGTCAGCTACGCGCTGCCGGCAAGTGTCGCCGGCAAGAAGGTCATGCTTGTCGCCTCCGGCGCGGCGATGATCGACTATGTCCGCAACCAGTTCACCCTCTACGTTCTCGAAGGCCTGAATGCGCGGGCGGCGGCGCTCGGCATCGAGATGGCCATGCGTCCCGTCGCCGACAAGGCGGACGAAGCCCGCGTCATCGCCGAGATGCGCGATGATCCGAGCTTCGGCGGCATGCTGATCCTGACCGTCGACGAGGAGGAGATGCTGGCGGCGGCCGCGGGCCTGGGAAAACCGGTCGTGCTGGTCAATACCGACGACCCCTATATGCGGCTTTCGAGTGTGACGCCCTGCAACCGCTCGGCCGCCTTCATTGCCGCCGAGAGGTTGATCAAGGCCGGGCATCGACAGATCCTTTTCATGCTGCGGCCGGGCCGGCGGACGATCGAGAGACGCCTGGAGGGCTGGCGCGACGCTCTGCTCTATCACGGGCTGAAAGCTGATGCCGAACTTGTGCTCGAGGTCGACGACTGGCTGCCGGAATTGGGCGCCGAGGCGATCACCCGTCTCGTCCGTGATCAGGGCCTCACCTTCACCGCTGTCCTGACGGCGGGCGACAGTCTTGCCAACGGCGCGGTGCGCGGATTGCAGGCCATGGGATATGCCGTGCCGCAGGATATCTCGGTTATGGGCATCGATGATCTGCCGCAATCGGCCTTTCTCAATCCGCCGCTCTCGACCGTGCATATTCCGATGCGCGAACTTGGCGCCACCGCGCTCGATCTGCTGCGCGACATGATGCTCGGCCTTGCCGTGCCGCGCCGGCGCGTCGAGCTCGCCTGCCATCTCGTCGAAAGGGGCAGCGTCGCAACCGTCAATCCTTCGAAAGCCGCCGCGCCCGTTTAGGAGCCAATGCCGCCATCATGAAATTCCTGGCCATATCAGGAAGCGCCCGCCGGGCCTCGACGAACACCGCCCTGCTCCGTGCTCTGCAAGCGGCTGCAGGCGCGGCGCATACGGTTTCGATCTATGACGGTGTGGGGGAACTTCCGGTGTTCTCGCCCGATCTGGAGCTGGACCCGCCGCTTGCCGTGTCGGCTCTTGCCAAGGCGATCGCGGATGCGGATGGACTGATCCTGGCAAGCCCTGAATATATCCGATCAATACCGGGCGGATTGAAGAACGCCATCGACTGGCTCGTCTCCCGAGACGAAGTGATCGGCAAACCGGTCGTGCTCGCGCACGCGTCGCACCGCGGCGATGACATGCTGTGCCAGCTTCGCATCGTTCTCGCTACGCTCAGCGAGCGATTCAACGAGGAGCTTTTCCTGCGGATTGCTTTGATGAAGCTTTCCCCGGAAGAGATTGCCGAGCGTCTTTCCGCGCCTCGGCATCAGGAGGACATGCGCGGCTTCCTCGACGAATTTGCACGCTATTGCGGATCGGCCTGACGTCCGGTTCCCTTCTCGGCGCCGCCTTTCATGCTTCCATGAAGCTCGCCTCGAACAGCTCACGCGCATAGGCATCATGCGTGATGCCGGCCTGGAGATCCGCCTTGGTGAGTTCGTCGACGAAGACGCCGTTCTTCATGATCAGCACCCGGTCGCACATATGGGCGATGACCGCGAGGTTCGACATGATCTCGACTGCCTTGCCTTCGGTCGCCTGATGCGGATCGAGCGACAGGACCTGGGCCAGCGATGTGCCGATCACCAGCTGATCCCTGGGTGTGGCGGCGTGTGAGAGCGGCGCAGCGATCGTCAGCGCGCCGATGACGGCGCCGACGAACAGGCCTTTAGAAAAATGCTTCATTGTCACTCCTGCCTGGATTACTATAATAGACATATTATGTCGTCCGTATGTCGTATTATGATTTTTAGAAGTCGAAAACGATTTGCAAGCCGTGCGGAAGACTTGAGGCAAAGGAACTGGGGAACAAAGAATGACGACACTCGGCCGTGGGCGGCAAAGACTGGCGCAGCAGGTCATCGATGAGCTGCGAGCGCAAATCGAGGCGGGCAAATTGCTCGTCGGCGACCAGCTGCCGACCGAACCGCAGCTCGAATCGACCTTCGGCGTCAGCCGCACCGTGGTGCGCGAGGCCATCGCGGATCTAAGGGCGGCGGGCTTCGTCCGACCGATCCAGGGCAAAGGCGTTTTCGTCGCGGATCCGAAGGTTCATTCGTCGATGTCATTGACGCCGGTGGAGATCAAAAGCATCCCGGAAACCCTTGAATTGCTGGAGTTTCGCATGGCGACCGAGGGCGAAGCGGCGGCGATTGCCGCCTATCGCCGCACCGCCGAGCAGGAGGCGGCGATCCGCGAGGCCAACCGCAGAATGGCGCAGCTCATCGAGAGCGGCCAGCAAACCGTCGAGGCGGACTATGCCTTTCACATGGCGATCGCCGCCGCCACCAACAACCGGTTCTATGTCGATGTGCTGCGCCATTTCGGCCCCCGCGCCATCCCGCGCGGCCAGTTTCCGACGCTGCCCGAAGCCAATGACCGCGACTACCTGCAAAAGGTCCATGCCGAACATGTGGAGATCCTCTCGGCGATCGCCGATCAGGATCCTGATCGCGCCCGGCAGGCGATGCGCGCCCATCTGATGGCGAGCCAAAGGCGCTATCGGATGCTTGCCGAGCAGCAATAGGGCTCGACACCCTCCGAAATTCATATTATGTCATATGACATTGTTGATTGGAGAGCTCTCTGATGTATCTGGGAACACAGGTGGCGGCGCGCGACGATGACGATTATCGGATCTTCGCGCAATTGGGCGTCAAGCATATCAGCGCTGACCCGCCGGGCAAGCCGAGCAGCTGGACGCTTGCCGACATCGAGCGCCATCGCGACAAGGTCGAAAGCTTCGGCCTGATCCTCGACATGATCCAGCTGCCTCTGCCCTCGCAGCCGATCGAGAAGGCGTCCTATCCCGATATTCTGCTCGCCGGCCCCGATCGCGACCGGCAGATCGACGCCGTCTGCCAGATGATCGAGAATGTCGCGAAGGCCGGCATTCCGGCGGTCAAGTATAATCTCAATCTGATCGGTATTCCCCGCACGCCGGATGAACCGGGACGCGGCGGCTCGATGAACGCCAGCTTCCGCTGGGACAAGACGGATCAGCAGGCCGCACCCGGTCTTGCCGGCGTCTTGTCCGAAGATGAGAACTGGGAACGCATCGATTATTTCCTCGAACGTGTCGTGCCGGTCGCCGAAAGCAATCGCGTCCGACTCGCCTGCCATCCGCACGATCCCTATACGCCGCCCGGCTATCGTGGCGTCACGCGGGTGCTCGGCACGGTAGAAGGCCTGAAGAAGTTCGTGCTGATGCGTGAAAATCCCTATCACGGCCTCAATTTCTGCCAGGGATCGATCGGCGAGATGCTCGAAAACCCCGGCGAGGAGATCGACGACGTCATTCGCTGGTTTGGTCAGCGCGACAAGATCTTCAACGTCCACTTCCGCAATATTCGCGGCGGCAAGCTTTCCTTCGTGGAAACCTTCCCCGACGAAGGCGACATGGACATGGTCCGCTCGGCCAGGATCTACAAGGAAGTCGGCTTCAAATACATGCTGATGCCCGACCATGTGCCGACCGTCAGCGGCCGGGACCCTTCCGCCACCGCATTCGCCTTCTGCTACGGCTATATCGCGGCACTCCTGCAAGTACTCGAGAGCGCCTGACGCCGCCGATTTTCAACAGCTAAGGAATGGGACTTGATGATGAACCCGATTGAATTGAAGAAGGCCGTCGGCAGTGGTCTGCTCTCGTTTCCGGTGACGCATTTCGACGACCAGCTGAAATTCGACGAGGCGAAGTACCGCCGCCATGTCGAGTGGCTTGCCGGTTATGACGCCGCCGCCTTGTTTGCCGCCGGCGGCACCGGTGAATTCTTCTCGCTCAATCCGAGCGAGATTCCGCAGGTCGTCCGCGCTGCCAAGGCGTCGGCGGGCAATACGCCGATCATATCGGGCACCGGCTACGGCACCTCGCTCGCCATCGAGATCGCACAGGCGGCCGAAAAGGCCGGCGCCGACGGACTGCTGCTGCTGCCGCCCTATCTGATGTTTGCCGAACAGGCCGGCCTGATCGCCCATGTCAAGGCGGTCTGCCGATCGGTCGGCATCGGCGTCATCGTCTACAACCGCGACAACGCCGTGCTGACCGCCGACAGCATCGCGCGACTTGCCGAGGAATGCCCCAACTTGATCGGCTTCAAGGACGGCGTCGGCGAGGTCGACAAGGTCATCGAGATCACCACGCTGCTTGGCGACCGTCTCGTCTATGTCGGCGGCATGCCGACCCACGAGGTCTATGCCCAAGCCTATTTCGCCGCCGGCGTGACCACCTACTCCTCCGCCGTCTTCAACTTCGTCCCCGCCCTCGCCCAGCGCTTTTACGGGGCGCTCCGCACCGGCGACCAGGCGACCGTCGACGAAATCCTGAAGAGCTTCTTCTTTCCCTTCGTCGCCCTGCGCAACCGCAAGAAAGGTTATGCCGTCTCGATCATCAAGGCGGGGCTTCGTGTCCTCGGCCAGAATCCCGGCCCAGTTCGCCCGCCCTTGACAGACCTTACGCAGGAAGAGCTCGCGCTCCTGGACAAGATCGTCCAGGCTAACGGTATCGAACGGACCGCGGCGGAGTAATCGCGGGGGACCGCACGAATGCCGGCTGCGCCCTCTCGGTTCCCTCTTCTCCCCTCGGGGAGAAGAGGGTGCGCCGCACCCTCTCCGTTCCCCTGCAGACTAATCCTCGCCTACAGCGCCACCCCGCTGCCGCGGTCGAAGACATGCACCTGGTTGCTGGCGATGCTTGCCTCGAACACCGCCCCGTAGCGGGCGGGATATTCGCCGTCGACGATTGCCGTGACCTGCTGCCCGGCGAGATCGAAGACCACATGGGTCTGGGCGCCGGTGGGTTCGACCAGCATGGTTCGGCCGGCCAGCGGCGTGCCATTACCGATACCGGGAACGAGATGTTCGGGCCGCAGACCGATGGTGACGGCCTGGCCGGCCTTGACCCTGCGGTCGGACGCGATGCGGATTGCCGTGCCGTCTCCGAGGCGGGCAGCCGGTTCACCATTTTCGCCGTCGACCGTGCCTTCGAGCATGTTCATCGCCGGCGATCCGATGAATTCGGCGACGAAGAGATTGGCGGGTTTCCTGTAGAGTTCGAGCGGCGTCCCCTCTTGCTCCACCCTGCCCTGATTGAGCACGACGATGCGATCGGCGAGCGTCATTGCCTCGATCTGGTCGTGGGTGACGTAGATCGATGTCGTCTTCACCTTCTGGTGCAGCGTCTTAATCTCCGAGCGCATCTGCACGCGCAGCTTGGCATCGAGGTTGGAGAGCGGCTCGTCAAACAGGAAGACGGCGGGATTGCGCACGATGGCTCGGCCCATGGCGACGCGCTGGCGCTGGCCGCCGGAAAGCTGGGCCGGCTTGCGGTCGAGCAACTGGGCGAGATCGAGCATGCGGGCGGCCTCGGCGATGCGGGCCTCGATTTCAGGTTTCTGAACGCCGGCGAGTTTCAGGTTGAAGCCCATGTTTTCGGAAACCGTCATATGCGGATAGAGTGCGTAGGACTGGAAGACCATGGCAATGTTGCGCTCGCGCGGGGTCATGCCGTTGACGACATTGCCGCCAATCGCGATCTCGCCGTCGGTGATCTCCTCGAGGCCGGCGATCATCCGCAGCAGCGTCGACTTCCCGCAGCCGGACGGCCCGACAAGGGCGACGAACTCCCCATCCTCGATATGAAGCGAAATGCCGTGGATGACGTCGACGGCGCCATAGGCCTTGGTTACATCGTGCAGTGAAACGGATGCCATGATTGCAGCTCCAATGGGTCGGCTCAGGACTTGACGGCGCCGGCGGTCAGGCCGGCGATGATGTGCCGCTGGGCGACGAAGAATACGATGATCGTCGGCAGGATGGTCAGCGTGATGAAGGCCAGCACCAATTGCCATTCCGTGCCGTATTCGCCGCGATAGACCATGATGCCGAGCGGCCAGGGATATTTCGATTCAGAGTTCAGCATGATCAGCGGCAGGATGTAGCTGTTCCAGCTGCCGACGAAGGAGATGATGCTGACGGTCGCGACGATCGGCCGGGACAGTGGCAGCGACACGTGCCAGAAGAACCTGAGGTAACCGCAGCCATCGACAAAGGCCGCCTGAAACAATTCTTCCGGGAGGTTGCGGAAATAATTCCGGAACAAAAGAATGCTCATGCCGAGGCCGAAGGCCACCTGCGGCAGCACCACGCCCCAGTAGGTATTCAGGAGGCCGAGATCGCGGATGCGGATGAAGAGCGGCAGGATCGCAGTCGCTGCCGGAAACATCAGGCCGAGCAGGAAATAGTTGAGCAGGAAGGATGAGCCGAAGAAGCGCACATGCGCAAAGGCGAAGGCCGCCATGGACGAGACGATCAGCGTCAGCAGCACGGTCAGCGCTGCGATGACAAGCGAATTGCCGATCTGCAGCCAGTAGCGCTCGCCGAAGAGGATGTCGGTATAATTCGTCCATTGCCACTCTGTTGGCAGCCCGAAGGGATTGGTGCGCAGGTCGCCCAGCGTCTTGAAGCCGCCGAGCGCCGTCGTCAGCAGCGGGATCAGCACGATGGCGGCGATCAGGCTCAATGACACGTAGAGATAGATGCGGGTCGACGCGCGCATGCGGATGGAGGAGCTCATATCAGTCATGGCGCATGAAGATCCTTTTGTAACCGAAGGCGAGCGTCACGCAGATGATGAAGAGCACGACGCCGACGGCGCTGCCCAAGCCGACCTGCATGCGCATGACGCCATAGGTGTAGAGGAAGGTGACCATCGTCTGCGTCGAATTGGATGGTCCGCCGCCGGTCAGCGGCATGATCATGTCGAAGAGCTGCAGCGAGCCGACGACCGCAAAGAAGATCGACAGGCGCAAGGTCGAGCCGAGCAGCGGCAGCGTGACGTAACGGAATTTCTGCCAGCCGGTGGCGCCGTCGATTTCGGCCGCTTCCAGCACGCTCTTGTCGACCGATTGCAGGCCGGCGATGAACAGCATCATGTGAAAGCCGAAATATTTCCAAACGATGACGCCGAGCACGGCGTAGATCGCTAGATCCTTGTCGGCGAGCACATAAGGATTGGCGAAGCCGAAGAAATTGGAAATGGCGGCAAACAGACCGTAATCGCCGTCATAGACGAAGCGCCAGATCAGGCCGGCTGCGACGTCCGCCAGCACATAGGGCAGGAAGAAGATCAGGCGGTAGGTGACGACACCGGGAATGCGGTGGGCGAGCATGGTCGCAAGCCAGATGGCGAGCGGCACCTGGATGCAGATCGAGATGACGATGATCAGGCCATTATTGACCAGCGCCTGGGTGAAGGCCGCGTTGCGGAACAGTACCTGGAAATTGCGCAGGGCGATGAACTCGGCCGGCGTGCCGTAGCCGTTCCATTTGTAGAGGCTGTACCAGGCCGCCTCGCCCATCGGCATGATGACGAAGAGCGTGAACAGCAGCAGCGCCGGCGGCAAAAACAGCAACAGCACCGCCAGCCGGTCGTGGGCGACCGAGCTTTTCCGGTTTGCGGCTCGTCTTGCCGGCCTTGCGGCCGCTGTCATCGAGGGGACTGAAATATTGGCCATGGATCCTGCTTTCGTTCGTCGGCAGCAATGCCGGCGCTCCGCTTGATCGGGGGCGCCGGTTAGGCTGTGCGGACGCTGTTATTGTTCCAGCTCGAAAGCGTCCTGGATCATCTGGGCGCCGTCCTTGGAATTCATCTGGCCGGAGACGATTTCCACCGAGACGTCGTTGACGACACGGCCGACGGCAGCACCAAGATCCTGGTCGAAGAAGTTCTGATGCCAGGTCGAACCGGCAAGCTGCTTGCCCGATTCGGCTAGCAGCGGATTGACGACGCCGTCATCCGCGCCGACGGCAACGGGAAGCAACATGCCGGCCTTGGCCATCGCCCGCTCATTCTCGGCATTCGTCAGGAAGGCGAGGAAATCGATCGCCTCCTTGGAGGCCTTCTTGGTAACGGCCCAGCCGTTCAGACCGCCGAGCGTATCCGTCGGCTTGCCGGCGCCGCCTTCGACCGTCGGGAAAACGAAACGGCCGATATTGTCGGACGAAAGCCCTTTGCCGTCGCCGGCATTCTTGCGCTGGTTGGCTTCGGTGCTTTCAAAGCCGAGGATCATCGCCGCCTTGCCGTCGCCGAAGACGCCGAGCGTCTGCGGCCAGGTAGCGCCGAGATAGCCGGGCTGGAAAGGCTCGAGCTTGCCGAGCTCGGCGAGATCGTCGCCGGCCTTGATGACCGCCGGGTCGAGGAACCCTTCGCCCTCGCCGTTCTTGGCTGCTTCGAAGACCTTTTGGCCGCCTTCGCGCATGACGAGATAGCTCCAGTAGAAATGGATCGGCCATTTCTCGCCGCCGCCGCCGGCGATCGGTACGATGCCGGCCGCCTTGATCTTCTTCACCGCGGCGAGAAAATCAGCCCAGGTCTTGATGTCCTCGGCCTTGACGCCCGCCTTTGCAAACAGCGCCTTGTTGTAGAAAAAGCTGACCAGGCCGACCTTATAAGGAATAGCCCAGGTCTTGCCGTCGAAGGTCAGGCCGTCGACCGAGGCCGGGGTATAGGCTTTACGCAGCTTGCCGCCATCGGCATCGAGGGCTGCGGTCACATCCTGAAGCGCGCCTGTCTCGGACTGCTGCTTCAAGACGCCGCCACCCCAGCTGTAAAAGAAATCCGGCACGTCGTCGGACTGCAGCAAGGTGGGAAGCTTGGCCTTGAAGGCCTCGTTTTCGAGAAACTGCATCTGGATATCGACGTCGGGATGCTGGGCTTCGTATTTCTTGGCGATGTCCTCCCAGACCGCGACGTTTTTCGGGTCGAGCTCGAGATGCAGCCATTTGACCACCGTCGTCGCAGAAGCAGCGCCGGCTCCTGCCAACAACATGCCGGCTGCCGCCGCCAGAGATACGAAACGGCTACCGCCGAAAGTGGCGTTCTTCAGCATAAAATTCATGATTTTCCTCCCAGGGGACCATCCTCATACTTTTTCCCCGATGCGGAATAATTCAGCGGAGCTTTTGCCCGATGTCAACCCGATTGCCCATATTTTTATCAAATGCGCTTGACACGCCCCCGGAATTGCCTGCTATTTATTTCGTAACCCGTTAAAAATATTGGCTTCCGCCCAACGAAACGACTGCCGGCTGATTTTCATGAAGACTGCAGACCCAGAATTGATGCGCGCGATCAACCGCTTGAACGTGCTCGATACCGTCCGGCGGCATGGCCCGATCTCGCGCATCGAGATCAGCGAGCGGACCGAGCTTTCCACCACCACCGTTTCGGCCATTACCGCCTCGCTGCTCGACGACGGGCTGATCCTGCCGCGTCACGAAGGCGATATCCGCAATGAGGCGGTGCGCGGCAGGCCACGCGTGGCGCTGGAACTCAATCCCGATGCGGCTCGCGTGGTCGGTGCCAAGATCGCCGCCAACCGCATGGTCTTCGTCGTCACCAATTTCCGCGGCGATGTGCTGTCGAAGCTCACCCTGCCGATTCGCATCGACCGGCAGCCGATCGGCGTGATTGCCGATCTCGTCGAGGACGGTGTGCGACGCTGCGTCGTCGATGCCGGACTGTCGCTCGAAGATGTCGACAGCGTCTGCCTCGGCTTTCCCGGCGTCATCGAGCACCGCACCGGCTACATAAGAAGCAGCCCGATCTTCCGCGACACCAATGTCGATTTCGCCGCCGAGATGTCAACGCGGCTGTCGACGCCGACCATCGTTGAAAGTGACGCGCATGCCATCACGCTTGGCCATCACTGGTTCGGCAAAGCGCGCGATCTCGAAGATATGGTGTTGATTTCATTGGAGCAGACGCTAGGCCTCGGCGTGCTGCACGGCAACAGCCTGTTTCGCGGCGCCGGCGGCCTCAGCCACAATCTCGGCGACCTCGTGCTCGGCATGGGGCCGAACGGCGTGGTGCGGCTCTTCAGCCAGGCCGGTGAAAGCGCCATCCTCGGCGAACAGCAGGCCGATGGGCGTTTTGCCGAAGCGATTCGGCTCGGGCGCGGCATGGCTCATGCGCAGGCCCTGATCAAGGCGGATGACGACCGGTTGATCGGCGCTGCCGTCCGCGCCGGCGAGGCTGTCGGATTGACCATCGCCAATATCGTCACGCTGTTTGCGCCGCCGCGCGTCATCCTGGTCGGATCGAGTCTCGCGCTCGGCGAACCCTTCTTGAACAGCCTGCGCGATGCCTATGCGCTCGCCATTCCGCCCTCGCTGAAGGGGGTCAGCGAACTCGTCTTTGACGATTCGAGCGATGATTTCTGGGCGCAAGGTGCGGCCGCGGTGGCGCTCTACGAGCTCTACGAATCGCCCTGGAGCACCACGGGGCCGGCGCTCTGACGGGCGTCACAAATCAAGATCAATGGAGGAATTCATGGAGAGAGTCGGTATCGGCATCATCGGATGCGGTAATATTTCGGGCGCCTATCTCAAGGCGATGGCATCCTTTCCCATTCTCGACATCCGCGGCGTCGCCGACCTCAATCGGGAACTGGCAGAGGCCAAGGCGCGCGAATTCAATGTTCCCGCCAGGACGGTCGAAGAGCTTTTCGCCGATCCCAAGGTTGAGATCATCGTCAACCTGACGATCCCGAAAGCCCATGTCGCCGTTGCATTGCAGGCGCTCGAGGCCGGCAAGCACACCTATTCGGAAAAGCCGCTCGGGATTAATTTCGCGGAAGGGAAAAAATTGGCCGAGGCGGCGCGTGCCCGCAATCTGCGCATCGGCGCCGCCCCTGACACCTTCCTCGGCGGCGGGCATCAGACGGCGCGATCCCTGATCGACCAGGGCGTCATCGGCCAGCCGGTCGGCGGTTCGGCGAGCTTCATGTGCCCGGGCCATGAGCGCTGGCATCCCAACCCGGCCTTCTACTACGAGGTCGGCGGCGGGCCGATGCTCGACATGGGCCCCTATTACATCACCGATCTCGTCAATCTTCTCGGGCCGGTGGCTCAAGTCGCTGGCTTTGCAACGACGCCACGGGCCGAGCGGCTGATCACCAGTGAACCGCGCAACGGCGAGCGCATCCCCGTGCATGTGCCGACCCATGTCGCCGGCATGATGGCTTTTGCCAACGGCGCGGTCGTCCAGATCGCCATGAGCTTCGACGTCGCCGGCCATAAGCATGTGCCGCTCGAAGTCTATGGCACCGAAGGCACGCTCGTCGTCCCGGATCCCAACAAGTTTGCCGGCCCTGTCGAATATCTGAAGAAGGGCGGCGCGTTCGAGGACCAGCCGGTCACGGCGCCCTATGCCGAGGGCAATTTCCGCTCGCTCGGCGTCGCCGACATGGCGCATGCGATCCGCTCGAACCGACCCCACCGCGCCAATGGCGACCTGGCGCTGCATGTGCTCGAAGTCATGGAAGCCTTCCATACAGCGTCGGAGACCGGCCGGACGGTGACGATCACGACGGCGGCGGAGCGCCCTGCCCCCTTGTCCGATTCCATCGTCGACGGACGGCTGGCGAAATAATTTGAGGAGGAATGAGAATGCGTGAAGCACTGATTGTTTGGGGTGGCTGGAGCGGACACGAGCCGCAGGAATGCGCCGAAATCATCAAGACCATGCTCGAGGAGGATGGTTTCAAGGTCTACCTCGAACACGGCACCGAGGCGCTTGCCGACCCTTCGGTCCATGATCTCAGCCTCGTCGTGCCGATCATGACGATGTCGAAGATCGAAAAGGAAGAGGTCAAGAACCTCGCCGCCGCAATCGAAAGCGGCGTCGGCATCGCCGGCTATCACGGGGGCGCGGGCGACGCCTTCCGTGACTCGGTCGACTACCAGTTCATCATCGGCGGCCAGTGGGTCGCCCATCCCGGCAATATCATCGACTATACCGTCAACATCACCCGGCCGGACGATCCGCTGATGGAGGGAATTTCCGATTTCCCCTATACGTCGGAGCAATATTACATGCATGTCGACCCCTCGAACGAGGTTCTGGCGACGACGAAATTCACCGGCGAGCACGCCTACTGGATCGACGGCGTCGTCAT
Organism: Rhizobium binae; assembly: GCF_017357225.1. Classification (NCBI taxonomy): domain Bacteria; kingdom Pseudomonadati; phylum Pseudomonadota; class Alphaproteobacteria; order Hyphomicrobiales; family Rhizobiaceae; genus Rhizobium; species Rhizobium binae. The sequence goes on along the minus strand of NZ_CP071604.1, from coordinate 2,196,785 downwards.
GCCCGTCGTCTGGAAGCGCAAATACGGCAAGGGCCGCGTCTTCTACTCCTCGCTCGGCCACCAGGCCAAGGAGTTCGATGTTCCCGAGATGAAGACGATCTTCCGCCGCGGCGCCAATTGGGCGGCGCGGTGAGGTCGGGATTTTCGGTTGGTGGGTTTGGCTTGCACCGAGCCAATTGCCCCTCACCCTAGCCCTCTCCCCGTTCTGACGGGGAGAGGGGACGTGCCCTGCGAGAGGCTGGAGAGCGACGGAAGGGTCGCGCCTTGCTCCCTTCTCCCCGCGGGCGGGGGTGCGAAGGACGGGTCGAGACCAGTGGCTCGCCCCCGGTCGGTGCCGGCAGGCGGATGGGGGGCAGCGTCAATCTCAGCGCAAAATCAACGCCATACCATAAAGTCCTAACGCAAACACCGTATGCGCCAGCAGATTGAAGCAACGGACCTTCATCGGCTTCGGATGTTTGGCAGCGGCCCAGCCGAGACCGAGGCCGGGCTGCAGCAGGAACCACCCTGCCCCCACGGTAACGATGCCGAAGATCCAGGCGGGCAGGAATGTCGGTGCGGCCAACCACGCCTGTCCCATGATGATCGCGAAGATCACGCCGTAGAGAATGCCGACGGCGTAGTGGCTGATCCAGCCGAGTGCCAGTTCATGCTCATAGGGCTCGGCATCGGCAATGTTGTCGTGAAAGACCTTGCCGCGGCGAAGATGCCAGAACCAGCGGCCGACCGGCGCCCAATTGGCCGGCGGCTGGCCGAAGACCTTGGCGAGCACGATCGCCCAGAAGTCCATGAGGATGGTTGCGCCGGCGCCGATCGCCAGGCCGCGCCACAGAATATCGAACATCGGGAATCACCGGAAAGCTTGGGATAGTCGAAGCCAAGAGAACCATTGCCGAACCGCCGGCGCAATGGCTTTGGTCAATTCCCTTTCCGCAATTCCGCTTGAAGACGACAGCCCGCGCGAGTGCGCCTCGCCATCATCCGCAAAAAGGCATCGGTGCAGGCGCAAATTGATGCTTTTCGCGTGTAACGATTTTTCTTACTCACGATCAGAACGGCAATGAGAGGCGCGGTTATGGCACTGCCATTCTACTGGAACGAATTGAATACCTATGATTTCGCCGGACTGTCGCCGGACACGACGATCGCCATCCTTCCCATTGCCTCGACCGAACAGCACGGCCCGCACCTGCCGATCGCAACGGACGTCGTGATCGCCAACGGCATGCTGGACGAACTGCGAAAGCAGAAGCCCGAGGATCTCGATTTTCTCGTCCTGCCGACGCAGGAGATCGGCAAGGCGAACGAGCATATCCACGGACCGGGAACACTGTCGCTGAGTGCGGAATTGCTCATTCCTGTCTGGACAGCGATCGGCGTCAAGGTCGCCGAAGCCGGCATCCGTAAGATGGTGATCGTCAATTCGCATGGCGGCAATGTCGACATCATGAGCATCGTCGCGCGCGAGTTGCGGGTCCGGTGTCAGATGGCCGTCCTCTCGACGCAATGGGGCCGATTCGGCCATCCCGAGGGGATGATCGGCGAACACGAGCTGAAATACGGCATCCACGGCGGCGAGGTGGAAACCTCGCTGATGCTCTATTTCCGTCCCGATCTGGTGCGGATGGACAAGGCGCAGAATTTCACCTCGAAGGCCGAATGGATGCGCCAGCAATCGAAGTATATCCAGCCCCTGCCGCCGCATTCCCTTGCCTGGATCGCCCACGACCTCAATCCGAACGGCGTTGTGGGCGACGCCTCGCGCGGAACAGCCGAAAAGGGCGAAGCGATCTGCCGCCACCAGGTCGAGGGATTTGTCGAACTGCTCCGTGACCTGAAGCGCTACCCGCTGTCGAATCTCTATTGAAATAGGGTTCCATCCCTGAGATGGGGCTCAGATCGCGGCGGTTTTCTCCACCGCGATGTGGCCTTTGGCCTGCAGTTCCTCCACCAGGCCCGCGAGTTCGGCCAGCAGATACTCGACGAAGAGGCTGGTCGCGGAATCGAGTGGGGCGCGGGCGCGGGCAAAAAGCTTCATCGGCTGGTGGCGCGCATGCGGCTCGGCGATCGGCCGGAAGACCAGTTCGCCCTGGCGGCATTCGGTGATGACGTCGAGCGGGTTCAGGATCGTCAGCCCTGCTCCCGATTTGACCAGCTTCTTCAGCATCTCCGACGCATTGGTTTCGAGAACCGGCTCGACAGGTACATCAAGCCGCGCCAGGGCCAGATTGATCACATCGCGCAGGCTGGTACCCTGCTGGGCCAGCACCAGACGTTCCTGGACGATATCGGCCAGATTGATCGGACCTGGATTGATCAGATGATGGCCCAGCGGCAAGACGACGCCGATCGGAATGTCGAAATTGCCAAGGGTGCGGATGCCGGGCGTTGCCGGAATATTGAAGCCGAGGCCAATATCGACTTCACCCGACAGCACTGGATTGACCGTCATCGTGCCGGCGTCGTTGCGCAATTGCATGAAAACACGTGGATGCTCCGACTGGAAACGTGCAATGATGTCAGGCAGCGGTCCAGCCGCAAGGCCGACCGTGGTCACCAGTCGCACTTTGCCGGCCTGCTGCATCTTCAGGCTACGGATGCGGCCCTCCAACCGCTCATAATTCTTCAGGACCTCGCGAATATGCTCGATGCAGAGCTCGCCGGCCGCCGTCAGGCGCAGGCCGCGCGGCAAGCGCTCGAAGAGCGGCGCACCCATTTCCTCTTCCAGCGCCAGAATCTGTCGATTGATCGCCGATGACGCCACGTTCAAACGCGCGGCCGCTTTCCGGATCGACCCCGAGCGCGCGATCTCGTTGATATAGAGAAGCTTTCTGGAATGCAGCATCATGACCTCGTTGCACAAAAAAGAAGCGCATAGCGCAAATTAGGCACAGGCTTTCGGTGGGATGCCGAAAAGGCATCATTGCGCACGAAATTTGATGCTTTTCAAAGAGCAAAGCAATCGCTCCTATGAGGAAAACCTGACGTCGCCAGAGACGTTGCGGGCTCACGAGGGGAACGTCGATCATGTCGAATATACTGAAGAACAGCGTCTTTTCCGCACTTGCCGGCCTCGGCGGAATTCTTGTCTCGATCGCATCCGTGCAAGCGGCCGACAAAGTCAGCTACGGCACGAACTGGCTGGCGCAGGCCGAACATGGCGGGTTTTATCAGGCGGTCGCCGATGGCACCTATGCGAAACATGGCCTCGACGTGACCATCGTCCAGGGCGGCCCGAATGCGGCCAACAGCGCGCTTTTGATTTCGGGCAAGATCGACTTTTACATGGGTGGCCCGCAGGGCGAGATCTCGGCCGTCGAACAGGGCATTCCGCTCGTCGACGTCGCGGCGATCTTCCAGAAGGATCCGCAGGTGCTGATCGCGCACCCCGATTCCGGCATCGAGAAGTTCGAAGATCTCGCGAAGCTCAAGACGCTTTTTCTCGGCAAGGACGGCTATCTCACCTATTTCGAATGGATGAAGGCGAACTTCAAAGGCTTCCGGGACGAGCAGTACAAGCCCTACAATTTCAGCCCGGCTCCATTCCTTGCCGACAAGGATTCGGCACAGCAAGGTTACCTGACCTCGGAACCCTATGAGATTCAGAAGCAGGCCGGTTTCGAGCCAAAGGTCTTCCTGCTCGCCGATAACGGCTATTCACCCTATTCGACGATGATAACCACCACCCAGGCAATGATCGACAGCAAGCCTGATGTCGTCCAACGCTTCGTCGATGCTTCGATCGAAGGCTGGTACAACTATCTCTACGGCGACAACAGCAAGGCCAACGAGCTGATCAAGAAGGATAATCCTGAAATGACCGATGGCCAGATCGCCTACTCAATCGCCAAGATGAAGGAATACGGCATCATCGAATCCGGCGACAGCCTGGACAAGGGCATCGGCTGCATGACCGACGCGCACTACAAAGCGTTCTTCGACGAGATGGTTGATATCAAGGTGTTCAAACCGGAGACGGACTATACCAAGGCCTTTACAACCAAATTCGTCTGCAAGAACACCGGAATGGCGATGAAGAAGTAGGCGGCGGACGCCGCCTGTGATCCGCCGCAAACACGGCGGATCACACCTCCCCGCATGAACGAGACAGGCAATGCCCCCAGCAGAAGCTCAGGCCCTATCCCCGAAAGAGACGCGCAAGCGGCCGCTGGTCGTCATGCAATCGGTCTCGAAAGTCTTCTCCAGCGGAACGGCGGCCCTTTCCAACATGTCGCTGACGGTGGAGAGCGGTGAGTTCATCAGCCTGCTCGGCCCTTCCGGCTGCGGCAAGTCGACGGCACTGCGCATCATCGCCGGCCTCGGCGACGCCACATCGGGCGCGATCGACTGGCCGAGTTCGCGCATCAATTCCAGGGGCCTTCCGGAAGGAGATATCGGCTTCGTGTTCCAGGAACCGACACTGATGCCCTGGAAGAACGTTTTCGACAATGTCCATCTGCCGCTGAAGCTCCGACATATCTCCAGGACGGCGGCGCATGATCAGATCGTGGAAGCGCTGACCACCGTCGGCCTCCAGGATTTCGCGCGGGCCTATCCGCGCGAGCTTTCCGGCGGCATGAAGATGCGCGTCTCGATCGCTCGCGCGCTGGTGACGAAGCCGAAGCTGCTGCTGATGGACGAGCCCTTCGCAGCGCTTGACGAGATCACCCGCCAGAGGCTGAACGACGACGTGCTCAGGCTGTGGAAGACGACCGGCATCACGGTTATCTTCGTCACCCATTCGGTCTTCGAATCCGCCTATCTCTCGAACCGCATCGTCGTGATGAAGGCAAGGCCCGGACGCGTGCATGCCGACCTGCCGCTGACGACCAGCTTGGAACGCGACGCCCATTACCGCACTTCCGAAGAATACCGCAAAGCCTGCGAGACGGTCTCACATTCACTCATCGGGGCGATCAATGCGGCGGAGGATCATCGATGAATGACGAAACCGTCGTAGCGCCGCTGCCGGTCAAAGGCGCTGCAAGCGCCAGGCGCCGCGATCTGGCGCTGCGCATCTTGACCCCGTTGCTGGTCATCGCCTCGCTGATCCTGATCTGGTACGCCTATGTGGCTCTGTCCGGCGTGCCGCCCTATATCCTGCCGGGCCCGGCGGCGGTCGCCAACGCCTTCGTAACCGACTGGGGCACGCTTGCCCCTGCCCTCTGGGTCACGACCAAGATCACCCTGATATCGCTGATGCTGGCGCTGGTCGGTGGCGTCGGCTTTGCGATCTTCCTCGTGCAGTCGCGCTGGATCGAACTCGCCTTCTATCCGCTCGCGGTCATTCTACAGGTCACGCCGATCGTGGCAATCTCGCCATTGATTCTCATCTATGCGCCGTCGACGCAGGTGGCGCTTCTAATCTGCGCGTTCCTCGTCGCCTTTTTCCCGATCCTTTCGAACATGGTTCAAGGGCTGAAAAGCGTCGATCACAATCTCATCAACCTCTTCGAGCTTTACGGCGCCTCGCGCTGGCAGACGCTGCTTTATCTCAAGCTGCCGGCCGCCCAACCCTATTTCATGACCGGCCTCAGGATCGGCGGCGGTCTTGCGCTGATCGCGGCCGTCGTCGCGGAATTTGCCGCGGGCTCGGCGGGGGCAGGCTCCGGCCTCGCCTTTCGGCTTCTCGAAGCGCAGTACCGGCTCAACATTCCGCGCCTCTTCGCCGCGCTGCTGATGCTCTCCCTGCTCGGTGTGGCGATCTTTGCCGTCACCTCGTTCATTTCCTGGCTTGCCCTGCACCGTTGGCATGAGAGCAGCCTGAAGCGGGAAAACTGATGACCCATTCCTTCATTTCCCCACCCAATGCCGGCCGCTTCGCGCTGAGCAACGCGACGCTGCCTGCAGCTGCGGTCACCGGCTACGACGCCCCTGCCGTCGAAGGCCTCGTCAAGGCCGACCTCGTCATCACCGACGGCATCATCGCCGCCGTGGTGCCGCCCGGCGCAGCGCCGGCCGAACTGGCGAAATCGGATCTCAGGGAAGGCATGGTCTGGCCCTGCTTCACCGATATGCACACCCATCTCGACAAGGGTCATATCTGGCCGCGCAGCGCCAATCCGGACGGCACATTTCCGGGAGCATTGGAAGCAGTGCGCGCCGACCGCGAAGCCAACTGGTCGGCCGGCGACGTCAAGAAGCGCATGGAATTCTCCCTGCGGTCGGCCTATGCGCACGGCACCAGCCTGATCCGCACCCATCTCGACTCCCTGGCGCCACAGCATCGCATTTCCTTCGAGGTCTTTGCCGAGATCCGCGACGCCTGGAAGGACAGGATCGCGTTGCAGGCGGTGGCCCTCTTCCCGATGGAAAACATGGCGGATGCCGCCTATTTCGCCGACCTCGTCGCCGTCGTTCGCGACAAGGGCGGCCTGATCGGCGGCGTCACCCGGATGAGCCCCGATCTCGACAGTCAGCTCGACACGCTGTTCAGAGCGGCGGCCGATAGCGGCCTCGACGTCGACCTCCATGTCGACGAGACCGACGATCCGGCTGCCGAAACCTTGAAAGCAATCGCCCAGGCCGTGTTGCGCAACCGTTTCGACGGCAAGGTGACAGCCGGCCATTGCTGCTCGCTCGCCCGGCATGACGAAGAGACGGCAAAGCGCACAGTCGCACTGGTCGCGGAGGCCGGTGTCGGCGTCGTCTCGCTGCCGATGTGCAACATGTATCTGCAGGACCGCTATCCCGGCCGCACACCGCGCTGGCGCGGCATTACCCTTTTCAAGGAATTGGCCGCGGCCGGCGTGGCAACGGCGGTCGCCTCCGACAATACCCGCGACCCCTTCTACGCCTATGGCGATCTCGACCCGGTGGAGGTGTTTCGCGAGGCGGTCCGCATCCTGCATCTCGACCATCCGCTGGACACGGCGGCGCGGGTCATCACCGCCTCGCCCGCCGAAATTCTCGGCAGGTCCGACAAGGGGCGCATCGCCGCCGGTGCCCCGGCCGATCTCGTGCTCTTCAGCGCCCGGCGCTGGAGCGAATTTCTTTCCCGTCCGCAGTCCGACCGCGTCGTGCTTCGCCGCGGCAAGGTGATTGACCGCAGCCTGCCGGACTATCGCGAACTCGATAACCTCGTTGGAGCCTGACATGCCGGATTATCAAAGGATCAAAACGGAACTCGAGGGCATAGCCGTCGAGGACAATCCGGCGCTGGTGCGCCAGAAGAGCCGTGATTTCTACTGGTATTCACCGATCCTGAAGGCGCAGCTCGACAATGTGACGGCCGATCTCGTCGTCACGCCGAAGAACGAGGAAGAGGTGATCCGGACCTTGAAGGTCGCCTTTGTCCATGGCGTGCCGGTGACCCCGCGCGGCGCCGGCACCGGCAATTACGGCCAGGCCATGCCGCTTTCCGGCGGTATCGTGCTGAACCTTGCAGCCATGAATAAGATCAAGGAGATCCATCCGGGCCGGGTGATCTGCGAACCGGGTATCGTGCTCGCCCAGCTCGACAAGCAGACCAAGGCCCATTCCGGCCAGGAACTGCGTTTCCATCCGTCGACGGCCCAGACGGCAACAGTGGGCGGCTTCATCGCCGGCGGTTCCGGCGGCGTCGGTTCGATCACCTGGGGCGGGTTGCGCGACCTCGGCAATATTCTGCGCCTGCGCGTCGTCACCATGGAGGCCGAGCCGCGCGTGCTCGATCTCACCGGCTGGGACCTGCAGAAGGTCAGCCATGCCTATGGCACCAACGGCATCATCACCGAGATCGAAATGCCGCTGGCGCCCGCCTATGACTGGGTCGACGTGCTCGTCGGCTACGACGACTTCATGGCCGCCGTGCGCTTCTCGGATGCGCTCGCCAAATGCAACGGCATCCTGGTCAAGGAGATCGCGCCGATCGCCGCACCGATACCGTACGACTATTTCACCCGGCATAAACCCTATATCCGCAAGGGCCAGTCGGTGGTGGTGCTGATGATCGCGCCGCATTCCATGGATGCCTTCCTCGCCTTTACCGCCGCCCACAAGGGCGAGGTCATCTTCCGCTCCGACAGGGTCGAGAGCTTGAAGGGCATTCCGCATGCCTATGAACTTGCCTGGAACCACACGACGCTGCGCGCCCTCAAGGTCGATCCCAGCTTCACCTATCTGCAAGTGCAGTATCCGGGCCCGGATCACGTGGCCAAGGTCGCCAAGATGGTGGAAATCTTCGGTGACGAAGTGCCGGGTCATCTCGAATTCATCAAATTCGACGGGCAGATCCAATGCTCCGGCCTGCCGCTGGTGCGCTACACCACGGCGGAACGGCTCGAAGAAATCATCAAGATCCATCAGGATCATGGCTGCCCGATCTTCAATCCGCACCGCTACACGCTGGAGGAAGGCGGCATGAAGCGTACCGACAAGGTGCAGCTCGCCTTCAAGCACGAGACCGATCCCCGCGGGCTGCTGAACCCCGGCAAGATGATTGCCTGGGAGAATCCTGATTTCGACTTCAATGCCGGCAAGAACTATCTGTTTCCAGGGCTTGCAAGCGTCATGGAGGCCTGATGAACGTTCTCGTTCTTCACTCGCATCCGGTCGAGGAAAGCTACGGCAAGGCACTTTACAAACAGACGCTGGAAAGCCTTCAGAAAGCCGGTCACGCAGTGGATGCCTGCGATCTTTATGCCGAGCAATTCGATCCCGTGCTCTCCCGCCAGGACCGGCTCATCTATCACGACTATCCCGCCAACACCGATCTGGTAAAACCCTATGTCGAGCGGCTGAAACAAGCCGAAGGGCTGGTGCTGGTGACGCCGATCTGGAATTTCGGTTTCCCGGCGATCCTGAAGGGCTATTTCGACCGCGTCTGGCTTCCCGGCGTTTCCTTCGACCTCGTCGACGGCAAGGTGGAATCGCGGCTGCGCCATATCAGAAAGCTCGCAGCCGTTCTGACATACGGTGCCACGCCGTTTCGCGCCTTCGCGGCCGGCAATCCGCCGAAGAAAATCGTCAAACGTGTCCTGAGAGCGCAGATCAATCCGCTAAGACCGGTCACCTTTCTTGCGCATTACGACATGAACAACTGCACAGCGGACACCCGGGCGAGGTTTCTGGAGAAGGTGAAGACGGCGATGGAGCGCTTCTGAATGAAGATGATTTTCAATCCCTCGTCCGTGCGCCGTCCCTTCGGGAATTACAATCACGGACTGCTGGTGCCGCCGGGCGCCTCGTTGCTCGTGACCTCGGGACAACTCGGCATCGGTCTCGACGAGAAGGTGCCGGAGGACGTCGGCGCGCAGGCAGACCTTTGCTTCCAGGCAATCAGGGCTATACTTGCCGAGGCGGAGATGAGTTTTGCCGACGTCATCCGGATCTCGGGTTTTGTGACGAAGCGCGAGCACTTCCCCGACTATATGGCCGTCCGGGATCGTTACACGCTCGATCCGAAACCGACCTCGACGCTGATCATCGTCGCCGGCTTCACCCGCCCCGAATTCCTTGTGGAAGTCGAAGTAACGGCCGCCAAAGTATTTTAGAGCGCGTCGCGTTCGTATCGCGGTGTCCAGCCGCGGGCCATTCCGCGGCTCATCACGCTTTCCGCCAGTGCCAGTTGCCGGCGCAGATGCCTGCAGTCGTCGAGCAGCGAGCGGATCGCCGCCTTGGCATCGTCGTCATGCCAGGCCAGCACGGCTTCCACTTCCCACGCAGGATCTGGCCAGGCCGGGTCGGTGCAAGCCGGATCTGGCCGCGTCTGACCGGGTTTCATTGTCTCGGCCGGCTGCATCAGTTCAGCGCCAGCGGCAATTGGACCGGCCGCGGCAAGGGCGGCAGCGGCCGGCTGAGTTCGACCTTTTTCTGCCAGGCGGCACGACGCTGCTGATCCCGTTCGCGGGCGGCGCGGGAGGCTTCGACGAGGGCCAGGGCATTGGCGATCACCTGTTCCGTATGTGTCATGACCATCTCCAGTGTTCCTGTTTTGTTCTAATTTAGCCTCTAACCGGCAGAAGTCAAGCGTGGGCGAAACCGTCTCGTGGAAACGGGAGAAAACAGAGATCAAGATGCGGCCGCCGTTCAGTCGGCGACTTCTATGACGGCGATGCCCGCCTCCTGCGCAGCCCTGACGAAGGCGGCCCGCACATAATCCGGCGGCAGATCGCCGATGATCGCATCCAGGCAGGCTTTGACGGCTTCGAAATATTCCTCGCCATCATCCACCGGCCAGTCATGGAGGAGCGTGCGCGCGGCATCCCATACAGAGTTAATAACGGCATAGTGCCCGAGTCCCATCGAGGCCAAGCCGACCGGTCGAAAATGTGCCGTCTGTTTCACGTTGCTACAGCTTTTCCTAATTTCGGCGAGCTCATCGACAATATGCAATTTGCGTGCCGTTGGTAGCAGCCTTTCGATCTTGGCCAACCACGAATATCAGGCCAATGTGACAGGCCCGCTCGTTAAAACCGGCTCATTTTCTTGCGTATTCTACCGGGGATGCAGCAACGCGTTGCTCTTTCGCGAGCAACATACCGCAATGATCTCGTTAATTGTCCCGAAGGTGGACGGGAACGCTTCCAGATCATACAATGCCGCCTCTTGCACGCGGCGGATCTGGGAGGACGCGCGATGCCGATCTTCATGGACCGTCACTTTCTCGAAGGTACCTCGGCCGCCGAGGTCGCCCAGGCACACCGCATGGATATCGACATTCAGGATCGATACGGCGTCAAGTTCCTCACCTACTGGTTCGACGAGCGGCGCGGAACGGCCTTCTGTCTGGTGGACGCGCCCGATGTGGAAAGAGTCCACTGCGTGCATCGCGAGGCCCACGGTTTTGTCGCCAATGAGGTCGTCGAGGTGGCCCTGTCGGCCGTCGAGGCCTTTCTCGGCCGCATCAACGACCCCGACCCGGCCCCCGGCCAATCCGCCCCGCAAATGGATCCCGGCCACCGGGCAATTCTCTTTACCGACATCGTCGGCTCGACCGAGATGACGGCCCGCCTCGGCGACCGCATGGGGACGGAGCTTGTCAGGGCCCATGACGCGATCGTGCGCCGATGCCTCGGCAAAAATTCAGGCCGCGAAGTCAAACATACCGGCGACGGCATCATGGCGGCCTTCGCAGCGACGACCACGGCCGTCGAATGCGCCATGGCGATCCAGCAGGAATTTCAACATTACAACAGCGGCAACAATGCGCAGCCGATCCATATCCGCATCGGGCTCGATTGCGGCGAGCCGGTCGAGGACAGCAACGACCTCTTCGGCTCGACCGTGCAGCTGGCGGCCCGCCTCTGCGCGGCGGCCGCCAGCGACCAGATCCTGGTGTCGGAGAATATCTTCCGGGAATATGGCTCCACCGACCTCTTCGCGCAGGCCTCGCGGCGGCGGCTCAAGGGGTTTTCGAAGCCTGTGCTGGTCTTCCGGTGCGACTGGGCCAATGCCAGTCATCCTTGAGCAATTCAGCGGAAGTGCGAAGCGGCTTTGCCCGGTAGAGCGCAAACCGCTTTGTCGGTAACGCCGCAAAAAACAAATAGATAGAGCGCAGGTTGAAAGCGTTACGTCATTCTCTGTGAGTCTGTCAGCACGCAACGTTGAGATGCGCATTCGCGTCCTTCGTCAGTCGCGTGTCGCGCTCGGATCTTTGCTTTTACGCACGAGATCCGACTTCACCATGGCAAAAAACAGGCGGCCGTTCGAACCGCAGGTTGCCGGCGGCCTGTCCGTTACCCAGCCATCGGAAGGGACAGGCCGCGCGGAGGCCGCTATTTCAGCGGCAAGAACAGTTCCGCCACCGCCTCATGTTCGGAAACCTCCGGGAAGAAGCTCAGCCGCTGGCAATAGATCGGGAAATCGCGCGCCTCATCACCGCTGGCCGGAAGCCAGTTGCGATAAAGAAAGAGCGCGGCGGGCTCCAGATTGTCGGTGTTGCCGACGATGCGCAGCACCGCGCAGCGCCCGCCGGGGATTTCGCCTGCTTTGATCTCATCGCCGTTCGGCTCGATCGGCCGGTTGGTCCCGACACAGAGATCCAGACTATAATCGGCAGGCGATGCAGGCCGCCGTTCGGACCGCCACACGTTAAAGGTCGGATTTGTCCTGGGGTGCAGGCCGGCAGCCTGGCGCCACGCGATGAACCGCTGAATGGTGGCGCCGAGCGTTGCCGGATCGCCCCGATGCTCCATGATCGCCACCGGCGTCGGGGCCACCTCGCGGATCGTCACGTCGTCGATGGTAAAAGTCTTCTGCATGAGCTTGCTCCTGGCGTTGTCGAGAGGCCCGAAGGCCGCAAGCCACGGTTCCCAGTCGGGAGATTTCCGGAAAGACGAAGGCGATTGCCCGAACCGTTGTCGGAAGGCGCGGGCAAAGGCGTCCGGTCCGTCGTAACCGGCATCCATCGCTATATCGGTGACGCTTTCGGCATCCCGGTAAGCAAGCCGGTATGAAGCGCGCTTCATCCGGGCAAGCTGGATATAACGATGCACCGATAGACCGAAGGTCGCAGTGAACTGCCGGTGGAAATGATATTTCGAATAGGCTGCGACGCTGCTCAGCGCGTCCAGGTCCAGATCGCGGTCCAGATGCCGGTCTATGTGATCCAGCACCCGTTGCATCCGGGCATGGTAGTTTTGAAGCGGCGCCGCCTTCATCGTTCTGTCCTCCGTGGCAGCGGCAGCTAAGCGCACACAGACCCGACGCGCTCGACCAATCTTGCGGTTTTGCCACGGGTTTCAGACCGTCGCCAAGGACAGTTTTGCAGGGAAGCCCAATTCGGGGAGAACGGTAAAGACATTTGCGGGGCCGGTCGCTCTCACATCGACCGCAGTTGGCGCTGGAGCCAGCTTCAGCAAAAGGCGCCGGTGCCAAGCGGTTCACACCAGGCTGAAGCAGTTCCGCCGCATCGCCACCCGTTATAATGGGCCCACCGCGAATAATCCCGCACAGCGGAACATGCCCCGTGGCGGCCGCAGCTGCTCGGTAGTGCATCAGCGGTTCCGATCGAATCAGGCATTGCCGATCGTTTGATCGTTCATCAGATGCTCGAAATTCGGCACGCCCTCGGCCTTTGCCAGTACGCCCGACATCTTCAGGAAGCGCCGGAAATTCTCCCTCGCTGCATTCAGCGGGAAACGGCCGCTCGCCGTATCCCTGCACGCCCTCAGCAGCGTATCATATGCCAGCCCTCGCTTGTCCTGCGGCCATTCGTCGAGAAAATCGATGATTTCGTCGAGAGTTGTGATCTGGGCGACGAAATGCTGACGACGAAGAAAAACTGGCTCGAACCGAGCTTCAGGCATAGTATCCTCCCATTTATATTACTTTTTTGTGGATTTATATTACTGAAAATGCTTGAATATTTCAAGACAAATCGGGTTTGATTTATCGCAAGAGACACTGCAACTACTTCCATTAGGATAGAATAGGAGATCCGGATCGGCTGGACATTAAATGTGCAATCACGCCCTCTGCCCACGATCGATGCGCGTAATTGCGGCCACCCTTGCTCGCGAAATCCGAGTGCTGCCGTGATAGAATGACGGACAAGGATCAACCCGAGGAGATGCAGATGAAACGACTTATGAGATCGGCCGCGGCTTGCGTGCTGATCGGCCTTTCCGCCATCGTGTCCTCCTGCACCACGCCTGCGAGACACAACGGGGAGGATTATCAGTATCAAGTGGATACATCGAGGAACCCGGCTTGCGCAGGTGGATTCCGACCCAGCAACGCACGCTCCTGCAGCTATTGAAGTGCCCAGGGGTTGGCAGCGCCTGCGCGCAACGACAGACGGCCGATACCGCAGGATGCAAGCTCATAAGCTGTGTCGTTTCCGCATCACTGCCTGCAGGGTTGTAAAAATCCGCTTGGCAATGGCGAATTGCTCCGCTACAGAAACACTCACCGCTTCAGATCGAACATAGGGAGGCGTTGCATGACCCCAGCATTCATCGACAGCTTCCCGCATGGAATGTGCCGACGCTAGGTCACTTCCATTCGCGGCCGCCCCGAGCGCGCCCGACATGCGGTTTTACCATTCTTCATAGCCCGATTGATCTGACGGGATCATTTTGTCTCCCGCCCGGGCCGTGTCACCCAACTCTCGATTTGAGGCCGGTTGCCGGAATACGGGCCGGGCAGGTTAAAATGACTCGCAGGAAGCTCGATTTTCGCGCCGATGCCTATCGTCAGGTGCTCGGCTTTGTTTTTCATCATTGGAGGCATCGGCCGGTTTTGGTCGGCGCCATCATCGTGCTGGTGGTATCCAGCACGGTGGCCGAAGTCATGGTGCCGGTGTTTTCCGGCCGGATCGTCGATGCCATCGCCGGCGGCAATGCCGCCGATGGCGCACTCAGCGCCTTTGCCATGGTCGTGGTTCTCGGCCTTGCCAGCGTGATGCTGCGCTGGTTCATCTTCAACGGCATTATCCGGCTGACGCTGCGCATCATGGCCGATGTGGTCAATAACGGCTTCCACAAGGTGCAGCGGTTTTCCACCGACTGGCACGCCAACAGCTTTGCCGGTTCGACCGTGCGCAAGATCACCCGCGGCATGTGGGCGCTCGACTCCCTCAACGACCTGTTGCTGGTCGCGCTGCTGCCCTCAATCGTCATGCTCGTCGGGGCCAGCGTCGTGCTCGGCAGCTACTGGCCGGTCGTGGGCCTGTTCGTGGCCGTGGGGTCGCTGATCTATATCGGCGCGACTGTGGCGCTTTCCATGGGCTTCGTGTCGCCGGCAGCACGGCTTGCCAACGCCTGGGATACCAAGCTCGGCGGCGCGCTCGCCGACGCCATCAGCTGCAATTCGGTGGTCAAGGCCTTCGGCGCCGAAAGCCGCGAAGAGCTGCGCCTGCGTCACGTGCTGGCCAAATGGGACAGGCGGACGCGGCGCACCTGGAAGCGCGGCACATCGAGCGGCACGATCCAGGGCTTCATGATGGTTTCCATGCAGGCGGGCATTCTGGGAACGGGCCTCCTCATGTGGCGGAAGGGGCTGGCCACGCCTGGCGACATCACCTTCGTGCTGGCGATGTTCTTCGTCCTGCAAGGCTATCTGCGCAATGTCGGCCAGGACATCCGCAACCTGCAGCGTGCCGTCAACGACATGGAAGAGCTGGTGCTGCTCGACAAGATGCCGCTTGGCGTCGAGGACAAGCCGGACGCCGGGCCGATCGCGATCGATGCCGGCGAGATCGTCTTCGATCGCGTTACCTTCCAATATGGCGCGCATCCCGATCCGCTTTACGAGGATTTTTCTGTCACCATCGAGGCGGGCGAGCGTGTCGGCCTGGTGGGGCATTCGGGCTCGGGCAAGACGACCTTCGTCAAGCTCATCCAGCGCCTCTATGACGTGAATGCGGGCGCCATCCGCATCGACGGACAGGATATCGCCGACGTCAGGCAATCAGACCTGCGCAGCCAGATCGCCATCGTGCAGCAGGAGCCGATCCTGTTCCATCGCACGCTGGCGGAGAACATCGCCTATGGCCGGCCGAACGCCTCGCGGCGCGAAATCGAGCAAGCGGCGAAACAGGCCAATGCGCACGGCTTCATCATAAGCCTGCCCAACGGCTATGAGACGATGGTCGGCGAACGCGGCGTCAAGCTGTCGGGCGGCGAGCGGCAGCGCGTCGCCATTGCCCGCGCCTTCCTCGCCGATGCGCCGGTGCTGATCCTGGACGAGGCGACGTCGAGCCTCGACAGCGAGAGTGAGGTGCAGATCCAGCAGGCCATGGAACGGCTGATGGTCGGCCGCACGACGCTGGTGATCGCCCACCGCCTGTCGACGGTGCGGGCGCTCGACCGGCTGCTCGTCTTCGACAAGGGCAAAATCGTCGAAGAGGGGGACCACCAGGCGCTGATCCGGCTCAATGGCGGCATCTATCGCCGGCTATTCGAACGACAGGCGCTGGAACTGACCAAGGGTCTGGTGGCCTGAAGCGAAGACGCCAGGGCGGATGCTCTGGCGTCTTCTTGTGAAGTGACGCGGCAGCTAGCTGGGCGGAAATATCATTGGCGAACGGGCTCACGACAGGGCAAAAATCTTCACCTCCCTGCCGATGCCCTGAAGTTCCGCCATCCGCGAAGCCGATCTGACGCCGCTGTCGCGCAGGATTTCCGAGACATTGGCATCTTCGACGATCGCCTCCGTCGTCATGATCACATTCGGGTCGGCAAGGCCCTGGACGCGGGAGGCGATATTGACCGTCTGGCCGAAATAGTCCTGCCTGTCGTTCAGGTTGACGGCGAGGCACGGCCCCTCATGGATGCCGATCTTCAGGAGCAAATCTTCGCTGCCGTGTTCGGCATTTAGTCGCCGCATCGCCTCGCGCATCCTCAGCGCCGCCGCCACCGCCCGGTCCGGGCTCGGAAAGGTTGCCATCACGGCATCGCCGATCGTCTTGACGACGGCGCCGGCCTCGGTGGCGACAATCTCGTGAAGAACCCTGAAATGCGCCCGCACCAGATCGAAAGCGGCCAGATCGCCGACACGCTCATAAAGCGCGGTCGAGCCCCTCAGATCGGTGAAGAGGAACGTCAGGCTGGTGATCTTCAGGCGCTGGTCGACGTCGAGCGTATCGGTCCGGTAGATGTCGCGGAAGCTCTGGTTCGTCAGCAGGCGCTTGGCCGTCAGAAACGGCCGCCGGCGGCCGAGCAGGTCGTGCAGTTCATCTCCGGCGATGCAGACATTCGGCACCACCCGGCGATCGGTATGGTTCTCGAGGGTGAGCCGCAGCAGACCCGGGCGCATCGCCACGGTTTCGTTCAGCGCATGCCCCCGGCTGATGACCATCGACAGGGCCTGGCGTTCGCTGGTGGGTTCACCCTGCACATCGATAAACTGCGCGGAGTGCGTGACCGCATCAAAGATGATGACGAATTGCGCCGGCAGCTGCAGCGACACGAAGGCCTTCTCGCCCGGGGCCAACTCGATCAGTTCCAGCAGGATGCGGTCGAACCTGGCTTCGAGATCCTCCGGCAGGTCGACGCCGGAGCTGAAGAAGATCTGGCGGTAATATTCGACCGGAGACAGCCGGTCGGGATCGTGGGCGGCAATCCCGCGCACCCGCGGACTGACGGTGAAGGTGACCTCGACCATTTCGTCGAGGGTCGGTTCGTATCCGGCCGCGCAAAGGGCGCAATGATAGGTGTCCTGGACGACGCCTTTCAGCGTCGCGCCGCTGTCGAGAACGCCACCGCATCCCGGGCAAAGCACATTCCACGTCATCTCGAACGCGCCTATGCGGGCGGCGTGGAGAAAAGCGGCGATGGTTTTCTCTTCATCGAGATGATGTTTTTCGGCGAAGGCGAGCGCATTGATGCGGTTGAGATCGCGATCGGCGCCGTGCCTGACGACATTTTCGATGCACTCGACCGTCTGCGGGTCAGCCGCCTGTCGCAGGGTGGCAAAAAGCACGTCCACTTCGCTCATCGGACAAGTCTCTGTACTGACAACACGGCCGATAAGGCCAGTCCCGTGATGATAACACGGGACGTTCCCAATAGAAATCAAAGGGCCAGATGCCGCTCGCTCCCGATCTGCTGGCCGGCCATCTCCGGCCCTGCAGGACCAACCGCCGGCAGCCAGGAACCGCCGATCACATCCTATTTCCGCAGTGTCGAGATCTGCGTCGTGTCATACCGTTCCCGTAGTTCCGCGATGGCGCCCGCATCCGGCGGGCTGCTTTGTGCGACGAGCTTTGCGAGTTCCTCGAAATAGTGTTCGTGTCCGGGCGGCGAGACCGTCATGATCATCCTTGCCGTCTTGCCGCTGGCATTGCCGATATTATGGGGCACGCCCGGCGGGATGAAGACATAGGTGCCGGGCGTCGCCGTGATCTTCCGGCCGCCGACCTCCCACTCGCATTCACCTTCAAGCACAAAGAAGGTCTCTTCCTGGACGCGGTGAACATGAAGCCCGGTGAAGAAACCCGGCGGCAATGTCCAGTCGAACATCGACGTATGCTTGGTGTCTTCCCCCGCCACGAGGAACCTCAGGGACTTGCCGGCCAGGTTCAGTTCCTTGCCCTCACCCGGCATTCGAACAACGGCTTTCGCGCTCATTTCACTCTCCTCCATTTTTCGAAACATGCGGCCTTTTCAGCCGCTTCAACGATGCCGCCTTCCCGCCTAGAAGTCGCAAAGGTCTTGCGAAATTGTTGCAAAATTTCTGCGAATGATATTTCCTCGACACATGACTGCGATGCATAAGTTCGGCTCGTTTTGCCTCGACGCGGATGCCGAAATCCTGTTTTGGCGAGCAGAGCCGCTGGGGCTGGGGCGACGCGCCGTGGCGCTATTGCGGGTGCTTCTGGAACGGGCGGGAACGCCCGTCGGCAAGGAGGCGCTGATTGAAGCCGCATGGCCCGGTCTCGCCATCGAGGACAGCAATCTTACCGTTCAGATGGCGGCCATACGCCGGGCTCTTTCGGCGGGCGGAGGGACGGACTGGATCGAAACCCTGCCGCGGCGGGGCTACCGCTATATCGGGCCGGCGGTCACCAGCGAAGGTTTGCCCGCCAGCGCGGCCCAGCCGACAGTGCCCGTGTCTGCTCTTCCATCCCGACCTTCCGTTGCCGTGCTTCGCTTCTCGAATCCGAATGGCGACGGGGAAGACGATTATTTCGCGGACGGTGTCGTCGAGGACGTAGCGGCGGGGCTCTCCCGGGTGAACTGGCTGTTCGTGATCGCCCCGAAATCAAGTTTCACCTACGACGCCCAAGCTCTCGGCCTGAAACAGATCGGCCAGGAGCTCGGCGCGCGCTATCTGCTGCAAGGCAGCGTGCGCAGGTCCGGCGATCGTGTGCGGATATCGGCGCAGATGATCGAGGCGGAAACCGGAAGCCTGCTGTGGACGGAACGCTTCGACCGCCCGCTCGCAGACATTTTCGATCTGCAGGACGAAATCGCTCTCAACGTCGTCAGCGCCATCGAGCCGCGCCTGCGTCGGGCGGAACTGGAGCGCGTCAAGCGCAAACGACCCGAAAACCTCGACGCCTACGACCTCGTTTTGCAGGCCCAGCCCGACGTCTATTGCGGCATGCCGACCGAGGCAGCAAGGGCGTTGGCGCTGTTGGAGCGGGCGCTTGCACTCGAACCCGGCTATGCGCTGGCCCATGCCTTCGCGGCCATGTGCCATCACTGCCTCTTCCTGCGCGCCGGCTTGCTTGAAGACCATCGTCTGGCATCGGTCCGGCATGCGCGGGCGGCCATTCTCTACGGCCAGGACGATGCGCTTGCCCTGACGTTTGCAGGTTTTTCCATCGGCATGGACGATCATGATCGTGACGCCGCCTTCGCTGCGGCCGAGGCGGCGCTTGCCGTCAGCCCGTCTTCGGCGATCACCTATATCGTCGGCGGCGTAATGTTCGGATGGGGTGGAAAGGCTGAGCGCGCCATCGAATGGGGCGAGCGGGCTTTGCGCCTCAGCCCCTTCGACCCTTGGGCATGGTCGGCTTTCCATGCCCTCATGCTCGGTCATTTCCATCTGGGACATGATGACGAAGCCGTCAAAGCGGCCTACAGGGCGGTTCAGCACAATCCGCGCCACAGCATTTCGCACATGCTTCTGGCGGCAGCGCTCGCAAAACTTGGACGTCTCGGCGACGCGAGGAGTGCTGCGGCTCGGGTTCTGGAACTGCAGCCTGCGTTTCGCTACAGCATGCAATTTTCCGGCGTCGACTGCGACCCGGCTCTGGCGGCCTCTCTCGGCGCCGCGCTTGATATAGCGGGGCTGCCCGGATAGCGGAGCTGCGCTTCAGAAATCCAGGGAACAGCGCAGAAAAAGCGAGCTTCACCGCCCCCACTTCCGCTACATTAACGCGTTTCGGCCTCTCGGGCCTGGTCGCAAAGGAGAAACGATGGATCGTCTCGTCGGCGCGGATGAAGGGGCTCGATCGGCGGAGCGAGTGGACGAGGCCGGGCGTGCGGAGGGTCTTGCGCGAGATATTACCGCAGTCAAAATCGGCGACTGTCTGCTCGGCTACAAGGCCGTGCAGCGCCGGATGCGGGGCGGCCGCTGGAACCATTTCCGCGGTCGCATGCGCGAGATCGAAAAGTTGATCCGGCACCGCCATGGAGAGATCGTGCCGGAGGCGGATGACGCCCTGATCTATGTCGAGGTGATCGCCAGCCTTGCTTTCGTCGAGTTCGGGGAAGGGTTTGTCGAGGTGGTTCTCGGCTGGGCGGCGCGATGGCTGCCCTGGGCTCAAAAGGCGGCGATCGAGGAAATCATCTATGAGCGGACGAAGCTGCGCTTTTCTCCGCTCACCGCCGACGCGCTCGGTCACGCCCTGCATCTGAGCTATGCCGAACGCAGCGCGCTCGACATTCGCACCATCGGCGCCTTCGACGTGCCGAAGGCGAAAAGAGCAAAACTGCAGAAGGAAAAGCGGCGGCAGCGCGACCGAAACCGAAAGGAAGAGCAGCGGCGGGCCGCCGGCGCCGTTTCCAGGGCCGATTATCTCCAAAACTCCCTCAGCGCCGCCCGCCCTTGGGAAGCCTTCGGCATCAGCCGCCGCACCTGGGAGCGACGCGGCAAACCGATGCCGGAACCAATGCCGGACGCCGCGCCGATTTCGCTCGCCGCCTAGCTCAGCGGCTTTTTAGTCTGTCAGCGGGGCGGCCCGAACCAGGTGTTCATCGCGGCGTCGAGGCCATCCTGAGACCCCTCGCCCACCCAGGCCACATAACCGTCCGGCCGGATCAGCACCGCGGTCGGGGCTGCGACCGCCCCCACCGCCGGCAACTCCCATGGCCCGTCATAGCGCGCATCGACCAAAGGCACGCGGCCTGACCATGGCCCGCTGTCGAGGCTGCCGCGCGGTCCGAGGTTCAACAACACCGGCCTCGCGTTTTTCAACAGGGTAAAGAGACGCAATGGGCCGTCCGGCGTGACCAGGTCGAGGTCGGGCATGCGGCGGCCGAGCAGCGGATGCCCCTCGCCGAGGTCGTAGCGGATGCCGAGCCCGGACATTTCGCCGGCGATCTTCTTGCGCGCCTCCTCCAGGCCAAGCAGTTCCAGCACGACCTCTCTGAGAGCCTCGGTGCGATCATCGGTCCGTTGCAATGCGACCTGCGCCATCGTCATGCGCAGCACGCGGGCGGCGACCGGACAACGCTCGGCGTGATAGGTGTCGAGCATGGCCGCAGGCGATATGCCCTTCACCACCTGGGCCAGCTTCCAGCCGAGATTGACGGCATCCTGCACACCGGTATTGAGCCCCTGCCCGCCGACCGGAGAATGCACATGGGCGGCATCACCCGCCAGCAGCACCCTGCCCTTGCGGTAGACCTCCGCCTGGCGCGACATGTCGGTGAACCTGGAAATCCACCTCAGGCCGTGGATGCCATAATCGGTTCCGCAGGCGGCGATGAGCGCTTGCCTGAGATCATCAAGCGTCGGCTCGCCTGCGCCGCCGGCCGTCTGTTCCGTCACCATGATGTTGATCGGACCTTCGCCGGCAAACACCACCTTGCCGTCGCGGATCTCATAATCCTCGCGGCCGAAGGCATGCATGCCGAGCGCGGTGCGATGGACGCCGAGCGGCGGCTCCTCCTCCATCTCGGCCTCGGCGAGAATATTGCTGGTCGTCGCATCCCATCCCGGAAAGGCGATGCCGGCGATCTTGCGGACCAGGCTGCGGCCGCCATCGCAGCCGACGAGGTAGCCCGCGCGCAGCGACGACCCATTGGAGAGTTCGAGGGTGACGCCGGTCTCGTCCTGCACGAAACCAGTCAGTTCGCGGCCGCGATAGATCGCGACCGGCAACTCGCCGACCCAGCCGGACAGGATGCGCTCGATATGCTTCTGCCGCAGCGCCAGCCCGTAATTGTGCCGTGTCGGAAAATCACTTATGTCAAGCCGCGTGACCGCAAACCCGGTCACCTGGGCGACCTGCCCCTCAGCCAGGAACCGCTCGACGATGCCGCGCTGGTCGAGAACCTCGAGCGTACGCGAACTCAGACCGCCGGCCCGCGAACCGACGATCTCCTGATTCTCGCGCCGTTCGACGATGGCGACATCGACACCCGCCAGCGCCAGTTCACCCGCCAGCATCAGCCCCGTCGGCCCTCCGCCTGATATCACGACCGCATGTTCTCTCATCGGCGAACTCCTCGGTTTCGAAGTGGGCGCAGCATCTCAGAGGGCCGGACCGATTCGGCCCGACCGCATCCGGGCGCCAATTCGATTGCGTGCGCGATCCCGGCTCGCCCTGCGCCGTTGGCGGCGTGCGTTCTTTTGGCAGAAAGGTCAAATTGCGGGATCAAACATCCCGACGCAGTTAGGACAGAGTTTCCCCCGATCAAGCGTGTTCCTGCGCCCGCTGCCGAAGCCACGCACAGAGCCGCCTGGGTGCGAGGCGGGTGTCATCCAGACGCATCAAGGCGAAATGCCAGGCCGGTCCCGTCAGCACTTGTGAAAAAGGTGCGATGAGAAGTCCCTTGTCCAAAAGCGGCCGAAACAGAGACGGCGACAACAGCGCCACGCCCGCACCTGCCACCGCGGCATTGGCGTCCAGCTCATGCGTGGGATAATCGACCGACGCAAACCGCAGCGACCGAGGCGCCCTGCCTTGGGCGCTCTTGAACCAAGCATCCCAATCCGGATGCGGCAAAAGCTCGAAATCCGCCAGAGCGTCCGGCGTCTCCAGGCGCTGCGCTCCAAGCAGGGAGGGCGCCAGCATCGGCGTTGCCTCAACGGGCGTGAGCCGATATTCCTCAAGCCCGTCCCATCCGCCACGACCCGTCCGTATGGCGACGTCAAAAGCGGCCGGATCGCGAATATCGGCGGAGACGTCGACCTCGATGGGCGAAATTGCTGCCGCGGGATAACGTGACAGCCGAGGGGCGAGCCAGCGCGACGCGAATGTCGGAGGTGCGGTCACGCGCAGCGGCGGCTTGGCAGCCTGAAACTCATCGAGTGCCGCGGCAATGCCATCCAGAGCCTGGCGAACGCGACCCGCCAGCACAACGGCGTCAGTCGTCGGGACAACGCGGCGTCCGGCTCGATGAAAGAGCCGCTTTCCGAGTTCTGCCTCCATTGTGCGGATGCGGAGACTGACGGCCGCAGGGGTAAGGCACAGGCGTTCGGCCGCGCGGGCGAAGCTGCCGGCGGACACGCATGCTTCCAATATTCGCAAGGACTCCAATGGCGGCCGCATGGTCTCCTTCATCAGTTCTTCTTGTGATGCTCACAAGCAAAGCGCGTTTTGAAGGCAGCGCGCACGCAGATAGGATTTGGCGTCAACCATAGGTGAAGTCAAATGTCCCTGCAATCTCAGCACTTGTTCACACTCTTCATGACCCTTCATCCGGCGGTGGAGCTCGGGCAGACGCCTGCCGGAAGCCGCCGCATATTTGCCGTCTCCGGCGGATCGTTTCAGGGTGAGCGCCTCAAAGGGCAAGTATCGCCCCTGATCGGCTCCGACCTCCTGCTCGGGCGAGCAGACGGCACTTTCCAGCAGGATGTGAGACTTCTGCTCCTGGCCGACGACGGCGCCTCGATCTTGATGACCTATCGCGGCGTCAGACGCTCCTCGCCTGAAGTCGACATGCGTCTCGGCCGCGGCGAAGCGGTCGACGCCTCAGAATACTATCTGCGGACAACGCCCTATTTCGAGACGGCGGCGCCGCAATACGCCTGGCTCAACCAGATCGTTGCCGTCGCCAAAGGCGGCCGGTGTCCAGGTGGCGTTGAGTATGAGGTGTTCGAAATTCTCTAGCGCACCTGATCGAGGAGGCAAGCGAGAGGATGATTGCCCCAGACCCGTCAGCGCTCTAGGCCGACCTGCTCCTACCGGTTCCTCCCCTGTTTTGTGCATGCTGCTTGCAGAACTTCTCCCCTGTCGCAGGTTGTTCCCCCTATAAATATAGGCTCTCTACTGGTGGGAAGGACTTGCGACAGAATTTCCGCCTTACTTTCCAAAGCCATGTTCGTTCCCGCTTGCTGGCCTTTGCTGTGCAACGAAGTCTTTTCAACACGACCTGACCGGGTGCGCGCGCCGGATCCGGCAGAAGCCTTGCCGGTCATCATTTGTTCTCGGAAGGGGCCAGTCGATTTACCCCAGCTGTCTTACTGCGGAGCCGCACCTTTTTGTTGAATCGCCGCGGCGGCAGGTGGTTCGGACGGATCTCCGGGATGGCCATAGATTGTGTACAGGGCGCCCGCCAAAATGCCCAACACGAGGAGAGCCAGTACGTACAGCATCATTCCGCGGATCGCCGTTTTCGGTGTTCTGTCCATCAGGGGACCTCCAAGATAACTCCGGGCTCAAAGTCGATGCGGACGCGTTTGGTTCCGAGAATGAAGTCTGCGGCCGCCCCGTCGGGCATCTGCGCGAAGGCCATATGCCTTGACGATATGACGCTCAAGCGTTGCGGCCTAGCCGTAGGAACGGACAGGTACTTGGGTATGTCGACCCATGTGCTCCCCGCCACATCCCTATCGAGTAACTTCCAAAGATGTTTCCTGTCGAACCGTTCGGTATTCGCAACCAGGATGATGGCTTTGGACAGATCACCAAACTCGGATCTGTTCTGCAGCCCTTGGAAATCCTTTCGATTCAGAGGAATATCGATCCCGCGCCAACTCTTGGGGGTCTCATGGAAAATCACGAGCCGTTTCTGCGCGAGGCAATTGCGCTCTCGAAATCCGCGATGGAAAACGGCGACGAACCGTTTGGCTCGGTCCTGGTCAAGGACGGGCAAGTCATCCTGCGCGCCGAAAACAGCGTCTTCACCGGCCACGATATGACAAACCACGCCGAGATGAACCTGATCAAACTGGCGGCACAGCACTACGACCCTGCTTTTCTCGCTGACTGCACGCTCTACACCAGCACCGAGCCGTGCGCGATGTGCTCCGGGGCGATCTACTGGTCGGGTATCGGACGCATGGTGTTTGCGTGCTCCGAGACGCGGCTTGGGGAGATTGCCGGGATCGGGTTGAACGTACCCAGCCGGGCGGTGTTGCAGACCGGCGCGCGTGCCGTCACCGTGGTTGGCCCGACGAACCTCGAAGAGGAAGCCGCCAAAGTCCACCGGGAATTCTGGCCGAAACATCTGGGCAAGATTTAGAGGCCCAGGGCCGGAAAATTCCAGCTCCCGCTGACCCAGATCGCGGTGAGCTTCACAAACTGCGGAAGCGCGAACTCAAAACTGGAAAACTTGGGGGCAAGATCACTGGTCTTGCGTTTAGCGGGCGCTGAGCGAACTTCCCGGCGTGCGTAGGACCAGCATGGGGGCTTTATGGATATTGATTTGAACCAGGGTGGCGCGTCTGCCAAAGCTGTTGGCGCAGAGCCACCCCCACATTGGCCACATGGAGTCGGCCCTATTTCTCTTGATGGGCTTGGTCGGCTTGGGGTCAGTGATGACAACTTGCTTTATTGGGACGGCAAGAAGCTCCAGGTCGAAAGGCGTTTCAGCAACGTTGAGCGGATAATCGGATGGCTCGTCGCCGCGTCGAGCATCTTAGTAGCGGTTGCGACGATCTCCATGGCGGTCACGGACTACCTCCGCTTCTTGAAGGGCGCTTGAGCCGAGGTCCGGGAGTTAACCGGGGCCCTGGCAAGAGTGGGAACCACCGGGATATTCGATACCCCAGTGCTTGTTCGCCGCCGGTCGCAAGCCCGACCGTTTCCTTCTGCCCCTGCCGCATTTGATCAAGGCGTCACATGAGCAGTCGCCAAGTTGGCGAGTCCTCCACGACCGAAGGCTTCGCGGCGCGGCGTGCCCGCCGGACAACGCCGGGGTCAGCACTGATCAGGCGGGCATCATGGATGTCTTTGCGAGAAAGGCCGATGTAGCCAACGCCCACTGCTTCCGCATTGGAGGTAGTGCGCTGCCGTGAAGCGCGTATCTCGCCCGCTCTTGGGCGGCGTCATATTCATCGGCGGCGCTTGGCGGCGGCCTACTCTCCCGTTTGGGGGTTCCTTGCAATTCGTTCGCCCGTTTGGGGGTTTCTTGCCCCTTCGCCCTGCGCTTTGCCCGAGCCTGTCGGACCACTCTCCTTGGAGCCAGGCGCTTCGGCTCCGTTTTGCGGACCACCCAGCCAATCATCGGTCTCGCCGGTACGCTGCTCATTCCATTTAAGCTGGCCTCGAAGATCTTGAGATACTGGCTCGGGTGGCCTTCCCCTGCCGGAAAATTCGGCTCCGTTTTGCGGCCCGCCCAACCAATCACCAAGGTGATTTTCTTCCTCGCCGTTTTGCGGCCCGCCTAACCAATCCTCGGAACCGCCCGATAGTGAACCTTTCGGCGCCTTTTTGAGAGCGGCAGCCGCGTATTCTGGGGGGTCTTGGATTGTCTTCTTGGCGGGAGGAGTCTTGGAATTATCGGTCATGACGATCTCCACTGTTGCGCCTTGTTGGATTGGTAAGGCAACACCCAGAACTTATCAGATCGGTCATTTTAGGACTACCCTAGGATTATATGGTAATTTTTGCCGTCTTAGGTTGTATTTAGCAGCAAGTTGGAAACCTACTTGAATGGCGTTGGCGGCGACAGGGATATTCAGGCCGAAATATCGACCGCCGACATCTGATCAAAGGCAGAAGGCAATGGCCGTAGCCATGACGTACCCGGAGCCAGCCGGCGGCGGGTGGTCGAGATGGTGCGGAGCACCTAGCCCGGTTCGTCAAGCTGGAGCTTAGGCTGGCGCGAGCACCACCCGCGACCACATCAGCGGCGCGCCGGCCGGTCTTCCTTCAAGCACGTAGCCGTTCATCGGAGGTTAATGCTCATTAGCCCAGAATCGCAGCCTGAAAGGATGCGCCGATGAGGATGCTTTTTTCCACACTTGCAGCAATGATCTTGTCTGCATCTTTCGCCCTGCCGCTAAGCGCCACGCCGATGGTCGTGCCGAAATCAATAGCGATGTCCGCCGCCGACGTCGATCTGATCCATTACCGTCGCCACGGTCATGGACATGCGTATGGCCACTGGAAGAAACACCGGTACGCTTACCGTGACTGCCGGTATTATGGCTCGTGCTATCGTCCGCGGTATTACGGCCACCGCGACTATTATGGTTATCGCGATTACTACCCGTATCGCGACTACGGCTATCGCCATTACCCGTATCATCGTCGGTCAGGCGTAAGCGTGTATTTCGATTTCTAGTTGCCAATGCCAGGGTGGCCAACAAGCGCGCCGTCGGCGTCACCTGCCGGCGGCTTTCCCGCTTTTCATGTGCCGTGTGACAATCATGTGCCGTAAATATGCGCTATGAGCCATAAAATCTGAGTAATTGGCGGTAAAGCTTTACGCCAATTACTGCGATTACACCATTGAAATCATTGCGGGTTTATGGTGAGAGCGTCGGGGTTCGAACCCGAGACCTACTGATTAAAAGTAGGCAGGTACGGGAGCCGGCAGCGTTAGCCTGGAGCTGGTCTACGCTTGTATTTAATTGAAAATACTAGCTTTTCAGGAAAACTCACGTTAGTTTAGAGCTGGAGCGCGCGGGCTAACGCCGGAGCGCGCGTTAGCTGCAAGATAGCCCGGAGGCTAGCCGTGAGCAAGCAGACAGAGCCAAAAAAGAAAATCACCCGCGCCGTGTTGGAGAACGCCCAACCCCACGAGGACGGAAAGACCACCCGCCTAATCTGGGACAGCCGCCTAACGGGTTTCGGCCTACGCATACGGCCGAGCGGCGCCAAGGCGTTCGTCTACGTCTATCGCGCCAACGGCAAGCCGAAGTGGGCCACCATTAAGGCGACAACCGCCGACGACGCCTTCGATCAAGCGACCGAGATGGCCAATCAATACCACCGGGGGAAGGACCCGGTTGCCGAGCGGGAGGAGTCGCAGCGCGAGGCCACCAGGAAGAGCAATGCAGCTACGGTGGGCTATATGCTCGACTTGTTCGTAGCCGAGCATGCGAAGTCGCAGTTGGCTGAGAAAACGGCAGACGAGTACGAGCGGACAGCGAATAAGATCCTCAAGCCCGAGATCGGCAAGATCAAGCTGGCGGCGCTGACGATGGAAGATGTTCATTCGCTCTTCGACAGGCTCAGCAAGCGCCCGCGCCAGCGTCGCAGTAAGAAGCCTAGTCCGAATGCCAAGCCCCTACCCCCGGCCAAGGCGCAAGCCGAGGGCGCTATGCGAATGCTGCGCGCCGCGCTCAACTGGTCGCGCAGCAAGAAGAAGGCCACGCTCTACAGCAACGCGCTGCCGCCGCCGCTGGACTTCAAGGAGCTTGGGTTGAAGGGCACGAAGCGGCGAACGAGGCTCTTCACGGAAAACGAGGTTGCCCGCCTTCTGGCGACGACCGAGACGATGGCGGCGGGGGGTCGTCTACAGCCTTCGACGGCGATAGCCGTCCGGCTCATCTTCGCGCTCGGGGCGCGGGCGGGTGAAGTGTGCAAATTGCAGTGGAGCTACATTGACCGCGAGGCCGGGCTGATAATTTGGCCCAAGACCAAAACCGGACAGTTGGAGAAGCCCATCACGCCGGAAGTGGAGCGGCTGCTCAAGGCTGCCCCCCGGTTCGTCGGCTCGCCGTGGGTCTGCCCGGCCACCGACCCGGAGCTGCCGCTGCGTGTGGACGTTCTGGGTTCTGCCTTCAAACGCGTAATGAAGGAGGCGGAAGTGACCGGGGGTTACGGGATTAGCTCGCATACCATCCGGCACTGGTTCAGCACGAAGACATACACGGACTCTGACCTGCCTATGGCAGTCGGAATGGCGGTCGTTGGGCACAAGTCGGTAGCCACGGCTATGCGCTACACCCACGTCAGCCGTGAGGTGCTGGCCGAGGCGGCGCGGTCGGCGGCGGCGCGGCGCGAGCGCACTGTGGAGGCCGCTGCAAAGAAGGGCAAGGTGGTGTCGATCAGGGGAGAGAAAGAGTGAGCGATCACACGACGCCGGCATGGGAAACAGTCTGCTATCCCGAACGAGAGAAGTTACCTCGCCGCGCGACAGACGTCGAAAAGCAAAAGGTCATCGAAGAACAGAAGGCAGAGGACGCGCGGCGCATAGCCGCGCTAACCGACTGGGTACTCGCGGAGAGCCTCCGGCACGGGGCAGAAAATTCCGACGGGTACGAGCGGTTCATGTTCGATCCGAAGTACCACATGCGGGCCGACGAACTGGACGCTGTGCGCAGCGCTATCACCTCACCAGCGGACAGGGGTCGCCTGATGGCGGCGGCTCTGCGGCAGTCCCCAACCGAGGCCTTTCTAGAGATCGTGGCGCAGCTTCTCGAAAGTGGGGCATTCACCAATCGCTCGCAGCCCAGCGTAGAACTGTCTCTTAGACAGATCGAATTTGTTCAGGAGCACAAGGAGATAAAGAGGCTGCTTCTTCACGCCTATCAAACGTCGTCGGCGAGCCAGACTGACATCGCCCGGCGCGCGACCGAGGTGGCTAAGCTCATCTGCGGGATGACCGCGAACGAGGCTAAGAAGGCAAAGGAGCAGTATAAGGACAATTTTACGCGGAACGCAGAACTACGCTGGCTTCTCCTGACCAAGACCATCGCGCGCCGCAAATAGGTTTTTAAAGCCCCTTATTGGGGTGCCGGCCGTGACCGGCTACAACCAGCCTATTACCAATAACGGTAGTATTTCTCAGCAAGGAGAAAGTAATGGCTGGTGAAAATGAACTACTCCCGCCCTCTGCGGCGGGGAAATATCTTGGTGGCGTCCCAGTTGACACATTGCGCTGGTGGAGGTGGCGCCGGACCGGGCCAACCTTCTGCCGCGTTGGTCGTCGCGTCATGTACCGGCGCTCCGATCTCGATAACTTCATTCGGCGCGGCGAGGTCCATGTCGCGGAGGCCGCCAATGGCTGAGGACGAAAAAGATAAGGGCGGGGTTGCAGCCCCGCCCAGTAACAACCTTACTCGCAACGGGTCGAATAATAGCGTGCCGGCCGATGCCGGTAAACCCGACCCCGCCCTGTTCGATCCGCGCATCGAGGCGATACTGGAGAACAGCCCGCGCCGCGATTTAGACGAGTTCACGGAGGAGTGCGTAGCTTGCCTAGAGGATGCCTGCCGAAAGCAGGAAAAGGCCAGTGAGGGTTTCCTGCTGAACAAGGAGAGCGAAGACCGGCTAAGCCGCGCTCTGGCCTTCGACGACGACACGCTGCGGGTGCGGCGGTTCACCTATTCCGATGGGTGCAAATTCGCGCTCTACGACTGCTGCCGGTGCAACTGGTCAGGGGCGCACTTCCATGACCTCAAGGGCCGGTACGAGGCTGCTCTGCAGCTAGAGGCACAGGCAAAAGAGGGTGATGAATGACCCTCCAGCCGAACAACAACCTCAAGGGGCGCTCCGCTGCGGAGCGCCTTTACGAACTATTCCGTGGCGCTGAGCAGCGGCACGGCACGTATGACGTCAAGCGGCTGCGTCTTGTCGGCTCCAAGATGGAAATGAAAGACGAGGCTGGCAACGGACCTCGCGACGTAAAGGGTCGTTCCTCGCCAGAGCTGTGGGAGAAGCATCTTGCTGGCGCCCGCCCGCTCGGCGTCAGTCCGTTGCGCGAGGACGGAATGAGCCGGGTCGGAGTGGTCGATATTGACCTCTACGACGGCGGCATCGATCACGGCGAACTTGCTAGTAAAATCCGGCGCGAGGGTCTGCCATTGGTGCTGACGCGCTCCAAGAGTGGCGGCGGGCACGTTTGGCTGTTCGCCAGCGATTGGATGCCGCAGGCCGCGATGAATGCCGCGCTGACCGCGCTTGCCTGTCGGCTCGGCCACCCTGACGCGGAAACGTATCCCCCGGCCACCGGCCTCGGTAACTGGATGAATATGCCATATTTTGGCGGCGAAACCTCCGACCGATACGGCGTGAAGGCCGGGGGGCTAGGGATGGCGGTGGCGGAGTTTCTTGAGACGGCGGAAAAGGCGCGCCAGTCACCAACGGCAATTGCGGCGCTGACCCGCCCGCCCGCGCCGGAAGGTGTTCCAGCAAGCGGCGAAGATACCGACCGGGCGGCGCGGAAGCTGGCCGCATCGGTGACTGAGATAGCCGAAGCGCCAGAAGGAGGGAGAGCCAAGCTGCTCTATGGACTCTCCAAGGACATGGGCAAGATGATCGGCGCGGGCTGGATAGAGGAAGATGTTGTCTTCGACGCTCTGATGGAGGCCGCCACTCGCGCCCGGCTGCCGTACGGCGAAGCTGTAGGCCATGTACGCAAAGGCATCAAGGATGGGAGACAGCAGCCACCCGACGCGAGCGACGGCGATGGCGGCGATCTGTATCCGAGGATTGAAAAATTAGTCGTCCGGACGGGTGGTGAGACCGTTGAATGGCGTCTCACGCTGTCTGGGTATGGTGACATAACGCTGCCGGTGAAGGAGATCATGAACTACTTTGCGTTCAACGTGCACTGCGCCAGCCAGCTGGGTGCCGTCTATCGTCACATGAAAGTCAACGACTGGAACGAGCGCCTTCGCGACGCCCGCGCGCGGGCCGAGTTCGAAGAGGTGCCGCAGGACGAGACTGTTGAATACATGATGCGTGAACAGCTTCGCAGCTTCTGCATGGACCGACATCGAGGCGAAAGCATCGATGAGCTTCTGCTTGGTAAGCCGGTTCCCCTGCCGGAGGAGGACCGCGTGTATTTCCGGTTTGAGGACTTTGACAAGTTCCTTCGAACGGGCAGTTCGCGTTTCAAGAACGGAACGACGCAGACGATCGGCACCCTGATTAAGAAGGCGGTCGGCAAGGATAACTATAAACAGACGATGAAGATCGTGAAGGGTCGCCCAAAGGGGATACCCGTCAAGTGGGTGCGGATGAGCGTGCTTGACAAGCCGGTTGAGCTCCCGCTGCCACCCACTGCAAGGCCGCCTTTATAACCGTCGGGACGATTATAAAAGCGCTGCCGGCGATTGGCGCTTGGTAGTAGGCGAGCGCTTTTCGTGGCGGGATCGCGGAACGCGCCACTTTTAGTTTAGGCTATAGTCGTTAAGTCCGGGGGGCGTGAATAATGCAAGCGCCTGCTGCGCCTACGCTTTTACTGCGCGTATATACGTATAATCGTTATAACCGACTGTACGCCCGCGCCCCTATATACGTACGTGCGCGTGAAGTAGCGCTTAATTTGAGGCTCCCCCGGTGGCTGACCGCACGGTAAGGGCCGCCCCGTCGCTCGCCGCGCGGTACGAGCGCCGCGACCGCTGGCAGGACCCCTAGCTCTCGCGGCCGAGCCGCGCTCTAGGGTACCCTCGGCGGGAGCTTTGCGCTTGTAGGCGGGCTCCTACGGAGCCTTGCGAGTCAGCCGTCTCTTACATACGCTCGGCATCCGGGCGTTGTGGGGCAGGATTATGCAGAAGCATTGGGACAGCTGGGGTTGGGCGGCGACGGCCATCCTTGTCATTGGAGCGTACGTTGGTGTGATGTATGGGGGAGCTTCGCTCTTCTCGCGTGACACATGGTGCTACGGCGCAGACGATGAATGCTTGCGAGAGTGGATGTCGGCGCTCGGCGGGTGGGTTGCCGTTGTTGTTGCGGTGCCAACCATCATCTACCTATCGAAGCAGGTGCGGGCAGCAGAGAAACATCATCGGACAACAATAGGTATTCAGGCGCGACCAACTTACATGTTGGCACAGAAGGCGGCTGAGACTTCGGTGAATATAAGAAATCAGATCGCCTCAAAAGGTGAGCTTTGGGAGATCAATAATATCCCATCCGATGTCGAGTTCAAAAAGCAAGCAATAAAAAGATTAGGGTTTCTAAAGGATTTAGTAGACAGAACTGAATTTATCCGAATCCAATCGGAGATCGAAGTGACGTACATGCGACATGAGCAATTGCTCAAGTCTATCGATGAATCGATCGATAAGCTTAAAGAGCGGTATACTCGCCTCGAAATCAGTCCGAGCGAAGCGGTAATAGGTTGCTCAGCGAATTCGATGCAATACCTTGATCAGGTAAAGGATGTTTGCGATCGCTTTATAAGGGATTTCGAGCGAATGACTGACCACCCCAGGTAAGTTCCTCGGCCCTCCTTCCCGCGTCGTCGCCCTTTGCGCTACGCGCTTTCACTCTCCTCGATTGCGACCGCCTTATAATCTATTAGCAGGTTAACGCATATAAAAACCCTTTAAATCAAAGCTTTAGCACGCTAGTATACAACTAAGAGTTGATGCAGCTAACGCTCAGCTAATCAAAAGTAACCCGCCGTCGATTTTAGCGAGTTCCGCCGCCATGGCCAAACGAGGACCGGAATGCTCAGTCTGCAGGCACCGTGAGCGCGCAGCCATTGACCTCGCACTGGCCCGCAACGTACCGTTCGCAGTGCTCGCCCGGCGCTACAAGCTCGGCTCCGATAGCCTGCGCCGTCACGCGAAGAACCACATGCCGCCTCAGTTAAGGGCGCAGCTCTTGGCCGGGCCCGAGCTACCCATGGACATAGACCGGCTGCGAGAGACGGAATCGCAGTCGCTGCTGTCCAACATCGTCGCGCTTCGCCACCGGCTCTTCGCCTCGATGGACGCCGCCGATGAGGTTGGCGATACGGCGGCAGTGACGCGCATCTCCAGCCAGCTGCACCGGAATCTCGAGTTAACAGGCAAGCTCCTTGGCGACCTGAACACCGGCACCACCATCAACAATAACGTGCTCGTATCCCCGGTCTACATCGAGATGCGCACCGAGCTCGTCAAGGCGCTACGGGGCTTTCCCGATGCACGGCAGGCCGTCGCGCTGGTGCTCCAGGGGCTAGAGACGCGGTTCGCCGAAGGCATGGTGATCGACCACTCCTACGCCAGCGGCCCTGTACCCGGCAACGGGGTTGGCGGCTCATGAAGAACCTCGGCAGGCTCACCCTCCGAGTACCAGCGCAGCCCCGCCGCGCGCTGGGTGAAGGCAGACCGGCAGCGCCGACGCACAGGTCTCCGGCTGGTTTCCCTGAGTGTCGTTCCGGGCCTTCTCCTTTGTGTTTGCCCGACGCGCGCCGGTCTGCCTCTTTTCGCCATTCGTGGAGACAGCATCGATGCTAGCCCGCGACCTTGCCCGCGCACTGAGCCCCGTCACCTTGGCCCGCGAGTGCGGCATAGAGCCTGACCCATGGCAGGCAACTTTGCTAGACGCCAACCCCCGGCGCTCCCTGCTGCTGTGCTCCCGCCAATCAGGCAAGTCCACCGTCGCGGCCTTCCTCGTCATCCAGACAGCACTCTTCGTCCCGGCAGCGCAGATCGTGGTCGTCAGTCCCACGCAGCGCCAGTCCAACGAGTTGTTCCGCACCATCGTCGGCTTCCTTGGACGGCTGCCGGGCGCGCCGCGCCCCACCGCCGAAAGCAAACAGGGAACTGAGCTATCGAACGGTGCGCGTATTCTTTCGCTACCCGGCACCGAAAAGACCATCCGCGGAATTGCCGGGGTGGACCTCGTAGTCATGGACGAGGCGGCGCGCGTCGAAGACGAACTGCTGACTGCGGTACGGCCGATGATGGCGACCAAACGCGACGCTCGCCTAGTTGCCCTGACCACGCCAGCGGGCAAGCGCGGCTGGTTCTACGAGGCTTGGGTCGGCGACGATCCATCGTGGGAGCGCGTGAGGGTTCCAGCGAGCGAATGCCCCCGGATCACGCAGGAGTTTCTGGACGAGGAACTGAAAGCCCTCGGTGCCATCAAGTTCAGCGAGGAGTACGGCTTAGAGTTCCACGACCCTGAGGAGGCCGTCTTCCCACTCGCCATTATCGAAGCCGCATTCACGCAGGAGGTCAGAGCACTATGGTAGCACACTCCAGCCCTCCGATAGGCCGGGGCGCCAGAGGACCGTGGCAGCGCATACCTGTCGTGCCGGTCAGCCGCTTCATCATGGGGGTGGACCTTGGTCAGTCGAATGACCCCACCGCTATATCCGTCATCCATCATACGGTGACGCCTACGGGCGACTGGAGCTTATCCTACGGCGATCACGTCAGGCCCAACGTAACACGCGAACGCAGCGAAACCCGATTCGATGTACGTGCTCTGGAGCGTGTGCCGCTGGGCACTCCCTACCCGCAGGTCGTGGGACGCGTTGCCGAACTGCTTGACCGCCCGCCCCTGCGCAACGGCTGCGACCTCGTCGTCGACGAAACGGGCGTGGGCCGGGCCGTCTCCGACATATTCGAGTCCGCCGGCATGCGACCGCAGCGGGTCGCCATCACCGCCGGCAATGAGATCACCAATCCCGAGAATCGCCGCTGGCACGTGCCGAAGGCGCATCTCATCAGCACCGTGGACGCCCGGCTACACGTTGGCGAGCTGCGTTTTGCTGCCGAGCTGACCGACGCTGGAGCGCTAGCCGAGGAGCTGAAGGACTTCCGCCGCACCGTCAGCGCCGCAGGCCGCGCGAGCTTCAACGCGCGCGAAGGCAAGCACGACGACCTCATTCTCAGCATCGCCATCGCTCTTTGGTGGGCCTCCCGCCCCCGGACAGGTGGAGGCCAAGCTGCCATTTCCGGTTTTGTCTAAAGGAGAAGACGATGAAGCTCAGACCACCGCCAGACATTCACGAAGCCGCCGTCGAACACCATTATGCCCGCGCGCCCAGCGGCGAGGTGGAGAACGACGCGACAATTGCCTCACTCGCTACCGCCGTGCGAACCACTCGGCTCAATAGCGAGTCGCTTGCGGCTTACGCCGATACGCTGGCCAAGGATCGGCTGCTGTCGCCGGATGCTGCACGGCTCAAGCTGAGGGACAATGCCCTAAAGCTGGCCGAGGCCACCGCGAAGAAGCTGGACGAAGCCAAGGCGCGGGTGCAGCAAGAAGTAGCGGAGATCACCGCTCGCACCAGCACGCCCCCTGCCCCGCGCGATCAACTATCCGCCGGGCTTGAGGCTGAGATCCGAGCGCGGCTTGCCAGTATGCCCGAAAAGGCCCGCGATGAGGCAATCGGCAAGGCATTCGCCGAAATGGATGGGAGCATCATAGCCGCTGTGCTGCGTGGCCCGGCGCTGCTGGTCGGCCTGAGCCAATCCCGCCAAGACATGGTCCGCCACCGTTACCGGACCACGTTCCACCCGGCGGAAGAGGCGCGGCTCAAGCGGCTCACCGCCGCCCTTGAAGCCACGGAGCGCAGCGGGCGCTCGTTTATCAACTACATTGCCAGCGCGACCACTGGTTCAGCCGTCCAAATTGCCGAGGCAGCAGCCAACGCGCAGGCAGCCGAGCAGGCAATAAAGGCCGTAATCGCACAGCAGGAGTAGAGCCATGAAGGTAGACATCGATCTTGAGGGCGTGCTGACCAGCGCCCAGGAAATGCCAGAGGAAATCACCTCGATCGAGGGCGTTCCTGAGGGTCTTCGGGACTTCTACAAGCAGAACGGTGACCGCCTGACGCTTGACCACGCCCAGCGAGACGCTCTGATTGCCAACGTCTCTAGGGCGCTTGAGGATGACAAACTGCGCCGGGAAAACGCTCAGTTGAGGGATGAGAGCAACCGGCGGAGGGTGGTCGAGAAGGTGCGGGAGCAGCTAGCGCAGTTCGTCAAGCCGGAGCTTATGCCCGGCGCTGTGGCGCTGTTCATGTCGCAGCACAAGTTCGGCATCAAGGACGGCAAGGTCGTCATCGTAGGGCGGCGCGGACGCGAGGAAGCCGAGATGGCAGCGATCAATTGGATCGCAGAGGACGGCGAGGCTTACGCCGCACCGGAGCGCGCCGAGGCCGGGGGCTTCGCCGCTGAGGTGGCCCGCTTGAAGAACGTGCACTGACCAATGGCTCCGCAGAGGGACCGCCCTGGAGGCGGCATAAGGGCCGACCGGGACCCCGACCGCGCACCTCGAATCACGCCCGACGATCCACTGCGCCGCACTGAGAAGGCTCTTCGGCTGGTCTATGGCGTGGTCCTCCCCCGGATGCACGGCGAGCGGATTGTTGGCCCCGGCCTGGCGCGGGCAAGCTGGCAGAGGCAGTTCGTCTTGAACCATGCGGTATTCCAGCAACTCGCGGCCGAGCTGGGCGTCGCGTGGATGGACCTAGTTCGCGACGCCGATAAGAGCGATGCCAACGCCCGCCGGGTGGAGCGCCGCCACATGGAAGACGCCGCCGTTGCCGCTACTTGAGGTTGAGGCTCCGGGCAAGCCACTCCGCAATTACACGTGGCCGAGCTCTGCACAAATAAGGGAAGACGCTTGCCGGTGGCGACAGGTCTCCTCACTGGAGTACGTGCGAATGTTTGCGCTGACTTTTCCAAGCACTCCGTCACCTTAGTGGGGCGCCTCCCAAAAACTTGGGATATCCAAAGCGGGAGAAAAAAGGTCTCCTAGTTCTTGCTTCCATGTTGAACTCCCTTTTGACTTTGGGACCGATGTGAGGGAAAGTGAAATGACGAAGAAAAGGGGAAAGGCGCTTCGAGGCAAATCCTTTCCCCACGCAGCAAACGGCTACTTCTTCGTATCGTGAGGTCCGTCTTGGTTTTTTGCCGAGACGGCCTCCTTCATTTTCTCATAACCCTCGGCCACGTAGTGCATGCCAACAGTCACGAGCGCCGCTGCCACCACGAATTTCCAGATTGCAGCCATGATGGCCTCCTTTCAATCCGGTGGACAGTGGGCCAGCCGCACTTCCGCGAGCGGTCGATTGGCTTAACCCATGCTGAGATTACCGGAAATAAAAGTCCAAAGGAAATCAGCACATTTCGCGACATGACAGGTGTTGACCAAGATGGTTTCTGTATGCCGCTGATTCGTTTGAGCGGTTTCGTCACCTTTGACGCTTAGCCTGAAGCTCATCCAGGCTTAAAGCAGTACCCGTGGGCACCGGGAGACAGGCCCAATCCCCAGGTTTTCCCCAAGTTTTCCCCCGGGTTTTCCCCAGTATACCCACTTTTCGCTCCATTGAATGCGGACATATGGCCAGAATTCACGGCTGCAAGTGTGGATTCCTACGGTAAACCCGGCAGCCCCACGAATAGCAGACCAACCACTTGAGGCTGCTTACGATCCCCTCGTAGAACCCGCACCCGATACTGTCGAAAGGATTCGGAAGAAGAACGGCTTTAGGTTAGCTCCAGCCGCCGAACGGCGTCCGTTAGCGGGGCGTTAGCCCCGGCCGAAAGCCAGCTAACGGATTATTAGTATGTCCCGTAACTAGCAGATTTTAAAGATTTTATGGTGAGAGCGTCGGGGTTCGAACCCGAGACCTACTGATTAAAAGTCAGGCTTGTTGTGTTTCATCTAATTTCCTTCTGTTTCATATTGCATTGTTTTTTCGTCATTTTATTCCTATATTCCCGTTGAATGCATCATCGAGTTTCACCGTGTTTCTGTCGCCGGTGGCGACTCGGTGGCGACTAAATGAAGTGAGGGGAAATTGCCGACAATCAAAATCAGCCGAAAGGCGCTTGCGGACATCGTGCCCAGCGCAAAGCCTACCATCTACTACGATGCCACCCTCAAGGGTTTCGGTCTTAAGGTAATGCCGACCGGCGCCAAGTCGTGGATTATCGAGTACCGGCCTGGCGCCGGCGGCCGCGGCGTTTCGAAGAAGCGCATCAAGATCGGCACACTAGCCACTCACTCACCGGAGGCGGCCCGGGACGAAGCATCGCGCACCCTCGCCCGCGTGACGCTCGGATCGGATCCCGCC
The DNA here is from genome assembly GCF_017357225.1 of Rhizobium binae. Taxonomy (NCBI): domain Bacteria; kingdom Pseudomonadati; phylum Pseudomonadota; class Alphaproteobacteria; order Hyphomicrobiales; family Rhizobiaceae; genus Rhizobium; species Rhizobium binae. Next base: position 2,158,314 of record NZ_CP071604.1, on the reverse strand, counting down.
GCGTCAAGGTCTGACGAGCGCAAAGGCCAAACGGTCGCTGATGTCGCCGATTCCTGGCTCGAAGAACACGTCCTAATCAAGCGCAAGCCCAGGACATACGGTGAATACAAATTGGCCGTAGAACGCTACATCAAGCCCGTGCTTGGAAGCATGAAATTCTCTCTCGTGGAGCCATCTGACGTGCTCCGCATGCAGGCAAAGATCATCCGCGGCAAGACGGACAAGGCGAACGGTGGGCGCACAATGGCCAATCGTGCACTGGCCGCTTTGTCCGCCATATATGGTTGGGCGCAAGACTTGAGGATCGTTCCCGTCGGCTTCAATCCAGTCGCCTCTATCGAGCGCTTCAAGGAAAACCAGATCGAGCGCTTTCTGACCTCCGAAGAAATCGGAGCACTGGCCGCGGCCCTCACGGAGGCCGAGACGATCGGCCTCCCCTACGAGATTGACGAGACAAAAGCCAAGGCTAAGCACGCGAACAAGGCTGAGAACCGTCGAACAGTCTACGGCGAACACGCAATAGCTGCCATAAGGCTATACCTCTTTACGGGCTGCCGGCGCAGTGAAATCTTGAAGCTCATGTGGTCAGACGTCGACCTCGAGCGAGGTATCTTGTTTCTGCCCGACTCCAAGACCGGCAAGAAGCCGGTGATCTTGTCCCCCCAGGCGCAGGCAATCCTTACGAACCTGACCCGAATTGGAAAATACGTGATAGCTGGTGCTGATGCCGGCACCGAGAACGAAGCGCCGCGCGCAGACCTTGACCGCCCGTGGAAGGCCGTGACGCAACGCGCCGGCCTGGAAAAGCTTAGGCTTCACGACCTACGACATACCTATGCAAGCATCGGCGCGGGCGGAGGCCAGGGACTGCCGATTATTGGAAAGCTCCTCGGTCATAAGAACATGGCCACGACGCAGCGCTATGCGCATCTGGACACGGATCCAATGCGACGTGTGACCGACTTCATCGGCGACCATATCGACCGGGCGATCGGAGGCGGAAATGGCCAAGCTGCCTGAGGGATTTAGTGTGCAAGCCATTCCCATTCGTTCCGCCTTGGCGGAGGGAAGAACGGAAGATGCCAAGACTGAGATCGTCCGGCTCCTGTTGGCCGGTACGGCGGATAAAGTCGTACAGCGTCTCGCAGCGGAAATGATCCGGCCGCCAAAGCGCGGACGTGGCCGGCGTCCTGCCCTTACGCGGCATTGGCATGAGATTGGCGAGAAATACCACCAACTCCGAGAGGCTGGCGTGAAGTACGAGGATGCCCTTCGCATCGCTTCGGAAAAGTTCGGCTATTCAGAGACACATGTCCGCAATGCGATTGCTGATTATGATGAGGGCCGCTCTGTTTAGATGGCAAAGAAGATCCATCCGCACGTTTGTTGCCCTGTGGATAACATATCCTCGAGCCGCTGGCGCTCTCTCAACGCGATCCCTATAGTTCCTTGCGTGCAATGGCGGTGGGAAATGCATGAAGCCAGACAAACTTCGCAATCTCCTTATTGAGCTGGAAGGGCGTGTCGGCCGTCTGGAGCGATCTTATGAGCGGTCGTACCACATTGCGATTCCGCTAGCTGCTGTGAAAGCGGAAGTTAGAAGATATATCAGCAAGGTCGATTCTTTGCGAGCGGCCGATGTTGCGGCTCTCGAAAAGCAGATTAGAAGTGTCCCAATACCACCTGGCGATCACCCCAACTTGGGGAATTTGGTGCTCGGCCTAAAATTTGGGCTCAATCAACTTGGGCCAGACGAACTGCTCGAGTCTTTGCCAGGGCAAAAGACCGCCGCGTTTCAATTTCGGCTCGATGAAGACGTGCTGAAAGTCGTAGATCAGCCATTGCGCCCCTCTTTACGTGAGAAGGAAATGGCGATGGCTGCCATTGAGGCGGCCGTGGAACACGGCGAGTACGTGATTAGTGACTTGGCGGCGACAAACTCGTCGCCTCGTCTCAAGGAGGCCTTTCGGCAACTTCAAGCGACGATGGCGGGTTATAAAAATATCGTGCAGGTGGGAGTGCGTGCTCAAATCTGCCGCAGGCTCGTACATGGCGACATTGAAGAACTATCACCGACAATGTTTAGCCTCTTGATCGGCCACATCGAGAGCGTGTTCTCCGCCCTTGCGCAGTTTGAGGACTGGCGAATCTATTCGAAGAACGCGGCAGACCTTAATATTGACGCTGGCTCAGTCGAAAAACTCACTCAGGCCACCGCAGAACTCGTCAAGCAGCTACGGGATGAACATCTGGCCGATATAGCGGTAGTCGATGCGCTGGACACTGCCTCTCGGTGGGTTCAGGACAGCGACACTCCTGATAACCGGGATGTTCTGTCGCTAACGCGTTCACTGGAGAATGTTTGGTCGGTCGTGTCGAAGGTCGCTCTGGGGATCGGCCGCGATATCGTCGCAGACGGGCGGAAGCGGTTAGCGACAGCAATCGTCACCGCTCTTTTGTCCGCCGGTGGAATTGTGCCAGTGCTCGCAAAAATCCCAGGTGGAGAATGGGTTGAGACTGTCTATTCGTATTTCAAAGCAGCAAGCGAAAAGCCGCCTGGCGGCATCCGGTGATTAATGGCACCTCTTCTCTCAGCCAAGCGGCGCAACCTGATGGGTGAACTAGAAGACTGCAGAATACAGGAGGCGCTTTACAGGCGTAAATCAGTATACCTTTGCCCCGAGTGCAATCGTTATGTTCGGCCGTACAGTAGCGACGACGGCAGCCCTAGTTTTAAGCACATGACGAAGTCGCCATCATGCAGCTTCTCGGGCAAAGCAAGACGACCGAAGTTACAGAAAAGCCCCACTAGAAGGTGAGGCCGATCCCTGCCGATCCCTCACCCCCCACTACTGCCTGTACGGCCGATCCCTGTCCGACACCCTGACACCCTCGCAGCGAAGCTCGTCAGATCCAGAGAGGTAGCGGCGCAGGTTGCCCCACTGCATGTTTTTGTGACGCGGGCAGTTGCCGTTCGTTTTATGCGGCTTGCAGAGCCCGCAGGAAGCCTTGCGCGGGCGCTTTCTCTTGTGATGCATGTCGATCTCCGAACGAAGTCGGTGCGCCCCGATGGCGCACGCGTTTCTGTCGGAGATGGATGGGCGTGCTGTTCATCTGCACTGTTTACTACAGCGCCGAGAAACGGAAAAGCCGCCGGCTGGTGAGGCCGACGGAGCGCTTGTATTAGTTGGCAGTCTTTCCATCTACGGCTGCCGCAGCGTCTGCCTCGCCACGTTTACGTTGGACCTCCATCACATCAGTCAAGGTTGGCGCCTTGCCCGTTGCCCGATTGATGATCCGCTCCAGCACTTCATCGACGTGCTTCGGTTCCCAGCTAAAACCGATTTCCGCCAGGATTTCAGAATGGACCTCACCAAGGCGTTCAGCGCTGATTTCCTCATCGTCTTGAATGGCGTCATAGCGGCGCGCCAATTCAACGTTTGCATCCTGCTCGGACAACTGGGCTAGCAATATTCGTGCAGTCTGATTTCGGGAGTCTTCGGGGTGGCGCTCGAGCTTGCGGGTGCGCCATTCTGCGGTTTTGTTGAGCTCGAAGGAAAGGGTGTTGGTCATGTCAGGTCTCCTCTAGCAACGCGGCTCAAGGCGCGCGTGATTGATCATCCGCGAGCTCCGCTTGAGCGCGCAGTTTTCCGATGTCCGCAAAGCGGATGATTCGTTGCGTTGAAGAGTCTCGTAAACGCTAGCGCTTCGAGACATGGCCCTGAGGCGATGCGGCACCTATGTCCGCTAGGTTTTTGTTAGCGCAACTCTTGCATGCAGTCAATAGAGCCGGCCGACGCGCCGCTGGTGTGGTCGCGGGTGGTGATCGCGCCGGCCTATGGTGTTCGGTGAGCGCTCGGCCGCGTCATGCGGCGACTGCGACCGAGCGCGTATCGGCCAGGGCGGGCCGAATGAAACCGGAGGCGCATCGAGAGCGAAAACGCGTCCGGCCACGGCACCGGTTCAAGCGGCGCCGCTGGCCTGCCGGGTGATGGACCGGCAGGATTGAAACTCAAGAACGTGTGGTGTCTTCGCGGATTTGGTGAGCCTGCACTTGTAGCGGCTCGCACTTCGCGCCGATCACTTCGATAAAATATTCGTCGATGCATCCTATCATTTGGAAGCGGCCGGCAACAACGGCAGTCTCGCCTGTGCACTCCAGCACGACTACCTGACCGATCTCGTATTCAAAAAAATAGTCCGGGTTGATGGGGCGTCTTCTTCTGCCGAGAAGCGAACGCGGCAGTGCGGGTCTGTCGATTGTGGCCGGTGCGGCTAGCATTTTTAGTCTCCTCGTTGCGTTTCGGTAGCGTTTTCGCTACGATGTAGACAAATACCACAGATAATCGCCACGTCAAGGCGAAATCGCAACGGAGTAGCGAAAATGTTGCCCTCGCAGTGTAGGATGGCGCGTGCCGCGCTTGGCATGGGAGTGCGGGAGCTTGCCGAAGCGGCAAAAGTTTCGACTAATACCATCACTCGTTTCGAAAAGGGCGATGAGATCCTGAAATCCCGAACCGTCGATGCTATTCGCCTCGCACTCGAAGCGGCCGGCGTTATTTTCATCGACTCTAACGGCAACGGCCCTGGCGTCCGCCTGCGCGATCCGTCTTGACCCCACACCACCATTCGTGCAGATTGCGCGCGTGGGTTGAGGGGCTTTCTATGAAATCTAACATTTTTGTTGTCGCCGCTGTCGCGGTGTGTTTGTCGTCGTGCGGTTTCACCGTTCCGGTCGCTGTCATTTCGAGTAACGGCGAGGTGATGCGCGGCACGGCAACCGCCGCAGTGTCCGGTGGATCATTCACGGTGGCCGGCAAGCTGAAGGGCAAAGAGACAAAGTGCGCCGGCACATACAATGCGTTGGACCAGTCCGTCACGATCTCCATGCCGGTTCAGTGCTCCGACGGCCGCAAGGGCTTCGTAATCGCTACCCGTGAGGCAAATAAAGTCGATGGCTCTGGTCGAGTGCGCCTCAACGATGGAACCGAAGCCGACTTCGTGTTTGGCAAGGCTGCGGCTGCGTTCTAGACGCAAAGCGGCCCACCGTGTCCGGAGCAGATGGAGACGAATTCATGATCGAGATCCGCGCTTTGGCGCCCGCAAAGACCAGACATAGACAATTTTCGATTGGCGCACCGGCAAAATTGCTGAGCGCTCCGGTCTCATTCTGGCGGGTCTCAACGCCAACGCAGTCCTGGGACTTATTCGGATCCTGGAACAGATCGAGGACGCGCCGAAGCGATTTCATTGAGGCTGCATGGATAGCCGTATTTGGGTAACGACATACCGATTTGCCGCGATTGCGATGGTTTGCGCATGCATTATTGCGGCTGTCATGGCCTCCGCAACCGATCCAGGAAAACCGACGAGATGGCCAGAAATTCGGGCCAAAAAAACTGATCGAATACCTCAGACAAGATAGCAACCGGTACGGCGAGCTAGCCTCGCGGCCCGCCAAGTTCCTTGTCTATTTCCAGATCGAAAAATAGAAGTCCTTATGGTTCTCGGTGTGGATGATCTCGTAGGACGAGAAGCCATGCTCTTTCACTGCCTTTTCCAGCAGGATTGCGAGATTGCGTTTGTCGTAGAAGTGAACGTGGATTGAGCTGTTCTTCTCCATCATTTCGTTCGCTGACTGTGGCATGCCGCGGAGGCTGAAATATCGCTCGTAGTGAGCCAGTGTCGGGCGCCAGATCCCGGCGTTGAATTCGATCTCAATCTCTTCGATCGTCGACGGCTTTCCTGTCGCGTCCTTTGTCGAGTGCATCTCCGGGATCACCGCCAAGATAACGCCGCCAGCGGCCAGCTTGTCCCGCCATCTGACCAGATGCCCGAGAGGATTGGCGAGATGTTCAAACACATGACTACTGAAGATGAAGTCAAGCGAGTTATCTTCAGCCGGCAGGTTGTCAGCGGTTCCGATAACATATTTCGAAAAGTCGGCCTGCGGCGTCCCGTATTTTCCCGTTGGATCATAGAGTTCCGCCCATTTGTCTATAGGCATTTCCTCAACATATCGAACCGACGTCGCGGCGCTTTGGTGTACTTGAGGTCTTGGCCCTGGGCCAATCTCGATTCCGTTGCCGGTGGCTCGTTTTAAGATCTCTGCGCGATCGAGCGCCTTATGCGCAAGAAGCTCAACGGAATAGCCCTTGGGGGCTTTGAATGACAGATGCAATTCAGCGCCGTCGGGTATCGATCCCAGCTTTTTCGTCCAGGGCATAGGTACCGCAACCGCCGATAAGCCGAACCTCAACCGTTGGGCCGCAAAACGCTTCCCATTCTTCCAGAGGGCTATCTCCACCTGCGCTCGCCGCGAAAACAAATTAACCGGCAACTTGGCAATATTTCGAAGCCGAACAAACCAACCAATTACTCCCGGGAGAGACGCGAGCCTGTAGACCTTGTCGATGCCGCTTATGGTGCATGAAGCCCCGTCAGAGAATTCGGCGCCGCGCCACACAGCGCCGTTATAGCTAACCTTGATCTGCCGCCAATTTCCATTCAGCGTCAGGCGCTGGTCTTTACGATTTATCAGGTCAATGAGATTCATAAACGCCCTCTGGTCGATCACGGACCGTTCTTCATTTAGAATCCCAAGTCAAGAAGCATCAGTTGTTCGGCATCGACTTCGTGACCGACAGTTGCACATTGCTAGCATTCAGAGCGGCGCCTGAGTTTTGGTAAAGGCTAAGCCTGAACCCGCCACTGATGTCGCTCACGTAAGCGAGGCCACTGACACGTACAGTGGTATCGTTGACCGACCCCCCCCCGGGGGGGGGCTGGCTGTCGGCGATGCGAGGAATATTGTTTCCTCCAAGGGATACGATTGCACGACGAAGACCAACAGCAGCGCCAGGCACGGCTCGATGCGCGCCGGCACTGGGTCGAGCAGCAGCTGGGATTGGGCGGGGTCACGCTTCTTTCGCGGGCGGCTGCGGATCGGCGCTTCGGTCTCACTGAGCAGCGGCTGGGAAGACTTGCGAGGCACCATCATCAAGACCGCAGTTCAGCAGCAACATCTTAAAAATCAATTTGCCTAAACTGATTATTGACTCATCTGCTGACGTGAACATAATAAGAACATCGGCGAGGCGGCCGCCAATCTGACAACGGAAAGTATGGAGCACGGAATGCACGCGCAGCCGATCGGCGAAGCCATGGTTGATGATGAGATCGCAGAGGTGCTTGCTTATCACAAAGGCGATGCGCAAGCCGCGATAGGAACCCTCCTGGCAGACATCCGCCACCTTCGCTGGCAGTTGGTGCTGACCGAAGGCGCTATGGGCCGAGGCATCACGCGCGGGTGGCGCCCGAGCTACGAGCGAGACTGATATGCTTGACCGCCCGCAACCAAAAAACGTTACCTTCGATGTGGCATTTAACGACTGGTGGCGGTCGCAGCCGCCATCGTTTCGCGACAGCGTCAGCCGGTCAGCCGCGCGGGCTTGTTTCCGTGCAGGATATACCGCCGGCAAGCACGCCTCCGAGCGCCGTTTCGTCTTCAGAGCTGGCCGCATGCGGATTACAGTCTGGGCGACCGGCGCCATGGAGGCCAGGAGAAAGGCCGAAACTGAGGCTGATTTTCGCGCGGCTAAGAACGGATGGCCGAAGCCGAAGGCGCGCTGGCAACTCCAGGAGGTCAAATGAGCGACATTGACAGGTCACCGCTGGCTAAAGCGCCAGACCTCTACGTCCATTATTGCGAGCACCAAGGCTGCGACAATTGGGGAAGCTGGGGTAACAGCCCCTCGCCCGCCGTGGCGACACTATGGTGGTGCTTTGAGCATTTCCCGCATAAATCTTTCGAACACGAACAAGCGCTGCGACGGAACCTCGAGGCTGCGGAGGGTGGGACGACCGTTCAATGATTGCTGGATTGATACTATGCGCCTCGCTGACGGCCGTCGACGGCGACACCGTGAAATGCGATGGGCAGAACATGCGACTGCTGGGAGAAGGTGTTCCGTTCGTTTCGGGCATCGACACGCCGGAGATCGGGAGCCACGCGAAGTGCGTCAAGGAACGGAAGCTGGCGCTGATTGCAAAAGGCAGGCTGAAAGAGCTTTTGGCTGAAAAGGGACTGCGTGTGATGTTCAGCGGCGCGGTGGACAAGACACCAACGCACCGGCCGCTCGTCAACATCTACCGAATGAATGGTGAAGAAATCGGCAAGAAGCTGCTGAAGGAAGGCTTCGCTCGCAGCTGGAGCCCGAAGCAGCGGAACGACTGGTGTGGATAATGTATTGAGGATTACTTGCCGCGGCGAGGCGCGCAACATATAAAATTGTCGCATAATACCGAACACGAAAAGAAAAGATACTATGATTGATTTTGAATCTGATCCGTTAAAACCAGAGCAATACAATGGCAATCCTGAGATATTGTATCACTACTGCTCCACTGCGACATTCCACGCGATCATTTCGAACGCGACCATCAGGCTATCGGCGCTACGGCTGTCCAATGACAGCATGGAAGGCGAATGGTACGACAGCAAACTGAAGGACGCTATCCAGGCGCAGAACGCGCAGGAATTCCTTCCGCGCTGGTATTACAGTCAGCGAGATTTCATCAATCAAGCTGCTATCCTGGGATTGTGCCTGTCAGAGCAATGCGATCTGCTCAGCCAATGGCGCGGCTACGCCGATGACGGTCGCGGATTCTGCATAGGTTTCCGAGGTGAGAAGCTAATGCAACTCGCTAAGATGGGAGGCCGGGCGATTAAAGTGATTTATGACGAGGGCGAGCAGGAACGTATTGTTACGCAGATCGTCGAAAAGCAGCGACAACGAAAGCCCACCGATATCTCGTTAGAGGCAACAAAGAATTTCGCGTTCGCTTTCAAGAACCCAGGCTTTGAAGAGGAGCGTGAATGGCGTATCGTTCACGAGGCCGGCTACGAGAAATGTAACTATGTTGCCAAAGGCACCCACCTCGCTCCTTACCTGGATATAAGCATACCCGAAGAGCAACGGCAGGAGTTGATCGCAAAAATTATCATAGGTCCAGCAAACAACACCCCAGTGGAAATGGTTCGCGGCTTTATGCTGCATCACCTGTTTGGCAGCTCCATGTACGAGATCAGACCGTCACGCTCATCGTATAGGGTGAGATCCTGATCAGATCTGCATCTAAGACAGACATTGGTGGCTGCACATTGGCCTTCAGGGCAGAATAATGAAAATCCTAATAACTCTGATGAAGTCTCCCAGCTGTGCCCGTCCTGAGACGACGTCCTCGATCTTGCTAGCCCAGAACTCATCATCAGGCATAATTAGGGTGGCTCCATTTTTCGCTAAAAACTCTGCGCTGGCGTGAAACGCTGTTCTTTTGTTGCCTTGTTCGAAGGCGTGCGCCTTCGCGATCGCGAAGAGCATAATGCCAAACGCTCGCACGAGATCTTGGCTCTCGTAGAGCCAATGGTTCCTTGGCGACATCACGGCGCTTTCCAACGCGCCAAGGTCTCGCAAAAAGTGCGTCTCGCCAGTCCTAAAGACCTGCTGGGCGTTGATCGTAACCACGCTCTCGACATCTACCCAGATTGGCGTGGTCATCTAGCCAAGTATGCCGTGACTATTGGATATCGTTTATTTAGGTCTTCCCGAATAGCCGCTTCATCACCGGCAATGGCTCGGGCTTGTTCCCGAATCTTACTATCGATCTTCGGCTGAATCTCCTGCTGAAGATAAGAGATAAAGGCCTCTTCTATTCCCACCGCCTGCTCGTGCGCTTTGATAGATTCAGCGCTTTTTGCGCGAAAGTATCTCCGCTTGCCCGGGTCGCTAATGCGAGCGGCACGCTGATCGATAAGTTGCTGCATTTGTTGGAGGACCTGACGCGAGCGCAAGACGTTTTTATACGCGCTCGTGCCGTAATCCAGGCAAGCAAGTCTCAAGCCTATCAGGGCCGCTCTATTGTTGTCTTGAATCGCACTTTCAACCTCCTCAGCGAGGCCTGCTCGATCGAGTGCATCAGCAGAGCGAAGTTTAAGGACAAATTTTGCGAAACCCCGCGCGTAAGCGGCTGCCACCTCTCCCGGGTCGGCATCCAGTGACGGCCAATCCGGATTGAGGAAGTCCTCGAACCTTTTCACCCGCTCTTTTAAGAGTGCTGCAGACATCGCCATCAATACCTTTTCATCAATAGATACGGCATCGGAAGGTCATGTTCAATCGTCGCCCACAAGTGGATGCGGAACTCCGTCCCTGGGCGCCCGTGCCAAACGAAATAGCCGCCTCCCCGGTGAAGGAGAGGCGGCTGATGTTTAGGTCGCCTGTGCGAGTACCGGCACAGTCTCATTGCTGAGTGCGAAGGCATTCGCCAAGAGCGCCGTGCGTGCGGCCGGATAGTTCGCCGCATCTTGGAATGTGCGGTTGTTTTTGATCGCTTCCGCAGCCACTTGGCCAAGGCTCTGGCCGGCCTGCCATGCGGTAGGCTCCATTCGGCAGGCTGCGAACGCGATATGGGTGGTAGAGAAGCCGAAGCCCACGAAGCCGTTGGTGCACTCAGAGGCAACAGGCGTCGCGATCTCAAGCGGAAGCGGGAACATGCCGTCTGCCCCGCCCAATGAACCTTCCGGCTCGCCGAAGCCGCCCTCACCCGCCACTATCCAGTTCCCAGCCGTCTTTTCGTAGGCGATGTACTGGATAGCGTGACTGTCCATGAAATACGAGATCATGGAAATCGTGTTGGTCGAGATCGATGGCACACCGCCGTCGCCGCGCTTCAGCTCGTCGCCCGTCATGGTGGCGACACCTATTAGGCGGCGCGCCTCGCGAACGTACAGCTGCGGGTTCATGCCGACCGTGTCGCTCTCGTGCGGCGAGTGGTAATGATCGGCGCAGAGGCCCCAGTTCAGGCAGTTCGTCTTTAGCGCTGCTGGGATACGAGGATCGGTGCCATACTGCAGCAGGTACAGCATGCCCATGATCCAGTTCCAGTGAGCCCTCCACATAACCTCGCGGGCCGAGTAGTTGGCCGTCGAATAGCCCCAGTTCTTGCCGATGAAGTCAGTCGACGGCGCGGCGGGCCCGGCGCGGTTGTTCACGTCGAACTTGCTTTCGCCGCTGGAGGTAAAAACGGCATCCGCCTTGAAGTAGTCGGTGAAGCTGGTCTTTGTTGGGTTTGCCGCCATGAAGCGCAGCAGGATTTCGTAATCTGCGATGTCGAACCCGGCAGGTGGCGTGCTCGGCAACGGCCGGCGCCACTTTGGCGAGTTCGTCATCGTCATGCGGAAGTTGAAAGCCTGCTCTTTGTCATGAGCTGTTCCCGCCGCAGGCAAGGTGTTGAGGGCGGGCGTAAAGGTCGATTTGACAGCCTGGATCATGTTGATCAGGCCGCTACTTGTATCCCCCGGCGTCTTCCACGGATCAACGCCCGCGTACTCGTTGTAGGTGGCGCGAATGCCGTTGTACTGCTCGCCTGCGCCGCCCGTCGCAGCTTCTCGCCCGATCCGATACGAGCAACCAGCCGCAGCGGCCAAGTCCTTCTCATACGAGCCATCGTACCAGCCCTTAATGTTGAAGGTGCGCCCGTCCATCGTGGTGACTGAGGTGACAGCTTTGGTGGCTGGATCTTTGGTGACGGACAGGACGCCATTCGTCTGATAAATGGGGATGTTATACCCGCCATTCTTCTCGAACGTGAGCAGCTCGCGTAGCGCCCATTGCATCCATCTGGGCTCAAAATAGTATTGAGGGCTCGCCTGGTTGCCAATCGCCTGGATGCGCTTAATGAGCCAGTTGACCAGACCACCAAACGCGGCGGTATTAAGGATGTCGCCGAAGCCGAGACCGCCTGACGACATGCCGCCGAAGTTGAAGCGATCACGCCAACCGCCAACCATGGCAACGGTCAACCCGTTTCGGGCAGCCTGTAGGCAGGCGAGGACCGTTTGAGCCTCGAAGCCGTAGCCGATGAAGTCCACGGTGATCGACTGTGTGCCAACCCCGACTTCCTCGATGTAGGCATGCCCGTAACCCGCTGCCGCCAGATACTCGGCGCAGATGGAATTAAGTTCGATCTCTTGGGAGTTGGTCAGGCCTCGGCCCACATACCAGAATGCCAGACGGCGTGGCGAGAAACTCGAGACTGAACCGTTTGCGTTGTGCGCAAGCAAGTAGATCGGGATCGAAGGAAGGGCGACCGATGCAGCAGCAACCGTGTTCTTGGCAACCCCGAGGTGGGATCCGGTTATGTTCGCCGCATCGAAACGGCTCGCGCCCGTAAGACCGGCGCCATCAGTATCGCCATCCGCCGCGATGGTGGTGATCGCAGCTGATGCCAAACGGATCGTCTGGTTGTCGTTTGTCGCTCGACGGGCGCAAATGTTGATGCCTTGAGACGAGGCGTTGATAGCGCCCATGTCGCTGTTGCTGCTGCCGGTAACCGCATTGGTGCAATAGACGTAAGCACCGAGGTCGGTCGGGGCGGTGCCGCCTGCGCCGTTCAGATCGCTGGCTAACAAGCCGGTATTGAGGGCCTGGCCGTTCGCCGTCGCTGTCCAGCCAAAACCGGTGTTAAAGCCCGGAGTGCTGATCTTTGTACAGGTGCGCGAGGGGTCATTCCACCAGCGCAGGGCAGTCGCCTCATCAGGGCCAACTAGGAAGCCCATCCCCACGGCCCTAGACCAGATGCCTGCCGCCTTGAGACGCTTGATTGCGCGGTTCATCGACCGCTTGGCGTTGGTAGTCGGCGCGGTAATGGCCGCGGCGAGAGCGTTGGTCTCCGCCTCGAATGTATATGGCGCCAGAGACGGCAAGCCGCCCCCGGCCCCGCCAGGAATTCGGCCAACGACGCTGTATCGCCCAAAGGGGGAGAGCGGCGAACTCAGAAACGTACTGCTATCAAGCACTGAAGACACCACACGTTTCGCCAGCGACGCGGCTGAAGCGGTATGTGCCTGGCGCGGTGATCGCGATCGCGGGGCGGAAAGGCGTGAGTTCGCCAATATCGGTGTAGCCGCCCGCGTCGTCCTTGAGGGTGATGCGCACCCGCGCTTGTGAGGTCGTAGTGCCCTTGATGCCCACGAGCACGGTAGAGCCAGATGCTACTACGAGATCAGCGGAATTGGCCGCGGTGGAGCCCACCGCGAGGAGTTCAGTAGCCATGATGATGTCCAGGAGATTGGGAGAGGAATTAGCCGCGCGTGGTGGTGCGCCGCTGTGGTGAGTTCTCGTAGAGGCGATCGAGGCGCTCGTGCACGCCATCTATCCTGCTGCCGACGCCCTCGATGGCTCGCAGCAATTGCGCCGTCTGCTCGGCCTGGCTGGTCTTCGTTGCGAATGTTTCCGCAGCATGGAGTTTGTACGCGGCAAGGTCGGCGGTGTTCTTGTCGGCCTTGTCCTCGGCGACCTTCACCTTGGCTTCGACGCGAGTCCAGACGCGCCAGCCGGCGCCGGCGAGCATGACGAAGAAGCCGACAACGGCCATGATTTCTGGTCCGGTCATGGCCTGCGCTCCAACCCTGCGTCGCGGTCGGCATAGAAATCGCGCAGCGCCAAGTGTCGCCGGATGCACGTCAGAAGCCGCTCGCGGTCAGTGATCCAGAGTTTTTCCAGCTGCGCCTGCGTCAACGCCTTGTCGCCAAGGTCGACCGGGCCGAGGCAGCGCGCCGTCAATGCGCTGTCCGGCCGCACCAGTTTAGGCGGCGCCGGCGGCACAACCAGTCTATCGGACCTTGTTAATGCGCTGCACGCCGGGAGCGCCAAGCACAGGCACATCAGCGCTAGGATCTTCATCAGCCTCACGCTCGAGCTCCTTAATATTCAATTCCAGGGATTCGTTTTCGGCTTGCATCTGAGCAATGCGCTCCGCCTCGCGGGCCTTGGCCGCGTTGTTCGCTGCGGCTTGCCGTTCGGTCTCGGCGATGGCTGCGTCGGCTGCGGCCGCATGTTCCGCAGCAATGACGCCCTTGTAGTGCGCCTCGGCGCGGGCGTAGCCGCGGTGGTCGATGTGGGCATAAGCGGCCAACAGCAGCGCGAGCGCGGCCAGCGCGCCGGCGAGGCGGCGGCCGATGGGACTCAAGAAGAACGCGATCATGCTGCGACACCCTGCAGGCAGAGCGCCCGTTCGGCGACGCGGCGTTTCGTCAGGCCGGGGATCTTGCGGCCCTTCGCCTTGTCCCACATGAGGAAGGCGTCGCAGGCGCCGCGGATGTCTCCGGCATTCAGCTTGCGCGCCACGGTCGAGCCGCAGAAGCCGCCGGGGCCGATATTATAGGTCAGCGACACGCCGGCGATGTATGTCTGGATCGGCAGAGCGTCTGGCACCTTGAGGCAACCACGCATGCCGGCCTCGTGCTCGACTAGGCTGTCGATCAGCAGGTTATCGCAATCGGCCTTGGAGAACTTCATGCCGGGCTTTATGCCCTTCGTCTCGCCGTAACAGGCGGTCCAGATGCCGACCACATCGCGGTAGGCGTAGAGCTTCAGCCCCTCGAACCCGCCGACTGTCTGCACCGCAAGCGCACCTGCGAGCGTAATGGCGGCGAGACCGCCGCCCGTTTTTCTAAGCCTTGTCGCCATCTGCAGGCTCCTTTTCAGGCTGGATGAGGTGGCGCGCAATCCATGCGCCGACGAGGAGCGCAAGCGTCAGCCACCACGGCAGGTAATCGGAGACGACCGGCACGAGGTTCAGGATTATGTCGGCTAGGGCCGCCAACTCGATGAGGCGCAGCGACCAGGCGCTCTTGGTGGTTGCGGCCGCATCGGGAATGAGCACGCGCGCGAAAGCGTCACGCGCGCCTGAGAAAAGCGTGCGAAGCAATGGTGGGCTCCGGTTTTTGTGGAAAGAAAAGGCGCGCGAATGAGAGGCTCGATCAAACTCTCGCACCGTGAATGTCTGCTGCGTCTGATCAGTTTCTACCGCAGCAGAATCATGCAATATCGCTTCACAACCTGGGAGGGGTGAATGAAGCGGACGATTCTATTAGTTGGGGTTGGAGTTCTGTCGGGCTGTGTGAGCGCCGAGCAATTGGACAAGATATACGGGTCGCAGATGCCGCCAACAGCCGCCGAACGAGCCGCCGCAATTACTTATATCAAGAGCACCTTCTACGACCCGTATTCCATCCGGGACGCTAGCATTTCCAATGCAGTCACGCTCCTAGATACCGGCTATAGGTCAATTTGCGTCCGATTTAATGCAAAAAACCGAATGGGCGGATACGTCGGAATGACGTCGACGTCGCTTCGTTTTCGGGGCGCGAGCGTCGTCAGTTCACTGCAGGACGCGCCGGGATGCAACACCGACCGACTACAGTATTCGGCTTTTCCAGAGCTTGAGAATCTCTGACCGCAAAATGGACTGTGCTATGATGATGAACCGTCACGAGCGTATGACGTGACAAGCCTGCATACGGAGCATTGTCATGCCAAGCCTCGCACAAATGAACGGCTCGCTTTACATCCATCGATTTTACATTGAAAAGCTGAGGACCAATCAGGAGCGGCTTTTCGCCAGCGATCCTGAATTGGCGCAGCTTCTCGACAACGTGGCTGCCATTCTTTCAGAGCATGCCGCGGAGTTGGCTGAGGATATCGCCGACCGGGAAGACGACGATAGCTGAAGAGGCGGGCCGAACCCGCCCTGCCAAAACCCCAATAGCGCCCACCGCCAGTCAGGTAGGATGTTTCCAGGCACGAAAAAGGCCGCTCAGCAGCGGCCCATACGCTTGTTTGTATTATTCGATCACGATTTCTCGGTGACCGCAGAAAGGTTATGAACAGCAAAACTTTTAGAAAGCCGCCTGCGGACTGACGCCTGTGCGGGCAGTTCGATGTATCTGTAACTTGCCCACGATACCGCGAGCGTCAGGGCGGTTAACCCGACGCCAGTAGAGACTGGATAGTTGCTTGGCATAAATCCGACGCGCGTTAGAAGCCAGCCGACAATCTCAATCAGCATGTAGTGCCAGATGTACAGCGAGTACGAGATAACGCCCACCCACGCTAACGCTTTGACAGCCAGGGACGAACGGAAACCACGAAGCCAAACCATTGCCGAAAAAACCCCAAAACCCCAGACCGACGAGATCAGGTAGGCTTTCGCGCCGAGAAGCCCCAAAGCGATCCCGATCACCGCGCAGGCCACCGCGCAAACCCACGTCGGAGCCAGACGGTAATGCGCCAGCCACATGCCGAGCACGAAGAGCGGCATCAGGTTGAGGAATTTGAAATACGGCGAGGCAACGAACTGGCAGAGGATGAAGGACGAAGCCGCGATGATGATGAAAGCAGGAAAGAAGCTGCGAAGCGCGAAGAGAGCCGGCGCCGCCACGTAGAAGATCATCTCAAAGGTAAGCGTCCAAAGCACCGGGTTTAGCGCCCTGCTGACATCCGGAATAAGCGCCTGAGTGAACGTGATGTGCCGGACCATGTCATAGAAGCCTACTTCTACAGGATAGCCCGAGACATGCCGGAAGATCAAAGCAGCAAAGCCAAGGGCCACATAGTAGAGGGGCATGATCCTTGCGGCCCGGTGTATGGCGTAGGTTCTAAGTCCATGGGGGCGATCGAGCAGCCTGCCCGCCGAAGCCCAGATCAAATATCCAGACAAAACGAAAAACACGCAGACCCCGATCGCCCCCACGTAGCCTGAGTAATGCGCGATCGGTTTTATCCTGATCAGATTGTACGCATCAGCGTGAGACAGAAAGACCAGAAGGCCCGCGATGCCTCGGAGTGCGTCGATAACGGCTGTTTCTTTTCCGAGGTTATAGCGCTGGATCATGATCAGGCCCTAACATAAGCCTGGGACCTGTTCAACTTCCGCGAGTTCGCAGTGAGCGGGGCGCCTTTGTTGCGCCCCTCCTTTTCGTCAATTGTTCGGCATCGCCCTCGTCACGGACAGCTGGACGTTCGACGCGTTCAGCGCCCCGCCTGAGTTCTGATACACACTGAGCTTGAAGCTGCCGGTGACGTCGCTGATGTAGACCATGCCGCTGACGCGAACCGTTGTGTCATTGACGGCGCTGCCCGGCTGGCTATCGGCGATGCGCGGCTGATTGACGCCGCCGAAACTGACGATAGCACTGCGCAACCCGGTGCCGTTTTGCGCGAATGTCGCCTGGCCCTCAACACGGTACCAGCCTGCTTCTTGGACAAAAATCGCATCCGTGTTCGACGACGTGCTATGCATCGCCGAGCCGTCGAAGTCCTCGGCGTTGAACGACACGATCGTCGATGTGTTGTTCGGTATCGAGATCGCGGCGCTGTTATAGGCACGACAGGCCGGATACGGGAACAGCGCAACATGCTGACCGCCGGCTGCATAGCCGCCAGATTTGCAGTTGATGACTTCGTTCAACGGCGCGCCGCCGAAGGTCGTTTCGCACCTGAATCCGTGGTATTGCGTCTTAACGGTCTGGTTGTCGTAGGCAACGCAGCCAACCATCCGATATCCGCGCGGGAAGTCTTGATAGGACGGCGCTGCACCGGGTGTGATCAGAAAGCCAGCCGGTTGGGACGTGCCGCGGCCGGTGTTGCCATAGCCGGTGTCCCAAGCGCCGCAACTGGTGAAGGTCACATGCCGCGGCAAGCTGTCTGGCACTGGCGTATCAGGATCAACATCGACAGTCGGTCCCGAGCCAACGAATCCGGCAGATCCCGCGCGGTGAACGTTGCAGCCAATCACCTCGCCGAAGCGATTGTAGTTCGCCAGCTTGATTCCCCAGGTTTCGACATCTCGAACCGTCACGCCCATCAGGGCAAAATTAACATTGCCCTTCGAACCGGTGAGATCGATGCCGACGTCACCATCATAGAGATCGCCGCCAACAATACGGAAAAACGAGCAACCCAACCCGATCGGCATCATGCGGCCGAACGCTCTGCGGAACGTGCCGCCGACAATGCCACCTATATGATGGATCTTCGGCTCGATAACAGAGAAATCCGAGCAGCTGCTAAGCCACAAACCCTGAGCCTGGTCATCAGAAGGTAGGGATGCCGACACGTAAAGGATGTCGTGCACATGCGGTCTAACGATCTGGAAATCTGTCGCACTGCTGACCACGATGCCGGTGCCGATATCCGACCCGAACACTTCGACGTCTTCGAGATAATGGCCCGAGCCGCCGCTGATGGAGATGCCGGCCGCATTATTAAGAGAGCCGCCGGTCCCATCACCGTTGCGATCGACCTTGACGCGTTTCAGCGTGATGTTGCTGACTGAAGTCGAGCCGATTGTTACGACACTGGTGGTGGCATGCGGCGCCAGCTGCTTCGCGGAGATGTCCTCGAGCCAAGTGCCGGCCGCGAGCGTGATCTTGCCATTTATGCCGTAGATGTGCTCGGGGTCGCCTTTGACACGATGCGCCGTTGCTATAGCCGCAGTGAAGGCGGCCAGGACGTTGGTCGTGCTGTTAACGTAACCGGCCTGAATGAACTGCTCGACGTTCACATAACCGTTGAACGGCAGCGCATAAAGCTTCACCCCGCCGGCCGTGATGATGTGGTAATCGCTCGCGCCGGAAGCGGCGACGATATAGCTCCATCCCTTCGACGAGACCTGCACGACGGTTGAGCCTGCGACAACCGGGAACGAGCCAGAATAACTCAAAACGGTGTCTGCGGTCAGATCGCCAAAAGCCTTGAAGACGATAGGGATATTGGTGATCGACGCAGCGGCCGCAACCGCCGTTGCCGCGGCGCTCGTGGCGGTCGATGCTGAGGAGGCAGCCGACGCAGCCGCTGCTTCAGCCGCAGCCACGATCGCGGCCGAGACCTGGTCACTGACCAGCCGGAATTCGGTGCCGGAAATGACGCCTAGCACTCGCATGTTGGCCGTCAGGCCGCCGGCCGAGATGTCATTCCCGCTGTTGCTCTTGACGGTGAGCGTCGAGCCACCATTGAACGAGACCGTTACCGGCGATCCGGTGTTGGCCTCGAAGATGTTCATAACGATTAGCGCCGATTCGGAGACCGGTATTGTACTCGTTGCCTGGATCGCATTCGGCGTGCCGGCCCCAGCATCCACAGCGGTGATGAAGCTGTACGGAAGGTCCGCAACCCGCGTCCAGGATCCGGTTCCTGACGCGCCGCTCTTCCGGTATATGCCATTGTAGGCGACAGTCGTGTCACCGATTACCCACGCCATCGAGTTTGCGGCATGAGCCAGGTCGGCGAATAGGGCTGCGCGGGTGGTGAAGACAGACCCGCTATTCGCGCCGATGGCCGATATGAATGATTCCAGCCACAGGCCCCAGGAGCGGATCTCCAATTTGTCTGGATTGTGATTGCCGGAAGACGGCACGCCGTCGGTTACGTAGTCGCGCCATGCGATGGCTGCTGTAGGTGCGGGCATATGCACTCCAGATATTAGGTAACGGTGAATGAGCCGGTTGCTTGCGGAGTCGCAGCAATGCCAGATGCATTGATGGCTTCAATGAAGCCGTATTTGATTCCAGCCGTTAGGCCTGTGACGACACGGCTATCCGCCGAGCTCGGCGGCCCATACTCTGTCGCGATGAGCGTTGAGCCAGAGAAGCTGTTGACGGTGTTGGTATAGATCCGTGCTGCCGCATAGTTCGCACTGTTGGGCGCCGTCCAATTGAATGTGGCTTGCCCAGATCCGCCTGTAGCTGAAGCGCCAGTGACGACGCCAGGCGGCGTCGAGTCCGCCGTTGCGGTTCGTATCTCGTAGGCAGTCCAGCCCGAGCTCGCACCACCAGCCCAACTGCGGAGACGGAATTTATATTGCGTGCCATCGGCTAGATAGCCCGATCTAACCTGCGTCTCGCCGGCGGTGGAGATGACCGACTGAGGTCCAGTTGAGCCGGATGTCTTTTCCCACTCGAGTTCGTATGTCAGTGAAGAGGCGGCGAAATCCCACGTAGCCAATGCATAAGCCGCAGAGGATCCGCCAGAAACGACCTCTGTCTGGATGACAACGTCGAAGTTGACTGGCACCGGGGCGCTGCTCGGCGGAATGATGACGATTGATGCCCCAGGCTCACCCTCTTCGGTTGCTGCATTGAAATCATACAGCCCAGAAGGGACAACAATCCCACTGAACGTGACTGTCATGTCTTTGAGGGAGATGTTGACCTTGGATGTGATTTCGATGACTGCATCGGAAAGCTTCGGAGAATACTGGACGCGAATGAACCGATGATAGGCGACGTCATTGTCTGGATCGTAGTGGGCCGTGATGCTCACGCGAGCGCCGTTGCGGCGGATATAGGCCAGCTTTTGTAGGCGCTGAATGTGGTTGTGCGATTGAACCGCCACGTTGTCGACGGTCAGCGTCCGCTCGGTGTCCTCTCCGATATACGGATTGCCATAGATGGCCGCGTCGTTAGTGTTGTAGAGGTCACTCGGATCGGTGAAGCGCCCACGAACCGCCAAAACGGTAGTGGCTGGATCGACATTCGCATTTAGGCCGAACGATATGATTTCGTTTCTTGTGAGCGTAATTGTCGGCTCAACATATTCGCCAGCATGAACACCGATAAGGCCATCAGCGCGCTCATAGACAACGAGCTCGGCGGCCTGATCCAGCGTGCGACCAACCTCGATCGGGTCGCTGTTCGCCCTGAACCACATTCCGCCGTCGTAACGGTTTTCCGTGCCGCCGCTTCGATTGGTGACGTTTTGGCCGCAGACATTGGCCGCGTTTATCCAGTCAGGCAGGTACATGTCGCTCAATGACAGCTTCCCGCCGTATGGGCTGGTTAGGTGCCAAAGCCGCATGATCGCCAAATTATTGGTAAAGGCTGTCGTGCCGGTGCGTGGATCGTAGAGCGGCATCCCATCAATAACCGCCGAATGCTCCGGCATCTGATTTGGATAAATCTTCAGATAGTCCTTCGACGGTGCCGTGAAGCAATGCATTTCGACTGATGCAAGGCCATCACCGCGATGATTGTTCGACCATATCGTTGGGAATGCGCCGACAACCGAAGAGTATGCAGTCTCGCCGGACTGTCCAATCCTAGATTCTATGTGGATGTAGGCATTGCCGTCATCATTGAAGTGCGCTGGCGACACGACAGTGCCGGAGCCGTCAATGGTTACCTCTTCGTCGTGAAGATAGTGCTTAACGTAACCTTGGATCCGATGGCCTGCGTGGACGATGATGTGGTATGCGACGCCATTCTTTTCTTCAAGAAAGACGTAGTCGCCGGCTTTCTTAACGCGGCCGAGCACGATCGGCAGCGAAGGCACGGACTGCTTTAGATTGTATGTTCCGTCCTCTGGCTTCGGAACCGAAGGCTTTGGCATAAGCGCCCTGGATACAAACCCGAGACCAGCCGCCAAGCCGCCATAAAGGAGCGCTGCCGTGCCGAGATAGAGTGCGTTTGCCGCTGCAACCGTCGTTGCCGCTGACGATACGATCAGCGGAATAAGCTCAAGACCAGTCATGGAAATTCCTAAATGGACCAGATGGCCAGAGGGCGCGCGGCCATGCTCCCAATGCGATTGGTGAAGCGCACCAGCCAGCGGCGGCCGTCGAAGATTGCGCCAAACTGCCGATCGAAATTGGTATGCGACCCGATGACGCCCACGGCGCCACACACAGGGACCATCAGACGCCGCGCATTGATGCGCTCAGCCGCCTTCTCCATCAGCGGCACGCAACCGCCGGCCGCCCTGACAATGGCCAGATATTCAGCCTCGCTGGCGAATGCGCCGCGCCACTTCTCGACGGGGTCGCGATGGCCAAGCCAGATCGCCCATGCAGCCGGAAAGAGCATGCAATTCAACGTCGCCGCATCCCAGGCTTTCAGCTCTTGCGCGGCCAGGAAGGAGGCAAGCGCCTGCTCTACCACTGCGGCCACCTGATCGTCCGATCCTTCAAGCCAGGGATGCGTTCGCAGAATTTGTCGTCCGCGGCTGAAGGATTTAAAATCTTCGCTCGAGCGCGCTGGTCGACGTCTGACAAGACGGCGCCGTTGGTCACCGAGCGCAGCGTAAAGCGGTTGGCGATATCCACCTGAATCGTGGAGTTGATGCCGGTATTGCTGGCGCTATCGACGAAATTCAAATTGGCTATGGTGCCAGTGAATTTAACAATGGGTGAGCCGGTCGGCTGATCGTAGTTGTCGCACTTCTGCAGGAGAATCCGAAACTTCGATCCGACGATGGTGCCGGCCTGATAGTCGGCCCAGATCGCGTTGCTCTCCGCCTCTCTGATGCCAGAAAGCACCAGCGACAGTGTGAATGCCTCAGCGTTGATTGCCGCCTCTATCTGCGCCAGAGCGTCCTCTGTTAGGGTGCAAGCGCGATAGACTTCGCCGTCGGCGCCGATGAGCGGACCGCCTGACCCATCCCAAAAACGAAGAGTGCCAGATGGAAGCTCCACCTGGCACAAAACACGAAGACTGGCCAAACCGGCCTCCAATTAATGACGCCGGCCTAAACCAGCGAATTCCAGTAATCTGTCGCCTCGACGAAGCTGACATTCGGCCGTGTGGCCTTGTTGATGGCGTCCTGCGAGATGTCCATGCCGCGATCTTCAGCGAGATGGCAGAGGCAGGTCGGGCGATCGAAATTCAAATCGGCGCCATCAGGAATGAGCTCGCGCACGCTCGGCGATATCGACACCGTCCATGTGTCGCCATCGATTTCGGTGACCGGGCCGGTTTCATAGAGCGCGTTGTTGAAGGAGAAGCGCACGCCAACCAAATCGGCCTGGGCTTTGATAATGCGGAGCTTGATTGACGTGGCCGCCAGAGGCGTGACGCCGACGGACACGACCGAAATGGCATTCTGCTCGTATTCAGTGTCATCGCCGAACGTCGTGTCATCGCCGTGCGTTGTCTCGGTCGTCGGCTCAAATTTGCCGGACGCATAAGGCGCAGAGAGCGACGATGGAACGCGCACCGCAATCAGGCCGGAGCGGCCGCCAAGCTTCTGCCTGATGGCCTGCCATGTTCGCCACTGGTCGCGATAGCGGTTCTGAACAACGACACCGGTGTAATCGATGGCCCAATAGCCCAGATCTGTGCGGATAACCGGCTCGACGCCACCCAGGGATTTGCCGCCGCTTCTCGTGAAAGCGACGACATTGGCCTGCACCTGTTGCGGCGTGAGCAAGCAGGTCGGCCATTCGACGACGTCAACCATTTCTGTAATCCCCGCCAGCGCTGTCGTTTTGGTATTTCGCCATGGTCGGAACCACCTGCTGGTTAGCGGCGCTCAGGATGCGCGGGCTTGCCGCGGTCACTGTGTCTTGGCTGACGCTCTTCACGTAGGCCCGCAGGCCGCCGGTGTCGTCAACGGATACGCCGACCTGGATCTGCGTCTTGCCGCCTTGCTTACCGCCAGATGCGGCGCCGCGAATGACTGGCATGGCTGGAGCGCCGACGAGGCCGCCGCTTGCGTAACCCTGAAGCCTGCGCAGGTTTTTGACGCCGATCCGCTTGGTGGTCTCCGCATCGAGGACGTATTCGCCCTTGTGGACTATGCCGGCAGGCTCATTCTTGCCGCCCGGGCCGGTATAGCCGCCATCGGCAAAGCCAAGAAGAGAGCCAAGTCCAGCCAATAGCCCGCCGCCACCGCCTCCGCCGCCAAAGATGGCGTTCAGGCCGATGTCGATGACCTTGTCGAGCACCTTATTCAGGGCATTAGAAAGCGCCTCAGCAGCGGAAGATCCGTTGCGAAGGTCAGATATGAAGCCGCTGGTGATGTCCTTGGCGGTGTCCTTGAAGTCGGCCGCCGCGTATTTTACCCGATCCTGGGATTCCTGAAGCCTTTCGGCCGCAACGCTGGCATTCGCGTAACCGGTTGCCAGCTGGTCGATCGACGCCTTAAGCTCCGGCGTGATCGTCATGCCTGCTTTTTGCGCTGCAGTCAGAAGGTCGCTCTGAGCGCGCGCCTTTTCGATTGCAAAGCCATAGTCCTCGACAAGAGGGTTAACACCAGCTTGAGCTGTCGTTTCCGCTTGAATTGCGGCTGTACGCTCCTTGATCTGTTCGATCTCGCGCTGATACTCATTCTCGCCGCTGCCACCGTCCTTCTTTCGACCGCCACCGCCACCACCCTTTGAACTTGCGGGTGGCTTGAAGTCATTGGTGGAGATGGGTTTGACGGCCACCGGCTTCGGGGGCCCAAACTTCTCAGGCGGTTTGGGTGGACCGAACTGCTCTCCAGTTCCCGCCGCAGCGGGAGCCGCAGGCGCAGGAGCGGTAAGGCTTTCCACGGAGACCGTGGCGGGAAGATTAGCGGCTGCCGCACGGATATTTGCAAGCGCCTGCTGCACTTCGCCTAGGCGAGCAAGCGCCTCAGTATTATCGAAACCGAGTGACGTGTTTAGCGCGATGCGGTCCTGAAGTGTTGCCACCTCTTTCTCGAGGCTCGCCGTCTCATCTTTGGCCTCGGATGCATCGAGATTGATGACATTGCCGTTGCCATCAGTGACGCCAAGCGCTTCATTCAGCGACGCAAAAAAGTCAGAGTTTCCGAGGCTACCAAGGAAGTCCTCGAACTCCGCCTTGGCCGATCGAATTTTTTCGATCAGCCCAGAAACGTCGAAGTCGTTTATTGCGCCCGCGGCGGTGTTTATGCCACCGGCGAAACTCTCACTTGCGCCGGTCGACTCGTTGAATTCTTTGGCGACATCAGTCAGGGCCGTCACAAGATTCGTCGTGGCCTGATCAATCGTAAAGACGGAGCCGGCGACCTTTTCTTGAAGTATCGGTGCGCCGGCCTCAAAAGCGCGGAAGAACGCCTCTGACGAAACTTTGCCGTCGACGATGAGCGACTTCAGCTTGGAGACGGATCCACCGGCCTCCAGCAGACCGGCTGCAACGGCCTGCGCGATCGTGGGCGCGCCTTCCAAAATGGAATTGAATTCCTCGGCGTGGACAGTACCGGAGCCCAACGCCTGGCCAAGCTGCAAAAGCGCACCGCTCGCAGATTGTGAATCAGTTCCCGCAACTCGCAGCGCTAGAGCCACGTTGTTGGTGAAGCCGAGAAGTTCCTCGCTGCTGACGCCTAGTTCCCTTTGAGCTTGCGCAGCTTTGCCGTAAAGCGTGGCCAGCGTCTCAATCGGAGCGCCATTGGCCAGCGCCGCCTTATTGAGACGCTGGTATACCTTCTCGAGCTCCTCGCCCGATAGTCCGGCCACCTTTAACGAGTTGCTGATGCGGGTGGCAGCGTCAGAAAGCTGTGCCGCTTCCCTAACGACAGAACTCGCCAGGAAGGCTGCGCCAATTTGCGCGCCTGTCCTGATGAATGAGGCGGCGACAGCTTTATTGGATGTTTCTGCGCTTTTTTGTATGGCAGCAAACCGCTTTACGGTCACGCCCTGCGCTCGATTTAGCGCATTCTCATATCCCTTGATGTCAGCGGACAGCTGCACAACGAGGCGCTCAAGATCTTGGGCCATCTTTCTGGCGCTCCGTTATTCCTTAGACTTCAGCCACTCGAACAGATCGTCGGCTTCTTTGTCGGACATCTTGGCGTCTTCGCCACTGTGCGCCTTCACGTAGCCCTCCACGGCCGCCATGAACTGCCACATCGACATCGCGTTCACATCTTGAGGCGTGAAGCCAATGGCCGCGCCTGTGCCGTAGATCGCGCCAAATCGGATCTTGCCGTTTGGAAGGTCATCTATTGATTGGCTTCCGGCATCTGATTTGGCGCCTCGTCCTCCCCCAGCGGCTCATCTTCCGCGCCGATCAGGCCGGCGGAGAGAATGGCAACTGCATATGGATGATTTTCCATTGGCGGGCGCGCTTCGACGTATGTGCGGACCAACTTGAGAGCCTTAACTGGCTCTAGCCCGCCGCCGACCAAACCAAGACGAATGACGTTTGACAGGTCTTCGATTCGCCAGTGGTGGGTGTGCAAGCGGTTCAGCACGACATACGGTCCGGCGTCGGTTTTTTCCTGAAGCTCAGCCAACTCGCCCCAGCCGAGGCGGAAGGTGTAGTCACCGTCCGCCCAGGTCAGGGTAATTTTTGCATCGCGGCTCATTAGGCCACCGTGCGCACGAGCTCGCCGTCGCTCTGCATCTCAACCGACATCGTCACGCGGCCGCCCTGCTCAGTTGAAGGGTTGAGCGAGGAAACGTGCATAAGGCCAGTCCAGGTAATCGTTTTCGCAGGAAACTCGATTTCGATCTTGACCGGAACGGATGCGACGTTTTCCCAGGCATCGAGCCAGGTCTCGACGGACTCGGACGCGAGCACTCCTTCACCGGAAACTGAAGCGGAAAGCGTGCTTGCGTCGCGACCAACCCACGCAACAGCATCAGGATCGTCGCAATCGGGAAGCGTGACGTCGGTCAGGTCCTTGGTGAGCGTGAGGCTCTTGGACGTAAAGCCGCAAGGAGCGGTGTAGACGATAGGCTCAGCATTATTGCCGAGCAGTATGCGGAATTTGCCAAAACGAGCTGTAGAAGGCTGGGCCATAGTAGTCTCCAAGCTGTGGTGATTGGTGGCCGCCGGCTACGGGAGCTCGACGAATGCCGTTACGGTGATGATGGCGCGGTTAGTCGCCCCATCCGACTCCCGCTGGTAACGGGTGATGCGGTGGCTTATTGTCGCCAGCGCATTGGTCGATAGTTCAAATTCGGCCTCATGAAGTGCCGATCGGACGGCACCAGCGATCTTGCTGACCTCGGCGCTGCTGAATGCCTCGCCGCCGCCCCATGACCAGCAATCGATCTGCATGTTGATTTCCATGCCGTCGATGCAGTCTGCTTCGTCCGTCGTTGCATCCCACGGCCCCATAGAAATGTATGGAGAAGGCTTCGCCCCATCGGGCGGGCGGTCAAAGACGTTACCAGCAACAAACGCGGCTAGCGCGGCGTCGGCCTTAAGCCTGCCGATGACAGCCGCCTTGAGTTCGAAAACGGGATCCAAGGGTTAACTCCCAGCCGCCACTTCTCTGGCTGCCTTGTTAATGGCGCGGGTGATACGGCTCTTCACCTTCTTGCGGTTGGCTCGGTAGCTCACGAAGAAAAATGGAGACGCCGCGATGGCTGGAATGGTTGCGCCGGCAAACATTCCGCCCGCCGTATGCGACGCCGTACCAAACTCCACGAACCTGGAATAATACGCTGTCGCGTTGCCGGCATAGATCGTGATTGTCAGATCGCCGCCGACAGACTGCACCTTGCCCAGCGTCAATGCGCCTTTAGGCGCCCTGCCCCATGTCCACGCTATGCTATCGCGTAGATCGCCGCTATCAGTCGGAACGAGCGATCGCATCATGGATACGATCTCGCCGGCGCCTTTCTCCATCGCTTCTCGGATCCGAGCCTTTGCGACGGCCGGCAAGAGATCAAGCTTGCGCTGCAGTTCCTTAAGGCCTCGAACCGTCATGCGTCGGTCTGCCCGCCAGTTGTGGCTAGCATTTCGATATAAGCGTTCTTCTGATCCAGGTTGGTTGGTGGCGAGACAATGGAATAGACCAGGGCCGAGCGTGCGTCTATGGCGCGCCAGGTGGCGTCGAGCTCCCTCGTCTGCGTCGACGAGCGCACGCGGATCGTAAAGGGCTGAACGCCTTGCAGCCGGCTGGCAATTACTGTCTCAGAGCCCATGCGCGGGATGATTTCGGCGGCGTCAGTGAAGACCGTTTCGAATTCGCCGGTGACCGAGTTGCCGAAGCCGTCGTCGCTCTGCCCGCGCTTTTGAAAGTGCAGCTTGGATCGCAGATTTCCTGCAGTCATTTCGCTGGCCTCTCGGTTGGTGTGGCTTTGCTGGCCGATATCGCGGCTGCCGCGCATGCACGCGTGACGTTGTGGACGCAGCCAGCCTTAAACGCGACCGTCACCTGTGGCCGCGGTTTCCAGTCGTAGTCAGCCAGAAACCGCACCCACATTACAGGCTCACATTCGGAAACTGGATATCGACGGCCAGTACGGTGGTCGATTTAGCGAGGCCGAGAAGGCAGACATACTCGCCGGCGCCCACATCGGCGAGCGGGCAAATGCCGCCTGCGGTGTCGCTCAGGTAGTATGCCGTTCCAGCGACGAGGGTCGCGCCAATCGTGATTTCGCCGCTCTTGTGCACGGCGATGGGCTGATTTAGCGATGCGCCATTCAGCGCGATGCCCTTTGCTTGCCGCGCCTCAGCAGTTACCGAGTTGGAGTCGGCCAGCATCCACTTCTTCGTGGTGGAGCTGAGGTAGACGGCCTTGCCGGCCGTGATCGTTTCGCCGGCGACGCCGGTGACTGCGGACGAATCCGCGCCAGCCACGACGTTCGCGGCTACAATTACGAGGTCTGCCATGGGAAAGTCTCCTGCGGCTTACGCGCCGCGTCTATGGTTGCAAAGCAGCGCGTCGAACGCGGTCCAGCCTGGCAGCTCTTCGCTTTCGCGCTGCTCGTAGGCATCGGCGATCCAGAGCAGCATCGCGTGTTTGATGGATGGCGGCAGCGCGGTATAGCCAACGATGGCGGTCAGCGTGATGCGCGACCCGTTGCGCGGGACCGGCCACTGCTTGCCGTAGGCGGGCAAGATCGATGCCTCAAGGCCGTCGAAGCGCATCTCTGTGTCGCCGGCGTCAACGGTCGCATTTGTGCCGTCGGTGGCGATATAGGCGATCATGGTGACCGACTGCACCGGCGCCACCGGCAAGCGATCGAAATCGCAGAAGGCGTCGCATTTCACTTCGATCGTCTGCGTTGCCAGGGGCGTATTGCAGTATCGTTCGACGTAGTCGCGTGCCGCGGTGATGAGGGCGTCGAATAGCGCATCATCATCGTTGTGCAAAACCACGCAATGGCGCTTCGCCTCCGCGACGGAGATTGGCTCACTCGGAGCCAGCGTCACCTTCGGCGGATACCACATTGGCCTTGCCCTTCTTGCGAGCCGGTGCTGCGGCCGGCACTTCGTCAGCTTCTGCCTTCAAGGCAAAGCCTGCATCAACCAGGCGCTCAGCCTCGGCATCTTCGAATTCGCGCTCGTCGCCAGGCGCCAGGTTGAATTCAGGGCCGCACAAGCCGACCGTCATTTTCAAAAGCATGTCGCCTCCTTTAAAGATTGGCGGGCCAGCCTAAGCCAGCCCGCGCGTTTCACTAAGCCTGGATGAGATGTTTGATCGCCGCGGTGTCCGCTAGTTCACCATCGAAGCGGATGAGGCCGGCGATGCCAAGATCCGGCCAGAAGCGTTCACGGAGAACGCCGATCACCGGGGAACCGACCTTTCTGACAAAATACTTGTTGAAGTCACCGAAGAGAACGGTCTTTTGTCCCGTGGCAATATCGGCCATGGAGTCGTTTACGTTCAGCTTGTAGCCGAGCAGCGTAGCCGGTCGGCCCTGGGTGACGTCGCCGGCAGACCAGATATAATCGCCGTCCGAGTTTTTCAGCTTCCTCACCGCCTTGACCGTCAGGTCGTTCATCATGAACGCCGTCTTGGGCGATTTACGATAAGCACGGTTGACGGAATGCTCGAGGTCAATCAGCTCATCGGTCGTAAGCGCCGTAGCCGAAGCGGCGGTCTTGCCGAGTGTCGATGCGGTAACAACACCATTCGGAGCAGACGTGCCGGTGCCGAGCGTGAGCTGGGCGTTCGCAATGCGGCCGAGACGTTCGCCGAGAAGGTCCGCCAGAAGAGCTTCCATGGAGAAGATCGAGTCGGCATCCAGCTCGAACGACCACCGGATGAACTCCGTGTCGAAGACGTATGCGTCGAGCGACTTTTGCCCGAAGGTAACATCTTCGGATCCGTCATCGGTCAGCGCGGCGCCTTCGGTGTGGGCACCGGCCGACTTTGCAGTGTCGTTGACCGTCGGCACCTTCATCGGGTTGCCGGCCGAGGACTCGATCACACGCGCGACATCACCGTCGTACATCGGGCCCCACGCCAGCATGCTCCGAACGATCTCGTTGGCAAGCTCTGTTGGAACCGTGAAACCACCTGCAGTCGTCGAGCCCGCAGTCTGAGCACGCTGCTCGAACTTGGCGACGCCCTGCTTCAGTACGGCGCGCTCTTCGGGGCTCAGATCATCGAGACCACCGCAGACGACCTTTGCGAAGACATGGCGATAGCTCAGCTCATTCCCGGTCTCGGAGCCAGACGCGCGCTCTTCGGACCCAGCGCCCGGGCGCTTCTTGGCGCGCTCTTCTTCCTGGCGGGCAGCGAAGCGGGCTTCGATCGCGGCCTGGTCTTCTTCGCGCTTGATGTTGCGCTCGACGCGGTCGAACTCGGCCATGATGGTGTCGTGGCGAGCTTCGAGCTCAGCGGCGCGGGCTTCGTCAGTGTTTTTCTTGATTTCTTCCAGGGCGGCGCGGGCTTCCGTGACGAGACGGCCGCGCTTTTCCTGCAGCTCGGTGAGAGTCATGCAAGTCTCCAATGTGGTGGTTTTGGTGGGAAATGGCAGGACGGCGTGTCCGGCCCTCCGGCTGGGCGCCGGGTGACTTCAGCCTTGCGGCCGCTTACGGGTCAGTCCTGCCGGATGCCCCGAATTTTTTGTTCCTGGCGAGCTTCGCGCTCAGCAATGCGCCGACGGGCGGCCGCGGCGTTCCGCGCGCCGCCTTCAGCCCTAGTCGCCGCAAGCGACCGTAGGCCGATTGTGGTGTCATCGTATGCCGGCCAGGCAACGGCCGAGACCTCGAGCAGGTTGACCTTTTCGATCGTCCGCACCGGCACGGCGCCTGTTTCATCCCAAGTTTCCTTGGTGACGCGGAAGCCGAAGCTCATGCCGCTGATGTCTCCGCGCTCGACGAGCACCCACAGGTCATTCCCGTCGGTGGTGTCCGGCACGTCTACTTCTACGAGCAGGCCTTTGCCATCTTCCTGAAGGCGCAGCGTGCCGCTCTTGGTGCGGCCGATCACTCGGCCCATGTCATGGTCGACGAGGGCGCGGATGTCGCCCTTGATGGCATCGGTGAAGGCGCCAGGAGCGATCTTCTCCTGGAAGTAGCCGCCGATGTCGGCCAGCCGCTCAAAAACAGCGGCGTAGCCAACCAAGGTGCGCTTGTCATCCGCAGCACGGTGCTCGACGTCAGCAATGAGGCTGCGCTTTTCAATTTCTGTCGTCATGCGGCCTGCGCCTCATCATCGGAATTGTTGTCATTGGCCGGCGGATCCGTGCCAGGCTTCGGCTGCGAGCCGAGCGGGACCGTGGCGCCCTGGATGTGAAGCTTGTCCGCCTCGCCACCTTTGGCCGGCAGGTTCTCCAGCTTGCGAACCTCATCCGGAGTGCGGATGCCATTCTGGATTGCGACGCCGTAACCATCCATGCGGCTCTTGAAGTCGCCACGAAGTATTCCGTCGAGCACATGCTCCACGTAACGTCCACCGCCGTTGCGGCCGAAGAACTTCAAGTTGATCTCGTCCTCAAGCGCCTTAGCCCATTGGCCGATCAAGTGCTTGGTGAGGTGCAGATCCTGCTGCTCAACGTTGCTAAACGTGGCCCTGGTTAGATCCTGCAGAAAAACCGGCGGCAATTGGTATGTCCTGGCGATCTCTTCGACCTGGAATCGCCGCGCCTCGATCATCTGCCCCTTGGCAGGATCAAGGCCAACCGCCGTTAGGTCATAACCAGGCGGAATCGGGAAAACAGATTCCCCGGCGCCCTTCGCGGCGTCGACGGCCCGCTTGATGTCGGCCTGCGCGCGCTTGAGCGCTTCCCCGCTGGCCGGCAGCGGACCTTTCAGCGCGAGTGGCGGGACACCGCCGCCGGCGAAGAAATTCGATCCGTAGTCGTTCATGGCGATCGCGAGCTGGATCGCCTTGGATGTCTGCGCGATCGGGCCATAGTGCCTCAATCCGCAACTGCGGCGCATGAACGGCACGTCGATGACGTCAGCGGCGTCATAGGTCTTGCCGTCGTACTCGTAGGAGATCTTCAGGCCGACGCGCTTGACCGTCGTTTTCGTCGGATCCATTGGCCAGAGCGAATCCACGCCTAGCGGCGTGCGCTCGATGTAGGCCAGGCCGCGACCGTGGGTGAAAACCTGCTGCCAGAACCACTGCCAAAACGCGAAAGAGCCGATTCCATCGTTCGGCGCGATGTTGACGACCGTTTCCAGCCGCCCGGTTATCCGCGCCGCACCAGCTTTCGTGTCGCGATAGGCATGCCGCGGCAGCGCGGCAAGCGTTCTGGACATGAAGGCGACGGCGGCCCAAACCGCCGGCACCGTGAGGGCGCTGTCGACCGTGACGGCCGGCAGATTGGCCGAATTGATGCCGAAGAACGCCAGAAAATTGTCAGCGCTCACCGGGATCATCGGATTCTCGATTGTTGCCCGCGTTTCCGGCGATTTTTCCGCATTCGGGCGGCTAAACCAGTCTTTTAATGCCATTTATGCCGCCTTGTTGATGGAGAATTCTGGGTCGTCCCATGGGGATGCAACACACGCGATTTCAAGTCCGCCGTCTGCCGCAGCACCGGTCGCCATTGCGAGAGCGACTGCCGCATCGATGCGGACCGAAGCCCGCGTTTTCACAAACCACCTATTTCCGTGCGGGTCCGGTGGATGGTTGAACGTTGCGCCCATCAGGGCACTCATGAGCACTGGGCTACTGCGAAGCCGAATACGCCCATCGATGATAAGATTTTCGAGTTCGGTGACTGAGCCGGGCATCCACAGACCGAGCGGCGTTTTTTCGCCGGCGGCCTTGGCTGCCTCGATCCGTGCCTCAGAGGGCCTGGCCCTCACCTTCCCGCCCTGCGGATGCGGCAGGGTCTCGGCCTCTACGCCCAACACGTCGAGTTCATCTCTGAACTTTGCGAAGGCGTAGTTGTCATAGGCGATCGCCCTGATGTTGTAGGTGCTGTTAATCTCTGCCACCCGAGCGGCGATGACATCGAAGCGGATGCGTGGGCCAGGGGGAGCATTCAAGAACCCGTCACGGACCCATAGATCATAGGGTTGCTTGTCTGCCGCGGTGCGCGCCGCCAAAGTGTCGCCCGGCGTCCAGGCCTCAATCCAGGCGTCGTAGGTCGGCAGAATTACCAAGCTGCTGTCGGATCGAACGACTTCGACCGTTCCAGTAGGCACCACGCACGCCACAACAGCCATGTCCTTGGTGCCGGCGAGGTCGATCCCCAGGTAGGCATCCCTGCCCGCGTGCTCTTCCGGATCGAACGGCGCCATGACCCTCTCGACTGTCGCTCGAGACATCCACGCTTTGTCGGCATCGGTCCAGACGCAAAAATGCAGGCGAAGAACGTTGTTCAGCTTGCCAGGGACCGCCTTAGCCTCGGCAACGACCCCGGCGAGATAATCCTCGGTCAAAATAGTGCCGAGGAGTGGATTCGCCTTCACCCAGCACGATGGATCCGTCATCGGATCATCGTCTTTGTCCAAGCCGCAAATGAATGCGAAGACGCTGTCGCTGCCCTCCCAAGCGTCGCCGACGA
Organism: Rhizobium binae; assembly: GCF_017357225.1. Classification (NCBI taxonomy): domain Bacteria; kingdom Pseudomonadati; phylum Pseudomonadota; class Alphaproteobacteria; order Hyphomicrobiales; family Rhizobiaceae; genus Rhizobium; species Rhizobium binae. The sequence goes on along the minus strand of NZ_CP071604.1, from coordinate 2,125,041 downwards.
AAGTGAAATCGTCGTCGGGCGTTTGGGTGCCGACCACAACTTTTACCGCTCGCTCCCGCTCCTCCCAGCAGACGGAATTCCTGTCGCTACCCGAATTGGTAATCATCAGGAGCAGAGGGTTCTGCCGGAACTTAAAGCCGCGCTGGAGCATCTCCATGATGCTGCGGTCCGGGTGCTCATGCACCTCGTCACACAAGGCGAAATGCGGCCGCGGCCCCGATCCGGTCTTGCCAGCCTCCTTGGAGATCGGCCGAAAGAACGACTGTGACCGGTGGTGGGCGATGTTGAATTCTTTGCCTATGCCGCCGCTGAATTTTAGCCGATCATTCAAAGCTGGCGCCTGCCGGACCATTTTGCACGCATCCTGAAACAGGATGTTTGCCTGATCCTTTTTCGCTGCGGCCGCATAAATCTGCGCGCCAGGCTCATCGTCTGCCATAAGGCCATAGAGACCTATGCCGCCGGCGAAAGGAGACTTGCCGTTGCCTTTGCCTTCCTCGATGTAGACGGTGCGAAAGCGTCTGGTTCCGTCTGCTCTTTTCCAGCCGAAGATCGAGCCCAGCTTAAATGCCTGCGATGGATGCAACTTGAACGGCCTACCATCGAACTGGCCGTCGCTTAGGCGCAGCCGCTCTTCGAAGAACCGGAAGACCCTCGTCGCTGCTGCATCGTCCCAGCGCAAGCCGCGTTCACGGCCGTTGGCCAGATCTGCAAAATGCCTGCGGCAAGCATTTCGAACGTGCGGGCCGGCGATGGTTTGGCCGTCCAGAACGCTCCTGGCGTATTCATTTACGCGCCTTAGCGCCACCCCCTCAGTCGAGCAGGTCGTCTTTTTCCTCACCGGCATCGGGCACCGTTACTTTGGAGGCGTCAGAAGGCGTCGCACCCATCTGCCCCAGCATCTGCCGGAGAAGGTTCATTGCCTGAACGCCGACCTCCTGGCCGGCCATGATGCGCCCTTGAATATTGGCCGCCATGCCAACCAGCATGCGGTGAGACTCCGTTAGCCACGGGATCTCCTTACGGAACAACTCCCAAGCCGACTTAGCCTTGATCGTGTCATTGTCGACGATCCATTTCGGGGGCGGCCCGAGCGGCTCATTGGCGCCCGGCTCCTTGCGCTGTTTGAAGCGGCCACGATTGATTGTGTCTCGCCCCTCGGCTTTGGCTTTGCCGAGAGGACTCCTCGGTCTTGCCATGGGACGAAATCCTTACGAGGGGTCATATTTTGAAATGCAGATGCGTGCGCGATGCGGGGGCGCCGGTTCGCTGGCGGCGGCATTCCGTAAGAATGGAACACCCCTCCCCGTCAGAGGGGCCAGCCGTCCGGCCCGAAGCGCAGTACCGTCTGACCAAGGTCTTCACGCTGCCCTCGCGAGGAGTGACAAGGTTTGCATGTTGAGATGAAGGGGCCGTTGAAGAAGAGCTCAAGGTTTCCCCGATGCGCTTCGCCATGGTGCACCTCCGTCGCTTCGGTAACGACCTCGCGCTCGAGGCACCACTCGCATAGGGGTTGAAGGGCTAGCTGCTGATGGCGGATGCGGCGCCAGGCGGCAGTTCGATAGAGACGTCTATATTTCTCGGCATCTTCACTGCGTTTTAAGCTGGCCATATTAATGTGAGCGCCGTGAGACCGCGAATGAAGATGTTACATGAGAACAATTGAAATCCCGATGCTTTCAGACTTGATTGCGGCCAGAAATAAACTGCGCGATCATTACGATGATATCTTACGGACGCATCACAGTCCGGCGGTAAAGCTTCATTTTACGTTCGATGGCAATCTGGTCGGAGACCTTGGCGAAGCGCTTGCCGTTAAGCACTTTGGCGTGAGGTTGGTGGAAACCAAATCCCATCCCGGGATTGATGGATACACTGCCGATGGAATTTCTACCGTCCAAGTGAAAGCTACGGGAACGAGCCGTGGTCCTGCTTTCCGTAAAACGGAAACCAAAGCAGATTACCTTTTGTTCTTCGAAATCGACTTCACAAAAGGTGTGGGACAGGTCGTTTTCAATGGGCCCGAGCGCTACGCAACTCAGTTTCTTCCAACGGAGTTTTCAAATCAGCGAATGCTGACTGCAAGTAAGATCCGCCAAGCTGATCGCCTCGTCCTAGATCACGAGCGCCTTGACTTCATTCCCTGAAAACGAAAGCGGCCGCTCAACACCGCAATCGCAGTGGAGCAGCCGCGAGGAACCGTCGAACTGCTCAAGCGTTCGGTCTCCTCCATTGGAGGAAAAGAAGATGGCCGATGACAAGTCCAAGCGAGGCGCCGCAGATCGCAGAAGGATTTCTGCGAGCGAACCTTACGAAGTCCGCTATTTCGCCAGGAAACATGGGATAAGTCGCGACGAGGCCGAGAAGATCGTAAAGCGTCATGGGTCAGACCGAAGCGAGGCTAACAAGGCGGCCGAGCGTCTCAAGAAATAGCGAAAGCCGCTGGGAGCAGTGAAGCTCGACCAGCGGCAGGATTACCCGTCGCCGAGAGGAGGCAGCGCCAGGTAATGGGAAATTATGGGGATGGCACCGAGCATAACGTGGGGCGTTAGCGCTGCCGTTGGTTGATCCATCCCCGACGAATGCAGGAGTTACAATTTCCTGCATCGCTGATAAGAGCCCGTTTACGCAGAAGCAGCCACGGTGCACGGCCAGATAGTTACGCCCACGTTCAGCGGCTGCACCCAACTGCAGCATGACGGATCGGCGGACTTTGCCGCAAACGGTTTGGGGTGCAGCGATGCACCCTCTCAACCGTTGGCGACCTCAATGCGCGTGGCGCGACACCCTATGAGGCTTTGCGGACCGCGCGGTTATCGTTGGCTGCATTCCGGGACGCCAACCGCCTTGCGGCTTCTATCTCCAACAGCCGTTCACGAGCGTCTATTTCTTTCCATGTGACGGTGAGGGATGCGATAGCGGTACCAACCAAAGACTTCCCTACACCCACGGCATATCGCGCAGATGCACCACTGATGAGGCCCACCTCCTCGTAAGTCTTGCCGCCCAGGACAGCGTCCTCAAATGGGTCCACGAGAGGGCCGATTGATCTGCGAAGTTCGGCAAGGATTGGCTTGGCATCTATCTGCGCCACCAGAACTTCGTCAGTCACCTTGATGTGGAGGTTTTCCGATCTGATGCGGCTACCTTCCGCCGCATTATCGTTCGAGGCGACGACGACACGCTTCGAGGGTTCAGCGTGGGCGCCCTTGCTCTTCCTTATCTTCGATGAATATCTGATCTCACCATCAGCGATTACGGACCAACCGCTAGCCCCCGCCTTATCAACGTCGGCTTCCGGCGTGAGCCGTTTACTGACGCGTACAACCTCGCCGCCATCCGCCCTGCTATAGTCCAGCCCTTTCAGCGGCTCGGCTTCACAGAGCGCGACCAGCAACCGGTATCGTCTAACAAGTTTGATGCCTTCTTCGTTCTTGTCTCGACGCAACGTCTCCAGGAGCGGGAAGTCCTCTGCTCGGCTTTGCACGGTGGCGGGGTCGCCCTTTGACTGCCGTTTAGCGATCTTGCTTATTAACTTCGCCATGCGGCGTCTCTCCCCGTTTGCTCTCGCCTGGGCCGCAGCCCTGTTGGCGTTGCGCTCCCGAACCTGCTCTTCCGGTGAGCGCGTTATCAAAGTGGTCGCGGCTGGCTTCTTTGTTAATATTGGCTCCCATTGGCCGTTGACCTGGGCGAAGCGCGTGTTGGTTCGGTACGGGTGAGGCTCTTTGCCCGTGAACACGGTCCGGCCCGTAGCATCCAAAATCTCGTCGGTCTCTTCTGTCGCCATGTCTCCACCTCCTATTTTGTCCACTTAGGTTTCGGATCTTTGATCTTTTCCCGGATTGCCTCACTCCAAGGCGTGGGCTGGCCATCGGGACCTTCCATGAGCTTCGCCGCCTTCTCGCGCGCCAGCTTGAACGCGCCTAGCCTGGCCTCCTCCGCTTCGCGTATTGAGATTGACGTCGGCATGGTGGACTTGAGCCGCGCGTGCTGCGCCCCCAACGCGTCATACTTGGCGGTGAGATCCGCAAGTCGTGCTTCCAGGTGACGACGATCAGCAGCGGCTCGGTCTTGCTCTTCCTGCTGAACGTGCTCGACTATCCTAGCCCGGTAAAACTGGAGCGCCTCACCGATCATTTCTTCACGAGCCCCGGGAAGGTCGGAATCGCAGTTCTCGGTGATCGTCCGGATGATGAACTTCCGAAGATCCTCGCCTTTGCGGATCGGATTGCGCATCATGAACGTTGTTGGGTTCACAGGTGTAGACTCCTGTTCTCTTCTTTGAGATGCGGCATGTCTTTTCCTTTCAGAGGGTGGGAGCGCTGCGGTGGTTCCACCACCGCGAGGTGCTTCCACCTCGCCGGGGGTTGTAGGGGGAGAGGTGGAAGGGTCGGTGGAACGCGGTGGAAGGGTGGTGGAAGGCCGGTGGAAGGGTCGGTGGAAATTCACTCTTCGTCCCTTTTTCGTGAAAAATAATCATCCGCGGTGACGATTAGCCTCTGCCTTTGTTTCGACGCCGGGCCTTCCCAAATCAGTTTGATCGTCCCATCCTCAAGGAGCCGCTGCATCGCAGCTTCGAGTGATTTCTTCGAAACGCCGCCGGCGCTTGGATGCTTAGCCATTTTCGCCGGTGCGAAGTTTGTTCCTGGCGATGCGCCGACATGCTGGCCCGTTCTCGAGAAGGTACGAAGAAGATCTATGAAGGTCCTCTCTGCCTGCCGGTTAAGCAATCCCATTGCCGGTGAGGATCCCGCAATCTCAGGAACGAAACATCCGCTTTCCCATCGCAACCGTATCTCGCTACCGACACCGGCGTAGTTGATCTTCTTATTTGTGAGGAATCGAAGATCTGTGTCCGCCTCTTTGTCATCGGACCGACTGAAATAGAGCATGCTGCGCGAGCTGTTTTTCCAGCCAGTGCTACCTGACGACCCTGTGCCAGATCGAATACCCTCTTGCGATGGATGCGCCAGGAGCATGATCGAGCAGTCCAACTCAATGGCCAACTTTCGAAGCATGCCGATAAATTGCCGCGCCTGCCCGCGTTTGATCTCGTCACCGCCGAAGAGATCCGCGACAGTATCGAGTACGATGAAACGCGGCTCGAAGCTTCGAGCTAGCTCGCAGAACTTCGTCCAGACCTTCGTCGGCTGCAGCACCCCCTTGGCGTCAGGAACAGCTAACAGGGCGTCCAAATCGGCCATCGGCACCAGCCGGAAATCGCTTAGGTCGGAGAGATGTCGCCCATGTCCGCGGACGATATCGGCAAGCCGTCGATGGAACTCATCCTCTTCGTCCTCAGCGCCGAGATACAGAACCTTGCCAGGCTTGGGCGAAAGGCCTGCGGTGTCTACCGCGAGCGCCGACGCGGCGCCGAACTGAAGCGCAAGCAGAGATTTACCTACGCCACCATCGCCGGATAGGATTGTCACCTGTCGGTGAGGAATCCAATCGGCGATGAACCATTCACGAGGAGGCACTTCTTTGTCTTGCCAATCAGCCGGATTGACCACAGGCAATTCGGAAATGGTCGATGCGGGCGGGACGTTGTCATTAGCCGCTTCTAGCTTTTGAGCAGCTGATTTCTCTCTCGCTCGCTCGACCATCCGCGAGTGATCCATCGGGGGTGTGTTGTCAGCAACTTCTCGTTCCGGGATGTGCTTCGGTTTCAGTATGCCCGCGTCTAGCCCGCGCCGGATCTTGGCCCATGTCTCGCGCTCGCCATCCTTCTGCGCAACGCCGTTGGCCTGCGCAGCGGCGTAGAGACCGGCCTCGGCTTCTGAACGGCTCAGAAGGTTGGCGCCGACGAACCGACCGAGATTGTAAGCCGAGGCGTTGACCTGGTGCCCACGCCCACCCTGTGCCGTAGACGCGAGGATGCGTAGCTCGTCGTCGACACTTGCTTCCACGTAGCGATCGGTAGCGCGGGTACGATAGTCGAAGGTTTGACCTGGCGTCGGCGCCGACTGCTGCGGTGTCGCCAGCTCCATCAGCCACGCTGGCGCCTCAGCGATGTCGAAGTCGTTGTCCCAGTCATAACGACGGCCGTCGGCCATGACGCTGCCGGCAGCAATGACGTAGCCGCCCTCGCCTCGCAGATCGGCGCCAGGACCGATCGACGCTCGGTTCTTTACGTCGGAGCTATATTTCCAAAAATAGTGCCGGCCGCCGCTGGCCGTTGTGGCCGTGCGCGTGGGAGGAAGCTTACCGTGCCTTGCCTCCATCTCGGCGAGCCAAAGGCGGCCGTCGGCATGCCCGGGCGGCACGTCGATGTCGAGAACCCACGCGCCGATCTTCTTTCCTGTGGGGATGCCTATCATGGCGTCGGGGAAACGCGTCCAGAGCCTGCCGATGAGTGGTGTGTTTAGGGTCGCGCCGTTTAGCCCGTTGGAAATAAGAGGCGTCTTGGCGCCGCGAGTCTCGATCTCACCGGTCTGCGGGTCTGCGACATCTTCGGGAGCGTGGCGGCAGGGAAAGACAGGCCACTGGAGACGGTTATATCCGAGCGCGATTTCGAGAGGGGATGGTACTTCAGGCTGCTGCAGTGCTGCTGCGGTCATCGGCTGTTACGAGCTCCAAGTAACTGTTGCGGGCGGCGTCGGTAATTGCTGCAGTCGTTTCCGGCGAGAATGTCACCGACCGGCGACCTCCCAGCGCCGTGGGCGCATAGGTCAGGAGTCGACCGTCCGGCGCTCGCAACAACCGCATTCCGCAGATCCTGATGTCATCGGTGATTTGCAGGTCGAAATCGGCGACGTGCTTCATCGTCCCGCCGCCCAGATCGGCGGCAGGCGTCATGTTGGCGACTATCATGGTCAGCCGACCAGCGCGTTGGTCAGCGGTCCGAAGTCTCTAACGCCTCGGCCGCGATTCTTGGTTGCGAAGAAGCGACCCTTGATTTCGCGGGTGTCGTCTACGCGTTCCGATACGCCGCAAGCCGCGAGGAATGCATCAAGGCGAGCTGATCGACGCTTGCCATCTCGATCGGTCAGGAACGTAAATGTCGCCTCTTCCCGGTATCCAGCGCCGACAGGTTGGGCGTAGATGGTCAGGCGCACCAGTTCGTCAGCGTCATCGACGACGTCGACGTCGACAGCCCGCCAGCCGTACCAGCCGCGGACAGTAGCCATGCGATCGGCAGCTTGGCGCTCGACTATCGCGACGTCTTCGGGCTTCTCGATCATGGTGAATGCGATGACTTCGGTTAGGGACGGACCTTGAATGTCAGAAATGCGCATGTGTCTCCTCTCGCCGGCGCGTGGCCGGTCGGCAAAATGTCGGTGATGTGGTGGCGGAAGCTATGTCGGCAGAGCCGACCGTAATGTCCAGAATTAGGCGGCGCGATGATTGTCGTTGGCGCCGTTCCAGGTTTCAGAACGCCGACGTTCAGACATCCAATCGTCTAGGTCGGCAGTCGAGTAGACCACGGCCCGACCGAGCTTGAAGTACTTTGGACCGCCACCGAAATGGCGAAGCTTATCGAGGCTGGATTTCGACAGGCCGACATAGTGAGCAGCCTCTTTGACTCGGATGTTTCGTTGCATTGGCACCTCCATGTTTCAGGTTGATGCCGGTGATATGATGTATTTTCCGAAACCAGTTTAGGCGAAAAAATGGCATTAAAATGCAGGCAGGCGAAAAGGCTGAAGATGCGCGCACCCAGATCGGTGGCGACTCGGTGGCGACCAGCCAACATTCGCTAGCCCGATACTGTCTATAAGTGATTGAAATTATTGGTGAGAGCGTCGGGGTTCGAACCCGAGACCTACTGATTAAAAGTCAGTTGCTCTACCGGCTGAGCTACGCTCTCCCTCTCCGCGGGTGTGAGGCACCCCGGCTGGAAGTGGGCGGAACATAGGCAGGTGACCCATTGCGGTCAACCGAAAAATTCGGCTTTTGCAAAGGTAAGGCACATTTCTCTCGCGCCCAAAGATGCGTTTCGGCCGGACGCAAAAAGGTGATTGGCAATCCCGGGCCTGCGACGCTAGGAACAGGGCGCAGATTGCAGCCGGAGAGAATGCGTGTCGATTGCCGATATTTCCCTGTGGAGCGCGTTGATAGCCGGGGCGCTTTCCTTCCTTTCGCCGTGCGTGCTTCCCCTGGTCCCGCCCTATCTCTGCTATATGGCCGGCATATCGGTCGAGCAGTTCCGCGGCGGCTCCGCGGTTGTGGTGGCGCCGGATATCAGGCGCGGGGTGCTGTTGTCGTCGCTGCTCTTCACGCTCGGTTTTGCCACCGTCTTCGTGGCCCTCGGCGCCGGGGCGTCCAGCATCGGCATGGCGCTGCGCCAGCATCTTGATCTGCTCTCCAAGATCGGGGGACTGATCATCATCGTCATGGGGTTGAATTTCCTCGGCCTGTTCCGAATCGGTCTGCTTGCCCGCGAAGCGCGCTTCCAGGGTGGCGGCAAGCCGGCGACCTTGACGGGCGCCTATGTCATGGGCCTGGCCTTCGCCTTCGGCTGGACGCCCTGCATCGGGCCGGTGCTCGGCGCGATCCTCGGTGTCGCCGCCTCGCGCGAGACGGTCGGTTCGGGGGCCGGGCTGCTGGCCATCTACTCGCTGGGTCTTGCGATTCCGTTCTGGATCGCCGCGGGCTTCTCCGGCGCCTTCATGCGCTTCCTGTCGCGCTTCCGCCGCCATCTCGGCACGGTGGAAAAGGTGATGGGCGTCTTCCTCATCCTCACCGGCCTCGCCTTTCTGTTCGGCTGGGTCAGCGATGTGGCGATCTGGTTCCAGCAGACCTTTCCGATCCTGATGCAAATCGGCTAGAAGAGATTCTTCCCGCCGACCATCCCGCGAAAACCGGACTTTCCCTTGGCCGACATCATCAGCCTGCTGCTGCCGTTCTTCGGCCTGATCCTGATCGGTTATGCCGCCGCCAAGGCGACGAAGCAGCCGGCGGAGGCGCTCGGCTGGCTGAACACCTTCATCATTTATGCCGCCCTGCCCGCCTTGTTCTTCAAGCTCGTCTCGCGCACACCGATCGAAGAGCTGACGCGCGTCGATTTCATCGTCACCGATATCGCCGCCACCTATGCGGTCTTCATCCTGCTCTTTGCCATCGGCCGGTTCGTGCGCGGCAATGCGCTTGATGACTGCACCATCCAGTCCTTTGCCGGCGCCTATGGCAATATCGGCTATATGGGGCCGGGCCTGGCGCTGCTGGCGCTCGGCGAAGGTGCCGCCGTGCCGGTGGCGCTGATCATCTGCTTCGAGAACGCGCTGCATTTCATCGTCGCCCCGGCCCTGATGGCGGCGGCCGGCGATGACAAGCGTTCTGGGGGCCAGCTTGCCGCCGATATCGCCCGGAAGGTGGCGCTGCATCCCTTCATCCTGTCGACGGCGGCGGGCTTTGCCGTCGCCGCCTTCCACATCGATCAGCCGCTGGCGTTTCAGCGCCTCGTCGATTACCTCGCCCAGGCGGCGGCGCCGTGCGCACTCTTTGCCATGGGCGTGACGCTGGCGCTACGGCCGCTGAAACGGGTTCCCACGGAGATCGTTTACATCGTGCCGGCCAAGCTGATCCTGCATCCCATCGCGGTTTTCCTGGCGCTGACTGCTGTCGGCGGTTTCGAGCCGGTCTGGATCCAGGCGGCCGTGCTGCTCGCCTCATTACCGACGGCAACCAATGTCTTCGTCATCGGCCAGCAATATGGCGTGTGGCAGGAGCGGGCCTCGGCGACGATCCTGATCACGACGGTGCTTTCGGTGGCGAGCGTTTCGCTCTGGCTGATCGCGATCCGCTCAGGCCTTCTTCCGCTTCAGCTTTTCCCTTAGGGAATCGGGAATGTCGCGGAAGCCGCGGCCGGGCTCGATGCCCTCGCGCATGACGAGGTTGCGCAGCGGCGGAATGGCCGAGAGGATATGCAGGCCGGCAGCGCGCAGCATCTGCACCGGCAGGAAATCCGAGAGCAGCGAGCGGTTGAGGAGATCGACGCTGGCCGTACGCGTCATGATGTCGGCGCGGCGTTTGCGATCGAAGCTGTCGCCGGCATCGGCCGGCACCGGCAATTCGGCCCTGTCACAGAGGATGTCGGTGAGCGCCATGATATCGCGCAGGCTGAGGTTCAGCCCCTGCGCCCCGATCGGCGGGAAGACATGCGCCGCCTCGCCGATCAGGGCGATGCGACCCTTGCCGAAACGATGCGCCATCATGCCCGACAGCGGCCAGAGTTGGACACCTTCCTCCACATCGACCTTGCCGAGCATGGACTGCATCTGCGCTTCGACAAGGCGGCCGAGCTCGGCCAGCGGCAACTCCATGCGTGCGGCGGCCTCAGCCGGATCCTGCACCCAGACGAGGCTCGAACGGCTTCCCGGCAGTGGCACTTGGGTAAAGGGGCCGTGTTTGGTGTGGAATTCGCTCGATATGTTCTGGTGCGGCAGGGAATGGGCGAAATTCAGCACCATGGCCGATTGCGGATAGGACCAGTTGCGCACGCCGATCCCGGCCGTCTCGCGCAGCTTCGAGCCGCGGCCGTCGGCGCCGACGGCAAAATCGGCTGCGAACGTCTCGCCGCCGGCAAGCGTGATCGAGACCCTCTCGGCCGAGATCTCGATCGATTCAGCCATACTGGGGAAGCGGCTGATATTGCCCTCGCCGGCCGTCGCCTGTTCGAGGATGTCGGTCATGGCCTTGTTGGGGAAATTATAGCCGAAGGCGTCGAGACCGACCTCGGCGGCGCGGAATGTCGTCGTCGGCGCGCGCAGCAGCCGGTCGGTGCCGTCGATGATGCGCATGCTGGTCAGCGGCGCTGCCGCAGGGCGCAGCTTTTCCCAGAGCGCCAACCGGTCGAGGAAGCTGATCGACTGATCCATCAGCGCCGTCGTGCGCCGGTCCTCCCTTGTCGCCAGGGGAGCCACCAGCGCCACATTGCGGCCACCGCGGGCAAGCGCGATTGCGGCGATCATGCCGGCGAGCCCGCCACCGATCACCGCGATTTCAAATGTCTTCATGCTATTGTTCCGCCATCGCAAGAGGCGGACCGGCCGCTTATGCGGCCGGCTTCGCCTGACGGCGCCAACTATAGCCCTTGCCGGCTTCGGCGTCACGCACCGCCGGCTGATAGTGATGGGGAATGGCGGGAAGACGGTTTTCGGCAAGCCGCTTCAGCGCCGTGGCGTTGCTGACCGAGAAACTGTCGATGCCGACGCGCAGCATCAGCGGGACCTGGTCGATCAGCACGTCGCCGACGGCGCGCAGCTCGCTGGTGTAGCCCAAACGCTGGCGCAGCAGCGAGGCATGGCTGAAGGCGCGGCCGTCGTTGAAGGCCGGGAAGGCGACGGCGATGATGTCGAGGCGGGAGAGATAGGGCTCCAGCCGGCGTACGTCGTCGGCCGGCTTGACGAGCACCCCAAGACCGACATCATTGCTTTCGTCGGCCTTGGCGATCAGCGCGTCGAGGCCGAGCAGCGGCTTCTGCTCGCCACTCGCCTTCACCTCGTCGGTCTCGATCACCCAGGGATCGTTCTCGACAAAACCGGTTTCTTTCCAGATCTTCGTCATCATCCCCTCCTTATGCCGCTTCGGCGGCCGAGCCGTAGAGCGCCGTCTTGAAGGGCTGCGGCCCGACGCGGCGATAGGCGGCGAGGAAGGTTTCGGACGGATCGAGGCGCAGGCCGAGATAGGTATCGACGATCGTCTCGATCGCATCCGTCACCCGGTCCGGCTCGAAGCCGCGGCCGATGATTTCACCGATCGAAGTATGTTCGTCGCCGGAGCCGCCGAGCGTGATCTGATAGAGTTCGGCGCCCTTCTTCTCCACACCGAGCAGGCCGATATGGCCGACATGGTGATGGCCGCAGGCATTGATGCAGCCGGAGATCTTGATCTTCAGTTCGCCGATCTCGGCCTGCCGTTCGGGATTGCCGAAGCGACGCGAGATTTCCTGCGCGACCGGAATGGAGCGCGCATTGGCGAGCGCGCAGTAGTCCAGCCCCGGACAGGCAATGATATCGGTGATCAGGCCGGCATTGGCTTCGGCGAGGTCGATGGCAACAAGGCCGCGATAGACCGCTTCGAGATCGGCCAGCGCTACATGCGGCAGGATCAGGTTCTGTTCATGGCTGACGCGGATTTCGTCGAAAGCATATTCCTCGGCGAGATCGGCGATCGCATCCATCTGCGCGTCGGTCGCGTCGCCCGGAATGCCGCCGATCGGCTTCAGCGAGATCGTCACCATGCCGTAATCGGGGTTCTTGTGCGGCTGCACATTCTGCTGGACCCAGCGGGCGAAAGCCGGATCGGCCTTCTTCCAGCGGGCTAGATTTTCCCAGCCCTCGGCGCGCTCAGGCAGATCAGGCAGCGCGAAATAGGCGGCGATCGCCTCGACGTCCTGTTCCGGCAGCTTCAGTTCGCTATCCTTCAGCGCAGCGAATTCGGCCTCCACCTGCCGCGTCAGCTCCTCGGTGCCGGTTTCGTGCACCAGGATCTTGATGCGGGCCTTGTACTTGTTGTCGCGGCGGCCGTGCAGATTGTACACGCGCACGATCGCAGTGGTGTAAGAGAGCAGATCCTCCTCGGGCAGGAAGTCGCGAATCAGCTTGGCGATCATCGGCGTGCGGCCCTGGCCGCCGCCGACATAGACGGCAAAACCGATCTCGCCCTTGTCGTTCCTCTTCAGGTGCAGGCCGATATCGTGGACCTGGATCGCGGCGCGGTCGCGCTCGGCGCCGGTGACGGCAATCTTAAACTTGCGCGGCAGGAAGGAGAATTCCGGATGGACCGACGACCACTGGCGCAGGATTTCGGCATAGGGTCTGGGATCGGCGACCTCGTCGGCGGCCGCACCGGCGAAGTGATCGGCCGTCACGTTTCTGATGCAGTTGCCCGAGGTCTGCAGCGCATGCATCTCGACGCTTGCGAGATCGGCCAGCGCATCGGGGATTTCCGACAGCTTCGGCCAGTTGAACTGCAGGTTCTGGCGCGTGGTGAAGTGGCCGTAGCCGCGGTCATAGGTGCGGGCAATATGGGCGAGCATGCGCAGCTGGCGCGCGCTCAGCGTGCCATAGGGAATGGCGATGCGCAGCATATAGGCATGAAGCTGCAGGTAGACGCCGTTCATCAGGCGCAGCGGCTTGAACGCATCCTCGGCAAGCTCGCCGGAAAGGCGGCGCTGGACCTGGTCGCGGAACTGCTCGACACGCTCGCTGACAAAGGCATGGTCAAATTCGTCGTAACGGTACATCGTCTTCCTCAGACTGCAATGAATTCGGGATCGGCGGGAGCGTAGCCCGGGGCATATTCCATGGTCGGCCCCTGGGCGCGGATGCGCTCGCGAAGGCGCAGCGGCCAGAGAATGCCGTTGGTTTCCTGAACGTCGACGACGGCGACGTCAACGACCTCGTTGTCCGCATAGGATTTCTTGCCGATCGCTTCCAGCGCGTCGACGGCTTCGTTATGGCGGGCGACAAGCGCATTCTGCAGCGAGGTCGACCATTTCCCGTTCGCATCCAGCCAGACGGCAATGCCGTCCGTCAGCCGGTTGGCCGTCAGAACCTTGTCTACCATATTCAGCTCCTTGCAAGTTCCTCGATCCGGGCGTTCGCACGCACCAGCGGCTCGGACAGTTCGAAATTGGCGCCGGCGACGGCATCGCCGATAATGACCATGACCGGCCCGGTCAACTCATCGCGGTGCTGCAGATCGGGCAGATCGGCAAGCGTGCCATGCAGCAGACGGCGGTCAGCGCGGCTGGCATTTTCGATGACGGCGACCGTCGTTTCGGCTGGAATGCCGGCCTGCATCAGCCGCTCGGCGACCGAGGCGGCAACGGTGCGGCCCATATAGACGGCGATCGTCGCGCCGGAGACGGCAAGGCTTGCCCAATCCGGCAGCACGTCGCCGGTGAGATCATGGCCGGTCGTGAAGACCAGCGAGGAAGCGACGCCGCGCAGGGTCAGCGGCAGTTCGAAATCGGCGGCGGCCGCGAAAGCCGAGGTGATGCCGGGCACGACCTCATAGGTGATGCCGGCAGCACGCAATGCGGCCATTTCTTCCCCTGCCCGGCCATAGACCAGCGGATCGCCTGACTTGAGGCGGACGACGCGTTTGCCCTGACGACCGAGCTCGACCAGGAGCTCATTGATCTCTTCCTGCGACTTCGAATGGCAACCCTTGCGCTTGCCGACGGAAAGGCGCTCGGCGTCACGGCGGCCCATATCGACGATCGCCTGCGGCACGAGGGCGTCATAAACGATGACGTCGGCCTCCATCATCACGCGCTGGGCACGCAGCGTCAGCAGATCCTCAGCCCCCGGGCCGGCGCCGACAAGCCAAACGTGACCAGCCACCTTGTCCATCGCGCCCAGCAGCCGCTCAGCGGCTTGGCGGGCTTGCGGCAGGTTGCCGTTGGCGACAGCATCGGCAACGGCGCCGGAAAAGAAGCGGCGCCAGAAGACGCGGCGGGAAACGCCGCGGGGCACGAGCTGTTCGACGGCCTTGCGGTAGCTCGTCGCCAATCCGGCCAGGCGCCCGAGCGAGGGAGAGAGAAGCTGGTCGATCTGCGCGCGGATCATTTGCGCCAGAACCGGCCCCGCCCCTTCGGTGCCGATCGCCACGGCGACCGGGGCGCGATTGACCAGCGCCGGGGTGAAGAAATCGCAGTAGTCGGGCTGATCGACGGCGTTGGCCGGAATGCTTGCAGCGCGGGCGGCATCGACGATCTTCCGATCGTCGGCTTCATCGCCGGTGGCGGCAAAGACGAGGGCCGCTCCCTCGACCTGCTCGGCGGAAAATCCGGCGCGCACGGTGTCGATGCGATTGGCAATCAGGAAGGCATGATAATCGGCTTGCGGCTTCTCGGCGTAGGCGACAATCCGCGCCCGCGTGTTGAGCAGCAGCCGCACCTTGGCGAAAGCTTCGTCGCCATTGCCGAAGACAGCCGTTTTCTGGCCCTCCACGCGAAAGAAGGCTGGAAATACCGAAAGCTGCTCAGTCTTGGGAGACATCATCAATCCACTTCGAAGTTGCCAGAATATGCCCGTGATCGACAAGGGATTGAAGGAACAGAAATTCGAAAGCCCCAGCAAGCGCGTATTCTTTTGCTCGCACCATCGGCGATTTGAGAAAAGTCAACCGTGCTGACAAAACCCACCTGTTCCCACTCTCATTGTTGCGGTGCAGTATAAAGCCTGTGATAAACGGCGTCCACCGACGATTGGCGCATTTCGCTCGCGCCTCCAAGGCGATAGACTGGAAAAAACCGGAGACACCAATGCCCGACAAGACGATCGCAGCCCGCCTGCTTAAGGTGATCGAGGACGATATCCTGCCACTCACCGAACACGGCGTTTCGCTTGGCAACAAGGTGTTCGGCGCGGCGATCCTGCGCAAGTCCGATCTGTCGCTCGTCGTCGCCGAAACCAACAACGAGCTTGAAAATCCGCTCTGGCACGGCGAGGTACATGCGCTGAAGCGCTTCTACGAGCTTGGCGACAGGCCGGCGACCAAGGATCTGATCTTCCTGTCGACGCACGAGCCCTGCACCATGTGCATGTCGGCGATCACCTGGGCGGGCTTCGACAATTTCTATTATTTCTTCAGCCATGAGGATTCCCGCGATGCCTTCGCCATTCCGCATGACCTGAAGATCCTGAAGGAAGTCTTCGGGCTTGAACCCGGCGGTTATCGCAGGCAGAACGCTTTCTGGAACAGCTTTGCCATCGCCGATCTGGTCGAGACCGAAGAGGCCCGGCTGAGAGCGGCGCTGAAGGCGCAGACCGTTCGCATCAAGGCGCGCTACGACACGCTTTCCACCAGCTACCAATCGTCAAAGAGCGCCAACGATATCCCCCTCAATTGAGGATGCTGAACCGAGGCACCATGGAACCTTCAAAAGACATTTCGCGGCTGATCGAGATCATGGCGGCATTGCGCCATCCCGACACCGGTTGCCCCTGGGACATCGAGCAGAATTTTCAGACGATCAAGCCCTATACGATCGAGGAGGCCTATGAGGTCTCCGACGCGATCGAGCGCGGCGATATGGACGACCTCTGTGACGAGCTGGGCGACCTGCTGCTGCAGGTGGTCTTCCATGCCCGCATGGCCGAGGAGGCCGGCGAATTCTCTTTCGGCGACGTCGTCAACGCCATCACCACCAAGATGATCCGCCGCCACCCGCATGTCTTTGCCCGTTCGGAAGCGGATACACCCGACGCGGTGAAGATCCAGTGGGACGAGATCAAGCAGGCGGAAAAACGCGAACGCGCCGAGCGCCGGTCAAGGCGCGGGATTACCGAGGATTTCAAGGGCGGCTTCCTCGGCTCGGTGCAGCGCAGCTTCCCGGCCTTGACGGAAGCGCTGAAGCTGCAGGAACGCGCCGCCAAGGTCGGCTTCGACTGGTCGGCGCCCGAGCCAATCCTCGACAAGATCGAGGAGGAGATCGGCGAATTGCGGATGGCGCTCAGAGACGGCGACCGGGCGAAGGTCAGCGATGAACTCGGCGACCTGATCTTCGCCGTCGTCAATATCGGCCGGCATGTGAATGCAGATCCGGAACAGGCGCTGCGCGGAACGAATACGAAATTCAGACGCCGATTCAATCATATAGAGCACGTTCTTGAAGCGGAAGGCGAGACGCTGGAAGGCGCGACGCTGGAGCGAATGGAGGAAATCTGGCAGGCGGCGAAGGCGATCGAGCGTGCTGTGGCGGCTGGGGGTGAGTGAGTTTGTGGGCGATTTCAACCCCATCCTCTGTCATGCTCGGCCTTGAGCCGAGCATCCACACCACATCCGCCGGCGCGAGTGACATGGATCCTCGGCTCGAGGCCGAGGATGACGGAGAGTGAGGTTGGCTTGTCGCCGAACTAATCTCCCTTCTCCTTGCCCGCGCGAAGGGGATGCCGGCAGGCCGAAGAGGAGGTTGAGCAACGGCAGGAGCGACTGTGCTGAGGCCGAGCAACGAGCAATGAAGGGCGGGTGGCCCACTCACCCGGACCTTCGGGCCACCTTCTCGCCTCGGAGAGAGGGGAACCCCTTACCGCTCCCAATCCTCTTTCGCAGACTTCGGCCCATTGCCGATGCGGCGTTCGAGTTCGGCGGCTTCGGTTTCGGAGAGGCGCAGATCGAGGGTGATCGAGCCGTCCTCATTGTCCTCGCGGCCGTCGACGATCGCGTGGTCGTAGAGCCAGGGCAGCAGCGCCAGCTTGTCGACGGGAAGGCGGATGGTCGTTTCGGTCATCACGCCGGAGAGCCGGCGGCTGATCTCCTCCATCAGCGTATCGACGCCCTCGCCGCTGACGGCCGAGACCGCCACCACATTGGTGGCGCCGGCAGCCTTCTGCACCATGGCGTCGTGGACTTCGGGCTCCAGCCGGTCGATCTTGTTCCAGACCTCGATGAGCCGCTTGTCGGCTTCGGCCTCGTCGATGCCGAGATCGCCGAGGATGCGCATCACGTCGGAGCTCTGCGCCTGGTTGTCAGGATCCGACATGTCGCGGACATGCAGGATGAGATCGGCTTCCAGCACCTCTTCCAGCGTTGCGCGGAAGGCGGCGACGAGATGGGTCGGCAGGTCGGAGATGAAGCCGACGGTGTCGGACAGGATGACCGTGCGGCCGTGCGGCAGCTTCATGCGGCGAAGCGTGGGGTCGAGCGTGGCAAACAGCATGTCTTCGGCCAGCACGCCGGCGCCGGTGATGCGGTTGAACAGGGTCGACTTGCCGGCATTGGTATAGCCGACGAGGGCAACGATCGGATGCGGAACCTTGCGGCGCTTGGCACGGTGGAGCTGGCGGGTGCGCACGACCTGCTCCAGTTCGCGTTCGAGCTTGATGATGCGGTCCTGCAAGAGCCGCCGGTCGGCTTCGATCTGGGTTTCGCCGGGGCCGCCCATGAAGCCGCCGCCGCCGCGTTGGCGTTCAAGGTGGGTCCAGCTCCTCACCAGTCGGCCCTTCTGATAATTCAGATGCGCCAGATCGACCTGCAGCGTGCCTTCCTTGGTGGAGGCGCGGCGGCCGAAGATCTCGAGGATGAGGCCCGTCCGGTCGATAACCTTGGCGTTCCATTCCTTTTCGAGATTGCGCTGCTGCACCGGGGTCAGCGGATGATCGACGATAACGAGACCGGAATCGCGCTCATCGAGCAACGCCTTGATTTCCTCTATCTTGCCGGTGCCGAGCAGCGTCGCCGGCCGGGGATCATTGACCGGGACGATCGAGCCGTTGACGACATCGAGATCGATCGCCTGGGCAAGGCCGGTCGCCTCTTCCAGCCGGCTCTCCGGCGTGCGGGTCGAGGCCGATTCGGTCTGGCCACCGCGGCTGCGCGATTTCAGAACCGGCACGACGACGGTCGCGCGCATATCGTCCCTGTGCTTGGCGGCCTCAGGGATAATCGAATCGTTCTTGGTATCGCGTGTCGAAATGAGGGCAGATCCTGTTAGGACGCGGCTTCTTCACTCTCGAACATCTGCATCGGCTGACCCGGCATGATTGTCGAGATCGCATGCTTATACACCAGCTGCGAATGGCCGTCACGGCGAAGAAGAACACAGAAATTGTCGAAAGACGTAACAACGCCCGTGAGTTTCACGCCGTTGATCAAAAAGATTGTCAGGGAAATCTTTTGCTTGCGAACAGTATTGAGAAATAAGTCCTGCAGATTCTGAGAACGTTCCGCCATCGCGCCGCTTCTTTCTTTATTGCCGACCTGATCTGGCCGGTAGAATATTAATCAACCTCTCCATGCAAGACCGGCGGCACCCTCATTCCACCTGTCCAGCAAATCTTGGTATCAAATCGCAATCTTTTCCGCAACGTCGAAAAAGGCCTCGCGGATTTTCTGCGAGACGCTGCCGGGATGACCGTTGGCAATGGCCTGGCCATCGACGGAAACCACCGGAAAACAGATGCTTGTGGCTGCCGTCAGGAAAACCTCGCGGGCCGCGAGCATCTCTGATACCGAGAAATTCCGCTCGGCGATCTTCAGACCCAGCCGGCCTGCGACATCGATCAAGGTGGCGCGGGTAATGCCGCGCAGGATGCCGTGTTCGGCGGGCCGCGTCACCAGCATTCCGTCCTTATCGACGATCCAGACATTGGTCGCCGCCCCTTCCTTCACCATGCCGTGGGCATCGACATAGATCGCCTCCTGGGCGCCGGCTTCCTTGGCCTGCTGGCGGGCCATGGCATTGGGCAGCAGGCCGACAGACTTGATGTCGACGCGATCCCAACGGTTGTCGGCAACGGTGATCGCCTTGATGCCGTTTGCATTCTTGGCGGCGATGATCTTGGGATCGGTGCTCTTGGCGGTGATGACAAGCGACGGCGGCGTGCCCTCGGCCGGGAAGACATGATCGCGACGCGCGACTCCGCGCGTCACCTGCAGGTAGAAAAGCCCGTTGCGGACGTGGTTGCGGCGCAGGGTCTCTCGAATGACCTGCGTCAGCGCCGCCCGGCTCATCGGCCAGCCGATGCGGAGCTCACCGAGCGACCGGTCGAGACGGTTCAGATGGCGTGTGAGGTCGACGATATAGCCGTGGCGGACCTCGCAGACCTCGTAGACGCCGTCGGCGAACTGATAGCCCCGGTCCTCGATATGGACGCTCGCATCGGAATGCTTGACGTAACGGCCGTTCACATAGGCGATTCTCGGCATGGGAAACCTGATCTTCCGGGAGGCGGTAGAGGGATGCGGCGCGGCCCTGGCCGCAGCAGCGTGATCAAAAAGTGGAGCGTCATGTTGCCCGATAACCGCTGAGACTACGGCATCATGCTCTAAACGCCGAGCGACTTCAGCTTGCGGTGCAGCGCCGAACGCTCCATGCCGACGAATTCGGCGGTGCGCGAGATATTGCCGCCAAAGCGGTTGATCTGGGCGATCAGATAATCCTTCTCGAACATTTCGCGGGCTTCGCGCAGCGGCAGCGTCATGATGTGATAGTCGTTCTTTGCGGAAACCTTCGGCAGCATGTCGCCGAGGTCGGTCGGCAGCATGTCGGCGGTGATCGGCGCATCCGGGCCGTCGGTGCGGGCTAGGATCATCAGCCGCTCGATATTGTTGCGCAGCTGGCGGATATTGCCCGGCCAGTCATGCGCCTGCAGCACCGCCATGGCGTCGTCGCCGATCCGGCGTGGCCGGATGCCGGCCTGTTCGGAGATCTGGCGCATCAGCTGATCGACGAGGAAAGGAATATCCTCGCGCCGCTCGGCAAGCGCCGGCACGCGCACCGGCACGACGGCGAGGCGATGATAGAGATCCTCACGGAACCAGCCTTCGGCGATGCGGCTTTCGAGATTGTAGGCGGTCGAAGAGATGATGCGGACATCGACCTTGACGCGCTTGGAGCCGCCGACCCGCTCGAACTGCTGGTCGACCAGGACGCGCAGGATCTTGTTCTGCGTCTCGCGCGGCATCTCGCCGACCTCGTCGAGATAGAGGATGCCGCGATGCGCCTCTTCCAGCGCGCCGATCTTGCGCGCCTGGCCCGGCGTACCTTCGGTGCCGAACAGCGCCACTTCCATGCGATCGGGCGTGATATTGGCGGCGTTCAGGGCGACGAAGGGGCCGTTGGCGCGCGCCGACTTCTTGTGGATCATCCGCGCCACCAGCTCCTTGCCGGATCCCGATGCGCCGAGAATCATGATGCGGCTGTTGGTCGGCGAGACCTTCTCGATCGTCTGGCGCAGCTGCGAGACGGCAACCGACGTGCCGATCAGTTCCAAGGCATCGCCGGTGCGCCGCTTCAGCTCGGAAACCTCGCGCTTCAGCTTCGAATTTTCGAGTGCCCGTTCGGCAATCAGTATCAACCGGTCGGCCTTGAAAGGCTTCTCGATGAAATCGAAAGCGCCGCGCTTGATCGCCGAAACCGCGGTTTCGATGTTGCCGTGGCCCGAGATCATCACGACCGGCAGATCCGGATGGCGGGTCTTGATCTCGTCGAGCAGCGACAGGCCGTCGAGCTTGCTGCCCTGCATCCAGATATCGAGGAAGATCAGCCGCGGCACGCGGTCAGAAATCGCCGCCAGCGCGCTGTCGCTGTCATGGGCCGTACGTGTCTCGTGTCCCTCGTCGGAGAGAATGCCGGAAACGATCTCGCGAATATCGTGCTCGTCATCGACGACGAGAATATCAGAGGCCATAAACGCTTTCCTTGTCATTGGCTGCGGGAGCAGGCGTCGGATCCAGGCGTGGCAGATGCACGCGGATCATGGCCCCTCTTCCCCGGTCAAAATCGGCGGGCGCATCGTGCAGCTCGAGCTGCCCGCCATGTTCCTCGATGATCTTCTTGACGATGGCGAGGCCAAGGCCGGTGCCCTTCTCGCGCATCGTCATATAGGGCTCCAGAATGCTGTGACGGTTCTCGACCGGCAGGCCGCGGCCGTTGTCGATCACGTCGACGGTGAAGCGGTCGCGGGCGGCATCGAGAGCGGCGCGGACGAGAATCTTGCGCTCGTCGCGTTCGTCGCTCGGAACCGCCTCGATCGCTTCCACGGCATTCTTGATGAGATTTCCAAAGGCCTGGCCGAGCATGCGGCTGTCGAACAGACCCTCCAGCGGCTGGTCCCCGAAATCCTGCTGGAAGGCGACATGCTGGTTGCCCATCTCGCGCAGGAAGATCGCGTCGCGGAGGATATCGCGCAGATCGCTCGGCTCCTTGGTCGGCTTCGGCATGCGGGCAAAGGCGGAGAACTCGTCGACCATGCGGCCGATATCGCCGACCTGGCGGATGATCGTGTCCGTGCACTGGTCGAAGACGGTGCGGTCGTCCTGGGCGATCTGTTTGCCGTAGCGGCGCTGGATGCGCTCCGCGGACAGCTGGATCGGCGTCAGCGGGTTCTTGATCTCATGGGCGATGCGCCGCGCCACGTCGCCCCAGGCGGTCGAACGCTGAGCGATGACGAGGTCGGTGATGTCGTCGAGCGTGATCACATAGGATTCGCTCATGTCGCGCACTTCCTCGCGGGTAACCTGGACGCTCAGCGTCCTCACCGTACCGCCGCGCACCAGCGCGATCTGCTTGCGGAAGTCGCCGCGATGACGCACGGCCGCCTCGGTCAGCACTTGGTCGACCTCGGGGGCGATATCGGCCAACCGCCTGCCAAGCATCGCGTCGGCCGGCAGCGACATCAGCGTTTCAGCCGAACTGTTGACAATGGCGATGCGGCGATCCTGCTCGACGCCGATGACGGCGGCGGTCACGCCCGCCAGCACGGCTTCGATGAAACGGCGGCGGTCGTCAACCTCGTCCTTGGCTTCGAGGATCTCGTCGCGCTGAGTGCGGATTTCCGAAATCATCTTGTTGAATGTGCGCGACAAATTGGCGACGTCGCCATCGACGGCATGCACCGGCACGACGATATCCATATTGCCAGAGGCAACACTGTCGGCCGCAGTGATCAGCAGCCGGATCGGCCGGACGATGCGGTCGGCGACGGCAATAGCGGTCCAGATCGCTGCCAAGAGCACGATCAGCGCAAAGCCGATGTAGAGAACGGCAAAGGCGATTTGCAGCGAGAAGCGATTCGCCTCCATCGAACGGTATTCGGTGGCGTTCTCCTCCATCATGCGCATGGCGCCCATGACCTTGGGATCGACGGCGCGCACCGTGTAGAGGAAGGTGCCCTGGATGGCGTCGAGCTTGATGATGGCGCCGACGAGGTTGGTGACACCAGGCGGGATCAGCGTCGGCTGGCCCGCCGCCGCCTTTTCCAGTGCGTCCTGCGGAATTGCCGGCAGCGGCTTTTCGGTGGTGATGTCGGCCTGAACGATCACCGAACCGTCGCGCTCGACGAGGAAGGCGCCGAGCAGGCCGCGGCCCCTCGCCTGGCGCGTCATCAACTCGGCGAATCCCGTCCTGTCGAGACTGTAGAGCGCACGGTTGCGCTCCAGGTCGTTGGCCATGGAAACCGTCTGCCCCTGCAGGTAGCTGGCATTTTCCATCATATAGGCCTGGCCGATATTGCGCGATGAACTGACGATCGACTGGGTGCGCAGCGCAAACCAGCGGTCGAGGCCGGCATTCAGCGTGATACTGGCAAAGATGGCGACCAGGATCGCCGGCGTGATCGCGACGATCGAGAAGAGCACGACGATGCGGATATGAAGCCGCGCGGCCGCCCTGCCCCGGGTGCGGGCCTTGAGCAGCCTTGCCACCTCGCGGCCGATCAGGGCGAGCAGCGTCAGCACGAAGAAGGAGTTGACGATCACCGAGGTAATGACAACGTGCGAGGTCGGCGCGATCGGCGTCAAGCCAAGCAGTATGAAAAGCGTGATCGTGGCGCAGAGAAGCGCACCGCCGGCGAGCACGAGGCCAGGCACGGCAAAAAGGGCGCGGCGATCGGTCACCGTCGTCACCGCCTCGCCCGCCGCCGCCGGCGCTACCCCATCCTGCGTCATTCAGCCTCTCTTCAGGCGGCACCGCCGCCCCGCCCTCGATCGAAACCAAACAACGCCGGCTCAAAAAAGCCAGCGTCGAAACGAGTCGATCGGGAGCGAAATGTCCAAAACCCTGCGTGACCTTTAAGCAACGCATTGTGGCGAAAATGCAACGCGCCTTCTCACGTTGTCAAGCTCCGGCAGTGTCTCGCCTCGGACACTTTTGCGCGACATGCGTCAGAAACGTCGTGGACCTTCCGGCTTGTTTCCGGCGATCGTATCGACCCGCTCCATCACCTCAGGCGTCATCTTGTGCCGGTGCGAGAGGGCCGCGAGATTGTCCTGCAGCTGGCTGGCGCGCGAGGCGCCGAGAATGACGGTGGAGACGTTCTGATTGGCGAGGCACCACAGAAGGGCGAGATGGGTGATCGACAGGCCGATCTCGTCGGCGAGCTTGGCGATCTGACTGACCTTTTGGAGCTGGGCGCGGCCGGCGTCGCTCGACCACTTCTCCTTCAGCCATTCATAGCCGGGCAAGTTCATGCGGCTGTCGGCCGGCACGCCGTTATTGTATTTGCCGGTCAGGACGCCCGAGGCGAGCGGCGACCAGATGGTAGTGCCTAGACCGATGAGGTCATAGAGCGGGAGATAATCGGATTCGACCTTCTGGCGCTCGAAGATGTTGTATTGCGGCTGCTCCATCGTCGGCGGCGTGATGCGCAGGTCCCGGGCCACGGCATAGGCTTCGGTCAGCTGCTGCGCCGACCATTCCGATGTTCCCCAATAGAGCACCTTGCCCTGGGCGACCAGATCGTGCATCGCCCGGACCGTTTCCTCGATCGGCGTATCGATATCAGGGCGATGGCAGAAGTAGAGGTCGAGATAGTCGACCTGAAGACGTTTCAACGCCGCGTGGCAGGCGTCGGTCACGTGCTTGCGCGACAGGCCGCGCTGCGTCGGCTTCTGGCCTCCCCAGAACACCTTGCTGGAGACGACGAAGCTGTCGCGGCTCCAACCGAGCGACTTCAGCGCCTCGCCCATAACGAGCTCGGACTTGCCGCTTTCATAGCCTTCGGCATTGTCGAAGAAGTTCACCCCATTATCATAGGCAAGCCTCATGAGGTCGACGGCGTCGCCGCCGTTCACCTGCTTGCCGAAAGTGACCCATGAGCCGAAGGAGAACTCGCTCACCTGCAGGCCCGACTTTCCCAAACGACGATATTCCATCATGCAGCTCCCGCAAATTATGAACATGTGCCGGCCGGTCACCGGCCTCGACATCACACCATCGATCAACGACCGATCGGCTTAATCTATGGCGTGAACGACGATATGCGAGCCTCGGCGCAACAAGCTGTTTAAACCAGCCCCGAGAAAGACGCTGAATGCGGTTTTGCTGCCCCCCGATATCGGCTCTCATTTCCTCGACCGGTTGTGCCCCGGTAAACTTCTTGCCGTTGACGAAGAACGTCGGTGTCGCTCGACCATGAACTCCTCGCGCGCCTGATACGCGAGTTTATTCAAGCCGGCGATGATACGGCCAAGCAAACGCAGTAGAATGTCTGAAGCGCCTTGGTGGTGCGAAGGCCGTAATTTCCACCATCGGAGACCTCCAGATGGTTTCGGCACTCATGCCAGGTGTCGCGGCTCAAGGCCGGCTTGTTGTTCTTGGAATCGGAAAGGACCCTTTGGCGGTGTCGTCAGGACCGCTAATGCTTTTCAAAAAGACGCAGTCCGGTGGCGTCAAGTTTCGGTGGTGCTGACCATGGAGAAAAACGATGCGTCTGAATGATGATTTTACCAAGCCGACGGTCGTGCACGCCGCGAAACTGGATTGGGTTGCCAGTCCGGCTCGCGGGGTCGATAGACGGATGCTTTATCGCGTCGGCGAGGAAGTGGCTCGGGCGACATCGATCGTCCGCTATGCCGCAGGCAGCGTATTTCCCTCTCATACCCACACGGGCGGTGAGGAAATATTGGTGCTCGATGGGATATTCGAGGACGAGCACGGCCGTTTCCCGGCCGGATCTTACTTCCGCAATCCGCCGGGTACGTCGCATGCGCCCGCATCCGCTGACGGGTGCACCATCTTCGTCAAGCTCTGGCAGTTTCGCGAGGGCGACGAGGCGCAAATCGTGCGTAGACCGGGTGAAGGAGAGCCAGGGCTTCAAAACGATGCCGTTACCGCAACGATCCTGTTCGATGACAGTCATGAGCAGGTCTATCTTCAAAGGTGGGGTAGCAGCGCCACGATCAGACTTTCGAATCATCGTGGATTGGAGCTCCTGGTTCTCGAAGGCGAGCTGTCCGTTGGAACGGAGCGACTTCGACCCCAGAGCTGGATGCGGCTGCCTCAAGGGGAAAACCTGATGGCGAGCGCCGGTCCTGAGGGCGCATA
The DNA here is from genome assembly GCF_017357225.1 of Rhizobium binae. NCBI lineage: Bacteria > Pseudomonadati > Pseudomonadota > Alphaproteobacteria > Hyphomicrobiales > Rhizobiaceae > Rhizobium > Rhizobium binae. The sequence goes on along the minus strand of NZ_CP071604.1, from coordinate 2,099,321 downwards.
TGCCTGGATCAAAGACGCACCGTTGCAGCACGCCGATGTTGTGAAACTGCCATCCTAGCGGATTTCGGGGCGCAACGGTGGATGGCCACACGCGGAACGAATGAGCAACATCATGATGAATCAGAGAACCTTATCGTCCACTGACCAGCCATGCCATCCACCTGTTATCCACAGCTTATCCACAGGCGCGGTGGCGGCGACCGCAGTAACTTCAATGACATTTGCCCGGCGGCAAACAATAGCCCGCAAATACTATGTGACCATCAAATGACACTGCGCTTTTGTTTGCCGGCGCAGATACAAACCGTGGCAGGCCTGGGATAGATTTAGTTTTGTTCCCGACCGTGGCGGCGGATACTGGGAGGAGGAGGCGGTGGGCGGACACGAGGAGCCCACCGCCTGCTTTCAGGCGGTGCGGGAGCTTCTGTAAACAGAAACGGCCGAGCGGCATGCCTACAAGATGGGTGGACAGCGCCGGCTTCGCGATTGGCACGTCGGCGGCCACCCGCTAGGCTCAGGACCTATAAATCGATCCCTGCTCCAACGGCAGCTTCGACCGTGAGCCGACACTGCCGAAAAACCGGGCTATGACCGAGTTGCGAGACGGAGCGCTCGCCTATCGGGTTAGGGCGAATGTGCGCTCTCAAGCGCATCGCGAAAGGCGACCTCCTCGGGTTTGGCAGCCGTGCGATCACAATCCTGAGCGTTGCCGCACCATTTCCAGCTTTTCTGCCTCCGACAGGCTCCGCTGCAGCGCGTAGGCTTGGTCGGCATCCTGACCGGCGAGATACATGACCTGACCGGTTCCATCGGTCGCTGAAGAGAAGATGACCTCGGCAATAGACTCCGGTGACGAGTAGTCGGTACGAACTCCGGTCATGGCGGACACAACCTTCGAAAGAGTATCGCCATAGGCATTCTCGACCCCATCGAACGTTTGGACCATCGACCGGCCGGCGAAATCGGTGGCGACACCGCCCGGCGCGATATACTTGGCCTTTATACCAAGCGGCGCAAGTTCGTAAGACAGTGCCTCGGTGAAGCCGACCACAGCAAATTTGGTCGCATTGTAGAGCGAGAACAGGGGAAGCGCGATCAAGCCGCCAAGCGAGGCCACATTGATGATCGTGCCGCTACCCTGGCTACGCATTGCCGGCAGGACTGCGCGGGTGACAGCGAAAATGCCATCGACATTGGTCGCGAACTGGCGGCTAATCTGCTCGTCGCTTGCCGTCTCGAAAGGGCCGAACAGACCGTAGCCGGCATTGTTGACCAGCGCGTCGATCCGTCCGAATTGATCCAGTGTTTCGGCAACCGCCGCCCGGACCGAAGAGGCATCGGTCACGTCCAGCGGCAGAACCTCGACATTTGGAAGCCCGGCCAGATCCGCGCCTTGCGACAGATTGCGCATGGTGGCGGCAACGCGCCAGCCTTGCGCGGCGAACAGTTCTGTCGTGGCGCGGCCGATCCCGCTGGACGCGCCGGTAATCAGAACGACGGGGGAAGTATGGTCAGTCATAGGAGACTCCTTTGGCGATTATATTTTCGGTTAAAGTCAAAAAAAAAGGACGTTCAGGACCGGATGCCGTCCCAGCACAGGCGGAAGGCGGTCTCGCGGTTTTCCTTTGTATCCGCAATTTCGCCGCTGCGCATGAGTCGCGCCGTTTCCCGGATCGAACCGAAGAACAGCGCGACAATGAACGGGACCGGCGCGGCTTTCAGAAGCTCCTGCTGCTGCCCCTCCAGCACGATCTGCACCAGCCCGTCGCCGTGTCGCCCGACAAAGGCGCGGCTCTCATCGCTCATGAAGGCCGAGCCGGCAAATTGCTCCATGAAGCTTGCCTGGTCGTGCCTACGCAGCCGGTGGTCTAGCATCTTATTCCAAACGTTTCGGACCTGTGCCTTCAACGGCATGCCGGCATCCAGGTCGCTGCTGTAGAACTCCAGCGCCGTGCGTTTGGCCCGGCGGTAGACCTCGTTGAACAGCGCCTCCTTGTCCGCGAAGTAGACATAGAGCGTGCTGGTACCAATTCCGGCCGCCTTGGCGATCTTGGCCAGGGTCAGGCCAAGCAGCCCTTCTTCGGCGGCCAAATGACAGGTCGCCGCGATTACTGCATCCAGTTTCTTTTCGTCTTTCGGTTTCATGTCACCGCATATAAGCGAATAAATTTTCGGTTACAAGATCTTTCTGCGACTGACACTGGAAATTCTCTGGGATCGACAGCGACCCTACTGAAGACCGGCTGATACCATGGGGTGTCCTTGGTCTGCACAAAGCGGGGAAGTCAGCGACCATCAGGAAATCAGGCGCGTGACGCCGCCTGTCCGGCGCCCGCCCCCATCGGTCATGGCAGCTTTCATGGCATTTGCAGTAATTCACACTTGGCGCAGCATTGGTCGAGATGGGCTCAAGGCGGTCATCTGAGCATTTCTGTCGGATGATTGCCTTGCCGCGCTGAGCGGCCTTTGTGATGGTCGATTCCATTCCTTGCGGCATCGTGATTCAAGGCGACAGGAGGATTGTCCATGTCGCATTTGTTCTGGCTCGACCAAGAGCGCCTCAACCGCATCAAGCACTTGTTCCCAAAGCCACGTGGGGTTGCTCGTTCTGACGACCGAAAGGTTCTCAGCGGCATTATCCATGTCATTCGAAATGGCCTGCGCTGGCGCGATGCTCCGGCCGAGTACGGGCCGCACAAGACGCTTTACAACCGATGGGCCAGATGGGCCCGAATGGGCATCTTCGCGAATATCCTGGCCGAATTGGCTTCTGAGGGCGCTGCGACAGGCACCTTGATGATTGACGCCACCCATCTGAAGACCCATCGCACAGCGTCCAGCATGGGGCTCAAAAAGGGGGGCGTGGCCGCTTGATCGGTCGCACCAAAGGAGGAATGAACTCCAAGCTACACGCCGTCACCGATGCATTGGGTCGTCCGATAAGACTGTTTCTGAGCGCAGGTAACGTCAGCGATTACATCGGGGCGCGGGCACTCCTTGCATCATTGCCGGATGCAAAGTGGATGCTGGCGGATCGAGGGTATGATGCCGACTGGTTCCGCGACGGGCTGAAAGAAAGAAATATTGAACCCCGCATTCCATTTCAACGAAACCGTAAAGACATTATCCCGCATGACGCCACGACTTATCGTGCCCGCCACAAGATTGAGAACATGTTTGGGCGGCTGAAAGACTGGCGCAGGGTCGCTACTCGCTACGATAGATGTCCTGTCGTGTTCCTATCTGCCATCGCTCTCGTGGCAACGGTGTTGTTTTGGTTGTGAGTCCAGAGCCTAAACACTCAGCCTCGGCGACCACACGGGAAGCTTTATTTCAACCTGCACACCTTCGTTCCTCGCGGGTCGCGGAGACACAATCGTCACATCGGCTCCAATGCGATCGGCGATGGCCTTGACGATAGCGAGCCCGACACCGCTTCCCCCGATCTCAACGTTCCCGCGCTCAAAGCGCCGCATCAGCCTGTCTATAGCGTCTGGGGGCAGTATCGGGCCGTCATTGGCAACACTCAGCAGGCCGCCAAGCTGAAGCGAAACCTCAACCTTTCCATCTAGCGCGCCGTGTTTCAGCGCGTTCTCAATCAGGTTGCGGCAGAGAATACCGACCGCATCCGGGTCAAGCATGGAAAGCACCGGTGCCTGCGGCACTCTCAGTGAAATGCGCCCCTCTCCGGCCCGGGCAAAATCCTGAAGGACCATCTGCAGGACGGTTCGGAGATCGGACGGTTCGTCACTTTGTAGACGTCCGCCTTCAGCGCGAGCAAGCTGCATCAGCTTCTCAGATACGCGCATCAGCCGCTTCAGCGTCGTTTCGATCTCCGCCGCCCGCTGGCTCGTCAGCTTTTCCTTGGTTTCGGAGCGAATGCGTTGCGCCTGCGCGATTGCGCCGGCCACCGGCGTACGAAGCTCGTGTGCGGCATTGGCTGCAAAGGCGCGCTCGGCGTGGAACGCTGCCGTCAGGCGGTCGAGAAGCTGGTTGACACCTGCCGAAATCGGAAGAAGCTCGGTCGGCAGGCCGCTGTCGGTGACGGGCGACAAATCCTGCGCGCCGCGATTGGCCAGTTCCTGCCTCAGCGCGCGCACCGGCCGCAAGGAGCGGCGCACCGCAAGGTATATCGCGAGCAGGCTGAGAGGGATCACCACGATCAACGGCAGCACAAGGCCCAACAGCATCTTGCGTGACAATTCGGTGCGATGGTCAAGCGGTTCGGCGACGGCGATCGTCAGCTTGCCGTCGAAGCTTGTATCGTAATAGAGCTGGTGCGTTGCGGTTCGAAGGAAGCCGCGCTTGGTGAACGGCGGGAAGATCGAGGCATCCGCCCCCTTGGAACCGAGCAGAACCTGTCCGGTTTGCTCACGCACGATGAAGCTGACGTCTTCGCCGTAGCGAGCCTCTCGGCCGATGCGTCCATCACCGTCGTCGTCCTCACCGTTGTCGTCGTAGTCGGTCGCATCGCGGCCTTGATGGTCCTCGCGCAGGTCGTGCCGGGCAATCGGCAAAATGCGCTGCGCTGTGGCCTTCAGCCCATCATCGAACACCTCTTCCATCTGCCCGCCAAGGCGGTGCGCGGTGACCGCCGCAGCCGCAAGCCATAACAGCGTCACTGAAAGCCCAAGGGCGAGCGCCAAGCGCGTCTGGAGCGAAGCGCCGATCCTCATGGCCGTCCCAGGCGATAGCCGAGCCCGCGCTCGGTCTCGATCACATGAGTACCGAGCTTCTTGCGCAACCGGCTGACGTGAACCTCGATGGCGTTGCTGTCGATTTCCCTATCGAAGGAATAGAGCCGCTCTTCGAGCTGCGCCTTCGAAAGAAGCTGACCGGGACGTTGCAGGAAGGCCTCAAACAGGACCCATTCTCGCGCCGTTAAAACAACGGCCTTACCATTCAGCGTGATGCTTCTGGCGGCGAGATCGATGGCGAGTGGGCCAAGCGTGATGTTGGGATTGGGATTGCCGGCATAACGGCGCGCCACCGACCCGATCCGCGCCGAAAGCTCCGCAAGATCAAAGGGCTTCACCATGTAGTCGTCAGCGCCGGCATTCAATCCGGCAATACGGTCGGAGACCTGGTCGAGCGCTGTCAAGATCATGACCGGAGTCACGTCGCCGCGCCCGCGCAACGCCTTCAGGAAGGGAATGCCGAGCCCATCGGGCAGCATCAGATCGAGCAGCACCAGATCATAAGCGGCCGCAACGATCGCATCGCCCGCCTGGTCGAGGCGGTTGACCCAATCGACAGAATGGCCGTCGGCGGCGATCTGGTCGCGAATGGCCGCGCCCAGCGCCGTATCGTCCTCGATCAGCAGAACCCGCATCGTAGTCCTCTCACCGTAGCTCTCCCTCATCTTCTAGTCCCCCTGGCAGCTTACGGGAAGCTGAAGCAATGTCTCGCGGTTTGTCAGGTGCCGGTCAGCTTGGAACGCAATTGATCGGACCGAAATGAGAGGAAACAAGGATGAAAACCGGCACCTTGCCCATCTTGGCGCTTGCCGTCGTCGCTGTGACATCCGCTCAGGCAAGAGATGATTGCGACGTTCCGATCAGCAATTGGAAGACGCACGCGGCGGTTCGCGCCATGGCGGGGCAACGGGGTTGGACGTTGAAGCGCATCAAGATCGATGACGGTTGTTACGAAATCCAGGGCACCGACAGCGACGGCCGTCGCTTCGAGGCGAAAATCGATCCGGTGACGCTTGAAGTCATCCAACTCGATGAACGCCGCGAAGATCGCTGAGCATCGCTCCCGATCCTCATGAAGATAACCAACTGGAGGTCACCTTGACGAACCGCAAATTTGTTCTGGCCGCTTGCGCCGGCATCGGCTTTCTCGCACCCCTCGGCAGTCTGGCCATGCCGTTCCCCGCACAGAAGAGTGCCGCCGCCGGGGCCGTACCAACCGGCTATCAAGAGAGCGAGGACGATGATCACGAGGAAGAGCATCGCCTCCATGACGACGACACCGACCGTTACGCCGTCGATGACTGCAAAAACGAGGATGATGAAGCCTGCGGCGGCGCGGTGCAGCAGCAGAACGCCACGCCGCCCAGCAACGGCCTATTCACGCCTGGTTCCAAGCCGCGGGTCCAGACGAACTGAACCGTCAAGTCAGCCAAGGAGAGTATCGATGAGAATGAAATCCCTTATTGCCATGCTTGCAGTCACCACGGCCCTTACCGTTCCCGCCGTTGCCATGGCGCGCGAGGTGACCTTCACCACCAACATGCGCAACTACGGCGGCGATGGCGCCTACCTTGCCTTTTACGTCACCGATGCGCAGGGCAAATATGTCGGCAGTCTCTGGATGGCAGGCGGCAAGACCAGGTATTACGAGCATCTCACCGGCTGGTACCGCGCCACTGGTGGCGATACCTCCGAGATCAACGGCATCACGGGTGCCAGCGTTGGTGCCGGCCGTTCACTCAAGGTCACGGTCGATCTTGCCGATACATTGTTCGATGCCGGCTATCAGCTTCACATCGACTCCGCCGTGGAAGACATGCGCGACAGCCCAAACGAGATCGTGGTGCCGCTGACATCGGTCGGCTTGGGGCAGAAGGTGAAGGGCACGCGCTACATCGCCGCCTTCACCTATGCGCGTTGAGCGGGACGGACGCTCGCCATGACGCGCTCGCTTCACCGCTGGATTGGGCTGATCGCCTCGGTGCTTCTCACCGTCGTCGCGCTCAGCGGCGTCGCACTGTCGATCTTCCCCGCTGCAGAGGCGCTCACCACGCCTGCCGCGCAGCACATCAGCGTTGCCGAACTCGCCGCGCGGGTCCAGGCGGCAGAACCTACGGTGGAACAGATCAGACGCGCGCCGTCCGGGCGGATCACCGCCTATTACTACGAAGGCGACCAACCCGCCTCCGCTGTCATCGACCCTGCCACCGGCACGCCGGCCAGCAGTGCCGACATCTCGGATTTGGAGCGCTGGTTGACCAATCTCCATCGTTCGCTTTTCCTCGACGATACTGGACGCTTCCTAACTGCGGGCGGTGCAGCGGTTATGCTTGCCCTCGCAATTTCCGGTCTGTTCTTGATGGCACGGCGCGCCGGCGGCTGGCGTTTCGTCCTGAAATCCGTTCGCGGCAGCGGCGACGGACGCCTACACGCCGTCGTCTCGCGCCTAGCTCTGCCGGGTCTCTTCCTCTCCTCGCTCACTGCGCTCTGGATGACGGCTTCAGTTTTCGGCCTGCTGCCGGCAGGCGCGGGTGCACCGACCTTCCCGGCCGATGTCAGCGGCAAGACCGGGGTGGCGCTCACGTCTGTCACTCTGCTTCAAGAGACGCCGGTCAATGATCTGCTCTCGCTGAATTTCCCTGCTACGGGCGACGCAACGGACGTTTTCACACTCAAGATAGCAGCAGGAGAAGCTTACATAGACCAAGGCAACGGCGCGCTGCTGGCCTGGTCGGACACCGGCTGGGTCGACAGGGTCACGCGCTTCATCATCATGCTGCACACTGGGCACGGCTTGGCTTGGCTCGGGCTCGTTCTCGGGTTCTCTGCGCTTGCGGTTCCTGTTCTCGGCTGGACAGGCCTCATTGTCTGGCTCAAAGGGAGCCGCGCCCGACGAGCAACCTCGACAGACGGTGGCGAGGCCGACACGATCCTGCTCGTCGGCAGTGAGAGCGGCACGACCTGGGGCTTTGCCAATACGCTGCAGGCTGCTCTTTCCGCACAGGGTCTTTGCGTCCATATAGGCCCGATGTCCAGTTTCGAGCCGGCTCACTGGCCGAAGGCGCGGCGTGTCATTCTGCTCGCCGCCACCTATGGCGATGGCGCAGCACCCGCCTCCGCCATGGGCTTCATCGAACGTCTCGAGCGTACGCCTGCAAAGCCCGGCCTCCCGCTCGCCGTGCTCGGCTTTGGCGACCGCAGCTTCCCGGCCTTCTGCGGTTTCGCCGCTGAGATCGCGACGATCGCCAAGGACAAGGGCTGGGCCGCCCTCATCCCCTTCGACACGGTAGACCGCCAATCGCCACAGGATTTTGCCCGCTGGGGACGGCTCTTGGCTGAGACACTTGGCCTCGATTTCGAGCTGAAGCACCAACCCACCGCTCCAAAGACCTGGCGATTGCCGCTTATATCCCGCCGCGATTATGGCGCAAGCATACAGGCGACCACCGCCATCCTGCGTTTTTCCCTGCCGAAGATTTCGCTCTGGCAGCGCCTGACTGGCAAGGCTTTCCCGCGGTTCGAGGCGGGAGACCTGATCGGCATCGTGCCACAGGGCTCGGATCTGCCGCGCTTCTACTCCCTTGCTTCCGGTACCAAGGATGGCTTTCTCGAAATCTGCGTCCGCAAGCAAGTGGGAGGGCTTTGCTCGACCCAGCTCACCGCCTTGAAACCGGGGGATATCGTTGCGGCCTTCGTGCGCCCCAACCCCTCCTTCCGCCCAGCCCGAGGAGGCAAACCGGTCATTCTCATCGGCGCCGGCGCCGGTATCGGTCCGCTTGCCGGCTTCGCCCGTCGAAACCGGGCACGTCGCCCGATGCACCTCTATTTCGGAACTCGCCATCCCGCCAGCGACGCGCTTTACGCCGAGGAACTTTCTTACTGGAAAAAGGACGGCCGGCTGACCTCGGTATCGACCGCCTTTTCGCAAACTGCAAGCCCGGCCTATGTGCAGGATATTCTGCGTAAGGACGCCGAGCGCATCGGCAAGCTCATTGCCGCAGGCGGTCAGGTTCTCATCTGCGGGAGTCGGGACATGGCGGCGGCCGTTGCCGCCGTGCTTGCCGACATTCTCGCGGCACAGGGCTTCAATCTCGCGCTCCTGAAAGCCACTGGCCGCTACGCCGAGGACGTCTACTGACATGACGCGCTACGCGATGAACGGTCCGACCATGGGCACGCGCTGGTCCGCCCTCTTTCACATGTCATCGGATTTCGATGTCGCCCCCGCCCGCAAGGCAATGGCCGACGCCGTAACCGAAGTCGACAAACAAATGTCCACCTGGAGGCCGGACAGCGACCTGAACCGCTTGAACGCCGCACGACCCGGCGGATGGGTCGCCCTACCCGACCGGCTGCTTGCCGTGCTGGGAGCGGGTCTTGCCATCGGCCGCACCTCGGGCGGCGCTTTCGATATCGGCATGGGTGATGCCACCACTGCCTGGGGTTTCGGCCCGGTGGAGGCAAACACGGACATGATCAGGACCGCCCGTCTTGCGAAACGCAGCCCGGCCCATGACGTCCTGGAGCTGGACAAGGCCGCCGGGCGCGCCCGCAAGCACTCCGAGATGTGCTTCGATCTCAACGGCATCGCCAAGGGTTATGGCGCCGATCAATTGGCTGAGGCTGCGCGCCAGTACGGTATCGACGCCGGCCTCTTCGCCATCGATGGCGAACTGCGAGCGCTTGGCACTCGGCCCGATGGTCGCGGCTGGGCCGTCGCAGTCGAAACGCCAAATCTGGATGTGCGTGCCGTGCATTCCATGCTCGAGCTGGATGATGCCGCTGTTGCGACTTCCGGCGACTATCGACACTGGATCGATGTCGGCGGCCATCGCCTCTCGCACACCATGGAGCCGCGCCTCGGCATGCCGCTCAGGGATCCGCCCGCCTCGGCGACGGTGATCGCCTGCGATTGCATGAGCGCCGACGCCTGGGCGACGGCGATGATGGTTCTCGGCCAAGCACGTGGTCTTGCGCTCGCGGAAAGGCTTGGTCTGTCCGTTCTCTTCCTCAAGCATGATCAAACTGAGGGGTTCGGATGCGGCCTGTTCGCGCGCTGACGACCTCATTGAAGCCAACTCGATAGCTCATCTGTCTTGAGGCGTGCAAATGAGCCGATCGCACTCGCAAAATCACCTTGCGTCGGCCGGCTCGATCCTAAGTGTCGCTTCGCGCGCGTTCGCTCCTCGGACACATGGCGGCTGGCATCGTGGACACGGTGTGGCGCATGCAGATTTGTTGGTCCTTCATCGACGACTCGGCAGGCAGTTTGATCCAACGCAACGCTTGGACCCAGCATTCATCGTATTGGTACAAGCAACTCCATATTCATGGAGGATAATGTCTCAAAGAGGAGATGCAGAATGTCTATGTTCAGACTGCCGACTATCACTCTGCTGGCCTTGCTCGGTGCCGTCGGTGCCATGGGCAGCGCCTCCGCCCAGACGAAAAGTCCAGACCCGGCCCAGTCGGAGGCTAAACCCGAGGCCGACGGATGGGAAATGATGCCAGGCATGATGGGTCGCAACATGATGCAATCTGGCATGTACCCAGGAATGCGCATGATGGGGCCAATGCGCGGTCATATGATGAAGATCATGTTCGTCATCGCAGACAGTGATGGAGACGGCGCAATTTCTTTCGAAGAGGTAACAGCAATCCACAAACGTATCTTCAACGCGGTCGACGCAAACAAGGATGGCAAGGTCACACCTGAAGAAATGCAGGCGTTCATGCAGGACAAATGATTGGAGGCTGGGCATTTGCCGGCCGCTGCATGGGAGCCACCGCCCAAAGGAGACTTCTCATGACCTATACGCTCGATAGAACCCTGGGGGCGACCAGTTTCCAAGACGCGGTCGGCAGGACCAAATCCGCTCTCATCAAGCACGGTTTCGGTGTTCTGACGGAGATCGATGTCAGGGCAACGATGAAAAAGAAGATCGACGCCGACATCGACGACTACCTCATCCTCGGAGCCTGCAATCCGCGCATGGCGTTCGAGGCGATGAAACTGGAACCGAAGGTGGGTGCCATGCTGCCGTGCAACGTCATTCTGCGCGCAGTCGGCGGTGGCAATGTCATGGTGAGCGCCATTGATCCTGTCGCCTCCATGCAGGCGATCGACAACGAAATGCTGACCAGTCTGGCAGGCAGGGTCCGCTCGATGCTTGCGGATGTCGTGACGGACGTTTGATACCCGACCTTACGGAGAGTTGGCTACCGAATCCGTTTCGATTTTTGTTCAGACAGTTCCCGCTGATAGCCGAACGGCGGCCGACTGCATACGACCATCGCGAACCGGCAGCCGCAGTACAGAAACAGGCCACCCCTCGCATCTGACACGCCTGGTCAGATGGCCGTGCCAACCAGCGCACCGATTGCGGCCGTCAGCGCCATCGCGAAGGCGCCCCAGAAGGTGACGCGAGCGGTGGCCTTCAAGACATTTGCGCCGCCCGCTTTCGCACCGATTGCGCCCAGCAACGCAAGGAAAGCCAAAGACGCGCCTGCAACGCTATAGACCAGCACCGAGGCGGGTGAAAGGACGACCATCAGCAGGGGGAGTGCGGCTCCCACCGCGAAGGTGACGGCCGACGTCAAGGCTGCCTCAATGGGCCGGGCGCCCATGTGTTCGACGATACCGAGTTCGTCGCGCAAATGCGCGTCGAGAACATTATTGGCGGTCAATTGAACAGCCACCTGCCTAGCCAGATCGTGGGTAAGGCCGCGTTTGACGTAGATTTGCGTCAGCTCGTTGAGCTCAGCTTCTGGCTGCGTCTCCAACTCCGTCCGCTCCCGCGCGAGATCGGCTTCCTCGGTATCCGCCTGCGAGCTTACCGATACATATTCGCCGGCCGCCATCGACATTGCGCCCGCGACCAGACCAGCGGCGCCCGCCACCAGGATCTGCGAGGCTCCGGCGGATGCGGTGGCGACGCCCATGATCAAGCTCGCCGTCGAGACGATCCCGTCGTTTGCACCGAGGACGGCGGCCCGGAGCCAGCCGATGCGGGAGACGAGGTGATTTTCGGAATGCAGTCTGCTCATCAGGGTCTCCGGGATGCGCGATTGGACGTGGAGCGCGACATCGAGCAAAGTGGCACTCGCGATCACACCCGACCTTCATATCGATCCTTGGTCATAAAAGATTTGACAACCATCAATTTACCGGCCGAAGGGCCGTCGGCGAAGCCAAGCTAAAACAGTATCCTGCAAGTTTAACTCTTCGGACAAGGAAGCCCGGACACTCGCGGCTCGAAAGCTATCTTGATTCGAATCAATGCGACGGACGCCCGACACGCCTAGCTTTTCCGCATCCCGTCAGGGGTGAAATTCCCAGTAAAACATGGTGTCGGTCGCGAACATAGGGCCGGCTGGAGAGCGATCATGCAGAAGCAGTCCTCCTCGCAAACGAGGCAGCATATCGAAAGGTACAAGGCGATCCTTGACCAACGTCGGCGCGAGTTGGAAATCCGCCTGCAAGCGATCGAGCATGATTTCGAAGAGCCTCGGAATCCCGATGATGATGATCGTGCCACAGAGCGAAATAACGATGAAGTCCTGGAAGAACTCGGCGAAGCTGGACAAAAAGAGCTCCTCGCCGTCCAAGCGGCGTTGGACCGGATTGAAGCCGGAACTTTTGGCACATGCGTGAAATGCCGCAAGCCGATCGGCGAGAAGAGGCTTGGCGCCGTCCCTCACACACCTTTCTGTCAGTCTTGCGCTTAGTCGTTTGAAGCCTGAGTTGCAAGGTCACCATCATGAGCGCTATCTGATACCGGGCCAGCTCAGCCGACGCGTGCACCGATGAGCCATTCATGAGCGTCATCGCTATCCGGAGGATGCGTGTTAGACATCCCTCCGGAGAACCGCGCAAGCCCGAACAGCTCAGGCAGTGCGGGAACTCCTGTAGACCGAGACGCCAAGTTCCCTGATCTTCTTGCGCAAGGTATTGCGGTTGAGGCCGAGGAGATCGGCAGCCTTGATCTGGTTGCCGCGCGTTGCCGTGAGTGCCGCGAGGATCAGCGGATATTCCATCTCGGTCAGCACACGGTCATAGAGGCCGGGCGGCGGCAGGTTTTCGCCGAAGCCGGCGAAGTAGGTGCGCATGTTCTCCTCGACGGCCTGCGCGATCGTCATCGAACCGTTGCGGATTGGCCCTTTGTCGATCGGGCTGTCGGGAACGTCGGAACGCAGTTCGGCATCGATGATCTCGCGAGTGATGACATCCTGCGGATAGAGCGCCATCAGGCGACGGATGAGATTTTCCAGCTCGCGCACATTGCCCGGCCAGGCATAGGCCTTCATCAATTCCAGCGCTTCCTGATCGAAGCGTTTGGAGCCGAGGCCTTCCTTTTCGGCCTGCTGGATGAAATGGCGCACGAGATCGGGAATGTCTTCGGCGCGATCGCGCAACGGCGGCAGGCGCAGCGGCACGACATTGAGGCGGTAGTAGAGATCCTCGCGGAAGAGCCCCTGATTGATCGCCTGCTTCAGATCCTTGTTGGTGGCGGCGACGATGCGCACATCGGTGCGGATCGGCGTGCGGCCGCCGACGGTGGTGTATTCGCCCTGCTGCAGCACGCGTAGCAGACGGGTCTGGGCATCCATCGGCATGTCGCCGATTTCATCGAGAAACAGCGTGCCGCCTTCGGCCTGCTCGAAGCGGCCGGTCGAGCGGGTCTGCGCGCCGGTGAAAGCGCCCTTCTCATGGCCGAAGAGCTCGGATTCGATCAGATCGCGCGGAATGGCCGCCATGTTGATCGCCACGAAGGGGCCGTTGCGGCGCTTGCCGTAATCATGCAGCGCGCGGGCGACAAGCTCCTTGCCGGTGCCGGATTCGCCGGTGATCATCAGCGTCAGATCCGTCTGCATCAGGCGGGCGAGCACGCGGTAGATTTCCTGCATCGCCGCCGACCGGCCGACGAGCGGCATGCCGTCCTGCATATCCTCCTCGAGCTTGGCAGGCTTGCGCTTCGGCTCGGCGAGCGCCCGGCCGATGATGCCGATCAGCTCGGTCAAGTCAAAAGGCTTCGGCAGATAGTCGTAGGCGCCCTTCTCGGAAGCCTTGATGGCGGTCATGAAGGTGTTCTGCGCGCTCATGACGAGGACCGGCAAATCGGGACGCGCCTTCTTGATGCGCGGCAGCAGGTCGAAGGCGTTTTCGTCGGGCATCACCACGTCGGTGACGACCAGATCACCCTCGCCCGCCGAAATCCAGCGCCAGAGGGTAGCGGCGTTGGAAGTGATGCGAACGTCGTAGCCGGCGCGGCTCAAAGCCTGGTTGAGCACGGTCCGGATGGCCGCATCATCATCTGCAACGAGGATCGTGGCTGTCATCGAGAAGGTCCTGTCGAGCTTACGGAAGAAGCATCCTCGAGCGAAACGTCCTTCGACGCCGGCATGAGAACGCGGAAAGTCGTGCGGCTGTTCTGGCTGTCGCATTCGATGATGCCGCCATGATCACCAATGATCTTGGCGACCAGCGCCAGGCCGAGGCCGCTGCCGTTCGTCTTGGTGGTGATGAAGGGGTCGAAGAGATGCGGCAGCAGATCGGCGGGAACGCCGGGGCCGTTGTCGTGAACGCAGAATTCCAAGGGCAGCGAGATCTTTTCACGGGTGCCGGCGACGGAAAGACGGATGCCCGGGCGATAGGCGGTCGTCAGCATGATCTCGCCGTCCGGCCGATCGCCGACCGCTTCGGCGGCGTTTTTCACCAGATTGAGGAAGACCTGGACGAGCTGGTCGCGATTGGCATAGACGGCCGGCAGCGACGGGTCGTAGCTCTCAGTGACGCGGATGTTGCGGGCAAAACCGGCCTTGGCGACGGCCTTCACATGATCGAGCACGGAATGGATATTGACCGGCATGCGATCGACCGGGCGTTCGTCGGAAAAGACTTCCATGCGATCGACCAGCGAGACGATGCGGTCGGTTTCGTCGCAAATCAGCCGGGTCAACGCCCGGTCGTCGTCGACCGCAGACTGTTCGAGCAGCTGGGCGGCGCCGCGGATGCCGGAGAGCGGATTCTTGATCTCATGCGCCAGCATCGAGGCAAGACCAGTCACCGAGCGGGCGGCGGCGCGATGTGTCAATTGCCGGTCGATCTTGTCAGCCATCGATCGCTCCTGAAAGACGATGACGACGGCGCCGGGCTCGCTGATCACGGGGGCGACGTAGAGGTCGACCAGCTTGTCTTGACCGAGCCGGGGCGAGCTCAGATCGACGCGGTATTCATTGACCGGCGCCTTGCGCTCGCGCACCTGGTCGATCAGGGCGAGCAGCGGGCTGCCGAAGGGGATGAAGGTCGAGATCCGGTAACGCGCCAGATGCGAGGCGCTGGCGCCGAAAAATGCCTCCGCTTCCCAATTGGCGAAGGCGACGAAGCCGGACTCGTCGACCATGACGACCGGGTTCTGGATGGCGTTCAGCACGGCCATGGCAACGGTTCCGCCGGTCTGATCGGGCGGAGATATCGTATCCTTCGTCATGCCGCCTCCCTGCTGTCGACGACAGCTGCATCAAGCGCATCGTAAAGGCGTGCGGCCACCTCGCCCGGATCCCGCGAGGTCATGATCGCAGCCTTCTCGCTACCGGGTAGTGCTGGGGCAAAACGCTCGAGATACCAGCCGAGATGCTTGCGGGCATGGCGGATCGCCACCGCCTCGCCGTAGAAATCGAGCATCATCCGGTAATGTTCGACGGCGATATCGGCAATGTCTTCCCGTCGCGGCTCCGCCGCACCGGCAAGCACGCCGGCATGCCACGGCCTGCCCTGGCAGCCCCTGCCGATCATGACGGCATCGGCGCCGGAACGGCGTAATATTTCCTGTGCATCTTCCGCGGTCTCGACATCGCCATTGGCGATCAGCGGGAGAGAGATGGCGTCGCGAACGGCACGGATCGCATCCCAATCGGCGCGGCCTTCGTAGAATTGCATGCGGGTGCGCCCATGGATGGTGACGAGCTGGATGCCAGCCGCCTCAGCGCGGCGGGCAATGTCGGGCGCATTGATCGAGTTTTCATCCCAGCCGAGACGCATCTTCAGCGTCACAGGAATATCGACGGACTTGACCGTCGCCTCGATGAGGCCGAGCGCGTGATCGGGATCGCGCATCAGCGCCGAGCCGGAATAACCGCCGATCACTTTTTTTGCCGGGCAACCCATATTGATGTCGATGATGTCGGCGCCATGATCGGCAGCGATCTTGGCTGCCTCCGCCATCCAGTGCGCCTCGCGGCCGGCGAGCTGAACCATGTGCGGCCGGAAGCCGGCGGTCTTGAGCCGCGACCAGGATTCTGCAGTATCATTGACCAGTTCGCGGCTCGCCACCATTTCGGTGACGACGAGCCCAGCGCCGAATCGCCATGCCAGTTCGCGGAAGGGCATGTCCGTGACGCCGGACATCGGCGCCAGCACAACGCGGTTCCGCACGGATACGGATCCGATTCGGAAAGGCGCTGCGAGGTCGTTGCAAATCAAATGATTATCTTTCAGGCACACCATGTAACTGCATTATTTTTAGCCATAGATCCATGGCTTTGCCAAGGGGGCTCGTATCGGAATCGATATTTTTTGGGCAGATGCTGGAAAAGGCCCGAGCAAGAGGTTAGAGCACTCCGGTCAATTCCGCATATTTTAGGGGATTTATGCTGCAAATGCCGTCCAAGCAACCGATATCGGCTGGAATTGTCATCGTTGCCGCCGGCCGCGGCGAACGTGCCGGATCCCCCAAGGAAGGCCCCAAGCAATATCGCCCGATCGGCGGCAAGCCGGTTATCGTCCATACGCTTGAAAACTTCATGACATGGGAGCCGGCGACTGCGATCGTTGTCGTCATTCATCCCCATGACGAGGCGCTGTTTGCCGAGGCATTCCGCCATATCATTTCTACAACGCCGATCGCAACGGTGCATGGCGGCCCGACCCGGCAGCAATCGGTGCTGGCCGGCCTTCGATACCTCAAGGACAAGCATGTCAGCCATGTGCTGATCCACGATGCGGTGCGGCCCTTTTTCGACCACGCGCTTCTCGACCGCATTGCCGAAAGCCTTGGCAACGGCGCGGCGGCAGTGCTGCCGGCGATGCCGGTAACCGATACGCTGAAACGCGCCGACGGCGCCGGCACAGTGCTGACGACGGTATCGCGCGAGCAGCTTTATGCGGCGCAGACGCCGCAATCCTTCGCCTTCGAAACCATTCTCGACGCCCATGAAAAGGCGGCGGCGAGCGGCCGCAGCGATTTCACCGACGACGCCTCGATCGCCGAATGGCTGGGCATTCCGGTGACGATCGTCGAGGGCACGGGCGACAACGTCAAGCTGACGGTCAAGAAGGATATCGCCATGGCCGATGACAAGCTGTCGGCCTCGCTGCTTCCTGATGTGCGCACCGGCAACGGCTACGACGTGCACCAGCTCGAAGCGGGCGACGGCGTGACGCTCTGCGGCGTATTCATTCCGCACGACCAGAAGCTGAAAGGCCATTCGGATGCCGACGTTGCGCTGCATGCGCTGACCGACGCGCTGCTCGCCACCTGCGGCGCCGGCGATATCGGCGATCATTTCCCGCCATCCGACCCGCAATGGAAGGGAGCGGCTTCGCGCATCTTCATCGAGCATGCCGCCCGGATCGTGCGCGAACGCGGCGGCACGATCATGAATGCCGATGTCTCGCTGATCGCCGAGGCGCCGAGGGTCGGTCCGCATCGCGAGGCCATGCGGGCGAACCTGTCGGAATATCTCGGGATCGATCTCGATCGCTGCTCGGTCAAGGCGACAACCAACGAGACGATCGGCTTCGTCGGCCGGCGCGAAGGCATCGCGGCGATCGCCACCGCGACCGTCGTCTATCGCGGGAGGAAATGATGGGCCTTTTCCCTTCCGATATCCTTTCGGCGGCAGAGGCGATCATCCGTGACTTCACCGCGGCAGGGCTGATGGTGTCAACCGCCGAATCCTGCACCGGCGGGCTGATATCAGGCGCGCTGACGGAGATATCCGGCTCATCCGCCGTCGTCGACCGCGGCTTCGTCACCTACACGAATAGCGCCAAGACAGAGTTGCTCGGGGTGCAGGAGCAAACGCTGCTGCGTTTCGGCGCAGTCTCCGAGGAGACCGCTCGGCAAATGGTGCACGGCGCCCTCTTCCGCTCGCGCGCCGACATCGCCGTCGCCGTCACCGGCATTGCCGGCCCCGGCGGCGGATCGGCCGAAAAACCGGTCGGCCTGGTGCATCTTACCGTCAAATCGCGCAGCGGCGCGCTCATCCATCGGAAAATGCTTTACGGTGACATCGGCCGCGCTGAGGTGCGGCTGGCAACGGTCCGGACGGCGCTGGAGATGGTGCGTTCGCTGCTCACGCGTTGATCACGCCTGCAACCAGCCGTCAGACCGGAGCGTAGATCTTGCCGGCGCGCGTTTCGAAGGCTTCGGTGAACATGCGGAAGGCACGGTCGAACATCGAGCCCATCAGCGCGCCGAGAATGCGGCTCTTGAACTCGTAATCGATGAAGAAATCGATCGTGCAGCCGCCAGACGGCGTCTCGGCAAAATGCCAGCGATTCTCGAGATATTTGAACGGGCCGTCGATATATTTGACTTCGATCACCCTCTCGGCCCGGTTCAAGAGCACCTGGGTCGTGAAAGTTTCGCGGATCGCCTTGTAGCCGACAGTCATGTCCGCCACGAGCAGTATCTTGCCGTCACGCTCCTTGCGGCTCCTGACCGACAGCGCCTCGCAAAGCGGCAAGAACTCGGGATAGTGTTCGACATCGGCAACGAGATCGAACATCTGATCGGGCGTGTGCGGAACGGAACGGTGGGTTTCGAATTGCGGCATAGCCGGCAATTAAGCGGGCCGGCCGAGAAGATCAAGAAGCTCGCGCGTCTGGCGGCGGGATTTTAGCTGAAGAACCGGCACAGCGGGGCCATGTTCGGCGATGCCGGCGGCGATGCGCGGGGAAAATTTCTCCTTGAAGGTCCAGATGAAGCGCAGGAATTCTAAATCGATCCTCTCGATTCAACCTGGGGCCATTTCCGGGCGTGTGCGGCCAATCCATTTCGCCCATCGGCTGATAGCACCCCTGATGCAGAGAAGTCGCGTCATCCGGACCCATATGACGAAATCGGTCCGCGGCAGCCTGATGTCCAGCGACGACGGGTTGGTGCCGTCCATGACCCAGCGGTCTTCGAGGATCCGGCTGGCGATGATGCTTCGCTGCTCCGCCCTCTCGCGCGCCACCCAGCCGGGAAGCCAGAAAACGTCCCGGTCGAGCGAAATGTAGGGAAGCCCGAAGCGCTTGACAACTTACAGCGACAGAGTGGACTTGCCGCCGCCGGAGCAGGCCGACGAGAATGCGTCGGGCTCTTCGGATATGCTCCGCCGCCTGCTCGAGGTGGGTGATCTGCTGGCACGGCGGCAGCTCTGCTCTCTGGTCCATCGTGTCATCCTCGACACTGTGCCACGACGTTTGATTGCGCCGAAGACTGCCCCTCACCCTAACCCTCTCCCCGTAAACGGGTAGAGGGGACGTGCCAAACGCAACGTTAAGATTGAAGAGGCGGGTGCGGCATACCCGCTTCGCCCCGCAGCGGGGAGAAGGTGCCGGCGGATGAGGGGCATACTGCGATCTCGGAGGGGGGCGAGGATATCCTCCCGTCGCAGCACCCAAGCCTTACTCAGCTGCCATTAGCAGCTTCTTCTCACGCGCCGCACGTAGCCGCGCGAAGTCGTCGCCGGCATGGTGGGAGGAGCGGGTCAGCGGGCTGGAGGCGACCATCAGGAAGCCCTTGCTGTAGGCGACCGTCTCGTAGGACTTGAACTCGTCGGGGGTGACGAAGCTTTCGACCTTGTGATGCTTGCGGGTCGGCTGCAGGTACTGGCCGATCGTCAGGAAGTCGACATCGGCGGTGCGCAGGTCGTCCATCAGCTGCAGCACTTCGTTGCGCTCCTCACCGAGGCCAACCATGATGCCCGATTTGGTGAACATGGTGGGATCCAGTTCCTTCACCCGCTGCAAGAGACGGATGGAATGGAAGTAGCGGGCGCCAGGGCGAACCGTCAGATAGTTGCCGGCAACGGTTTCCATGTTGTGATTGAAGACGTCGGGCTTGGCGGCGACAACACGCTCCAGCGCCCCCGGCTTCTTCAGGAAGTCCGGCGTCAGGATCTCGATCGTCGTTGCCGGCGAGGCGGCGCGGATCGCCCAGATCACCTTTTCGAAATGTTCGGCGCCGCCGTCCTCGAGGTCGTCGCGGTCGACCGAGGTGATGACGACGTGGCTGAGGCCCATTTCCTTGACCGCCTTGGCGACATTCTCCGGCTCGGCCATGTCGAGCGCGTTCGGCTTGCCGGTGGCGACATTGCAGAAGGCGCAGGCGCGGGTACAGATCTCGCCCATGATCATGAACGTGGCGTGTTTCTTGTCCCAGCATTCGCCGATATTGGGGCAGCCGGCCTCCTCGCAGACGGTGACGAGCTTGTGCTCCTTCACGATCGCGCGCGTCTCGACATAGCCCTTTGAGGTCGGCGCCTTGACGCGGATCCAGTCCGGCTTGCGCATGACTTCCGTATCCGGCCGATGCGCCTTCTCGGGATGGCGCACGCGCTTGGCGTCGGGATTGATCGTGTCGAGAATGGTCACCATTGCAGTTTCAGCTTTCCGCCGCCCTTCAAGCGGCATCATCTCTTGATCTAGCGCCGCACCAGCCGCGCAAGGAATATCAGCAGGCAGGCGCCGAGGAAACCCGTCACGAAATAACCGAGCCGTCCGCCGGCGAGCTGGACATGGAACTGGGCGAGGATGGCGGTGGCGACGACCGAACCGACAATGCCGAGCACGATGTTCAGGAAAATCCCGTACCGCGCCTCCATCAGCTTGCCGGCGAGCCAGCCCGCAAGCCCGCCGATGATGATTGCCGAAATCCAGCCCACGCCTTCCATGCCTGCCCTTACCCTCAAGCGACCGCTCTGGCGATCAGAACCACGATAATGGCGCCGACGGTGGCGTGGATGATCTGTACGACCAACGCATTGTCAATGCCCAGCGAAATGCCGAGCGCGCTGAACAGATAACCGCCGACGAAGGCGCCGATGATGCCGCTGAGCAGGCATCGGATCAAGCCGCCGCCACCGACGACCAGACTTGCAAGGAAGCCTGCCACCAGTCCGATCAGCAAAAACACCAGCAACGCCTGCGTCTCCATAGACATGAGGATTTCCTTTCGTTTTTTCTACCCCGTGCGGCTCACGCCACTCCTGGAGGACGGCTTGCCGCCTCGGAGGACGGGCTCGCCGCCTCGGAGGACGGGCTCGCCGCCTCGGGATAGAGGGCAGCCCTGGAAATTATCAAGCGTTCAGCACACGGCCGTAGGCATCGAGTACCGCTTCCTTCATCGTTTCGGAGACGGTCGGATGCGGGAAGATCGTGTGCATCAGCTCTTCCTCTGTCGTCTCTAGGTTCATCGCGACGACGAAGCCCTGGATGAGTTCGGTGACCTCGGCGCCCACCATGTGGGCGCCGAGCAGCTCGCCGGTCTTCTTGTCGAAGATCACTTTCACCATGCCCTGGTCTTCGCCGAGCGCGATCGCCTTGCCGTTGGCCGCAAAAGAGAAACGGCCGACGCGGATGTCGCGGCCGAGCTCCTTGGCCTTGGCCTCGGTGAGACCGACGGAGGCGACCTGCGGGTTGCAATAGGTGCAGCCGGGAACCTTGCCCTTGTCGGTCGGATGCACGTTCGGCAGGCCGGCGATCTTTTCGACGCAGACCACGCCTTCATGCTCGGCCTTGTGCGCCAGCATCGGCGGGCCGGCGACGTCGCCGATCGCATAGATGCCGGCGACATTGGTCCTGCCGTAACCGTCGGCGACGACGCAGCCGCGGTCGGTCTTGATGCCGAGCGCTTCCAGGCCGAGATTTTCGACGTTGCCCTGGACGCCGACGGCGGAGATCATCCGGTCAGCGGTGATCTGCTGGACCTTGCCGTCTGACGTCTCGACATGGGCGGTGATGCTGCCCGCACCCTTCTCGACCTTCGTCACCTTGGCGCTGGTGAAGATCTTCAGGCCGCGCTTTTCCAGCTGCTTGCGGGCTATGGCGGTGATTTCGGCATCCTCGACCGGCATGATGGTCGGCATGACTTCGACAACCGTCACATCGACGCCCATCGAGCGGTAGAAGCTAGCGAATTCGATGCCGATCGCGCCCGAGCCCATGACGATCAGCGACTTCGGCAGCGCGTCGGGCTTCAGCGCCTCGAAATAGGTCCAGATCAGCTTGCCATCTGGCTCGATGCCCGGCAGCGCGCGCGGGCGGGCGCCGGTCGCGATGATGATGTGCTTGGCATTATAGGTGCCCCCGCCCTTGACGTTCTTCGGCAGCGGATGCTGCGGCTCGACGACAGGCTTCGACGATTTGCCGACGACGATCTCGCCGGGCTTCGTCAACTTCGCTTCGCCCCAGATGATATCGATCTTGTTCTTCTTCATCAGGAAGCCGACGCCGGCATTGAGACGGGCGGAGACGGCGCGCGAGCGGCCGACGACGGCCTTGGCGTCCGGCTTGACCGTGCCTTCGAGAACGAGACCGAAATCCTTGAAGTGATTGGCGTGATCGAGCACTTCGGCCGAGCGCAGCAGCGCCTTGGTGGGGATGCAGCCCCAGTTCAGGCAGATGCCGCCCATATGCTCGCGCTCGACGATAGCGGTCTTGAGGCCGAGCTGGCTGGCGCGGATGGCGGCGACATAGCCGCCAGGGCCCGAGCCGATGATGATGACGTCGTAGGATTCAGCCATGTGTGTTCTGCCCTTTGTTACGCTGCGCTGCGGGTCATGAGCACCCACGCGTGGCTCTTGCTGTTGTCGAAGAGCGGCACGGCATCGGCGCGCGCAGCCTCCAAAAATCCGTTTCTTCCATAAAGCGACAAAGCCGCTTCGTTATCGCTTGCGGTAATGAGACTGACAGGCCGGCGATCGGCCCTGTCGATCTGATCCTCCAGCAACCTGCGTCCGATGCCGATGCCGCGCAGATGGCGATAGACGCCGAGACTGCCGATGAACCAGCTTCCCACCACCGTCTTCTGCAAGGCGAGCATCGGCTCTGTCGCCGGGATCGTCGCCTCAATATCGCCTATGCCTTCATCGAGCGCATGGCCGATGGCCACACCTGCAACTTCGCCGTAAGCCTCGGCGATCACAGCATCCCGCCAGCCGCCAACAGCCTCCTCCTCGCTCATTTTCAGCCGCCCCCGCTCCAACGGCGTGTCGCTGACACCATTCGCCACATCGGCAAACCAGAGCCAGGAGGCAAACCCATGCGATGCGATATCCGCCAGAATCGCCAGCTCCGAGGCATCCCGCCGTGAGGCCTGCCGCAGAGCGATGAAGGCGGTCATATCCTCAGATCCCCAGCATCATCCGCACGATCGATTCCAGGCCGCGCCCCAGCGCACGCGTGTTCTCCGCATCGAGATGAATGCCGTCGATCGGCGTGGTCTTGGCGACGGAGTTGCCGTCGAAAAAGCCGCAGCCGAGTTCGTCGGCAAGGTCACGATAGAGTGTCGCAAGCTTGGCCGATTCTTCGATGCCGCCGGGAAAGGAGGCGGCGAAAGGCACATTGCCCGTCGCGCAGATCGCCGGCGGTGCCACGATCAGAATCTCTGGCCCGTCGAACTCGAAGGGCCACGCATGATTGCGGATCAGCCGCACGAGGCGGCTGATGCCCTGGCAGGCGGCAAAGGCCGAACCCGCCACGACCGGCTTCATGTCGTTGGTGCCGAGCAGGAGGATGACGAGATCGAGCGGCGCATGCGTCTGCAGGATCGTCGGCAGAACCCGCGCCCCGTTGCGGTCGCAATCGGCGAGGTGATCGTCGAAAGCGGTCGTGCGACCGTTCAGGCCTTCGGCGATGACGCGCGCCTCGCTGCCGAGCGCTGCCTGAAGCACGCTCGGCCAGCGATTCTTGTACTCATGACGGCCGATCGTCTCGGCGTCATACCCCCAGGTCAGCGAGTCGCCATAGCAAAGAACGGTCTTGGTCATTTCCGCCTCCGCTTCGCTATCAGACAAGCATGCCCATCGGGTTTTCGATGTAGCCCTTGAAGGCCTGGAGCAGCTCGGCGCCGAGCGCACCGTCGACGCAGCGATGGTCGGTCGACAGTGTGACGCTCATGACCGTGGCGATCGCCATTTCTCCGTTCTTGACGACGACCCGCTGCTCGCCGGCGCCGACCGCGAGGATCGTCGCATGCGGCGGGTTCACGACGGCTGCGAAGTTCTTGACGCCCATCATGCCCATATTCGAGACCGAGCTGGTGCCGCCCTGATATTCCTCGGGCTTCAGCTTGCGGTCCTTGGCCCGTTTGCCGAGATCGCGCATCTCGTTGGAGATGACAGACAGCGTCTTCTGCTCGGCCTTGCGGATGATCGGGGTAATCAGACCGCCGGGAATCGAGACGGCGACGCCGACATCGGCGTACTTGTGCTTGACCATGTTGCTGTCGGTCCAGGAGACGTTGGCGTCGGGAACATCGCGCAACGCCAGCGCCATGGCCTTGATCACCATGTCGTTGACCGAAAGCTTGTAGGCCGGAGCGTTGTCCTTGCGCGGCGCCGCATCGTTCAGCTGGGCGCGCAGCGCCATCAGCGCGTCGAGTTCGCAATCGACGCTGACGTAGAAATGCGGGATCGTCTGCTTGGATTCGACCAGGCGCCTGGCGATCGTCTTGCGCATGCCGTCATGCGGCACAAGCTCGTAGGAGCCCGGCTCGAACAGCTTTAGCACGGCGTCATCGGAAGTGCCCTTCGGCACAGCGGCCGGGGCCGGAGCTGCGGCTGCCTGCGGAGCAGCGGCGGCAGCCTTGGCGCCACCGCCGGCAACGGCGGCTTCGATGTCGCTCTTGACGACGCGGCCATGCGGGCCCGAGCCTGCGACCGCCGAAAGATCGATGCCGGCCTCCTTGGCGAGGCGGCGGGCAAGCGGCGAAGAGAAGGTGCGGTTGCCGCCTGCTGAAGCTGCCGCGGGTGCGGCGGCGGGCGCAGCAGCCGGAGCGGACTCAGACTTCACCGGCGCAGCCTCGGCCTTCGGCGCCGGCGCGGCTTCAGCCTTTGCAGGAGCAGCGGAAGCCGCGCCGCTCGCCGCAGCAGCGACATCCTCGCCATCGGCCGCGAGAACGGCGATCAGGGCGTTCACCTTGACGCCTTCGGTGCCGGCGGCAACAACGAGCTTGGCAACCGTGCCTTCATCGACGGCTTCGACTTCCATCGTCGCCTTGTCGGTCTCGATCTCGGCGATCACATCGCCAGACTTGACCTTGTCGCCTTCCTTGACCAGCCACTTGGCCAGATTGCCTTCTTCCATGGTCGGAGAGAGGGCGGGCATCGTGATATTGATCGGCATCGAGATACCCTCCCCTTATTTGTAGCAAACAGCCTTCACCGCATCGACGACTTCGCCGACGTTCGGAAGCGCCAGCTTTTCGAGATTGGCGGCGTAAGGCATCGGCACGTCCTTGCCCGCAATCGTCAGGATCGGCGCATCGAGATAGTCGAAGGCCTGCTGCATGACGCGGGTGGCGATTTCGGTGCCGACGGATGACTGCGGATAACCTTCCTCGACGGTGACCAGGCGGCCGGTCTTCTTGACCGATTCGATGACCGTCGGAAGATCCATCGGACGGATGGTGCGAAGGTCGATCAGTTCGACGTCAATGCCGATCTTTTCGAGTTCGGCAACCGCCTTCGTCGCATAGGTCATGCCGATGCCGAAGGAGACGACCGTGGCGTCCTTGCCCTGACGATGGATGCGGGCCTTGCCGATCGGCAGAACGAAATTATCGAGCTTCGGCACGTCGAAGTGCTGGCCGTAGAGAATTTCGTTTTCGAGGAAGATCACCGGGTTCGGATCGCGGATCGCCGCTTTCAGCAGGCCCTTTGCGTCGGACGCCGTGTAGGGCATGACGACCTTCAGGCCGGGGATCGCGCTGTACCAGGCTGCATAATCCTGGCTGTGCTGGGCGCCGACGCGGGCGGCGGCACCGTTGGGGCCGCGGAAGACGATCGGAGCGCCCATCTGGCCGCCGGACATATAGAGCGTCTTGGCAGCCGAGTTGATGATGTGGTCGATCGCCTGCATGGCGAAGTTGAAGGTCATGAATTCGACGATCGGGCGAAGGCCGGCCATGGCGGCGCCGACGCCGACACCGGCGAAGCCGTGTTCGGTGATCGGCGTATCGATGACGCGGCGGGGGCCGAATTCCTGCAGCAGGCCTTGAGTGACCTTGTAGGCGCCCTGATATTCGGCGACTTCCTCGCCCATGACGAAGACGTCGTCACTGGCGCGCATTTCTTCGGCCATGGCGTCGCGGAGCGCCTCGCGCACCGTCATCGACACCATTTCGGTGCCGGCCGGGATTTCCGGATCGTTCGGAATGACGGCCTTGGGCTCGGCGGGAACGGGAGCAGCAGCCGAACCGGAATTTGTCGGCTTTTCCTCTTGAGCAACCTGCGGAGCGGCGACCGGAGCCGGCTGAGCAGCAGCAGGAGCGGCGGAAATCGCGTCGGCCGATTCGCCGTCCTGCAACAGCACGGCGATCTTGGTGTTGACCTTGACGCCTTCGGTGCCGGCATCGACGAGCAGCTTGCCGATGATGCCTTCGTCGACGGCTTCGACTTCCATCGTCGCCTTGTCGGTTTCGATTTCGGCAATCACGTCGCCGGAGGTGACCTTGTCACCTTCCTGCTTCAGCCATTTGGACAGCGTGCCTTCTTCCATCGTCGGAGAGAGGGCGGGCATGAGGATATCGATAGGCATGGGTTCCCTCCCCCGATTAGAGCAGAATGTCGGTGTAGAGCTCGGATGCATCCGGCTCCGGGTCGGCCTGGGCAAAATCGGCGCTGTCGGCGACGATATCGCGGACATCCTTGTCGATCGCCTTCAGATCGTCTTCGGAGGCCCAGCCCTTTTCGATGAGGCGCGCCTTGACCTGCTCGATCGGATCCTGCTCGGAGCGCATCTTCTGCACTTCTTCCTTCGTGCGGTACTTCGCCGGGTCGGACATCGAGTGGCCGCGGTAGCGGTAGGTCAGCATTTCCAGGATGATCGGGCCCTTGCCGGAGCGACAATGTTCGAGCGCCTCATCGGCCGCCGCCTTGACGGCGCGCACGTCCATGCCGTCGACCTGGATGCCGGGGATGCCGAAGCCGGAGCCGCGCAGCGAGTAGTTCGACTGAGCGGTGGCGCGGGCCGTCGACGTGCCCATGGCGTAGCGGTTGTTCTCGACGATATAGACGATCGGCAGCTTCCAGAGAGCGGCCATGTTGAAGCTCTCGTAGACCTGGCCCTGGTTAGCGGCACCGTCGCCGAAATAGGCGATCGCGACATTGCCATTGCCGCGGTAATGATTGGCGAAGGCGAGACCGGTTCCGAGCGAGACCTGGGCACCGACGATGCCATGACCGCCGTAGAAATGCTTCTCTTTCGAGAACATATGCATCGAGCCGCCCTTCCCGTGGGAATAGCCGCTGCGGCGCCCGGTCAGCTCCGCCATGACGCCGCGCGCTTCCATGCCCGTTGCCAGCATGTGGCCGTGGTCACGATAGGCGGTAATGACCTGGTCGCCTTCCTTCTGCGCCATCTGCATGCCGACGACGACAGCTTCCTGACCGATGTAGAGATGGCAAAAGCCGCCGATGAAGCCCATGCCGTAAAGCTGACCGGCCTTCTCCTCGAAGCGGCGGATCAGAAGCATCTCGCGATAGGCCTTGAGTTCCTCATCCCGATCGAAGTCGGCTACCGGGCCTCCATTCGATGATTTGGCTGCTGGTTTTGCTGCAGTTTTGCGGCTGGAAACGGTCGCGGTCTTTCGCGGCGCCATTCAACCCTCCCTATGGGTTTGTCGTTTCTCGATGGCGCGTACCATAGGGAAGAAATATGACCACAGCAATGCCATAATTGCATGGCTAGTATTCGGCACTAAACCGTTGGAAATACGTCATAAATTCCAATTAACCGAATTTGGGTTAATTGGAATAATGGTTGAATATGACGATCTCGTCCGCGCGCGACATATTCAGCTGATAGCGCGCCTTTTCGTCCAGCATATCCTTGTCGAGCGAGCCGTCACTGAGGAGCGCGACCTGACTTTCCAGATGTTCGCGCTTCGCCTTCAAAACCGCAAGCTCTTTTTCGCGCGCGACGCGCTGACGCTCGAACGTCTCCGTCGCCCGCAAGCCGTAATCGCCATGGATGCAATGATAGCCGAAATAGGAAAGGAAGGCGACCGTCATGGCCGGAATGACGAAGCGGCCAAGCTTTCTCTTTTTATGATGCCTTGTCCACATACACGTATGCTCTTGAACGCATTACCAATTCGTTCAGCATAATGCGCAGAGATTAACCGTTCGTTGACCGTAAAAATCAGGCAATAAAAAACCCGCGCCGGGAGGGCGCGGGTTAAGCCATTGACATCAAATTCGATCAGCCGCGGATGATCGAGCGGCCGGCATACTGGGCCTGGGGCCCGAGGCCTTCCTCGATGCGGATCAGCTGGTTGTACTTCGCGAGACGGTCGGAACGCGACAGCGAGCCGGTCTTGATCTGGCCGCAGTTGGTGGCAACCGCGAGATCGGCGATGGTCGAATCCTCGGTTTCGCCGGAGCGGTGGGACATGACGGCGGTGTAGGCGGCCTTATGCGCCGTATTGACCGCATCGAGCGTTTCCGTCAGCGAGCCGATCTGGTTGACCTTGACCAGGATCGAGTTGGCGACACCCATGCGGATGCCGTCGCGAAGACGGGCGGAGTTGGTGACGAAGAGATCGTCGCCGACGAGCTGAATGTTCTTGCCGGCCAGATCGGTCAACGCCTTCCAGCCGTCCCAGTCGTCTTCGGCCATACCGTCTTCGATCGAGATGATCGGGTACTTGGCGGCCAGCTCGGCCAGATATTCGGCCATGGCGCCCGATTCGAGCGTGCGACCTTCACCTTCGAGTACGTATTTGCCGTCCTTGAAGAATTCCGTCGAGGCGCAGTCGAGGCCGAGGTAGATGTCCTCACCCGGTTTGTAGCCGGCTTTCTCAACCGACTTGACGATGAAGTCGAGGGCCTCTGAAGCGCTCTTCAGGCCCGGTGCGAAACCGCCTTCGTCACCGACATTGGTGTTGTGGCCCTGGGCTGCAAGCTCCTTGCGCAGCGTATGGAAGACTTCCGAACCCATGCGAACGGCTTCGGCGATTGTATCGGCGCCGACCGGCAGGATCATGAATTCCTGGAAGTCGATCGGATTGTCGGCGTGCGCGCCGCCGTTGATTATGTTCATCATCGGCACCGGCAGCAGGCTGGCCGAAGCGCCGCCGACATAACGGTAGAGCGGCAGGCCGGAGGCCTGGGCGGCCGCCTTAGCGACGGCCAGCGACACGCCGAGAATGGCGTTGGCGCCGAGACGCG
The DNA here is from genome assembly GCF_017357225.1 of Rhizobium binae. Taxonomy (NCBI): domain Bacteria; kingdom Pseudomonadati; phylum Pseudomonadota; class Alphaproteobacteria; order Hyphomicrobiales; family Rhizobiaceae; genus Rhizobium; species Rhizobium binae. The sequence goes on along the minus strand of NZ_CP071604.1, from coordinate 2,070,183 downwards.
ACTTGTTCGGCGTTCCGTCCAGTTCGATCATGATGTTGTCGATCTGGATCTGGTTTTCGGCGTCGATACCGCCGATAGCGTCGAAGATCTCGGTGTTGGCCGCCTCGACCGCCTTCTCGACGCCCTTGCCGAGGTAGCGCTTGCCGCCGTCGCGCAGCTCGACCGCCTCATGAGCGCCCGTCGAAGCGCCCGAGGGAACGGCCGCGCGGCCCATGCTGCCGTCTTCGAGATAGACATCGACTTCGACGGTGGGGTTGCCACGGCTATCGAGAATCTCGCGGGCGATGATATCGGTGATTGCAGTCATGGGTTCTTCCTGCTCGGTGGGTGATCAATCGTTCGAAGCCTGTCATAATCGAAGGCGTGCAAATTACAAAGCCGCAATTTCCAGCCTTCGAACCGGCGTTCCGACGTGGCCTAAACCACCATCATGTCAACCTGTTGAACGTCAGGCCTTGGCGACCGCATCAAACGCAAGTAATTTCTCAAGCAGCCGCGGCATGTCCTTGAGATAGACCATGTTCGGGCCGTCGGACGGTGCGTTGTCAGGGTCTTGGTGGGTTTCGAGGAACACGCCGGCAATGCCTGTCGCCACGGCTGCGCGCGCCAGCGTCTCGACGAATTCGCGCTGACCGCCCGAGGATTCGCCCTGCCCGCCCGGCTGGGCGACGGAATGGGTCGCATCGAAAATGACGGGCGCGCCCATCGCCGCCATGATCGGCAGCGAGCGCATGTCGGAAACCAGCGTATTGTAGCCGAAGGAGGCGCCGCGCTCGCATAGCAGCACGTTCGGATTACCGCTGGCATTGAGCTTCTTCAGGACGTTCTTCATATCCCAGGGGGCGAGGAACTGCCCCTTCTTGACGTTGACGACGCGGCCGGTCCGGGCGGCGGCGATCAGAAGGTCCGTCTGCCGGCAGAGGAAGGCGGGAATTTGCAGAACGTCGATCACCTCCGCCACCTCGGCGCATTGCTCGGCGGTGTGGACGTCGGTCAGGACGGGAAAGCCGAATTCCCTCTTCAGGTCGGCGAAGACCTCCATGCCTTTTTCAAGCCCGATGCCGCGCTCGGCCGAAAGCGAAGTGCGGTTCGCCTTGTCGAAGGAACTCTTGTAGACGAGGCCGATGCCGAGCTTTGCGCAGAGCTCCTTCAGCGTGCCGGCGACCATGAACGCGTGATCACGGCTCTCCATCTGGCAGGGGCCGGCAATCAGCGACAGGCGGCCGGTATTGGAAAAGGTGACCTGGCCTTCGCCTTCGCCGATCTTGACCTCGGAATTGGTATCAGTGCTCATCGTGTTTCCTCGAAGGCAAAAAGCGCGCCCTGCCCGGGCGTGGGCTTCACCAGAATGCGATTGTTCTTGCGTGTATATGTCACTCCGTTAGCAGCCAAATGCGCTTCTGTCACGGCAAGATCGGTGACGGTGAAGAGGATTGCCTGGCCGCGCAGGCCACGATCGGCGGCGGAAACGGCAAGCTCGAAATAGGCCTCTAGCCCTTCCGGCGTCATCAGGCTGATCTTGGCATTCGAGGCTGCGATCTTCATGCCGAAACCAGTTTTCTCCACCGCCGTTTGCCCGACCGCAAGACCGACGAAGGCGGCAAACGCAGCCGGCTCCGGCGTACAAAGCGCGATCTCGGAAATGCCGGTCACGCCGTTGGCATGTGTCTCCAGCGCGGCGCGATCGGCGGGGAAGGCATTGATGCGCTGACAGGTGAATAGGAAGAAGTCGGGCGCGCGCAGATCTCCTGAAAAGGCCAGTTTGAAATTGCCGACGCTTTCCGAACCGTCCGGCATCCGTATCGGCCTGCTGAACTGCAACATCTCGCCGGCACTCGCACCGTTGCCGAAGAATCGCCGATGATCGAGGCCGGCATCTTCGGTGCGGAAGGCCAGCGCCGAAAGTCCCTCCTCGCCGCAGCGGAAGCGGAAGGCGCGATTGCGGGCGATGAAGACATTCCCCTGGCGGGCCGCTATCTCGCTTTCCTCGACGCTCGCCACCCCCAGCGGCTCGATGTAGGTCTTGTCGGCGAAAAAGACGCAGGCATTTTCCGTTCCGAACGGATGGCGCGCATCGGCGGCGACGGTGAAGCCGAGCTTGCCGAGCCTTTCGCGCGCCAGGTCGATATTGACGACGGGCAGCACGACATGATCCAGCGGGTGCGGCTTGGCGGAATGTGCGATCATGAGATCCCTCCTGACACGCCAAGAGATGTGCGACAGCACCACCCCCAATGCAAGACGTGTGTGCCGATCCGGCAAATGAAAATAAAAATCTCGACGAGTTGGCGTGAATTTTTACGGAAATTTAGCTACTTGCGGAACACATATGGAACATATAGTGTCTGTTCTGGATTTGTTTCAATCACGGGGTCTGACGTCGATGCTCACGCGCAAACAACAGGAGCTTCTCCTTTTCATTCATGAGCGCATGAAGGAATCCGGCGTTCCTCCCTCTTTCGACGAGATGAAGGACGCCCTGGATCTCGCCTCGAAATCCGGCATTCATCGCTTGATCACGGCGCTCGAGGAACGCGGTTTCATTCGCCGCCTACCGAACCGGGCCCGGGCGCTGGAGGTGATCAAGCTGCCGGAGGCCTATAGCCCCAGCCTTCAGCCGCGCCGCGGGTTTTCCCCGAGTGTTATCGAAGGCAGCCTCGGCAAGCCCCAGCCGGTCGCCGCCCCCGCTGCCGCAAGGCCGATCGCCGACAACGGCAACTCCGTCTCCGTGCCGGTCATGGGCCGGATCGCCGCCGGTGTTCCGATCTCGGCAATCCAGAACAATACACACGACATCGTCGTTCCCGCGGATATGCTCGGTTCGGGCGAACATTACGCGCTGGAGGTCAAGGGCGATTCGATGATCGACGCCGGGATCTTCGACGGCGACACGGTGATCATCCGCAATGGCAGCACCGCAAGTCCCGGCGATATCGTCGTTGCGCTCGTCGACGACGAGGAAGCGACGCTGAAGCGCTTTCGCCGCAAGGGTGCCTCGATCGCGCTCGAAGCCGCCAACCCGGCTTATGAGACTCGTATCTTCGGGCCCGACCGGGTCAAGGTGCAGGGCAAGCTGGTCGGCCTCATTCGCCGTTATCACTGACAGCAGACGGGCCGGATTCGGCGAAACCGCCTTTGCGCCAATCATAGGCGCGATGGCGCATCCATGGACGTGACCAGGCATCGAATGCGGTTGCGATCTCGAGTCCCGTCTGCACAAAGCGCAATTCAATGGAACCGGTCCTGCGCAGCGTCTCGCCGGTGAAGAGTGTCGCACCGGAGCGGCAACGGTCGAAACGCAGGCGCACCGCGGTCACGACGATCTCGCCGGCGTCGCAGGCCGGGCCGAGATAGGCGGCATTGTCGATGACCGCGACGACATGGCCATTGCCGAGCCTGGCTATGCACCAGGCTTTCTTGACGCAGGAAAACCGATTTGCCTCACCGCCAGCTGCTGCGGCCACCATTGCCGTCCTCGCTTCATTCTGCTGGTCGCCGGAAAGCCTGAGGCGGCGGTCCTCACCCTGGGGCGGAATGGCAGGGCCATCCAGCATCTTCGGCGGCTGGTGCGTCGGCGACACCAGCGCTCTCTGCCACTGGTCGAAGATGAAGTCCGGCGGGTTTTCGCGGTTAGAAGCCATTGCCGTCGACGCGACGAGCGCGACTAGACCACCATCTTCGGAAATCACCAGATCCGGCGGCCGGGACCCCGGCAGAGTGAGCAGGATGAGCGTTGCGACAGCGAGGATCGATGTGCCGGCATGGCGCAACCGGGTGCGGAGCAGCATCAGCAGCAGAAAGCCTGCCACAGCCATGATGAAATACCAGCCGGGCAAGCGGCCGAAACCGATATCGCCACCCCAGCCGGACACCGTCTTGGCGACTGCAATCACCAGATCGAGGCCAAAGCCGACCACCGTCCAGAGCGGAGCGTCCAGACCGAACGGCATGAGCAACATGGCCAGCAACCCGGCCGGCATGACGATGAAGGAGATGATCGGCATCGTCGCAAGGTTTGCCGGCAGGCCATAAGCGGTCAGGCGATGAAAATGCTCGATCGAAAACAGCGCCGTGGAGAAGCCGCCGATCAGCGAAGTCAGGAAGATGCCGCCGAAGAAACCGGCGACGGCCGCGACCGGCCGCAGGAACGGCAGCTTCGGCAACGGGCTTTCCCGGACGCGCCGGTCCTTCCACAGCTGATAGCCCGATACCAGTGCCAAAGTCGCAGCAAAGGACATCTGGAAGCTCGGACCCAGGACCTCGGAGGGTGAAATGGTGATGATGACGAGCGCCGAGAGCACGACATTGCGCAGGCTGATCGACGGCCGATCGAAGAAGACGGCAATCAGCATGATCGCCATCATGATGAAAGCGCGTTCGGCCGAAACCCCGAATCCTGAGATCAGGAAGTAGGCGGTGACGGCGATGAGTGCGCCGGCGGCGGCGATCTTCTTTGTCGGATAGGCTTGGGCGACACCGGGAAAGAGGCTGAGCAGCATCCGGAAGCCGACGAAGAAGATGCCGGCCGACAGCGCCATGTTGAGGCCTGAGATCGCCACGATATGAGCAAGGCCGGACTGGCGCAGCGCCTCCGTCGTTTCCTTCGAGATGGCGCGCCGCTCGTCAGTCACCAGAGCGGCGGCAAAAGCGCCTGTGTCACCGGGCAGAATAGAGCGTATGCGATCGCCGATGCCGCTGCGCAACCGGTAAAGCCATTCGAGCAGAGCTTCGGGCGTCGATGTCGCAGCTTGCGGGCCCGCGGGCAAATCGACTTTCTCCGGAGCACCGTAGAAGAAGCCGTTGGCGCCGATGCCATCGAAATAGGCACCGAAGGAGAAGTCGTTGAGGCCAGGAAGCGCCGGCCCTGCCGGCGGCGTCAACCGCGCGCGGCCGGTGATGATGTCACCGATCTCGAAAGGCGCATCGGCACCGCGCGCGATCACGGTGATGCGCCGCGGCGGCCGCTTCACCTCTGGCGCCTCGGTGCCGGTGACGGCAAGAATATAGCGCCACCGCCCGCGATCATCGCCTTCGCGCCGCTCGACGCGGCCGGTCACCGTTGTCGTCACGGATGAATCGAGGATGACCGTCGAGGCCCGCCAGCTTTCGAACTGCGCGCAGAGCATGCCGCATGCGACCAGGGAAAGCGCCAGAAGCGTTGCCCGCAAGGCCGGCCGGCTGCGGCCGGCGACAAGCCCCGCAAGCATCGACACCGACAGGCAGAGCAACGATGGAACGAGAGGAACATCCGTTGCAGCAAGAAACCAGAACGCCGCGCCGGCGCCGAGGAAGACCGGCGAGAACAGGAGCAGGCGGCCGTGATCGAACTCCTCGCTCAGCATCCGGCCGCCGGCACGCAGCGATTGTCCCATTGCCGCCGGCAGCCGGTGGCGCACCGACATCGCGGACTGGGTTCTTGACGGCCGCATTGCCGCGGCAGGGGCAGGACCTTCCGCGGGATCGGCAAGACCGACGCCTTGTGGCCGCAATTCGACTGTCGTCAATTCCTGCATGCGCCGCCCGAAGTCACCTTGCCCAGGCACCAGAATGCAACCTTCGGGCAATTCCGGCAAGCATAATCGATTGAAATGCGAGAGAAAATCGCAAATGCGAAATGTCAGTCGAATCATCGGTTTCCGCTATGCGTGCGGCTCATCGCTGCAGTGCCTAAAAGGTGATGCCGCAATGCACAAAATGCCGTCACGGTAACTTGGCATTAGCCTCGCGATCATATAGCTATCGGTGAGGACGCTTAACCCCTATGGCGCTTTTGTGGCGCCACCGACATTTCGGAGGATCAGCATGACGGATCAAAGCGCAACAATAAAAATCGGTGACAAATCGGTCGACCTCGCGGTCAAAAGCGGCACGATCGGTCCAAGCGTCATCGATATCGGTGCCCTCTACAAGAACACCGCTTCCTTCACTTATGATCCGGGCTTCACCTCGACCGCATCCTGTGAATCGAAAATCACCTATATCGATGGCGACGAAGGTGTGCTGCTGCACCGCGGCTACCCGATCGAGCAGCTCGCCGAACATGGCGACTTCCTCGAGGTCTGCTACCTCCTGCTTTACGGCGAGCTGCCGACGGCAGCGCAGAAGAAGGACTTCGACTATCGCGTCACGCATCACACCATGGTGCACGAGCAAATGAGCCGCTTCTTCACCGGCTTCCGCCGCGATGCGCATCCGATGGCCGTCATGTGCGGCTGCGTCGGCGCGCTATCGGCCTTCTATCACGACTCGACCGATATCACCGATCCGCACCAGCGCATGGTCGCCAGCCTGCGGATGATCGCCAAGATGCCGACGCTGGCCGCCATGGCCTACAAGTACCATATCGGCCAGCCCTTCGTTTACCCGAAGAACGACCTCGACTATGCGTCGAACTTCCTGCGCATGTGCTTTGCCGTTCCCTGCGAGGAATACGTGGTCAACCCGGTGCTTGCCCGCGCCATGGACCGCATCTTCATCCTGCACGCCGACCACGAGCAGAACGCGTCGACCTCGACCGTCCGCCTCGCCGGTTCGTCGGGCGCCAACCCCTTCGCCTGCATCGCGGCCGGCATTGCCTGCCTCTGGGGCCCGGCACATGGCGGCGCCAACGAAGCGGCGCTCAACATGCTGACAGAAATCGGCACTGTCGATCACATTCCGGAATATATTGCCCGCGCCAAGGACAAGAACGATCCGTTCCGCCTGATGGGCTTCGGTCACCGGGTTTACAAGAATTACGATCCGCGCGCCAAGATCATGCAGAAGACGACGCATGAAGTGCTCGGCGAGCTCGGCATCAAGGACGATCCGCTGCTCGAAGTGGCGATGGAGCTGGAGCGCATCGCGCTCACCGACGAATATTTCATCGAAAAGAAGCTCTATCCGAACATCGACTTCTATTCCGGCATCACGCTGAAGGCGCTCGGCTTCCCCACGACCATGTTTACCGTACTCTTCGCGCTCGCCCGCACCGTTGGCTGGATCGCGCAGTGGAACGAGATGATCGAGGATCCGGAGCAGCGCATCGGCCGTCCGCGCCAGCTCTATGTCGGCGAACCGAAGCGCGACTACATCCCGGTTTCGAAGCGCTGATCGCTTCAGGCCAATCGGCTCAAAAGAAAACCCGGTCAGAAACGACCGGGTTTTTTCTTTCTCAGCACGTCGAGAAGGATTTCGGCAGCATGTTCGCCCGGCGGCTTTTCGGTCTGCATGCGCTGCCAGACCAGCTCATAACCCTCCTTCATCGCCTTGAGCTGGTAAGTGTCGGCTGACAGCCTCTCCATCCAGCGTGCGAGGCTTGCCCCGCGAACGACATCGTTCAGATACTCCGGCACGACCGCGTAATCGGCAATCAGGTTTGGCAGCGCCCCTGTCCAGGTCTTGATGCCCGATGTCAGCAGCCGCATGATCCAGTCGACCTTGTAGGCAGAGACGACGGGAACGTCGGCAAGCGCAAGTTCGAGAATAACCGTTCCGGATGCCGCCATGGCTGCATCGGCCTCAACGAACGCCTGCCACTTTGCTTCCGCGCCGACAACGATCTCCGGCTTTACCGCCCAATTCGCCGTCAAGCCGCGCACAAGCACTTCCTTGTGTCTCATCGTCGGCAGGATGAAGCGCATCGGTCCATTGCGGGCGACAAGTTCGTTCACCGCCACCTCGAAATACGGCAGCAGCTTCCGGATTTCCGAGGAGCGTGAACCGGGCAGAAGCAGAATTGCGCCGTTGCCGGGCCGTCGTCCGGCGCGCAGGCGTCGGGTCTCCAGGAGCGCAGGGTCGGCGGTCAGGCGATGCCCCACATAGGTCGTTGCCGGTCCCTCGAGGCGCTGCATCGTCGCCGGTTCGAAAGGGAGGACGGCGAGTACATGATCGACATAGGCAAGCATGCGCTTGGCGCGATACTCCTTCCAGGCCCAGACGCTCGGACAGACATAATTGACGACAGGCAAATCTGGCAGCGCCGTGCGGACGCGCTTTGCCACGCGATGGGTGAAATCCGGGCTGTCGATGATGACGAGAATATCCGGCCTTGCGGCGATGATCTCAGCCGTTGTCCGGCGGATCAGGCCAAACAGCTTCGGCAGCCGGCTCAGCACCTGGGTGATTCCCATAATCGACAGTTCGGAAAAATCGAACAGGGATATCAGGCCCTGCGCCTGCAGACCCTCGCCGCCGACGCCGACAAGTTCCACCGGCCCGCCATGGATCCGCTTCAGCGCGGCGATGAGGTCGGCACCGAGGAGATCGCCCGACACCTCACCGGCAATAACCGCAATCTTCAGCGGCGCACTGTTCATTCCAGCCCCCATCCCGGCAGGCCGCGATCAAGGCCGCAGACGAAAAGCCCGGCCTCGTCGGCGGCGCGGATGACGGCAGCACGATCGAGCACCAGCGAGCGCCCGGCTTCGACGGCGATGCCGGCAAGGCCGGCTTTGCCGGCGTTCAGCACAGTGGATAAGCCGATCGCCGGCAGGTCGGCGCGAATGTCCTGCTGCGGCTTGCAGAGCTTGACGAGCACGCCGCGGCGGCGCGTCGAGATGCGCCCGGCGGCTCTGAGGCCGGCGACACGGTCAAGCATGTCATCGGTGCCCTCAAGACCTTCCAGCGCGACAAGGCGCCCACCGATGCTGACGGCGCCCTGCCCGACATCCAGCCGACCGAGCGTTTCGGCGGCTTCGGCAGCGCGGCTGATATCGCGCCGATCTTCCTCGCCGGGCGCCACGGCACCAAGCGGACCGACGGAAGCCAGCAGGTCGGGAGCGATCTCGTGGGCGCCGACGACGCGCCGGCCATTTCCCTCGATCAACCGAATCACCATCTGCAGGACAGTATCGTCGCCACCGGAGAGCAAGGTGCGGATCGCGGCCGGCACCTTCATCAGGATGCGCAGTGTCGGGCGCACCTCGCGCCATTCCGGCCGGCGGCGCACGCTGCCCGACATCACCACGCGGCCGATGCCATAACGGTTGAGAAGACCATCGAGGGCGGCAAAATCACCGATACCGATGATGGCGTGGTCGTAGCCTTCCCAACGCCGGTCGCTTTCGTCCTTCAGGGCAACGATAACAGGATTTTCGCCCGCTGCGCGTGCGGCTTCCGCGACATAGGAAGGCAGAAGGCCGCCGCCGGCGATGATCGCCAGCCGGCCTGCTGCGCTGTCGCCGGAGAAAGCCACGGACTAGCCCTTCTGACCCCGGGTCGGCGAGGACAGGGCGCGGTCGCTTTCGGCCGCGATGAAATCCAGGATCTGCATCACCTCTGCGCAATCACCATATTCCTCGCGGATGGCGGCAGCGTTTTCACGCACGGAGGCCGTTCCCTCGAAGATCGCCTTGTAGGCGCGGCGTACCCTATGGATGACGGCGCGGTCGATGCCGGCGCGCGTCATGCCGACGACATTGAGGCCGCTCAGCAGACCGGGGTTGCCGTTCAGCATACCGTAGGGAATGACATCGTAGCTTACTGCCGACAGGCCACCGACGAAGGCCTGGCGGCCGACGCGGGTGAACTGGTGAACGGCCGAACCGCCGCCGAGAATGACGCGATCCTCGATGACGACGTGGCCGGCGAGCATGACATTGTTCGACATGATCACGTGGTTGCCGACCCGGCAGTCATGCGCCACATGCGAATTGGCCAGGAACAGATTGTTGTCGCCGACGATGGTCTGGCCGCCGAAATCGGCCGTGCCGGTGTTCATTGTCACGCCTTCGCGGATCGTGCAGTTGGCGCCGACCGAAAGCGTCGTCTCTTCGCCGGCGTGATGAACGCTCTGCGGATCGCCGCCGACCACCGCCATCGGGAAGATGCGCGTGCCCTTGCCGATTACCGTCCGGCCGGTGACGACCGCATGCGCCAGGAGCTCGACATTTTCATGCAGGACGACGTGCGGCCCAACATGGCAGAAGGGACCGATCTTGACGCCCTCACCAATGGTTGCCCCGTCTTCGACGACGGCCATCGGATGAATGCGGGCGCTTTCGGCAATCGTGCTCATGCCTGATCCTTACGAACGATCATCGCGCCGATATCGGCCTCGGCGACCAGCGTGCCATCCACCTTGGCGTCGCAATGAAATTTCCAGATATTGCCGCGCTGCTTATGCTTCTTGACGTGGAATTCGACGCGATCGCCGGGCACAACCGGCTTGCGGAAGCGCGCATTCTCAATGGTCATGAAGTAGACAAGGTTGCCGGGCTGGCCTTCCTTCTTGGCACAGATCGCACCCGCGGTCTGCGCCATGCCTTCGATCAGCAGCACGCCCGGCATGATCGGCGATTCCGGAAAATGGCCGGTGAAATGCGGCTCGTTCACGGTGACGTTCTTGATGCCGATCGCCGTGTTGTCGCCATCGATCTCAATGATCTTGTCGACCATCAGAAACGGATAGCGATGCGGCAACAGCTTCATGATCTCGATGATGTCAGCCGAAGAAAGCGTCGTCGTGGCTTCCTCAGTCATTTTCCTTGCCTCCAGGGTTCCGCCCGCGCAACTTGGCCTTCGAGACTTGTTGCGCCGCCTCTCTCAGATAGTCTTTCAGCGGACGAGCCGGTACGCCGCCATATTGCCCGCCGGCGGCAAGATCGGTCATGATACCGCTTTTGGCGGCGATCTGCACGCCGTCGCCGATCGTCACATGACCCTTGATGCCGGCCTGGCCGCCGATCTGCACGCCGTTGCCGATCTTCGTGCTGCCGGCGATGCCGACCTGCGCGACAATGGCGCAATGGCGGCCCATCTGGACGTTGTGGCCGATCTGAACCTGGTTGTCGATCTTGGTGCCCTCACCGATCACCGTATCGTCCATGGCGCCGCGATCGATCGTGGTATTGGCACCGATCTCGACATTATCCTGGATGATCACCCGGCCGATCTGGACGATCTTGATCATGCCGCGCGGACCGGGCGCATACCCGAAACCGTCTTGGCCTATGCGAACGCCGTTGTGGATGATGACGCCGTTGCCGATCAGCGCACATAGAATGCTGGCGCCGGCGGCAATCGAACAATCCCGGCCGATCTTGACGCCGGGGCCAATGATGCTGTGCGCACCGATACGGGTGCCCTCGCCGATTTCGACATGCGCGCCGATAACCGCCAGCGGCTCGACGATCACGCCCTTTTCCAGCCTGGCGCTCGGATCGATCACCGCGCTCGGCGCGATCCCGTCTTCACTCGGCGAAATCGCGACCGGACGCAGAGCTGCGGGGTAGAACAGGCCGCCTGCCATGGCGAAAGCCGCATGCGGATTGGACGACAGGATGATCGGGATATGCGGAGGTACGAGGTCGGCGAGCGCCTTGTCGCAGATCACCGCTGAAGCCTGGCAGGTGAGTAACTCATCCCGGCTGCGGCGCGACAGGATGTAACAGACGTCGCCCGTCCGCGCCCGGTTGATGGGAGCGACGGAACGAACGATGACATCGGCATGGTCGGAATTGGCAAGTTCCGCCCCAAGAAACTCTGCCAGCTCAGCGAGCTTCAGACCTTCATGGGGCAGAAAAAAAACGTTTTGCTCCATCGGCAATGCTCCAGAACGGAATTGAGTCTTACAGTTCCGGACTGCCGATATCAGAATTGGTTGTTGATGCCAAACTTGAAGTTCTGCGTCTTGTCGAAGTCTTCCTTGAGGACCGGGATTGCGTAATCCAGACGCAATGAACCGAAAGGAGACTGCCAGACCACACCGACACCGACGGAAGCGCGAAGCGAGGCGTCTTCGCCCTCGATGCCGTCGCCCCTGAGGTCGACGTCGTTGCCGAACAACGTGCCTGCATCGGCGAAGACCGCGCCGCGCAGATTGAAGTCACGCGGGAAGCCAGGCATCGGGAAGGTTGCTTCGGCCGATGCGGTGAAATAGGTCGTACCACCCAGCGGATCGTCGTTGGTGCCTGCAACGCGCGGGCCGATACCCTTGTTTTCGAAACCGCGTATGTCGCCGTTGGTCAGCGTGAACTGGTCGAAGACGTTCAGATGCTCGCCGAAGCCGACGACATAACCGGCCGAGGCCGAAACCGAGCCGATGATATCGGCATCGTCAGCGAGCAGGTGATAGTAACGGGCCTTGCCGTATATCTTGTAGAACTGCGAGTCACCGCCGAGACCGGCAATTTCCTGCGTCGCCGTCGCGTAGATGCCTTCGCGCGGCAGGACGGTGTCGTCGAGCGTGTTGTAGGTCAGCGTCTGCGAGATGGACGACCGCGTCCAGGGGCTGTCCTCGACGAGGTGCTGATAAGGAGCCGACAGATCGGAAAGATCGTTGTTATCAGCATCATACTTCATCTGCTTGTAGTTATAACGGAAGGTCGTCGCCAGATCCTCGGTGATCGGCGCGGTGACGCGCAGGACGACGCTGGTTTCCTGGTAATCGTAATTGTCATTGCTCGACGTCTCGCTGTGGTTGACGTCGAAGCCCGCCGCAAGACGATAGCCGAGAAAATAGGGTTCGGTGAAGCTGACGCCGTAGGCGCGCGAACCTTCCTGACCGCCGCCGGCCGAGACGCGGATGTACTGGCCGCGACCGAGGAAGTTCTTCTCTTCGATAGACGCTTCGAGCAACAGACCATCACCGCCGGCGGCATAACCTGCACCGACGCCGAACGAACCGGTGGACTGATCCTGCACGTCAACGACCACCACTACGCGATCCGGCGAACTGCCCGGCTGGGTGGAGATATTGACGGAGGAGAAATAGCCGAGCGCTTCAAGGCGGCGCTTGGCCTTGGTGATCATCTGCTGGTTGAAGGCATCGCCTTCGCTCATGTCGAATTCGCGGCGAATGACGTAATCGCGCGTGCGGCTGTTGCCGCGGATTTCGATGCGCTCGACATAGGCGCGCTCGCCCTGGTCGACCAGATATTCGACACCGATCGTGTTGTTGTTGAGGTCGCGGTTCCCGCGCGGCGTGACGCGCGCGAAGGGATAACCGGCAGAGGCCACCTGATCGGAGATCGCTTCGATCGACTTCTGCACCTCCTTGGCGCTGTAGATATGGCCTTCCTTCGTGCGCACCAGCGGCAGCAACTGATCCGAGCCGACGCCTTCGACGGTCGACTGGACGGTTACCGGTCCGAAGTCGTAACGCTGACCTTCCTCGATGTTGAAAGTGAGCGTGTACTTGTTGGTTGCCTCGTCGAAGCTCGCATCCGAAGAGACGATGCGCATATCGGCATAGCCGCGGTTGTAATAGAACTGGCGCAGCGCTTCTTCGTCGGCGTGAAGCTTGTCTTCGTTATAGACGTCCTTGCGGGTCAGGAACGAAAGGAAATTCGAACGCTTGGTCTGGATGACGGCAGCCAGACGGCCGGCGCTGTATGCATTGTTGCCGACGAAATTGATCGAATCGATCTTGGTGCGGTCACCTTCGTTGATGACGAAGGCGAGATTGACGCGACCTTCACCGAGCGGCACCACCTGCGTCGTCACTTCGACTTCGCTGCGGCCGGTAGCGGCGTAAGCGTCCTTGATCGCCTGGATGTCTGATTGGATCTGCGTGTCGCTGTAGGGACCGGCAGCGTGGGTCTGGACGATCGCCGCGAGCTTGTCGTCCTTGATCTTGCGGTTGCCGTTGAAGACCACCTGATTGACGAGCTGGGCCTCCTGGACGTTGACGACGAGCGTGCCGCCCGAGACGGAAATCTTGACGTCGGAGAAGTAACCGGTGCCATAGAGCTGCTTGACCGAGTTATCAATGTCGGCGTTCGAAAAGCTTTTGCCGGGCGTGATCGTCAGGTTCGACCGGACGGCTTCCGCGCCGACGCGGCTGGCGCCGCGCACATCGATGCGCTGGATGACCGCGGCCTCGGCAGCCGTAGCGGAAACGAACGTCAAAGCGCCTGCGCCCGAAGCAACAACACTAGCAGACAGCGCAACCGCCGATACTGCGTTCAAAAACTTTGAACCAGCCTTCATTTCACCTATTACCTTTTTTCCCTCGTACCCGTCCCCGGGAGAACCCGATTCCGGTCACGTGTGTCGTTTTACCCGCTTTTGACATACAAGCAAGGGAGGGCGTTAATTTCTGTTTACTTCATTTCGAAGCGTGACCCATTCGCCACTACAGCCTTGAAACATCGTAAATAAATAGTAATTCCCTTGCCTCGCGCGTTTACCCTGAGCTCAGGCTTATGTCGTTCCAGGTCGTAAATACCATCAATGTCAGTATCATTGCCAAGCCGATGCGAAACGCAATTTCCTGAGCCTTGGCGCCCAGCGGTCTGCCCCTCACCGCCTCCACCGCATAGAACATCAGGTGGCCGCCATCAAGTACCGGAACCGGCATCAGGTTAAGCAATCCTATCGAAACTGAAAGTGTCGCAGCAAGCTGCAGCACCGCGCCGATGCCAAGGCTTGCCATCTGGCCGGACGCCTGCGCCACGCGGATTGGCCCACCCAATTGATCGGCCCGCATCGATCCGGCGAAGATATTGGCGATATATTTGAAGGTGCCGGTGACGATGCTTGCGCTTTCGATCACCCCTTCACGCACCGCCTCAAGCGGCGTGTAGGTCCGCAGGCGGAAATTGCCCGCTTCCTTGTTGGTGATGATGCCGATCTGGCCGAGTTCGATCTTGTTGCCGAATTGGTCTGTCCGGTCGGTCCGCTGCGGCACCATTGGCACATCGAGCTTCTGGCGGCCGCGCTCGATCGTCACAACGATTTTCTGGCTCGGGCGAATGGCGACATAGCGGCGCACATCGTCGAAGGTCTCAACCTTGCTGCCGTCGATGGCAACCAGCAGATCGCCGGGAAGAATCCCGGCGGCCGCCGCCGCTCCGTCCGGCGTGACCTCGGCCACGACGGGATCGGCGATCATGCGGCCGTAAACCGAGAAAAGAACGGCGAAAATCGCGATTGCCAGCAGGAAGTTGGCGATCGGGCCGGCGGCGACAGTCGCCGCACGTTTCCACAGCTTGGCGCCGGCAAAGGAGCGCGCCCTGTCCTCCTCCGACATGGCGGCTATCTTCTCGCTGTCGGGCTTGCTCGAGGCGTCCTCGTCGCCGAAGAAGCGAACGTAACCGCCAAGCGGGATTGCCGAAATCTTCCAGCGTGTTCCGTGGCGGTCGTTGAAGCCGAATATCTCCGGGCCGAAACCGACCGAAAAGGCGAGAATGCGAATGCCGCTCCAGCGCCCGACCAGATAATGCCCCATCTCATGCACGAAGACGAGCAGCGAGAGCACGAGGATGAAGGTGACGACATTCCCCATCAGAAAGGTATATAGGCCGCTCATCACTTCCTTAAGTTCCTTCCGTCAGCCTGCCGGGTCATCAGAGGGCGAACAGTGCCGCGCCAAGAGACGCCATTCCTGTCCCCTTTATCAGCGAAAAAAGCCCTGCAAGCAATAACGCCGAAAAACAGGCGAAAATCAGTCCGTCGACACGATCCATGACGCCGCCATGACCCGGGATGAGATGGCTTGAATCTTTGACGCCGAATTTTCGCTTGATGAAAGATTCGAATAGATCGCCCGACTGACTGCAAACCGACAGAACGAGCGCCACGCCGGCGGCAACGACTTCCGCGCCCGGAACAAGAAAATGGACAAGAACGACGCCGGCTGCGACCGCCGAAACGGCGCCACCGATAGCGCCGGACCACGTCTTTCCGGGCGAGATCGACGGGGCAAGCTTCGGCCCGCGAAGAGCCCTGCCGACGAAATAGGCCAGGATATCGGTTGCCCAGACGACGGCAAAGACGAAGAGCATGGCATAAAGGCCAGGCAGATCGCCGCCCCTGATCGCGGCGAGCGCCACGCCAGTGGCACCGGCATAAAACAGACCCGCCGGGAACCAGCGGCTGGTGCCGTGCAGGATGATCAGGGCGATGCCGACGGCCGTCACGCCGGCCAGCATGCCGGCGGCGAATTCGAAATTGCCGGCAAGCACCAGGAAAGCAATCGCCGCCTCGCCGGTCCAGCCAACGACATTGGCAACCCAGTCACGCGCGACGCCGGTGATGTTCGACCATTCATAATAGATCAGCAGACCGATCACGACCGCCAGGATGCGGAAGGCAAGGCCGCCATACCAGGTGGCGGCAAGAACCATGACCGCGAGAATCAGCCCTGAAGCGATGCGCAGTTTCAGTTCCTGCTGCATCAGGTGCCGACCGCGGCTGCCTGCGACGACAGGCCGCCGAAGCGCCGGTCGCGGGAGGCGAATTTCTCAAGCGCCGAGCGGAAAATCTCGGGGCTGAAATCCGGCCAATATTCCGGAACGAAGATGAATTCCGAATAGGCGGCCTGCCACAGCAGGAAATTGGAAAGCCGCTCCTCGCCGCTGGTCCGGATGATCAGATCCGGATCGGGGATGCCGGCCGTGTCGAGACGGGCGTCGATCAGCGCAGGCGTGATGTCCTGCGCCCTGAGGCGACCGGCCTCGACGTCCTTGGCCAAGCTCACCACAGCGCGGGAGATTTCATCGCGCGAGCCGTAATTGAAGGCGATGACCAGCGTCAGTGCCGTATTGTCCTTGGTCGTCTCCTCCGCCTCGAGCAGCAGGCCGAGGATGTCGCTGCGCAGGCTGTGGCGATCGCCGATCACCCTGATGCGGACATTCTGGCGATGAAGCTCGGCCAGGTCGCGTCGGATGAAAGCCTTGAGCAGACCCAGCAGATCGGAGACCTCAGCCTCGGGCCGGCGCCAGTTCTCCGAGGAGAAGGCAAAGAGGGTCAGATATTTTATGCCGGCCGCGCCAGCCGCGCGCACTGTCTCGCGCACTGCCTCGACGCCCTTGCGATGGCCCATCGTGCGCGGCAGGCCACGCTGCTTGGCCCAGCGGCCGTTGCCATCCATGATGATGGCAACATGCTCTGGCACAGTCAAAAATACAGATTCCGACATTTCCCGTCCGGTCTTTCCAGGCAAAGGCACAGATACACTAGACCTGCATGATTTCCTTTTCCTTCTCGCCAAGCAAGCGGTCGATTTCGGAAATCGTCTCGTCCGTCATCTTCTGGACGCGTTCCGACTGTGCACGGCTCTCGTCCTGTCCGATTACGCCATCCTTTTCGGCTTTCTTGAGGCCGTCCATGCCGTCGCGGCGGACATGGCGAATCGCGACCTTGCTCTTTTCGGCATAGTCGTGAGCCACCTTGACGAGCGATTTGCGACGCTCCTCGTTCAACTCCGGCAGCGGGATGCGCAGGCTCTGGCCGTCGACGATCGGGTTGAGACCGAGATTGGATTCGCGAATGCCGCGCTCGACGGCGCTGACCATCGACTTGTCCCAGACGGAGACAGTCAGCATGCGCGGCTCGGGCACGGTGATGTTAGCGACCTGGTTCAGCGGCACGCGCGAACCATAGGCCTCGATCGTCACCGGATCGAGGATGTTGGCCGAGGCACGGCCGGTGCGCAGCGATGCGATGTCGCTCTTGAATGCGGAAACCGCGCCATCCATGCGGCGCTTCAATTCCTTGATATCGATACCTTCACTCATGTCGATGCTCCCGTCTCAAAGCATGATGCCGAAAAAGCGTCAGCGCTTTCGGACACCATCATGCTCTAACTATTATCAATTGTCGGAGACGATGGTTTTGAGGCCACCGCCCGTCAAGATTTCGGCAAAACCGCCCTTCTCGTGGATCGAGAAGACGATGATCGGAATGGAATTCTCCCTGGCGAGCGCCACGGCGGCAACGTCCATCACCGCAAGCCCCCTGTCCAGCACTTCCTGGTGCGTCAGACGATCAAACCGCGTCGCGTCGGGATATTTCTTCGGGTCGGCGGTATAGATGCCGTCGACCTGTGTGCCCTTGAAGATGGCCTGCGCACCCATTTCGGCGGCGCGGAGTGCCGCGGCGGAATCGGTGGTGAAGAAGGGATTGCCGGTGCCGCCTGCAAAGATCACCACGCGTCCCATCGACAGATGATAGAGGGTCGCGCGCTGCGAAAAGCTCTCGCAGATCTCCGGCATGGAAATGGCCGAAAGGACCACCGTGTCGATGCTGAGCTTGCGCAGCGAGGTCGCCAGCGCCAGCGCGTTGATGATGGTGCCGAGCATGCCCATATGGTCGCCGGTCACCCGGTCGCCGCCCTTGGAAGCCACCGCGACACCGCGGAAGATATTGCCGCCACCGACGACGACGCCGACTTCCACGCCCATATGCCTTGCCTCGGCGATATCGGATGCAATGCGGTCCGCCACCGCGACATCGATCCCGAAACCCTGGGCACCCATGAGCGCTTCGCCGGAAGCCTTGAGCAGAACGCGTTTATAGACAGGCTCTAAAGACATCTTGGCTCCTCGTAAATTGCCGTGAATGCCCGATACACGAAGGGCACCGCGTTGTCACGCGATGCCCTTCTTGTTTTCAGAATTATGGCTGGAAGATCAACCTTTGGCGGCAGCCGCGACTTCGGCTGCGAAGTCGGTCTCTTCCTTCTCGACGCCTTCGCCGAGCAGAAGACGGGCCATGCCGGCAACTTCGATCGGAGCGCCGACAGCCTTTTCAGCTTCCTTGATGGCGGCTGCGACGGTCAGATCGGGATTGATGACGAAAGCCTGCGAGAGAAGGGCGACTTCTTCAAAGAACTTGCGCATGCGGCCTTCCACCATCTTTTCGATGATGTTGTCCGGCTTGCCGGAGGCGCGCGACTGCTCGATGAAGACGTTGCGCTCGCGCTCGGCGACGGCGGCATCGACTTCCTCGGGGCGGATCGCCAGCGGCGCGGTCGCGGCAATATGCATGGCGACCTGGCGGCCGATCGCGTTCAGGGCTTCCTTGTCGCCGGTCGACTTCAGCGCAACGAGAACGCCAAGCTTGCCGAGACCGTCGGAAACGGCATTGTGGATATAGGTGGCAACAACGCCGTCCTCGACGGAGAGAGCGACCGAACGGCGCAGGTTCATGTTCTCGCCGATCGTTGCGATCGCATCCTTGATCGTGTCGGAAACCGACTTGCCGGATGCCGGGTAGGTCGCGGCCGCAACGGCATCGACGCTGCCGTTGGTGGAGACGGCAACCTTGGCGATGCCGCGGACGAGATCCTGGAAGGCGTCGTTACGGGCGACGAAGTCGGTTTCGGAGTTGACTTCGACGACGACGGCCTTGGTGCCTTCGCTCGAAACGCCGATGAGGCCTTCGGCAGCGGTACGGCCGGACTTCTTGTCGGCCTTGGCGATGCCCTTGGCGCGCAGCCAGTCGATCGCCGCTTCCATGTCGCCATTGGTTTCGGCGAGCGCCTTCTTGCAGTCCATCATGCCTGCGCCGGTCTTTTCGCGCAGTTCCTTCACCATTGCAGCCGTAATCTCGCTCATTATCTTCCTCTTGTCGGTTCAAACGGTGGACCGCAAAGCGCGGCGCGGCACCGGATTGAGGCACGAAATGTACCTGTATGTATGACAGCGTGATGAAGACGCGTCACAACGAAAACTTGTCTGGCGAAGCGCTGATGCCTCCGCCTGAAACAGGTAAGGCCGCCGAACTTCGATGAGTCGCGAGCGGCCTTCCCAGTCTATGCAAGCTTTGGCGGAGTTTTCGATCCGCCCGCTTTCATCAGCCTTCGGCTGCTTCTTCGAGAGCCGGCTCGACCGGAACTTCGGAGGATGCGCCGAGATCGCGGCCGGAAGAGCTCTGCTGACGCGCGATGCCGTCGATGGCAGCGCGGGAGATCAGCTCGCAGTAAAGAGCGATTGCGCGCGATGCGTCGTCGTTGCCCGGAATCGGATAGTCGATCATGTCGGGATCGCAGTTCGAGTCTATGATGGCGACAACCGGGATGCCGAGGCGCTTGGCTTCGTCGATCGCGATCTTTTCCTTGTTGGTGTCGATGATGAACATCAGGTCGGGGGTGCCGCCCATATCGCGGATACCGCCGAGAGCCTTGTCGAGCTTTTCACGCTCGCGCTCGAGGTTCAGACGTTCCTTCTTGGTGAAGCCCTGTGCTTCGCCGCCGAGAATCTCATCGAGTTTGCGCAGGCGCTGGATCGAGTTGGAGATCGTCTTCCAGTTCGTCATCATGCCGCCGAGCCAGCGCGAGTTGACGTAGTACTGGGCCGAGCGCTTGGCGCTGTCGGCGATGATCTCGGAGGCCTGGCGCTTGGTGCCGACGAAGAGAACGCGGCCGCCGCGAGCAACGGTGTCGCTGACGACCTGAAGGGCGCGCGACAGCATCGGAACGGTCTGGGCCAGGTCGATGATGTGAATGTTATTACGATCGCCGAAGATGTACGGCTTCATCTTCGGGTTCCAGCGATGCGTCTGGTGGCCGAAGTGAACGCCTGCTTCAAGAAGCTGACGCATAGAAAAATCAGGCAATGCCATGCCTTGTTACTCCTTTTCCGGTTGAACCCCCGCAAGGCGAACAGCATCCTCTTCGAGGACGCCACCGGCGGAACAGCCCGGATTTCTCCCGGACAATCCCATGCCTTGCGTGTGGAATGCCGGTGCCCATACATTCCGTTCTGCATAAAAGCAAGGAAAAGATTCCATTGGGCATAAAAACAAGGATTCCGCCGCGCATCCCGACGCTGCCTGCCCTGCAAGTGCCGCCGCTCAGCCGGCCAGCGTCGACAGCAGCGACAGCATGACGCCTGCGTCCGGCATCGGCAGAATGGCATCGACCTCGGCCGGCAGCAGGCTGGCGATGGCGCTGTGGGCATTACCGGTCGCGGTGCCCAAGGGACCACGGAAGCCGTGTTTGGTCCAGGCAAGTTCCTGTAGCCGCGGGCTGGTCAGGGCCTCGATCAGCCGGTTGGCATTCTCGTCGACGACGATCAGCGGATGCGCGGAATAGACGGTCGGGCGCGGATAGAGCACCACCGGCTTTGCGCCCGTGCTCGCCTTGATGCGATCCCAGCGCGTGGGATCGGCGAGGATCCATTCGACCAGCTGATTCTCATAACCGACGATCATCGGCTCGCCGCCGAGGCCCCCGGCCAGATATTTTGCAATGAAAGGCCCCGTCGCGACGTACTGGCCGCTGGGATTGCACCGTTCCGAAGCGCAGGACGACAAAGGCGACTCAATCATCGGTGGTCGGCCATACAGTTTTATGACAGTGAAAAAGCCGCAGCTTACTGACAAGTCTCGGCCTTGCGCTCGAGCAGTTCCAGCTTGGCAAGCTTGCCGGTCAGGACGAAATCGCCGTAATCCATCGTCAGGTCGCGGGTGATGCCGTTCTCATAGAGCTTGAAGGACATGCGATAGACCGGCAGCGCGTCCGATTTCGCATTCTCGTTGAAATAGGCGATCGTCACCGGCCAGAACGCGGTCTTCGAGAACGCGCCGGCATTGCCGGCATCGGCTTCTTCGGCAACCGGCGTCTGCTGCTTGCCGACGATCGTCGTCGTCACCAGCGCCTTGTCGCCGTCATCGGAACCGTCGAAAACGCGCGCCTCGAAGAAGCGCTTGCCGTTCTTGGCGTTCTGGATCACGTCCAGCATGTGTTCCGTGGGAAAGCGGCTTTCGGCCAGCTGCAGTTCGCGGCTGGCCGGCTGCTTGAGATCGACCCTGACACCATCAGGCTGGTCCTGAGCGGCACCGTTGACCTCCTTGTCGAGCTGGTCGTCGGTGAAGGATTTTGTGTCGAAGGTGAACTTGCCGTCCTTCAAATTCTCGAAGGTCTTCGTCTGCTGGTCGCTGACGCGCACGCTGTCGCCGGTGTCGATTTGCGTCACGAAGCGGAAATTGGTGGTAAAGCCCTGGCAATAGCTGCCGTCGAACTCATAGACCATACGGCCATACATGCCGGCGATGCCGGAGCGGTCCGAAGCGTCCTTCAATTCGAGATCGTAGACGGCGCGATGGGCGATGAGGCCGGTCGCGGCCGCAGCGCTTGCCGCAGGCGCCCCCGCCCATGCATTGGCGGATACGCCGGCAAGAAGCAGAGCGGCAAGACTCGATCGGAACATTCATTCACTCCTGTTGGACTCGGCCGCGATGTTATATGAACTCTTTCGGCCAAATCGAGGCTCGAAGCTGTCATATTAAAGATTCTAGTCTTGATGCATAATTTTTGAAACATTGACAACAAAAGCGGAGACGAAAATGTCCGATGAAATTGCAGCGCGCCTGACTGAGATGGGGATAACCCTTCCCGAAGCCGCAGCCCCAGCCGCAAATTACGTTCCCTACGTTATCAGCGGCAATCTTCTCTACATCTCCGGCCAGCTGCCCCTCGAAGGCGGCAAGATCGCCGTCGCCGGTCATCTCGGCAAGACGGTTGACGTTGCAAGCGGCCAGCGCGGCGCTGAGCTCTGCGCCATCAACATCCTCGCCCAGGCGAAGGCTGCACTTGGCGGCAATCTCGGCCGCATCCGGCGCGTCATCAAGCTGAACGGCTTCGTCGCCTCGGCGCCCGACTTTGTCGAGCAGCATCTCGTCATCAACGGCGCGTCGAACCTCATTGCCGGCGTGCTCGGCGAGGCCGGCAAACATGCCCGCGCCGCCGTCGGCATGGCCGCCCTGCCGCTGAACGCCGCCGTCGAGATCGATGCTATCATGGAAATCGCAGAATGACGAATGCGGCCTGGATCAAGGACGTGCCGGTCGCCCATCGCGGCTTTCACGATCTCAATAACCTCGTCTGGGAAAACACGCTTTCGGCCTTTTCGCGCGCCGTCGAAGCGGGCTTTGCGATCGAATGCGATCTGCATTATGCCTCCGACGGCGTTCCGATCATCTTTCACGACGAGGACCTGCAGCGCCTGTGCAGTCTCACCGGCGACGTCAGGGAGCGCACCTCCAGGGAACTCGGACTGATCGCCGTCGGCGGCACGAGCGACAAGGTGCCGACGCTCAGCCAGCTTCTCGATCTCGTCCGGGGCAAGGTTCCGCTGGTCCTGGAACTGAAGGGCCGCGAAGCTGATGACGAGGGGTTTGCCGAGGCCGTTCTCGAGGTGCTTGAGGGTTATGAGGGCAAGGTGGCGCTGATGAGCTTCGACCACTGGCTGCTGCGCGATCTCAAGGCGCTTGGCGCCCCTTACCCGCTTGGGCTGACCGCCAACGGCAACACACCGGAGGAGTTTAGAACGCACGCCGAAGCGATGGAGATCGGTCTCGATTTCATCTCCTATTATTATGATGATCTGCCGAACGCCTTCATTACCGGCGAACACGAAAAGGGCATTCCCGTCATCACCTGGACGGTGCGCGACGAAGAGGCGCGCCGTCGGACCTTCGCCCACGCAGATCAGATGACCTTCGAAGGCTTCGATCCGCGTGTGGTGGTTTGACGCTCGCTTTTTGGCCAAGATCATGCGCAGATTGAGGGAGAGCCGAACCATTCCTCCACAGGCTTCGCATTTGCCCCATGACCGATGACCTCACCATTCGCGTAGAACGCTCCTTCACAGCGATTTCCCCGGAGAGCTGGTCCAGGCTTTCCGGGGCGTCGAAGAGCGGCACCACGATCGCTTACAATCCCTTCGTCTCGCACGCCTTTTTGTCGTCGCTGGAAGAATCCGGTTCGGCCACCGCCGAGACCGGCTGGCTCGGCCATCACTTGCTTCTCGAGACCGATCACGGCGAGCTGATCGGCGCCCTGCCCGGCTACCTCAAGAACCACAGCCAGGGCGAATATGTCTTCGACCATGGCTGGGCCGACGCCTTCGAGCGGGCCGGCGGGCGCTACTATCCCAAACTTCAATGCTCAATTCCATTCACTCCGGCGACGGGTCCGCGACTTCTCGTCGCCGAGGGGCTGCAGCGGCTGCCGATCCAGAGCGCGATCGCCGAAAGCCTGAAGGAGGTCGTGCGCCGGCTCGGCGTCTCCTCGGCCCACGTCACCTTCGTGCCCGACGAGGAGATCGGCGTCTTCGAGATGGACGGCTATCTGCACCGCACCGACCAGCAGTTCCATTTCATCAATGACAGCTATGCCAATCACGAGGAATTCCTCGAAACGCTCGCTTCGCGCAAACGCAAGGCTTTGCGCAAGGAGCGCCGGGCTGCACTGGAAAACGGCCTCAGCATCGACTGGCTGACCGGCCGCGACCTGACGGAACGCATCTGGGACCAGTTCTTCAAATTCTACATGGATACCGGTGGGCGCAAATGGGGCCGGCCCTACCTCACCCGCAAATTCTACTCGCTGATCGGCGAGCGCATGGCCGACGACATCCTGCTCGTCATGGCCAAGCGCGACGGGCGTTATGTCGCCGGCGCCATCAACTTCATCGGCGGCGATACGCTCTACGGCCGTCACTGGGGCTGCACCGAGGATCATCCCTTCCTGCATTTCGAGGTCTGCTATCACCAGGCCATCGATTTTGCCCTTTCCAAAGGGTTGAAGCGGGTCGAGGCCGGCGCCCAGGGCGAACACAAGCTTGCCCGCGGCTACCTGCCTGTGACGACGCACTCGGCCCATTATGTCGCCCATGCCGGCCTTCGCCGGGCGATCGGCGATTATCTCGCCCGCGAGCGCGCCGATGTCGAACAGATGAACGAGCTGCTGGCCGAGCACAGCCCCTTCCGCAAGGGCGAGCGCCAGCAGGAGGATTGACGCCGCCCTGCCGGCCGCGCTACCCGATCAAATGGAAAGTGAGGAGATTTCGCGATGACCAGCGCCTATGACGACAACAATATCTTCGCCAAGATCCTGCGCGGCGAAATCCCCTCGCACCGGATCTACGAGGATCAGCATACGGTCGCCTTCATGGACGTGATGCCGCAGGCGCCGGGCCATGTGCTCGTCGTTCCGAAGGCGCCTTCCCGCAATATCCTCGATGCCGATCCCGCCACCCTCGCCCATGCCATCACCGTCGTTCAGAAGGTCGCCAAGGCGCTCGAAAAAGTCTTCGATGCCGATGGTGTGTTTATCGCCCAGTTCAACGAACCGGCCGCCGGGCAGACGGTGTTCCATCTGCATTTCCACGTCATTCCCCGTCATGAAGGCGTCGCGCTGAAGCCGCATTCCGGCAAGATGGAGGACGGGGCGGTGCTGGCCACCAATGCCGAAAAGATCAGGGCAGCCTTGGATAGGTAGCACGCGACGTGCTTCACGGCAGCGCAACGCGCTGGAGCGTGGCCGCGGACCGTTTAACGGCATCGATCACCCTCAGGGTTTCCCATCCCTCTCGCCCACTGACCAGGGGTTCTTCGTG
The DNA here is from genome assembly GCF_017357225.1 of Rhizobium binae. NCBI lineage: Bacteria > Pseudomonadati > Pseudomonadota > Alphaproteobacteria > Hyphomicrobiales > Rhizobiaceae > Rhizobium > Rhizobium binae. The sequence goes on along the minus strand of NZ_CP071604.1, from coordinate 2,045,134 downwards.
ACCTCGTATGACGTTGCAGAACTGCCGTATCTGAAGGACGAGCGGGTCCTGGTTCTCGACGTCGATGCGCTTCCGGGCGAAGGGCTCCAGCCAGCTCCGCTCCGCCGGGTTGCGCCATATGTCCAGTGAGGGAACGGCGAGTGATCCGCGGGTTCCGCCAATCATGTAGCAGGCTTCTTCCGTCTTCGGATAGGCCGCGTTCTCTCCAGTCGTCATCTCCCAGCTCCATGGCGCCACAACAGAATCCGAAACCGACGCGCTGCCCAGAATTCCGTTCTTGAATTCGATGAGGATCACAGCTGTCTCCTCGACGGCATATCCGCGCATTGCGTTGGACTCGCGCGCCTGGACAGCCGCGATATCCCCCAACAGGTAGCGAAGATTGTCGATGTCGTGGATGAGGTTTAGGAAGACCGGCCCTGCGCCCCGCTCGCGCCGCCAGGGCGTGTCGAAATAATTGTCCGGCTTGAACAGCCAGAACATTGCATTGACGACCAGTATCCGACCGAGCTCTCCGCTTTCAATGATCTGCTTGGCTTTCTGCATCATCGGCGCGTGTCGGCGATGATGCCCCGTCAGAAGCGGGATACCCTTGGCTTCGGCCATCTTGATCAGTTTCTCGCCGGCCGTGACATCGTCGACGATCGGCTTCTCAATCAAAGCCGGGATTCCAGCTGCCACTGCGTCCATGCCGTTCCGGACATGCATCTGGTTGGGAGTCGCGATAATGACGCCATCCGGACGCTGCGCGCTGATCATGTCGCCAAAGCTTGGGAACCATCTGACGCCGGCGTTGCGTGCGATCTCCTGCCCAAGCGACGTGGGATCCACCACGGCGACTAGCTCGGCCGCGGGTTCTTCCAGGACATGCCGAATATGACGCTTTCCAATCAGCCCCGCGCCGAGGACCGCTAGTTTGACCCGGTCGACCATTTTGCGTCAATCGTTTTTCGGGGTCTTCAGCATTGTCGCGACGCGGCGGATACCGAGCTGGTAGCCTTCCGTTCCAAGCCCGGCGATTACGCCGTCTGCCCGATGAGAGACAAAGGAGTGATGGCGGAAGCTTTCGCGCTTATGCACGTTGGAGATATGGATCTCGATGACGGGACCTTCGAACGTATTCAGAGCGTCGAGGATGGCAAGCGACGTGTGCGTGAATGCAGCTGGATTGATCACGATGCCGGCTCCATTCTCACGCGCTTCATGGATCCAGTCGATGATTTCATATTCGCGGTTGCTCTGGTGGAAGCGGAGCTCGTGTCCGAGTTCGGATGCCAGCTTCCGGCAGGAGGTCTCTACGTCGGCCAGTGTCTCGTGGCCGTAGATGTGAGGCTGGCGCTTGCCCAGGAGGTTGAGGTTTGGACCGTTAAGAACATAGATCAGGCTCATTGCATTTACCCTTGTGAAAGCACCGGCGAGTTCAGGCGAGTGCTATTTCCTGGAATGCGAAATTCGGATCGGACTCGTAGAGATCGGCGCGAAGCCCAAGCCGACCTTCCTGCAGTGCGGGTGCTGCGACATTCTGCGCGGCGTCGAGAACCGCTCTCAGCAGTTCTCTTTTGATCTCCTTCGTCCGTCCGGGAGCCAGGCGCACAATTATTTGAATGAAGTGATTGTCGGCATGTTCGTCACCGACGCAGGAGAAAGTCGCTTCTCTGGCGAATGTGCGAACTATAGTAGGCTTTACCAGGCCCGCGTCGCGGACTCGGCGATGCACTGCTCTGGTGAGCTCGTCGATAAGGACGCGCTCGGCAGCGCCCCGGCTATAGTCAATGATGATGTGCGGCATCGCATGTCCTCCGGCTCATGGCAACTCTTCGAAATGATGCAACATTCGTTCCGCGTCCGGCTGCACGCTCGTGAACAATTCGAACGCCGCGGCGGCCTGGAATACCGTCATTCCACCACCGGGCAGTGTTCTGCAGCCCTTCTTTTCGGCCAAAGCCAGAAGTTCGGTCACGAGTGGCATGTAGACAATATCAGCGACCCAGTGACGTGACTGAAGCGCTTCCGGGTCGATTGGAATGCCAGGATGGCTTCGCATACCCGTCGGCGTGGCGTGGATCAGCCCGTCGGCTGAAGCGAGCGTGGCGCTGACATCGCTGATCGGCTGCGCGCACCTTTTGGAGAAGCGCTGATTGAGCTGATCGGCAAGCATTGCGGCGCGATTTGCGTCCTGGTCGAAGATCGAAAGCACCTCGATTCCGAGCTTGATGGCTGCGTGTGCGACTGCGACCCCGGCGCCGCCTGCGCCGAGCAGAACCGCATGTGTTTTGGCAACCTCGGGTAATCCGCGCTCGAAGTTCTTATAAAAGCCGTACCAGTCGGTGTTGTGCCCAATCCGCTTTCCATTGCGAAGCACGACCGTGTTGACTGCACCGAGCATCCGGGCATCTTCCGACAGGTCGGTAAGGTGAGCGATGACGGTCTGCTTGCACGGGTGAGTGATGTTGCTTCCCGCAAAGCCCCGGCGTTCGATCTCGTCGAGAAGGTCTGGCAGCGCAGATGCAGGCAGACCACGCTCGGTCAGATCGAGAAGCTCGTACCGATATTCCAGTCCAAGATGATATGCCTCGGTCTCGTGGAGAGCCGGCGACTTCGACATCTGAATGTCCGCTCCGACCAGCCCGACATGAAATTTCCTGTTGTCCATTTTGATAGCTCTACCGGATCAGTGATGGGCAAGTATTTCGCCGAGAAACGCCTTGGTGCGCTCGTGCTGCGGAGACTTGAAGAAAATCTCGGGTTTAGCCTCTTCGATAATCTCACCGGAGGCCATGAAGATGACCCTGTCTGCCACCTGGCGGGCGAAGCCCATTTCATGGGTCACACAGATCATGGTCATGCCGTCGCGTGCGAGCCCGATCATTGTATCCAGCACTTCCTTGACCATCTCCGGGTCTAGCGCGCTCGTGGGCTCATCGAACAGCATCACTTTCGGCTCCATGCAGAGCGCACGCGCGATTGCGACGCGCTGTTGCTGGCCGCCGGAAAGCTGGGCGGGATATTTCTCCGCCTGATCAAGAATCCTGACACGCTCCAGATATTTTCGTGCCAGTCGTTCGGCGTCGGCGCGGCCGGTGCCGCGAACGCGCATGGGGGCTAGCGTGCAGTTCTGAAGCACGGTCATGTGAGGGAACAAATTGAAACTCTGGAACACCATCCCCACTTCGCGTCGGATCGTGTCCACAGCCTTGGTGCTGCCATCCAGCAGCTGTCCCTCGACGACGATCTTCCCATCCTGGATCGTCTCAAGCGCATTGATGCAGCGGATCAAAGTCGATTTGCCAGAACCTGACGGGCCGCAAAGGACAATCTTCTCGCCCTTGCGAACCGACAGGCTGATGTTCTTCAGAGCGTGGAAGGAGCCGTACCATTTCTGCAGCTTCTCAAGTGAAATCAATGTCGACTGATCGTTTGAAGAATTGAGCACGGCGCCCTCCCTGTATCTTTACTTGACGGTGAACGGGATGTTGGGGATGGATTCGGGGAAAGTCGGGAGGTCGATGCCCATCCACTTCTTGGTGATGGTCGCCAGTTCCCCGCTTGCCTTAATCTTGTCGATGAAGCTGTTGGCGGCTTCGTTCCAGTCCTTCTCGCCAAGGCGCGTTCCGACGCCGTTGTAGGTCTTCAGGAAGTCAATCTTACTCTCGTAGGTCCCGGCGCTGGCCGCATCGAGCCTCTGTCCGTAGAACTGGTTGCCGCCGACAGCCCTCACCTGACCCGAAATGAGAGCCTGGATAGTGGCGGCGTCATCGTCGAAGCGGCGGATCGTTGCAGTCGATCCCACGGCGTCCGTCACAGCCTTATCCTGCGAGCTCGACTTGGGCACACCGATCTCCCAGCCGGCCACATCGGCCGGCGCCTTTACGGCATCGGCCTTCGCGGCATAGAGAGAGATTGTGTTCGCCGCATACGGCTTGCTGTACTGGATCGATTTCGCGCGCTCCTCAGTCATGGCCATTGTGGCGAACAGGATATCCACCTTCCCCGTCGTCAGCGCCGGAATTCGGTTCGCGACGGCGAGCGGCTGGAACTCGACCTTCACGCCGAGTTCCTTGGCGAACAGCGTCGCGATGTCGGCGTCGAAGCCGTCCTGCTTGCCGCTCGTATTCACAAAGCCCCATGGTGCGTTGTCGCCCTGGATGCCGACGACGAGAGTGCCCTTGGCTTTGATCTCTTCGACAGTGGCGGCCGATGCGGCGGCGGCGCCGATGGTCGCGAAAGCGGCCGTCGCAAAAGCTATTCCGAGAAATTTCCTACGGTTGATCTGCATTGCTTACTCCTCCTCTTTGGTTTGCTTCGAACGAAGCAGTTAGCGGACTGCTTTCGCCATCCGTTTTTCGAGGCCGCTTCCAAGGTGCGACAGCGGCCAGCAAATGATGAAATAGATCAGGCCGACGATCCCGAAGACGAGGAGCGGCCGATAGGTCTGGTTCGAGATAATCTGACCAGCTCGGGTCAGCTCGATGAAGCCCACGATCGCGGCGAGCGACGTCCCTTTGATGAGCTGGACAAGGAAGCCGATGGTCGCAGGCATGGAGATTTTCAGGGCCTGCGGAAGGATCACGTCCTTCATCCGCGATACGTAGTGCAGGCCGAGTGCATTTGCTGCTTCGTTCTGACCTTTCGGAACGGCTTCGATAGAGCCGCGCCAGATCTCGCCGAGGAAGGCACTCGCATGAAGAGTGAAGGCGATAGCCACCGCGATCCAGGCATTGACATCAATACCGAGCAGCGCCACGCCGTAGTACACGACGAAAAGCTGCATCAGGAGCGGCGTGCCCTGGAACAGTGCGATGTAGCCCGAAGTCGCGACGCGCACAGTTCGGTTCCTTGAAGTGCGCGCCAGGGCGATCAATATCCCGAACAGGCCCCCACCTACAAAGCCGATGATCGCTAGCAGTACGGTCCATTTCAGACCCTGCAAGATGAATAGAAATTCGTTTTCGCCGATGGGACCCATAAAGTCCCTCCTATCGCGTTGGGTAGTTGAAGTGGTGGCGGGAGATCAGGGCGAACATACCCATCATCAGGGTCGAAATGACGAGGTAGATGGCGGTTACGGTGAAGTAGACCTCGAAGCTGCGGAACGTATCGGATTCGATTCTCTGCGCCGCCGATGTCAGCTCGTAGGCTGCGATCGAGGTGCAGACGGAGGTCGTGAGGGTCAGCATCACGAACTGACTTGTGAGCGACGGATAGATTGCCCGGAGAGCCGGCTCCAGCACGATCAACCGGAAGACGTCGCCCTTATGGAGGCCAAGCGCGAACCCTGCCTCGATCTGACCTTTGCTGACGCTCTCGACGCCGCCGCGGATGATCTCGATCGCATAGGCACCGCCGTTGATGCCCAGCGCGATGATCGCGGTGACGGTCGGGTTCAGACGTATCCCCATCAAGGGGAGCGCGAAGTAGATGAAGAAAATCTGCACGAGGAAAGGCGTGTTCCGGACGACTTCGACGAACCCGATGACGGGAGCTCGAACGAGCGGAATCTTGGACGTTCTGGCGGCAACGCCAAGAATGCCGATTAAAAGCGCGAGGAGCATTCCCGCGAGCGCCAGCCCTATCGTGCCGAGCGAACCCCAAAGCAACTCCGGGGCGCGGTCAAAGACCGCACCAAAATCGAACGTATAACCCATGGATGATTTTCCTCCTTCCGGTGCGGATTATTTGCACCCGCGCCGGACTATCGATTCGGTCCGACCATTCTTTCCGCGCAGTTGAAAAGATGTTTAAGGTGGGTCTCCGGCGCGATGGATCCGACCAGCGGCACCTCCACCGAGATGGAAGCGGCGGTGCCGACCACAGCAACCAAATCCCTCAGCGGCAGCTCCCCCTCGCCCGGAGGCAGTCGGCCGCTTCTTGCCTCCGCGATCATTTCCTCCTGCTTTGTCGGCGCTGGGCCGGCTACATCGCATAGTTGAACATGTTTCACTTTGTCGAGGTTGGCCCGCAAGTCTGCCAAGGCCGCGCCGTTCCTGAAGAAATGGATGCCATCGACGAGAACGCCGGCATTCTCCATCCTCGCCCCTGTCACGAGGTCGATGCTATCCTCAAAGGCTTTGACCACCCGCCAGCCCATGTTTTCGATGTCGACCGCCAAGCCGTACCGTTCCGCGAGGACGCAGAAATCCGAAAAGTTCGATAACAGTCTGGCATGATCGGGATCGTCGCCACAGACGCTGAGCCGTCGCGCTCCAACGTTCGCCGCCGCCGCCAGGGTCGCCTCCACCGACGACGCGTCGAAAGAGGGATCGATGACGAAGAACTCGATATCGAAGACCTCTACTTCTTCACCGGCAAGCACAGACTTCAACTCTCCGGCGGCCGCGCTACCGACAGGCAGTTCATAGTACGGCGCACCGGGAAAGGCCGGATGGAGCCGGAGGCCGATCCTGGAGAAACCTGCGCGTCCGGCAATCTTCGCGAACTCCGCGGGGGGCAGCATTATAGACGAGAAGTGCGCGATGCCGATCGGGAGCGCCGATTTTGGTCTTGAGGCGGCCATCATACGACACCTTTCGCCGCAAGATGATTTCGAAGATTGGTTCCGGTGCGGTGGATGTGCTGTCGCAGCTTCTCGCAGGCATATTCAACGTCGCGTGCCACGGCGCCCTGCGCAATCTCGCTGTGTTCCTGACCTACATTGCGGTCCCCGGATGTGCGGACAAGGAAGGCGCGACGGTATCGGTCGTTCAGATTTAGCAGGAGATTGCAGAAGTGAAGAAGCAGGGGCTTGCCACAGCCCGAGATCAAGGTGAGGTGGAATTCGCGGTGCAGCGCTTCCCAATATTCCAGCGTTTCGGGACGGGCGGCATCGCGCTCGGTACGGTTCAGACGATGGAGCGCACGCATGATGTTGCCCTCCCACTCGACATCGCCGACGCGAATGGATTCGCGTAGCGCGAAGACCTCGAGCTCCTCCCGGAGGGTCGTAACTTCTTCGAGATTGGCAAGCGAAATCGGGGCGACGCGATAGCCTCGATTGTCCTGAAACTCAACCAAGCCGTCGGAAATGAGTCGGGCCAGGCCTTCGCGCAACGGACTCAGGCTGACGTTGAACGTCTTTCGCGCCTTGTCGAGATTGATCTTGCTGCCCGCCTCCAGTTCCCCGGAAATGATCGCCTCTCGAAGACGCGATGCGAGCTGGCTGCCGATGGTATTTTTTCCATTGTCGGCGAAAGCAGCAGACGGCGCGCCTTCTTCTGCCAGTGCGCCAAGGGCGGCGTCGTCGCTCGAGTCCATCTCTCCTCCCGGACAATCAAACTTTCGATGATCGATATAATAAACGATTATTGGTGTCAACTTGCCCATGCAAAAAAGCAGCTCATTTTCCAGCAAACACATCACATCAAACCACTTTACTCTTTATTTTTAACAATTTAACTACCATCCAACAGATGCATAAGCAAAACACAGCGCTTGAGATACACTCAGTCAGCTTGACAAATAATCGATTATTTTGATACTGGGCGCCATGAGGAGGTGGCAGCATGCCAATCAGAACTGAGAGCGAGTTGACGCCTGCCGTCCTCGCCGTGATGAACCGCACCAGGGATCCTAGGCTGCGTGAAATACTCGTCGCAATGGTGAAGCATCTCCACGCGTTCGTACGAGAGGTCAGGCTTTCGGAAGCTGAATTCCGCGAGGCCACGGCGGTCCTCAACGAAATAGGCCAACTGCAGACCGACAGTCACAACGAGTTCGTGCTGATGGCAGGTTCGCTCGGCGTCTCTTCGCTCGTCTGCCTGCTCAATAACGGGGACAGGGGGCAGACGGAGACGTCGCAATCGCTGCTCGGACCATTCTGGCGGCTTAACTCGCCGCGTGTCGAGAACGGCGGAACCATCATCAGGTCCGAGACGCCAGGCACGCCCTTGTTCGTCCATGCGAAGGTGGTCGATCGGGACGGCAAGCCTATAGCAGGCGCCGAGGTCGACGTGTGGCATGCGTCGCCTGTCGGTCTTTACGAAAACCAGGATCCCGATCAGGCAGAAATGAATCTCCGTGGGAAGCTCACCACGAACGAAGAAGGCCGCTTCTGGTTCAGAACGGTCAAGATGGTTGGTTATCCGATCCCGGTCGACGGGGTCGTGGGTCGCCTGCTCAAGGCGCAAGGCCGTCACCCCTATCGCCCCGCCCATCTGCACGCTCTCATCTTTAAGCGCGGGTACAAGACACTCATCTCCCAGGTCTTCGACCCGAGCGATCCGAATATCGACTCCGACGTGCAGTTTGGCGTGACCGCGGCGTTGACGGGCAACTTCGTCCGGCATGAACAACCGCACCCGTCCGACGCAGACGTCGCAGGACCGTGGTTCTCGCTTGACTACACCTATGTCATGGAGCCCGGCGAAGCCGTCTTGCCGCGCCCTCCGATCAAATAACGAACCAGCAGAGCCAAATCATGATCACGGAAAAGGAACGCCAGGAGGCAGCCGACGCGCTGCTGAGGGCCGAAGTCGAACGCAAGCCAATCATCCAGCCAAGCAAGACATACCCGAACCTGGAACTCGAAGACGCCTACATCATACAAGCGCTCTGGGCGCAGGCGCGGATTGCGAAAGGTGCACGGATCGTCGGCCACAAGATCGGACTGACGTCGCGGGCAATGCAGATGGCCTCGAAGATGACGGAGCCCGATTACGGCGTCATTCTCGACGACGCTCTCTTCAATGATGGCGCGCAGATCAAAGCGGATCTGTTCATCAAGCCTCGTCTCGAAGTCGAACTCGCATTCGTAATGAGCGAGGATCTTGAAGGCCCAGGCACCCGTATCTATGACGTCATGAGGGCGACCGAATTTGTCGTTCCCGCTCTCGAAATCATCGACTATCGAACCGAAGTGCCAAGAGCGATCACCGACACGATCGCCGACAACGCGGCCTTCGGAGCGATCGTCGTGGGTGGTCGTATCGTTCGGCCCATGGATGTCGATATCCGCTGGGTCGGCGCGACGCTTTCGAAAAATGGCATCATCGAGGAGTCGGGCGTTTCCGCAGCCATCATGGGGCATCCAGCCGCCGGGATCGCATGGCTCGTGAACAAGCTCCATGCTGTCGGAGGCGGCTTGAAGAAGGGCCAGATCGTTCTTGCCGGTTCGTTCACCCGCCCCGTGGATATCGCCAAGGGCGATGTCATCCAGGCTGATTACGGGCCGGTCGGCTCCATCGGCGTTTCGTTCGTGTGAGGTGGCGATGGAACTCCCCGTCAATCACTTTAAGCGGAAGCTTATGGCTGGGCAAAGCCAGATCGGTCTATGGTGCGGCCTTCCGGGAAGCTACGCAGCCGAAATCGTGGCGCCGGCGGGCTTCGACTGGTTGCTGTTCGACACCGAGCACTCTCCCAGCGACGTCCTCACCGTCCTGCCCCAATTGCAGGCGGTGGCACCCTACAGCGTTTCTCCCGTCGTACGCCCTGCCTTCAACGACCCTGTGCTGATCAAGCGGTTCCTGGACATCGGCGTGCAGACACTGCTCGTTCCTTATGTGCAGAATGAAGAGGAGGCGATGGCCGCCGTAGCAGCCATAAGGTATCCGCCGCGCGGGATTCGCGGTGTCTCCGCCTTGACGCGGGCCACACGCTTCGGGCGCGTTTCGAACTACGCACAGATGGCGGAGCAGGAGATATGCCTGCTTCTTCAAATCGAGACCAGGGAAGCGCTCGATCATCTCGAGTCCATCGCCGCTGTCGAAGGAGTGGACGGCATCTTCATCGGCCCGGCTGATCTCGCGGCGAGCTTTGGCCATCCCGGTCAACCGGGCCACCCTGAAGTGGTTGTGGCGATCGAGGACGCGATACGGCGCTTGAAGGCGCTTGGAAAGCCGACGGGCATACTCACCCCCGACGAGAAGTTCGCGGCCCGCTGCGTTTCGCTGGGGACGCTGTTTACCGCAGTCGGTGTAGATGTCGCCCTACTCGCAAGAGGGTCCGAAGCGCTCGCGGCCAGGTTCGCATCTTAGGGAGTTCGAAGATGTCGACGCGCAAGCAGATTTTGGCTGAGATAGCGCCTACCGGCGCTATCAGGGCCGCCATCAATATGTCAAATGCGGCGTTGGTCCGATGGGATGATAAGGCGGGCGCGTTGGTCGGGCCCAGCGCTCAGATAGCCCACAAGATTGCCGAACAATTGGATTGCGGCCTCTCTCTAATCCAATATGGCTCGGCTGCCGACATACTTGCCAATGCCGACGGCGACGAATGGGACATCGCTTTCATTGCCTCGGATCCATCAAGAGTCGACCGCTTCTCCTTCTCACCTCCATACATCTCCGTCGAAGCGACCTATCTGGTGCCAGACAGTTCATCCTTCCAGAGTGTCCAGGATGTTGACGTCGAAGGAGTCCAGATCGCCTCTGCAAGGAGTGCAGCCTATACGAAGCAGCTCGAACGAATCCTTCAAAGAGCTTCAGTCTCCCACACTGATAGCCCTGCAACGGCCATCAATCTGCTTGTCGAGTCGCGGTGCACTGCGGCTGCTGGACTGACCGAATATCTGATCCAAACTTCGGAAAGAATATCAGGCTTCCGGCTCGTGGAAGGAACATTCTCCCAAATCCCCCAGACGATCGCCGTGCATAAAAGATTCGTTCATGCCTCAGCCTTTTTCGCAGATTTCGTACGCGATCTTACATTGTGCCCTTAGCCAGCAAGACAGAGCGGAATATCAAAAAGGCCGCGGATGACGCGGCCTTTTCCAATTCAGTGGCAAGATCTCACTTCTTGCGCGGAACCTTGGGGACCGTGCTTCCCTTCTTTGGGGCGTCGCGAACTTCTGGCTCTGCCTGCGGCACCGTCTTGGCGCGGGTCTTGCGGGCCGTCTTCGTCTTCAGTTCGCCGTCGCCCTCGTCATCGGCTTCAGGATGCACAACCTCGGCTTCCGGCTTCGGCTTGATCGGCGCTGTATCCGGTACGGCTTCCAGCACGATGCCGGGCTTGCCGTCTTCCTTCGGACCGACGGTGACGTTGACGACACCGCCCTTCTTCAGCTTGCCGAAGAGGATTTCGTTGGCAAGCGGCTTCTTGATGGTGTCCTGGATGACGCGGGCAAGCGGGCGGGCGCCCATCTTCTCGTCGTAACCCTTTTCCGCCAGCCAAGCGATTGCGTCCTCATGCAGGTCGAAGGTGACGTTCCGTTCGGAAAGCTGGGCCTCCAGCTGCATGATGAACTTCTGCACGACTTTGTGAATGACAGCCGTCGGCAGCGCCGCGAAGGGAATGATCGCGTCGAGACGGTTGCGGAACTCCGGCGTGAACAGACGGGTCAGCGCCTCTTCGTCCTCGCCGGTGCGCTTGGACGAGCCGAAGCCGATCGCGGCCTTGGCCATTTCGGACGCGCCCGCATTGGTCGTCATGATCAGGATGACGTTGCGGAAGTCGATCTTCTTGCCGTTATGGTCGGTCAGCGTGCCATGATCCATGACCTGGAGCAGGATGTTGTAAATATCAGGATGCGCCTTCTCGATTTCGTCAAGCAGGACGACGCAATGCGGATGCTGGTCGACGCCATCTGTGAGAAGACCGCCCTGATCGAAACCGACATAGCCGGGAGGTGCACCGAGCAGACGCGAGACCGTATGCCGCTCCATATATTCCGACATGTCGAAGCGCAGAAGCTCGACGCCGAGCGACGACGCCAGCTGCTTTGCCACCTCGGTCTTGCCCACACCGGTCGGACCAGAGAAAACATAGGAGCCGATCGGCTTGTTCGGCTCGCGCAGGCCGGCACGCGCCAGCTTGATCGAGGTCGAAAGAGCTTCGATGGCGATATCCTGGCCATAGACGACCGAGCGCAGTTCCTGCTCGAGATTGGCCAGCACCGCTTCGTCATCCTTGGAGACGGTTTTCGGCGGAATGCGCGCCATCGTGGCGATCGTTGCCTCGATTTCCTTTTCGGTGATCAGCTTGCGGCGCTTCGACGGCGGCAGCAGCATCTGGGCTGCGCCAGTTTCGTCGATCACGTCGATCGCCTTGTCCGGCAGCTTGCGGTCGGAAATGTAGCGGGCCGAGAGTTCGACGGCCGATTTGATCGCGTCGTTCGAATAACGCAGGTGATGATACTCTTCGAAATAGGGCTTCAAACCCTTCATGATCTCGATTGCATCGCTGATCGACGGCTCGCTGACGTCGATCTTCTGGAAACGACGCACCAGCGCCCGGTCCTTCTCGAAGAACTGGCGATACTCCTTGTAGGTCGTCGAACCGATGCAGCGGATCGCGCCGGATGACAGCGCCGGCTTCAAAAGGTTCGATGCATCCATCGCCCCGCCCGACGTGGCTCCGGCGCCGATCACCGTATGGATCTCGTCTATGAACAGCACAGCGCCCGGATATTCTTCCAGTTCCTTGACGACCTGCTTCAGGCGCTCCTCGAAATCGCCGCGGTAGCGCGTGCCGGCAAGCAGCGTGCCCATGTCGAGCGAGAAGATCGTCGCATCGGCGAGCGCCTCGGGAACCTTGCCTTCGACGATGCGCTTGGCAAGGCCTTCGGCGATCGCCGTCTTGCCGACGCCGGGATCACCGACATAGAGCGGATTGTTCTTCGAACGGCGGCACAGGATCTGGATGGTACGGCTCACCTCGGCATGACGGCCGATCAGCGGATCGATCTTGCCGCCCTTGGCCTTCTCGTTGAGATTGACGCAATAGGCCTTGAGCGCATCCTGCTGCTTCTTGGGCCCGCCCTCTTCCTCGCTGCCGCGTGCGGTAGGCTTGCTCTCGGCCTCCTCTTCGGCGCCGCGCGGAGGTCGAGCCTCAGAGGCGCCCGGCCGCTTGCCGATGCCGTGCGAGATGTAGTTGACGGCGTCGTAGCGGGTCATCTCCTGCTCCTGCAGGAAATAGGCGGCGTGGCTTTCGCGCTCGGCGAAAATCGCGACGAGCACATTGGCGCCGGTCACTTCCTCGCGGCCGGACGACTGCACATGGATGACAGCGCGCTGGATAACACGCTGGAAGCCGGAAGTCGGCTTCGAATCCTCGTCATATCCGGTGATCAGATTGGATAGTTCGTTATCGACATACTCGACGAGCGTCTTGCGCAGCGCGTCGAGATCGACATTGCAGGCACCCATGACCGCGGCCGCATCGGCATCGTCGATCAGGGCGAGCAGCAGATGCTCGAGCGTCGCATATTCGTGATGCCGCTCGTTGGCAAAGGTCAGTGCCTGATGGAGCGCCTTCTCTAAACTAGGCGAAAATGTTGGCACGTTCAGATCCTCACTTCTTTTCCATGACGCATTGCAGCGGATGCTGGTGCTGCCGGGCGAAGTCCATCACCTGGCTGACCTTCGTTTCCGCTACCTCGTATGTGAATATTCCGCATTCGCCGACGCCGTGATTGTGGACATGGAGCATGATGCGGGTGGCACTTTCACGATCCTTCTGAAAAAAACGCTCCAGAATATGAATGACGAATTCCATGGGTGTGTAGTCGTCATTCAAAAGCAGCACGCGATAGAGGTTGGGCTTCTTGGTCTTCGGCTTAGTGCGCGTGATGACCGAGGTTCCGCGATTTCCGTTGTCCCCGTTCCTTTCGCTATCGTTCTGCATCCGGATCGGCTTTGCGATCATTGTCATTCATTCCTCAATCAATCCGGCGGAGCATGGGAGGGTGCTTTTCCCACCGAATATCTGAAACACTAACTTAGTTCATAATAGGCCGATTTTAAGCCCCCTGTCAGACACTGCAATCAAGAAATGGCGGCATGCACGGGAAAGACTAAAAAAGTCCCCGGCCGATCCAAGCGGACGCTGTGGCGAAAGTGGAAACAAAAAAGACCGGCTACAGATGCGTAGCCGGCCCCGGTATTTCAATATGTCGCGCAGGTTGCGCCGTCGCAATTAACTCAAGCGGCGGCGGGCGTTGCCGGCTGCGACTGTCTGCCCGTCTTGGCGACGGCAGCGGCGATCGGAGCCTCGTAGGGCTTGTAGGCGGACTTGGCGAGATCGGCGTACATTTCGCCGAGCTTGGTGGCTTCGGAAACGAAGCTGTCATAGCTGGACTTGACGTAGCTCGTCTGCAGTTCGAACACGGCCTCGAAGCTCTTGGCGCCGGCCAGCGTTTCGAAATGCGTCACCGCATCCTGAAAGGACTTCTTCGAATATTCAGCAGCTTCGGCGGCGATTGCCTGAAAGCCCCTCGCCGTATCGGAATAGGTTCTCAGCGCCGTATCGACGGCTTCCTTGCTCTTCTTGTTTGCATCGTCAAAGTTGAACATGACCGTCCTCCGTTGGGCTGTGGGATGGCGGCAGGGTAGCTGCAACGCACAAATAGTCAAGTAGTCTTGTGCGATGCAAAACAACCCTAAGGTTGCATGACAATAATAAAACAAAGGGCGCGCGCCGGGGCACGTACGTCTTTAACTGATTTTGCTAATATATATCATATGGCTGCAACCGCAGATTTTAAAAAAAATTTTGCTTGAGACGCAAAAAACCAAAAAACCGGGCGGATTGCGCCGCCCGGTCCTCTTGAAACTCTCGAGCGCGATCAAAGATCGACGTCGAGGATCGCCATCGAAAAGTTGTAGGAGCGGTCGCCATCCTCGTCATCGATATAGACGACGCCCAGAAACTCTTCGCCGAGATAGACTTCCGCGGAATCATTCTTGCGCGGACGCGCCTTGACAATGATCTGCGGGTTGAACATGCGCTTGAAATAGGCGTCGAGCTTCTTGATTTCTTCAGGCTTCACTCTGTCATCTCCGTAAGCGGTCTTGATTGGCCGCTTCTTGCACAGGAAAAGCAGCGGTGTAAAGGCGGGGCTGCCGCTTGGCCAGTGGCTGTCCCCGCTCGGTTCCTGCCGGTTTTTCCTATCCTCTTTCCAACAGGCGCTCAGATATCGGCGCCGATCACCTGGTCCATGTTGCGCGACGGTTCGGAACAACCGGCCTCGCCGACGACCTTGGCCGGAACGCCGGCAACCGTCTTCTTCGGCGGCACGGCCTTGAGCACGACGGAGCCGGCGGCGACGCGCGAGCAGAAGCCGATCTCGATGTTGCCGAGGATCTTCGCGCCGGCGCCGATCATGACGCCACTGCCGATCTTCGGATGGCGGTCGGCGCCCTCCTTGCCGGTGCCGCCGAGCGTGACGCCATGGAGGATCGAGACGTTGTCGCCGACAACAGCCGTTTCGCCGATCACGAGGCCGGTGGCATGATCGAGGAAGATGCCCTTGCCGATACGGGCGGCCGGATTGATGTCGGTCTGGAAGACGCTGGAGGAGCGGCTTTGCAGATAAAGGGCGAAGTCACGCCTGCCGCGGTTCAGCAGCCAGTGGGCCAGACGATGCGTCTGCAGCGCATGGAAACCCTTGAAATAGAGCACCGCCTCCATGAAGCGCAGGCAAGCGGGATCGCGGTCATAGACCGCCTGGATATCGACACGTAGGATCGAGCTCCATTCCGGCCAGTCGGCGAGCATTTCCTCGAAGGTCTGGCGTAGGAGGATCGCCTGCATGTCGGGATGATCGAGGCGTTCGCAGATGCGGTGAATGACGCATTCCTCGAGCGAACGGTGATTGATCACCGTCGAATAGAGAAACGCGGCGAGAACCGGATCCGTTTCGGCAGCGGCGCGAGCTTCCTCGCGCAGGCTGTCCCAGATGGGGTCCATCACTTTCAGCGGATGGCCTGTCTCAAAAGCACGGATGTCTGTCTTGGCGACCATCGCCGCTCTCCTCGTTACCAACAGGAATGCCGTTTTCGCAATGCCAGTATATAGTGGAAAACGCCCATAACATAAATGGGTGCCGTCACCATGGTTTTTTAGGATGGTTTTTCGACATCACGATGATATCAGCCCTCGGCGACCCTTTCGTAGAAGGCCAGCACCGCCTGCTTGAACACCTTATCGCCGACGGCGAGCATGTGATCGCGGCCGGGAATATCGAGCGCCTCGGCCTCGGGCATCAGTGCCGCCAGTTGCTGCGGCGAACCGGCGATATCGTCCTTGGTGCCGACGCCGATCAGCGCCGGCATATCGAGTTTGGCCATATCCGAGCGGGCGACGAGATCGCGCGAGCCGCGAATGCAGGCCGCGAGCGCAGTGCGATCGCTCTTCGTCTGTTCGGCAAAGGCGCGGAACATCCGGCCACGCTCGTGCGTCACCGCATCCAGCGACGGCGCCAGCAGCGCGTCGGCGATCGGGTCCCAGTCGCCGACTCCGTCGGTCATGCCGATGCCGAGGCCGCCGAGCACCAGCGAGCGGACGCGATGCGGACTGGCGAGTGCGGCAAAGACGGAAATGCGCGCGCCCATCGAATACCCCATGAGATTGGCTTCGGCGATGCCGAGATGGTCGAGCAAGGCGATCGCATCGCCGGCCATCACCCATGGACGATAGGCTTCGGCATCATGCGGCTTGTCGCTCGCGCCATGGCCGCGATTGTCGATGGCGATCACCCGGTAGCCGGCATCGCCGAGCGTCTTCAGCCAGGCCGGATGCACCCAGTTGACGTTGGCGGTCGAGGCAAAGCCGTGAATCAACAGGACAGGCACACCGGAGGGATCGCCTTCGTCAAAAAATGCGAGCCGCAATCCGTCATGGGTGAAGCTTGAAAAAACTGGGGTGTTCAGGTTCATAGGGTCTTCCTTTTTGGCGCGACCATAGTCGAGCCGCCTGCCAGCGTGAAGCCAAAAACCGTGGCTGAAAACTGTGCTTGCCGCGGCGCTTTGGCTCTACACATTTGCGGCGAAGGCTTATAAGGTCCGCCCACCTTTCAAAGCATTCGGAGAGCGACATGGCCGGCCACAACATCCCTCACTTTCAGAACGACAGCGGTCATCGCGTCATCGAAGTCGGCGTCAAGGAATTCATGTGCACGGGCGCTTCGGCACCCTTCGATCACCCGCACATCTTCATCGACATGGGCGACGACAACGAGAAGGTCTGCTCCTACTGTTCGACGCTCTACCGCTTCAATTCCTCCCTCAAGCCCAGCCAGACCAATCCGGCCGGCTGCGTTTTCCACGTGAAGGCGGCGTAACCGACCAGTCGGATCGGACAGGCAATGCCGGTCGAACATGCCGTCATCATCGGCGCCGGAATTGCGGGGCTGACCGCTGCGCTGTCGCTTTCGCGCCGGGGCATCAGCTCCGAGATTTTCGAGCAGGCAGACGAACTCACCGAAGTCGGCGCCGGATTGCAGCTTTCGCCGAATGCCTCCCGCATTCTTGCCCACCTCGGCATCCTGGACGGGCTTTCGAGGATCTGGCTCGAACCTGAGAGCATCCGACTGATTTCGGGCAGTTCGCTGCGCCAGCTTGCGGCGGTGCCGGCAGGCAAATTCGCCCGGCAGCGCTGGGGCGCGCCCTATGGCGTCCTGCACCGCACCACTTTGCAGAAAGCGCTGATCGCCGCGGTCGAAGCCGATCCGCTCTGCCGGCTTCGTCTCGGAATGCGCATGGAAGCGGGTCGACCGCCTTCCGACCGGCCGGCCGATGTCGTGATCGGCGCCGACGGCGTCTGGTCGCAGCTGCGGCAATCTATTGCGGGCAGCCCCTCGCCGCGTTTTTCCGGCAATATCGCCTTTCGCTTCACCATTGCCGAGGATGAAGCCCCCGGCTTCCTCGATCGGACAAGCGTTTCCGCTTTCCTCGGCGGGTCGGCGCATCTGGTCAGCTATCCGCTGAAGGAAACCGGCAGTTTCAACATGGTGGCAATCACCGCCGGCAACATTGCGCCGGAGGCTTGGCAAAGCGAGCCGGCGGCGGAGCAGCGCGCCCAGCTGCGATCACGTCTTGCCGGCTGGAACGCAGCGATCGTCTCGCTGATCGAGAGGCAGCAGAAGCTGACCTTCTGGCCGCTGTTCGAAACCACAACAGGCGCGTGGCAGGACGGCAGGGCGGTTCTGATCGGCGACGCCGCTCACGCAATGATGCCCTTTGCCGCCCAGGGAGCGGCGATGGCGATCGAAGACGCCTGTGAACTTGCAGCGTTCCTTTCGGTTCGTCCCGTCGCTGAAGCGCTGGCGCTCTTCGAAAACCATCGCGTGCCGCGCATTGCCAAGCTTCGCCAGCGCGGCGCCTTCAACCGCTTTGCCTATCATGCGAGAGGGCCGATCCGGATCGGCCGCGATCTCGTGCTCGGGCTGAAGCCGCCGCAAAGCCTGGCGGCGGATCTCGACTGGATCTACGGCTATCGCGCCATGCCATAGAGCACCGCAAGCGGCGGCGGCGCTCCACGCCTGGCCTCAGACGGCGCTTGCCGCCGCAAATCCGCGTTCGATATCGGCCTTGAGGTCGGCCACGTCTTCAATGCCGATCTGCAGGCGGATGACCGCACCGTCGGTCGGGGCCTTGGCGACCTTGCGGTCGTTCAGATAGGCGTGCAAAGCGAGGCTTTCGAAGCCGCCCCAGGAATAGCCGAGGCCGAAGATCCGCAGCGCATCGAGGAAGGCGTGCGCCTTTGCCCTGGATTGCGCGGGACCATCGGCGGCAAGCACGAAGGAAAAGATGCCGCTCGCCCCCTTGAAGTCGCGCTTCCAGAGATGATGGGAGGGGAAGCTCGGCAGCGCCGGATGCAACACGCGCGCGACGTCCGCCCTGCCCTCCAGCCATTCGGCGATAGCAAGCGCGCTTTCATAATGCCGCTCGAGGCGCAGACTCATGGTGCGCAACCCGCGCAGGATCTGGTAGGCATCATCGGGTGCGCCGCAGATGCCGAGCACCCCGTTCGCCTCCTTCAGGCGCTCCCAATGCTCGGCATTGGCCGACACCGTTCCGAGAAGAATGTCGGAATGGCCGGACGGATATTTCGTCGCCGCATGGATGGAGATGTCGACGCCATGATCGAGCGGCCGGAAATAAAGCGGCGTCGCCCAGGTATTGTCCATCATCACGACGGCGCCATGGCGGTGGGCAACCCCCGATATCGCCGGAATATCCTGCATCTCGAAGGTGTTGGAGCCGGGAGCCTCGGTATGTACGATCTTCGTGTTCGGTCGGAACAGCGCCTCGATGCCGGCGCCGATCGACGGATCGTAATATTCTACCTCGACGCCGAGGCGCTTGAGCATCGTGTCGCAGAAGTGGCGAGTCGGGCCGTAAACCGAATCGACGACGAGAGCATGGTCGCCGGCAGCGACGAAACCCAGAAACGGAATGGTGACCGCCGCAAGCCCCGAGGGAACGAGGATGGTCCCGGCCGAACCTTCGAGAGCGTCGATCGCCTCGCAGAGCGCATCCGTCGTCGGCGTGCCGCGCGTCCCGTAGGTGTATTTCTGCGCACGCGTCTCCATCGTCCGGGCGTTAGGAAACAGCACCGTCGAGGCATGCACGACCGGCGGATTGACGAAACCGTGATAGTCGAAGGGATCGTTGCCGATATGGCTCAGGCGGGTGTTGATACCGGCATTCTGCAGCAAGCTGTTTTTGTCTTTCATGTCGGGAATAGCCTTTGGCGAGGGGACGCGAAAACGAGACTTTTGGACGCCCCGCCGCCTCCGGTCAACCCCTTGGGCCGGGGGTCGGCTCCCATCGAAAAGTATGATTTTCGCGTTATTTTTCCGCAATCGAACGCCTATTTCCTGACCAGCCGCCCATGAATGCGGCGCAATTGAGCAAAATTCTGAATTTTGCCGCAATTATCGATGGCGACACTTGACCATAGTGGCATTTGCGACTGTGATAGACCCACTCGCGCCGGGAGGGTGTCGAGACGATTGGGGAGGCGGACGCAACGTTCGGACACGCACTCCCCACAAATAAAGATAAGACAACGGAAAAGGTTGGGAAAATGAAGAATAAGCTCCTGTCCGCCGCCATCGGCGCAGCGGTTTTGGCACTTGGCGCATCGGCAGCCTCGGCCACCACTCTTGGTGACGTCAAGGCCAAGGGTTTCGTACAGTGCGGCGTCAATACCGGCCTGGCCGGCTTTGCCGCGCCCGACGCTTCCGGCAATTGGACCGGCTTCGACGTCGATTTCTGCAAGGCCGTCGCTTCGGCAGTCTTCGGCGATCCCACGAAGGTGAAGTTCACCCCGCTCAGCGCCGCCAACCGCTTCCCCGCGCTTCAGTCCGGTGAAGTCGACGTTCTGGCCCGCAACACGACCTGGTCGATCAACCGCGACACCGCGCTCGGCCTGAACTTCCGTTTCGTCAACTATTATGACGGCCAGGGCTTCATGGTTCGCAAAAGCCTGAACGTGAAGTCGGCGCTCGAGCTGTCGGGCGCATCCGTCTGCGTCCAGTCGGGCACGACGACCGAGCTCAACCTCGCCGACTATTTCAAGGCAAACAACCTCCAGTACAATCCGGTTGTTTTCGAAAAGCTGGATGAGGTCAACGCCGCCTATGACGCCGGCCGCTGCGACGTCTACACGACCGACCAATCCGGTCTCTATTCATTGCGCCTGACGCTGAAGAATCCCGACGAGCATGCGATCCTGCCGGAAATCATTTCCAAGGAGCCGCTCGGCCCGGCCGTGCGCCAGGGTGACGACCAGTGGTTCGATATCGTCAGCTGGGTTGGCTATGCCATGATCAATGCTGAAGAGTTCGGCATCACCCAGGCCAATGTCGATGACATGAAGAACTCGCCTAACCCCGACATCAAGCGCTTCCTCGGCGTCGAGGCGGACACCAAGATCGGCACCGATCTGGGCCTGACCAACGAATGGGCCTATAATGTCATCAAGAACGTCGGCAATTACGGCGAAGTCTTCGAGCGCAATATCGGCCAGGGCAGCCCGCTGAAGATTGCACGCGGCCTGAACGCGCTGTGGAACAAGGGCGGCATCCAGTACGCGCCGCCGGTTCGCTGATCGGCACGACGCTTGAAAGCCGGAAAGGCGGGCGACCGCCTTTCCTCCTCCTATAAAAAAGCTCCGAAAAGGGGCGCATAACATGGGGAATTGGCCAGGCATGACGCATCATGTTGCGGATTCGGCACCATTGCCGAGAAGCGGCTGGAGCTTCCAGTCCGCCCTCTACGACCCGAAAATTCGGGGCATTTTCTTCCAGGTTCTTACCATCGTGTTGCTGGTCACCATCATCTGGTGGATTGCACACAACACGGCAGTCAATCTGGCGCGTGCCAACATCGCTTCAGGTTTCGGCTTTCTCAACAGCCGCGCCGGCTTCGAGGTCGGTCAATCGCTGATCGCCTATTCCAGCGATTCGACCTATGGACGAGCGCTGGTGGTCGGTCTTCTGAACACGATCCTGATCGCGGTGACCGGCATCATTACGGCAACCATCATCGGCTTCGTCATCGGCATCGGCCGCCTTTCGCGGAACTGGCTGATCGCCAAGCTCTGCACGGTCTATGTCGAGATCTTCCGCAATATCCCGCCGCTGCTGGTGATTTTCTTCTGGTATTCGGGCGTTCTGGCGATTTTGCCCAATGCCCGCGAATCGCTGCACCTGCCCCTCGGCTCCTTTCTCAACAATCGCGGCCTCTCGTTCCCGAAACCGATCTTCGGAGAAGGTTTCTGGCTCGTCGGCGTCGCCTTCGTGATCGCGATCGTCGCCGCTGTCGTGACCGCCCGCTGGGCGCATCGCCGGCAGGCTGCGACGGGTCAGCCGTTCCACACGATCTGGGCTTCGCTCGGCCTGCTTATCGGCCTGCCGCTGCTTGCCTTCCTGGTCGCCGGAGCGCCCCTCTCCTTCGATTATCCGATCGCAGGCAAGTTCAATCTGAGCGGTGGCTCCGTGGTCGGCCCCGAATTCATGTCGCTCTATCTGGCGCTCTCGTTCTACACCGCGGCCTTCATCGCCGAGATCGTGCGCTCGGGCATCCGCGGCGTGCCGAAAGGGCAGACGGAAGCGGCAGCCGCGCTTGGTCTGCACCCTTCGGCGATCACCCGGCTGGTGGTCATTCCGCAGGCTTTCCGCATCATCATTCCGCCGCTGAGCAGCCAGTATCTCAACCTCACCAAGAATTCGTCGCTCGCCATCGCCATCGGCTTTGCCGACCTCGTTGCCGTCGGCAGCACGACGCTGAACCAGACCGGTCAGTCCGTCGAGGTGATCTTTATCTGGATGGTCATCTACCTCAGCCTCAGTATCGTGACCTCACTGTTCATGAACTGGTTCAATGCCAAGATGGCGCTGGTGGAGAGATAAGATGAGCAACAGTTTCGTCAGAACCGCAATACTGGCGCCGGAGCCGGCGCCCGCGGGAGAAAAAGGCGCACTGGCCTGGATCCGCCGCAACCTGCTTGCGACGCCGAAAGATATCGTCCTAACCGTCCTGGCGAGCGCATTCCTTGCATGGGGACTGCTCCATGCGATCGACTGGCTTTTCGTTCAGGCGGTCTGGAGCGGCCCGGACCGAACGTTCTGCGCGACGACGGTGCAGGGCGGCGTTCAGCCGGAGGGCTGGAGCGGTGCCTGCTGGGCCTTCGTCGGCGCCAAGTTCGACCAGATCATCTTCGGCGGCTATCCGCCCGGTGAGCGCTGGCGGCCGACGCTGGTCGGCATCCTCTTCGTACTGCTGCTGGTGCCGATGCTCATCCCTTCGGTGCCACAAAAGCGCCTGAACGCCACCCTGCTCTTCATCGTACTGCCGATCGTTTCCTTCTATCTGCTTTACGGCGGATTTGGCCTCGAAATCGTCGAGACGCCGCGCTGGGGCGGGCTGATGGTGACGCTGGTGCTATCCTTCGTCGGCATTGCGGTCTCCTTCCCGCTCGGCATTCTGCTGGCGCTCGGAAGGCGCTCGCACATGCCGGTTATTCGCATGGTCAGCGTTATTTTCATCGAGGTCGTGCGCGGCGTGCCGCTGATCACGGTGCTCTTCATGGCGAGCGTCGTGCTGCCGCTCTTCCTGCCGGCGGGCTGGACGGTGGACAAGCTCCTGCGCGCGCTGATCGGCGTGGCGATCTTCGCTTCCGCTTATATGGCGGAAGTCGTTCGCGGCGGCTTGCAGGCCATCCCGAAGGGCCAGTTCGAGGGTGCGGATTCGCTTGGCCTCGGCTACTGGCAGAAGATGCGGCTGATCATCTTGCCGCAGGCGATCAAACTGGTGATCCCCGGCATCGTCAACACCTTCATCGGCATGTTCAAGGACACATCGCTGGTGTCGATCATCAGCATGTACGATCTCCTCGGCATCGTCCGTTTCCTTTTCACCGATCCGAACTGGGCAACCGCGGTAACGCCGTTAACCGGGCTGATTTTCGCCGGCTTCGCCTTCTGGCTTTTCTGCTTCGGCATGTCGCGCTATTCAGCATTCGTAGAACGCCACCTCGACACCGGCCACAAACGCTAAACGATAAGAATAAGGGAAACAATCATGGCTGAAGCTCCAGCGAAAAAGCTCACCGTCTCGACGACCGAAGTCGCGGTCGAGATCATCAACATGAACAAGTGGTACGGCGATTTCCACGTGCTGCGCGACATCAACCTGAAGGTCATGCGCGGCGAGCGCATCGTCATCGCCGGCCCGTCGGGCTCCGGCAAATCGACAATGATCCGCTGCATCAACCGGCTGGAAGAACACCAGAAGGGCCAGATCATCGTCGATGGCACCGAGCTCACCAACGACCTGAAGAAGATCGATGAAGTCAGGCGCGAAGTCGGCATGGTGTTCCAGCACTTCAATCTCTTCCCGCACCTGACGATCCTCGAAAACTGCACGCTGGCGCCGATCTGGGTGCGCAAGATGCCGAAGAAGCAGGCGGAAGAGATCGCCATGCATTTCCTGAAGCGCGTCAAGATCCCCGAACAGGCCAACAAATATCCCGGCCAGCTTTCCGGCGGCCAGCAGCAGCGCGTGGCGATCGCCCGGTCGCTGTGCATGAACCCGAAGATCATGCTGTTCGACGAGCCGACTTCGGCGCTCGATCCTGAGATGATCAAGGAGGTGCTCGACACCATGGTCGGTCTTGCCGAGGAAGGCATGACCATGCTCTGCGTCACCCATGAAATGGGCTTTGCCCGCCAGGTCGCCAACCGCGTCATCTTCATGGACCAGGGCCAGATCGTCGAACAGAATTCGCCGGCCGAGTTCTTCGACAATCCGCAGCACGAGCGCACCAAGCTGTTCCTCAGCCAGATCCTGCATTAAGTCTCGAGCTGAAGCTTTCTAAAAGACCCGCCGCGCCTCCCGGTTCGGCGGGTCTTTGACGTTCAACGGGAGGCCGCCCTGCAAGAGGCTGCTACCAGAGGATATATCGACGCAACGGATGATCATCTTGCGCCGCTGGTCGGCAGCCATGGCGCGGAAGGCATCCAGCGTGCGGGCCTCGACAGCGTCGGCGGCATCATCAGACGTAGCGGCCGCCGCCTCCTCCCTATGGTTCACACTGAAGGATTAGCACAAGGATTGCTTCCAACAGGGCGAAAGCCGGGTCGATCACGTTGGCCGCGGTTATCAAGATCTTTGCTCCCTCCATTTAAGTGGCAAAAATAAACTTCCGCTCTTCTGGATATGCCTTGCAGGAACTCCATGTTCAGCATGTTCTATTTTACGAAGCCGGAGGTTCAGGAATGGGAATTTTTGACAAGATCAAACATGCAATCTTTGGAGAAGCCAAAGCTGCCGAACCCGCTGCCGCCAATGCACCAAAGGCGGCACCGGTCCAAACTCCCGTCTCACCTTCGCCGGCGCCCAGCCAGGCGCCGACGGCTTCTCCAGCGCAGAGCAAGACGGCTCCAGCCCCGGCGGCAGCAACAGTCGACATCGTCCCCATCCTCGACGCGGCTGTGAAGAAGAGCGGCCAGAAACTCGATTGGCGGCACTCGATCGTCGACCTTATGAAAGCCGTCGGGATGGATGCGAGCCTCGCCGAGCGCAAGGAGCTTGCCGCCGAACTCGGCTATGTCGGCGACAGCGGCGATTCCGCAAAAATGAATATGTGGTTGCACAAGGCACTGATGAAGCGGCTGTCGGAAAATGGCGGCAAGGTGCCGGCCGATCTCCTGGATTGATCCACCGAGAGGATGGATGACAGCCGCCCACTGCGGCGGCCCGTCATCTTGCCATGCCCTTGCAGTGCATGCCTCTTGCCCGCAGGCGTTGAAACCAATAACCTTCGGCTGGAATACTTCGATGATCGATCAGGGGAACTAAATCCAATGAGATTGATGGCAGTCGTTGGCGTTGCACTTAGCTTGGGCTGTATTTCGGCCGCAGAATCACCTTCAAACTACCGATCCTACGGCGGTGTTTTGGTCGATACCGATCCTGTCCTCCTGGCTCGATACGACAAAGCCCTCCGGTGGTGCGAACCGGAGGCCGGCTCATGGCAACGCGGCTCCCCGGATCCGCAAAGCCTGCATTACAACGCGGCGCTCAGAAACTGCCTCTACAGACACGGCTTCGTCGACCGGGGCGTCTACGCCTACCCCATTCCGAAGGTTTATTTCGATCATTTCCTGGATCGCTGAGAAAAGTGGTTACGCCCCCAGCAATTCCTTCCATCCTTTCGGCGAAATCCATTGGATTCACGCGTCGTCTTTCGCGTCGCACGGATCGAAATAGGTAAGGAACGCCGATCCGTGACAAATGCGGTCGTACCCTAACAATGATGATTGCCGTGGAACTTCTAACCGCCTGCGTCCTACCCGTCAGGACTACGATGCTTACTTCACATTGCTGCAATGCAGCTCAAGGGCGAGAAGCGAGCGGTGAAAGATTGCGCGACCGATTTGATGCAAATGTCCGTCTCGGCGCCGGGCTTGTGACAGATGTTTCGGACGCCGAAGCTCCACGGCTTGCATGCGAGCGATTTGTTGCAGCCGTTGTTTCCGGCCGCATACCTATGACGGTGTCGTCGACGTCAAACAACACGGCATTACTCCGAAGATCATCAAGCTTTTCCAAGGCCGTTAAAACAGGATCGCTGGTCGGCTTGCTGTCTCGTGCTTGCAAGCCGTCGACGGTCCGTTCGGCAAGCACTTTATGATTCATGCCTCAGGCAGGTTTCATTGCCGTTGTAGGTCGTATGGACGACGCCGCCGTTGCTCTCGGCGCGGCGGCTGGCATACCGGCTATCCCAGTCCCGCTCGTCCGACGGAGCAAGCTCATTTTCTTAGTGAGACTCCCCCGAGCTACCGATCCAAGCGCCGCCGTTTCGAGGCTTGGCATCGGGATCCTCTGCTGCCAGTCGCTTCGGCAATGGGTTGAGCGGCTAGCCAACAACCGGGTCTGCAATGTTGACGGTCGATCCGATGAGATCGGCTGCTTTGCGGATGACGGGGCCTGGTTCAGCACGCTTGCGTGAGTGGTCGGCGCTGCTCTTTGCAGCATGCCTGCAGCAGTGTTCCGAGTACCTCGATCGCGGTATCGGACTCACGAAAACCGAGCATTGCCTTGTCGCCCGTGCCGTTGATCGGGGCTTATTTTGACGTTCGAGTCGCGGTGATTCGGCGATCCTCGCTCCCCCGATCATCTCAATTAGTATCACTTTCTAGGCCTACGACGTCCAAAATAGCTAAATTTCGAAAAAAAATTCGATTCTGCCTTTCGTGGTCGCACCCCGCAATTTTTCATAATGTTTTCAACGGGCAGATATCCCTGTAGTTGCAGAAAGAATATTTCGCGGCGAGCGAGATTATATATTGCCCCATTTTGGGCGACTCAAAATTCAGCAAATATTTCAAAATGTAACAATGGATCGATTCTGATATTGTGGCAGCAATATGGCTATTCTTCTCAAGCACTTACTGTCTCGCTACTGTTGCGCCCTCCAAAACGTCGCCTTATAACCCCTCGCCGTAACCAAGGATTAACTAAAAATATTAACTGGCAACGGTTGAGGAACAAGACATGACAACATACTACGTATCGGCGAGCAGCAGCAGCGGCGGTAACGGCAGTGCCACCTCTCCTTTTCACACGATCAATGAGGCGATGGCCGCGGACCTCAAGCCTGGCGACGAGGTCGTGGTGCGCGCGGGCGTCTATAACGAGTCGGTGAACATGTACAAGGATGGTTCCGCGGCCGGCTACATTACCTTGCGGTCGGAGGTACCGGGTGGTGCGGTGATACACTCGGCATCGGGCGGCGCAAATGGTATCAACATCACTGCTAACTACGTGGCGGTCCAGGGCTTCGAGGTCTACGGAAGCGATTCGCACGGTATTGTTGGTGATGGCGTCCACCATGTGAAGATCGCCAACAACGTTTCCCACGACAACGGTGCGTCCGGCATCGCCTTCGCCGGATCCGACTTCATCACGATCGAAGGGAACGAGACTTACAAAAATGCGAGTGCCGGCTGGTTTTCAGGCATTTCCCTCTACCAGAACCGGAATATCACCGGGGCGCCTGATGATGGCAGCTTCCGCAACATCATCCGGAACAACATCTCGCACGACAACGTCACGAAGTCGGGTGCGCACACCGATGGCAACGGCATCATCATCGACGATTTCCAGAGCACGCAGACGAGCGGTCATCCGAACTACACGTTTAAGACCCTGGTCGACAACAACCTCGTCTATGAGAACGGCAGCAAAGGCATCCAGGTTACCTGGAGCGACTCCGTCACGGTGAAGAACAACACCGCATACCACAACAATCAGGACCTGTTGAACGACGGCACCTGGCGCGGCGAACTCAGCAACGCGCAGTCGAGCAACAACACCTGGGTCAACAACATCGCCGTAGCAGACCCGTCGGTGAACAAGAACAACACCGCGGTTGATAACACGTCGTACGGCGGCTACACCAACAAAAACATCGTGTGGGCCAACAACATCACCTACAACGGCACGGCCGGCCAGGCCTCGGTCAAAACCGATGGCGGCAACGCAATGCCTAGCTCGGCGGACGGCAACAAGCTTGGCGTCGACCCGCATTTCGCGGGGGCATCGAGCGGCGACTTCCACCTCGCCTCCGGCTCGGCGGCAATCGACAGCGGAACCGCCAAGTACGGCGTCGACTCGGTTGATCTGGACGGCGACGCTCGCGTCGTTGGAACTGTCGATATGGGCGCCTATGAATCGGGCTCCTCCCCGGCATCGGGAACGCCAACCACGCCGACGCAGCCGGTAGCGCCAACCACGCCGACAGAGCCGACGACTACGCCGACGCAACCGAGCTCCGGCTCGGGGACGCCGACCACACCGACGGAGCCGACTACGCCGACGCAACCGACCACGCCGACTACGACGACGAAGGTATACACCGGCACCGATGGTAACGACTACCTGCCACACACCGGTCAGTCCAACGGCGGCAACGAAACCTACAAGGGTCTCGGCGGCAACGACGTGCTGAAGGGCGGCGCCGGCTCGGACGTCCTCATTGGTGGCGCCGGAAGGGACATCATGAGCGGTGGCACCAGCTCGGATACGTTTACCTTCAAGGCCCCGACGGAGACCGGCTCCGGCTGGAACCGCGACGTCATCACCGACTTCCAGCATGGCGTCGATAAGATCGACCTCTCGGCGATCGATGCGAATGGCTCTGCGCAGGGCGATGCAGCCTTCCATTTCCAGGCGCAGGAGAACGCCTTGTTCGACAAGAAGGCTGGTGCGCTCGCGTGGCACTACGAGGACGACCATACCGTTATCCAGGCCGATTTGAACGGCGACGGCGTTCATGACTTCGAGATCCAGCTGAAGGGCCACGTCGCGCTGGGGGCAGGCGATTTTCTCC
Organism: Rhizobium binae; assembly: GCF_017357225.1. Taxonomy (NCBI): domain Bacteria; kingdom Pseudomonadati; phylum Pseudomonadota; class Alphaproteobacteria; order Hyphomicrobiales; family Rhizobiaceae; genus Rhizobium; species Rhizobium binae. The sequence continues at coordinate 2,016,580 of NZ_CP071604.1, read as the reverse complement.
TGTAACTAATACCCGTTGTGGCGGTCATCCGATCGCCACAACAATCGGAAATATGTCAGGCACGCAAAGCCGGCTGTTTCGGCGCGTGGATGAGTCCGCCGGCTGCGCATAGCCCGAGTAGGTCGCATCTGCGCGCCGCAATTTTTTCACAGGCCTCAGTCGGGCTCTCAGGCGCGGCCTTTCGCGAGGCGAAAGCTTCCATGGTTCATCTCGAAGAAGTTGACGTCGTGCTGATGCGGTCCAGCAGAACGCTGGTCAGGCGCTCGGATACAGGGCCCTGCATCGTGGAACGGAAGGCCGCTGGTGACAACGTGGCAATGCGTTCGTGGTGTTGCGACATCAGCTCAATTCCGCGCCGTCTCGTGCCTTTCCCCGAGATTGAAGAATTCTGCCGGAGTGGGTTTTCGTCGCGGTGAGGGACTGGCGAGAGGCATAGCCAAAGGCGCGTTACGCAAATCGCTCTTGATCGTCGCGTGCGGTCTGTAATCTCACTCGCAATTTGCAACCACAATGATATCTTACCCCGGAAGCCCCTTGGCCAAAAAATCCGGCAATACATCAATACTAGAAGCCCTTCTGCGCGAAAAACCATCAGATGCCGCAGTAGGTGGCCGAAGAGAACAAGCACAGCTAAACTCTTTGAAATGATGGCGACCCCTGCAGGAATGCCAAAGTCTGACATTATGCTGTAATTTCAATGAAGATGCTTTGACCTGAGGGGCGACGCGGTACCATGCCCGTCATTTCGGATGGCGGATTGAGGACGCTCCGAAGGACATTCACCTGGGAGCATCCGATGATCCACGAATTGCGCATCTATACATGTCTGCCGGAGAAGCTGCCGGCACTGCAACAGCGTTTCGAGACCGCGACGCTGGCGATCTGGGAACGTCTCGGCATCCGCTCGCTCGGCTTCTGGACGACGATGATCGGTTCTTCCAGCAACGATCTGACCTATCTGCTTGAATGGCGGTCGCTGGCGGAGCGCGAGCAAAAATGGGCCGAGTTCATCGCCGATCGGGAGTGGCAGGAGGCGAAGGCGAGAAGCGAGGCGGATGGGCCGATCGTCGCCAACATCACCAGTTCGCTGCTGAAGCCGACGCGCTTCTACCGCGGCTTTTCCAAACCGTCGGAATAGAGGCCGCAACTCCGCCCGCAATGATTGAGAAGTGTTTCAACGTGGGCCTCGCTGAACCAGAGAATTTTGAATTCTGACGCTACAAGTCAACAGAAAGGTGCATGACCACCCTCCTTTGTAGAGGATAGCCCCCACTCGACATTCGAATACCGCCGTGACGTAATGGCTATGTCTGCGGTTGCAGTCGGCCGGCAGCCGGCGCGCCGCAGTTTGAAGTCCGCTCACCATCACGTAGAGGGCTCGGATGTTTTCGATTGCAGGCATGTTCTTCATTGAAAGGAAGGAGGTTAAGCGAACCCCCGAGGAGGTTGTGGCGATCGCCCTGCTTATGGGAATTGACGTGTGGACATTGGGGCACCTTTATGTGATCCGACCGCCACCATCCGGCCTGGAGTCGGTCGAGTTATTTGTTGCTGCGATAAGGCAGTCGAATCCGACTGGCGATAATGAGGATGACATTTAGCTATCTGAGGGACTGCAGGAGTGCAAATAACCTGCATTGGCTCGCCACCTTACCAGAAGATGCCGCGAACCGAATCGCGGACATTTCTCGGCCGGACCTGCAAATCATAGTTCCCGTGCCGCACTGCTGGTGCGCAACGCCGGCTCGATCGCTCTCGACGACGACACTGAAGAGGCTCTACGGAACGTCCCGAGCGAGCTCGTGCTGACGCGCGAGGATGCTATCAGGTATATCGTCCGTGAGTGGATGGAGCAGAACACCTATCTGCCGGTGCACGAGCTTGATGAGGATGGCCAGGTCGATGGAACCGCGTGATCTGCGGTTTCCTCCCAAACGCGATTTCCTGCACGTTGACGGCAGACTGCCACTAATGCCGCACGTCCAATCCCTCATCCCTGATTTCGCGCCAGACGAGAAACATCAACAAGGGGCTCTTGCGCACAAATTCCCTATTGGCTTCATCCTTGCATACCTCCGGCCACGACCGCGAGAATAAATAACTCCCCGGCCCCGGCAGGAACAGTATCGCAAGAAGCGCCCCCAAAATATTGTATATGTATCTCGCGAATCCGTTTATGTGTTCCACGCCACCGCTGTAAATACTTAGGGCGTACGCACCAAGTAAACAGAGAATGAAGCCTGCTAGACAATTGATACACAGGCGCTTTGTCACCCTAGCCTCCCAAAGAATCAAGTGCTCAGCATGAATGTCAAAGAAAGTGCGCCATCTCGCTGACTTGCTGGCAGCCTATCACCATCAATTGCCATCTCCTATAACTCAAAAATCGCCGCACTATCAGCAGCGTCCCGCAATCCTTTGTAAGACGGATGCCGCAGCTTCCCGTCATGCGTCCAGGCCCGGTATTCGATATCGGCGATGAGTTTCGGCTTGATCCAGACCAGGTTCTTGCGCCGGCCGGTATACCTCACGGCGGGCGCTGACACCTTGAACTTATCCATGGCACCGCGAAGCTCCAATGCCTGGCTTGCCTTAAAGCCAGTTCCGACCGATCCGACGTAGACAAGCTCGCCGGCTTTCCGGGCCGCAAGCAGCAGCGCGCCGATATTCGCGAACGCCGAGCTGGACTTCTGATATCCCACGATCACAAAGCCGTCGCTCTGAATGCATTTGATCTTCAGCCAGTCGCCGTACCGACCGCTGCGATAGGTGCTGTTCCGATCTTTTGCGATGATGCCTTCAAGCCCATGCTCGCAGGCGATGCGGAGAAGGGTTTCACCATCCGCCTCGATCTCCTCCGATAACCGGATCGCCTCCTCCCCGCCGGCAGGCACCACACCCTCGAGGAGATGGCGCCGCGCAGTGAGCTCGGTTTCCGTGAGGTCACGACCATCGAGATAGAGAAGGTCGAAGACCATCAAGACCGATTCCCACGATGTCCGCTTTCCGCCGCGGCCTCCGAGCGACTGCTGGAGCTTGCCGAAATCCGACCGGCCCAGCTCGTCGAATACGACAGCCTCGCCATCCAATATCGCCGTTGAGACAGGAAGTCGTTTCGCCTCGGCCACGATGGCAGGAAAACGATCGGTCCAGTCATGACCGCCGCTGGTTAGGATCCTGACCCCGTTCGGCTCGATATGAACGGCCAGGCGGTACCCATCCCATTTCACCTCGAACGCCCATTGCCGGCCTTTCGGCGGCCGTGGCTTCAGCAGCGCGAGGCACGGATCGATGCGCGCCGGCATCGGGTCGAGCGTAAGCTGATGCTGGTAGGATCGCGCCGGCGGCGCGGGCGGCTCCGGAGCGGCGTGTCGGCTTCACCGAGCAGCGGCAGGGAAGGTTTACGGGGCGGCCTGGTCATGCCGCAAGTTCATCAGCAAAAGTTTAAAAAGCAATTTGCCCATATTCATTAGGTGCGGCGGGACTTTTGTGGCAGCTGCGGGTTTGGCGCGAGGATGCCCTTCAACCGCTCCCCGCCAACCACGGCGCAGCCACTAGCCCCCAGCGGAGCTTTTTGTTGGGATCAACACAGGATCCGGGAACCTCTTCAGGTAGTTATCGGTTTTGACGACGGGCCGCACGGCTTCAGTATCTTGTACTGCTGCACCCCCTGTTCGCAGCGACCGTGCGGTCCACCGACTGCGGTCGCGTATCGGTCCGAACGCGTACGGAAACCAGACGCAGCGCCCAGCGTTTTAGCACGTGGACCGCGCGCGAGAAGCTTCGCTCTGCAAGACTCTCAACTGGTTCGCCCCTTTGCGCGGTTTCGCCTTTCCATCTCTCTGTTTCCCAACCGCCCCGTTTCGGCGGGGCCATTTTTTGTTGCGATATATTCGTTAGTGACTCGCCATCCGATGAGAACATATTAGCAACATCGCTCGGGCGGGAGCATTCACGAAATCATGCGGCGAGCAACCTCTCACGGGGAAAGGAGGACGCATGGCCGAAACGATCGGCGAGGCAATGGATGCAGGATGGGATGTCAGGGCCAGGTGCGCCTGGGGAAGGCGCGAGGGCCTGAAGAGCGTGCGTGAATGCCGTTGGAAACATCCGCTCGATATCGTCACGCTGGTGGCGACGAGAGGCCGGGTTTTTCCGCTGTCGATGTTGTCGCAGCGGATGCGCTGCCCGGTTTGCGGTAGCCGAAGGGTGGCGATTGCCTACCTGCCCGAAGCCGAGCCGCCGCGCCTGATGACGATGGCGAGGAGCTGACCATGCCTCGTTTCCAACCAATAGAAGATTGGTCGCCGGGATACATGAACGCCACGCCAAGTCACCTCGACATCATGGCCGAGTGTGTCGCATGCGGCCAAACCCGTCCGTTCTCGAAGGAATCGCTGCCGCAGGCTCGGCGGCACGCCGAGGTGAGCGATGTCGAGAAGCGACTGAAATGCGTTGCATGCGGCGCAAAGGCGGGAAAGCTGCGGTGGCTACTATCTGGAGGAAGACTGATGATCGACGATACCACTTGCCGAGCGGCAGCCGTATGGAACGAAATGGACCATCCGCAATGAGCATTGAAGGACATTCGACGACTCCGGGAGCCAACGTCATCGCCGAGCACTATTGCTGTGTCGCCGGCCGCTTGAGATAGGTGGGTTTGATAGCTCATATACAGCGGCCGGCATCGGAGGGTCGTGCGGGCTTCAAGCCGAGAAGCGGAATAAAAACAAACGTGTAAAAATTTTATGGCGACCCCTGCAGGAATCGAACCTGCGACAACCTGCTTAGAAGGCAGGTGCTCTATCCAGCTGAGCTAAGGGGCCGTCCGGCGGCCGCGTTTAAGAAGCGCGACCGGATGCGGCATATGTGGACGAGAAACTTCAATGCGTCCAGGGCTGCGTGCGGGTATAGCGGAAATTATCCGGATAGGCCACGACCTGGCGAGCCGGGTCCTTCGGCGCGATGACGCGGTATTCGATGCCGTTGCGCTGGGCATAGGCTTCGGCTAGCGCCTGCGTTTCGAAGGTGAGTTTTACCTGCTGGCGCATATCACCCGAGGAGGTGTAGCCCATGATCGGATCGATCTTGCGGGGGGACTCCTGATCGAACTCAAGCACCCAGAGATGGGTCTTGGCCTTGCCGGACTGCATGGCGGTCTTAGCAGGACGATAGATCTTGGCAGGCATGTCTGCGGCATCTCCGAATATGCGGGGACTGCGCCCGCCTTTCATCATCTCAGTCCCGTCGCCGGGCCTCGCTTCGTCGCCAGGGATGGCGCGAAGAGATGAGTTTTGCTTATCCGCGAATCCCCGTTTTTTCAAGAAAAAAGCGGTGCGCGGCGCGCCCAGCCCTCCCGCCGCAGTGATGAGGTGATCATACGGAAACAGCGATATCGGCGGACGGCGCAACCACGGATATCCCGCCAGGTGTTCAGCCGCCGCCCGAAGCCCAAGAATTCCGGCCGAATTGCGCAATATTACCGGTCGTCTCATGTTGTGATCACAACCCGATTGCCGCGGCCGGCCCCCGGGATTATTTACAGCTCAAATAATTTTATGGATTTGCGCGCATGATGAGACGTTCGGCAGAATTCAATGCCATCGTGATAGGAGCCGGCATTACCGTGTTCTTCTATGTCGCCATCAGCTACGCCCAATATATCGGCCTGCTCGGCCGCGGCTGAGGCGGACCCGTGCTGACGTCCATTTGCGCCATATGGTCAAATCGACGGCCTTTCGAGATTTTCCATATTGCGTCCACAGGCCCGGTGAGAAATCTCCGCGCAGAGCTGGATTTATGGGTTGCGAGGGCGAAGTGAACCGTGTATTCCCCCTGCCAATCACGGCACGGAGTGTAGCGCAGTCTGGTAGCGCATCTGGTTTGGGACCAGAGGGTCGGGAGTTCGAATCTCTCCACTCCGACCATTCAATAACCCGATTTTTTTAGTTTCCTGACAGTCGCGCCGCAGCCTGCTGGCGCCGCTACTTCGCCTTTGTCGTCGTGGCGCTCATGATCCTGTCGCCCACCTTGATTCCCAATTTGCCGACGACGCCGGCATTGAGTTCGACGACGTATTTCACCGGGCTCATCGAATCGATGATGTCGCGCGAATAGGGCGTCGCGTTTTCCTTGATGTGGCGGATCGTGCCGGTATTGTCGGCAAAGAGCATGTCGAGCGGCAGGATGGTGTTTTCCATCCACATGGCGACGCGCCGCGACTCGCCAAAATCGAAAATCATGCCGGCGTCGTCGGCCATCGTCTTGCGGAACATCAGTCCCTGGGCGCGCTGGTCGTCCGTCACCGCGACCTCGACGGTGAAATGCAGCGTCTTGCCGGCGGCCGTCTGGATGAGCAGCGGCTCCTTGTCGAACCGCAGCGGCTCCTCACCCAGGGCCGGCAGGGCGACCAAGAAAAAAAGCGCCAAAACGGCGCTTCTGATCGCATGAAACAGGACGAGACCGCGCATCTCAATGCGACCGGCTTGCCGGGCTCGGAATATCGGGATGAATTTCTGCGGCCATCAGGCCCTTTTCGCCATCGCCGAAGCGGACGAGAACCACCTGACCGGGGCGCAGCTCGGTCAGGCCGAAACGGCGCAGCGTTTCCATATGCACGAAGATGTCTTCCGTGCCCTCGCCGCGCGTCAGGAAGCCGAAGCCCTTGGTGCGGTTGAACCACTTGACCAGCGCACGCTCGAGCCCGCTTGTGGCGGTGACCTGCACATGCGTGCGTACCGGCGGCAACTGCGAGGGATGAACCGCAGTCGACTGATCCATCGAAAGAATCTTGAAAGCCTGGTAGCCGCGCTCGCGGCGCTGGATGAGGGCAACGATGCGCGTTCCCTCGAGGATCGTCTGGTAACCGTCGCGGCGCAGGCAGGTTACGTGCAGGAGAACATCCTGCATGCCATTGTCCGGAACGATGAAGCCGAAGCCCTTGGCGACGTCGAACCACTTGACGACACCGGTGATTTCAACAAGATCGACCGTCTCTGACGACAGCTCGTCGAGATCGGTGTATTCGTTCGATGAAATCCTATCAGCCATAGTCGCCAGCCCCTCGAATACGCGTCACACTGTTACGGTTAACTGATTCTTGAAATCAAGATTAACATCTTGGTAACGGATAAGCGCAAGTCCTAGTTTTCGGTTATTCCCAGCTGCACATTTTATGATGATGACTTGCCCGAAGCTGACCACGGCTTGCCGTTAAGGGCCAGCCCCAATAAAGGAGTAGATAGAATGCGTTATCTTCATACAATGGTTCGCGTCAAAGACCTGGACGCTTCGCTCGCCTTTTATACCAGCCTGTTCGGGCTGGAGGAGATTCGCCGCCACGAAAACGAGAAGGGCCGTTTCACCCTGGTTTTCCTGGCTGCCCGCGACGATCTCGAGCGTGCACGCAACGAAAAAGCGCCCTGCCTCGAGCTTACCTACAACTGGGATACAGAGGATTACAGCGGAGGACGCAATTTCGGCCATCTCGCCTATGAGGTCGACGACATCTATGCGATCTGCCAGAAGCTGATGGACAACGGCATCACCATCAACCGGCCGCCGCGCGACGGCAACATGGCCTTCGTGCGTTCGCCGGACGGCATTTCGATCGAAATCCTGCAGAAGGGAAGTCCGCTTCCAGCCGCCGAACCCTGGGCGTCCATGGGAAATACCGGCGCCTGGTAAGGGTTTTCGCCGCAAGGCTTTTGCGAAGCTTGCGGCTTTTGCGATTTCGGCTCCGGGCGGCGCCTTGGCGCTTGCCGCGATCCGGCCCCGCAGGCAATCTCCAGCTGACTCGACGCGGAAAATGGCGATTTTCGCCGTTATCCGCATCAACTGGAGACTGGTTGCTTGCCTATGAATGAGATGCGGATGCCTGTAGTGGGCGCTTTGCTGATTGCCACCTCGATGCTGGCGCTGTCCGGCTGTGCGTCGGACAAGAAGGCACTCGATTCAGCCGCCGCGGCTCCGGTGATTCCGCCAACGGCGGCCGCAGCGCCCCAGCTTGCCGCGACGGCGCCGACGAAATCTGCGCCGCGCTCCGTCTACACCGACCCGCGGCTCGTCAACGTCTCCGGCGCGCAGGCCGCGCCGCAGGGCGTCGCAGCGGATCCGAATGCCGCCGTTCCGCCGGCCGATCCGGCAGTGGCAGCGCCTGCCAATATCGGCGGGCTGGTGATGCAGTCGACACGGATCAATGCGCAGGCGATGAGCATCTTTTCGGATCAACGGCCGCTGCCGCAAGACCGCAGCACGTCCACCATCGTCCAGCCGCAAGCCTATGCGCCGACGGAAGGCGTGGCACCGACGAGAAGCAGCGTCTACAGTCAGCCTGCCGTGCCCGCAGAGCCGGTGACCCCGGTGCTGCCTCAGCAATCCTCGGAGAACTCCGGCACGCAGCCTGTGCCCGTTCAAACCGCCTCGCTGGCGACAGGCGGCATTCCGGCCTCGACGACCAACGCGCTTTACAGCGCGCCGAAGCAGAACCTGCTCGGCAGCCTTTCGGGCCTCCTGCACAAGGCCGCCCTGCCCGGCATGACGCGTGTCGCGCCGAACGGGCTCCATGTCCAGAACGATCATGTCGAGGTCGGCTGCTTCAAACCCGACCTCCTGAAAGTGATCAAGACGGTCGAAAATCATTTTGGCCGGCCCGTCATCGTCACCTCAGGCTATCGGGACGAAGAACATAACCGCCTGGCCGGCGGCGCCGACGAATCGATGCACAAGAGCTGCGAGGCCGCTGACATCCAGATCGACGGCGTGTCGAAATGGGATATCGCCGCGTATATCCGCTCCCTGCCGGATCGCGGCGGCGTCGGCACCTATTGCCACACGGATTCCGTCCATCTCGACACCGGCAGGAGCCGCGACTGGAACTGGGGGTGCAGCGGCAAACGCGCGCCGATGACGACCGCCAGAGCGATCTGATATCGCCCTCATGGACTGGATCACGTTACGTCAGTCTGGTTTTCCGCGCTTCCGACAAGACGTACAAGCCGTTGATTCGGCATCGGTAATCTCCAATGCCGGCGTCGCGAAAATATCTGTCATTTTTTTGAAAAAAATCGAATTTGCCGCTTGCGGCTTCTGCAGGTGCTGACTATAAGGGCGCCACCACGAAGGAAGCGCCCTTCGTCTATCGGTTAGGACACCAGATTTTCATTCTGGGAAGAGGGGTTCGACTCCCCTAGGGCGTGCCACTCTCTCGACATTGAGACCATCGCATCCGCTTGCAGAAGCCGGCCTGCGCTCTTATCATAACGAAGCCAGCCTGCGCCCTTCGTCTATCGGTTAGGACGACAGATTCTCATTCTGTAAAGAGGGGTTCGACTCCCCTAGGGCGTACCACATTCGGGCTAGGTCACCGATTTTGACGAGAGCCAGGTAGTTTCGCTTCAACGGCAATCACCTGTTCCCGATCGTCGACCGGTTCGACACCGGCTGCGTCACCCTGGATCAGGTGCGCCAGCACTGGGCCGATCCCGGAAAGTTCGACGGATACGCCTGACGAGCCGAAGCTCTTACCCTCCAACGATTTCGCTGAAATGCACGATGGGCGCGATGTCCGCATGGTTGGCGACGTCCGCGACAATCTCCGCGCGGTGGGACCGACCGCCTCCTGGAGCGTCCCGAGGTTCGGTGAGTAGATGTGGCAGGTCTCGCAAGGCGTCGTGCAGAGCACCTGTAGGGGCGTGTCACGCCGCCCAAACGATCCGCCGAACTTGAATTCTTGCGTCCGCCATAACGTTCGCCACCCTTTTTCCACGGCAGCAAAAAAATCGGCGAAAACGATGATTTTTTCGCGCCTTGGCGCTTGCGGCTTTTGAAGCTGCTGACTATAAGGGCGCCACCACGAAGGAAGCGCCCTTCGTCTATCGGTTAGGACACCAGATTTTCATTCTGGGAAGAGGGGTTCGACTCCCCTAGGGCGTGCCACTTTCTTTCCTACAAATCCTCATCATAAGCCGTGGCCTTCTATTTTGCCGGCGCGGCATCGCAGACGCGCATCTGAATGCGGCGGGCGCCCTGGTAATGATCGGCGCCGAGCGTACCCGCCACATGCAGGCTGGCGCCGCGTGAATTGACGAGAAGGTTGCCGAGCGTCGTATCGGCGGCGCGGAATGCGATTCCATCGAGCCGCGACCCGTCCATTGCCTCCAGCGTCACCTTCACATGTTTCTCGCCGACCAGGCGGGCGTCGCGCACGCGGTGCGCCGGCACGGCAAAGAGCGGCTGGGCGTGGCCGGAACCGTAGGGGCCGGCCGCTTCCAGACGGTCGATGAGTTCGAGCGTGGCGCCGCTGGCGCCGATCGCCCCGTCGATCTTCAGCGTCTCGTTGGCGACGAGGTTCGCCACCGTCCTTGCCGCCTTTTCGGTGAAGAAGGTTCTGAGCCTGCCGAGATCGGCGCGCTCGACGGTCAGCCCGGCGGCCATGGCGTGGCCGCCGCCCTTGACGAGCAGCCCCTCGTCGACCGCCGCCCGCACCATTCTGCCCATGTCGAAGCCGTTGATGGAGCGGCCCGAGCCGGTGCCGCGGCCGGAGGGATCGAAGGCGATCGCGAAGGCCGGCCGTTTGAACTTTTCCTTCAGCCGCGCCGCGATCAGCCCGACGATGCCGGGATGCCATTTCTCGTGGGCGGTGACGATGACGGAGGCGCCCTCGCCGTCGCCATATTCGGCCAGCGCCTCGGCTTCCGCCTCCTGCAGCATCATGGCCTCCATCGCCTGGCGCTCGCGATTGAGTTCGTCGAGACGCTGAGCGATGATTTCAGCCTCGCCGGCATCGTCGAGGGTCAACAGGCGGCTTCCGAGTGCGGCATCGCCGATTCGTCCGCCGGCATTGATGCGCGGGCCGATCAGGAAGCCGAAATGATAGGGTGTCACCGGGCCGGCGAGCCCGGCCTTGCGGAAGAGTGCGGCAAGCCCGGCATTGCTCTGGTGGCGGGCAGCGACCAGCCCCTTGACCACATAGGCGCGATTGAGCCCCTTCAGCGGCACGACATCGCAGACGGTCGCCAGCGCGACGATATCCAGCCATTGCAGCAGGTCCAGGGCCAGGATGCGCTTGTTGCCGGCCGCGCGCAGCAGCCTCAGCGTCGCCACCAGCACCATGAAGACGACGCCAGCCGCGCAGAGATGCCCCTGCCCCGAGAGATCGTCTTCGCGGTTCGGGTTGACCAGCGCGTGACAGGGCGGCAGCTCGTGTGTCACCTGGTGGTGATCGATAACGACAACATCGATATTGCGCGCGACAGCCGCCGCAAGCGCCTCGTGACTGGTGGAGCCGCAATCGACGGTGACGATCAGCCGGGCACCGTTGTCGATCAGCTGGTTGATCGCCGCCGGATTGGGGCCGTAACCTTCAAAGATCCGGTCGGGAATGTAGATGTTCGCCTTGACGCCGAAATGGCTGAGAAAGCGAAACATCAGCGCCGATGAGGCCGCGCCGTCGACGTCGTAGTCGCCGAAGATCGCCACGTTCTCGCCGCGCTCGATCGCGCTCATGAGGCGGGTCGCCGCCTTCTCGCAGTCGGTCAGCGTGTGGGGATCGGGCATCAGGCTGCGAATCGTCGGATCGAGAAATTCGATCGCCTCGTCCACCGCAACGCCGCGTCCGGCGAGAACGCGCGCAATCAGATCCGGCAGCCCGTGAAGCTGCGACATGGCGAGCGCCCGATTCTGGCCGGCCTGGTCGAGTCTTGCGACCCAGCGATTGTCGAGTGCGGATTTCTCCACGCCGAGAAATGCGCGCTGTACCGGATCGACGAGATCTGACATGCCAAACTCCGCTGATGTCATCTGTTCTTTCTACAGGAGCAGCGGAGATAACATAGCGATGGACGTGCAGACACGGATTTTTACCAGAAGATCGCCCAAATGATCATGGCGATTCCGCCGATTTGCACCAGCAGAAACGAAAAGAGCGTCAGCAGGATCGCCCAGTTGCGGCCTTCGGTGTTTTCTTCGCCGTCAACGTCCTCGGGAATCTCCTCCCGAATGTCGCGATGGACCGGCTTGAGAATTTCCGCGGGCAGGTCAGGATGGTTTGGCGGCATCTCGCTCGGGCAGCCATACCCCTTCCCGGCTTGGCTGTCCTTGCTCATGAAATGCTCCACGCCGACGACTCACCATCTATGGTTTTATTTATATCCCTATTTGCGCAATTGTTAATATAGACTTCCGTATGGCGGGTTGCACGATCAACAGAAAAAGCCGCCCTGCTATCGTGAACTGCCGCGAAGTCTGATGTCCAACTTTCGCGGGTAGTTCAACAAGGCAGGACGGCTCGTATTCCCGAACGGGAAAGGATCAAGCTTCTTCTTTCGGCCGTTCGATGCGGATGACCTGCGGCTCGCCGAAGAGATATCCTTCCGACTTGATCGAGGCGACGGCCTTGCGCACCGATTCCTCCATTGTCGCATGGGTCACGAGAATGATCGTCTGGTGGTGCGACGGCGACAGATGCTGCTTCGAACGCTGGACGATCGATTCGAGCGAGATGTGGTTTTCGGCCATGCGGGTTGCGACGCTTGCAAAGACCCCGGTGCGGTCGAGCACGGTCAGGCGGATGAAATAACCGCCCTCGTGGCTCTGCATCTGGGCCTTGCGGTAGGGCTCGAGCGCCTTTGCAGGATGCCCGAGCACCGGCACGCGCTGGGCGCCCGGCTGGCTCTTGGCGATATCGGCGATGTCACCGAGCACCGATGAGGCTGTGGCATTGCCGCCAGCGCCGGGACCGACCATCAGCAGTTCGCCGAGCACATCGGATTCGATCGCTACCGCATTGGTGACGCCGTCGACCTGGGCAATGACCGAATCGACCGGCACCATCGTCGGATGGACGCGCTGCTCAATGCCGGTATCGGTGCGCTGGGCAACGCCCAAGAGCTTGATGCGGTAGCCGAGCTCGGCGGCGGCGTGGATATCCTCGATCGAGATATTGGTGATGCCTTCAAGATAGATGTCGTCGGCGGCGATGCGATTGCCGAAGGCGAGCGTCGTCAGGATCGCGAGCTTATGGGCGGTGTCGTTGCCTTCGATATCGAAGGCGGGATCGGCCTCGGCATAACCCAGCCGCTGCGCTTCCTTGAGGCATTCGGCGAAGGACAGCCCTTCCTTCTCCATCTTGGTAAGGATGTAATTGCAGGTGCCGTTCATGATGCCGTAGATGCGCGAGACCGCGTTACCGGTCAGCGATTCGCGCAGCGCCTTGATGACGGGAATGCCGCCGGCAACAGCCGCCTCGAAATTCAACAGCGAGCCCTTATCTTCGGCGATCGTCGCGAGCTCGACGCCGTGATAGGCAAGCAGCGCCTTATTGGCTGTCACCACGTGGAGACCGCGCTGCAGGGCCGTGCGAACCGAGACGTTGGCAGCCCCTTCGGCGCCGCCCATCAGCTCGACGAAAACATCGATGTCGCCCTTTTCGGCGAGGTCTTCCGGCCGGTCGAACCAGGCGACGCCTGAGAGATCGATGCCACGGTCCCTCGTCTTGTCGCGCGCGGAGACCGCCGTGATGGTGATCGGACGCCCGCAGGTGACGGCAAGCTCGTTGCTCTTCTGCTGAATGATGCGGACAAGCGAGGCGCCAACGGTGCCCAAGCCCGCAATGCCGATTTTGAGGGCATCTGCCATGGATCGATCCTGAAATGTCTGTTTGGCGGCAGCCGTCGGAAGGCGGCTGCCGAGAGTTAAGATTAGCGGTGTGCGTTCAGCGAAATGACGTTATGCATCGTCTCGTCCGCGGTCGACATGAACTTCTTGATGTTGCGCGCAGCCTGGCGGATGCGGTGTTCGTTCTCGACAAGCGCCAGACGGACGTAGTCGTCGCCCTGTTCGCCGAAGCCGATACCCGGGGCAACGGCGACGTCGGCCTTCTCGACCAGGAGCTTGGAGAATTCCAGCGAACCGAGATGACGGAACTTTTCCGGAATCTTCGCCCAGGCGAACATGGTCGCCGCCGGCGGCGGCACTTCAAAACCGGCCTTACCGAAACTTTCGACCATGACGTCACGGCGGCGCTTATAGACGTTGCGGACTTCCGCAATGTCGGAACCATCGCCGTTCAGCGCGTGGGTCGCCGCCACCTGGATCGGCGTGAAGGCGCCATAGTCGAGGTAGGACTTGACGCGGGTCAAAGCGGCGATCAGCCGCTCGTTGCCGACGGCAAAACCCATGCGCCAGCCGGGCATGGAGAAGGTCTTCGACATCGAGGTGAACTCGACCGTCACATCCATCGCGCCCGGCACTTCGAGAACCGACGGCGGCGGCGCGCCGTCGAAATAGATCTCCGAATAGGCAAGGTCGGAGAGCACGATGATATCGTGCTTCTTGGCGAAGGCGATGACGTCCTTGTAGAAATCGAGCGTCGCCACGAGAGCGGTCGGGTTCGACGGATAGTTGAGGATCAGCGCCAGCGGCTTCGGGATCGAATGCCGGACGGCGCGCTCGAGCGGCGGGAAAAAGCTCTCGTCCGGCTCAACCGACATCGAGCGGATCACGCCGCCCGCCATCAGGAAGCCGAAGGCGTGGATCGGGTAGGTCGGGTTCGGGCAGAGGATGACGTCACCGGGGGCGGTAATCGCCTGCGCCATGTTGGCGAAGCCTTCCTTCGAGCCCAAGGTGGCGACCACCTGCGTATCCGGGTTGAGCTTGACGCCGAAACGGCGGGCATAATAGGCGGCCTGGGCGCGGCGCAGGCCCGGAATGCCCTTGGAGGAGGAATAACGGTGAGTGCGCGGATCCTGTACGACCTCGCAGAGCTTATCGACGATCGCCTGGGGGGTTGGAAGGTCAGGGTTTCCCATGCCGAGATCGATGATATCGGCGCCGCCCGCTCGCGCGCTTGCTTTCAAACGGTTGACCTGTTCGAAAACATAAGGCGGCAAACGCCGGACTTTGTGAAACTCTTCCATTTCATTCCCCATGGAAAGGCGGCATTTCGGGCCGCAGTCGAAGTTCGTTCCGTCTCCCGGCGGCTGCAACACGAACTTCAGAATCGCAGCGCCGTATTTCATCAGACCCAAGTGACGCGGCAATTCTTTGACGGAAAGGCCGCGTCGGCACGCATTATCGGGAAAATTGCATCTTCCGATCCTTGCCGAAGGCTTTGCGTCCAAATCGCCTGAAAGGCAAGGTTTATTTGGAGATTTCGGAGAGCGTCTGCTCGCCGTGCTCGGCGGCCAGGCGGCGCATTTCGGCGACCTTGGCCTGATATTCGGCTTCCGAAATCGCGCCGGCCTTGCGCCGGGCGGCAAGGGCGGTCAGCTGATGCTGCAGCTCGGCCGCCTGCTCGTCGCTCATCTGGACGTTAGCGGCCGTTAGCGGCGCGCCGAAATTCGGATAGCCGTCCGGCGACTTGGTGAGGCCACCTTCGACCGCTTCGCCCTTGGTGGCCGGCATGACGACGGCGGTCGGCGCCGCTCGCTTGGCCGCGGCCGCGGCCTTCTCCTCCGCCGTCAGATTGCATCCGGCAAGGGCCATCGCCGCCGCGGCGCAAATCAATGCGGTGCGGTTGAAGGTTGCGATGCGCCGAATGCCGTTCTTCGTCATGCCTCAAAATCCAGTTCTGACCGCTTCGACTGTTAAATTTGTCGTAGCCACAAAGCAATAGCACGAGCCGATGCGGGTGGAACTTGTTTTCTCGTTCGGTCACGATGTACAACGAACGGATAAAAAGGGTGCTGCCGCCGGAGGAAATGGTGACCGACAGCAAGCAGGAGAGTGGCGGCCAGAAAAATGGCGGCAAGGCCGGTTTCGACGCAACCGATCTCGATCCCTATGTGTTGAAGGATCCCGAGACCATGGCGATGAATTTCGCCCGGGCTCTCGAAAATCTCGGGCAAGCCGCTTCGGCCTGGCTTGCGCCGCGCGAACGCGGCGAGATCACCGAAACCGCCATCGATCCGATGGCCGACATGGTCAAGACGCTTTCCAAGGTCAGCGAATATTGGATTTCCGATCCCCGCCGCACCTTCGAGGCGCAGACGCAGCTGATGTCTTCGTTCTTCGGCATCTGGATGCGTTCGATGCAGCGCATGCAAAGCATGAGCGGACAGGGCGAGCCCTTGCCGCCCGAGCCCGATACCCGCAAGGACAAGCGCTTCTCCGACGAGGACTGGCAGAAGAATCCGTTCTTCGATTTTCTCCGCCAGGTCTATTTCGTCACCAGTGACTGGGTGGAGAAGCTGGTGTCGGAGACCGACGGCCTCGACGAGCACACCAAGCACAAGGCGGGCTTCTACGTGAAGCAGATCACCGCAGCGCTTTCGCCGAGCAACTTCATCCCCACCAATCCGCAGCTCTATCGCGAGACGATCGCCAGCAACGGCGAAAACCTGGTGCGGGGGATGAAGATGCTCGCCGAGGATATCGCCGCCGGACATGGCGATCTGCGCCTTCGCCAGACCGACATGACGAAATTTGCCGTCGGCCGCGACATGGCGCTGACGCCGGGCAAGGTGATCGCCCAGAACGACATCTGCCAGATCATCCAGTACGAGGCGTCGACCGACACGGTGCTGAAGCGGCCGCTGCTGATCTGCCCGCCCTGGATCAACAAATTCTATATTCTCGACCTCAATCCGCAGAAATCCTTTATCAAATGGTGCGTCGACCAGGGGCAGACCGTCTTCGTCATTTCCTGGGTCAACCCGGATGCGCGCCACGCCAAGAAGGACTGGACGGCCTATGCCCGCGAGGGCATCGATTTCGCGCTCGAGACAATCGACAAGGCAACCGGCGAGAAGGAGGTCAATGCCGTCGGCTACTGCGTCGGTGGCACGCTGCTGGCGGCGACGCTGGCGCTGCACGCCAAGGAGAAGAACAAGCGCATCAAGACGGCGACGCTCTTCACCACCCAGGTCGACTTCACCCATGCCGGCGACCTGAAGGTCTTTGTCGACGAAGAGCAGCTTGCCGCGCTCGAAGAGCATATGAAGTCGGCCGGTTATCTCGACGGCTCGAAGATGTCGATGGCCTTCAATATGCTGCGCGCTTCCGAGCTGATCTGGCCCTATTTCGTCAACAGCTACCTCAAGGGCCAGGAGCCCCTGCCCTTCGACCTGTTGTTCTGGAACGCCGATTCGACCCGCATGGCGGCGGCAAATCATGCCTTCTATCTGCGCAACTGCTATCTGCGCAATGCGCTGACGCAGAACGAAATGATCCTCGACGGCAAGCGCGTATCGCTGAAGGATGTGAAGATCCCGATCTATAATCTCGCCACGCGCGAGGACCACATCGCACCTGCAAAATCGGTCTTCCTCGGCAGCCAGTTCTTCGGCGGCAAGGTAGAATTCGTCGTCACCGGTTCGGGACATATCGCCGGCGTCGTCAACCCGCCCGACAAGAAGAAATACCAGTTCTGGACGGGTGGCCCGGCCAAGGGCGACTACGAGACCTGGCTCGAGCGAGCCACCGAGACGCCGGGATCGTGGTGGCCGCATTGGCAGGCCTGGATCGAGACGCAGGACGGCAGACGCGTTGCGGCGCGCAAACCCGGCGGCGATGCGCTGAACGCGATCGAAGAAGCACCGGGAAGTTATGTGATGGAACGCACCTGAGACGCCGGCAGGCATCTCTTTTTGAGACATCCCAAAAAACAGCGATATCGCGTAAACAAATTAGAAACCATAATTCGTCATCCTCTCAAAACAGTCGGAAGTCGCAGGCGGCCTAAATTTGGCCCCTTTGCGCCCTTACCGGCCCCGGCGAAGTTTTAGTCAGTCAGTGCCGCCGGCCTGCGTAGCGAGTTTGAAAGACGAGTGTAGTATGGCGTTTGCGGTAGGGACGTTGGATAACGTCGCCCCTCTTGGCGGATCTGCTTTGCGTTCGCACAGATCTCGCGATTTTCTTTACGGTGTTGTCGGCGCCGGGCTTTTAGCCTCAACATGGCTGATCGCGACCTTGGCAACGATGCATTCGGTCGCCGCGCCCTTCTCTCCAGCCGGTAGCCTGGCACAGATCGGGGCCACCCCGAAGGTGGCGCCGTCAACTCGCCTTGAGAGATTGATCCATGTCGGCAAGGGCGATCGGCTGATCGCCTTCGACGCGAAGCCGAAGATGCCGCTGACCGCAAGCCTCATCCAGTCTCACGCCGAAAAGACTGCCGCCGCCGCAACGGCATTGGCGGCTCTTACGAAGAACAGTCGGCTCGTCATGGCTGGCGAGCAACCGGTCGTCGCCGCGATTTCCGACAGCGCCAAGTTCCGCAAGGATGATGCGATCGCGCCGCCGCCAGTCGAACTCGCCTCGGCAGAGATTGAAGAGAACGACGGCGACCGGATCATCGTTCCGTCCAAGGAGGCCGTCGCCGCGGCCCAACTCCGGGCGATGCTCGCGCTTGCCGATGCAGGCCCCCGGCAGATTGCGCCCGCCCCGATCGAGCCGATCGCGTCTCCTGTCAGGACCGCCTCGGTTCCTGAAACAGAATCCGCACCGGTGGAGGTCGCAGCGGCAGAGGATCAACCCTTCGATCTCGTCCTTTCACCCGATGCAGGTGCCGTGCCGCTGCCGATGGCGCGTCCGGACGGACTCGTCGGCAAACCGGCGCCGGCCGCCAAGGGTGAGCAGCGCTCTGCTGGGCCTGTCCTGGCCTATGCCCAGCCGAACTCGCCGATCGAGGACGATGAGGACGATGCCGTGCCGCGCTACGACAAGCCGGTCTTCTCGCCGAAGCTGCGGGCGGGTGTCGCGATCTATGATATCGAAAACAGCACCGTCTACCTGCCGAATGGCGAACGGCTGGAGGCTCATTCCGGTCTCGGAAAGATGCGCGACAACCCTCGTTACGTGAGCCAGAAGATGCGCGGACCGACGCCGCCGCACACCTATGTCCTGACCATGCGCGAGGCCCTCTTTCATGGTGTCGAAGCGCTGCGGATGACGCCGGTCGAGGGCTCGGACGCCATCTACGACCGCGTGGGGCTGCTCGCCCACACTTACATGCTCGGCAAGAACGGCGATTCCAACGGCTGCCTCGTCTTCAAGGATTACAAGCGCTTTCTGGCCGCCTACAAACGCGGCGACATCAAGCAGCTCGTCGTCGTGCCGCGGCTGAACAACAAGCCGGGTTCGACGCTGGCATCGCTGTTTTCCTCTCGAGGCTGACCGACAGGGCAACAGCGGACGCTGGCTATTTCAGCCAAGCAGCGATTCGCTCCACCGCCTCGGCGATCTCCGCTTCCGAACCCGCGTAAGACAGACGCAAAGTTCGATTTCCGTCCAGCGGATCGAAATCGAGACCAGGCGTTGCGGCGACGTCGATTTCGGCGAGCATGCGTTTGGCAAAGCCCATGCTGTCATTGGTGAAGCGGGTGACGTCGAGATAGGCGTAGAAAGCACCGTCCATCGGCGAGGCGATCGAAAGGTCGATCTGCGGCAGGCGCTGCATCAGCAACTCGCGGTTGGCAGCATAGCTCGCCCTATAACGATCGAGCTCGGCGCCGGCGCCTAGCGCGGCCGTGGCGGCAATCTGGGAGAGCTCGGGCGGCGAGATATAAAGGCTCTGCGCCACCCGCTCGATCGGCCGCACCAGGCGTTCCGGCAATACCATCCAACCTATCCGCCAGCCGGTCATGCAATAATATTTTGAGAAGGAGTTGATGACGATCGCCTCGTTGGTCAGTTCCAGTGCGCTCACCTCCTCGCCGGCGAAGGTCAGCCCGTGGTAGATTTCATCGGAAATGAAGGCGATGGAATGGGCTGCGCAGTAATCCGAAAGCGCCTTCAGCCCCTCGCGGCCCGTTACCGTGCCGGTCGGGTTGGCGGGGCTTGCGAGCAGCACACCCTTCAGTCGGACACCGGCTTCTTTTTGCGCCGCCTCGAGGCTCTCGGGGGTGAGCGTGAAATGGGTCTCGGCCGTTACCGGCACCTCGACGACCTTCAGACCGAGCGCGCCAAGAATATTTCGATAGGCGGGATAACCCGGTCTGGCGATCGCCACCGCGTCACCGGCATCGAAGAGCGACAGGAAGGCGAGATTGAAGCCGGCCGAGGAACCGATGGTGACGGCGATGCGCGCCGGATCGATCTCCAGGCCGTGGCGATCCTTGTAGTGCCAGGCAAGCGCCGATTTCAGCCGCGCCGTTCCCAGCGCATCGGTGTAACCGATCCGGCCCTCGGCAAGGGCTTCGCGCGCTGCTTCGATCGCCGCCCGGGGTGCCGGATGCGAAGGCTGGCCGACTGCCATCGAGATGACGGGATGGCCGTTGGCGCGCCGCTTCGTCGCTTCCGCCAGGACATCCATGGCGTGAAAAGGCTCGACTTCGCTGCGTTTGGATATGGAAAACAAGATCGTTTCTCGCTCGGCTTCTTCAATGACGGCCCGACAATTGCCGCATTAATCGGCTCATCACAATCCCGCGAGCGTGACGCGGGGATGAAAAATTCCTGTTTGAGCAGAACCGAACGCGCCGTACCTTGACGCGACGCAGTCAAGTCCATTAACCCGGCGACGGTCTTCTCGGCAGAGAGACGGCCACATCGCCGATGACGAGGATATTATGGCATTTCTCCCGAAAAGCTTCACCGCGGTGGCTCTTGCAGCATCGATTGCCCTTCCGTTTCCGGCAGCAGCACTCGACGACCAGCAGAAGAAGGAGTTCGGCGAGTTCATCAAGCAGTACCTGATCGAGAATCCCGAGATCATGCTCGACGTCCAGGAGGCGCTCCAGAAGAAGCAGGAAGCCCAGCGGCTGGCGAAGGCCAATATGGCGATCGAAGAGAACACGACCGACATCTTCGATTCGAAGAACGACGTCGCGCTCGGCAATCCGAAGGGTGACGTCACCGTCGTCGAGTTCTTCGACTATAATTGCAGCTACTGCCGCCATGCGCTTCCCGACATGCAGGCAATGCTGAAAAAGGACAAGAACGTTCGATTCGTGCTCAAGGAATTTCCGATCCTCGGGCCGGACTCCGTCGCCGCCCACAAGGTGGCGGACGCCTTCCGCAAGCTGGCGCCTGAAAAATACGCCGATTTCCATGTCGCCCTGCTCGGCAGCGAGGGCCGCGCCTCGGACGAAAGCGCGATCGCCGTCGCCGCCTCGCTCGGCGTCAGCGAGGACAAGATCCGCGCCGAGATGGCGAAGAGCCCGAATGACGGCATCGTTCAGGCGACCTACCAGCTCGCCTCCAGCCTCGGCATCAGCGGCACGCCGTCCTACGTGATCGGCAACGAACTGGTGCCGGGCGCCGTCGGGCTCGACGATCTCGAAGCCAAGGTCAAGAATATGCGCAGCTGCGGCAAGACCGCCTGCTGATCAACGCGGCCATCTCATCAAATCGCCAAAATCGAAGCGTTTCAGCCATGTGGACAAATGTGGCGCGATCGCTGCCGGCCAATCCGTAAGGGCTTTCATTCAGCCTTCGCGGAGTCTATAGGTTGCCGTCGTGCATTTACGGAACATTCGATGACGCAAACGATTTTTGTCCTGAACGGCCCCAACCTGAACATGCTGGGTAAAAGAGAACCCGGCATTTATGGCGGCAAGACGCTGAAGGACATCGAAGCGGACTGCAAAGCTGCCGGCCGCGAACTCGGCTTCGATATCGATTTCCGTCAGAGCAACCACGAAGGTACGCTTGTGGACTGGTTTCACGAGGCCGACGAAAAGGCCGTCGGGGTCGCCATCAATGCAGGCGCCTATACGCATACCTCGGTCGCGCTGCACGACGCGATCCGCGCCATTTCCATTCCCGTCGTCGAACTCCACATATCCAACGTTCATGCACGGGAAGAATTCCGCCACAAGTCGATGATCGCGCCGGCATGCAAGGGCGTGATCTGCGGCTTCGGGCCACATAGCTACATCCTGGCGCTGCATGCGCTGAAGAACATCACGGTATAAGAAGAAGACAGGGCAACACCATGGCTGAAAAGAAATCGGGTATCGATCAGGCACTGATCCGCGATCTCGCCAACATTCTCAACGAGACGGATCTGACGGAGATCGAGGTCGAGCAGGACGATCTGCGCATCCGCGTGTCGCGCAACGGCACGACGCAATACGTGCAGGCGCCGATCGCAGCACCGGCCTTCGCAGCCCCGGCGGGCGCCGCCGCTCCGGCAGCAGCGGGCGCAGCGCCGGCCGCAGCACCGACCCGCAACCCAGCCAATGTCGTCAATGCTCCGATGGTCGGCACCGTCTATATGGCGCCGGCTCCGGGCGCGCGCCCCTTCATCGAAATCGGCGCCACGGTCAAGGAAGGCCAGACGCTGATCATCATCGAAGCGATGAAGACGATGAACCAGATCCCCTCGCCGAAGTCGGGCAAGGTGACCGAGATTCTCGTCGATGACGGACATCCCGTCGAATACGGCCAAGCCCTCGTCGTCATCGAATAGGCCCATGCCCATGATTTCGAAAATCCTCATCGCCAATCGCGGGGAAATTGCCCTTCGCGTGCTCCGGGCCTGCAAGGAGCTCGGCATCGCCTGCGTCGTGGTGCATTCAACCGCCGACGCCGATGCCATGCATGTGCGCCTTGCCGACGAAAGTGTCTGCATCGGCCCGCCCTCCTCGCGCGAGAGCTATCTCAATATCCATCAGATCGTCGCCGCCTGCGAGATCACCGGCGCCGACGCCGTGCATCCGGGCTACGGCTTTCTCTCCGAGAACGCCAAGTTCGCCGATATTCTCGAAGCCCATGGCATCACCTTCATCGGGCCGACGGCGGATCACATCCGCATCATGGGCGACAAGATCACCGCCAAGACGACGGCGCTGGAACTCGGCATTCCCGTCGTGCCGGGCTCGGACGGCGAAGTGAAGACCGAAGAGGATGCGCTGCGGACGGCCGCCGAAATCGGCTATCCCGTGCTGATCAAGGCGACAGCCGGCGGCGGCGGGCGCGGCATGAAGGTCGCCAGGAGCGAGGCCGACCTGATCGAGGCCTGGTCGACGGCGCGCACCGAAGCGGCAGCCGCTTTCGGCAACGATGCCGTTTACATGGAAAAGTATCTCGGCAAGCCGCGCCACATCGAAATCCAGGTATTCGGCGACGGCGAAGGCAATGCCATCCATCTCGGCGAACGCGAC
Source organism: Rhizobium binae (assembly GCF_017357225.1). Lineage (NCBI taxonomy): Bacteria > Pseudomonadati > Pseudomonadota > Alphaproteobacteria > Hyphomicrobiales > Rhizobiaceae > Rhizobium > Rhizobium binae. The sequence goes on along the minus strand of NZ_CP071604.1, from coordinate 1,993,538 downwards.
TGCTCGTTGCAGCGCCGCCACCAGAAGGTCTGGGAAGAGGCGAATTCGCCGGCGCTCAATGTCGAGCAGCGCATGAAGATCGGCCAGATCTGCGCCGACGCCATGAAGAAGCTGAAATATCGCGGCGCCGGCACGATCGAATTCCTCTATGAGAACGGCGAGTTCTATTTCATCGAAATGAACACCCGCCTGCAGGTGGAACATCCGATCACCGAAGCAATCACCGGCATCGATCTGGTGCACGAGCAGATCCGCGTCGCCTCCGGCGGCGGCCTGTCGGTGACGCAGGACGACGTGCATTTTTCCGGCCACGCCATCGAGTGCCGCATCAATGCCGAGGATCCGCGCACCTTCGTACCCTCGCCCGGCACGATCACGCATTTCCATGCGCCGGGCGGCCTTGGCGTGCGCATCGATTCCGGCGCCTATCAGGGCTACAAGATCCCGCCCTATTACGACAGCCTGATCGGCAAGCTGATCGTGCACGGCCGCACCCGCGTCGAGTGCATGATGCGGTTGCGCCGCGCGCTCGATGAATTCGTCGTGGACGGCATCAAGACGACGCTGCCGCTGTTCCAGGAACTCGTCTCGAATCAGGATATCGCCAACGGCGATTACGACATACACTGGCTAGAACACCACCTCGCCAACACACCGGCGGCATAGGACAGGAATGGCAGGATCGCGCAGGAAGTCACCAGGCATCACCCCTGACATTCTCCTGCGCGCCTATTCCATCGGCCTCTTCCCGATGGCCGAATCCGCGGACGACCCGGAGATCTTCTGGGTCGAACCGGAATTGCGCGGCGTCTTACCGCTCGATCATTTCCACGTATCGAAGAGTCTCGCCAAGAAGGTGCGCCGCCATCCTTTCGAGATCCGTTTCGACCACGCCTTCGAATCGGTCATCGCGGCCTGCGCGGAGGAGACGTCGGGTCGCCCGAGCACCTGGATCAACCAGACAATCCGATCGCTCTATTCGACGCTCTTCGACATGGGCCACGCCCATACCGTTGAAGCCTGGGACGGCGATGAACTGGTCGGTGGCCTCTACGGCGTTTCGCTCGGCTCGGCATTCTTCGGCGAAAGCATGTTTTCACGCCGCACGGACGCTTCGAAGATCTGCCTCGTGCACCTCGTCGACCGGCTCAGGAACAAGGGCTTTACCCTGCTCGACACCCAGTTCACCACCGAGCATCTGAAGACGTTTGGCGCAATCGACGTTCCGAAGGCCGATTATGCCCTGCTGCTTGCCGCCGCGATGGAATCGCCACACCTGAAGTTTTAAACGCGATCGTTTAGACGGCGGTGCGCTTCGCTTTGCCAAGGCCCTTTTCAAGAGGAACAAAACACCGACCGCCTAGGGGCGCGAGGGCATCAACGTGTTGCGGCGTTTCTTGCGCGTCTCGAGCACACGCGCTGACGCTGCGGTGCTTCGCGCGACACTATCAGCGGGCCGTCGCCTTGGTGCCGTCAGGCGCCGGGACGTCGGAGCTCATCTTGCAGTCCTTCAGCCAGACGTCATAGATCGGGTGCTCGACGGCATTGAGGCCGGGGCTGGCGGCAAACATCCAGCCGGTGAAGATGCGGCGGATCTTGCGGTCGAGAGTGATCTCGTCGACCTCGACAAAACCGTCGATCTTCTGCGCTTCCGCCTGGTCGCGCGAGTAGCAGGCCTTCGGGGTCACTTGGAGTGCGCCGAACTGGACCGTCTCGTTGACATAAACATCGAAGGTGGTGATGCGGCCGGTGATCTTGTCGAGGCCGGAGAAGACGGCAACGGGATTTTCGATCCGTGCGGCATTTGCCGCAACTGGCGGAAGCAGAGCCGAGAGCGCCAGCAGCGATCCGGCGGCACGCAGGACCATGTTCCGCGTGAAGAGCTTCATGTGCCCGTCTCCAGATAATTTTTCAGTTTCATCCGCGGTGAAGCGCGGCCAACCTGCGGGTAAAGGTCAAATGTGGCCAAAAGCCGGGCTTGGGGATCGCCCGGGGTCAGCCGTCTCAGTTGCCCGGCGTCCAGGCGTCGTAATCGCCGGTGACGCGCGGACGCTCGCCGGGAACCGCGAGAGAGCCCGGCGGGCGGTAAGCCTGTGGCGATCCGGTGAGGTTGGGGCGGTGCGTCTTCTGCCATTCCTTGGCGACGTAGTTTTCCTTGGACGGAGGAACATCGGTGCGATGGTGCATCCAGCCGTGCCAGCCCGGCGGAATGGCAGAGGCTTCGGCATAACCCTTGTAGATCACCCAACGCTTCGGCAGACCGTAGGAGGACATGCCGCCTTCATAATAGACGTTGCCGAATTCATCCTCGCCGACGCGCTTGCCGAAACGCCAGGTCGCAAAACGCGTGCCCATCGTCTGACTGTTCCACCAGGTGAAGGTCTGAACCAGAAGATTCCACATGTCTTTTCCTTGTGCCCGCCAGTGCGGACCAAACCAGAATTTCTTTTCTCGCTTATGCCGTCGCCAAGCCGAATTGTCCAGCGATTCCACGACAGCCAAGGTTCATTTCAAGGCCATCTTGAAGCCCAGATGCGAAGGCTTGAAGCCAAGCCTTTCATAGAAACGATGGGCGTCCCTGCGTATCGCGTTCGAGGTCAATTGCACAAGGCGCACGCCGCGGCCCTTTGCCTCGGCGATGGCAAATTCGATCATCCGAGCACCGATCCCCTGCCCGCGCGCATCGGAGCGCGTCTGCACCGCCTCGATGATCATCGCCGAGGAGCCGCGGCCGGTCAGCGAGGTCGTCACCATCGTCTGGAACGTGCCGACCACTTCGCCGTCACGCTCCGCAACGTAAAGCATCTGGTTGGGCGAAGCCTCGATGGCTGTGAAAGCCCTGACATAATCGGCAAAGGCCTCAGGATCCGTCGTATCGCCGTGACCGCCGAGGGCATCGGCGGCAAAGATTGCCACGAGAGCCGGCAGATCGTCCGCCCGCGCCTGACGAACGAGAATATCGGGCATCTCCACCAGCATAGCTCAATGCCCCTCGAGCGTTTTTTCGAAAATCAGCGCCGGGATGCCGGATTGCCCGGGCGCGCTATACTCGTTGCGGCCGACTTCGGTGAAGCCATGCGCCTGGTAGAAGGCGATGGCCGCCGCATTTTGCGGCTCGACTTCGAGACGCATGATTTCGGCATCGGGAAAGCAGGTTTCGAGCTCAGAGAAGATGTCGCGGCCGATGCCTTGGCGCTGCAGCGCCGGGCTGACGTAAAGGAGATGCAGTATGACGGTTTTCGTCAATGCCTGCGACATTGCCGCATAACCCATGCCGCCGATCTTGCGGCCGTCGTCGGCAACAAGGAATTCGGCGTCCTTGCGCACCAGGCGCGCCTTCAGCGCCGCCGGCGTGAATAGATGGGCGATCAGTTCATCGACCTTGGTCTTGCCGTGCAGATCGTCATAGGTGGCGTGAAAGCTCTCCAGCAGCAAGGCGCGAACCTTCTCCAGGTCGCGCTCGCCGGCGGTGCGGACGAAGTACACCGCTTACTCCTCGATGCCGAGCTTTGCCTTGACGAGCGCCTGGACGGCTTGCGGATTGGCTTTGCCGCCGGTCGCCTTCATCACCTGGCCGACGAACCATGCGGCCATGGTCGGCTTCGCCTTGACCTTTTCCACCTGATCGGGATTGGCAGCGATGATCTCGTCGACGGCCTTCTCGATCGCTCCGGTATCCGTAACTTGCTTCATGCCGCGCGCTTCGACGATCTCGGCGGGATCGCCGCCTTCGGTCAGCACGATCTCGAAGAGGTCCTTGGCGATTTTGCCTGATATGGTCCCGGCCTTGATGAGGTCAATGATGGCGCCGAGCTGGGCCGGCGAGACCGGCGTCTGCTCGATATCCTTGCCGGTGCGGTTCAGCGCGCCGAGCAGGTCGTTGATCACCCAGTTTGCCGCCGTCTTGCCGTCGCGGCCCGCAGCCACGGCCTCGAAATAGTCGGCGATCGCCTTTTCGGAGACGAGTACGGAGGCGTCGTAGACCGACAGGCCGAGTTCGCGCACGAAGCGCTCCTTCTTGTCATCCGGCAGTTCCGGCAGATCGGCTGCCAGCGCCGTGACAAAGGCATCGTCGAACTCGAGCGGCAGCAGGTCCGGATCGGGGAAGTAACGATAGTCGTGCGCATCCTCCTTGGAGCGCATGGAGCGCGTCTCGCCCTTATTCGGATCGAAGAGGCGCGTCTCCTGCTCGATCGTGCCGCCATCCTCCAGGATTCCAATCTGGCGGCGGGCTTCATATTCGATCGCCTGGCCGATGAAGCGGATGGAGTTGACGTTCTTGATCTCGCAGCGGGTGCCGAAAGCCTCGCCCGGGCGGCGGACGGAGACATTGACGTCGGCGCGCATCGAGCCCTCGTCCATGTTGCCGTCGCAAGTGCCGAGATAACGCACGATCGAACGCAGCTTGGTCATATAGGCCTTGGCTTCGTCGGATGAACGCATGTCGGGCTTGGAGACGATTTCCATCAACGCCACGCCGGACCGGTTCAGATCGACATAGGACATGGTCGCATGCTGGTCGTGCATCGACTTGCCGGCATCCTGTTCCAGATGCAGGCGCTCGATGCCGATCTCGATGTCCTCGAACTGGCCCTGACGGTCCGGCCCGAGAGAAATGACGATCTTGCCCTCGCCGACGATCGGGTCCTTGAACTGCGAGATCTGATAGCCCTGCGGCAGGTCGGGATAGAAATAGTTCTTGCGGTCGAAGAGCGAACGCTTGTTGATCTGAGCCTTGAGGCCAAGCCCGGTGCGCACCGCCTGTTTCACGCATTCCTCGTTGATGACAGGCAGCATGCCGGGCATGGCGGCATCGACGAGCGACACGTTCGAATTCTGCGGCTTGCCGAATTCCGTCGAGGCGCCGGAGAAGAGCTTCGAATTCGACAGCACCTGGGCATGGACTTCCATGCCGACGATGACTTCCCAGTCGCCGGTGGCGCCGGGGATGAAGCGTTTCGGATCAGGCGTGCGGACGTCGACAAGGGTCATCTGATACTCTTTGCAGGCTGTTCTTTTCCACTGGTGAGGTAAAGGAAATGGCGTGCCGGTGCAAGGCTTTCGCCATGAGCGCAGTGCGGTTCGGCGGCCTTGGCGACATTTGGCATGAGTTAACCGGGTCACGATAGAGTTGCGGCATGACGATGACCGATATCACCAAATTGGCCGCATTGTTTCTGGCGCTGAACCTCTTGGCCTTTTGGGTCTATTTCCTGGACAAGCAGGCGGCGCGCCACGGCCGGTGGCGCATAAGCGAACGCACACTTCTGATGCTTGCGCTGGTCGGTGGCAGCATTGGCGCCGTGGCGGCACAGCAGTTGCTGCGGCACAAGACGCGAAAGGAACCGTTCCGTTCGGTCCTCATGGGAATCCTGGTTATGCACGGCGCTTTGACTGCGGTGCTAATCTTCGCGCCGCAATGGAGCCTGTACCTTCTCCAGAGCCTTTGAAACGTCAGAATTCCTCTCCGTATCCGCCGCCGTCGGAGACGAGCTGCTTCGTCAGCCCGACGGAGGGCACGTCGCGGTCGAGCTTCGGATTATAGGCGACCGAGAGCCAGTGGATGCTGTAGCCGTGTTTCCGGAAAAAGCCGATCGCCTCGCCGTTGCCGGAATGGGTCTGCATCGCTGCCTTGTCGAAGCCCTGTTCGGCGATCTCCTTTTCGATGCGCTCGAGAAGCGCCGAACCCAGCCCCTGGCCGGTGAAGACGGGGTCGATCCAGAAATCCGAGATGGTTTCATCCAGGCCCTCGCGCGCCGCCCAGCCGGCGACCTGGCCGTTCTGTTCGACGACGGTGATGGTCAGCCAGTCGTTTTCCACAAAGTTGCGAAAGGCGCTACGCGCTGCGTCGATCATCGCGTCCGATTCGCCGATCGACGCCATCGCCCTCTGCCAGGCCCTCAGCCCGATTTCACTCAACAGTTCCGCTTCCCCGTCGCGGGCATTGCGAATGTGGATCAAAGACACCTCCGCGTTACCCCTCAACTAGACCATTGAGTCGCGGATTTTACCAGTGCCCCCAAAGGATGACGGGTGGAAACCATGATTTTCGACGGGTTTTGAACGACAAAGGCGCTCTTGACCGCCTTTTGCGACCTCAATACAAAACCCTATCGAGGTGTTTATGTTGAACCTGTCTGAGACCCGGTAAAGGCCCTGCCCGCAAGTTTCTTGTGCGCATGGGCCTGAAAAAACGAAGCCCTGATGTTCGATCGAGCGTCAGACCGTTTTTGTGCGCCCTGCCGGGCGCGATACCGGATCTAAATACATGGACATTTCTCGCACGGAGCAGCGCATCCTGCATCTTATGGCCCAAGGCGGCCGCATCGAAATCACCCGCGACGACGACAGGAAGATCGAGGCAGTCAGTTGCTTCACCCGCGACGGCTGGCTCTATCCCGGCGTCGACCTCGATCTCTTCCGCAGGCTGAAGCGGCTGAAGGCGATTAAATCGTCAGGCGGCCAGCCCTACCGGATAACCGAAAGAGGGTTAAAGTTGGTCAGATCACAGCTGAACAATAGATAATCGGCAATCAACCTGATCGCGCCTCAAATCGGCGAGGTCAGGGGTTCAGCCTCAGGGCTTCTGAGACAATACCGCTCGCATCGCCGCCCATTCGTCGGCCATCGTGCCCGTGCCGCGCGTCTTGCCGGCGCGGCGATACCAGTAATCGGCATTCCAGTCGTCGCCCTCGATGCGATGGCAAAGAGCATGGCCCCAGTCGAACGGCTGTTCCCCTTCGTGGCGCTGACAGATATCATGAACTGCCTGCCAATCCGCGCCCATGACGAAACTACCAGTCGCAAGACGATCGATTGCCTCGATCAGTTGCGCAACATCATTGTTCGCCATAAAACCACCTCCTTGGTTCCAGCTATCGATGAGCCAGCCGCTTCTCCAGATGTACCTTTTCGAGCTCGACGCCCATGCTTCTGGAAAATTCACGGCCGCGCCAGACGATGGTGAAACCGCAGCGTTCGTAAAGCCGGATCGCGCCCTTGTTTTTGGCGTGCGTATCGAGCCGGGCGATCATCAACCCTTCCGCCGCCATCAGCGCGCACAGATGAAACAGAAGCGCCCGGCCGATGCCCCTGCCCTGATGATCGGGATGCACCCCCCATAGGTCGGACACATAATCCGGTTCGTTTTCGCGCGCGCCCCAACCGATGATCGCCTGGCCGAGTTCGGCAACGAAAATATCGCCGCTCGTCTCTCCCGGAAAGATGGTGAACTCGTGCTTTACTTTGGCAATCACATCGGGATCGAGATAGCTGTCCTCGAAGGCGTCGCTTGCAGCCCATGCGGCAAAGCCTACGGCGCCGACCGCTTCGTGATCGGCAGCCGTTATCTTTCGAATTGTTAGGTCCGTTACCACCACTTCGCCGGCGTGAACTTGCCGGCGGCCTGTTCGATGACGTAAGCGGTCTTGAAGAGGGTTTCCTCGTCGAACGCCTTGCCGATCAGCTGCAGGCCGAGCGGCAGGCCCTTCTGGTCGAGGCCGGCAGGCACGGCGATGCCCGGCAGGCCGGCCATGTTGACCGTCACCGTGAAGATGTCGTTCAGGTACATTTTCACCGGATCGGCGGCGAGGTTCTCGTCGGCGACGCCGAAGGCCGAGGATGGGGTGGCCGGGGTCAGGATGGCGTCGACGCCGGCGTCGAAGGCAAGCTCGAAATCGCGCTTGATCAGCGTGCGGACCTTTTGGGCGCGGATGTAATAGGCATCGTAATAGCCGGCCGACAGCACATAGGTGCCGATCATGATGCGGCGCTTGACTTCCTGGCCGAAGCCGGCGGCGCGCGTCTTCTCGTACATGTCGACGATATCCTTGCCGTCGACGCGCAGGCCGTAGCGCACGCCGTCGTACCGCGCCAGATTCGAGGATGCCTCGGCAGGAGCGACGATGTAATAGGCCGGAAGCGCATATTTGGTGTGCGGCAGCGAAATATCGACGATCTCGGCGCCGGCATCCTTCAGCCAGGCAATGCCCTGGCGCCACAGGGTCTCGATCTCCTCAGGCATGCCGTCGACGCGATATTCGTTCGGGATGCCGATCTTCATGCCCTTCAGCGACTGGCCGAGCACGGCCTCGTAATCCGGCACGGGCAGATCCACCGAGGTCGTGTCCTTGGCGTCGACGCTTGCCATCGACTTCAAGAGGATCGCGGCATCGCGCACGTCGCGGGCGATCGGACCGGCCTGATCGAGCGAGGAGGCGAAAGCGACGGTGCCCCAGCGCGAGCAGCGGCCATAGGTCGGCTTGATGCCGACGGTACCGGTGAAGGCGGCGGGCTGGCGGATCGAGCCGCCGGTATCGGTCGCGGTGGCGCCGGCGCAAAGATGCGCGGCGACGGCCGCGGCCGAGCCGCCGGAGGAGCCGCCCGGAACGAGCTGCTGGTTGGAGCCCTCAGCTCGCCAGGGATTGATCACCGGGCCGTAATAGGAGGTCTCGTTGGACGAGCCCATGGCGAATTCGTCCATGTTCAGCTTGCCGAGCATGACGGCGCCGTCGTCCCAAAGGTTCTGCGTGACCGTCGATTCATATCGCGGCTCGAACCCGTCGAGGATATGGCTGCAGGCCTGGGTGTGGACACCGACGGTGGCGAAGAGATCCTTGATGCCGAGCGGAATGCCTTCCAGCTCGCCCGCCGCGCCGGCGGCGATCCGCTCGTCCGATTTCCTGGCCATGACGCGGGCAAGGTCCGGCGTGACCTTCACATAGGCGTTCAGCCGCTCATTGGCCGCATCGATCGCCGCGATATAAGCGTCGGTGAGTTCGATTGCGGTGATCTCCTTGGCGCGCAGTTTCCGGCGGGCTTCGGCAATGGTCAGGCTGGTGAGTTCGCTCATCGTGTTTTCGCTTCAGATCTTTAAATTGGCAACAGGGTCGGAAAGAGGCTTTCGACGCCCTATTCGACGACTTTCGGCACCAGGAAGAAATTATGGTCGGTGACCGGCGCGTTGGCGACGATATCGGCGGCCTTGTTGCCATCGCTCACCACATCGGCCCGCTTCTTCATCGCCATCGGGGTGACCGACGTCATCGCCTCGACGCCGTCGACATTGACTTCGGAGAGCTGCTCGACGAAGCCCAGGATGCCGTTCAGCTCGCCGACCATACGATTTGCCTCGTCCTCGGAGACGGCAATACGGGCAAGTTTGGCGACGCGCTTCACGGTGGCAAGATCGACGGACATGGCATTCTCCGGATAGGATTTTTCCTACTCGCTATAAAGGCCATGTCCGCCCGGTGCAACGGGGTTTCGTCAGATCGACAGGCTCTCGGCAGGCTTCAGCGCCTTCACCCGCGTCTTCGATCCCTCCATGCCGTCAATGAACTTATCGGCAGTCTGATCGATGATCGGGAAGGTGCCGAAATGGCAGGGGATGGCGGTCTTGAAGCTGAAGTAACGCTGGCAGGCGAGTGCCGCCACCGCGCCGCCCATGGTGAAGCGGTCGCCAACCGGCACGAAACCGATATCGGGCTGGTGCAGTTCGTTGATCAGCCCCATGTCGGAGAAGATGTCGGTGTCGCCCATGGCGAAGATTGAGGCTTCGTCGTCGAAATGCAGCATCAGGCCGTTGGCGTTGCCGAGCGCGTGCGAGACGCCGTCTTCGGTGATCTGGGCAGAGGAATGCAGCGCATTGGTGAAGGTCGCCGAGAAGCCGCCGAAGGTGACCGTGCCGCCGGTATTTCCCATTTCGATCCTGTCAACGCCCTTGGAACCCAGCCAGGCGGCGAGATCGGCATTGGCGAGAACGACGGCGCCGGTTTCCTTGGCGAGGGCGATCGTATCTCCGACATGGTCGCCATGACCGTGCGTCAGCAGGATATGGGTGATGCCTGAAGAAACATCCTTGATGTCCTGGCCGGCAAAGGAAGCATTATGATTGAGGAACGGGTCGAGCAGGATCTTCGCTTTGCCGGTTTCGATGCGAAAGGCGGAATGGCCAAGCCAGGTGATCTTCATGAAATCTCTCCTAACGTGATGCAAAATCTGATTTCGATGGTAAGGACATATCTCATGCGCCGGCGAAGGGAAGCGGCGGCGGCTTCAATTTCTTTTGACAGGATGAAACGGTAATGACGGTGCTGACGATCGAGGATATGGCCCGGATTCTTGCCCCCGGGCAGGCGATCGCCGGCCTTGATCTCGGCACCAAGACGATCGGGCTTTCGATGTCCGATCTCGGACGGCGTTTCGCTACGCCGCGGCCGGTAATCCGCCGTGTCAAATTCACCATCGATGCGCAGGCGCTGCTGGATTTCGCGGCAACGGAAAAGGTCGCGGGTTTCGTGATCGGCCTGCCGATGAACATGGACGGGTCGGCAGGCCCACGCGTGCAGGCGACGCGCGCCTTCGTGCGCAACATGGAGCAGAAGACGGCGCTGCCCTTCGTCTATTGGGATGAGCGGCTTTCGACCGTCGCAGCCGAACGGACGCTGCTCGAAATGGACGTCTCGCGGGCCAAACGCGCCGAACGTATCGATTCGGCAGCGGCCAGCTTCATCCTTCAGGGCGCGCTCGACAGGCTTTCCTTGCTGGCAAGGTCTGATGGAGATGAATTCAGCGCCTGACGCGCCTGCCACCAAGCCATGATCGGCTTACGCCTTCTGAAGCCAAGGATGGCGAAGACGACGAGACTGTCGACGGCGATCGCCCGAGCAACGAGCGGCGGGATAGCCTCCGGCGGCATGCCGAGCGCCTCGCCGTAGATCTGGAACGTCAAGTCATGGACCTGGCGCGTCAGCATCAGGAAGCCAAAATTGATGTCGTAATAGGAGAGCCAGTACCATCCGCCCAGAAAGACGATGGGGCCGGCCCAGAAGATCAGAAACCACTTCATGCGGTCTCTCCTCTCTGCTTGCGCACGACGGGCAGATCGAGCGAGACCACCCAGCTCGACAATGCCATGGTGCAGAGCACCAGCGTCGGAACTGCGATATCCAGCGCCAGGACTGCGAAGAACATTATTGCCGTCATCAGGAACACGGCCTTGGCGATCTTGCTTCCCATGGACAAACTCGGGACTCTCACTCGTACCATCTCTGCTGATGACACAGTGTCGGCTTAACACGCCCCACGCAATGTAAACCATTCGTTAAGGTTAACGCCGGACCCGCCTCCTGTGGATAACGCGAACCTCAGCCATAGACGCCGCGTACGAGACGCTTCAGCGCTAGCGCCGCCTTCTCCCAATCCTTTGACGTCTTCAGCGAAAGGCCGGCGCACTGGCCGCCGGCCGCCCCGGCAAGCACCAGGTGTTGGATACTTGCGATGACGACCGCGTTGACGGCGGTGGCATCCACGCCCTTCGGCGGTGCCAGCGAACCGCGCATGCGATCCAACCAGAGGGCGAGAGCCTTTGAGCGTGCTTCAGAAAGCCGCCTCACCTGCTCGGTATTTTCCGAGACCTCCCAGGCGAGGATGCGGCGCATGAGCGGGTCATTTTTCAAGGCGTCGAGCAGAAGCAGCGCCAGCCGCTCCATCAAATCACCGTAGGTGAGCAGGAACATCCCGCCGGCATCTTCCGGAATACGATCCCTCACCCATGTGCCGAGATCGGCGCCGATCGCCTCGACCAGACCGTCAAGGCCGCCATAATAGCGATAGATCAACTGCTTGTCGCAACCGGCGCGGCGGGCGACCGCATTGATGCCGAAATTCTGGAAGCCTTCCTCCGCCAGCAGGCTCTTGGCAGCGGCAAGGATGGCGCGCTCGGTGGCGCCGCGGTCGCGCACGCGTCGTTCAGGCTCGCCACCGGCTCCGGGCGAACTATCAAGATTTATCGCTTCATTCAGCATGACCGACCCTTCCCCGCTGTCACCAATCGGTGAGTAGCGGGGAGGTTTCTTCCAATCAATCCTATCCCCTTGGGAAGATTGTGGATATTTCGTTCGGCACGAATAATTCCGCTTCGAATGGGTGCGGGAGGCGGCCAAATGCCTTCAGAAATATCGCCCCGGCAGTTGATCGCGATGGACGAACCCGTCATAGCTGCATTATGAACAAAGCTAATATTCTCCGCTAAGGCCCTGCAATGGTGAACTATATCGAAGCCTCTTCCGCGCCGCCGAAAAACACCGGCGCCATCCGGCTTTACGACACGCAAGCATTCGACGGCATGCGCAAGGCATGCCAGCTGACCGCCCGCTGCCTCGATGCGCTGGCCGATATCGTCAAGCCGGGCCTGCTGACCGACGAGATCGATCGGTTCGTCTTCGATTTCGGCATGGATCACGGCGCCTATCCGGCGACGCTGAACTATCGCGGCTACACCAAGTCGACCTGCACCTCGATCAATCATGTGGTCTGCCACGGCATTCCCAACGACAAGCCGTTGCGCGAAGGCGATATCGTCAATATCGACGTCACCTTCGTGCTCGATGGCTGGCATGGCGATTCCAGCCGAATGTATCCTGTCGGCACGGTCAAGCGCGCCGCCGAGCGACTGCTCGAAGTGACCTATGAATCACTGATGCGCGGCATTGCCGCGGTCAGGCCCGGCGCCCGCACCGGCGCGATCGGCGAGGCGATCCAGACCTATGCGGAGGCCGAGCGCTGCTCGGTGGTGCGCGATTTCTGCGGCCACGGCGTCGGCCGGCTGTTCCACGATTCGCCGAATATCCTGCATTACGGCCGCGCCAACGAGGGGCCGGAACTGCGCGAGGGCATGATCTTCACCATCGAGCCGATGATCAATCTCGGCCGGCCGCATGTGAAGGTGCTGGCCGACGGCTGGACCGCGGTGACCCGCGACCGCTCGCTTTCGGCGCAATACGAACATACGGTCGGCGTCACCGCCGACGGCTGCGAAATCTTCACGCTGTCACCTGCCGGGCTCGACCGGCCCGGACTGCCGTCGCTTGCCAGGTGATGATCCGATGGCGAAGAGGCCTGCTGCGACATCTCCCGACGACGAGCTGCCTTTCGCGACTGAAGAGCCTGTTGCCGACGAGCGTTCGTTCTTCGGCGGCCGGCCGCAAAACCCGACCGTGCCGAATGGCCGGACCGCCCTGCCCGCCTCGCTCTCCGGACCGGAGCATTACCACGGTCATCGCGAGCGGCTGCGTGAGCGCTTTCGCGAACAGGGCGACACGGCGCTTGCCGACTACGAAATCCTCGAACTTCTGCTTTTCCGCCTGATCCCGCGGCGCGACACCAAACCGATCGCCAAGGCGCTGATCGAACGCTTCGGCTCGCTTTCAGGCGTTTTTGGCGCGCCGGCGGCGCTGCTAACCGAGGTAAAGGGGGTCGGCGAGAATGTAGCCCTCGACCTGAAGCTGATCTCGACCGTGGCCCACCGGACGCTGAAAAGCGAGATCAGAAGCAAGCAGGTGCTCTCCTCCTGGTCCTCGGTCATTCAATACTGCCACGCGGCCATGGCGCACGAGACCCGCGAACAATTTCGCATTCTCTTCCTCGACAAGCGCAATGTTCTGATCGCCGACGAGGTGCAGGGCCGCGGCACGGTCGACCATACGCCGGTCTATCCGCGCGAAGTGGTCAAGCGCGCGCTCGAGCTTTCGGCAACGGCGATCATCCTCGTCCACAACCACCCGTCGGGCGACCCGACGCCCTCACGCGCCGACATCGACATGACAAAGGTGATCATAGAGGCGGCCAAGGCGCTCGACATCACCGTCCACGACCACATCATCATCGGCAAGGACGGCCATGTCAGCCTCAAGGGGCTGAGGCTGATCTGAAAAGCAAGGCTGGAGTTGACAGCAGTCGGTGGCGCGCGATTGTATGAAATCTGCGCCGCCACTCATCGAATAATGCCCGCTGGGAATACCGAGAAGACGAAGCTCATGACGATCCGCAGCGGAATCACTGATCGATCGACCCGGCTCTGCCGCAACGTGCTCTGCCTCGACGACTTCGAAGTCAAGGCGCGGCGACATCTGCCGAAGCCACTGTTCGGTTACATCGCCGGCGCGACCGAGACCAATGCGTCGCTGCGGCATAACGCGGAGGCCTTCCAGGCCTACGCCTTCCGGCCGCGTGTGCTTCGGGACGTTTCGACGCGTAGCACCGAGACGAGCCTCTTCGGCAAAACGTATTCCGTCCCGTTCGGCATCGCGCCGATGGGAATCAGTGCGCTGATGGCCTATCGGGGGGACATCGTGCTCGCGCAAGGCGCGGATCAATCGCGAATCCCGATGATCATCAGCGGCTCGTCACTCATCGCCCTGGAAGAGATCGCTGCGGCCTCGCCACAAGCATGGTTTCAGGCCTATTTGCCCGGCGAACCCGACCGTATCGATGCTCTCATCGATCGCGTCGCGGCGGCCGGCATCGACACGCTTCTGCTGACCGTGGACACGGCCACGCTGCCCAACCGCGAAAACAATGTCAGGGCTGGGTTTTCGACGCCTTTGCGCCCCGGTCTGCGCTTGGCATGGCAGGGCATCTCGCACCCCCGCTGGACCACCGGTACATTTCTGCGCACGCTCGCCCGGCACGGCATTCCGCATTTTGAAAATTCCTATGCCACACGAGGCGCGCCGATCATTTCCTCGAACGTCACGCGCGACTTCGGCAAGCGTGACCATCTCAACTGGAGCCATTTGGAGCGGATACGTGAGCGGTGGTCCGGCAAGCTCGTCGTCAAGGGAATCATGCATCCTGAAGACGCGGCACGGGCTGCCGATACCGGCGCGGATGGAGTGATCGTCTCCAATCATGGCGGCCGCCAGCTCGACGGCACCGCATCTCCCCTTCAGGTTCTTCCGGAGATTGCGGCACGTGTCGGAGACAGCATTGCCGTCATGGTCGATGGCGGCGTCAGGCGTGGAACCGACATTATGAAAGCCCTCGCCCTCGGCGCCTGTTTCGTCTTCGTGGGCAGGCCGTTCCTTTATGCTGCGGCCGTCGCGGGCCTACCGGGCGTGCTCAAGGCGGCGGATATCCTGAAGACGGAACTGCATAGCAATATGGCGTTGCTCGGCGTGACCGAGGTGGGTGACATTTCGGCGGACTACATCACCCGCGCATGAAAAGCCGTCGCGCGCTGACATCGATTTGACGAAGGTGATCATCGACGCGGCGAAAGCACTTGCTATCATCGCCCACGACGACGTCAAGAGCGGCCATGTCGGCCGGAAGGCTGACGCTGATTAAACACAGGTCCCGCTGAATCGGCGGTCGTAAAACAATCTGTAACATTGACCGGCTACCGATGAGAGGCGACATTTTTGTCGCAAATGATTCCATTCCAATCCGAGGCTTGATGATGTTTCAGTACGATCTCGTTGTGGTGGGTAGCGGTCCTGCGGGGCGCCGCGGCGCGATCCAGGCCGCCAAACTCGGCAAGAAAGTGCTTGTCATCGAGCAGGGTAAACGCGTCGGCGGCGTATCCGTCCATACCGGCACCATTCCCTCGAAGACGTTGCGCGAGACGGCGCTCAATCTTTCCGGCTGGCGCGAACGCGGTTTTTATGGGCGATCCTATCGTGTCAAGCAGGAAATCAGCGCCGAAGACCTGCGCCGTCGCCTGCTGATTACGCTCAACCATGAAGTGGAAGTGCTCGAGCATCAGTTCGCCCGCAATCGTGTGCACCACATGCGCGGCAGGGCGAGCTTCGTCGATGCGTCGACGCTGCAGGTGATCAAGGATGATGGCGAGATTACCCAGGTCAGCGCCGCCAGCGTGCTGCTCGCTGTCGGCACCAAGCCGTTTCGCCCCGATTACATGCCCTTCGACGGCAAGACGGTCCTCGACAGCGACGAACTGCTCGACATCGAAGAGCTGCCGCGCTCGATGATCGTCATTGGCGCCGGCGTCATCGGCATAGAATACGCGACGATCTTCAGCGCGCTCGACACCGCCGTCACCGTCATCGACCCGAAGGCGACGATGCTCGACTTCATCGACAAGGAAATCGTCGAGGACTTCACCTATCAGCTGCGCGACCGCAACATGAAGCTGCTGCTCGGTCAGAAGGCCGACAAAGTCGAGACGCTCGACAACGGCAAGGTCGAGCTGACGCTCGACAGCGGCCGGCGTCTGACCACCGACATGGTGCTCTTCGCCGCCGGCCGCATGGGGGCGACCGACACGCTGAACCTTCCGGCGATCGGACTGGAGGCGGACAGCCGGGGCCGCCTGAAAGTCAATCCCGAGACGTTCCAGACATCGGTTGCGAACGTCTATGCCGCCGGCGACGTCGTCGGCTTTCCGAGCCTTGCCTCGACCTCGATGGAGCAGGGCCGCATCGCCGCGCGCGTGGCGATCGGGGCCGTCGCGAAGGAGCCGCAGAAATATTTTCCCTACGGCATTTATGCCGTGCCGGAGATTTCGACCTGCGGCCTGACCGAAGAGGAAATGAAGGAACGTGGTATTGCCTATGAATGCGGTATTGCCCGCTTTCGCGAGACCTCGCGCGGCCACATCATGGGCCTCGATACCGGGCTGCTGAAACTGATCTTCTCACTGAAGACGCGCCGCCTGCTCGGCGTGCATATCGTCGGCGAAGGCGCCACCGAGCTGGTGCATATCGGCCAGGCGGTGCTCAATCTCAAAGGCACGGTCGAATATTTCGTCGAAAACACCTTCAACTATCCGACGCTCGCCGAAGCCTACAAGATCGCCGGCCTCGACGCCTGGAACCGGATGGGCGACATCAAGTCGGAATTGTAGGCGCACGGCAACAGAGCAGCCATCTCAATCCCGTCATCCGAAGGGAGCCGCAGACATTGCGCATCATTTCGCTGAACGCATGGGGTGGCAGCCTGCATGAAGCCCTGATCGATTATGTCAGGGAGGCCGATGCTGATGTGCTCTGCCTGCAGGAGGTGCTGCGGGGGCCGGATCCTAGGTCCGGATGGTCGATCTATCGTGATGCGGGGCTGGAACTGCCGCAGCGCACCAATCTGTTTGCTGAGATCAGCGCCGCCCTGCCCGGCCATGACGGCTTCTTCTGCCCGACATCGAGAGGCACGCTCTTCGACGGCGATACCGCCATTGTCGCTGAATTCGGGCTGGCGACCTTCGTGCGGAAATCGCATTCCGTCATCGCCCAGGCGATGAATTTCGTGCACGGCAGTTTTTCCGCCGGCGGCTGGGGCGAACATCCCCGTCCGCGAAACGCGCATTGCATCCGTCTCTTCAGCCATGGGAACGCTTCCGCGATCACCATCGCCCATATGCATGGCCTGCGGGATCCTGCCGGCAAGGGCGATACGCCGGCGCGCACAGAGCAGGCATTGGCGCTCGTCGGACTCATCGAACGGGTCTGGCCCGGGGACGAAGGGCTCGTGGTCTGCGGAGATTTCAACGTGCTTCCCGACAGTGCGACCTTCAAGATCCTCGCCCGATTGGGCCTTTCCGATCTCGTCACCGGAAACGGTCTTGTCGACACGCGGACCTCCTACTATCTGAAGCAAGGCCGCTTTGCCGACTACATGCTGGTTACGCCGGAGGTGAAGGTTGCGAGGTTCGAGGTGGTCGAGGCGCCCGAGGTCTCCGACCACCGCGCATTGCTGCTCGATGTGGTGTAGTATATTGAAGAACGGCGCACCGACCAAACTTCTGCGCGCAGTGTTCGATTCTACGCCTTCGATAGATCGCATTGATACGCCTTGCCTGATTTGTGCCTTCAACGCCATTTTGCCTCCGGGCAGACGTTTCTAAAGAAAGATAGATACTCTTGTCCCATGCTTTGGAAGCCGCACGCAGACGTTTTCAGCTGATCCTGATCAAGCCATCGCATTACGACGATGACGGCTACGTCATCCGCTGGTGGCGGGCGATGATCCCTTCCAATTCGCTCGCGGCCCTCTACGGCATCGCCGCCGAATGCGCCGAGCGCCAGGTGCTTGGACCCGATACCGCGATCGACATCACCGTCATCGACGAGACCAATACGCGGATCGATTTCGCCCGGCTGCTCGCCCAGTTCAAGCGCCACGGCAATTTCGGCATGGTCGCGCTGGTCGGCGTCCAATCGAACCAATATCCGCGCGCGCTCGATATCGCCCGCCCCTTCCGCAATGCCGGCCTGCCGGTTTCGATGGGCGGCTTTCACGTGTCCGGCTGCCTGTCGATGCTCGACGGCCAGGCGGTCGGGCTCGACGCCTGCCGCGACTTGGGCATCTCGATGTTCGCCGGCGAGGCCGAGGGTCGGCTCGATATGGTGCTGCGCGACGCTGCAAGCGGCGAGCTGAAGCCGCTCTACAATTTCATGAACGACCTTCCCGGCATCGGCGGCACGCCGGTTCCCTTCCTGCCCAAGGACAATATCCAGCGCACACTCGGCCTCAGCACCAGCTTCGATGCCGGGCGCGGCTGTCCCTACCAGTGCTCGTTCTGCACCATTATCAACGTCCAAGGGCGAAAATCGCGATTCCGTTCGGCCGACGATGTCGAAAAGCTGGTGCGGATGAACTGGGCGCAGGGCATCCACAAATTCTTCATCACCGATGACAATTTCGCCCGCAACAAGGATTGGGAAGCGATCTTCGACCGGCTGATAGAGCTCAGGGAACGGGACGGCATTCCGCTCGGCCTGATGATCCAGGTCGACACGCTCTGCCACAAGATCCCGAACTTTATCGAAAAATCCCGGCGCGCCGGCGTCACCCGCGTCTTCATCGGCCTCGAAAACGTCAATCCGGACAATCTGACCGCCGCCAAGAAGAACCAGAACAAGATCACCGAATACCGCAAGATGCTGCTTGCCTGGAAGGCGCAGGGCATCATGACGCTTGCCGGTTATATCTTGGGCTTCCCGGCCGATACGCCGGAATCGATCCGCCGCGATATCGCGATCATTCAGGAAGAACTGCCGCTCGACGTGATCGAATTCTTCATCCTGACACCGCTGCCAGGTTCCGAGGACCATCAGGTCCTGTGGAAGAAGGGCGTCGAGATGGATGGCGATCTCAACATTTATGATGTCGAGCACGTCTGCACTGCGCACCCGAAGATGAGCAAGCAGGAGTGGGAAGACATCTACCACGAGGCATGGTCGCTCTATTATTCACCTGATCATATGAAGACGCTGCTGCGCCGGGCCGTGGCAACCGGGGTGCCGCTCGCAAGGCTCGTCAAGGTTCTCGTCTCCTTTGCAACCACTGTGCCGCTGGAGAACGTGCATCCGCTGCAAAGCGGCCTTCTGCGCCTGAAGACGCCATCCGAACGGCGTCCCGAGCTGCCGCGGGAAAATCCACTGCTCTTCTGGCCGCGCTTTGCCTGGGAAACTTTCAGCAAACATGCTTCTCTCGCCGGCACGATCATCGGCCTGACGATTTCAGCCTTCCTGATCTCGCGGGACGCCAAGTCGAAGACCTATATGGATCAGGCTCTGACGCCCGTGGCCGACGATGAGGAGGAGACCCTCAACCTGTTCACCAAGACATCGGGCGGAACCGCAGCCGTCAGCCATGTGAGAAAAGTCGCGCAACTGACACGGGGCGCGAATTGAGCTGCAATTCACGCAACCGCGGCTAGAGCCTTTGAACGGAAATGGTGGCCGCCACTACAGTCGAAGCCCGGCGCTCCGACGGTGATGGTCCTTTATGCGATTTGGATTATCTGGCTCGTCTCGGCCACTTGCAGCGTGTCGACGAATTCGACGATCTTGACCGGTTTACCATCGCTGAAATGAATCTTGTCGACGAATTCCGTATAAAAGCTGACGCCCGACGGAATGTGTCTGACCTCGCCTTCGCGATGGGCGAAGACCATATTTTCGTCCTCGTCCACATAGATCCTGGTTGTGTTGATATTGGATAGATCCCACACAGTGATGAGCTGCGCTATCACTTGGCGAAAATCGTGCCCGCCCAATTCAGTCGAAAAAGGCGACAGTCGTGTATTTCCGGCCATCCGGAAGGTACAATCATCGCCGATCAGCGCCAGCGTGGCCTCGACATCGCCGCGATCGCGCACGGCATAGATTTCCTCCACCAGTTTCTTCATATCGTGTTTTGCAGTCATTTTCAGGTTCCTCCCACCACCAGCAAATCTGCATCCAATTATACTCTATTTCAACTATTTGTTGTTGCGGATGAACCAGGAAGTGCCGGATAGTCGAAAAAGAAGGGCCCCGCGCGATGACGGGGCCTTCCAAACGTCTGAACCTGGATGCGATTATTCGGCGCTCTCGTCAGCGGCCTTCTTCTTCGGAGCAGCCTTTTTCTTCGGAGCGGCGGCTTCCTCGCCTTCGCCAGCCTCAGCGGCTTCGGTCTTGGCGGCAGCCTTCTTCTTCGGAGCGGCCTTCTTGGTTTCGGCCTTGGCTTCACCTTCCTCCTCGGCGAGCAGCTCTTCCTTCGTTACCTTCTTGTCGGTGACGTCGATTTCGGTCAGCAGGTGATCGATGACCTTCTCTTCGAAGATCGGCGCGCGGATCGAAGCGGCGGCACCCGGCTGGCTGCGGAAGAATTCAAGGATCTGCTTTTCCTGGCCGGGATACTGGCGCAGCTGATCGTAGATGGCGCGCTGCATCTCGTCTTCGGTCACTTCGACGCCGGCCTTTTCGCCGATTTCGGAGAGAACGAGACCGAGCCGGACGCGACGCTCTGCAAGCGTCTTGTATTCCTCACGGGCCTTCTCTTCGGTCGTGTCTTCGTCCTCGAAGGTCTTGCCGGACTGGGCGAGGTCGTTGTTCACCTGGCTCCAGATGCCGTTGTATTCGGCGTCGACGAGCGAAGCCGGGGTCTCGAACTTGTACATTTCGTCGAGCTGGTCGAGGATCTGACGCTTCAGCTTCTGGCGGGTCAGCGAGCCGTATTGCGATTCGATCTGGCCGCGGACGATCTCCTTCAGGCGATCGGCGGATTCGATGCCGAGCTTGGAGGCGAGTTCGTCGTTGATCTCAACAGCGCCGGGGGCCGCGACATCCTTGACCGTAATATCGAAGGTCGCTTCCTTGCCGGCGAGGTTCTTGGCCGGGTAGTCGGCCGGGAAGGTGACGGTGATGGTCTTCTCTTCGCCGGCCTTGACGCCGACGAGCTGGTCTTCGAAGCCAGGGATGAAGCGGCCGGAACCGATCACCAGCTCGGCGCCCTGGTCGGTGCCGCCTTCGAAGGCTTCACCGTCGACCTTGCCGACATAATCCATAGTGACGCGATCGCCGTTTGCGGCCTTGCCGGTCTTGCTCTCGTAGGAACGGGCGCTTTCGGCAACCTTCAGGACCTGCTCGTTGACTTCGTCATCCGAGATGTCGATGACTTCGCGCGTGACCTTGATGCCCTTGACCGACTTCAGTTCGATCGGCGGCAGCACTTCATAGGAAAGCGTGAATTCGAAATCCTGCTGGGCGGAGAGGATCTTGTCGGCTTCGTCCTTGTCTTCCGTCATGGCGATTTCCGGCTGCGTGGCCGACTTTTCGCCGCGGCTGGACAGGATGGCGGTCGGCTGTTCGCGGACGATCTCGTTGACGAGCTCGGCCATGATCGACTTGCCATAGACCTTCTTCAGGTGAGCTGCGGGAACCTTGCCCGGACGGAAGCCGTTGATGCGAATCTTGTCCTTCACATCGGCAAGACGCTCATTCATCTTGTCTTCCATGTCCTTGGCCGGGATAACGACCTTGATTTCGCGCTTCAGCCCTTCAGCGAGCGTTTCGATAACCTGCATGTCTTCCTACCTTCATGTCGTGGCGGCCGTGCCCAGACGCCGTTCGTTTCCTTGAGCACGACGCCGGCTGCGTGCCGCGCGTGGCTTTTCCCAATTCCTGTATCATTCCGCCAAAAGGGGAACGGCACTCACTTCCGAGTATTCGGAACAACCTTCGGTCACTCGGGGACAACCAAGTTCTTAGTCTCCCCCTGCAAACAGCCTGGTGCGGGTAGAGAGACTTGAACTCCCACGCCTTGCGGCACCAGAACCTAAATCTGGCGTGTCTACCAATTTCACCATACCCGCGTCCACAGAACCGCATGCCTATGCCTGCGCATGAGGCCTTCCGGAGCGCGGCGTCTCTATATCACCCGATTTGGTCGAGGCAAAGGAAAAATGAACGGCGAATGACAGGGGATTTGCGGCCTGAAAGCGCCCCTGCCCCGAAGGCTTGCGGGATCAGTAAAGCGGTTCGTCGTAAACCGGCTTGCCATCGACGAGCAGGCTGCGGATCTGCGCGCTTCCATCCGGCGAGACGCGCACCGCGATAGCGACGTTACCATCATTGCGCGCTTCCTCGAGTGGTTTACCCTGACCTTCGGGGACGTAATAACGCTCGATGCCGTATTCAACGCGGATGCTGTCGCCCGCAGCCAGTCCGCCACTATAAAAGGGCTGGCTGCGCAGGATCACCGCCTCCGGCTGCGGCGGGAGCGTGTGGAAGGACGATTCGGTCACCGTCCAGAAACCGTCCCCCTGCTTCTTCAACCGGACCCACAGCGTGCGCTCGCCCGGCTCGGCCGGAATGCCGCCGGAAACCGTCTGCACCGGCACCGTGGAAATGTCGTAGTTCAGGACGACATAATCGCCGCGCAGGAAATCGCGCGGATCGACCGGGGCCGTCTTCAGCAGCACTTCGGCGCCATTGCTGAGAATCGACGCCCGGCTCTGAATGATCGTGCCCAGGATTATGGTCTGCAGGCCGGCGACGATGACCGCGGAAAGCAGGTAGCCCTTGCCGGACGGCAGCCTTGCGATCGATGAACTCATGCGCGCGCCTCCCGTGAAAAGCGCCGTTCCAGCCGAATGACAATCCAGGCGACAAGAGCGACCACAAGACCGGAAAACAGGAAAAGGCTCGACGTACCGAGGATCGAACCGACGGTGACGGAAGCGAGATAGAGCATCTCCGCGGCAAAAGTCGCATAGGCGAGATAACGCACGGCACCATTGTTCCTGCCATGCAGCGCGATCGCAAGCACGGCGGCGGCAAGTGTCGCCAGACCGAGCACCACCAGCCGCCATCCCTGCTCGATCTCGATATGCAGAAGCAGGAAGCCGATTGCGGCGACGAGGAAGCTGTAAAAAGCCGGAGCCGCGCCGGCACTCCTGACCAGGGGCGCGATACGGGGATGCGGCAACGCTGTCAGCACCAAGGCGGCCATGCCGCCGACAGCGAAGGCGAGCGCCACCGCCATCTCCTCATAAAGCGTGTAGAGCCATGCAAGCCAGCCGATCAGCAGCAAATAGGCAAGATGGCGAGCCCGCGCAGCGCCCGTGTAACGCACCAACGCGATGACGATCACCGCCATGACAGGTGCCATCCAGGGATCAAGCCCGATCCAATGCGCATGATGGTTCTCGAGATATACGGCGAAGGACGCCCAGGAGAGAAAGCCCGCAACGGCCACCACCGCGCCCGAACGGAACAGGATCGCCGAGATCGTGGCGATGGCAAACCAGAGATACATCACCGTCTGTTCGTCGCCGGAGAGATGATACATCTGCCCGACCAGCGAAATAGCGCCGCCGAAGCTCATCGCGCCGATGATCAACAACCCCCCTGCGGCGGCGGCCGCACCGCGGGCGAGCATCAGGGCGGCGGCAATATGCACCGCCCAGATCAGGGCGAGGATGGCGCCGACGCGGACAAGGCGCGGAATGGCTTCCCAATTGGAGGCGACGACCAGCAGAACGGCAGCAGCAAGCAGCACCGCCGCCAGCGCCATCAGCACCCGGCCGAGGCTGAAGCTGGCCGGGCGGCTGTCATATTCGGCAAGAAGCGCGCCGGCCGTTTCCTCTCCAAGCAGACCCTTGCCCACCCAGAGCGAGAGATCCCGCTCCAATCTGCCGCGATACATGCTTCCACCCCTCACTTCCGCGACGCTCGCTCCGGCGCTGCGGTTTCCATCATTTATAGGCGCAGCAGCCAGCTTCGCAAATGCCTCAGGGCTGAATATGCGAATTCCTCACTGGTCTAATTTGGATCTGATATTAACCGGCCGCTAACGTCGATTCTGCTAATATGAGTATATGAAGGAGAGGTATGCACTTCCCGCATACCCCTCATGTAAATACTGCACTGCAAAATATCGATTCGTCATACTATTTATCGGCATATCGAAGCACGGGGGTGGCACCCCGGCCCGGCACTGCCGGACGCCCGCGGATGGTTTGTCCGTGACGAGATTCGCAGCCGCGCACTCCTCCTCCCAAGCGCGCTGCGATGGATTGGCAACACTCCTCCTCCCAGTTGCCAGTCACTATAATGCGCCCGCCGGATCCTCCCCCGGCGGGCGTTTTATTTGATGACAGTATAATGCGCAAGTTCAACGTGTTAGCTCAGCCAAGGCTGAGGGCGCCGTGCCGCCAGAAAGCAGTGACCGCCGATTTTACTTCGCATCAACCGGTAGCCGCGCGGTTCTTGATCGCGCCGCTTTGCGGGCCTTCGCAATGACTGATGGTCTCCCGAGGCGTTGCCGGACGCCTACGCGGCGCGCAACTCTCCGCAGCCGGGGATATTGCCTCATCGCAACCCCTTCACCGCGTCAAGGGTCGGGTATTCGCTCAAGTCGCTTTGCCTATTCGTTGACCAGATTGCGGTAAGATTGTGTAAAGCATTGCATATCTCGCATAGGTGACTTGAAAACTTGGCTGTTTTCGTTCTTCGCACCGCAACATATATTCCGGTCATCAAATAGAAGTCAGCGCCGATGGGTGGCTGCTGGCAGATCAAACCCTCAGAAAGGGGCTTAACATGAACATCACTCGCTCTTTCAACAACTGGCGCAAGTATCGTCAAACGGTCTCCGAACTCGGCCGCATGACCAATCGCGAATTGCATGACCTCGGCATCGACCGTTCGGACATCCATCGCGTCGCCCGCGAAGCTTCTTCGCGTTAATTCAAAGGTTTCTGCTTCCTCCCAAGCAGATCCCTCCCAGATTAAAACGCCCGCTGCACCGCAGCGGGCGTTTTCGTTTGCGGCTATCGACGGTCGCCGCGGTTGCAGGATCTTACCGGTTCCCCAGCTCGCTCAAAAAATGTTCACCGCTTATTTCTCAAGCATCATATTGCACATTTGCATGGCAGACGCCTTTTAATTGCACTGCACAATGAGCGGGTTTTCGCCTATATAAACATCAACCGCAGAGAGACAGGCGTCCCGCCGTCCAGCGGACATTTGTTCGAGGAAGATGACAATGAACCCGATCCGCATTGCAAAAAGCTGGCTCAGCTACCGCCGTACACTCAACGAACTCGGCAGCCTGTCGAACCAGACCCTGTCCGACATCGGCGTCAGCCGCTATGACATCCGCAATATCGCATCCCGCTCGTTCCGCTAATAGCGGTAACCGGCACGATGCTTCAAGACGGCGCCGTCAGGGCGCCGTTTTTGATTCCAGGTGTTGGATCGCGTCTGCCGACATGATATCAGCCCGGAATGAACACGATCTCCTATCCTCCTATCCACGTCGTCGGCGGCGGGCTTGCCGGTTCGGAAGCCGCCTGGCAGATCGCCAGCTCCGGCGTTCCCGTCATTTTGCATGAAATGCGCGGCGTGCGCGGCACGGATGCGCACAAGACCGATGGGCTCGCCGAACTCGTCTGCTCCAATTCCTTCCGGTCCGACGATGCGACCAGCAATGCCGTCGGCGTCATCCATGCCGAGATGCGCATGGCGGGCTCGTTGATCATGGCTGCCGCCGATCGCCACCAGGTGCCGGCCGGCGGGGCGCTGGCCGTCGATCGCGACGGCTTTTCAGAAGCCGTGACCAAGGCGATCCACGATCACCCGCTGATCACCGTCGTGCGCGAGGAAATCACCGGCCTGCCGCCGCGCGACTGGGACCTTGCCATCGTCGCCACCGGGCCGCTGACGGCACCGTCACTTGCCAGCGCCATCCAGGCGCAGACCGGCGAGCATTCGCTCGCCTTCTTCGACGCCATCGCGCCGATCGTCTACCGCGACAGCATCGACATGGATATCTGCTGGTATCAGTCGCGCTACGATAAGGTCGGCCCCGGCGGCACGGGCAAGGACTACATCAACTGCCCGATGGACGAGGTGCAGTACAATGCCTTCGTCGACGCGTTGATCGCTGGCGACACTGTCGGCTTCAAGGAATGGGAAGGCACGCCCTACTTCGACGGCTGCCTGCCGATCGAGGTGATGGCCGAACGCGGCCGCGAGACGCTGCGCCACGGACCGATGAAGCCGATGGGGCTGACGAACGCGCATAATCCGACGGTCAAGGCTTATGCCGTTGTGCAGCTGCGCCAGGACAATGCGCTCGGCACGCTCTACAACATGGTCGGCTTCCAGACGAAGCTGAAATACGGCGCGCAGGCGGAGATCTTCCGCATGATCCCAGGCCTGGAAAATGCCGAATTTGCCCGTCTCGGCGGCCTGCATCGCAACACCTATATCAACTCCCCGACATTGCTCGATCCGTCGCTGACGTTGAAATCGCGGCCTGGCCTGCGCTTCGCCGGCCAGATCACCGGCTGCGAGGGTTATGTGGAAAGCGCCAGCGTCGGGCTGATGGCCGGTCGTTTCGCCGCCGCCGAACGCAAGGGCGAAGCGATCTTACTGCCGCCGGCAACAACCGCGTTCGGCTCACTGCTCGGTCATATCACCGGCGGCCACATCGTCACCGACGAAGAGCCCGGCAAACGGTCGTTCCAGCCGATGAACATCAATTTCGGGCTGTTTCCGGAGCTTGAGCCCGGCTCGATCGTCAAGCCCGAGGGCGTCAAGCGCTTCCGCGGCAAGGATAAGACGATCATGAAAAGGCAGTTGATCGCAGGTCGGGCGCTTGCAGACTGCGCCGCCTGGCTCGGCCAGCTCTAGGCAGCACTTCTACTGTTTGATCGCCGTGGAGACATTGCCCGGCGCCAGATCCTTATCCGGCTCAGCGATGTAGTTACCGAGCAGCCAGAGCGCGACTTCGGACGCCTCCTTGGGCGAGGCGAATTCGAACTTGCCGTTGTGATGGGGGGCGTCGAGAAAATCGATCGCCAGTCCCCTGCCCGTCTCCGAGCTTACCACGCGCACACGGCCGGGCTCGATCAGATGGCAGGAGAAGTGGCGCGCCATGTTGCGCATCAGGCCAGCCTTGTTGTCGTGGAGACGCACGAAGATCGCCTGACCGTTCTCAGTCGACTGCAGCTGGCGGATCGCCTCGTTGGGAAAGGCGCGGCCGAACTCGATGATGGCGAGACCGGTGTCGTGCAGGCTGTCTTCCTTGTTTTGGGCAGCCATGCGTGTTGCTACGAAGGCAATGAAAATGACGATGGCGAAAAGAACGCACCAGACGATAATGCCCACGCCGAGTCTCCGTTCAAAGGGGTAGGGTCGAGACCTTGTAGCGCGCGAGACTTGCGCGAATTTGACCGAGATCAGATTTTCCTGCGGGCTGCAGCCAGCGCCATTGCGAGCTGCCGGCGCCATTGCGGCGGCTGCAGCGGCCGGTCGAACAGCTGGGCGCCACGTTTCTGTGCCTTGAGAAGCACCGGTTCAGCCAGCGTCGCCGGCAGGAAGGCCGGAAACACGGCTGCCGCAATCGGCCCCGCCCCCCTTGCCTTTGCCAGATGCTCGCGGCCGAGACCGGCGAAGGCCTCGACGGCGGCGGAGATGCGCGGCCGGTCTTCGCCGGCAAGGAAGCTATCGCGGTCGAGCCCGGTAGCCGAAAGGATTTGCAGCGGAATATAGAGCTGGCCGCGGCGACGATGCAGCGGCATCAAAAGCAGCAGGCCGGCAATCGCCTGGGCAACGCCGGCGTGGCCGGCCGCATCCGCCGATCGTGGGGCGTCCTGCGGCGAAAGCACAAGGCTTGCAATCTGGATCAGCGCGGAGGCGGTCTCGCCGGCATAACCTTCGAGCGACAGGCGGGTTTCCATCGGGTCGTCATAGAGGTCGAAGGTGCGGGCCTCGATCATGTCGACCAGCGTCTTGCGCGGCAGGCGGTGGGTCTCGATCGCCGTCAAAAGCGTCGCGGCGACGGGATTGGCCGCCGTCGAGCCATGCGCACTGCCTTCCAGCAGGTCACGCCAATATTGCATGCGCACCTCGCCTGGCAGCGGCTCGTGCACCAGGTCGCGGACGCGGGCAAGCTCGGCATTGAAGGCGTAAAGCGCCGCAAGTGCGCCGCGCTTGTCCTGCGGTGACAGAAGGCAGGCGAGATAGCGGTCGCGATCATTGTCGCGCAGCATCGCCAGGCAGATATCCTGGTTCGTCGCGATATTTTCTTCCGCCATCGTCAGACCGCAATCAATGCCGCCGCGACGGCGCGCTGCTCGGCGAGCATGATGTTGAAGGTGCGCACTGCGGCACCCGTGCTCATCGGGTCAGAGGCGATGCCGCGCGCCTTCAGCGCCTGCTTCAATTCCTCAGGCAGACGGCGAAGCTCGGTTCCTGTGCCGACGAGCAGAACCTCGATATCGGTGGCCTCTTCCAGCACGCGGCGAAAATTTTCAGGCGACAGCGGCTTCGATATGTCCATGTCCCAGCCGTGAATGCCGGAAGGCAGGCAAAGGATCGAGCCGCGATGCGACATGTCGGCAAAACGGAAACCGCCATTGCCGTAAGTGTCGATCGGAGCGCGCCCGGGAAAATGCGCAGCGCGGATTTCTATGCCTTTTGCCATGTTTTCAAACCACCGTGCCGGATTTTACACCGGCATCCGTCTTGTTGCTCTCCCTCCCGTCGGGGCTCTCCGGCCGCAGCCGGAAGACGATCAGCACGGGAGCGGCGATATAGATCGAAGAGAAAGTGCCGAGAGCGACCCCGAAGAGCATCACAAAGGCGAAAGAGCGCATGACGTCGCCGCCGAACAGGTAGAGCGCCAGCAAGGCAAGCAGCGTCGTCGCGGCCGTCAGGACGGTGCGCGACAATGTCTGGTTGATCGAGGCATCGATCAGGATCGGCAGCGGCATCTTCGTGTATCGCTTCAGGTTCTCGCGCATCCGGTCATAGACGACGACGGTGTCGTTCAGGGAATAGCCGACAATCGTCAGCACCGCGGCGATACTCGTCAGATTGAATTCGATGCCGGTCAGCACGAAAAGCCCCAGCATGATGATGACGTCGTGCAGCGTTGCGACGACGGCGCCGACGGCGAACTGCCACTCAAAGCGGATCCAGATGTAGAGCAGGATTGCCGCGAGCGCAGCAGCGATGCCCAGCGTCGCCATCATCGTCAACTCGCCCGAGATGGCGGGGCCGACGACTTCGACGCGGCGGAAATCATAATCCGCCTCGAACTCGCCGCGCACCAGCGTCGCTGCCGATTGCTCGGCATTCTCTCCGCCGCCCTGGGACGCGATGCGGATCCGCGCGTTCGCCGGGCCGCCGGTGCGTTCGACCCCGACCTCGCCGAGATTGAGATCGTTGAGGCGCGATCCGAGATCGGCGATGTCGGCATTGCCCTGTTTCGCAGTCACCTCGATGAGCGAGCCGCCGGTGAAATCGATGCCGAGTTGCAGGCCGACGGTGGCAAAGGCGGCCATGGCGATCAGCGAGATCGCCGCCGAGGCCGTGAAGACATAGCGGCGGATCCCCATGAACCGGATATTGGCGTGCTCGAAGAGATGGGTGAGACCGCTCGTCGGCAGGTGCCGAGGGTGGCGTCGCGCCAGCCAGACGGCGACGATCGAGCGCGTCAGCGTGAATGCCGTGTAGACGGTCGTCAGAATGCCGACTGCCAGCGTCACGGCGAAACCACGAATGGATTCGCTGCCGAGGAAAAAGAGAATGACCGCCGCGATGAAGATCGTGACATTCGCATCGACGATCGTCGAAAAGGCTCGCGAGAAACCGCGACCGACGGCCTCGGCAAGGGAATGGGCGGTTTTCTCTTCTTCGCGGATGCGCTCGTAAATCAGCACGTTCGAATCGACCGCCATGCCGACGATGAGCACGATGCCGGCAATGCCGGGCAAGGTGAGCGTTGCGCCGGCAAGGCTGAGCGCCGCGATTATAAGGATCAGATTGAAGAAGAGCGAAACGACAGCAATGACGCCGAGGATGCGGTAGAGCGCGATCATCAGTGCTGCGACCAGCACGACGGCGACGAGGCCGGCAACAAGGCCGGAGACGATGGATTCGCCGCCGAAGGTCGGGCTGACGCTGCGCTCCTCGACGCTCGTCAGCGTCGCCGGCAGGGCGCCGGCGCGCAGCATCACGGCAAGGTCGCGAACACCGTCTTCGGAGAAATTCGCAGAAATCCGACCCTCGCCATTGGTGATCGCGGCATCGATGGCCGGTGCCGACATGACCTGATCGTCGAAGACGATGGCAAGGTGCTTGCCAATATTCTGTCCTGTCACCTCAGCCAACCGCTTGGTGCCTGCCGCATCGAAACGATAGGCAATGGAGGTATCCTGGGTCTGCGGATCGACGACCGGCTGGATATCGACCATGTTGCCGGCGTTGGCGAAAGCCGTGCGATCGACGAGATAGGGAACCGGCGGATCGTCCAGCGAATAGAGCACCTGCGATGTCGCCGGCCAGCGGCCGCTCAGCGCCTCCTGCCCCGACATGCTTTCGTCGATCAGATGAAACGAAAGCTTGGCCGGCTGGTTGAGGAGATTCTTCAGCCGCTCCGCATCGACCGATCCCAGCACCTGCACGGTGATCCGGTCGTCGCCGTCGGGGCGAACGAGGAAATTCTCGTAGCCGAATCCGGCGATGCGGCGGCCGACGATATCAAGCGACCGGGTCCGGGCGGAGGCAACGTCAGCGGTAATGCCGGCGTCGGAAATCTGCAACGAAAGCTGCCCTTCGCCGCCCTGCTGCAGCGC
Source organism: Rhizobium binae (assembly GCF_017357225.1). Classification (NCBI taxonomy): domain Bacteria; kingdom Pseudomonadati; phylum Pseudomonadota; class Alphaproteobacteria; order Hyphomicrobiales; family Rhizobiaceae; genus Rhizobium; species Rhizobium binae. The sequence goes on along the minus strand of NZ_CP071604.1, from coordinate 1,962,883 downwards.
GAGCCCGGGCGCAGAATCTCCACTGGTCGTCGTCAGGGATTTCAGGCGATCGACCGCATTCTGCGTCTCAGCAGGATCGGTGATCCGGACAGTGACGGTCTGGTCGTTGCCTGTGAGCCCGGTATAGCGGATGCCGGCGCCGCGCAGTGCGTTGCGAACATTCGCGACTACCTCTTCCAGGCGATCCTTGACGATATCGGAACGCTCGACCTTCAGAACGATATGCGAACCGCCCTGCAGATCGAGGCCGAGCACTACGCGATCGTTTCGCAGCCAGCCCGGCAGCGAGGCACGCTGTGCCTCACTCAGCAGATTGGGCGCAGCGATGACGACGGCCGCAAACGCAACCAGCCAAATCAGAAGTGTTTTCCAGCGGGAAAAATGCAACATCTCTCGACGATCTTCCGATCCGGCGGTTTGCCGCTATCGCTTGTTACGCCGCGTCGGCCTTGACAGGTTCACCCTTGACCCGAACTTCCGAAATGCCACTGCGGACGATGCGCACGCGCACGCCGTCGGCAATCTCGACTTCGACTTCCTTGTCGTCGACGACCTTCGTCACCTTGCCGACGAGACCGCCGCCGGTCACGACCTGGTCGCCGCGACGGATCGCCTTCAGGGTTTCCTCGCGCTTCTTGGCCTGCGCGCGTTGCGGACGGATCAGCAGGAAGTACCAGACGACCATCAGCGGCACGAACAGAATGATCATTTCGAAACCGGAGCCGCCGAAACCGGTTGCGGTATCGGTCGCACTCTGGGCGAATGCCGGGGTGATGAACATGCTAAACTCCTCAGGCTTGGCGGCGGATCCCCGCCTCATTTTTCAGGTTGCCGGACTATAGTTGCCGCTTCGATGAATGCAACAGAAACAGCCGGAAACAGTACCGATTCCGCTGCCTCATAACCTTTCCGGCGGCAAAATGCCATGCTACCCCGCATCGAAAGATAAAGCGGATTGCCGCAGCAGGAAATCAGGAGCTTGCGATGACCGAGGATATCAACACCGCCCTGCTTGGCGAGCTGAAACGGCTCGCTGATGCCGTCCAGCGTCTTGCCGGACCGGCACCCGCCGTCAACGACTGGGACGCTGCGGACTGTTTCGTCTGGGCGCCGCTGCGTCAGCATCTGCAACCCGTCAAGAAACCCAACCGGGTGGCGCTGAAGCTCATCCGCGGCGTCGACCACGTGCGCGATATCCTGCACGAAAATACGGTGCGTTTCGCCGAAGGTTATGCGGCCAACAACGTTTTGCTCTGGGGTGCGCGCGGCATGGGCAAATCATCGCTGGTCAAGGCCGTGCACGAGGATGTCAGCCGCGAAAGCGGCGTCGCGCTGAAGCTGGTCGAAGTTCACCGTGAGGATATTGCCAGCCTTCCCAACCTGCTCGACCTGCTGAAGGACACGCCGTACCGGCTGATCGTCTTCTGCGACGACCTCTCCTTCGATCACGACGACACCGCCTACAAGTCGCTGAAGGCGGCGCTCGATGGCGGCGTCGAAGGCCGGCCGGACAATGTGCTGTTCTACGCCACGTCGAACCGGCGCCATCTGCTGCCGCGTCACATGATGGAAAACGAACAGTCGACGGCGATCAATCCGTCGGAAGCCGTCGAGGAGAAGGTTTCGCTGTCCGATCGTTTCGGCCTCTGGCTCGGATTTCATAAATGCAGCCAGGAAGACTATCTCGGCATGATCGACGGATATGCCGATCACTTCAAGCTCGGACTCGCACGCGACATGCTTCATGCCGAGGCGCTGGAATGGGCAACAACGCGCGGTGCGCGCTCGGGCCGCGTTGCCTGGCAATACATCCAGGATCTGGCGGGGCGCATGCGCGTTCATATCGACCGGGCGTAGACAGCCCACGGTTCGATACAAGACGGTCCAAAATGACAAAAGCCCGGCGGGGGGGCCGGGCTTTTGCGCTTCCTGGTACGCTCTAACTATTCCAGGAAAGTCATCGGGTTGACCGGGGACGCGTCCTTGCGCACCTCGAAATGGACCTGCGGCTGCTTGACGTCGCCGCTCATGCCGGAGACGGCGACGGTCTGACCGCGCTGGATCTTCTGGCCGCGGGCAACGCTCAGCGTGTCGGCATTGCCATAGACGGTGACGGTGCCGTCGTCGTGACGGACGAGAACCGTGTTACCGAGTTCCTTCAGGCCGTTGCCGGCATAGATGACGACACCGTTTTCGGCGGCCTTGATCGGCGTGCCCTGCGGTACCGAGATATCGATGCCGTCGTTTCGGTTGCCGTTGACGTTGGCGCCGTAGGCGGCAATGACCTGGCCGCGCACCGGCCAGCGGTATTTGCCGATGCCGGTCGATTCCGGCGCGTCGGAGCTGACGTCGGCCTTCTTCTCGACATCATCGACGGTCTGGGTGGCGGTCGGCGCCTTATAGGGCGCAGGCTGAACGGAAGCCGTTTGCTGGGCAGGCGCCGGATCAGCCGGCTTCGAACCGACCTTTTCAGCCGCGATCGAGGCGGTCTTGATCGTGTCGGCTTTGCCGTTCGGGATCTTCAGCGCTTGGCCGACTCGCAGCGAGCTCGCCGAAAGATTGTTGGCGGCCTTGAGATCGTCGATATTGGCGCCCGTCGCCTTGGCGATCTTTGCCAGCGAATCGCCCTGCTTGACGACATAGGTGCCGGCAGGCGTCTTCGGATCCTTGCCGGCGCCGGCGGGAACCCTTGCGGCCGGATCGGCACTCGCCATGGTCTTGTCGCGGACGGAATTGGCGCCGGGGACGACGGCGACCTTCTGCTCCGGCGCCTTGACCGGCTCCGGCATATTGCCGGGCTTGGCAAGATCTGCCGCCTGCGATGCCGCCTTGGCGGCATTGCCGCCATTGAATGTCGGGATCAGGATCGCCTGGCCGGGTTGGGCGGCAGAGGCCGTCTTCAGATTGTTGATGCGCAGGATTTCCTTTTCCGGAACACCAAAGCGACGGGACAGCGTGGCGATGTTTTCGCCCGGGCGCAGCGTCACGGAAGGCGCATTGGTCGAGGACCAGCCGGAAATCTTCGGCGTGGTGCCGGTCGTCAGCGAATCGGGCGTTGCCTTTGGTGCAGCCGGCGCTACGAGCCGCGGCTTTCCAGCCTGCGGCGAAGCCGGGAACGGCTGGGCGAGCGCCACTTCCTTTTCCCGCTGACGGGATGGCGTGACAGCCGTCGGCGCAGCAAGCTCGGAACGCTGTATCGAGACCGGCGAGGAAGCGAGACGGGCACTGGACGGACGGATCGGCTCGTAACCCGGGTTCGCCGGATAGGGCTGGTTCAGCGCATTATTGCCGCCGTAAGCGGGCTGGCTGGCGACAGCCGAACCGCCGAGATCGGCGCGCGGCACCGGATCACCCTGCACGCCGCCCCGGCGCGGGATGGAACTTGTGGTGATCTGGTCCTGCCCGGAGGAGGAAAACAAACCACCAAACCGTGTCACATCGGAACTGCAGCCCGTTGCGGCACTTGCCAGCAGACCCACAACCAGAAGATTACCGGCCGACTTCCCGAACTTCGGCGAAAGACTGAAACGCATGACTCGACCCACTGAGAACGCAACCATTTGTGAGTCTATTAAAGCGCGTTAGTATTACCACGCGGTTAAGATGCTGGAATCAGTGCGATATTTTTGAGAAGTTGATAACCATAGCTTACGGGTGAAAAATCGCAGTGCCTACAGCAGCGAGGCAAGACGCGGAACGATCGGCAGATAAGGTGCTTCGAACAGTTCCTCGCGCTCGAAACGGCTGCCGGTTTTCGTCAGCCGCACCATGCGACATTCGTTTTCGGAAATCATCAGCGGCGCGATCATCGAGCCGCCGGATACGAGCTGGTCGGTATAAAAGCGCGGCATCGCATTGAACGCCGCCGTCACCAGGATACGGTCGAAGGTGCCCTCGCCCTGCATGCCGGCGCTGCCGTCGGCATGTCGGATGACGACGTTGCGCAGGCCAAGCGATTCCATGCGCCGCTGCGCCGCTGACGTCAGCGTCTTGTAGCGGTCGACCGACAGCACACGCTCGGCCAGGCGTCCCATGACGGCGGCGGTGAAACCGCTGCCGGTGCCGATTTCCAGGACCCGCTGGCCCGGCTTGAGCTTCAGGTGATGCAGGATGCGGACGGCAAAATCGATGCCTTCGAGGAAGGATCCGCATTCGATCGGGATCGTCCGGCTCGAATAGGCATCGTCGGAAAATTGCGCCGGCACGAACAGAGAGCGCTGCGTCTGCTCGACCGCCGTCAGCAGATCGAGGTCGGAAATGCCTTCGGAACGCAATCTGAGGACGAGCGCCGCAAAGCCCTCCTTCTCCGCCAGTCTTGCCGTCAAACCTGTGCTCCGTATCCCAGGGCCCGCGCCACGCGGTCAGTCACGGAATAATCGGTCAAATCCAGTTTCAAAGGTGTTACCGAAATCTTGTTGTGCTTCAGAGCGTGAATATCGGTGCCTTCGATAAAGGCGCCGGCGCGTTCGCCGAACTTCAGCCAGTAATAGGGAAAGCCGCGGCCGTCGGAGCGGGCATCGACCTGCAGATTGAAGGCGAGCTTGCCCTGCATGGTGACTTCGGCGCCATCGACCTCGCCGGGACGACAGTTCGGGAAATTGAGATTGAGGAACGTGCCCTCCGGCAGGTCCAGATCCATCAGCTTTTCCAGAAGAGCCGGGGCATGCGCCTCGCAGACTTCCCAGGGCACGATCCGTGCGCCATCTTCATAGAGATAGGCTTGGCTGAGCGCGAAGGAGCGCACGCCCTGCATCGTGCCTTCGATGGCACCGGCGATCGTGCCGGAATAGGTCACGTCGTCGGCGACGTTCGAGCCAGAATTGACGCCGGAGAGAACGAGATCGGGCTTGATGTCCATCACTTGCCGGATGCCCATGATGACGCAATCGGTCGGCGTTCCGCGCAAGGCGAAATGCTTGTCGGAGATTTTGCGCAGCCGCAGAGGTTCGGAGAGGCTCAGCGAATGGGCAAGACCGCTCTGGTCAGTTTCAGGCGCCACGATCCAGACGTCGTCCGACAGCGTGCGGGCGATCCGTTCCAGCGCAGCCAAGCCTTCTGCATGAATGCCGTCGTCATTCGTAAGCAGGATGCGCATCGCCTCAGGCCGCCCGTTCGATCTTGGTCAATCCGCCCATATAAGGCAGCAAAACGTCCGGAATCGTGACGGAACCATCCTCGTTCAAATAATTTTCGAGGACAGCGATCAGGCAGCGGCCGACGGCGGTGCCCGAACCGTTCAGCGTGTGCACGAACCTGTTGGTCTTGTCGTCCTTGCCGCGGTAGCGCGCATTCATGCGACGGGCCTGGAAATCGCCGCAAACCGAGCAGGAAGAGATTTCGCGGAAGGCATTCTGCCCCGGCAGCCAGACTTCGAGATCGTAGGTCTTGCGCGAGCCGAAGCCCATGTCGCCGGTGCAAAGCGTCATCGTGCGGAAATGCAGACCGAGGCGCTTCAGCACCTCCTCCGCACAGGCGGTCATCCGTTCATGCTCGATAATGGAGCTCTCGGCATCGGTGATCGAAACGAGCTCGCATTTCCAGAACTGGTGCTGGCGCAGCATGCCGCGCGTGTCGCGGCCGGCCGAACCCGCTTCCGAGCGGAAGGACGGGGTCAAGGCGGTGAAGCGCAGCGGCAGCTTTTCCTGGTCGAGGATTTCCTCGCGCACCAGATTGGTCAGCGTCACCTCAGCCGTCGGGATGAGATAGCGGTCGTCCGTCGTCTTGAAGAGATCCTCTTCGAACTTCGGCAGATTTCCGGTGCCGAACAGTGCTTCAGCGCGAACCAACAGCGGCGAGCTGACTTCGGTATAGCCGTGCTCGCGGGTGTGGAGATCGATCATGTACTGGCCGAGCGCGCGCTCGAGCTTGGCGAGCGGCCCTGTGAGAACCGTGAAACGCGAACCGGAGAGCCTGGCGGCGCGCTCGAAATCCATATAGCCGAGCGCCTCGCCGATTTCGAAGTGCTCCTTCGGCGTATGGTTCCAGCGCGGCTTTTCGCCAACGATGCGGGTGACGGCATTATCGTGCTCGTCCTTTCCGACCGGCACGTCGTCGAAAGGTATGTTCGGGATGCGCGACAGCGCGTCGTTGAGTTCAGCCGTCAGCTGCCGTTCTTCTTCCTCGATTGCCGGCAGAAGCGTCTTCAGCTCGGCGACCTCGACCTTCAGCTTCTCAGCGAGTTCGCCGTTCTTCTGGGCCATCGCCGCACCGATCTCCTTGGAGGCGAGATTGCGGCGGGACAGCATGTCCTGCGCCTTCTGCACGGCGGAGCGGCGCTTTTCATCGAGGGCGACGAGACTTTGGGCCAGAGGCTCCGCACCGCGCTTGGCAAGGGCGGCATCGAGCGCTTCGGGATTCTCACGGATCCATTTGATATCGAGCATCGTCGTTCCAGTCGTTGCAACAGAAGTGACCCGGCCAAAGCCTGAACGGGCTTCGACCGGATGAGAGGGCGTTCATGAAGGGATTTCCGGATGACCGCTCAGACGCTGTCCGTCTTGGCAACGTCCGCGGATTCGGTGTCCTTTTCGAGCGCCTGCCGGGCACGCTGGCGCTCCACGAGTCGCGCCGCATGGATGGAAATCTCGTAGAGAAGGATCGTCGGCAGTGCAAGACCGATCTGGGACATCGGGTCCGGCGGCGTCAGCACGGCGGCAACGACGAAGGCGAGCACGATGGCGAACTTGCGCTTTTCGGCGAGCCATTGCGATGTCAGCAGGCCGACACGGGCAAGCAGGGTCGTGATGACGGGAAGCTGGAAGACGAGGCCGAAGGAGAAGACCAGCGTCATGATCAGGCTCAGATATTCCGAGACCTTCGGCATCAGCGAGATCGCCACCTCGTCATGCCCCGGCGCCTGCTGCATCGACAGGAAGAACCACATGACCATCGGCGTGAAGAAGAAATAGACGAGTGCCGCGCCCATCAGAAACAGGACCGGCGACGCGATCAGGAACGGTAGAAAGGCCTGGCGCTCGTTCTTGTAGAGGCCAGGGGCCACGAACTTGTAAACCTGGGCGGCAATGATCGGAAATGCGACCACCAAGCCGCCGAACATGGCGACCTTGACCTGGGTAAAAAAGAATTCCTGCGGTGCCGTATAGATCAGCTGGGCCTTCTCGACGTCGAGATGGGCCCACTCCACCGCCGTCTTGTAGGGAATGACCAGATAGTTGAAGAGATGCTTGGCAAAAAAGAAGCATGCGATGAAGGCGACGAAAAACGCGCCGATCGACCAGATCAGCCGCGTGCGCAGCTCCATCAGGTGCTCGATCAACGGCTGCGGCTTGTCTTCGATATCACCGCTCATACCTCGTCCTTCTTCTTCGTCTGTGCAGGCTTCTTCGGCGTTGCGGGCTTTCTGGCAGCCGTCGTTCGTTTCCGCTTTTCGGCAGGCGGGTTTTCCGCGGGCGCGGCAATGGCAAAGCCGGCCTTGTCCGCAGCCTTGACGCGCGGCTTGCGTGGAGCCTTTGGCTTGGCGGCAACCGCATCGGCCGCGACGGCTGCGGCGGCGGGCTCCGGCGCCGACACCAGCGGCGGCGTTTCCGGCAGGCTCATCGACGGCGTCGGGGTGGACATTGCAGCCGGCGGCACTTCGGTCTTATTGTCCGAAGCGGTGGACGTCCTCTGCAGGTCGGCCTTGATCTCGTTGCCCATCTGGCGAAGCGGGTTCATCGCCTCGCGCAGGCTGTTGACCGGGTTGAGCTTCTGGGCGTCGCTGATCGTCTGGCGGACATCGTCAAGCTCGGCTTCGCGCAACGCTTCGTCGAACTGCGCACGAAATTCACCCGCGACCTTGCGGGCGCGCTGCGTCATCTTGCCGAAAGCGCGCAGCATCGGCGGCAAATCCTTGGGACCGACAACGACGATCAGCACGACCGCGATGACCAAAAGCTCGGTCCAGCCAATATCGAACATGCAAGGCTCCTGGACGGGAAGCGCGGGGGCTGCGCTTTTTCCCGGACTTGATTACTTCGTTTCGTCGGCCTTGTGATCGACGGTCTTTGCCGTTTCCGGCGCGTCTTCGTCCGTCATGCCCTTCTTGAAGCTTTTGATGCCCTTGGCGACATCGCCCATCAGTTCGGGAATCTTGCCGCGACCGAACAACAACAGCACGACCGCCAGAACGATCAGCCAGTGGTAGATGCCAAAAGAACCCATTACGCTTACTCCCTGTTGTGATGTTCCCTGATGTAAGAATTTCCCACACCGTTTCCAACATCAAGCCCTCTGAACGCGCTTAATGTCACGGTATCGCCCTTTGTGACAAGCCATTGACCTGCCGAAAAGTGGGGGCCCCCATTGTTTTCGCCATGCGTGGCAAAAGCAAGACGCATGCCCCTCAATCTTCGGGTGCGCCGCGCGGCGCCAGCAACCCCAGCTCTTCCAGATCCATCTGGGTGATCGGGTCCTCGTCCTCGGTCAATTCGTCGTTCATCGGTGAGGGAATATTGAAGTTTGCCGGAATCCGGCCCGACAGCAAGCCCGCTCCCTTCAACTCTTCGAGACCGGGCAGATCGCGCAGCTCTTCCAGGCCGAAATGGTCGAGAAAATCACGCGTCGTGCCCAATGTCACCGGCCGGCCCGGCGTGCGCCGGCGACCGCGAAACCGTACCCAGCCGGCTTCCATCAGCACGTCCAGCGTGCCGCGCGAGGTCTGAACACCGCGGATATCCTCGATTTCGGCGCGCGTCACCGGCTGGTGATAAGCAATGATCGCCAGCACCTCCAGAGCAGCGCGCGACAGCTTCTTCACCTCGTTGTCGTCGCGGCGGATGACGAAGGAGAGATCGGCGGCGGTGCGGAAAGCCCAGGCGCCCTCGACCTGCACGAGGTTGACGCCGCGCGGCGCATATTGCTCCTTCAGGCGCAGCATAATTGCGTGCACATCGGTCTTTACAGGCAGGCGCTCGGCGAGGAAGCCTTCCGAGACTGGTTGCGAGGAGGCGAAGACCAGCGCCTCGGCGATGCGCTCCGCCTCGATCTCAACCTGCAGGTCGCGGCTCCTGTCTTCGAAATCGCCCTCGAAATCCTCTTCGCTCTTTGGATCGATCAAGCCGGCTGCTCCTGCTCCACCACCTGCAGCGTGGCGTGTTTGGGACCGCGGCGCATGTATATCGGCTGAAAGGCGCCGTCCTGGCGGATTTCCAGCTTGCCCTCGCGCACCAGCTCTAGCGAGGCGGCAAAAGCGCTGGCGATCGCCGTGACGCGTTCCTCGGGTGCTGTGAGATAACGCAGCAGATAATGCTCCATCGCGGTCCAGTCGCCGACCTCGCCGATCATCTGGGTCAGCAGCTCGCGGGCATCGGTCAACGACCAGACATTACGCCTCTCGATCGTCACCTGGGTGATGGCATGGCGCTGGCGCAGCGCCGCATAGGCGGTCAGGAGATCGTAGAGGCTCGCCGCATAAGCCGACTGCTGCCGGTCGGGAATATGCTCGGGCGCACCACGCGCGAAGATGTCGCGGCCGAGGCGGTTGCGGTTGACGAGGCCTTCGGCCGCCTGGCGCATGGCTTCGAGGCGTTTCAGCCGGAAGGCGAGAGTTGCCGCCATCTCCTCGCCAGAGGGACCGTCATCCTTGATCTGCTGGGGAATGAGCAGGCGCGACTTGAGATAGGCGAGCCAGGCGGCCATGACGAGATAATCGGCGGCAAGCTCGATGCGGATCCGCCGGGCGCTTTCGACGAACTGCAGATATTGCTCGGCAAGCGCCAGTACCGAAATGCGCGAGAGGTCGACCTTCTGATTGCGGGCGAGATAGAGCAACAGGTCAAGCGGACCTTCGAAGCCGGCGACGTCGATCACCAGCGCTGGCTCATGGCTGGCGCGCTCGGCGCCGTTGTCCTGCCACAGCTTGTCCATGGGCGTTGCCGCCTGCGGACGCTCCGGCCCCTTGACTGTGTTCACCACCCTGCTCCTCTGCGATCACACGATCGCAAACATCGCTTCGAATTCCGCTCTCAACTCCGCCTCATCGGCGCCATCCGGCGCGGCGAAGCCTGCTTCCACCGCTTTCGCACGGGCGAGCGACGCGCCGTCGAGCCGCGGAACATTTGCCACGACATCCCGCATCTCGTCCATATGGCCATTGCAATGCAGCACGATATCGCATCCGCCTGCAATGATATTCGCCGCACGTTCGCCGATCGTGCCGGACAGAGCGTTCATCGAACTATCGTCGGAAAGCAGCAGACCGGTAAAACCGATATGTTCGCGGATGACGCCGTCAATCACCTTGCGAGAGGTCGTCGCCGGATTGTCCGGGTCGATGGCGGTGAAGACGACGTGGCAGGTCATCGCCATCAGCTCATCTTTCATCGCAACGAAGGGCGGGAAATCATGGGCTTCCAGCTCATCGCGCGAGACGGTGACGACAGGCAGCTCAAGATGGGAATCAGCAAAACCGCGGCCATGGCCGGGCATATGCTTCATCACAGGCAGCAGGCCGCCGGCTTTCAACCCTTGGGCAGCCGCCCGGCCCATCGCGATGACGGTTTCGGGATCGCCGCCATAAGCGCGGTCGCCGATTACGTTGCTGCTGCCTTCGACCGGCACGTCGAGCACCGGCAGGCAATCGACATCGATGCCGAGCTTCGAAAGGTCGAAGGCGTGCAGCCGCGACATCGCCCAGGCGGCGCGCAGCCCAACCGCCGGGTAGCGGCGATAAAGATCGCCGAGAGTCTGGCCCGAGGGATAACGGGCAAAAACCGGCGGACGGATACGCTGGACGCGGCCGCCCTCCTGATCGATCAGCACCGGCGCATGCCAGCCGACGCTGTCGCGCAGTCCGGCGACAAGATCGCTGATCTGCTCCGCTTCGGAGATGTTGCGCCCGAAGAGGATGAAGCCCCAGGGCCGTTCGCCCCGGAAGAAGGCCTTCTCTTCGGATGTGAGGGAAAGGCCGCTGCAGCCAAGGATCGTCGCTTTTGATTCGGTCATCTGAGAATCATAGACGGCGTCCCGCCAAATGCGAGCAAGCTCAGAGGCGATGCACAAAAAAGAGCGGCGGGCCGAGAAGGCCCGCCGCCCTTCAAATAAATCAAAGACCCGATGCTACTTGGAGATCAGGCAGCTTCCGCCGGCCGCGCGATACTGTTCGCAGAGTGCCACGGCCTCGTCCTTGGAACCGGCCGGGATGCGGACACGGTAGAACGTGCCCTTGCCGGCGACATCGGCCCTGCGGATTTCATGGGCCCGGCCGCCAAGCACGCCGGCGAACTTCTTCGACAGGTTGGCATAGGATTTGTTCGCCTCGTCCTCCGACGGCAGCGAGGCGATCTGGATGCCGTAACCGCCGGTGGATGCAGCCTGCTGCGGCTGGGCAGTGGCCGGGGTGGCGGAAGCGACCTGAGTCGGCGTGCGGACATTCCCCTTGTCGGTGACGGTGCCGACGACATTGACGGGCTGATCGACCGGGCGGGCAATCGGAACCGGGGCCGTATCGGCGATCGTCGTCTTGACCGGGCGTGCCTGCGCATCGACCGGAGCAGCATTTGCCGTCTGGGCATCGGCGATTACGGCAGGCGATCCTTGGGCTGGGGCGGATTCGACCGGCGCTGTGGAACGCGCATCGGTGGAAGCGACCTCGGCGCTTGCCGGAAAGCTTGCAGCCGATCCGCTAACCGGCGGCACGGCCGGGGCCGACGGCGCGGACTGAGCCGTGACCGACGGCTGGGCAGCGGGCGCCGTCTGGGAAGGCTGTGTCGCCGGCTCCGGCTGATCGAGCGGTGCAATCTCGTCGCGGGCAACCAGGGTGCCGTCAGGCTTGACGATCATCGTGCGGACCTTGCGCGGCGAAACGGACGGCGTCTTCTCGGCGCCGCTTGCGGACGCATCGGCGGCGGTCTGGTTCGGCAACAGACGCGGATCCTCCGTCTCGCCAACCGCAGTCGGCGTGACGCGATCATCGGCGCCGGCGTTCTCGTCGTCCTCGGGCAGCGCTTCCGGTGTCAGCGTCCGCTGGACGACATCAACGGGCGCCTCGTCGGACGACACGAGCGCCTTCTGCTTCGGCTCCTCGGCAGATCCCGCGACGCGGTCATAAACGGCCTTGTCCTGGTTGGGCACGGTCTTGCCGCCGGGATTTTCCGGAACGACTTTGACCGGCTCCTTGTCGGCGGTGATCACGCGCGGTTCGCCGGATGCGACAATCCCAAGCCCCTCGCCGTTCCAGACGGAGGAGTAGACGCCATAACCGACGCCGGCGAAGACTACGAGCACGACAGCCCCGGCAAGCAACCGGCGCATCGAGCGGGCGCGGCTGAAATCAGCCGCCTGGCTTGCCGACTCGATGTGAACCTCGGAGGTCTCGCGGCGCTCGACCGGCTCGCGCACGCTGCGGCGGAAATCCTCCTCCAGCGCCCGTTCGAAATCGTCGAGGCCGTCGGCAATGGTCGGCTTGACCGGCTTGGCCGCCGCAACGGTATCACGCTGCGACGCTGGCACTTCCCGCGGCTTGGCGGGTTCAAAAAAGCTCGCGATCTCCGCGTCGAGATCGAAATCGAAATCCGCCGTTTTCGCGACCGGAGCAGGTTGCTCGACCGGGGGCAGCGCCGGCACGTGCATGTGGTCGACGGTCTCCGGACGTTCCTCCGGATCAGAGATCATCGCCGGATCGAAAGGCAGGTCTTCGGTCGATTCTGCGGCGGGCGCTTCCGCGACGGGCGTCCAGTTGGAAACAGGCGCAGCGGGGGCCGATGGCTCGGCACCGAAGACGGGTGCGGACCGCATGGGCGCCGCCTGCTGGGGCGCAGGGGGCGCCGGCTGCGGCTTTGGCTGCGGCGAAGGCTCCGACGCCTCGGAAAAATCGAGATCGGCAAGCTCCAGCTCGATGCCGGCTAGATCCAGTTCGAAATCGTGGCCGGCGAAAGGATCATCAGCGTCCAGCGCGGGCTGCTGTGTCCGTGTATAGGCCGTTGCGGCAGGCTGGGGCGCGGTGACTTCGGCAGGCGGGGGCGCGACCGGCTCTGCCGCCTCGGCGGCATAGGCAGGAGCCATTTCGACCGGAGCGGACAGGATCGGCGCAGCAACGACCGGCGCGGGCTGAACTGGGGCGATGGCCACTGGAGCATCGGCGACGGTCTCCGGCGACACAGGCGCCAGATTGGCGCGCTGCAATACCGGATGCGGCACCGGATAACGCGAGACGTCGGCCAGCAGATCATCGAGATCGAACGTGCCGGCGGTGTGCGGAACCTCAGGCACGACTTCGGTCAGGGCGGCATCAGCCTGGATCTCGCCTTCCACAGCGGCAGCGAGATCGAAACCGACGTCGGAGCCGAACTCCTCCAGCTCGTCCTCGACGGCAACGAAGTCTTCGGCTTCAGCAGTCTCTTGCGGCGCAAGCGCCTCATCGTGACGATCGAGCTCGGCGGGAAACCCAAACGAGGCCGAAGCGGAGGCGAATTCCTCGGCAGGCTCGACCGCGGTGACGGGCGCCGACTGCTCGACCGCAGGCTGCGGCTCTTCCGCCACGGACTCGGCGAGCGATGGCTCGGCCACCGGTTCGGCGGCTGCCTCGGCCACCGGCGCGGCGACAGTTTCGGCGGCAGGCTCGACCATATCCCTCGGCGGAGCGACCGGCTCCTCGCGTTTGGCAGCATGGAAATTGGCAAGCGGCAGCCTGATGCTGGCGGCAGACCATTGCGGGGCCTTGGCGGGCTCGGCCAGAGAAGAGACGGGCGCTGCACCGATCGACAATTCGAGCTCTTCGATCAGATCGCGGGCGCCACCAAAGGCCGCTTGGAAGGGCGCCTCGGAAACGGGATCAATGGAAAGCTGCTGTGGGACGGCCGGCCGGTCGGCAGCGGCAACGTCCCAATTTCGTGCTGCAGGGTGCACTGCCTCTTCAGCGGCGACAGGAGCAACCGAGACAGGCTCCGGCGCTTGCGCGCTTTCCATGGCGGGGGCGGCATCGAGAACGGGCTCGACATAATCTTCAGGCGCGAGGCCATCGGAAAGGGGCTCGGCCGGATGGTCGAGCTCGGCGAGTGGACGCGGCGAATCGTAACGGTCGAATTCACGCCCAAGCTCGTCCTCAAGATCGAGGGCGGGCTCGCGCCGTGCGGCTTCTCTTACCGTATTCGCTGCAACACGCGGTTCGAAGCCGACGATACGAGCAAGCTCAGCCAACGGATCGTCGTCCGCAAACAGATCGTCTTTTCCGCGCGTATCATACGCAAGTTGTTTCTCAGCCATGCCTATCCCACTCGCAAACGCCAACGCTCAAATGCCAGCGCATTGTGGGGAAATGGTGACGTTATCGCATTTCGTCAGGTGCGGCAGTGCCTGTAATGGCAAGTCCCGACTTCAAAACCGAAGCGACGGCGTACACCAGCCCAAGTCTGGCAATACTTGATTCTCGGTTTTTATCATTAACAAATCGTAATTCCGTCTGATCTTTACCTTTGTTCCAGTGCGCGTGGAACGAACTGGCGAGGTCGTAGAGGTAAAAAGCGATCCGATGCGGCTCCTGCGACTGGGCCGCTGCTTCGACCACACGGGGGAATTCGGCGAGCTTGGCGACGAGCTGCAATTCGGCCGGATCGCCAATGCCAGCAACGGCTTTCGCAAGATCTTCAGACGAAACTTCGAGGCCGGGGAAAGCCTCCCTCGCCTGCCGGAAGACCGACATACAGCGGGCATGCGCATACTGCACGTAAAAAACAGGATTGTCCTTCGACTGCTCCGTCACCTTGGCGAAATCGAAGTCCAGCGGTTCGGAATTCTTGCGGTAAAGCATCATGAAGCGGACCGAATCACGGCCAACTTCCTCGACAACCTCCCGGAGCGTGACAAAATCGCCGGAACGTTTCGACATCTTCACCGGTTCGCCGTTGCGATAGAGCTTGACGAGCTGGCAGAGCAGCACCGTCAGCTTCGCCTTACCGTCCGAAACGCCACGCGCAACCGCTTCCAGGCGCTTGACGTAACCGCCATGGTCGGCACCGAGCACATAGATCATCTCGTCGAAGCCGCGGTCGAGCTTGTTCTTGAAGTAGGCGACGTCGGCGGCGAAATAAGTATAGGAGCCGTCCGACTTGATCAGCGGCCGGTCCATGTCGTCGCCCACCTCGGTCGAGCGGAACAGAGTCTGTTCACGATCCTCCCAATCCTCGGGAAGCTGGCCCTTCGGCGGCGGCAGAGTGCCCTTGTAGACGTAACCCTTGAAGGTCAGGTCGTTGATCGCCGTGCGGATCGCGGCCGCGCCATTGGCGTGCAACGTGCGTTCGGAGAAAAAGATATCGTGATGGACATTCAGCGCCGCCAGATCTTCGCGGATCATCGCCATCATCGCGTCGATCGTGCGATCCTTGACGATCGGCATCCATTGCTCTTCTGGCATGTTGTGCAGCCGCACGCCGTAATCGGCGGCAAGCGACTGGCCGACGGGCACGAGATAATCGCCGGGGTAGAGACCCGAGGGAATTTCGCCGATCCTTTCGCCGAGCGCTTCGCGATAACGCAGGAAGACCGAGCGGGCGAGCACATCGATCTGCGAGCCGGCGTCATTGATGTAGTATTCCTTCTCGACGCCGTAACCGGCGAAAGCGAGCAGGTTGGCGAGCGCGTCGCCGACGACGGCGCCTCGGCAATGGCCGACATGCATCGGACCGGTCGGATTGGCTGAGACATATTCGACGTTGACCTTGCGGCCTGCGCCGAGGGTCGAGCGGCCGTAGTCGGTGCCGGAGGCGATAATCGAGGCGAGCAGCCGCTGCCAATAGCCGACGGCGAGACGAATGTTGATGAAGCCGGGACCGGCGACCGAGACATCGGCGACGTCGGCATCCTCTTTGAGCTTGGCGATGATGACGTCGGCAAGCGCGCGAGGATTGGACCCGAGCGGCTTTGCCAGCACCATCGCGGCGTTGGTCGCAACGTCACCGTGGCTCGCATCGCGCGGCGGCTCGACGGTGATGCGGCCGAAATCGAGCTCGGATCGCTTTTCCCTGACCAGGTCGATCTGTTCAAGGGCGGTTTTAATCCTGGCTTCGAAGTCGGTAAAAAGGTTCATCGCACTCTTCCATGCATAGGCTGTGCCAAAGGCGCAAATGGGCCTTCGGCGGGCGACCGCTGCCTATCGCAAATCCGGAGTGTGGTCAAACAATCGCCTGTGGGCACTGATTGCATAGGTGTCGGTCATGCCGGCCAAATAGTCGCCGACATGGCGAGCCTTCGGCGCATCGGCGAGGCCGGCGATATGATCGACCCAGTAATGGCTTTGCATCTCCTTGGGGCTGGCCATGTAGGCGCCAAAGAGGTCGGTGACGATCTGAGCAGCGCCGGCGCGGATGCGCATGATATCGGGATTGCGGTAGATTCGCTTGAAGAGCATCGCCTTGATCTGCCTGTCGGTTTCGGCCATCGCGTCGGAGAAAGTCGCGATGACCTGGTCGGCAGCGCGAATGTCGGCTGCGCTCTCAGGGCGAAGACTTGAAAGACGCTGCTGCGCGACGCTGATCACATCCTCGACCATGCGGGTGATCTGCCGGCGCATGATTTCGTGAGTGAAGCGGCTCGGCTCCAGATGCGGGTATCGCGCCCTCACCTCGGCCATCAACCCAGCCAGAAACGGGATTTCCTCCAGCATGTCGAAGGTCAGGTATCCGGAGCGCAGGCCGTCGTCGATATCGTGGGTATTGTAGGCGATGTCATCGGCGATCGCCGCAACCTGGGCCTCGAGGCTGGCGTAGGTCGCAAGCTCCAGATCGTGTAGTTCACAATAATCGAGGATCGGCTGCGGAACAGGGCCGCGTGTGCCCACACCATCCGGCGTCAGCAGCGGGCCATTGTGCTTGACGAGGCCTTCGAGGCTTTCCCATGTCAGGTTGATGCCGTCGAATTCGGCATAACGCCGCTCGAGTTTGGTCACGATGCGCAGCGATTGCGCATTGTGGTCGAAGCCGCCATAGGGCAGCAGCACTTCGTGCAATGCGTCCTCGCCGGTATGACCGAACGGCGTGTGGCCGAAATCGTGCACCAGCGCCACGCCCTCGGCCAGATCCTCGTCGAGCTTCAGGGCGCGGGCAAGCGCGCGGGCGATCTGCGCGACCTCGATCGTATGCGTCAGCCGGGTGCGGTAGTGATCGCCATCCTGGGCGATGAAGACCTGGGTTTTATGCTTTAGCCGGCGAAAGGCCGTCGTGTGGACGATGCGGTCGCGGTCGCGCTGGAAATCCGAGCGCGTCGGGCTGTCGTCTTCCGGATAGAGACGACCACGCGTCGTCCAGGGGTCTGCTGCATAGACTGCCCTTTCGCTGCCGCCGAAACCTAAAGCCCGCCTGTCAATCGTCATTCTTCACCGTCATTCTGCCCATTGCCGCATCTGCCCATTGACGCCGCGTTGCCCTCTTCATACCTATAGCCCGAGGAAACGGCAAAGAGGCGACCAGCGACCGTTTCGCACATCATGGCATTTTCGCGAAGGTCATGTTAAGTTCTTTTGATATCAGGCATTTGAACATTTCAGTGCCAAAACCCATTCTCTCCGGATCTTGACCCCGGCAGGAGGAAACATGACGGATACGAGTGTAACCCTTTCAGATGCCGCGGCAAAGCGTATCGCTGCGATCATCGGCGCGGAGGCAGGCAAGAGTGCGCTGCGCGTTTCGGTCGAAGGCGGCGGCTGTTCGGGCTTTTCCTACAAGTTCGACCTTGCCGACAGCGCGGCCGACGATGACATCATCGTCGAAAAGAACGACGCTAAAGTGCTGATCGACAGTCTGTCGCTCGTCTATATGGCGGGCTCGGAGATCGACTTCGTCGACAATCTGCTTGGTCAATCCTTCCAGATCAAGAACCCGAATGCGGTCGCAAGCTGCGGCTGCGGCACCAGCTTCTCGATCTGAATATCCAGGCGCATCGCACTGTCCCAATGAACCGGCCGAAGAACTGTCTTCGACCGGTTTATCGTCTTGTCCAGTTGTGAAAGACCACGATAAAAGAAGCGCACGAAGCGGAACAGGACGAAGAGATGAAGATTGCGACTTGGAACATCAACGGCGTCAAGGCGCGCATCGACAATCTGACGCAATGGCTCAAGGATTCCGATCCCGATATCGTCTGCCTGCAGGAGATCAAGACGATCGACGAGGGTTTTCCCAGGCTGGAGATCGAGGCGCTCGGCTATCATGTCGAGACGCACGGCCAGAAGGGCTTCAACGGGGTGGCGATTCTCTCCAAGAGTTCGCCCTCCGAAGTCAACCGCGGCCTGCCCGGTGATGCGCTGGACGAACAGGCGCGTTTCCTCGAGGCGGTGTTCACGCTGCCGGATACCAGCATCCTGCGCGTCTGCTGCATCTACCTGCCGAACGGCAATCCCGTCGAAACGGAGAAATATCCCTATAAGCTCGCCTGGATGGAGCGTCTGCGGAGCTTCGCGGCAGAGCGCCTCGCCTATGAGGAGATGCTGGTGCTTGCCGGCGACTACAACGTCATCCCCGAGCCGCACGACTGCTTCGACCCCAAGGCCTGGGAAAACGACGCGCTGTTTCTGCCGCAGACGCGGGAGGCATTCCGCAGGCTCGAAAATCTCGGGCTGACCGATGCGGTGCGTGCGACGACGGATGCGACGCGGCTCTATTCCTTCTGGGACTATCAGGCAGGTGCGTGGCCGAAGAACAACGGCATCCGCATCGACCACCTGCTGCTCTCACCGGAGGCTGCCGACCGGATGACGTCCGCGGCGATCGAAAAACATGTGCGGGCGTGGGAAAAGCCGTCCGACCACGTTCCTGTCATCGCCTATTTCGATTTAGCGGCCTGACGTCCGCAGCCCTAGCACCGCGTCACCGCAAGCGCGCGACAGGGGCCTGCATGCCAGGCTTTAGTCGTCGGAGCCGCTCGCGATGGCGTGCGAGAGCGATACCGCCGTGCGGCGGTCGGCCTCGTTGGCAACCGAGAAAGCCTGCTCCTGCAGCGCTTCCATCCAGCTGCAGTCTTTCGGCTTGCAGCGATCGAGCGCGGCGGTCATCAGCGCGAGGCCGCGGGCCGTCTGGCCTTCGTCGAAGAGAATATTTCCGAAAACCGCCATGGCGCCGGGATGGCCACTCTTGCGGGCCTGGTTCAACCATTTCTTCGCCTGCTGCGGGCTGGCATTGCCGCCCTCGCCGGCCAGCATCATCTGCGCAAGCTGGAACTGCGCTTCGGGGACGCCAAAGGTCGAGGCCACCTGAAAATAGAGCTGACGTGCCTGGGTGAGATCGATCTTGACCGGGCTGCCGGATATGCCGTGCTTGTAGTAATTGGCGAGCGAGAGAAGCGCGTTGACGAAGAAGCCTGTGTCTTCCGAGCCGGGTTCGACACCCTGCTGGGCAATCTCGCTGTAGATCTTGAAGGCTGCGAAATCATCCTGGGTGACACCGTCGCCGTCAGCATACATATTGGCGAGCGCCCAACGCGAACCGGTATGGCCCTTTTCGGCGGCGTATTTGTAAGCTTCGACCGCCTCCTCCTTCTGTCCGTTTTTATAGGCCTTGAAGCCGAACTTGAAGAGGTCGAAGGGACCGGATTCCTTGCTGACGTCGCTCTTGATGTCGAAAGCGCGAACCGGGCCGGACATTGCCAGCGCTATCCCCATGCTCATCAGCATGAATTTGAACAATTTGAACTCGGACGTTACCATTTCAACCGATTTCTTTCGTTCATCGCACGCAGCCGGCGCCGGCGCCGGGCAGACGGTGGATGTATTCATTCGAGGCGAGCGATCCCGCGGTGAGTTCCATGGCCCCTTTGCCCGCGTCGCATCCAGCCCAGTGGCCTTTTCCGAAAGGCCGAATTTTCAGTATGTCATCTCGAACCACCCGGCTCCCGGCATGGCTCGGTTGCAACCTGTCTGGCATTCCTTCGGCAGGCGCGGCATCCGCCTTCCCGCCTTTATTACTTTCGTAAACAGCAAATGTGACGAAACCTGTATCGGCTTCTCCGCCAAAGCCGCGCCGCTCAGGCGCAGAGGTCGAAAAATCCGGCATTGGACAGATCGACAACGTCGTTGAAAGGCCGGATCCACTGCCGGAACAGCCTTGTCCAAAAAGCGAAACGGCGGCAATTGAACGACTGTCGCCGATCGCGCCGCATGACCTGCTGTTGCCGGAAAAAAATCGACCCATGCTACTCTTTACACGCACCCTACGTCTGCCGTCTTCTCGTCTGCCAATAGCGCTGCGCTCTCTTTGTGGCGGGAAATAGACAAATTGCCCCCGGAGCCATCATACGCCAAACGTCGTAAAAAAGTGTTGCTGAATCGTCACAAAATAGACCGTCGACTTGTCTTGCCGATTGCCAAAGAAAAACCCGGCGAACTGCCGGGCTTTAAGACTTCTACTTGGACCACAAGATCAGAACTTGACTTTTACGCTGGTCGAGAGGGCCGCAACCAGATCGTCGCCGAAGGAATAGGAGACGTCGTTGCCGTAAGTCCGCCCGTTATAGACGTAGGTGCCGGAATCCCCGCCCGTCATGATGCCGAGCGCGCCGGCCAGACGCCATTCGACATTCTCGACGGGGGTGTAGGAAACACCTGCACCGAGCGTCCATGTGTCGGTCTGGGCGCCATAGCCCTGGCTCGTGCCTCGATCCCAGGTCAAGCTGACGGCACCCGCCCAGTGTTCGTTGAACTTGTGGCCGACGCCGCCGCCAATCGTCCAGCCGTCGCGATAGAACAGGTCGAGCGAGGTGAGTTGGCTGTTGGCGGTACAGGCGACGACACCCTTGGTGGCCTTCGGGCAGAAGGCGATCGACTGCAGCACGCTCCAGTTCGTCCACTTGACCGAACCGAAGGCGAGCCAGTCGGGCGCAATGCCGCTTTGCAGCTTGAGCTCGACGGAATCGGGCGCCTCGGCCGAGCCGTAGACCGGCGTCACGACGCCGAGGTAAGGATTGGCGGGATTGACGGCCTTCGGCACCTCCGTCAGGTCGACCGTGCCGCTGAGATCGTCATACTTGACCTTGCTGTTATAGACTAGGCTGGCGCGGAAAGCATATTCCTCGATCTCATAGGCGATGCCCGCCCGCCATCCCATGGCTTGGTCGGCAAGTTCCAGACGGCCGGTGCCGTCATAGATCAGCGCGGCCGCCCCCGTGATCGGAGCGACGAGGCGCGTCTTAAAACCCTCGACCGTCTGATAGAAGCCGCCGCCGATCAGACGAAGCTGGCCGGGGCCCATATCGAAACGATAGGAGCAGGTGAGGCCGTAGTTGCGGGTGCTGATCTTGGTCTCGATGTTATCGTTGACGCCCAGCCAGTTAGCGCCGGGATTGGTGTGCGCGCCGAAAGGTGTCGAATAATCGCCCATGCAGTCGATGGCGTCGCCGAAACCGACCTTCACCCCGAGATAGGGGACCCAGTAGTCCTCGGTATCGTCCGCCGTGGTCGAACCGCCGCCGATGCCATTGGTGCCGAGGCCGTCGGTGACATCGGTGTCGCTGACGTTCTTCAGCTTGCGTTGCGGCATGACATAGACCGCGCCGGACTGGACGGCGAACCGCGAATTGTCGAAAAGAAGGTCGATATTGTATCCGCCACGCTCCAGACCGCCGGCGAAGGACGGCGATGCGAGCGACGAAAGAAGAACGAGCGACGTTACGCCCTTGGAAAACATACGCGATGCCATTGTGTCTCCCCCACTCCAGCAATTGATGTGACACCACTCTAGTAAGTGGTCGCCTGACATGGCAACGCGCCCCACGGCAGCGCTTCCGGGCATTGCAGCGGCCAACTTACGTAAAGAAATTGACGGACACGTCAAAAAATCTGGTTAATAAAATTTTATTCCGAAACCATCAGGTTTCAGTCGAGATTTTGGGCTTTCATTCCAAACATCGCGGAAGCTGTATCAATCCGACAACAGTGGCAGTTTTCGCCCTTGGGATGCCGGCAGAGCCACAATCCACAGGCTCAGCGTCTGAAATCAGGCGTTTTCAGACCGAATCACGTGGCCGCCCGGAAGACAAAAGACGCGCCCGAGGACGGACGCGTCTTTGAAATAACTTACCAAAATGGCCGACGAAATTTATCCTGCTTCGCTCACCCTGGAAAGGGCGATCTTCAAGCTGGCCATCTGACCCTTCAGTTCCTCGAGGCGGTCGCGCTCGGCCTCGACCACTTCAGGATTGGCGTTGGCGACGAACTTCTCGTTGGAGAGCTTGCCGTCGATGCGCGACATCTCGCCTTCCATCTTGGCAATCGCCTTTTCGAGACGGGCCTTCTCGGCGGAGAGGTCGATCAGATTGCCGAGCGGCAGGCAGGCGGTGGCCTCGGCGACGACGATCTGAGCTGCACCCTTGGGCGCATCGTCGGCCAGCGATATCGCCTCCACACGCGCGAGCCGCTTGATGGCGGCGTCGTGGCGGAACAGCCTTTCGCGCGTCAGGTTGTTGGCCTTGACGACGACGAGCGGCGCGGTTGCCGATGGCGGCACGTTCATTTCGGCGCGCACCGAGCGGATGCCGGAAACGAGGTCGATCAGCCAGTTGATCTCGTCGGCAGCCGCATCGTCGGCATAGGACGGCGACGGCCATTCGGCATGGCAGACCAACGTGTCGCGCTCTTTGCCTTCACCTGCCGTATGCGCCCAGAGCTCTTCGGTCATGAAGGGCATGAAGGGATGCAGCAGCTTGTAGATCTCTTCGAGAATATAGGCGCTGCAGGCTTGGGCTTCGGCCTTGGCGCCCGCGTCCTCACCGCTGAAGACCGGCTTCAGAAGTTCGAGATACCAGTCGCAAACCTCGTTCCAGACGAAACGGTAAAGCGCGCCGGCGGCATCGTTGAACCGGAAGGCTTCGAGCGCTTCCGTAACGTCACGTTCCGTGCGGGCAAGTTCCGTCAGGATCCAGCGGTTGATGGTGAGTTCGGCCGCCTCCGGCACGAAATGCGGATCGCTCTTCGCACCGTTCATCTCGGCAAAGCGCGTGGCATTCCAGAGCTTGGTGCCGAAATTGCGGTAGCCGGCGATGCGGGCCGGATCGAGCTTCACGTCGCGGCCCTGCGCGGCCATGATCGCCAGAGTGAAGCGCAGCGCGTCGGCGCCGTATTCGTCGATCAGTTCCAGGGGGTCGATGACGTTGCCCTTCGACTTCGACATCTTCTGCCCATTCTTGTCGCGCACCAGTGCGTGAATGTAGACGGTATGGAAGGGTTCGACCGGATCGCCATTATCGTCCTTCATGAAATGCAGACCCATCTGCATCATGCGAACCACCCAGAACGGAATAATATCGAAGCCGGTGACCAGAACATTCGTCGGGTAATAGCGTGCAAGTTCCGGCGTCTCGTCGGGCCAGCCGAGAGTCGAGAAAGGCCAGAGCGCAGAGGAGAACCACGTGTCGAGGACGTCCTCGTCACGCGTCAGGATTTCGCCGGGCTTGAAGTTTTCGAGCAGGTCCTCGACATAGGCCTTCATCGGCCCTTCGTGAGAGAGGTAGTGCTGGATCGCCGCCTGTAGCGCCTCTTCCTCGGTCTTTTCGACGAAGACCTGACCGTCGGGACCATACCATGCGGGAATCTGGTGTCCCCACCAGAGCTGGCGGGAAATGCACCACGGCTCGATGTTCTCCAGCCAGTTGAAATAGGTGTTTTCCCAGTTCCTGGGAATAAACCGGGTTCTTCCCTCGCGAACAGATTCCAGGGCGGGCTGCCCCAATGTCTTGTTATCGACAAACCATTGTTCTGTCAGCCGCGGCTCGATCGGCACGCCGCCTCGGTCACCATGCGGGACCATATGCTTATGCGGTTCGATCTTGTCGAGCAGGCCGGCCTCTTCGAAGATCTCGACGATGACCTTGCGGGCATAGAACCGATCCTGGCCTTCCAGGCGGTCCCAGGCGCCGTGGAGTGCGGCGGGATTGTCGAGGCCCTCGAGGAAATCCTCATTATCCTTGATGGCGATGGTGCCGTCGACGTTCATAACGTTGATGGCGCGCAGCTTGGTGCGCTTGCCGACATCGAAGTCATTGAAATCATGGGCAGGTGTGATCTTTACCGCGCCCGTGCCGGCGCTCGGATCCGCATAGGAATCGGTGACGATCGGAATCTTGCGGCCAACGATCGGCAGGATGACATGTTTGCCCACGATCGGTTTGTAACGCCCGTCTTCGGGGTTCACGGCAACCCCGGTATCGCCGAGCATCGTCTCCGGCCGCGTCGTCGCAACGACGATGTAGTCGCGCGTCTCGAATTCGGTCGGCTTGCCTTCCTCGTCGAAAGCAATCGGGTGTTGATAGGTGACACCCGGCTCCAGCGGATAACGCAGATGCCAGAGATGACCCTTCACCTCGTGCTGCTCGACTTCCATGTCGGAGATCGCCGTCAGCAGTTTGGGATCCCAATTGACCAGGCGCTTGTCCTTATAGATCAAACCTTCCTTATAGAGCGTGACGAAAACCTCAAGAACGGCCTGTGACAGTCCTTCATCCATGGTGAAGCGTTCGCGGGACCAGTCGCAGGAGGCGCCCAGGCGCTTCAGCTGGTTGAAGATCAGGCCGCCCGATTCCGCCTTCCACTCCCAGATCTTGTCGATAAAGGCTTCGCGGCCCATCTCGCGGCGGCCAGGCAGCTGCTGCTCCATCAGCTTGCGCTCGACGACCATCTGGGTTGCGATGCCGGCGTGATCCATACCCGGCTGCCAGAGAACGTCCTTCCCGCGCATGCGCTCGAAGCGCACCAGGATGTCCTGCAGCGTGTTGTTCAACGCGTGACCCATGTGCAGCGAACCGGTGACGTTCGGCGGCGGGATCACGATGGTGAAGGTCTCGGCCCCGGGCTTGGCGTTCGCGCCGGCGCGGAAAGCGTCCGCTTCATCCCATTTGGCGGCGATTTTCGGTTCGACGGCAGCGGAATCATAGGTCTTGTCGAGCATTTTCTGACCAATTTCGAGGTTCGAGGATGGGCGTTTGTAAATAGGATGGCCACGGCCAAGTCAATAAAAAAGCCGCCCCAGAGACCGGAGCGGCTTTTTCAAGAAAAAGTAATCCAATTAGCGGCGCGGGCCGCGCGCCACGCGCTCGATTTCCTCGCGCACCAACCGCTCGACCAGCGTCGGCAGATTATCGTCAAGCCACTCGCGCAGCATCGGACGCAGCATGTCCTCTGCGATCTCATCCAGCGAGCGGCGCTCCGCACCGTCAATCGCCGCAGCAAGCTCCTCGAAGGAACGGCTGATCTGCAGACCGGCATCTTCGGAGAGAAGCGTCGGCTGGACCTCATCGACGACGCTCGGCAACAAGCGCTGGGTCGACGAGCCAGCGGGCTCCAGGGCAGGCGGCGCCGTTTCGACGACGGGGACCTGCTCGGCGACGGCGACCGGTGGCGTTTCGACAACCGCTGGCTCGGCCAGCGGCCCGGTGCCAAGCGGGGGAACGGGTGGGGCGGAGGCCGGGAAATCAGGCTGGGCCGGCTGCGGCTGCGGCGCCGTAGCGCGCGGCGGTTCCGGCGCCATGGCCGGCTGCGGTTCGGGCTGGCGGAAGCCGCTCGGAATTTCCCGCAGGGCCTGACCGGCCTGCACGGCGCTGCGCTCGGAGGCGGCGCGCACGCGGGCGGCGACATCGGCAAGCGACAGAGCGCGCGCCGGCGTTTCCGTCTCGGGGGCGGTCCCGGCTGAATTGGCGGCGACGAAACGCGGGTCGGAAGAGCGCATGGCCGGTTCGGGGAACTCCACGCCGGCATAGGTGTCATCCACAGTCAGATGAATCTCGGAGCCGTTTACGTCCTCTTCGGCGCCGTAAACCGGCGGCAGGGATGCGGAAATCGCCTTGCCGGCGCCGGGCTCATTGCTTTCGATAATCTGGCGGATGGACGCCAGAATTTCTTCCATGGACGGTTCACGCGCTACACTTGGCTGAGCCATATCTATCCCCGTTATCCCAAAACAACGACCGGATGGTGTGGAGCGTTCATCCGAATCACCACGACCTTAGAATACCCCAGACGTGAAAAAAATCATCGCGAATCAAATGAATGCGGCCATGCACAGTTTTGTTACCCAAAGATTGCCGTCTGCAATTCGCGGCCAAGGCGTCAGGGCAAATTATGTTTGTGAAGGGTTTCCGGCGGCGTCAACGAATCTGCCCGGAGATCGGAATCGATCTTGAGGGCGGATGCGCCGATCCAGCCTGTCGCAGCGTCGTTTGCACGCCCGAAAAGACAACGGGCGCCATCGGCGCCCGTTGCGAATTCACCGAGGAGAAGAGCGTCAGAAAACGAATTCGCGCGCCTTGGCGAAACCCGGCAGCGGCTTGACCGAAGCATTGAAGAAGACATTCTCCGAAATGGCGCCGCGCTCGGCGACGAAGACTTTGGCGCGGGCGGCATTGCCATGACCTTCCACCGTGACCAGACGGCCGCCATCGCGCAATTGACCGAGAAGAGCGGCCGGAACTTCCTCGACCGCCCCATTGATGAAGATCAGATCATAGGGAGCACCGGCAGCGTAGCCCTTTTCGAGCGGACCGGTGACAACCTCCACCTTGGCGTAGCCGGCAAGCCGTGCCTTCGCCTCGGCGGCCAGATCCTCGTCGCATTCCAACGCGATGACGGAGCCGGCGATGATCGACAACAGCGCCGATGTGTAACCAGTGCCGCAACCGACTTCGAGCACGAAATCATCCTTGCTGATGGCCGCCAGTTGCAGCAGCTTGGCGAGTGGCGAAGCCTCCATCAGGAAGCGGGCCGGTTTGCCCGGTGCGGCAGCGGAGATCTCGACGTCGTTGTCGACATAGGCCAGAAGCTTTGCCTTCTCCGGCACGAAAGCCTCACGCGGCACCGTGAGAAACGCCGTCAGCACGGAATGCGAGGTAACGTCCGTCGTGCGAACCTGGTTGTCGACCATCTTTGCGCGCGCTGCTTCGAAATCCATCATGTCCTCTCGCTCTTGAAAGCGGTTCCTGTCACCCGTCTCTTAATCCCCGACACGGATGCTTTCAAGGCTTGGCAGCAGCCGGCGAAAAGAATCCGGCGGACGCCTCTTTCGCGCCACAGCAGGGACAAGATGCTGCAGCCCAAACGTGGAATCCCCTGCCCCTTCATGCTATGATTTACAGCGGAGGAAACAGGAGGAGCAGGCCATGTCTGCGATTTTCCAATATCTCACGCTATTCGATTTCTTCATCCTCGCAGCGCTTATCGGCATCTTCTGCTGCGGGTTGCTGGACGGTGAAACGACCTGAGGAGCGGGCGCGCCGGCATGGCCCGGACGGCGCCGCCCCGATCTCGTGCGGACGGACGCGCGCTGGACCGAACGGCGGCTGCGATCGGCGTTGTCTTCTCGAACTATCGAGGTTCTACAAATGCTTATCAGCTTTGGTGAGATATTGGAGGCCTCGCCCGGAATTGAACCGGGGTACAAGGATTTGCAGTCCTCTGCGTCACCACTCCGCCACGAGGCCTCATCTGCTCACGATCTGAGCCGTGGCGAGCGTTTAGAATGATCGGAAGAAAATCGCAAGAGGGCATTTTGCAAAAACGCCGTTCCCCGGCAGCCGAGAAGACCATCTTCCATCGCGGGACGGGCAGCGGCCGGGATGAGACTTCCTCTCGGCGATCGTTCCCCGTTTCGAACGAACGACACCATTCGAACGAACCCTTACCTTGACTTCGGACGTCTGCCTGCCATCTTCCGCCTTGGGAGGGTATAGGAGCTGCTGATGGAATGGGCTGCCCTCAAATTAAAGCAGGGACGTGCGGCGTACGACGCCGAAACCGGCGATCTCCACGTAAAATTCTCTGGCTCCGCGCCAGTACGACATGCCAACATTCCGCCGCATGTCTACCAGAACTTGTCGGAAACGAACGATCCACATTTCTATTACCAGTACTATATCGCGCCATCGCGCGTCTCACCGGCTCGTCGAGGCCCGATCTCGATGATCTCCTACGGGCTGAAGCTGGTGTTGCTTCTGGCCGCCTGCAGCCTGCTGATGGCGACCGACCTCGATACCGGCCATGGCGGTATTTTCGAAGAAAGCGAACTGAGATCGAATTAGCACCGCATTCGCCCGGATCCATGCGTCTCGATCCCGACAACCGGCAAGGCGCAATCAGGCAGCGACGCTGACCGTCGCAAGCGAGGTCCTGATCCGGGAGCGGTAGCGACGATCATCCCGGCCACGGTCGTTCTCGCCGTCGCGCTCATTGCGGCCGTTGAAATTGCGATAGTTGCGAGGCCCGCTATAGCCGCCGCCCTGACCCTGGTCGATGACGCAGCCTTCCGGACGGTGGCAGATACCGCTGGCATCAAATCCGCGGCTGTCGACGGCTTGGGCTCCGGCGGACCCCGCCGAAAGAATCGCCGCCGCTGACAGCACGACAATCAAGAACACCTTCATTACCTCACCCCGGACGAAAGTGGCGCGTTTGGCGCTCCATCAACCACGAATGCGAAAAGCCATCCCCAGTTCCGCGGGCTCTGCGGCGATCACCGTTACCCGGCCGGCCATCGTCGCCTGTGCCACCAGACTGCCAGCCGGCGCCGAAGCCTGCGCGCTATGGGAAGATCATGCGAGAGCACCAGGAGGCCGAGCGGCAGCATCCAGAAACCCAGGATCGGAAGAAAGCCCAGGAAACCGCACAAGACCAGCGCCACGCCGATTGCCATCCGCCCGATGCGCGAACGCGGCATGCCGATGCTGCAGGAACCGAGCACCAGCCTGTGTTTTGCGTGATCGATGCCGAAGCGCCGTGTCCGCACCCTGCGTTTCTCACTGCCCGAGGCCTGACGATCATTCCAATTTGTCATTTGCCAGAGATGGGCATAGGCTGCCCAAATACAAGTTCATTTCATTTTTTTGAAAAAACCGCTTGGCAAATCGGGCAAGCATTTGTATTAGCCCACTCACACCGCGCCAAGCAGTGATCCCTGGTAGCTCAGCGGTAGAGCATTCGACTGTTAATCGACAGGTCGCCGGTTCGAATCCGGCCCGGGGAGCCATCTTTCAAGATAAGTGCCTTATTTTCCCTGGATATTCCGAAGAAGGCGCTTTCTTCCCCGCCGTCCCTCTCCGCTTTTGAAACGCGTTTTCTGCTGTTCGACGCCTGTCGATAACTGCGATCGGCTGGGATCTTCTGGCACCCTCCCCTTCATCACCGTATACTGCCAGCGCTTTCTTGGTGATGGGAAAACGATGAAGCCGTACTTTAGCGACCCGCTGCAGGCGATGGAGACCCGCGCCGGCCGAATGCACCGCCGCAAGGAAGGACCACTTAGGAGGAAGCTACGAAATCGTTCCACACAGCGATGCAGATCGAAATACGGGCTTTGGCTTCCAACCTTCATCAGCAAGCAGGTTTTCGCCGAGATGCTGAGTTCACCGAGATGATAGAAGCCGAGCATCGGGGAAGAATCATCCCATATCTTAAATATGTAGTATTTCATAAATAAAAAAATATTCTTCCTCAAATGATGCTATACGTGCTCGCGTAGAATTGATTTTCAGTGAGGAAAAGTCATGCAACATTTTTTTCCGGGCCTAATTCCGAGGCAAATCGTTGTCTTTTTTATCGAAACATCGGTCCTTACAGCTGGGTTAATTGGCGTTCTGATCGTTACCGTACCCATGATCTGAGCCGGTTAAGGCTTATGGTGGGTCGACAGCGGAGGCCAAGGTCACTTACCCGTACGCGGATGTGATCGATGTCCCTGCGTGCCCCATCTGTGGTTAGGTCCTGTTCCGATACCTGGTGCCCTGGAGCCGATGGGCTCTATTTTCATGACGCAGGGAGGTATTCAATGAATGACCGTAGCCAGAGAGCTTTCCGGCCAATCAAACGGACGAAAAACCAGCGCTCTCCGAGTGCATAGCCAAAGGTAAAGCCGGAAGAGACCGTCTTCGAGCGAAGATCCAGGACGCAGTATGCACGGGCGTTTGGATCGGCTTCATCAAATAACGACATAACTCAGGATCAGCCGAATTGATTCGCTGATGTATGCCGGACGTGAGCCTAGTATGGGGCTTGGTCCGCTTCATACCTATTCCGGCACCTGAGCTTTTGGAGCCCGCTGCTTACCCCGTGGCGGACTCCTTTTATCGTTATTGAAACATACATGCCAAATCACCGGACCGGAGACCGACGGTGTCCCCTGCCCGGTGCATGCAATTACCACGTCTGGCGACTGTACCAGTCATCGATATCTTTTCTGGCACGGTCTTTCCCGTAGCCGTAGCGCTCCTGAATCTTGCCTTCGAGCTGATCGCGCTTGCCATCGATGACGTCAAGGTCATCGTCCGTCAGCTTGCCCCACTGCTCCTTGACCTTGCCTTTCATTTGCTTCCAGCTGCCTTCGACGCGATTCCAATCCATGGTTATTTCCTCCTATTGTGAGATTAGAGGAACGGAGACGAGCGATAAGTGTTCCGCTCCGTCGGGCCGCCAATCATTGCCGAACCGACATTCGTCCACGGTACAGCCGCTAATAGCTGCACGAACGGCCGTCGCCAGGTCGGAAGCCGTCGGCACAGGCCGGGTTCATCGAGTCTCCCGGTTGATATCCGGACGCCGAGCCATAGGAATTCGGCGGCGTCGAGCAGGCGGAGGCAATAGCGGCAAGAGCGATTGCTCCGGCGGTTGCAAATGCCCGAAATCTGTTCATCAATGTTTCTCCCACTTCACCGAGCCGCGAGAGCTTCCCCCCAGGAATAACCTGAGAGTTTCCAGGACTCATGGCCGCGCCCCGAACCATCCTGCGCCTAAAGATATAGGCGCTATCTCAACCGACGTTAGTTCCAGCCGCGCAGATTCTCGTCACCGTCAGACATTTGCGTGCGAACCGCCGCAATTGGCTGCTCTGCGGCAACGCGAGTCCTGCTTGACTCGGAGGCTACCTAGAACATAATAGGAACATCGGCGTGACGGCAGACAAAAACCTGGCTGGAGTTGTGAAGGAGATCGAGGTCGTGCGTCCGCAGACAGCTGAGAAATTGGCAGAAGAAGCGTTGAGCGGAGAAGTCGACGCAGTCGTCGCTTTTCACGATGGCGACATTCGTGCCGCCATTACGACGCTGCTGCTGGATTGCCATCATCTGCGACTTCAGCTTGCCCTCAGCGATAAGGGCATGAGCCGCAGCGTGACGGAGCCGACGACCGATGTCGAAGGACCATGAAACATCGTCGCGGCATCGGGCTGCCCCCCCCTGATCACCATGCTGTCGAAATCGACACGGTAACGCTGACGACCTTACCGCAGTGGTCCGTCATTTACGCCTGTTGCCGCGCATGCCGGCACCAAACGCTCATCGAGCGGCGGAAAGTAGCCTGGCGCTGTGGCCGGGAGATTTCGCTCGCTGAGCTCGCCAAGCGCCTCAAATGCCGGCGGTGCGGCCCGTTTCGGCAATCTGCTGTTCCTTGAGACGCTGCCCCGCGATTGAAGAGACCGCGCGTTCCAAGGTCACTCCGGCGTCGGCCGGGAACAAACACCGTGCAGAAAGGTTGTGTGGCACCAACCACGTAACGTCGACTTTGACAGGAGGTCTCTCATGGGTCGCGGTATTCTACTTTGGCTGCTCGGTGTCCCACTGCCTATCATCATTCTTCTGGCTTTGTTTATGCGATAGGAGCAGATCATGTCGGTCTCAATGACAGGTCCCGGAGAGGTTGCTGCTCCGGTTGAATCCTCCAAATCCGCCATGACATGGGGACCTATCTTTGGCGGCGCGGCCGCCGCCATCGGCGTGACCCTCATCCTTCTGCTTCTGGGATCCGGGCTCGGGCTGACGATGGTGTCGCCCTGGTCGGGGCAAAGCAGTTCGCTTGGCACACTTGGCATCACGGCGGCGATCTGGCTCGTGGTCGTGCAATGGCTCTCCTCCGCACTCGGGGGCTATGTTACGGGACGCCTGCGCACAAGATGGGCGGCGGTCCACACCGATGAAATTTTCTTCCGTGACACCGCCCATGGTTTCATAAGCTGGGCTCTGGCGACGATCTTCGTTGCCGGTTTCCTGGCGTCGTCTCTGACGTCGCTCGCCGGCGCCGGCGCACAGGCGGTGGGATCGACCGCGCAAGCCGTCGGCTCGATCGCCGCTACCGCCGGCACGGCAGCAGCGTCATCGGCAACATCGCCGCTCGATCTTTCCACCGCCTATTTCACCGACGCCTTGCTGCGTCCTGATCAGGCGCGTGCGGCGGCGCCATCGAACGACGCCGCGGCAACGTCGGAAGTCTCACGCATCCTCCTCAACGGCGCCGCCGAGGGGCAAATTCCTGATGACGACAAGGCCTATCTTGCCACCATCGTCTCTGCGAGGACCGGCCTTTCCGAGGCCGATGCGCGCGCGCGCGTCGACACGGTGCTGAAGCGTATCGAAGACGCCAAAGTCGCCACCCAGAAAGCTGCCGATGAGGCACGCAAGGCCGCTTCCACCACGGCCCTGCTCGGATCCCTGTCACTTCTGATCGGCGCTTTTATCGCCGCCGCGGCCGCCGCTTTCGGGGGATCGCAACGCGACGAAGAGGAAGATCTCATCGTTACCTCCAGGATCTAAGAACGAATCGGACGGGGGCGAGCTCGACGCTGCGCCCCCGTTTATGTGGCAGAACCGGTTTGGCTGCGGCGATCACGGCGACCTCCTTCATGAAATGGCTCGATTTTGCAGCATGCCGGCATGCCACCGATTGGTTTGGCCTTGAAGGACAAAAGCGGGCGGCGGTTATTCCGTAAAGACACGCAAAAAACGAGACTTTCGCAGCAATGGACACTGCTCAAATCTGCGCCATCTTCTCCTGCAGGAGCTGTGGAGAGCCGTATGCGCTGGCGCTTTCGATGGATTTCTGACCTGGTCGTGTCCTGGACAGGGCATCGTGCGATCCCGGTCGCGCTGATCACATTGGCTGTCACATGGACGGCGGTGGGCCTGAGCTTTTCCTTTCCACGCCAGTGGTTTCTGCTGACAAACATGGCCGGGACGCTCGTCACATTCTTTATTTTGCTGCTGCTGCAACACTCTCAAAATCGGGACATGAAGGCGCTTCACACCAAGCTCGATGAACTGATCCGATCGAGCGAGGCAGGAAACCACTGGATTGCGGCCGAAAAGAAAGACGCCGAGGCGGTCGAAGGCATGCGCCAGCAGCATCATCAAGACGAGATTTCGGAGAAAGCGGGCGTGAGAGAGATGCGTTTATATTGAGGTCTCTGCGGCGGATTTTTCTTCCGCTTTCTCCTCGATGTGCTCGGCCTTTTCAGCAAGGGCATTGCTCATCTCTCGGAGTTCGCCCTCGTCCAGCTTTTCGATACCGACAAATTTATTGGCAGCCTGGCTCGTCAGAATGAGCTCATCGAGCTTGGCCTGCAGAGCCTTTCCGTCGCGGTTCTGGCTATTCTGCAACACAAACACCATCAGGAAGGTGATGATTGTGGTCGTCGTGTTGATCACCAGCTGCCAGGTTTCGGAATAGTCGAAAAAGGGACCGGAAACCGCCCAGACCAGCACGAGCATCAGCGCCGCGACAAAGGTGAACGGCCTCCCGGACAACTCGGCGACGGCGGTTGCGAAGGAAGAGAAGAAGTTGGATTTGTTGGACATTTAAGAAGGCTCCCGCAGCGTCAATGCTGTCAATCGACAACATCAACGCCACATCTGCGCGGAAGTTCCCGGTCGTTCCAGGCGGCCGACGGCATCCTCAATTCGCCAGATTGCCACTCAGGCGCACAGCGCGGAATTCAGCCATGAAGCACGGTTTAACTTGTTGTTTTATATTATTTTCCTGAACGGCCGCATATTTTCGGGCGGCAACATCAACGTTTTTGAGATCTGGTGACGGCCCGCTTTTGATGGCTAAGGACGAGCTCGATCTGGACATCCTGCTGAAACTCCAGCACTTGCTGCCGGACGTCGCTCTCCGCAATGCCCGCGGCCAACAGCTGGTCGGCCAGCCTGCGGCATTCCGCCTTCCAGAATTCGATCGCGTCCGCACCGTGACGACGGCCGAGTTCTCGGGCGCAGCGCTCGATATTGGCGATTCCGGTTCCGGAGGCAAAGGCAATAACCTTGCCTTCATGAGAGGCGGCAGAGCGGCGGGTCGTTTCAATGGCCATCGAACACAGGTTTCCTTTGATCCTATGTGTTGTCTACGGGACGATGGTTAATGCTTTCTATTCGTTTGCCCGGTTCGACGGCAAGACTTGGCGCCAGCTGGTCACATCGCACTGCCTTCGACCTTGACGGCGGCACGCCGATGCGCCGACAGTCCCCATCGTGATCGACACCTCAGCCAGCAGAGACCAATGATGACAACGACCGTCGCCCACCGCGATTTCCTGAAAAGCCTGTTCGACGCGGCGGTTCGCGCCGCCGATCCGCTGACCGGCATAAAGGCCCGCCTGCCGGAGAAGCCGAAAGGCAGAACCGTGGTGATCGGCGCCGGCAAGGGCGCAGCGCAGATGGCGCAGGCGCTCGAAAGCGTCTGGGACGGACCGCTGGAGGGATTGGTGGTCACCCGATACGGCTATGGCTGCGAAACGCGCCACACCGAGATCATCGAGGCGGCCCACCCGGTGCCCGATGCGGCGGGGCTGGCGGCCGCAAGACGATTGATGGAAAAGGTGACCCGGCTGACGGAAGACGATCTGGTGATTGCGCTCATCTGCGGCGGCGGCTCGGCACTGCTACCCGCCCCGCCGGAGGGGCTGACCCTTGAAGACGAGATCGCACTCAATGAAATACTGCTGGCTTCGGGCGCGCCGATCTCGGCGATGAATATCGTGCGCAAGCATCTCTCCACCATCAAAGGCGGCAGACTTGCCGCGGCGACGAAAGCGAAGGTGGTCAGCCTGATCGTTTCCGACATCCCTGGCGACAATCCCGCCCATGTCGCCTCCGGACCGACGGTGCCCGACGGTTCAACTCGGCACGAAGCCCTCGATATTATCAGACAATACGGATTGCAGCTGCCGCAGGCTGCCCTCGATCATCTGAACTCGCCGAAAGCCGATGCGCCGCGGCCGGACGATCCGGTGTTTTCACGGCACGAGCATCACATCATTGCGTCGGCCGGCGTATCGCTGGAGGCCGCGGCCGCCGAGGCGAAAAAGCAAGGGATCGAACCGGCAATCCTTTCGGATGCGATCGAGGGTGAAGCGCGCGACGTGGCGCTGGTGCATGCGGCGATCGCCTGCGAAGTGCTCGGCCGGAACAGGCCTTTTTCGAAGCCGGTCGTCATCCTATCCGGCGGCGAGACGACGGTGACGCTTCGGGCCAAGGGCGGCAAGGGCGGGCGCAACGGCGAATTCGCCCTCGCCGTGGCGCTCGCAATCGACGGACAGGAAGGCATTCATCTCCTTGCCGCCGACACGGACGGCATCGACGGCTCGGAGGACAATGCCGGCGCCTTTGCCGATGGCGGCACGGTCAGGCGCCTTCGCGCCGCCGGGCTCGATGCGCGCCGGCTGCTCGACGGCAATGACAGCTATTCGGGCTTTGCTGCCGTCGGCGACCTCTTCGAGACAGGCCCGACCGGAACCAATGTCAATGATTTCAGGGCCATCCTGATTCGATAGAGCCTCTCCTGGTTAGATTGGAATATTCTGTGGCTCAAACGGAGTCGGATGGTCGACCGGCCGGTGCGCGTCGTAGCCCGGCTCCACGGCCAAGCCGGCCGGTCGATCAGCCGGTCCGTTTCAGCCACCCCCGCAGATTTGCCCGGCAAATCTGCAAGACTTAGTGATCGCCGGACGCACTGCTCGCTTCGTCACGGCGAAGCGGTGCGGCCGGTGGGCCGGGCGTCTCTAGCCAGGATCAGAGGCGATCGGCTCGGACATACCTTGGGGGATGCCCGTCGCCAATCCCTCTGCTCCAACGAAAACCTGCTCCGGCAGAATGCTGCAATCTAACCAGGAAAGGCTCTAAGAGTTGACGGGATCAGGTCGTGATCCGCCCCTGCCCGGCAAGCCAGCCGACCGATTCCTGCACTGCCTGCAGCGACGTATATCGCGGCGCATAACCGAGCAGGCGTCTGGCTTTGGCAATCGAGCAATTCGGACTGCGGGCGACATGCTCCCATGTCGCCCTAGCATCCTCGGCCGTCTGGCCTTCGGCCCAGGCGTCGAACGGGGCAAAGGTGAGGTTCGGCTCCCGCCCGAACCAGCGCGACATAGCCTCCGCATAACCGCGAAGGGTGAGGGCCTGCTCCGAAACCGCGTGGAAACTTTCACCGATCGACGCGTTCCAGTGGGCAATTGCATCCATGAACATCTTTGCCACGTCATCGGCGTGGACGTGATGAACGGTCTCCAGGCCGAAATTGGGCAAAGCCAGGGTTTCGCCCCGAGCGAGGATCGAGAAGACCTCCGGGTTGAAATTGCCGGCCGGATTGAGCGGCGCCCATCCGGTGCCGACGATATGGCCGGGGTGGATGATGGTTGCCGGGAAGCCTTGCAGCCTCGCCTGCTGCAGCAGATAGGTTTCGATCGCCGCCTTCTGGATACCGTAGTCACCGAAAGGGGACTTCGGCGCTTCCTCGCGTGTCGGCACTGTCGTGGCGTAACCATGTGTCCAGATCGTGCCGGTGTGCAGGAAGTGGCCGACATGCCCGGACAAGGCCGTCACCAGCTGCTCGGCACTTTCGAGTGTGAAGCAGATCATGTCGATGACGGTATCGGCTTTCAAATCGCGAACGGCTTTGCCGAATTCGCCGACCCGCTCCATCTCGGCCCGATCCATCCGGCGCTGGTCGACGGAAGCCCAGGCGCGGTTTTCTGTATAAGGCTTTGCGGCGCCGCGGCTGATGGTGACGACGTCGTGACCTGCCTCCACCAGACGCGGAACGAGATAGGTTCCGACATGGCCCGTCGCCCCGATGATCAAAACCCGCATCGTCGTTCCTCCTTTGGCATGATCCGCACCGACTATGCTGCGCCGGGCGAAGATCATGCAAGCGGAGTTTTCGCCGAGAATAGCTAGCCGGCCGGCTATTGATTCTTGAAAACAAGACAGGTGCCGCCGTGCCGGCGGATCTGGTTGCAGAGGTCGTTGGCTTCCACACGCGTCTGCCGGGCGATGCGGGCGACATAACGCGGGCGGAAACCGAAGCTGCGGTCGCGCTGGCGCAGGATCAGCGGCTGCTCCGCATCCAAAGGCGAAGGCAGAACCTGCACGGCATCGAGAAACAGGCGCCGTGCCACCGCCACATCGGCATTCGCGGCCAGCTGAACGCCCCAGGGCGCCCAGTTGCCCTCCTGACGCCAGGGCGGGTCCTTCAACCTCCGCCTTTCGGCGAGGGCCACGCAGCCATCGAGAAAAGGCTTGTCCTTGTCGAGCGGGGCTGCCGCAATTTCCGGCGGCTTATCCTTCCATTCCTCGACCGTATGAGCGGTGACCGCCATCACATAGCTCCGCGTCTCGTAAGGTAATCTGCCCGAGGTGAGGTAAGTGGCGAGGCGGTTTTCGCCGGCATTGTAGGCGGCGGCGGCAAGGCCGAGATTGCCGAAGCGATCGCGTAACTCGTCGAGATACTGCGCCGATTTCCGCAGGGCTTCCAATACCTGGTAGCTATCTTCGAGACCGCGCAGTTTCGCCGTTCCAGGCATGAACTGCGCAATGCCCTGCGCCCCTTTGAAACTCACCGCGTCGGGGCGAAAGGTGCTTTCGCGCCAGATGAGACGGGCGAAATAATCCGGCGGCAACTGGTTGGCCTCGGCGAAATGCTCAATCGCGGCGCAGAGATCGCGATTGAAACTGTCCTTGCGGATGCAGAGCGTCTCGCCTGATCCCGAGGCCGAGGGTCCCGAATAGAGGCAAGCCGGCTCGGCAGCCCTCTCTTCCGGCCGAGCCTTTGGCGTGTCCGTCGTGGAAAGCAGGAAACAGAGCGAAAGCATGGCCTTCGCCGATCTCCTCGCTCTATCGGACTGACGCTTTCGCCCTCTCATCGGATCTCAGCAGGTTCGACTATCATCGCGACGCTCATCTTAGATACCATTGATCGAGGTGCGACGCTTCCCCATTTCCGCAATGCCGGCGCGAAAGAGCCGCCGGGCTGGATGGCCGCGGCGGCTTCGGGACAGGCATGAAAGCGCCGGTCAGGCCGTCGGCTGTCTCGTCTTCCGGAGATAAGGCAAAACCGTATCGAAGGAACCGAAACGCGTGATCGCGTCTTCGTTGGAGACCGCGGCGGTGATGATGACATCCTCGCCCTGATTCCAGTTTGCCGGCGTCGCCACCTGGTGTTTTGCCGTCAGCTGGATGGAATCGATGGCGCGCAGGATCTCGTTGAAGTTGCGGCCCGTCGTCATCGGATAGGTCAGGATCAGCTTGATCTTCTTATCCGGGCCGATGATGAACACCGAACGTACCGTCGCATTGTCGGCGGGCGTGCGGCCCTCAGAGCTCTCGCCGGCGCCTGCCGGCAGCATGTCGTAGAGCTTGGCGACCTTGAGATCCTTATCACCGATCAGCGGATAGTCGACGTCGAAGCCGGTTGCCGTCTTGATGTCACCCTTCCACTTGGCATGGCTTTCGACCGGATCGACCGAGATGCCGATGATCTTGACGCCGCGCTTGGAAAATTCGCCCGCCAGGCCTGCCATCGCGCCGAGCTCGGTTGTGCAGACCGGCGTGAAATTCTTCGGATGCGAAAACAGCACGGCCCAGCCGTTGCCGATCCAGTCATGGAAGCTGATCGGTCCCTGCGTGGTGTCGGCGGTAAAGTCGGGAGCGATATCGTTGATACGTAAGCTCATGGTCGGCCCTCCAAAGCCGTTGTTGGTTTTCATTATCTCAAGACGGCGGCCATGGGACTGCCTGCCGCAGTCGTGACAAATTGCAATCGTCCGGATAGCATCAGCTGCGAGCGAAAAGCTCTCCCATCCCACGGTTTTCGCTGCATTTCTCTAAGCTATATACCACGATAACCGAAGGTACGCTCTTTCGATTTGCGGCCTGCGCCGGCATTATTTTTCCAGGTACGCCGGCGCGATGACAAGACCAACGTTACCGTCGCTTCGGAGACTGCAGCGGCGAAAATCGATCTTGCCAAGGCCGCCTCAACAGACGCGGCCGGGTCTCTCACATGGTTGAAAGGAGGGTCGGCCTGCACACGGCTTCCGCGACGCGCAGAAGAGTTTCGCGGGGCCGACGGAATCAGGCCAACTTCTGACGACCATAGAGCAGAAGCATGCCGATGATGACGGCGCCGTAGATGAGCTGGCGGCCAGCCTCTTCGATCTGCATCACCGAAAGGATCGATTGAAGGAGCGTGATCAGGATGACCCCTGCCACGGTTCCGAGGTAGGAACCCTTGCCTCCGAGCACATGCGTCCCGCCGAGGACCACGGCGGCAATCGAAGGCAGGAGATAGGCGTCACCCATCGACTGCGATGCCTTTGATGCATAGCCGGCCAGCAGAACGCCGCCGAGTGCGCTCAGCCCGCCTGACATGACGAAAGCTAACAAGGTCACGCGCCGGGTGTCGATGCCGGACAGATAGGCGGCGCGCTCCCGGTTCCCGATTGCATAGAGCGACCGCCCAAATGTCGTGCGTGTCAGGACGAAGACCGCAGCCAAGCCGACGGCCAGCCATACGAGAACGCCGTTAGGAAGTCCGGATACCGTGTAGCCTGTGGCCAGGAACCGCATGGCCGATGAAGCCGAGTCCTGCGGAGAAAAGCCGCCCGTGTAGACGACCATCAGACCTTGCGCGACGGCGTTGGTCGCCAGCGTAATGATCATCGAGGGAATGCGGAGATAGCCGACCGCCAAACCATTAACGAGACCGATCGCGGCGCCGCAGAGGATGCCGAACGGAATTGCTATCACCGAGCCTGCCGTACCATAAGCGGTCGCAGCACAGGCCATCATCGCGCCGGTCGTTACGATCCACGGCACTGACAGGTCGATCTGGCCGAGCAGGATAACGGCCATCATGCCGGTGGCGATGACGCCGAGGAACGAAGCCACCTTCAACTGCTGCAACAGATAATCAGGCGAGAGGAAATTCGGCGAATAGATTGATCCTGCGAGCAAAAGCACGACAATGCAGCCGAAAGCGGTTGCCACGGCCGGATCGACGCCGCGCAGGCGTGCAGGCACTCGAAGCTGGCGCATGGAGGACGCTTCCTCGCTCATTGAAACCACTCCAGCCGATTGCGAACCCGTGAAAGGCCGATGCAGCCGATGCTGATCGCCAGCATCAAAACTACGCCCTGGAACAGCGGCTGCCAAAGCGGATCGAAATCGAACACGAACAGCAAATCGCCGATCGTTCGAAATGCCAAGGCGCCGAAGACGGCGCCGACGGCACTTCCCTTGCCGCCCGCAAGGGAAACGCCGCCGAGCACCACCGCCGCAATCGAATAGAGTGTGTAGGCGTTGCCACTCGCCAGAGCCGCTTCGCCGGTATACGAGAAAAAGGTGAGGTAGAGCCCGCCGATTGCCGAAAGAAGTCCAGCCAAGGCATAGGCGGCAAATTTTGCCCGCTTGACTGGCATCGCCGACATGAAGGCGGCATTCTCGGCCGAACCGACGGCATAGGCTGCCCTGCCTATCGTCGAGCGGCTGAACGGTATCCAGATGACGAGGATAACTGCAAGAAGGACGCTGAGGCTAGCCGGAACGACCCCGAAAAGCTTGGAGGTAAACGCATCGGCCAGATCCTCGTTGACCGAGCCTCCGGGAGTCGGCCTCAGCAATAGCGCTAAGCCGTAGAAAATCGCGCTAGTTGCAATCGTCGTGACAATCGGCTGCAGCCGGCCGAAGATAATGATGAGCCCGTTCAGCATGCCGCAGCCGAGCCCGGCAAGCAGCACCACGAAGATGCCCGCCGCCGTCTCCAGCGGCGTTCCGACGACCAGCCAGGAGGCAAGGCAATTGCAGAGGACCAAAACCATGCCGGCTGAAAGGTCAATGCCGGCGGTGATGACGACCAGGCATTGGGCCATCGCAACAAACGCAAGCAGCGTCGCCTTGTTCGATGCCGTCTGCACGACGTTGGGGGTAAAACCCGCCGGGTGGTTCGAAACGTAGAGAGCGAACATGGTGGCGAAGAGCAGTGCGGCAAACAACGTGCCTTTCTGTTGCGCATACCAAAACCGTCGTTCGCCGAAAGCCAGTCCGGTCATGGCGCTGCCTTTTGTTGTGCGTAGTCGCCGCCGATATTGAGCGCGGCGCCGATCAACTCATGTTCGTTGATATCGGCGCCTTCAAGCTCGCGGACAATGCTTCCATCATACATGACGAGTACCCGGTCGCAGCATCCGATCAGTTCGTCATAGTCGGTGGAGTAGAAGATGATCGCCGCTCCGGAATCCGCAAGCTTGCGCAGCAGCAGATAGATTTCCTGCTTTGTGCCGACGTCTATGCCGCGCGTCGGATCGTTGAGCAGGATAATGCGCGGCCGGTTCATCAGCCATTTGGCAATGACCACCTTCTGCTGGTTGCCGCCGGAAAGGCCGGCAACGGGCATGTCGATCGTCGCAGCCTTGATTGCCAGAAGCTTGAACAGTTCGTCGATTTCGCGACGCTCGGTCGTCCGATCAATGACGCCACTGCGCGATATGCGGTCGAGGGCTGCGATGGAGAGGTTCTCGCGCACGGTCATCGACAGCATCAACCCTTCGGTTTTCCTGTCCTCGGGGATCAACGCCATGGATATGCCGTCAGACTTGGCTTGACGGGGACTCTTCAGTCTGACCGGCATGCCGTCGATCGCGATCTCCCCTTTCAGGTCACGCAGTACGCCGAAGAAGGCCAGCAGCAAATCGCGCTGCCCCTGCCCGTCCAGTCCGCCGAGGCCGATGATCTCGCCGGGCCGGATGTCGAAAGTGATGCCCGACAGCCGATCGCCCCAGCAAAGATCGCGGCAGGAAAGGATCGGTTTCTTCTCCAGTGGATGCGTGGGCTTCGGCGGGAAGACATTGGTATATTCACGACCGATCATCAGTTCGACTACCTGCTGATCGCTCTTGGTGCCCGCGGGGTAGGATTCGATGCTACGGCCGTTGCGGAAAACCGTGCAGTCATCGGCCAGTTGGGCAATTTCGTGCATGCGGTGAGAGATGTAGATCAGCGCCATCCCTTCGGCGCGCAGGCGCTTCAGTACGGCGAAGACCTTTTCGACATCCGCCTGCGTCAGCGCCGATGTTGCCTCGTCGAGGATCATCAATCGCGGCTTACGGGCAAGTGCCTTGGCAATCTCCACCATCTGCCGCCGAGACAAGGGTAGCTCTTTGACCAGTACCGACGGATGGATATCGGACGCGCCGGCACGAGCCAGCGCTTCCTCGGCGATCTTGCGCTGCTTGCGCCGGTCTATCATACCGAACCTCTGTGGCGGATGGCTGATGACAATGTTGTCGGCGACAGACAGATCGGGAATGAGCGAAAGCTCCTGGAAAACGCAGACGATGCCCACGGCATTGGCGGCCGCCGGCGAGGCAAAGGTAACCTCCTTGCCATCAAGCAGCATGCGCCCTTCGTCCGGCGCCACGACGCCCGCCATGATCTTGATCAGTGTGGACTTGCCGGCGCCGTTCTCGCCAAGGACGGCATGAATCGCCCCTGGCCGAATGGCGATATTGGCATCCTTAAGCGCGACGGCTCCGCCATACCGCTTCGATATGCCTTCCATGCGGAAAATCGGTTCGGACAAAGTCATGCGCCCAGCCTCCGTTCGCCCTGTCGTGGCCAAGATTGCGGGTGCGAACACCCGCAACCATATCCGAGGAAGGCTGCTATTGGTTCTCTTTGGTCTGCCCCATGATTTCCTGGGCCGTAAAATTGATGCCGCAGGTCGGGAAAGAGTTGCCGACGAAGAAGTTGTCGGATTGGGCCGGGTAGTAGTCCTGCCCCTCTTTGAAATCCGGGTCAGAAACCAGCGCGGTCGGCAATTTGATAGCCTGCGGCACAACCTGCCCTTCAAGTGCGGCGATCGCGGTCTTGATGGCGACGGCGACCTGGGCCGGACCCGTGCCGGCGGACGAACATTTCAGGCCGTCGGCGGCATGGGCGGCGCAGAATTTGCGAAAACCGTTTTCCGTCTCACCGCCGAATGGAACAAAGGGATGTTTGGCATCGATCATCGCCTGCACGACGCCGGTATCGCCGCCCTGGGCGGTGATGCCGTCGAACGGACCGTTGGTGGCGATCGCATCGGCCGTCGCCTTCTGAGCAACGCCATCATCCCATTTTCCGACCACTTCGGTCACAGCGAATTTCTTGCCGGAGGCGTCCAGGGTCTCATGGATGCCATTGTGACGATCCGTGTCCACCGAAGTGCCGGCGACGCCGCGCACTTCCAGCACCTTGCCGCCATTCGGCAGATGCTTGATCAGCCAGTCTGCCCAGATGACACCGAGGCCCTTCTGATCGACGTTGACATTGATCGCGTCCTTGGTGTCAAGAATATTGTCGAAGGCAACGAGGATCACACCGGCCTGTTTGGCGCGCTTGATCACCGGACCGAAGGCGGTGGGATTTTGAGCGTTCACCACGATGGCGTCATAACCTGCATCGATGAAGTTGTTGATTGCGGAGATCTGTGCCGGCACGTCCTCGCCGGTCGAAACAACCTTAAATTCCTTGAGCTTGGCCGCGACATCCGGTTGAGCGGCATAGGCCTTGGCCGTCTGCACCATCTGGATACGCCAGGTGTTGGCGATATAGCCGTTGGCCAGCGCGATGCGATAGGGGCCATCCTTCTTCGGATATTGCAGGAACTGCGTGTCCGCTGCCCAGGGCACCATGCATCCGGGGTCGGCGGCGGGACCGGATACGACCTTAGGCTCCGCGCTGGCCGCGCCACAGAGCAAGGCAAATGCGGACGCAGAAAACGCGGCAAT
Source organism: Rhizobium binae (assembly GCF_017357225.1). NCBI lineage: Bacteria > Pseudomonadati > Pseudomonadota > Alphaproteobacteria > Hyphomicrobiales > Rhizobiaceae > Rhizobium > Rhizobium binae. Next base: position 1,919,126 of record NZ_CP071604.1, on the reverse strand, counting down.
GCGGGCGAGTTTTGCTTTCTTCACCTTATGCATGGATGTTCTCCTCCTCCGGCGAACTGAGCCGCCTCTTCTATGCTTCTAAATGTGCATATTTAGCCCGGAAAAGATTCCACCCCTACGCTTCCGGTACAATTTAAGATTAACATAGCTGACAGCGCTGTCAAATCTCATTTGCTAGCGCTATCAACTATAGTTGTGGCAATGTTGCTGCCATGAGAGAATATGAAGTCTGATTTTCTAAAACGAGCGGCGGAACTCCATGCGGCGGATAACCCTTGATGACGTTGCCAATCTCGCGGGTGTCAGCCCGATTACGGTTTCCAGGGTATTACGCAAACCTCATGCGGTCTCGCCAGCCCTGCGGCTGCGCGTCGACGCCGCCGTCAAGGAACTCGGCTATGTCCCCAATATAGCAGCAAGCCGCCTTGCCTCCGCGCGCACGCATGCGGTCGGCGTCATTGTTCCGACCCTCTACAACGTCATCTTCGCGGAATATCTGTTTGCGCTTCACGACGTCCTGGTCGCGGCAGGCTTCCAGGTAATCGTCGTCAATAGCCGCTATTCCGAGGTCGAGGAGGAAAGCGCCATCAAGGCGCTTCTCGGACAGAGGGTGGAGGCGATTATCATCACTGGAACGCACCACACACTGCTATCGCGGCAGCTTCTTACCCAAGCCCGTCTGCCCGTCGTCGAGACCTTCGAGCTTTCCCCGGATCCGATCGATCTCAACATCGGAATGTCGCAGGAACAAGCCGGTCAGACGGCGACGCGCCACCTGATCGAAGGCGGCTTCCGCCGCATCGCCTTTCTGACCGGCAACCTCGACCATCGAGCCCGGTCCCGTTTCGACGGTTACCGGGCGGCGATGGAAGAGGCTGGCTTGCCGGACCTCCAAATCATCGCCGAGAAGCCGCGCCACAGCTCCGTCGCGCTCGGCTCCGACCTCTTCGCCTTGACGTGCGACCGCGGTAAGGCTCCAGAGGCGATTTTCTGCACGGACGATAATTTGGCGCTCGGCGCCATGCAGGAGTGCCGCAAACGCGGCATACGCGTACCGGATGACATCGCGATCATGGGATTTCACGATCTGGAATTCGCCGCCTGCGCCGCGCCCTCGCTCTCCTCCGTAATAACTCGGCGTTTTGAAACCGGAAAGTTGGCCGCTGAAAAGGTACTCGCGGCGCTGACTTCTTCCTTGAGGTCAAAAGATCAGCAAATCGATCTTGGCTTTGCACTGATCCCGCGCGAAAGTACAACCGTTTGATTATTTTTTGTGCACGAATCGCTCTCGCACATTTTTCAGGCGAACGCCTTGCAATCATTGCTGCAGCGCGTCATAAATATACAAATGACGCATCGCGATCTGACAATTCTGGTGATCGACGAAAATGCCATTCGCGCCTCCATCATCGAGGAAGGGCTGCGAGAGGCAGGGCATGCGCGTGTCACCGTGGTCCTTGAGGTCAACGGCATCGCCCGAACCATCGAAACGCTGATGCCTGATGTGATCATCATCGATATCGAAAATCCGAACCGCGACATGATGGAGCATTTGTTCCAGCTGACGCGCACGGTCAGCCGCCCGATCGCCATGTTCGTCGATCGCTCCGACACGGCCTCGATCGAGGCTGCGGTCGAGGCCGGCGTCTCCGCCTATATCGTCGACGGATTGAAGAAGGAACGCGTCAAACCGATCCTCGACATGGCCGTCAGCCGCTTCAATGCCTTCAGCCGATTGCGGCGGGAACTTGCCGATGCCCGTTCGGCGCTGGAGGAACGCAAGCTCATCGAGCGCGCCAAGGGTATATTGATGAGGAAACGCGGCCTGAGCGAGGAAGAGGCTTTCGCCCTGCTGCGCCAGACGGCGATGAACGAAAAGAAGAAGATGTCTGAAATCGCCCAGAGCGTTGTCACCGCCGCGGGACTTTTGATGTGATGGCTGACCCGGCCAATTTCCGGAGGAAACCGGAGTGGATATGATGACGAAGACCGCCAGTTCCGGCGGCGGCCTGCCTTTGCCCGCCCGCGCCAACAATGAAGGCCCGAAAGTGCTGCGGGCCGGTTTCATTCCGCTCGTCGATGCATCGGTGCTCATCGCGGCAGCGGAATTCGGCTTCGCGCAGAAGGAAGGCCTGACGCTCGATCTCGTCAAGGACGTCTCCTGGGCGAATGTCCGTGACCGGCTGGCATTCCGCCAATTCGATATCGCCCATATGCTGTCGCCGATGCCGGTCGCCTCCATGCTCGGCCTCGGCTCCAATCCCTCGCCGACGATTACGCCGTTTTCCCTTGGGCGCGGCGGCAATGCGATCACCTTGTCGACGCGGCTCTTCGACAGGATGCGAGAGGGTACCGGATTGCCGGAAACGGCAAGCGCCCTAGATAACGCCCATGCTCTGGCAAAAACGATCGCGGCGATAAAGGCGCGCGGCGAGCCGCTGCCAACCTTCGGGGTCACCTACCCCTTCTCCTCGCACAATTACGAATTCCGCTACTGGCTAGCGGCCGGCGGCATCGATCCCGATAGGGACGTCAAGCTTGTCGTCGTGCCGCCGCCGCTGACATCGGACGCGCTGGCAGCCGGGGCGATCGACGGCTTCTGCGTCGGCGCCCCCTGGAACATGGTCGCCTCGGAGCGCGGTCTCGGCCGCATCGTCGCCACCAAACAGGATATCTGGCCGTCGGCCCCGGAAAAGGTGATCGGCATGCGGCCGGATTGGGCGGAAAGCCATCCGGAGACCGTTTATCGGCTGATCGTGGCGCTCGACGCCGCAGCCCGCTGGTGCGACCTGCCGGACAACCACGACGCGCTGGCCGCCGCCCTTGCCGATCCGCGCTATATTGCCGCCCCCGTCGATATCATTCGCCGCGTTCTCGCCGGCGAATTCAGCCTCGACGACAGGGGAAACCGGCGCATCATCGCCGATTATTTCCAGTTTCATTCCGGCTTCGCCAATTATCCCCGCCCGAGCCATGCGCTGTGGATCTACAGCCAGATGATCCGCTGGGGGCAAGCCGAGGCCAGCCTCAACAAGGCGCGGGCAGCCGCTTCCGCCTATCGTCCGGACCTCTATCGCACGGCTCTCGGCGACGCAAACGCACCTGACGACGCCGATATCCGCATCGAAGGCAATGACGAACGCGACCGCTTCATGGACGGCCATGTCTTCGACCCGACGGAACTGCCGGACTATGTGGCGAGCTTTGCCGTCAAAAGCGCCCCGCCCTTCGCTCCCCACAGCGATGAGGCGTGATCGGCCTGCACAAAACGCCAGCAAAGTTCGATGCCCACCCTCACCGCAACGCACAAAAGATTAGCACGATTTTTGGCCGCCGCAAAAAGATGCAGACAGGCGCCGACTATCAATTCCTTTCTTTTCAACCACTTAAAGAAAGACAACCAAACTGGCACGCAGTTTGCAGGGATACTAGCGCACAGATCAATGGCGATCGGCGCAGCATGAGCGCGCAATAGGCGCTCGCAGAAAACCAAGATTTGGCGTCCAACGGCGGGCGTCACCAGCAAAGCCGCTGATCAGGATATTTCGCGCACCTCGTGCAGCGCAGCCTGACCAGCGGCTTTTTGTTTTTAACCCCCAGCGATGGATCGGCGCGACCTTGTCGGGCCACGGAGAAGCCATGTCTGTCATCGAGAAAGTGCAGCCCATGTCCGCCGGCGAACCAGCCAAAGCATTGTGGATCTCCACGGTTGCCTTCACCCTCTGTTTCGCCGTCTGGACGATCTTTGCGATCATCGGCGTCCGTATCAAGCAGGAGCTCAACCTGAACGAGGCCGAGTTCGGATTGCTGGTCGGCACCCCGGTTCTGACCGGTTCGCTCGTGCGCATCGTCCTCGGCGTCTGGACGGGGCGTTACGGCGGCCGTCTGGTGTACACGCTGACGATGCTTGCCGCCGCAGTGGCGACCTTCCTGCTTTCCTATGCACACACCTACACGCAGATGCTGATCGCCGGCCTCGGCGTCGGGCTCGCCGGCGGCTCCTTCGCCGTCGGTGTCGCCTACGTCTCGCCCTTCTTCCCAGCGGAAAAGCAGGGCACGGCGCTCGGCATCTTCGGCGCCGGCAATGTCGGCGCGGCCGTGACCAAATTCGCCGCTCCCTTCGTGCTGCTCGCCTGGGGCTGGCAGGCGGTTGCGGAAATCTGGGCCGTCTGCCTGGCGCTGATGGCAATCGTCTTCTGGTTCACGACGTCAGACGATCCGGCCTTCCGTCTTCGGCGCGGGGGCGGCGTCGCCTCCAAGAGCCTTGCCCAGGAATTCGCACCGCTGCAGAACGTCCAGGTCTGGCGCTTCTCGCTTTACTATTTCTTCGCCTTCGGCGGCTTCGTCGCCCTGTCGCTGTGGCTGCCGCGCTATCTGGTCGGCGTCTACGGCTTCAACCTGGAAACTGCCGGCATGATCGCCGCGGCCTATTCCATCCCGGGCAGCATCTTCCGCGCCTTCGGCGGCGTGCTGTCGGACAGGAAGGGCGCGCGTAGCGTCATGTACGCGATGTTTGCCGTGTCGGCCGTCGCCACCCTCATCCTTTCGCTGCCGGCCACGGCGATCACACCGGTCATCTTCATCGTCGTCATATTCGTGCTCGGCTTCTTCATGAGCCTCGGCAAAGCCGCCGTCTACAAGCACATTCCTGCCTACTACCCCGACAGCGTCGGCGCCGTCGGCGGGATCGTCGGCATGATGGGCGGTCTCGGCGGCTTCATCCTGCCGATCGCCTTCGGCCTCCTCAAGGACATGACTGGCCTCTGGTCCAGCTGCTTCCTGCTGCTCTTCGCGATCGTCGCGATCTCGCTGATCTGGATGCACCTGTCCGTCAAGCAACTGTCGCGCCAGGGCCACTCCGCGCCTGTGGCTGCAACCTAATCCAAGGGACCTGAACGCATGACCGAAAAACTCGTCATCATCGGCAATGGCATGGCCCCCGGGCGCATGCTGGAGCACCTCTTCGAACGGGCGCCCGGACGCTATGAAGTCACGATCTTCAATGCCGAGCCGCGCGTCAATTACGACCGCATCATGCTGTCGCCGGTTCTCTCGGGAGAAAAGGACTACGAGCAGATCATCATTCATGGTGACGGCTGGTACATCAAGCACGGCATCACGCTCTACAAGGGCCACAAGATCGTCAACATCGACCGTGACGCCAAGACCGTCACCTCCGACCATGGCGTCACCGAAAGCTACGACAAGCTGGTGATCGCCACCGGTTCCGTGCCCTTCATCATCCCGGTTCCCGGCAAGGATCTGCCCGGCGTCATCACCTATCGCGACCTCGACGACGTGCAGGCCATGCTGCTCGCCGCCCAGTCGCGCGAAAAGGCCGTCGTCATCGGCGGCGGTCTGCTCGGTCTGGAAGCGGCGGCCGGCCTTGCCCAGCGCGGCATGGACGTCACCGTGCTGCACGTCATGCCGACGCTGATGGAGCGCCAGCTCGATCCCGCCGCCGGTTATCTCCTGCAGAAGGCGGTCGAGGAACGCGGCATCAAGGTCATCTGCAAGGCAAATACCAAGGCGATTATCGGTAATGGCAGGGTCGAGGGCATCGAGCTCGATGACGGCCGCATCATTCCGGCGACCCTCGTGGTCATGGCGGTCGGCATCCGTCCGAATGTCGGGCTTGCCCGGGATGCCGGGCTTGCAGTCAATCGCGGCATTGTCGTCGATGCAGGCATGCAGACCTCCGACGGCGATATCTTTGCGCTCGGCGAATGCGCCGAGGTGGGCGGCATGGTCTACGGACTCGTCGCTCCGCTCTACGAAATGGCCCGCATTGCCGCAGCACATCTCTCCGACGACCGTTCGCCGGCTTTCGTGCATGCGGACACGCCGACCAAGCTGAAGGTCACCGGCATCGAACTCTATTCGCTCGGCGATTTCGCCGACGGTGATGACCGCGAGGAGATCGTGCTGCGCGATGCGAGCGCCGGCGTCTATAAGCGCCTGGTGCTGAAGGACAACAAGATCATCGGCACCGTGCTTTACGGCGAGACCGCCGACGGCGCCTGGTTCAATGATCTGAAGAAGAAAGCGACCGATATTTCGGAGATGCGCGAGACGCTGATCTTCGGCCAGGCCTACCAGGGAGGGTCGCCGCTGGACCCTATGGCGGCCGTTGCAGCCTTGCCGGATGACGCGGAAATCTGTGGCTGCAACGGCGTATGCAAGGGCAAGATCACCTCGACGATCACGAGCAAAGGACTGACCTCACTCGACGACGTGCGCGCCCACACCAAGGCATCCGCCTCGTGCGGCTCGTGCACCGGCCTCGTCGAACAGTTGATGGCGCTGACGCTCGGCGACGGCTACAATCCGTCCGCCGTGCAGCCGATGTGCACGTGCACCGAACTCGGCCATGACGATGTTCGCCGCCTGATCAAGGCGAAGGGTCTGAAGAGCATTCCCGCCGTCATGCAGGAACTGGAGTGGAAGACCTCCTGCGGCTGCGCCAAGTGTCGGCCGGCGCTCAACTATTACCTCGTCTGCGACTGGCCGGACGAATATGCCGACGACTACCAGTCGCGTTTCATCAATGAGCGCGTCCACGCCAACATCCAGAAGGACGGCACCTACTCCGTCGTGCCACGCATGTGGGGCGGCGTCACCAATTCGAACGAGCTGCGCGCCATCGCCGATGTCGTCGACAAATTCGAGATTCCGATGGTCAAGGTGACGGGCGGCCAGCGCATCGACCTGCTCGGCATCGAGAAGGAAGACCTGCCTGCCGTCTGGGCCGATCTCGGCAAGGCCGGCTTCGTCTCCGGCCAAGCCTATGCCAAGGGCCTGCGTACGGTCAAAACCTGCGTCGGCTCCGACTGGTGCCGTTTCGGAACCCAGGATTCCACCGGTTTCGGCATCCGCATCGAGAAATTCATGTGGGGCTCATGGACGCCAGCCAAGCTGAAAATGGCCGTTTCCGGCTGCCCGCGCAATTGCGCCGAAGCAACCTGCAAGGATATCGGGGTGATCTGCGTGGATTCCGGTTTCGAGATCCATTTCGCCGGGGCGGCCGGTCTCGACATCAAGGGCACCGAGGTGCTCGGCCTGGTGAAGACTGAGGACGAGGCGCTGGAGCATATCGTGGCGTTGACGCAGATGTACCGCGAGCAGGCCCGCTATCTCGAGCGCATCTACAAATGGGCCAAGCGGGTCGGTCTGGACGAAATCCGCCGCCAGATCATGGACGATGCCGAAAAGCGCAAGGCCTATTACGACCGCTTCGTGTTCTCCCAGAAATTTGCCCAGGTCGATCCCTGGTCGGAGCGTGTTTCCGGCAAGGACAAACACGAATTCAAGCCGATGGCGACGATCGGCTATCCGCAGGCAGCCGAGTAAGGAGATGGACATGAATTGGCCCAATGAAAACTGGCATTCAATCGGTGACATCTCCGATATTCCCCTGCGCGGCGCGCGCTGCGTGAAGACGCCGCAGGGCAAGATCGCCGTCTTCCGTACGGCCGAGAACGAGGTTTTTGCCATCGAGGATCACTGCCCGCACAAGGGCGGCCCGCTCTCCCAGGGCATCGTGCACGCCAAGGCCGTCACCTGCCCGCTGCACAATTGGGTGATCTCTCTGGAAACCGGCAAAGCGCTCGGCGCCGACGAGGGCGAGGTGCGGACCATACCGGTCCGCAACGAGGACGGCGCCCTCTTCATCGCGCTGGAAAGCCTGTTGATGGCGGCTGAATAATGGCGGCTGAGGTCAAGACCACCTGCCCCTATTGCGGCGTCGGCTGCGGCGTCATCGCCACGATCGACGAGGCCGGCGCCGTCAGCGTCAAGGGAGATCCCGAGCATCCGTCGAACTTCGGCCGGCTCTGCTCGAAGGGTTCGGCGCTTGCCGAAACCATCGATCTCGACGGCCGGCTGCTTTACCCCGAAATCGCAGGCGCACGCAGCAGCTGGGACGAGGCGCTCGATCTGGTCGCCCGGCGTTTTTCCGAAACGATCGCCGAATACGGGCCTGATTCCGTCGCCTTCTACGTCTCCGGCCAATTGCTGACCGAAGATTACTACCTCGCCAACAAGCTGATGAAGGGCTTCATCGGTTCGGCCAATATCGACACCAATTCCAGGCTCTGCATGTCCTCGTCCGTCGCGGGACATCGCCGCGCCTTTGGCGCCGATACGGTGCCCGGGACCTATGAGGATATCGAGCTTGCGGATCTGGTGGTCCTCACCGGTTCCAACCTCGCCTGGTGTCACCCCGTCATCTACCAGCGGCTGGCCGCCGCAAAGGCGGCGCGGCCGAACATGCGCATCGTCGTCATTGATCCGCGCCGGACGATGACGTGCGATATCGCCGATCTGCATCTGGCCATCCGCCCGGACGGCGATGTCGCGCTGTTCATGGGGCTGCTCGCCCATCTCGCGACAAGCCCTGCGATCGACCAGAATTATATCGCCTCCCATACGGAAGGCTTCGCAGGCGCCTTTGCGGCCGCCGCAGCACTTGATATCAACGATCTGCTGGAGCGGACCGGCCTGCCGGCCATGCAGATCCGCGAATTCTTCCGCCTGTTCGAGACGACGTTGAAGGTCGTCACCTGCTACAGCCAGGGCGTCAACCAATCCTCCTCCGGCACCGACAAGGTCAATGCCATCCTCAACTGCCATCTGGCGACCGGCCGCATCGGCCGCCCCGGCATGGGTCCCTTCTCGCTGACCGGCCAGCCGAACGCCATGGGCGGGCGCGAAGTCGGCGGTCTCGCCAACATGCTCGCTGCCCATATGGCGATCGAAAACCCTCAAGACCGCGACCGCGTCCAGCGCTTTTGGCAATCGCCGGTGATTGCCGCCAAGCCCGGGCTGAAGGCGGTCGACATGTTCCGCGCCGTCGCCGACGGGCGCATCAAGGCGCTCTGGATCATGGCCACCAATCCCGTCGTCTCGATGCCGGACGCGAACAGCGTCGAAAGCGCGATTGCCGCCTGTCCCTTCGTCGTCGTCTCCGACATTCTGAAGGAGACGGATACGGCTCGACATGCAGATGTGCTTCTGCCCTCGCTCGGTTGGGGCGAGAAGGACGGGACCGTCACCAATTCCGAGCGGCGCATTTCCAGACAGCGGCCATTTCTCGGCATACCAGGCGATGCGAAGCCGGACTGGTGGCAGCTTGCCGAGGTCGGACGCCGCATGGGATTTGCCGCCGCCTTCGATTTCGATGCGCCGCCCGAAATCTTCGCCGAACACGCCGCCCTTTCCGCCTTCGAAAACAACGGCAGCCGCGACTTCGACATCGGCGCCCACGCCGGTATCTCAGGCGCCGGCTATGACGAACTGTCGCCCTTCCAATGGCCGCAGGCGGCAGGGAGCGCGCCCGGCGTCACCCGCTTCTTCGCCGATGGCGGTTTCTACCATACCGACGGCAAGGCGCGCTTCGTCGCGGTGGAACCGCCGGCAACCGAGCGCACCAATGCCGACCTCCCCTTCACGCTGAATACCGGGCGCATCCGCGACCAGTGGCACACGATGACGCGGACCGGGAAGAGCGCGCGGCTGTCCGCCCATATCGCCGAACCGTTTGCCGAGATCCATCCGCGCGACGCGATCGAGACCGGTATAACAAGCGCCGACCTCGTCGAGATCGACAGCCCGCACGGCAAGGCGATCGTCCGGGCGCTGGTGACCGATCGCCAGGCGCGCGGCGGCATCTTTGCGCCGATGCACTGGAACGACCAGTTTGCGGCAAAGGCGCGGATAGACGCCGTGGTCGCGCCGATCACCGATCCCGTTTCCGGTCAGCCGGCGTCGAAAAACGTCGCCGTCGCCGTCCGGCCCTTCCCCGCCAGCCATTTCGGTTTCGCGGTCTCGGCCGTCAAACCAGCCACGCCTGATGCGGCTTATTGGGCGCTGGCGAAAGCGGACGGCGGCTGGCGGCTGGAGCTTGCCTTCGGCAAACCCGTCGAGGACTGGACGGCTTGGTGCCGGGCGGTTTTCGCTATTCCTGATGAGATCGAACCGCTGGGATATGCTGACCGGCAATCTGGCGACCTCCGGCTCGCCTTTTTCGATGGCGAGACGCTGCTCGCCGCGCTCTTCCTTGCTCGCGAGCCGGTCGCCGTGGCGCGCAACTGGGCGATCTCGCAGTTGTCCGCCGCGCATGCTGATTTGAGGAAACGGTTCGCGCTTGTCGCAGGCCGCCCCGGGGCCGGCAGACTGGATCCGGGCGCCACCGTCTGCTCCTGCTTCAGCGTCGGGGTCAATCAGATCGCCGCTGCCGTGCGCGGCGGCTGCCACAGCGTCGAGGCGGTCGGCAAGGAAACCAGCGCCGGAACCAATTGCGGCTCCTGCCGCAGCGAAATCGGCAGGATCATCGACCGCTGTCTTGCCGCCGCCGCGGAGTGAAAGGCAGGAAACCAAATGCGGCCTGCTATAAGGCCGCGTTCGGGACGACGAGCATTTTGCGGTCGTCCGAGATGCGGACCGAGATCTCATCATAGGATGGGAGGGTCGGGTGACGCGTCTCCATCTTCTGGTGATGGGTAGCCGTAACGACCATGACATCGGCGCCCGCGGCCTCGCCAGCAGCGATGCCGGCAGCGACATCCTCGAACACCAGGCAATCCTCTGAGCTGACACCAAGGCGTTCGGCGCCGAGGATATAACATTGCGGATTGGGTTTTCCGACCGTCACATCCTCGGCCGTCACCATGAACCTCGGCCGCGGCAAACCTGCCGCCTCCAGCCGCCGGTGCGCCAGACGCAAAGGTGAAGAGGTGACGATCGCCCAGCGATCCGGCGGCAGCGAACTCAGGAATGCCGCGGCACCGGGAATGGGAACGACATCGCTGACATCGGCGATCTCGGCCTCGGTCACCAACCTGGCTTCATGTTCGGGATCAACACCGGGCAGGTTGAGCCGGGCGATCGTGTCGATGCCGCGCGAGCCATGCATCTTCGGCAGAAAGTCGGCGACATCGAGCCCTTGACGCCTTGCCCAGTCGCTCCATACCCGTTCGGCCGCACGGATCGAATTGAGAATGGTACCGTCCATATCGAACAGGAAGGCGGCATAAGGCTTGTCGAAGCCACGGGGCATCGTCTGGGACAAAAGGCTGATTCCTTCGGGAAAAGAGTCAGATGGCAGTCGCCGACGCGATGAAACGGCAAATCGCCATGTTTTGCAAGCTTTCGAGAATGTCGGCGACGATGTCGCAAATCTGCCCTAAAAAGCAGTGGCGCCCGATGTGGCGATCAGGTCGCAGGCGAGGCGGAGGCCGATCCGGTCTGGTAAATGGAGGGCGTGAGCGAAAGCCTGTTTCCAACGCGCTGGGCGAACGATAAACCTCCATCGCTGGAGAAGTTCACATCGGACTTCGCCGACGATTACGCCTGAGCGGAATATCTAGCGAAGAAGCGCTGGAAGGACGGCTTTCGATGCTCACGTTGCGGCGGGAACCGCGCCTAGCGACTTGAGGCTCGGCCGTGGGTCTGGGAATGCCAGGGTGTCGTCGTCGATGATGATGATGGAAGGCGAACGTCCTCCGGGTGCCGACACCCAGACATCGCTGATCGTTGGCACGGTGATGCACGGCACACATCTCCCGCTTCGAAGCTGGTTCCTGGCCGCCTACCTACTCGCCACTCATTCCAATGGGATGTCCGCCCTACAGCTTCAGCCGAAGTTGGGCCTCGGCAGCTACAAAACGGCCTGGCTTCTGCTCCACAAAATTCGCGGGGCGATGGTCGATCCGGACAGACGCCCCCTGCGCGGGATGATCGAGATCGACGAGACCAACGTGCCGTTCCGTCGGAAGGACGAGCCGGAAGGCGGCGGTGCCCTCGACGAAGTCCGACGACACGAGAAGAGGTGGCGATACGCTCGAAGGAAGCCGAGGCGCTCCGCGCTTCCGCCAAGGCGCCCCGGCGAGGAGCGTGGCACCCGGCGATACGTCCATCCGCCGAGCCTTGCTCCCGAAGACATCATCAGAGGCTATCTCCGCCATGTCCCCATCGGCTCAAAGATAACCGGAGCCCGACCGAAAACATTCGAACTCAGGTAAACAAGTGCCGGAGTGGAGCTGTCCAAAGTTTCAGGCATTGACCTCCACGCGGCGGAGGCCTGTAAGTCTGTTGGAGAATAGGATCGGATAGGATGGAGTCGGTGAAGTGAGCATGAGTGGTGTGCGCACATGGCGGAGGGGCGACAAGTTCACGCTGATCTATGTCTTGTGGTTCCTGGTTCCCGAACTGCTTCTGTGGACATGGTGGGTGTTTCCGACGCTGGACTGGTGGACCATCGATTTAGCAATTTTCACTGTGCTTGCGCCAACGATTTTGATTTCGCTTTGTATGAACCTGATGCGAATGCGCTGGAGACGGGTGTTCTCACTTTTTCTGGCCGCTTTTCTTGTCTTTTTTTCACATCGCATTCTTATGGGGTTGGATATAACGCCTGACCATTTTCGGTTCGACCTGACCAAGAATACCTATCTTCAAGAGGTCCAACGGGTCGAAGTCGAACCTGAAACGCCGCGGTTCAAGACGTTTCCTTGGGACGACACATTTGTTGCCAAAACATATCGAACCCTCGTCTACGACGAGAGCGACCAGATTGCCTTGCCGCCAGGCACCCAATCAATTTCGTGGCTGCAACAAATGGAGCGACGTTGCGCGGAAAAGAAGGACTGCGTTCGCCTCACCTCCGCCCCGCCAGATGAATATATCTCTGTCACGAAACTCGCTGATCATTTCTATATTGTTGACGACGATTTTCCGAATTCTTTTCCGTGACACTTTATTCGCGCAGACGTCGTTCCCTAGCGCCAAGCATCTGGCACACGCAGGGCTTGGGCCGCTATGGAGACTGAACGCGGACCGAGCGCTGGTATCACGCAATACCTAACTCTCAAGACTGGGGACTGTTCGTCTGCGTCTGCGGCTCGATGCGACATAGCGGGGCGAATCTGACCTAATTCAAACCTCGTTTCTGGCCCTTTATGGTGTCACGGCTGCTCGTACGTCGATTTTGGAAAGCATTTTCGCTTCCCTGGGTAAACTATTAGAAGTGTTTACCTGTGCGAACGGGATAAGCCATTCTGCAGACCAAATTCTGCGGCCTCGCGGGGAGAAGCGAACATAGCGGCCTCATGCTGCGGATTGGCGTTTCGTCATGCCCTAAGGCAGGCAGTGGCAGCGATCCAGCGGCTTCGGCCATTAAGGTTTATGCGTAACCATGCAAGGTCCGCGTGCAAGTTTTTCGCGAATTTCGGAACAATGATTCCGTGACGCAGTTACCCCAGGGTCATCCAAGATGAAAATCAAAGGAGGATAACCTCATGACAAGATCCCTTATCGCCGCTACGCTGCTCGCGATCGGCATGGCATCGTCGGCCTTTGCCCAGTCGAACCCCGATCCGATTGGGCCGACGAACGGCGGCTCGACCGATCCGAGTTCGGGTAACTATTCGTCCGATTACACCAACAGTGACAATGGCATTCATCCGGTGCAGGTCGCTCCGGTCGATCCGACCACGACACAGAGCATCGGCCGGCCGCAGACGATGGAATGCGCCGGCATGCCTCAGCAGATGTCCGGCGTCGATACGCGCGGCGGTCAGAGCGGCGCATCGATCAGCGAAGCCTGCCGCGAATACGACAACTGAGCAGGCAATTCTCTCCTCCCAAAGCACGTCGCGCGAGCGCGCCTCATGCTTGGAAAAAGGCCGGTTCACGCCGGCCTTTTTTCATGTCGCGGCGGCAGTGAAAAACTCGCCTCGCGCGCTGAAACTTTTGATCCGGGCCTTCCGTACATCCGTAGCAGCTTGAAAAGCACAGATGGGAAACGGCTTCATTGGCAAGAGACGCGACAAAACCTGTCATCCTGTGGTTTCGCAAGGATTTGCGCCTTGATGATAACAAGGCGCTCAACGCCGCCCATCTTTCGGGGCGGCCGATCATTTCCCTCTATATAAGGGAGTTGGAGGCTGCGGGCACCGGGCCGCTGGGGGCGGCGCAGGCCTGGTGGCTGCACAACTCCCTGAAAGCGCTGGACGCGTCGCTGCGCAAACGGCACGGAGGGCTCACGCTTGCAAGCGGCGAAGCGCTTGAAGTGCTCCGCGCCCTCATCAGGGAAAGCGACGCCGAAGCCGTATTCTGGAATCAGCGCTACGATCCGCCGGGCATCTCCATCGACGCCCGCATCGGGCACGAACTGGAAAAGCAGGCGATCGAAGTAAAAAGTTTCGACGGCCAGCTACTGCATGAGCCTTCGCAGCTGATGACCGGCAGCGGCACGCCCTATCGCGTCTATACGCCGTTTTGGCGCGCTCTGGAGAGCGCCGGCGAACCCGAGCCGCCGCTGGACATTCCGTCGAAACTACAGCTGGCATCAAAGCTTCCCGCATCGGAAAAACTGGAGAGCTGGAAACTGCTGCCGACGCGGCCGGATTGGACGAGTAATTTCGCCGATCTCTGGAAGCCGGGCGAGGAAGGCGCCCAGGAAAAGCTTCGCACCTTCATCGAGAATAGGCTCGACGGCTACAAGGAAAACCGGGACCATCCGGCAAAGCCGGCGACATCGATGCTGTCGCCGCATTTGGCGCTCGGCGAGATCTCCCCTGCCCGCATCTGGGATGCGACGCGCGGCTTGTCGAAACACGTACCTGCCGCCGACATCGTGCATTTCCGCAAGGAAATCGCCTGGCGCGAATTCTCCTATCATCTACTCTTCCATTTCCCGCGTCTTGCCTCGGCCAACTGGGACGATCGTTTTGATCGCTTCGAATGGCGTAGCGGCGAAGAGAATTTCAAGGCGTGGTCCCGCGGCATGACCGGCTATCCGATTGTCGATGCCGGTATGCGCCAGCTCTGGCGCTACGGCTGGATGCACAATCGCGTGCGGATGATCGCCGCCTCTTTCCTCATCAAAGACTTGATGGTCGACTGGCGCCGGGGCGAGGCTTGGTTCCGGGACACGCTGGTCGATGCCGATCCAGCCAACAACGCGGCAAGCTGGCAATGGGTGGCGGGCTCCGGAGCGGATGCCTCGCCGTTCTTCCGCATCTTCAATCCGGTGCTGCAGGGCGAGAAATTCGATCCCGACGGCGACTATGTTCGGGCTCATGTGCCGGAGCTTCGGACGCTCGACGCAAAATACATCCACCAGCCATTTGAGGCGCCGAAGAGTGTGCTCGGCGAGGCCGGAGTCATCCTTGGCGAAACCTATCCGAAACCCATTGTCGACCATGCCGGAGCCCGCAACCGGGCGCTCGCGGCCTACAACGCCATAAAGGGTGTTGCATGAACGTGCATTTCCATTCCACCCCGCGCCGACTGAAGATCGCCGTCATCGGCTCCGGCATTTCCGGCGCCTCCGCAGCCTGGGCGTTGCGCCAGGTGCATGATGTCACGCTTTACGAAAGCCAGGCGCGGCCAGGCGGCCATACGGCGACGATCGACGTGGATTATGAAGGGTTCCGGATTGCGGTCGATACCGGCTTCATAGTCTATAACGAGTTGAATTACCCGAACCTCACCGCGCTCTTTGCCGAGCTCGGCGTTGCAACGCATGCGAGCGACATGAGCTTCTCGCTCTCACTCGACCGCGGCAAGTTGGAATGGAGCGGCGGCGGGCTCTCTTCGATCTTCGCCCAGAAGCGGAACCTGCTGCGCCCCTCCTTCCTCTGGATGATCCGCGAGATCCTGCGTTTCAACCGCACGTGCCTCGCAGACCGCGCCGCCGGCCACCTCGCCTCACGCTCGCTCGGGGACTACCTCGACTGGCGCGGCTTCTCGCCCGGCTTCACCAACAACTATCTCGTGCCGATGGCGGCAGCGATCTGGTCGACGCCATCGGCCCGCATGCTGCAGTTCCCGGCAGAGCATTTCGTCAACTTCTTCGACAATCACCGCCTGATCTACCGCCGGCAGCAGCAATGGCGCACGGTGACCGGGGGCAGCCGCACCTACCTCGACCGGCTGCTCCAGCCGCTTAGCGAGCGGGTTAAACTATCCTGCGGCGTGCGTGCGGTGATCCGCTCCGAATATGGCGTTACCATCATCGACGAAACGGGCAGCGAACGCTCCTTCGACAAAGTGATCTTCGCCTGCCATAGCGATCAGGCGGCGCGCCTGCTCGCCGACGCCACCAATCGGGAAAGCACAGTGCTTGCCGCCATCCCCTACCAGCCGAACCGCGTCGTCCTGCATCGCGATGAAGCGCTGATGCCACAGCGGCGCAAGGTCTGGGCTTCCTGGAACTATCTGCGATCGAGCCGTACGGATGGAATGGCGGGTGTAGCGGTCACTTACTGGATGAACCGGCTGCAGGGCATCGAACACGGATTCCCGCTGTTCGTGACGCTCAATCCGCACCGCGAACCGGATCCCCGCAGGGTTTTTGCGGAATTCACTTACGAGCATCCGCAATTTTCAGTCGAGGCCATGGCGGCGCAACAGGCGCTCGTGGCCATTCAGGGGGAGAATCATTGCCATTTCGCCGGCGCCTGGACGGGATACGGCTTCCACGAGGACGGGCTCGTTTCCGGCTTGGCGGCAGCCGAAGCTCTGGGCGCGATCATACCCTGGAGAACTGCCCGAACCATTTTCCACGAATCCCAACCGGACAGCGCGGCATGAGCGGGCGAGATAAAAGACGCGGTATCAGCATGACGGAGAACGGCCCTCCGCCGCATGCCGCAGCAGCGCTCTATGTCGGCGACATCATGCATCAACGCATGAAACCCTTCGGCCATCGCTTCCGCTATCGGGTATTCTCGCTGCTCGTCGATCTCGACGGGCTGCAGAAGGCTGGCCGCCTGTCGGCGCTGTTTTCCGTCAACCGACGCAATCTCGTCTCGTTTCACGAACAGGATCATGCCGATGCCGGCGGCGCGACGTTGCGCGCCTATGCCGACCGACTGCTTGCCGAGGCCGGTCTCGAACGTGCCGAGCGCATATTGCTTGTCTGTTATCCCCGCATTCTTGGCTATGTCTTCAATCCGCTCTCTGTCTATCACGCCTATGATGGCGACGGCGCGCTCGTCGCGATGATCTATGAGGTGCGCAATACCTTCGGCGAACGGCACAGCTATGTCTGCCCCGTCGGCCATGGCGAGATGTGTGAAAGCGGGCTTCGCCAGAGTTGCGACAAGCTCTTCCACGTCTCGCCTTTCATCGGCATGACGGCGCGCTACCATTTCCGCATGCTGCCGCCCGGTAAGCAAATTCGCTGGCGCATCCTCGAAACCGATAGCGACGGCCCACTTCTTTCGGCGACGTTCTCAGGACGGCAGATGCCTCTTACCAGCGCCTCGCTGCTCAGGCTGACGGCGCACATCCCCCTCCTCACCATCAAGGTCGTCGCGGGCATTCATTGGGAAGCGCTTAAGCTCTGGCTGAAGGGTGCGCGTTATATCGCGCGCCCGACGCCGCCGCCTGACGTCAGCATCCACCGACCCCGCGAGCTTGCAGATGCAGCGGAATAACATTAGCGTTTCACGTAATGGCCGGAGGCCGCCCGAGCACATCGTTACGGATGTGTCGTCGTCCTTAACCGGCAAAAAAATGCCGGAGGAGGAAGAATGAACAAGGCGCAGGACTGGAATCTGCTGGCCCGGGACGCGGTGACGCTGACGGCAGAAAACATATCCCGCCTGGTGAAAGGGCTACCGTTCAAGGCGAAGCTGGCGCTACGCGGGCTTCTGCGCATGCAGCACGGCTCGCTTGCGGTCACCCTGCCCGACGGGCGCAGGCTGCTGATCGATGGTAAGAAGGCCGGGCCGAAAGCGGCGCTCAACCTCAATAACTGGAACCTCGCCTATCGGGCGCTGACGAGCGGAACGATCGGCGTCGCCGAAACCTACATGGACGGAGACTGGGACAGCCCCGACATCACCGCCTTTCTCGAACTCTTCCTCGTCAACGGCGAGGCAGCGCACAGCTATTCGCACGGCAAACGCGGCGTCGGCCGCCTCGTTGAGCGCGTCCGCCACTGGATGAACGCGAATACCAGGGCAGGCTCGAAGCGCAACATCTCCGCCCATTACGACCTCGGCAACGATTTCTACAGGCAATGGCTCGATCCGAGCATGACCTATTCCTCAGCGCTCTATTCGACCGGCGCCAACGACCTGCAATCGGCCCAGAACGCCAAATACCGCGCGCTCGCAGACGCGACCGGCATCGCGTCCGGCGATCATGTGCTGGAGATCGGCTGCGGCTGGGGCGGTTTTGCCGAATTTGCCGCAAGCGAGCTGAACTGCAAGGTTACTGGACTGACGATCAGCCGCGAACAGCTCGCCTTCGCCGAGGAGCGTATCCGCAAAGCCGGCCTGGAGGATCGCGTCGAATTCCGCTTTCAGGACTACCGCGATGAGACAGGGCTCTATGACCGGATCGTCTCGATCGAGATGTTCGAAGCGGTCGGCGAGAAATATTGGCCGTCCTACTTCTCCAAGCTCCGCCAATGTCTGAAGCCCGGCGGCAAGGCCGGACTGCAGATCATTACCATCCGGCCCGAAGCCTTCGACCAATATCGCAGCAACCCCGACTTCATTCAGAAATATGTCTTCCCCGGAGGCATGCTGCCGACGCGCAATCATCTCGCCGAACTCGCCGGCAAGGTCGATCTGTCACTGGTCAGGGACTTCGGTTTCGGGCTCGACTATGCCCGGACGCTGGCCGAATGGCGCGAGCGCTTCCGGTCAGTCTGGGAACGCATCCGCCCGCTGGGGTTCGACGAGCGTTTCAAGCGGCTTTGGGAATTCTATCTGTTCTATTGCGAAGCCGGCTTTCGCGCCCGCAATATCGATGTGCGCCAGGTCGTGTTCTCGCGCAGCTGATCATTCCGCCGGATGCGGCGTCACCGGATGGCGTCCCGTTGAAGACGGCCGTTCGCGCCAGCCGGTTACGCGGTTCACCAGCGCGAAATAAGCGCCGTAAGGCAGCAGCCGCGCGAGCTTCAGCAGGATGGTGAAGCGCTTCGGGAAGGTGATCTCGAAGGCCTGCGATTTCAGCCCGGCGGCGATCTCCCGGGCAGCTTCTTCGGTCGAAACAAGGGCCGGCATAGGAAAGTGATTCTTTCTCGTGGCCGGCGTGTCGACGAAGCCGGGGCTGATGAGTTGGATGCGGATACCGAGCTTATCGAGATCGAATTTCAGGCTTTCGGCCATGTTGATCAGGGCGGCCTTGGTGGCGCCATAGGCAGCGCCGGTCGGCAGGCCGCCATAGCCGGTGACGGAGGACACGATGGCGATCTGCCCCTGCCCTTTCGCTTTCATATGGCGGATTGCCGGCAAGAGACAATTGACGACGCCGGAAAGATTGACGGCGAAGCTTTCTTCGAAATCGGCTCGGTGCAAGTCGTCGGCGTGAACAGGCAGATAGATGCCGGCATTGAGGATCGCCATGGCGAGCGTGCCGTGCTCATATTCGATGGAGGCCATGGCATGTTCCATGTCTTCGGCATTGGTGACGTCGCCGTCGAGAACGACGATGCTGCCGTCAAGGCCGCGGGCCTCGGCCTGCAGCTCGACCAGTTTTTCATGGCTTCTGGCGGTGACGGCGACCTTGTATCCCTCGCCGGCGAGCTTCAGCGCAAGCGCCCGGCCGATGCCGGAACTCGCGCCCGATATCCAGACGATTCCATGTTCGGGACGGGCGATGAAATCACGCATGACATGTCCTCCGGCTCTGCCTAGCCACCACGACAACAGGTCCGGAAGTTTTCATCTCCTCCCGGATTTACGGCTTTATCACACCATTGTGGCTGCTTTCAGCCGATCAGGTCGCCGATCATCTGACGAAGGGATCCGGTTAGCTTGACCGGCCCGTCGGAAACGGCAAAGGCGATGCACGGCCTGTCCTTTTCGGCGACCGGCCGATGCTCGACGGTCTCGTCGGCGATGGAGATGTCGCCGGGACCAAAATGGCCGCGTTCGTCATTGAAGGCGCCGTCGAGGATCAGGATCAGTTCCATGCCTTTATGGGTGTGCGCCGGTAAGGCACGGCCCGGCCGGATCCACATCAGGCTGACCTCGCAACCCTCCATCTCGAACGAATATTCCCTGAGGCCGGGCAAGCGCCTGCGCCAGGGAACATCCTCGACTTCGAAGCCGAGGAGATCGCGCAAAGCCGGGGGAAACGGCGCCCTGACGGGAGGCTTGGAAACATGGGATTCGGAGGCGGGAGGAGCAGAGGAAAAGATCGCCGCAAGCCGCCGGTCGCGATCGGCAATGGCGGCTTGCGACGTGCTTTCCAGGGCTTCCCCGGCCAAAAGCTCGAGGCTGCTCACCAGGCTTCGATTATCCGGCTTCATTTGCAGATGGGATCGTACCAGCACCCGCGCCGGCCCGGGCAAGGAACCGGCGACGTAATGCGCGATCAATGCGTCGATTGTCTCGATCTGCTCGTGAACCATGTCGGTTTTGGCCACGCCCTATTGCTGCGTTGCGTTCTGGTTTGTCATCATCCCTACGAGTAAAGTCAACCTTCGGATCACTGCGCCACCGGCGGATGGCGGGTGATGCGCCTTTTCGGACAGGGAAAGCGAAATTTTGTCGTGGCCGACAGCGGCATGGAATAGCATTTCTTGCCAACACAGCCTTGTGAAGCGAAAAGACCGTTCTTAAAGTAAGAGTTCGAAAGAGGCAGATTCCATGACCTTCCACCCCTCCGTCCTCGAAGCCATCGGCAACACGCCCCTGATCAAACTCAAGGGGGCCTCGGCTCTAACCGGCTGCACCATTCTCGGCAAGGCGGAGTTCCTGAACCCCGGCCAGTCGGTCAAGGACCGTGCCGCGCTCTTCATCATCCGCGACGCCGAGCGGAAGGGACTGCTGCGGCCCGGCGGCGTCATCGTCGAAGGCACGGCCGGCAATACCGGCATTGGCCTGACGCTGGTCGCCAAGGCGCTCGGCTACCGCACGGTCATCGTCATCCCGGAAACGCAGAGCCAGGAAAAGAAGGACGCGCTGAAACTGCTCGGCGCCGAACTCGTCGAAGTGCCCGCCGTTCCCTACAAGAACCCGAACAACTACGTGAAGGTATCGGGGCGGCTCGCCGAGCAAATGGCAAAGAGCGAGCCGAACGGAGCGATCTGGGCGAACCAATTCGACAACGTCGCCAACCGGCAGGCGCATGTCGAAACGACCGCGCCGGAAATCTGGAAGGATACCGACGGCAAAATCGATGGCTTTATCTGCTCCGTTGGTTCCGGCGGGACGCTGGCAGGTGTCGCTGCCGGCCTCAAGGCTTTCAAGGCCAACGTCAAGATCGGCATCGCCGATCCCGATGGCGCCGCTCTCTATGAATTCTACCAGAACGGCACGCTGAAATCCGAAGGTTCATCGATCACCGAGGGCATCGGCCAGGGCCGCATTACCGCCAATCTCGAGGGCTTCACGCCGGACTTTTCCTACCGAGTCTCCGATGCCGAAGCCCTTCCCTATCTTTTCGATCTCGTCGAAAACGAGGGCCTGTGCCTCGGCGGCTCGACGGCGATCAATATTGCCGGCGCCGTCAATCTCGCCCGGGATCTCGGCCCCGGTCACACCGTGGTGACAATCCTCTGCGACTACGGCAACCGCTATCAGTCGAAACTCTTCAACCCGGATTTCCTGAGGTCGAAAGGACTGCCCGTTCCGGGCTGGATGGCTCGGTCGTCCGACATACACGTTCCCTATGAACCCGTGTGAGACCCATGCCCGTCAATGCCCTCTATCGTGACGACTTCTATCTCTCGACATGCGAGGCGGTCGTCACCGCCGTACACGACGACGGGGGCATCGAACTCAACCAGACCTGCTTCTATGCGGCATCGGGCGGCCAGCCCGGTGACACCGGTCAGCTTGAACGCGCCGACGGCAGCACGATCGCGCTCGGCCAGACGAAACATGGCGCGAGCAAGGGTGTCATCATCCATGTGCCGCTCGAAAATGAGCCGCAGCCTGAGATCGGCGAGACGCTGGTGCTGCATGTCGATTGGCCGCGCCGCTACAGGCTGATGCGCATGCACACGGCTTGCCACCTGCTGTCCGTCGTCTGCCCCTATCCGATCACCGGGGCGGCGGTCGGCGAGGAAGAAAGCCGCATCGACTTCGATATGAGCGAGACGATCGACAAGGACGAGGTCACGGCCAGGCTGATGGAACTGGTCGGCCAGAACCATCCCATCTACCTGCAATGGATCACCGACGACGAGCTTGCGGCCAATCCCGATATCGTCAAATCGAAGAACGTACGCCCGCCGATGGGGCTCGGTCGTGTCAGCCTCGTCTGCATCGGCAAGAACTCCTCGATTGACAGCCAGCCCTGCGGCGGCACACATGTTTCCGAAACGCAGGAAGTCGGCCAGATTCACATCGCCAAGATCGAGAAGAAGGGCAAGGAGAACCGGCGCTTCCGCATCCGCTTCGGTGCGCCCGGCGACGAAGCCTGACAGGGGAGACCATGATGACTGAGAGCAAGAGCCGTTTCGTCGTCTCGGCCGACTGGCTGCAGGCCGAACTCGGCAAACCGGATCTGCGTGTGCTGGACGCCTCCTTCTATCTGCCGGTGCAGAAACGCGATGCGGATGCCGAATATGCGGCCGGCCATATTCCCGGCGCCATCCGTTTCGATCAGGACAAGATCGCCGACCATTCAGCGTCGCTGCCGCACACGATACCCTCACCCGACTATTTCGCTGCCGAAGTCGGCCGGCTCGGCATCAGCGAGAATGATCGGATCGTCGTCTATGACGGCATCGGCCTGTTCGCCTCGCCGCGCGTCTGGTGGCTGTTCCGGGTGATGGGGGCAAAAAACGTCTTCGTGCTCGACGGCGGTCTCGACGGCTGGAAGGCCGAGGGGCGTCCGCTCGAAACGACGACGGCCAGCCATGCGCCGACGACGTTTACGCCGAACTTCGATTCGAGCCGCGTGGTGACGCTCGATGCCATGCGCGACATCGTCTCGAGCGGCGCGATGCAGATCGCCGATGCCCGCAGCGCCGGTCGCTTCGCCGCCACCGAGCCTGAACCGCGGGCCGGCATGCGCTCCGGCCATATGCCCGGCGCCCGCAGCCTGCCTTCCGGCGTCTTCGCCAGCCGGGGCCGGTTCAAATCACTGCCCGAACTGCGCCAGACGATTGAGGATGCCGGCATCGATCTTTCGAAGCCGGTCGTCACCTCCTGCGGCTCGGGAATCACGGCTGCCATCATCACGCTGGCGTTGGAATCGCTCGGCCATCAGGACAACAAACTTTACGACGGCTCTTGGAGCGAATGGGGCAGTCGTGACGATACGCCCGTGGTCATCGGTCCGCCGACGCCGGTCAAAGCCTGATCGCCATGGGAAAGACACCCGCTTCGCTGAAAGCTCACATTACCCGGCTGGAAATGACGGCAGCGCCGAAGGCCAGCATGCCGGTGCCGGTCAATATCCAGACGGCGATCATGCGCGCGCCCGGCATACCGCTGCCCTTCTACCGCTATCTCTACCGGCAGGTGGGCGCGCGCTGGCAATGGGTAGACCGGCTGCGCATGAGCGACGAGCAACTTGCCGCGACACTGAACGACAAGCGCAACAATATCAGCGTCCTCTATGTGAACGGCGCCCCGGCCGGCTTCTATGAATATTTCTGCGAGGATGAGGATACGATCGAACTCAGCCATTTCGGCCTGATCGAACATGCGCTCGGCCTCGGCATCGGCAAGTGGTTCCTGCTGCAGGCACTCTATGCCATCTGGTCGCTCAATCCGAAGCGGGTCACCACCACCACCAACAATCTCGACCATCCGCGCGCATTGCAGCTCTATCAGATGTACGGTTTCTCCCCGGTTTCGACCGGCACCGGAATCGTTCGGCCGCTCAGCGACAAGGAACTGCTGGAGCTTGTCCGGAAAGCTTGATGGATTGGTCTGCTGTGTAAGGGCGTGCTAAGAGCCGGCCTAATGAAGCACCCGTGGTGGTGTGTCTCCGTACGCCGGCGCGAAACTGGCCAGAATGCCAACCACGCTCTCCGTCATCCCGGGCCTTGAGTTCCCTCAAACGTTGATGAATTGGCGTGCCCGAGGTTTTGCCGCGGCGATCTCGACAAACAATAACAGGCGCAAGAAACGGGTGGCTCGGACGGCGGTCCGGGTGCACTTTCATGGCAACCATCAAGGAGATTTGCCATGACCACCATTCGTTTTGCCGCGATGCCGACTGCCGATGCTAGAGCCCTCTGGAACGGCGGCAGAGACGCCTATGACAACCTGCCGGAGACGATGATATCAGACGGTGACGGCAACCCTTGCCGCCATTGCCTGCAGAATATCGAAGAGGGCGAGGAGATGCTGGTCTTTGCCTACCGGCCCTTCCCGGAGCTGCAGCCTTATGCCGAAACCGGACCGATTTTCCTGCATAAGCAACCCTGCGCACGTTACGCCGCGGATGAAATCCTGCCGCCGGTGCTGACGACCAGCCGCGATTTCATCGTGCGCGGCTACGGCGAAAACAACCGCATCATCTACGGCACCGGCGCGGTGACCGCTATCGCCGATATTCCCGCCTATGCCGAGACATTGCTGGCGCGGCCCGAGATTGCCTATGTGCATGTGCGCTCGGCCCGCAACAACTGCTTCCAATGCCGAATCGACAAGATAAGGACGCCGGCCCTGACAAAGACCGACGCCCTCACCTAACCCAGAGTCAGGGAGCTTACGCTACGTTCAATACGCTCTCCGGCGCGAAGGCTTCGTAGCCGAGGGCTTCGGCGACCGGCTTGCTGGTGATGCGGCCCTTATGCACATTGAGACCGTTTCTCAGGTGCTTGTCTTCGGCAATGGCGCGCAGGCCGCGGTCGGCGAGCGCCAGGCCATGGACCAGCGTTGCGTTGTTCAGCGCGTGCGCGGAGGTGACGGGCACAGCGCCCGGCATGTTGGCGACGCAGTAATGCACCACGCCGTCGACTTCGTAGGTCGGATCGGAATGAGTCGTCGCATGCGAGGTCTCGAAGCAACCGCCCTGGTCGATGGCGACGTCGACGATGACGGAGCCCCTTTTCATGCCGGACAGCATTTCGCGCGTGACGAGCTTCGGGGCAGCCGCCCCGGGGATGAGCACGGCGCCGATGATGAGGTCGGCCGAAAAGACTTCCTCCTCCAACGCCTGGATGCTGGAATAACGCGTGTGCACACGGCCCGCAAAAATGTCGTCGAGCTGGCGAAGGCGCGGCAGCGACTTGTCGAGAATGCTGACATCGGCGCCGAGGCCGGCGGCCATCCTGGCGGCATGCAGGCCGACAACGCCGCCGCCGATCACCGCCACCTTGGCCGGCAGCACACCGGGTACGCCGCCGAGCAGGACGCCGAGACCGCCATTGGCCTTCTGCAGCGCGGTCGCTCCCGCCTGAATCGACAGGCGTCCTGCCACCTCTGACATCGGCGCCAGCAGCGGCAAGCCGCCGCGTTCGTCGGTCACCGTCTCATAGGCGATCGCGGTGACGCCGGAGGCGATCAGACCCTTGGTCTGTTCGGGGTCGGGCGCCAGATGCAGATAGGTGTAGAGAAGCTGACCGTCACGCAGCTGCGCCCATTCGGAGGGCTGCGGCTCCTTCACCTTGACGATCATGTCGCACTTTTCGAAGATGTCCTTGGCGGAGGCGGCGATTTTCGCGCCAGCCGCGGCGTAGGCGGCGTCATCGGCGCCGATGCCGGCGCCGGCTTTCGTCTCGACCCAGACCTCGTGGCCATGGGCGACGTATTCGCGCACCGAAGCCGGCGTCAGGCCGACACGATACTCATGGTTCTTGATTTCCTTCGGGCAACCGACACGCATTGGCGTTCCTCTCATTTTGTCTCCGCGGTCGCGGATCTCCTCGCTACAAATCCAACCACCAAGACGGCGAAATGTCCTTGCAAAGACGATTTGCATGGAACCGATTTTTCGCGGATTATTGCGACGTTATCATTATTCTTCGAAAGTTCTTCGAATGACCGATCTCGACACCATCGATCTTACGATTCTCAAGGTGCTGCAGGCCAATGCCCGCATCACCAACGCCGAACTTGCCGAAAAGATCGGCCTGTCGCCTTCGGCCTGTTCGCGCCGGCTCGACATCCTCGAACGGAGCGGCGTCATCGACGGCTATCACGCCCGGCTTTCGCACAAGGCGCTCGCCTACAAGATGATTGCCATCGTGCATATCTCGCTCTCGGGCCAGTTCGCCAAGACGCTGGCGGAATTCGAAGCGGCGGTGAAGCTCTGTCCGAATGTGCTCGTCTGCTACCTGATGTCGGGCGAATATGACTATATCCTCCGGGTCGCTGCCCGCGACCTCGAGGATTACGAACGCATCCATCGCGACTGGCTGTCGGCGCTTCCCCATGTGGTCAAGATCAATTCGAGCTTCGCGCTCAGAGAAATCATCGACAGGCCGAATGTGGGGCTTTGAGGCCTTGCTTATTTGCCGAATCCCTGCCCAGACTTTCGCAACGCGCAGGCGTTCCCGTTCAATGGCAAATCATGACATCGAA
Organism: Rhizobium binae; assembly: GCF_017357225.1. Taxonomy (NCBI): domain Bacteria; kingdom Pseudomonadati; phylum Pseudomonadota; class Alphaproteobacteria; order Hyphomicrobiales; family Rhizobiaceae; genus Rhizobium; species Rhizobium binae. Next base: position 1,892,670 of record NZ_CP071604.1, on the reverse strand, counting down.
GACCCCCGGTTATATTTTCGCTCTGCTGGCGATCACCATCTTCTCTTTGCAGGACGCCATCTCGAAGCATCTGGCATCTGCCTACCCGCCGATCTTCGTGACGATGATTCGCTACTGGGCCTTCGCGCTGTTCACGATCATCCTCGCTTCGAAGATGCGCGGCGGCCTCAAGGCGACTGCCCGCACCAAGCGTCCACTTCTTCAGGTGGTGCGCGGCGTGCTGCTTGCCGTCCAGGTGGTTCTGGCCATCACCTGCTTCGCAGTGATTGGCCTTGCGCGCTCACAAGCGATTTTTTCCGCGACGCCAATCCTGATCGCGCTCCTGTCGATGCCGATCCTCGGCGAGCGGGTCGGCTGGCGACGGTGGACGGCGATCGCCGTCGGACTATTCGGGGTGCTGCTGATCCTGAGGCCGGAAGGCGAGTTTTTCGATGTGAAACTGCTTCTGGCCGTTCTTTCTTGCTTCAACTTCGCCTTCTATGTCATTGCCACCCGTCTCGCCAGCCGCGACGATTCGTCGATGACCAGCTTCTTCTATACCGGCGTCATCGGCGCCCTCACCATGACCATCGTCGGCCCATTCTACTGGAGCTGGATGTCCGTGGGAGACTGGGGCTGGATGGCGCTTGTTTGCGTGACCAGCATTTCCAGCCATTATTTCCTGATCCGCGCCTACGATCTTCTCGATGCCGCCGCCGTCCAGCCGCTGACCTATCTGTCACTAGTCTATGCCTCGATCATCGGTGTAACGATTTATGACGAAACGCTCAGTCTCAACACGATCATCGGCTCGATCATCGTTGTTGCCGCCGGCATTTTCACCGTCTGGCGCGAACATGTGGTGGGGCGCAGGACGGCTGCCGCCAATTGAGGTTTCACTGCAATTTTAGCCAAGCCCCTAAAACCATTTCAATTTTCCGGCGCTATGCTCCCTTCGCGACTAAGGGAGCCACCATGAGCAGCAACTTGAAAATCACGGCGCGGAAGGCAGATCGGAAGAATTGCCGTGTCTTCGGCAGCGTCAAATATCTGAACAGCGAAGTGGATGTCCGAATTCTCAACCTGTCGGTGACTGGCGCCGCCCTTGAGACGAAGGCGCCGCTCCATGCCGCTTCCGGCAGCAAGGTGCGCATCGAAGCCGAAAACCTTGGACTGCTCGAAGGCATCATCCGCTGGAAGCACAATGGCCGGATCGGCATCCAGTTCGACGTGAATTCGAATGCGCGGGCGCAGGTCTCCTCCTATTTCCGCTTCTTCCATCAGGAAATACGCCCCGTGCTGGCGGTGCGCCAACTGAGAGCCGCGACCAATATCGAGCGTCCGCCTCGTTCGGCGACGTTGACGCTGAAATCTTAAGGCTGCACCGCTTCTGTGGCAAAGGAGCGGCTGAAATCGTTTCAGCCGCTACTGGTTGACATTCACGTCGAGCGGAACGAGAGCTTTGCGTCTGCGGCAGGCCGGCGTCGACGTTGCCGATGTCGATGGAGCCAACCAATGCCGGCCCTGGATCCGCCCTCGATGGATTTGAGCCGGAGGGCTGTACCACGCATTGCATTTCGAAATCATTTCACCTTTCCTGTCGATCGTTTTGACGTCCTGTCATTTTCACAGTGTACTCCTCGCCAATTCGTCCTAATCCTGACCGGCCGGACGATTGCATGATCCTTGAAGGAGAGTTCCATGTCTTCCATTTTCGATGTCGGCGTCATGAGCCGCCGTTCCCTGCTTGGCGGTCTCGCCGCCACTTCCGCCCTGGTGCTACTGCACCCGTTCAGCGCCCGCGCCAGCGCCAACCAGGCGCATCTCCGGCTGATGGAAACGACCGACATTCACGTCAACGTCTTTCCTTATGACTATTACGCCGACAAGCCGAACGAAACGATGGGCCTGTCGCGCACCGGAACGATCATCGACAATATCCGCGCAGAGGCCGTCAATTCGCTGCTGATCGACAATGGCGACGTGTTGCAGGGCAATCCCATGGGCGACTACATGGCCTATCAGCACGGCATGAAGGACGGCGACATCCATCCTGTGATCAAGGCAATGAACACGCTCGGATACACGGTCGGGACACTCGGCAATCACGAGTTCAATTACGGCCTCGACTTCATGTTCAAGGTCCTGTCCGGCGCCAATTTCCCCTTCGTCTGCGCCAACCTGACCAAGGGCCAGCTCGCCTCGGATCCGAAGCAGGACGATCTCTTCTTCAAACCCTACATCATCGTGGAAAAGCAGATCAAAGACGGCGCCGGCAAGGAGAGCCCGGTCAAGATCGGCTTCATCGGTTTCGTACCGCCGCAGATCATGCTCTGGGACATCAAGAACCTCGAAGGCAAAGCGCAGACGCGCGACATCGTCGAGGCCGCCAAGGCCTGGGTTCCCGCGATGAAGGAAGCCGGCGCCGATGTCGTCATTGCGCTCTCCCATTCCGGCATAGACGGAGCCGCGCCGTCCGAAAAGATGGAAAACGCCTCGCTGCATCTCGCCGCCGTCGAAGGGATCGATGCGATCTTCACCGGCCACCAGCATCTCGTCTTCCCCGGCCCGAAGAGTTGGGACGGCATCGCCAATGCCGATCCCGTCAAGGGCACGCTGCATGGCAAACCCGCTGTCATGGCCGGGTTCTGGGGCTCGCATCTCGGCCTCATCGACCTTCTGCTCGAAAAGGACGGCAACAGTTGGAAGATCGTCGACTTCACCTCGGAAGCGCGGCCGATCTACCATCGCGACGACAAGAAGAAGGTGGTCGCCGACTACGCCGACAAAAAGGACGTGGTCGAAGCCGCCAAGGCCGAGCATGAGGCGACCCTCGCCTATGTCCGCACGCCGGTCGGCAAGACCTCCGCACCGCTTTATTCCTATTTCGCACTCGTCGCCGACGACCCTTCCGTGCAGGTCGTCAGCCAGGCCCAGACCTGGTACATCAAGCAGATGCTTGCCGACACCGAGTACAAGGATCTGCCGGTGCTCTCAGCGGCTGCCCCCTTCAAGGCCGGCGGGCGCGGCGGCGCCGATTACTATACCGATGTCCCGGCCGGCGATATCGCCATCAAGAACGTCGCCGACCTCTATCTCTATCCGAACACGGTGCAGGCTGTCGCGATTACCGGCGCCCAGGTGAAAAACTGGCTGGAAATGTCGGCCGGCATGTTCAATCACATCGACGTCGGGGCGAAGGATGCGCCGCTGCTCAATACCGACTTCCCGTCTTACAATTTCGACGTGATCGATGGCGTTGCATACCAGATCGACCTGTCGCAGCCGCCGAAATACGATTCCTCCGGTAAGGCGATCAATCCGGATGCCAACCGCATCCAGAACCTCACCTTCGACGGCAAGCCGATCGATCCGGCCCAGAAGTTCGTCGTCGTCACCAACAATTACCGCGCCGGCGGCGGCGGCAGTTTCCCCGAGATCGCTGCCGACAAGGTGATCTTCCAGGCGCCGGACACCAACCGCGACGTCATCGTGCGCTACGTCCACGAGCAGGGCACGATCAATCCGTCGGCCGATGCGAACTGGACCTTCAAGCCGCTGCCGGGCACGACGGTGACCTTCGAAAGCAGCCCCAAGGCGAAGCAGTTCCTCGCCGCGGTCAAGAGCGTCAAGATCGAGGACGCCGGCGACGGGGCCGACGGCTTCTCGAAGTTCAGGCTGCTTCTTTAACGGAAGGCATATCGACGAAGGCGCGGCTGCGCGCCTTCGTCATTCGGCCGCGAGCGGCGGAGCGGTGTCACGCAGCTCCGCCATCTCGGCATGGAAATCGGCCTGGTTCGGGCAATGGGAAAGCCGCGTGCGGAAGGCGTCGATCATCCAGCTGGCGGCAGGCCCTGGCGGATTGGCGAGCTGGCGCATCGAATAGATCGAATACTCGCCCTGTTCATAGGCATCCAGATCGAGATGGATGAGCGCGCCGCTGCGCAGATCGTCATGGATGACGGATGCCGGAAGACCGCCCCAGCCGAGCCCGGCCTTAATGAGCTGGTGCTTTGTCGCAATATCGCTGACGCGCCACGTCTTGTAGGACAGAACGTTGAAATCCCGCCCCTTCGTCCGACCTGACGCGTCGGTGACGACGAGTTGCACTTCCTCGCGCACGTCGCCGAGCATGAGCGGCCGGCCGATCGCGGCAAGCGGGTGGTCGGGCGCGGCGACCGGCACCATGAAGGAATGGCCGATTCGTTCCGTGACCATCGAATCGTCCGGCTTGAGCACCGCGCCGCCGATACCGACCGTCGCCTTGCCGCTCAGAACGAGATCCATGACCATTCCAAGTTCACCGACATTAAGGTTCAACGAAACGGTCGGGTATCTTTCGCGGAATTCGTGCAGCACGTCCACGACGGCCCGCGATGGCACCATAACGCTGATGGCGACGGAAACCTCGGCTTCGAGGCCCTCCCGCAGGCTCTTGACGCGCGCGCGCATGAGCTGCAGGTCGCCGAGAATGCGCCGCGCATCCTCGAGCATTGCCTTGCCCGCTTCCGTCAGCTTCGGCTGGCGCGCGCCGGAGCGCTCGAAAAGCGGCATTTCAAGCTGCGCTTCCAGATTGGCGATCGTATAGCTGACGACCGACTGCGCACGGTTGAGCGCGCGCGATGCGGCCGAAAAGCTGCCGGTTTCGGCAACGGTCAAAAACACCAGCAACTGGTCCAAAGTCGGGTTCGGAAGCATCTCATCCATTCTATCGATAGTTTCGATCGACATTATCACAGTTTTTTCGATAGCGGGCCAGACTTATTTTCCCCCTCGACACAGCGGCTCACTTCCCAGCAACGAGCCGTCCAATTCAATTCGAAAGGAAATGCAGCATGTCGTCCATCCTTCTTCTGACGTCCAGCCCGCGTGCCGACTCGCTCTCGACGCCGATCGCCGTCGACCTCGCCGAAAAGCTGAAGAACCAGAAGCCGGGCAGCGTCGTTGTTCGCCGCGACCTCGCCGCCAATCCGCTGCCGCACATCGATGACCTCTTTACCGGCGCGATCCGCAAGCCGGCGGAAGCCCGTACCGCCGAAGAGATCGCCGCGGTTAAAATCTCCGACGAACTCGTCGCCGAACTGTTTGCTGCCGACACGATCGTCATCAGCACCGGCCTGATCAACTTCAATATCTACTCGTCGCTGAAGACCTGGATCGACAATATCGCCCGCGCCGGCGTGACGTTCAAGTACACGGAAAGCGGCCCGGTCGGTCTCGTCGCAGGCAAGAAGGTTTATGTCGTTCTCGCCTCGGGTGGCGTCTACTCGCAGGGTCCGGCCGCTCCCCTGAACCATGCCGTGCCTTACCTGAAGTCGGTTCTCGGCTTCCTCGGCATCACAGACGTCGAAACCATCTATGTCGAAGGCCTCGCCTTCGGCCCGGAAGCCGCCGAAAAGGCCATTGACGCCGCCAAGTCGCGCGTCCAGGAAATCGCGCTGGCCGCCTGATCGGCTCTCCAACGCTTTGGTGTAATGCAACGGCCGGCCCTTCGCCGGCCGTTGTCATTTGTCGATAGCAGCGACAAAATCGCGGATCGTCTCGAGGATTTCGGCTGACAGCGCCTCATCGGAGGAAATCCTGGCAAGGCCGACGCCGCCAGCCATCATCGCGAAGGCCATGATCGCCTTGCGTCGCCTCTCCCCTTCATCCGCTCCTGCGGCCCTGCTCGCCAATCCCGCGAAATTGCGCCTGAGTCCATCCGTCGCGATCGCTCGCGCCTTCTCGCCGCTGCGCGATATATCGGAGGTTAGCGCTGCAAAAGGGCAGCCCTCGCCGGGATTGTCGCGGTGATAGGTGCTGACATAACGCTCGGCGATATCGGCAGCCGTCATCTCCGCCGGGTTGATCCCCTCGGTCTCCAACTTACGTCCCCATGAATCGAAAGCCGAATGGATCGCCTCGGCGACCAGATCGTCACGCGAAGCGAAGTGCTTGTAGAAGCCGCCGACGGTCAGCCCGGCCTCCTTCATCAGGTCGGCAACACCGATGCCGTCGAGTCCCGCTTCGCGCAGACGCCTGGACGCAGTCTCCACGATCTTCTCATGCGTCTTCTGTTTTTCCAGTTGCGTACGACCCATCGGCGCCTCTTGACTTATGTGGATTACAATCATAATCCTTGTAGATAACGATCATAATCTAGATCGTTGTCATTTCCAAGAGGAGCATGAATCATGCGTCTAAGAAACAAGGTCGCCCTAATCACCGGCGGCAATAGCGGCATCGGTCTTGCGACCGCCAAGGCCTTCATCGATGAGGGCGCCAAGGTCGTGATCACAGGTCGCAATCCGGAAACGCTCGCTGCCGCCGAAAAGTCTCTTGGGGGCAGCGTCGTGGCGCTGAACCTCGACGTTACCGATGTAATCGCCACCGAAAGGGCCTTCGCGCAAGCTGCCGCAAAGGTCGGTAGGTTCGACATCATCTTCGCCAATGCCGGTATTGGCGGCGCGACACCGCTCGGTGACACGTCGCCGGAGCAGTTCAATCGGATCATCAGCACCAATCTTACGGCCGTTTTCTTTACCGTGCAGGCGGCCCTGCCGCATCTCAACGACGACGCCTCAGTCATCCTCAACGGATCGGTGCATGCCGTGCTCGGCGCTCCCGGCTGGTCGGCCTATGCAGCGACCAAGGCCGCGGTCCGCGCGATGACGCGCAATATGGCCTCCGAGCTGGCGCCGCGCGGGATCCGCGTCAATCAGGTGACGCCCGGCGGCACGAAGACACCGATCTGGTCGCCGATGGCCCAGACGGAAGACGCGATGTCGGCGCTCGAGGCCCGCATCGGCGGCATGAGCCCGCTCGGGCGCATGAGCGAAGCCGACGAGATCGCCAAAGCCGCGCTCTATCTCGCCTCCGAGGACGCATCCAATGTCACCGGCATCGAGATTACCGTCGATGGCGGCATGACGAGCGCACCGTCCGGCGCCAAGATCTTCCGCGCCGCATGAATCAGCGAGGACCGGGCAAGTCGAGCTTGCCCGGCCTCGGTCAGCCATTCCTTACGCGGCGGACAACACGGGACAGGACGATTGTCCCACCAGGAACAGCAGGACGGAGACCAGCCTCAGGCTCGTCAGGACCAGAAGGGAATAGAACGGATCCTGATGACCACAGAGCCCGCCACGAACACCCGGCTCAGAATGGCGGCGGACATGAAGCCGATTGTTTTGATTCGTGCAACACTTCAAGCGCCTGCACCCGACCTGTCGCGTTGATCGGGAGACTGATCGGCTTAATCGAGCTTCACCACGCCGGATCGGCCGACGACGCAGTTGCGGCCGCTCTTCTTTGCCGCGTAAAGCCGGCCGTCGGCAGCCGACAGCACCGTGGTGAAGCTGGTGCCGTCCTCGTCGGCGGTCGCAACGCCGATAGAGACGGTGACCGGACTGCCATCCGGCGTCTTGACGCTGGTCGCGATCGTCCAACGCAGACGCTCGGCAAGCAACAGTCCTTCCTCGTGGTTCGTGCCGGGGCAGACGGCGACAAACTCCTCGCCGCCGAAGCGGAAGATGCGGTCGCTGGAACGCAGCGTTGTGCCGAGCCGGGCGGCGATCGATTTCAGCACGGCGTCACCCTGAAGATGACCGTAACCGTCGTTGACGTCCTTGAAGTGATCGGCGTCGATAATGAGAACGGTCGCAGACAGTCCCAGCCGCAGCGCCTCGCGCAACATCAACGGCGCTTCCAGCTCCATGCGCGTACGGTCATAGACGCCAGTCAGCATGTCGCGACCGGTGCGCTCCAGAAGATCATTGTAGCGCTCGCGGAATGTCAGATCGCCGAAGACGTCACTGATGGAGCGCGCGGCAGCATCGGCGCCGAGGCGGCGGATACGATATTCATAGATCGCAAACATTGCCCCATAGAGGCAGACGGAAAGCATCTTCGCCTTCCAACCACCCCAGAATACGGCGATCGGCACATCGAGGAAATAATGCAGCGCCGCGAAGAAGCCGACCTGGTCGAAGGTCAGCAGCGCGAAGCCGGAGATCATGAAACGCAGCACGACGCGCTTGCGGAAGAAATCGCCGAGTTTTTCGTAGAGCAGGATGATGCCGAGCGAATCGACATAGAGCAGCGCCGTGCCCCAGATCATCAGCCAACCCATCTCCTTCAGAAAATCGACGTCGGGCGTATGGTTAGACGATAGTTGCAGCGGCTGGTGCATTTGCAGCACCCAGGCGATGCCGACGGTCAGCAGGTTGCCGAGGAACAGGCCGTAGATCGGTTGGCGCACCGTGGCGGCATCCTCCCACAGGTACAGCATCAGGATCATCATCAGCTTGCCGGAGAAGAAAACGGATGAACCCGGCGACACATCCCCGAACGGCAGCGAGACGTAAAAGACCGCCGCCAGATAGGTCTCCATGAAATGCATGACGCCGAGCGCTGTCAGGAAGACCCCGAGACCGAGCCGATGGCGGAAGTGCAGAAGCGTCACCATCAGCATGAAATAGGCGATGGCTTCGACGATGAAGAGAACGAGGTTGAGCGCCTCCATCACGACACCTCGGCTGCAGACCGGCGCCGCGCGGATGCGGCGATCGCGGCTGCGGATCCTTTGATCGATCGTCCGAAAAAGTCACACACGAGGGCGCGTCCTGCAAATCCTGCAGGCCATAGCTTTCGCCGCAATCCTTTAAGATTGCGTGAGCGCGTTCTCATATTAGGGTTGACCGCTCAAGTCATACGATTGAAAAGCAAGGAATTTCGGTCCGGGGCCTCAGCCGGAACAGATCGCGCCTTCAGACCTGGCGAAGCTTCTCGCCGTCGCCGAAGAGCGACGGGCCATGCTGGTCGATGATCTGGTGCGCCTTGCGCACTGTGCACTCGATCGCGTCGTCGGAGGACGAGAAAAGATCGGCGCGGATGAAATTGCGCACCAGCACCTCGTCGCCGACCTTTTTTTCGATACGGCCGGCCAGTCGGTATTGGCTGCCTTCCTTGCGTGGCTCCGCATAGATCGTGCAGTCGCCATAAAGCTGCGGCTCGCCGGAAGGACCTGCCGCCTCCGAAGCGGTCTTGCCGCCAGAGAGCATCGAAAAGAGATTTGAAAGGAAGGAAGCCATGATCCGTCTCTAACACGGCGGCATCGCGCTCGCCAAGTCAAATGATCAGACTGGCGAGGATCTCGTTTTCGGTAATATCCTCGTAACCCATGCCGGCGGCTTCGAAATTTGCGATCAGCCGGGCGAAATTCTCCGGCGCCTTGCTTTCGATGCCTATGAGGATCGAGCCAAAATTGCGCGCCGATTTCTTCAGATATTCGAAGCGGGCGATATCGTCGTCGGGGCCGAGCAGACTTAGGAAATCCCTGAGCGCGCCGGGGCGCTGGGCAAGCCTGAGAATAAAGTATTTCTTCAGCCCTGCGTAACGCATGGCTCTTTCCTTTACGTCAGGCAAGCGCTCGAAATCGAAATTGCCGCCGGAAACGACCGCAACGACGGTCTTGTCGCGAATCGCATGGGCATCCATCGCGGCGATCGCGGTCAGCGACAGGGCGCCTGCCGGCTCCAGCACGACGCCCTCGACATTCAGCATCTCCTGGATGGTGACGCAGATGGCATTTTCGGGCATCAACTGCACTTGGCTTGCCGGGAAATCGCGCAGAGCGGCGAAATTCAGGTCGCCGATGCGGGCGACGGCCGCGCCATCGACGAAGTTGTCGACCTTGGCAAGCGTCGTCACCTGGCCGGCCTCGATGCTGCGCCTGAGGCTCGGCGCGCCGGCGGGCTCGGCAAAGACAAAGGCCGATTTCGGCACGATGCTTTCGAGGTAACCGGTAATGCCGGCGGCAAGGCCGCCGCCGCCGACCGGCAGCACGACCAAATCCGGCACCGTTCCTTCAGGCAATTGCTGCATGATTTCGGCGGCGACGGTCGCCTGCCCCTCGATGATATCGGCGTGATCGAAGGGCGGCACCATGACGCCGCCGATCGCCTCAACATGGTCACGTGCGGCCTGGTAGCACTGGTCGAAGAAATCGCCGATCAGCCGGATGGTGATGAATCCGGCGCCGAACATGCGGGTCTTGTCGATCTTCTGCTGCGGTGTCGTCACCGGCATGAAGACGACGCCCGGCACGCCGAAATGGCGGCAGACATAGGCGAAGCCCTGAGCGTGATTGCCGGCCGAAGCGCAGACGAAGGTCTTGCCGGCCGCCCCCTGCCCGATCGCTTTGCGGAAGAAATTGAAGGCGCCGCGGATCTTGTAGGAGCGCACCGGCGACAGATCCTCGCGCTTCAACCAGATATCGGCGCCATAGCGGGCGGAGAGATGGTCATTGAGCTGCAGTGGCGTTGCCGGAAACAGGCTGCGCATTGCCTCCTCGGCGCTTTCGACATCAAGTCTCGTCACGGGCGTGGTCCATTCCTAATGATAGCCAACGCCGCTATGGCACAGGCCGGCTGGCAAAAGAAAGCCCGCTCCGGCCATTTCCGGTTCGCTGACCGAGCCGCCGATATCCTGATGCCGGCCCCGGCCTCGGGAAGGCTTTCTTAAGCCCATCGCAAAATCGGCGGCGGATGAACTGATTTTAACTGTCAATGCAAAGGCCGGCCACTTATATGGAGCGATGATGATCTTCAAATTCGCAAAACCGCTGGCCTGGCTGCTGCTCGCCTTGATCCTCTTTGTCACGGTTTCGCCGTTGGGGCTGAGACCGCATACGGTCACGACCGTCGATACCGACCGCGGCGGCGCCTATGTGCTCCTCGGCCTCACCTTCGCGCTCGCCTATCCCAGACAGTGGAAACTGGTGGCCGTGCTGCTGATAGCAGGGGCGGCCGCCATCGAATACCTGCAATACTTCGCGCCGACCCGCCACCCCCGCCTGCATGATGCCGGCGTCAAGGCGATGGGGGCCGCGCTCGGCCTGCTGGCCGGCTGGGTGATCAACAGGTGGCGCGAAAGCAGGGGGTCGAGCCCCGTTACGCTCACCGAACGCTGACTATTACCCGGAACAGACCTAATCCGAAAATCCCAATTCGGAATTGGTACGGTTCGGCGGTGAGTAGGGTGTCCTTAGCGCGTCTGCTCGGACGCGCTAAGGACACTCTAGAAATCGCGCAATTGCATCGCCCACCAGAGCAGCGGTATTGCGGCCATCGCGGTTCCCAGCACAAGCGCTGCACCGGCCTTGAAGATCCGGACCCGCCGAACCTTGGCTCCACTCCAATCGTAAACCATCGTCTTACTCCCACAAGACAACACTTACTCAACTGTCGCGGCGCAATGCTTGCACTAAAAATGCGCTTGTCAAGCGATTGCTCGATTTATGCGCGATATACACGCATATTCAATGGAATTATGAAGTTAAGGCAGACGAGGCAAGCGGCGCATCTGTGCCCGTGGAGCGCCTAGCTAACGGACTGATGCGGATGCGAAGGTCGCCATTATTGCGCGGGGAAGCCGTCGAACCGATACAATTCCCATCCAAATCCGTCTTTCAGCAACAAGGTCGACTTCGGCAGCATTCGCGAAATGGTCTTCTCGGCCAACACGAACTTGGCTGCGCCTATGCGGTCAGTCAATAGCTCCTTTTTTTCGGTTACCCGGATGAAGTAACGAATGTTGTTGCGCGTGATAAAGGCATCCACATCGGCGTCAGATTCAGGAAATTTGTAAGGCGGCAGCAACCATCCCTTATCATGTCCTCCATTATAGGCCGCTGCATACAGAGTGCTGCCCGTATCGAACGGTTGGAAAACCGTCCTCAAATCATTCGCCGCAATGTAGCGGTAGAGAATGTAGCCTTCGCGCTGAGCGCCGAGAAAATCGTCAAGTTTCTGCCGGCCCAACAGAACATCCATCACTCCCTGCTCCATCCACGAATAGGGTTGCCCATGGGGGCGGGAGACATATCTGATGGCAGGAAAACAAAAAACAACAAGAGCGATCAGCGCCACGGCAAATACGAACAAATGCCCCTGGATAGCCTTGTGTCTGGTTCGCAGCCGCGCTGATATTTCGGCCATCAGCCCATCGGACTGAGCGGCTCTGCTCGTCGCAATGCTCTCCGCGATCAAGATGGCGCCGACGTAGGCAGTCGAAAAATACAACAGGTAAGCCGGCGTCGCCCATCGGATATGGTTGAACATGACAGTATACCAGATGACGAACATCGCGGCGGTCATTGCGGCAAGCACGAATATTCTTCTCGGCGAGACGATCAGGCCGCCGATAATAAGGATGAGAGCGACAATCGCGTACCGTCTGCGATCCAGAAACCAATCATGCAGGATGAAGAAAAAGTCATGCCAGCCCCGACGGGTCATCAGATCCGTGACGAAAACTCGGTTTGCCGGATCAAAGGGACGTCCCACGTCGAGGCGATAGCGCGCCATCCATTCATCCGAAAGTCCTGGATGTCCGAAGACGAAAGGATAGATCGGGTTGCCGAGCGCAATAAGGTTTTTAGCGTACCAGTAGCCTGCAAGGCACAAAAAGGCGGCAAGGCATGTCAGGAACAGCGACAATGTCAATTTACCGCGACAGATCGAAGGCAACAGCGCCAAGCCGATCAACCCCACCATTTGAAGCTCGGTATATTTGCCGCCAACGGCTCCACCCAGGACCAAAGCGCAGGAGACGAGCTCCGAAGGTCGCGAGGTTTCAAAGTAGCGCCAAAGAAAAAGGACGGCCGCGACCGAAAAACACGATCGCGGAAGATCTGTCAAAGGAACCGCAGCACCCGGCGTGAAAAACGGCTGGAGCGCGATCAGGAGGAAAACCAGCAACAATCCGGCGGCCCGCCAGCGGGGTGCGCAACTTGCCAGCAACAACAGGAATCCGAGGAAAATCGCTCCGTTAATCAGACCTGCCGCGAGCCAGTGATCCACGAACAGCAAGACGCAGGCGAAAAGCAGGTTGAAGAAAAGCGGTATGTTTCCGTAAAAATTACTATCAATCTGCGGCGTCACAAAGCCGCCGTGGGAAACGATGCTTTGGGCGAGCGGAATTTGAAATGCCCAGACGTCGGCCGATCCCGCCGGGAAAAGCGCCGTAATCGATATGATGCACGCTAGACCGACAAATGCGGCAGTGGCCAACAGGGGAAAAGGATCGCCGTTGGCAGTCGCCCGCACGCCCACCATCGCCAAATTGCGCAGGTCGACAAGAACACCCAGCAAGTCATTCCGGCGCCAGACCATTAAAATGGCGACGACCGGCAACACGATCTCCACGCGCAGCAAATGAATCGCCCCGAACACGGTTGCCAACCCACCGACGAGAGCAAGTCCGGGCAATACGCCGCTCAAGAGCAGGTCCGTGCCGTCGTGAACGGGTGGATTAACGCCACGATTCAATCGAAGCACAAGGGCGCGATGCAGGGTGAGGCCGAAGAGTAAAATCGCGACCACGGCAAGCCAGGCGGCAAGGACGGTCATGGCCTGATGCTACTCCCGGCTGGTGCGCTTCTCCGCTTCACTGGCTGCATGAACGCGAGCGCGCGAGCGACCTGACTGGAACGTATCCGGGCGGCGGAAATTCGGCTGAACATAGGGTAACACTGAAAATTGTAGGAGATTTGCACGTCCACCCAACCGCATTGTCGCTTTTGGACCGCCATAGCTTGTAAACTGTGAGACTGCAATCCGGAACCTTGAGGTTATGTACCAATGGCAGTGTCTTGTCATTACAAGCCGTGACGTTGAGCGTGTCGGCTGAGGCCCTCAAATCTATTTGATGGTGGCCGCTGCGGGAATCGAACCCGCACGGGCGTAGCCCGAGGCATTTTAAGTGCCTTCCGTCTACCAATTTCGGCAAGCGGCCTGCTTTTGGATCCATGCAACGCGCGACTCAATATTGAGCCGCGCGCCATCGCCTATATCAGGCTTCTTATCGCACGAACAAGGCAGGGGCGCTCACCCATAGCTGTTCTGCTCAAGTCTCAAGGCGCAGGCAGACAACGGAAGAGGCGCAGCAAGCCACGGCTGCCGCCCCTTGATCATTTCGGCATTAAGATGAGGCAAGCTTGGCGATCTGAGCGCCCGGATCTCGGAAGTCTGGCGCGAGCCGTCGCCGTTGGTGATGGTTGACGCGCCGTAGGGCGAGCCGCCCTTGACTTCCTCGGTGCTCATCTGGCCCTGGGAGGCGTAAGGCAGGCCGGCAACGACCATGCCCTGGTGCAGGAAGGTGGGGATGAAGCCGAGGATGGTCGATTCCTGGCAGCCGTGCTGGGTTGCCGAAGAGGTGAAGACCGAACCGATCTTGCCGACCAGGCTTGCCGGCGAACCAGAGGTGTCCAGGGCATGCGCGTCGTGGGGCGGTTCAATAAAAAGCAACTCTCGCAGATGAGCGAGAAGCGGACGCGCAAAGGTTTCAGCATGAATGTCATCTCTGGCGCCGCTGATGTAGGTGAGCCTCGATTGCGCTGCCCCGGTAACAGCTTTGATCGCCGCGCGGCCAGGATTCGGATGCGCGCCTGCGCCGCGTCCCCATTGTAACGTCTTGAAACCGCAGCAAGAAGGTGATCCCAAACGCCAGCTCTGTCCTGGTTAGTTAGCCTAGAAATCATAGCATAACCTCTACCACGTATGAGCTTGTTGAATTTCGTAGCATAGTGGGACAAAGTTCCGGCGCAAGGACATCGTTTGCGGCTTCTGCTGGTAGAATACGCAAACTGCACTTCATATAAACGCCGGGCCGTGGGTGGCTTAAAGGGCAAAATGGCTTTTGTACTCAAGACATTCGGTAGGTTGCAGCTCGTTGACGGAGACGGGAATGATGTAGCGCTTCCCGAGAAAGGCCTGTTGCTTCTCGCATATTTGCTTACAACCGATGAAGGGTCCGCGGATCGAACAACATTGGTCAGCTTTCTGTGGGGCGACGCCGATAGGGACGATACGCTTGCGACTTTGCGTAAGTTGATTTCGAGAATGAAGGCCCGTCAAATTGAACTCGGAATTAATTTCCTTTCATCCCAGGGTAACATGGTCACCCTTGATAGGGAGTCTCTGTCTTCCGACATTCTGTTATCCGAGACGGAGGAAGGGGTTGAACCGTTCTCGCGGCTTAAGCGACTCGTGAAGCTCATGGACCAGCCTTTTCTGGGGCGGGTTCACAGTCATAGCCGCCGGTTTCAACGGTGGCTCGCCGAGCGCGAAAATTGCCATATCGCGCTCCTCGGAAATACGTTGAAAACGGCGTCCCGACTGGCGCAGTCGCCGAAGGAAATCGAACTCCTGAAGAAAGCTGCAGTGATTCTCTTTCGGACGGAGCCGAAGGATCCAAATACGCTGCAAATGCTCATAGAGATATTCCAGGCGGAAGAGGAAGTTGCGTCCCTTCGGACCTACTTTGAACAGCGGCGGAATGCGATTTTGCGAGGGATCGCGGCGCGCACGAGATCCGATGACGGTGGCGGAAATTCGCTCGGCCCGACACAAGCGTCTTCACAGCCGAAACTCGCGGCCGCAGTCCTTGAACCCCAAGATATCCGGATTGCAATTCCCCGCCTGGTGCTGCTTCCGCCCAAGAATCAATCAGTCCGACCCCAAGCCGGTTTTCTAGCCGCGTCTTTGATCGAAGATATCACAATCGGATTTTGCGCCTTCAACAGCCTAGAGGTCATAGCGCCGTATTCGGCGGTTCAAATCGGCCACCAGCTGGAGACGCAGAAGGCCTTCTTTGAAAGGCATTGCGTCAATTATATCCTCGACACCCGGATCAGCAATACGGGCGATGAAGTCACCCTGTTCGCCCAACTGATCTTTTTCGACCAAAATCAAATTGTTTGGGCGGAAAGATTCAACATCGACCAAATGGCTCTGGTCAAAGACCGGAGAACCGTCGCCCGACGGATCGCGCTTTCCGTGTGTAGTGAAATTGAACGCCACGAGGCGTTGCGCGAAGATCTGAACCCAGTCGCTTATCATCACTATCTTGTCGGCAGGCGGCATCTGACGCGGTTGACGCTTCCGAACCTGCGGCGTGCGCGTAAAGAAATGAAAGCCGCCCTCGGCGTCAGCCCTGATTTTGCACCCGCGCTGAGTTCGATGGCGCGGACCTACTCGAAGGAATGGTTGCTGACCGCCCGAGGTGATATCGAGCTTTTGCAAACGGCGGAGACTTTGGCAAGGCAGGCCACCGCGACGCGTTCGGACTTCGCCGACGGGTATCGCGAGTTCGGGGTCGCCAAACTGTTGCAGGGCGCATTTGACGAAAGCGCCGAGGCGATGGAAGTGGCGGAGAGCCTTGCTCCACATTACGCCGACGTGATAGCCGACTACGCAGACACGTTGGTTCATTGCTCGCTCCCCGCCATGGCCTTGCGAAAGATCGAGCGAGCCATCGAGTTGAACCCGCTTGCTCCCGACACCTATTTTTGGACCGCGGCGGGAGCAAATTTCGCCCTCGGGGATTTTGAAGATTCCCTGGATTACATTGGGCAAATGGCCGATCCGAGTCTGGCGGACAGGCTATCAGCCGCGAGCTGGGCGATGTTGGGCCGTCAGGACAAAGCTCGGGTTTTCGTCAGGAGGTTTCGCGAAGGCAACCCGGACTTCGATGTGGACAAATGGTTGTCTGCGGTTCCAAGTAAAGAACAATGGCATAAAGATCTTTATCGTGAAGGCCTGAAGAAAGCTGGATTTTAAACATCAATCGTTGGAGGAAAAAATATGACTACCGTTGTTGTTATTAGCATTGAAGGTCGGGACGGGCTCTGGATCGCTGATCTGGACAACGGCACTGTTGTTCCTCTCCCGGAGCCCAAATCGGGCGATCTGAAAGTGGTGACCGATCTTCGCTCGACCGGGACAATTTTGACGAAGGGCGTGAATATAGCTGTGGTTGTTAAGTCTGCCGAGGCCGCCCTTTCGGGCCACTATGATGGCTAAACGCGCATAGACTTTAGAGGCGCCGCGCTGGACAGCGGCTGAGATTACCGCTCGCGGTCCCTGCACCAAACAGGCGCCGTAAAGGCCGTTGTCACGCCATTGGGCCGCCAGTTCCTCAGGGATAACAAAAAGACGCGGTGGGTTCGCACCCACCACGCCTCTTTCGTTCCGACATCAAAGATCAGGCAAGCTTGGCAGCAAGCTTGGCGATGTGAGCGCCCTGGTATTTCGCGCCTTCCAGTTCGATCTCGGAAGGCTGGCGCGAGCCGTCGCCGTTGGTGATGGTTGACGCGCCGTAGGGCGAGCCGCCCTTGACTTCCTCGGTGCCCATCTGGCCCTGGAAGGCGTAAGGCAGGCCGGCAACGACCATGCCCTGGTGCAAGAAGGTAGGGATGAAGCCGAGGATGGTCGATTCCTGGCCGCCGTGCTGGGTTGCCGAAGAGGTGAAGACCGAACCGATCTTGCCGACCAGCTTGCCGGCGAACCAGAGGCCGCCCGTCTGATCCCAGAAATTGCGCATCTGCGAGGCGACCGTGCCGAAGCGGGTGCCGGCGCCGACGATGATCGCGTCATAATCCGCCAGTTCGTCGACGGTGGCGATCGGGGCGGCCTGATCGACCTTGTAATGGGATGCCTTGGCGACGTCTTCCGGAACCAATTCCGGAACGCGCTTGACGGTGACGTCGGCGCCGGCCGATTCCGCGCCTTCGGCGACGGCATAGGCCATGGTTTCGATATGGCCGTAAGCCGAGTAATAAAGAACGAGAACTTTCGCCATCTTCTATTCTCCTTGGGAACAGTGGGTGAATTTCGTGACCGGTGGACTTCTACCAGCCCCAACGGCCGGACGCAGCCCAACGGCGAAGAACTCAGTGTTCAACACCTGTAGACGAAAATTCACTTGCGGTTTTGATATCGCCGAACGTGACGTATCGGTCGTTTCAAAAAACCGCTTACACTTTTCCACTTCGTCTTCGAGTGTTTGCAATACCGCCGCAGGGCGCTACCTATTGACCAGCTTCACATCACGGAACACCCAATGAGCCATGACACCGTCGTCACCGCCGCCATGCTCGCCATCGGCGACGAGCTGCTTTCCGGTCGCACCAAGGACAAGAATATCGGTCACCTCGCCGAGCTCCTTACCCTTTCCGGCATCGATCTCAAGGAGGTGCGCATCGTCGCCGACGACGAGGAGGCGATCGTCGAAGCGCTGAACGCGCTTCGCGCCCGATATGACTATGTCTTCACCTCGGGCGGCATCGGGCCGACGCATGACGACATCACCGCCGATGCGATCTCCAAGGCGTTCGGCCTGCCCTGCGAATATGATGAGGCGGCGATGACGCTGCTTGCCGAGATGTACCGTCGCCGCGAAATGGAATTCACCGAGGCGCGCCAGCGGATGGCGCGCATGCCGCGCGGGGCTGCCCATATCGCCAATCCGGTCTCGACCGCGCCGGGCTTCATCATCGGCAACGTCTATGTCATGGCCGGCGTGCCGCAGGTCTTCCAGGCGATGGTCGACAATGTGCTGCCGACGCTTCGAACCGGCACGCCGGTGCTCTCGCTCGCCATCGCCTGCCCTTACGGCGAAGGCGACATCGGCACGCCGCTTGCCGCAATTCAGAAAGCCCATCCGGACACCAGCATCGGTTCCTACCCGCGTTATATCGGCCAGAAATTTTCGACCGAGATCGTCGTGCGCGGCCGCGCGCAGGCGGTGATCGATGCGGCCGGCGCCGAGGTGCATGCGATGATCGACGCGATCCGCCGGAGAAAGGAGGTCGTCAAAAATCATTCCGCCGAGGCTTGAGGACAGCACGGGAACTGGCCATCCTTGATATCAGTCAAGGAACAGGAGAAGGGTCCGGTGCATTCCTTCGCTCGCGCCAGCCATTTCAGCGCAAGGAGAATTGATATGTCTTACAAAACCATTCTCGCCATTATCGATACGAGAGACAATAGCGCCACCGTTGCCGATTTCGCCTTTGCCATTGCCGCCGAAAGTGGTGCTCATGTCATCGGACTTCATGCCGAGAACATCTCCGCCATGCCGCTGGTGGCGCCGATGGAAATCCCCGATCCGGTCGCCGTGCAGGCGCTGCAAGACATGGCGCATGCCGAAACGACCGCCGTCGAAGGAATATTCCGCGCCAAAGCGCAGGCCGCCGGCGCCTCCTCCGAATGGCGCAGCTTTGCCACATCGACCGGCTACGGCTCGGCGCCGCTAATCGACAGCGCCCGCAGCGCCGATCTCCTGATCGCTTCGCAGGCCGACCCGGCCAACCCCTCCGACAGCCATGTCGACGTCGGGGACTTCCTCTTCGAAACCGGGCGGCCGGTGCTGATGATCCCCTATATCATCCGCCAGCCGAAGCCGATCAAGCGCGTGCTGATCGCGTGGAACGGTTCGAAGGAGGCGGCGCGCGCAACCTTTGACGCGATGCCGTTCCTGAAAGCGGCCGAGGAGGTCGAGATCTTTTCGGTCGATCCGGCCGAGACGGCACTGCAATCGCCGCTGACCGCAGGCGCCGAGATCGCCGCGACACTGGCCCGCCACGGCGTGAAGACGACGCTTTCGACCGCCCGAAGCGTTGATAAGAACACCTCGCATGTCATCGAGAACCGGCTTTCCGACGACAGCATCGATCTTCTCGTGATGGGCGCCTATACCCATTCCTGGCTCTGGGAATTGATCTTCGGCGGCACGACGAGGAGTTTGCTGCAATCGATGACGGCGCTGACGCTGCTGTCGCGTTGAGCCTCTTGCCGGAATAGTTGGCCGCTCTTGCCTTTTGCCGGCAAATCCCGCTAATTGCAGCGACCGATGAGGGCTTCGAGCCTCGGCCGATTTCGCGCAGTTCCGGCTCGCGCGATTTCCTGTTTTGCCGATCGCCGCTGCAAGCCCGTCCGGTCGCCGGCAAACGGCGTGTCATCTTTATCATGCCGCGGAGCAGCCCGATGTCCCTTCCCGATAAAGCCTTTCCCGTTTCCTGGGATCAGTTCCACCGCGATGCGCGCGCGCTTGCCTGGCGGCTTGCCGGCCTCGACCAGACGTTCAAGGCGATCGTCTGCATCACCCGTGGCGGCCTCGTTCCGGCCGCGATCATCTCGCGCGAACTGAACATCCGCCTGATCGAAACCGTCTGCATCGCCTCCTATCATGATTATGTGAACCAGGGCGACATGGTGCTGCTCAAGGGAATTGCGCCCGAGCTTGCGGAAAACGGCGGTGAAGGCGTGCTTGTCGTCGACGATCTCACCGATACCGGCAAGACCGCCGCGCAGGTGCGCACCATGCTGCCCAAGGCGCATTTTGCCTGCGTCTATGCCAAGCCGAAGGGCGTGCCGACCGTGGACACCTTCATCACCGAGGTGAGCCAGGACACCTGGATCTACTTCCCTTGGGATATGGGCTTCACCTACCAGGAGCCGATTGCCAAGGGCGCGCGCTGATCGCGACAATCGAAGGTGCGCCGCTCATCGTCGGCGCACTTCAACAGCGCTGATTTCGCCTGCGAATCGGCATGCGCATTTGCGCTGGAAATGCCATCACAAGATTTGCCGCGGGACACTTTTTTGCCCCTGCGGCATTTTCCTTAGCCGGGAACGCCCGCAAGTCATTGTATTTTCAGCGCTCCCCGGCTTTCCCCAATCTCCACAGGCGCATCCACAAGATGTTGTGGTTACCATTCAATTAAAAACCAGCCCTTGACGGAATCAGCCGTTTCAAACTTTACTGTTCCTGATGTTGCGGCGGCGACAGGACCGGAGGTAACGAGCCCGGTTCCCTTTGAAAAACAAGACGCAGATTGGGGGCATTGCGCCGGCACCGGTTCTGGCCCGCAGGGAACTCTGCGCGGTTTTCTGCCTCCAAAAAAAGTGACATCAGGACTGGCGATAATAAGCTGTTAATACTATATTTAGCGTTTGCAGCCACCATCACCACAAGATACAGGAAGGACATCTCCGGATGACACCCCTGTCACGATACGGAAACGAGACTGGCTGCACGACGACAATGTGCCGCCGGATAGGAAATTTGCGCCCTGGGGACAGGCGCCAACGCGAGGTCAAGACTATGCGCATCGAACGTCGTTTCACGAAGGCCGGCCAAGGCGCCTATGCGGATATTGAATTCCGCAAGGCGACCAGCGAGATCAAGAACCCGGATGGGTCGATCGTCTTCCGCCTCGAGAATATCGACGTTCCCGCGCAGTTCTCGCAGGTCGCCACCGACGTTCTGGCGCAGAAGTATTTCCGCAAGGCCGGCGTTCCCACCCGCCTGAAGAAGGTCGAGGAAAACGACGTTCCGTCCTTCCTGTGGCGCTCCGTTCCAGACGATGCCGCGCTGAAGAACCTGCCGAAAGACGAACAGACCGGCTCCGAAATCGATGCGCGCCAGGTCTTCGACCGTCTCGCCGGCACCTGGACCTATTGGGGCTGGAAGGGCGGCTATTTCTCTTCGGAAGAAGATGCTGCCGCCTTCAAGGACGAGCTTGCCTATATGCTCGCCACCCAGCGCGTCGCGCCGAACTCGCCGCAGTGGTTCAACACCGGCCTGCACTGGGCCTATGGCATCGACGGTCCCGGCCAGGGCCATTTCTACGTCGACCCCTTCACCGGCAAGCTGACCAAATCCAAGTCTGCCTACGAACACCCGCAGCCGCACGCCTGCTTCATCCAGTCGGTCGAGGACGATCTCGTCAACGAAGGCGGGATCATGGATCTGTGGGTGCGTGAGGCGCGCCTGTTCAAATACGGCTCCGGCACCGGCTCCAACTTCTCCATGCTGCGCGGCGAAGGCGAAAAGCTTTCCGGCGGCGGCCGCTCCTCCGGCCTGATGAGCTTCCTGAAGATCGGCGACCGGGCCGCCGGCGCCATCAAGTCGGGCGGCACGACGCGCCGCGCCGCCAAGATGGTGGTCGTCGATATCGACCATCCCGATATCGAGGAATACATCAACTGGAAGGTCAAGGAAGAGCAGAAGGTTGCAGCTCTGGTCACCGGCTCGAAGATCGTCGCCAGGCACCTGAAGGCGATCATGAAGGCCTGCTTCAATTGCGAAGGCGACAATGGCGATTGCTTCGATCCGGCCAAGAACCCTGCCCTGAAGCGCGAGATCCGCGCTGCCAAGAAGGATCAGGTTCCGGAAAACTACGTCCAGCGCGTCATCCAGTTCGCCCGCCAGGGCTATAAGGATCTCGAATTCAAGACCTACGACACCGATTGGGATTCGGAAGCCTATCTCACGGTCTCCGGCCAGAATTCCAACAACTCCGTCTCGATCAAGGACGATTTCCTGCGCGCCGTCGAGAATGACGGCGAATGGAAGCTGACCGCCCGCAAGGACGGCCGGGTAATGAAGACGCTGAAGGCGCGCGACCTCTGGGAAACGATTTCCTATGCCGCCTGGGCGTCTGCCGATCCGGGCATCCACTTCAACACGACGATGAACGACTGGCACACGTCGCCGGCCGGCGGCCCGATTCGCGGCTCTAACCCGTGCTCGGAATACATGTTCCTCGACGACACGGCCTGCAACCTCGCCTCGCTGAACCTCTTGCAGTTCAAGGACAAGGCCACCAAGCGCATCAATATCGGCGATTACGAACATGCGGTTCGCCTGTGGACAGTCGTGCTCGAAATCTCGGTGATGATGGCGCAGTTCCCGTCGAAGCGCATTGCCGAACTCTCCTACGAATACCGCACGCTCGGCCTCGGCTACGCCAATATCGGCGGCCTGCTGATGTCGTCGGGCATTCCCTACGACTCCACTGAGGCCCGCGCCATCGCCGGTTCGCTGACGGCGATCATGACCGGCATCTGCTATGCGACTTCGGCCGAGATCGCCGGCGAACTCGGCCCGTTCCCGAACTTCGCGCCGAACCGCGAGAGCATGCTGCGGGTCATCCGCAACCATCGCCGCGCCGCTTACGGTGAAACCTCCGGCTATGAGGCGCTGTCGATCCATCCGGTCGCGCTGATCCATTCGGAAAACCCCGACCAGGATCTCGCTGTCCATGCCAAATCGGCCTGGGACAAGGCGCTCGAGCTCGGCGAAAAGCATGGCTACCGCAATGCCCAGGTCTCGGTCATCGCGCCCACCGGCACGATCGGCCTCGTCATGGATTGCGACACGACGGGCATCGAGCCCGACTTCGCCCTCGTCAAGTTCAAGAAGCTGGCCGGCGGCGGCTACTTCAAGATCATCAACCGCGCCGTGCCGGAAGCGCTGCGCACGCTCGGCTATTCGGAAAGCCAGATCGCCGAGATCGAGGCCTATGCCGTCGGTCACGGCAACCTGAACCAGGCGCCGGCGATCAATCCGTCGACGCTGAAGGCCAAGGGCCTGACCGACGAGAAGGTGGAAGCCGTCAACGCCGCGCTGAAGAGCGCCTTCGACATCAAGTTCGTCTTCAACCAGTGGACGCTCGGCGCCGACTTCCTGAAGGAGACGCTGAAGGTTTCCGACGAGCAGCTATCCGACATGAGCTTCAACCTGCTCGACCATATGGGCTTCTCGAAGAAGGACATCGAAGCGGCCAACATCCATGTCTGCGGCGCGATGACGTTGGAAGGCGCGCCCTTCCTCAAGGCCGAGCATCTGCCGGTTTTCGATTGCGCGAATCCTTGCGGCAAGATTGGCAGGCGCTATCTCTCGGTGGAAAGCCATATCCGCATGATGGCGGCTGCCCAGCCCTTCATCTCTGGCGCGATCTCCAAGACGATCAACATGCCGAACGAGGCGACCGTCGAGGATTGCAAGAACGCCTATATGCTCTCATGGAAGCTCGGCCTGAAGGCCAACGCGCTCTATCGCGACGGCTCCAAGCTGTCGCAGCCGCTCAACGCCTCGCTGATCGAGGACGGGGACGACGAGGATGCGCTGGAAGAACTGCTGCAGGCGCCGGTCGCCGCGCAGGCCGTCACCATCACCGAGAAGATCATCGAGCGGGTGATCGAACGAGTTTCGCGCGAACGCGAGAAGCTGCCGAACCGCCGCCAGGGTTACACCCAAAAGGCCGCCGTCGGCGGACACAAGGTTTATCTCAGAACCGGCGAATTCGGTGACGGCCGCCTCGGCGAGATCTTCATCGACATGCACAAGGAAGGGGCTGCCTTCCGGGCGATGATGAACAATTTCGCTATCGCCATCTCGCTCGGCCTGCAATATGGCGTGCCGCTCGAGGAATATGTCGAGGCCTTCACCTTTACCAAGTTCGAGCCGGCCGGCATGGTCATCGGCAACGACGCGATCAAGAACGCTACCTCGATCCTCGACTACGTGTTCCGCGAGCTTGCCGTCTCCTATCTCGGCCGTCATGACCTTGCCCATGTCGATACGTCTGATTTCTCCAACACCGCACTCGGCAAGGGCATCCAGGAAGGCAAGACCAACCTGCTCTCCACTGGCTGGACCCGCGGCTACAAGCCGACGCTGGTTCCCGGCACCGGCGGCGAACGCCAGGCGGGCGAACCCAAGGGTGCGGCCACCGCCGCCCCTGCCCGCGCCGCTTCCACCGGCACCGTGACCGCCTTTGCAGGTTCTGCGGCCCGCAAGCTGGAGCCGACCGCGGCCATCTCCACCTCCGAAATCGTCGCCTTCAAGCGCGATTACGAGGAGCGCGCCAAGGAATTGGCGGAAGAGATCGCCGAAGAGGTGATGGAAGAAATCACCAGCGACGCCACTGCCCTCTTCTCCGACAAGGCGGCAGCCGATGCGGCAACGGCCAAGACCGAAGCCAAGAAGGTGGAAGCCGAACGCCGCCAGCGCTCGATCATGCAGGGCTATACCGGCAACATGTGCTCGGAATGCCAGAACTTCACGATGGTGCGGAACGGCACCTGCGAGAAGTGCGACACGTGCGGTGCGACGAGCGGGTGCAGCTGAGCGGCTTGCGGTTCTTCAGTATTGTGAGATGACATGAACTTTGCCACTTTGACGTAATCTTTGCCACAAAGGCGAGTTCAGTCGCAGAAGAGCTTTCCGGGCGCCGCTGGTGTCCGGAAAATCCCCTGAAGAACAAAGGGTGAATGCGATGGCTTTCAGAGGTTTGTTTGTTGGCGTCGACCGCTATCAGTCGCCCGATATCGGTGACTTGTCTTGCGCTGCTCGCGATGCGACCGCGCTCGACGCACTCTTTTCCGATACCCTTGGCGGACCGACCGTCCTCTTGGCTGATCAGGATGCCACCCTTTCTCGGATCGAGTTTGAGCTCGATAAGCTGACCCAGTGCGATGCCGAAGATACCGTTGTCATCGCCTTCTCCGGCCACGGGTCGCAAACACATGAACTAATCGTCCACGATACCGACTACTACGATATCGAGGCCACGTCCCTTCCCCTCGACCGGCTGCAGGAGTGGTTCTCGAAGATACCGGCACGTCGGGTGATCCTGTTTCTCGACTGCTGCTTTTCGGGCGGCCTCGGTGCAAAGGTTCTTCAGGTACCGGCCATTCCCCGCAGCATGGCTTCGACCGAGGCTAGGCTTCAGAAGCTCGCTGGAAACGGACGCTTGATTCTCACCGCCTCGGCGGCGTCGGAAGAAGCCTGGGAGTTCTCGAGCCACGGTCACGGGCTCCTTACCTACTACCTATTGGAAGCACTACGCGGACCGGCAGAGATCGTTCAGGCCGGAAGGCTGTCCGTCTACCAGGTGCTGGAATATGTCACCGGCCGCGTGAAGGCTGCGGCCCACCAGATCGGGAAAAGCCAGAACCCTGCTATGCGGGGCCAAATCGACGGCCTGAACTGGCCTGTCTTTGCGGAGGGAGCTCGATACCTGGCGGCGTTTCCATCCGCACGCCCGGCAGCGGTCACCGAAGATGTTGCCAGCCTGGCTTCGTATGGCTTTCCGGACGAGATCGTCACCGCATGGGGACAAGCGATACCTTCGTTTAATGCCCTTCAGGTCGAAGCGATTAACGACTACGGGATCCTCGACGGAAAGCATCTTCTCGTTTCCGCACCAACATCGTCGGGTAAGACCATGGTCGGCGAGTTGGCTGCGCTGCGGCAGGTCGTGGACCGGAAGCGTGCGATATTCCTCCTGCCGTTGAAGGCGCTGGTAGCGGACAAGCGCCGTCATTTCGAGAAAGTTTACGGCGGGTTCGGTCTCCGTGTTTTGGAGGCTACCGGCGAAACGGACGACGTGTCGCCGTTGATTCGCGGCAAGTACGATATCGCCCTGCTCACGTACGAAAAGTTCGCGGCCCTGGCGCTGGCCTATCCTCACATCTTGGCACAGGCGGGCACGATCGTGGTCGACGAAGTCCAGATGATTGCGGATCAGTCACGTGGCGCCAACCTCGAGTTCATTCTGACGTTGATCAGGATGCGGAGACGTGAAGGCATCGAACCGCAGATCATCGCCCTCTCCGCTGTGATTGGCGATACCGGCGGCTTGGAAACATGGCTCGGCGGCAGGCTGCTTCGGCGCACCGAGCGACCCGTACCGCTGCGCGAGGGCGTGCTGCGCTACGACGGTTCCTTCCGCTACCTCGATCCCTCGGACGGGACCGAGAAGATTGAGCGTGGTGTCGTCGTTCGGATGGGCCTGAAGGAAACGGCGCAGGATTGGATTATTCCACTCCTACGCAAACTGACGACCAATGGCGAGCACGTCATCGTCTTCCGCGAGTCGAAGAGCGAGTCCCGCAACGTTGGAAACTATCTCGCGGCCCAGTTGGGGCTGCCGCCTGCCGACGAAGCCCTCCGTCGAATGCCTCGGCTCGACCCCTCGCAGGCGCACCGCGATTTGATCGCGGATCTCCAGCATGGGGTCGCGTTCCACAACGCCGACCTGCAGGCTGCCGAACGCCAGGTGATCGAGGAGGAATTCCGGCGCGAAGGCTCGGGGCTCCAGGTCATTTCTGCGACGACCACCCTTGCAATGGGTGTAAACACGCCCGCCAACAGTGTGATTATCGTGGGCCTTGAGCATCCCGGACCAGTCCCGGTTCCCTATTCGGTTGCCGAGTACAAGAACCTGGTTGGTCGTGCAGGCCGTCTGGGATACGCGGACCAAGGCACGTCGTACCTGATGGCAATCAATGCCCGCGAAGAAGACTACCTCTGGCGCCGCTACGTGGTTGGTAAACCGGAGGACCTGTCTTCGCGCTTTGTCTCCAGCGGCACGGATCCCCGCTCTCTAGTCGTCCGCGTTCTCGTCGCACTGCCTCGCTCCGCTGCCTCTGGTGTTGCCCGCGATGATATCGTGTCGTTCCTTGAGAGCAGCTTCGGCGCATACCTGGCTGGGCGACAGCAGGACGGATGGCGCTGGTCGCACGACGATCTTGTGCGTGCACTTTCGAACTTGGAAGCCAATGGACTGATCCAGAAGAACAGCGAAGGGCTTTACTCGCTGGTGCCACTCGGTCGCCTTGCTGGAGAGAGCGCTACCGAAGTTGGATCGATCGTCAGGCTTGTCGACGCTCTTTCGCATTTGCCACCGTCACAGATAACGGAGCCTGTGCTCCTCACGGTGGTTCAGAACACTGTCGAACTGGATGAGGTCAACTTCCCTATCAACAGGAAGAGCATCCACAAGGAGCCGCACACATGGCCATCGATGCTTGGTCAGCAACAGGTTCCATGGGACGTCATTCGCCGACTGAACTCAGAGGCAATCGATCAGCATAGCGCGACTCTGAGAGCCAAAAAGGCTATGGCCACGCTCCTGTATGTCTCCGGCCTGTCGATGAGCGAAATCGAGGTGACGATGGGGCAGCACGGCGGCGCGTTCGGGGGATCCGCGGGACCGATCCGGAGCGTTTCCTCGCGTACCGCGGACCTGATCGGTGTTGCAGCGAGGGTTGCGGAAATTCTGTATCCTGAACTCGACTTGGCGGAGCGCATCCAGAGGCTCGCTGTGCGGTTAACCTATGGCGTGCCAGGCGCCGCCGCTGATCTCGCCCGTGAGGCGGGAGCGACCCTTACGCGCGGCGACTATTGTGCCCTGGTCGAAGCCGGGTTGGCCGATACCGCAAAAATCGTGACTGCTGACGACGGTGACATTCTTCGTCTCCTCGGCGACGACAAGGAAAAAGTTGCAGTAGTGCGAGGGGCAGCCCGATCGGCGGAAGAGCGCAAATCGAAAGCGGCGGCTGCACCCCTGCCCGTCATTCCCCAGTTCGTGGCGTAGATGACCCGATGAATGAGCTCCTGAAACTGCCCTTCGAAATCCAGATCGTCCTCGTGGCGGGTTATCTCGGCTACAAGCTGACTACGGCCACCAAGAAGGTCGAGCATAAGACTGAAGACTTCCTTTTGCAGGTTCTGGTCTTCGGAACGCTCGGACGGGTGTTCTCGTACGTAGTGGCGCGGCTGGTGATGAAGCTCGGCTACTGGGCGCCGACCACCGTTGTGGAGTCGGACTACAAGAGCGTCGCAATCATCAGCGTGCTCGCCATCATCGGATCGGTCGGCTTTGCGCTCTTGTGGCGCAAGTATCTCGAGAAGTGGGTCAAGGCCGCAATGTCGAAGCTGAAGATCTATCACGACGATCACGAGACATCGGCGTTCAGATCAGTAATGTCAGCCGATACGAGGTGGAGCTTCGTTCAAGTTCACCTTGCCAACGGTAAGATCGTCGAAAGTTTGCTGGCATTGCCGGAACAGGCCGGAATCCCGACCAAACCGATCATCCTGAATGACGACGGTATCGCCATGTATGTGACGGCTGTATACGAAGGCGACGAGAGACGTGAATTCGATCAAGTAAACGCGGCGGGCGACACCACCATCACTTACATTCCGCGGTCGGAAATCAAGCAGATTGATGTTGGTTGGAGAAAATGATCAGCGCCGCGGCGGTGGTGGCCGATCACCCGATCCGGTCGTCAGTGGTTGGACGGAGCCCTGCTGCCCGCCATGACCACTGGTAGTCTGAGGCTGAACCGTTGTTGTTCTAGGTGTGGCGCTCTTCTGGCTGTAATCGCTTCCATTGCCGGACATGTGTCTTCCCTTCGATGGTCGTTATCAATCGCCTAGCGTCTTGGCAGCGAGGGCGGCGTAACGTCGCCTGTAGTCACCGGATTAGACGACACTTCGCCCGGTGACCTATCCGGCTGTGCCGGAGTGGTCGTGCGTGGCGTCACGCTTCTGCTTCCTTGGCTGCTATCTCTTTCCGTCATGGTAGTCACCCTCGATTCGAGCATGTGGTGAGGCGAGGCTTAGACATCTCATAGAGAAAGTAGGTAGGCTGCGGCTGCGTCGCAAGGATCCATCTTCGTTTCCCCCAACTTCGGTTCACTATGCCTCAACCGTGTCGTTAGTGCTGGCTGGCTCTGCTGTCTGGTGCTCGGCGATCAGGAACCATGGGATCCGATCTGGTCGAAGAAGAGACGCCAGTAAACAAGCGCCCCTGACGGAGGTTGTCGCCAGGGCAGTGTTGGATCGTAGGCCATCGGCGATCGTCCCCCACTCCATGGAGACATCGTCGATCGTGAAGATCGTGTGGCCGATGTTCAGGGTGAAATTGGTGCCATCCTCGATCACCCGACCTCCGAAATCGCAGTAATTATCGGGGATAAAAAAGTTGATATTCGTATGGTCGAATCCTCGCATTGCACCTTCCGCCTGACCGGAGAGTCCGATCTGCTTCAACACGAGCAGTACTGCTGGCAGAAGACCCGTGGGATTCGCGATGAGCTTGCGGCAATCTTCGTATCGCCCCTCGGCGGAAGCATTCAGGAACCGGAAGGCTTCCTCGCCGTTCAATCCGGGTGCTGCGAGGTAGCCGCCCCGGTCATGAAGCTTCCTGAGCAAAAGACAAGAAACGGTCTCCAACTCGTCACCGCATCCGAGGGCTTCAGCTGCCGAGGCGAAAGCGACGTAGAACGGGGCAATCTCATCCGACACAGGAACAATCGAGTTGCAGTAGTGCGAGCAAATCACGCGCACGAGATCACGAGCCGGAGCCATCGTCTCAGCAACAGCTTGACCCGCGACGCCTGCCAACTGGGCCGCAGCACCAATCCAGCCGAGAATACTCATGACTCTCAGCGGCAGGAAATAATAGTCCGCGGCACCGGCACCTGATATCAGCAGATGATAGCTCTCGCGGTCGAGTTCGGCTGCGAGATTTTCCACGCCTCGGACGACCGCATCCACGACCCTCGATACCAACTGCTGGATCGCGCTTCCACAGAGTGGGTTCGACTCCGCCAGAGGAAGCAACGCTACGGCGCATGCCGCGTGGACACGGCCGATTTCGAATGGGTCGTCCAACGTCTCCGCTCGCACTCCGAATGTCGTCGACAACCCCATGATGAAGGCTGCTGCCGTAGCGGGTTCATCATGCAAACTTCGGCACACGGGCTGGATGACATCGAGGAAGCGTTCCGCATCGAACTCGTTCGATAAAGCGAGATATTGGGCCCAGATCGCGTCTGACGCGGCACGGATGTGTTCGTTGCCAGCAGCATCGGCCGCGAAACCTGGAAAAGTCTCGGGTATCGCGTTGATGTCTCCGGAAAACCTCGGGTTCTTAGCGAGGCGGGATACGCCGAAAAGATTTATTCCCCAACACACTGGCGTCTGCTGCTTGCCCTGCATGGCTCGCGAAACCACCTGTCCCACCTCGACCAGGTCAAGTGACGGGCGCGTCGTCTGTACGATCGTTGTCCCCTTCAAGCAGCTCATCAGCGCGCTCGTACAATGGCCAGCTCCGTCCGACTCGCCAGCCGCCTCGTTAGAACTCGAAGCTGCGAGGATCGATACTGCCATCGACCCGGTCTTGCCTATGACGCTGGGGTTAAGTAGAACCCCGATGTCATGGACAACGCCGCCGGATTGGCATGCGTCGATGATAATGTTGGTGTGTCCGATTTTCGCCTCAGTGATCCATGCAAACAGCTGCGTCATTGAGAGCGCGTTTACGGACATCCGGTCGACGTCGGTATCCCTCAGGCAGAGAAAATAGGTGCCGTCCTTGACCCCGCCGTGCCCGGCAAAGAAGAACGTCAGCTCCTCGATGGGTTTGCCCGAAAACAGAATGGCTGCGACGGCTGATCGCACATCGTCCATCGATGGTGACAGAAGAAGCCTTGAATCCTTCGCGCTGCTATCACCAAAGCCGTCTGTGACAAGATGATCGAACACTGCTTTGGCATCATTCTCCGCCCCGGAAAGCGCATCCAGTGGAGGCTTCTCATATGTGTCGCAGCCAACCGCTATGACTATTCGCATATGTATTCCTCGGCCCAAGCCGCCGGAAACTTGGCCAGGCGCTCGCTCTCCCGCTGTCGTGCGCGAAGGCTCTTTTCGGCCTTGATACGCTCCCACCTCGCGTGGTGTTCCGAACTCGGATCGTTAAGCTGCGCTACTATTTCCGCCCATCTTTGAGGATCCATGTACGTGGTAGGCAGGCTGACCTCCCCGCTCTCCTCGATCGCGAACTCGATCTTCTCCATGGCGTCCAGATAAGATTCGACGGGCGCTTGATCCGGCGTTGCCGTAGCAATGTTTCCGGACCTTTCAGTGGATTGACTGATCGCCTGGTAAAGCGTTCTGGCGAGTTCATCTGACAGGCCCGATGCCAGCTTTCGCCGTGCAAGGACGAATCGCACTAAGTCGTGGCTGACTATGTCCTCGAAAGGCGACTCGATACCGAAGGAATGCACGGTGAGCTCCCCCGTCTCATCACCAAGCACGACAGGCTTTGTTCGCCACCTTTGCCCGTGTGAAAAGCGTTGCATGTTGCGTGGTGCAATCATGCCCTCCCGAACGCGCTCGAGATCGTCCGCTACCTGCTTCGTGTAGGCCTCGTTGAACTCACGCGCGCGGGACTGATATTTGAATGGCGCCATCTCGCCGTCTCACCGTTTCGAACAGGCAAGGAATCTATATCGCTGTGGTTCGGTCGGGCAACGGAGCTCTTGACCAGAGCGATGTTTTTACACTCTATTTTTGGGCATTGTCCCTAGTAGCCCACGCTGGGTATCAACCCGACCGCCCACCCAATGCTCTCGCTTTTCTTCGCAGGAGCTGCAACGTAAGGTGTTGTCGCTGCGGGGAGTCAGTTACCCATTTCCGCACGGTCGGGAGCCCCATGGACGTTCAGTATTTTTCGAAGCATAGAACAGACTTCATACGCAGGTATTACCGCGAGGCCAGCAAGCCGTTCATTGAGACCCGCAAGGCAATCGATGAGGAGCGCGAGCCGTATAACGAGCCGCCTCCGCACTTCGATATCGAGAGCGGCGAGCCTGCGTACCTCGAGGAATGGTTGGAAGCAGACATGGCGTTGAACGTCGTCGGTTATTCTTGCCTTTCCATGCTGTCGAACTCGCTCAAGATCACATTCGCAAACTTCCAACAGGAATTCGGCTTCAGACCGACGGACAAAGAGAAGCGTAAGCTGTTCAAGAAGGGTTTCGTGCCCGCCTACAAGGTGATGCTTGGCGAGGTTCTCGACACGGATTGGAGCGATTGTCCGGCTGATTTCGCAATCATCGAACAGGTGGTTCTTGTCAGGAACATCACCCAGCACATGAATGACTATTCCGGTTTCGACGCGTTTTATGACGAGGAGTCGATCCGATCTCACAGGCGCCTGTACTTCGTCGGCGGCGATACCACAGAGCACGACCCCGAGGATCCAGTGTCCTGGTTCGGTCGCCGCGTCGAGGTTAGTGCCGACGATCTTTTTCTGGCACTCGATCATGTGGACATGCTTGTAGACTACATTCAGTCGCGCGAGGAGAAGGCGTACGAATGGCGAGTTCGCAGGCGTAACGAGAGGGATGCATGAAACTACCGATCTGGTTTTCGACGGCTGCAGCCGCCACTTTATTTGCATCGGCCGCCCACTCGGCCTGTTACGACGTCTCAAAAAAGGAGCCATCGTCTCTCATTGGCCATCTGACCCATCGGATATTCGCCGGGCCGCCAAATTTCGAGGACGTGCAGAAGGGCGACACGCCTGAGCCAGGATATGTGCTGAAGCTCGACCATCCGATTTGCATCGTGGGAGATGAATTTGCCGACCCGAGCAACATGTTCGACGAAGTCCAGCTGGTGCCAACGGACTCGACCGCGAAGGACATGGCGAAATTCCGTGACGCGGATGTCTACGTCGATGTGACCGATCCAATGCCAGCCATGACCGGACATCATCACCGACCCTTGCTTGTATGGGTGAAGTCCGTTTCGTCGGCTCGGGACATCACAGCCAGCTACGGAACGGCGGCGACCACCATTGAGGCGTTTTACGCCGCCTTGCACTCTGGGGATGGCGCGCTCGCATCGTCCTATGTTGTTCCTGAAAAGACACGCAAAGGGGCCTTCAGTCCAAAGGCGCTATCGAGCTTTTATGGATCCCTTTCCGAGCCGATCACGCTGATTGACGTTTCCAGAGTTAGCGACAACCGCTTTTCAGTGCGTTACCACTTCAGCGACGGCAAGCGGGCCTGCGACGGTTCCGCGACCGTCACGACCGTAAACCGTGGCGGCCGGGATTACATATCGGGGATCCACGCGAAAAATGGGTGCTGATGCTGCGAAGCGATATGCTGAGCATGAACAAGTCAACGGCATGCAGAAAGCATGTTTTCCACGGCGTCTATAAGCTCATACTCCACATCAAACATCTCGTTCGGATCCCATTCATCATATTCGAATGAGCTATAAGGAAGTCGGCCGACTTCGAGATTGCTGTCGACCAGGGGGGGAAGTGGAAGGTTTTCTGCGACCGCCAGCGACATAGTCAAGGCCGGGTCCGATAATCGGGATCTTGCCTCAGCAACGATTATTCCTGCTTCTCTAAGGTACTTTCCCTGCAGAGCCCACAGCGATGGCGGCAAGTGCGCTTCTCCCCGCATCGCATCGACCGCAGCCTGTCGGATTGCTGCGGCCTTTGGCAACCCGGCTCTGGCCAGACCTAAGTCAAGCCAATCTTCGAAAGCTTGCCCCGCAGCCTTCCGCCCTCCATGGACGCAAATCGCTGCGAATGCGTAGGCCGGGTCCATGTTTTTTCGGGACGCGTCGTTCCGTTTCCCCCAGACGTTCATGAGGGCGGGAACGCGGAGCCTCGAATAATCCCGCTCGCGGAGATTTAGGCAGACAAACGCCAAGCTGGCGGCAAGTTCGTAGACTGCACGGTAGTCCGAGATGTCGGCAAAATGTGAGACCATTCGGGCAGGTGCGGTATAGATAGTCAGAGTTGGATCTTCCAGCAGACCGCGCAACTCGTTATCGATGAAGGTGTTCTCCACAGTTGCGGCTCCGCTTTCAAGCGTGGCGGCAACCTCAATGCCCGACTTCAATTCCGACCACACTGCGGTTGTCTCGAGCAGCGCCCCAACAACAAGGGGCTGCCTTATGAAAAACGTGCCGCTTCCATAAAATCGGACGAAGAGAATTGGACGTTCCGGGTTCGGTATCCCGTTCGCATCGAATTCGATTCCTCCACTGAAATCTACCCTGCAGTTTCTTGGCGAACCCAAATCGCCGTGACCTTCCTGAACGCGATAGTACCCAGGCAGCATGAGCCTGCGATCGGCATCATGCAGCGCAACCATCTTCCAGAACTGCCTCTCCATTACGGCGGCCCCATATCGTTCCAAGCAGGTCGGACCAATGGGTAAGCTCATGGTAGATTGTCGACACGACCGATCGTTTGGAGCCGAACGCGGAAACGTCATCGAATCCTTCGAACTGCGCCTTGTCGATTTCGTCGAGGCCAATGATCTGCGTAAGGTACTTGAAAGACGCGACCGATCTCGCTTCGGGAAAAATTGACTTCCCCTTGATCTCCGCCTAGCGTGCATTGTCGATCGCCATGCTTCCCTCCTTGTTCGTCGATGGTGCCTAATTCAGCGGGAGCGCGAACGCCAGTCCTCAGGTCGCCGTCTCGTGTTCGAATTCGTATGAAGTCCGCCGGAGATGACGTTGGGGAAGTCTGAATCTTTGTAACCTTTTAACCGAACTCGCTAAGCCAAGATTCATGCCAGCCGGGCTACCACGTGTGGCAGAAAGGCAGGTCATCATGCAACCACACATCCCCACTGACACTGACAACTTCATCCCGTTCGACCTCGAGAAGATGCTCCTTGAGGTTCACAACGAGGAATCCCGCTCCTATTTCACGGAAGCAGTTAACTGCTTCAACGCCCGCGCCTTCCGCGCTTCGGTTGTGATGATGGCTTGTGCGGTCTTCGATGACATTCGGCACAAGGCTGCAGATTTCGCCCAATTCGATGGCACTGCCAGGACTCTCGCGCAGAAGCTCGAATCGGTCCGCAAGCACCAAGGCTCTTACGAGAACGACGTGCTCAATCTGACAGACAACTGGGGAAAGCTCGACATCGAGCAGCAGCGCTATCTCAAGCATCTATACGAGGCAAGAAATCAAGCGGCGCATGCGTCCGGCTGCATGATCGGTGAAGACGAAGCCCGACGGATGATCGCGAACGGTCACGCTCGAATCCTTTCGGTCAGGTTCATCAGTGCAATGCACGGTCTCGCGGAAATCCTTCACAAGATGACCAACGTCGACATGTACCCGGCAGCGCTGCCCTATGGGCACGAGCATACGACGCGTGACGAGCTAAGTCTCTGCGACCCGGCCGCCCATTGGGAAGTGATAAATGCCATCGTTGCAAACCACGAGTTCGGCAGCCCTCGCTTCAAGCGCAATGCCGAGATCTTCCTGCGCTGGGTGGCTAACGAGCAGAACAGTCAGCTACAGAAATACCTGTCACTGACCCTGCTGGAACGGCGGACCTTACCGCCATCAAGCTCGTGGTTGATTGAGATCATCGCGCAGGATCCGGCGATACTGGGTCGGCACAGTCAGAAATCCAATGACTCAGTCGATGCCGCCCTCGCCGCAATAATCAACGAGTTCTCGCTGGACGACGAGGAACGCGAGTTCGCTCTCCGAGAGATCTTCTACTGGGTGCTGAACGACGGAACGGGCAGGCTTCGGTTAACGCTCGACGCCTGCATTCGAAAGATGCTGGCAACCGAGGCATTCTTGAGAGCGCTCGGCGCGGACCATCCGCATCTGGGGCGGGCCAAATCGATGTTGGTCTCCGCAACTTACGACCACGATCGGGCTGAGACGTTCGCATCGGCTGCATTCGAAAGATGGAACCCTGGCCACGAGCGGATCATTGGGCGCTCACTCGACCAGGAAACGGCATTTCGACTGGTACTCAATCTTTGCGAAGCGGGCAGAGCAGGTAGACCGCGCTCCCAATCCTTAGTTAAGTTCCATTTTTCCGGGATGCCGTCGATCCGGCAGAAGGCAATCGCCTTGGTAGACTCTGATCCGGGAAGAGCGGAAATGCTTCTCGAGGATGCCGAATGGATCGGCTACTCGGGCGAGGAATTCTTCGACCTGTATCTGAAGCCTCTGCCCGACGAGGAGGACGACGAGTTCGGTCCCGGGCCGGGCTATGAAAGTGCACCACACGGCCCGGAAATGTTTGCCTTTCTGAAGAAGGCTGTCAGCGCAGGCTAGCCGAAGCATGGCCCAGCACTCCGGGGTCGCTACCGGAGTGACTCCTGCCTCATTGAGGTCTTCCGCCATAACGAGCCTAGCATCGTGACCCGCTTCATGATGCCTCGGGCGCGGTGATTTGGGCGGTCAGGGGGTTCGTGCCGTTGCCACCGTTTCATTGACTGTTGATTTGCGCTGAGAGTTGACCCGGGACTGCGGGAAAATATCACTGAGAATTGACCCATGTTTCAATCATCCCCTGTGGTTTCAGCGGGGGCTCTGGAGTGATCGACATGGCGTTACTGAGCGTAATCCGGCGCTGGCATTTTCGGGATCAGCTATCGATCCGGGAGATATGCCGCAGGACGGGCTTATCCCGGAATACCATCCGCAAATATCTGCGTGCCGGCGGCGTTGAACCCAAGTTCAATGTCCCGGAGCGGCCGAGCAAGCTTGATCCATTCGCGGATCGGCTATCAGCGTGGCTGAAGACTGAATCGAAAAAGAGCCGCAAGCAGAAGCGGACAATGAAGCAATTGCATTCTGATCTGGTGAGCCTCGGCTATAATGGTTCCTACTGCCGCGTTGCAGCCTTTGCTCGAGAATGGAAATCGGACCGACAGAGAGAACTCCAGACGACAGGACGTGGCACGTTTGTCCCCCTGGCATTTGAACCGGGTGAGGCGTTCCAGTTCGACTGGTCTGAGGATTGGGCCATCATTGGCAATGAACGCACCAAGCTGCAGGTGGCACATACAAAGCTGAGCTACAGCCGTGCCTTTATTGTCCGGGCCTATCTGCTGCAAACCCACGAGATGCTGTTCGATGCGCACAATCATGCGTTCCGCGTCTTCGGTGGAATTCCTGGCCGTGGCATCTACGACAACATGCGCACAGCGATCGACAAGGTTGGCCGTGGAAAAGAGCGTGACGTCAATGTCCGCTTCATGGCGATGGCCAGCCACTACCTGTTCGAGCCCGAGTTTTGCAATCCGGCTTCAGGTTGGGAGAAGGGGCAAGTCGAGAAGAACGTTCAGGATGCGCGTCATCGCTTCTTTCAACCGATCCCGCGCTTTCCATCATTGGAAGCCTTGAATGATTGGCTTGAGCTTCGGTGCAAGGAGTTCTGGGCAAAGACACCACATGGTCAGGTACGCGGCACCATTGCCGACATCTGGGCTGAGGAGGCTCTGGCTCTCATGCCTGTTTCCAGGCCGTTCGATGGCTTTGTCGAATACACAAAGCGTGTCACGCCGACCTGCCTCGTGCATCTTGAGCGCAACCGCTACAGCGTCCCGGCCTCTTTCGCTAATCGGCCGGTAAGCCTTCGGGTCTATCCGGATCGTGTCGTTATAGCAGCGGAAGGTCAGATCGTCTGCGAGCATCACCGCGTCATCGATCGTTCCCATGACCGCCCGGGACAGACCATCTACGACTGGCGGCACTATCTGGCTGTCGTACAGCGCAAACCCGGCGCTCTTCGCAATGGTGCTCCGTTCGCCGAGCTACCGGACGCATTCAAGAACCTGCAGCAATACCTGCTCAAGAAGCCGGGTGGAGACAGGGAGATGGTCGATATTCTGGCGCTTGTTCTTCAGCACGATGAGCAAGCAGTCCTGTCGGCCGTCGACATGGCGCTGAAGTCCGGGGTTCCGACCAAGACTCACGTGTTGAATCTGCTGCATCGCCTTGTCGATGGCAAATCCTTCACGCCGCCGACGCTCGACGCACCCCAGGCACTGGTGCTCACCAATGAGCCTAAGGCCAATGTCGAACGCTACGACACCTTGAGAAAGACGGAGGTTCGTCATGCGTCATAACCCAGCAAGCGGTGCCATTGTCATCATGCTACGGCAATTGAAGATGCACGGCATGGCTCAAGCCGTCGGAGAGCTGACAGAACAGGGAGCGCCGGCGTTTGAAGCTGCCATTCCGATCCTGTCACAGCTTCTGAAAGCGGAAACGGCTGAACGAGAGGTGCGATCGACGGCCTACCAGCTCAAGATCGCACGCTTTCCTGCATACCGCGATCTGAACGGCTTCGACTTCGCCAGCAGCGAGATCAACGAGGCGCTAGTGCAACAGCTCCACCGCTGCGAATTCCTCGATGACGCCAACAACATTGTCCTGGTTGGCGGCCCCGGCACGGGCAAGACGCACATTGCCACGGCGATCGGTGTCCAGGCCATCGAGCATCACCACAAGCGGGTTCGGTTCTTCTCGACCGTCGAACTGGTCAACGCACTGGAACAGGAAAAGGCACAAGGTCGCTCCGGGCAGATCGCCAATCGCCTCGTTCACTCCGATCTCGTGATCCTCGACGAGCTGGGATACCTGCCGTTCAGCGCTTCAGGTGGCGCGCTGCTCTTCCATCTGCTGAGCAAGCTTTATGAGCGCACCAGCGTTATCATCACGACCAATCTCAGCTTCAGCGAATGGGCCAGCGTGTTCGGCGATGCAAAGATGACAACCGCGCTGCTCGACCGGCTCACCCATCATTGCCATATCCTGGAAACTGGCAATGACAGCTTCCGCTTCAAAAACAGTTCCGCACATGAACCCAAAACGGCAAAGGAGAAACGCAAGAGCTTGACCACCAAGACCGACACGAACGATACCTAAAAGGCGGGTCACTTCTCAGTGCAAATCCCGGGTCAACTCTCAGCGCAAATCAACAGTCATCGCTCGCAACGTCACTCAACGGCGACCTCAGCGCTTTATAACGGAGGCAGACGCAGCGGCTTTCGAAGCTCGCTATGTCAGTTTTTTTCAGGCAAAGGCGGCATTCGACTTCACTCTACCGCAGCTTCGAAAAATTGTTGCAGGCTTGAAGCCTGTCTTTCCACCAGAGGCGGTCCGCGTGAAGTTCTTTGCTCGCGCCGGCCTTGATGCCGCAGTCACCGCGTACGTCGCACGAATGCGCGGGTAAATAGGGCGTCGCCCTTGAGGCGGCGCACACTGGCTGTGGGAAAATAATACTCCGGCACTACCTCGGCACTCGGCCTGTTTGGGCACACCCCGACCATCTGACATCAAATGCCAATGCTAAACAGAGTTCAAGGCTTCCTGCGCGCCTGCGGAACGTCGGCCGCTTTGACATTAAGGCTCGACAAAGGCAGCAAACTTAGTGTCGAAGCGTGCGTTGATTTTACTCAATATTCTCCGTTAATGACTGGCAAAGTCAATGTCATCGCACAAGTATCTGTTGAGAAATCGAAACTAGTTCTGGCCAGAAGCCTCTGAAATTGGCCATTTCCGACAGAAGAAATGGCCAAGCCGTCCGGGCGCTAAAAGTGCCCGGAAGGTGCCCGTTTTGCGAATTCGCAGCAAATAGCCCCGTGCATCAGCCTGCGATCTGGCGTATCGAAACAGGTTGATGCCTGCTCGAAGACCTGCTGCGGTTCTCCTGCCGGATCGGAACTCAGGGCGACGTCCAGAGTTTCGTCTGCGAGGTCGAACTTAATTCGATTTCGGACAAGACCCGTTCCAGGCTCGATTGAACACCGTCACGCCGAAATCCGCGGGATGCTCAAGTTTCGCAAAGGTGGGACGAAACGACTGCCCCCCAGTGACATCCGCCTAGTTTGCGAGCTGTATCGGAGGCCCTTCATGCTCCAGGAGTCAACGCGCAACCAAGCTCTAACCGACGACATCGGCCTCGCGATAAAATGACACCGAAACCCATGCTGCCGAAACACCGCCTCATCCTTCTGCGCCATGCCAAATCCGCTTGGCCCGACGGTGTGGCCGACCGTGAACGGCCATTGGCGGATCGCGGGCGCAAGGGGGCATGCGTCATCGGCACCTATATGGTGCGCGAAAAACTGATCCCCGATCTCGCCCTCGTCTCGCCCGCCCGCCGGGCGCAGGAAACCTGGAAGCTCGTCCGCAGGGCCTTTTCGAAAAAGGTCGAACACGAGGCGGCGGATATCTACGAGGTGCCGGCCGAGCGCATTCTCGATGTGATCCGGGCCGTCCAACCTGGCATCCGCACGCTGCTCATCGTCGGCCACAATCCCGGCATGGAGAATGCGGCCTCGCTTATCGTGGCGGACGGCGATGCTGATGCCGTGGGACGCATGCGGGAGAAGTTCCCGACGGCGGGACTTGCCGTCATCGACCTCGATCTCGACGGATGGGACGAGATTACGACGGGCGCCGGTTATCTCGAGCGTTTCGTAACCCCACGATCATTGGGATAATAAGGCCACTTTCCGGTGTTGAATTTGGTGGACATGGTGCACGGTCCCGATTTCCCGCGCCGGTCCGGAACGGGCCTTCCACGGCAGAATGGTTCGACAGCGCCGACCTGGCCGGAGAACCCGTTTTCGTCAACGAATTGGGATCGGCTCAACAAGGTAATCCCATTGCGGGCATCTCTTCCCTATATGGTGGATGCTACACGCCCGGCAGCCGCTTCCCTCACCCGGTCAGGGTTCCG
This sequence comes from Rhizobium binae, assembly GCF_017357225.1. NCBI lineage: Bacteria > Pseudomonadati > Pseudomonadota > Alphaproteobacteria > Hyphomicrobiales > Rhizobiaceae > Rhizobium > Rhizobium binae. Next base: position 1,851,952 of record NZ_CP071604.1, on the reverse strand, counting down.
CCTTCGAGCACTCCTTGGCCGGTACCTCCGGCCCTTGTCACAAGGGCAGAATGTCGAATAGGCGCTTGCTCGCCCTCGCCGTCCAGGACGGCTTCACGGCGCCGGCGGCCAGCGGCGGCCCGGACGATGGCGCCAAGTGCGATTGATAGAACCGGTTGAGCATCGCGTCACAGACGTAGTGCCCCCAGTTCGTCAGATGCTCGGTCTCCTTCACGCCGAGGAAATGGAGATAGGTGCCGACCTCAGAGGGAACGACCGATGATGGCGGCAGCGTGTAAGAGGCGTATGGCTTGAGTTCGGCGTCCTTGCTGTCGATCGACCAGTAGACGCCATGGGTCCTTGCACGCAACACCGATTTCGCGAGATCGTCGAGGCCCAGCCTATCCGCCTGTTTTGCAGCCTTGAAGCCGCCGATCAGGTCTCGACGCCGCAACGACCGCACTTGATTGTCCGTCGTATCGAGAACGCGCTTGAGCTGGATCAGATAGTTCCAGTATCCGCCAGTCGATGAGCGCCAGGGCGCGCCGGCATCGCTGACAAGCAGACAGTCGCAGCGTTTCAGCGCCGGCTCGATGCCGTGATTGTCGTAGACGCCGCCGTCGCTCAATATTGCGCGGCCCGGAGCGACCGGTTCGCCGACGGTGTCATCGAGCTTTTCCTTTTTCCAGGAAAACTGCGTCAGGTCCAATCGCAGCGGCGACAGCACGGGTGGGAATGCGGCGGAGGCGGCAACCGCGGTCGCGAGCGACAATGCCGGGTGAAACGACACGCCGATCCGGTAATCCGCGACATAGCGGTTGGACATCCGGAAGAGCGAACCGGTGCTGAGATTGCTGGCGCAGAAGACGAACCAGGGCGATTCCGGCAGGTCCTGCAAGCTTGGTGACTTTCCGCCGAACAGGTATCGTTCGTAGAGGTTGGCGGCTTCTTCTGCCGCACTCGAGAAGGGGTTGAACACGCCTTTCAGGAAGCTGGGCCCATCCGCAAAGACCTGGCTGAAGGCCAGAATGCGATCCAGATATTCGACCCTGAAATTGACGGCGACCCCGTTCTGAAAGACCAGCCGTGGCCAGACATAGGCGAGCAGGCCGGATGCGATGGATCCGCCCGATACCGAGGAGATCATATCGAGCTTCGCCAGAAGACCGGCCTCGTTCAGCCGGGCAAGCGATCCCGCATGGAAGAGCATGGCTCGATAGCCGCCGCCCGAAAGGCAAAGACCGAGTTGGTAGCGCTCGGGCGGCTTCTCAGGTTCGTCAGATCCAGACAGGACGCTGTTTTCCTCAGGATGCTCGTCTTCTGACATGCTCTGTCGTATCACGTTAAAAAGGATGTCGACATTCGCGGTATATCAGATCGAGACCCGCGCGAAGAAATGTCATAGCGGATTTAAGGCGAGATCGGCGTAGGCCTCTTTCCCGATCCGGCGTCCGAGGGGGGCAAGACGTTTCCGCACGATCCCATGCGCACGGTGACGGCTTTCTACTCTGCGCTCGCAGCAGCCGATGGTGAAACCGCCTCGGCGCTGGTCATTCCGGAAAAGCGTGGCAAGGGTTCGTTCAACGAAGGGTCGATCCACGCCTTCTTCGGCGCGATGTCGCAGCCGCTCAAGCTCACCGGCACGGCACTGCGCGGTGATGATAATGTCCGGGCTTCCTACGAATACGTCACCAGTGATGGCGGCCGTTGCCAGGGCCGCGCCGATGTCCAAACCACCTACGCGTTTGGCAAGACGCTGGTCTCAAAGATCACGGCACTGGACGGCTGTTAATCCATTGCTTTCGCTTTGCGACAGTCCCCTTGGATGATCGCCTCGCCCTCATTAAGGCAAGCTGCACCACCACGGCTGCGCCGAAGCATCTGACCCGCGAGACACGTCGTGACTTCTACCTATGACAATCACACCCTTGACCTGAGGAGCGATCCCGATTTCTTCTCGCTTCTGACTGTAGCTACCAGCGCATCGTCGGCCGGCGTCTTGTCCGGGACGGTCAGGGGCCGGGCTGGCTTTGCGACCATGCGCCTTACGCGGTCCTCGCCCATAATGCCGAGCCCGATCCGCGCTTCATCTACGCGAACAGGACCGCGCAAAGCTGCTTCGAATACAACTGGGACGAATTCATCACGCTGCCGTCGCGGCTCTCGGCCGAGCAGCCAGACCGCGCCGAGCGTCAGCGGCTGCTGGATAGCGTGACCCGCGATGGTTTTGTCGAGAATGGCCGCGGCCTCAGGATCGCGAAATCGGGCCGTCGTTTCTGGATCGAGAAGGTGACCGTCTGGCAGCTCGTCGATGAAACGGGCAAGCGGTTGGGCCAGGCTGCGATAGTGGCGGGACGCGTAGGCTCGCCAGCCGGCCGCCCGGCCTCAGGCTGATGCGTTGTCCCCACCGGTGACGTCACGAATTCACGCGGTCGGGATGCGCCGCCCGGAAGGCCGGCAGTTCGGCGCACCTGGCATCGATCGCAATGATGCGCTTGAAATCCGTGATATCGACGCCCCAGCGACGGGCATTGTAGACCTGTGGGACCAGGCAGAGATCCGCCATCGTCGGTGTATCGCCGAAACTGAAGGTTCCGCCGGCTTCGCCGATCATGGCTTCGAGTTTGCCAAGTCCGTCGGCGATGAAATGCTTCATCCACTCCTCGCGGGCGTAGGGCCTCTCGGTCACTTCGATCAGATGCGCCACGACATGCAGATTACAGATCGGATGGATGTCCATGGCAACCGCATAGGCAAGCGCCCGCACCTTTCGGCGATCGGCAATATCGGATGGCAGCAATCCGCATTCCGGCCGAAGCTCGGCCAGGTATTCGATGATGGCCAGCGACTGGGTGAGAATTTGTCCGTCGATCACGAGCGTCGGCACCAGCCCCTGCGGGTTGAGCGTGAGATAGTCCGGCCTTCTGTGGGCTGCCTCCAAGAGATTGACCGGCACCGTCCTGTAATCGATCTCCAGCAGGTTGAGCGCGATGCGGACGCGATAGCTCGCCGACGATCGCCAATAGTCATAGAGAACGACCTCGCTCATTGCGCCCCCTCTCCTCCATAGCGTTCGACGGTCTGCTCGATCGCGCCGAAGATCGAATGGCCGGCACGATCCTTCATCTCGATGCGGACCTGGTCGCCGAACTGCATGAAGGGGGTTTTCGGCGAGCCGGTTTCGATCGTCTCGATCATCCGGATTTCGGCGATGCAGGAATAGCCGTCACCACCGTCTTCGATCGGCCGGCCCGGGCCGCCCTCCCGCTTGTTGGAAACCGTTCCCGAGCCGATGATCGTTCCGGCGCTGAGACGACGGGTTTTGGCGGCATGGGCGATCAGCTGGCCGAAATCGAAGGTCATGTCGATCCCGGCATTGGCCTTGCCGAAAGGCTTGCCGTTCAGGCTGACGAGCAGCGGCAGATGCAGCTTGCCGCCATCCCAGGCGTCGCCGAGCTCGTCCGGCGTCACCGCGACCGGAGAAAAGGCCGAGGCCGGCTTGGACTGGAAGAAACCGAAGCCCTTGGCAAGCTCCTCGGGGATCAGGCCGCGCAGCGACACGTCGTTGACGAGCATCAGCAGCTGGATGGCGCCGCGCGCAGCCTCGGGGCTGGCTCCCATGGTAACGTCGCCGGTGATAACGGCAACCTCTCCCTCCATGTCGATCCCATAGGCCTCATCCGCCGCGAGGATCGGATCTCGCGGCGCGAGGAAACCATCCGAGCCGCCTTGATACATCAGCGGATCGGTCCAGAAGCTTGCCGGCATTTCGGCGCCGCGCGCCTTGCGCACCAGCTCCACATGGTTGACGTAGGCCGAGCCGTCGGCCCATTGATAGGCGCGCGGCAAAGGCGATGCGGCGTCGTGTTCGTGAAACCGCGTCGTCGGCTGGGCGCCGGTCTCGATGCCTTCGGCAATCCCCGCAAGTCTCGGCGCCACATGCTCCCAGTCGTCGAGTGCTGCCTGCAGCGTGCGGGCGATATGACCGACTTCCGAGCAGCGGGTCAGGTCGCGGGAAACGACGACGAGGCGGCCGTCCCGGGTGGAATCTCTTAACGTTGCAAGCTTCATCTCTCAAATCCGGTGCCGGAGAAAACGTGGGCGATCTTGGCTCGAGGTTATCACTTGATGCCTGGCGTCCCGTCGAACTTGCGTTCCAACCCGTCCCAACATTCAAGGTAATCCTCCTGCAGCGTTTCCAACTCGGCGGCGTATTTCGTCAGCTGCTGCGGGTATCGGGTCTCGAACATGAAAGCAATGGTGTGATCGAGCTTCACCGGTTTGAGCTCGGCATTGGCTGCCTTTTCGAAGGCGAGCGCATCCGGGCCGTGCGGCAGCATCATGTTGTGCAGGCTCATGCCGCCCGGCACGAAGCCCTCCTCCTTGGCGTCATACTGACCATGGATCAGCCCCATGAACTCACTCATGATGTTGCGGTGATACCAGGGCGGACGGAAGGTATGCTCGGCCACCAGCCAGCGCGGCGGAAAGATCACGAAATCGACATTCGCCGTACCCGCATCTTCCGTCGGCGCGGTCAGCACCGAAAAGATCGACGGATCGGGATGGTCAAAGAGGATGGCGCCGACCGGAGAAAATGTCCTGAGATCGTATTTGAACGGGGCATAATTGCCGTGCCAGGCCACGACATCGAGCGGCGAATGGCCGATTTCGGTGACATAGAATTTTCCGCACCACTTCACACGCACGCGGCAGGGCTTCTCCTTGTCCTCGTAGGCGGCGACAGGCGTCTTGAAATCGCGCGGGTTTGCCAGGCAGTTGGCGCCGATCGGGCCCCGCTCCGGCAGCGTGAATTTGGCGCCGTAGTTCTCGCATATATAACCACGCCAGGCCATCTGCGTGCCTGAGGTGAGGATCTTGAACATCATGCCGCGGGGGACGAGGCATATTTCCGATGGCTCGACATCCATGATGCCCATTTCCGTGAACACCCGGATGGCGCCGAGCTGCGGCACGATCAGCAGTTCGCCATCGGCATTGAAGAAATAGTCATCGACCATGTCCTCGTTGAAGACATAGGCGTGCGCCGACATGCCCACCTGGGTCGTGGCGTCGCCTGCCGTCGTAATCGTCCGTACGCCTTCCAGAAAATTCAGTCTTTCGGTCGGCGCAGGGATAGGGTCCCAGCGAAGCTGACCGAGAGGCAGCGAATGCTCGTCGAGGCAGGGCGCGGTCTTCCAGAGCGGATAGGAAGCGTTGGAGAAGCGGCGCGTGTGGCGCACGCTCGGGCGAATGCGGTAAAGCCAAGATCTTTCGTTGGTCCCGCGCGGGGCGGTAAACGGCGAGCCGGAAAGCTGCTCGGCATAGAGGCCGTAATTGCATTTCTGCGGGCTGTTCTGGCCCTGCGGCAGTGCGCCGGGAAGCGACTCGGTTTCGAAGTCGTTGCCGAAGCCCGGCATATATTTCAGTTGGTCGGCCGCCGCCGTTTCACCGCTGGAAGCCTGGATCGATGTCTGGTCCATTGCTCAACTCCTCCCCCAAAACTCAAGTCCCGAAAACTCCGGCGTCCGCGTGCCTTCAGACACGCGGGGGCAGCAGAGTTTACTCCGCTGCGGTCCCGATGACACCACGCTTGATCTGATCGGCCTCGATCGACTCGAAAAGAGCGCGGAAATTGCCTTCGCCGAAACCCTCGTCACCCTTGCGCTGAATGAATTCGAAGAAGATCGGGCCGATGACGGTTTTCGAGAAGATCTGCAGCAGGATCTTCGTCATGCCGCCATTCACCACACCTTCGCCGTCGATGAGTATGCCGTGCTTCTTCATGCGCTCGATGGGTTCACTGTGGCCATTCACACGTTCATAGGACATGTCGTAATAGGTCTCCGGCGGTCCCGGCATGAAGCGCAGGCCGTTGTCGGCAAGCCGGTCCGTGGCCCTATAAATATCCTCGGTGCCGACGGCGATGTGCTGGATGCCCTCGCCCCGGTACTTCTTCAGATATTCCTCGATCTGGCTGGTGTCGTCCTTCGATTCATTCAGCGGGATGCGGATCTTGCCGCAGGGCGAGGTGATGGCGCGGCTGACCAGACCGGTGATGCGGCCGTCAATATCGAAGAAGTGAATCTGCTTGAAATTGAACAGCTCGCGGTAGAAATCCCACCACTTGTCCATGTTGCCGCGGAAGACATTGTGCGTGAGGTGGTCGAGATAGTAGAAGCCGATCCCTTCCGGGCGCGGATTAGGCTCGCCCAGCCAATCGAATTCGGAGTCGTAGGCCGATCCCTTGGCGCCATAGGTCTCGACGAAATAAAGCAGCGAGCCGCCAATGCCAACAATTGCCGGGACGTCCAGCATCTTGTCATCGCCTTCATAGGGAACGGCGCCTTTCGAGACCGCATGGTCGAAAGCGTGTTTGGCGTCGACGACACGCCAGGCCATCGAGGGGGCGCAGGGACCGTGCTTTTCGACGAAGCGGGCGGCGTGACTGCCGGGCTCGGCATTGACGATATAGTTGATGTCGCCCTGGCGCCAGACCGTGATGTCTTTGGTCTTATGCCTGGCGACGGCAGCGTAGCCCATGCGTGTGAAGAGCTCGCTGAGCTTTTCTGGTTCGGGATGAGCGAACTCGACGAATTCGAAGCCGTCGGTGCCGGCCGGATTGTCGGCGGTGATTTCCGACGGCGGCGCATCATGTGGGAAAGGGCCCATTTTCTCCTCCTGAAGATTGGAGCTTGACTGTGCACAGTGTGGACCAAAATGCGCGCAACGTTCTTGCATTCTTTATACCATCAGAAGATATTATGCACAGTTTGTGAGTATTTTTGAGGTGTTGCGCAATGAATGAACAGCTCGACAAAACGGATCTGCGCCTGCTCAAGGAACTTCAGAAAGACGGCAGGCTGACGAACAACGAACTGGGCGATCGCATTGCGCTTTCACCCTCTCAATGCTCGCGCCGGCGCGCGCGGCTGGAAGCCGAGGGCTATATCCGCAGCTACCGCGCCTACCTCGATCGGGAAAAACTCGGGCTGGATATGCTGGTGGTCATTTCCGTGACGCTTGCGACCCACAACAGGGACAATGCCCGGCGGTTTTCCCAATTGATCAATGGGCTGCCGGAGGTTCTCGAAGCGTATGCGCTGACCGGCGAAATGGACTACCACCTGAAGGTGGCGACACGCGGGCTCGCCGACCTCTCCAAATTCGTCAACGACGTTCTCTTGCCGCACGACTCGGTGCAGCACGTGAAGACGTCGATCGTGCTCGACACGCTGAAGACTTTCGAAGGTTTTCCGGTGCCGGGGAGTTGGCACGGCGACGGCACACGCTGACTGAGGGTAATCGTCTCGCGACAAACGTCAGAGCGGCAGTTCAGTCGAGAATTTCAACTCGCGCAGTACGAAGCTCGAGACCACGGTGCGCACATGCGGGTTGCGCATGAGGTAGCGCGTCATGAAGGCTTCGTAGCTTTCGACGTCCCTCGCCCGGATTTTCAGCATGTAATCAAACGCGCCCGACAAGGCGTAGCACTCCATGATCTCTGGCCGCTCCAGCACTACCGAAGCGAAAGAGGCGACCGCCTCTTCGTGGTGATCCTCCAGCGTGACATGCGCGATCACGCAGAGCTTGAGGTCGAGTTTGCCGGGATCGAGCAGCGTCACGCGTTTGCGGATGACACCATCGGCTTCCAGTTCCTGGATCTTCCGCCAAGCCGAACTCTGCGACATGCCGGCCTTCGCCGCCAGGTCAGCCAGCGACAGGCTGCCGTCAGCCTGGATGAGTTGCAGCAGAGTTCGGCGAAAGCTCCCAGTTTCTTTCATTTTAAGCCCCATATTTGGGAATATTTCCCATCATAATGGCAAGAGCCAGCACGAAAGAAAAGAAAATCCGGCAAAGCTGGAGGATAATGACAGCGACGTCGTCATACCTGGGGAGGATCAGCCAATGACCAAGGAAAGCAGCTACACCGCCAAACTGCCAGGCCCCGACGGCCTCTATGACTACACGCCCGAGGAAGATGCGATCTGGGGCGAACTCTACCGGCGTCAGATGAAGATATTGGCCGACACGGCCTGCCAGGAATATCTGGATGGCGTCAAACTGCTGGGCTTGAAGCCGGAGAAAGTGCCTCAGCTTCTCGATGTGGACAGACGCCTGCACGAAACCACCGGCTTCGGCGTAGAAGGCGTGCCGGCGCTCATCCCGCCCTCACGCTTTTATGAGCTTCTCTCTCAAGGCAAGTTCCCGCTCGCCACTTTCCTGCGCCGCCGCGAACATATCGACTATATCGAGGAGCCAGATCTGTTCCACGAAGTGTTCGGCCATTGCCCACTGCTGACCAACCAGAGCTATGCCAATTTCGTCCGGCATTTCGGCGAAACCGCCGTGCGCCTCGGCAAGGGCTATTCCTGGCATCTGTTCCGGATTTTCTGGTTCACCGTCGAATTCGGCCTGATTAACACGGCTCAGGGCCGCCGCTGCTTCGGCGCCGGCATCGTCTCGTCGCCGAGCGAAGCCAAGGCGGCAACCGAAGGGACGGCGTGCGAATTCCGGCCGTTCGATCTGATGAGCGTTCTCAGGACCCCCTACCGCATCGACATCCTCCAGCCGATCTACTACGTCATCGACAGTTTTGCCGATCTTGAAGCGATCGTGGAGCAGGATATCGGCGGCATGATCCTCAAGGCGAAAACGCTGGGTGACTTCGCTCCGGCCTTCGAAGCCAAGGCCTCGTAACCGCTATTCGAGGGAAAGAGTCGGTGTGCCAAATGCCGCTCTCACTTCGGAGCGGCCGGACTGCGATTGACGAAATCGACCAGGACGCCCGGCTTGACCATGCCGGCCAGTTCTTCGGCGTCCCAGTTCGTCAGCCGCACGCAGCCATGCGAGCCGACCTTGTCGATCAGTTTGGGCTCCGGTGTGCCATGGATTCCATAGGTCGGCTCGGTCAGGTCGATCCAGACGCTGCCGACCGGCCCGTTCGGACCTTTCGGAATGGTGAGGACCTCGTCGTTCTTTCCCTGCTTGAAGTTGAGCTTCGGGTCATACCGGTAGACCGGCATTCTCGCGACGCCCTTGACCTTGTGCTTTCCCGAGGGTGACGGATTGTCTTTGCTTCCGATCGTCGCCGGATAGACGGCCAGCAAAGATCCGTCCTCTGTATAGGCCAGCACCTGGCCTATCTTCTTGTCGGCCTCGATCTTCTTGACCTTGCCTGCCCTTGCGGGGCCGGGGTCGACGACCCACACCGTGTCTCCAGGGGCAAACTGCGAAGCCGGGTTGAGCGCGCTCAACAGGTCGAGACTCATGTGAAAGCGTTCGGACAACTTCTCCGCAACACTGGTATAGCCGAGCCTCTGCATCTTTGCCTTCTCGCCGTAATCCTCGGGGATCGTCTCGACGAGACCGGTGGCGTCCTCCGGCGAGACGACGTAGCTTATGACGATGGGGGCATTGTCTTCCAGGCGGGAAACGACCTCGGGATCCGGCCTGCCGTCGACAGGAAGCTTGTTCATCGCCTCGAAGCCGGCCACGGCCTTGTTGACGTTCTCCCCGGATAGGCCGTCGATCACGCCGGGAGACGAACCCGCCCGGTCGAGCAGGACCTGAAGCCGGACGATCGCCGGGTTCGGATCTGCGGGCGACAGCCTTCCTTTACCGATGTCGGCAATGGAAGCGGCGTTGATCATTTCGGGGTGAAGCTCCCCCGCGTGGGCACCGCCAACGGAGAGGATCAGAGCGAGCAGCGTCATCGGCAGGTCTGTTTTCATGGACAACAAATGGCCGACGTGGGAATTTGTTCCCACGCCAGCCGGGCATCGTCGACGGAGCATCTGCAACAAGTCCGCAGGACCGGTGGCAGCCTCCGGTCACGACGCCTTCGCTTGCTTCCTGGCTTCGCGTGATCTTGCGGCGCGGCGGGCGGGCCTCAGTTCTTCGATCGTCGGCTGCCACCATTTGGCATCCAGAGGGGGAGGCGTTTTCGCAGGCCAGGTACGTACAAGTTCGTCGAATGTCGGCACCCGCCAGTACCCCCAGAGATAATCCTCCGTGACCCCAGGATAGAAATCCGCGACGAGAGCCGGATCGACCAGTTCGCCGGTGATATAAGTGAAGACGACGATACCATACGAGGTGGCCAGCGGACGCCCTGTCGGCGGCAGGTCGTGGGTCGGAAGCGGGTAACGGCGGCGCTTGCGTTCTGCTGCGCTAAGCCTGCTGCGCATCTCCCGTTCGGTTCCCTTCTGCTCGTCGGCACGCCGTCGCCTCTCCTCCGGTTCGTTTCTGCGAGCCGCCGCTTCAATGGCGGCCCATCTGCGTCTCAGCTCCTCATAGGATCGAAAGGGCACGTGCCATATTCGAAGATCGCCGTCCCATCGCGAGAACGGCACCTCGCGCAGTTCGTCGACGACTGTTTTTGAATAGGGCGTGCGGATTCGAAAGCCGGCCTTGCCGAGTTCCAGATATGGACTGTCAATGGGATCGAAGGCGAAGGCATCGCGCCCCTTCGCATCCGCATGCGCGTCGGCTTCGGCCTCCAGCTCGGCAAGCCATCGGCCGATGCGACGGGACGCGGTTCGGCCCGGAACGAACCAGGCCTTGCGCACGTCGTTCCAGCGGGCACGCGGGAAGCGGTTTCGGAACTGCTCGACAGTCATCCTGTCGTAAGGGAATGAAACCTCTGCGCCTGGCTTCGGCTCATCGTCACGGGGCGACATCTCGTCCTGGTCAGCGGGCGATTTTGTTTCGGTCATAGGCGGAAAACGCTTCCGCGCCGGAATCGGTTTCCGGCGCGGCCGTACGTCGCCTTAACGACGCTAATGAACCGTCTTCGACGGCTTCTGCGGATGCGAAATGTTATGCAGCGTTGCCATGAGCTTTTCGAACTCGTTCAAGACGCGGTTGAACTCGGCGTCGGGCATCGTGACGATTTCCGATACCGTCGAAGAAACCGACGCGATCAGTTTGTCGATCCAAACGCAGCGATCGGCCGGCACATTCCCTAGAACTTCGCGACGGAGCATCTTCAACTCGCGAAGAATGCGAACGATAAGAGATCCGCGCTCCGCCCTGCTCAAGAACGGAAGCCGTGTCTGCGCCTGGTGGATTTCTGCTATCAGCGTCGTCGCCATCCCCGCTCTCCGCCCTCAAATGCAACCGGATATCACAACCGGTGCGATTACAACACGGACTTTAGTCTGGCCAGCCAGCACGGTACCATTTTGTACGCGCTGCCCGGCCATCGTTAATTGCTCGTCGCGACCAGATCCGACATTTCGCAGCTTCGCCGCGGTCCGCCCCAGGGTTGGTAGCTGTTGTCTTCCGGTCGGTACGATCTGAAGCGGGCGGCGCATCGGGCAGCCGCCTGGGCATTGACTTTCGTGCCGCCGACCTCAGGGCTTGCGGCGATAGTCTGCTGGAACGGCGAGGAGCATTCGCGGATCTCGCCCTTGTACGATCGGTAGCTGTTGGTCGCCGGATCGAAGGAACGGTAGCGCTTGGCGCACCAGGCAAGGTGCTCGGCGGAGAATTCTGGCTGCGGTGCCTGCAGTTCTGTCGACGGACGAGCGGGTTGTGAGACCATCCTTAGCACTTCGGTCGCCAGAGCCTCGGTGACATAGCTGGAATAGACAGGCGGAATTCGCTCATAATGCTGCCGATGGGGATCGACTTTCACCGGTCTCGTCGTCCACAGATCGGGGGCGGCAAGGTCCGTGAACGCGCGCGGCTCGGAATCCGCCACCACATGCGAGGCAACGGATGCCGCGGCCATACAGGCGCCAATCGAGCTGACGATGCCGAAGGCGACCGTCGCAATGCCATTCATCAGCCCGCCTCCTGCTGTTGTGCCGGGGAAACCCAGACGCGCGCCGCGGCGCTACTGTGACCGCCGGTGGCGACCAGCACGGCGAGAATGCCTACGATCGCCAAGAGGATGGCGATCAGTGGCACGGCGAGACCAGCGGATTTCTCTTCGGGATAAATCATGTTCCCTCTCCTCGACTCGGCGGCCGCACGATGACGCTGCCGTCCATCGTGCGGCTGTCTGAAGATGATTTGGAAGACGCGGCAGAGCCACATGAACGATCAGGTTACTTGATCACCTGAATCACCTTGCGGGATGAGGGTTCGACGATGACGCGCTCGTCATTGACCACCGCGTAGGCATATGTCGGATCGTCCGGAACGGGGGTCACGACGACCGTTTCCGGCAGGGGTTGGCCGACGACCACCTTTTCCTTCACAACGACGCGTGCCGACGGTGCCGGAGCCTCGCGGACATAGGTGACGACCTTTTCGGGCGGCGGATCGATCGCCGTGCCGACGACTGCACCGGCAACGCCGCCGATGGCAGCACCGGCCGGACCACCAACGATAGCTCCGGTGATTGCGCCACCAGCCGCACCATTGACGGTCGAGGACTGGGCGAATGCGACACCTGACATCAGGGTCATAGCAGTTGCCGCGCCTGCAATAAGTTTGATGAGCATCTTTTCCTCCTTGCCTTTCAATGCGGCCTGCTTGCCGCTGTCAAACCAACTTGCTGGCAACGAGGTCGTTCCAGGCCCCGGACCTCGGTCTGAGGGATCCCGGCCCTTAGTCTGGATTTCAATATTCGTTGGCGGCGCTATTCTTGGATTCATCGCGAGCTTGGGCAGGAGACCGAGGGAGATGATACGATCCAGCCGCCGGGAAGCTGGACGCAGGCGCCTGGCCATGCGTCTGCCGCAAATGCGGACGCTGATCATGGATGCGCGCGAGCCGTGGCAGCTCGAGCTTTTCGAGGCCTACCAGATGGCAGTCGAAGCGCGTGATCGGCTGCGAAGACGAAGGTTCAATTTAAAGCTGGTGCGGGAATATGACGAAACCTGCGTCGAGATCGAACAGCACGTCATCGGCGCGATGCACGAACCCTCCCCTACGCACTACTTGATGATCCCTTAATCACAGCTTCCGCGTCGATCAGACGCCCGCTCTGCATGTCGATCTGCGGCGTGAACAGTTACGGGACGCAGCCGGTGACGATGAACGCGCTCATGCCTCCGGAAGGGCTCGCGCCGTGGCGCGACGCGACCTGCTGCGCCACCTCATCAACGATCTCGGACATCCGCTCCGGCGCCCGCGATTCGATCTCTCCTCTGAGCGGCGAGCCCTGGCAGAATGCCGCCGCAACGTGGTGGGCGGTGGCTGCGACCGAGGTCAGCTTCACCCGATCGCAGGAAACCGCCTCGAATCCCGCCGAGGAAACCTCTGACTTGATCGTACAGGGGTCAAAATAGGAGTATGGCAAACGTTCCAGGAAGTCCGGAGGGTCCGACGGAAATAGCCGTGCCACACTTTCGTTCACACATCTTGCGAAGTCGTTGACCGAAAGCGAATCCCATGTCGAAAACAGGAAACGGCCGCCGCTCCGCAAAACTCGTTTCGCCTCGCCATAGGCCTTGGGCTTGTCCGGAAAGAACATGACGCCGAACTGACAGATGACGAGATCGAACATTGCGTGGGCGAAGGGCAAATTTTGCGCGTCCGCATGCATCCAGTGGGTCCGCGACAACGTCAAGGACGGGGCGCCGACGTCGATCATTGCTTGGCTGAGATCGGTGGCGACGATCTCAGCCGTCGGATCGAGCCTCGCGCGCAGAGCGCGTGTCAAGGCGCCGGTCCCCGCCGCGACTTCGAGCACGCTAACGGGGTTAAACCGTTCGGCGACAATCGCCATCTCCGACGCATAGGGTTCGAAGAGAAGCGGCACGAAAAGGGCTTGGTAAAAGTCGGCGACGCCTTCCCCGAACGGCGCCGGAGGTGTGGCAAATACGGCGTCTGCGCCGCCTTCGATGTCCGCGGAGATTGTCACTCATACGTCTCCAAACCAACTCCGTCGAATAGGAAATATGGCTGAATCAGCCGTTGTCCACGGTGGTCGGACCATGGTCCCACACCTCTTCGACCGAAGTCCCCGGCATGGAACGGGGGGGCCGACGGCGTCGTTTGAAAGACACGGAAGGAGATCCCACATGAGCCGCACTAACAGATCCCATGGGAATGACGCGTGGAACGTCACCGTCATCGCGCTTGTCGTCGTTCTGGCCGGCCTCCTCTATGTCTTCGGTGCAGCCATGTCAGGCGACAGCCTCCGGTTGACCGAGAGCGTCAGAGGCGCTGAGGTCTTCGATACTAGGAATCTGCCCTGATCCTGTCTGGAAAAACTCTGAAGACGCTGTAGGTTAGTCGGCAAAGTCACTTGCCGGTATCAAAATGAATTGGCTTCGCCGCTGGAATGCCCGCTCACTCGCCTCGCAATTTTTCATCGCGGGCGGCCTGGTCTCGATCGCCGTCATGTTTCTGGTCGGTCTTCTCGTGACCCATCTGATCGAGGAAGCCGTCATTCATAATTCCGGCGCGGCGACGGCGCTTTACGTTGACAGCGTCGTGGCGCCGCTGCTCCCCGACATGCAAACGGAATCGCTGCTCGATGAAGGCAGCGCTCAGGCACTGGACGAGACGCTTGGCCAGGGCGCGCTCGGGAGGCGCCTTATCTCGTTCAAGCTGTGGCGAAGCGACGGCACCATTCTCTATTCGAACGAGAAGGAACTGGTGGGCCAGAAGTTTCCCGTAAGCGACAAGCTGCAGAAGGCATTCGCCGGGTCGCTCATTGCGCGCTACGAGATCCCCAATGACCCGGAAAGCGGCGTCGAGCGCGCGCTCGGCAAACCCTTGATGGAAATCTACAATCCGGTTCTGCAGCCATGGTCCGGCCAGGCGGTCGCCGTGCTCGAATTCTACGAGACGGCAGAAAGTCTGGCCGACAGCCTGGCGCATGCGAGACTGCGGAGCTGGGGGGCGGTCGCAGCTCTCACTGGCGTCTTCTTCCTCGTTCTCTCCGCCCTGGTGTTTCGTGGCAGCCGCACGATCGAAGCGCAGCGCAAGGATCTCAAAGAACGGGTTACGGAATTGTCTGCGCTGCTCGCCGAAAATCGCGGGCTTCAGCGGCGGCTGCAGCGCGCCTCGCAACGGGTGGCGGCACTGAACGAAACATATCTGCGCAGCATCGGCGCCGATCTGCACGACGGGCCGGCACAGCACATCGCCTATGCTTCACTGCGACTCGACAGCGACCTCTTGATCAACGCGTCTACCAGGCCCGAAGCCCGGGAAAAGGAACTTGCCTGGATACGCTCGAGCCTGGCCGAGGCGATGACGGAGATCCGCAACATCTGCAACGGACTGGTGCTCCCGCAGATCGAAAAATCCACGATCACCGAGATCGTGCTGCGGGTCGTCGAAGCGCATCAGCACAAAACCGAAACCCTTGTCGAAACGATCATCAACGAGGATGGACCCGAACTCGCAACTGCCGTAAAGATCTGTATCTATCGCTTCATTCAGGAAGCCCTGAATAACGCCTATCGCCACGGCGGCGGCGTTCAGCAGACCGTAAAAGCCGTGTCGGACAACGGTCATGTTCATGTCGAGGTCAGCGATCGTGGCAATGGTTTCGACCCGGCGGAAGTGAGGCCGGCAAGCCTCGGCCTGGCAGGACTTCGCGAGCGCATCGACAGCCTGGGGGGATCCTTCGAAATCAAGACAGGCGAAGCAGGGACGACGGTGACCATGACCTTCGAGCCTATGGAAGTTGGAGACTAGAGAGATGACTGCAATCACCGTCGGCGTCGTGGACGACCACCCGCTCTTTCGCGAGGGCGTAACGCGCAGCTTGTCGGAGATGAGCGACTTCGTGGTAATTGGCGAAGGCGCCAGCAGCGAAGACGCCGCCATGATCGCTTCGAACAACCGTCCCGACGTCATGCTTCTCGACGTCTCGATGCCCGGCGGCGGATTGGCGGCGATCGGCAACGTCCTCGCGCGGAGCCCGACAACGAAAGTGCTGATGTTGACGGTATCTGAGGAGGTGGACACGCTGCTGGGAGCCCTGCAACAGGGCGCGATGGGCTATGTTCTCAAGGGTGTCGGCTCCCGAGGTCTTGCCGAAGCGATCCAGACCGTCCTCAGCGGAGCGCGATATATCTCTCCGACGATGTCGACAAAGGTCATGGAGAATTCGCTGCATGACGCAGCCTCCGACAAGAACAGCCTGACGCCACGGGAGCGCGAGGTGATGAATCTCGTCGCTCAAGGCCTTTCCAACAAGCATATCGGCTTGCGCCTCAACCTGCAGGAAAAGACCGTAAAGCACCATATGACTCAGATTCTGAGCAAACTCGGCGTCTCAAACAGGACCGAAGCGGCCCTGCAATGGCGCGAACGGCGGTAGCGCCGGGTCGGACCGCGCTAAAGTGGGATTTCGGCCGGGGTCGGCCGAAAATCATCCCGTTCTCATTTAAAGAGTTAGTATGTGTCCTCCGGAAAGCACCCACACTTTTCGGCATCTTGCTCTAGCGAAGGAAGCGGCTCAGCCGGCGGGCGTCGTTGGCTGTCGCCTGACGGCTGATGATCGTCCTGCCTTTCGCGTCCTTCATGACATAGCGGCCGCTGCGCAGGCTTTCGGTGATGCCGTTTGCGTGGCGAACGTTGATCGATCCGTCGGAGTCTTCAGTCGCCTTCGCGCCCACTCCTGTCGACGAGGCGGCTGAAGTGGAAGAGGATTTGCTGGAGTTTCCGCCCGCACTGTTGCCGGAACCACTATGGCTGCTTCCGCCCCCATTGCCGTTGCCGCCACTATTGCCTCCGCCGTTGCCACCGCCATTGCCGCCGCCGCCGTTTCCGCCGCCATTGCCGCTGCCGCCGCCGCTGTTGCCGTTGCCGTTCCCGTTATTGCCGTCTTTTGCCTGCGCATGCTTGAGCGCCAGCTTCGGCAGGGAGCCGTCAAAACCAACAGTCAGAGGTGATGCGGCAGCAACCAGAGCGAAGGCCGCACAACCACCCAATCTCAAAAAATTACGCTTCGAGATTGTCATAGAGATTGTCATGCCGTCGCCTCGTCCATCCGTTCTTCCCAATTCTACGCTTGCTGTACGCGCGCGAATTTTCGCTTTTCCGAAGGTTAAATGCAACCGGACCAAAGGTACCAAGACAGGCAGGACTTTGGTCCGGCAAACTGGCCTACGGTTGAATGAGCCCATATGCGAGCGATGTCATCACAAACGGTGTAGGGGGTATAATTCAACTTCCCTTGCCGAGACGTTACTGCCTGAGGCGCTGACGCGTTTTTCTGGAACTTCTTTCTTCGTCATCGCTTTGATTATCAAAGTGCAACAGAGGAAGCCCCCGATGCCAAATTCCAGCGAATCACCTGCGGTCCAGTCCCTGCGCAAAGAACAGGCGGAGCAACGAAAGCAGGCCCGAAAGGGCGAACTCGACAAAGCGATTGAAGATACGTTTCCGGCGTCCGATCCGGTTTCGATCACCCATACCTCGATACCCGCCGGTCGTAGCGATGTGGAGGCGGCTGAGCGCGTAAAGCGCGAGCCTGATCCCACAGCGGTTGACCAAGAATATCCTATGGTCGACCAGGTCCTGCGCTCGAGTGGGCGAGACCACGAGGAACTGCGTGCACTTCAGAAAGAAGCCGGCCGCATCGCAGAGTCCGCTTCGGAGCTTGCATCCGGAACAGCACGCCTGGCGAAAGCGGAAGCGAAGAGTTTCGTCCAGGAGATCGAGGATCGGATAAGACGGCAGCCGCTGACGGCCGCAGCGATCGTCGCCGGCATCGCTTTTGTCTTCGGCGCGACGCGTTGAGAGATTCGTCATGGCAAGCCAGTGGACCGGCGGCTGCCTTTGCGGATCCTGCCGATACGAATTCGCCGGCGATCCGCCGCATTCGGGATATTGCCATTGCGATATGTGCAAGAAGGCAACCGGCGGTCCTTTCGCCGTGCTCCTCCAGGCCAAGGTCGAAGATCTCCTCTGGACCGCCGGCTCCCCCGCCGTCTATCGGTCCTCGCCCATCGCCACGCGCGGTTTCTGCGGCAATTGCGGGACACCGCTCTATCTCCAATATGACGGCGATGCGCTCATCCGCGTGACCGCCGGGTCGCTCGACAACCCCGAACGGATTCGACCGGCCGGGCATTACGGCGTCGAGAGCCGCCTTGGTTGGGCCGATTGCGGGCACGGGCTTCCAGAGGAGACAACACGGGAGCGTTTATAGATTAGAGCGGGATCGCCTCGGTAGGAGGTTCCATGAAAATCGCAACCTATAACGTCAACGGAATCAATGGGCGCCTGGACATTCTGCTGCGCTGGCTGAAAGAGGATGCCCCTGATGTCGCATGCCTTCAGGAGCTGAAGACCGATGACGGCAGCTTTCCGCGAAAGGCGATCGAACGGGCCGGCTACGGCGCCGTCTGGCACGGACAGAGATCCTGGAACGGGGTCGCCATACTGGCAAAGGGCAAGACGCCGATCCTGACCCGGCGCGGTCTGCCCGGCGATCCCGATGACACCCACAGCCGCTATGTCGAAGCTGCCGTCGATGGCATGCTGATCGGATGCCTGTATCTGCCGAACGGCAATCCCTTTCCCAGCGCCAAGTTCGAGTACAAGCTTCGCTGGTTCCGCCGCCTGCACGCCTACGCCGCCTCACTCCTCGAGATCGAGGTGCCGTCGATCCTGGCCGGTGATTTCAACGTCATGCCGACGGAGATCGACGTCTACAAGCCGGAACGCTGGCGAGACGACGCGCTTTTCCGGCCGGAAGTGCGCAAGGCCTATGCTCGACTCGTGGCCCAGGGCTGGACGGATGCCGTCAGGCATCTGCATCCGGGAGAGCGCATCTACACCTTCTGGAAATACTGGCGGCACAGTTTCGAGCGCGACGCCGGGCTGCGGATCGACCACCTGCTGCTCAGCCCGACGGTTGCTCCGTGGCTTCGATCGGCAGCCGTCCGGCGAAATCCACGCGGCTGGGAGCATACCAGCGACCATGCGCCCGTCGTGATCGAACTCGACGTTCCCGGAGCTGAAGCCGTGTAAGCCGCGGTGGCATCGATCGCAGCCGAGCCAGGGAACCGGCGATGCCGACCGGAGTTAGCTAGCCTGTGAAGGAGATTGTCCACCAGCGCAGCCGCCCGCCGGCATGGACAGCAGCCGCGAGGCGGGCGGCTTGTGCTGGTGGACTCCGATCCGGAGACAGCCGCGGCCAACCAGAAGGACCACATCGGCCCCTCTCCAAATGGAAGTGACCGCCATGGACCAAAGCAAGAACTATCTCAACACCGACGAAATACCGGCCGACGACCAGCTGTCGCCGAGGCCGGGCGAAGGAAAGGATCCGCCAAGGCGCGTGTGCAAAAGCGAGGAAGCCGTGGCTGAAGGCTCCGACGATACCGAGCGCGTCCGTGTCCCACCACCGGTTGCCAATCCCGACTGATTGCGATTATGGCATCGTCCTATTCGCCGGCGCCGAGATCATAGATGCGGCCCGTCAGCCAGTCGGGCCAGTCCCGCTCGAAAAAGGATTTCACGCGTTCATCCAGATTGCGGTTCGGCCGGGTCGAAAGCCTGATCTCATCGGCGTCGAGGCGAACGACGATCTGCTCGTTGCGATGGGCTTCGCGCTCCCTCCGGAAGCGATAGTCCTGCAACGGACCAGAGCTTGCCAGCGGAAGGGATTCGCCGTCGGCATCGCAGATCGCGCGTGCTCCGCGGCTGCCGCCGCCATTGCGAATGAAGAAGTCGAGCGCGCTGAGCACTGCTTCCGAAGCGATCGCCATGTGCCGCCATTGCACTCCTCGGACCGCTTCCGCCGCACGACCATAAGCGACGCCGCTGGCGCGAATTTCGGCATTCAGTTTGCGGGCCTCGATCAAGGCCTGGCCGACGCTCTCCTGATCGCAGATGATGCCGGCTTTGTCGCTCATTCGCGCCTGTACTGCCGAGCGGATGGCTTTGACGCTGAGCGGGCTTTCAGCTCGCAGGGCGGCAAGGAGATCGGCGATACCCGCCTCCGCGGCCCCCGGTATGCTCTCGGGGGCGGCCCGTTTTCCCCTGCCGCTGGCGCCGATGTGTTCGGCCACCCTGGTGCCGAAGACCTGTCCGGCATTCAGCGCCGCTCCACCAGGCCTTGTTACCCCATGAGTGCCCGCGGCTTCGCCGACCGCGTAACAGCCTGGAAGGTTGCTGCGGCCCCAGATGTCGACCATGATGCCGCCGTTCATGTGCTGATTGTTGACCGCGAATTCCAGCGGCTCTGCGGCAATGTCGATCTTGTAGCGGCGATAAAGCTCGATCGCGAGCGGGTTCATGTGCTTCAACCGGTCGATCGGCATTTCCTGATCGGCACCGGCCTTGCCGAGATACAGGCGAACGTCTTCATCCAGTCGCTCCAGGCTGAACGGCAGGTCGCCGGGCATGGGTAACGGATTGCGGTTGAAGTCCATGAAGACGCGCCGGCCGGCGGCGGTTTCACGGTAAATGGCAAGATCCACCAGGCTCGAGCCGAAATCGAGCATGCGCGTCGCGTGAAATGGCCATTGATACCCCTTGCGGAAGATGTTCGACGCCAGCTCCTGCGTACTGCGGTAATAGTCTGCCAGGAAATGGTGTTCGACGCCTCTCGCATCGACCGAATAGATATGCGGCACAGCCTGGACATAGGTGCCGGAGAGATTCCACGGAAATCCTTCCCGGCGCGTTCCGATGCCGAACTGGCTTTCGGTCAGGTTGACGAGCTCGACGCCTGCCTCGAGCGCCAGCCCGAGGGAGCCGAAGCAGCCATTGGGATAGACGCTGTCGCGATAGAGCTCGCCCGGCCCGCCGGCCGCGAGCACGATCACGCCGCTGAGGAACAGCGTAATGCCGAGCGGGTTCTCCTGCGTGCGATTGCCGGCGCGCATGGCCAAGATGCCGACGACATGGCGATCCGCTCCCTCACCCTCGGTGAGGATTTTGACGGCGGTGGTCTGGTTGTAGAACGCCACACCGAGACGGAGCACCTCCTCGGCCAGCACCTTGACCATCAGGCGCGAGGTGCGCGGGCCGCAGCTGGTGGCGCGGCCGACTTCGTCATGATCGGTCTGATATCGCAGCGTTCCGCCAAGCGAATCCTGCGGCAGCGGCAAGCCAATGAATTGCAGCGATGCCATCATCCGCGACGAGCCCACGGCCTCGACATAGGCGGTGTCCTCGTCCATGGCGCCGCCGCTGCGGATGGCGCGGGCCATCGCTTTGTAATTGTCGCCCTGATCCGCCGTGTTCGCCGTGTGCAGGGTCTGCTTGTCCGAACCGGAACAGGCCGAGGTTCCGCCCCAGGCGCTTTGACTGACGATGACGACATCATCGCCGCGCCGCTTCATTTCCACAGCCGCACGCAGACCCGCCGCGCCGGATCCGACGACGACACAGCCGGCTCGATACATCGGCACTTCGACACCGGCGAGCCGGGCCATTGCCGAGGGACCGGCCTCAGGCGGAAGCCTGGGCATATCGACATCGGTCAGCGCATCGAGAATTTCCTGCGGGACGTCTATGGTCATCGGCGTTATCCGAACGGGATGTCGACCCAGCGCTTCTGCCGGGAAGACTCCATGCACGCATCGACGATCTGGCAGATGTGGTGCCCGGTATCGAATGTCGGCCACATCGGTTTGTTTGAGACGATCGAGCGGATCACCTCAGCGACCTCGATGATCTTGCTTTCATTATAGCCGATGCCGAAATTCGGCAGAGGCAGGAAAGCGCGGAAGGTGGGGTTTTCCGGCCCCACGTCGATCTCGCGAAAACCCCGCCGCCCCGTCCGGTCGTCATTGGAATAAAAACGCAGCCGGTTTATCTCATCGTAAGTATAGGCGATGCTGCCTTTCGTTCCGTAGATTTCGTAGGTCTGCATGAATTTTCGGCCGGTCGCGACGCGGCTGAAATCGACGATGCCGCCGGCGCCGTTGGCAAACCGGCACAACAGGTTCGTCGCGTCCGGGTTAGTGATGTCGGCCCAGGATTCGTTGCCTGTCAGTTTTACCTCCTCGCCATAGGCAAGGCCCTCGACGACGGGCCGGCGCGGCGTAACGATGAGATTGTCGGCAATCAGGGAACTGACGCGGCCGACCAGGAAATCCATGAAGCTGAAGATATGCGAGCCGGTGTCGCCGACAATCCCCGTCGGCGCCAGCTTGCCATCGGCGCGCCACATGAAGGGGGCCATGGGATCGCCATACATGTCGACGTGCTGGCAGCCGCGAAACAGCTTGATCTCGCCGATTTCACCTGAATCGATGATGTCTTTCGCCAGATCATGGACGGGGTTTCGGGGAAACGCATGCCCGACACGCGTAATCACGCCTTTTTCTCTGGCGATGTCGGCAAGCTCCCGCGCCTCGTCAGCGGTATTTGCCAAGGGCTTCTCGCAATAGACATGCTTGCCGGCGAGCAAGGCCGCCTTGGCCACGGGATAATGAAGATGGTCAGGCAGGCAGATATCGATCAGGTCGACGTCGGGATCGGCAACGGCCGGATGCCAATCCTGAAGGATCCTTGCACCGGGCGCCCGGTTGGCAAGATTCTCGGCGACGCTCGGATTGCCGTCGACAAGCGTCACGATCCGCGCCGTTCCATCCGACACGCCGAAGAAGTGTGGAAAGGTCTGATAGGCCATGGTGTGGACCTTTCCCATCCAGCCCGAGGCGCCAAGCACTGCAACCCTCACTTCAGACATTGTCGTTACTCCTCTCGAAAGGGCCTACTGGATTTCCGCACGGGCTCTCGGCCTCGTATCGTTGCGTTCGTAGGCGAAGATGGCGGAAGGCAGCGGCGGCAGGCCTCGGATGAGATCTGAACCCTTTTCGCCGACCATGATCGTAGGCGCATTGGTATTGCATGACGGCACGCGGGGCATGACTGAGGAGTCGCAGACCCTGAGGCCTTCCAACCCGTGCACCTTGAGATCGAGCCCAACAACGGCCTCCGGCCCAGTTCCCATCTTGCAGGCGCCGACGGGATGATGATCGGTCTTGGCGTTGGCGCAGCCATAGTCGAAAAGCTGCTCGTCGGTCATGACCTTCGGCCCAGGAAGCCTTTCGGCCATGACATAGGGCTTCAGCGCCGCCTGCTGCATGATCTCGCGGGCGATCTTGAGCCCCTCCAGCGACATCTTCCTGTCGTGCGGATCGGACCAGTAGTTGGGATCGATCAAGGGTGCCGCAGCCGGGTCGGCGGATGACAGACGCACCGTCCCTCGCGAGCGCGGATGCAGATAGGCGGAGTTGAGCGTCACGCCTGCATTCTTCAGCCGCTCGACGCCGGCTTCGATGCCTGATCCCAAGCCGAGATGGAACTGGATATCGGGAGACCGCGCTTCAGGATCGGCATACCAGAATCCACCGGTCTCGAAGAGTGACGAGGCGACCGGGCCGGTGCGGAACAGGACATATTGAACCCCGGCCCAGAGCGTGCGATGCAGCTTCGCGACGCCGTCATAGGTATGATCGCCGGTACATTCGGCGATGACGAAAAGATCCAGATGATCCTGGAGGTTGCCGCCGACTCCGGGCAGATCGTGCTTCACCTTGACGCCCACCGATTTGAGGTGATCGGCCGGCCCGATGCCGGACTGCAGAAGCAGCTTCGGCGATCCGATCGCGCCTGACGACACCAGGACCTCACGTTCGGCGCGGGCGATTTCCAAGCCGCGCGCGGTCGCGATCTCGACGCCAGTCGCTCGGCCTCCTTCGACGATGATCCGCGCGACGCGCGCACCCGTCCGGACGGTCAGGTTCTTCCTGTCCCTGATCGGCGAGAGATAGGCAAGAGAGGCCGAGGATCGGCGGCGGTTGCGCTGGGTAAGCTGGTAAAATCCGACGCCGGCCTGCTGGCGGCCGTTGAAATCGTGATTATAGGGAATGCCGAGCTCCTGCCCTGCGCGGATATAGGCGTCGCAGATCGGCAGAGGCGCAGCCGGCATCGAGACCCCCAGCGGACCGCCATAGGCGTGGTAGTCGTCGGCGAAGCGCTGGTTGTCCTCCGCCCGTTTGAAATAGGGAAGGATCGAGCGATAGTCCCAGCCCTCGCAGCCGTCTTCATTGGCCCAGAGATCGTAGTCGGCCGCGTTTCCGCGCGTGTAGAGCTGAGCGTTGATGGAGGAGCCGCCGCCGATGACCTTCGCCTGGGTGTAGCGAAGCACCCTGCCCTTCATGTGCTTCTGCGGAACGGTCTGCCATCCCCAGCTGGCCACACCCTTGGTCATCTTGGCAAAACCGGCGGGCATGTGAAAAAGAGGATTCCAATCGCCTCCGCCCGCTTCGAGAAGCAGTACTTTGACATCGGGATCTTCGCTGAGCCGGCTTGCCAGGACGCAGCCTGCAGGACCGGCACCGGTGATGATATAATCGAATCCCATTTACTCTGTCCTATATGAGGCCGGCATCCGCCAACGGATCCGCCCGTGTCTGCAAGTCCTTCGATGCGATGTGATCTGCAACTCTCAGCGCCTGACTGGCGACGGTCAGCGCCGGATTGACCGCAGCCGACGTGGGCAGGAAGCCGGCGTCGACGACGAAGAGGTTTTCATGATCGTAGGACCGGCAATAGGGATCGAGCGGTGCCGTCGCAGGGTCGGTGCCCATCCTGATCGTCCCGCACTGATGGGACGGTGTGCGCTTGTCGAACGGCCGCGACAGCACGATCGGAAACCCGATCGATTTCAGGATCGCCTCGAGCTTGGCGACAAGCGCCAGATGGGCGTCCCAGTTGGTTCGCTGCCATTGCAGAATAATCCGATCTCCATCGACCATGACGCGGCTTTCGGGATTGGGCACGTCTTCGCTCATCGCATAGAAGTCGATGGCGTGGCCGGTGATGAATCGCAGAAGCCATTCCGGAGCCTGCGGCAGAGAGCCCTTCAGGACCCTCTCGGAGATGCGCCCCAAGAGCTGCACATTGCCGAGCGGCGGACCGCCCTCCCCGTCGGAAAGATAGAAATCGTTGAAGGCAAAAGTCTTCTGGTAGACGGCGGTGTTCCTGAACCGCGGCGAAACACCGATCACAGCTGAGGCGTTGTGGTTCATGAAGTTGCGGCCCACCTGATCGGAAGAGTTGGCGAGGCCCTTGGGGAAGCGGTCGTTTTTCGACCGCAGCAAAAGTGCCGCCGATTGGACCGCCCCGGCCGAGAGGATGACGATCTCAGGCGAGACAGTCAGCACCTCACCGTCCCTGATATAGGTGACCCGGTCGATCCGGCTCCCGGCTCCGGTGTCGAGCCGTGTCACCCGCGCATTGGTTTCGAGCCGCACGTTCTTATGTCTCAGCGCCACCGCAAGCGCTGCCGTCTCGGCATCCATCTTGCCGTCGCGGGCATTCGGATGGGCATCCCAAGGCGTGCGCGCCTTGGACAGCCAGGCGTCAAGATCGAGACCGAGCGGCAGGGAGAACGGATGCAGGCCTTTCGCCTTGAGGCGGGCCCTGACATCGGCGATCGGCGCCTCGTCGGGCACAGGCGGGAATTCGTAGGCAGTCGAGTGATAGGGTTCGGTCGGATCGTCGCCGAGACTGCCGCGGACCTGATACATCCGCTCCGCCTTCGAGTACCAGGGCTCCAGCTCCTCATAAGGAAAGGGCCAGGCCGGCGACACGCCTTCGCGGTGTTTGATGACGCCGAAATCTTGCTTGCGGTAGCGCGACAAGACGGCGCCGTAGAATTTTGAATTGCCGCCGACATTGTAATAGTTGCCGGGATTGAAGCCCTTGCCGTTCGCCTCGTACCAGATCTCTTTCGGGCGGAAATGCCCCCGCTGGAAGATGGCGCGCTGGTCGCGATTGACCGGAAGATCCGGAATGTGGTCGCCTGCTTCGAGGATCAGTATGTCAGCGCCGGTCGCGGCCAGGCCGGCAGCGACGGTGGCGCCGCCGACGCCTGAGCCGATGATGACGATGTCTGGTGAACTGCTCATCCTAGCCTCTGGTCATCACGCGATGCGCATCTGGCTGTCGGGATCGAAGAAGACGGCCTTGTCGAGATTGAAGGCGAGGCGTGTGTTCTGGCCTGGAGCGATGCCGGCATCGGCGCGCAGGCGGGCGACGACGGATTTGCCGCCGAGCTTGGTGACGGCGAAGGTGTCGGAGCCGGCCGGCTCGACGACCTCGATCAGGCAATCGTCCTCGGTCAGCGAGCGCGCCTTGCGGTCGGCACCGTCAGGGTCGGTCAAGGCCTCGGGGCGGATGCCGAAGATCACCTGCCTGCCGGCATAGGCGGAGAGACCGTTGGCGCCGGCAACGACCGGCAATCGCAGCGGCGCGCCGTTCGGCCGCTCCAGCGACACGGCAAGCCCTGAGGCGCCATTCTCGACGGTGGCGGCAAGCAGGTTCATCGCCGGCGATCCCATGAAGTCGGCGACGAAGAGATTGGCGGGGCTGTTATAGATCTCGGCCGGCGTGCCGAACTGCTGCAGCACCCCGTCCTTGAGCACGGCGATCTTGGTCGCCAGCGTCATCGCCTCGATCTGGTCGTGGGTAACATAGACGAAGGTGGTGCCCATGCGCTGGTGCAGCCGCTTGATCTCGGTGCGCATGTCGACGCGCAGCTTGGCGTCGAGATTGGACAAGGGCTCGTCGAACAGGAAGACCTGCGGATTGCGCACCAGAGCCCGGCCCATGGCGACGCGCTGGCGCTGGCCGCCCGACAACTGGCTTGGCTTGCGGTCGAGCAGATGGCCGATCTGCAGCATGTCGGAGACCTGCTTGATCGCCTTGGCCCGCTCCTCCTTCGGCACGCCGCGGATCTCCATGCCGAAGGCAATGTTGCCCGCCACCGTCATGTTCGGATAGAGCGCATAGGACTGGAACACCATGGCGATGTCGCGCTTGGACGGGTGCAGACCGTTGATGGCGCGGCCGTCGATCCGGATATCGCCGGAGGTGATCGTCTCCAGCCCGGCAATGGTGTTGAGCAGGGTCGACTTGCCGCAGCCGGACGGGCCGACCAGCACCAGGAAGCCGCCCTTTTCGAGTTCGAGATCGATGCCCTTGAGGATGTCGACGGCGCCGAAGCGTTTTCTAAGACCGGAGATTTCGAGGAAGGCCATGACTTACCCTTTGACTGCGCCCGCCATCAGACCGCGCACGAAGTAGCGGCCGGCGAGGATATAGACGATGAGCGTCGGCACGGCCGCGATCATCGCCGCCGCCATGTTGACATTGTATTCGACCACCCCGGTCGAGGTGTTGACGACATTGTTGAGCGCCACCGTCATCGGCATGGAGTCGCCGGTGCCGGCATAGGCCGAGGCAAACAGGAAGTCGTTCCAGATGTTGGTGAACTGGTAGATGACGGTGACGACGATGATCGGCAGCGAGTTCGGCAGCATGATGCGGCGGAAGATCTGGAAGAAGCTGGCGCCGTCGACCTGGGCGGCCCGGACCAGCTCGGTCGGGAAGGCCTCGTAGAAATTGCGGAAGAACAGCGTCGTGAAGCCCAAGCCATAGACGACATGGACGAAGACCAGGTTGACCGTCGAATTGCCGAAGCCGAAGGAAAAGCCGGTGGCGTTCTGCAGGGTGACGCCGAAGCGGCCGAGCGAGCCGAGGATGGTCGCCATCGGCAGCAGCACCGACTGGAACGGGATGAAGCAGGCAAACAGCATCAGCCCGAACACCAGCGTATGGCCGGGAAAGCGCCACTTGGTCAGGATATAGCCGTTCAGCGCTCCCATGATGGTGGAGATGGCCACCGCCGGCACCACCATCTTGATCGAGTTCCAGAAGTAGCCCTTGATGCCGGCGCAGGTCAGCCCGACGCAGGCCTCGCCCCAGGCCTTGATCCAGGGATCGAAGGTCGGGGCCTCAGGCAGCGCCAGCATGTTGCCGCCCTGGATCTCGTCCATCGTCTTGAACGAGGTCACGAGCATGACGAAGAGCGGCATCAGGTAGAGGATGGCGAAGATCACCAGCAGGCCGTAGATGACCAGCCGGCCGATCCAGCGGGTGTTGTTGGAATGGGAGGGAGAGGAAGCCGAGATGCTCATCGCGCCTTCTCCTTCAGTTCGGAATAGAGATAGGGAACGATGATCGCCGAGATCGTCATCAGCATGATGATGGCGCTGGCCGAGCCGACGGCCATCTCATTGCGCTTGAAGGTGTATTCATACATGAAGTTGGACGGCAGCCAGGCCGAGCCGCCCGGCCCGCCTGAGGTCAGCGCCACCACCAGGTCGTAGGACTTGATCGCCATATGGGCGAGCACGATGAAGGCGGAGAGAAAGATCGGCCGTAAGAGCGGAATGACGATGCGGCGATAAAGCTGCAAGGGCGAGGCGCCGTCGATCTGCGCCGCCTTCATGATCTCGCCGTCGATGCCGCGCAGACCCGCCAGGAACATCGCCATGACGAAGCCCGACGCCTGCCAGACGCCGGCGATGACGACGGTATAGATGACGAAGTCCTTGTTCTTGATCCAGTCGAAGTGGAAGCTCGTCCAGCCGAAGTGGTGCAGCGTCTGCTCGAGCCCGAGGCCGGGATCGAGGAACCACTTCCAGGCAACGCCTGTGACGATGAAGGAAAGCGCCATCGGATAGAGGAAGATCGGCCTGAGCAGCCCCTCGCCGCGGATCTTCTGGTCGAGCAGGATGGCGAGCAGCAGGCCGAGTGCCAGGCAGATGCCGACATAGAGGAAGCCGAAGATCGCCATGTTGGTGATCGAGGTGTACCAGGAGGATGGCGGATCGCTCTCGAAGGTCCAGCGCCACAGCCGCTGATAGGCGCGTGGCCCCGTCAGCGCATAGGACGGGAAGGTCTTGGAATTGGTAAAGGACAGATAGGCCGTCCAGACGATGAAGCCGTAGACGAAGACCAGGGTGATGACGAAGCTCGGCGCCAGCACGATCTTCGGCAGCGCATCCTGCAGCCGGCCCCGCAGCGAGATCGGCGTCGCTTGCCCGGGGGTCAGAACCGGATCGGTGGTGGCAACTGTGCTCATGGATATCGTCTCCCTCCTGCATCATCGGCCCGGCATGATCGAGCCCGCATGATGATCCGCGCATGGTCGGCGCGGAGCTTGAAGCTTCCCCGCGAGAACGCGCGGGGAAGCATTTGTCATCGACAGCCTCAGCGGGCGTCGTCGATCGCCTGGACGAGCTGCTTGACGGCTTCGTCGGAGCTTTTGATCTGGCCGTGGACGAACTTCGAGACGACGTCCTTATAGGCATTGGCAATCGCCGGAGGCGCGCCATAACCCTGGGCGAGCGAACCAAACAGCGTGCCGCCCTCATTGGCCGCCTTCAGGTCGGCGATGCCCTTCTTGCCGCAGGCGTCGAAGTCGGTGTCGGGGACGTCGGTACGGGCCGGCACCGAACCCTTGACGACGTTGAAGGCCGACTGGAAGCTCTTCGACAGCGTTGCCGTTGCCAGCGCCACCTGCGCTGCCTTGCGGTCGTCGGGGACGTTGAACATGCCGAACATGTCGGAGTTGTAGATGACGCTGCCGTCGGTGCCGGGGAAGCGGTAGCACAGGAAGTCCTTGTCCGGGGTCTTCTTGGCGGCGACGAATTCGCCCTTGGCCCAGTCACCCATCACCTGCACCAGCGCATCGCCCTTGATGACCATGGCGGTCGCCAGGTTCCAGTCGCGGCCGGAGAAGTTCGGATCGACGTATTGGACGATCTTCGCCAGGTTGTCGAAGGACTTCTTCATCGTGTCCGACTTCAGCGCTTCCTCGTCGAGGTCGTTGAAGGCCTTCTTGTAGAATTCCGGGCCGCCGGTCGACAGCACGATGGAATCGAACATCGTCGCTTCCTGCCAGTTCTGGCCGCCGAGCGCCAAGGGAATGACACCGGCCGCCTTCGCCTTGTCGAGCAGCGCCATCAGATCGTCGAAGCTCTTCGGCTGGCTGCCGCCGATCTTGTCCATCACCGCCTTGTTGATCCACAGCCAGTTGACCGAGTGGACATTGACGGGAGCTGCGACCCACTTGCCGTCATAGACCGAGAACTTCTGCAAGGCCGCCGGCACCGACTTGTCCCAGCCTTCCTTCTTGGCCGTCTCCGTCAGGTCGCCCATGACGCCGGCCTGGGCATAATCGAGCACGGTGTAACCCAGCATCTGCGAGGCCGTCGGATAAGTGCCCGCCGCCACCATCGCCTTCAGCGCCGTCATCGCCGCATCACCGCCGCCGCCGGCAACCGGAACGTCCTTCCAGGCAAAACCTTCCTTCGCAAGATCCTCCTTCAACACGTTCAAAGCCGCAGCCTCGCCGCCAGACGTCCACCAGTGCAGCATCTGCACTTCCTTGACGTCGGCTGCGTGGGCGGAGGCATGAGCGCCCGCCAGAGCCAATGCGATCATTGCGGTCGTGGTCAAAAACTTGTTCATCGAAGAACCTCCCAGTTCCCTCTTGGAAGATGCAGGACCATTCCCGCATCAATTACCCGCCCTCCCCGGGCGTAGTTCCTTTGCCGCTTACCGCGCCGCGCGCCTTTCCGGCGCGCAAAGGACGCTGTAACACTTTGAATCGACGCATCGTGCTTTCCGAAAATCGATTCCGATTTTCGGGCCGATGCGTCAGGCCAGCTTTTCCTTCTGTGGCATCCACCAGTTGGTGCGCTTGCCGATATGCATGTTCAGCGTCTTGGTCTCGGTGTAGTCTTCGACCGCGTGGCGTCCGAGCTCGCGGCCAAGGCCGCTCTGCTTGTAACCGCCGAAGGGAAGCTCCGAGGCGCCGTCCATGAAGGTGTTCATCCAGACCGTGCCCGCCCGCACCGACCGGCCAATCGTCAGGCAGGTGTCGAAATCACGGCTCCAGACACCGGCCGACAGGCCGTAGTCGATGGAATTGGCAATGCTGACCGCTTCGGCAGTCGTCTCGAATGTCAGAACCGACAGCACCGGGCCAAAGACTTCCTCGCGCGCCACCGCCATATCGGGGGTGACCGCTTCGAGGATCGTCGGCGACATGAACTGCCCCATGCCGAGGTCGAGCGTGTCGCCGCCATGGGCGACGCGGGCGCCGCTGCTCCTGGCGCCGGCAACATAGCCCGAGATCTTTTCCAGATGCTGCGGCGTGATGATCGCGCCGACCTGCGTCGAGGGATCAAGGGGATCGCCGACCTTCACACCCTTCGCCAGCTCGGCGACGCGCCTGACGACGTCCGTCGCGATCGACTTATGCAGGATCAGCCGCGAGCCGGCGTTGCAGCACTCGCCGGCATTGAAATAGGCGCCGAAGACGGCGGCATCGATAAAGGCGTCGAGGTCGGCGTCGGGGAAAACGATCTGCGGATTCTTGCCGCCCAGCTCCAGCGAAACCTTCTTCAGCGTCTGCGCGGCATTCGACATCGTCAGTTTTCCGATACCGGTCGAGCCGGTGAAGGAGACCATGTCGACGTCGGGATGGGAGGTCATGACCGCGCCGACTTCAGGTCCCGTACCGGTGACAATATTGACGACGCCATCCGGAACGCCCGCCTGCTGCAGGATCTCTCCGAGCACGAGCGTCGATCCCGACGTCAATTCCGAAGGCTTGACGACGGCCGTGCAGCCTGCGGCGAGAGCGAAGGGCAGCTTCTGGCCGACGATCAGGAACGGAAAGTTCCAGGGTGTGATGATCGAGACCACGCCGATCGCTTCGCGCAGGACGACGCCGAGCGTGCCGTCGCCGAGCGTGTTGTAGCTTTCACCGTGGAGGTCGCGTGCGAGAGCCGCCGCATAGCGCCAGATGTCGACCGAACCGGCGATTTCTGCCCGCACCTGGGTGATAGGCTTGCCTGCTTCGATGGCATCGAGAAATGCCAGTTCTTCGGAACGTGCCGCGATCAGATCGGCAGCCCTGAGCAGGATGGCGGAGCGTTCGGACGCCGTCATGCGTGGCCAGGGCCCGTCATCGAAGGCCTTGCGCGCCGCAGCAATCGCGCGCTCGGCATCCTTCCGGCGGCCGGTCGAAAACCGGCTGACCACGACGCCATGGCTCGGCGCGATGCGTTCGATCGGATCGGAGGCGCCGGCCTGCCATTTGCCGTCGATCAGCATCTTGAAATCGCGCGCCTTGTGATCGCTGAGCGCCGTGGGGTTGACGAGAACCGTCATTACCATTCTCCCTTGAACGTTGCCGGGCGCTTCTCGCTGAACGATGCGACGCCCTCCTTCAGATCGCCGGTCTTGGCAGCGAGGATCGAGCCCAAGGCTTCGACCGCCGTTCCGTTGTCTTCGCCGTTCGCCGATGCGATCATCAATTTGGCGATCTCGAGGGCCGCCGGTCCCCTCGCCGCGATCCGCCCGGCATATTCCCTGGCGGCGGCGACCGAGTTTCCTGTCGGAACGACCGCGTCGACCATACCGAGCAGGCGGGCTTCCTCGGCGGTGAATATCTCGCCGCCGAGCGCCATGCGACGCACGACCTGCGCGCCGAACCGGCGCACTAGACGCTGGGTGCCGGACCAGCCCGGCACCATGCCGAGGCCGGTCTCCGGCAGGCCGATCTTGATGTGTTCCTCGGCAATGCGAATGTCGGCAACGCCCGCCAGTTCGAGCCCGCCTCCGAGGGCGTGGCCGTTCAGCGCCGCGACGAGCGGCACCCTGAGGGTTGCCAGTCTTTCGAAGATACGATGACCATGCCTTACCCAGGCGTGACCGAACTCCTGAGGCAACATCCCGCCCCAGGCCTTGATGTCGCCTCCGGCGGAAAAGCCCTTACCCTCGCCGGTGAGAACGGCAGCGCGAATATCCGCATTCGTCTCTACCGCATCCGCCGCCTCGGCCAGCGCTTTCAGCATATCGAGATCGAGCGCGTTCAGCTTCTCCGGACGAGAAATCGTCAAGGTCGCAACATGCCTATCGACGTCAACTCTGACCGTTCCGCTAGCCATGGAAGTTGCCCTCCAGTGTCCGCGCATTTTTTGTCGGCAGCGACAGACCGATATTCGCCTCGCCGAACAGCGCGGCGTCCATGATCTTCAGGCCGGGCGCGACAATCAGCGGAAATTCCGACTGGTCCAATATGTGGGACTGAAGATCGACGCCGGGCGCAATCTCGGTCAGAACGATGCCATCAGGAGTCAGCTTCATCACGCACCGTTCGGTGACATAGGTGATGTCCTGCCCCTGCTCGATCGCCCGTCTACCGCTGAAGGTGACGTGTTCGACCTCGTTCACCAGCTTCTTCAACTTACCTTCCTTTTCGATGAGGAGTACCCCATCGGCGATCGAAAGCTTTGCGCCAGCATTGAACATGCCGGAGAAGACGATCTTCTTTGCCCGCGCCGTGATGTCGACGAAGCCGCCAGCGCCGGCCGTCACATGCGGCCGGAAGGAGAGCTTGGAAACATTGACCGAACCGTCTTTGCCGATTTCAAGGAACGACAGCAGCGACGCATCGAAACCCGCACCCTGGAAATAGGTGAACTGGTAGGGAGATGGCATGTAGGCGTCCGCATTGGACGCGCAGCCGAAGGCGAAATCGAGCAGCGGCACGCCCCCGACCGCGCCCTGTTCGATGACCCAGGTGACGGCGCCGTGGAGCCCCTCCTCCAGCAGAATACGCGGTACGTTGGCCGAGATGCCGAAGCCGAGATTGACGCAGCTTCCGGCCTGCAGCTCCTGCGCGACACGGCGCGCGATGACCTTCTGCACATTGAATTCAGGAATGTGGAAGCTGTCGAGCGGCCGGAAAATCTCGCCCGAAATCGCCGGGTCATACCCCGTCTGCGTCGTCTGCTTTTGCTCGGGATCGACGACGATATAGTCGACCAGCATTCCCGGCACCCGGACGTCATGCGGTTTCAGCGAGCCTTCCTTGGTGATCCGCTTGACCTGGGCGATGACGATGCCGCCATTGTTGCGGGCAGCAAGCGCCTGATCGAGGCCGCCGAGATAGGCTCCTTCATGTTCATATGTCAGATTGCCGCGCTCGTCGGCGGTGGTGGCGCGGACGATCGCGACCTCAGGGATGATCGCTGGAAAGAACAGCCAGTCGTCACCCTCGAAGCTGACGCGCTTGACCACCTGTTGTTCCGACGCCAGCTCGTTCATCGCGCAGCCCTGCCGCCGGGGGTCGACGAACGTGTCGACGCCGATCTTGGTCAGCACGCCCGGCCGCTTGGCGGCGGCTTCGCGATGGATGTCGAACAGAATGCCGGAGGGAATGTTGTAGGCCGGGATCTCGTTATTGGTGATCATCTGCCAGATCAGCGGCGGCTCGGACGATGACGGCCCGGATGGATAAGACCCACCGATGATGCGCCTGAGGAGGCCCTTCCTGGCGATATAATCGACGCCCTTGATGCCGCTCATATCACCGGCGGCGATCGGATGCAGGGTGGTGAGGTCGCGGGGATGGCCGGTCGCATCGAAACGTTCGCCGATCGCCTTCAGCATGAGATCCGGGCAACCGAGACCGCTCGAGGACGATACCGTCACGACGGCGCCATCCGGGATGAGCGCGGCCGCTTCGGCTGGGGTGATCTGTTTCTTCATGGGCGTCACTCGGTATCCTGTCTGGTTTTCACGCTCTTGCGGCGCCGCAGCTCTCGCGGACGACCAGCCGAACGGCGGTCGTCACCGTCTCCGCCTCGGCCTTGCCTGCATTGATCTGCTTTAGGAGCATTTGCGCTCCGCGCCGCCCTATGCCCTGTGGATCGACCGAGACGGTCGTCAGCGCCGGAACCGCCGCCTGCGCTTCGATAACATCGTCAAAACCGACGACGGCGAAATCGGCGCCCGGCTCCAGACGGCGCGCGCGCAGCCCATCGCAAACACCGAAGGCGACGGCGTCATTGAAGCAGACGGCTGCCGTCGGTCTATCGGGAAGAGCAATCGCCTTTCCGATCGCCTCGACCCCACCGGCCCGCGAAGGCGCGGACGAGACGACGAGCTCCTCGCGGTAGCCGAGCCCGGCCGCTTCTACCCCGCTTCGGTAGCCGGCAAGGCGGTCGTCGAAGACTGCCGTGTCGGGAAAGCCTCCGAGAAAGGCGATGCGCCTGTGACCCAGCCCCGCCAGGTGCTTGACCGCCGACATCATGCCGGCCTGATTGTCCGAGACGATGGAAGAGACCTTGGCGCCAGGCAGGTTTCGAACGACGACCACAACCGGTATGCCCGCCGCAACCAACGGCTTGAAATCTGCGGCATCGGTGGCGCGCGCCGGCGATACAATGAGCCCCGAAATGCCGTGCTCGCGCATCGACGCAACAACCTCACGCTGCCGGTCGATGCTCTCGCCGGTGTTCGACAGGAACTGCACGAAGCCGGCCGACTGGACGACCATGTCGACGCCGACCGCCAACTCAGCAAAGAAACTGTTGGTCAGATCGTTGACGACGACGCCGATGATCCTCGACTTAGCCCCGGCCTGGCGGAGG
Organism: Rhizobium binae; assembly: GCF_017357225.1. Classification (NCBI taxonomy): domain Bacteria; kingdom Pseudomonadati; phylum Pseudomonadota; class Alphaproteobacteria; order Hyphomicrobiales; family Rhizobiaceae; genus Rhizobium; species Rhizobium binae. Next base: position 1,816,781 of record NZ_CP071604.1, on the reverse strand, counting down.
TTCGCCGCGCCGCGATTATAGACATAGCCGAGCTCTCGCATCACGGCATTGACCTTGGAGCGCGTCCCCTCGTTGACCAGAGAAGAACCCTGAAGCACCAGCGACACCGTCGACTTCGAAACGCCGGCGGCCTTCGCAATGTCGATGACTGTTACCCGCGCTCTTGTCATGCCCTCTCCAATCGTGCCGCTTGAACCTTAGTTATTTGGAACGTTCCAATGATGTCAAGAGAAATTTAAAAGATTTCGCCATTTTTGTGCCTTTTGCGTTATGCTTTTCTATAATTCCGATGATTGAAATTTGGATCGATCTAAATTCCGAACCGGAGGGGACTTGGAATACCGCCTTTTACGGGCAAGCGGATCTGGGGGGCTCGGCTGAAGGCCTGGTCTTCGTCGAGGGCTCCTATCGACGAACATTAGCGAAACTTTATTGTTTCTGACGAATGCTATGGATATGCGCAAACGCGCCAGATCTGAAGCAGGGCCGGATGATGCCGCATTCGTTCGAATCCATTCTGGAAAACCTGCCGCAGGGCATTGTTCTGCTTGATTCTGCCAATACGGTTACAGCCTTCAACTCCCGCGCGCTGGACGTTCTCGGCCTTCCGGAGGGCGCCCTAAGGAAGGGAATGGATATCGACGGATTGCCGGGCACCTCGGACTGTCATGCAGCGGCATGTTTGCGCTCGCCGACAGGCAAGCCGCACGCCTCCCAGTTCGCATTGCCGGACGGACGGATGATCTCGCTGACCTGCGCGCCCTCGAGAGAGGGAAGCTGGATCCTGAGCTATGAAGACATCTCGACACTCATTCGCGTCGAGGACAGCCTGGCCGAGCAACATCACCGGTTCGATGCAGCCCTTAGCAACATGCCGCATGGGCTGTGCATGTTTGATTCAACCAAGAGCCTGATATTGTGCAACGCGTCCTACGCGCGGATGTACAATCTGCCGGATCGACTGACACAACCGGGAACGCGGCTCGCAGATATCCTGGCCTATCGGGCCGAGCAGGGAAATGGGCCCGCCGACACCGCCAGCTATTTTGACGTCGTCTTCGAAGCGACGGCACTCGGTGCGCCGGCCAGCCAGAACATCGCGCTCACCGACGGCCGCATCATCAAAATCACTCACAATCCAATGCAGAACGGTGGATATGTGGCGACCCATGAGGACGTCACCAAGACCGTGCGGCTCGCTGAAGAACTGCGCCGCCACCACGATCAGCTCGAAGTTACGGTGCGCAACCGCACGGCTGAGGTCGAGCGGCAGGCGCGTGAGCTGGAGCGAATGCTCGCGCAGGAAAGAAATATCAACGAATTGCAACGGCAGTTCGTGGCGATGGCATCGCATGAATTCCGCACGCCGCTCGCAATTATCGACGCCGCCGCCCAACGGCTGCTGCGAAAAGGAGGCACGGTAGAACCCGAATTTCTGTCCGACAAAGCCGAACAGATCCGTGCATCGGTAAGCCGGATCGTCGATCTCATGGAGAGTATCCTCTCAGCCGAACGCCTCGACACCGGCGCGATCGATATCACCTACGGCGTCTGCGCGCTGAGATCATTGATCCGAAGCTGCTGCGAGCAGCAATCGACGATCTCGAAGACGCACAGCTTCATGCTCGACGTAGACGGGCTGCCGGAATTTATCGATGCCGATCCCCGCACATTGACGCAGGTCTTTACCAACCTGCTCTCCAATGCCGTGAAATACGCACCCGGAACCTCAGAGATTCGGATTGCGGGATGGAAGGAAACCGGCAACGTCAAGGTTTCGATCAGCGACGAAGGAGTGGGGATCGATGCCGAAGACGTGCCTCGGCTGTTTCAGCGCTATTTCCGCGCCCGGACTTCGACCGGGATTGCCGGAACCGGCATTGGCCTCAACCTGGTGAAGCAGATCGTCGAACTGCACCAGGGCTCGATAGAAGTGCAAAGCGCAAGAGGGTGTGGATCGACGTTCACCATCACCCTTCCGATCAAGAGATACGACAACGTTCCGACGAACAATGATAGCGCGATCACCCAGGCATCTTAAGCAGCCCCCTGCACCATCGAATTATCTAGGCTGACGGTAGGCTCGAACTGGCGGCACAGGATTGCTGTCCCGCATATCTACCCTATCCTTCTCGCAATAGAGGAGGACCATGCCATGGCTTTCATTCAAACCCCCAATGCATCCGCCAGCGAGAAGACGACCTCGATGTATGCGTCGGCGGAGGCCAGTTATGGGTATCTGCCGAACATGTATCGCGCTTTCGGCCACCGGCCTGAGGTGATGGAGTGCTGGGCGGCGCTCCTTTCGAGCATTCGCAGCCATATGAGCCTCAGGCGCTACGAACTGGTAACGCTGGCGGCGGCCAAGGAACTGAAATCCTCCTATTGCATGCTGGCGCACGGCTCTGTGCTGCTGCGCGAGGGGTTTACCAGCGACGGGCTGACGGCCGTCGTCAACGAGACGGAAAAGGCACCGATCGACGCCGGCGAACGCGCGATCATGACTTTTGCCGCCAAGGTGGCGCGCGATGCGACATCGGTCACGCAGCAGGATGTCGACGGGTTGAAGAAACACGGGCTGAGCGATGCCGAAATCTTCGACGTCACGGCCGCGGCAGCGGCCCGCTGTTTCTTCTCGAAAATGCTCGATGCGCTCGGCGCTGCACCCGACCACGCCTATATGGAACGGCTGGAGCCAAATGTGCGAAAGGCGCTGAGCGTCGGCCGGGAGGTCGAGAGGCCCCTTGCGCCTTCCCCATCGCGCGGCACATCGCAATGAGGGCGTGGACCCCTACTCCTGCGGCTTGTCCGCAAAATGCCGGATTGCAAACTCGGCGATAGTCTGGCTGGAGCGGTCGGCGTCGTCGAGCAGAGCGGGAAACAACTGCCACTGATGCGGCATGCCCGGCCACACTTCGGTGGTGACGTTCACACCCGCCTGACGCGCCTTGTCGGCAAGACGCAGCGTATCGTCCAGCAGGGCCTCGCCGGAGCCCACCTGCAGCAATAGCGGCGGAAAACCGGTCAGATCGGCATAGAGCGGCGATACCTGGGGATCGGTGGGGGACTTTCGGCCGAGATAGGCCTTGCGCAAAGTCTCCATCCCGTCTTTGCCTACCAGCGGATCGCTGTCGGCATTCGATGTCATCGATCCGCCCGTCGCGGCAAGATCGGTGATGGGGCTGAGCGCAATGACGGCCGCCGGCAGCGCCTTTCCTGCCTGTATTTCCCGCAGCACCGTCTCGAGCGCGATGTTGCCGCCGGCACCATCGCCTGCCACGACGACATTGTCGTTGCGATAGCCGTTGTCGAGAAGCCAGCGGTAAGCCGTCACAGCGTCGTTGATCTGGGCGGGATAGCCATTTTCCGGCATCAAACGATAATTGATCAGCAGCACGTCGCTCGATGCGGCCTTGGCGAGCGAGCCGGCGAACAGGCCGTGCGTGCGGATAGAGCCGCCGGAAAAGCCGCCGCCATGGATATAGAGGATCACCCTCTCGCCGATCGGGTGATGAAGTCGGGCGGGCCACATCAGCTCGGCATCGACGCCATCGGCATCGACCTGCCGGACCTGGATGCGCGTCGGTCCAGGCATCGTCTGCATCAGCCGCTCGAAAGCCGTCCGACGCTCCTGCAGGCTGTCGGCGCCGGCAAAATGCTGTTTCCAGAGACCGAGCAGTTTTTCGACCTGCGCATGCGAGCCCTGGCTTTGCGGCCCGATGTCCTGTGCCGGCGCTGCCGACACCGATAGCAGCAGCGCCGCCAAGGCGGGAAAAAGGTAGCCGAGCCGCTTGGGCGCTCTTTGATTTGGCAAAGTCCGACCCTTCATCAAACCTCTCCCGATGATGCTGGCGATGGTCGTATCTTTGGCCGCTTCGCCTACCGGAGTCAAAAGGGTGTCGGGCATGAATCTCGCGCTTTTTCATGCGCCCGCATCAGCCGATGGCCGAAAAGAAAAACGACCATTCCGGCCGGCGCGGCTTGCCAATTGCCGCGCTTCCGTCGGAAATAAGGTGCCCTGCCCAACCCCGGCGCCTCACTCGCGCCGGCATCAAGGATACCGATGACCACGATTTATCTTGCCGGCCCGGAAGTCTTTCTTCCCGACGCCATGCCCATCATGGCCGAAAAACGCCGATTGGCGCGCCAGTTCGGTTTCGAACCAACCGGTCCCGGCAGCGACGAAAACCAGACGCCGGTGAAGCGGACGTCCGCAGAGATCTACGCGCGCAACGATGTCGCCATGCGCCAAGCCGAGATCTGCCTGGCCAATATCACGCCGTTTCGAGGTGTCAGCGCCGATCCGGGTACGGTCTACGAGATCGGCTTCATGATTGCACTCGGCAAATCGGTCTTCGCCTATACCAATCATCCCGACGACTACGGCTTGCGTGTTCGCTCGACCTGGTATGCGGGACAGCCGATCGATGAGACGAGCGGACGCCCGCGCGGACCGGACGGCATCGCAATTGAAAATCACGGCATGGCCGACAACCTGATGATCGACGGAGGGATCGAGGCGGCGGGAGGCAAGGTGTGCCGTGCGATCGCGCTGCCGGCGGATCCCGCCCGCGACCTGACGATTTATTTCGAGGCGCTTCAGACGATCGCCAGCATGCGCGGATAGGAATAAGGCATCCTTACTCGGCCCTGATAGCGTCGATGACCGCCCTGAAGCCAGCCGACATGTGGCGGCGGCTGGGATAATAGAGATAAAGCGGCTCCTCCGGCTGGCACCAGTCGTCGAGTACCTGGATCAGCTCGCCGCCAGCAATGGCCTTTTCGACGCGGGGCTCCCAGATATAGGCAAGACCGACACCGCCGAGCGCTGCCTGCGTCATGAGCTCGTGATCGTCGAGCGACAGCGGTCCGGTCGGCTGAAAGCTGACGGTCTGGCCATCCTTCTCGAATTCCCAGGCATAACGCGCGCCCGATGGAAACATGTTCTGGATGCAGAGATGGCGCTTGAGCTCGTGCGGCGTCGCCGGTTTGGGCCGGGTCTCGAAATAGGCAGGCGAACCGACTACGACCAGGCGAATGCGCGGCTTGATGCGTAGCGCGATCATGCCCTCGGTGACACGCTCGCCGAAACGGATGCCGGCATCGAAGCCCTCCTCGACGATATCGACGAGCCTGTCGGTCGCGTTGATTTCCAGCTGCAAGTTCGGATTGCGCTGGAGCAACGGCGCAATGATGCGGCCGATGACGAAGGTGCCGATCGAATTCGGCACGTTGATCCTCACCTTGCCGAAGGGCGTGTCGCGGTAACGGTTCAACGCATCGAGCGCCGCCGCCATTTCCCCGAAGGCCGGATCGAGATGGGAGACCAGGAGTTCGCCGGCTTCGGTCAGCGAGACACTGCGTGTCGTGCGGTTGAGCAGCCGGACGCCGATCCGGTCCTCGAGATTGAGCACGGCATGGCTGACGGCAGAGGCGGTAACGCCCCGTTCCTCCCCCGCCTTGCGGAAGCTCTTGTGGCGCGCCAACGCCGCGAAGGCCGCAAGTTCGGAGAGTTCGGTGGCGCGCATTGCTGAATTGTACTCATCATAGATTCAAGAATAATAAATCTTATACATCAGCAGTTTTTCGGTCAAATTCATCCCCGTCAGCACAGAGATGCGACGCCAACACGATCCATTAGTCACAAAGGAATTCGTCATGAAAATCTGGTTCATCACGGGTGCATCCCGTGGCTTCGGCGCGCTGATGACCAAGGAAGCGCTGGCAGCTGGCGATGCCGTCATTGCCACCGCCCGCAACCCGAAGACGGTGACCGAGCAGTTCGGCAATCATCCCAACCTGTTTGCGGTCGCCCTCGACGTTTCCAATGAGGCGCAGGCGAAAGAGGCTGCGGCTGCCGGCATCGCCCGCTTCGGCCGCATCGATGTTCTCGCCAACAATGCCGGCTACGGGCTGCTCGGTGCTGTCGAGGAGGCCACCGCCGAAGAGATCGAAAAACTCTATGCCACGAACGTCTTTGGTCTCCTGAAGGTGACACGCGCCGTGCTGCCCCATATGCGCCGCCAGCGCTCCGGCCATGTCCTGAACTTCTCCTCGATCGGCGGTTATTTCGGCTATCCCGGCTGGGGTGTCTACGGCTCGACGAAATTCGCCGTCGAAGGGCTCTCGGAATCGCTGGCCGCCGAGCTCGAGCCCTTCGGCATCAAGGTGACAATTATCGAACCCGGCTTCTTCCGGACGGACTTTCTTTCCGACACGTCGCTGGCGGTAAGCCCGGCCTCCATTGCCGACTACGAAGGCACGCCGGCCGGCAACATGCGCAATTTCGCCGCCGACGCCAACCATGCCCAGCCCGGCAACCCTGCCAAGCTCGCTGCCGGCATCATGACGATGGTCAGCTCGGCCAACCCGCCGCTGCGCATGCCGTTCGGCAGCGATACGGTAGCGATGATCGAGGCGCAGCATGCGAGCGTCGAAAAGGAACTGGCCGCCTGGCGGGAGCTCGCCCTCTCTACGGATTTTGCAAGCGAAACGACGGCTGTGTCCTGAGGCGCCAAAACCGATGCCGACGACGCATCCACATTTCCGAATGCGGCGGCGGCACATCTTGACGCGGGAAAGAATGCCTTGCGGCAAATTGGCATTCGCCTCCGGCCGCGGATAGCCTAGATGTAGGTGAGACCGTGACCCGTGAGAGGCAAAGCATGTCCATCAAGACCATATGCATTTATGGCGCCGGCGCCCTTGGGGGCACCATCGCTGCGAAGCTCGCCAGCGGGGCCGACAACGGTATCGACGTCTCCGTCGTCGCGCGTGGGGCGCATCTCGATGCCATTCGCAGCAACGGACTGAGGCTGCACGAAGCCGATGCGGAGACGCCGCTTAACGTCCAACTGACGGCAACCGACGATGCGAAGACGCTGCCGCCGCAGGATCTCATCATCACGGGCCTCAAGGGGCATCAACTGGCGCCCGCCGCCGAGGGTATTGCGGGCCTTCTCAAACAGGGCACCCGCGTCGTCATGATCCTCAACGGCATTCCCTGGTGGTATTTTCATCGCGATGCCAGGGGCGGCCGTGCGGAGCTGCAATTCGACGAACTCGATTCCGGCGGCAGGCTTTGGCGGTTGATCGGGCCGGAGCGCGTGATTGGCTGCGTTGCCTATCAGGGCGCGGAAGTGATCAGGCCGGGTGAGATCCAGCTTTCCCACAAAGGCCGCTTCGTGCTTGGCGAGCCGTCCGGCGAAATGTCCGTCGATCTTGCGGCCATAGCGGCCGCGCTGACCGACGCCGGTCTCAGCATCACAACCACGCCGGAGATCCGCAACGAAATCTGGAGCAAGTTGATGGGCAACGCCGCCTTCAACCCGATCAGCGCCCTGACGCGGGCAGTGATGACGGACATCATGGCGGACCCGGCGCTGATGGACATGGTCAGCAAAGTCATGAAGGAGGTGCGCGATGTCGGCGATGCGCTCGGCGCGCATTTCAGCATGACCGTCGAGCAGCGGCTGGAACAATCGCGTCACATCGGCGGCGTTCGGACATCGATGCTGCAGGATTTGATCGGCGGCAAAGCGCTTGAAATCACGCCGCTGGTTGGCATGGTGGTGGCACTTGGACGCCTGACCGCGGTTCCGACCCCGGTTTCTGAAACGATCCTGGCGTTGGTGAAACAGCTCGACAGGGAAAATCAGCGCGGCCGCTGATCTTGCAACGATACTCCGCCACATCAGGATTCGACCCTGATGCGGCAGAGGGAATCGTGGCCGGGAGCTCGGCACCTCGCCTATTTTCCAACCTGCTCGGCCCAGTTCGGTGGCTTATCGCCGCCGTCGAGGAAGGTCATCGCCATAGTCGCCATGACGGGCGAAGCGAAGGTTTCGTAGTGGGTCAGATCAGGCAGGATCGCCAGCCGGTTCTTCGACATGTTCTCACGCATCCAGCCCGCATCGCGCAGGCCGCCGCCATGCTTGTGGTAGAAGTCGATCATGTGCTCGGGGCGGATCATGTCGGCATCACCATAGATCAACATAACAGGCATGGTGAGCTTCGCGACCGCGTCGCTATAGTCGATGGGTTCGCGCATCAGTGCGCCCATGGCATCGAGCAGCTTGGGAAACTCCGAAACGTCGGGCGCCACCGCCTTGTAGGAGAGGAACATCGGCGTGGCCTTCATCATCTCGGCCATCCCAGCGCCGACGGCCGCCTGCTGCGGCAGCATCTCGGGAAAGAAACCGTTTTGCGCATAGGGCGCCGAGAGTATCACCAGGCGGCGCACGCGGTCGGGCGCATTCGCCGCCATGTTCAGCGCCACCCCGCCGCCGAAGGAATAACCGAAGACGTCGACCTTGTCGTAGCCGAGCTCCTTTACCAGGATCGCAAGGTCGGCGCCGATCGCCGGCAGTTCGATCGGCCGCTTGCCGAGCGGAGTACGGCCATGGCCCTGCAGATCAACAGCGATGATCTGTCGGTGATCGGAAAAGATCGGCATGACGGGCGCGAACATCTCGATCTGCCCGAGGCCGCCGTGGAGCAGCAGCAGCGGCTCGCCCTCGCCGCGGATCTCGTAATAATAGTCGATGCCGTTGACCGGCAGACTTCCCTTCCTGACAACCGGCGCGGCCTTCTTCTCCTCGATCATCGGCGCGGCACTTCCGGCGCCTGATATATCGGACGCGGCAAGGAATGCGGCAGCCGTTGCGATCATCGAAATCAGCGTCATCTTTGACATTTTCCGTGCTCCTTTTCGGGTTCGATACCGCAAGGACGGCGGCGGCTATCCCTTTCCGACACCACGCTCCGAAATTTCCTGCGTCGGCCTTTATGCCATTCCTATATCTTCGCTCCTTGGCCCGAATGGATTTCCTATCGCAGACGGCAGTACGCTATTGCCATCACTGCAAAGGTCAAAATGCCATGAGAAATGTCATGTCCTCCGGCTTCCAACCTCTTCGCCCGTACAAGATCAAGCGCGGCAGTCGGCAGGTGCGCGAGAGGCGTACCGCTCAGGCGCTGATGGTCTTCGGCGTCGTGCTCGCCTGTGTCGAACTTTACGTCGTTCTCGGCGCGCTCTGAGGCTGGCTATGGAAACGGCGAGAATGCCGCGCCTTGCCGGTGCGATCGCCGCCCTCGTCACGCCGTTCTGCAATGGCGACCTCGACAGACCGGCGCTTCGGGCGCTTGTGGAATGGCAAATCCTCAGCGGTGTCGACGGGCTTGCCGTCTGCTCCGTAACGGGAGAAGGCCCGACGCTTTCGCCGCCGGAGCGCGCAGAGGTGATCGATCTCAGCGTCCGCGCGGCCGGCCGCGTGCCCGTCATCGCCGCCACCGGCACCAATTCCACCGAAAGCACGATCATGCTTATCCGGCTGGCGGAAACGCTCGGCGCCGCCGCGGCGCTCGTGACTGTGCCTTATTATTCCAAGCCGGGGCAAAACGGCATCCTCCATCACTTCGAGCAAGTGGCTGAAGCAGGCGGACTGCCTGTTCTCGTCGACAATGCGCCGGCGCGGACTGCGAGCGATCTTTCGGTGGAAACGCTCGGCAAGCTGGCGGCCATCCCAGGGATTCTCGGCATCCTCGACGCCACGGGCGATATCGCCCGCTTCGCCTGCCTCTCGCCGTTCCTGCGCCAACGCTTTCGATTCTTTTCCGGTCACGATCCTTCCGCGCTAGCTTTCACCGTCGCGGGTGGCGACGGCATGATCTCGCCGGGCGCCAACGTGATGCCGCGGCGCTTCACATCGATGCAGCAGGCCGCTCGGGCCGGAAACCTTTCAGCGGCACTTTCGCTGCACCACCGGCTGCTGCCAATGTTTGCCGCGCTTGGGCCGGAATCCGATCCAGCCAGGATAAAACATGGGCTACGGCTGATCCGCGGAACAGAGGCCGAGCTTCGCCTCCGCTTGTCGCTGCCGAGCCGGAGGTGCGGTTCGCAATCGGCCAGGCGCTTGCGCCTTTCCTCGACGAAAGCAGCACTGGTTTGGCGTTATCCCTATCAGATTTTAATATTTTCTTCTCCAGCGCCAAATGGAAACCCTATCCGCCCGGCCTTATCTTCAGAAGCGTGACACCGCCGCACCATCAAGCGGCGGTTGAGCGAGGCTTCGAAAGGACAAAACCGATGTCACGCCTGACTGAACCGAGTGCCAAAATCGACCCGCTGCAACGGAGCCGCATCAGAGCAGTCGCCGCCGATCCCTCCCATCCGATATTCTCCGGTCTTGCCGCCGTCGCGCCCCGCCTTTTAACGGCGATGGCCTTTGCCGGACTGGTGCAGATGACCTTCAACTTCATCTCCCGCTGAAGCATCAGGACCCAAGGATCACCAAAATGGCAAACGCACAGCAACGCCGCATTCTTCCCGCCGCAACGCCCTCGCCTTCCGCTCGCTTTACTGTCGGGCGTGACAGAAGCGGCCGGTGGATCGTCCACGACCGCGATGGCCTCGTCGGCGGCTTTTTCATCAATGAGGCGGCCGCCCTTCATTTCGCCGCAGGGGAATGCAACTGCCCCTCGGCCGACATCCACAGGGCGGCCGAGGGCTTGGCGCTGGAATTCACGCCCTTTGCGCGTGGCAACGCGAAAATCCACTAGATTCTGCCGAGCTCCCGCCACTTCACCCGGCGGGAGCAGGAAGACATGCGTTCATGGGCTATTTCCAACCCTTCTTTAACTGGCATGCTGGTAAAATTCTGGCGCATAGACTTAAGACGCCACGAGACCAATGCCGAAACCGAATTTCCGCTTCACCCATTACGACCTTAAGGAACAACGCGCCGGAACGATCGTCGAGGTGTCGTTGAATGCGGTGAACAATGTGCGCCTGATGACCGCGCCGAATTTCCAGCGCTTCACCGAAGTTCTCGACTTCAAATATATCGGCGGCGTGGCGCGCAAATCGCCGGTCAAGCTCGCCGTTCCCGAAAGCGGTCACTGGCACGTCGTCGTCGACATGGAAGGTCATCACGGGCTGGCGGAATCCGCCGTAAAGGTAATCGCCGCGCCGGCCAACCAGAAGACGCCGCGGTAGCACCGGGCCTTCTCTCGCGGAAACGTCGCGCAGGCGCAGACAGCGCCCTATCGGAAAAGGGCCGGTCAGAATATGGCCAATCATCCTACTCTTGATCGCGATCAATGATTTAGGCGGCTGCGTCGATCACAATTTTTCAGGCCAAGCTGCAAATCGGCTCGAGGACGCGCGGCGCTGCAGGATTTTCATCACGTGGGAGTAGCCCATGACTTCGAACCCGATCGGTCGCATCACCAAAATCATTGATCCAGGTGATGCGCTCGGCGAAGTCCTTTTCGGATTGATCATGGCGCTGACCTGGACGGTCGGTTCCAGGCTTGTTTTTGAAGAAGAAGGTTTAAATGTCCACGAGTTGATCGTGGCGACGATCGGATGCAATGTCGCCTGGGGAATCATTGACGCCATGTTGTTCATTCTAGGGACCACGTTTTATAAGAGCAGGCGGCTGCGCCTTTTTCGGCAAGTCAAAGCCGCCGAAAACGAGTCTGAGGCGCTCACGGTGCTCGCGAACGAATTCCCGATCAATGAAGCGCCGTTCTCTGCGAGGTCCGCCGACACGGACGCGCTCTATCGATCATTGTTGACGCTCGCACGCCGGGCCGATCCAGTGAAGGTATCGTTATCGAAAGGCGATCTGTCCGCAGCAATTGCCGTCTTCCTCCTGGTCTCGGCTACCGCCATTCCGGCAGTTATCCCATTCTTTCTTATCGAGGATGCGCACCTTGCCTTGAGGGTCAGCAATCTGTTTCTGATCATGCTGCTGTTTGTGACGGGATATGCGTGGGCGAAATCTTCCGGTGGCAGACCTATTCAGGCAGGCATGACGATGACCTGTCTCGGATTGCTACTGGTCGCAATCGCCATCGCTCTTGGCGGCTGAGCAACGTTCGCCAACCGAACAACCACAGCGGCGTCAGCGCGGATTGCGTTCCTTGCGAAGCTTCGCCCACCATTCTAGCCGCTTGCGGATGTCGCGCTCGAAGCCACGCTCCGGCGGGTCATAGAAGGTCTGGCGGCCCATTTTCTCCGGGAAATAGTCTTGGCCGGAAAAGGCGTCCGGCTCGTCATGGTCATAGCGATAACCTTCGCCATACCCCTCGCCTTTCATCAGCTTGGTCGGCGCGTTGAGGATATGCTTCGGCGGCAGCAGTGAGCCGTTCTGCTTGGCGGCCTGGCTTGCAGCTTTGAAGGCGGTGTAGACGGCATTGGATTTCGGCGCGGTGGCGAGATAGACGCAGGCCTGGGCTAGCGCCAGTTCCCCTTCCGGCGAGCCGAGATAATCATAGGCGTCCTTGGCGGCGTTGCAGATCACCAGCGCCTGCGGATCGGCAAGGCCGATATCCTCCACCGCCATGCGCACCAGCCGCCGGCCGAGATAGAGCGGATCCTCGCCGGCATCGAACATACGGGCGAGATAATAGAGGGCGGCATCGGGATCCGAGCCGCGCACGGATTTATGCAGTGCCGAAATCAGATTGTAGTGGCCATCCTGCGCCTTGTCGTAGACGGGGGCGCGGCGCTGGACGATGCGGGTCAGGCCTTCGGTGTCGAAGCTCTCGCCCTCGCGCGCGGCGCGCCAGACCTCTTCGGCAAGTGTCAGCACCGCGCGGCCGTCGCCGTCGGCCATGCGGATCAAGCTGGCGCGGGCTTCCTCCGTCAGCGGCAGCGGCTTCTGCTCGCTGGCTTCGGCGCGCTTCAGCAACTCCTCCAGGCTCTGCTCGTCATGCGCCTTGAAGGTCAGCACGCGAGCGCGCGATAGAAGAGCGGCGTTGAGCTCGAAGGACGGGTTTTCGGTGGTGGCGCCGACGAGGATGACGGTGCCATCCTCCATGACAGGCAGGAAACTGTCCTGCTGGGCGCGGTTGAAACGATGGATCTCGTCGACGAAGAGCAGCGTCTGACGGCCGTCCATGCGGCGCAGGCGGGCTGTCTCGAATACCTTCTTGAGGTCGGCCACGCCGGAAAAGATCGCCGATATCTGCTCAAAAGCCAGCCCCGCCTCGCCGGACAGCAGCCGCGCCACCGTCGTCTTGCCGGTGCCGGGCGGACCCCAGAAGATCATCGAGCCGAGCGAACCGCTTTCGATCATCCGCTTCAGGACGCCATTCTCACCGGTCAGATGTTCCTGCCCGGTGACCTCGGCAAGCGTCTTCGGCCGCAGCCGGTCGGCAAGCGGCCGCCTGGCGGCGACCTCTTCCGGAACACGCGGCGCGAAGAGATCATTGCTCATCGAAAGAACTGCCGGATGCGCTGCCCGTCGCGCTCGATCTCCACCCGCCAAAGGCCGGGCTCGCTGCTGGCAATTTCGGCCAGTTCTTTGGTGGATTTCACTTCCGTGCCGTTGATCGAGACGATGATATCCTTGGGCTCGAAGCCGAGACGGGCGGCCGGCGAGTCCTCCTTGACATTCGCGACAACGACGCCGGTCGATTCCGAGGGCATGCGAAGTTCGTCGGCGACACGCGGCGACAGGTTTTCGACAACGGCGCCGGTAAAGGGGGTGCGTCCGCCGATCACGCGCTGGTCGCGCGGCGAGGTTTCCGGCGCACGGTCGAGTGCCAGCGACAGCTGCTCCTCGCGCCCGTTTTCGATGACTGTCAGATTGACCGACTTGCCGAGGCCAGCCGTCGTCAGGCGATAGAGCAATGCATCCGGATGTTCAACAGAAATACCGTTGACAGCGGTGACGATTTGGCCCGCCTTCAGTCCGGCCTTGGCGGCCGGCCCGCCCTCCGAAACCTTGACGACGAGCGCGCCGCGGACCCTGTCGAGCCCGAGGGCCTCTGCGACTTCGGAGGTCACGGCATCGAAGCTCGCGCCGACATAGGGCCGTTCGAAGGATTTGACACCCGCATCGGCCGAAGCGAGGAAGACCTTGACGAGGTTGGCGGGAATGGCAAAGCCGATGCCGTTCGAACCGCCGCCGCGCGAGAAGATCGCCGTGTTGATACCGATCAGCTCGCCTTTCAGGTTCATCAGCGCGCCACCCGAATTGCCCGGGTTGATCGAGGCGTCGGTCTGGATGAAGAATCCGAACTCGTTCCTGACGACCTGATTACGCGCAAGCGCCGAAACTATGCCGCTCGTCACCGTCTGGCCGACACCGAACGGGTTGCCGATCGCCAGCACGAGATCGCCAACTTCGACGGAATCGGAATTGCCGATCGGCAGTGTCGGAAAGTTCGCTTCGCTGTTTATTTTCAGCACGGCGAGGTCGACGCGGTCATCGCGCAGCACCACCTTGCAGGGGAATTCACGGCCATCCGGCAGCGCCACCTTGATGTCGTCAGCGCCCTCGACGACGTGATTATTGGTCACGACAGTGCCGTTTGCCTCGACGATGACGCCCGAGCCGAGCGAAGTCTGCTTCTCCGACCGGTTCGGCATCTGCTGGCCAAAAAACTGCTCAAAGAAGGGATCGCCAGCAAAAGGCGACTGACGCTGAACGATCTTTTCCGCATAGACATTGACGACGGCGCCAGATGTCTGCTTCACCAGCGGCGCGAAGGAGAGCTGCATCTGCATCTGGCTCTCGGGCACGGTTTTCGTGGTCTGCGCATGGGCGGCAGCCGGCAGAAGGAGCGTCACAGCGAGCAGCGAGACGGAGGCGTGCTTGAACAGGCCTTGCATGGGTATCCCTTTTTGAATCCTCTTGAGCAACGTTTTAGCGCCCGACGCTAGAAAGGAAAGAGGGCGGAAGGATGGAAGAACGAGCCAGCCGGCGCCCAAGAGATTTCGCTTGAAGCCTTTGCCAATTCGATTCAGGAAGACCGGCCATGCGACTGATATCAAAAGCCAAAATCTGGGCGAAGTCACTGAAGCGTGACATCGTCGCGCTGTGGCTCGCCGCACGTGACACCCGTGTGCCGTGGTATGCGAAGGTGGTGGCTGGCACCGTTGCGGCCTATGCACTCTCGCCGGTCGATCTCATTCCCGATTTCATTCCCGTACTCGGCTATCTCGATGATCTCGTCATCGTGCCGCTCGGCATTCTGCTGGCAATACGGCTCATTCCGGCAGCTGTCATGAGCGAGCTTCGCGAGGAAGCCGCAAGACGCATCGAGCGTCCCTCGGGGCGAGGCGGATTGATCTTCATCCTTGCCGTCTGGCTCGCCTGCATCATCTTCCTGGCTCTGGCATTGCGCAAGCTCGCTTGATGGGCGGCAACAGGAACAGAGAAATGATGACGAAAAAAGCGACGACGACGGTCCTTGGCCTTATGATCCTTTTCCTCGTATCGGGGATGGCGAAGGCGGCAAGCTTCGATTGCGATGCGAAAGAATTGAAGCCGGATGAAAAAGCAATTTGCGACAACCGCGCACTCAACGACGCCGATGTCCGGATGGTCACGACTTTCGAGCTGCTCTCCGGGCTGCTGGCCATGGGCTCGCGCGGAACATTGCAGGACGAACAGACGGCTTGGCTGAAGAAGCGGCAGGAATGCGGGGCCGATGCCGACTGCCTCAAGGCCGCCTATGAGGAGCGGTTGACGCAGCTCGGCGAGACCTACAAAAACATCAACCGGCCGCTTTGAAAGCGACCAGTCAGTAGAGCAGCTGACTGTTAATCAGCGGGTTCGACCAGTTAGCGGGCGTTCAGATCGCGCACAGCGCCGCGGTCGGCGCTCGTCGCGAAGGCAGCATAGGCCTTCAGCGCCGTGGTGACGTTGCGCTTGCGCACTTCCGTCGGGTGCCAGCCCTTGCCATCCTGCTCGGCGCGGCGGTCGGCAAGTTCGGTTTCGCTGACGCGCAGGCTGATGGTGCGGTTCGGGATGTCGATGTCAATCATGTCGCCTTCGCGCACTAGGCCGATCGTGCCGCCATTGGCCGCTTCCGGCGAAACATGGCCGATCGAGAGGCCTGATGTGCCGCCGGAGAAGCGGCCGTCGGTGATCAGCGCACAGGCCTTGCCGAGGCCCTTCGACTTTAGATAGCTCGTCGGATAGAGCATCTCCTGCATGCCGGGGCCGCCCTTCGGGCCTTCATAGCGGATGACGACGACGTCGCCGGCCTTGATTTCATTGGCGAGGATCGCCTTGACCGATGCGTCCTGGCTTTCGAACACGCGAGCCGGACCGGAGAATTTCAGGATCGATTCATCGACGCCGGCGGTTTTGACGATGCAGCCGTCGATTGCAAGATTTCCCTTGAGCACGGCAAGGCCGCCGTCCTTGGAGAAAGGATGTTCGGCCGAGCGAATGACGCCGTTCTGGCGATCGGTGTCGAGCTCGTCCCAGCGGGCTTCCTGGCTGAAGGCGACCTGGGTCGGGATGCCGCCGGGAGCAGCGCGATAGAAATTGCGCACAGTGTCGCTGTTGGTGCGGGTAATGTCCCAACGCTCTATTGCGTCGCCCAGCGTCTCGGCGTGGACAGTCGGGCAATCGCGGTTCAGCAGCCCGCCCTTGTCGAGCTCGCCGAGGATCGACATGATGCCGCCGGCGCGGTGGACGTCTTCCATATGCACGTCGCTCTTGGCGGGTGCGACCTTCGACAGGCACGGCACGCGGCGCGACAGCGCATCGATATCGGCCATGGTGAAATCGACCTCACCTTCATGGGCGGCAGCCAGGATGTGCAGGACGGTGTTGGTCGAACCGCCCATGGCGATATCGAGCGCCATGGCGTTTTCGAAGGCCTGCTTGGAGGCGATGGTACGCGGCAGCGCCTTGACGTCGTCCTGCTCATAATAGCGGCGGGCGAGATCGACGATCAGGTGACCGGCCTCGACAAAGAGGCGCTTGCGGTCGGCGTGAGTGGCGAGCGTCGAGCCATTGCCGGGCAGCGACAGGCCGAGCGCCTCGGTGAGGCAGTTCATGGAGTTTGCGGTGAACATGCCGGAGCAGGAACCACAGGTCGGACAGGCGGAACGCTCGATGACCTTGACGTCTTCATCGGAGATCTTGTCGTCGGCAGCCGCGACCATGGCGTCGACGAGATCGAGCGCATGGGTCTTGCCGTGCAGGACAACCTTGCCGGCTTCCATCGGGCCGCCGGAGACGAAGACTGTCGGGATATTGAGGCGCAGCGACGCCATCAGCATGCCGGGGGTGATTTTATCGCAGTTGGAAATGCAGACCATCGCGTCGGCGCAATGGGCATTGACCATGTATTCGACGCTGTCGGCAATGAGCTCGCGCGAGGGCAGCGAATAGAGCATGCCGTCATGGCCCATGGCGATGCCGTCATCGACAGCGATGGTGTTGAATTCCTTGGCGACACCGCCGGCCGCCTCGATTTCGCGGGCGACGAGCTGGCCGAGATCCTTCAGATGCACGTGGCCGGGCACGAACTGGGTGAAGGAATTCACCACCGCAATGATCGGCTTGCCGAAATCCGAATCCTTCATGCCCGTGGCGCGCCAAAGGCCGCGCGCGCCTGCCATGTTGCGGCCGTGGGTCGTGGTTCTGGAACGGTAAGCTGGCATCGGTGTCTTCCTCGACGTGTCGGAAATGATCAGGCAAAGCGAAGCGGCATGAAGCCTGCGGGCCGGGCGAACGCTGCCTTTTGGAATTGTCCTAATCCAATCGACGGGGGCTGTCACTACCGGCAAGGTCAAATCCGGTACGCTGCCGGGAACAGCGCCTTGAGCACCATCGATGATATACGGTTCGGCACGAGGTTTGGTTACAGACTATTTCCATCACAGCCGAACACAAAAAATTGGCTTCCCCTCGGCGAGATTCAAGGCATAGACATTGATCCGAACATGCGGGCGGTTCGTTTAAGACTTATATTGAAGAAATCCGCCCTGGAGGTTTTCGACATGCCAAGCTATCGCCCCCCGAAGATCGCGTCGTCGGAGATCACGCCGCGCCAAGTCTATCTGCGCCGGCGTGAATTCCTGGGCGCGGCGGCTCTCGGCGCCATGGCGCTTTACGGCGCCGACAAGGCGGGCGCGGCCGCCCTCTCCGCCGCCGAAAGCAAGTATAAGGTCGATGAGAAGCCGACGCCGCTCAAGGACGTCACCACCTACAACAATTTCTATGAATTCGGCCTCGACAAAGGCGATCCCGCGGCAAATTCCGGCGCTTTCAAGCCGCTGCCCTGGACGATCAAGGTCGACGGCATGGTCAACAAACCGGGCACCTTCGACCTCGAGGCGCTAGTCAAGGAATTCCCGATCGAGGAACGCACCTATCGGATGCGCTGCGTCGAGGCCTGGTCGATGGTCATTCCTTGGGACGGCTTTCCGCTGGCATCGCTGCTCGACAAGGTCGAGCCGCTCGGCAGCGCCAAATATGTCGCCTTCGAAACCGTCGTGCGCCCGGAGGAAATGCCGGGGCAGAAGGGTTTCTTCCAGTCGCTCGACTGGCCTTATGTCGAGGGTCTGCGGCTCGACGAAGCACGCCATCCGCTGACGCTGCTTGCCGTCGGGCTCTATGGCGAAACGCTGCCGAACCAGAACGGCGCGCCGATCCGCCTCGTCGTGCCGTGGAAATACGGCTTCAAGGGCATCAAGTCGATCGTCAGGATCACCCTCACCGACCAGCAGCCGAAGAATACCTGGCAGGTGACCAATCCGCAGGAATACGGCTTCTACGCCAATGTCAACCCTGCCGTCGACCACCCGCGCTGGAGCCAGGCAAGCGAGAGGCGCATCGGCGAAAGCGGCTTCTTCGGTGCCAGCCGGCATCCCACCCTGCCCTTCAACGGTTATGCCGACGAGGTGGCGAGCCTTTATGCCGGCATGGATCTGAAGGCGAATTTCTGATGGCGGAACTCTCCCTCGCCATCCCGAAACGCTGGCAGCCCGCTTCCGTCTGGCTGCTGTATGTGGCAGGCCTTCTGCCGGCCGCCTGGACTTTCTATCTCGGCGCGACCGATCAGCTCGGCGCCGATCCGGTCAAGACCTTCGAGCTCTTCCTCGGCATCTGGACGATCCGCTTCCTGATCGCGACCCTTGCCGTCTCGCCCGCCCGCGAGCTGTTCGGCTGGAATTACCTGCGCTACCGCCGTGCGCTCGGCCTTTTGACATTCTACTACGCGCTGATGCATTTCACCGTCTATATGGTGCTCGACCAGGCGATGGATATCCAAGCGGTCGTCAACGACGTGCTGAAGCGCCCGTTCATCATGTTCGGCATGGCGGCCTTGGCGATGCTCATTCCGCTGGCAGGGACATCCAATAATTTCTCGATCCGCCGCCTCGGCTCGAACTGGAACTGGTTGCACCGCCTCGTTTACATCATCGCAGCCAGCGGAGCGCTGCATTTTGCCCTCTCGACCAAGATCCTCGATCTCGAACAATATATTTACGTCGGGCTGATCATCGCCCTCATCCTCTACCGCTCCTGGCGACCAATCGCCCGCAGCCGGAAAAAGGCCCAAGGCAGGATGCGCAATCGCGCGATGGCGTCGGCTTCGTAAGGGATCACCGGCGCGCGGGATCGAACAGGCAGGCCGCGGCTATTCCCATTGCGTAGGCGAGAATGTTCCACAGCGAGAAGATGCGGCCGAGCAGCAGCGCGCCTGCGGCAGTCAGCCGAAACGCGTCGAGCCAAGGCGTGTGATACAGGCGGAACAGTTCCACGCAGACCGCAACGATCAGGGCCATGACGGCGGTTGCCACCGGCTGCAGTCTTGCGATCCCCAGCGCCAACAGCAGGTAGACCATCGCGCCCCAGAGCGCCGAGCCACCGTATTTGACGATGACGAAGGGTAGATCGAGCGCATAACCAAACCGCCGGATCGCCAGACCGAGGGCGATGACGAGAAGCAGAGCCGCGAGACGCCGGAACTGCGCACGAGAGTGAGACCGGACGATTTCGGGCAATTGAACCTGTCCTTTCACATCCAAACGTTGCCAGCCGTTGCCAAGTGCCGCCCCTCCTCCGTCGCCAGCCGATGCACAAACAAAAACAGCCGGGCTTCGCAGCCCGGCTGTTCCATTTCCGACGGAGCGGAAGATTAAGCGGCGACGGCCTGCTCTTCGGCAGCAACGCGGGCCTTGTCGGCTGCGCCCTTGGCGTAGGTGTCGCGGTCGACAAATTCGACAACGGCCATGGCGGCATTGTCGCCCTGGCGGAAGCCGGCCTTCATGATGCGCAGGTAGCCGCCGTTGCGGGTGGCGTAACGCGTTGCGATCGTGTCGAACAGCTTCGAAACGACGGCGGCATCGCGGATCTGCGAGATCGCCTGACGGCGGGCGTGCAGGTCGCCGCGCTTGCCGAGCGTCACGAGCTTTTCGACGATCGGACGGATTTCCTTGGCCTTCGGCAGAGTCGTGACGATCTGCTCGTGGGTGATCAGCGAAGCCGCCATGTTGGCGAACATCGCCTTGCGGTGGCTTGCGGTTCTGTTCAGCTTGCGGCCGGCCTTTGCGTGGCGCATTGCTATTCTCCTTTAATGCAGGGCCCTTACTTCGTTACCGGGCCTGCCGTTTCCTGGCACATGCAGGCGATATGCCTGCTGTTTGACGGGGAAAGGCAGCCGATAGAGCCTGCCTTTTGTTTTCTCAGTATTGGTCTTCGTAACGCTTGGCGAGATCTTCGATGTTCTCGGGCGGCCAGGCCGGCACTTCCATGCCGAGGTGCAGGCCCATGGAAGCGAGAACTTCCTTGATTTCGTTCAGCGACTTGCGACCAAAATTCGGTGTGCGGAGCATTTCTGCTTCGGTCTTCTGAATGAGGTCGCCGATGTAGACGATATTGTCGTTCTTCAGGCAGTTTGCCGAACGGACCGACAGCTCGAGTTCGTCCACCTTCTTGAGGAGAGCCGGGTTGAAAGCGAGTTCGGTGACTGCTTCTTCTTCGGTTTCCTTCTGCGGCTCGTCAAAGTTGACGAAGACGCCAAGCTGATCCTGGAGGATGCGCGCCGCGAATGCGACGGCGTCTTCGCCGGTGATCGAGCCATCGGTTTCGATGGTCATGTTCAGCTTGTCGTAGTCGAGAACCTGTCCTTCGCGGGTATTCTCAACCTTGTAGGACACCTTCTTGACCGGCGAATAAAGGCTGTCGACCGGGATGAGACCGATCGGAGCATCTTCCGCACGATTGCGCTCGGCCGGAACGTAGCCCTTGC
Organism: Rhizobium binae; assembly: GCF_017357225.1. NCBI lineage: Bacteria > Pseudomonadati > Pseudomonadota > Alphaproteobacteria > Hyphomicrobiales > Rhizobiaceae > Rhizobium > Rhizobium binae. The sequence continues at coordinate 1,795,766 of NZ_CP071604.1, read as the reverse complement.
CGTTGTTGACGGTGAATTCCATGCGGATTTCGGCGCCCTCGTCGAGCGTGCAGATCACATGCTCGGGGTTGAGGATTTCGATATCTCCGACCGTCTGGATGTCGCCAGCCGTGACAACGCCCGGGCCCTGCTTACGCACGACCATGCGCTTCGCGTCGTCGCCATCCATCTTGATGGCGATTTCCTTGATGTTGAGCACGATGTCCGTGACGTCTTCGCGAACGCCCGGAATCGAGGAGAATTCATGCAGCACGCCGTCGATCTGCACCGCCGTGACGGCGGCACCGCGCAGCGAGGAGAGCAGAACGCGGCGCAGTGCGTTGCCGAGGGTGAGGCCGAAACCGCGCTCCAACGGTTCGGCAACGAGCGTCGCCCTGGTGCGCGAGCTCGAGGAGAACTCCACCTTGTTCGGCTTGATCAGTTCCTGCCAGTTCTTCTGAATCATGAGTTTGCCTTCCGTTCGTTGCCACCATCCAATCGTGGCAACCGAGCTTGAAAACCACCGGGAGCGCGAAGGCGCTCACCGGTGACGAGAGCGATGATCAGACGCGGCGCTTCTTGCGCGGACGGCAGCCATTGTGCGGGATCGGGGTCACGTCGCGGATGGACGTGATCATGAAACCCGCAGCCTGGAGCGCGCGCAGAGCCGATTCACGACCCGAACCCGGACCGCAGACTTCGACTTCCAGCGACTTCATGCCGTGCTCCTGGGCCTTCTTGGCGCAGTCTTCGGCAGCGATCTGGGCAGCGAACGGGGTCGACTTGCGCGAGCCCTTGAAGCCCTTGGCGCCAGCCGACGACCAGGCGATCGCATTGCCCTGCGCATCGGTGATGGTGATCATCGTGTTGTTGAAGGTCGAGTTGACGTGAGCGACACCCGACGAGATATTCTTGCGCTCGCGACGGCGAACGCGGACGGCTTCCTTAGCCATGTTATTCCTTTCGTTGATCTCTTCACCGCCGTAATGCCAGCGGCTACACCGGAACGGCGCCTATATGGTCCCGCTCCAAACTCAAAAGAGGCCGGCGCAGACCGCCAGCCCCCTCGTCCCGGTTTCCCGGAGATTACTTCTTCTTGCCAGCGATTGCCTTTGCCGGACCCTTGCGGGTGCGGGCATTGGTGTGCGTACGCTGACCACGGACCGGAAGGCCGCGACGATGACGCAGGCCGCGGTAGCAGCCGAGATCCATCAGACGCTTGATGTTCATCGCGGTATCGCGACGAAGATCGCCCTCGACCTGATAGTCGCGGTCGATGGCTTCGCGGATCTGAAGGACTTCGGCGTCCGTCAGCTGATGCACTCGGCGTTCAGCCGGGATACCGACCTTCTCGACGATTTCCTGTGCGAATTTCGGACCGATCCCGTGAATGTAGGTCAGCGCGATGACAACGCGCTTTGCAGTCGGGATGTTGACGCCAGCGATACGTGCCACGCCTGTTCTCCTTGCATTCCAGTTGCCATCCGGCAAGTGGGCTTCGTTATGCGGTCTTTGGAACCGCCCGTTCAAATTTAGGTCCGCAACATGTCAAAACGACCGAACCCGGACTTCCCTGGGAAATCCGCGCCGATCGCATGGAATGTCGCGAGTTGGCGCGGTGTTTAGCGGAATCACTGCTGAAAAGCAACCGTTCCGCCAAGTTTTATTTTCAAAGCCTTAAAGCTTGCAAAGAATGGCTTCGACCTCGGCTGTCACCTGATCGATCTCCGCCATGCCGTCGACGGACTTGAGCTTGCCCTTGGCATGGTAGTAGCCGATCAGCGGTGAGGTTTCCTTGTAATAGACCTGCAACCGCGCCGTCATGGTTTCCGGAGTGTCGTCCGGACGGCGCTTGAAGTGGGTTGAACCGCACTTGTCGCAAACGCCTTCACTGGCCGGAACCTTGTCGGTGTCGTGATAGACGCTGCCGCACTGTGCACAGGAGTAGCGACCGGCAACACGACGGACCAGTTCTGCATCATCGACTCGGAATTCCACTACGACGGAAAGATCGAGACCCTTGGCCTTCAGCATCGCCTCGGTGGCGTCCGCCTGGACCAGCGTCCGGGGGAAGCCGTCGAGAATGAAGCCGTTGGCGCAATCGGGCTGATCGATTCGCTCCGAGACGATGGCAATGACGATCTCATCCGAGACCAGCTTGCCGGCGTCCATCACCGCCTTGGCGCGCTTGCCGACTTCCGTGCCGGCATTGACCGCTGCACGCAGCATTTCTCCCGTGGAAAGCTGCGGAATGCCGTGCTTTTCCACGATCCGCTGGGCCTGGGTTCCCTTGCCCGCGCCCGGCGGCCCCAAAAGGATAAGTCTCATCGCCCCCTCTTTCCTCCACGCAACTTCGATTTCTTGATCAGGCCTTCGTATTGCTGCGCGATCAGGTGACCCTGGATCTGTGCAACCGTATCAAGAGTTACGCTAACCACGATCAAAAGCGAAGTCCCACCAAGGGATAATGGAATGCCGGTTTGCGACACCAAAATCTCCGGAAGGATGCAGACGAAGACGAGATAGATCGCGCCGATCATCGTGATGCGGGTCAGCACGTAGTCGATATATTCGGCGGTGCGCTCACCCGGACGGATGCCGGGAATGAAGCCGCCATGCTTCTTCAGATTGTCGGCCGTGTCCTTCGGATTGAAGACGATGGCCGTGTAGAAGAAGGCGAAGAAGGCGATCAGTGCCGCATAGAGCACCATGTAGAGCGGCTGGCCATGGCCGAGCGCCGCAACGATCGACGTCGCCCAGGCCGGCATTGCAGTGGTTCTGGCAAAGCCGGCAATCGTTGCCGGCAGCAGCAACAGCGACGACGCGAAAATCGCCGGGATAACGCCCGAGGTGTTGAGCTTGAGCGGCAGATGCGAGGTGTCGCCCTGGAACATGCGGTTGCCGACCTGGCGCTTCGGATATTGAATCAGCAGCCGGCGCTGCGCACGCTCCACGAAGACGATGACGCCGATGACGCCGATCGCAACGATAATGACGAGCAGGATGAGCGGAGTCGACAGCGCACCGGTGCGGCCGAGTTCCAGCGTGCCTGCAAGCGCCGTGGGGAGTCCGGCGGCGATGCCGGCGAAGATGATCAGCGAAATGCCGTTGCCGATGCCGCGCGAGGTGATCTGCTCGCCGAGCCACATCAGGAACATCGTGCCGCCCAGCAGCGTCAGGACGGTGGATACACGGAAGAACCAGCCCGGCTCGACGACGAGGCCCTGGCCGCTCTCAAGACCGGCGGCAATGCCGTAGGCCTGCAGCGCACCGAGAATCACCGTGCCGTAGCGGGTATACTGGTTGATGATCTTGCGGCCCTGCTCGCCTTCCTTCTTCAGGTTTTCGAGCGCCGGCACGACCGAGGTCATCAGCTGCACGATGATCGAAGCGGAGATATAGGGCATGATGCCGAGCGCGAAAATCGCCATGCGCTGAACGGCGCCGCCCGAGAACATGTTGAAAAGGCCGAGAATGCCGCCTGCCTGGCCGCGGAAAGCCTGGGCATAGGCTTCGGGATTGAGACCCGGGAGCGGAATATGGGTGCCGAGCCTGTAGACGAGGAGAGCTGCCAGTGTGAACCACAGGCGCTTCTTCAAATCCTCGGCTTTGGCAAAGGTCGAAAAATTGAGGTTGGATGCCAATTGTTCCGCTGCAGAAGCCATGCGATTCTCCGCGCTACCAATTCCGGCCGTCTCTGGGGGACAGGCCGGCCCCGGAATCAGTATGAAAATTATTCAAAACCGGGCTTGGAACGGATTGCAGTGCAACCCCATGCCTCACCCTTGTTTTCCAGTCTTACCGGCGTGACGCGAGCGCGCCAGCCAACATTTTGTGAGGCCCACATATGGGAGCAAAATCGCCCGGTGTGAAGCACCCCGGGCGACATATCATCAGATTATTATTCGGCTGCAACAGGAGCCGAGAGCAGCGTCACGCTGCCGCCGGCCTTTTCGATCTTCTCGACGGCAGGCTTGGAAGCGCCCGCGACGACGATGGTGATCTTGGCCTTGAGTTCGCCGTCGGCGAGAACGCGCACACCGTCCTTGGCACGGCGGATGACGCCGGCAGCCTTGAGGGAGGCTGCGTCAACCGTGGCCTTCGCATCGAGCTTGCCGGCGTCGATCGCGGCCTGGATACGGGCGAGCGACACGACGACGAAGTCGGAAGCGAAGATGTTATTGAAGCCGCGCTTCGGCAGGCGACGGTAGATCGGCATCTGGCCGCCTTCGAAGCCGTTGATGGCGACGCCGGAACGGGACTTCTGACCCTTCACACCGCGACCACCGGTCTTGCCCGAGCCCGAGCCGATGCCGCGGCCGAGGCGCTTGCGGCTGTGGGTCGAGCCTTCGTTGTCCTTGATTTCATTGAGTTTCATGAGCGTTTCCTCCGTCTCACTTCTCGTCGACGACGCGAACGAGATGCTGGACAGCACGGATCATGCCACGAACCGAAGGAGTATCCTCCAGCGTGCGGCGACGGTGCATCTTGTTCAGTCCGAGACCGATCAGCGTGCGCTGCTGGACGTCCGGACGGCGAATCGGGCTGCCGATCTGTTCGATCGTGACAGTCTTCGCTTCAGCCTTCTTGGTAGCCTTGGCCATTGGTCAGCTCCTCTTATTCTTCAGAGGCGTTGCCGGAGGCGCTACGACGAGCCTGCAGCGTTGCATACTTGATGCCGCGCTGAGCTGCGATGTCCTTCGGGTGAACCTGGTGCTTCAGAGCGTCGAAGGTGGCGCGAACCATGTTGTAGGGGTTCGACGAACCGGTCGACTTGGCGACGACGTCGTGCATGCCGAGCGTTTCGAAAACGGCGCGCATCGGACCGCCGGCGATGATGCCGGTACCGACCTTGGCCGAGCGCAGCAGAACCTTGCCGGCGCCGTGGCGGCCATGAACGTCGTGATGCAGCGTACGGCCGTCACGCAGCGGTACGAAGATCAGTTCGCGCTTGGCAGCTTCGGTTGCCTTGCGGATGGCTTCCGGCACTTCGCGTGCCTTGCCATGGCCGAAGCCGACGCGGCCCTTCTGGTCGCCGACGACGACGAGTGCTGCGAAACCAAAACGACGGCCGCCCTTGACGACCTTGGCGACGCGGTTGATCGCGACAAGCTTGTCGACGAATTCGCTATCGCGCTCTTCACGGCTCTGGCGGTCTTCCCGCTGCGGCCTTCTTTCCTGTGCCATTGTCCTCTTCCTTTTTCTTTTCCGGGTGCAATCGGCAAACAAATGAGGACCGCATCAGCCTTCCCTTTCTCGAGGAGTGCCTTGCGGTCCGGCGAAAATCCGGCCGGCGCAAAAGCGTCCGGCCGGAAACTGATCAGAAGGTGAGACCGCCTTCGCGGGCCGCTTCGGCGAGAGCCTTGATGCGACCATGATAAATGAAGGCGCCACGGTCGAACACGACCTCCGACACGCCGGCCTTGGAGGCGCGCTCGGCGACGAGCTTGCCCACTGCAGCAGCGGCGGCGGTATCGGCACCGGTCTTCAGAGAACCGCGCAGATCCTTATCGAGGGTGGAGGCGGACGCAAGCGTCTTGCCGGCCACATCGTCGATGATCTGGGCATAGATGTTCTTCGATGAGCGATGAACCGACAGGCGCGGACGGCCATTGGCCACCGACTTGATATGACGGCGCACGCGGTTGGCACGACGTGCAAGTGCTTCTTTCCTGCTAGCCATTTCGCGTGATCCTTACTTCTTCTTGCCTTCTTTGCGGACGATCCGCTCGTCGGCATACTTAACGCCCTTGCCCTTGTAGGGCTCGGGACCGCGATATTCGCGGATTTCGGCGGCAACCTGGCCGACCTGCTGCTTGTTGATGCCGCTGACGACGATTTCCGTCGGCTTCGGCACAGCGATCGAGATACCGACCGGCGGTTCGTAGACCACGTCGTGGCTGAAACCGAGGGCCAGCTGCAGGTTCTTGCCCTGCATGGCGGCGCGGTAACCGACGCCGTTGATTTCAAGCTTGCGCTCGAAACCTTCCTTGACGCCCTTGAAGATGCCTTCGATCATCGTGCGGGACATGCCCCACTTCGACCGTGCATTCTTGGACTGGTTCAGCGGCGTCACGACGACCGCGTTGTTTTCGAGCTTGAGGCTGATTTCGTCATTCGCGACGAAGAACAGCTCGCCCTTCGGGCCCTTTGCAGTAACCTTCTGGCCTTCGACCGTAGCCGTGATCCCAGCAGGCACCTGAACGGGCTTCTTACCGATACGAGACATGTTTCAATCCTGTCTGTTCGCTATGGAGACCCTGCCCGATCTTAGAAGACCGAGCAGAGAACCTCGCCACCAACGTTCTGTTCGCGAGCCTGGTGATCGGCCATCACGCCCTTCGGAGTCGAAAGGATGGTGATGCCGAGGCCGTTCGCGACCTGCGGAATGGACTTGACCGAGACATAAACCCGGCGGCCCGGCTTGGACACACGGCCGATCTCGCGGATCACCGATGCGCCTTCATAGTACTTCAGCTCGATGTTGAGCTCCGACTTGCCGTTGCCGAAATCGACGACGGAATAGCCACGGATGTAGCCTTCGGACTGCAGGACATCGAGAACACGTGCACGGAGCTTGGACGCAGGCGTCGAGACCGACGACTTGCGGCGGGAAGCGCCGTTACGGATACGGGTGAGCATATCGCCCAACGGATCAGTCATTGTCATCTAACCTGCTCCTTACCAGCTCGACTTGACGATGCCCGGCACCTTGCCGAGATTGCCGAGTTCACGCAGCGCAATACGCGACATGCGCAGTTTGCGGTAATATGCGCGCGGACGGCCCGACACTTCGCAACGGTTGCGAATGCGGGTCTTCGATCCATCGCGCGGCAGGGATGCCAGCTTGATCGAGGCCTTGAACCGCTCTTCGATCGGAAGAGCCTGGTTCATGATGATCGCCTTCAACGCAGCCCGCTTAGCGGCCTGGTTGGCGACCGTAGTACGGCGGCGCTTGTTCTTTTCAACTGCGCTTGTCTTCGCCATGTCAGGTTCCTTTTCTACGCTCGTCGTTACGGTTATTGACGGAACGGGAAGCTGAACTCCTTCAGGAGAGCCCGTGCTTCGTCGTCGGTCGTCGCCGTCGTGCAAACGATGATGTCCATGCCCCACATCTGATCAACCTTGTCGTAGTTGATCTCAGGGAACACAATGTGCTCCTTGATGCCCATGGCGAAGTTGCCACGGCCGTCAAAGCTCTTCGGGTTCAGGCCGCGGAAGTCGCGAACGCGCGGGAGCGCGATGTTGACCAGACGATCCAGGAACTCGTACATGCGGGCGCCGCGCAGGGTGACCTTTGCGCCGATCGGCATGTTTTCGCGGACCTTGAAGCCTGCGATAGAGTTGCGTGCGCGGGTGATGACCGGCTTCTGACCGGCGATCGCTGCGAGGTCGGCGGCAGCAACCGTCGGCTTCTTAGAGTCAGCGGTCGCTTCACCGACGCCCATGTTGATGACGATCTTGTCGAGCTTCGGAATCATCATCTCGTTGGCGTAGGAGAACTTCTCCTGCATCGCCTTGCGGATGCGCTCGACATATTCCTTCTTGAGCCGCGGCTCGTACTTTGCCTCAGCCATCGATCACTTCTCCAGAACGCTTGGCCACGCGGACCTTCTTGCCGTCAACGACCTTGAAACCGACGCGGGTCGGCTTGCCGTCCTTGTCGACGATTGCAATGTTGGACAGGTGAACCGGGGCTTCCTTGTTGATAATGCCGGCTTCCTGGGTCTGCGTCTGGCGCTGGTGGCGCTTCACGACGTTGACGCCACGGACGACCGCACGATCTTCCTTCGGCATAACCTGAACGACTTCGCCGGTGCGGCCCTTGTCCTTGCCAGCGAGCATGACGACCTTGTCGCCTTTACGAATCTTCTGCATCGCTTCCGCTCCTTACAGTACTTCGGGAGCCAGCGAGATGATCTTCATGTGGTTCTTGGCGCGAAGTTCGCGCGGAACCGGTCCGAAGATACGGGTGCCGATCGGCTCTTTCTTGTTGTCGATGAGGACTGCTGCGTTGGTGTCGAAGCGGATGACCGAGCCATCCGGACGACGGATGTCCTTGGCGGTGCGAACGACAACCGCCTTCATCACGTCACCCTTCTTCACGCGGCCGCGCGGGATCGCTTCCTTGATCGAAACGACGATGACGTCGCCGATCGAGGCATACTTGCGCTTCGAGCCGCCCAGCACCTTGATGCACATGACACGACGTGCGCCGGAATTATCCGCGACGTCGAGGTTTGTTTGCATCTGAATCATATCAGGTCGCCTTCTTGGTTTACCGGAATGGTTGGGCTAGCCCCCTACTCCGGCTTATGAAAATTTTCTGCCGGCCGACCTGCCGAACGGCAGCACAGACACGGCAATAGCTGAATAGCGCGGGATCGATCGTGCCAGGGTGGTTTCCCGAACGGGACCTTCCGTGCGCTCAAAGCAAAAGAACGCCCGGCATTCGAGCGTTCCGACGCTGCTTCATACAGATATTTCGGCGAGACGCAAGGCCTCGCGCAAAATTCTGTTTACTTGCCCTGGGCGGCGATCACCGTCCAGCGCTTGTCCTTGGAGATTGGCGCGCATTCCTCGATGGATACGGTATCGCCGATCTTGTACTGGTTGTTTTCGTCGTGGGCCTTGTACTTCTTGGAACGACGAACGGTCTTCTGGAGCAGCGGGTGAGCAAAACGACGTTCGACACGAACCACTACCGTCTTCTCGTTCTTGTCGCCAACGACGACGCCCTGCAGGATGCGCTTCGGCATATTTTTCTTCCTTTAGGCCTTAACTTCTGCCGCCTTCTGGCGGGCAATGGTTTTCACGCGGGCGATGTCCTTGCGGACTTCGTTGATGCGCGAGGACTTTTCGAGCTGGCCGGTCGCCTTCTGGAAGCGCAGGTTGAACTGCTCCTTCTTCAGCTTGGCAAGCTCGTCCTTGAGTTGGTCGGCGGTCAACGCGCGAACATCTGAGGCTTTCATGAGCTCAATCCTTACTCTGCAATGCGCTGTACGAAGCGCGTCTTGACCGAGAGCTTGGCAGAGCCGAGACGAAGCGCCTCACGGGCGATCTCTTCGCTGACGCCGTCGATCTCGAACATCATACGACCGGGCTTGACCTTGCATGCCCAGTACTCAACGGAGCCCTTACCCTTACCCATGCGGACTTCGGTGGGCTTTGCGGTTACCGGAACGTCCGGGAACACGCGGATCCATACACGGCCGGCGCGCTTCATGTAACGCGTGATCGCGCGGCGAGCCGCTTCGATCTCGCGTGCGTTGACGCGGTTGGGCTCCTGAGCCTTCAGGCCGAATTCGCCGAATGCCAGGTCAGAACCGCCCTTGGCGACGCCCTTGATGCGGCCCTTGAACTGCTTGCGGTACTTAGTACGCTTTGGCTGCAACATTTTCTTACTTCTCCGAGCTTATCTTTCGCCAGCGCTAATTACGCGTTGTCGCGTTCGCGGCGACGATCGCCACGGTCGCGTTCGCGGCTTGCCGGACCCTGTGCGTCGCCTTCCAGCGCGCGACGTTCGGAAGCCATCGGATCGTGCTCAAGGATTTCGCCCTTGAAGATCCAGACCTTGATGCCGCAGATACCGAATGCGGTTTCTGCTTCTGCCGTGCCGTAGTCGATGTCAGCGCGCAGCGTGTGCAGCGGCACGCGACCTTCACGGTACCATTCCGTACGGGCGATTTCCGCACCGCCGAGACGGCCGGCGCAGGTGATCTTGATGCCTTCGGCGCCAAGACGCATCGCGGATTGAACGGCGCGCTTCATGGCGCGGCGGAAAGCCACGCGGCGCTCGAGCTGCTGGGCGATCGACTGAGCGACCAGCGTTGCGTCGACTTCGGGCTTACGCACTTCGACGATGTTGAGGTGCGTTTCCGAGTTGGTCATATCGGACAGCTTCTTGCGGAGCTTGTCGATGTCGGCGCCCTTGCGGCCGATGATCAGGCCCGGACGAGCCGAGTGGATCGTGACGCGGCACTTCTTGTGCGGACGCTCGATGACCACCTTGGAGATCCCGGCCTGCTTCAGTTCGCTCATGACGAACTTGCGCATTTTCAGGTCTTCGTGCAGCAGCTGGCCATACTCGGCATTGTCCGCGAACCAGCGGCTATCCCAGGTACGATTGATGCCGAGACGGAAACCGATCGGATTGATTTTCTGACCCATTATGCGGCCTCCTCTGCTGCCTGCACTTCACGAACGACAATCGTCAGGTGCGCGAAGGGCTTTTCGATGCGCGACGCGCGACCGCGGCCACGAGCGTGGAAGCGCTTCATGACGATCGACTTGCCCACATAGGCCTCGGCGACGACGAGAGCGTCGACGTCGAGATCGTGGTTGTTCTCGGCGTTGGCGATCGCGGATTCGAGCGTCTTCCTGACGGCGCCCGCGATGCGCTTGCGGGAGAACTCCAGCTCAGCGAGTGCTCGCTCGACCTTCTTGCCGCGGATAGCCGCAGCAACCAGGTTGAGCTTCTGGGGGCTGACGCGGAGCGTGCGGGCGACTGCTTGCGCCTCGTTGTCCTTCAGCCGGCGTTCGGCTTTTGCCTTGCCCATTGTTACTTCCTCTTCGCCTTCTTGTCCGCGCCGTGACCGTAGTAGGTGCGGGTCGGAGAGAATTCACCGAATTTGTGGCCGACCATGTCTTCATTGACGCTGACCGGGATATGCTTGCTGCCGTTGTAGACGCCGAAGGTAAGACCGACAAACTGCGGCAGGATCGTGGAGCGACGGCTCCAGATCTTGATCACTTCTGCACGTCCGCCTTCACGAACCTTCTCAGCCTTCTTGAGAAGATAGCCGTCAACGAACGGACCTTTCCATACTGAACGAGCCATTGGAGACTTCCTCTCTTACTTCTTACGCTGATGACGCGAGCGCATGATCATCTTGTCGGTCGACTTGTTCGACCGGGTGCGCTTGCCCTTGGTCGGCTTGCCCCACGGTGTCACCGGATGGCGACCCCCGGAGGTGCGGCCTTCACCACCGCCGTGCGGATGGTCGACCGGGTTCATGACAACACCGCGGTTATGCGGACGCTTCCCGCGCCAGACGGTACGACCGGCTTTGCCGTCGTTGATGTTGGCGTGGTCCGGGTTGGAGACGGCGCCGATCGAAGCGAGGCAGATGCCGCTGACCAGACGCTGTTCGCCGGAGTTAAGGCGAAGGATCGCCATGCCCTGGTCACGACCGACGAGCTGCGCGTAGGAACCGGCGGAACGGGCGATCTGACCGCCCTTGCCCGGCTTCATTTCCACGTTGTGGATGATAGAGCCGACCGGGATGTACTGCAGCGGCATGGTGTTGCCGGGCTTGACGTCGACAGCCTTTTCCGAAGCGATGATCTTGTCGCCGGCAGCAAGACGCTGCGGAGCGATGATGTAGGCCTGTTCGCCGTCGGCATAGCTCACCAGCGCGATGAAAGCCGTGCGGTTTGGGTCGTATTCGATACGCTCGACCGTGCCTTCGACATCGAACTTGCGACGCTTGAAGTCGACCAGACGGTAGCTGCGCTTGTGACCGCCGCCGATGAAGCGGGCAGTGATACGGCCGAGGTTGTTACGACCGCCGCTCTTGGTCAGACCTTCCGTCAGCGCCTTGACCGGCTTGCCCTTGTAGAGCGAGGAGCGGTCCACGATGACCAGCTGACGCTGGCTCGGGGTCGTCGGATTGAATGTTTTCAATGCCATTTTCTTATTCCTCAGAGACCGGTGGAGACGTCGATCGTCTGGCCTTCAGCCAGCGTCACGACAGCCTTCTTCACGTCCTTCTGCTTGCCGACAAAACCGCGGAACCGCTTGGTCTTGCCCTTGCGCAGCAGAGTGTTGACGGCCGTGACCTTGACGCCGAACAGCGCCTCGACCGCAGCCTTGATTTCCGGCTTCGTCGCCTGCTTGGCGACATTGAAAACAACCTGGTTGTTCTCGGATACCAGCGTGGACTTTTCGGTGATCGCCGGGGAGACGATCACATCGTAGTGGCGGAGATCGGTCACTTGAATCGCTCCTCTAGCGCTTCAACCGCAGCCTTGGAAAGCACGAGCTTGCCGCGGCGCACGATGTCGTAAACGTTGATGCCCTGGATCGGCAGAACATCGATGTTCGGGATGTTCTGAGCTGCGAGCTTGAAGTTGCCGTCAAGCTCTGCGCCGCCGATGAAGAGGGCGTTGGTCAGGCCGAGCGTCTCGAAAGCGGACGCGAGAACCTTGGTCTTGGCTTCGGCAGCAACCAGGTTATCGATGACGATGACGTCATCGGCCTTGATCTTGGCCGAAAGGGCGTGGCGAAGGCCAAGCGCGCGAACCTTCTTCGGAAGGTCGTGCTCGTGGCTGCGGACTACAGGGCCGTGGGCCTTGCCGCCGCCGCGGAACTGCGGAGCACGAGCCGAATGGTGACGAGCGCGGCCCGTACCCTTCTGCTTGTACATCTTGGCGCCGGTGCGCGAAACTTCAGCGCGGCCCTTTGCCTTGTGCGTGCCCTGCTGCTTCTTGGCAAGCTGCCAACGTATGACGCGGGCGAGAATGTCTTCACGGGGCTCGAGGCCGAAAATTTCGTCCGAAAGGGAAACCTTCCCGGCGTCTTTTCCCTCGAGGGTCTTGACGTTCAATTCCATTGATCTGGCTCCCTTACTTCGCGGCCGACTTGACGGCGTCGCGCACGATGATCCAGGCACCCTTGGAACCGGGAACAGCACCTTTGATCAGGATCAGACCGCGATCTTCGTCGGTCGAAACCACTTCCAGGTTCTGTGTCGTGACGCGCGTCTGGCCCATGTGACCAGCCATCTTCTTGTTCTTGAAAACCTTGCCCGGATCCTGGCGCGAGCCGGTCGAACCGTGCGAGCGGTGCGAAACCGACACACCGTGCGTGGCGCGCAGACCGCCGAAACCGTGGCGCTTCATGGCGCCGGCAAAACCCTTACCGATCGTCGTGCCCGTCACGTCGACGAGCTGACCGGCTGCAAAGTGACCTGCCTTAAGCTCGGTGCCGATCTCGAGCAGATTGTCTTCCGAGACGCGGAATTCTGCGAGCTTGGCCTTCGGCTCGACGTTGGCGACGGCAAAGTTGCCGCGCATCGCCTTCGACGTGTTCTTCACCTTCGCCTGGCCTGCACCGAGCTGAACTGCGGTATAGCCATTCTTTTCGACAGTGCGCGTGGCAACGACCTGGCAGCCGTCCATACGCAGTACCGTTACCGGGACATGCTCGCCGGCGTCGTTGTAGACGCGGGTCATTCCCACCTTCTGTGCAATCACACCTGAACGCATCGGTTCAATCCTTCCAACTCAGCTCGAGCAAGCTCAGAGCTTGATCTCAACATCGACACCGGCGGCGAGATCGAGCTTCATCAGCGCGTCCACCGTCTGCGGGGTCGGGTCTACGATGTCGAGAAGGCGCTTATGCGTGCGCATCTCGAACTGTTCGCGGCTCTTCTTGTCGATGTGCGGGGACCGGTTGACCGTAAACTTCTCGATGCGGGTCGGAAGCGGAACGGGGCCCCGGACGCTTGCACCGGTGCGCTTCGCCGTCGACACGATCTCGCGCGTAGAAGCATCGAGAATCCGGTGATCGAACGCCTTCAGGCGAATGCGGATATTTTGGCCGTTCATTCGACGTTATCCTTGTGTTTGTTTTCCACATGTCTGTGAACAAGACACGGGTTGTTCTTTCTTCCTAAGGCGGACCACCGGTTTCAAAGATCGAGAGGGCGCCGAAGCGGAACCCTATCTAGTCTTCAGGGCCTTCTCGCCCACCTTAATTGGTTGTTTAGTCACCACTTCGTCATCCGAAGCAGTACGCAAATCGCGCTCGCGCGCCATTTGCTATATTTCTGTGTAATAAGCAAGCGACTTGCGCCGCCTGCTTCATAATAATGTCATCGAATCGGCCACTCCGCCGGAGCGGCCGAAGGAATTACTCGACGATCGAGGCGACGATACCGGCGCCGACGGTGCGGCCGCCTTCGCGGATGGCGAAGCGCAGCTTTTCTTCCATCGCGATCGGAACGATCAGCTCGACGGCAACCGTGACGTTGTCGCCCGGCATGACCATTTCCGTGCCTTCCGGCAGCGTCACGATGCCGGTCACGTCCGTCGTGCGGAAGTAGAACTGCGGACGATAGTTGGTGAAGAACGGCGTATGACGGCCGCCCTCTTCCTTCGTCAGGATGTAGGCTTCTGCCATGAACTTCTTGTGCGGCTTGACCGAACCCGGCTTGCACAGGATCTGGCCACGCTCGACGCCGTCACGGTTCACACCGCGAACCAGTGCGCCGATGTTGTCGCCGGCCTGGCCCTGGTCGAGCAGCTTGCGGAACATTTCAACGCCGGTCACCGTCGTCTTCGAGGTCGGACGGATGCCGACGATCTCGACTTCTTCGCCAACCTTGACAATGCCACGCTCGACGCGGCCGGTCACGACCGTGCCGCGGCCGGAGATCGAGAACACGTCTTCGATCGGCATCAGGAACGGCTGGTCGATCGGACGCTCAGGCGTCGGGATGTAGGAGTCGACCGCTGCCATCAGTTCGCGGATCGCGTCTTCGCCGATCTTCTTGTCGCTATCTTCAAGAGCAGCAAGCGCCGAACCCTTGATGACCGGAATGTCATCGCCCGGGAAGTCGTAGGACGACAGCAGTTCGCGAACTTCGAGCTCAACCAGCTCGAGCAGTTCGGCGTCGTCAACCTGGTCGACCTTGTTCAGGAATACCACGATCGCCGGAACGCCGACCTGGCGGGCCAGCAGGATATGCTCGCGCGTCTGCGGCATCGGGCCGTCGGCCGCCGAGCAAACCAGGATCGCGCCGTCCATCTGCGCAGCACCGGTGATCATGTTCTTCACGTAGTCGGCATGGCCGGGGCAGTCGACGTGCGCGTAGTGGCGGTTCGCCGTCTCATATTCGACGTGCGCCGTCGAGATCGTGATGCCGCGCGCCTTCTCTTCCGGAGCCGCGTCGATCTGGTCGTACGCCTTGAACTCACCGAAGTACTTCGTGATCGCTGCCGTCAGAGACGTCTTGCCATGGTCAACGTGGCCGATCGTGCCAATGTTGACGTGCGGCTTGTTGCGCTCAAACTTACTCTTTGCCATTTTCGGCTCTCCGTTTTGCTAGTCCCCGAGGGGATCTAATTCTTGTTATCGGTCAATTGGTATTCCGGTCACTTCTGACCGGAATACTTTGCCTGGATTTCGGTTGCGACGTTCGACGGGACCGGCGCATAGTGATCGAAGGTCATCGTGTACTGAGCACGGCCCTGCGACATGGAGCGCAGGTTGTCGACGTACTTGAACATGTTCGCCAGCGGAACGTTGGCGCTGATGACGACAGCGATACCGCGGCTTTCCTGACCCTGGATCTGGCCACGGCGGGAGTTGAGGTCGCCGATAACGTCGCCGACGTAATCTTCCGGAGTGACGACTTCGACCTTCATCATCGGCTCGAGGAGCTGAGCGCCAGCCTTCTTCGCTGCTTCACGGAAACAGGCGCGGGAAGCGATTTCGAACGCCAGAACCGACGAGTCGACGTCGTGGAAGGCGCCGTCGATGAGCGTCGCCTTGACACCGAGCATCGGGAAGCCAGCGAGCGGACCCGAAGACAGCACGCTTTCGATGCCCTTTTGAACGCCCGGGATGTATTCCTTCGGAACAGAACCACCGACGATCTTGGACTCGAACTTGAAATCTTCGCCTTCCGGGTTCGGTTCGAAGATGATCTTGACGCGCGCGAACTGGCCGGTACCACCGGTCTGCTTCTTGTGCGTGTAGTCTTCTTCGGTCTGGCGCGTGATGGTTTCGCGGTAAGCAACCTGCGGCGCGCCGACGTTTGCTTCAACCTTGAACTCGCGGCGCATGCGGTCGACGATGATGTCGAGGTGCAGTTCGCCCATGCCGGCAATGATCGTCTGACCGGATTCCTGATCCGTCTTCACGCGGAAGGACGGGTCTTCGGCAGCCAGGCGATTGAGCGCGAGGCCCATCTTTTCCTGGTCGCCCTTGGACTTCGGCTCGATGGCGATCTGAATAACCGGCTCAGGGAATTCCATGCGCTCGAGGATAACCGGCTTCAGCGGATCGCAGAGCGTATCGCCAGTGGTGGTTTCCTTGAGGCCGGCGAGAGCAACGATGTCGCCTGCAAAGGCTTCTTCGATGTCTTCACGCGAGTTGGAGTGCATCTGCAGCATGCGGCCGACGCGCTCACGCTTGTCCTTGACCGTGTTCAGAACCGAGGAGCCTTTTTCGAGCTTGCCGGAATAGATGCGGGCGAAGGTCAGCGAACCGACGAAGGGGTCGTTCATGATCTTGAACGCCAGCATGGAAAGCGGCTCGGCGTCATCTGCATGACGCTCGATGTCGGCTTCGGTCTTGAAGTCGATGCCCTTGATGGCCGGAATGTCGAGCGGCGACGGCAGGTAGTCGACAACGGCGTCGAGCAGCGGCTGAACGCCCTTGTTCTTGAAGGCGGTGCCGCAGAACATCGGATGGAACTTGACGTCGATCGTGCCGCGGCGAACGAGCTCGCGGATCTTGTCGTTGTCGGGCATGTTGCCTTCGAGGTAAGCTTCCATCGCAGCTTCGTCGATCTCGACAACCGTCTCGATCAGCTTTTCGCGATATTCTTCAGCCTTGGCCTTCAGGTCTTCCGGGATTTCGACGACGTCCCACTGGGCGCCGAGCGATTCGTCGCGCCAGATCAGAGCGTTCATCTCGACCAGGTCGACAACGCCCTTGAAATCGCTTTCGGCGCCGATCGGCAGCTGCATGACGACAGCAGTCGCACCGAGACGGGTCTTGATCATCTCGACGGAGCGGTAGAAGTCGGCGCCGGTCTTATCCATCTTGTTGCAGAAGATCATGCGCGGAACATTGTACTTCTCAGCCTGACGCCAGACGGTTTCCGTCTGCGGCTCTACGCCGGCGTTGGCGTCGAGAAGAGCAATCGCACCGTCGAGGACGCGCAGCGAACGCTCGACTTCGATGGTGAAGTCGACGTGGCCGGGAGTGTCGATGATGTTGAAGCGGCGCATCTTGCCGTCACGGCCCTTCCAGAAGGTCGTGGTGGCAGCAGAGGTGATCGTGATGCCACGCTCCTGCTCCTGCTCCATCCAGTCCATGGTGGCTGCGCCGTCGTGGACTTCGCCGATCTTGTGCGACTTGCCGGTGTAGTAAAGGATACGCTCGGTGGTCGTGGTCTTGCCGGCGTCGATATGCGCCATGATACCGAAATTGCGGTAGTCTTCGATCTTATATTCGCGAGCCATTGTGGACTGCCTTTCGATACCGTTCGGAATTACCAGCGATAGTGCGAGAACGCGCGGTTGGCGTCAGCCATCTTGTGCGTGTCTTCGCGCTTCTTGACGGCGGAGCCGCGGTTGTTGGACGCATCGAGCAGTTCGCCGGAAAGACGATCGATCATGGTCGTTTCGTTGCGCTTGCGGGCGGCGGCGATCAGCCAGCGAATGGCGAGGGCCTGGCGGCGCTCCGGACGAACGTCGACCGGAACCTGATAGGTCGCACCACCGACGCGGCGCGAGCGAACTTCAACGTGCGGGGCAATATTGTCGAGAGCAGAATGGAAAACCGAAAGCGGCTCCTGCTTGGACTTACCCTGAACGGCGTCGAACGCGCCATAGACGATGTTTTCAGCAACGGACTTCTTGCCATCGAGCATGATGGCATTCATGAACTTGGTGACAACGAGATCGCCGAACTTCGGATCCGGATTGATCTCGCGCTTTTCTGCTTTATGACGTCTGGACATACTTTTCGTCTCTTCAACCGTTAAGGCGCTTCATCACGCGGAGGACCTCGCGCAGCGCCGGACTATTCGAAACCGAATTACTTCGGACGCTTCGCGCCGTACTTGGAGCGGCGCTGCTTGCGGTTCTTGACACCCTGGGTATCGAGAACGCCGCGGATGATGTGGTAACGGACACCCGGAAGGTCCTTGACGCGGCCGCCGCGGATCATCACGACGGAGTGTTCCTGAAGGTTGTGACCTTCACCGGGGATGTAACCAATGACTTCGAAGCCGTTGGTCAGGCGGATCTTGGCGACCTTACGCAGCGCCGAGTTCGGCTTCTTCGGCGTCGTCGTGTAGACGCGCGTGCAAACGCCGCGCTTCTGCGGGTTCTCCTGGAGAGCGGGAACCTTATTACGCTTTACGTTCGCCTGGCGAGGCTTGCGGATCAGCTGGTTTACGGTAGGCATTCAACCATCCCTTACGTTTATCTCAGTACCCTTGCGGGCTTGAACTCGCGCCGTCTCCGGCAATGGCGCATGTTTTCGGCTCAATGCGCAAAATATGGCCCGATCCGCTTCCGCAGATGGACCACAAAGAGCAGAGGACGCATGAAATTATGCGTCATGCGTGCAGCATCATGACTTCAACGTGCGTTTAGAACCTTGTTTGAGGTGAACTTCAGGGCGCGTCGCCCCGAACAGCCAAGCCTCACATGGGATCTGATGGGCGGGGTACTACTGGTTTCCACCCCTCCCGTCAAGGGCGGTTAAGAAATAAACTCGCCGCATCGCCTTGATCTGCGGGCCTAACGCCCTGATTTCATCCTTCTAGACGAAATCACGGCCGTGCACCAAGATAAAAACTTGGGCATTGCGGCAAAAGCAGTTAAGGAATCAGTAATTGCGGCGTACGGCCCTCACAACAGGATTCGAGCGACCGAATCGTCAAAGAGCCGAAGGACAGGCGATGATTACGACACCTGATAACGACAATAATTTCGACGGACCAATGGTCTTCATCATCATCGGCAAAGGCTACGAGTCCGACGACAGCGAAGGCATCGACCTGCACATCATGCTGAAGGCGCCCGACGACGACACAGCCGTCCGCGAGGCCCTGAACGCCCTCGCCGAGGAAGGCTTCATCGAGGCCGATCTGGACCAGATCGGCATGCTGACCGAGGTGCCCGCCGAAGAGCCGCACGCCTCTGCCTATCAGGGCGCCGTCGACGGCGAGGTCGCCATCATCCGTTTCAACTGAAGGGAGTCGCCGCTGACGCTGCGGGTCGCAAAGGCAGCATAAAGCGGAAGCAGCACCTTCCCTTCCCCAACCTACGAATGCAGGTAAAAGACGAAAAACCGCCCGGATCGCTCCGGGCGGTTTTTTCAATTCGCGTGCCACCAGGTTGGTGGTCGACGGCTGCGGATTATTCCGCAGCCGGGGCCTTTTCAGCCATGTCCTGCAGCATCGGAGTGGCAACGGCTGCACCGGTGCCCTTGCGACGCTCTTCGAGGATCAGCTCGTCGCGCGAGGTGGCGATACGGCGGATTTGGGTCATTGTGCCACCGGTACCGGCCGGGATGAGACGGCCGACGATGACGTTTTCCTTCAGACCCTGCAGGCCGTCCGTCTTGCCGGCAATCGCCGCTTCCGTCAGCACCTTGGTCGTCTCCTGGAAGGATGCGGCCGAGATGAAGGACGGGGTCTGCAGAGACGCCTTGGTGATGCCGAGCAGAACCGGATCGCCATGGGCGGGCTTCTTGCCCTGTTCGATCAGGTGGTCGTTGACGTCCTCGAGCTCGATCCGGTCGACATTGTCGCCGACGATATAGGTCGAGTCACCCGCATCGGTGATTTCCACCTTCTGCAGCATCTGACGGACAATCACCTCGATGTGCTTGTCATTGATGACAACGCCCTGCAGACGGTAGACCTCCTGGATTTCGTTGACGAGGTAGGAAGCAAGTGCCTCTACGCCCTTGATCGCCAGGATGTCGTGCGGAGCCGGGTTACCGTCGAGGATGTAATCACCCTTTTCGATATAGTCGCCGTCCTGAAGGTGGAAGGGCTTGCCCTTCGGGATCAGATATTCGACCGGTTCGACACCGTCTTCCGCCGGCTCGATGATGACGCGACGCTTGTTCTTGTAGTCGCGGCCGAGGCGGATCGTACCATCGATCTCTGCGATGATGGCGTGGTCCTTCGGACGGCGCGCTTCGAAAAGCTCGGCAACACGCGGCAGACCACCGGTGATGTCCTTGGTCTTGGCGCTTTCGAGAGGCGAACGGGCGAGAACGTCACCCTGGGAGACCTTCGTGCCCGGCTCGACCGACAGAATGGCGTCGACCGAGAGCAGGAAGCGTGCATCACCGCCACGCGACAGCTTGGCGACATTGCCGCTGGCGTCCTTGATGACGATCGCCGGCTTGAGGTCCGAACCGCGCGGGGTCGAACGCCAGTCGATGACCTGACGCTTGGTGATACCCGTGGATTCGTCGGTCGCTTCGAGAACGGAGAGACCGTCGACGAGGTCTTCGAACTGAACGGTACCGGCCACTTCGGTCATCATCGGACGGGTGTAAGGATCCCACTCGGCCAGACGCTGGCCGCGCTTGACCTTGTCGCCTTCGTCGACATGCAGCTTCGAACCGTAGGCGACACGCTGCGAGGAGCGCTCGACGCCACGCTCGTCCAGTATCTGGACGGTCATGTTGCGGCCCATGGCAACGAGGCTGCCTTCCGAGTTGCGCAGGACGTTACGGTTCTTGATCTGCACCGTACCTTCGTACGAGGCTTCGAGGAACGACTGGTCGACCACGGTTGCCGTACCGCCAAGGTGGAAGGTACGCATGGTGAGCTGGGTTCCCGGCTCACCGATCGACTGCGCGGCGATGACGCCGACGGCTTCGCCCATGTTGACCGGCGTACCGCGCGCAAGATCGCGGCCGTAGCAGACCGAGCAGACACCCGTCTGGATTTCGCAGGTCAGCGCCGAGCGGATGCGGATCGACTGGATACCGGCCTTCTCGATCTCGATGACATCGGGCTCGAGGATCATCTTGCCGGCATCGACGATACGCTCGCCGGTGACCGGATGATCGATGTCGTCGAGCGCCGTGCGACCGAGGATACGAGCGCCGAGCGAGGCGACGACCTGGCCGGCGTCGACGATCGCCGTCATCGTCAGACCGGTTTCGGTTCCGCAATCGACATGCGTGACGATGCAATCCTGCGCGACGTCGACGAGACGGCGGGTCAGGTAACCGGAGTTGGCGGTCTTCAGAGCCGTATCTGCCAGGCCCTTGCGGGCGCCGTGCGTCGAGTTGAAGTACTCGTTGACGGTCAGGCCTTCCTTGAAGTTCGAGATGATCGGCGTCTCGATGATTTCACCCGACGGCTTGGCCATGAGGCCGCGCATGCCGCCCAGCTGGCGCATCTGGTTCGGAGAACCGCGGGCGCCGGAGTGGGACATCATGTAGATCGAGTTCATCGGCTTCTGACGGCCGGTGTTCTCATCGAATTCGACAGCCTTAATGCGGGCCATCATCTCTTCGGCGACCTTTTCGGTCGCCTTGCCCCAGGCGTCGACAACCTTGTTGTACTTCTCGCCCTGGGTGATCAGGCCGTCATTGTACTGCTGCTCGTATTCCTTCACCAGGTTTTCGGTGTCGGCAACGATCTTCGCCTTGGTGGCCGGAATGACCATGTCGTCCTTGCCGAACGAAATGCCGGCGCGGCAGGCATGGGCGAAGCCGAGCTGCATGATGCGGTCGCAGAAGATGACCGTGTCCTTCTGGCCGCAATGGCGGTAGACCGTGTCGATCATCTTGGAGATGTTCTTCTTGGTCATTTCCTGGTTGCAGATATCGAAGGGAACCTTGCCGTTCTTCGGCAGCAGTTCGCCGATGAGCAGACGGCCGGGCGTCGTCTCATAGATCTTCGAGTAGGGCTTGCCGTCCTCGCCGATCGACTTGAAACGGCCGCGGATCTTGGTGTGCAGCGTCACGACCTTGTTTTCAAGCGCGTGATGCAGCTCGCCGAGATCGGAGAAGGCCATGCCTTCGCCCGGCTCGTTCTGGTTGAGGATCGACAGGTAATAGAGGCCGAGAACCATGTCCTGCGAGGGAACGATGATCGGCGCGCCGTTGGCCGGGTGCAGGATGTTGTTGGTCGACATCATCAGCACGCGGGCTTCGAGCTGGGCTTCGAGCGACAGCGGCACGTGAACGGCCATCTGGTCGCCGTCGAAGTCGGCGTTGAAGGCCGTGCAGACGAGCGGGTGCAGCTGGATCGCCTTGCCTTCGACCAGGGTGGGTTCGAAGGCCTGGATGCCCAGGCGGTGCAGCGTCGGCGCGCGGTTCAGGAGAACCGGATGCTCGCGGATGACCTCGTCGAGGATATCCCAGACTTCTGGCTTTTCCTTTTCGACCAGCTTCTTGGCCTGCTTGACGGTCGAGGAGTAACCCTTGGCGTCGAGACGGGCATAGATGAACGGCTTGAAGAGCTCGAGCGCCATCTTCTTCGGCAGACCGCACTGGTGCAGCTTCAGTTCCGGACCGGTGACGATGACCGAACGGCCGGAATAATCGACGCGCTTGCCGAGCAGGTTCTGGCGGAAGCGGCCCTGCTTGCCCTTCAGCATGTCGGAGAGCGACTTCAGCGGACGCTTGTTGGCGCCGGTGATAACACGGCCGCGGCGGCCGTTGTCGAACAGCGCGTCAACCGATTCCTGCAGCATGCGCTTTTCGTTGCGGATGATGATGCCCGGCGCGCGAAGCTCGATCAGGCGCTTCAGACGATTGTTACGGTTGATGACGCGGCGATAGAGATCGTTCAGATCCGACGTCGCGAAACGGCCGCCGTCGAGCGGAACCAGCGGACGCAGATCCGGCGGAATGACCGGGACGACCTTCATGATCATCCATTCCGGGCGGTTGCCGGACTCCATGAAGTTCTCGACGATCTTCAGGCGCTTCATCAGCTTTTTCTGCTTGAGATCCGACGTCGTGTCGGCAAGCTCGGAGCGCAGGTCGCCGGCGATCTTCTCAAGGTTCATCGAGGCCAGCATCTCGTAGATCGCCTCGGCGCCGATCATCGCGGTGAACTGGTCTTCGCCGTATTCGTCGACGGCGAGCATGTACTCTTCTTCCGAGAGAAGCTGGTGCTCCTTGAGTGCCGTCAGGCCCGGCTCGGTGACGATATAGTTTTCGAAATAGAGGACGCGCTCGACATCCTTCAGCGTCATGTCGAGCAGCGTCGAGATGCGTGACGGCAGCGATTTCAAGAACCAGATGTGGGCGACGGGAGCGGCGAGCTCGATATGGCCCATGCGCTCACGGCGAACGCGCGATAGCGTGACTTCGACGCCGCACTTTTCGCAGATGATGCCCTTGTATTTCATGCGCTTGTACTTGCCGCACAGGCATTCGTAGTCCTTGATCGGCCCGAAGATGCGCGCGCAGAACAGACCGTCGCGTTCCGGCTTGAACGTGCGGTAGTTGATGGTTTCCGGCTTCTTGATCTCACCGTAGGACCAGGAGAGGATCTTCTCCGGAGACGCGATCGAAATCCGAATGGAATCGAAATTCTGTGCAGGCACCTGCGGATTGAAAAGATTCATGACCTCTTGGTTCATGCCTGTCTCCTTCATGGGCTAAAGCGCCCTCAAAATGCGATGGTCAGCGGCAATTTCCCGGGAGCCGCCTCCCTCGCTTAAACGAGAATAACCGCAAGATGCGGCGAAACTTCCCTTCCGGGCCGACATGGATGCGGCGTCCGGCGGGACCGGCGTGCGCCGTATGGCAGCGCACGCCCTATCAATGCTTACTCGGCCGCGTCGGGCAGCTGAGTTGCCTGCGCCTCGTCAAGCTTGGTGTTCTCAAGCTCGACGCTGAGGCCTAGCGAGCGCATTTCCTTGACGAGAACGTTGAAGCTTTCCGGAATACCGGCTTCGAACGTATCGTCTCCGCGGACGATGGCTTCGTAAACCTTGGTGCGGCCGGCGACGTCATCCGACTTCACCGTCAGCATTTCCTGCAGCGTATAGGCCGCGCCGTAGGCTTCGAGCGCCCAGACTTCCATTTCGCCGAAGCGCTGACCGCCGAACTGCGCCTTGCCGCCCAGCGGCTGCTGGGTGACGAGCGAGTAAGGACCGATCGAGCGGGCGTGGATCTTGTCGTCGACCAGGTGGTTGAGCTTCAGCATGTAGATGTAGCCCACCGTGACCTGGCGGTCGAACTGCTCGCCGGTACGACCGTCATAGAGCGTCGACTGGCCGGTGTCCTTGAGACCCGCCAGACGCAGCATGTCGTTGACGTCGCCTTCGTGGGCACCGTCGAAAACAGGCGTTGCGATCGAGACGCCGCGCTTCCACTGGTCGGCAAGACGCAGAACCGACTCATCATCGAATTCATGGACCTGCTCGGCCTTCGGGCCGGCACCGACGACATCGCCGATGGTCTTGCGTAGCGGCTCGATATTGCCGTTCGCCTTGTAGACTTCAATCAATTCGCCGATCTGGCGACCCATGCCGGCGCAAGCCCAGCCCAGATGCGTTTCCAGGATCTGGCCGACGTTCATGCGCGAAGGCACGCCCAGCGGGTTCAGAACGACGTCGACATGCGTGCCGTCTTCAAGGAACGGCATGTCCTCGACAGGCACAATGCGCGAGACCACGCCCTTGTTCCCGTGACGGCCGGCCATCTTGTCGCCCGGCTGGATCTTGCGCTTCACAGCGACGAAGACCTTGACCATCTTCATGACGCCAGGAGGCATTTCATCGCCGCGCTGGACCTTTTCGACCTTGTCCATGAAGCGCTGCTCAAGGCGCGACTTGGACTCATCGTACTGGCCGCGGAGCGCTTCGAGCTCGCTTTGGACCTTCTCGTCCTCGACGGCGAACATCCACCACTGCGAGCGGGGGTATTCGGATACGACGGCGTTCGAAAGCTCGGTGCCCTTCTTGAAGCCCTTCGGGCCGGCAATCGAGATCTGGCCGCGCAGCATGTCGATCAGACGGCCGTAGACGTTACGGTCGAGGATCGCCTGCTCATCGTCGCGGTCCTTGGCAAGACGCTCGATCTCTTCGCGCTCGATCGCCATCGCGCGCTCGTCCTTCTCGACGCCATGGCGGTTGAAGACGCGAACTTCGACGATCGTGCCGTAGGTGCCGGGCGGCATGCGCATGGAGGTGTCGCGCACGTCGGAGGCCTTTTCGCCGAAGATGGCGCGCAGAAGCTTTTCTTCCGGCGTCATTGGGCTTTCGCCCTTCGGCGTGATCTTGCCGACGAGGATATCGCCCGGCTGAACTTCGGCGCCGATATAGACGATGCCGGCTTCGTCGAGGTTCTTCAGCGCTTCTTCCGAAACGTTCGGAATATCGCGGGTGATTTCCTCAGGACCAAGCTTGGTGTCGCGCGCCATCACTTCGAATTCTTCGATGTGGATGGAAGTGAACACGTCGTCGGCGACGATGCGCTCGGAGAGCAGGATCGAGTCTTCGTAGTTGTAACCGTTCCAGGGCATGAACGCGACGAGCGCGTTGCGGCCGAGCGCCAGGTCGCCGAGATCGGTCGACGGACCGTCGGCGAGAATGTCGCCGCGGTTGACGACGTCACCGACGGTGACCAGCGGACGCTGGTTGACGCAGGTGTTCTGGTTCGAACGCTGGAACTTCTGCAGACGGTAGATATCGACGCCGGATTTGCCGGCTTCGAGGTCTTCCGTGGCGCGGATAACGATACGGGTCGCGTCGACCTGGTCGACCACGCCGCCGCGGCGGGCGCCGATGGCGGCACCGGAGTCACGGGCGACGATCGGCTCCATGCCGGTGCCGACGAACGGGGCTTCGGCACGCAGCAGCGGCACGGCCTGACGCTGCATGTTCGAGCCCATGAGGGCGCGGTTGGCGTCGTCGTTTTCCAGGAACGGGATGAGTGCCGCAGCGACCGAAACGACCTGCTTCGGCGAGACGTCCATCAGGTTCATGCTGTCGCGCGGCGCAAGCATGACTTCGCCGGCATGACGGCAGACGACGAATTCGTCGACGAAGGAACCATCAGGGTTCATCTCGGCGTTGGCCTGGGCGACGTAGTACTTCGCCTCTTCCATGGCAGAGAGGTAGAGCACGTCATTCGTCACCTTGCCGTCGACGATGCGGCGGTACGGGCTTTCGATGAAGCCGTACTTGTTGACGCGGGCAAAGGTCGCAAGCGAGTTGATCAGACCGATGTTCGGGCCTTCCGGCGTTTCAATCGGGCAGATGCGCCCGTAGTGGGTCGGATGGACGTCGCGGACTTCGAAGCCGGCGCGCTCGCGGGTCAGACCACCCGGGCCAAGAGCCGAGAGACGGCGCTTGTGGGTGATTTCCGAGAGCGGGTTGACCTGGTCCATGAACTGCGAGAGCTGCGAGGAACCGAAGAATTCACGCACGGCTGCGGCAGCGGGCTTGGCGTTGATCAGATCCTGCGGCATGACCGTGTCGATTTCGATCGAGGACATGCGTTCCTTGATCGCGCGCTCCATGCGCAGCAGGCCGAGACGGTACTGGTTCTCCATCAGTTCGCCGACCGAGCGGACGCGGCGGTTACCGAGGTTGTCGATGTCGTCGATCTCGCCCTTGCCGTCGCGCAGTTCGACCAGCATCTTGACCACGGCCAGGATGTCGTCCTTGCGCAGGATGCGGACGGTGTCTTCGACGGTCAGGTCGAGACGCATGTTCATCTTGACGCGGCCGACGGCGGAGAGGTCGTAACGCTCCGCATCGAAGAACAGCGAATTGAACATCGCTTCGGCCGATTCCATGGTCGGCGGTTCACCCGGACGCATGACGCGGTAGATGTCGAACAGAGCGTCCTGACGGTTCTCGTTCTTATCAGCCGCCAGCGTGTTGCGGATGTAGGCGCCGACATTGATGTGGTCGATGCCGAGAACCGGGATCTCGTCGAAACCGTTCGACAGGATGATGCCGAGCGTCTTCTCGTCGATTTCGTCGCCGGCCTCGAGATAGATTTCACCCGTCGAGTAGTTGACGATGTCTTCGGCGAGGTAATTGCCGTAAAGATCGTCGTCGCCAGCCTTCAGCGCCTTCAGGCCCTTGTCGGAAAGCTGGCGCAGCAGACGCGGGGTGAGCTTCTTGCCGGCTTCGACGACGACTTCGCCGGTATCGGCGTCGACCATCTCGGTGATCGCCTTGGCGCCCTTCAGCGTTTCCGGCTTGAAGGGAATGCGCCAGCCTTCGCCGTCGCGCTTGTAGAGCGACTTCGTGTAGAAGGTGTCGAGGATTTCCTCGCCGTCCATGCCGAGCGCCATCAGCAGCGACGTCACCGGAATCTTGCGGCGGCGGTCGATGCGGGCGTAGACGATGTCCTTGGCGTCGAATTCGATATCGAGCCAGGAGCCGCGATAGGGAATGACACGGGCAGCAAAGAGCAGCTTGCCGGATGAATGGCTCTTGCCCTTGTCATGGTCGAAAAAGACGCCCGGCGAACGGTGCATCTGGGAGACGATGACGCGTTCGGTGCCGTTGACGATGAACGTGCCGTTGTTGGTCATGAGCGGCATGTCGCCCATGTAGACGGACTGTTCCTTGATGTCCTTGATCGACTTTGCGCCGGTATCCTCGTCGATATCGAATACGATGAGGCGCAGCGTCACCTTCAGCGGCGCGGCATAGGTCAGGTCGCGCTGGCGGCATTCGTCGACGTCGAACTTCGGCGGCTCGAACTCGTAGGATACGAATTCCAGCATCGAGGCGCCGGAGAAATCTGTGATCGGGAAAACCGACTTGAAGACGGCCTGAAGACCCTCGTCGGGCCGCCCGCCCTTCGGCTCTTCCACCATCAGAAACTGGTCGTAGGACGCCTTCTGGACCTCGATGAGGTTCGGCATTTCTGCGACTTCGGGGATCTTACCAAAAAACTTGCGTACGCGCCTGCGACCGTTGAACGAAAGGGTCTGAGCCATCGTCGCTCCTTCAAAATCTTGCACCCGGGCCTGCAACGGACGGGAA
This sequence comes from Rhizobium binae, assembly GCF_017357225.1. Taxonomy (NCBI): domain Bacteria; kingdom Pseudomonadati; phylum Pseudomonadota; class Alphaproteobacteria; order Hyphomicrobiales; family Rhizobiaceae; genus Rhizobium; species Rhizobium binae. The sequence continues at coordinate 1,768,037 of NZ_CP071604.1, read as the reverse complement.
CCGATGGCCAGTCGACCCCGTCAATCAATGGGTAGTTCAATCTCGTCCGACTCCCGAAAACGCCCAGCTCGGATTGCTGTGCTGCCCTCGGTGCGAGACTATCCTTTTGAAGAACCCATTACCCAAAAGCCGTTTTGACGCGGCTTTTGGGTAATTCGTTCAGAAAAACGGCAAATGGGAGGCAGCAAACGCCACCTCCCAAAAGCAGTTCAAGCTTACTTAACGTCGGCCTTGGCGCCAGCGTCTTCGAGCTTCTTCTTGATGTCAGCGGCTTCAGCCTTGGAAACGCCTTCCTTGACAGCCTTCGGAGCGCCTTCGACGAGGTCCTTGGCTTCCTTGAGGCCGAGGCCGGTGATGGCGCGGACTTCCTTGATGACGTTGATCTTGTTGGCGCCGGCATCCGTGAGGATGACGTCGAACTCGGTCTTTTCTTCCTCGACCGGAGCAGCAGCACCTGCACCACCGGCAGCGGCAGCAACGGCTACCGGAGCAGCAGCGGAAACGCCCCACTTTTCTTCGAGGAGCTTAGACAGTTCTGCAGCTTCCAGAACGGTCAGCGAGGAGAGGTCTTCAACGATCTTTGCGAGATCAGCCATTTTACTAGTTCCTTTTGTTCGGTTCGAACCGGTTGATTATAAACAGCGAAAAACCGCCTTAAGCGGCTTCGTCCTTCTTGGCGTAGGCCGAAAACACGCGGGCAAGCTGGCTTGCCGGTGCGGCAACAACCCCAGCGATGCGGGTAGCCGGTGTCTGGATCATGCCCAGCAGCTTCGCACGCAGCTCATCAAGCGAAGGCAGGGTCGCAAGCGACTTGACTGCTTCGGCGTTGAGCGTGGTTGTTCCCATGGCGCCGCCGAGGACCACGATCTTGTCGTTGGTCTTGGCGAAATCCATGACGACCTTCGGAGCGGTGATCGGATCGTTGCTGTATGCAATCAGCGTCTGACCCTTGAAGAGATTCGACATCCCTTCCGCTTCCGTACCCTGAAGGGCAATTTTGGCCAGGCGGTTCTTCGCGACTTTGACGGTACCGCCAGCTGCACGCATCTTCGAACGAAAATCGTTCATCTGTGCGACTGTGGCACCAGCATAGTGGGCCACGACAACCGAGCCCGAAGCCTTGAAGACTTCGTTCAGTTCCGTGACGAATTCGCGTTTTTCCGCTCTTTCCACTGCCTATCTCCAGTTGGCGGGACCGAAACCGGGCCCGCCGGGTTGCCTTTTGCCTCCCGGGATCATGCGAGATCCCAAGCGACGCTTGAGGATCCTGTCCCCCCGCGCTTCCGCGCCAATCAAGGCTGAGAAGGCACAAGGCATCCAAGGCTCGAACCGAGTTTCTAGAAGCGAACTTCATGAATTCGGGTCTTACCCGTCTCATGCAGGCAAAGTGATTAAGGGAAAACCACCTGCAATCTCGGACAGGATTCCGGATTTCTCCGGAATATCCCGGCCTCTTGCGAGGCCGGAAAATCAGTGACCGGACCGAGGTCCGGCAATCAACTTATGCAGTCGGTGCTGCGGTGACCGAGCCGACTTCGATCTTGACGCCCGGGCCCATGGTCGAGGAAATCGCCACGCGCTTGACGTAGTTGCCCTTGGCGCCTGCCGGCTTTGCCTTGATGACGGCGTCGGCGAAGGCGCGGATGTTTTCTTCCAGAGCCTTGGCGTCGAAAGAGGCCTTGCCGATACCGGCATGGACGATACCAGCCTTCTCGACGCGGAACTCGACAGCGCCGCCCTTGGAAGCCTTGACGGCTCCGGCGACGTCCATGGTGACGGTGCCGACCTTCGGGTTCGGCATCATGCCGCGCGGGCCGAGAACCTTACCGAGACGGCCGACGAGCGGCATCATGTCGGGGGTGGCGATGCAGCGATCGAATTCGATCTTGCCGCCCTGGACGATTTCGACGAGGTCTTCGGCGCCGACGATATCGGCACCGGCGGCCTTGGCTTCATCAGCCTTGGCGCCACGAGCAAAGACTGCGACGCGAACCGTGCGGCCCGTGCCGTTCGGCAGGTTGACGACGCCGCGAACCATCTGGTCCGCATGACGCGGGTCGACGCCGAGGTTCATCGAGACTTCGATGGTTTCGTCGAACTTGGCGACAGCCCGTTCCTTGACCATGCCAATGGCCTGGGTCAGAGCGTAGAGCTTGGTGGGATCAACACCTTCGTTGATCTTGCGAGTGCGCTTGCCAGCCATGATCTTAACCCACCACTTCCAGGCCCATGGCGCGGGCAGAGCCCTCGATCATCGCCATTGCACCTTCGATATCCGCTGCATTCAGATCCTTCATCTTGGCTTCTGCGATCGACTTGATCTGAGCCTTAGTGAGGGAGCCCGCCTTGGCGCCCTTGCCGGGCGTCTTGGAACCGGACGTGATCTTCGCTTCCTTCTTCAGCCAGTAGCTGACCGGAGGCTGCTTCATAGCGAAGGTGAAGGACTTGTCCTGGTAATAGGTGATGACGACCGGAATCGGCATACCCTTTTCCATTTCCTGCGTGGCGGCATTGAACGCCTTGCAGAATTCCATGATGTTAATGCCACGCTGACCAAGCGCCGGACCAATCGGCGGGGACGGGTTTGCCGATCCTGCCTTGACCTGAAGCTTGAGCTGGCCTGCAACTTTCTTAGCCATATCTCTCTGCCTTTCATGAACGACCGGTCACCCGGCCCGTAATGCCGGATCTCTCCGGCGGCTGCGGTTGCGTGGTGCGGATCATTAGGGTCTGGCTAAGACCCCTCACCTTCCACGCGGATGCGGACAAGGTCCGCGGGAAACAGGCCGCAAGGACCAGCTTCCAATCTCTTGCAATCAGACCTTCTCGACCTGAGCGTATTCCAGTTCGACCGGCGTTGCGCGACCGAAGATCGACACTTCAACCTTCAGGCGCGAACGCTCTTCGTCCACATCCTGAACCGTGCCATTGAACGAAGCGAACGGGCCGTCGGAAACGCGGACCTGTTCGCCGATCTCGAAGGTGATCGACGCCTTCGGCCGCTCGACGCCTTCCTGGACCTGACCGAGAATGCGCTCGGCTTCATAATCAGGAATCGGAACGGGCTTATTGTCGGAGCCGAGGAAGCCGGTGACCTTCGGCGTATTCTTGATCAGGTGGTAGGCTTCATCCGTCAGATTGGCGCGGACAAGCACATAACCCGGGAAGAACTTGCGCTCGCTGTCGACCTTGCGGCCGCGACGCACTTCTACCACCTTTTCGGTCGGCACGAGGATCTTTTCGAACAGGTGCTCAAGCCCCTTCTGGCGAGCTTTGTTCTCGATGTCCTCAGCCACCTTCTTTTCAAAATTGGAATACGCGTGGACGATGTACCAACGTGCCGCCATTTTCATCTCCACCCGTATCAGTTGCCGGTATTGAGCACGAAGCTCAGAACCCAGCCGATCAGCTGGTCAGCGGCGAAGAAAAACAGCGCGGCGAAAACCACCATCACCAGCACCATGACCGTCGAGATCATCGTCTCGCGGCGCGACGGCCATGTGACCTTGGACGTCTCGGAGCGAACCTGCTGCAGAAACGCGAATGGATTGGATTTGGATGCCATCGACTGCCCACGCAATTACGGCGCGTAAAGCTGAAACTATCAGCCCCACGCACCGCGTGTCTGTTGAACCCTAAATAAACACCGATTTCCGAATACACAAGAGGGAAACCGAAGTTTAACGAAATAAGTTGCCACCGATCAATCCCCGGCCGGAATGCCGCGAGCATGGCCGCGCTGTCCGTTTTGAGAAAGATGGCAGGGGCAGAGGGGCTCGAACCCCCGACCTGCGGTTTTGGAGACCGCCGCTCTACCAACTGAGCTATACCCCTTCATGCCTCTCCTTCAGCGCTCGGGCCAAGGCCCGCAAATCGCTGCCGAAATGCATGGCGCTCCCTTTAAGACGGCAGCGGCGGATTGGCAAGCACGATTTTCGATTTTCAAAGTCGTTCTGCTCATTTGCGAGCAACCGGCCTTTCCATCGTGCAGCCTGCGAGCGTTCAGACCTTCACATATTTCCGCCAGTCGTGCTCCTCCTTGAAGCCCAGCACTTCGCGAATCTTGCGGTTGGAAAGCAGCCCCTCAAACTCGCCGATTTCGCGGGTGAAGGGTACGTTCGGGAAGAATTGCTTCGCCAGCTCCCTCGACGGCGTATTGGCCGAAACCGTATCGTTGGCGGCATTGAAGACCTGATAGCCGAGACCGTCCTTCTCGATGCAGAGATGGCAGATCTGGCCGAGGTCGCGGGCGTCGATATAACTCCAGGCGATTCGCTTGCGCATCTCGGGATTGGCGAAATAAGTCGGGAACCTCTCATATTCGTGCGGCTCAATGACGTTGCCGATGCGCAGCGCATAGATGTCGAAGCCCGAACGCTCGGCAAAGGCGCGCGCGGTCTTTTCGTTGACTACCTTGGAAAGGCCGTAGGAATCCATCGGATTGACGTCGTAATCCTCTTCCAGCGGGAACTGGTGGAAGTCGCGATGGCCTTCGGCGAAACAGACACCGTAGGTCGTCTCGCTCGAAGCGACGATGATCTTGCGGATGCCGAGCTTCACCGCCGCCTCGATGACATTGTAGGTGCCCATCGTGTTGATGCGAAAGGTCTCGTTGTCGGGCTTGATCAAGATGCGGGGGATGGCAGCGAAATGCACAACCGCATCGAATGGCTGAACGCCCCTGCCTGCATCGAGATCAGGCAAATCGCGATGCATCGACAAGGCGTTGAAGACCTGGCCGCTATCGGTGATATCGGCGATGAGATTGGTGACGCCGGGGCTGTCCAAGGGCACGAGATCGAGGTTGTGCACTTCGTAACCTGATTTGACAAGCCATGGCACGGCATGACGCCCCGCCTTGCCCGAACCACCTGTGAACAGGATCCGCTTTTTCATGGAATATCCTCCGCGTCATGAGATCGGAGGCATAGTTAGACGCTTCCGCGCGAAGAGCAAGCGAGCGTCGTGCGAGAGTTTACCCCCGCCGCATCAGGCCGCCTGCGTCAGGCGCCTGATCATTCCTTTCCAATCGCCGCCGAATCTGGCGATGATTTGCAGGGCCGTCACTTGACGACGCTGACCTCGTCGACCTGCACGCCGGCCGATTGAACAACTTCTTGCGGGATCGCAGCGATGAAAAACATCGTGAAAACATACATTGCGAATATCGTCGCAACAAATGTGGCCTTTGGAATCATGCGAACTCTCCTCTCTACAAGGAGGAGTCTGAACTAAAATGAGCCAATCACAAACCGGTTTCTGAACGTGAGATGAACAAAATACTGTGACGGGCCGGTTTAACGATATTTTTACAACACCTGTTAATCGGTCGATCAGGCATCAAAACGAAAAAACCCCGCTGTCGCCAGCGGGGTTTTTCCTGAATTGCAGGTAATCCCAGGATTACTCGACGATCGAGGCGACGATACCGGCGCCGACGGTGCGGCCGCCTTCGCGGATGGCGAAGCGCAGCTTTTCTTCCATCGCGATCGGAACGATCAGCTCGACGGCAACCGTGACGTTGTCGCCCGGCATGACCATTTCCGTGCCTTCCGGCAGCGTGACGATGCCGGTCACGTCCGTCGTGCGGAAGTAGAACTGCGGACGATAGTTGGTGAAGAACGGCGTATGACGGCCGCCCTCTTCCTTCGTCAGGATGTAGGCTTCTGCCATGAACTTCTTGTGCGGCTTGACCGAACCCGGCTTGCACAGGATCTGGCCACGCTCGACGCCGTCACGGTTCACACCGCGAACCAGTGCGCCGATGTTGTCGCCGGCCTGGCCCTGGTCGAGCAGCTTGCGGAACATTTCAACGCCGGTCACCGTCGTCTTCGAGGTCGGACGGATGCCGACGATCTCGACTTCTTCGCCAACCTTGACAATGCCACGCTCGACGCGGCCGGTCACGACCGTGCCGCGGCCGGAGATCGAGAACACGTCTTCGATCGGCATCAGGAACGGCTGGTCGATCGGACGCTCAGGCGTCGGGATGTAGGAGTCGACCGCTGCCATCAGCTCGCGGATCGCGTCTTCGCCGATCTTCTTGTCGCTATCTTCAAGAGCAGCAAGCGCCGAACCCTTGATGACCGGAATGTCATCGCCCGGGAAGTCGTAGGACGACAGCAGTTCGCGAACTTCGAGCTCAACCAGCTCGAGCAGTTCGGCGTCGTCAACCTGGTCGACCTTGTTCAGGAACACCACGATCGCCGGAACGCCGACCTGGCGGGCCAGCAGGATATGCTCGCGCGTCTGCGGCATCGGGCCGTCGGCCGCCGAGCAAACCAGGATCGCGCCGTCCATCTGCGCAGCACCGGTGATCATGTTCTTCACGTAGTCGGCATGGCCGGGGCAGTCGACGTGCGCGTAGTGGCGGTTCGCCGTCTCATATTCGACGTGCGCCGTCGAGATCGTGATGCCGCGCGCCTTCTCTTCCGGAGCCGCGTCGATCTGGTCGTACGCCTTGAACTCACCGAAGTACTTCGTGATCGCTGCCGTCAGAGACGTCTTGCCGTGGTCAACGTGGCCGATCGTGCCAATGTTGACGTGCGGCTTGTTGCGCTCAAACTTACTCTTTGCCATTTGAATGCTTCCTGTGAACGAAATGGTGGCCCCGGCGAACCGGTTTAGTGCCGCCGTTTAAGGCTTTCAGCGAAATTGCGCAAGACTTAATTGCAGACGCCATTCTTGGCGTGACAGCGCATATGGGAGACAATTCGCCGCCAGCAAGGCGATTCGCCGTAGCCCTTCCAAAAATCACTAGAATCCAAGAGAAAAATCGGACGGATTCATCGAGGATGAGGCGCAGTCGGCGGTATCGACACCCTCGTCAACGGCAATAAGCGGCGGGCTTCCAGCCGAGCCTCAAACATGGTTCGCAACGATCGTGGCCGCGATGGTATCAGCTGACTGTACGGGAGACTGGAGCGGGTAGCGGGAATCGAACCCGCGTATTCAGCTTGGAAGGCTGCTGCTCTACCATTGAGCTATACCCGCGGGATGGTCCGATCCAATGACGAATGGTGGAGAGAGTTGGATTTGAACCAACGTAGGCTGAGCCAACGGATTTACAGTCCGTCCCCTTTAACCACTCGGGCATCTCTCCAGTTTTCGTCCGGATCGTTAGACCAAGTTCGTCAGACTTCGAAGCGTTGCCGCCCGTCGTCTGCGCCGCGTATATGACCGGAGCATTTCCGTCTGTCAACACGATGACAACGGAAAAAACACGAAAAAATTTCATTCGCCGCCGAAAGCCGGCATATGAAAGAAAGCCTATGCGGCGGCCAACGCCATAGATATAAAGCCGCATGAGCAAAGACAAGAAATCCGGCGGCAAATCCGCAGCAGACCCATCCGCAAAGGATACGCATTACGCCAATCTCAGGCGTGCGCACCGTGACGCCAAGCGCGAACGCGGCGAGATCCCGACACCTCAGCCGCAGAAGCGCAAGCGTGGGGCCGAGGATTGGAAGCCGCCGGCGCTGGCGCCCGACCAGGTCTATCTCTATGGCCTGCATACGGTGCGCGCAGCGCTCGACAATCCCGAGCGCAAGAAGATCAAACTCTCCGTGACGCAGAACGCGCTCGCGCGGCTTGAAATCGACGTCGAGACGCTCAGCATTCCCTTCGAGATCGTCTCGCCGCACGAGATCGACAAGGTGCTCGGCCCCGAGGCGATCCATCAGGGGGTCATGCTGGAGACGCGACCGCTGCCGATGCGCCGGCTCGAAGCGCTGAAGGACAGCCCTCTCCTGCTGGTGCTCGACCAGGTCACCGATCCACACAATGTCGGCGCGATCATGCGCTCGGCGGTCGCCTTCAATGCCGGGGCGGTGATTACCACCCAGAGACATAGCCCAACCGAATCCGGCGTGCTGGCCAAATCCGCCTCCGGCGCTCTGGAACTGATCCCTTATATACAGCTCACCAATCTCGCCGATGCGCTCGGCGAATTGCACAAGCTCGGCTTCGCCACCATCGGCCTCGATTCGGAAGGGCCGGCGCCGCTCGAAGGCACGTTTTCGGGCGACAAGGTGGCACTGGTGCTCGGCTCGGAGGGCAAGGGACTCCGGCAGAAAACACGCGAGACCGTGACCGCGCTTGCCCGCCTCGACATGCCGGGCGCGATCAAATCGCTGAACGTTTCGAACGCGGCGGCGATCGCGCTTTATGCGGCGCGGCTTTACTTAAAGGCATAGGCTGGACTTAAAGACATAGGCCGGCTTACGGGCCGCGGCAAAGGGGGATTGCCATGATTCGTTTCATGCTTCGGCTCACAATTCCGGCAGCCGCGCTGCTGGCCTGCGGTCCGGCCGGCGCGCAGGACATCGATCCCGATATTCTCACGGCGCAAGCGGGAACCTTTCTGGTCGCGCCCGAAGACGGACGCGCCGGATGCCGGCTGACGCTCGAAACCGATCTGGCGATCGGCGGTTATTCGCTCTCGGGCCAAGATAGCTGTTCCAAGCCGCTGCCGGCGCTTGCCGAAGCCGCTTCCTGGAATTTCGACGGCAATGGCGGCCTCATCATGATGGATCCAACGCGCAGGGTCATCGCCCGTTTCGTCGAGAATGAGGGCTCGCCGATGAAGACCGAAGACAAAACGCCGCTCCTGCTGGTCTCGGCTCCCGACGGAATCGATCGCCTGCCGACTTTCAGCAGCCTTGCCGGGACATGGGTGATGCAAAGACCGGAGGGCGAAAAGCTTTGCAGCATGACATTCGAAGGAACTGCGAATGCGGACGGCAATGCGCCGTTGTCACCCTCCGGAGACTGCACCGCCAATGTCGCCCGACTGAAACTCGCCATCTGGCGTATCGACGGTTTCGGTCTGACGCTGATGAGTCATGACGGGTCGTCAGTTGGCTTCCGGATGCGCGCCGACGGCAATTTCGACAAGTCCCGGGAAGAAGGCGGCAAGCCGCTTTCACTCATACGCCGCGACCCGCATTAGCTCTATGTCTTATGTCGATATCTCGGAACTGCTGCACAGTTCCGGGCGACATGCATTAGAATAGCAGAAATCCACTTTTGCCTTAGAATGACCTTCTGGAGCACTATGATCGGGCGGCGATCGATCGTCGTGGCCGGTCACAAGCAAGAAGGAGCGATCCCATCATGGCCATTCGACCGCTTATTTTCGGTGTGCTGTTCATCGCGGCCTTTGTGGGAATCATCCTCAGCATCATCTGGGTGGATACCTCGCATCCCGTCCACCAGCCTGACCCTCTGTCGCCGACCGCGCCAGGCCCCGCGACGCCGGGGCCGCAATAGGCCGAGAGGAACGCGGACGGCGATTGCGCGTTAATCCCCAACCGAACGAGGATTGAACGCTCATGCGCATAATGATCGCCGTCGTCGCCTTCATGGTCGCCTCCGTCCTCAGCATCGCAGTCCTGTCGCCGTCCGGCGCAGGCCAGACCGGCAACGGCGACAAGATCGAGGCAAGCGTCAAGGAACCGCCCGCTCATTGAGTTGACCGCCGGCGCGATGCGCGATCGCGCTCAGCCGCGATAAAGCCAGAAGGGAATATCGCGATCGCGGCGCCACTCGCGGCGTTCCTGCCACCGCTCGGCACGCCACCGCCGCCAGCGGCGGTCATCATCGCGCCAGTCGGCGCGGCCCCAATCGCGCCCATCGCGCCAGCCACGATCGGCATGCCAGTCGCCGTCATCAAGCCAACGATTATCTCGCCAGCCGTCGCGAATTTGGACCATATCTCCCTGTGCCGTCATCGCCGGCCGGTCGGCCGGCATGGCGGATGCAGGTGCGACGGCGGCGAAAGCCGCACCGGCGGCAATTATTGCGGTGAGAATAATGTGTGCGAGCTTCATGGCTGCGTCCTCATTGATGATGAGGAGACAATGTCCCAGAGCGGCTGAACTGCCGCTGAAGCGGCCCTTCAGGCAGGGTTCATCGAGCGACAGCATAGCGGAGAATAGGGATGGTGCCCCCGGCAGGGTTCGAACCCGCGACCCCCTGATTACAAATCAGGTGCTCTACCAACTGAGCTACAAGGGCAATAGCTGCCCAACTAACAGATTCTGCGATCCTGTAAAGGAAAATCCGATCCCTGCGGACAGTCCGGCTTGGCGCCAAAACGCCGGGCCGTACAAAACGGCCTTGTCGCAACGGCCTTTTATCCTTTAGCTAGAGCAGCTTCACAAAGGGCATTGCATGGGCCGTTCATTTCAGACGCTTTCGTTTATCGCCTCGCCGTCGATGGAGGCGCTCGCCGCGCGCGAAGAGCTGATTCGCATCTATGGCGACGTGCCGCAGGACAAGGCGGACGTTATCGTCGCGCTCGGCGGCGACGGGTTTATGCTGCAGACGCTGCACAGCACCATGAACTCCGGCAAGCTGGTCTACGGGATGAATCGCGGATCTGTCGGCTTCCTGATGAACGATTACAGCACTGAGCGGCTTCAGGAGCGCATCTGCGTCGCCGTCGAAAACGCCTTCCGGCCGCTGAAGATGACGACGGCCAATGCCGACGGCACCAATTCGACGGCTCTTGCCATCAATGAGGTCTATCTGTTCCGCCAGTCTTATCAGGCCGCCAATCTCAGAGTCGTGGTCGACGGGCACGTGCGACTGGAGGAGTTGATCTGCGACGGGCTGATGGTGGCCACCCCAGCCGGATCGACGGCCTATAATCTTTCCGCCCATGGCCCGATCCTGCCGCTCGAGGCGCCGCTGCTCGCCATGACGCCGGTCAGCGCTTTCAGGCCGCGGCGCTGGAGGGGGGCTCTGCTTCCGAACAAGGTGACCGTGGATATCGACGTGCTCGAGCCGGTGAAGCGGCCGGTGAATGCGGTGGCCGACAATACCGAGGTCAAATCGGTGCTGCATGTCCGCATCGCCCAGTCGGAGCATATGACGGCGCGCATCCTCTCCGATCCCGACCGCTCCTGGTCCGACCGTATTCTCGCCGAGCAGTTCAAGGATTGAGACGATGGCAATGCGCCTGACATTTATGACCACGATTTTCCTCGTCGGATGCTCGGCCGCCATCGCCGCTCCCGCTCAGGACGCCATCCTGCCGGCTTCGGTGATTTTCGCGACCAGCACCGGCTACTGGGAGAACGACGGCAACGCACCTGATATCGAGCGGGCGCCCACCGCTGCCGGGAGCGTTTCCGTCCCTCAGGGAAAGCGCCATGGCTATTATAAGCTTTTTGCCGTGCGTCAGCCGGATCGGACCTCGAAAGTCTATCTTCAGCAGGTTGCCCAGACGGAGACCGGCCCGGCGATCGCCTCGACCGTCGAGCTGCAGGAGATCAGCGACCTGAAGCCCTACGTGACCGATATACGCCCGGAGAATTCGAGCGGCATCAGCAAGCAGCCCGGCCTTTTCGCCACCATCTATCTGAAAATCGACCCGGCGGCCGAGCCGGATGGCTGGACAGTGCTAATCGACGAATTCGGTGACATCACCATCGAGAAAGCGACCAATTGAACAGCCGAGCGCTGTTTGCACAGGCGTAGAAGATGAAACTCGGCTTTCGCGACGGCGTTCTTTACGACGACCAGAGACCGGACTGGGACGCATCCGGCCCGAGGCCGGTCAGTTGGTCGCTGTGGTATCCGGCCGCCGATGACGCGCGAGTAAGCCCTATTCAGGAACGAAGCTGGTTTCGCAAGGCAGCAATCGCCCGCGACGCGCCGATTCGGCCGGCAAGCAGGCCTTATCCCCTCGTCCTGTTGTCGCACGGCACCGGCGGATCCGCGGCGGGGCTGGAATGGCTGGCGCGGCGCCTGGTCGAGCGCGGATTTGTGGCGCTCGGCGCCAACCATCACGGCAATACCGGCATCCAGCCCTACCGAGCAGAAGGATTTGCCTGTCTCTGGGAACGGGCGCCGGACCTAAGCCTGATGCTTGACCGCAGTCGCGACTGGCTCGGCGATCTCGCCGGCCGGATCGATACTGCCCGTGCGTTTGCGGCCGGATTTTCGGCCGGAGCCTATGGCGTCACGCTGCTTCTCGGCGCCGTCGCCCAGTTCTCGCAGTTCGAACCATCAAGGGTGAAGCCGGGTCGTCCGCGTGGCCCAATGGAATTTCCCGACCTTGCCGATCATATCCCCTCGCTGCTGCGTGAGAGCGATGTGTTTCGCCAGTCATGGGCCCGCATGTCGCGATCCTATCGAGACGACAGGATCAAGGCCGCGCTCCTCTGCGCGCCGGGTCGCTCCATTTTCGGTTTCAGCGATGAAAGTCTGAAAACCGTCGTGGCACCCGCTCTTATCCTGGTCGGCGATGCCGACAGGGCGGCACCGGCCGAAGAATGTTCTGCATGGCTGCATGCACGGCTGGCGCGCAGCGCGCTGAAGATCTTCGGCGGCGGCCTCGGGCATTATGTCTTCGTACCGGAGGGCACGGGATTGGGCTTTGCCTTTGCGGCCGAGCTTTTCACCGATCCCCCTGACATCGAGCGCGCAGCCATTCATGACGAGGCAGCCGATCTGTCGGCGGCGCTGTTTCAGGACGGCGACATCCGCGCCATCGCCTAAACGAAGAAAGCCCCGTCTCCGGGGCTTTCTCGTCATTCGATCTCGCAGCTGCCCGTCAGTCGACATCCTCGACGACGGCGTCGGCGGCGCCGCTGATGCGGTGGGCCAGGGCTGCTTCCATGAATTCGTTCAGGTCGCCGTCGAGCACATCATCAGGAGCGGTGCTGGCGACGCCGGTGCGCAGGTCCTTGACCAGCTGGTAAGGCTGCAGCACGTAGGAGCGAATCTGATGGCCCCAGCCGATGTCCGTCTTGGAGGCGGCTTCGGCATTGGCAGCCTCTTCCCGCTTCTTCAACTCGGCTTCGTACATGCGGGCACGCAGCATTTCCCAGGCCTTGGCGCGGTTCTTGTGCTGCGAACGCTCCTGCTGGCAGGCAACGACAATCCCGGTCGGTATATGGGTGATGCGCACGGCCGAGTCGGTCGTGTTGACGTGCTGACCGCCAGCGCCCGACGACCGATAGGTGTCGATGCGGCAATCGCTTTCATTGATCTCGATATTGATCGAGTCGTCGACGACAGGATAGACCCAGATCGACGAGAAGGACGTATGGCGACGCGCATTGCTGTCGTAAGGCGAGATGCGCACCAGACGATGCACGCCCGATTCCGTCTTCAGCCAGCCATAGGCATTGTGTCCCTTGATGAGCAGGGTTGCGGATTTGATGCCCGCCTCTTCGCCGTCGTGAACTTCGAGAAGCTCGACCTTGAAGCGCTGGCGTTCGGCCCAGCGGGTGTACATGCGCAACAGCATGTTTGCCCAGTCCTGGCTTTCGGTGCCGCCGGCGCCGGAATGGACTTCGAGATAGGTGTCGTTGCCGTCGGCCTCGCCGGAGAGCATCGCTTCCACCTGGCGGCGCGAGGCCTCGGCCTTCAAGGCCTTCAAGGCGTCCTCGGCCTCTTTGACGACTCCTCCGTCGCCTTCTTCCTCGCCGAGTTCGATCAGCTCGATATTGTCTTTCAGCTGCTGTTCGAGCTGCCGGACGCCGTTGATGCCATCATCGAGCTGCTGGCGCTCGCGCATCAGCTTCTGCGCTTCGGCGGCGTCATTCCAGAGGTTGGGATCCTCTGCCTTGTTGTTCAACCAGTCCAGTCGTCTTATCGCCTGGTCCCAGTCAAAGATGCCTCCTCAGCAGGGTGATAGCCTGCTTGGTTTCATCGACCACGTTTTCGATTTCGGCTCGCATTTTCCTGCTTTTCTATAACGGTCTTCTTCAGATTCTGGTGAATAGAGACGCCCGCCGCGGATGTAAAGAGCCGCGGCGGACGTTCAATATTCGACGACGGTCAGAACAGGCCGGGTGTGCCGGTCTGGACGGCCTGGTTGGCCTGCGGCGAGGTTTTCAGGATCTCCTCCGGCGCCATGGTGCTGTCCATGCCTATGACGGAGAAGCTGTCGGCCGGGCCGGTGCCGGGCTTGAAGGCCTCGATGATGGTGTTCGGATCGCCGTCGACGGCGGCCATGCCGGTCTTGCGATCGATCGGGATCAGGTTCATGCCCGGGGGAATGACGAATTTCGATTCCGGCGTGTCCTTGACGGCGGCCTGCATGAACTCGTTGAAGATCGGAGCGGAGAGACCGCCGCCCGTACCGCCACGGCCGAGCGGGGCCGGCGTATCGAAGCCCATATAGAGGCCGGCAACCAGATCCGGCGTGAAACCGACGAACCAGGCATCCTTTTCGTCATTGGTCGTGCCGGTCTTTCCGGCGACGTCGCGACCGCCGAGATCGATCTTGCCGGCGGCGGTGCCGCGCTGGATGACGCCCTGCATCATCGAAGTGATCTGATAGGCGGTCATTGGATCGAGAACGGTTTCGCGGTTATCGACGATAGTCGGCTCTTCCTGGTTCTGCCAGTCGCCGGCATTGCAGCCCTCGCACAGGCGCTCCTCATGCTTGAAGATCGTCTTGCCGTAACGGTCCTGGATACGGTCGATCAGGGTCGGCTTGATCTGCTTGCCGCCATTGGCGATGACCGAATAGGCCGAGACCATGCGCAGCACCGTCGTATCGCCGGCGCCGAGCGACATGGAGAGCACCGGCAGCATGTGATCGTAGATGCCGAAGCGTTCGGCATATTCCGCAACGATGTTCATGCCGAGATCATTGGCCAGACGCACCGTCATCAGGTTGCGCGAATGCTCGATGCCCGAGCGCAGCGTCGACGGGCCGCCGACTTCGCCGCCGTAGTTCTCCGGCTTCCAGACCTGGCCGCCCGAGACGATCTCGATCGGCGCGTCCATGATGACGGAGGCGGGCGTATAGCCATTGTCCATCGCCGCTGCGTAGACGAAGGGCTTGAAGGAGGAGCCCGGCTGGCGCATCGCCTGGGTGGCGCGGTTGAATTCGGACTGTGAATAGGAGAAGCCGCCAACCATGGCGAGCACACGGCCGGTCTTCGGATCCATGGCGACCAGACCGCCCTGCACCTTCGGCGGCTGTCGCAGGCGGTACGAAGTCGATGCCTCGTCGCCAAGCTTCTCGACATAGACAACGTCGCCCGGGCTCAGGACGCCCGCCGGCGACTTTGCGGTCTTGCGGGAGCCGTCCGCCGAGCGATAGGCCCATTGCATGTTTTTGGCGTCTATCGTGCCGCGTTGGCGGTCGGTCGCGACCTTGCCGCTGCCGTCCTTGGCCGGCTGCAGCCCGATGTCGACATTGCTATCCGATGCGGCGAGCACGACGGCGAGGCGCCATTCCGGCACGTCGGACATGGCGGGAATATCGGCAAGCGCCTTGCCCCAGTCACCGCCTGCATCGATCTGCTTGATGGGCCCATGGAAACCGCGGCGTTCATCATAAGTCACGAGACCATCCTGCAGCGCCTTGCGGGCAGCAAGCTGCAGCTGCGGATCGAGCGAGGTGCGTACCGAAAGGCCACCCTCATAGAGGACCTTCTCGCCATATTGATCGATCAGCTGGCGGCGCACGGCTTCGGCGAAATAGTCGGAAGCAAAGAGCGACGGACCCGTGCTGCGGGCGGTCACGCCGAGCGGCTGCTTCTTGGCTTCGGCGCCGTCGCTCTGGCTGACATAGCCGTTCTCGACCATGCGGTCGATTACCCAGTTGCGGCGCTCGAGCGCTGCTTCCGGATGGCGGAAAGGATGGTAATTGGCCGGACCTTTCGGCAGTGAAGCCAGATAGGCGGCTTCGGCAACGGTCAATTCGGTAACGGACTTGTTGAAATAGGTGAGCGCGGCGCCAGCGATGCCGTAGGAATTCATGCCGAAAAAAATCTCGTTCAGGTAGAGCTCGAGAATCTTGTCTTTGCTGTAGGCCTGCTCGATGCGGAAGGAGAGAATTGCTTCCTTGATCTTGCGGTCGATCGTCTGATCCGAGCTCAAAAGGAAGTTCTTGGCCACCTGCTGGGTGATGGTGGAGGCGCCGACCGGGCGGCGGCCGGAACCGAAATTCTGCAGATTGACGAGGATTGCCCGGCCGAGGCCGGTCAGGTCGACGCCCGGATGGTTGTAGAAATTCTTGTCTTCGGCCGACAGAAAAGCAGCCTTGACGCGGTCGGGGATGGCCTGGATCGGCAGGAAGAGACGCTTTTCCTTGGCATATTCAGCCATCAGAGCGCCGTTGCCGGCATGGACGCGGGTCGTCACCGGCGGCGCGTAGCTGTTCAGAACGGCATAGTCCGGAAGATCTTTCGCGACATTGGCGAGATAGATGGCAATACCCGCCGCCGCGACCAGAAACAGGACGCAGGCCATTCCGAAGAAATATCCAAGAAGTCTAACCATATTTTCAGCTACCGGTCTCTTCGATCGTCAATCGGCGCAGACGCAACGATTGCACAGATCAAGGCAATTTGCACGTTACGCGCGGCTTACTCCATGAGCGCTACCGCCACAAGCCGATTCCGCGCTTCAGGCTGGGAAACATAAGTCCGAGTAACGGCGTGAATGTGAGCAAAATAGGGCCCTCCCGCCGCATTCACCGCTGCAGCGCCGTTTCATCGGGACTGTCACATCCAAGCAACGCCCTTGCCCGCCGCCCATCCGCAGCGCATTCCTGCGAAATTGATTCAAGCGGCACACTCAACTCTTTGTTTTTATGGCTATCGACCCCAATCAATCGGCCGGCGCCCGACAGGGTAGCGCGTCGCTCAGAGACGCAAGGTCACTGTAACACTTTCAACGGCTGAACGCATCAACCGCCATTTGCAACGACGCCGCTGCGATACCGCTTCACGGCGTCGGTTAGCAGATCGGCCATCTTGCCACGCCAGCTCTCATCGAGCAGTAGTTTCTCATCCTCGGCATTAGAGAGAAATCCAAGCTCGAGCAGGATCGACGGCACGTCGGGGGCCTGCAGCACGCGGAAGCCGGCATGGCGGTGCGGATTGTTGATGGTGCCGACCTGATCCTTGAAGGAATTCAGCACGCTCTCGGCCAACGAAATCGAGAAGGCCTGCGTCTCGCGCCGCGTCAGGTCGAGCAGGATGTCGGCGACTTCGGGAGGCTCGGCGACCGTCTCTTTGCCGGCGATCTGGTCGGAGAGGTTCTCGCGTTCGGCAAGGTCGGCGGCGAGCTTGTCGGAGGCCTTATCCGAAATCGTATAGACGGTCGCGCCGCGGATATCCTTCTGCTTCAGCGTGTCGGCATGCAGCGAAATAAACAGGCCGGCATGGTTCTGACGGGCAATCAGCACGCGCTGGGAAAGCGATAGGAACTCATCATCGTTGCGCGTCAGGAAGGCCTTGATGCCCGTCT
The DNA here is from genome assembly GCF_017357225.1 of Rhizobium binae. Classification (NCBI taxonomy): domain Bacteria; kingdom Pseudomonadati; phylum Pseudomonadota; class Alphaproteobacteria; order Hyphomicrobiales; family Rhizobiaceae; genus Rhizobium; species Rhizobium binae. The sequence goes on along the minus strand of NZ_CP071604.1, from coordinate 1,750,811 downwards.
CCTTGTTCAGCCGGTCGGCCAGAGCCTTGGCGAAGGCGAGCGTCACCTGCTTTTCTTCGGTCTTGGTATCGACGCCGATCGCGCCGGTATCGATGCCGCCATGGCCGGCGTCCACAGCGATGACGAAATCTCCGGGGGCGGTTTTCGCGGCTGCGGGAACCGCGCTCGTCGTCTGGGCCGCGGCGTCCCGATCGTTCCAGCTCCGGTCGCCCCATGATTGCGTCTTGACCAATTCGGCAAAGGCCTGCTTGTCGATCATCTCGGCCTCAAGCACCAGCCGATGCCCCTTGCCGGCCTCGTCGGCCTGCACCTTGGCGAGGGAAAGCTTCGCCGGCCTTGCCGCCGTCAGCACAATGCGGGCACTCTCCTCATCCATCTTGCCGTAGCGGATGTCTTTGAAGAGCCCGCGGGCGGCCAGATCCTTGCCCGGAAAGCCAAAAGCGGTCGCCGGCAGGTCGACGACGATGCGCTCAGGATTGGAGATATAGTGAACGGCGAACCGCGGCTCGCGGTCGAAATCGATGACAATACGTGTTCGGGCGTCATCACCGATGATGCGCGCGCCATAGGCAAGCAGCGGATCCTTCGTCTCGGCCGAACCCGCGACATCAGGCAGAATAAAACCGGCCACCAGCACCGCCGCCATGACCCGCTTTACGAATGTCGATCGCCGCGTTGCGGACTGCGCCGCGATCCGAGCCCTCTTAAACAATAAACCGCCACATCCTATCTATCGCGCGATTGACCCGACATGGCCAATGCGGACGCCGAGAGCGAACGCCTTTGCTGCCTGCCGAATCGCAATCGCTTGTCCCCAGCTTCTATGCGGTTCGAAATCCATCAATATTATGGCACATTTGGCTTTTCCCTTGCTATTGTGACAGAGAAAACATACAACGCATTTTAGGGTAGAAGTGTTGACGGGATAGAGTCGCCGCAAGGGCTGCCAGCCAGATCTGGACCTGGCGCCAGATCGGTCATCGTCCGCCGTCTCATGCGCTTCAACCCGAGAACTGGATCCTGATTTTCCGGCTTCTGGTCGGAACTTCATTGGTGGATCAGCCACCACGCTCTCAGGGAGCAACCTCATCGGACCCGAGAAGGGTCTTCGTATTTGTCGATCACGCTTGGTTGTTGATGGTTTCGCAGCAGGTTTTATCTGAAGTGTACAGGCCCCGGACCGAAACGGTTCCGGCTGCGGTCTGGCTGCTGCTCTCCTCTTCGCGCCAGGCGCGACTTTCATTATCCGGCGCGGCCACGGTGGACCGCATTCTTTCTGTTTCTACAGCAGTCGGGAATGCGCTCTCGCGGCCACGCCGAGGAGCACAGCTTACATGGCAGACAAAATGCTTATCGATGCGTCTCACGAGGAAGAGACGCGCGTCGTTGTCGTTCGCGGAAACCGCATAGAAGAATTTGACTTCGAGTCGCAGCACAAGAAGCAGATCCGCGGCAACATCTATCTCGCAAAGGTAACGAGGGTTGAACCCTCGCTGCAGGCCGCCTTCGTCGATTACGGCGGCAACCGGCACGGCTTCCTGGCCTTCGCCGAAATCCACCCCGACTATTACCAGATACCGCTCGCCGACCGGCAGGCGCTGCTTCGGGCCGAGGCCGAAGAGCATCGCCGCGACGAAGATGTCGAGCATGTCGAAACTGCGCCGATGGTCGACCTTTCGACCCAGGACCAGCCGGATGTCGGCATCGTGCCCACGGAAGCACGGGCACCGGTTGCCGTAGCCGACGAGACTGCGCCCGCCGCGGTTGCCGACGCCGCTGAGGCAGCGCCCGAGACCGCCGAGGAAGCGCCGGCCAAGAAGGCACGGCCGCGCCGCAGCCGCAAGAAGGTCACCGAAGCGGCTGTTGAAACGACCGCGACCGAGGACGCCGTTCCCACGGATGTCGAAGCCGAAGGCGCTTCGAGCGTCGACAATGAGGATGATGGCTCGACCGGCGGCGCGATGGCCGCGATGGTGGAAACCGACTCGATCTCCGAGGACGTCGACACCAGCAAGCGTCGTCACGATGACGACGATGACGATGACGATCACGGCGAAGAAGAAGTCATCGAATCCGTCGGCGCCGAAGACGCGATGGAAGAAGTGCCGGACCGCGTGCAGCGCAAGCCGCGCAAGCAGTACCGCATCCAGGAAGTCATCAAGCGCCGGCAGATCCTGCTGGTGCAGGTCGCCAAGGAAGAGCGCGGCAACAAGGGCGCGGCGCTGACCACCTATCTCTCGCTCGCCGGCCGCTATTCCGTGCTGATGCCGAATACAGCGCGCGGCGGCGGCATTTCCCGCAAGATCACCAACCCTGCCGATCGCAAGCGCCTGAAGGAAATCGCGCGCATGCTCGAAGTGCCGCAGGGCATGGGCGTCATCCTGCGCACCGCCGGCGCCAACCGCACCAAGGTCGAGGTCAAGCGCGACTTCGAATATCTGATGCGCCTGTGGGAGAACGTGCGCACGCTGACGCTCGCCTCCACCGCGCCCTGCCTCGTCTATGAGGAAGGCTCGCTGATCAAGCGCTCGATCCGCGACCTCTACAACAAAGACATCGGCGAGATCATCGTTGCCGGCGAAGACGGCTATCGTGAAGCCAAAGACTTCATGAAGATGCTGATGCCGAGCCATGCCAAGGTTGTCCAGCCCTATCGCGACATCCACCCGATCTTCTCGCGTTCGGGCATCGAAGCCCAGCTCGACCGCATGCTGCAGCCGCAGGTGACGCTGCGCTCCGGCGGCTATCTGATCATGAACCAGACGGAAGCGCTGGTTTCGATCGACGTCAACTCCGGCCGCTCGACGCGCGAACACTCGATCGAGGACACGGCGCTGCAGACGAACCTCGAAGCGGCGGAAGAAATCGCCCGCCAGCTTCGCCTGCGCGACCTCGCCGGCCTGATCGTCATCGACTTCATCGACATGGAAGAGAAGCGCAACAACCGCGCCGTCGAGAAGAAGCTGAAGGAATGCCTGAAGAACGACCGTGCCCGCATCCAGGTCGGCCGGATCTCGCACTTCGGCCTGCTGGAAATGTCGCGCCAGCGCATCCGCGCTTCGGTTCTCGAATCGACCACGCAGGTCTGCTCGCATTGCGCCGGCACCGGCCACGTCCGTTCGCAGTCCTCGGTCGCACTGCACGTCCTGCGCGGGATCGAAGAGTATCTGCTCAAGAACACAACGCATAACATTACCGTACGGACCACCCCCGATATCGCGCTCTACCTGCTCAACCACAAGCGCCAGACGATCATCGATTACGAGAGCCGCTTCGGCGTGGCGATCGTCATCGACGCGGACGGTTCGGTCGGCGCGCAGCATTTCGCCATCGATCGCGGCGAGGCCGTCGAAAATCCCGTCAAGATCGAAACGCTCTTCAACTTCGCGGCCATTCCCGAGGATGAAGACGACGACATCGTGATCGAGGCGGATGAGGACGAAGACGAGGAACTCGAGGAAAAGCCGGCTGCGGCCGAACGCTCCGCCACGGCACGCTCGGAAGGTGAAGGTGACGGCAATCGCAAGCGCAAGCGCCGCAGGCGCCGCCGCGGCCGCAACGGCAATGCCGAACAGCCCGTATCGGCTGCCGGCGAAGCCGGCGACGAGGACGAGGACGACGACGGCGATGACGAAGGCGCCGAAGGCGATGAAACAACCGCCGCTGCGCCCGAGGCCCGTGCCGAGAGCGAGGAATCGCAGCGGCGCAAGCGCCGTCGTCGCGGCAAGCGTGGCGGTCGCCGCAACCGCGCCGAGGACGGCTCCGAGTTGGCGGCTGGTGAAGCCGGCGAAGGCAATGGCAGCGATGAGGATGATGGCTCGAATGACGTCGCTCCCGCCAAAGCTGTAATTGTCGAGACGGTTGCCGAACAGGCCGGCGAAGACCAGGCCGCAGCGGCTGCCGTCGAAGGCGCTGCCGTCGTCAGCGAGGACGTGAAGCCCGCCCGTGGCCGCGGCCGCCGCAAGCCCGCCCCATCGCCGGTCGAGGAGCCTGCGGCAGAAGCAGAAGCAGCACCCGCCGCCGAAGTCGAGCCGGAGGTGGCCGAAGCCTCCGCCGACCTTCAAACGCCCGCCCAGGAAGAGACAAAGCCGGTTCGCGCCAATCGCGAATCCAACATCACCTCCTCCGAGCCCACGGTGAAATCTACTCGCAGCGAAAATGGCGAAAGCGACGACGGCAAGCCGAAGAAGGCCGGCTGGTGGCAGCGCCGTGGCTTCTTCTGAACGCTGATTTTCGGACGTAAATGACAAATCCGGCCGCGGCGACGCGGCCGGATTTTTGTTTATGGCGGTGCTTCTTTAGTTAGCAAAGTTGAACCCTGAGTCTGGGCATGCGCCTTCACGATATCGGCAGGCTCAGGATGGTCATGCGATCGACGATCGATATCGATGATGGCTTGCTCGACGCAGCTGGTCGCCCTCCCCAATCGAGCCAAGCGATAGCGATGCGATGCGTCGACGGCTGCCCCTCACCCTAACCCTCTCCACGTTCTGACGGGCAGAAGGTGCCGGCAGGCGATGAGGGATGGTGCGCCAGATCGAGCTGTCCCTGCCTGCGGTCAGGCCGCCGGCGGATAGAGAAGATCGACGATGTAGCTGGCATCGAAGCGGGAATCGAGCATGCCGTAAGTGGAGCGCCAGCCGCCGGCAAGCCGTGTCTCGATGAAGGCATCGGCAATGCGCCCTGCCCCAAGCCGATAAAGTTCGGCAGCGCCGGCCGCAAGCGCCAGCTGCTCGACGAGCAGGCGCGCCGCGCCCTCGTCCTGCTCGCAGAGCGCGATTGCGGCGCGCAGCACGTCGATCGTCTTCTTGCCGGCCGGGCCGAGATCGCGTGCCAGGCCGGCAAAGACCGTCTCGAACAGATCCTTGCCGCGGTTGAGCACACGCAGCACGTCGAGCGCCATGACGTTGCCGGAGCCTTCCCAGATCGCATTGACGGGAGCCTCGCGATAGTGGCGGGCGATCGGACGTTCCTCGATGTAGCCATTGCCGCCGATGCATTCCATCGCTTCATAGATCAAGGCGGGCGCGATCTTGCAGCACCAGTATTTGGCGACCGGCGTCATGACGCGGGCATAGGCCGCTTCCTCGGCATTGCCGCGCGCCTTGTCGAAGGCATCGGCAAGACGGAATGACAGTGCGGTGGCGGCGGCAACGTCGAGCGCCATGTCGGCAAGCACGCGCGTCATGATCGGCTGGTTGACGAGCATCTTGCCGAAAACGCTCCGACCCCGCGTGTGGTGCACGGCCTCGGCGAGCGACGCACGCATGATTCCCGACGAGGACAGCGCGCAATCGAGACGGGTCAGCGTCACCATGTCGAGGATGGTGCGGATGCCGGCATCGGAGCCGCCGAGCAGGAATCCGAACGTGTCTGAGAATTCGACCTCGCAGGAGGCATTGGAGCGATTGCCGACCTTGTCCTTCAGCCGCTGGAACTGCAGGCCGTTGGCCGAACCGTCCTCCAGAAGGCGCGGCACGAGGAAGCAGCCCATGCCCTCCTTGGTCTGCGCCAGCATGATGAAGGCGTCGCTCATCGGCGCGGACATAAACCATTTGTGGCCGGAGAGCCGGTAGATGCCTTCGCTGACCTTTTCGGCAGCGCTTCGATTGGCCCTGACGTCCGTGCCGCCCTGCTTTTCCGTCATGCCCATGCCGATGGTGACCGCGGACTTCTGCATGGCGGGGCGGTTGGACGAATCATATTTGCGCGAGAGAATCTTCGGCGCCCAGTCCTTCTGCACCGCGGGCGAGGCCGAGAGCGCGGCAACGGAGGCGCTGGTCATCGTCAGCGGGCAGAGATGGCCGGATTCCAGCTGCGCCGTAAGGTAAAACCGCGCAGCGCGGACCTTGTGGCCCGCATCCTTGGCCTCGGTATCGGCCTGTGGATCCCAGACGGACGAATGCAGTCCGACCGACATGGAGCGGCGCATCAGCGCGTGCCAGGCGGGATGAAATTCGACGACGTCAAGGCGCTCGCCCCGCGGGCCGTGGGTGCGCAGCTGCGGCGCGCCCTGATTGGCCATGCGCGCCAATTCCTGCGCCTCCGGCGAGGTGACGTAGCGGCCCATGTTCTCCAGATCCTCGCGGATGCCGCGCGGCAGGGCCGCCGTCAGATCGACGATCAGCGGGTCGGATCGATAGGCATTGATGCCGGACCACAGGCTCGGCTGGTTGAGTTCTGCGAGTTTGTCGTCAGTCCGGTTGGCGGAGGTCATTGTTCGCTTCTAGTTCAAGAACCCGGCAAGGGAAACCGGAAGTTATGATTCGCTTCCCTCTGCTCTATCGGAATTTCGGCGAAAATGCATGGGGACATAAGCCTTTGCCCACAGCCCATGCTTGCCCCGGCGGGCCGCACTCTTTATAGACCCGCCAGAGACAGCAAGAGGCAGGGTCATGGTCTTTTTCCCCCACCGCCACCTCATCGGCATCAAGGGCCTCACCGAGCAGGATATCACCTATCTTCTCGACAAGGCCGACGAGGCCGTCAAGATCAGCCGCCAGCGAGAAAAGAAGACGTCGACGCTGCGCGGGCTGACGCAGATCAACCTCTTCTTCGAGGCATCGACCCGCACGCAGGCCTCCTTCGAGCTTGCCGGCAAGCGACTCGGCGCCGACGTCATGAATATGTCGGTCGGCAATTCCTCGGTGAAGAAAGGCGAGACGCTGATCGACACAGCGGTGACGCTGAATGCGATGCGCCCTGATGTGCTGGTGATCCGCCATTCGAGCGCCGGAGCGGCCGCCCTGCTCGCGCAGAAGGTCTCCTGCTCGGTCGTCAATGCCGGCGACGGCCAGCACGAACATCCGACCCAGGCGCTGCTCGACGCGCTGACGATCCGCCGTGCGAAGGGGAAGCTCTCGCGCATCATCGTGGCGATCTGCGGCGACGTGCTGCATTCGCGCGTGGCGCGCTCCAACATCCTGTTGCTCAATGCGATGGGCGCGCGGGTGCGCGTCGTCGCGCCCGCCACCCTCTTGCCCTCCGGCATCGCCGAAATGGGCGTCGAGGTCTTTCATTCGATGAAGGAAGGGTTGAAGGACGCCGACGTGGTGATGATGCTGCGGCTGCAGCGCGAGCGCATGTCGGGCGCCTTCGTGCCGTCGGTGCGCGAATATTATCACTTCTACGGACTCGACGCCGAAACGCTGAAGGCGGCGAAGGAGGATGCGCTCGTCATGCATCCAGGCCCGATGAACCGCGGCGTCGAGATCGCCTCCGAGGTCGCAGACGGCCCGCAGAGCGTGATCGCCGAACAGGTGGAAATGGGGGTCGCAGTGCGCATGGCCGTCATGGAGACGCTGCTCGTCTCGCAAAACCAAGGCCCCCGAACCGACGGAATGAAGGCATGAGCAACCCAATCGTCCTCAAGAACGTCCGCATCGTCGATCCCTCGCGCAATCTCGACGAGGTGGGCACGATCATCGCCAAAAACGGCGCCATCCTTGCCGCCGGCAGCGCAGCGCAGAACCAGGGCGCGCCGGACGGCGCCGTCGTGCGCGACTGCACCGGCCTCGTCGCGACGCCCGGCCTCGTCGACGCGCGCGTCCATATCGGCGAACCCGGCGGCGAACACCGCGAGACGATCGCCTCGGCAAGCCGGGCGGCCGCGGCCGGCGGCGTCACCTCGATCATCATGATGCCGGACACCGATCCCGTCATCGACGACATCGCGCTCGTCGAATTTGTCAAGAAGACGGCCCGCGATACGGCCATCGTCAACGTTTATCCGGCCGCCGCCATCACCAAGGGTCTCGCCGGCGAGGAGATGACGGAGATCGGCCTGTTGATGCAGGCGGGCGCCGTCGCTTTCACCGATGCCCATTCCAGCGTCCACGATACCCAGGTGCTGCGCCGGATCATGACCTATGCGCGTGAATTCGGCGCCGTCGTCAACTGCGAAACGCGCGACAAATATCTCAGCGCCAACGGCGTGATGCATGAGGGGCTTTTCGCCAGCTGGCTCGGGCTCTCCGGCATCCCGAGAGAAGCCGAACTCATCCCGCTCGAACGCGATCTCAGGATCGCAGAACTTACGCGGGGGCGTTATCACGCCGCGATGATTTCCGTGCCGCAATCGATTGAGGCGATCGAGCTTGCCCGCAGCCGCGGCGCCAAGGTGACCTCGGGCATCTCGATCAACAATCTGGCACTCAACGAGAACGATATCGGCGAATATCGCACCTTCTTCAAGCTCTATCCGCCGCTGCGCCCGGAGGACGACCGGGTGGCCATGGTCGACGCGCTCGCGCGCGGCGCCATCGACATCATCGTCTCCTCGCATGACCCGCAGGACGTCGATACGAAGCGCCTGCCCTTCGGCGAGGCGGCGGATGGCGCAGTCGGCCTTGAAACCATGCTGGCGGCGGCGCTCAGGCTTCACCATGGCGGCCAGGTCAGCCTGATGCGCCTGATCGACGCCATGTCCACTCGTCCGGCTGAGATTTTTGGCCTTGATGCCGGCACCCTGAAGCCGGGTGCTCAGGCCGATATCACGCTGATCGATCTCGACGAGCCTTGGCTTGTCGCCAAAGACATGCTTCTCTCCCGCTCGAAGAACACGCCGTTCGAGGATGCGCGCTTCAGCGGACGGGCGGTCGCGACATACGTCTCGGGAAAGCTTGTCCACGCACTTTAGGGACCGGCGCGATCGAGGACAGGCCATCGGAGGGCCGAGGGGGCATATGTTATCCAATCTCATGTCATGGCAGATCACCCTGCCGATCGCATTTGCCGCCGCCGTCATCGGCTATCTCTTCGGCTCCATTCCTTTCGGCCTCGTTCTTACCCGCGCCGCCGGCCTCGGCGATGTGCGCAGCATCGGCTCCGGCAATATCGGTGCCACCAATGTGCTCAGAACCGGAAACCGGAAGCTTGCGGCAGCGACGCTGCTGCTCGATGCGCTGAAGGCATCGGCTGCGGCCTGGATCGTCGGTTATTTCCTCGGAGAAGAGGCCGCGATCATCGCCGGGTTCTTCGCCTTCATCGGCCATCTCTTCCCGGTCTGGATCGGCTTCAAGGGCGGCAAGGGCGTCGCCACCTATATCGGCACCCTTCTCGGCGTCGCACCGATCATGGTCGTGCTCTTCGCCGCCCTCTGGCTGGCGGTCGCCTTCACCACCCGCTATTCCTCGCTGTCGGCGCTCGTCGCCATGCTGGTCATTCCGATCGCCCTGCTGATCCTTGGCAATGAAAAGGTTGCAGCCGTCATGGCGATCATGACGGTCATCTCCTACTGGAAGCACAAGGCCAATATCTCTCGGCTGATGGGCGGAACGGAAACCAAGATCGGGGCGAAGGGATGATGGACGCGCTGCGCGCGGGACCAAAAGGCACGGTGCTGAGCGAGCGGCAAAGGATTGCATGGCTGCGCCTGATCCGTTCCGACAATGTCGGCCCTGCGACCTTTCGCGATCTCATCAATCATTTCGGTTCGGCCGAGGCGGCGCTTGCGGCGCTGCCGGAGCTTTCGGCGCGCGGCGGCGCGACGCGGGCGATCCGCATCGCCAGCGAGGCCGAAGCGCACCGGGAGCTGGAGGCGGCGCATCGTTTCGGCGCCCGCTTCGTCGGCATCGGCGAGCCGGACTATCCGCAAGCGCTCAAACAGATCGACGGCGCGCCGCCGCTTCTTGCCGTCAAGGGTGCACTTGCCGCCGCCAAGCGGCCAGCCATCGGCATCGTCGGTTCGCGCAACGCCTCGATCGCCGGCGCCAAATTCGCAGCAATGGTGGCGCGCGACTGCGGCCGGGCGGGTTACACGGTGGTTTCCGGCCTGGCGCGCGGCATCGACACGGCAGCGCACCGGGCCAGCCTCGAGACTGGTACGATCGCGGCTCTTGCCGGCGGCCTCGACAGACCCTACCCGCCGGAGAATGTCGGTCTCATCGACGAGATCGCCGGCGGCAACGGCCTGGCGGTGAGCGAAATGCCTTTCGGCTGGGAGCCCCGCGCCCGCGATTTTCCGCGCCGGAACCGGCTGATAGCCGGCATCGCGCTCGGGCTCGTGGTCGTCGAAGCAGCGACGCGCTCAGGCTCACTGATCACCGCACGCCTTGCCGGCGAGTTCGGCCGCCTGGTGTTTGCCGTACCCGGCTCGCCGCTCGATCCGCGCTGTCATGGCACCAACGGTTTGCTGAAGGATGGCGCTTCGATCGTAACCGAACCTGCCGATGTTATAGAGGCGCTGGCGCCGCTGGCGCAGCTCGAACTCTTCCCCTCGCCGAGGGCGGAGGAACCGGCCGGCGAGAGCAAGCTGATAGCGATGCCGCCCGGCGATTCAGACCGAATGCGCATCATCGATGCGCTCGGGCCGACGCCGGTCGAGATCGACGACGTCATCCGCCACACCGGCCTTTCGGCATCGGCCGTCTATCTTATTCTTCTGGAACTCGACATATCAGGCAGGCTGCACCGGCATCAGGGCGGCCTGGTTTCGCTTTCCGACTGAGCTTTGCGCGATATAAGAGAGCTGCCTCGGGAACTGTAGGAGCCACGTGTCGAATTCAACAGGCGCGCCATTTTAAATTGCATTCGACGCACGATCTCCCCTCGATTGCACCGTACGCAAGAAGTAAAATTGTAGCAAACCCCTTGACCGCAGCGATTTCCCTGTCCATGTCGGAGGGCCAGTAACCAAGTTGCGCTGCGTGTCGCGCTGGCTTCCACGCCGGCGCTGTGTCTTTTTTAGAGAATCATCATGAATGTTGTAGTGGTGGAATCGCCTGCCAAGGCCAAGACGATCAATAAGTATCTGGGTTCGGGATACAAAGTGCTCGCCTCCTTCGGCCATGTGCGCGATCTGCCTGCCAAGGATGGCTCGGTCCTCCCGGATCAGGATTTCGAAATGCTCTGGGAGGTCGACGGGGCCTCGGCCAAGCGGATGAAGGACATTGCCGACGCGGTGAAATCCTCCGACAGCCTGTTTCTGGCAACCGACCCCGATCGCGAAGGCGAAGCGATTTCCTGGCACGTCCTCGATATGCTGAACAAGAAGCGGGTGCTGAACGGCAAATCCGTCAAGCGCGTCGTCTTCAACGCGATCACCAAGAAGGCGGTGCTCGACGCGATGGCCGATCCGCGCGACATCGACGTGCCGCTGGTCGACGCCTATCTGGCGCGCCGCGCGCTCGACTACCTCGTCGGCTTCAATCTTTCGCCGGTCCTGTGGCGCAAGCTGCCCGGCGCGCGTTCGGCCGGACGTGTCCAGTCGGTGGCGCTTCGTCTGGTCTGCGACCGTGAATCCGAGATCGAACGCTTCATCTCGGAAGAATACTGGAACCTCTCGGCGCTTCTGAAGACGCCGCGCGGCGACGAGTTCGAAGCAAGGCTGGTTTCGGCAAACGGCAAACGGCTGCCGCCGCGCGCCATCGGCAATGGCGAGGATGCCGGCCGCCTGAAAGCATTGCTCGAAGGCGCAAGCTATATCGTCGACTCGGTCGAGGCGAAGCCGGTCAAGCGCAATCCGGGACCGCCCTTTACCACCTCGACCTTGCAGCAGGCCGCCTCCTCCAATCTCGGCTTCTCGGCCTCGCGCACCATGCAGATCGCCCAGAAGCTCTATGAAGGCGTCGATATTGGCGGCGAGACCGTCGGTCTCATCACCTATATGCGAACCGACGGCGTGCAGATGGCGCCCGAGGCGATCGACGCGGCCCGGCGCGCCATCCTCGACCAGTTCGGCGAACGCTATCTGCCTGAAAAGGCGCGCTTCTATTCGACCAAAGCGAAGAACGCCCAGGAGGCGCACGAAGCGATCCGTCCGACCGATTTCTACCGCTCGCCCGATCGTCTGCGCAAATTCCTGGACGCCGATCAGATCCGGCTCTACGAGCTGATCTGGAAGCGCGGCATCGCCAGCCAGATGGCGTCCGCCGAGATCGAACGCACGACGGCTGAAATCACCGCCGACAACAAGGGTGAGAAGGCCGGCCTGCGCGCCGTCGGCTCGGTCATCCGCTTCGATGGCTTCATCGCCGCCTATACCGACCAGAAGGAGGACGGCGAGCAGAGCGACGATGGCGACGAGGACGGCCGCCTGCCGGAGATCAAAGCGCGCGAGACGCTCGCCAAGCAGAAGATCAATTCGACGCAGCATTTCACCGAACCGCCGCCGCGTTATTCGGAAGCCTCGCTGATCAAGAAGATGGAAGAACTCGGCATCGGCCGGCCCTCCACCTACGCGGCAACGCTCGCGACGCTGCGCGACCGCGACTATGTGGCGATCGACAAGCGCAAGCTGATCCCGCAGGCCAAGGGCCGGCTGGTGACCGCCTTCCTCGAGAGCTTCTTCACCAAATATGTCGAATACGACTTCACGGCCGACCTCGAGGAAAAGCTCGACCGGATTTCAGCCGGCGAGTTGAACTGGAAGCAGGTGCTGCGCGATTTCTGGAAGGATTTCTTCGCGCAGATCGAAGATACCAAGGAATTGCGCGTCACCAATGTGCTCGATTCGCTGAACGAGGCGCTGGCACCGCTGGTCTTCCCGAAGCGCGAAGATGGCAGCGACCCCAGGATCTGCCAGGTCTGCGGCACAGGCAACCTGTCGCTGAAGCTCGGCAAATACGGCGCCTTCGTCGGCTGCTCGAATTATCCGGAATGCAACTACACCCGTCAGCTTTCCTCCGAAAACGGCGGAGAAGCGGAAGGGGTCGCCATCAACGAGCCGAAGAACCTCGGCACCGATCCGACGACCGGTGAAGAGTTGACGCTGCGTTCGGGCCGCTTCGGCCCCTATATCCAGCGCGGCGACGGCAAGGAGGCCAAACGCGCGTCGTTGCCGAAAGGCTGGAAGCCGGAGGAGATCGATTATGAAAAGGCGATGGCGCTGATTTCGCTGCCGCGCGATATCGGCAAACATCCCGAAACCGGCAAGATGATTTCATCGGGCATCGGCCGCTACGGGCCATTCCTCCTGCATGACGGTTCCTATGCCAATCTGGAAACCGTCGAGGACGTGTTCTCGGTCGGCCTCAACCGCGCCGTGACCGTCATCGCCGAAAAGGCGAACAAGGCGCCGGGCCGCGGTGCGCGCGGCACACCGGCGGCGCTGAAGACGCTCGGCGATCATCCCGACGGCGGCGCCATCACCGTTCGTGACGGAAAATACGGTCCCTATGTCAATTGGGGCAAGGTCAACGCGACCCTGCCGAAGGGCAAGGATCCGCAGGCGATCACCGTCGAGGAAGCGCTGGCCCTGATCACTGAAAAAGCCGGCAAGGCGCCCGCCGGAAAGCCGGCCAAGGCGAAAGCCAAGCCGAAGGCGGCTGCGGCTGAAGCCAAAACCACCAAGACGGCCGCCAAGCCGAAGGCAACGAAGGCGAAAGCGCCGGCGAAATCGAAAAAGGGCTGAAGTGAGCAGGACACCGCGCGAGAGAACGAACCTCACGGGCAAACGCCCGGGCAAGATCGGCCGCGCCGGCAAGGATGCTCCCGCCGTCGAGCCGCTGAATATCGTCCACGGCGCGCTGCCTTCGCGCGAGGTGATCCTGCGCTTCATCGCCGATCATCCACAGAAGGCCTCGAAGCGAGAGCTCGCCAAGGCTTTCGGACTGAAGGGCGACAGCCGCGTCGAGCTCAAGCACCTGCTGCAGGAGCTCGAACAGGAAGGCATGCTGCAGAAGAACCGCAGGTCGCTCATTCGTCCCGGCGCCCTTCCGCCCGTCACCGTTCTCGATATCACCACCCGTGACAAGGATGGCGATCTGATCGGCCGGCCGGCGGAATGGCCGGAAGATCAGGGCGTGGCCCCTGCCGTCGCAATCCGCCAGCAATCGCCGGCAGGCCGCCAGGGCAAGGGCAAGGCACCGGTTGCCGGCCTCGGCGACCGTATCCTCGCAAAGATCTTCCCGGCCGTCGATCGCGGCGGGCCGGCCTACACGGCGCGGATCATCAAGGTGATCGACAGGCGCCGGGGCGCCTCGATGGGGGTTTTCCGCACCGCGCCCGGAGGCGGCGGCAGGTTGCTGCCGATCGAGCGGCGCGGCGAGGAGATGGTCATCGATCCCGACTTCACCGGCGGCGCGAGGGATGGCGACCTGGTCGAAATCGAAATCGCCCGGCTCGGCCGCTTCGGCCTGCCGCGCGCCAAGGTTCTGTCCGTCGTCGGCTCCGTCGGCTCGGAAAAGGCGATCTCGATGATCGCCATCCATGCCCACGGCATCCCGCATGTCTTTCCGCCAGCCGTCATGGCCGAGGCGGAAGCGGCAAAACCGGCGACAATGTCGCATCGTGAGGACTGGCGCGACGTGCCGCTGATCACCATCGATCCGGCCGACGCCAAGGATCATGACGACGCCGTCTATGCCGAGCTCGACCCCTCCCCCGACAATCCCGGCGGCGTCATCGTCACCGTCGCGATCGCCGACGTCTCCTGGTATGTCCGGCCAAACTCGCAGCTCGACCGCGAGGCGCTGAAACGCGGCAATTCCGTGTATTTTCCGGATCGGGTCGTGCCGATGCTGCCGGAACGCATCTCCAATGATCTCTGTTCGCTGAAGGAAGGTGTCGACCGCCCGGCGCTGGCCGTGCGCATGAGCTTCTCCGGCGAAGGCCGCAAGATCGGCCATACATTTCATCGCATCATGATGAAGAGCGCCGCCAAGCTTTCCTATCAGCAGGCACAGGCAGCGATCGACGGCAATCCAGACGACAAGACCGGTCCGATACTCGAGCCGATCCTGAAGCCGCTGTGGCACGCCTATGAGGTGATGAAACGCGGGCGCGACCGGCGTCAGCCGCTGGAACTCGACATGCCGGAGCGTAAGATCCTGCTGAAGCCCGACGGCACCGTCGATCGTGTCTTCGTGCCGCCACGGCTCGACGCGCACAAGCTGATCGAGGAGATGATGATCCAGGCGAACGTCGCCGCCGCCGAGACGCTGGAAAAGAAACGCCAGGCCTTGGTCTACCGCATCCATGACGGCCCAACGCTTGCCAAGCAGGAAGTGCTGCGCGAGTTCCTGGCGACCCTCGGCATTTCGCTCGCCAAAGGCGGCAATGTGCGCGCCAACAGCTTCAACGGCATTCTGGCCAAGGCGGAAGGCACGGCGCACCAGACCATGGTCAACGAAATGGTGCTGCGCTCGCAGAGCCAGGCGATCTACAGCCCTGAGAATATCGGCCATTTCGGCCTCAACCTGATGAAGTACGCCCACTTCACCTCGCCGATTCGCCGCTACGCCGATCTCATCGTGCACCGCGCGCTCGTCGGCTCGCTCGGCTTCGGCGAAGGCGGCATCACGCCGGACGAAGAAGCCGCTCTCGACGATATCGCCGCCGAAATCTCAACCTTCGAGCGCCGGGCGATGGCGGCCGAGCGCGAGACCATCGACCGGCTAATCGCTCACCACTTGAGCACCCGGGTCGGCGAGGAATTTGCCGGGCGCGTCTCTGGGGTGACGAAATCCGGGCTTTTTATCACTCTGCCGGACTATGGCGCAGACGGGTTCGTCCCTATATCGACGCTCGGCAGCGACTATTTCATCTATGACGAGGCGCATCAGGCGCTCTCAGGTGAACGGACGGGGCTTGGCTATCGGCTCGGCGACAGCGTCACCGTGAAGCTTGCCGAAGCGATCCCGCTTGCCGGCGCGTTGCGTTTCGAAATGCTGAGCGAGGGGCGCGAGATGCCGACCGCGGTGCGCTCTTTCCATAAGGCCGGCCGCCGCGACAGAGGCCAGGTCCGCAAGAAACCCGGCACGAGGCCGCCGCGCGGGCGGCGTTGATGTACCTGACATCATCGAGCTGGATCAGGAGTCCTGCGCTTCGGGCTGAAAAGGAACATACGATGGGCACACAGACCAATTCCACGGTCCGCTATGGGGACGCGCCCGAGCCCGAGCGTCCGCTCCGGCGCTCGATCCTGCGCGGGCTGATGAACCGCTGTCCGGCTTGCGGCGACGGCAAGCTCTTTCGCGCTTTCCTGAAACCGGTCGATCATTGTGCCGCCTGCGGCGAGGCGATACACCATCACCGCGCGGACGATCTGCCGCCCTATATCGTCATCCTTGTCCTCGGCCACGTCCTCGTCGGCGGCTACATGCTGACCGATATGACCTTCGTTCTGCCGGTATGGGCTCACATCGCCATCTGGGCGCCGATCACTGTCGTCACCGCGCTTGCCTCGATCCAGCCGATCAAAGGCGGCGTCATCGGCCTGCAATGGGCGTTGCGCATGCACGGTTTCGGCGGGGAGAGCGACGGCCCCGATGAATACGACCTTCCCCGGCGGCCGGATTGAACGCCTTCACCTTCCAGACATAATTAACGTGTAGTGGCTGCCCTCCACCGACCACCACCGACACGCGGGCGTCGTCGATCCTCAACGACTTGACATGGTAAGCTTTTCTTGTCTGAACAGGCTTTACATTCCGCAGGCGGTCACTCACATCGGAAATACTGCGAAACGCTGCTCGTCACCGGGATTTGGCACGTCCGTGTCTTTCTATGCGGAGCGATCGGCCGATTCGCTCGCGAAGCTTTCTAAGGATGGATAAATGTCTCAGCCGAGAAACGGCACACCGGGCGATGTCGAAGAAATCCATTGGCCTTCTCTGGTGGCAGCCATCTCGTCGATATCAGCCGTAGGCATTGCAATCGGCCTCGGACTTCCGCTGCTCAGCATCATCCTTGAAAAACGCGGCATCTCATCCACTCTGATCGGGCTCAACACCGCGATGGCAGGCATTGCGGCGATGGCCGCCGCGCCTGTTACCACCAAGCTCGCCCATGCATACGGTGTTGCGCCGACAATGCTCTGGGCTGTGCTAATTTCTGCGCTCAGCGCGCTCGGCTTCTACTATGCCCAGGATTTCTGGATGTGGTTCCCGCTGCGTTTCGCCTTCCACGGCGCAACGACGACGCTGTTCATCCTCTCCGAATTCTGGATCAATGCCGCCTCGCCACCGTCCAAGCGCGGCTTCGTTCTCGGCATTTATGCGACCGTGCTTTCGCTGGGCTTTGCTGCCGGGCCACTGCTCTTTTCGTTGCTCGGCAGCGACGGCATCTTCCCCTTCCTGGTCGGCGCCGGCGCCATCCTGCTTGCCGCCATTCCGATCTTCATCGCCCGCTACGAAAGCCCGATCCTCGAGGAAAAGCCGGAGCTGCATTTCATGCGCTACGTTTTCCTGGTTCCGACGGCGACGGCGGCCGTTTTCATCTTCGGCGCCGTGGAAGCCGGCGGGCTGTCGCTTTTCCCGATCTTTGCCGTGCGCGCCCATTTTACCGAATCGCAGGCCGCACTTCTGCTCACCATGATGGGCGTCGGCAACGTCATCTTCCAGATCCCGCTCGGCCTGCTTTCCGACCGCATCCCTGACAAGCGGCCACTTCTGGCCGGCATGGCGCTGATGGGCTTCGTCGGCTCGATGATGCTGCCGGTGCTGGTCGACAACTGGCTGCTGATGGCCGGGCTCCTGCTTTTCTGGGGCGGCTGCGTCTCCGGCCTCTATACGGTGGGCCTCAGCCATCTCGGTTCGCGCCTCACCGGTTCGGATCTTGCGGCGGCAAATGCCGCCTTCGTCTTCTGTTATGCGATGGGAACCGTGGCCGGGCCGCAGGCGATCGGGGCAGCGATCGATGTCGCCGGAAATAACGGCTTTGCCTGGGCGATTGCCGCCTTCTTCGGCTTTTACGCCCTACTTTCCAGCATCAGATTGATGTTCATTCGAAAACGGACTTGACTTTTCGGGCGGGATTCGTAGTTTCGCGCCAGAATTTGCCGTGGAGCCCCATCCGGCTTCCACGGCTTTCATTTTCTTAAAGGCAGGACGACCATGGCCAAGGCTACAACAATCAAGATCAAGCTGCTGTCGACAGCCGACACCGGTTTCTTCTACGTCACGACGAAGAACAGCCGTACGATGACGGACAAGATGACGAAGACGAAATATGACCCGATTGCTAAGAAGCATGTCGAGTTCAAGGAAACCAAGATCAAGTAATCACTTGGCCTGGCGGATTTAAAAAAAGCGCGCGCCCTCGGGTCGCGCGTTTTTTATTGTCCGGAACGATCGCGTCGGAGAAATGATAGCGCAAACAAGAAACGCCGCCCTTCCATCTTCGGGAAGTGACGGCGTTTTCCTGAAAGGGGGTCGGCCAGCATGCAAAACGGCACGAGGAACCGTTATGACTTGCCTACTAGCCGACCGACCCCACGACCCAGGAGATGCGGCGGACCTGAGCATCATGGGGTATCGGACAGCTCCTCTACCGGAGCGTTTCTGTTATGCGCCGATAATTTGCGCAGAAATGGAAGAAAATCAACAAATTCTTAATGATGAATTTTCTGAGCTTGATTCTATGGTTAAAAGTCCAGTTTTGACACACACAAAGATTTGACGCCTCTGCTTGCCTCCAAAGCCTAGCGCCGAAAGCCCGGAAGAAATTCGATAATATAACTTAATAACTTAGGCCACCCCTCCCCTTACGTGAGGTGACGTCGTCGTACTCTATTTGACCCTCTTGTCAGCAGACATTCTTTTATAGTCCCGATTTCATCCAAAGCGCCGCCCGACATTCCAGAAACCGTCGCACGCCACCATTATCCACAGCAATGCCTGGAGTCCATTTTTGAGGTATCAGGGTGCAATAATTTCGGCCTACGTCGCATGGGCGAAGGTTAACAATCGGTAATAATTCGCTTACAGCAGTGGAAAACCTGCAAATGGCCGCGAAGCGCGTGGAGTGATTCGTCAGGCGGCTGCGGCGACCACACGATTGCGGCCGGTATTCTTGGCCTCGTAAAGAGCAAGATCGGCCTGCTTCATCAGCTGGTCCGGGGTCAGCACCGCGCCAATCCGCGAGGCGATGCCGAAGGAAGCGGTGACATTCAGCGCTTCTCCGGAGTGCTTCAGCAAGAAGGGTGCGCTCTCGACCGCAGCGCGCAAGCGCTCGGCGACAACGGCGGCCACTTCCGGCGACGTGTCCGGCATGGCGACGACGAACTCCTCCCCGCCATAGCGGCAGGCGAGATCGGCGCCGCGGATAGTTGAACGGACGCGGTTTGCGAATTCGCGCAGCACTTCGTCGCCGCCGTCGTGGCCGTATGTGTCGTTCACCTGCTTGAAACGGTCTATATCGGTGATCAGTACCGAAAGCGGACGGCCCCGCGCCATCGAGCGGTTGAAGAGCACGTTCAGATGATTGTCGAGATAACGCCTGTTGTAAAGTCCGGTCAGCGGGTCAGTCACGGCAAGCTCGATCGTCTGCTTGACGCTGGCGCGCAGACGGTCGTTGTAGCGCTTGCGACGAATCTGCGTCAGGCTGCGAGCAACCAGCTCGTTCGGGTCGACCGGGCGGATGATATAATCGTTGACGCCGAGATCAAGGGCGCGCACGACCATCTCGTCAGCCCCCTGCTCGGTAATGATCAGGATCGGCAGGAAGCGTGTGCGCTCCAGCGATCGCAATTGCGAGCAGAGGCGAAGCGGATCGTAGTCGTCGAAATTGGCGTTGACGATCACAAGGTCGAAGGCATGTTCGGCTGCATCGAAGAGGGCCGCCTTCGGATCGGAGAGGGCAAGCACATCGGCGACGGGCTTCAGCGCCCTGACGATGCGTTCCTGCGAATTGGCGCGCCCATCGACCAGCAGCACCTGGCCGGCATCGTCGGCGCGGCCCTCGCCTGCCCGCATGAGATCGCCCATGCCCATCGTATGGGCAGTGTCGGCGCGGATGCGCAGCTCATCGCTCAAGGTTTTCAGCCGCAGCAGGCTCTTTACCCGCGAGATCAGCTGCAGATCATTGACCGGTTTGGTGAGGAAATCGTCGGCGCCGGCCTTCAGGCCGCGCACGCGGTCGGCCGGCTGATCGAGCGCCGTAACCATGACGACGGGGATATGGGCGGTCTTCTGGCTTGCCTTCAGCCGCTCGCAGACCTCGAAACCATCGATACCTGGCATCATGATATCGAGCAGGATCAGATCGACCTGGTTGCGCTCGCAGATTGCCAGCGCCTCATGGCCGTCGGCGGCGGTCATCACCTCGAAATACTCCGCGAGCAGCCGCGCTTCAAGCAGCTTCACGTTTGCCGGGATATCGTCAACCACCAGTATTCGCGCAGTCATAAGCGTCTTTCCGATGCGTCAGGCATCGCCCAGATAGGTCTTGATCGTCTCGATGAATTTCGGAACCGAGATCGGCTTAGAAACATAGGCCTCGCAGCCGCCCTGACGGATCCGCTCCTCGTCGCCCTTCATCGCGAAAGCCGTGACGGCGATGACGGGAATCACGTGCAGCTCGTCGTCTTCCTTCAGCCATTTGGTGACTTCCAGGCCGGAGACTTCGGGAAGCTGGATATCCATGAGGATGAGGTCGGGGCGATGCTTGCGCGCCAGATCGAGCGCCTCCATGCCGTTTCTCGTCTGAATCGTGGTATAGCCGGACGCCTCAATGAGGTCGCGAAAGAGCTTCATGTTAAGCTCGTTATCTTCTACAATCATCACCTGTTTGGGCATGACAAGCTGTCCCTACGTCCGTTCCCGCAGCGGTTCGTCCCATGAGAAAGGCACATGCGGATGAAGAGCTCCGTGAAACCGATAGCGCACGCTAGCGGTATTTGGTTGAAGAAAAGGTAACTTACCCCTCGAAATGCAAAGCAACTTCAAGACTTCGAAACAACTGGCGGCCGACCCGCACGAGACAGCGATCGCCGTACTCGGCTGGCTTGCCGACGATCCCGAAATGTTCGGCCGCTTCCTCGCACTCACCGGCGTGGCGCCAGGCCAGGTGCGCAACGCCGTCAATGATCCGGGCTTCCTCGCCGGAATGATGGATTTCCTGATGAACCACGAGCCGACGGCGATGGCCTTCTGCGCGGCGAGCGGCCTTAGCCCGGAGACGGTGACCGCCGCTTGGCGACATTTCTCCTCGCCGGGTCTTGATTCCGGGGAATACTGAGCGTGTCCGAGCTCGATATTTCGCATATCCGCCTCGGCGAGCGGCCGCTGATCGTCTGCGACGTCGACGATGTCGTGCTGCGGTTCATCGACCCCTTCCAGCTTTTTCTTAAAAGCCTGGGTCATGAGTTCCTGCCACGATCGTTCCGTCTGCACGGCAACATCGTCTCGACAGCGGACGGTGCGGAGATCGAAAGCCAACAGGTCAGCCGTCTGATCGAAGATTTTTTCGAAGCGCAGGAACTGTGGCAGACGCCGGTCGACCACGTCGTCGAAACGCTCGAGCGGCTTTCGCAGGAGGCCGATATCCTTTTCCTGACGGCGATGCCGCCACGGTTCCAGGATCAGCGCCGCCGGCTGCTGGACAGCGCCGGGCTGCTCTTTCCTCTGCTTGCCAGCGCACATCCCAAGGGGCCGATCGTCCACGCGCTGCATGCCAGCCGCTCCTTTCCCGTCGCCTTCATAGATGATATGGCGCACAATCTGCATTCGGTCAGGGACCACGTGGCCGATTGCCTGCTCATTCATCTGATGCCGGACTCCCCGGTCCATCGTTTCGCGCCGGCAGCGGCCGACGACATCACCCGCGCCATCGACTGGGCGCATGCGGCTGTGCTGATCGAGGCACATTTCCTTGCCGGCACGTTCAGTCGCGCAATTCCAGCCGCATGAGCGGCCGCCCGTCTTTGCGCCTTGCCACAGTCTCGAACCCGGCCGCATCGAAGACCGCCGTCGAGCCGATACAGAGCGTCACGGATTTCGACTGCTTCACGTGATCGATCGGACAGGCTTCGATGAGACGTGCACCCTGGCGCCTGGCGTGATCGATCGCGCCGGCGAGCAGCCGATGGCTCATTCCCTTGCCGCTCAGCCTGGGCAGCAGGAAGAAGCAGCTGACGGCCCAGATCGACGGATCATGCGCGTCGCCCTCTTCCAGCGGCCGCGAAACGGTGCGCGGCGAATTGAACTGCGGCACGTCGTGGCGCGGCCCGACCTGCACCCAGGCGACCGGCTCGCTGTGGGCATAGCAGAGGATGCCCGGCGGCGGCCCTGCCTCGATCCGCTCCTGCATATGCGCCTTGCGCTCGTCGGCCGCCATTTTCGTCCTCACCGCATGCGGCAGACGCAGCGCCACACACCAGCAATTATAGAAAGCCCCCTGCGGTCCGAACAGGGTTTCGAAGTCGCCCCAGCGTTCCGCCGTCACCGGCTCGAAACGAAGATCGTTATCCAAAGACAAAGCTCCCAGCCTCTCTTGAGACTCGCCAGCTTAAGGCGTAGTGTCGCGACGTTCAACCTTTGTTCTCATCATGACGCCCGCGCCTGACAAGACACCCGGCTTCTGTCGCGACTGCCTTGCCGAGCAGAAGGGCGAGGCGCGCCGTTGTGTATCCTGCGGCAGTCCGCGTCTGGTGCGCCATCGCGAGCTCTATGCGCTGACGCTTGCGCATATCGATTGCGACGCCTTCTATGCAGCTGTCGAGAAGCGCGACAATCCCGAGCTTGCGGACAAGCCCGTGATCATCGGTGGCGGCAAACGCGGCGTCGTCTCCACTGCCTGCTACATCGCCCGCATTCACGGGGTGCGCTCGGCGATGCCGATGTTCAAGGCGCTGGAGGCATGCCCTCAGGCCGTCGTCATCCGGCCTGATATGGAGAAATATGTCCGGGTCGGGCGCCAGGTACGGGCGCTGATGCAGGATCTGACGCCGCTGGTGCAGCCGCTGTCGATCGACGAGGCCTTTCTGGAACTTGGCGGCACCGAACGGCTGCATCACGACCCGCCGGCGCGCACCCTCGCCAAATTCGCCCGCCGCGTCGAAAGGGAGATCGGCATCACCGTCTCGGTCGGGCTTTCCTACTGCAAATTCCTCGCCAAGGTCGCCTCCGATCTGCAGAAGCCGCGCGGCTTTTCCGTCATCGGCCGCGAAGAAGCAGTCGAATTCCTGGCGCCGCGTCCCGTCACCACGATCTGGGGGGTCGGCAAGGCCCTTGCAGCGACGCTGGAGGCGGATGGCATCCGCACCATCAGCCAGTTGCAGCAGATGGAGGAGAACGACCTGATGCGGCGCTATGGCAGCATCGGCCAGCGGCTCGCCCGCCTGTCGCGCGGCATCGACGACCGCGAGGTGCATCTCAACGATGCCGCCAAGAGCGTCTCGGCCGAGACGACCTTCTTCGACGACATTTCGCGCTACGACGATCTGGTGCCGATCCTGCGCAATCTTTCCGAAAAGGTCTCCTGGCGCCTGAAGAAAGGCGACATCGCCGGCTACACCGTCGTGCTGAAGATGAAGAGCGCCGACTTCAAGACACGCACCCGCAACCGTAAGCTCGAGGACCCCACCCAGCTGGCCGACAGGATCTTCCGCATCGGGCTCGAGCTGCTCGAAAAGGAGACCGACGGCACTAAATTCCGCCTGATCGGCATCGGCGTCACCGATCTCGGCGACGCCGCTCGCGCCGATCCGCCCGATCTGGTCGACCGGCAATCGGGCCGGCGGGCGGCCGCCGAGGCGGCGATGGACAAGCTGCGCGACAAGTTCGGCAAGAACACGGTCGAGACCGGCTACACCTTCGGCAGCAACAAGCGCGATCACTAACGCGTGAGGCGGCCAACCGCGCCTCAGCCTATAAAATCTTCCTTAAACTTCGTCCCATAATGTGCCGGACCAGTATTGCGTATGGTTGGGTATCATGCTCTCGCGTCTCGTATTCGGCCTCGGCTTGCTGTCGGCCACCGCACTCGTGCACCCTGCTCTTGCCGCGGATGCACGCACGCTGCAGATCTTCGTTTCGAAGAACAAGCAGTCGCTTGCGGTCTATGACGGCACCGAGGTCGTGGCGACCTCAAAGGTCTCGACCGGCAAGGACGGCCACACGACGCCGAGCGGCATCTTCTCGGTGCTCGAAAAGCAGAAATACCACGAATCCAATCTCTATTCGGCAGCCCCGATGCCCTTCATGCAAAGGCTGACCTGGTCTGGCATCGCATTGCATGAATCGAGTTCCGTGCCGCGTTATCCGGCCTCGCACGGCTGCGTGCGCATGCCCGGCGCCTTTGCGAAAATGCTCTATGGGATGACCGAGCCCGGCATCCCCGTCATTATCAGCGACGGCGAACTGGTGCCGCAGCCGATCGACCATCCGACCCTTTTCCACCCGGATGCACCGGCGGCTATGCCGCTGCTTTCGGATGCCGAATTGCGGCCCTCCATGCCCGACAGCCCGCAAAAGCCGGTGCAGGTGGCGATGAACGATAGCGCCGCAATGCCCATGCCGATGGTGCAGCCGCTTGCAACGCATGAAGCTGAGCCGCCGTCAGAGCCGATCAGCATGCTCATCACGCGCCGCACGCTGCGCGAGACGGTGATCGACATCCAGACCCTGCTCAACGCACTTGGCTTTTCCGCCGGAGATCCGGACGGATTGCTCGGTCCGTCGACCGTTGAGGCGATCAGGGCGTTCAGGACACTGCGGCCGGCGGAATTTGCCGGCGACAAGAGCCTGGTCTCCGATACATTGCTCAAAGCGCTCTATGCCGCAGCCGGCAAAGGCGAACCGCCGAACGGCGTCATCATGGTGAGAAAGGCATTCAAGCCGGTGTTCGAGGCGCCGGTGACGATCGCCGATTCGGGGCTGGCGCTCGGCACGCATTTCTTCACTCTGCATGCGGTTGACGAAAAGGCCGGCACGGCGGACTGGCTGGGCATTACGCTCGAAAACAATCTCTCCCGCGAGACGATGAAGCGGCTCGGGATCAGCAATCAGGAAAGCTCGATCGTCACCGGCAGGCCGATCGCCCGTTCGCTGAGCCGGATTTCCATCCCCGACGAGACCCGCCGCAAGATCGACGCGCTGATCGCGCCCGGCTCGACGCTGACGATCTCCGATACCGGCCTCGGCCGGGAGACCGGCGAAGGCACGGATTTCATTACCATCACCCGCGGCTGACGGCCATCAGCCAAGGTGTCGTGCACCACCTTGGGTTGGGCCCATCACCCGCGGTGAGTTCATTACCCTTGGGCGATCTGCATCGATCCGGACGATCCGCTTCGCCATCATACAAGCTCGACGTCGACGACGCCGGGGGCAGCGCGAAGAGCGGCGGCGATCTCGGGGGTGATGCGGTATTTCTCCGGCAGCGCCACTTCGACCTCACGCTTGCCCTCTTCCTTGATGACGATGAAGGAAACCAGACCGTCGCCCTTGGCGTTCAGATGGCCGGCGACCATTTTCAGCGGCCCGGAATCGCGGACATAGACGCGCAGCGCCTTCTGCATTTGCAGCGACTTTTCCTCGAGCGACTGGATCGTCTGGATGCGCAGACCGATCCCCTCCGGCCGCTCCTCGCCGGTGGCGGTCAGCAGGAAGGATTTTCCGGACTCTAGCATGTCGCGGTACTGGTTCAGCATTTCCGAAAACAGCACGGCCTCGAACTGACCCGACGAATCCGAAAAGACGATGATGCCCATCTTGTTGCCGGTGCGGGTCTTGCGCTCCTGCTTGGAGATGACGGTGCCGGCAAGGCGCGCATTGGAGGCGCCCTGTTTGATCGCTGCGGAAAACTCGGCAAAGGTCTGCACCCGCATCTTCTGCAGGATGTTGTTATAGGAATCGAGCGGATGGGCGGTGAGATAGAAGCCCAGCACCTGGAATTCCTTGAGCAGCCGCTCCGAGGCAAGCCAGGGCGAAAACGGCGGCAGGGCGATCTTCTCCGGCCCGGAGGTCAGGGTGCTGCCGAAAATATCCGACTGCCCGCTCAACTTGTTTTCCTGCGCCCGCTGGGCATAGCCGAGGATGCGGTCGAGCCCGGCTGAGAGTTGGGCGCGGTCGGTGCCGAAGCAGTCAAAGGCGCCGGCATAGATAAGGCTTTCCAGCACACGCCTGTTCACTTGGCGCGGATCGATGCGCAAGCAGAAATCCTCGATGCCGGCGAACGGCTTGTCGCCGCGCACCTCGACGATATGGTCGACGGCGGATTCGCCGACGCCCTTGAGAGCGGCGAGCGCATAATAGATGCGGTTGTCGCCGGTTTCGAACTGGCGGAAGGAAGTCTGCACCGACGGGGCGATCACCTCGATGCCGAGGCGCTTGGCGTCCTGGCGGAAATCGTTGACCTTTTCCGTGTTGGACATGTCGAGCGTCATCGAGGCGGCGAGGAATTCGACCGGATAATGCGCCTTCATATAGGCGGTCTGGTAGGAGACGATGGCATAGGCGGCGGCGTGCGACTTGTTGAAGCCGTAATTGGCGAACTTCGCCAGCAGTTCGAAGATATTGTCGGCTTGCGGCTTCGATACGCCGTTCTTGACGGCGCCATCGACGAAGCGCTCGCGCTGCTGGTCCATCTCAGCCTTGATCTTCTTACCCATCGCGCGGCGCAAAAGATCGGCTTCTCCGAGCGAATAACCGGACAGGACCTGGGCGATCTGCATCACCTGTTCCTGATAGACGATGACCCCCTGGGTCTCCTTGAGCAGGTGATCGATCATCGGATGGATCGATTCCAGCTCTTCGTCACCGTGCTTGCGGGCGTTGTAGGTCGGGATGTTCTCCATCGGGCCCGGACGATAGAGCGCCACCAGCGCGATGATGTCCTCGATGCAGTCCGGCTTCATGCCGATCAGCGCCTTGCGCATGCCGGCACTTTCCACCTGGAACACGCCGACCGTCTCGCCGCGTGACAGCATCTCGTAGGTCTTCTTGTCGTCCAGCGGAATTGCCGCAAGGTCGACGCTGATGCCGCGCTTGGCGACGAAATCGACGGCGACCTTCAGGACGGTCAGCGTCTTCAGGCCAAGGAAGTCGAATTTGACGAGGCCCGCCTGCTCCACCCATTTCATGTTGAACTGAGTGACCGGCATGTCGGAACGCGGATCGCGATACATCGGCACCAGTTTGGACAGCGGGCGGTCACCGATGACGATACCGGCGGCATGGGTCGAGGCATGGCGATAAAGCCCCTCGATCTTCTGAGCGATATCGAGTAGGCGCGCGACCACCGGCTCCTTCGCCGCCTCCTCCTGCAGCTTCGGCTCTTCCTCGATCGCCTTGGAGAGCGGCGTCGGATTGGCCGGATTGTTCGGCACCAGTTTGCAGATCTTGTCGACCTGGCCGTAGGGCATCTCCAGCACTCGACCGACGTCGCGGAGTGCTGCGCGCGCCTGCAGCGAACCGAAGGTGATGATCTGGGCCACCTGTTCGCGGCCGTACTTGGCCTGGACGTAACGGATCACCTCTTCGCGGCGGTCCTGGCAGAAGTCGATGTCGAAGTCCGGCATCGAGACGCGTTCCGGATTGAGGAAGCGTTCGAACAGCAGCGAAAACCGCAAGGGATCGACGTCGGTGATCGTCAGCGCGTAGGCGACCAGCGAACCGGCGCCCGAACCGCGGCCGGGACCAACCGGAATGTCGTGCTGCTTGGCCCATTTGATGAAGTCGGCAACGATCAGGAAGTAGCCGGGAAAGCGCATGCGTTCGATGACGCTGAGCTCGAATTCCAGCCGCTCGCGATAATCCTTTTCCTCATAACCCGGCGACATGCCGAGGGTCGAAAGCCGCATGTCCAGTCCTTCGACCGCCTGGCGGCGCAATTCACCCGCCTCGGCGCGTTCGGCCTCCTCGGGGTCGTCGGTCGCACCCGTGAAGCGTGGCAGGATCGGTTTCCGCGTCTTCAGCACAAAGGAGCAGCGCCTGGCGATCTCGATCGTGTTATCCAGCGCTTCCGGCAGGTCGGCAAAGAGCTTGGCCATCTCGGCGCGGCTCTTCAGATAATGATCCGGGGTGAGGCGAAAGCGGCTGTCGTCGGAGACGATGGCATTATGAGCAACCGCCATGAGCGCATCATGGGCGTCGTAATCGTCGCGCGTCGGAAAAAAGGGCTCGTTGGTGGCAACCAGCGGCAGGTCGTGGGCATAAGCGAGCCCGACGATCTTCTGCTCATGCCGCTTGTCGTAGGTGCCATGACGCTGCAGTTCGACATAGAGCCTGTCGCCGAAGAGACGCTTCAGCGTCAGCAGCCGCGCTTCAGCCTGGGCGGCATGGCCCTCCCTGATCGCCGCATCGACCGGCCCGGTCAGCGCGCCGGTCAAGGCGATCAGCCCGTCCGTGCCCGCCTCCTCCAGCCAGGATGCTCTGATATGAACGGCCTGATTGCCGTCGCCGCCGAGATAGGCGCGGCTGACCAGGTCAACCAGCCTTTCGTAACCGGCCTCCGTCGCGGCGAGAAGGACGATCGACGGCAGCTTGATCAACGCTTGCTGGCCGCCGCGTTTTTCGGTCTCCAGCCCGTCTTCCATGTCGATCGAAACCTGGCAGCCAATGATCGGCTGCAGCCCGTCGTCCATTGCCTTCTGCGAGAATTCGAGGGCGACGAACAGATTGTTGGTGTCGGTAATCGCGATGGCCGGCTGATTGTCGCCGGCCGCCTTGTAGAGAATCTTCTTCAGCGGCAGCGCCCCTTCGAGAAGCGAATAGGCGGAATGGACCCTCAGGTGGATGAAGCCCGGCGTGCCGCCGATCGCCTCACCCGTCGAAGCCTTTACCGTATCCGCCATGACATGCCTTCCCAATCACCGAATGAATCGGACCCATTGTCGGCATGGAGGGCGATGATGTCCAGAAGAAGTCCCGCGTCCGAACCACATGATGACCATGCAGTCCCCTGAAAACTTTAGATCGCGATGACGATAAGTGAGAAGCTGGCAACGAACATTGCGATGGAGGTGAATGCTGCGATATCACGGATCATGTCAGTCATTTGGCTCTCCTTTACTCGTTATGTTTTCAATTTGTTCCATCTATGTTCCGATGTCAACAGGAATCTTTTCCTTCCTGCTTGCCTTTGAAAAACACGCCACCGATCCAACGATTCGGTGCTTCCGCGGCGGGATTGAGATGCCGAGCCGCGGCCTCGCAACCGCGCCGACGTGGACATATCCAACCGACGGCAGAGGCTGCCCGCATTTGTTCTGTTTATGTTCCGTCCATCCTGCTATATCCTACCGACGAGTCGGAGGAGGACCCTATGCCCGAGACTGCGATGCTGAACGAATTCGTCGTCGAATCCAAAGCCGCCAGCTATGTCGGCGGCGGCCTGCCGCGCCCGCCCTGCCGGCCGGGCTCTCACGATGTCGGCTACGAGCGCGGCGACTGGCGCTACCTCGACAGTTATTTCGGCGGCACCGACTTTGCCGGACAGGAGGTGGTGTGGTTTGCCGACGAGCCGATCTGGGCGATGAATTATTTCGGCTGGGTCATTGCGCCCGATCTCATCGATGCCAGCGCAGCAGGCACAGTGATCAAGACGGCGCTTTCTGCCATGTACCGGCAGGGCCGGTTTCTCGGCGGAATGGAATTCGACCATCCGTTCGGGCGCTATATCGATCGCAGCGAAGGCGACTGCGAACGGTTCAGCGGTCATGAATGCATCATGATTGGCGGGCGGAAGGCTTACGCGCTCGACTATCGCGGCGGACTGATCATTCCCTGACGGAGCCGGAAGCGGGTCGCTTCCAATCCGCCGACAGATGGGTCACCTCTTCGTCTTTATCCCGCAACCGCTGCTCACGTTCGGACGACACGCATCAGAAATCGACGACCTTGCCCTCCGAAATCGTCACGCGCCGATCCATGCGGCCAGCGAGTTCGTGGTTGTGCGTGGCGATAAGCGCGGCAAGGCCGGACTGACGCACCAACGCCTCCAGCGCGTCGAAGACGTAGCTTGCGGTTTCCGGATCGAGATTGCCGGTCGGCTCGTCGGCCAGAAGCAGGGTCGGCGCATTGGCGACGGCGCGGGCGATCGCAACGCGCTGCTGCTCGCCGCCGGATAGTTCGGCCGGGCGATGCGAGCCGCGATGGCCGATGCGCATGTAATCGAGAAGCTGGCCGGCTCGCTCCTGGGCCTCCTTCCAGGACAGGCCGGCGATCAGCTGCGGCATCATGATATTCTCAAGAGCGGAAAATTCCGGCAGCAGATGGTGGAACTGGTAGACGAAGCCGATTTCGCGGCGACGGATCGCGGTCCGCTTGCCGTCGGGAAGACCGTCGCAGGCATGGCCGTTGATCGTGACTTCACCGCCATCGGGATGCTCAAGCAGACCCGCGACATGCAGCAGCGTCGATTTGCCGGTGCCGGAAGGGGCGACAAGGGCCACGATTTCGCCTTTCGACAGCGAGAAATCCGCGCCTTTCAGGATCGAGAGCAGCGTATCGCCCTGCCCGTAATGGCGCTCGACGCCGGTAAGCTTGAGAACGACGTTGCGTTTCATGAAGGCGGCA
Organism: Rhizobium binae; assembly: GCF_017357225.1. Taxonomy (NCBI): domain Bacteria; kingdom Pseudomonadati; phylum Pseudomonadota; class Alphaproteobacteria; order Hyphomicrobiales; family Rhizobiaceae; genus Rhizobium; species Rhizobium binae. Next base: position 1,720,632 of record NZ_CP071604.1, on the reverse strand, counting down.
TTCCTTATTCGTAGCGCAGGGCCTGCACCGGATCGAGCCTGGAGGCGCGCCAAGCCGGGAAGATGGTGGCGATGAAGGAGAGCGTCAGTGCCATGACGACGATCGAGATCGTTTCGCTTAGATCCATCTCCGCCGGCAGCTGGCTGAGGAAATAGACCTGCGGATTGAAGATCACCGTCCCTGATATCCAGGAGAAGAACTGGCGGATGGATTCGATATTGACGCATACGAGAACGCCGAGCAACACGCCGGCGATGGTGCCAACGATACCGATCGCCGCGCCGGTCATGAAGAAGATGCGCATGATCGCGCCGGCGCTGGCACCCATGGTGCGCAGGATGGCGATATCGCTGCCCTTGTCCTTCACCAGCATGATGAGGCCGGAGATGATGTTCAACGCCGCCACCAGCACGATCAGCGTCAGGATCATGAACATGACGTTACGCTCGACCTGCAGCGCCGAAAAGAAGGTCTGGTTGCGCTGGCGCCAGTCGGTAAGGTTGATCTGGCGACCTGCCGCCTCCTCGACCTTGGGTCTCAGCGCGTCGATATCGTCGGGGTGATCGACGAAGAGCTCGATCGACTGCACCAGTCCCTCGGCATTGAAATAAAGCTGCGCTTCCTCAAGCGGCATGAAGATGATCGAGGAATCGTATTCCGACATGCCGATCTCGAAGAGGCCGGAAATCTTGTAGGACTTGACGCGCGGGCTGACGCCCATCGGCGTAATGTCACCATCCGGCGACGTCAGGGTGATGAGGTCGCCGACACTCAGGCCGAGCTGGTTGGCCATGCCGGTACCGATCAGCACGCCGTCGCCGGAGGCAAAACCGACCATGTCACCGGATTTGATATTCCCGGAGATCGCCTTGAGCTTGGTCAGGTCCTCGGCGCGGGCGCCGCGCACCAGCGCGCCGGTGCTACCGCCGGCCTGGGTGGAGGCGAGAACCTGGCCTTCCACAAGCGGCAGAGCCATTTTGACGCCCGGCACGGCAGCCAGCTTGCTGGCGAGGTCGGAATAATCGGTGAAAGGACCATCGGACGGCTGGACGATCATGTGGCCGTTGATGCCGAGGATGCGCGAGACGAGCTCGGTGCGGAAGCCGTTCATGACGGCCATGACGATGATCAGCGTCGCCACGCCGAGCATGATGCCGACGAAGGAGAAGCCGGCGATGACCGAGATGAAGGCCTCCTTGCGCCGGGCGCGCAGATAGCGCCAGGCGACGAGGCGTTCGAAGGTGGAAAATGGCTTGCCAGCCGGACCCAAGCCGGATGTTGAACTCCGGTCCACTGCTGCCTCTGCCATTTCGCCTCCGTTTCCTTAAGCCACGAACCTGTTGATCGCCGCTTCGATGGTCATCGTTTCGCGCGCGCCGGTCTTGCGGTCCTTCACCTCGACTTCGCCGTTTGCGACCGCACGCGGGCCGGCGATGATCTGGACGGGTACACCAATCAGGTCGGCGGTCGCGAATTTCGTGCCGGCCCGATCGTCGGTATCGTCATAGAGCACATCCTTGCCGGCCTTGCTCAGCGCGGCATAGATCAGCTCGCAGGTATCGTCGCAGGCCTGATCGCCCGCCTTCATGTTGATCACCACGACATCGAAGGGCGCGACCGAGGCCGGCCAGATGATTCCGTTCTCATCATGCGATGCTTCGATGATGGCGGGAACAAGGCGTGTCGGGCCGATACCGTAGGAACCCATGTGGACGAAGTGTTCCTTGCCGTCAGGCCCCTGCACTTTCGCGCCCATCGGCTCGGAATATTTCGTGCCGAAATAGAAGATGTGGCCGACCTCGATGCCGCGCGCCGAAAGACGCTCGCCCTCCGGAACGGCATTGAAAGCCGCCTCGTCGTGCATTTCCGAGGTCGCCGCATAGAGCGAGGTCCACTTGTCGAAGATCGCCTGCAGATCCTCGACGCTGTCGAAATCGGTGTTCTCACCGGGAATATCGAAGCCGACAAAATCCTTGTGGCAGAAGACCTCGGATTCGCCGGTATCGGCGAGGATGATGAATTCATGGCTGAGATTGCCGCCGATCGGGCCGGTGTCGGCGCGCATCGGAATGGCGCGCAGGCCGAGCCGATCGAAGGTTCTGAGATAGGCGGCGAACATCTTGTTATAGGAATGCTCCGCCCCTTCGCGCGTCAGATCGAAGGAATAGGCATCCTTCATCATGAACTCGCGCGAGCGCATGGTGCCGAAGCGCGGACGGATCTCGTCGCGGAACTTCAACTGGATGTGATAGAGATTGAGAGGCAGATCCTTGTAGGACTTGACCGAGGAACGGAAGATATCCGTCACCATCTCCTCATTGGTGGGGCCATAGAGCATCGGCCGCTCCTGACGGTCCTTGATGCGCAGCATCTCCTTGCCGTAGGCGTCGTAACGGCCGCTTTCCTGCCAGAGTTCGGCCGACTGCAGGGTCGGCATCGAAAGCTCGATGGCGCCGGCACGGTTCTGCTCCTCGCGGATAATGGCGTTGACCTTGTCGAGCACGCGCTTGCCGAGCGGCAGCCAGGAATAGATGCCCTGCGACTGCTGGCGGATCATGCCGGCGCGCAGCATCAAGCGATGGGAGACGATTTCCGCCTCCTTGGGGTTTTCCTTGAGGATGGGCATGAAATAGCGGGACAGACGCATGGCGGATTCCGGAGCAGTTGAGATCCCGCAGAGAAACGGAATCGAAGGTACATTGTTAATGTGGGAGCGTTCATAGCCGCTTCGCGGCGGGAAGGAAACCCGCAACTGCTGTCGCCGACCTCCCGGATACGCATGTTCACGGCCGCAAAATGAAAGGGCGGCAAAAAGCGCGTGTTTATAAGGACTTGAACGAAAATCTTGTCAACAGAAATATTTTGCTAGAGTGTAGCAAAAATGCAAAAAAAGCTAATGACAAAGCCCAATGTTTGAGCTAGCTTTAGCTCACAAAACAGGCAGGAAGCTAAATTCTTGCCGAATTCGCGGTCAAGTCTTGGGAGGATCAGATCTTAGGCGCGCTCGTCGCAGCCCCGGCAACGGTTACAGATCACGCGATACTTAAAACAAGGCTTTTAGCCTTGTTTTTTTTTGACTTTTCGCCTTCTCATCCTATTCACCATCCGTCCGGCTTGCCTAACGGAAGTCTCCCCTTCCGTTAGGCAAACTCTTTGCCGTAACAGCATGACGCCGGGATGACGAAGCGGAATTCCCCTTCAACTTACATCTGCTCAAAGTTTGAGCAAAAGTCACCCTCAATAGAAGCTAGGCCCGAGTTGTGGAAGGGCGTCGAAACCCCAGCCGAAATAGTTGTCGCAGGCATACCAGAGGCCGTAAATCAGAGCCGAGATCAGCGTCGTCAGCGAAAAGACGAAGCCGGCGCGAAAGCGGGTGGGCGCACTTGGAACGGTGCCGAGCACAATATCGTCGTCTTCCGCCTGGGTGCGCAGGCCGATCGGCAGAACAGCAAAAAGCGTCATCCACCAGATGATGAAGTAAACGGCGAATCCCTGAAGGAAGGTCTGAAGCATTATCGTTCCCGGTCACATCCTGCCGACAGAACGCGACCGCTCTGTCGTTTCGAATAGGCGCTCTTATACGGCGGAATGGCGGCCAACTCAAAGCCAACGACACATTTTGCCGTCTTCGGGTCACTCTGCCGCAGCAATACCCGTCGATTGACGCTGAACTCAGGCCTGTTCGAGTTCGATCAGTGTGCCGAAGAAATCCTTTGGGTGCAGAAAGAGCACCGGCTTGCCATGCGCGCCGGTCTTCGGCTGACCGTCGCCCAGCACCCGCGCCCCCGCCTCGGTCAGCCGGTCACGGGCGCCGACGATATCGTCCACCTCGTAGCAGATATGATGCATGCCGCCGGACGGGTTCTTGTCAAGGAAGGCTGCAATCGGCGAAGCTTCCCCAAGCGGTTCAAGCAATTCGACCTTGGTGTTCGGCAATTCGACAAAGACGACGGTGACGCCATGTTCCGGCAGCGCCTGCGGCTGCGACACGGCGGCGCCCAGCGTGTCGCGATAGGCGGCCGCGGCCGCTGTCAGGTCGGGGACGGCGATGGCGATATGGTTTATCCGGCCGAGCATGATCAGACCTTGGTGACGAAGGCGGTCACGACGGGCTTCTTGCCCCAACTCTGATTGGCAGCGGCGCGGATGGCGCGGCGAACGGCCTCCTGCAGCATGTCCAGATCCTTGCGGCGAGCGCGCGGAATGCTTTCGATGGCGCTGATCGCCGCGTCGAAGAGCGTATCCTCCATCTCGTCCCCCTCGTCGTCATAAACAGGCAGGCCGATCGAGACGAGATCGGGATCGCCGACGATATCATAGCGCGCGTCGAGCACGACATTGACCGCGACGTGACCGACAAAGGAGAGTTTCTTGCGCTCGCCGATCCCCATCTCGTCGAAATCGCCGATCAGCATGCCGTCCTTGTAGATACGGCCGTGCGGCGCTTCGCCGATCACCTCGACCGGACCTGGCGCCAGCCGCAGGATATCGCCGTTGCGCACTCGCGGGACGACCGCGATGCCGGACTGTTCGGCAAGCTCCTTGTGCGCCGCCAGATGCGTCGCCTCGCCATGCACCGGCACGACGATCTTCGGCCGCGTCCACTCGTACATCCGCTGCAGCTCATTGCGACGGGGATGGCCGGAAACATGGACGAGCGCCTCGGTATCGGTGATGATGTGCACACCCTGCTCGACGAGGCCGTTCTTGATGTCCTGGATCGCCTTCTCGTTACCGGGAATGGCGCGCGAGGAAAAAACGACGATATCGCCTGCCGCAAAGGCCACATTGCGCATCTCGTCGCGGGAGAGCTTTGCAAGCGCTGCCCGCGCTTCACCCTGGCTGCCGGTCAGGATGACGACCACCTTGTCGCGCGGGATATAGCCGTATTCTTCCTCGGAGATGAAGGGCTTGACACCCTCCATCAGGCCGATGTCGCGGGCGACGTCGACGACGCGCTTGAGCGAACTGCCGAGCAGCAGCACTTCGCGGCCAGCCGCCTCGGCAGCTTCGGCAACGGTGCGAATCCGCCCGACATTCGATGAGAAGGTGGTGATCGCCACCCGGCCTTCGGCATCCTCGATGATCTTGCGGAGGCTTTCGGAGACATCCTTCTCGGAAGGCGAAACACCGTCGCGGAGCGCATTGGTGGAATCGCACATCAGCGCCAGCACGCCCTCGTCGCCCAACTGGCGAAAGCGCGTCTCATCGGTCAGCGGCCCGAGCGAGGGCTCGTGATCGATCTTCCAGTCGCCGGTATGGATGACATTGCCAGCCGGCGTGCGGATCATCAGCGACATCGGTTCGGGAATTGAGTGATTGACGGCAATACCTTCGATGCTGAACGGGCCGACATTGATCTTATCGCCCGCCTTGAACGGCGTCACCGGCACTTCGCCGATCGTTGCCTTCTCGAAATTGCGTTTGGCTTCGAGCAGGCCAGCGGTAAAGCCGGAAGCATAGACGGGCACATTGAGACCGGGCCAGAGATCGGCGAGCGCGCCATAATGGTCTTCATGGGCATGCGTGATGATGATCGCCCTGAGGTTCTTGCGTTCGCTGGCGAGGAAGCGGATGTCGGGCAGGACGAGGTCGACGCCCGGCAGATCCGGGCCGGGAAAGGTGACGCCGCAATCGACCATGATCCACTGGCGATGCTCGGGCGGGCCGTAGCCGTAGAGAGCGAGATTCATGCCGATCTCGCCAACGCCGCCCAGAGGCAGGAATACCAATTCGTCCTGTTTCGCCATAATTTTCGTTTTTTCCGCTATCCAAAAAACACATCACCGGCGGCAATGGGCATGATCCTGCCAGCGCCGGTATCGAGCATCAACAAGCCATTATCATCAATTCCGGCGAATTGTCCGGAAATCGATCGGTCCGGTAAATTCACCGTGATCTTTTCGCCGATGCCACAGGCAATAGTGCGCCAGCGCGCCGTGATCTCGGCAATGCCGCGGCCCTGGTCCCATTGATCGAGCACATCCGCCATCGCCGCGAAGAGATGGGCGAAGAGCTCTTCCGGCGAAGCCGCGCTTGCATGCTGACGCAGGCAGGTGACGGGATAGAGCGGATTGTCCGGCATGACCGAGACATTGATGCCGATGCCGACGACCAGCGCGTAACGGCCGTCCGTCAACCGCTCGCCCTCGACGAGGATGCCGCAGGTCTTCCTTCGACCGATGAGGATATCATTCGGCCATTTGACCTCGAGCGGTTCGGCGCCCGGCGGCAGCACCTGGCGGATCGCCTGATGCACGGCGACGGCAATGGCAAGCGGCAGCGAGCCAAGGCGCTCCATCGGCGCCGGGTCGATCAACAGAAGAGAAGCGTAGAGATTGCCGCGTTCGGAAACCCAGAGGCGGCCGCGGCGGCCGCGGCCGCCAGTCTGCCTCTCGGCCGTTACCCAGAGATTTCCGGGATCGCCCGCCCGCGCCCGGACGAGGCATTCGCTGTTGGTCGACGATGTTTCCGACAGCGCCTCGTGCCTGAAATCGCCGAGCGATATCCGGCGCCGTCTGTCGGAAACCATTAAAAGAGCGTCGCGGCGGCAAGCTCTGCCGCACCGCCGATCGGCCCGCCGATCAGCACATAGGCGGTGACGAAGAGACCGGAGAGACCGAAGACCAGGCGCAGGGCGCCGGAGACCCGGGCGAATTCGCCGGTCGCCTCATCGAACCACATCAGCTTGATGACGCGCAGGTAATAATAAGCGCCGACGACCGAGGCCAGAACGCCGATGATGGCAAGCGCATAGAGCTTGGCTTCGATCGCCGCAACGAAGACGAAATACTTGGCGAAGAAGCCGGCGAGCGGCGGAATGCCGGCAAGCGAGAACATCAGTGCCGTCAGCACCACGGCCATGAACGGGTTCGTGGTGGAAAGGCCGGCGAGATCGTAGACGTCTTCGACGACGGTGCCGTCCTTGCGGCGCATCGACATGATGATCGCAAAGCTGCCGAGGGTCATGACCATGTAGATGACCATGTAAAGCATGACGCCGGAAACGCCGGTCTGGTTGCCGGCGGCCAGGCCTACTAGCGCGTAACCCATGTGGCCGATCGAGGAATAGGCCATCAGCCGCTTGATGTTCTTCTGGCCGATCGCCGCAAACGAGCCGAGCAGCATGGAAGCGATCGAAATGAAGACGACGACCTGCTGCCAGTCGGCGAGAACCGGCTGGAAGGCGGTGATGACGATGCGGGTCATCATCGCCATGGCGGCGACCTTGGGGGCTGCGGCCAGGAAGGCGGTGACCGGTGTCGGCGCGCCTTCATAGACGTCGGGCGTCCACATGTGGAAGGGAACGGCCGAAATCTTGAAGGCAATGCCGGCGAGGATGAAGACCAGGCCGAAGATGAGGCCGAGCGACCGTGCGCCCTCGACGGACAGCGCCTGGGCGATCTCCGCGAAATGGGTATGGCCGGTGAAGCCATAGACCAGCGACATGCCGTAGAGCAGCATGCCGGAGGAAAGCGCACCGAGGACGAAATATTTCAGGCCGGCTTCGGTCGACTTCAGGCTGTCACGGTTGATCGCGGCGACGACATAGAGCGCCAGCGACTGCAGCTCCAGCGCCAGATAGAGCGAAATCAGGTCGTTGGCCGAGATCATCAGCAGGATGCCGAGGGTCGCGAGCACCAGGAGAACCGGGAACTCGAACTTGTCGAGCTGGTTTTCGCGGGCGTGGCCCATCGTCATGAACAGGGCGACCAGCGAGCCGATGAGCGCCACCAGCTTCATGAAGCGCGAGAAGCCGTCGGCCATGTAGACGCCGCCATAGGCAAGGCCTTCGGCCGGCACGAAGAGCAGCCACAGGCCGGAGGCCAGCAGCAGCACGATGGCGAGGCCGGTGACGACGAGGCCCGACCGCTCGCCTGAGAAGACGCCGACCATCAACAGGACCAGGGCGCCGACCGCGAGGATCAGCTCCGGCGCGGAAAGATGCAGACTGAGGAGGATTGTTTCAGCGGTCATGTCCGATAAGTCCCGTCATCAATTCATAGACAGCGCAACATTCTGCGCTGCGTGCACGGCGGCCGTGTAGTTGTTGACCAGCAGATCCACCGAGGCGGCCGTGGCATCGAAGACCGGAGCCGGGTAAACGCCGAAGAAGATGGTCAGTGCGATCAGCGGGTAGAGAATCAGCTGTTCGCGTCTGGAAAGATCGAGCAGCGCCTTCAGCTTTTCCTTCTCCAGCGCGCCGAAGATCACTCGGCGATAGAGCCAGAGCGCATAGGCGGCCGACAGAATGACGCCGGTGGCGGCGAAGAGCGCGACCCAGGTGTTGACCCGGAAGACGCCGATCAGCGTCAGGAACTCGCCGATAAAGCCCGACGTGCCGGGAAGCCCGACATTGGCCATGGTGAAGACCATCATGGCGACGGCATATTTCGGCATGTTGTTGACGAGGCCGCCATAGGCGTTGATCTCGCGGGTATGGGTGCGGTCGTAGACGACGCCGACACAGAGGAAGAGCGCGCCCGAGACGATGCCGTGCGACAGCATCTGGAAGATCGACCCCTGAACGCCCTGCATGTTGGCGGCGAAGATGCCCATGGTCACATAGCCCATGTGCGCCACCGAGGAATAGGCGATCAGCTTCTTGATATCGTCCTGCATCATCGCCACCAGCGAGGTGTAGATGATGGCGATGACGGACAGCGCGAAGACCAACGGCGCGAAATAATCGGACGCCACAGGGAACATGCCGAGCGAGAAGCGGATGAGACCGTAGCCGCCGAGCTTCAGCAGGACGCCGGCCAGGATCACCGAGCCTGCGGTCGGCGCCTGAACGTGCGCATCCGGAAGCCAGGTATGGACCGGCCACATCGGCATCTTCACCGCGAAAGAGGCGAAGAAGGCAAGCCAGAGCCAGGTCTGCAGCGCCGGCGGGAACTTGTAGGCGAGCAACGCAGGAATGTCAGTCGTGCCGGCCTGCCAGTACATCGCCATGATGGCGAGCAGCATCAGCACCGAGCCGAGCAGCGTGTAGAGGAAGAACTTGTAGCTCGCATAGACGCGGTCCTTGCCGCCCCAGACGCCGATGATCAGGAACATCGGAATGAGGCCCGCCTCGAAGAAGACGTAGAAGAGCACGATATCGAGCGAGACGAAGACGCCGATCATCATCGTTTCCAGGATGAGGAAGGCGATCATGTACTCCTTCAGGCGCTTCTCGATCGAGAGCCAGCTCGCCAGCACGCAGAAGGGCATGAGGAAGGTCGTCAGGATGACGAACAGCATCGAGATGCCGTCGACGCCGACGTGGTAGCCGATGCCGGTGCCGAGCCAGTCAAACTTCTGGATCATCTGGAAGCCCGGATTGGCATTGTCGAAGCCGAGCCAGATGAAGAGCGAGACGATGAAGGTGAAGACGGTGGTGATCAGCGAGATCCACAGCACGTTCTTGCGGCCAGTTTCGCTCTCGCCGTTCATCAAGAGCAGGAGCACCACGCCGACCAGCGGCAGGAAGGTGACCGTTGAAAGAATAGGCCAATCGGTCATCAGAAGGAACTCCCGAGCATCATCCAGGTAACGAGCGCCGCAATGCCGATCAGCATGGCGAAGGCATAGTGATAGAGGTAACCGGTCTGCAGGCGGACGACGCGGTCGGTGACAGCGACGACGCGGGCGGCGACTCCATTCGGGCCGTAGGTGTCGATGACGCCGACATCACCCTTCTTCCACAGGAAGCGGCCGAGGGCCCTTGCCGTGCGGACGAACAGGAAGTCGTAGAGTTCGTCGAAATACCACTTGTTGAGCAGGAAATGGTAGAGCACCCGGTGCTGCTTGGCGAGGACGCGCGGCGTCTGCGGCGAGCGGATATACATGTACCAGGCGATGACGAAGCCGATCAGCATGGCGATGAAGGGGCTCAGGCCCACCAGCGCCGGAACATGGTGGAATTCTTCGACGAGCTCGTTCTCGGCGCCGGTAAAGAGCGCGCCCTTCCAGAACTCGGCATATTCCTCACCGTAGAAGCGGCCTTCAAAAATCACGCCCGCCAGCACCGCACCGATCGCCAGGAGATAAAGCGGCACCAGCATGACTTGCGGCGACTCGTGGACGTGGTGCATGACCTCGTGCGAAGCGCGCGGCTTGCCGAAGAAGGTCATGAAGATCAGACGCCAGGAGTAGAAGCTGGTGAAGAGCGCGGCGATGACCAGAAGCGAGAAGGCAAAGCCCGCCACCGGCGAATGCGAAGCATAGGTCGCCTCGATGATCACGTCCTTGGAGAAGAACCCGGCAAAGCCGATCGGCGTGAAGGGAATGCCGACGCCGGTGATCGCCAGCGTACCGATGATCATCATCCAGAACGTCACCTTGATGTGCGGCCGCAGGCCACCCATGTGGCGCATGTCCTGCTCGCCATCGACGGCGTGGATGACCGAGCCGGCGCAGAGGAAGAGCAACGCCTTGAAGAAGGCATGCGTGAAGAGATGGAAGATCGCCGCGCCATAGGCCCCTACCCCGAGCGCCACGAACATGTAGCCGAGCTGCGAGCAGGTGGAATAGGCAATGACGCGCTTGATGTCGTTTTGCACCAGGCCGACGGTAGCCGCGAAGAAGGCGGTGATCGCGCCGATCACGGTGACGACGGTCAGCGCATCCGGCGACAGTTCGAACAGCGGCGACATGCGGGCGACGAGGAAGACGCCGGCGGTGACCATGGTGGCGGCATGGATGAGGGCCGAGACCGGGGTCGGGCCTTCCATGGCATCCGGCAGCCAGGTGTGCAGCAGGAACTGCGCCGACTTGCCCATGGCTCCCATGAAGAGCAGCAGGCAGACGCCGGTCAGCGCATGCGCCTTATCGAGCTGCATGCCGAAGAGGTTGAGGATCACTTCACCCGCCTCGCCGCCGCCTTCATGCGGAGCGAAATTCGAGGCATTGGCGAAGATCGTGTCGAGATTGATCGCGCCGAACAGCACGAAGACACCGGCAATGCCGAGCACGAAGCCGAAGTCACCGACGCGATTGACGATGAAGGCCTTCATCGCCGCCGCCGTCGCCGACGGCTTCTTGAACCAGAAGCCGATCAGCAGATAGGAGGCAAGACCGACGCCTTCCCAGCCGAAGAACATCTGCGCCAAGTTGTCGGCCGTCACCAGCATCAGCATGGCGAAGGTGAAGAGCGAGAGATAGGCGAAGAAGCGCGGGCGATGCGGATCGGTATGCATGTAACCGATCGAATAGACGTGAACCAGCATCGAGACCGTGTTGACGACGATCAGCATGACCGAGGTCAGCGTATCCACCCGCAGCGACCAGGAGACATCGATGCCGCCGGACTGAATCCAGCGCAGCACTTCGACCTTGATCGGGCCGCCTTCGACGTGGCCCATGCCGACGGTGAAGAAGACGTACCAGGAGAGGATGGCGGCGATGATCATCAGGCCGCTGGTGACATATTCCGAAGCCTTGGCGCCGATGGCGCGGCCGAACAGGCCGGCGATGATCGCACCGATCAAGGGAAGAAAGACGATAGCCTTATAGAGGAACATGAGCCACTCAGCCCTTCATCATATTGACGTCTTCGACCGCGATCGAGCCGCGGTTGCGGTAGAAGACAACGAGAATTGCAAGACCGATCGCCGCCTCGGCAGCCGCCACCGTCAGGATGAACAGCGCAAAGACCTGTCCGACGATGTCGTTCAGGAAGGAGGAGAAGGCGACCATGTTGATGTTGACGGCAAGCAGGATCAGTTCGACCGACATCAGAATGACGATGACGTTCTTCCGGTTCAGGAAGATGCCGAAGACGCCGAGCGTGAAGAGGATGGCGCTGACCGTCAGGTAGTGGGAAAGACCGATGACCATGTTCTTTGTTCCTTGACCTGCCTTTAGACGCCCTGCCCCGGCTTGACCGAAACCACCTCGACGGCGGTTGCGGGCGTGCGGGCAACCTGGCTGGAGATATTCTGCCGCTTGATGTTGGTGCGGTGCCGGAGCGTCAGCACGATGGCGCCAATCATGGCGACCAGCAGAACCAGACCGGCGATCTGGAAGAAGTAGACGTAATTGGTGTAGAGCACGTCGCCGAGGGCGGCCGTATTGGTGCGCTCTGTCAGCGCCGGGATCGGCATGGCGACGGTCTTGGCGATCTCGGGCGAGATGACGCTGCCGCCGATGACGACGATCAGCTCGGCGGCGAGAATGATCCCGATCAGCCCGCCGATCGGCGCATATTCGAGAACCCCTGCCCTCAGCTCGGTGAAGTCGATATCGAGCATCATCACCACGAAGAGGAAGAGGACGGCGACGGCGCCGACATAGACGACCAGCAGGATCATCGCCAGGAATTCGGCGCCGAGCAGCAGGAAGAGGCCGGCCGCGTTGAAGAACACCAGGATCAGAAACAGAACCGAGTGAACCGGGTTCTTCGCCCAGATGACCATGAACGCCGACGCCACCGCGACAAAGGCGAAAAGATAGAAAAATAGAGCCTGCAGACCCATGTTGGTGCCTTTTTCATCTTCCCCCGGGCAGCCGGGAGTTTTTCTGCCCGATAGAGCTTTCTCCGGCGCTGACCGGCAAGCTCCTGTGCATATTGACCGCGACAGGAGCAGCAGAGCCCCATCGCGGCATTTCAAAACCCAATCACCGGTACGGCGAGTCGATTGCGATGTTGCGGGCGATTTCGCGCTCCCACCGGTCGCCGTTATCGAGAAGGCGCGCCTTGTCGAAATAGAGCTCTTCGCGGGTTTCGGTCGCAAATTCGAAATTCGGACCCTCGACGATCGCGTCAACAGGGCAAGCTTCCTGGCAGAAGCCGCAATAGATGCACTTCACCATGTCGATGTCGTAGCGCACGGTGCGGCGCGTGCCGTCGTTGCGTCGCGGACCGGCCTCGATGGTGATGGCCTGGGCAGGACAGATCGCCTCGCAGAGCTTGCAGGCGATGCAGCGTTCCTCGCCGTTCGGATAACGGCGCAGCGCGTGCTCGCCGCGGAAACGCGGAGAAACCGGGCCTTTTTCGAAGGGGTAGTTGATGGTGGCCTTCTGACGGAAGAAATAGCGCATAGAAAGAAAGAACGCGCCAAAGAATTCCTTGAGGAACAGCGAGTTGATGGAGCTGGACAAGCTTGCCATCTTCAACCTCCAATTTTGCCGGAAACGAGAGCGGGCGTCATCAAGCCCACCCCATCAGTTTCAGCACGAATGCAACGATGATGACCATGGCGAGCGACAGCGGCAGGAAAACCTTCCAGCCGAGACGCATGAGCTGGTCGTAGCGGTAGCGCGGGACGAAGGCCTTGACCATCGCGAACATGAAGAAGACGAAGCAGGCCTTCAGCATGAACCAGATGATGCCCGGCACCCAGTTGAGGATCCAGATGTCGACCGGGGGCAGCCAGCCGCCGAGGAAAAGGATGGTCGTCAGAGAGCACATCAGGCAGACGGCCGCATATTCGCCGAGCATGAACATCATGTATGGCGAGGAGCCGTATTCGACCATGAAGCCGGCGACCAGTTCCGATTCGGCCTCCGGCAGGTCGAAAGGCGGGCGGTTGGTCTCGGCGAGCGCCGAAATGAAGAAGATGATGAACATCGGGAAAAGCGACAACCAGTGCCAGTCGAGGAACGAGGCCGGCAGGCCGAGCATCGTGCCGAGGCCCGTGTGCTGTGCATTGACGATATCGGTCAGGTTCAGCGAACCCACGCAGAGCAGCACGGTGACGATGACGAAGCCGATCGAGACTTCATAGGACACCATCTGCGCCGCCGAGCGCAACGCGCCGAGGAACGGATATTTCGAGTTCGAAGCCCAGCCGCCCATGATGATGCCGTAGACCTCGAGCGAGGAGATCGCGAAGATGTAGAGGATGCCGACATTGATGTTGGCGATCACCCATCCGTCGGCGAGCGGCACCACCGCCCAGGTGGACAGCGCCAGAAGCACCGTCACCAGCGGAGCGAGCAGGAACACCGCCTTGTTGGCGCCGGCCGGAATGATCGGCTCCTTGAAGACGAACTTCAAAAGGTCGGCGAAGGACTGGAACAGGCCGAAGGGACCGACGACGTTCGGGCCGCGACGCAGCTGCACGGCCGCCCAGATCTTGCGGTCGGCGAGCAGAACATAGGCGATGAAGACCAGCAGACAGACGAGAAGCAGCAGCGACTGACCGATCATGATGATCGCCGGCCAGAGATAGGTTGAAAAGAAAGAATCCATAGTCCCCTGCCCTTACTCTGCCGCGACTTTGAAGTTGTTGCGGGCCAATGCCGAGCACTCGGCCATGACAGCCGAGGCGCGTGCGATCGGGTTCGTCAAATAGAAGTCTTTGACCGGCGACGCAAACCCTGACTTGTTCATCTTGCCGGCTTTTTTCGCAACTGCGGCAATTTGGGCGCTATCGGTTTCGGCGATCTCGTCGATGGCCGCGAAATGCGGGAAAGCGGCATAGAGCCGGCCACGCAGTTCACTCAGCGAATCGAAGGGAAGCTTGTTGCCGAGCACGTCGGAAAGGGCACGGATAATTGCCCAGTCCTCACGGGCATCGCCCGGCGCAAAACCGGCGCGGCTGCCCATCTGGACGCGGCCTTCGGTGTTGACCCAGGTACCGGACTTTTCGGTATAGGCTGCGGCCGGCAGGATAACGTCGGCATGATGGGCGCCGTTATCACCATGCGAACCGATATAGACAGTCAGCCCCGCCTTCTTGGCGGCGAAGTCGAGTTCGTCTGCGCCGAGCAGGAAAAGCACGTCCATCGACGTCAGCATTGCAGCGGCATTGACGCCCTTGGAACCCGGCACGAAGCCGAGGTCGAGGCCGCCGACGCGCGAGGCTGCGGTATGAAGGACGGCAAAGCCATTCCAGCCTTCGACAACCGCGCCGACCGAACCGGCAAGCTTGGCGGCGCTGGCAAGGACGCCGGCGCCATCGCTGCGCGAGAGCGCGCCCTGACCGATGATCATCATCGGCTTGGCAGCGTTCTTCAGCACCTCGGCGAAGGCGTGGGTGCCGTCGACCAGGTCCTTCAGCGTGTCGGGACCGGCGCCGAGATAGTCGTAGCTGTAGCGCAGTTCGCCGGCCTCGCCGATAACGCCGATCGGGAACTTGCCGCGGCGCCAGCGCTTGCGGATGCGGGCGTTGAGGATCGCCGCCTCGAAGCGCGGATTGGCGCCGATGATCAGCAGCGCGTCGGCCTGGTCGATGCCTGCGATGGTCGGGTTGAAGAGGTAGCTCGCGCGGCCGAGCGACGGATCGAGTGCCGTCCCATCCTGGCGACAGTCGAGGTTTTCCGATCCGAGCGACTTCACCAGTTCGGACAGCGCATACATTTCCTCGACGGAAGCAAGATCGCCGGCGATTGCGCCGATCTTGTCGCCCGAGGTGGCGCCGACGGCAGCCTTGATGGCGCCGAAGGCTTCTGCCCAGGTCGCCGGCTGCAGGCGGCCGTCGCGGCGGACATAGGGCCGGTCGAGGCGCTGAGTCTTCAGGCCGTCCCAGACGAAACGGCTCTTGTCGGAAATCCACTCCTCGTTGATCGCCTCGTTGACGCGCGGCAGGATGCGCATGACTTCGCGGCCGCGGGTATCGACGCGGATCGCCGAACCGACGGCATCCATGACGTCGATCGATTCGGTCTTGTTCAGTTCCCAGGGGCGTGCGGTAAAGGCGAAGGGCTTGGAGGTCAGCGCGCCGACCGGGCAAAGGTCGACAACGTTGCCCTGCAGTTCGGAGGTCATCGCCTGCTCGAGGTAGGTGGTGATCTCGGCATCCTCGCCGCGGCCGATAAGGCCGAGTTCAGAAATGCCGGCGACCTCGGTGGTGAAACGGACGCAGCGCGTGCAATGGATGCAGCGGTTCATCACCGTCTTGACCAGCGGTCCGATATACTTGTCCTCGACGGCGCGCTTGTCTTCCTGGTAGCGCGAGGTATCGATGCCGAAGGCCATCGCCTGGTCCTGCAGGTCGCATTCGCCGCCCTGGTCGCAGATCGGGCAATCGAGCGGATGGTTGATCAGCAGGAATTCCATCACGCCTTCGCGGGCCTTCTTGACCATCGGCGTGTTGGTGAAGACCTCGGGCAATTCGCCGTTCGGGCCGCCGCGAATGTCGCGAACGCTCATGGCGCAGGAAGCCTGCGGCTTCGGCGGGCCGCCCTTCACTTCGACAAGGCACATGCGGCAATTGCCGGCAACCGACAGGCGCTCATGGAAGCAGAAGCGCGGAACTTCGGCGCCGGCGTCTTCGCACGCCTGCAACAGCGTGAAATGATCCGGAACTTCGATCTCGTTACCGTCAATCTTCAGTTTTGCCATCGTCGCTCAGTCCTGTTTCCCGTTTGCCTGAAGACGGCAAACAAACCTATTTTTGCAACAGTCTCATTGCCAAGCCGGATCTTTCCTCCTGCTGGCAGCTAATGTCGCCCAAATTCTTTATTGCGCATTCCAGGTCCGGAACCCGCACCGGCATCTGCAACGTGGGGCCCCGCCCCTGCGCCGATCTGCCCTTCTTTCCGGCCGATTGATCCGGCCGGACATTTCATTTCCTTCTGCGGCCCCGCCCTGCCAGAATTTTGGCCTGGCCGGTCCAGTCGTCACGGCCGATGCGGCCGTTGAAACCGAGCTCGGCGTCAAGCCGGGCGATATCCTCGTGGCTCCAGGCGGCAATTTCGGCAAAGCTGCGAACGCCCTTGGCGTTCAGAACCTGCTCCAGCTTCGGACCGATGCCGGCGATCAGCTTGAGATCATCGGCCTTTGCAGCTCGCGCCGCCGGTTTTGCCTTCACGACCGGCTTTGGCCGGCTTGCCGATGCCGGCTCGCCTGCCTGGATCGGCGCGCTTGTGGGCTTGACCACCGTCAGTCTCGGACCGGTCTTCTTCTCGGCAGCAGGCTTCTCCGCGCCGGGCTTGGTGAAAGCCTCGACGGCCGGGCGGATATTTTCCGGCCGGATATCGACTTCCGGCGCCGGTTCCTCCGGCGGCGTGTCGTCGAGAGCGGCAGCAAGCTTGCCGGTCGTTTCCAGAGCGCTCTGGAAGGCTCCGAAAAAGGCGCCTGCCATCTGCGTCGACAATCCGAAGCCGATCGCCGTGGCTGCGGCAAAGGCTGCGGCGGGATGGGCCATCAACGGATGCACCGGCATCGCCTGTGCGTTTTCCAGCATCTCGGCGGCAAGACGGCCAAAGCCGGCCGCGAAATCGGCAGTCTCTTCCTTCTTCCCACTCTTGAATGCCTTGTCCGTCATGATTATTCAGCCGCCTCCAGAACCGCGCCGTGATCGAGCGCGCTGGCCGTATACTGGTCGATGCGCTTTTCGATCTCGGGCCGGAAGTTACGGATCAGACCCTGCACCGGCCATGCGGCGGCGTCGCCGAGCGCGCAGATGGTGTGGCCTTCGATCTGCTTGGTCACCTGGAACAGCATGTCGATCTCGCGCTTCTGGGCATTGCCCTTGGCCATGCGTTCCATCACCCGCCACATCCAGCCGGTGCCTTCGCGGCACGGCGTGCACTGGCCGCAGCTCTCGTGCTTGAAGAAGGCGGAGATGCGCGCGATCGCCTTGATGACGTCGGTGGACTTGTCCATGACGATCGCGGCGGCCGTGCCGAAGGAGGAGCCGACGCCGCGCAGGCCGTCGAAATCCATAGGGCAGTCGATGATGTCCTTGGCCGGAACGATCGGGCAGGATGCGCCGCCCGGAATGACGGCGAGCAGGTTGTCCCAGCCGCCGCGGATGCCGCCGGCATGGCGGTCGACCAGTTCGCGGAAGGTGATGCCCATTTCCTCTTCGACCGTGCACGGCTTGTTGACGTGGCCGGAGAGCATGAACAGCTTGGTGCCGACATTGTTCGGGCGCCCGATCGACGAGAACCAGCCGGCGCCGCGGCGCAGGATGGTCGGGGCAACGGCAATCGATTCGACGTTATTGACCGTCGTCGGGCAGCCATACAGGCCCATATTGGCCGGGAACGGCGGCTTCAGGCGCGGCTGGCCCTTCTTGCCTTCGAGGCTTTCGAGGAGCGCGGTCTCCTCGCCGCAGATATAGGCGCCGGCGCCGTGATGGACGAAGATATCCATGTCCCAGCCGAGCTTGTTGTTCTTGCCGAGCAGGCCATAGTCATAGCACTCGTCGATCGCCGCCTGCAGCGCTTCGCGCTCGCGGATATATTCGCCGCGCACATAGATGTAGGCGGCATTGGCGCCCATGGCGAAACTGGCGACGACGCAGCCTTCGATCAGCGTATGCGGATCGTGGCGCATGATGTCGCGGTCCTTGCAGGTGCCGGGCTCCGATTCGTCGGCATTGACGACGAGGTAATGCGGGCGGCCGTCGCTTTCCTTCGGCATGAAGGACCACTTGAGACCGGTGGGGAAGCCAGCGCCGCCGCGGCCGCGCAGGCCCGAGGCCTTCATCTCGTTGATGATCCAGTCGCGGCCCTTTTCGAGGATCTGCTTGGTGCCGTCCCAGTGGCCGCGGCTCATCGCGCCCTTCAGGGACTTGTCCTTGAGGCCGTAGATGTTGGTAAAGATGCGGTCTTTATCTTGTAACATGCTTCACCTCTTACCGCGGCTTCTTGCCGAAGACCCTGATATATTCCGCTTCGCCGCCCTTGGCGAGCGCCTTGGCCTGCTTGACCCAGTCGTCGCGCTCGATCCGACCGCGGAAGTTCAGGTAGCCGTCGACCCATTCGCGTTCGGCCTTCTTCCAGCTTGCGACTTGCGCGAAAGTGAAGATGCCGATTTCGTTCAGCGTCGCCTCGATCTTCGGACCGACGCCGGAAATCATCTTCAGATCATCCGGGGCGGCAGGCTTTTCGATGCCTGACGGACGGTTCTTGTCGGTCAGGCTGGGCTTCGCCGTCGCGGCCTCGGCCTTGACGGCCGGGGCCGGCTCGGCAGTTGCGGTGCCGGAAACCGGCTGTTCTTCGGCTGCCTTGGCATTTTTCGCAGCCGCCTTCGGCGCCGTTGCCGGCGTCTTCAGCGCCGCATTGGTTTCGGCATCGGTGCTCTTCGGGCGGCCGGCCTCGGAGGGAGGAACCGGAGCGGCGTCGACAGGAGCCGATACGCTTTCGGCATCGGCCTTCTTGGCGCGTGTTCTTGCCTTCGGCTCTTCCGTCGTCAGCGAGGTCGGGCCGCCTTCCGGCGCCGAGAATATGCGGTCGATCTGCGTGCCCGGCTTGATGCTCGCGCCATTGCCGGCGGCGAAGGTATCGATGATCTCTTCGAGGCGCTCGGGCGTCAGATCTTCATAGGTGTCCTTGCCGATCATCACCATCGGGGCGTTGACGCAGGCGCCAAGACATTCGACCTCTTCCCACGACAGCGTGCCTTCGGCATTGCGCTCGAAGGGATGGGCATGGATCTTGCTCTTGCAGATCGACATCAGCGCTTCCGAGCCGCGCAGCATGCAGGGCGTCGTGCCGCAGACCTGCACGTGGGCGCGGGTGCCGACGGGATGCAGCTGGAACTGCGTATAGAAGGTCGCGACCTCGAGCACTCTGATATAGGCCATGTCGAGCATGTCGGCGATCTTTTCGATCGCCGCGCGCGTGACCCAGCCGTCCTGCTCCTGCGCCCGCATCAACAGCGGAATGACCGCCGACTGCTGGCGGCCGGCGGGGTATTTCTGGATCGTCTTGTCCGCCCAGACCGCATTTTCATCGCTGAAAGCGAATGCGGCAGGCTGAAATTGATCTTCGGCTAATCGACGAACGGACATTCTTCCTCACGCCTTGTCAGTTTAGGGTTCCACACCGCGAAGCGGTCAAAGACTGCATTTCGCAGGCATAGGCCGACTGGTCTTTCTGCATAAATATCACGAATTTGCTGCCATTCGGAACGGCAGCCTTGATCTGATAGCCCTTGGACAAAAGCTCGCCCATGGACGCTTGCGCCGCCGGCGGCGTCACTTCCTTGTGGCCCAACGGCATGCCGAGGGTGTCGGCCTCCTGAGCCGAAACCCCGGATGCCGCAAGAAGGAGAGCGACGGCAAGCGGCAGACGCTGCATCAGCGGTCTACCTCGCCGAAGACGATGTCGAGCGAGCCGAGCACGGCTGCGATGTCGGCAAGCTGGTGGCCGCGGCACATGAAGTCCATCGCCTGCAGATGCGCGTAACCGGGCGCGCGGATCTTGCAGCGATATGGCTTGTTGGAGCCGTCGGAGACGAGATAGACGCCGAATTCGCCCTTCGGCGCTTCGACGGCGGCGTAAACTTCGCCGGCCGGTACGTGATAGCCTTCGGTATAAAGCTTGAAGTGGTGGATCAGCGCTTCCATCGAGCGCTTCATCTCGCCGCGCTTCGGCGGCACGACCTTGCCGTCGATCGACGAGAAAGGACCGGTCTTGGCATCCGACAGCAGGCGGTTAACGCACTGCTTCATGATGCGCACCGATTGGCGCATCTCGATCATGCGGATGAGGTAACGGTCGTAGTTGTCGCCGTTCTTGCCGATCGGAATGTCGAATTCGAGATCGGAATAACATTCGTAAGGCTGGGCGCGACGCAGATCCCAGGCAGCGCCCGAACCGCGCACCATGACGCCGGAGAAACCCCAGGCCCAGCAATCTTCCAGCGAGACGACGCCGATATCGACGTTGCGTTGCTTGAAGATGCGGTTGCCGGTCAACAGGCTGTCGATGTCGTCGAGCGCCTTGAGGAACGGGTCGCACCAGTCGCCGATATCCTGCACGAGCTTTTCCGGCAGATCCTGATGGACGCCACCAGGACGGAAATAAGCCGCATGCATGCGCGAACCGCTGGCGCGCTCATAGAACACCATCAGCTTTTCGCGCTCTTCAAAGCCCCAGAGCGGCGGCGTCAGCGCGCCGACATCCATGGCCTGCGTCGTGACGTTCAGGAGATGCGATAGGATTCGGCCGATTTCCGAATAAAGCACGCGGATCAGCTGGCCGCGGATCGGGATCTCGATGCCGAGGAGCCTTTCGACGGCCAGTGCATAGGCGTGCTCCTGGTTCATCGGCGCGACGTAATCGAGGCGATCAAAATAGGGCACGGCCTGAAGATAGGTTTTGGTCTCGATCAGCTTCTCGGTGCCGCGGTGCAGCAGTCCGATATGCGGATCGACCCGCTCCACAATTTCGCCGTCAAGCTCCAGGACAAGACGAAGAACGCCGTGCGCCGCCGGATGCTGCGGTCCGAAATTGATGTTGAAGTTGCGGACGTTATGTTCGGTCATGCTGCGTGCTCCATGCCAAACGCGCTGTCGATTAAGCGAATAGCGAATGGCGAATAGCGAGTAGTTTCGTTCGGTCTCATCATTTCTCCTGGAGACTCCGTATCAGCGCTCGAATCATCCGTCCGATTTCGTCGCACTTTTCGGTCATCTGCCTGAACCCAGCCTCATCGATCAGACCAATGCGATGAGAGATGAGCATATGCGTTTCCAATTCTTTCAACGAACCCTGGGAGATGCGCAGAAACTGAATGAAACTTCCCGTGACCTCACGTCCGTGTCCTTCAGCGATGTTGGCAGCAATCGAACCTGCCGCCCTGCGTATCTGAGCTGTAAGACCATAAATCTCCTCCTTCGGAAATCTTCCGGTCAGTTGATAGCAATCCACCGCAAGATCGATTGCCATCTGCCAGACCTTTAGATCTTTGTAGGATTTTATCGTCTGTCGCCCTTCCACTATTCGCTATTCGCTACTCACTATTCGCCTTACTGCTTCGCCTTCTCATCACCCGGCAGAACATACTCAGTTCCTTCCCAGGGCGACATGAAATCGAAGTTGCGGAATTCCTGCTTGAGTTCCACCGGTTCGTACACGACACGTTTTGCCGCGTCGTCGTAACGGACCTCGACGAAACCTGTCGTCGGGAAGTCCTTGCGCAGCGGATGGCCTTCGAAGCCGTAATCAGTCAGGATGCGGCGCAGGTCCGGATGACCGGTGAAGAGCACGCCGTACATGTCCCAAGTTTCGCGTTCGAACCAGTCGGCGCCCGGATAGACGGCGCAGGCCGAAGGAATGGGCGCATCCTCATCGGTCGCAACCTTGACGCGGATACGCAAGTTCTGCTTCGGCGACAGCAGATGATAGACGACATCGAAGCGCAATTCGCGCTGCGGCCAGTCGACACCGCAAATATCGATCAGGTTGACGAAACCGCATTTGGCGTCGTCGCGCAGGAAGGTCAGAAGCGGGATCAGGTTTTCACCCGTCGCCGTCAGCGTCAGTTCGCCATACTTCAGCTGCGATGCGGCAATCAGATTGCCGCGCGCTTCGCCAAGGTAGGACGCAAGCTCAGTCAGGGCTTCACTCATATGCCTTGTCCTTAACCCTTAGCGTTCGATCGTGCCGGTGCGTCGGATCTTCTTCTGCAGCAGAAGCACGCCGTAGAGCAGCGCTTCCGCCGTGGGGGGACAGCCCGGCACGTAGATATCGATCGGCACGACGCGGTCGCAGCCGCGCACCACGGAATAGGAATAGTGATAGTAGCCGCCGCCATTGGCGCAGGACCCCATCGAGATGACGTAGCGCGGCTCGGGCATCTGGTCGTAGACCTTGCGCAGAGCGGGCGCCATCTTGTTGGTCAGCGTGCCGGCGACGATCATCACGTCGGACTGGCGCGGCGAGGCGCGCGGCGCGAAGCCGAAGCGCTCGACGTCATAACGCGGCATCGACAGCTGCATCATTTCGACGGCGCAGCAGGCAAGGCCGAAGGTCATCCACATAAGTGAGCCGGTACGCGCCCAGTTGATCAGCTCGTCGGTCGAGGTGACGAGGAAACCCTTGTCGGCGAGCTCGTTGTTGATCTCGCCGAAGAAGGCGTCATTGCTGCCGATCGGCTTGCCGGTCGACGGATCGATGATCCCCTTCGGCTGCTGGGCGACGAGCGGCTGATTGCTCACAGGGGTCACTCCCATTCCAGGGCTCCCTTTTTCCATTCATAGATAAAGCCGATGGTCAGCACCAAGAGGAAGACCATCATGGACCAGAAGCCGAACCAGCCGATGGCGCCGAAGGAAACGGCCCAGGGGAAGAGGAAGGCGACTTCGAGGTCGAAGATGATGAAGAGGATCGACACGAGGTAGAAGCGGATGTCGAACTTCATGCGGGCATCGTCGAAAGCGTTGAAGCCGCATTCGTAAGCCGAGAGCTTTTCCGAATCGGGCGCTTTAAAAGCCACGGCGAACGGCGCAATGAGCAGCGCCAGGCCGATGACAAGCGCGATACCAATGAAGATAGCGATCGGAATATAGGAACTGAGCAGTTCAGTCATCATGTTCATCCTTGCTTGCCGGAGGCGCCAGGCGGCGCTTTTGGGCAATTGCCCGGCAAGCGAACGTGCGTTGCAACAAGCCGTGGTTAGCGCAGCCGAAGCCCCGGCGCAAGACTTTTACAGAGGCAATTCGACGCGCCGCGCGCGGACATTATCAAGCAGATGCAACGATGTCGCGACAAATCCGCAGACGCTGATTCAAGCTGCATGCCTGACCTCTGGAAACTGCATGGCTTTCGGAAGGAAATGGCGCGAGTGACGGGGCTCGAACCCGCGACCTCCGGCGTGACAGGCCGGCACTCTAACCGACTGAGCTACACCCGCGCATCATGGACGGAAGAACCGGACAGCGGCGACTTAACGCCTCTTTTTGAAATGGCGCGAGTGACGGGGCTCGAACCCGCGACCTCCGGCGTGACAGGCCGGCACTCTAACCGACTGAGCTACACCCGCACTTCATTTCAAGCTATCCGGATGCCTTCGCACCCTCACCAAAACGGCTGCCCGTTTCGATGAGCGGCTAACTACGGGGTTCGCCTTTTAGTGTCAAGCAGGTTTGGAGACAAAACCATGACAGTCGTTGAATTGTTGCGGCAAAGACCCTGCAACATGAATGAAAAGCCGGCAATTCAGTTTGCCGCTGCGGCACGGACGCCCGATCGATGCCGACGACACGGTCGAAGCCGACATGTCCGCCGCCTTCCATTCCCCTTTATCCACACCCCCGCCACTCCCGATCGGCGCCGCGAAGAGAGGGACTACCGCCAAAAAAATCAAAAAATCTTCACAAACACTCTTGCGATTTTGCCGCGATCCGCATAGATCACGGCCACCACCGCGGCAGGCCGATCCGGCTTCGCAAGCGATGGGCGATTAGCTCAGTTGGTAGAGCGCCTCGTTTACACCGAGGATGTCGGGAGTTCGAGTCTCTCATCGCCCACCATTTCTTCTCCCGTTAAGTCAATAACTAAGTGATATCGCGGGCTCGCAGACCGACGCCCGGCGCTCCTTCGTGCCCATGTTCGAGGCGGATTCGGAAGAAATTTCGGTGCAACAAGGCGCAACGTCCGGCCGATCCTGATGCGCTTGCCTCTGAGACCTCTACCAAAATGGACTACTCCGGCCGCAGCCCCGCCTCCGATTGGGCGAATGGATGCGGGGCGGCAAAAGTGGGAATATTCGCCGCCCGGAAAGTCTCCGCGCTTGACGGTTTCTCACGCCTGGAGGGGTGTCATGAGAACTCTCTGCTCCGTATTGACACTGTGCATCGCGATTGCCGTTGGCGCGCCAAGTCCCACCTATGTCAACCTGCCTGGCTATGCATTCAGGACGAAACCGAACTGCCAGCGCCACAAACCAAAGACGCAATTTGACGCGAGGTGCGACTGGCCGAGATTGGGCTTCAAGGACTTTACGCCGCCGCTTGTGACCGTGCTTGGGATCTGAAGACGTTCAGCGCCCGGATGCGCCTGGCAGCCCGAGGGTATTCATCCCCTTGCCAGTTCCTTGTCCACCGCCGAAACCAGCCGCGAATCATCCGGCGTCACGTCAGGCGCGAATCGGGCCGCCACCTTGCCGTCGCGGCCGATCAGGAATTTCTCGAAGTTCCAGAGAATATCGTCCTCGTCACCGGCTGATATGCCATGGGATTTCAGGCGCTCGCGCATCGGGCCGTCGCCGGTCGTCTTCACGCCGGATTTGGTCAGCTGCCGGTAAAGCGGGTGCTGGGCCTCGCCCTTGACCGAGATCTTCGAGAAGATCGGGAAGGTGACATCATAGGTGCTGGTGCAGAAATCGAGGATCTCGGCGTCGGTGCCGGGCTCCTGGCCCTTGAAGTCGTTGGCGGGGAAAGCGGCAACGACGAAGCCGCGTCCGCGCTTTTCGCTGTAGAGTTTTTCAAGTCCCTCATATTGCGGCGTGAGCCCGCATTTCGAGGCGACGTTGACGATCAAGAGCACCCTGCGCTTGTATTCGTTGAGTGCGGTTTCACGACCATCCGCAGTCTTGACCGGGATATCCAGCACATTGCCCGTCACGGGAACCTCCAATTTCATAAGGATAATTGCGGCGAGCTTAGCGATCTCGCTGCCATTGTCATCAGTCGCGCGATCAACTCGGCGTCAGCGTTCCCCGGTGTCGCCCCTTTGGTAACACCGGGGGCAGCCGGTCAGGCGGGCGAGGTTTCCCTTACGTCATCGAGCAGGAAATGGACGACGAGATAATCCGTCTTGTAGTGGCGGCCGCTGTCCGAGACCGATTCGATGCTGCCGCCATCCTTCGGATGCCAGGGATGGTAGTGCGGGTTGGTGGTGATGAGCGTGATGGCCTTGCCGGCGAATTGTCCCTCGCCCAGCCGGAAGCGCATCTCGGCCAGCGGCCAGATTCGCTCGTAATCTTCCGTGGCGATGCGCGCTTTCAGCGCCTTCCTGTGCAGCGGCGCTTCGCCGGCGCCGGGCGCGGCGGACGATTCCAGCATCACCTCTTCGGCATCAGCAATGATGGCATTGAACTCTTCAGGCCACATCCGTCTCATGAAATCGCTCCTCCCAGGGCTCTTTCGTCAGTCCACAGTCGAAACTTAACGCTTTGTCGGAAAGAAGCAAATTCTTGTCACGCCGTTGTCATCCACACCGGCTGCTCCTACCTTCCCTTCAACCGCATCAGGGCCGCTAGCCGCCCCAATCCCGAGATCAGAGATGAAGACACGTGAAGAAAGGCAGGCGCTCAGGGCCAGCATGCCGCGCACCCCGCTCAGCGCCCACCACATGGAAAACGCCCGGCTGCTGCCGGATCGCGGCGAGCTGCTCTACCGGATCCCGAACGGCGGAATCGGCGTCGAAGTGGGAGCGGCCTTCGGCGAATATACGGCGGAGATTCTGGAAAAGAACCGCCCGGCGCAGCTCTATCTGATCGATCCCTGGTCGATGGACCGCTACAGCTCCGGCCTCGATTCGATCCACACGCAGTTCGCGGCCGAGATCGCGGCCGGGCGGCTGCATCTGATGCAGGGCACGTCGCTCGAAAAGCTGGCCGAGTTCGCGGACGATTTTCTCGACTGGGCCTATATCGATACCGACCATTCCTTCGAGCTCACCTGGCAGGAGCTCCTGCTCTGCGACAAGAAGGTGAAGCGGACGGGGCGTATTGCCGGTCATGATTTCTGCACCGGCAACACGGTCAAGCCGATCGTCTACGGGGTCGTCGAGGCGGTTACCAAATTCTGCAAGGATTACGGCTGGCAATTCGAATTCCTGACGGTCGAATCACACGCGCATTTTTCCTATTGCCTGAAGCGGCTCTGATCAGCTCATGCCTTGCCGGTATATTGCTCGTCACTGACATGCTCCATCCAGTCGACATGCTTGCCGTCGAATGCTTCATGAATGGCGATATGGGTCATCGCCGTGTCCGGGGAAGCACCGTGCCAATGTTTCTCTCCGGGGGCGAACCAAACGGTGTCGCCCGCGCGGATTTCGCGGATTTCCTCACCCCAGCTCTGTGCAAGCCCCTTACCCGAGGTGACGAGCAGCGTCTGGCCGAGCGGATGCGTATGCCAGGCCGTGCGGGCGCCCGGTTCGAAGGTGACGGAGGTTGCCCGCACCCGGGCGGGCGCCGGCGGCTCGATCAGCGGGTCCTGGCGGACGGCGCCGGTGAAATAATCGGCCGGCGGTTTCATCGATGGGCGAGAGCCGGCGGGTGTGATCTCCATGATCTTTCCTTTCCATCCATTGCGTTGAAGCCTTGTAACCTGACGATATTTCATCGAGGCGACCGATCAAGGTCGGATCGGCAATTGCCGCATAGCCGCCCGGCTGATAGGCCAATATCTTTCATCACCTGGAGGATTTCGTCATGAAACACCATGCTTTCGGTCGCATGCCCTTCACCGTCACCAATGTCGGCTTCGGCGCCTGGCAGATCGGCGGCTCCTGGGGCGATATCAGCGAAGCGGACGGGCGCGCGGCGCTGAATGCCGCGCTCGATGCCGGCATGACCTTCATCGATACGGCCGACGTCTATGGCGACGGCCGCTCGGAAAGAATCATTGCCGACGTGCTGACGACGCGTGGCGGCGAGCGCCCGATGGTCGCCACCAAGGCAGGCCGGCGACTCAATCCCCATGTCGCCGAAGGTTATACCAAGGCGAACCTCGAAGGATTTATCGACCGCAGCCTCAAGAACCTTTCCGTCGACAGCCTCGACCTCGTGCAGCTGCACTGCCCGCCGCGCGAGGTGTTCTATCAGCCCGAGGTCTTCGACAGCCTCGAGGCACTGCAGAAAGCGGGCAAGATCAAGGGTTACGGCGTCAGCGTCGAAAAGGTCGAAGACGGGCTGAAGGCGATCGAATATCCCGGCGTCGTCAGCATCCAGATCATCTACAACATCTTCCGCCAGCGCCCCGACCACCTGTTCTTTGCCGAGGCACGCCGCAGGAATGTGGCGATCATCGCCCGCGTGCCGCTGGCCAGCGGTCTGCTCTCCGGCAAGATCACCCGCGAGACGCATTTTGCCAGCGACGACCATCGCAACTTCAATCGCCACGGCCAAGCCTTCGATGTCGGCGAGACCTTTGCCGGCGTGCCTTTCGACGTCGGCCTGCAGGCGGTCGAAGAGGTGCGCAGGCTGGTGCCCGCGGGCGTGGCGATGGCCGCCTTCGCACTGCGCTGGATTCTGATGAGCGACGCCGTCACCGTCGTCATCCCCGGCGCCCGCAATGGCGAACAGGCGCGAGCCAACGCGGCGGCGGCCGATCTGGCGCCGCTAGCAGCCGACGTCATGGCGGCAACGCGCGAGATTTATGCGCGGCTGATCGCGCCGCATGTACATCAGCGCTGGTAGGGCTGGAGCTGCTTCTTTGTGGAGGCTGCGGCAAGCATCAATGAATCGCCCCTTGCTGAAGGCCTCAGGCCTCTCCTCCTCCATGCGCGGCCTTGAGCCGAGCATGCACCCCGCACGCGTGAGAGGCCGCAGCATGGATCCTCTGCTCACGGCAGCTCACGGCCGAGGATGACGGAGTGTGGGGTATCGTCCATGCCAAACTCCAACTTGCACCCGCAAGCTGTTGGAATTGCTCCAGCATCTCGCCTCCTGTCAATCGCGTCTCCCACCCTCTGTCATACTCGGGCTTGACCCAGGGCTTGACCCGAACATCCACGCCGAAGCCCTCTGCTTTCCAAATGTTCTTCAGTCGGATGCCCTCGCCTTCCCGCGAATGCGGACACCCCATGGTTCCTCGGAAAAAGAGAGGCCGGGCTTTCGCCCGGCCTCTTCCGTCTATCCCTCTATGACACCTCAGTTCGTCGCGCTGAGATCCACCGGGAAGAAGAGCGTCTCGCCGGAGGAATCGCTGACGCCGTCATTGTCGGTGACGGCGTAGGGCTTGCCGGAGGCGTCGAAGGTGAAGCCTTCGAGCTTGTCGAGCACATAGCCGTTGGTCGCGCTCTTGAGTTCGCCGAGGAAGTCGTGGGCTTCGATCTTCTTGACGACCGGCAGTTCGCCGCCGAGCTTGGCGGGCTTCAATTCCGAGATCGCCACCTTGTAGAGCTTCTTCAGCTTGGCGGCGTCGCCGACGAGGTTGTCGCGCTCGATGATGTAGACGCTGTCGCCCTGAGCCGAGATTTCCGACAGGCCAACCCAGCCGCTTTCCGTCTTGTCGAGCGGGTAGCGCACGGCGCCCCATTCCTTCTTCTTCGGGTTGTAGGAGACGAGCTTGACGAAGCCCTTCTCGTCGTCGTTCCATTCACGCTGGACCGCCATCCAGAGCGTGGCATCGTCACCGGTGCCGACAATGGTGACACCTTCGAAACCGAAGCGGATTTCATTGGCGGCGAGCTCCTTCGGCAGGGCGATCTCAGCCTTGATGTCGCCCTTGGCATTGACGTTGTAGAGGGCGTGCGGGACGAGACGCTCGCTGTAGCCTTCCGAGGCCAGCCAGAAGGAGCCGTCGGCGGCAACCGCAATGCCTTCGATGTCGAGTTTCTGGGCCGGGGCGCCGTCACGCTTGACCACGAGTGCATCGGTGATGACGGCCGGCTTCTTGCTGGCATCGATCGTATAGATCGTCGGCTGCGAGCCGAGAAAGCTGTCGCTGACGGCGTAGAGCATTCCCGGTTTCCCGGGAACGGCAGCGAGACCGGAAAGGGCTGCGAAGCCGATCGGATTGCCGTCCTTGTCGGCGGAGACGATCTTCGGATAGGCTTTCTCGCCTTCCGAACGCTCGTAGATCATCACATGCGAGCGTGTGCCGCCGTCCTTGCCGAGGTCGAGTTCGTTGGCGGTGGCAAAGAGATTGCGCGCAGGGATGGCAATCCCGCCTTCCGGCGAAATGCCGGACGGCAACAGCTGCACGAGTTCGGGATCGGCGCCGGTATCCTTATAGACGCCGACGACCGAGGCGCGCTCGGCGAGCAGGAAGAAATACTGGTCGTCGCCGAACTTGGCGGCTTCGAGCCCTTCCGGCTCGACGCCCTTCGATCCCGAACGGCTTTCCGGATAGTGGCCGATATGGGCGACGGCGCGTTCGAAGGATGCGCCGGATTCGTAGAGAAGCTTGCCTGTCTTGTCGAAGATGGTGAAGCCGCGCGAGCCGCCCTGGTAATCGCCTTCATTGGCGATGATAAGGCGGTTGTCGTCCAGCCACTTCACGGCGTCGGGCTCGCGCAGCACGCCCTTGGATTCGCCGCTGAATTTCAGGGCGCCGTCCCGCTTGGTGTCGATGCCGGTGAGATCGACGCTGCCGGCGGAGAAATGCGTTTTCACCTGAGCCGTATTGGCGTCGATGATGACGATCTCGTTGTTCTCCTGCAGCGTCAGGGCGATATCGTTCTGACTGTTGAAGGCGACGAATTCCGGCTCCGGATCCTCAGGGGCAACGCCGGCGAGGCCGGTCAGCGCCACGTGCTTGATGGTGCCGCAATCGACCGTGCCGTTTTTGACCCGGAAGACGACGAGGTCACCGGCCGGCATCTGCGGGATCTTGCCGTCATTGACCTCTTCGTCACGCTCGTTCTCGATCGCTATGGCACCGAGCGTCTTGTCCTTGTTGAGAGCGATCGAATCCGGCTGGCCGCCGAGGTCGCACGTGTTTTCGATCTTCTTCGTCGCCACGTCGACGATCGCCAGACGGCCCGCGGGCTTCGCCTTGCTCTCGGAGGTGTTGACGGCGACGAGTGCCTTGCCGGCACTCGAGGTGACCGACGTCGGCTCACCGTCCATCATCAGCGCGCCGCCGGCCTTCGGCGCCTTGGCCTCGGTGATATCGATGAAGCCGATCGCGCCGAGCGGGCTGTCGCTGTAGATCAGCGTCTTGCCGTCGTCAGTCGCAGTGATGATTTCAGCGGACGTCGCAGAAAGCTTGTCCTTGTCGTCAGGCAGATTCTGCGCGACCGGAAAGGAAGCGACTCGGTTGAAAACCTGTTCGGCTGCGGCCGGAAAGGCAACGGATGCGAGAAGTACGGCAGCAAGCACTGCCTTGCGCGATGAAATTGTCATGAAATCCCCCAAGCGTGTCGAACATACGAAACAATGGATTTTCTGAGGGACCGGCATGACAGAGGCATGACAGAAGCGGCATTTTGTACCAGACAATTTCAGGCGGGTTTCCGCTCCTTGCGCATCTCGTTCCTCATGATGAAGAGCGAAGCGGAGAGAATGAGCGCCGCGCCCAGCCAGAGGTAACCCGCAGGCGCATAGTCGAAGAACAGCCAGCCGGCGAGCACGTTGAGCGGCAGCTTCAGATCGTCGAACGGCTGCACATAGGCAGCGTCGGCACTGGCATAGGCAAGGGTCAGCAGATATTGCGCCATAACCGTCAGGAGGCCTGCTAGAAGGAAGAGAGCAAGCGTCGCCCCCATCGGCACGGCAAAGCCAGCGGCAAGCGCCAGCCCGCCGTTGATCGGCGTCAGCAGCACCAGCAGCCAGACGGTGATCGTCTCCGGCTTCTCAATGCCGGTCAAGCTCTTGGTGATTAGTGAAGAGGCGCCCCAGAGCAGCGCCGAGAGTACCGGCAGCAAGGCTGCCCAGGTGAAGCTGTCGGACCATGGCTGCAGGATGATCATCGCTCCGGCAAAGCCGACGGCGGTTGCCGCCCAGCGGGCGGTGCCGACGCGCTCGCCGAGGAACAGGCGGGCGCCGAGGATGATGAAGAAAGGCGAGGTCATGACCAGCGCAATCGCCTGCCAGATCGGCACCGCGGCAAGGCCGGAAACCCATGCCTCGACGCCGAGGGCGGCAAAGACCACGCGCACGACATGCCTCCAGGGATAGCTGGTGCTCATGGCCGAAAGGCCGGCCTTGCGCAGGAAGGGCAAGGAGAAAATAAAGGCGAAGGCATATTGCCAGAAGGCCGCCGAGGCCGGGGGAAAGGCGAGCTTCATGGTCAGCCACTGGGTGACGACGTTGAGGAGCGAAAAGGCCACGCCTCCGAGCACCATGAAGGTTGCGCCGGCAAGGGCGCGGGATTGCGAGACTGCAAGAGAGTTCTGATTCATGTCTTTTATCCAGAATAGGAACCAACATAAATCAGGACGCATGAGGCGACGACACGCTGAGGCTGGCAGTCACCTGCCCGCACGCGGCCATGCTCATTCTCTTTCATCCGGACTATACCGTCGGCTCCGGAATCGCACCGGATCTGCTGACCCCTCCCTAGCCAAGACCTGGGAAGGCGCTCGCGGGCTCGGGCCGCAGCCCTTACCGCCGGTGGGGAGTTTCACCCCGCCCTGAGAACGGCTCTGTTCGTAAAACAAAGTTCGGTATGCGGCAAGGGGCGATAAGAAAAGGGGCCCGGCAAAGCCGAACCCCTCTCAAAAACCCTGCACAGCCGGTCTCGTTTACGGCTGGCGGATAATCTCAAATCAGCCGTTGACGGCGTCCTTCAGGCCCTTGCCGGGCGTGAACTTCGGCACGTTGCGAGCCGGAATATCGACTTCAGCGCCGGTGGACGGGTTGCGGCCCTTCGATGCGGCGCGATGAGAAACGGTGAAGCTGCCGAACCCTGCGAGGCGGATGTCGCCCTTGTTCTTGAGTTCAGCCTGGACAACGTCGAAAACCGCGTCGACAGCGGAAGCCGCGTCAGACTTCGTCAGTCCTGCCTTTTCGGCCACTGCGGACACGAGTTCATTCTTGTTCATGTTTCCACCCCTTTCTAAATGGTATGAAACGACTCAAATGTAAGCTAGGCGCAGAATAGGTTTCATCAGGCCCGCCGGGAACCCAAAAGCCCTGCAAATCAAGGAAAAGCAAGCGTCTCCATGACGTTTTCACAAAAAAGGCTGGCGTTTCCGCCAGCCTTTTTGCGTCTTTTGCGCTAAATGGGCATAAATGTGGCAAGCGCCACTCAATGCGCTATGGTTGCGCCCGTGTCATCAAGGCCTTCGACCGATGTGATCACAGGCGTTTCCACCGTGCCATCCCACTCGATCGGCTCGGGCCGGCGGATCAGCGCGTGCTTGATGACCTCGCCCATCCGGGAGACCGGAATGATCTCCATGCTGTTCTTCACGTTGTCAGGAATCTCCGCCAGGTCCTTGGCGTTTTCTTCCGGAATCAGCACCTTCTTGATGCCGCCGCGAAGCGCTGCAAGCAGCTTTTCCTTGAGACCGCCGATCGGCAGCACACGGCCGCGAAGGGTGATTTCACCGGTCATGGCCACGTGTTTGTTGACCGGGATGCCGGTCATGATCGAAACGATGGCGGTCGCCATGGCGACACCGGCCGAGGGGCCGTCCTTCGGCGTCGCGCCTTCCGGCACGTGCACGTGGATGTCGTTCTTTTCGAACATCGGCGGTTCGATGCCGAAATCGACGGCGCGCGAGCGGACATAGGAGGCCGCCGCCGAGATCGATTCCTTCATGACGTCCTTCAGATTGCCGGTGACCGTCATGCGGCCCTTGCCCGGCATCATCACGCCTTCGATGGTCAGCAGCTCGCCGCCGACTTCCGTCCAGGCCAGACCGGTGACGACGCCGACCTGATCCTCGCCCTCGGCTTCGCCGTGGCGGAAGCGCGGGACGCCCAGGTAATCGGCGATGTTGGCGGCCGTCACGTGAACGGACTTCGTCTTACCCTTGATGATCTCGGTGACCGCCTTGCGGGCGAGCTTCATCAATTCGCGTTCGAAGCTGCGGACACCGGCTTCGCGGGTATACTGCTGGCTGATCGCCATCAGGGCATCGTCGCTGACCGAAAATTCTTCCGGCTGCAACGCGTGTTCCTTGATGGCCTTCGGCAGCAGGTGCCGCTTGGCGATCTCGCGCTTTTCATCCTCGGTGTAGCCGGCGATACGGATGATTTCCATGCGATCCATCAGCGGCGCCGGAATGTTCAGCGTATTCGCGGTCGTGATGAACATCACGTCGGACAGGTCGTATTCGACTTCCAGGTAATGGTCCATGAAGGTCGAGTTCTGCGCCGGATCGAGCACTTCGAGCAGGGCCGAGGACGGATCGCCGCGGAAGTCCATGCCCATCTTGTCGATCTCGTCGAGCAGGAAGAGCGGGTTGGACTTCTTCGCCTTCTTCATCGACTGGATGACCTTGCCGGGCATCGAGCCGATATAGGTGCGGCGGTGACCGCGGATTTCGGCTTCGTCGCGAACGCCGCCGAGCGCCATGCGGACATACTCACGGCCGGTCGCCTTGGCGATCGACTGGGCCAGCGAGGTCTTGCCGACGCCCGGAGGGCCGACGAGGCAGAGGATCGGGCCTTTGATCTTGGTGGCACGGGCCTGCACGGCCAGATATTCGACGATGCGCTCCTTGACCTTGTCGAGACCGAAGTGATCGGCTTCGAGGATATTTTCGGCATTGTTGAGATCGGCCTTGATCTTCGACTTCTTGCCCCAGGGAATGCCGAGCAGCCAGTCCAGATAATTGCGCACGACGGTGGCTTCGGCCGACATCGGGCTCATCTGACGCAGCTTCTTCAGCTCCGCATCGGCCTTTTCACGGGCCTCCTTGGAGAGCTTGGTCTTGGCGATGCGCTCTTCCAGTTCGCTCATCTCGTCGCGGCCTTCCTCGCCGTCGCCGAGCTCCTTCTGGATCGCCTTCATCTGCT
This sequence comes from Rhizobium binae, assembly GCF_017357225.1. Classification (NCBI taxonomy): domain Bacteria; kingdom Pseudomonadati; phylum Pseudomonadota; class Alphaproteobacteria; order Hyphomicrobiales; family Rhizobiaceae; genus Rhizobium; species Rhizobium binae. The sequence goes on along the minus strand of NZ_CP071604.1, from coordinate 1,686,380 downwards.
CATTGAGGTAGTACTCGCGCTGGGTCTTCTCCATCTGACGTTTGACGCGCGAGCGGATGCGCTTTTCGACCTGCAGGACCGAAATCTCGCCTTCCATGAAGCCGAGGGCCTTTTCGAGGCGCTGCTTGACGCTGGTGGTTTCCAGCATCTCCTGCTTCTCGGTGATCTTGATCGACAGATGCGAGGCGACCGTATCGGCGAGCTTGGAATAGTCGTCGATCTGGCTGGCAGCGCCGACCACTTCGGGCGAAATCTTCTTGTTGAGTTTCACATAGCTCTCGAATTCGGAAACGACCGAGCGCGACAAAGCTTCCAGCTCGACCGGATCGTCATGGGGCTCCTCGAGCACATGGCCGAGTGCCTCGTAGAAATCCTCGCGGCTGGTGTAGGTGTCGATCTCGGCGCGAGCGCGGCCTTCGACGAGAACCTTGACGGTGCCGTCGGGCAGCTTCAGGAGCTGCAGCACGTTGGCCACCGTGCCGACATTGTGAATCGCCGAAGGGTCCGGATCATCGTCGCTGGCGTTGATCTGCGTCACCAGCATGATCTGCTTGTCCGAGCCCATGACCTCTTCGAGCGCACGGATCGATTTTTCCCGTCCGACGAACAGCGGCACGATCATATGCGGGAACACCACGATGTCGCGCAAAGGTAAAACAGGGTAGGCAGTGCTGCTCGCTACAGACGTTTTCTTCGTCATTTTTTTGTCCTTTCCATCGTCCCGTTACCGGGCTCTCTGCACGGCCGCTTGGGACCGGCCGGCTCTCACTTGGCTCTACAAGTGGAGGTTCTGACTACGCTTTTCAAGCCACGCTAACGCCCGCGTTCCCCGGATGTGACAGCTTTATTACAACGGAACGCAAACACTATGAAGCGCGTGGCTGGACCGGCGCTTACCACTTCCGACCAGGCTAAAATACAACGCCGGCAACAGGCTTACGAGATCATCGCATCATTGCCAAGCATCACCCTTGCACAACATCGGCAAAGGCATATCCGGTCCCCACGGCAAATACTAACAGCGCCTCGCATGGTTTTTCAAATAGAAAGGGGCCCGCCAATGGCAAGCCCCCAAAAGAATCGTGCGAAAGTCCAAGGTCACGCCGACGCGTTGGCTTTTTCTTCCTGGCGATCGGCATAGATGTAAAGCGGACGGGCCGAACCGCGCACCACTTCCTCGGAGATGACGACCTCGCGCACGCCTTCCAGCGTCGGCAGTTCGAACATCGTGTCGAGCAGGATCTTCTCCATGATCGAGCGAAGGCCTCGGGCACCGGTCTTGCGCACGATCGCCTTCCGGGCGATTTCGCGCAACGCGTCCTCGTGGAAGGTCAGTTCGACGTCTTCCATCTCGAACAGGCGCTGATACTGCTTGATCAGCGCGTTCTTCGGCTCGGACAGGATCTGGATCAGCGCATCCTCGTCGAGATCCTCGAGCGTCGCCAGAACCGGCAGACGGCCGATGAATTCCGGAATGAGGCCGAACTTGACCAGGTCTTCCGGCTCCAGTTCGCGCAGGACTTCGCCGACGCGGCGGTCATCCTGGGCCTTGACGGTCGCGCCGAAGCCGATCGAGGTCTTCTCGCCACGGGCGGAGATGATCTTGTCGAGACCGGCGAAAGCGCCGCCGCAGATGAACAGGATGTTCGTCGTGTCGACCTGCAGGAATTCCTGCTGCGGGTGCTTGCGGCCCCCCTGCGGCGGGACGGAAGCGACCGTGCCTTCCATGATCTTCAGAAGCGCCTGCTGGACGCCCTCGCCCGATACGTCGCGGGTGATCGACGGATTGTCGGACTTGCGCGAAATCTTGTCGACTTCGTCGATGTAGACGATGCCGCGCTGGGCGCGTTCGACATTGTAGTCAGCCGCCTGCAGGAGCTTCAGGATGATGTTTTCGACGTCCTCGCCGACATAGCCGGCTTCCGTCAGCGTCGTCGCATCGGCCATGGTGAAGGGAACGTCGATGATGCGGGCCAGCGTCTGGGCAAGATAGGTCTTGCCGCAGCCGGTCGGTCCGACCAGCATGATGTTCGACTTCGCCAGCTCGACTTCGCCGTTCTTGGAGGCGTGCGCCAGGCGCTTGTAATGGTTGTGAACGGCGACCGACAGGATCTTCTTCGCCTGGCGCTGGCCGATGACATATTCGTCGAGGACCTTGATGATGTCCTGGGGCGTCGGAACGCCGTCGCGGGACTTGACCATCGAGGACTTGTTTTCCTCGCGGATGATGTCCATGCACAACTCAACGCATTCATCGCAGATGAAGACGGTCGGTCCGGCAATCAGTTTCCGGACTTCGTGCTGGCTCTTTCCGCAGAACGAACAATAGAGGGTGTTCTTGGAGTCGCCGCCGTTGCTGCCGCTGACCTTGCTCATATCATTTTCCTTCCAGCACGCCGCATTTCAAGGCGAAATCGCGGTCCACTCTATCAGCTCCTGGCGGCACTCCGTTTCCGGAGCCTTTGCCGAGAAGGGCTTCAGGGGCTACGAACCGGTCCCAATCAACCATGTCCAGGTTCCGGCGGCAACGAATCCCCTTCGAATGCCAAATGCTATGTCATAAAAATTCAACATAGCATTAATAGTTACTATTAGCGTCTTCGCCGCCAGATGAAAGCCTTGTTCGATCACAAATGAGATAGAACTGTGGCGGCAAAAACACCATCCCAATTAATTACTAGGCCTGCTCGCCTTCCATCTCGAGGCGCGACGTCAGAACCTTGTCGATCACGCCCCACCCCTGGGCCTCGTCCGCATCCATGAAATGGTCACGATCGAGGGTCTTTTCAACTTCCTCGTAGCTGCGGCCGGTGTGCTTGACGTAGACTTCGTTCAGGCGGCGCTTCATCTTCAGGATGTCGCGGGCGTGGCGCTCGATATCCGAGGCTTGGCCCTGGAAGCCGCCCGAGGGCTGGTGCACCATGATGCGGGAGTTCGGCGTGGCGAAGCGCATGTCCTTGTGGCCGGCGGCCAACAGGAGCGAGCCCATGGAGGCGGCCTGGCCGATGCAGAGCGTCGAAACCGCCGGCTTGATGAACTGCATCGTATCGTAAATCGCCATGCCGGCGGTGACGACGCCACCGGGCGAATTGATGTAGAGGGCGATTTCCTTCTTCGGGTTTTCGGCCTCGAGGAAGAGCAGCTGGGCGCAGACGAGCGTCGCCATGTGATCCTCGACGGCGCCGGTCAGGAAGATGATGCGTTCCTTCAACAGGCGGGAATAGATGTCGTAGGAGCGTTCACCGCGGTTGGTCTGTTCCACGACCATCGGCACGAGGGCCATTGCGGTATCAACTGGGTTTCTCATGTGCGTCCTTTGTCAACGTCATGCCGGCGGCCGCCGGGAATCAAAGAAAATGCCATATCCCTACATAGAGTGTCCCTGCCCTTCTCTTCAAGACACGCATGAGGATAACGTTAAGAAGGCGGGGCAAGGCGGCCGAGCTTCGGCGACGGCAGCCTGTTTCTCGTAAATGCCTGATGACCGCGAGCCCTGGGCGGCATCCCCCCGGCTTTTCTCCATGACAGGATGAAGGAAAGCTTACTCCATCCGGCAGCGCTTACATACGTTTACCCAACGGAAAGCCTACCGTCAGATACCGGCTGGAAATCATGCCGCAAAGCAACAGCATTAAGGAAGTGGCGAGCTTCCTCAGCAAGTATGCGGCCCAACAGACAAGGTCGACGGGCAAGGGGTTGCTGCCGTGTTCAATATCGCTACAGGTCTCGCCATCTGGTGTTCGGAGGCCATGACGCTCGCTCTGGTGTTGTTCGTCGCCTGGCGCCACAACGTCAGGAACGAAGCCTACCTCTATTGGGGCCTCGGCTTTCTTCTGACCGGCATCGGCTTTGCGATGATCGCGCTGCGCGGCCAGGTCCCCAGCCTGGTGTCCGTCGAGATCGGCAATGCTATCGCGCTGCTCGGCCAGAGCGCCTGGGTAGCGGGTTTTCTCGCGCTCGACCGCAAGAAAATCGAATGGTGGGCGCTGCTGCCGCCGGCAATCTGGCTGGCCGGGGTGTTTCTGCCGTGGGTCAACACCGATTATTCAAACCGCGTCGTGCTCTACAATCTCGCTTCGGCGACGGGCGCCACGGCACTGGCGATGGCGGTCGCCGCCGGCGACATGCGGCGTGAGCGCACCCGCATCAGGCTGATGGGCGTGTTCGTCATGCAGGGCTGCCTGTGTTTCGGCTCGGCGCTGACGATGGCGGTGACGCTGCCAAGCGATATCGATGCGACCAATCTCGGCGGCGTGTCTGCCTTGGCAAGCGCTTTTCTTCTCACCATCGCCTTCGCGCTCACCTGCCGGCTGGTCATGGAGCGCTCGGAACGGCATCTGCGTACAATGACGCTGACCGATTCCCTGACCGGCGTGCTCAACCGCCGCGGCCTGCTTGGCTATTTCGAGCCTATCCAGGAAAGAGCCCACAGCGAACAGCGGCAGGTCGCGGTGATCCTTTTCGACCTCGACCATTTCAAGCGCGTCAACGACCGCTTCGGCCACCAGGCCGGCGATGCGGTGCTCACCGCGTTTGCGCGCATGGCCCGGCAGTATATTCCCGGCAACATCTTCGGCCGCATGGGCGGCGAGGAATTCGCCGCCTTTGCCGCCGTCACGGACCAGATGGAAGCCGAGGCGATCGCCGAGGCCATCCGCACCGAATTCTGCCGCCTTCCCGTCGCCACCGGCGAAGCGATCGTTCCGGTCACGGTCAGCATCGGCATTGCGCTCGCCTCCTCGATCGACGCCAATGTCGACAAGCTGATTTCGGCCGCCGACCGGGCGCTCTATGCCGCCAAGGCCGCCGGCCGCAACTGCACGGTCACCTTCGGCGAAGCAGAAGCGGCGGCCCCGGCACCGGCCACGCCGAGTTCCACTGCCGGCGAACTCGTGCCGACGCTCGATGATCAGGTCGAGGCGCTGCGGCGCATGGGCACGCTGTCGCGTGCCGGCTAGAGCATGATGCCGAAAAGTGTGAGCGGTTTTCGGACGACATCAGATTTTAGGCCGATCGGGCTAAAATCATCCTGTCCTGGCCGCAGCATAAAAATAGAATCAATCCCCGCGCTTAGACATAGATCTTAAAGTCGCCGCCCCGGCCGGGTTTGCCTTGTTTCGGGCCGGCTCTCCGCATCTGCATCTTTTCGCGGCTCAGCAAATCCGCTAAGCCTCGGGCATGACGATACCGCCCTTTCTTTCGGTCGACCGCGCCAGGCGCCACGTGTCGCTGGACGCCCGCAATCCTGATTTCTATGGCAATCCAAATGCCGTCTATGCGGCGCTCCACGCCCATTGCCCGACCTTCTACTGGACCGAGCAGAAGCAGTGGTTCTTCACCGGCTACGACCATGTGAACGCGCTGCTGCGCGACCGCCGCTTCGGCCGGCAGATCCTGCATATCGCCAGCCGTGAGGAACTGGGCCTGCCCGAGCCGATGGCACATCTTGCCAGCTTCGACCTCTCGGAACGCTATTCCCTGCTGGAGATCGAACCGCCGGAGCACACGCGGCTGCGCACGCTCGTCAACCGCGCCTTCGTCTCCCGCCACGTCGAGAAGATGAAGCCGGAACTTGCAGAGATCGCCAACCGGCTGATCGACGGCTTCATCGACAAGCGCGAGGTCGAGCTGCTCTCGGCCTTTGCCGATATCATCCCAGTGACGATGATCGCCCGCATGATCGGCATCTCCGAAGAGATGGGGCCGCAGTTGCTCGCCTGGTCGCATGCCTATGTCCGCATGTACATGTTCGGCCGCACGCGCGCGCAGGAGGATGAGGCCGAACGGGCGGCAAAGGAATTTTCCGATTACGTCAGGACCGTTATCGCCCAGCGCCGCGCCGAGCCGCGCGACGACCTGCTCACCCACATGATCCATACCGAGCACAAGGGTCAGTATCTCACCGAGGAAGAGCTGATCTCGACGACGATCGTGCTGCTCAACGCTGGCCATGAGGCGACCGTGCACCAGATCGGCAATTCCGTGCGCACCATCCTCGACAGCGGCGCTGATCCGGCGACGCTCTTCCGCGACGAGGCTACGACGGAACGCGCGGTCGAGGAGACGCTTCGCATCTGCGCGCCCGTCCACATTTTTCAGCGTTGGGCGCTGGAACCGGCCGAAATCGACGGAGTCTCCTTCAAGCGCGGCGACAAGGTCAGCCTCATCCTCGCCGCCGCCAATCTCGATCCGGCGAAATTCACCGATCCCCTCGCCTTCCGTCCCGACCGCAACGAGGCACCCAACCTCTCCTTCGGCGCCGGCATCCATTTCTGCATCGGCGCGCCGCTGGCGCGGCTGGAGCTCAACGTCGTGCTGCCGATCCTGTTCGCGCGGCTTGCCGGTCTGAGACTCGCGAAGATGCCCGTGGTCAAGGACGTCTACCATTTCCACGGACTGGAGCGGCTGGATCTGCAGTGGTGAATCGAGGCTTAAGCTTCGTCGACTGGAGGATCTGTGCCGCGTGCCGGCTCAATCCATCGCCTCACAATCGACAGCGCCATCCATCTTCAGCCGGGTGATCGGCGCTACTAAGCGGCGGCCTCTTCCTGCAATTTGCCGGCGATGTCGCGGGCCGACATGGGTTTTCCCATCAGATAGCCTTGAAGCTGATCGCATCCGGCGTCTCGCAGAATCGCCGCCTGGCGGGAATTCTCGATCCCTTCAGCGGTAACCGGGATCTGCAGGGCGGTCGCCAGCGAGATGGTTGCCCGAAGAACATCGGCGCCCTTTGTGTCGTCGAGCGCGGAGACGAGCGAGCGGTCGATCTTCATGCGATCGAAGCCGAATTGCCGCAATGCGCCGATGCTGGCGTAACCACAGCCAAAATCGTCGAGCGCGAACTTGATGCCGACGCGTTTGAGCTGGTCGATCGAGCGCCGGGCCTGATCGGGATTCGTCATCAGCACGCCTTCAGTGATCTCCAATGTCAGGCGCTCCGGGCTGAAATCGAGTTCCTGCAGGATCGAGATCACTTCGGCCGCAAATTCCGGATTGCACAGTTGCACCGGCGAGACATTCACCGACAATGCCAGATCGGGCCAAGTCTTGGCATGCGCGATCGATGTTCTCAGCATGTGAACGCCGAGCGCATCAATGAGACCGCACCTTTCGGCAAGGGGAATGAAGATCTCCGGACTGACATTGCCCGCGGCCGTTCGCCAGCGCGCCAGGGCCTCAAGACCCGTGACCGCGCCGGTCGAGGCAGAGACGAGAGGTTGGAAGACGGCTTCGATCGCACCGGCGCCGATGGCACTCTTCAGCAGGGCCTCCAGTTCGGCGACCCGCTGGCGCTCGTGGTCCAGCTCGGGATCATATTCGATCGCCTGGCCCCTGCCGTTTGCCTTGGCGCGATAAAGCGCCATATCCGCTCTGCGCAGCAGCTCCAAGGGATCCATGGCTCCGTCGCGCGCGGCAGCGCCGATGCTTGCTCCGACTTCGACTGTCCGTCCCTCGATTTTGAAAGGCTCGGCAAACAGCGCCAAAATAGCTCTTTCCATATCCTCGAATGTGGCAGAGCCCACATGAACCAGGGCAAATTCATCGCCGCCCAACCGAGCCGCAGCGACGACCTCGGGATGGCAGGCGATCAGAGCGTTCGAAACCAGCCGGATCAACTCGTCCCCTACGGCATGGCCCCAGGCATCATTGACGGCCTTGAAGCCATCAAGATCGACCAGATACAGTCGAGCCGGCGGAGAGGCGGTATCAGCGAGCTCTTCGAGCAGGCTGAGAAGCCCTTGTCTGTTCCAGAGGCCGCTCAAACTATCATGGCCGGCCTGGTAAAGCGCCGCTTGCGCCAACTGACGCAGGCGCCGCGTCTCCGACGCACCCACCATCAGGACGCCGATCAGAAACAGCGCAAGGATGACAATAGCGGCTGCGACATAGGGGGTCACCTGACGAAAGACGATGCTTCCCGGCGCCTTGCTGGGCCAGACGAGATAGCCGATGACGGCTCCCTTCATATCGGTGATCGGTGCGTTCAGGAGATCCGGCTCGGGCCTAGCCTCAAGGCGCAGGCCTTCGAGATCATGTTCGTTCGAAAGGGTATCCAGGACCTGCTGGGAAAATTCCTTGTAAAAGCTCAGCGTACTGAACTGCGGATTCTCGGCTACGTTGTCGAAAGGTTGAATGGCCTGCGATGCGAGCAGTGCGATACCGTTTTTGGTTTTGATGAAATTCACCAGAGGCGCGCGCGTCGGATCGGTGGCCACCTTGACTTGCCGATAAAAGCCATCGCCGAAGAATAATCCCGGTTCGAATGGTTTGCCTTTAGCGTAGGCGGAAACGATCGAAGTGCGATCCGGGCCGATCACGATCGCACCGTCATAGAGCGCATAATCCTCGCTGGTCTTCCCCCAATTCTCGTAGGCCCAATCCGCAGCGGCGGGGGACGAGGCGGCCTTGTAGGCATCGTCCCAAATGGCGTTATCGGTCGTCGTGGCGCCGAGGCGAGACACAAAGGCGGCAATCGCTGCCTGGGCGGCGCGTCGGGCCCTGGCATCATCGATGTCGTTTGCGGACCGGGTCATGGCGGCGACGACATGCGCCATCAAGCCGGTCAGGACGAGCGCAACGACAAGGAAGAAAACGGTTGTCGCAACGATGGAAGACGTTTGGGTCCGGACGTGCCTACCCGCAAGATTCGACGACATGCCAATCCTGAAAAGATGAATTGCGAGGCCATGTCTAAAGGTGACGGCAGGAGACATCATGTCCGCAACGCGCTGCAGATAAGGTCTAGCACTTGACGATTTCGGTCTCGTTAATGGAAAAGATCAAATGCCTTCTGTCAGCGATAGAGAAGCGGATCTTTCGGGAGAAACGCAGCATAATCGCCGCAAACCGGGACAGGCCCGTATCGGGGCGGCCGATCTGCAGTCGCTGCTCAAACCCTGATCACATAGTCCTTGCGAGTCGTTTCAACCACTTCCCAGGTTCCCTTGAAGCCGGGCCTCAAGATCATCCGGTCGCCCGCCTTTAGGTGAACCGGCTCACAACCGTCCTCCGTAACGATCGAATGACCCGACAGCATGCCGAAATATTCCCACTCCTCGTATTCGATCCGCCACTTGCCGGGTGTAGCCTCCCAGATACCGGAATAGAGGCCGCCTTCGGCCGCCTCCAGATTCCAGGTGCGAAATTGCGGATCTCCGGAGATGACGCGCCCAGGCTCCGGCGCCCCGAGCTCGGGGGCGATGCCGTCGATCTGGAAAGTAATGAACTTCGCCACCGCCATCGCGGACCTCTCCGTTTTCAGATTTTCGAAAGCGCCTGCTCAAGATCGGCGATGATATCCTTGACGTCCTCGATGCCGATTGAAAGGCGCACAACGTCGGGGCCAGCGCCGGCGGCAATCTTCTGTTCGTCGCTCAACTGCCGGTGCGTCGTCGAGGCAGGGTGGATGACGAGCGAGCGGGTGTCGCCGATATTGGCAAGATGCGAGAAGAGCTCAAGGCCTTCGACCAGCGTCTTGCCTGCCTCGTAACCGCCCTTGACGCCGAAGGTGAAGACGGAGCCCGCGCCTTTGGGCGAGTAGCGCTGCTGCAGGGCGTGGTTCGGGTCGTCTTCGAGGCCGGCATAATTCACCCAGGCGATCTTGCTGTGCGCGTTCAGCCACCTCGCCACGGCGATCGCATTGTCGCAATGGCGTTGCATTCTGAGCGGCAGCGTTTCGATGCCCGTCAGGATCAGGAAGGCGTTAAAGGGCGCGATCGCCGGTCCGAGGTCGCGCAGGCCGAGTACGCGGGCGGCAATGGCAAAGGCGAAATTGCCGAAGGTCGCGTGCAGGACCAAGCCGTTATATTCCGGCCGCGGGCTCGACAGCATCGGATAATTGCCGGATTTCGACCAGTCGAATGTGCCGCCGTCGACGATGAGGCCGCCCATGGAATTGCCGTGGCCGCCGAGGAATTTCGTCAGCGAATGCACGACGATGTCGGCGCCATATTCGATCGGGCGGATGAGATAGGGGGTCGCCATCGTGTTGTCGACGATGAGCGGCAGGCCGTGGCGATGCGCGACCTCGGCGATCGCCGCGATATCGACGAAGGTGCCGCCGGGATTGGCGAGGCTCTCGATGAATATGCCGCGCGTCTTCTCGTCGATCTGGCTTTCGAAGCTTGCCGGATCGGCGGAATCAGCCCAGCGCACCTGCCAGCCGAAATTCTCGAAGGCATGGCCGAACTGGTTGATCGAGCCGCCGTAGAGCCTGCGTGCAGCAATGAAATTCTCGCCGGGCCGCATGATGGTGTGGAAGACGATCATCTGTGCGGCATGACCGGAAGCGACGGCAAGGGCCGCCGTGCCACCCTCGAGCGCCGCCACCCGCTCCTCGAGCACGGCCTGCGTCGGGTTCATGATGCGGGTGTAGATATTGCCGAAGGCCTGCAGGCCGAAGAGCGCGGCGGCGTGATCGGAATCGTTGAAGACGTAGGCGGTCGTCTGGTAGATCGGCGTTACCCGCGCGCCGGTCGTCGGGTCGGGCTGGGCGCCGGCATGGATCGCCAACGTGTTGAATCCCGGATCATTCTTGGCCATGTCGTCCTCCAGTTGTTGCTGACGGAGGGGATCATAACCTCTCCAGGTCGAAAGTTAATCGCGATCAGTTTCAACCCGCGGGCGTTCGGTGGAAAATCCGTCTCTGCAGACCGCCCCTCAAGCAACGAGATCGGGCAATGAGATCAGGCAATGAGCCGGGGATATTCGATCGCCGGGCAGCGGTTCATCACCACCTTGATGCCGGCGGCCTCCGCCTTTGCTGCCGCCGCGTCGTCGCGGACGCCGAGCTGCGCCCAGATGATCTTCGGCAACGGCCTCAGCGCCAGCGCCTCCTCGACGACACCGTCGAGATATTCGGCAGCGCGAAAGACGTCGACCATGTCGATCGGCACGGGAATGTCGGCGAGCCGGGCATAGACGGTGCGGCCATGGATCTGTTTGCCCGCCTGCCCCGGGTTAACCGGAATGACCTCATAGCCGCGCGACAGCAGATAGCCCATGACGCCGTTGCTAGGCCGCGCCGGATTGGGCGAAGCGCCGGTCAGGGCGATGGTCTTCACCGAATGCAGAATGCCGGCGAGGAAATCATCCGTGTAGCTGTCGTGATTCATGTCCGCTTCTCCACTTGTGAAAGTCTTTCGCCACGGCGCGCGTGATTTTTTGCTTTGGCGTGAAACCAGTTGCGCGCCTTTCCCGTATATATCAGTTGGATATTTTCTGAGGATGATTCGATGAAAAAAATCGCTCTTGCCCTCATGCTCCTGCTCGCCGCTTCGCCGGCACTGGCGATCTCGCGCTACAATCCACTCACCATGAGCTGTGCCAGCGTGCGCGCCGCCATCCACAATCAGGGCGCCGTTATCTTCCGCTATCGGTCCCCCCGCGGTCTGCCCCTCTATGATCGTTACGTCCGCAACAGCCACTATTGCGACGCGACCGACTATGCGGAGTGGACGCACATCCCCTCGAAAGACGATCCCCGCTGCCCCGTTCTGAACTGTCAGAACATAGACAACCTTGACGGGATGCTGTTCATTCCGCATTACCAGCTCTGAGGTTCTTGCCGCCGGGACTGCGGCAGACGCCCCGCGCTCTTTGCGTTTGCGAATGTTGGCCGGCTCAATCCCGCGCTGCGATTTTTCGGTAATTATGCAATCAACAGTTTTATTTTAGACTATTTCAAAGTTGTAGAATAATATCTGTATTTCAGCAACATAGAATAATCCCCTCCGGAATCCCTTCAAGTGTTTTCTCCTTTCGTTCACCGCAAGATCACTCTACGTTCTGGCGTCCATTAGAAGCACCTCATAGTTGAGAAGATCGCGTGGATTGAACGCATATCGAGCGCACGTACAAATTGTCGAATATACCCGCCATTGTTTGGATATTGAAAGCGTGATATTGCAGACAGGAAGGCACCGCGACCGCGGCAATGCATTTTCGTACAAATCGCAGTTGTCTTTCCAGAACTTTGCCCCATCGGGGCGACGCGCTTGTCCTCCCCGCTGTCCCGGATCTGTCCTTGCCACTCGACGTCATCCTGCTCGTTCTGTTCGGTGCATTGCTGCATGCGACATGGAACGCGATCGTCAAAGCGGGAAGCGATAAATCCCTTGATGCAGCGTTGATTTCGGCCGGCGGCGCGGTATCGGCGTTGCCGTTTCTGGCATTTCTGCCATTGCCGCAAAACGCGGCTTGGCCGTTTATCGGTGCTTCGGCCATCCTCCAGTTCGTCTATTTCCAGCTGGTTGCCGCCGCCTACCGGGCCGGCGATATCGGCCTGGTCTATCCGCTGATGCGTGGGTGCGCGCCATTGCTGATCGCCGCGACAAGCGGTGTCGTTCTCAGGGAGAACCTGTCCGGCGCCGCGCTCGCCGGCGTCATGACGATCTCAGCCGGCGTCCTGACGCTCGCTCTGGAGGCGCGTCGCGGCAGCGGCCGTGCCGTTGTGCTGTCCATTGCCAATGCCTTTGTCATCGCCTGCTACACGTATGTCGACGGCATCGGCGCGCGCCTTTCAGGCAACGCGGTTTCCTACACGTTGTGGATGTCGCTGCTGCCGCCCGTACTGTTGTTTGGCTGGGCGGCGTCCCGGCGCGGCAGCCAGGCAGTGCTGCGCCACGTTCGCCGCAACTGGTGGCGCGGCCTTATCGGCGGCGCGGGTTCGATAGCATCTTACGGACTGGCACTCTGGGCAATGACTAAGGCTCCCGTCGCGACCATTGCCGCGTTGCGGGAAACCGCGATCGTTTTCGCGTTGGTGATCTCGGTCGCCGTGTTCAAGGAAAAAGCCGGAGCCTGGCGTTACGTCGCCGGCGTGGTCATCGCCGCCGGCGTGCTGGTTCTGAGGCTGGCGTGATCAGTCGCCCTTCCACACCGGCTTGCGTTTGCCGAGAAAGGCGCCGATCCCCTCCTGCGCATCCTGCGTCAGCATGTTCTCCACCATCACCCTGGCAGCATAGTCATAGGCCCCTTCCACCGGCAGTTCGAGCTGTCGATAGAAGGCCTCCTTGCCGATCTTCAGGGTCAATGGCGATTTGCCGGCAATCACGGCCGCATATTTGGCAACGACTTGCGCCAGATACTGCTTCGGCACGATGCGGTTGACGAGACCGAAATCCTTGGCGGTCGAAGCGTCGATCGTTTCGCCGGTCAGAAGCATCTCCATCGCCTGCTTACGATGGGCGGCACGGGTCACCGCCACCATCGGCGTCGAGCAGAACAGGCCGATATTGACGCCCGGAGTGCAGAATGTCGACGTGTCGGTGCAGATCGCCAGATCGCAGGAAGCAACGAGCTGGCAGCCTGCGGCCGTTGCAAGCCCGTCGATCTCGGCGATGACGGGTTTCGGCAGATGGGTGATCTTCAGCATCAGATCGGCGCAGAGCCGGAAACTCTTCTCGAAGAACGCAGCGCCCCGGTCTTCATCGACGCGATGGGCGGTGAGCTCCTTGAGGTCATGGCCGGCGGAAAAGACAGAGCCGGTCGAGGCGATAACGACGACGCGCACGTCCGCGTCCGATCCGGCCTTTTCGAGTTCGGCCATCAGCGCCTGCAAAAGCGCGATCGAAAGTGCGTTGGCCGGCGGGTCGTTAAGCACAAGCCGCAGCACGCCGTCGCGCAGCGAGCGGAGCAACAACCCTTCTGCCCTGTCTGCCTCCTTTCGGAAGGATACGATTTCGGCCATGATGCTGCTCCTTGCGCTAGGATTTCCACACCGCTGTTCTGCCACAAGGCACAGGCAATTTCGAGCAGGATCCGGCCTCGCTGCTGCGGCGTGGTCAGAACCAGAACCACGATTTCGATGTCTCGGCCGCCGCTTGCGCGCGGGTGAGACCGATATCACGAAGCTCGGCATCTGTGAGTTCCGAAAGCCTGCGGCGGCTGCGTCGCTTTTCAAGCCGATACCCGATCGCCGCCAGCAGCCGCCGGCCCCGGCGCGCCGTCTCGCGAAGTTTCAGGCGAAGGGCCTTGCGCGGTGTCTCTAATATCTCGCCGAATTCCAGGGTCATCTGTTCGTCCTTTCTCAACGGAAAAGAGATGCCCTGGAAGATGCTGCGAAAGAAGCTTATGGATATTATCATATGCATAAGGAATTCTTTTATATGCCGCTCAATCTCGATCAGCTCGCGACCTTCGTCAATGTCGCCGATCTCGGAAGCTTTACGGCCGCCGCCGACAAGGAGGGCGTGACGCAACCGGCCGTGAGCCTGCAGGTCAAGGGCCTCGAACGGCGGCTCGGTGTCCGGCTGATCGAGCGTGTCGGACGGCGGGCGCAACCGACGGCGGCGGGCCTCGACCTGCTTTCGCACGCGAGGCGTCTGCTTCAGCAAGCGGCAGCGGCAGAAGAAGCGATGCTGCCGCACAAGGATGGCGCCAGGGGCCGCGTGCGCATCGGCAGCGGCGGCACCGCCTCGATCCACCTGCTCCCGCGCGCCATCGCCGCCGCCAGGAAATCCATGCCAGGCCTCGAAATCACGCTCCATATCGGCAATGCCGACGATGTTCTGCACGATCTGGAGGCCAACAGTCTCGACATCGCCGTCGTCGCTCTGCCGGCATCGGGACGAAACTTCGAGATCGAACCGTTCTACGAGGAAGAGTTGTTGGCGGTCGCTCCCGTCGGTAGCCTCGTGCCCGAAGGCGGGCCGGATGCTGCCTTTATGCGTGACAGGACGCTGCTGCTCTATGAGGGAGGCAATACAAGGCGGGCGATCGACGCTTGGCTGGCCGCCCCCGAAATCAGGACCCGTCCCGCGATGGAGTTCGGCAGCGTCGAGGCGATCAAGGAACTGGTGGCGGTGGGGCTCGGCTGGTCGATCCTGCCGGGGCTGGCGCTAAGGCACGACCGTGCCGGCCTCGTGACGACATCTTCGCTGAAACCAAAGCTCACGCGCCACCTCGGCATGGTTCTGCGCCGGGACAAACATCTGACACGCGGCCTTCGGGAAATGATGAAATGCTTGCGGGAGTTCAAGGATTAGGAACGCTTGCGATCCTGGCCTGTCGAGTCAAATCCAACTCACTGCAGCGGTAAAAAGGCAAACCATGCCGTCCTGCGATCCGGCCAAATTTGTGGTATAATAATACCGCGCAAATAAGCTGCTGTTTTTATTGCAGTTTTTTTCGAGTGGTCGAGAATGCCGATATTGACCCGATGTCACATTCCCTTTATACACCGCGCCAGAACGCAGCCTTCCGGGCTGCCTTCTTTTTGGCATGTCTTTCGCCTGCCAATCCAAGCAACAAGAAACGCCCTTCCAGCCTTCGGGCAAGGGTCCCAAAAGAGAGTATTCACTATGGCTACCTTCTCCCAGAAGCCTGCAGAGGTGGAGAAGAAGTGGGTGATCATCGACGCCGAAGGGCTGGTCGTTGGCCGTCTCGCTTCCATCATCGCTATGCGCCTGCGCGGCAAGCACAAGGCAACATTCACCCCCCACGTTGACGACGGCGACAACGTCATCGTCATCAATGCCGACAAGGTCGTTTTCACCGGCAAGAAGTATTCCGACAAGGTTTACTACTGGCACACCGGTTACGCCGGCGGCATCAAGGAGCGCACCGCACGCCAGATCATCGAAGGCCGCTTCCCGGAGCGCGTCCTCGAAAAGGCCGTCGAGCGTATGGTTCCGCGCGGCCCGCTCGGCCGTCGCCAGATGAAGAACCTGCGCGTCTACGCCGGCGCCAACCATCCCCATGAAGCCCAGCAGCCGGTCGCCCTCGACGTTGCCGCGCTCAACAAAAAGAACGTAAGGAGCGCCTGATCATGGCTGACCTCTCCTCCCTGAAGGATCTCGGCACGGCTTCCGAAGCTGCTGCTCCGGCCCACGTCCGCAAGGTCGATTCGCTCGGCCGCTCCTACGCGACCGGCAAGCGCAAGAACGCCGTCGCCCGCGTCTGGGTCAAGCCGGGCTCCGGCAAGATCATCGTAAACGGCAAGGAATTCGCGGAATATTTCGCCCGTCCGGTGCTGCAGATGATCCTGCGCCAGCCGATCGTCGCGGCTGCCCGTGACGGCCAGTTCGACATCGTCGCAACCGTTGCCGGCGGCGGCCTCTCCGGCCAGGCCGGTGCCGTTCGCCACGGCCTGTCCAAGGCGCTCACCTACTTCGAACCGGGCCTGCGCTCGGTGCTGAAGAAGGGCGGTTTCCTGACCCGCGACAGCCGCGTCGTCGAACGCAAGAAGTACGGCAAGGCAAAGGCCCGCCGCTCCTTCCAGTTCTCCAAGCGCTAGTCGCATCGGACAGACGGAATTTACCAAGGCCGGGGAAACCCGGCCTTTTTTGTTGTGCAGTTGGCCCTTGATGGAAGGTCGGAACCGCTACAGCGCTGCGTGCGCTTCAGGACACAAAGCATGCTGCGCAAAACCACGGGACGCTCGTTGCGGCACCGGCAGCGTAAGTAAAAGCAGAAGGACCGCGTCCTAAAGATCCCGACGCGCTTCAGTCCTCGGTTGAATGACGGTCCCTATCCCGGATACCGCTACTGCCTTCCGGGCGATATGCATCTTTGTTTTGATGGATGTCGTCATGCCAGAACCGCTATACACTTGCTGGCGACATGCGTTGCATTACTCGGAAGAGAGCGCTGCCATACCATTCGTATCCGCCATGTGGTCTCGCCCGAGAGTGACCATGATTTCGTCGGCAACGGCTTCCGCGCCTGCCGGGGTGAAATGCACCTTGTCGAAAATGAAGGTCTTGCCCTCCCGCGCCAGATCGCATCGGCCCGTCTCCATCCCGCAGAAAATCTTGGCGGGATCGACGCGCAGGACATGCGTGTCTTCGGGGTCGTCGAGATAGGTATAGGACGGCGCCGATTGCTTGAGAAACTCATCCTGGGCGATCGTGATCGTCGGCGCCGGCGTGCCCTTGTGCATCAGCTTCGCGACCTTGGCGGCGATCTCCGTGTCACCGCGCGGATGAGGATAGATGATGACGACGCGGATGCCGGCTGATGTCGACTCGCCGACGGTTCTGTCGAAGGCGTCCCTCAACCTCTGTCCGACGTCTGAGGTCGCGACTTCTTCGCCCTTGAACATATAGCGAGACTGCTCGAAAAAGATCTTCCAGGAGGCCGCGAGAAAGACCGTTTTCACCCTGCTCCTGATGAGGTAGTCGATCGCCGCAGCGTTGAAGGCGCCGCAGTCGCGCGCCTGGTGGGAGACCATCGATACGTCGGCGACCGGCGCGCAGAAGCTGTGCGTGATCTGCTGCAGACCGATATTCATGCTGTCCAGACGCTCGGCCAGCGCAGGGGTCAGCGACGACGCCAGGGAATCTCCGAAAATGGCGTATGTCTGTGGGTGGTTGCCGTTGAATACGCAGCCCTTGATCGGCATCGCATCCCAGCCCGACGCCCCCTCGAGAAGGCAGGTCTTGCTCCAATCATTGCTCGCCATGAATTCCTTGATCGGCGCCGGCAGCCGCCATGGAACGCCGCGCGTATCGTGGCCGTAAATTCCGAAGGCGATAAAGGCCGCAAGCACCAGGGATACCGATGCGACCAGGCTGCGGGTGGACGGCAGCAATCGGCGCTCGTGCCTTCGGAACGGCTGCTCGACGAAACGCCACGAGACATAGGCAATCACAAGCGAGACGCAGGTAAGGACGCCCATCACACTCAAAGGAGGCGGATCGATGCTGCGGATCCGCGCAAAGGCGAAAAGCGGTTGGTGCCAGAGATAGGCGCTGTAGCTGATCTGCCCGATCATGGTGAGGGCGCGGGTCGAAAGCAGTGCCGCCACCCAGGTTCCCGGTCGGGCATAGAGGAGCACGAGCACCGCGCCGACCACGGGAAGCAGGGCGAGCGTCGAGGGAATTGGCGAGGTTTCGTCGAAATAGAAGACGGAGAAGGCGATCATGCCGAATCCAAGCAGCGACAACGGATCGCTGCCGCGCTTTTGCCCCTTCAACTGCATTGCGCTGCCGATCGACCCGGCCAGAAACTCCCAGGCCCGCGAGGGCAGGAAATAGAAATTGGCCGAAGGAAAGACGCGCGATGCCCACTCGCTGTAGGCGAGGCTTGCAAGCGCGATCGTAACCAGGACCGCAAAGAGCCAGCTCGGCTTGCGCTTCCACATGAATATGACGAGCAGCGGAAAGAACATGTAATATTGTTCTTCGACGGCCAAGCTCCAGATGTGGAGCAGCGGCACTTCTCCGGCCTCCGGCGCAAAATAGCCGCTCTTGAACCAGAACAGGAAATTGGCGCCGGAGAGGCTGGTGGCAATCAGACTGTCGGAGAAGGCGCGAAACTCCTCCGGCATGACCCAAAGCCAGGCAAAGGGCAAACAGCACAGGACGACGAGAAACAAGGCCGGCAGGATTCGGCGGGCGCGGCGCTCGAAAAATGCTGCCAGCGAAAAGGTGCGGTTTCGCATTTCCTCAAGGATGATCGAGGTGATGAGAAATCCGCTGATCACGAAGAATACGTCAACGCCGATGAAGCCGCCGCTGAAGAGACTGAAGCCCGCATGAAACAGAATAACGGGCATCACCGCGGCCGCCCGCAGGCCGTCAATCTCTCGTCGGTAAATCACTTAACTATTCCCAAAATATCGTATTTTTACCGACTGTGATCACTGAATTAACAACCCGGCATTGCGTAGTGAAATGTGAATTTTTCTGCAAGTACGAATTTTAGAAAAGATTCTAATAAACCACAGATTTGTAAAAATCCTTGGTGCAGAAAAAGGACAGCGCCTTGTTGCCGGGTCTCGGCGACGCTGTCATCCGAACGATTGCTTGAAATCTGTCGGCACCTCGCCTACCCCTTTCTGCGCGAAAGGATCGGCCAATTCCTTCGCGCGGCCCACCCCGACGCCCTGGCGTCGAACATCCCGCAATGCAGCGTCCGTATTCGACGCGACTATGGTTCTGCGACCGAAAAGAGGAGCACGACTTGGCGAACAAGACCATCGATCACGCGTTCACGGCGACCAGCCTCACCTCTGCCGCCAGCGATCCGACCTTTGCAGGCGCGCTGTCTTTCATGCGTCGCCGCTTCACCAAGGAACTTTCCGGCGTCGATGTCGCCGTCTGGGGCATTCCCTTCGACGCAGCGACGTCGAACCGGCCGGGCACGCGCTTCGGCCCGCAAGCGATCCGTCGCGCCTCGGCGATCTTCGACAATGATGCGCAATATCCCTTCAACCGCGAATTGTTCGCGGACATGGCGGTGATCGACTACGGCGATTGCCTGCTCGATTACGGCAATCACCAAGCTACGCCTGGCGCCATCGAGCGCCAGGCGAATGTGATCCTCGACAGCGGCGCTTTTCTGCTGACGCTCGGCGGCGATCATTACGTCACCTGGCCTCTGCTGAAAGCCCATGCGACAAAACACGGGCCGCTGGCGCTCGTCCAATTCGACGCGCATCAGGACACCTGGTTCGACGAAGAGCGGCGCATCGACCATGGTTCCTTCGTCGCGCGGGCCACCCGGGAAGGTATCATCGACCCCGATCGGTCGATCCAGATCGGCATCCGCACCCATGCGCCGGAGGATTGCGGCATCAATATTCTCTATGGCCATCAGGTCGAGGATATGAGTGCCGGCGACATCGCTTCGGCAATCATCTCCCACACGCGCGGCGCGCCGGCCTATCTCACCTTTGATATCGATTGCCTCGATCCGGCCTTTGCGCCCGGAACCGGCACGCCGGTCGCCGGCGGACCGTCGAGCGCCAAAATACTTTCGGTGCTGCAGCGCCTGCATCAGCTTGATATCCGCGGCGCCGATGTCGTCGAGGTTTCGCCGCCTTACGACCACGCCGATATCACCGCCATTGCCGGGGCAACGGTGGCGATGTATATGCTGGGGCTTCATGCGGAGCGACGCGCCATCGCGGTGTCACAAGGCTGACCTATTATCCCAAAATGAATCCGGAAACCTTCTGAACCCATTGAAAGCGCAGGTTAACATGGCACCGAAAATCTTCATCGACGGCGAACACGGCACAACGGGTCTGCAGATCCGCACGCGCATGGCCGGCCGCCGCGATGTCGAGCTTCTGTCCATTCCCGAGGCCGAGCGGCGCAACGCCGCCATGCGCGAGGACATGCTGAACAGCGCTGATATTGCCATTCTCTGCCTGCCCGACGATGCATCGAAGGAAGCGGTTCAGATGGTCTCGGCCAACAACAATGTGCGCATCATCGACACGTCGACCGCCTTCCGTGTCAATCCCGGCTGGGCTTACGGCTTTGCCGAAATGGACGGCGCGCAGGCCGACAAGATCAAGGCCGCGCGTTTCGTCGCCAACCCCGGCTGCTATCCGACCGGCGCAATCGGCCTGATCCGGCCGCTGCGTGCCGCCGGCATTCTGCCGGATGGCTACCCGGTCACGGTCAATGCGGTTTCCGGCTATACGGGTGGCGGCAAGCAGATGATTGCCCAGATGGAAAATCCGGATCATCCGGATGCGATCACCGCGCCGCACTTCCTCTACGGTCTTCCCCTCACCCACAAGCACGTGCCGGAAATGACCGTGCACGGCCTGCTCGACCGCGCCCCGGTCTTCTCGCCATCGGTCGGTAAATTCGCGCAGGGCATGATCGTGCAGGTGCCGCTGCATCTCGACGATCTCGCCGAGGGCACGACGATGGAAAGCATTCATGCGGCGCTCGCCGCCCATTATGCCGGCCAGGACATCGTCACCGTCGTGCCGCTTTCCGACAGCAAGGCGCTTGCCCGCGTCAACGCCGTCGAACTCGAAGGCAAGGACACGATGAAGCTCTTCGTCTTCGGTACGCCGGGCGGTTCCCAGGTCAATCTGGTGGCGCTGCTCGACAATCTCGGCAAGGGCGCATCAGGTGCCGCCGTGCAGAACATGGACCTTATGCTCGCCTCCTGACGTCATGATGCTGGATGCGCTCATCACCGACGGGCAGGCTTGGTTTGCCTCCGCCCTGCCCGATCATGGCATCTATGCCCTGATGGCCTTTGCCTTCATCGCCGGGCTCGCCCGCGGCTTTTCCGGTTTCGGGGCAGCGCTGATCTTCATTCCGCTCGGTGGCGCCATCATCGGGCCGAAGCTGGTATCGCCGATCCTGCTCTTCATCGACGGCATTGCCACGCTCGGGATGATCCCACCTGCCTGGCGTAGCGCCAACCGGCCCGAGGTCTTCGTCATGGCCGCGGGTGCGGCACTCGGCGTCCCGGCCGGCACGGCGATGCTGGCACTGCTGGACCCGACGCTCCTGCGCTGGAGCATCACGATCATCGCCATCTCACTGCTCGCGCTTCTCGTCTCGGGATGGCGTTATCACGGCGCGCCTTCGGCACCGCTCAGCAGCGGCGTCGGCATGATTGCCGGCCTCTTCAGCGGCGCCGCCCAGCTCGGCGGACCGCCAGTCGTTGCCTACTGGCTCGGCGGCAAGAGCGACTTCACGCGAGTCAGGGCCAATGTCGTGCTCTATTTCTCGATCTCATCCGTCTTCAGCGCCATCAGCTATACTATCGGCGGACTGTTCGTGCCCGCCGTCTTTGCCCTGACCGCCGTCATTTTGCCGAGTTATGCAGTTGGGCTCTACGGCGGCTCGAAGCTGTTCGGCCTTGCCGAGGAACGGACCTTCCGCATCGCCTGTTATGTGCTGATCGCCACCGCGGCGATCATCGGCATGCCGCTGCTTGACAGCGTGCTGCGTTGACCGTCTTGCGCTTCAATCGCGCTCCGCGATTGCCGTGGCGTGCGGATATTCGCCGTAAAAACCGCGCCAGTTGGCGACGGCGAAGCCGAAGACCACCATTGCGCCGGCCTGATGCAACAGGCCCCAGTGAAGCGGTACCTGCATCAGCAGCGTGGCAATGCCGATCGCCGCCTGCAGCGTCACCAGCGAGAAAAGCACGACGGCGCGGCGGGCATGCGTGGTCCAGGGTGCTGCGCGAAGGGCAATCACCATGTTGATCAGTGTCAGCGCGAGGAGCGTATAGGCGCCGACGCGGTGGATGAACTGCACCGTCTTCGGGTTCTCGAAGGCATTGATCCAGAAGGGCTGCTGGATCAAGAGATCCGAAGGAATGACGGCGCCGTCCATAAGCGGCCAGGTATTATAGGAAAAGCCGGCGTCGAGCCCGGCCACCAGCGCACCGAGATAGATCTGGAACAGCGCGAAAACGGCGATGACGGCGGCAAAGCCGCGCGAACTGGGCGCCGGCGCCGGATCGTTGGAATGTGGCGAGAGACCGCGCATGATCCACATGCAGCCGGCAAAGATCAGACAGGCCATGACGAGATGTGTCGCAAGCCGGTACTGGCTGACGTCGGTGCGGACGGAAAGACCCGAGGACACCATCCACCAGCCGATAAAACCCTGCAGGCCGCCGAGCGCCAGGATGCCGACGAGCGGCCAGCGCAGGCGCTTTTCGATCCGCCCGGTCAGCCAGAAAAAGATGAGCGGCAGCGCGAAGATCACGCCGATGCCGCGGGCAATCAGCCGGTGGGCCCATTCCCACCAGAAAATGCCCTTGAACTCGTCGACAGTCATGGAGCTGTTCAACTGCTGATATTCGGGAATGCGCTGATAGAGGCGGAATTCCTCGTCCCATTCGGCAGCCGACAGCGGCGGAATAACGCCATGGATCGGCTTCCATTCGGTGATCGACAGGCCGGAATTGGTCAGCCGCGTGGCGCCCCCGACGAGCACGAGACAGAAGAGCGCCAGAAGCACGAAGCCGAGCCACAGCCGCAAGGCGCGGCGATTGCGGTTCTGCTTGCGCACTTCGCTCAGGATCGCCTGTTCCGTGGTGAGGTTCGCGACGGCCATGATGTCTCCTTCTATCCGGCAGTTGATTTGCCCCACCGGCTCATGCAAAACAAGCCCCGAACCTTTGCGGCATGCCGTCGCGCCGTCCGCGCCACCCATAGAAGAGATAAGCGATGCCCGTCCGCCTCCGCAAATTCATCGGCACGATCCTCATCATCGTGCTCGTGCTCGTCTATGCGCTGGTGGCGAACACGATCGCGGTGGCGACGCTCGGCAACGCGCCCTGGTGGGGGCACCTGCTCTACTTCCTGCTCACCGGCCTGCTTTGGATCTTGCCGGCGATGGTGATCATCAAATGGATGGCCGGACCGCGGCAGCAGTAAGCCATTAACGGCCGAATAACCGTGATCGGCGGAAAACCTCGCTGATGAATGGCAGTTAAACCAAATATGCGTCCTGCATACCTACTTTCCCGTTCAGCATTTTGACCGGAGAGTTCCCGTGCAGACCCAAAAGCTCGATGTCCACGAACAGCCGTCAGACGACGCGGCGCTGGCCGACACGGCGATTTCACGCCTACGCCAAATGAGCATGAAACTTGCCATGGCCAAAATCGACATCGCCGTTTTCGATGCGATGCAGCCGCTGGAAGATGACTGGCGGTCTCTGGAGGTCGACAATCTCCAGTCGCTCCATCAGAGCTACGATTGGTGCAGCGCCTGGGTCAACGCCTTTCAACGGCCGCTGGCGATCCTCAAAGGCACCTATGCCGGCGAGACGGCCTTCATTCTGCCGGTCGAGATCGTCAAGTCGCGTGGTCTTGCCATTGCGAAATTCATCGCTGCCGATCACAGCAATATCAATACCGGTCTATTCTCCGGGAATTTCGCCGAAAGCGCCGGCAGCATTGACGCCGAAAAATTCGCTCGTCAGCTTCAGCATGCGTTGATGGGGCGGGCCGATCTGCTGCTGCTGCAAAACATTCCGTTGGAATGGCGCGGACGGCAGACCCCCCTCACCGGGCTGCCCATGGTGCAGAACCAGAACCACGCCTATCAACTGCCGCTCCTTGCCGTTTTCGAGGAGACGCTGAAACAGATCAACGCCAAGAGCCGGCGTAAGAAATTCCGCGTTCAATCGCGACGCTTCGAGGCCGCCGGCGGCGTCGAATACGTCATCCCCGAAACACCGGAAGAGCAGCATCGCCTGCTCGATACCTTCTTCCGTCTGAAGAGCATCCGCTTCGCCAGCCTTGGCTTGCCCGACGTCTTTGCCGATCGGGAAACACAGGCCTTCCTGCACGGCCTCATCGACAAGCAGCATGATACAAGGCAGTCCTTCGGCCTGCAGATGCATGTCCTGCGGCTGAAGGGCGGAAATGAGGATCGGATCGCTGCGATCTCGGGCATCTCGCGCAAGGGCGATCACGTCATCTGCCAATTCGGGGCGATCGACGAAGACCTCGTGCCGGATACGAGCCCCGGCGAATTCCTCTATTGGCAGACCATCTCGGGACTGCACGGCAAAGGGGTCGCGCTGTTCGATTTCGGCCTCGGCGATCAGACCTACAAACGATCCTGGGCGCCGGTCGAGACCGCGCATTACGACGTGGTGCTGCCGGTGTCGCCGATCGGCGTCGCCGCCGGCGCGGCGCATCGAATCGTCACGCGCGGCAAGGCACATATCAAGGCGCGCCCGAAGCTCTATAGGTTCGCCCAGCGGATCCGGGCAACAATCGGCTGAGCGGTCTTTGTCCGACGCATGCGGTCGCCGCAAAAGCAGCATGCGGCCATGCGTCAGGCCGCCTGGCCGAACCTCTGCTCTGCCGCTTCGCCGTCCGACATCAGGACGACGCGCTCGTAGCCCGCAGCCTGGAACTCTGTCATCAGCGTGACGAAAACAGTCTCCTCGAGCTGCGGCAGGGAGAGGATGATCTCGACATCCCGGCTGTGCGTCAAGCGCGAAACGCCGGCGACATCGGCTGCGCCGCATTCGACGACCACGAGGTCGTAGGCAGCGGTCAGCGCATCGAGCAGCGGCGACAGCCGATCGACACCGCGCATGGCGCGGCGCACGTCGCTGCGGCCCTGTGGGATCAGATGGGCATCGGAAAGCCGATCGCTGTGGATCGTATCGCCGAAGGCGGCCTCGCCGCATAGCAGGTCGGTGACACCGGGGGCGGCCTGGTCTTCCGCCATCAGTTCCGTGGGATGGCCGGAACCGGTCATATCAATCAGGATGACGCGGCGGCCGGCATCGGCGAGAATTCGGGTCAACAAAACCGTCGCCGCCGAGCCGTCGTCACCGGTCGGAGATATCGCAATTGCCAACGGCGCCCGGCTGCCGGTGAGGTAATCGGCAACCGAGCCGACGGAGAATTCATTGTCCTCCTGCGGCACCGCCGCGGCAGTCTCCACCTCCTCGTCGATCGCATCGTCTTCGTCGGCGACCACGGCGAGCATGCTCGGCTGGGCGGGCCTTCTGACTGCGACGGGAGCTGCCTGCGGGGCAATCTTCTCTTCGGCGGCCGTTTCCGTCTCGATTGTCTCAGGCGACGCATCGATCGGGCGAAGCGCCCTGCCGCTGAAGAGTTCTGCCAACATGGTGACGATGGCGCTGAGGATCAAAGTGGCGGCGGCGGCGACGACGACGATCGGCACGACCTTGGGAAAATAGGGGTCGACCGGCTCGATGGCCTTGGAAACGATACGGGCGTCGGCCGGGCTCGAGTTGCTGTCGGCGCGCGAGGCGGCCTCGCGGTAGCGCACCAGATAGGTTTCGAGCAGCTGGCGCTGGGCGGTCGCCTCGCGCTCGAGCGCATTGAGGCCGACTTCGTCCTCGCCGGCGCGGGCGCTGTTGGCCTGCACCGTGTCCTTCTGCCGCTCGAGCTCGCTTGCCCGGAGATCGGCGACCTTGGCCTCGTTTTCGATGCTCGTCAGGATCCTCTGCGTCTCCTGGCGGATCTGGGCGCGGATATCGGCAAGCTGGGCTCGCAGGCTCTTCAGCCTGGGATGGCTGTTGAGAAGGCTGGTCTGCAGATCGGATATTTGCGACTGCAGGCCCGATTCCGTTCCCTTCAACCGCTGAATCGCCTGCGAGGCCATGATGTCAGGCAGCGTGTCGGACGCTTCGCCTGACGACAGCGCATTGCGCACCGCCTGTGCCCTCGCCTCGGCATTGGCCTTATCGCCGCGCACCCGGGTGAGCTCGGCGGAGATATCGTTCAGCTGCTGTGCGGGAAAAGTGGTCGTGCCGTTCGTCTGCAAGAGCCCGTGGCTGGTGCGGTATTCGGCGACCTTCTTCTCGGCCTCGCTGACCTTAAGGCGCAGGCTTTCGATTTCCGGCTCCAGCCAACGCGTCGCTTCGGAGTTGGAATCGAGCTTGGCGCCGCTCTGGGTAGAAAGATAGACATTCGCCATGGCGTTCGGAATGGCGGCGGCGAGTTTGGGGTCCTTCGAGGTGAAGCTGATGCCGATGACACGGGAGCCCGGCACCTGATAGACCTGCAGCCGCTCGACGAAAGCGTCGATCACCCGCTCTTCCGGCGGGTTCTCCATCGGGTTCTTCTTCAGATGCAGCTTCACCAGGATGCTGCTCATTGCCGAGCCATTGGCGGCATCGTCGAATTCCGGCAGATTGTAGAGTTTCAGGTCGTTGATCACTTTTTTCAAGAGATCGGCGGATTGCAACAGCTGCACCTGGCTGGCGATGTTCAGCTCGTCCATCAGCGGACCGGCGCCTGCGTCGTTTACCTGCTGGGTGCTTGCGAAGGCCGGCGCGCGAGGTTCTATGAGGATGCGCGTTTCGCTGCGATATTGCGGCGAGATGATCTTGGCGCCGGCAAAGGCGAGGCCCGCCCCCACGAGCGTGATCGTCAAAATCCTGAGCCGGCGCGCCCAGACGGCACGAGCCAGCTGACCGAGGTCGATGTCCACATCCTGATCACGCGCTACGCCGGACATGCTCTTACTCCACAACAAAGGTGCCTCAAGCGTAAACGACCGTGGTAACTCAACGGTTAATGGTAACTTGCGAAGAAATGAGCGGGGATCAGCAAAGAACGCCGGAAATTGTAGGCCGTCTTTTACCGGGCATTAACCCTAACGGATCGATAACCATCTCACCAAGTTCATTTTCTGTGAGCACCAGCGGATGTCTGTCGCCCCGCCCAAATTCCTTTTGGCCCTGAGCCTTGCAGCCATGACGGCTGCATTGGGCAGCTGCACGACGTACAAGCCGGCGCCGAAAGCCTTCAACGAAGCGACCATTCAGCCCTATGCGCTTGATAGCGGCGACCGGCTGCGCATTACCGTCTTCGACCAGCAGAGCCTGACCAATACCTATACGGTTGATCAGGCCGGCTATATTGCCTTCCCGCTCATCGGCCAGGTCCCTGCCCGCGGCCGAACCCTGCAGCAACTCTCAGGGCAGATCGCCCAGAAGCTGCAGCAGGGCTATCTTCGCGATCCCGACGTCACCATCGACGTCGACCGCTACCGTTCGATCTTCATCATGGGCGAAGTCGGCCAGCCCGGCCAGTATGCCTATGTTCCCGGCATGACCGTGCAGAATGCCATCGCCGTTGCCGGCGGCTTCAGCAGCCGCGCCAACCAGAGCATGGTCGACGTCACCCGCAAGATCAACGGACAGGTGCTGACCGGCCGCATCAACATTTCGGGGCCGATCATCGCCGGCGACACGATCTACGTCCGCGAACGGCTCTTCTGAGCAATGGGAAAACAGAAGCCGCTCCGCATCCTCCACTGCTTCAGGTCGCCGGTCGGCGGAATCTTCCGCCATGTCCGCGACCTGGTCGAGGAACACGCCAAGGCCGGCCATGACATCGGCATCCTCTGCGACAGTTCGACCGGCGGCGAGTACGAGGACAGCCTGTTCGACGACATTCGACCCTATCTCTCGCTCGGCCTGACACGGGTGCCGATCCGACGGTCGGTCAGCCCGTCCGACATTGCGACGATGTGGGATACGTACAAGAAAATCAAAAGTTTGCGGCCGGATGTGCTGCACGGACACGGCGCCAAGGGCGGCGTGCTCGCGCGGCTTGCCGGCTCAGCCTTGCGGGTGAACAGGTATCGCGTAGCCCGCCTCTATACCGCGCATGGCGGAAGCCTGCATTATTCGCGCTCCTCGCTCAGCGGACAGTTCGTCCTCAGGATGGAGCGCCTGCAGGAATACTTCACCGACGCGCTGGTCTTCATCTGCGAATATGAGCGCGACACCTACATGCACAAGGTGGGCAAGCCACGGACGAAGACGAGACTGATCTACAACGGCATCAGCGAGCGTGATTTCGAACCGATCCCCACCCGCTCGGATGCCGTCCATTTCATCTATGTGGGAATGCTCCGGGACCTCAAGGGTCCCGATCTGTTTGTCGATGCCTTTGCCAAGACCGAGCGGCTGCTCGGGCGGCCGCTGTCGGCGCTGATGATCGGTGACGGACCTGACCGGGACCGTTACCGCGAGATGATGGTCGAACGCGGCCTCGGCAAACGCATCGGCATGCTGCCGGCAATGCGCGTCCACGAAGCATTTTCGATGGCGCAGAATCTTGTCGTTCCCTCGCGCGCCGAAGCCATGCCCTATATCGTCCTCGAGGGCCTCGGCGCCGGCAAGACGATCATCGCCAGCCGCGTCGGCGGCATTCCCGAAGTGCTCGGCGCCGACAGCGCGGCGCTGGTGGAGCCCGGCAATGCCGACGATCTCGCGCGCGTGATGGCGGAAACGCTGAGCGTGCCCGGCTGGCACGCCAGAACAATGCCGAAGCCAGAGGCGGTAAAGGCGGTCTTTTCCTCCGCCGTCATGGCGCGTGATGTGCTGAAATTGTACCATGAGCTGGTCGATCCCGCCGCCGGCCGAACAATGTCGGCAGCCTTGTAAATATTTCTTAGGGGCTTTCTGGTACTTCGCTTGCTGACAACGAGCGACAAAACCCCATGAACAAGCTGGAAAAAAGCGATCCTTTCGACGTGGAAGCGTTGCGCAAGCAGGTCTCCGACATCGAGGCGCGACGCAATGCAGGTCGGGAGCATGCCTCCGAACCGACCGAAATCAATGCCTATGCACGGCAGATCGCCGAACAGTTCCGCGACGGAACCCGTTCGCCGGCCATCATTATCGGGCAATTGCGGTTGCTGGAATTCCTGGCCCTTTTTTCGATTGCCCTGATCGTTCACCTCGTCGCACCCGGCGACGGCAGCGAAACCCTGCTAGTGCGGGCAGGCATGGCGGCAATCGCCTCCGCCCTGACCGTGGTCTGCCTTCAGCTCGCCGACACCTACACAATCCCGGCACTTCGGGCGAAGCTGCGGCTGATGCCGCGCATCCTCGCCGCATGGGCGATCGCCCTCCTCCTCACCACCGGCCTGTTCGCGCTCGTGCGCGGCACCACATGGACGATGGCTGAAGCCTATCTTCCTTGGTTTGCTGCCGGCGCGCTTTTCCTTGCCGGCGAACGTTTCCTCGTTGCTTACGGCATTCGCAACTGGGCACGCAATGGCATCATGGAGCGGCGCGCCGTCATCGTCGGCGGCGGCGAGCCCGCCAAGGAGCTGATCCGCATTCTCGAACAACAGGCAGACAACGACATTCGCATCTGCGGTATCTTCGACGACCGCGGCGAGAAACGCTCGCCGATCATGGTCGCCGGTTATCCGAAGCTCGGCACCGTGGCCGAGCTCGTCGAATTCGTGCGGCTGACCCGCATCGACATGCTGATCATCGCCCTGCCGCTGTCGGCCGAGGCTCGCATCTTCGACCTTCTGAAGAAGCTCTGGATTCTGCCGGTCGATATCCGTCTCGCGGCGCATGCCAACCGGCTGCGCTTCCGGCCGCGCGCCTATTCGCATGTCGGCTCGGTGCCGATGCTCGACATTTTCAAAAAGCCGATCCGCGACTGGGATTCCGTCGCCAAGCGCGGCTTCGACATCTTCTTCACCCTCGTCGCGCTTGCCCTGCTGTGGCCGCTGATGCTCGTGACAGCGATCGCCATCAAGGCGACGACCGAGGGCCCTGTCTTCTTCATGCAGAAGCGTCATGGCTTCAACAACGAAATCATCAACGTCTTCAAGTTCCGCTCGATGTACACCAGCATGTCCGACCCCACGGGCAAGGCCGCGGTGACCAAGGGCGATCCGCGCGTCACCCGTGTCGGCCGCATCATCCGCAAGACTTCGATCGACGAGTTGCCCCAGCTTTTCAACGTGCTGAGAGGCGAGCTGTCACTGGTCGGCCCACGTCCGCACGCGGTGCTCGCCCAGGCCCGCGACCGCGCCTTCGGCGATGTCGTCGAGGGCTATTTCGCCCGCCACCGCGTCAAGCCCGGGGTCACCGGCTGGGCGCAGATCAACGGCTGGCGCGGCGAGGTCGACAATGACGAGAAGATCAAATTCCGCACGGCCTACGACCTCTATTACATCGAGAACTGGTCGCTCTGGTTCGATCTGAAGATCCTGTTCCTGACGCCGATCCGGCTGCTCAACACGGAAAACGCCTATTGAGCGCGGTCGAGGCGACATATCCGCGTGTCGCCCAGCCGCAGCGGATGGCGCTGCGGCTGATCGGCTCGGCCTTCGTCGCCTTCGGCGTCTTCCTCTCCGGCTTCGTCATCGACGAGCCGGCACCCTACGAACTCTGGATGGCGGGGCTGATCGGCCTCTGGTTCATTCTGGGGCTGAGGATTTCGCGCGGCGTCGCCCCGCTGCTTGCCCTGCTGCTCACCTTCAATATCGGCGGCATACTGTCGCTGACGCAGATGAAGGATCTGGCGACGGCGCCGATGTATATCGCCGTGTCGACCTTCCTGGCGCTGACCGCGGTCTTCTATGCGGCAATCATCGAGGACAGCCACAAACGGCTGCCGCTGATCTTCAACGCCTGGACCTTCGCGGCCGTTGCCACGTCTGCACTCGGCGTGCTCGGCTATTTCCACGCCTTTCCCGGCGCGGAAATCTTCACTCTCTATGACCGCGCCAAGGGCGCCTTTCAGGATCCGAACGTCTTCGGCCCCTTTCTGGTGCCGCCGTCGCTCCATCTCATCCACGGCATCCTGGCCGGGGACCTGAAGAAATCGCCGCTGAAGGCCGCCGCTCTGCTCGTGCTGGCGCTCGGCATCTTCCTTTCCTTTTCCCGTGCCGCCTGGGGCCTCTTCGCGCTCGGCGTCCTGCTGCTGATCTTCATCATGCTGCTGAAGGAGCGCAGCGGCGCCTTTCGCTTGAGGGTCCTGGTGCTGTCGCTGGCGGCAATCATCATGCTGGTCGCGTCGCTGCTTGTGGCGCTGCAGATTCCAAAGGTCGCCGAACTGTTTTCGGCACGTGCCCAGCTGGTGCAGCAATATGACGGCGAGCATCTCGGTCGCTTCGAGCGTCACCGGATCGGCTTCACCATGATGATGGAGCGCCCGCTCGGCATCGGCCCGCTGGTGTTCGGCACGATGTTTCCCGAAGACGAGCACAATATCTGGCTGAAGTCGCTCACCACCTATGGCTGGATTGGCTTCGTCAGCTATGTCGGGATGCTCGTCTGGACGCTGGCGATCGGCTTCCGAAACCTGCTGCTCGACCGGCCGTGGCAACCCTTCCTGATGGTCGCCTGGATCTCCGTCCTCGGCCATGCGGCGATCGGCAATGTCATCGACATCGACCACTGGCGGCACGTCTACCTGCTGCTTGGCACGGTCTGGGGCTGCGCGGCGCTGGAAGCGCGCCACCGGCGCCGCCGCAGGCAAAAAGGAGCGGCGCAACCTATTTCGTCGCACCTGCCGTCAGACCGGCAATAAACCGCCGCTGGAAAACGAGATAGGTCAGGATGAGCGGGAAAATGACAATCACAGCGCCGGCTGTCAGAACCGGCGTGTTGACGGTATAACGCCCCTGGAAGAACAGCATGCCCAGCGGCAGCGTCCGATAGGCGTCGTCATTGACCAGAATGAACGGAATCAAAAACTCGTTCCAGGTCCAGATGAACAGGAACAGCGCCAGTGTCGACATTGCCGGCACCATCAGCGGAACGACGATCTTGCGCAGGATGTAGAAGCGGCCGGCACCGTCGAGCACCGCCGCTTCGAGAATCTCTTCCGGCAATTGCTGCATCGCGCTGGCAAGGAAGATCGTCGAGAACGGGATCGACATGGCGATCTGCGGCACGATCACCGCTGCATAGGTATTGATCAACCCGAGATAGCGCATTTCATAATAGAGCGGGATGATGAAGGCCTCCGCCGGCACCATCATCCCGAGCGTCAGGATCGCGAACAGCGTGCGCCGGAGCGGAAACGACAGAAAGGCGAAGGCAAAACCCGTCAGCAGGCCGAGAAAGACGCTTGCCGCCACGACCGGTATGACGACGATGATCGAATTCCAGAAGTAGATGTTGAAATGTCCGGCATTCCAGGCATCGAGGTAATTTTCGAAATGTGGGTAGGCCGGGAGGGCGAATGCGCCCTGCAGGACGTCGGCCTTGCTCTTGAATGACGTCAGCAACAGAAGCAGAAACGGCGTGATCGTTATGAAAGCCAGAAACCAGAGAAGAATGCGGAACGAGAGCGTGGCGGCAGGGATGTTGGACGAACGGCTCATCAAGCCAATCCTTTACTTCTTGAGCCGACCAGCCGGTGAATTGCATAATTGATCGCGAATGTGAGCAAGGCGCCGACAATGGCGATGGCCGCCGCCGCGCCGAACCGGTTGAGCTCGAAGCCCAACTGATACATGTAGATATTCGGAACGAGCGTGGCATTCGCAGGTCCGCCGCGGGTCATGGTGAAAATCAGGTCGAAGCTTTTGATCGACGCTATCACGGTCAGCAGCAGCACGACCCTGATCTCCGGCATCAGAAGCGGCAGCGTTACCCAGAAAAACGTCTTTCGCGCCGAAGCGCCGTCGACCTTGGCGGCGTCGAAAAGGGACGGGTCGATGCGTTGAATCCCGGTCAGGAAGATGACCATGCAAAAGCCGAAGAAATACCACGTCGCGACAATCCCGACCGCGGGCAGTGCAAAGTTGAAATTCCCCAGCCAGGGGAGCGCGAACATGCCCAATCCCACCGCCCTGAGGAACTGATTGAACGGGCCGAATGCAGGATTGTAGAGCCATGCCCAGATGATGCCCAAGACGGCGGTCGGCATGATGTAAGGCAGGAACAGGAAGGTTCTGAGGGCGAGCTGTTCGCGCTGCTTCAGGTTCCAGACGCAGGCAGCAAGCGTGATGCCGAGCACGAGCGGCAGGACGCAATAGAAGATCATCAACTCGGCATTGTTGCGCAAGGCAATATAAAAACGACCGTCTGCAAAGAGGTCGACATAATTGCCCAGGCCCACCCATCGGGGCATGCTCACACCATCCCAGCTTGTCAGGCTCAAACCCAAAGCCGCAATGATCGGCCCAAAGACAAAGGCCGTGTAGAGCAGCAATCCGGGCAACAGATAAAGCAAATTGGTAGGCTGGGAACCGTCGAGTTTCGAGCGTCTCATCCAGTACTCCGTGAAGCCAAAGCTATGATCATCGCGCAGCAAGCCTGAGCCTGCTGCACTGATCCTGTGTGATGAACGGGACGCAAGCCACGACCGCAACGCGGCGGCCGTGACCGGCGCGTCGTCTTATTTCGTACCCTTCAAATAGGCCTGATAATCCTTGTCCATTGCGTCAACGAAGGCCTCAGGCGTGATGTTGCCGGACAAGAGAAGCGGTGTATTGTCGTCTATTGTCTTCAGCATTGTCGGGCTCGACCAATCGGGGTAATGGCCGAGCGCATCGTTGGCATTAAGGGTCTTCCACATTTCGATGCCTGACGTCAGCAGGGGCGTCAGCTTTGGCTTCGCGTCGGCCGCCAGCGACGTTGCGGGGAGATAGCCGGCATTGGCCCAGGTTTCAGCGGCCTTTTCCGAAACCATATAGTCGATATAGTCGCCGGCGAGATCCTGCTTGGCCTTGTCCTTGGCAAGGCTGGTGATCGCCCAGGCAAGATCGACGCCGCCGACGCTGAGCGGCTTGGAAATCCCCTTCGGGGCGGGAATGGCCATGAAGCCGATATCCGGATTATGTTGCATGTCGCCGAAATACCAGGTGCCGGAGATCAGGAATGCTCCCTGCCCTGATATGAAGAGCTGGACGGCGTCGTCACCGGAGATGCCCTCGAATCCCGGGAAGAAATAACCGCCCTGCGCCCATTTCTGCACGAGTTTGGCCGATTCGATATTCCCCTTGGTGTTCCAGGTGCCGCCCCGGCCATAGATCAGATCGTCGAGTTCGGCGCGATTGCTCGCGTCGATATGCGCCTGGTCGATGGCGCCGATCATGTGCAGGGCCAGATGCTGCTTCGCCGAGCCCATCATGAAGGGGGCAACGCCCTTTTCCTTCAGCTTGTCGAGATCGGCCAGAAATTCCTCGAAGGTTTTCGGCAGCGCTATGCCAGCCTCGTCGAGGATCTTCTTGTTGTAATAGAGGCCGACGATCTCGGCGAGGCCCGAAATGCCGTAGGTCTTGCCGACCCCGAATTTGGGCCCGTCCCAGCGATCTCGGGCAAGCACCGAATCCGATTGCCGCTTATCCCAACCATATTTCCTGATGTAGTCGTCGACCGGCAGCAGCAAGCCTTCCTTGACCATCGCGCCCATGTCGCCGGCGCCCTGATTGACCTTGGTGACGACAGGGCCGTCGCCGGCCGAGACCGCAAGCTTCAGCGTCAGCTTCATGTCATCGAAAGTGCGGGCGGTACGCTTGATCGTGACACCGGAATGGGACGCTTCGAACTCCTTGTTAAGCTGCTCGATGACAGCACTCTGACCTTCATAGGTCTGGTCGTCCCACACCGCCAGATCGTCGGCGCGGGCGGCGGAAAGGCCAAAACTCAGGAGCGCCGCGCCGGCAAGCGCGACAGCTGCTTTCAATCGGTATGCCGGCAGTATGCTGATCGATTTCACGGTTCTTTCCATCTGCTCCACCTCACTTGGTTTATTCTCAACTCCCCGCTCAGGCCTTGCTCCAGGCACCGGCCGAGCGTTTTCTTCCCCCAGAGCTTTGCCTGGCTGGCGAATCTGAGGTAATCGTCAGTGCATCAGCTCCTCTCGTGACCTCAAACGACAAAGCGCCACGCAGGAGGTGGCAAAGTGATGGATACCAGTTGCTTCATCCGTCCCGCGATTGAAGCGGATACTGAAGCCTTCTTTGATATCTGCCTGAGGACCGCCAATGGCGGTCACGATGCCAGCGCCCTTTACAGCGACCGGCGTCTGCCCGGTTACATCTGGTCGGTACCCTATCTCAAGTTCGCCAAAGACTTTGCCTTTGTTCTCGTTCACGGTGATCGGCCGGTCGGCTATGTCATAGGCGTCCCCGACACCAGCCTGTTCGACCGGAACCTCGCGACAAACTGGTGGCCGTCCGTGCGCCACGAGATCGCCGGACTGGCGCCCACCCGACCGCGCGATGCCGACGTGCTGGAGCGAATCCAAAATCCGCGCAGCGGAACGCCCTGGCTTCAGGACCAGTACCCGGCGCATCTTCACATCAACATTCTTCCCGGAGTTCAGGCAAGCGGCTGGGGACGACGGATGATCGACACCGAGCTCCAGGCGCTTCGCAATCATGGGGTCAGGGCCGTGCATCTCGGGGTCGATCCAAACAACGAACGCGCCAGAGGCTTCTACCGCCATCTTGGCTTTTCCGAATTCGAGCGGGATGGCTCCGTCGCCTTTGCAATGCGGATCGATGAGGGATCCCGCTAGAACCGACGGAGCCAGACTACTCATGAGATTGGCTCCGCATTTGCGGCGTCAAGCCCATACTTCAAAACGACCGCCGCCGGCATGGCGCTCCAGCCCTGAAGCAGGGAGCCGCGCCCATAGGGCGGCGAGAAATATTCGACCGCGCCGATCCAGCCCTTGTCGAGGCAGGTTTCCCACCAGCGTGTCAGCGCATAGCGCGCGCCCCCAAGTCCGTGGCGCAGGCGTTCTTCGGCATAGACGCCATCCCAATAGGGCCAGTCCGAGCCATTATGATAGCGGTAGGGAAAAGCGGTCTTGGATCGCAGATCGCCTGGCCGCTTGAAGGGCGGATAGGCGCACATGACACCCCAGCTGCCATAGGGCTGTTCCTGATTGTTGCGCGTTTCCAGTCTGGCTTCAAACGCTCTCAGCAGGCGAACAGCCTTCGGCCGCGAAATCGCACCGAACCGCGACAGAGTCAGGCTGTCGAGAGCCAGATGGTCCTCGACGAATACGCCCGGTGTTCCATAGTCGAGATAGCCTCCCGTTGCCGGGACAAAGAGTTTGGCCTCGATTTCCTGGCGGGCCAGATCTGCGGCCCGGCCCGCACGTTCGGCAACGGCCGGATCGTGCCCCTCGCCAAGCCTCGCCACCGCATCCATGGCGCCGACGAAAAGTCCGAGATCATACGAGACAAGGCCCTCGCGATAGACGTTGTCGGCCCAATCCCGGTCGTTACGCGGCTTTATCGGCAGAACGCTGTCGGGGCCGGCCAGGCTGAGATAGCGCTCGGTGATCGCTCGGACGATCGGCCAGTGCAACTGCGCCTCGGCCAGGTCGCTCGTTGCGCCGACATAGTCGTCGATGAACAGAATGAAGAAGAGCGGGCTGTCGAAGTGGTCGCTCCACCAGTCCTGCGGACGGTTGTGATATTCCGGGACTGCCCTTTTGTGGATTTTGGGATTGGCCTTGCTTTCCGCGACAAAGCGCTGCCAGGCCTTCGATTGCGCAGGCCCGGTCAAGATCACACCGCTCGGGGCTTCGCCATCCGGCTGCACACCCTTGGCGAGCAGCCGGATCTCGTCGCGCACCGCCTCCGGCGCCAGCGTCAAAAGGGGCTGCATCGTCCAATAGCCGTCGCGGTAATAGGTCCGCGCCGGAGCGCTATAGGCCTGTCCGGCCGCAAGACCGGCGAAGGCGCCGTTTTCGTCGCGTCTGATGCTGGAAAGGGCGGCGTGGATGCCCTGGCTGACCATGCTGCGCATCAGCGGGTCGGCGTCGGGTGCCAGATCGCAACGCGCGACATATTCAGCCGCTTCCGCGATGATGGCTTCGCTGGTGAGGTCGAGCGCGTTTTCGGCTTCGTGCCTTGAGGCGCCGACGGCAATGCGCAGATCGGAACCGACGGCCTCCGCGATGAGCACCCCCCAGCCCATTTCGAAAGTCTGGCGATGATGGTTCCTGGAGCCCCTCGCCCGTGCGCTTTGCCGATCCGGCTCGTGCCACCAGGCGCAACGACGGGCCGGATATAGGCCCAGAAGCCCCACGCCGCGGATCAACATCACCGGCAGCGACTGTGCGACAAAGACGCCACCATGTTGCGAGACAACCCGGTTCGGGCCGTAGGCGTAGGGCCCCCTGATTGCAGAGAATCTGACCCGCCCCAGGTTGCCTGCGCCCCACAGGGCAAGATCAGCATATCCATCCGGGCGGATATCGGCCTGAAGACGTGGCGCCATGACAGGAAGTAGAACTGGTTTTTCGCAAGACAGCTGACCATCGGCCAAGGGCTTTAACATGCGAAAATCCCCAACAGTCCGGTTGAGGCGCCGTCAGAAAGCAAAATAGCAAAATCGCGGAACCGGCAGGCACCAGTTCCTCTTCGGGCGATCCTGGCGCGCATGCTGCTGCCCAGACAATATGCATGATCCATACTTGTCCTCGACCCTGATTATTTTCATCGCGCATTGAAATGCCCGTTTGATACCAGCCTACAGGCGACCTCCCATTTGTCAAGGACATAGACAAATCACCAACTTCCATGTACTAAATTCGGGTCAGCTGATAGGGTTGAGCGCCTGGCCCTGTTTTTCGTGATAGTTGAGAGCCGATATCTCCTCTGATTAGGTATGCGCTCCGAACTAATTGAAACGAGCAGCCGAATGGCCATGACATCTCCTGCCGCACAGACTCCAATCGCACGGAAAATTTCGACCAACGCCGTCATCCGGACCGTGTTGGCGAACGGCTCGATCTCCCGCGCCGACATCGCCAAACTGACCGGCTTGTCGAAACAGACGATTTCCGAGGTCGTGCGCGACCTTGAAGATGAGGGGTGGCTGAGACCCGTCGGCCGAACCGATGGCCGACCAGGTCGGAATGCGGTCATCTACGAAATCAACGCCAGAGCTGGACTGGCTGTCGCAATCGATCTCGGCGGCACCAAGATTGCTGCGGCGATCTGCGATCTGCTGGGGAACGTGGTTGCCGAAACCAAGGTGGCTACCGACCGACGCGGTGGAATGCATCTCGTCAATCAATTCAGCGACCTTATCGTTGAGCTCGCATCGGCGGCGGGGACGACCGCCGACAAGCTTCGTCTCGTCGTTCTCGGCAGTCCCGGTGTGCTCGATCCGGCCACCGGACATATCAATGTCGCGCCAAACATCCCCGGCGTCGACGCTATGGACCTGCGGCAGATCTTCAGCAGCAGGATGGGTCTGCCGGTCATCGTCGAAAATGACGTCAATCTCGCCGCGCAAGGGGAGCGCTGGCGCGGACACGGCGTCGAGATCGACAATTTTGCTTTCGTTGCGCTTGGAACAGGCATCGGCATGGGCATCATCGCCAACGGGGCGCTGCTGCGCGGGGCACGGGGCGCTGCCGGCGAGATCGCCTATCTCCCGATCGGTGGCGATGCCTTTGATCCGGGCGGGTTTACGCTTGGCACTCTTGAAAGCGCCGTCGGCAGCGTGGCGATGCTTCGCCGCTACATCGGCTTCGGCGGGCGCAATGCATCCACCGTGGCCGATCTCTTCGCCGCGTTCAACGCAGGCGAAGCGAGCGCTGTCGCCGCAATCGAGGAGACCGCAAGGCTGGTGGCGATCGCCATTGCGGCAATCGGCGCAACCCTCGATCCCGAACTGGTGATTACCGGCGGCAGCATCGGCGCAAGGCCGGAGCTCGTTGACGCCATCCGGCGCTTCCTGCCGCGATGCACACCGTACCCGCCGCGCATCGAGATCAGCCGCTTCGGCAACCGCGCCGCCCTGATGGGCGGCATGGGGATCGCGGTCGAGCGCATGCATGACGACCTGTTCGGGGTAAAATTGCGAGAGGCTTGAAGACTGCCGTGGCAGTAGGCAACGAATAGCTTCAGTCGCGACGATGCCCGTGCGGGCGCGCCAAGCACAAGCGATGGCCGGCTCATGGCCGCAAGATCGGGGGCGCCCGGCAAGTCAAACCGCAATCAACCGCCGCCACTTGAGAAGCGCTGCAAATGCGCTAGATTTTGCACCATGATAACAGCAACGCAGATACGCGGCGCGCGCGCCATGATTGGGATGAGCATCGAAGAGCTCGCTGCCGCAAGCGGCCTGCCGGTCGAGACGGTGGCGGCGTTGGAAAAAGGCGATTTTGCGGGCGAGCCGCATGCGCTGTTCGACGTGCGCAGCACGCTCGAGGCGCACGGCATCATCTTCCTTTCGAGCGGCAACCAAGATGAAGGCGGCCCCGGCATTCGTCTGCGGGCACGCACGTCAAGCGATGACGGCATCCGGCCGGAAAATCTCAATGCCGCCAATGACGATTGACGGAACAGAACCGTCGCCCTGTCCGGAACCCAAGTGTCAGAGATAGGTCTTGGCGAGGTCGGCGAGTTTGCCGCCGTCTCTCACGCCCTGCCTGTAAAGCTGAATGATGACCGCACCGATCCGCTCCGCCTCCGGCGCCGTTCTGACAAGTCCGCGTTCGACACAGACCTTGTCCAGCACTTGCGAAAGCAGATCGAGATCTTCCGAAAAGAGCGGTAAATCATGCGGATGAATTGATGACCTTAACATCGCGCCGCACTTCCCCTCCGAGGGCAAACGCCTTCACGCTTGCATCGCCGGACGCCCTCCGCAACCGGCAATAAATCAATTATGCGCGAGGGTCAGAACTTTAGCAACTGCGCAAATTCCTATGGAACAAAATATTGTCCCGCGGATTATGAGCGCGTTTTGCAGAAGGAATGAGCGAGTGCAAACGTTGAGTGAAAGGCGCTTCCCCTCCCCTGTCCGAGTGCATTCTCCAACCAGTAGCCTCATCGTTTCCACCGCCTGGGACGCCGTCGAATATCTGAAGGGATGGCCCGGCAACCGAGGGCGCGACTATCGCGTAGCGCTCCAGCATTGCCTGGATGCCCTCGACGGGCTGTGCAGCCCAAGCATCGCACATGCTTCCTTCGTCACGGCGGCGAGGACGGCAGGCTTACTCTTGTGAAAGCGGTCAGAGACCATCGGTGTGAATGAAGAGGCGGAGCGGAGGAGTTTTGCTCTCCCGCAGAACTTATGCAATGACCCGGTCCGCAGCCGCGAGCACCTCCGGCGGGATGGGAATACCGATCCTTTCGGCGCCCCTGAGACTGACGATCAGCTCAGGCTGCATGACGCGCTCGATCGGCATGTCGCCAGGCTTTGCTCCCTTGAGGATGCGATCCACATTCCGGCCATCTGCCGCGACGCCCTTGAGAGACTTGTGCCGTAGGCCAGCAGCGGCCCGTGGTGGGCCAGATCCCGTGCGAACATCGTTGGCATCCGGGCAGACATTGCGCGTTCGGCAATCTGCTCGCCATGAGTGCTGGTGCGTGGCACCTCCAAAGACAGCAAGGCCTCTGCGCCGTCGCTCCTGAACGCCGCGAAGGCCGCCTCGATGTCCTCTGCCCCCCTTAGCAATACCATCTGGGGGCGCAGTCCCGCGGCCTCGGCCTCCGCTGTGTAAAGGTTCGGCAATGTGTCCGGCACGCCTGCGTCCCCCATTATTGCCAGCCGGGAGAGGTTGGGAACGGTCTGCTTGAGGATACTGATCTGTGTCCTTGCCTGCTCGGGGTCGAAATTGGTCACGCCTGTGGCGTTTCCGCCCGGCCGCTCCGCATCCCTCACCAGCCCGGCGACGACGGGATCGAGCACGACCGTGAAGACAATGGGTATATCGGATGTGACGCGGCGCACGGCTTGGAGCGTCACCGCGCCGATCACGGCGATGATATCGACCCGCAGCGCCACAAGTTCCTCTGCGAGGCTGGACAGTTGATCGAGTTGTCCAGCGGCAAAGCGTGCTTCCATCTCGAAGGTCTGTCCCTCGATATGAGCAAGCGCGGCTAGGCCGTCGCAGAAGGCGGTGAAGCTCGGATATGACCTGTCTCCAGCGAGCAGCATGCCGATCCGCGGGATGGCCGCACCGATCAGATGTCCCTTGCTCATAGCCACCGTTCTCACGCTGAGCAATCGAGGTTCAGCAATCCCGCAAGCGAGACCTGTTTACCATCAACTCTGGCAGGGTTTCCTCACATAGGCGTGACGGCTTTGCACGCGAACACAGCCTTCCGCAGAAGAACGCAACCAGCCTTGCATGGCAGATCTCAGCTGCGGCGGCCGCCGCCACCCATGGCGATGAACTGCGGGTGCATGGAGCCTTCGATGATCACCTTGGCGGTAAGCTCGACCACCCGCTCCTCGGCCAATTCGGCAAGCGCAAGGGCGACGTCGCCCTCCGGCCAGCCAGCCTTAACCGCCTCGTCAAACAGAGCCTGGAAAGCGCCGACGAGAGTCTGCTTGCAACTCAGATTCTGATTCATGTCCGGCATGCGTTCGCACCAGGCTATCGGTAACAAGGGTATTTCCAATCTACACCTATTTGCGGGAAGGCGAAGCGTTTTGAGATATTTTCAAGCCGAATACAAATTTCTCACCACAAAATCTCGTATAGCCTTAACAAAAACCAAACGGTTTCGACCATTCCGCAATTGAATTCCTAAGATGAACCGGATGCTTATTTGCACATCGCCATTTAGACAGGCATTTTTCTGGATTGTTTACTTTAAATAGTTAATTTCCGGATCAGATAATTGGAATATTGTTCTGTCGCGATGCAAAACATTGGATATCATCGTTTCATCATCGTCCCTCCCCCTGTCAATCGGCTTCGGGAACTCTCCGGCCGGCGCGTCATCCATCACGTCGTGATGAAGAGGCCGTTAACAAGGGCGGCTGACCGCCTCGTCGGAAGGGCAGCTCCGGCGCCGGCGCGAATGGCTGAGCGTTAATCACCTTAATACCACAACGGCACCACACTCCAGTCAAACTCCGCCGTACCATTGTCTTTGCGGGCCAACTTTTTTTCAGGAGGTGAAATGTCAATCGAACTGGACGCTACGACCTATGTCCACGCCAAGCCGGCGACCGCTCATTCCTATATCTTGCCGACTGTCGTCGATGTTCTTGAAAACAGTTTCCAGCAAGCAAACGAAACAGCGGTCTTCGACCTCGGTTGCGGCACCGGCGGGGCCGCCTCCGTCCTTGCGGCGAAAGGCTACGATGTCGTCGGCGTCGATCCGTCGGAAGATGGCATCGCGAAAGCGAGAGCGGTCCATCCCGATCTCCCGCTGGAAATCGGCTCCGGATATGAAGATCTTACCAGCCGTTACGGAACCTTCGATGCGGTGATCAGCCTGGAGGTGGTGGAGCATGTATACGATCCCAAGGCTTTCACGGCCACCATGTACGATCTGGTAAAGCCGGGCGGCATCGCCGTCGTCTCGACGCCGTTTCACGGTTACTGGAAAAATCTGGCGCTGGCCGTGAGCGGAAAGATGGATGACCATTTCATGCCGCTGAAGGACCACGGTCATATCAAATTCTGGTCGCCGGAAACGCTCAGTACGCTGCTGAATGACACCGGTTTCGAAAACGTCGATTTCGAATATGTCGGAAGGATTCCGCTCCTGGCGAAATCAATGATCGCAATCGCGCAGAAACCGCACTGACGGCCCCCGTTCGCCTTTGCGGCACACCCGCGGCGCTCACAACCAAATCTGCTATTTCTGACTGGGATTTCAAGGGGATAAATGGTCGGGGCGACTGGACTCGAACCAGCGACCCCTTGACCCCCAGTCAAGTGCGCTACCGGGCTGCGCTACGCCCCGACCTGCCGAAACGGCTTGCTTCGTTTAGTTTTTCAGCGCGTCCAATGCAAGCGGAAAAAGCCGGCCTCCCACAAAAAGGAAGCAGTTCGGCTAGCGACAATCAGATCGCGGCGATCTTCAGCCGGCCTTCGGCGGTCTCTCGGGGCTGCCACGCCTGATAGTTGGTGATCGAGAAATGAGGCGTTTCGAACGGCGTGGCGTGAGTTTCGGTGATGACGGTGACATCAGCGCCAGCCGCCTCACCGGCCAGGATGCCGGCAACGGCGTCTTCGAAAACGAGACATCTCGCCGGATCGACGCCGAGACGGCTTGCGCCAAGCAGATAGCCCTCCGGGCTGGGCTTGCCCGATTTGACCTCTCCACCGCTGACAATGACCTTCGGCATCGGGATACCGGCGGCGGCCATGCGGCGCCTGGCGAGTTCGATCGGCGCCGACGTGACGATCGCCCATCGGCCGTCGGGGATGGCGTTCAGGAAGCGGACGGAATCGGGGATCTCGACGATACCGGAGATATCTTCCATCTCCTCGGCAAGCAGCAGATCCGCCTCGTGGGCCGGATCGACCCCCGGCAGGCCGAGCCCGCGGATCACGTCGGACGCACGGATACCGTGGATCGTCTTCAGGAAGACCTCCGGCTCGAAGCCATGGCGTCTTGCCCATTCGCTCCAGACACGCTCGACGACGGCAATGGAATTCAGCAGCGTTCCGTCCATATCGAAGAGGAAGGCATCATAAGACCTGTCGAGGACGTCGTGGAGAGCGGACACGGGTGTTTCCTTGCGAGCGCGAGACAGTAGGCGGTAGGCAGTAGGCAGTAGGCAGTAGGCAGTAGGCAGTAGGCAGTAGGCAGGCGAGTAGCCGAGAGCAGCGGCAGCGTCAATGTCAGTCGTTGACGTCGGGATGGGTGACGTTGCGAACATCGGCCAGGCCGCGTGCGGCGTCGCGATTGCCGGTCGCAGCGGCGGCTTCGAAGATGCGCGTCGCATCATCGTACATCTTCAGATTGAAATAGCTGTAGCCGCGCAGCACCATCAGATCGATGCGCTCCTGCTGCAGCTGGGCGCGCTGATCGAGATAGATGAGGGTTTCGCGATAACGGCCGGCGTCGAAGGCCTCCAATGCACGATCGGCGAGGATCGCCACCTGCAGTTCGGCAGCGCGCTGGCGGCTTTGCGGCGCCCTGGTGGCCGCGACGGCGGCATTGCTGGAAAGACCGGCGCGCAGATATGCAAGGCTCTGGCCATAGGCGGCGTCTTCGCGGATCTTGCGGACCGGGCTGTGCAACGCCGTCTCAAAGGCAGGGATCGCCTCCATCGGCCGGTTGATCTCCATCAGGCACCAGCCGCGCGACAGCGCCTCGGACGGTGCGAGTTGGCCGGCGTCGATTGTCGTCGAGCATCCCCGCGCCCGGCGCGGACCGCGCTCGACCGCCACTGTCTCCATCGCCGGCCTTCCGGCACGAACGGAGTCTTCCGGCTCCGGCTGCGTTGAAGCGGCCGGAGGCCGCGGCGGCTGTGCCGGCTGAACCGGCTGCCGCGGGGCCATCGGCGGCTTTGCCGGCGGCGCGCCGTCATTCGACACCAGCGTGCCTTCGAGATTGGCGATGCGCGCAGACCGGCCGGCCCAGGCCCGCTGAAGGTCGAGCACGCCCTTGCGGTCGTTCAGTTGCGCTCGGGTGACGGCAAGGCCATAGGCGGACGGTTCGTCGTCCGGTTTCCAGGCAAGCGCGGTTTCGAACCAGCGCGCTGCGGTCTGGAACTGGTTGAGAGAGCGTGCGTACCAGCCGAACTGCTGCGCCGTCGGCACATATTTGCGGGCGATGACCTCGGTGGCGAT
This sequence comes from Rhizobium binae, assembly GCF_017357225.1. Lineage (NCBI taxonomy): Bacteria > Pseudomonadati > Pseudomonadota > Alphaproteobacteria > Hyphomicrobiales > Rhizobiaceae > Rhizobium > Rhizobium binae. Next base: position 1,641,926 of record NZ_CP071604.1, on the reverse strand, counting down.
GCGGTGCAACACCTCTTCGGTGAGATCGGCGGGCGGCTGCAGCGCCATCAGATTGGCGGTTGCGGCAAGATAGGTCGATGTCGCGTCGTCGGAATCGGCGCGCCAGCGGAACATCACATCCTCGGCCTCCTGAGGCGACTTGCGAGCGATCAACGCCAGTGCCAGGCCTTGCGAAGCGACTGCCGTTTCCTCCTTGACTCGGGCCGCGCGGAACCACTTCTCGGCATCGGCAGGGTTGTTGCGGCGAAGCTGGTACCAGCCGAGCAGCAACGCATCGGAGGCAAGACCTTCGCTTTCGGCCAGTTTTTCGAGGCGCGCGACGTAACTCGGCGCGATGGCAAGCTTCGGATCCTCATTGCTCTCGGCCACGAAGCGTCGGGCGAGGTTGTCGCGGATCGCGTCAAACTCCCTGCCGCCGTCGGCTGCGGGCTTCTCCAGCGCCAGCAGCGCCTGCATGGGCTGATAGTCAAGCAGCGTCGAGGCCTTTTCGACCGTCGCCCGCCGTTCGGCCGGATCGCCACAATTCTTCAGTATATAGGCATAGGCATCCTGGCCGCGCTGCGACCGCTGCGTGCGAACGAAGGCTTCGGCGACGCGCCAGAGGACATCGACCTCGCTGCAGGTCAGCAGGCTTGGCGTCGCGGCGCCAATATCCACCACAGTTCCATATTGCTTGAGATCGGACGCGTTGACGAGACGGGCGCGGGCCTCGGCGACATCAAGCCGATCGAGCAGATCGGTCGGCGGCCGCCACCCGGCATCGGCCGCCTGCCGGTCGGCGATCGCCTTGCGCAGTTCCGCATAACGTCCATCGGAATAGAGTTTCCACATGGTTTCTAGCTGTTTGTCACCGTTTTGCGGCACAGCGAGCGGATCGGCCGGCGGAACCCAGTTCGGATAGAGCGCCTGCAGGCGGGAGATTTCAGCCTGCAGGCGCACTTTGTCGCCGCGGCTGGCAAAATAGCGAAGCGCGCTTTCATCGACGTCAGGCTGTGGCGGCGCTGCCGTCTGTTGCCGCGCCGGCGGCTCGGTGACGATCGCGGGAGGAACCGGCGCTGATTGACCGGCGGTCTGAGATCCCTCGGCTTGCGGTGCTGCAGGCGGCTCCTTTGCGACGTTCGGCTCAGGCGTGTCCGTTGCGGGCGGCTGCGGAGAGGTGATTGCCTCGATCTTGTCGGCGACGGCCTCGACATTGAAGTCGGGATTGCCGGCTGGAACCGGCTTGATGCGACCCATCATCATCAGCTCCGGCGACGGCTTGGCGGCGGGAATGCCGAACCGTTCCTGCACAGTGGCGCGATCCTTCAGCCCGGTGACGAGGGTCGCCACCACGGCTGCCGCCGAAATCGCCACGAGAGAAGACTTCACAGACACTCTGGATGCTTCTCCCCGATATAGGCCAGCCCCAGCAGTTGAAGCGTGGACGGATAATAGAGTGCGGGTGCAAATTGCAGGGCCGAGACCGGCAGCTTGGTCCCGTCGACCACACAGGCCACAACATCGTTAACAATTCTATAACCTGGGTCGGACAACAAGGTCTTCGGCCGGCCGGTGGTCAGATCGATGGTGGCTGGGATGCCATCCTGCGACATGCCCTTTCGCAGGCGGGTCAACAGCGCCTTGTCTGCGACGCCGCCACGCGCGAGATAGAGCGGAATGCGAAGGGCGTTATAGGCGAATTCGGCGTCGAAACCTTCCGCCGGCCGCGGCGGGCCACTGAGGCTCACCCATTCGGCAGGAAGCCTGCGCGGACCGAACTGCATCGTCTTCAACAAAGCAACGCCATCATCCGACAGCTGCTTCCAGGCATCCGACGGGGCAAGTGCGGCCATCACGGGAATTGCCTCATAGATCCAGTAGGAGGGGTTGACGACGGGGCCGTCCTTGCGGTCGGCGGCGGTAAAACCTTCACTCCCCGGCAGCAGCAGCATTTGGCCGGCCGAGAGCGCGACTGCCTTGGCGAGCAGCGCCTCAGCCATGCGGGAGGCGGCCAGGATGTAGTCGTTGCGGTTCCACGCCGTGCCGGCAAGCGCCAGCGCATAGGCGATCAGCATATCGCCGTCGGTGGCGTTGTTGGTGTCGGTCACGTGCGGCTTGACGTTCGGATCCCATTTCCACACGGCCAGGCCATCGTCGCGCAACAGGAGTTCAGTGCGGGTAAAATACCAGATCTGCTCGAAATCGGCGGGGTTTGCCGAGAGATAGGCGAGCAGCATGCCATAGCCCTGCCCCTCGCTGTGGCTGATATTGCCGTTGCCGTTATCGATGATGCGGCCGCTCGGATCGAGAAACTTCGCCTTATAGGCGGACCACGCATCGGCATTGACCATCGCCTGCTGCGCCGCGGCGGGCAGGCTTGCGGGGACGAACATGGCCGTCGCCGCAATGAGGAGCGCGCGCCACCACATCATTGCGACCGGCCCAGATTTTTCAGCATGCGCGATGTCGTGATGCCGATCAGCAGCAGGAAGGCGACGAGAAGAAAGGCGTAGGAGAGAATGTTGGTCGACAGCCAGTTGGCGGCGATCAGACGATAGTTGGAGATTGACCAGGGTGTGGACGGCACGAAATCGAAGCGAGTGACGGGGACAGTCTCGATCTTCGCCGTCTTGCTCGAATAGGTGGTGATGTGGCCAGATATCTGTGGCCAATTCATCTGCGCAGTCAGAACCTCCAGTCCCTCGCGCAGATCCTTCGACGAAGGCGCCGTCACAACGGTCCATGCGCCGGTGCCCGCGGGGCTGGAGCCCTGGGCAACCAGCAGCGTGGCCAGATTTGGCGGCGTGAAGACTTCTTCCGCGCCGGGGATGAACTGCAGCGAACTGCGGGAAATGTCGAAATTGCGCCCCAGCCAGTCGCGGAAGGCGGTGATCTGTCCGCGCAACAGGCCCCCGCTAACCTTGGAATTCCATTCCTCAAATGCAGCACCGGTATCCACGACGCCGGGCTGCGTATCGACCACTGGACGCCACGAGGCCTGGCTCGCCGTGGAGACGTTGGCCTGCGTCAAGACAGTCGTCGGCATCTGTGAGATCGAGCCGATGAAAATGGCGTCGCGATCGCCGATCGTATTCGGCGAAGCCACGCTTTCGACGGCGATCGGATGGCCTGCCATGATCGCCATCTGGCCGAGCAGGGTAGCTGCGGCCGAGAGCGTGTCGGCGTCGGTGCGGTCGATGAAGAGCGGTGTCGGCTCGGTGGCCCGACTATAGGGATAGGCCGTGCCTGCCATTGCGGCCAGATTCGGACGCTGACCGACGCGGGCAAAATCCGGGATGTGCAATTCGGAGGTATCGAATAGGGCGAAGCGCGCATTGGCATCGGCGCTGCTGCCCGGTGCGCAGGCGGCATCGCCCTTGGTGGTCAGGATCGCCTCGATCGCCACGGTGTTCAGACCCGGCTTGAAGTGGCGCATCGTCACCCGGATCGGCAGATGGCGCAGAATGCCGCCTGTCGTCGAGGTGAGCGGCACTGTGGAGGCGATGTTGTCGTTGACGTAGATATCGATGTGGCTGCCCGGCAGAACCTTATCGGTATAGGCGGCGTCGAGCAGCACCTTCGCCTCGCCATAGGCATTGGCATAAAAATCCGCCGGCACGGCGACATTGAAGCTGGTCCGGAACCGGCGGCCGGAGAATTCGGTGGTTTTTACGCCGAGTTGGGACAAAGGAATGCTGGTATCGGAAAAGATCAGCGGCGCGTTCGGTGCGCTCCAGCGCTCGGTGGTCAGCACGTCGCGGCGGACATCGGCGGGCCTGTCCACCGGCGAGACGATCGTATCGATCGCCGAGGAGACCGCCTGCCAGGAAGGGCCGCTGATGAGAAGCACCGGCGAGCCGCTGCGCGGGTCGGTCAAGAAAGCGGCGAGCGGCGCACTCTCGGCACCGGACGGCAAGTTGGGAAAAAGCGGCCGCAGCTCCGCGGCCGTGCCGACCAATACGGCGAGCCTGCCTGGACCGGCGGCCGGAAGCGAAGCGGTGTTGAAGGCAAAGTTCTGGTTCGGCATGCTGCTCAGTACCGACAGGCCCTGCGCCAGCCGCAGCAGCGGCTGGGTGGTTCCGGGCTGCTCCAGCGCCGGGACGACGATATCGAACTCCGTCCGTCCGGTGCCGTCGACGCCGATGGCGCGGATTGAGTCGGCGCTCGAGAGCTCCGCTGCATTCCTGCCGGCGAAGCTTAGATAGGTTCCAGCCGGATCGATGTTCGACCAGAGTTCATAAGTGGATTGAATGCTGCAATCGGTGCGGTGGCGCTGGTCGGCCTGGAAGGTGACGAGGTTGGCGCCCGGCTGCAGCAGGCCGGAGGGAACCTCGAACGTGACGGCCGATGGGCCGTCCGGCGAGCCGACGCGCTGCTGGCCGATCGGGCGATTGTTGAGATATACGGTCAGCGCCGAGGCCTCGGGCGCGACGACGACCGAATTCTGATAGGCGAAGGTGAAACTCGCCTTGGCCGCCGCCTGCTCGGGGGTGAGATAGACGGACCATGAGCGGTGGTCGTATTCGCCGCCGAGGCTGAATTTCGAAAAGGGCACCAGATAATGCCTGAAATCGCGGGGCCTTGGCTGCGAGTCGGTTTTTGCTGCGGCGCCGGGCTGGGGCGCCGGCTGCGGCTGGACAGTGATCGGCGCAGGAACGGGCGTAGGCGCTGCCGGTGTCGCCGGTGCGGGTGTTACGGACACACGAGGCGCGACGGGCACCGGTGCTGTCGACGGGGGCGGAGCGGGCGGCGTCGGTCTCGGGGCAACGGATGCGCCGGGCGGGCGTTCGCCGGACATGTCGAAGGGTGCGGTCTGCGCCTGGGCGAAGGCAGAAGCGTTCAGCAGGAGTAACGAGGCGGCGACGATGCTTTTCATCCGGCATTGACCTTTGCCGCCTGCTGCTGTGCCTCCCGCTCCGGCCGCATGCTGCGGAAAAGATAAACGAGGCCGCGGCTGGTCTGATAAAGCGCCATGCCGACGAACCAGACGGTGCCGCGGATCAGGCCGGGGTTGCGGCGGCGCGAGGCCTGGAATTCGGTCCACTGGCCGGAATTGGCGAACATCAGGTCGGCGATCAGGCGATGGTCGAGGGCACTTTTCGGCACGTATTGGCAACCGACATTGCTGATATCGCCAGACGGCTCGATGTTGCGGACGATAAGCGGCAGGGTTTCCAGTTCGGCGCCGCTGTAGGGCCGGAAGCGGATTTCGCCGGGGGCGCCGACGATCATCTCATCCAGCTGTTTGTTGAAGATGTGAAGCCTGGCACCATGGACGGAAACGTCTTCGATCGAGGCCGCGTACCATTTGCCGTTGGCGCCGAAGTCACAACGCCGGTTGACGCGGACGCGGCGGGACAGGGCGCGCTCGCCGCGTTCCGATACGACGCCCAACGCACAGCCGGCCATGATCAGGTTGACGAGATTCCATCCGCCGACGACGAGCGTGACGTCGGCCTTATAAGGCTCGGCATAAATCCTGTAAGCGGTGATGACGAGCGCAATGATCTGCACCGCAAAGATGATGAAGAACGGACGGCTGATTTCCGACAGGCGGCTGACGGCGATCGATTCGTCCTTGGCGGTGACTTTGAAGGTCGGCTTCCTCGGATTGAGCATGACGGAGACGACAGCCGGCAGCAGATGGACCGTCTGGACATATTCGTAGAGTTCGGAAATCCAGGGCCAGCGGAACGAACCGTAGAGGTAGTTCTGCATCATCAGATTCACGAGCATATAGGCAAGCGTATAGGCCAGGAACTCGCCGCCGGAGGCGGTGAAGATCTCCAGGTCGAAGAACAGGTAGAAGAGCGGCGCAAACAGAAAGATCGTGCGCGGGAACGGGAAGAGCCAGAAAAGCGTGGAAGACATGTAGCAAAGGCGCTGCGGGATCGACAGCCCGCGTTTGAACAGGGGGAAGCGGAAACGCAGGATCTGCATCATGCCTTGCGCCCAGCGGCTGCGCTGGCCGATGAAGCTTGCGAAGGTGGCCGGCTGCAGGCCGGCGATCAGCGGCTTGTCGACATAAATGCTGTTCCAGCCGCTGCCATGCAGCGCCAGCGCCGTCTCGCAATCCTCGGTGATGCTGATGCCGGAAAAGCCGTTCTGCGATTCGAGCGCCTTGCGGCTCAACACAGCGGCCGAACCGCAGAAGAAGGCGGCATTCCATTTATCGAGGCCGCGCTGGATGATGCCGTAAAACATCTCGTTCTCGCTCGGCATCTTGTCAAAGGTGCGCAGGTTGCGCTCCAACGGATCCGGATTGATGAAGAAGTGCGGGGTCTGGACGAGGAAGAGCTTCGGATCGTCTTCGAAATAGCCGACCGTCTCGAGCAGGAAGTCGCGGGCCGGCGCGTGGTCCGCATCGAAGACGGCGATGAGTTCGCCGGTAGAATGTCTCATCCCATTGTTGAGATTGCCCGCCTTGGCATGCTCGTTGCGGTCACGCGTGAGATAGGTGACGTCAAGATCCTGGCAAAGCTGCTTCAGTTCGATGTGGCGGGCCGCCGACGCCTGCGCTTCCAGCAATTTGCCGGAGTTGCGTTTCTGCAAGGTGCCGCCATCGTCGAGCAGCCAGACATGCAGTTTATCGGCCGGATAGTCCATCGCCTTGGCGGCAGCCAGCGTGTTGCCGAGAAGGCCGGCATCCTCGTTGTAGGTGGGCACGAAGACGTCGACATGCGGCAAACGCCCGGGATTGGCGGCTCGCGATGGGCGCGGCGGCAACGGTGTGGCGACGATGAAAAGGCTGAGGGCCAGCATCGCCACGCTATACATTTCGGCAAGATAGAGCAGCAGGCCGGGAATGAAATTCTCAGGCTGGTTCAGCGGCGGCAGCGTATTGGTGGTACGCCAATAGACGTAGCGTAGCACGATCGACGTGCCGAAAGCGAGCGCCACCAGGCGCCAGGTCCCCTCGCCCTTCAGGATCTTGATCAGCGCCATCACCGTGACGACCGAGATGCTGGTGATGAGCTGTGTCTGCAGGTTTACCGGCAGGGTGATCAGCACGATCATGCAGAGCGAAACCAGGGCCCATATGAAGACGCTGCGGGCTTTGCGCATCGACGTTCCTTCGAAGTTGCTCGCCGAGGCATTCGTCCGACGCCCCGGGCACGCTCGGTAGAACAGGATGATTTCAGGCGAGGTCGGCCAAAATCTGAATCCTGTTCCAAATTAAAGAGTGAGAGCATGACGTCGTCCGAAAACCGCTCAGACTTGTCGGCATCATGCTCTATCTCCGGCAGACGGCCGTCATGGCTGCGTCGCCTATGCAGTCCGGCGAGGGCACGGTGACGCCGATCGCCCTTGCCGATTGTTCCAACGGCGCGGCCGCCGCCTCCGGCCCCGCGCTCGTCTGTGGCGCCTCGCCCGGCAGCGGCACGCGCGGGCCGATGGGCGCCGGCAACGGTTCGGAGCCTCGCGCCGGTTGCCCGCCCGGGGCGCTGCGAAGCTGAGCCGTCCGCCGCAAGCGGACCACGGCTGGCGCCGGCTCATAGCCGATTGGCATCGGACTGGCGCGATACCCGCCCTCGTCCGGATAGATCGGATCGCCGGTACGCCCGAGCGCCGCATCGGCGGGCGGCGGGGCGCCATAGGGGTTCCAGATCACGCCGTCGAAGGTGCCGGATATCGTGTAGCCGTAGACGATGCCGAGCAGCTGGCGCTCGGATGCGCGCGCATCACACAGGCGCAGACGCAGCTGGATCATGCCGAAATTGCGGGCCTGCGTATTGGCGGCCGCGCTCGAGCGGATCTGTTGCCAGGCAAAGATACAGGCGGTCGCCAGCGCGGCTTCGGCCGGAGGCATAGCCGAATGGGCCATAGGCGTTCTGCAGGAAGGTCGCCGAGGTAGCCATCGGCACGCCGGGGACAGCCCGGGCGATTTCGCCGGCAATAGCGCGCTCGTTGATCATGCTGAAGCTGGCATTGCCCGTTCCGGGATTGGCGCCGGACGCGCCGAAAAACTGGATCTTCAGAAAATTCTGGCCGGGCACCGAGGAGGACGTAAACAGCGAGACTGTCTGTTCGACACCATTGCCACGCTTGCTCTCGACGACGCTGACGATCGACGGGCCACCCGGCGGCGGCAGAACCAGCGCCTTTTCCGGCGCCACCGTTTCCGGCCCCGAAGGCTGGCGCACACCGCCTGTCGACGTGCAGCCTGCCATGATGCCCGCCACTGCCACCAGCGATATCGTCTTCCGCAAGCGCATGTCTCGAGCCGCCGCAATCGTCTTTTCAGATATCCATTCGCAAACCGGAGCGCGACGGACCTTCGAATCAACGACCACGCGGCCGTTCACCTGACATAAACCGCCGACATGGTTAATGAATGGTAAAGAGCCCGCCCCTGCTGCCACCGGAAGACTCGCACTGAACGTGATTCGAACAACTCAACCGTATGGTGCATAAAGTCGTTTGGCAACAAGCTACTGGTATCCCGCGGCCTGCGCCAAGACGGCCAGCCGGCGGCGGAACTATGCGGCATGGCCAACGTTGCCTGGATGTCCAGGGTTTAAAAAGGAGAACATCCCATGCGAAAGACCATGTTGGCTACGGCCGCCATGCTGACCATCTGCTCGGCCGCCTTCGCACAAAGCACCGTCATCGTCTCCGATCCCGCACCAGCCGGCTCCGTCGTCCTGCCCGGCGAGGTGCGCACTTACGTCATGGAGCAAAACACGCCGTCAGTTGTCTATGACGGTGAGATCACCGTTGGCGCGACGCTGCCGGATACCGTCGAAGTCCACACCGTGCCCAATGTCGACGGGTATGGCTACACGGTCATCAACGAGCGGCGCGTCATCGTCGAACCGGAGACGCACCGCGTGATTCAGGTGCTTGAATAAGGTGCTCGGGGGGCTGGAGACGCGCGTCGCGCGCGACTTCAGGTTCCCTCGTCTCCCACCCTTAACGGCATATTCAAGAGTTCGCGGATTTTATGGGCGAGCTGCTCCAGGCTGAAAGGCTTGGAGAGCAGCGAAACGCCGTGATCAAGCACGCCATTGTGGACGATGGCGTTGCGAGTGTAGCCCGTGGTGTAAAGGATGCGGATCGTCGGCCATTTTTCCTGAACGGCGTCGGCAAGCTGACGCCCGCTCATCTGCGGCATCACAATATCGGTGAAGATCAGGTCGACGTCCGCATTCTCCTCGAGAAGGACAAGCGCCTCTAGGCCGCTTCCCGCCTGCAATACGGTGTAACCGAGTTCATGCAAGCTTTCGGCGGTCATGGTACGGACGTGTTCATCGTCCTCAACCACCAGGATCGTATCGTTGACGCTGCCCTGGGGAATCGGCTGGGCGCCGGCGGCAGCGAGGCGCGCATCCGCCTTGCCGACATGGCGTGGCAGATAGATCTTCACCGTCGTTCCGCGATCGATCTCCGAATAGATCTTGATATGGCCGCCGCTCTGCTTGATGTAGCCGTAAACCTGGCTGAGGCCGAGGCCCGTCCCTTTGCCGGGTCCCTTGGTCGTGTAAAACGGATCGAAGGCGCGGTCGATCACATCAGGCGACATGCCGGTGCCAGTGTCGGTCATGCTGATCATCACATACTGGCCTGCTTCGACCTCCGAATGCATCCGCGAATATCGCTCATCCAGTTCGGTATTGGCAGTCTCGATCGTCAGATGACCGCCGCCAGGCATCGCGTCGCGCGCATTGACGGCCAGGTTCAGCATGGCGTTTTCGAGTTGGCTCAAATCGGCAAAACTCGGCCAGAGGCCGCCGGCAAGCACGGTCTCGATGCGGATATGTTCGCCGAGCGTGCGCCGGAGCAATTCCGACATTCCGCCGACCAGCTTGTTGACGTCGATCACCTCCGGGGCGAGCGGCTGCTGGCGCGAGAAGGCGAGAAGACGCGCAGTCAATACCGCGGCCCGCTGGGCCCCGTCCCTGGCATTCTGAAGGGAGTTCAGCAGGCGCGGATCCTCATGTCCGGTCATGCGCCGCTGGGCAAGATCGAGATTGCCGATGATGATCGCCAGCATGTTGTTGAAATCATGAGCGACGCCGCCTGTGAGCTGACCGATCGTCTCCATCTTCTGCAACTGGCGGACCTGCGCCTGGGCGGCGGCATTCTCGTCCATCTCGTGCCTGAGTGCGGCAGTGCGCTCGGCCACCGTCTCCTCCAGGCGGGCGTTGAAACTGTTGAGCTCGGAGCGCAGGCGGCTCTGCCTGCCATGGGCGACGATGATCATCTCCATCAGTCCGATGATGATCGCGGCATTGACCAGATAAGTCGACAGGCCAACCCATTGGCCGGCGCTGGTCGGCCAGAACGCGTCATACGGCTCGACGAAAAACTGTTGAACGACGAACGCTGCAACCATGGCCGCGACAAGGCCCGGCCCTGCGCCGCCGATGAAACTGGCGAGCAATATCGCCGGGAGGAAGGTCAGGAACGGAAAGCCGGAGAGATAATCGCTGCCGGCAAGTCTCAGAAGAAACGTCAGGCCGACGAAGGCAACGGCCAACGGATAGGTATAGCCCGGCCTGTGACGCAGCCAATCCGTGGCACTCAGCAAATCCATTCCACACCCCTTCTCACAGCGCCGTGCATCCCTTAAACACGCAAAGGACGCTGCAACGCTTTGAATTACTGCATAATTTTTTCCGTAAATCGATTCCGATTTCAGGAATTATGCGGTGGCCGTCGCCGAAACGGCCTCCCAGCTTTTGCACATCGAATTTCACCGGGCAATATGCTGTTTCCAAAGCGCGGCGCGATCCTTCAGATTCGCTTGCGGCGCCTCAGGTTTTTATGTTTACACATATCGTGTCGCAAAACCGCGTCATGGTTTTGCGCGACAGGTTTTACCACCGCTGCGCGCAGCGTCTTGACGAGCGACACAAGCGGTCCAGATAAATCTTCGTGCCGGCAAGGGAATGTGAGGATGAGGTCATGAAAGACATATTCATCGTCGAGGACGATGCGCTGATCGCCATGCTGCTCGAGGACATGCTCAGCGATCTCGGCTATCGGGTTTGCGCAACCGCGCCCGATCTGGAAAGGGCGCTCTCAGCTGCCAGAGACACGGAGTTCGACGCCGCCATCCTAGACGTCTCGCTTGCCGGCCGGAGTTCGCTGCCGGTCGCAAAGCTGCTCGACGAGCGCTGCAAACCCTACCTCTACGCGACAGGCTATGGCAGTGCACCGGAAGGCAGCACCCCAAGCACTCTGCCGGTCCTGCGCAAGCCATTCCAGCTCAGCGAACTCGAACAGGCGATGAAGCTGCTTGCCGAAGCCTAAGGAGTGTTTCCTTCAGCGCACCTGATCGAGCAGACGCTTGCACTCGAGGAGGTCGTAAAGCGCCTCCTGCAGCAGCGCCCTGTCTTCCTTGCCCACGCTCGACTTGCCGATCGAGACTTCGGGCTGATCGTCGTCTCCGGCGACGAAATTGAAGAACCGGCGGGTGATCGGCGGCTTGGCGCGGCCGACGATCTGGTCCTCCTCGGCCATGCCGACGCGGGGCTCGCCCGATCCCGTCTCCTGCACGCCCGAGGCAAGCGCCTCGACGCTGGCGAGATCGCCGTGGCCGACCGATATGACGAACTTGTTTCCGTTGGTCTTGAGAAGCTTTTGCACGCCCTTGATCGTATAGCCGTGATCATAGAGCAAATGCCGGATGCCCTTGAGAAGGTCGACATCCTCCGGCCGGTAATAGCGACGGCCACCGCCGCGCTTCATCGGCTTTATCTGGGGAAACCGCGTTTCCCAGAAGCGCAGCACATGCTGCGGCAGATCAAGATCGTCTGCGACTTCGCTGATGGTGCGGAAGGCATCGGGGCTCTTGTCCAACGTCATACTGCTACGCAACCTCGCAGGCTCGATCCAACGGCGACTCATCATATTTCAAAGGTTTGGCGCCGACAATTCAAGTCATGTGTCGACGTTGCGCACAGGGGATGAATGATGCCAGAGAAAAAAGGCCGTTCCGAGCAGGAGCAAGACCGATATCAGGGAGCCGGGTTCTGCGGCTTCAGCTTGACCTTGCGAGCGACATGCGCCTTGAGGATGCGCGTTTTCAGCACATTCGATGCCTTGAAGGTCATGACCCGGCGGGGAGAGATCGGAACCTCCTCGCCGGTCTTCGGGTTACGGCCGATCCGCTCGTTCTTGTCGCGAACCTGGAAGGTGGCGAAGGAAGAAAGCTTGACGGTTTCACCACGGACGATGGCATTGCAGATTTCGTCGATGACGGTTTCCACAAGTTCGGCGGATTCCGTCCGGGAGAGCCCAACCTTTCGGAAAACCGATTCCGCCAGGTCTGCTCGCGTCACTGTTTTTCCGGTCATGGTTTCCCCGCGCATTACAAATTATTTTGTCAAAGCAAACGAAGAGTATTTATCTTGCGCCTCACGGTCAAGCTCTTGTTCGCCGCCAGTTTTTTAGGATCCGTGCTTACCAGCGCAGCAGAACGGCGCCCCAGGTGAAACCGCCGCCCATCGCTTCGAGCATCACCAGGTCGCCCTTCTTGATGCGGCCGTCGCCGGCGGCGGTCGCAAGGGCGAGCGGGATCGAGGCGGCCGAGGTATTGCCGTGCAGATCGACGGTGACGACGACTTTTTCCGGAGCTATGTTCAGCTTCTTCGCAGAACCGTCGATGATGCGTCGATTGGCCTGGTGCGGCACCAGCCAGTCAAGATCGTCGGCGGTGGTGCCGGTCGCATCGAACGCAGCCTGAATGACATCGGTAATCATACCGACGGCGTATTTGAAAACCTCGCGGCCTTCCATGCGCAGCTTGCCCACGGTGCCCGTTGTCGACGGTCCGCCGTCGACATACAGCTTTTCCTTGTGCGAACCGTCGGAACGCAGATGCGCGGTCAGTACGCCGCGGTCTGCGGACGTCCCTTCTCCCTCGGCCGCCTCCAGCACGATCGCGCCGGCGCCGTCGCCGAAGAGCACGCAAGTCGTGCGGTCGTTCCAGTCGAGAATGCGCGAAAAAGTCTCGGCGCCGATGACCAGAACGCGTTTTGCGAGGCCGCCGCGGATATAGGCGTCCGCGGTCGTCACCGCATAGACGAAACCGGTGCAGACGGCCTGAACGTCAAAGGCGAAGCCATGGTTCATGCCGAGACGGTTCTGGATGTTGACCGAGGTCGCCGGAAACGTGTTGTCAGGCGTCGAAGTGGCGCAGATGATGAGATCGATGTCGGCAGGCGTCAAGCCGCCGTTTTCGAGCGCCGCGCGCGCGGCGGCCTCGCCGAGCGAGGCGGTCGTCTCTTCGTCGCCGGCCACGTAACGCTGACGGATGCCGGTGCGCTGGACGATCCATTCGTCCGACGTATCGACGATGGCTTCCATGTCACGATTGGTCACCACGCGCTTCGGAAGTGCGGCTCCGAACCCGCGAACCACTGAACGGATCATATTCGATTGAACCCCATCGCTCATGCCGCTTCCGGGCCCATCGGGGGCAGGCGCTTGGCATGATATTTCTTAAGATCGTTTTCTATTTTCTGATTGAGGCCGTTCTTGGCCATGTCGTAGCCGACCTCGATCGCAGCGGCAATGCCTTCGGCATTGGCGCCGCCATGGCTTTTGATGACGATGCCGTTCAGGCCGAGAAACACGCCGCCGTTGACCTTGCTCGGATCGAGTTTCTCGCGAAGCATGTCGAAGGCGCCTTTGGCAAAGAGATAACCGATGCGGGCGAGCAGCGTGCGCGACATGGCGGCACGCAGATATTCGGCGATTTGCTTGGCCGTGCCTTCGGCGGTCTTGAGCGCGATATTGCCGGAGAATCCTTCGGTGACGACGACGTCGACCGTACCCTTGCCGAGGTCGTTGCCCTCGACGAAGCCGGAATATTCGAGCGAATCGATGTTCGCCTCGCGCAACAGCCGGCCGGCCTCCTTGACCTCCTCCTGGCCTTTCACCTCTTCAACGCCGACATTCAGAAGGCCGATCGTCGGACGTTCGATCTCAAAAAGCGCGCGCGCCATGGCGCCGCCCATCAGGGCGAAATCCATCAGCTGCTGCGCGTCAGCGCCGATCGTCGCGCCGACATCGAGCACGATGCTCTCACCCTTCAGCGTCGGCCAGATCGCCGCGATCGCCGGGCGTTCGATATTGGCCATGGTGCGAAGACAGAACTTCGCCATTGCCATCATCGCCCCGGTATTGCCGGCCGAGACCGCGACATCGGCGTCGCCCGTCTTAACCGCCTCGATCGAACGCCACATGGTGGAGATATAGCGGCCGCGGCGCAGCGCCTGGCTCGGCTTCTCTTCCATGCTGACCGCAAGCTCGCAATCGTGAAAGACCGACTTTTCCTTAAGTTTCGGAAACTTGGCGAGAACTGGATCGCACTGTTCCTTAAGACCGTAAAATACGAAGTAAATATCCGGATGCCGATCCAGCGCCTTGGCAGCGCCGGGGATGACAACCTGGGGACCAAAGTCGCCACCCATGAGGTCGAGAGATATTCTGATCACGCGTCCCTGATCCTTCTTTTCGCCGAGGGGCGAAATTTCGGCCAAAATACCGGTTTTGGCGTCGCATACAACTGAATTGTGTCAAATGCCAGAGAGGCTTCAGTCCTTTTTCCAGTCCTTGAGAACCGCGAACGCGGAGGGCTTTTTGTCGTTCTCGCCGCTATCCTCGATGTGACCTTCGAACTCGACGCCCTGCTTGCGCGGATAGGGGTCGATCGCAAGAGCGGCGAACTCCGCGACCACCTCGCCGGCATCGATCGTATCGCCGACAAAGGTCTCGGGCAGATCAGGACCGTCGGGATCGAGCAGCATTTCGCCGGCGTCGTTTCCGGGCTGGCGGGCAAGCTTGGAACCCTCGGGCACGAAGATCTGCTCGAAGCTTTCATCGATGGCGGCTTCGACCGGTTCCAGCGTCACGACGCAGGACTGGATGATCTTCGCCTGCACCCGGCCCTTGACGCGCACCCCGTCGCGCTTCCAGCGGGCAATCTGCAGGTCGGCGCTCAGATCCTGGACGGAGACGACGCTCCAGGCCTCGGCAAGCGCCTTCAACTCGCTAGCGTCGGCCTCGATATGGACCTCGACGGGGTTGGCGGAGATATGGCCGACCTTCACGCGATAGGAGAAAGGAACAGCGTCCCGATCGTTTTTCATCGTTTCCTCCTTCAGACAACCGGTGGCAGCGTTGCTGCGCCGCTGGCAATCATCTCTTCCGGAACGGCAGACAAGTGGGCTTCTGCCGCCATCATCCAGCCGGCCAAGCCGGACACATCGGCGGGCGCTGGACTTTCGGGGTAGATATTGCGCTGGAGGGCGAGCGCGAGCGCTTCGCGATCGCCGGCATCCATCGCCTTCGAATAGGCTTCGAGCCGGCCGTAAAACATGCCGGCGAGTTTCTTCATGCGTTTCGGCACACTGTTATCGCCGATGCCGAGTTCGCGGATCGAGTAGTCGATGTCCTGGAAAAAGGCGTCGACGATCTCCTGGGCGATCTCCTGGCCGCTGACGGCGGAGGTGCGCGTACGGCGAAAAAACAGAATCATCACGATCGACAGCATTTCGAAACGGCCCATGACCGTATCCGGCACGTTGAGCCGCTCATAGAGATCAGGCATGCGCGCGGCGGCCGTCAGCGCCGCATATTGCCGGTCGACAATCGTCTGATTGTTGTTTTTCTTACGGAAGAGTCGTCCGAAGATCATTGTTTTTTCCGGAAATGCCTCAATCTTCACGCCGGCTGGCGCCTGGCCTTGTTGCATGATTTCGAAAGCTGGTTTACCGAAGCAGGCGCGAATTGCAATGCCGATCGTGGCCGGTTTCGGGACGACGCCTTCGAGGCGTCGGCGGAATGAATTCGGGACATTCGACCCGGAATGGCCACAATGGTTTTGCAGGAGGAAGCGTGTAAGGCCCAAACGGCTGTTATCGACACTCAAGGGAGTAGATGTCGTTGAAGAAACGGTATTTCAAGTCTGACATGAAATTCTTCAGCAACGCGGCCATTGCCTTCATAATCGCCTCCACCACTGCTCTTTCTGGCTGCCAGACCGGCACCGTGCTCAACGGCGGCTACGTCGTCGATCAGCAGTCGCTCAATCTCGTCCCGGAAGGCTCCAGCCGCGAGCAGGTCCTGCTGTCGCTCGGCACGCCGTCGACGACAGCGACCTTCGACGGTGAGGTTTTCTATTATATCTCGCAGCGCCGCACGCGCGCCGTCGCCTTCCAGAAGCTGAAAGTCGTCGACCAGACCGTTCTGGCCATCTATTTCGACAAGGACGGCGTCGTCACCCGCCGCGCCAACTATACGCTGCAGGACGGCAAGGTCTTCGATACGATCTCGCGCGTCACGCCGACCGGCGGCAAGGAACTCACCTTCCTGCAGCAGATGCTTTCCGGCGGCAGCGCCGCGAGCGCGGCCCGCAGCCTGTTCGGCGGCGGGGCCGGCGGCACGCCGCAAAATCCGAGCAGCCTGCGCTGATCGGACTGATTTCCAACAGAAACCCGCCGGATCGCTGCGGCGGGTTTTTTATGTTCGGGGTAGGATCCGCGGCGCACCGCGGTGCCTGGACCATCAACCGGCGAGAACGGCCAGCAGCAGCAGCGCGACGATATTGGTGATCTTGATCGCCGGGTTGACGGCGGGGCCGGCTGTGTCCTTGTAGGGATCGCCGACGGTATCACCGGTGACGGAGGCCTTATGTGCATCCGAACCCTTCATGTGACGCACGCCGTCCTTGTCGACGAAGCCGTCCTCGAAGCTTTTCTTGGCATTATCCCAGGCGCCACCGCCGGACGTCATCGAGATGGCGACGAAGAGGCCGTTGATGATGACGCCGAGCAGCGATGCGCCAAGCGCGGCAAAGGCCGAGGCCTTGGAGCCGGAGATCAGAAGCACGCCGAAATAGACGACGACCGGCGCCAGTACCGGCAGCAGCGACGGTATGATCATCTCACGGATAGCCGCCTTGGTCAGGAGGTCGACGGCCTTGCCGTAATCCGGCTTTTCCGTGCCCTGCATGATGCCGGGCTTCATCTTGAACTGACGGCGGACCTCCTCGACGATCGAGCCGGCGGCGCGCCCGACGGCGGTCATGGCGATGCCGCCGAAGAGATACGGAATCAGGCCGCCGAACAGCAGGCCGGCGACGACATAGGGGTTCGACAGCTCAAAGGAGATTTCGCCGATATTGGCGAAATAGGGATACTGGTCGCCGTGGGCGGCGAAATATCTAAGATCATTGGCATAGGCGGCAAAGAGCACCAGCGCGCCGAGGCCGGCCGAACCGATTGCGTAACCCTTGGTGACCGCTTTGGTGGTGTTGCCGACGGCGTCGAGCGCATCGGTCGACTTGCGCACCTCGGGCGGCAGATGCGACATTTCGGCGATGCCGCCGGCATTGTCGGTGACCGGGCCGAAGGCATCGAGCGCAACGATCATGCCGGCAAGGCCGAGCATGGCGGTGACCGCGATGCCGGTGCCGAAAAGGCCACCGAGCTGATAGGTGGCGAGAATGCCGCCGACGATGACGATGGCCGGCAGAGCGGTCGATTCCAGAGAGACCGCCAGACCCTGGATGACGTTGGTGCCGTGGCCGGTCACCGACGACTGGGCGATCGAAACGACCGGACGCTTGCCGGTGCCGGTGTAATATTCGGTGATGACGACGATTAGCGCGGTGACGACGAGCCCGACAAGGCCGCAGACGAACAGGTTGGTGCCCGTCACGTCGGCGCCGGCGACCGTGCCAAGTGAACCCCAGCCGACGGTCAGCGAGGTCGCGGCGCCGAGACCGACGATCGACAGCAGCCCGGTGACGATGAGGCCCTTGTAGAGCGCGCCCATGATCGAGCCGTTCGAACCGAGCTTGACGAAGAAGGTGCCGATGATCGAGGTGATGATGCAGGCGCCGCAGATCGCCAGCGGATAGACCATCGCCGACTGGAGGATCGGCGCGCCGGCAAAGAAGATCGCGGCGAGAACCATGGTGGCGACGACGGAGACCGCATAGGTCTCGAAGAGGTCGGCAGCCATGCCGGCGCAGTCGCCGACATTATCGCCGACGTTATCGGCAATCGTCGCCGGGTTGCGCGGATCGTCCTCGGGAATGCCGGCTTCCACCTTTCCGACGAGGTCGCCGCCGACATCGGCGCCCTTGGTGAAGATGCCGCCGCCGAGACGGGCGAAGATAGAGATCAGCGACGCGCCGAAGCCGAGCGCCACCAGCGCATCGATAACTTCGCGCGAGCCACTCTCATGGCCGAGCCCGACGGTCAAAACGGTATAGTAGATGGAGACGCCGAGCAGCGCGAGGCCCGCCACCAGCATGCCGGTGATCGCACCCGACTTGAAGGCAATGTCGAGGCCGGCGGAGAGGCTGGCGGACGCGGCCTGCGCGGTGCGCACGTTGGCGCGAACGGAGACGTGCATGCCGATGAAACCGGCAGCACCGGACAGGACGGCGCCGATCAGGAAACCGACCGCGGCCGTGACGGAAAGAAGCAGCCAGGCTGCAATGAAGACGACGACGCCGACAAGGGCAATGGTGCGATACTGGCGCGTCAGATAGGCCTGAGCGCCTTCGCGGATATAACCCGCGATCTCCTGCATCCGGCTATTGCCCTGATCGGCGGCAAGCACCGACCGGGTTGCCCAGGCGGCATAGACCACCGAGAGCAGACCGCATGCAATTACCCATAAAAGAATGGTCATTTCGCTCTTTCCTCCCACAGGCCGGAGTTCACTCCTCCTCCGGCAAATACGCCGCCGACTCGCCTTCCTCTCCACAGAAGTGCTACAGCTAAGCCGTGCGGAGATTGCGTGGTCGATTACGTGGCGTCAAGACCGCAACGGGCGAAAACCATTGCGGCGTGAAGAAAGAAATCGCGAAGATCGTATGGGGGCTAAGAGCCTACTTCTTCGCCTCGCCGCGAACCTGCTTGGCGATGCGGTCGAGCACGGCATTGACGAGCTTCGGCTCGTCGTCATCGAAAAACGCCTGCGCGATTTCGACATATTCGGTGACGATGACCGCCACCGGAACGTCCTTGCGGTCAAGGAGTTCGAAAACGCCGGCGCGCAGAATCGCACGCACGGTGCTGTCAAGCCGCGACAGCGCCCAATCATCCTGCAACGCGGCAGCGATCAGCGGATCGAGGCGGACCTGATCGCGCACCACGCCGGAGACGATGGAGCGGAACCAGCCGGCATCGGCCTTCAGGTAGGTCGCGCCGTCGATTTCCTGGCCGAGGCGGTGCGCCTCATATTCAGCCACGATTTCCAGAACGCCCGTGCCGCCGACATCCATCTGATAAAGCGCCTGAACGGCAGCAAGACGGGCAGCGCCCCGCTGGTTCGCAGTCTTGACCGGCCGTTCCGTCTTCTCGTCACTCATTCTTCATGCACCCAGTTTCTGCTTCAGCTCGATCATCGTCAGAGCTGCGCGAGCGGCAAATCCGCCTTTGTCCTTGTCCGAGCGGCGCGCGCGCGCCCAGGCCTGTTCGTCATTTTCCACGGTCAGGATGCCGTTGCCGATGGCAAGGGACTCGCTGACCGCGAGATCCATCAATGCGCGCGAGGATTCGTTCGATACGATATCGAAGTGATAGGTCTCGCCGCGGATGACCATGCCGAGGGCGACATAGCCGTCATAATGTGTGCCGCCATTGTCGTCTCCATCGAGCGACATGGCAATCGCTGCCGGAATTTCCAGCGCGCCGGGAACGGTGACGACCTCAAAGGTGGCGCCGGCCTCCTGCAGAGCAAAGGTCGCGCCTTCGAGCAGCGCATCGGCCATGTCGTCGTAGAAGCGGGCCTCAACGATCAAAATATGGGGAGCGGTCTCTCTCGGCATGGTTCACCTTCGGTTTGTGGGGCGTTTTCCACTCGGCAGGCCGCGGTCAAAACATGCCTTCATCAGAATGGCAAGCACTTTCGCCTGATGCCGCAACGCCAAAGACGAAATATCGGCAGAGAGATAGCGGCACTGCCGAGTAAGCCTTTCGATCCAGCTTCCCGGGATGCCTGGAAAACGGCAATTCGAAGGCAATTTTCATGAAGTATTTTTAGCTGATTTTCAGTGACTTAGCTCATTGACTCGCGAAGAGGACAACGCCAATTCCATGTCCTGACGCAGACGATCCCTCCAGCGCATTGCCAACGATAGAGCGTCTCGACGCCTTCCATCCGAAGCGCGGGCCTCGAAGCATGGGCGGCGTTCCTCTCCGCCCATGCCGGGGGATTTCCTGGATCAGTGCAGATGGGCATTGAATTTTCCGCCAAGATGATAGTTTCTCCTCCTGCAACAGGAGGACAGCATGGCGACGGAACCGAAAGCGGTGATCAATATCGCCGATCTCGCGCTCGATCACTGGAAACAGGGTAACTTCTACGAAGGCGCCGACGCCTCGTTCGGCGGGCTTCTTGGTCTGGCCGGCCTCGGCATCAGCTATAACGAAGTGCCGTCGGGCAAATCGAGCTGCCCCTTCCACAATCACCATGTCGAAGACGAACTGTTCTACGTGATCGCGGGCATCGGCGAATACCGCTTCGGCGACGAGCGCCATGCGATCAAGGCCGGCGACGTGCTCGGGGCGCCGGCCGGCGGGCCGGAAACGGCGCACCAGATCATCAATACCGGCACGGCGCCCCTCGTCTATCTCGGCATTTCGACGATGGCGAAAACCGAGATCGTGGAATATCCCGATTCCGGCAAGTTTCTCGCCAAGACCAATAGAGATGGCGCAAAGCCCGGGCGATTCCGCCATATGGGACGCGCGGAAAGTCCACTCGATTACTGGGACGGCGAACCCGGCGCCTGACGGCGCAGCTTCCGAAGGACCTGATGTGACCCACATTCCCACGCTCGAAACGGAGCGGTTGACGCTTCGCCCTCACCGCCTCGACGATTTCGAAGCGCATGCGGCGTTGTGGGCGAACGAAGACGTCGTCCGCTTCATCAGCGGAGCACCCTCGACGCGTGAGCAGAGTTGGGCCCGGAT
This sequence comes from Rhizobium binae, assembly GCF_017357225.1. NCBI lineage: Bacteria > Pseudomonadati > Pseudomonadota > Alphaproteobacteria > Hyphomicrobiales > Rhizobiaceae > Rhizobium > Rhizobium binae. Next base: position 1,621,002 of record NZ_CP071604.1, on the reverse strand, counting down.
GCTGCGCATTGCCGGCATGTGGCATCACATGGGCTTCGGCTTTCTTGCGATCGTCGAGAAGGCGAGCGGCCGGTTCATCGGTGAAGCCGGTTTTCTCGAAGCCCGCCGCGAAATGGAGCCGCCAATCGAGGGAACGATGGAGGTCGGCTGGGCACTGATGCCGGCCGCCCATGGCCGCGGTTATGCCACCGAGGCACTGACGGCCCTGATCGGCTGGGCAGAAGTCCGATTTCCCGGAAAGGCAATGAGCTGCATCATCAGCCCCGACAACGCGGCGTCGCTGAGAGTCGCAGCCAAGCTTGGCTTCCGCGAGACGGCGCGGGCGCAATATAGTGGCGAGGTCATTCAGCTTTCGCGGTAGGGAGCCCCCGAACCGGCAGTTTAGCGCAAACCGCCCCGGCCCGATGCTCCTGGACGCGGAGTTACGAATGCCCGAGGGCGTGCCACCTTTCTTTACATCAGTGCCTCTTCAATTTGCGCAATTCTTGCTCCAAGCTGAGGGAACGAATTCTGCCAGTACCGGTAGATATTCAGCAGGTTGCGATATGAGGTAGGCAAGTCGCTTGCCGGCAAATAGCCTTTTTCAAAGGCAAAATTTAGCACGTCCTCATAGTAGGTGATTGCATAAATGAATTTCCAGTTGACCTCTGGGTTCGATGTGGCGTTCTCATGCCGCCTGAAATAGGAAAGCGGTGTAGGATGAACGACGAAATTGCCGAGCTGCGCCAGCTCCACCCAGGCTGACAAATCAATCAAGCCAGGAAACAGATTGCCTTCCATCTTATACAATCGGAATTGACCATTGCTATCGAATGCGTCCTCCTTCCGAAATAAAGCCGTTGTGTACTCTCCAACTAAATTGACATGGTTGAGAGCCGTCAACCGCAAGAAGTCGTCGCCAGAAACGATCTTGAGGCTGTCTCCGGAAGCGTTGAAGTGGTTAATGAAGCCGGTAGTATGATTTTTCCCGTCAATCAAATAACGAGGAGAAAACGAAAGGCGCGTATTTTTTTCCTGCGTCGACTCCAGCGCCTCTAGCAGGAACTGTATGCAGAAAGGGTGTAGCACGTCGTCATCGAACAGAAATTTGATGTATTCGCCTCTCGCGATTTCCACCAGTCTGCGCACATTGCTCTCGGGACCGGGATTCGGATTGCGGCTGTATTGGATAAAACCGCCGTAGTTCCTGCAGATCGCTTGGATTTCATCAGTCGGACAATCATCCGACACCAGTATTTCGACATCGGTGAAGCTTTGAGCCAATGCACTTCGCAGGCAGAGTTCGAAATAGTCTGCCTTATATGCGGGAATACAGATCGATACGCGCGGCATCGGACATCCTTGGAATTCATAAGTTGAGTTCGGGAAAGCGCAGCCTATTGCGCTCGGCCGGCTTCACACATGAGAAAGATGCTGGCGCAAAGATCCGGATAGACCTGCCCCAGCTGATAGCAACCCTCCAGATATTCACTGGAAATGATGTCCGTCTGAAGTAAGCGATCCCACTGGAAATTTGCCAGAGCTTTGAAGAAAACGCCGGACCGATGCACAACGTTCAATCCTGCCAATCTTGCATCGCGCTCCAGGGTATCCAGTGAATATGTGATGCGGTGACCATGCTCAGCTTCCGCCTTTGTGATTGCGGAATTGTGGCTTATCAAACCCATTTTGACAGCGATCTGGCGGGACGGCGCATTCGCATTCGGGCATACCAGGAAGAGCCTTCCCCCTTCCGACAGCCATTCGTCATTGATGCGCTTCAGCACGCCTACCGGATCGTCCAGATGCTCAAGAACATGTGTCAGCAGGATATTGTCATAGCGCTTGGGAAGCTTCACGTCTTCGAACACGTCATTGATAAATGTCAGGCCGTCGCCCAGTTCGTTCTGCGCGACGGCTATTGCCTCATCGGAGGCTTCGACGCAGGTGATATCGTCGAAATAAGGAACGATCCTTTTCGTGAAATCGCCTCGGAAACTTCCAAGTTCAAGCAGGCTTCCCGAGCGAAAAAAGGGCATGAAAGACTTCAGCATGTAATGATGCATGACGTCAAAATCGAAGTTGTATGCGTAGCGATGATCACTAGCATCCTTGATTTCACTGTTATAATCGCGCTTCTTCTCAGCCATCTTCTACCCCAAATCTCGCTTCATTCTCAGCATTGACTGTTCGCTATCCAGCACCACAAACCCATGTCTGCGATAGACAGTGACGGCGGCCATGTTTTTCGCCTCGACCTCGAGCCGTATGATTTCAAACCCCTTCTGCCTGGCCAAAGCCACGCTCCGTTCAAGCAATGCTCCGGCTATCCCCCTGCCGCGCCATTCTTCAAACACACTTAAATTCGTAATGAATGCCGATGTCTGTTGGGGATTGTTGCAATATATGGCCAGAAGCCCGATCAACATACCGTCAGACCATGCCTCAAAGCGCTCGGCATTGAGCAGGATTTTCAGCGCATAAGCGTCGATGTCCACGCGTGCGCGAAGTCCCTCGGCGAAAACAGTTCCACATTCATTCAAGTGGTGGGCGATGTCGCTTGCCGAAGCGAGGTTGTGGCCCCAATCCGGCGTCATGCAGCGCGTTCCAATATTGCAGCGCCGAATCCATGCCGGCCAAACTGATTTCCGTTATAGAGGAGGTAAATTGACCCATCCGCCTCAAAGACGTGCGGATAGCACAACATATCGGAATCCCATTCGCCGTCCGTGCCTTCAATCCGCAATTCAAGGTCATCGCGTGACCAGTTGATCAGATCGTGCGAATAGGCGTGGCCGATTTGATAGCCGCGTGTCTTGTTAGTGCGAAAATCCGACGATTGCCGATAGCAGAAGAACATATGATATCGATCATCGATCCGGATGACGGTCGGCAGAGCTTGGCTCTCGTCGTCACCAAGCCGATCCGGTATGATCTGCCTGGCTTCCTCCTTCTGCCAATTGACGCCGTCTGGTGAGGTCGCATGACCAATCTTATAAGTGCGATCCGGAGGCGCGCCCGGGGAGTATTCTTTCCACCCAGTCCCGAAAATGTACCACATGTGAAAGATGCCATCGATAAATTTCACAAAGCCGTCGCCGACAAGGCACGGCTCCTTGAGAGACGCCGACAAGACCGGCCCATCGCCGATCCTCTTGAACGACATCCCGTCGTCGTCACTGAGGGCAAGCCCGATTGCCGTGTCGACCGAGACGGCGACCCTTCGATTCCAGCCGCATGTGTAGCCGTAGATCTTCCCTTCGTGTCGCATCACATTAATCGGGAAGATGCCATGCTCGTCAAAGCAACCGAGTTTACCGAGTTCAATAACCGGCCTGTCGGAAACGCGAATGGCTCGCTCCAGAGTCTTGTCCATGTCGACGAACGCGACATGGCTGAGATATTTACCGTTCACGTCAGTTGCGCGCGTTGAGAAGTAGATCCGTATAAAGTCATCGAAAACGAGCGCCTGGGGCGACTGCGCAAACTCGACGCAGCCTGCGGGCAGATGATGCTGCGTGGGATCAAAGATCTTGCCCAGTTTCTTCCATCGCATCTTGGTCATGCGTCACCGAGCTTTCCATCGAGAACAGCAAGGCCGAAGCCGTTGCGTCCGACTTGATTGCCGAGATAGGCCATATAGGTCTTGCCATCCAACTCGAAGACATGCGGGTAACTAACCATCTCTTCATCCCAGCCTGTGTCGGACACCGTCAGCCCCGCTTTGCTATCGTCACGTTGCCAGTTGACCAGATCGTTGCTCGAGGCGTAGCCGATCCGGTATCCTTTTTCTTTGCCGCGATAATTCGTGCTGTGGCGATAGCAGAAGAACATGTGGTAGCGCCCGCCGGCAAAGATCACATCGGGGCTGGCCTGCGCTTCATCAATCTCGACGACAGATTCGATTAGATCTCTGTTCGCTTTCGACCAGTGCACGCCATCTTCAGAGGTGGCGAGACGGATTTTGTACACAGGCTCCGCACGCCCGTCGGCCATGATCCACTTGGAACCAGAGATATAGAACAGGTACCATCGGTCGTTAAAACGCCGAATCTTGGGACCACTCAGGACGAAGGGTTCATCCGGCGAGTACGGCACGACGGGTCCCCTGCCCGCCTTGAAGAAGGTCCGGCCTTCGTCCGTGCTCAGGGCCAATCCTATACCGACGTTGAATGGCACGGATTCGCATCGGGTCCAGCCGGCATAGTAAGCGCGTATGAGGTCACCATCCCTCGCTACGGAGATCGGATAGGTACCAAATTGATCGAACTCGCCAAGGCCGCCCAATTCCAGGACCGGACGTTCGCTGATCCGTACGATCTTAAACAAGTCAGCCCTATCAACGTCAATATAAGCAGAATGCGACACATATTGCCCCGCCTGATCTGCTGGTGGACGGCAGGAAAAGTATATTCGCACAAAATCGTCGAAAAGCAGCGTTGCAGGCGCTTGAGCAAACTCCTTAAGCCACGGACGATCAGTCACCTCCTGCGGCGTAAAGACCTTGCCTAACTTCTTCCATTTGAACATTGCTTCACCGATATTTTCTTCTTGGCAGACCGCGGGAAGGAACCACTCGACCGCACCTAAGGTTGAATGAGGTCATACGCACCCAGCATATTCCTCCGAATCTCTTCCACCGAATTGAACATGATGACATCCACAATTGACAGCCAGGGGACGAAACCAGCGCCGAACTGAGGATATTCCACACACTTCGACTTGATGAATTTCAGTTTCATACCGCGCGCAGCAAACGCGTCTTGAGAGTAAAGTTCCATACCCCCTATCGCATTCACATAGACCTCCGCGCCCGCTTTCTCGCAAAGTGCCAAAACCTTTTCCTGGGCCTTGAGATCGTGATCTATCGCTATTTCAGAGGAAACGGCGAAGTCTGTCCTGATCCCAAGATAGCCGCAGACTTCTCTGATTGAGTTGAAAATATAGAAAAAAAGATTGTTGTCGGGGAAGCCTATCGCCTGCTCGAGCACCGGGAAAGCATTGGAAAAAAAGGGCGCGCGTCGATAAGCGCCTTGAATTTGATTCAGCAGCTTGTTGCGGTCGAAGTCTGGCGACAGGCTGCGTTCGCACACGTCTAAACTATCCGGCGCGGCCTTCAGCGGCAGAGAGAATGTGGCGTCCCGGCCGTCGCGCAACATGCGGTTTCGGTTAATCCAACCCTTCTTTGTGTATTTGATATTGTCGTAGACGATGAATTTATCGACCGCACTGATCAGCTGAAAATAGCCAATGTAAGGAAAGAAGTACGGCTGCATGATAGCCAGTTTCATTTCATCTACCCCTAAGAAGCAATGATCGCGCAGACCTTGTCGACGATCTCCATTTCCATGTCGGGATAGATGGGAAGGCAGAGCACCTGCTGTGCGGCTTCGGTTGCGACCGGCAGATTCGCGGGCTGCGCGGAAGGCAGGCTGCGGTACATCGAAAAGCTTGAGATCAGCGGATAGAAATAACGGCGCGGATGAATGCCGTTTTCCTTCAGAAGCTCATAGAGCTCATCGCGCGAAATGGCATAGTCAGGGCGTACGAGGATCGGGAAATAAGAGAAGTTGGAGACGGTCTCGCCGGAACGGTGCAGACATTCTATACCCGCGACGCCGCGCAGACGCTCGCGGTATGCGGCGTCGATGAGCCCACGCCTTTCAAGGGCGAAGTTAATGTATTTCAGTTGCAGCAGGCCGAGCGCAGCATTGAACTCGCTCATCTTGCCGTTCGTGCCCGGCGCCACCACAGTCACCTCATCGACGTAACCGAAGTTCTTCAGCTGGTCGATTCGGGTCTTCGTCTTGATATCGGGGCAGATGATGGCCCCGCCTTCGAATGTGTTGAAAACCTTTGTCGCATGGAAACTCAGGATGGAAAGGTCACCGTGATTGAGAATACTTCCTCGCTGGTCTTCCACGCCGAAGGCATGGGCGGCGTCATAGATGACCTTGAGATTGTAGAGATCGGCGATCTTCTGGATCGAATCGACATCGCAAGGGTGGCCGTAGCAATGCACCGGCATGATCGCCGTCGTCTGCTGCGTGATCGCCGCCTCGATCTTCGATGGATCGAGATTGAGCGTCACCGGATCGATGTCGACGAAGACGGGCTTCAACCCGTTCCAGAGAAGCGAATGCGAAGTGGCCACGAAGGAGTAAGGCGTGGTGATGACTTCACCCGTGACACGGAGCGCCTGAAGCGCCGTCAGCAAGGCAACGGTGGCGTTGGAAAACAGGCTGATGTGCTTCACGCCGAGATGGCTGCAGAGCTCCTGCTCCAGTTGCTCGTGGAATGGCCCGCCATTGGTCAGGATGCGATTGTTCCAGATAGCTTCCAGCGAAGGGATGAATTCTTCGAGCGGCGGCAGGCTGGGCTTCGTTACATAGATCTTTTCGTTTTTCATGACGCCGTCCAAAGTTAGGCACTATCACGCAGTTGGCCTGGCACGAACATTGCGGCTTAACCTGTTCCCAAGCTGACCAGCGAAATTCCTGCCAACAGTGTGGCGCAAGCTTCACGTCCAATAGTCGACACCCGAACCAGCCCGAATGCTGTTTCGTGAAGTACGAAGACGGCGGCCACGCGCGAAGGACAATACCTTGACGATCAATCAGCCCATTTCTTCCTTGCCGGCCGGTCTTCCTGATCTGGCGCTTCTCACGGAGAAAGCGGCCGGCACAGGATCCGTGATTATCTACCAACCCTATCTCGATCCTTTGCAGCGCAGCCAGATCGATGCGGCGGCCATGCCGTTCGACATCTCGTTCAATACGCAGGCGACGACCCGCGAATATGAACTTTTCCTCACCCTGCATCAGCATCACGAGGCAATCGGCCTCGGCGACGACGTATTCTGGGGGCTGCTTTCGAGCAAATTCGAGATGAAGTCGGTAACAAGCTTCCCGTCCTTCGTCACCGAGGCGGCAGAGGCCCGGGCGGAGGGTGCGGATGCCTATCTTTACAATCCGCTGATCGGCCACGCGGCGATCTACAGCAACGTCTGGGAGCATTCACTGCTAGGCGGCCATCCCGGCATGGAGCCGATCTTCCTGCATATCCAAGAGCTGGGCTATCCGATCGCGCCGCCGCAGGACAAGACTGCCTTCGCGTTCTGCAACTATTTCTGCGGCAACCGGAAATTCTGGTCCGGCTATTTCGCTTTCTGCGAACGCATCCTCGAATCGCTGGAACATCAAGCGCGCGTCGGCACGCCGGCCGGCACCGCCTATGCCGGTACGGCTCACTATTCGCGCGATGCCAACGCGAAGATGCGCCCCTTCGTGATCGAGCGCCTGCTCGGGCTTTATGTCCAGCAGGCTGCCGCCTCCGGATTGAAAATCGCCGCCTTCGTACCGGCTCTTGCCGATTTCGAATGGAAGTTCGGGACCCGCCTCGGCCGGATGCTGCATGGCCTCTTCGCCGCCAAGGAAGCCTTTCTGAAGAGCCGTGACGAGGCTCTCCTGACCTCGTGGCAGGAAGGCCGCCAGCCGCTCGTCAAGCAGCCGCATCTGATCTGGATGGCTGATGACCCGCCCGGCTGGATGCCGCGCGGCCAGTTCATCGGCGGACGCGAATTGATGCGCGCCTATGCTCCGCAGGCCTCGGGCGCCTCTCAGATGCAGCAGCAGCCGGCACGGACGGAAAGGCCCGCTATACCAGCCGCACCGAAAATCGAGCAGCCGCCCGGCAACTCGTTGCAGCCCTTTAGCGGCGGATGGCAGGCACACAAGGACCGTCATTGCATCTGGATCGTGACGCCCGAAAACTACAATCACAGCCACGCCTTCGACGAAGTCGCGCTCGGCCTGCAAGGCGCCTTCGAAGAACTCGGCGGCTCGGCACCGATCGTCCGCGATATGAGCGCATTCGCCGGCCGTGCGCCGATCATCTACGGTGGCAATCTTCTCCCCACTGAGATCGTCGACCATCTGCCGAAAGACAGCGTCATCATCAACCTCGAGCAGGTGTCCGAAGAAAGCAGCTGGATCAATTCGCGCTATACGTCGATCCTGAGGGCGATGCCGGTGCTCGACTACAGCCCGCGCAACCGTGAAAATCTTGCCGCCAAGGGGATCGATCACGCCGGTGTGCTCGAAATCGGTTACAGCCGCTGCCTGAGCCAGATTCAGCACGCCCCGGTCAAGGATATCGACGTGCTCTTTTACGGCTCGATGAACGAACGCCGCCATCATATCCTGAAGACGCTGAAGGACGGCGGGCTCAAGGTCGCGCATCTCTTCAACATCTATGGCAGGGAACGCGATGCAGCGATTGCCCGTGCCAAAATCGTCATCAACATCCATCACTATGCGAGCGGCGTCTTCGAGATCGTCCGCATTTCCTATCTGCTCGCCAATCGGGTCTGCGTGCTGACGGAAGGCGACATCCGCGATCCAGACCTCCAGCCCTTCATCGGCGGCTTGGCAATTGAGCCCTATGACAACATGATCGAGCGCTGCTACAAGCTGATTGCAGATGCCGACGAGCGCGATGCCATTGCCGCGAAAGGCCTCGAGGCCATTCGGAGCCGCTCGCAGGCGGAGATGCTGATGAGCGTTATGAAGGCCGCAGAAAAGGTAAGTCATGCGCATTGAGACCGCGGCCCTCGAGGGCATTGTTGCAATTACTCCACCACGCTTCGGCGATCACCGCGGCTACTTCTCCGAGGTATTCAAGGATGCCTGGTTCCGGGAAAATGTGGCCGACGTCACGTTCGTCCAGGACAATGAATCGCTTTCGGCGCAGGCTGGCACCGTCCGGGGGCTTCACTTCCAGATCCCGCCCTTCGCCCAGGGCAAGCTGGTGCGCTGCCTTGCCGGCCGGATCATGGATGTCGTCGTCGATATCCGCGTGGGATCCCCGAGCTACGGCGAATGGCTCTCGCAGGAGCTCTCGCCGGACACCGGCAAGCAGCTCTGGATACCGCCTGGTTTCGCCCACGGATTCGCAACGATCGAGCCGAACAGCGTCATCAGCTACAAGGTAACCGCGCCCTACAGCCCGCAGCACGATCGGGGCATCGCATGGAACGATCCGGCGATCGGCATTCGTTGGCCCTTCGACGAGAGAGACATGGTATCTTCAGACAAGGACAAGACGCTGCCGCGGCTCGCCGATCTGCCAAGCCATTTTTCCTATTCAACACAGCAACCCCAGGATTGATCGACGATGCGCATACTGGTTACGGGCGGAGCGGGCTTCATCGGATCGGCATTGGTGCGCCATCTCGTCAGCGAGATCGGCGCTGAGGTGCTGAATGTCGACGCGCTGACTTATGCCGGCAACCGGGCCTCGCTGAAGTCCGTCGAATCGGCGCCGAACTATCAATTCCTGCACGCCGACATCTGCGACCGCGCCAGGATGCCGGAAGCATTCGCGTCCTTCCGCCCCGATATCGTCATGCATCTTGCGGCCGAGAGCCATGTCGACCGCTCGATCTCGGGCGCGGCCGATTTCATTCAGACCAACATCGTCGGGACATTCAGTCTGCTGGATGCCGCACGACACTATTGGGATGGGCTCGACGCTCACCGCAAGAGCGCCTTCCGCTTTCTGCACGTCTCGACGGACGAGGTCTACGGCTCGCTCGGCGACGAGGGCCTCTTCGCGGAGACGACGCCTTACGATCCGTCCTCGCCCTACTCCGCCTCTAAGGCCGCGAGCGACCATCTGGCGATTGCCTGGCACCGCACCTACGGCCTGCCCGTCGTCGTCTCCAATTGCTCCAACAACTACGGCCCGTTCCATTTCCCGGAAAAGCTCATTCCGCTGATGATCCTGAACGCACTGGAGGGCAAGCCTCTTCCGGTTTACGGCAACGGTGCGAATGTTCGCGACTGGCTCTATGTCGAAGACCACGCCCGCGCGCTCTTCACGATCGCATCCAGAGGGCGCCTGGGCGAAAAATACAATGTGGGAGGTCGCAATGAGCGCCGAAACATCGATGTCGTCAATCGCATCTGCGCTATTCTCGACGCTGTCTATAGCGACAAGGCACCGCATGCGCGCCTGATCACCAACGTCACGGACCGCCCCGGACACGACGCACGCTACGCGATCGATGCCTCGAAACTGGAAAGCGAACTCGGCTGGAAGGCGCAAGAGACCTTCGAGACCGGCATCGAGAAGACCGTGCACTGGTACTTGGAAAACGAATGGTGGTGGAGGCCGCTACGCGAAAACGTCTATTCCGGCGAACGCCTCGGCGTTTTCAAGGGACAGTAACCGATGCGCATAGCCGTCACCGGCAAACAGGGCCAGGTTGTTCAGTCGCTGCTCAGACGCGGCGCCGAAACGGGTGTCGAAATCAGCGCGGTCGGCCGGCCGGAAATGGACCTTTCGGATCCTGCAAGCGTCACAGCCGCCTTCTCGGCTCTGCGCCCTGATGTCATCGTCTCGGCCGCCGCCTATACGGCGGTGGACAAGGCCGAGAGCGAAGCCGAGCTTGCTTTCTCCGTCAACGCGGCCGGCGCCGGGGCGGTTGCCGAGGCTGCCGCGCGGATCGGGGTCCCGGTGATCCATATTTCGACGGACTACGTCTTCAGCGGCGACAAGGCCTCGGCATATTCCGAAGAGGATGCGACGGCGCCGATCTCCGTCTATGGGCGTTCGAAACTCGCCGGCGAGAAGGCCGTCGCGGCGGCGAACCCCAACCACGTCATCTTGCGCACCGCCTGGGTCTATTCGCCCTTTGGCGCCAATTTCCTGAAAACGATGCTGCGGCTTTCCGAGACGCGCGATCAACTTCGCGTCGTCGCCGATCAGAGAGGATGCCCGACCTCGGCACTCGACATCGCCGACGCGATTCTCGCGATCGCAACCCGTCTCGTCGCGGATCCTGCGCCATCGCTCCGCGGCACCTTTCACCTGACCGGCAGCGGCGAAGCAAGCTGGGCGGATTTCGCCGAAGCGATATTCGCGGCGCTCCTTAAGTCCGGCGGCAAAAACGTCGGCGTCGAGCGCATCGCGACGGCGGGCTATCCGACACCGGCCAAGCGGCCCGCCAATTCACGCCTCAACGGCGACAAGCTCGCCAGAACCTATGGAATCCGGCTCCCGGAGTGGAAGCAGTCCATGACGATTGTCATGCAAGAGCTTTTGTATAAAGGTCTCTAAGGAGAAAGCATGAAGGGAATTATTCTCGCCGGCGGTACGGGCACACGTCTGCATCCGATCACGCAGGCCGTCTCGAAACAGTTGATGCCGGTCTACGACAAGCCGATGATCTACTATCCGCTGACGACGCTCATGCTCGCCGGCATCCGGGAGCTGTTGATCATCACCACGCCCCACGACGTCGAAGCCTTCAAACGCCTTCTCGGCGACGGTTCGCAATGGGGAATTTCGCTGACCTATGCCGTACAGCCGAGCCCGGACGGCCTCGCCCAGGCCTTCATCATCGGCGCCGACTTCGTGCATGGCGACAGCTCTGCACTGGTTCTAGGCGACAACATCTTCTACGGGCACGGACTGCCGGAAATCATGAAATCCGGCACGAGCCGGCGGGAAGGTGCGACGGTGTTCGCCTATCACGTCACCGACCCGGAACGCTATGGCGTTGTCGGCTTTGACGAAAGGATGAATGCGCTGTCGATCGAGGAGAAGCCGAAGGCGCCAAAATCGAACTGGGCGGTGACCGGCCTCTATTTCTACGACCAGCAAGTCGTTGATATCGCCGCCAATCTGAAGCCGTCGCCGCGCGGCGAATTGGAAATCACCGATGTCAACCGCGTCTATCTCGAGCGCGGCCAGCTTTTCGTGGAGCTGATGGGCCGAGGCTATGCCTGGCTCGACACCGGCACGCCTGACAGCCTGCACGATGCCGCAGGTTTCGTCAGTACGCTGGAGAAGCGCCAGGGGTTCAAGATTGCCTGCCCCGAAGAAGTCGCCTGGCGCATGGGCTACATCTCGCAGGACGACCTCGCCAAGCTGGCAGAGAAGCTCGGCAAGAGCGCCTACGGCCAGTATCTGACGAAACTCTCCCCGGTTTGGTGAGCTATCTGGCCGGCCAGCCCCGCCAGCAGGAAACCCGTACAGGGTTTGGAACTCACGGGGTCGGGAACTCCGCCAGCCGGGCAGCGTAACGCGCCATGGTGTCGACTTCGAAATTGACGAAATCGCCGGCCTTGCGGTCGCCCCAGGTGGTGACCTCGAGCGTGTGGCGAATGAGCAGGACGTCGAAATCCGTGCCATCGACCGCGTTGACCGTCAGCGACGTGCCATCGAGCGCGATCGACCCCTTGGGGGCGACGAATTTCGCCAGATGTTCGGGTGCGCGCAGGCGGTAACGCGTAGCGTCGCCTTCCGATGACACCGAGAGTATCTCCGCCTTGCCGTCGACATGGCCGGAAACGATATGGCCGCCGAGTTCGTCGCCGATCTTCAGCGACCGTTCGAGATTGATGCGGCTGCCCTCCTGCCAGGTGCCGATCGTCGTCAGCCGCAGTGCTTCCTCCCAGGCCTCGACCTCGAACCAGCGGCCATTGCTGCCTTCCTGCGGCAGGCCGGTCACGGTGAGGCAGATGCCGGAATGCGAGATGGAGGCGCCCATATCGATGGTGGCAGGATCATAGGCGGTTGCGACCCGCAGCCGGATGCCTTCCTTCAAGGGGGAAACGGATTCGACCGTGCCGACATCGGTGACTATTCCCGTAAACATCAAAGCCCTCTTTCGTATTCGTCCAGGCGATCAGCGCCGAAGATCAGCGTGCCCACATGGGTAAAACCGGATGGTATGTCGGTTGCCTGCAACGGGGATTCAATACCGCGCTCGCCGATGACGACCGGCGCCTGATAGAGCTGGATGCGGTCGACGAGACCGGCTTCAAGGAAAAGCCGCGCCGTCTTGGCACCGCCTTCGACCAGAAGCGAGGAAATGCCGCGTGTTGCCAAGGCTGGCAGCAGGACTTCCGGGTGATAGGGATTACAGTAGACGATCTCGACACCCGCGGCCTCCAGTGCGGCGCGGCGGGAATCTATGTCAGCGTCGGTGGGCGGGGCACCCCCTTCTGCCCTGCCGGGCATCTCCCCCACAAGGAGAGAGGTTGGCTGGGGGATAGCTCCCTGCCCAACATCCTCAGTTGCCGGTGATGACGAGTCAGCCTGAGAATTCTGATCGCGCCCCTCGCCGATCTCTCCCGTTGTGGGGCGGCCAAAGGACGGGTCGAGCCCCGTGGCTCGAGCCTGGTGCTCCTGCAGGGCAGAGGGGGGTAAACCCTCCGCATCCGCCACCAAGGGCGACATGTCCTCGCTCGCAATCAAGATGACCGGCACTTCGCGCGCCGTGGCAACCAGCCTGCTCGTCAGCGGCAACGCCAAAGACGGATCGAGCACGACACGGATCGGCGACTGCGCTTCGAGCCCCGGCGCACGCACCGTCAGCAGCGGATCGTCCGATATCGCCGTGCCGATGCCGACGAGGATCGCATCGGTTTCGGCGCGCAGCGCCTGCACCTCGGCGCGAGCCTCCGGGCCGGTTATCGCCACTTGGCCCTCCCCCGCGCGGCCGATCATGCCATCGGCGGAAATGGCAAGCTTGAGAGTCACATAAGGCCGGTTCTTCGTCTGGCGGGTGAGATAGCCAGCCAGCGAACGTCGGCCCTCGGCTTCCAGCACGCCGGAATCGACCTCGATTCCTGCATCGCGCAACATCGCGATGCCGCGTCCCGAAACCCGCGGATCGGGATCGGTGACGCTGATGACGACGCGGGCCACACCAGAGGCGATCAACGCCTCGGCGCAGGGCGGTGTCTTGCCGTGATGCGAGCAGGGTTCGAGTGTTACATAGGCGGTGGCGCCGCGGGCAGCCTCGCCGGCTTCGGCGAGCGCCTGCGGCTCGGCGTGCGGGCGGCCGCCGAGGGCGGTGACCGCTTGGCCGACGACGACGCCCTCCTTGACGATCAGGCAGCCGACGGAAGGGTTGGTGGCGGTGCGGCCGAGATGCCGGCGCGACAGGCGGATCGCCGCCGCCATGAAACCTTCGTCATCCGGCGCGACGCTCATGGCTCATCTGTCCAATGGGTCGCGGGCGATCTTGGCGTTTATTTCGGAAATAACCTTTTCGAAATCCTCGGCGAGCGAGAAATCCCGATAAACCGAGGCGTAGCGCACGAAACCGACATCGTCGAGGCTCTTCATCGCTTCCAGTACCTGCAAGCCGATCTGCTCGGAGGAGATTTCGGTCTCGCCGGAGCTCTCCAGCCGGCGGACGATGCCGGACACGGCACGCTCGATGCGGTCACGCTCTACAGGGCGTTTGCGCAGCGCCACTTCGAAGGAGCGCACCAGCTTGTCGCGATCGAAGGGCACCTTGCGGCCGGTCTTCTTGATGACCATCAGCTCGCGCAGCTGCACACGCTCGAAGGTGGTGAAGCGGCCGCCGCAATCCGGACAGATACGCCGCCGGCGGATGGACGTATTGTCCTCCGCCGGACGCGAATCCTTGACCTGGGTATCTTCCGAACCACAATAGGGGCAGCGCATCGCTACTCCTTACCCCATGTAGTCATACATTGGGAAGCGGTCCGTGAGGTTGACGACCTTGCCGCGCACGGCGGCTTCGACGGCGGCGTTGCCTTCATCGGAATTGGCGACCTTCAGGCCGTCGAGGACCTCGACGATCAGATTGCCGATCTCGCGGAATTCGGCTTCCTTGAAGCCGCGGGTGGTGCCGGCCGGCGCGCCGAGGCGCACGCCCGAGGTGACGAAGGGCTTTTCCGGGTCGAAGGGAATGCCGTTCTTGTTGCAGGTGACGTAGGCGCGACCGAGAGCTGCCTCGGCGCGCTTGCCGGTGGCGTTCTTCTTGCGCAGGTCGACGAGCATCAGGTGGTTGTCGGTGCCGCCTGAAACGACATCGAGGCCGCCTGCGATCAGCGTTTCGGCAAGCGCCCGGGCGTTCTTGACGATCTGGGCGGCATATTCCTTGAATTCCGGCTGCAGCGCCTCGCCGAAGGCGACGGCCTTGGCGGCGATAATATGCATCAGCGGACCACCCTGCAGCCCCGGGAAGACGGCCGAATTGAACTTCTTGGCCAGATCCTCTTCGTTAGTGAGGATGACACCGCCGCGGGGGCCGCGCAGCGACTTGTGGGTCGTCGTCGTCGCGACATGGCAGTGCGGGAACGGCGACGGATGCTGCCCGCCGGCGACGAGGCCGGCGATGTGGGCCATGTCGACCATCAGATATGCGCCGACCGAGTCGGCAATCTCGCGGAAACGCTTCCAGTCCCAGATGCGGGAATAGGCCGTGCCGCCGGCGATGATCAGCTTCGGCTTGTGCTCTTCGGCCTTGCGGGCGACGTCATCCATGTCGAGCAGGTTGTCGCCTTCACGCACGCCGTAGGAAACGACGTTGAACCACTTGCCGGACATGTTGACCGGCGAACCATGCGTGAGGTGACCGCCCGAATTGAGGTCGAGGCCCATGAAGGTATCGCCCGGCTGCAGCAGCGCCAGGAACACGGCCTGGTTCATCTGCGAGCCGGAATTCGGCTGGACGTTGGCGAAATTGACGCCGAACAGCTTCTTGGCGCGCTCGATCGCCAGTTCCTCGGCGATATCGACGAACTGGCAGCCGCCGTAATACCGCTTGCCCGGATAACCCTCGGCATATTTGTTGGTCATGATGGAGCCCTGGGCTTCCAGCACGGCGCGGGAGACGATGTTCTCGGAAGCGATCAGTTCGATCTCGTGCCGTTGGCGACCGAGTTCCTTTCCGATCGCGCCGAAAATTTCCGGATCGACGTCCGCGAGCGAGCGATTGAAGAAGGATTCGGTGGAAGCATTGGTCATGGGCGGGCTCCTCAACTGGAATGCGCGAAGGTATTATCCTTCCCCTGTAGCAAGGGCAATACGAAGAACGACATTTGCTGAGCAAAGCGCGCGCTCCAGTCATTTTGCGACCGCGCGGCGCCGATGAATCGCAGCTCCGCGATAAAGCGCGCTTGTCGCAATAAAAAAACCGCGCCGGGAGGGCGCGGTTCGAGGGTGCGATGCAGAGGTCGCCGCTTATTGCACCGGCTGTTCCATGCCAGCCGTGGTATCGAGCGCCAATTCGGCATTGCCGTCCATCTGATAGATGTCGTCGCGGAACTGGACGATGCCGTCGGGCATGCCCCAGGCAGAGATGTAGACGAAATAGACCGGAACTTCCGCCGCGAGCTTGATCGGCGTGTTGATGCCGCTTGCAATCACCTGCTCCATCTGCTGGCGGCTCCAGCCGGGGGTTTCGCGCAGCAGCCAGTTCGTCAGGTCGCGCACGTTCTGGACGCGGACGCAGCCCGAGGATTCGAAGCGCATCAGTTTGTTGAACAGGCCCTGCTGCGGCGTGTCGTGCATGTACTCGCCGTTCTTGTTGTAGAAGTTGATCTTCGTCGAGGCCATGGCGTTGATCTTGCCCGGATCCTGACGGAACATCAGGTTCGGCGCCTCGCCGTTCCAGTCGACGGTTTCGGGGGCGACTTCATTGCCCTTGCCGTCGATCAGGCGGATGGCGTTCTTTTCGAGATAGGTCGGATCCTTGCGCATCAGCGGCATGATGTCCTTCTCGACGATCGAGCGCGGCGCGGTCCAATACGGGTTGAGGATGACCTCGTAGATCTTCGAATTGACGAGATGCGTCGGGCGGCTCAAGCGGCCGACGACCGCCGTGTGACGTGTCGCGACGCTGCCGTCTTCAACAGCCTCGACATAGGCGGCCGGAATGTTGACCATCAGGTGGCGGCGGCCAAGATCTTCCGGGAAGGTCTGTAGGCGGACCAGGTTGGTGTTCAACTGCTGCAGGCGGACATCCGCCGGAATGTTCATCGCCTTCAGCGTGAATTCGCCGAGAACGCCGTCGGACGGCAGGCCGTGACGCGCCTGGAAGCGCTTGACGGCGCCGTCGACATAGGAATCGAAGGCGTTGGACAGGCCGGCTTCGCGCGGCAGGTCGCCGGTGATCGCCAGGCGCTGGCGCAGCGCCTGGACGGCGGGAGAGCTGACGCCGAGCTGCAGGCGCTGATCGCCGGGATTGACCTCCGGCCAGCCGCCGGCTGCCGCAATCTGCTGATATTGCATGATCGCCTGCTGTGCGCTCGCGACCGATTGGGGACCGAGGATCGGCGTATTGGAAACGACGGCGGTCGCCGTGCGCGAAGCCGCCTTGGCGTCGAACTGGTCGTCCCAGTTGCCGCGCCGCGGCGCGTTCAGGAGCCCATCGAGCGCCGATTGCGCAAATGCAGGTCCGGCAGCTAGTGCGCCGGCACCAACAGTTGCCGCCGACGCCAGGAAAGCGCGACGCGAAAGAGCTTCAATTCCGTTTTTCTTCGACATAGTCCCAACCACTGAATGCCGCGATAAAGAGAAGCCGCGGCCCTTTGCGATATCACTGCGCCGTAGCGCAGATCCCTATCCATTCGTTCTGCCGGCGGATCGGGAAATTCCACCTGTCCCATCACAGAATCGCGATGCGACAGCCCGAACATTCCCGATCGGTTCAAGCGCCGGTTGTCAAACCTTCCGCTGCCACACCAATATGGCCAATTCGTGTTATCGGGGCCGGAGGACCGAGGGCTGCCGGAGCGAACACGACGCAACGAACCATATGACGGGCTAAACCGTGCCGGTTAATAACGGCTAAAAAACGGCTTGAATACAGGCGATAACGCTTGCCTGCCCTGCGTTGCAAAGATGCCACGTGCGCAAATGGCAAAACCGGACGCGCAGGGACACGTCCGGTTTTCTGCAACCCTGAAAGGAGGTCAGGGGTTTTAGAGGCGATACATGATCGAGTCGTTCCAGAAGCGGTCCAGACGCTGGAGCAGCTTGTTCATCTGGGTGAATTCGTCGGTGCCGATGCCGCCGACCTTGTCGATCGAGGCGATGTGGCGTTCGTAGAGCTTGGCGACCGTTTCTGCGATGTCCTGGCCGGTCTCGGTCAGGCTGATGCGGACCGAGCGGCGGTCGATGCGCGAGCGCTGGTGGTTGATGAAGCCGAGGTCGACCAGCTTCTTGACGTTGTAGGAAACGTTGGAGCCGAGATAGTAACCACGCGAGCGCAGCTCGCCGGCGGTCAGCTCGGAATTGCCGATGTTGAAAAGGAGCAGCGCCTGGATGGCGTTGACGTCGCTGCGACCCTGACGGTCGAACTCGTCCTTGATGACGTCGAGAAGACGACGGTGAAGACGTTCAACAAGATGAAGGGATTCCATGTAAAGATCGCGGATGCCCTGATCCTGCTGGTCACGGAAGTTCGATACCGCCTGCGGCTTGATTTTCGTGTTCATATTGACTGCCTCACTGTTTGATTGGCGGTGTCGTTTTCTTCCCGCCTTGAGTGAGACCCTATCGAATACATATAAAATTCGACTTAAACCGCAGGCTTAACGGAGCCTTACTGGAAACCCCACGTTGTCTCAGGGTAAATCAACGCTTACCTGGCGGCGGTGCCGGCGCTTTTCCAGCCACAGCAGCAGGCGGAAAATGCAGTAGACGGCGGCGACCATGAGATGCAGCAGGATGATCAGCTTGTTGGGGCCGAAAATATCCGGCAGCAGCCCATACATCAGGACCTGGCCGCCGGCCGCCAGCACCCAGATGACGGGCCCCCAGGACACGGTGAGCCAGAGACCGAGGGAGGCGACGGGGAAAAGCACGGCCAAGCTGGTGCTTGCCACCTTCCACGGCAGGCTCAACAGATCGAAGCGGCCGGCGCCAACCAGCGAATAGCCGACGAGCATCGCCCAGTACTGAAGACCGAACCAGAAGCAGGATACCGCAACCAGCCTCAGGAAGAGAATGAAGAGGAGATCCGCCAGCGTGCGCTTCGGGATCGTCGGGCTATCGGTTTCCATGGGGCAGACATCGGTTCCGGTTGCATCGTCATAAGGGTGTTTTCCGCCGCGGCCAATCGTCCGGTTTGGATTTTCCGGGCGCCATGATAATGAGCGCTCCGATAAATGGAATGGGCCAGGGACAGATATCATGCAGGACAGGACGCATCTCGTCGACCACATTACCGGCCATCGCCGCATGCGACGCAACCGCAAGGCGGATTGGACACGCCGACTGGTGCAGGAGAACCGGCTGACCGTCGACGACCTGATCTGGCCGATCTTCATCGTGCCGGGTTCCGGCATCGTCGATCCGATCGCGGCCATGCCCGGCGTCAACCGCATGAGCATCGACAAGGCGGTTGAGGCCGCACGCGAAGCCGCCGGCCTCGGCATTCCGGCGCTCGCCACCTTTCCGAACGTCGAAATGGAACTGCGCGACGAGACCGGTTCGAACAGCCTCGAAGCCAATAACCTGATCAACCAGGCGACGGCGGCGATCAAGAAGGCGGTGCCGAATATCGGCGTCATCACCGACGTCGCGCTCGATCCCTTCACCAGCCATGGCCATGACGGAATCTTGAGAGACGGCGAGATCGTCAATGACGAGACCGTCGACCAGGTGGCGCGCGCGGCGGTCATGCAGGCGGATGCCGGCGCCGACATCATCGCGCCGTCGGAGATGATGGATGGGCGCATCGGCGCGATCCGGATGGCGCTCGACGCGGCCGGCCATCAGAGCGTCGGCATCATGAGCTATGCGACGAAATTCGCCTCCGCCTTCTATGGCCCCTATCGCGAGGCGATCTCGACCGGCGGCCTGCTGAAAGGTGACAAGAAAACCTATTATATCGACCCGGCCAACGGCACGGAGGCGATCCGCGACGCTGCGCTCGACGTCGAGGAAGGTGCCGACATGCTGATGGTCAAGCCCGGCCTGCCCTATCTCGACATCTGCTGGCGCATGAAGGAGGCTTTCGGCCTGCCGACCTTCGCCTACCAGGTTTCCGGCGAATATACCCAGATCAAGGCGGCGGCGATGAACGGCTGGATCGACGGCGAGCGGGCGATGCTGGAAACGCTCTTGTCGTTCAAGCGGGCGGGATGTGACGGCATCCTCACCTATTTCGCGGTCGAGGTGGCGAAGATCCTCGGGAAACGGTGAATATAGGACGATTATTGTATTTCGCCCTACTGACACCATATCAGCGGCATCGCTTTTTCGCAGGAGATTGAGATGAGCTACAACCCCAATCCGCTTTTTGCCGCACCGGAGGACTGGCGCGCCTATAGCGGCGTGTTGAGCCGCCGTGTCCTTGCCTTCATCCTCGACTACTTTATCGTGGCGCTGCTGTGGATTCCCGCAGCGATCGTGCTGTTCTTCCTGTCGATCATCACGCTCGGCCTCGGCTTCCTTCTCTACCCTGCGCTCTTCGTCATTGTCGCCGGGATTTACTTCGGCCTGACGGTCGGCGGACCGAGCCAGGCCTCGCTCGGCATGCGGGCAATGGGCATCGCGATCGTGCGCGTCGATGGACGGCCGATGGATTTCCTGACGGCGATCGTGCATCTGGCGCTGTTCTGGATCCTCAACTCGGTGCTGACGCCGCTCATCCTGCTTGCCGGCCTGTTTATCGAGCGCAGCCGCCTCGTCCACGACCTCCTGGTCGGCACGGTGACGGTGCGCACCGCTTGAAACGCGGAGGAGACGAAATAAAGTCTCCTCCTCCCTTTGCCGCCTGTTGCGGACGCTCCATATTTAACTTTAGAAGACGGAAATGAAGGGCCGAAATGGTCCCGCTGTTGACGTTTTCTATTCTTAGGTCATGCTGTCAGAAAACGGCACTGTCTCGACAAGGAAACTTCCGCGACAAATGAATACGCAGACAACGCCATCCCCGCAGTTTTATCTGACGGCTCCGGCTGCGTGTCCGTATCTGCCACATGAGATGGAGCGTAAGGTGTTCACCCATCTGGTCGGCCCGCGGGCCGCCGAGATGAACGATATCCTGACGCAAGGCGGTTTCCGCCGCTCACAAAATATCGCCTACCGTCCGGCCTGCGAATCCTGCCGCGCCTGTGTTTCCGTGCGGATTCTCGCCCAGGATTTCGAGCCGACGAAATCGATGAAGCGGGTGCTTGCCGCCAATTCCGACGTCATCGCCACCGAATTCACCGCCCAGCCTTCCAGCGAACAATATTCCCTCTTCCGACGCTATCTCGATTATCGCCACCAGCAGGGCGGCATGTCCGACATGACCGTGCTCGACTACGCGATCATGGTGGAAGACACGCATGTGAATACGCGAATCGTCGAATACCGCCGGCGCGAGGAAGGGTCCGGACTGGAGGAGCGGCCGAAGGGCGAGTTGCTTGCTGCTGCGCTGACCGATACGATGAGCGACGGGCTGTCGATGGTCTATTCCTATTTCAATCCGGCGCTCGAACGGCGCTCGCTCGGCACTTTCATGATTCTAGATCATGTCAGGCGCACGAAAGCGCTCGGCCTGCCGCATGTCTATCTCGGCTACTGGGTGCAAGGGTCGCGGAAAATGGACTACAAGACACGCTTCCAGCCGCAGGAACACTTGACCCCGCGTGGTTGGGAGCGGTTCGATCCCTCCTCTATGCGCGAAAGCATCCAGGACTAGCGCCTTTCCGGTTAGATTGAAGCATTGTGTCGGCTCAAAGAGTCGGATGCTTGACCGGCCGGCGCGCGTCGTAGCCAAGCTCTACGGCCGAGCCGGCCGGTCGAGCAGGCGGCCCGTTCCAGTCAACCCTCCCGCAGATCTGCCTGGCAAATCTGCAAGACTTAGGAATCGCCGGGCGCACTGATCGTTCGCCACGGCGAAGCGGTGCGGCCGGTGGGATGCCGGTCGCGTTCTGGTGCCTGGCGACCGGACCACGTTCCCTCCCCGCCCCGAGGTCGGCATGTTCTACCGGCTCGAAACCGTGCTCGCCCGATCTGGGTCTGGCTGATCTTTGCGGAACACCGGCAATGGGTGAGACTCGTCGGCGGCGGCATTCCGGTGGCGGCGATCGCCGGGCATTGCTTCTCGATGGTGCGGGAAAGGCGCGTCAGGCCATTGGCGCAATAGACGTTACCGCCTGCCGATCCTTCAGGTATAACTGCGTTACCTCGAAGCCGCGAGATCGATGAAGAAGGTGCTGCCCGCTTCCTAGGGATTTCAGCGTGCCGCTCAACCCGTAGCCTTCATCTGCTGTTGTTCCAGCTCGCGGCCGAGCCCTTCGACCACATGTGCCCAGCCTTTTCGGGTCTTTTCCTCGTGTTCGGCCCATTCGGCGCACATTTCATGGGTCAGGGTCAATCGGCTGCCGCCGCCGAGCGGTTCGATGTCGATTTCGACGCGGTCGCAATTATGATCGTGATCCTCGACGGAAAAGCTGAAGACCATGCGTCGCGGACGCTTCAGTTCCAGGAAGACCCCTTGGTGAAAGGCGTCGCCGGTAGGGCGGCGGTCGACGATGAAAAAGCGGCCGCCGACATGCGGATCGATATCGGCGCGGATGACGTGGCCGTCATCGGTGGCAAACAGGAAGCGGCGGGCGATCTCGGGGTTGAGCCAGGCGTCGTAGACGACAGCGGGCGGCACTGTGTAGGTGTGGCTGACATGCAATTTGATGGTGCTGGCGGGCATCGATTTTCCTCCGGTAAGGGCACGCGCGCCTTTCCCAGGCGCACGACCCACAGCCGTTCCGTCCGCCCACAGAACCGGCCTTCTCTTCTTTTGGGTAACAGCAAAGAGATAGAGAAGTTCCGCCGCCCCGCCAAGAGACGGGCGCGGAATTTTTATGGCCCAGAGCATTCGAGCACAGAAGCGCTCGGTCTCTTGGTTTTAGGCAGTTCCGACGGCAAAACCGCCGCGCAGCTTTGCCGCAATCACTTTAGCCGGCGAATTTGCCGCTACGCGGAAAACCCTTCGGGACGGTGCGGCCGGCGCTGGCGCGGTCGCCCAGCCATTCGGCAAGCTCGTCCTTGTTCTTCGTGAAGGTGCGGCCGGCACTGTCTTCCCAGACGAGGCCATCAGACATCGCAAAGCAGCGGACGTCGGAAATGCCGCCATCCTTGTAACGCTGCAGGCGAACGCCCTTGCCGCGCGACATCTCCGGCACCTGCGCCAGCGGGAAGACCAGCAGCTTGCGGTTCTCGCCGACGACGGCGACATGGTTACCGCTGACCGGCACGAGCAGCTGCGTTTCCTCGGGCAGCGCGACATTCATGATCTGCTTGCCCTTGCGGGTATTGGCGACCAGTTCGGCCTCGGCGACAACGAAGCCGTTGCCGGCCGTCGAGACGATCAGCTGCTTGCGCGAGGGATCGTGGACGAAAGCGGTCAGCACCGCCTGGTCGTTGTCCATGTCGACCATGATGCGCAGCGGCTCGCCGTGGCCGCGACCGCCCGGCAGCTTGTCACCGCCGAGGGTAAAGGCCTTGCCGCCTGTCGTGACGATCAGGATCTTGTCCGTGGTCTGCGCCGGGAAAGCCACCTTCAAACCGTCGCCTTCCTTGAAGGTCAGCGTCGTCGTATCGGCGACATGGCCCTTCAGCGCTCGGATCCAGCCCTTCTCGGAAATGACGACGGTGATCGGCTCCTTCTCGATCATCGCCTGCTGGATCGCTTCCTCGTCGGCTTCCGGCGCGTCGGCGAACTGAGTGCGGCGGCGGCCGACCTCGGTCGCCTTGGCGAATTTCTTCTTCACCTCGCCGATTTCCCACGCGACCGTCTGCCACTGCTTGTCGTCGGAGGCAAGCAGCGCCTCGATCTCGCCCTTCTCCTTGGTGAGTTCGTCGAACTCCTTGCGGATCTCGAACTCTTCCAGCTTGCGCAGGGCGCGCAGCCGCATGTTGAGGATCGCCTCGACCTGATTGTCGGTCAAATCCCATCGCGCCATCATGACCGGCTTCGGCTCATCCTCCTCGCGGATGATCCGGATCACCTCATCGATGTTGAGGTAGGCGATCAACAGACCGCCGAGGATTTCGAGACGTTTGTCGATCGCCGCCAAGCGGAAGCGCGAGCGGCGCTGCAGGACCTCGCGGCGGTGATGCAGCCACTCCTTCAGCACCTCGTTCAGCGCCATGACACGCGGGATGCGGCCCATGGACAGGACGTTCATGTTGAGCGGGAAGCGGCTTTCGAGCTCCGTCAGCTTGAACATCGATTCCATCAGGATCGTCGGATCGACGCTGCGGCTCTTCGGCACAAGGACGATACGAATGTCCTCAGCCGATTCGTCGCGGATGTCTTCCAAGAGCGGCAGCTTTCGGGCGATCAGCAGCTCGGCGATCTTTTCGATCAGCCGCGACTTCTGCACCTGGAACGGAATTTCGGTGACGACGATCTGGTAGCCGCCACGGCCGAGATCCTCGGTCTGCCACTTCGCCCGCACGCGGAAACCGCCGCGGCCCGTGCGATAGCTCTCGATGATACTGTCGCGGCTGTCGATGATGATGCCGCCGGTCGGAAAATCCGGGCCGGGAATGAATTCGACGAGCTTTTCGACGGTCGCATCGGGATGCTTGATCAGATGCAGGGCGGCGTCGCAAAGCTCGTGGGCATTGTGCGAGGGGATCGAAGTCGCCATGCCGACGGCAATGCCGGAGGAGCCGTTGGCGAGCAGGTTCGGGAAGGCGCCGGGAAGGACCACCGGCTCCGAATTCGATTCATCGTAGGTGTCGCGGAAATCAACCGCGTCCTGATCGATGCCTTCGAGCAGCAGCTCGGAGACCGCCGTCATCTTCGATTCGGTGTAACGCATGGCGGCGGGACTGTCGCCATCGATATTGCCGAAATTGCCCTGGCCGTTGACCAGCGTGTAGCGCTGCGAGAAATCCTGGGCGAGACGGGCAAGCGCATCGTAGATCGACTGGTCGCCATGCGGATGGTAATTACCCATCACCTCGCCGACGATCTTGGCGCATTTTCTGAAGGCCGACGTCGGCCTCAGCCCCATCTCGTTCATCGCATAGACGATGCGGCGATGGACAGGCTTCAGCCCGTCGCGCACGTCAGGCAGAGCGCGATGCATGATGGTCGACAGCGCATAGGCAAGGTAGCGCTGCTCGAGCGCTGCCTTGAGGTCGACCGGCTGGATATTGTCGTCGTCTCCGCTCGAAGGCGGCAAAATCTCTTGTCCCATAGGTTCTGACTAGCCCAGAAGAGGCTGGCGGGCAAGGAATCCGGGCCATTGCAGCTGTGGATGAAGTCTTGGGAATGACATCAAGGGATGAGACAAACGTTCCGCCGCAATTTGGACTTCGTTTGCCGTTCCTTTCAACGGAAATTTAGAAGTCCGTAAATATAAAGCGGGCCCAATCCGTAGTAGTGTAGCTGCAGATTTCCAAACCGCCATCACGCCACCAGAGGAATCACCCCATGAATTTTTACCGGACAACGCAGCTGATGCTGTCGGGCGCCGCCTTTTTCTCGCTCGCCGGCTCGGCCTTCGCTCTCGACGGCACCGATCTTCTGAAGAAGATCAATGCCGCCTATGCCGCTCAGGGCGTGGCGATTGCGGCTGAGAACATCGATATCGACGGCACGACAGTGACATTGAAGAATGTGACCGTCAAACCGACCAGCGGCGAAAGCCTGCCCATCAGCGAGATCACCCTTTCCGGCGTCGAAGAAGACGAGGACGGCGGCTATTACATCGAAGAAGCCGCCTTCCCCGATATCAACAAGACGCAAGACGGCGCCACGGTGACGGCGGAGGGACTGACGCTCGGTGGCATCTCGGTCCCGGCAACTGCTGGCGGCGATACGCTCGATACCATGATGCTTTATGAATCCGCCCATACCGGCCCAGTGAAGGTGGTCAAGGGAGGCGCGGAAATATTCTCGCTGCTCGAAAGCAACATGAACCTGGCGCTACGTGAGGACGAATCCGGCTTCGATTTTGACGGCACCTTCAAAAGCATGAAGGTCGATCTCACCGCGGCTGAGGAGCCGAAGAGTAAGGACGCGATCGAGAAGCTCGCCCTTCAGCACGTTCAGGGCGACATCACCATGAAGGGCGCCTGGGAACTCGCTCCCGGCACGATCGACATTTCTGAAGTGGCCTTCGACTTCACCAACATCGGTAAACTAAGCTTCGGCTTCAAGATCTCCGGCTACACGATGGCCTTCATGAAATCGATGCAGGATGCAATAAAGGAGTCCGAAGCCAATCCGAACAAGGAACAGTCGGACCAGGCGCTCGGCCTTGCCATGCTCGGCCTGATGCAGCAGCTGTCCTTCGACGCCGCGCAGATACGCTTCCAAGATGCTTCGATCACCAAGCGCGCGCTCGATTACGCCGGTTCGCAGCAGAACATGTCCGGCAAGCAGATGGCGGATTCGCTGAAGGCGATGACGCCGATCATGCTGGCGCAGCTCAATATCCCGGAACTGCAGAACGCCATTTCGGCCGCCGTCAATACCTTCCTCGATGATCCCAAGAGTCTGACCGTCAAGGCCGCTCCCGAAAAGCCGGTGCCGTTCCCGACGATCGTCGGTGCCGCCATGGGCGCTCCGAACACGCTGCCGCAGGTGCTCGGCGTCAAGGTGTCGGCCAACGACTGATCGCTTCGATCTCGCGATGAAGGTCCCGGAAGTTCGTGACCGACCCAGTAGCTGGTGTCAGTCTCGAACTGCGGGCCCTTTTCGTTTTCAGGCACGATGACGGGCGAGCTGGGCGATGGCGTGGGTTGCGATATCGAGCAAATCCTCATGGGATGCCCCGTCCCTCGCCTGTACCGACATTCCTTGAACGATAGCGGCAAGGAATCGCGCCAGAGCGCGCGCATTGGTCCCGGGCTTGATATCGCCCTCGCGAATGCCGCGCTCGATCCTCGACGTGAAGCCATCCAGCGACTGGCGACGCAGCGCTGCTACATGATCGGCAACGACGTCGTTCTCGCTGGCGCAGTTCAGTACCGCGGTCGAGATCATGCAGCCTTTCGGATGCTCGGGAGCCGAGAAGGTCGCTGCTGAGCCCCGCAATATACGCTCGAAGGCGGAGACGGTATCGATCTGCTCGCCAAGCGCCGAAAACGTGTTCGCGCCCAGCCCTCGGTATTGCTGCAGCGCCTCGCGGTAGAGATCAGCCTTGGAGTTGAAGGCGGCATAAAGGCTTTGCGGCGTGATGCCCATGGCGGCCGTGAGATCGGCGATCGAGGCGCCCTCATATCCATGCGCCCAGAAGGTTTCTCGAGCGGCGGACAGGACCGTCTCGCGGTCGAAAGCGGGCGGGCGGCCGCGGCGGCGGGCGGGAGTAGTTTTCACATCGGCACTATTTTTCACAATGATCACTCTAGAATTTCAAGGCGACGCGCTATATTCAGGAACGGTCGTTGTGATTATAGAAGGTTTAATTTGATGAGTCTTCCCCTCGAAAAGGCAGAGGCCGACAGGCATGTATCCCTTGGCGCGGCTGTTGACGCCGCAATCACAAATGCCCTCGATGAAAAGCGGCTGGTCGGAGCGGTCGTGCTTGTCGCGCGCGACGGAGAGATCGTCCATCGTCGCGCCGCCGGTCTTGCCGATCGCGGGAAGGGTCTGGCGATGAGCGAGGATACCATCTTCAGGCTTGCCTCTATCACCAAGCCGATCGTCACCATCGCTGCGATGCGGCTCGTCGAGGAAGGCAAGATCGGGCTCGACGACGCCGTGACGAGATGGCTGCCGGATTTCCGGCCGAGACTGCCTGACGGAGGCGAAGCGATCATCCGCATCCGCCACCTGCTGACCCATACCTCCGGCCTCGGCTATCGCTTCTCCGAAGAGGAGGACGGCGCTTATGCCGGCGCCGGCGTTTCAGATGGCCTCGACCAACCGGGACTATCGCTGGCCGAGAACCTGCGGCGCATCGCAAGCGCGCCGCTGCGCTTCGCTCCCGGCAGCGACTGGCAATATTCCCTCGCCATGGATGTTCTCGGTGGCGTCATCGAGGCGGAAACCGGCGTGCCGCTGGGCGAGGCCGTTGCCCAACTGGTGACGGGGCCGCTTGGGCTTGTCGACACTGCATTTTCGGTTAGCGACCGTAGCCGCCTTGCGGCAGCCTATACAAATTCTTCCCCGGAACCGGCCCTGATGGGCGAGGAAGCGGAGGTCAAGGCGCTGATCGGCTCCATCCGCTTCGCGCCGAACCGCATCTTCGATCCCGCCTCCTATCATTCGGGCGGCGCCGGCATGGCGGGAACGGCGGGTGACGTTCTGACGGTCCTCGAGACCGTCCGTAGGAGTGGTGCACCGCTGCTGTCAGCC
Source organism: Rhizobium binae (assembly GCF_017357225.1). Classification (NCBI taxonomy): domain Bacteria; kingdom Pseudomonadati; phylum Pseudomonadota; class Alphaproteobacteria; order Hyphomicrobiales; family Rhizobiaceae; genus Rhizobium; species Rhizobium binae. Next base: position 1,592,939 of record NZ_CP071604.1, on the reverse strand, counting down.
GAAACCGTAAGGATGATGATGACGGACCAAGCCGGCGGCCACCGCCAGCGACATGAACCCGGGTCCGGCTTCGGCTTCGGCTGGTCTGTTGTCACCGACCCGGTCGAGGCAGGCGTTCCCTTCCCCGCCGGCACGCTGAAATGGGGTGGTGTCTACGGCCACAGCTGGTTCATCGACCCGGTCAACGGATTGACCGTCGTTGCGCTGACGAACACGACGCTCGAGGGCATGTGGGGCAAGTTCACAGTCGATCTTCGCGACGCGATCTATGCAGGCTTGTGAACGAGCAGAAAGCAAAAGCCCGGCGGAGAGCATCGCCGGGCTTTTGCGTCCAAGCTGAGAAAGCGGTCAGTCCTTCTTGACAGGCGGAATCGGCCGGATCGCGAGCTCGCGCAGCTGCGTCGGCGTCGCCGGGCTCGGCGCGCCCATCAGCAGGTCCTGAGCCTGCTGGTTCATCGGGAAGAGCGAGATTTCACGCAGGTTCTTCGCGCCGACGAGCAGCATGATGATGCGGTCAATGCCGAAGGCGGCGCCGCCATGCGGGGGCGCGCCATACTGGAAGGCGCGGTAAAGGCCGCCGAAACGATCCTCGACGTCCTGCTGGCTGAGCCCCACCTTCTCAAAGGCGGCAACCATGGTTTCCGGTGATTGGTTACGGATCGAACCGGAGGCGATTTCGAAACCATTGCAGACGGCGTCATACTGGAAGGCCTTGATCGTCAGTGGATCCTGGCTCTGCAGCGCCTCGAGGCCGCCCTGCGGCATCGAGAATGGGTTGTGAGCGAAATCGACTTTCTTTTCTTCCTCGTTCCATTCAAAGAAGGGGAAGTCGACGATCCAGCACAGTTCGAAACGGTCGCGGTCGACGAGGTTGAGTTCTTCGCCGGCCTTGGTGCGGGCCTCGCCCGCAAACTTGTAGAACTTTTCCGGCTCGCCGGCGACGAAGAAACAGGCGTCACCATCGCCGAGGCCGAGCTGGGTGCGGATCGCTTCGGTGCGTTCCTCGCCGATATTCTTGGCGAGTGGTCCGGCACCTTCGAGCTTGCCGTTCTCGCTGCGCCAGAAGATATAGCCGAGGCCGGGCTGGCCCTGGCTCTGCGCCCAGGCGTTCATCCGGTCGCAGAAGGCGCGCGAGCCGCCGGTCTTTGCCGGGATCGCCCAGATCTGAACCTTCGGGTTGGAGGCGATCATGCCGGCGAAGACCTTGAACCCGGAGCCGGCGAAATGCTCGGTCACCGCTTCCATGACGATCGGGTTGCGCAGGTCCGGCTTGTCCGAACCATATTTGCGGATCGCTTCGTCATAAGGGATACGCGGCCATTCCTTGGTGACCGGCTTGCCGTCGGCGAACTCCTCGAACACGCTTGTCATCAGCGGGCCCATCGTGTTCCAGACGTCTTCCTGGGTGACGAAGCTCATCTCGAGGTCGAGCTGGTAGAATTCGCCAGGCAGGCGGTCTGCGCGCGGATCCTCGTCGCGGAAGCACGGCGCGATCTGGAAGTAGCGGTCGAAGCCGGCAACCATCAGCAGCTGCTTGTACTGCTGCGGCGCCTGCGGCAACGCATAGAAGGTGCCTGGATGAATGCGCGAGGGCACGAGGAAGTCGCGCGCGCCTTCCGGCGAGGAGGCGGTCAGGATCGGCGTCGTATATTCAGTGAAGCCGACAGCGCCCATTTCGCGGCGCATCGCCGAGATGACTTGGGTGCGCTTGACGATGTTCCGGTGCAGCGTTTCGCGGCGAAGATCGAGGAAGCGGTATTTGAGGCGAATGTCTTCAGGGTAATCAGGCTCGCCGAAAACAGGCAGCGGCAATTCCTTGGCTGCGGAGAGGACTTCGATCTCCTGAGCGTAGAGCTCGATCTCGCCGGTCGCCATGGCCTTGTTGACAGTGTCTTCGGTACGGGCCTTGACGAGGCCGTCGATGCGGATGACCCACTCGCCGCGCACGGTCTCGGCCAGCTTGAAGGCCGGGCTGTCGGGATCGGCGACGACCTGGGTGATGCCGTAGTGGTCGCGCAGGTCGATGAAGAGAACGCCGCCATGGTCGCGAACGCGGTGGACCCAGCCGGAGATGCGGACGGTCGAGCCGACATCCGTCTTGCGGAGGGCGGCGCATGTGTGGCTGCGATAGCGATGCATGATCTCAATTCCTGGCATGTGGCTTAAGACGGCAGCAAGGGTTCAGAGGCCCTCAAGCGCCGACAAGAAAATCGGGCGGAAAAGCGCATGGACGCTCCGATTTGTCAAGGCTTGGCGCGTGCCCGCCGCGCGATTGGCACGCGTTTATGGCGAAGCTGCGGCCCGCACGCTGCGGCAGTTTGGCCGCGCCTGCCGTATTGATGAAGGTGTCGGTCAACTTTAAAAGGAGGTGCATTCTGATCGTGGAGCCCCGCATGCCTTTGTTGACCCGCCGCAATCTTCTCAAGGCATCCGCCGTCGCGGGCGCCTATGGCGTCGGCATGGGCGTTGCCGGCAAATTCGGGCTTGCCGCGGCCGCACCGGAGCCGCAGCTGCTGACGGCTGTGAAAACCGAAGCCATGCTGACGGAGGCGGGGCCGACCCGGGATGTCATGAGCTGGGGCCGTGACGGCATGCCGCCGGTTCTGAGGATGACGAAAGGGCGGCCCTACGCGGCACGGCTGAACAACCAGCTGGACGAGCCGACGACGATCCATTGGCATGGGCTGCGCATCGACAACCACATGGACGGCGTACCATTCCTGACCCAGCCCTATGTCTATACCGGCGACAGCTTCGACTATGCTTTCACGCCGCCGGATGCCGGCACCTTCTGGTATCACCCGCACTGCAACACGCTGACGCAGATGGGTCACGGCATGACCGGCATGCTCATCGTCGAGGATCCGGCCGATCCCGAATTCGACGCCGAGGTGCTGCTGAACCTGCGCGACTGGCGCCTTGGCGGCGACGGGCAGTTCATCGCCCCCTTCCGTTCGCGCGATGCCGCCAAGAGCGGCACCTACGGCACGGTGCGCACCGCCAACTGGCATCAGGAACCGCAATATGATGTGCCGGCCGGAGGGCTGGTGCGGCTGCGCATGGCCATCACCGATGTGACGCGCATTTTTTCACTGACGATGGCTGGCGCCGATGCGGCCGTCATCGCCATCGACGGCAATCCGGTGCCGAAACGGTTTCCCCTCGAGCTCCTTCAGATCGGACCCGGCCAACGGCTCGATCTTGCCGTACGCATGCCGGACAGTGAAGGCGCCGTCGCCACGCTCGAGGATATACGCGGGACGAGGCCGAAGACGATTGTCAGCCTGCGTGCCGCCGGACAGTCGTTGAAACGCAATATCGGCGATCTCGGCCCGCTTGCCGAAAACCCCCTCCCCAAGGCCGATCTTTCCGCTGCCGTTGAGATCCCACTGATCCTCAGCGCCACCGCGGAAAATGCCGCCGTCGAGAGTATCTGCGGCACGCTCGGCTACAGCTTCTGGGCGATCAACAAGGTGCCGTGGCCGGGCGATACATCCGATCCGACGGCGCCGCTGGCGGAGCTGAAGCTCGGCAAGAGCTATGTCTTCAATCTGGAGAACACCACGCCGCACGCCCATCCGATCCATCTGCACGGGATGAGCTTCACGGTGATCTCGTCCTCGACACGGGAGGTGATGCCGCTCATCTCCGACACCTACCTCGTCCAGCCGGACGAAAAGGTGCAACTGGCCCTCGTCGCCGACAATCCCGGCGATTGGGTGCTGCATTGCCACATCATCGAACATCAGAAGACGGGCATGACAAGCTATGTCAGGGTGAGCTGAAGCATTTGCTTTGCCTCAGTTTGGACGTGATTCTTCGTCAGCAATGCGCGAAGCCTATGCTGTTGTATTGACATATCGAAGCGAAAGGAGAAGGAAGGTTCAACCGACCTTTTCCTTGCGAATGAATTGATATGATCGAAACCACCGCCGAATTGGCGGCCGCCTGCAAAGAGCTGGCCAAGTCCGACTTCATCACCATCGACACCGAATTCCTGCGTGAGACGACCTTTTGGCCGGAGCTCTGCCTGATCCAGATGGCAAGCCCGACAGTGGAGGCTCTCGTCGATCCGCTTGCCAAGGGCATCGACCTCGCCCCCTTCTTCGAGCTGATGGCCGACACCAAGGTACTGAAGGTCTTTCATGCGGCGCGCCAGGACATCGAAATCATCTTCAATCGCGGCAATCTCATTCCGCATCCGATCTTCGACACGCAGGTCGCCGCCATGGTCTGCGGTTTCGGCGACAGCGTCTCCTACGATCAGCTCGTCAGCCGCATCAAGAACGTCCATATCGACAAGTCGTCGCGCTTCACCGACTGGAGCCGCCGGCCGCTCTCCGACAAGCAGCTGGAATATGCGCTGGCCGACGTCACACATCTGCGCGACGTCTATCTGTCGCTGAAGGCCGAACTCGATCGCGAAGGCCGTACGTCCTGGCTCACCGAGGAAATGAATATCCTCGAGGCGCGCGAAACCTACGACATGCATCCTGACGACGCCTGGCAGCGGCTGAAGATGCGTCTGCGCAAGCCGCAGGAGCTGGCGATTCTGAAATATGTCGCCTCTTGGCGCGAGCGCGAGGCACGCGCGCGCAACGTGCCGCGTTCGCGCGTATTGAAGGACGATGCGATCTATGAGATCGCCCAGCAGCAGCCCAAGGACGCCGAGGCGCTCGGCCGCTTGCGCACCATTCCCAAAGGCTGGGAACGCTCCGCCTCCGGCACGGCAGTCGTCGAAGCCGTCAATGCCGCGCTCGCTCTTCCGAAGGCGGATATGCCGCATGTGCCGCGGCAGACGCAGGCGCCGGAGGGCGCAGCTGCCGCCGTCGAACTGTTGAAGGTGCTCTTGAAGCTGATCTCGGAAAAGCACGGCGTAGCGCCGAAGGTGATCGCCAACAGCGAGGATCTGGACAAGATCGCCGCCGATGGCGAGAAGGCCGACGTCGCTGCCCTGCACGGTTGGCGACGCGATCTTTTCGGCGAGCCGGCGCTGCAGCTGATTCAGGGCCAGATCGGACTGCGATTCGCCGGCCGGAAGGTTGAAACCGTCGCACTCTGACACCAAATCGAATTCGCTCGACGCCTTTTCCCAACTGAAAACAATGGCGGAGACACTGCGAAGCGAAGGGGGAGGCATGCGGGAAATATCTCCGACGCAGAACTGGATCCTGATCGTCATCGTCCTCGCGGCGAGCGGCGTCGTCTATGATTCGATGTTCTATTCGGAGCAGACGCCGGTCGTCGGGGCGATCTTCGCGCTGTTCATCGGCATGCCGATCATTGCCTTCGAGCGCAAGGTGCTGTTCCGCGGACTCTACAGGCGCATCCAGAAGCTGCCGACCTTCGCCTTCATCATAACCGAACTGGTGATCTACGAAATCCTGATGAGCATCGGCTTTGCCTGCGCCGGGCTGCTGCTTCGCTCGGTCGGCGTGCTGAAGCCGACGTCGCTCCTCGATCTCGTCATCATGCCGTTCGACGTCTTCCTTTATGCACTTGTCGTCTGCTTGGCGCTGATCTTCATCCTGCGCGTGCGCGAACTGCTCGGCCGCGAAGTATTCGCCAGCATGCTCATCAGCCGCTATCGCAATCCGGTCAAGGAAGAGCGGGTCTTCCTGTTCATCGATCTCGTCGATTCGACGGCCTTTGCCGAAAAACACGGCGACCTCAGGGCGCAGCAACTGCTGAGCTCGCTGTTTGCGACTTTCGCCGAGCCGGTCAGGCGCCACAAGGGCATGATCAACGACTATGTCGGCGATGCGGCGATCATTACCTGGCCGCTTGCCCGCGGCCTCAAGGACGCGCGCTGCGTGCGCTGCATCTTCGACATCCTTGCCGATATCGAAGCTAATGCCGCAGGCTGGCGGAAAAATTACGGACAGGTGCCGAAGCTGCGCGCCGCGCTTCACGGCGGCGAGATCATCACCGCGGAAGTCGGCGTCGACCACCACAAGATCAGCTATTTCGGCGATACGGTGAATACGACCGCCCGGCTGGAGACGCTCTGCCGCAGCCTGAACCGGCAGGTGCTGATTTCCGCTGAGCTCGCGGGACGGATGACTTTTCCGGAGGATATCGCCTGCGAAGATCTCGGGATCCATGCCGTCAAGGGACGCGGCCAGACGCTCGGAGTCGTGGCGCTTTCCTCGCGCGCGGTGACCGTGCTGAACACGCCCGCAATTGTTCTGCACGGTTGAGCAAAGCTCTTACCACCCGTCACCAAAGCTTCACCCAACCGTCAATTCGATGACACGGAAGCCCTGCTAAGCGGAAGCCATTCGCGTCCGTTCCATGGGGATATTATGAAGAACGTCCTTTTTGCTTCCGTATCGCTTTTCATCCTGATGGCGGGCACCGTTTCGGCCGACCAGCAGGAATTCCCGGCCAAGCTCGTCGGCCAGGTGATCTTGCCTGCCAACACCATGGTTGCGGCTCCGGGCGACGCCCCCGAATTCCTCAAGCATTCCGGCAAGTTCACGACGCCGGACCGCAAGCGCACCGAAGCGCTCGGCACCGTTCCCGGCAAGGACGGCGCCCGCGTCACCGACCTGAAGCTCCCCTTCGACGGTCAAGCGATCCAGGGCTTCTCAGGCATCAAGACGATGACCGACGGCACGTTCTGGACGCTGACGGACAACGGCTTCGGCTCGAAGGCCAATTCTCCCGACTCCATGCTCTTCCTGCACCAGATGAAGTTCGACTGGGCAGCCAACAAGGCTGAAGTCGTCAAGAACCTCTTCCTCTCCGATCCGAACAAGATCGCTCCGTTCCCGATCGTGCTGGAAGGCACCGACACACGTTATCTCACCGGCGCCGACTTCGACATCGAATCGATCCAGTCGGTTGTCGATGGTTTCTGGCTCGGCGACGAGTTCGGCCCTTATATTCTGAAAATCGACACGGCGGGCCGCCTGACCGACGTCATCGCGACCACGCTCGACGGCATGCCGGTGCTTTCACCCGACAATCCGCTGATCCAGCTGCCGGGCAATCCGGCCGCGAAGGTACCGGTCTTCAATCTGAAGCGCTCCGGCGGCTTCGAAGGCCTCGCCATGTCGAAGGATGGCGCGAAGCTCTACGGCCTGCTCGAAGGCGCCATCTACAAGGAAGACGGCACAATGGAAACGGCCAACGGCCACACCGCCATCCGCATCATCGAGTTCGACGTCGCCGCCAAGAGGTGGACCGGCCGCAGCTGGCTCTATCCGTTCGAGGACAAGGGCGTGTCGATCGGCGATTTCAACATGCTCGACGAGACGACCGCCCTCGTCATCGAGCGTGACAGCGGCGCCGGCACCAAGGACAAGGCCTGCGCCGATCCGAAGCAGCCGAAGCCGGATTGCTTCGAGGCGCCCGCCGAGCTGAAGCGCGTCTACAAGATCGAGTTCAACGACGCCAATGCTGGCAAGGCCGTCCGCAAGATCGGCTATATCGACCTCCTGAACATCCAAGACCCCGACAACAAGAAGAAGGCCGGAGCCAGAGACGGCGTCTACGACATGCCGTTCGTGACCATCGAAAACGTCGACCGCGTCGACGCCACGCATATCATCATCGGCAACGACAACAACCTGCCCTTCTCCGCCGGCCGCGCTGTCGACAAGGCCGACAACAACGAGTTCAGCCTGCTTGAAGTTGGCGAGTTTTTGAACGCGAAGTAAGCAGAAAATCCTGAGTACATCTGGAGGGTGATGCGGGCAGCGTCGCCGATTTTTTTGCGCAAGGGACTACCTCAACCTCCCTCATTCCTGTGCTCGTCACAGGAATGAGGGAGGATGGCGGGATGGCGCGGCCAAAGAGCCGACGACAAGGCGTCGTTCTACTCGAACCGGAACGCCAGCCGCTTGTTCGTCAGCCTCGACAGCTGCTGCAGGCGGCCGTCCAGGCGTTCGCCGGCGAAATCGCGGTATTCCGGCGGCACGACGAATTCGAGATCGAAATCCGGGTTCGAGGATCTGCGGAAGGTCAGATTCTTTACGATGCCGGGCATCGAGGCCGAGAAGAGGTAGACCACGCGGAGCATGCCGCCGAGCAGCTTGGCGCGCTCGATGAAGGGTGGCGTGGCGATCTGCGCCAGCGGGCCGGTGGCGCCGTCGTCGTGCAGACCCTCGAAACGGTAATAATTGGTGAGCGCGATGAAAGCACGGCCCGGATGGCTGATGCCGACAAAGGAAGAGTGGGCGATGACGTTCAGCGCCTGCAGGCCGCGATAATCAGGGTGGGCGCGCCAGCTGATATCGGCGAGCAGACAGGCAGCCTGGCGATAACGACTTTCCTCTTCGGATTCCTGGACGTCGAAGAAGGGCATCATCCGGCCGGTCCATTCCGCCAGTTCGCGGGCATGTTCGGGCGAACGGGCACGCAGGATCGCCAGTTCACCGGCGGCGGCGAGCAGCGGATCGAGCCGGCGCTCACCCTCGGACAGCAGCGAATAGAGATACCCCTCGCGCACGCCCTGCGCCGAGAATGAAATCATCGACGGCTTCATCGCGCTCAGCACTTCCTTCATGGCGACGGCGCCGAAGGGCAGCAGCGAACGGCGGTGCTTGGACACGGCCTGGAGTGCCGGCTCGCGCGAATCGCGCGCGGTCACCACCTGTTCGAGGAACAGCATCATCGCTTCGAGCGATACCTCATAACCCTGCATCATGTGCAGCGGATAATGGGTTATTTCCATGTGCAGCTTGGCGATGTTTCGCCAGGTGCCGCCGACGGCGTAGAAGGTGCGCCCCTCGCCCTTCGACAAGAGCTTTGCCGTCTTCACCTGTTTACGGGCGAAGGTTCTGGCCTTGGAAAGCGAGCCCCCGGCATATTCCGACAGACGCAGGCCGCCGAGCGGCAGCGTGATGCCCTTGCCGACCTCTTTGCCCTTGATATCGATCAGTTCCAGCGAGCCGCCGCCGAGATCGCCGGCAATGCCGTCGGGATTGAAGAAGCCGCTGATGATGCCGAGCGAGGCGAATTTCGCCTCCTCCTCGCCCGACAGCACGCGAACCTTGCGGCCGAGAATTGTCTCCGCCTGATGGATGAAATCGGGACCGTTGCTCGCCTCGCGGGCGGCCGCCGTTGCCAGAACATACATAGTGGCGGCACGCGCCTGGTCGGACAGAGCCTTGAAACGATGCAGCGCCGCCAGAGCCCGGCCGACGCTCTCCTCATCCATCTTGCCGGTAACGGCTATGCCCTTACCAAGGCCGCAGAGAACCTTTTCGTTGAAAAGAATGGTCGGTGAGCGGGACAGGCCTTCGTAGACGACGAGACGAATGGAATTCGATCCGATGTCGACAACGGAGACCGGAGCGATCCCCGGAAGGCGCCCCTGGGCTTCAGATTCAACCATTTAGGTCCAGTATTACTTGTTGTTGCGGCCTTCGAGCAGGCCGGCGATGAGCTTCGGCGCGCTGGACTTCAGAGCTTCACCACGGCCCGAAAGGCTCGGATTGGTCATGAAATACTGCTGCGCATTGAACGGTTCTTCGCCCCTGCGCACTTCCATGCGGCGCGACGTACCGTCGGGCAATATCTCGTAGCTTTGTTGATTGTCAATCACGTTGCCGAGCATAATCTGTGACAAGACCTGCTCGTGAACAGTCGGATTCGTCAACGGAACCATCGTCTCGACGCGGCGATCGAGATTTCTCGGCATCATATCGGCCGAGCCGATATAGACCAGCGCCTTGTCCGACGGCAGGCCGTGGCCATTGCCGAAGCAGAAGATCCGGCTGTGCTCGAGGAAGCGGCCGACGATCGACTTGACGCGGATCTTCTCAGAGAGGCCGGGCACCTGCGGACGCAGGCAGCAGATGCCGCGCACGACGAGATCGATCTCCACGCCGGCATGGCTGGCGCGATAGAGCGCGTCGATAATCTCGGGGTCGACGAGAGCGTTCATCTTCATCCAGATCGCCGCCGGCGCGCCGCTCTTGGCATGCTGGATTTCCTCCTCGATATGACGAAGGATGCGCGGGCGCAGCGTGTAGGGCGAGATGGCGAGCTGCATGCCTTGTTCCGGCTCGCCGTAGCCGGTGATGAAGTTGAAGATGTTCGCCATGTCGTGGGCGATGACGGGATTGCAGGTAAAATAGGATAGGTCTGTATAGATCTTGGCGGTGATCGGGTGGTAGTTGCCGGTCCCCAAGTGGCAATAGGTCCTGAGTTTGCCCTCCTCGCGGCGGACGACCATCGACATCTTGGCGTGGGTCTTGAGCTCGATAAAGCCGAAAACGACCTGCACGCCGGCACGCTCGAGGTCGCGCGCCCATCGGATGTTCGCCTCCTCGTCGAAGCGGGCCTTGAGCTCGACCAGCGCCGTCACCGACTTGCCGGCTTCGGCGGCGTCGATCAGTGCACGCACGATCGGGCTGTCGTTGGAGGTGCGGTAAAGCGTCTGCTTTATCGCCAGAACGTCAGGATCGCGCGCAGCCTGGAGAAGGAACTGGACCACCACGTCGAAAGACTCATAAGGGTGGTGGACGACCATGTCCTTCTCGCGGATGGCTGCGAAGCAGTCGCCGGCATGTTCGCGAACGCGCTCGGGAAATCGCGCATTGTAGGGCTGAAATCTGAGATCGTCACGGGGCGCCTTGGTGATCTCGGACAGTGTGTTCAACGCCAGAAGTCCCGGCAGGACAGCGACGCGGTTCTCGGGGATGCTGAGCGCCTGGACGACGAACTGACGCAGCGAGGCCGGCATCTCCGAGTCGGTCTCGATGCGGATAACCTTGCCGCGGCGGCGCCGCTTCAGCGCAGTTTCGAAGAAGCGGACAAGATCCTCGGCCTCTTCCTCGACTTCGATATCGCTGTCGCGGATGACGCGGAAGGTACCGGAGCCTTGCACCTCGTAACCCGGGTAGAGCCGATGGATGAATATGTTGGCGACATCTTCCAGCGTGATGTAGCGGATCGTGTTCGCATCGTCCGGCAGGCGGACGAAGCGATCGAGCGCCGGCGGCAGGCGCAAGAGCGCCGTCATCGGTTCGCGGCCGCTTTTACTAACGAGCTGCAGACCGATCGAGAAGCCGAGATTGGGAATGAACGGGAACGGGTGGGCCGGGTCGATCGACAGAGGCGTCAGCACCGGAAAGATCGCCTGCTCGAATTCGGCCGCCAGCCATTGACGGTCGGCATCGCTGAGCGCGCCGGGACGCACGATCAGAATGTCTTCCTTGGCGAGGTACTGCTGCAGCACGGCGAGCGAGGCCTGCTGCTCCATCTGCAGATGATCGATCTCCTGCAGGATCGAATCGAGCTGCTCGGCCGGAGTCTTGCCGTCGGGGCTGCGGATGGCGATGTTCTGGCGGACCTGGCCTTCGAGGCCGGCGACCCGCACCATGAAGAACTCGTCGAGGTTGGCGGCAGAGATCGACAGGAAGCGGACGCGCTCCAGCAGAGGATGCTCAGTATTCAGCGTCTCTTCGAGGACGCGGCGATTGAATTGCAGCCAGGAGAATTCGCGGTTGATGAAGCGTTCGGGGCTGCTCAGCAAATCTTCCAGCGAGGGCTTGTTGTCGTTGATTTCCGGAGTGAGTTCCTGATGTTCTGCGACTGCGCTGTCCATAGTCCGCTTACCCCGTTTCAATCGCCGACGGCAATTATATCAGTTTCACGACGGAACTGTGACAGTCAATCGGCCGGTTCCGAATTTCCCAATTCATTCAATACTTCGGCGGCAAGAGACCGGGTGATCTTCGTGCCCCGCGACAGGGCCAGCCGGTCGAGCCGTTCGACGATCGTCTGGGCCGCGTTCAGCGACCGCTCCATGCGGTTGACGATATAGAGCACGAGTTTGTCATCTATATAAAGCTGCCGGTCGGCGAAGAGCTTGACGATCACCTGCGACAGCAGCGCTTCGTCGGGTTCTCCGATCTCGACGACGGTCACCGCTTTCAGGCGCGAGCGCAGATCGGGCAGCGAAACCGGCCAGGATATCGGCCAGAGGCGGCTAGTCATCAACAGGCTGGTGCCATGTTCGCGAACGCTGTTGATGACGTGGAAGAGCGCATTGTCGTCGAAGCCGAGGCGATCGGCATCCTCGAACAGCACCGGGCCGGCTGCAGCGGCGACGGCGGCATCCGAGCCAAGCTCGGGGTGGATGCTGACGGCACCGCTCAATTCCCGCCAGATGCGGGCAAGATGCGATTTACCCGAGCCGACCGGACCGGCAAGCACGACAACCGGCGACGGCCATGCCGGCCAGGCATCGACGATCGACACGGCGGCGGCAAGACGCTCCGAGATCAGGAGATCGTCGCGGCCGCTGGCGGCATCGTGCGAAAAGACCAGCGGCAGTTGTTCTCCGGCCATACGCTTCGGATCAGCGTTCTTCACGTCATTCATTGGGAACTGATTTCGTCTTTTGAGCGCGGCCACTCGGCGACACGCCAAAATAAAGATCGCTCTGAAGGTAGCGCGAAAGCGCGAAGCGAACAAGGACGCCGACGGCGGCGGCAGCCGGCACCGCGACCAGAAGCCCGACAAAACCGAAGAGCGCGCCGAAGGCAAAAAGCGCAAACATCAGCCATACCGGATGCAGGCCGACGCTGGAGCCGACGAGCTTCGGCTGCAGAATGTTGCCTTCCAGGAACTGGCCGCTGAAGAAGACGGCGAGCACCAGGCCGATCCAGGGATAATCCGGCCAGAACTGCACGATCGCCACGCCGACGGCGAGAACGAGGCCGACCAGCGATCCGACATAGGGAATGAAGCTGATCATGCCGGCGAAGAGACCGATCAGAAGGCCGAAATTCAAGCCGACGAGCGAGAGGCCGGCGGCATAATAGATGCCGAGGATGAGGCAGAGCGAGCCCTGGCCGCGAACGAAGCCGGCGATCGCCTGGTCGATCTCCTTGGCGATCTGGCGGACATCGCCGACATAGTCGCGCGGGATCCACTGGTCGACCTTGGAGACCATGCGGTCCCAATCGAGCAGGATATAGAAGGCGACAACGGGGGTGACGACGAGCAGCGAGATGACGTCGACGATCGCCTTGCCGGAATTCCAGATCTGCGCGAAGAGCCCGGTCAGGAAGCCCATGCCTTCGGAGAGGATGCCGGAGAGATTGTCCTTGATCGTTCCGGCCTGGCTCTTGACCCAATCCGGCAGCAGCGAATTCTGCGTCTGGGTTATGAACTGCTGCAACTGACTGATATAACCGGGCAGGCGCTCGGCGAAATCGTTGAACTGGCTGATCAGCACCGGAATGAGGATCATCAGCGCCAATGCGAAGGTGATGACGAAGGCGATGAGGATGCCGACCGTCGCCATCATGCGGCTGAGCCCCAGGCGCTCCAGCCGGTCGGCGACCGGATCAAGGAAATAGGCGATCGCCATGCCGGCGATGAAAGGCAGCAGGATCGAGCTGAAGATATAGAGAAAGGCGATGAAGAAGGCGAGCACCGCCAGCCAGAAGAAGATCTGGCGTTTAAGGCTGTTGCCGCTGACATGCTGTGGCATCGCTTCCCCGCTTCGCTCGCCGCCGAACACCACGTCCGATCCGACGCGGCCATTCAGCACATAGGATGCAGGCGCAAAGATGGTCAACCCTGTCGCGACAAATCCCCGAAAGCCCCAGGGAAGACGCGGGAAATTGGGGGCTTTTGCCATGCGGCGCTTGCATAAACGCCCCTGTCATGCAATTGCGACCGGCAGATGACGCGGCATGTTGGCCGCCTGAAAACAGCCATCGGAGACCAGCATGAGCCAGTCTGGGAAAAACGGCCTGACCTACAGCGAAGCGGGCGTCGACATCGATGCCGGCAACCTCCTCGTCGAGAAGATCAAGCCGGCGGTGCGCTCGACGCGCCGTCCCGGCGCCGACGGCGAGATCGGCGGCTTTGGCGGGCTGTTCGACCTCAAGGCTGCGGGCTTTACCGATCCGGTTCTCGTCGCCGCCAATGACGGCGTTGGCACCAAGCTGAAGATCGCCATCGATGCTGATTACCACGACACCGTCGGCATCGATCTCGTCGCCATGTGCGTCAACGATCTCGTGGTGCAGGGCGCCGAGCCGCTGTTCTTCCTCGACTATTTCGCGACCGGCAAGCTCGACCCCGACCAGGGTGCGGCGATCGTCGGCGGCATTGCCGCCGGCTGCCGGCAGGCCGGCTGCGCGCTGATCGGCGGGGAGACCGCCGAAATGCCCGGCATGTATTCCTCCGGCGACTACGATCTTGCCGGCTTTGCCGTCGGCGCTGCCGAACGCGGCAAGCTGCTCCCCTCCGGCGACATTGCAGAAGGCGATGTGATCCTCGGCCTCGCCTCCTCCGGCGTCCATTCCAACGGGTTCTCGCTGGTGCGCAAGATCGTCGAACTCTCCGGCCTCGGCTGGGACGCGCCGGCGCCCTTCGCAGAAGGCAAGAAACTTGGCGAAGCGCTGCTGGAACCGACCCGCATTTATGTAAAGCCGCTGCTGAAGGCGATCCGCGAAACCGGTGCGCTGAAGGCGCTCGCCCATATCACCGGCGGCGGCTTCCCGGAAAATATTCCGCGCGTGCTGCCGAAGCAGCTGGCGGCCGAGATCGACCTTGCGGCCGTCAAGGTTCCGCCGGTCTTCTCGTGGCTTGCCATGATGGGCGGCGTCGAGTCCAAGGAAATGCTGCGCACTTTCAACTGCGGCATCGGCATGATCGTCGTCGTCGCCGAAGAGAATGTCGCCGCGGTATCGAAGGTGCTTGAAGCCGAAGGCGAGAAGGTCGTTACGCTCGGCCGCATGATCGCCCGCGCCGAAGGGGCTGCCGGCACGGTCTACAAGGGCACGCTTGCCATATGAGCACGCCGCGCAAACGCGTCGTCGTCTTCATATCCGGCGGCGGCTCCAACATGATGGCGCTGGTCACGGCCGCGAAGGCCGCCGATTATCCGGCAGAGATCGTCGGCGTCATCTCGGACAAGGCGGAGGCCGGCGGGCTTGTCAAGGCCGCGGCCGAGGGAATCGCCACCTTCGCCTTCCCTCGCAAGGACTATGTCAGCAAGGATGCGCATGAAGCGGCGATCTTTTCGGCGCTCGACGAACTTTCGCCCGATATCCTCTGCCTGGCCGGCTATATGCGACTGCTGACGCCGACCTTCATCCAGCGCTATGAAGGCCGGATGCTCAACATCCACCCTTCCCTGCTGCCGCTGTTTCCGGGCCTGCATACCCATCAGCGCGCCATCGACGCCGGCATGCGGATCGCAGGCTGCACGGTGCATTTTGTCACCGAGGGCATGGATGAGGGACCGACGATCGGCCAGGCCGCCGTCCCGGTGCTTTCCGGCGACACGGCCGAAAGCCTTGCTGCGCGCGTGCTGACCGTCGAACACCAGATCTATCCGCAGGCGCTACGGCTCTTTGCCGAAGGCCACGTGACGATGGAGGGTGGCAAGGCTGTTGGCTTCGAGGCTTCAACGACGGCGCCTAGGGCCCAGCTGATTTCGCTGATCGGCGACCGCGGTTAGATATCAATATTCCTGGTTCTTCCTCTAAACCATCGCTTGGTCAGCAGAACCATATTTCCAATGCTCACGTAAGACGACAAAAACAACATCGGAAGGTGGATCGCAACCGAGCCGTAACTTCCCCTCTCGCACAGCCTCACCGCCGATGATTGACTTAGAACAATGCTGGCTCCGCCCCACATTGTAGCAAATGGATAGCTAAAAAATACAAAACATATTGCAATAAAGATAAAAACACCTCTGTCCTGGACATAACAGAATATTACAGAAATAAATGAAATAATCATAAGAGCCAAACCTGGATATTTGTATACCAGGACAATGGCCTTCAACAAGGAAGCAACTGACTTTTCGCATTCTATATATTTTTCACCTACATAGACATACGAAATTCCGTGTTGGTTATCGTAGTAAATCGATATGATGAATACGCATATCGTCGCAATTCCACTCAAAACGAGCGGCAGGAGCCCCCACTCCTTGTGTAGCAACCTTGGCTCAGATGACATCTTGATTCCGCATTCTTAACAGTCTTGCTCCGGAGAAATGTGATAGTCGGGCACCGCCGATGAGAAAGCTCGCCTCGCCGGTATCTCGTCATCGACGCTCAAACCTGCAGCTAAGCCGCCATCGCCCGCAGCGGATGCAACGTGCCGTCGCTATACACGAACTGGCCGGCGCGGAAGGTGGCGCGGATTCGATTGATGTCGCCCGGCTCGACCACCACCAGATCGGCGCGCTGGCCGAGGGCGATTTCGCCGCGATCGGAGAGGCCGGCGGAGCGGGCGGCGTTGACGGTCGCCATGGCGACGGCGGCCGGCAGGCCGCCTTCCACCATGTCGGCGAGCTTGAAGATGCCGGGCACGAAGGCGGCCGGATGGTAATCGGCAGCGATGACGCTGAGCATACCGGCCCTGGCGGCTTCGAGGGCACTGAGATTGCCGGACATCGATTGGCCGCGCAGAGCATTCGGGGCGCCCATCAGCGTCCAGAGGCCGCGGCGGCGCGCCTCTTCCGCGGCAGGTGCGGTCACCGGAAATTCGCTGATGGTGACGCCGAGATCGTGCATTTCTGCGACCTTCTCGACGCTGTCGTCGTCATGCGAGGCGAGCGACAGCTTGTGTTTCAGCGACAGGGCGACGATCTCCCGCAGCTTGGCCTCGATGTCAGGATTGCTGCGCATGGCGATGCGTTTGGCGACGATCTCGGCGGCCATCTCCTCGGAGATGGCGCGGCGCTCGGAAATGCTGAGGATATAGCTCTGCAGGTTGTTGTACTGGCCCTGGCCCGGCGTGTGGTCCGTCAGCGAAACCATGTCGATCTGGTCGGCATTCAGCAGGCGTTCGAGCGCAGGTGCTGCGCCAACATTGGTGATCTCATAGCGGGCGTGAACGCGGTGGTCGATCAAGAGATCGTTACGCAGACGGTTGATGCCCTCGATCACCGCCGACGTCGTCTCCAGCGAGCGGACATGGCCGTAGACGCTTTCGGTGGCGAAGGAGACAGCGGCAAAGGCGGTCGTCACACCGGCAGCGGCAAGTTTCTTGTCGAGCTCGTGGATGCCGAAATCGATCGGCATTGTCGCGTTCGGCCTCGGCGCGATCTCGCGCTCGATCATATCGCCGTGGAGATCGACGAATCCCGGCATCAGCAGCCGCCCGCCGCCGTCGATTGCAGCCCCTGCGACCGGCTCCGGCCTGATCTCGGCGATGGCGCCGTCTTCAACACGCACGGAACCGTCACTCACCACCTCGTTTGGGAGAACGAGGGTGAAATTACTGAGCCACATGGGCCTTCTCCTGACCGCCTCGATGATCGACAGACCGCAGCGGATAGAACCGCTTTGTAACAGTCGTATGAGTTTAAAGTGCGTTCACGTTAACGCGGAAACCAGCGCTTTGGAAATGGTCAGATGTGCCGCCGCACGAATTCATGGCGTCGATCCATCGCAGCGTCGATCCACGAGTCCCGACGCTAACGAGTTGACTAGTTATAATCTAACTATTAATATTATGACTATGACCTCGATCAAACGTTCTCCAGTCGCGCTCGCTGTCCTTGCAATGCTCATGGAAGAGCCGCTGCATCCTTACCGAATGCAGCGTCTCATCAAGGAGCGCGGCAAGGACGAGGTGATTAATGTCACGCAAAGGGCAAGCCTTTATCAAACAATCCAGCGGCTCGAACGCGAAGGTTTGATCACGTCGCAAAAAACAGTACGGGATTACAAGCGTCCCGAGCGGACCGTGTATGAGATCACCGAAAAGGGCCGCGACGTCGCGCTGGCATGGATCCGCGAGATGTTGTCGAGCTTAACGCGGGAATATCCGGAATTCCCCGCAGCCATATCATTTCTTGCTCTGCTCACGCCGAACGATGTGTTGCATCTGCTTGAGCACAGGACAAAAGCGATCGAGTCGGAACTTCGCCGGATCGATGGAATACTGCAAGAGGCGCGGGCCGTACCAAGGCTCTTCCTGCTCGAGATGGAATATCTCCGAGCGCTTCATGCAACCGAACTGTCCTGGGTCAATGCCGTCGTCGAGGACCTGCGCGCCGGGCGCATCGTTTGGACAGACGAGTGGCTGAGGCAGATTGCCGGCCAGTTCTCCACCCACTCCACGCCCGACAAGGACTAGCACCATGAAGGTTTTGATTATCGGCGCCGGGACTGGCGGTCTGGCACTCGCTCATCTGCTTAAACAGGCCGGCGTTAGCATTGCTGTTTATGAACGCGACATGGCACCGGACGCCGACACCGGCGGCTATCGCGTCGGTATCAGCCCGGCTGGAAGCCGAGCGCTAAGGGCCTGTGTACCCAACGACCTCTACGACCTCTATGTTGCCACATGCGCCAAGTCGCCATGCTATTTCAACATGTTCACGGAACATCTTGGTGAAGTGCTGAGCTTCGACATCGGGGATGCGGCCGCGAATACTCTCGACGGTGAAAAGAACGTCGTTCGAAAGACACTGAGGCGGGTTCTACTCAGGGGGCTTGAAGACCATGTCTCCTTCGGCAAAGCGCTTCAGGGGTACACACGTAACGCCGACGGGTCCGTCACCGCTTGCTTTCAGGATGGAAGTTTCGCGACGGGAGATGTTTTGGTCGGTGCTGACGGCACGAACTCAGCTGTGCGCAGGCAATATTTACCGCAAGCGCGTCTGGAAGATACGGGAATCGTGTCGCTCGGGGGCAAAATCCCCACGACGGCCGAGGCGAAAGCTCTGTTGTCGGACAAGATGGTCAGAGGCATGTCGATCATTATGGCGCCGATGGGTTTCGGCGCGATTATTCACTCGCTCGAATTCGCCGACAGCCGCAGCGACCCCGATTTTGCCGCTCGTTGGCCGGATTTCGTCGAAGCGCTCGACCAGGACAGTATCGGCTGGGGCATCTGGGGCGCCCGGCAGAATTGCCCGCGGGATACGGCGGGCCTAAGCGGAGAACAGTTGAGAGAACTGGGCCTGGAACTCGCGCGAGACTGGCATCCGCATTTGCGTGCTCTCATTCGTATGACGGAGCCCTCGACGATCCACGATGTCAAGGTCAGGACTTCCGTCCCGCTGAAACCTTGGACGAGTTCGAACGTCACACTGCTCGGTGACGCCGTCCATACGATGACACCCGGACGAGGCGCCGGCGCGAATACGGCGCTTCGCGATGCCGCTCTGCTTGGGCACATGCTGGTCGCAGCGGACCGAGGACAAAAGCCGCTCATCGATGCCATCCACGACTATGAAGCCGAAATGCTTCGCTACAGCACCGAAGCAGTACAAGAATCGAGAAAGCATATGGATGCCAGCCATCCGGCTCATCGGCCGATTGTCGGCACAGTCCAGCTCGCTGCCATGCGCGGCGTCATGCGGATCATCAACGCAACCCCTGTATTAAAGCGACGTGCGTTTCGGCAGATGATGCGAGTTCGCGGCGAAAACTAACACGATCGCGGGTCATCCTGGGATCCCCCGGAGGCGACCTGGCATCCGGCGCCTCGATCGCCGCATCCGCTATCGAAGGTTACTCCGGTTCAACAAGGCCCATTGCAGCAGCACGATCGTCTTGGCGTCGAAGATCTCGCCGGTTTCGATCATCCGAGTCGCCTCGTCCAGCGGAATTTCGAGAACTTCGATATCCTCATGCTCCTCGGCCAGACCGCCTCCTTCGGTGACGCGGTCGGCGGTATCGATGAGGGAAACGAAGAAATGGACGACCTCGGCGATAGCGCCGGGCGAGGGATAGGATTTGAAAAGGAAGCGAGCCTCACGCAGGCGGTAGCCGGTTTCCTCAATCGCCTCACGGCGGATCGCCTGTTCGGGATGGTCGTCGTCAAGAAGGCCGGCCGGCACCTCGATCATCCATGCGGGATCGCCGTTCAGATGAACGGCGAGACGGAACTGGCGCACGAGAACAACGAGATCGCGTTTCGGATCATAGAGCAGGATGCAGGCGGCGGGCGTGCGGTGGTAGACCTCCCGCTTCAAGCGCTGGGTAGCGCCCTTGCGGTCGATATAGTCGAGCAAGTAGCTGCTCAGCCGCGTCCAGCCGTTCGACAGCGTTTCCTCGCCGACGATCTTCACCCGTGATTTCGGTTGCATCATGCTGCGTCCTTGCGAAGCCAGACATTGTTGTCGTGCACGGCCGCCCCGCCATAGGGCGCGACCGGGTCGGCGCCTGTGAGCACATTGATGCCCTCGCCGTCGACATGCGCCTTGTTCGGCCAGAGGCCCTCGGCGATCAGCACGCCCGGCTTGACCTCGGCGGTGATGCGGGCATGGATGCGCAGATCGCCGCGGCTGTTGCCGATGCGGACGAGATCGCCATGGGCGATGCCGTTGGCCTCGGCATCGGCAGGATTGATCATCACTTCGGGACGGCCCTCCTTCTGACGCGACGTCTTGGTCTCGGAGAAGCTCGAATTGAGGAAGTTGCGGGCGGGCGACGTGGCGAGGCGGAAGGGATGCTCGGGATCGGCGACTTCGATGACATCGACCTGATCGGGGAAGACGGGCAGTTCCGCATGCGGTCCGAGCGCGCCGATCGCCGCCGGCGGTTTGTTCGGCGCCGGCTGGTTGATCCAGTCCGGGCGGAAATGGAACTTGCCGTCGGGATGGGCAAAGCCGTTCAGGAAATGCGCCTCCTCGAAAACCGGCTGGCGATCGAACCATTTGTGCTCGAGGAAATGGTCGTAATCCGGCAGGCCGCTGGATTCCAGCACGCGGTCGACCATCTCGCGGGCGGAAAAACCGAAGCCGGGTCGATCGGCGACGCCGAGGCGTTTCGCCAGTTCCTCTATGACGAAGAGATTGGTGCGCACGGTCGGCGGCGGCTCGACCAGCTTCGGTCCGAGCAGGATGTGGTTCTGGCCGCCGGCCCGGTAGATATCGTCATGCTCGACGAACATCGTCGCGGGAATGACGATATCGGCGATCTCGGCCGTCTCGGTCATGAACTGCTCATGCACGGCGACGAACAGGTCGCCGCGGGCAAAACCGCGTTTGACAAGGCGCTGCTCGGGGGCGATGTTGGCCGGATTGGTGTTCTGGATCAGCATTGCCGTCACCGGGCCGCGGTGACGCAAGGCCACCGGATCGCCGGTCAGCACCCGGCCGATCTGCGACTGGTCGAGCATGCGGATATCGGCATCCTTCATCGCGCGGCCGGTCAGTTCCGCATTGTTCATGCGGAAGATATCGCTGTTGGAATGGAAGGCGCCCCCGCCCTCATATTGCCAGGAGCCGAGCACGGTGGCGACCGAAGCGGCCGCATGCATGGCGACGGCGCCGTTGCGCTGGCGGGTGAAGCCGTAGCCCAGGCGGAAAAAGGTCTTCTTCGTCGTGCCGACGAGGCGGGCGAAGGCTTCGATTTCCTCGACCGAAAGGCCGGTGATCTCGGCCGCCCATTGCGGCGTCCGGGTTTTCAGATGCGCTTCGAGACCGACGGGATCGTCGGCATATCTCGCCATATAATCCCGATCGGCATAGCCGTCGCGGAAGGAAACGTGCATGACCGCGCAGGCGAGCGCCGCGTCGGTGCCCGGCCTGACGATCAAGGCCATGTCGGCCTGCTTCATCGTCGGGTTGTCATAGATGTCGATGACGACGATCTTGGCGCCGCGCTCCTTGCGCGACTTGATCGCATGGGTCATCACGTTGACCTGGGTCGAGACCGCATTGGTGCCCCAGATGACGACGCAATCGGTGCGCGCCATTTCGCGCGGATCGGGGCCGCGCAGCGTGCCGGTTGCCATGGTAAAGCCGGTCCAGGCCGGATTGGTGCAGATCGACGAGAAAAAGCCGGAATAGCGCTTGGCGTGGCGCAGGCGATCGATGGAATCGCGCTGCACCCAGCCCATGGTGCCGGCGTAGAAATAAGGCCAGATCGCCTCGCTGCCGTCTTTGGCCTCGGCCTTGACGAAGGCCTCGGCGATCTCATCCAGCGCATCGTCCCAGGAAATCTGCTGCCATTGCCCTGCCCCCTTGGCGCCGGAGCGGCGCAAGGGATGCATCAGCCGGTCGGGATGATAGAGCCGCTCGGCATAACGGGCGACCTTTGCGCAGATGACGCCCGCGGTGTAGGAATGATTATTGGCGCCGCGCACACGGCCGATGCGGCCGTCCTCCGATAGCTCGATCTCCAGCGCGCAGGTGGAGGGACAGTCGTGCGGACAGGCCGTGTGGCCCAACCTGGTATCCGGCTTCAGGGATTTGGCGTCGATAGGGGTCGCAATGTTCATGGCATTTGTATATTCCAAGCCTTGAATGGCCAAAAGCCAGAAAAACTCCCCATGACCCGAATTCATACGGACATCAGCGAAAATGAACTACCGCCACCTCTACCACGCGGGCAATTTTGCCGATGTGCTGAAACATGCCGTGCTGGCGCGGCTGATCCGCTATATGCAGAAGAAAGAGGGAGCCTTCCGTGTGCTCGACACCCATGCCGGCATCGGGCTCTACGACCTCTCCTCCGAGGAGGCGCAGAAAACCGGCGAATGGCTCGAGGGCATCGGCAAGCTGATGGAGGCCGAACTCGGACCGCAGGTCGCCGAGTTGCTGGAGCCCTACCTCTCCGCAATTCGCGAACTCAATCCCGAGGGCGGCATCCGCTTTTATCCCGGATCGCCGAAACTGGCGCGCATGCTGTTCCGGCCGCAGGACCGGCTGTCGGCGATGGAACTGCATCCCGAGGACTATGCCCGTCTGCACCGGCTGTTCGAAGGCGATCACCATGCCCGCATCACCGAACTCGACGGCTGGCTGGCGCTCGGTGCGCATCTGCCGCCGAAAGAAAAACGCGGCATCGTGCTCGTCGATCCGCCGTTCGAGGAGGAGGACGAATATCAGCGCCTGGCCAAGGGGCTGGAGCGGGCCTATCGGCGCTTTCCCGGCGGCACCTACTGCCTGTGGTATCCGCTGAAGAAGGGCGCGCCGATCAAGGAATTCCACGAGACGCTGCAGGCGCTCGACATTCCGAAAATGCTCTGCGCCGAACTGACCGTGCGCAGTGATCGCGGCATGACAGGACTGACGGGCTCCGGCCTCGTCATCGTCAATCCGCCCTTCACGCTGAAGGACGAACTGCATCAACTGCTGCCGGCACTGAAAGACCATCTGGCGCAGGACCGTTTCGCCTCGCACCGCGCCTTCTGGCTGCGCGGCGAGAACAAGACGGTGAAGGACGATTGACCGGGCACGACGCTTCGGAAATAGTCGGCCGTTGAAGCGCATTGCATGAAACATGTTTATCCGCTGCGCATCAGTTTTCTGTTTTAAGCATCTGTCGTCCCAAAACCGCTGCGCACTTTTGGGCGACATACATTGGCTCACAATCCATCAGGTGTCTCATGAAGCTTCTTTGGTCGCCCGCCTCGCCTTATTCCAGCAAGGTGAGAATGGCCGCGCGTTTCCTTGGCCTGGAGATGAACGATATCCGGGTCGACACCAATACCGGGCCGGCAATTCTGGTGGACAACAATCCGCTCGGCAAGATCCCGACGCTTTTGACCGAAGACGGCGCCCCGGTCTTCGACAGCGTGGCGATCATGCATTATTTCGACCGGCTGGCGAAGGGCCGGCTCTATCCTGCCAAGAACGGCAAACGCACCGATGCGGAAGTTCTGGAAGCGCTTTCCGACGGCATCTGCGACTGCCTGCTGACGATCATGTACGAGCGGCGCTTCCGCGAGGAGGAAAAGGTTCACCAGCCCTGGATCGACCGGCAATGGAAGAAGGTGACGAGCGGGCTTGCGCATCTGAGCGCCAATCTGCCGAAGACAGGCAAGAAACTCCATGGCGGACATTTCGCCCTGGCTGCCACGCTCGGCTATCTCGACCTGCGCTTCAAGGGCCAGTGGGAAGCCGATCACGCGCCGCTGATCGACTGGCTGGCGCAGTTCGAAAAGAAATTTTCGGCCTATCAAGAGCTCAAGCCCAGCGCATAATTCGGCAGCCTGGAGCATGTCTCGCAAATGTGTGCCGCGGTTTCGCGGCACGCTTTAGGCCGAGTGACCACGAACAACGAGCCGACAAAAAAGCCGGGCGACGTGCCCGGCTTCTTGATGATCGGATGTTCCGTTCGGCTTAGAACTTGACGCCGATACCGAGCTTGACGCTGTTCTCGTCGTAACCGCGCGAGAAGCTGCCGGAGTCGAGGTCGTAATCCTTGCTCTGGTAGTCGGTGTAGCGATATTCGAGGCGCGTCGTGATGTTGTTGGTCACGAAGGCTTCGACGCCGGCGCCGACCGTATAGCCGTAAGCCGTCTTGCTTTCGTCCGAGGTGCCGTCGGAAACCTTGATGTCGCCGAGGGCAAGACCGGCCGTGCCGTAGAGCATGAAGGGGTTCATGTCGTAGCCGACGCGGCCACGGACAGAGCCGTTCCAGCCATACTTGTTCTTGACGCCGCCCGAGGAAACGTCGTCGCCGCTGTAGCCGAGGTCGGATTCAACGCCGTAAACGATCTGGCCCTGCTGCCAGTTGTAGCCGGTGAAGACCTGGCCGCCGAAACCGTAGGTGTGACGGTCGGAACCGAAGTCACCCATGTTGTAGGTGCCGGCGCCGCCGAGGTAAAAGCCCTCCCAGTTGCCGGCGGGCTTGACCGGGGCATCCTGGGCGACCGGTGCTTCCGGAACCTGATCGACGGCGTCGGCCGCCTGAGCTACCGAGACGCCCGCGATTGCAAAAGCAGAGGCCATGAGGCCAGCAATGAGTACACGCATACTTTTCTCCTTTCAGTCCCGCGCCGCTTTTCATCTGTCTCTCAGCGAAGCATTGGCGGGGAAATTGCCAGATGTCCCTTCCGGATCGAGACTGAAATTGAAACTGAAATGCGGATTTGAAAGAGCCAAATTGTGATATCATTGTGGCGACCGCATGGCTGAAATTCGATGTTGCTTAACCGCAACATACACTTCATTAACCATACCGAAGTGTTAAACTTAAAATACTTATTTTAAGGAACCATCTTCTTAAATAATACATAGAATAACTGAGCAACGAAGGCAACCGCAACGGCCTATTTATATAATCTCCCCGGCCTCCTATATAGTCTGCCAACAGACTCGCGGGATCAGAAGGCAAGATTTTGAACCACAAAAGACTTCGCGCGGCCCTTATAACGGGGGCTGCCAAGAGAATAGGCCGGGCAATCGCCGAAGACCTTGCCGCACATGGCTTTTCCGTCGCCATCCATGCGAACGGCTCCCTCGGCGAAGCCGAAGAGCTGGCGGCGGAATTGCGGCGGAAGGCATATCGGGCGATCGCGCTCAAGGCCGACCTTACCGATATCGGCGAAACCAGCGAGCTGATAAAAAGAGCGTCGGAAGCGCTCGGTCCGATCGACCTGCTGGTCAACAATGCCTCGATCTTCCGGCAGGATTCGGCTCGCGGTTTCGACGCGGAGGCATGGGCGCAACATTTCGATATCCATGTGCGGGCGCCCTCGATTCTTGCCGCAGCCTTTGCCGAACAGCTGCCTGAGGAAACGACCGGCCTGATCGTCAACATCATCGACCAGCGCGTCTGGGCGCTCAATCCGGGCTTCTATTCCTATACGCTCTCCAAGGCGGCGCTGTGGACGGCGACGCAGACGATGGCGCAGACCTTTGCGCCGAAGCTGCGCGTCAATGCCATCGGCCCCGGCCCGACAGTGCGCAGCACGCGGCAATCGGAAGAGGACTTCCAGGCTCAGATCGACGGGCTTATCATGAAGGCGGGGCCGGGATTCGGCGAGTTCGGACGAACGATTCGCTTCCTCTTCGACACGCCCTCGATCACCGGCCAGATGATTGCTCTCGACGGCGGCCAGCACCTCGCCTGGCAGACGCCCGACGTGGCGGAGATTACGGAATGAACGGACGAAAGCTGCCGGATGGCGGCGTTCTCTACGACGACACGGATGAGAGCGAAGACGAAATCGAGGTGGAAGGCGAGGTTGCCGCCGCCCCCCTCGCGGCAGCGGTCGACTGGAATGCCGGCAGCCTCAACGAGACCGGGCTCATCGGCGCAGAACTGATCGGCGAATTCGTCAAGCGGCTGCCGAACAGCCCCGGCGTCTACCGCATGTTCAATGCCGAAGGCGATGTGCTCTATGTCGGCAAGGCGCGCAGCCTGAAGAAGCGCGTCGGCAACTACGCCGTCGGTCGCGTGCATTCCAACCGCATCGCCCAGATGGTGCGGCAGACGGCCAACATGGAATTCGTGACGACGCGTACGGAAACCGAAGCGCTGCTGCTGGAAGCGAATCTGATCAAGCGCTTGCGGCCGCGCTTTAACGTGCTGCTGCGTGACGACAAGTCGTTTCCCTATATTCTCATCACCGGCGATCACCGGGCGCCGGCGATTTTCAAGCATCGCGGCGCGCGGGCCAGAAAGGGCGATTACTTCGGACCTTTCGCTTCGGCCGGCGCAGTCGGGCGCACGATCAATTCGCTGCAGCGCGCCTTCCTGATCCGCACCTGCACCGACAGCGTCTTCGAAACGCGCACGCGCCCCTGCCTGCTCTATCAGATCAAGCGCTGCTCCGGGCCATGCACCCACGAAGTCAGCGACGAGGGCTACGCCGAACTGGTGCAGGAGGCCAAGGACTTCCTTTCGGGCAAAAGCCAGAAGGTGAAATCGCATATGGCCGAAGCCATGAACCAGGCGGCCGAGGATCTCGACTTCGAGCGGGCAGCGATCTATCGCGACCGTCTGGCCGCACTTTCGCACGTGCAGAGCCACCAGGGCATCAATCCTGCGGGCGTCGAGGAGGCTGACGTTTTTGCCATCCATCACGAAGGCGGCGTCTCGTGCATCCAGGTCTTCTTCTTCCGCACCGGCCAGAACTGGGGCAACCGCGCCTATTTCCCGAAAGCCGACCCGCAGTTGTCCGGCGCCGAAGTGCTGAATGCCTTTCTCGCGCAGTTCTATGACGACAAGCCGGTGCCGAAACAGATCCTACTGTCGGAGACGGTCGAGGAACTGGAGCTGCTCGCCGCAGCGCTCAGCGAAAAGGCCGGCCACAAGGTTTCCATCCTGGTGCCACAGCGCGGCGAGAAGCGCGATCTGGTCGATCATGTCGTCGGCAATGCACGCGAGGCGCATGGGCGAAAACTGGCCGAGACGGCGTCGCAGTCACGGCTGCTCGAAGGCTTCAAGGAAACCTTCGGGCTTGCCTATGCGCCGCAGCGCATCGAGATTTACGACAACTCGCATATCATGGGCACCAATGCCGTCGGCGGCATGGTGGTGGCGGGGCCGGAAGGCTTCGTGAAGAACCAGTACCGCAAGTTCAACATCAAATCGACCGACATCACCCCCGGCGACGACTTCGGCATGATGAAGGAGGTGATGACACGGCGGTTCTCACGGCTGATCAAGGAGGAAGGCATTCCCGACCGGACGGCGCAGGTAACAGCAAGCGACGCCGCCGACATGCCCTTCCCGGCCTGGCCCGACGTGATCCTGATCGACGGCGGCCAAGGGCAGATGACGGCGGTGCGTGCCATCCTCGCCGAGCTCGGCATCACCGACAGCGTGACGGCGATCGGCATCGCCAAGGGTGTCGACCGCGATGCCGGGCGCGAGCGCTTCTTTCCGCCGGGGCGCGAGAGCTTCACGCTGCCGCCGCGCGATCCGGTGCTCTATTTCATCCAGCGCATGCGCGACGAGGCGCATCGCTTCGCGATCGGCTCGCACCGGGCGCGGCGCAAGAAAGAAATGGTCAAGAACCCGCTCGACGAGATCGGCGGCATCGGGCCGTCGCGCAAGCGGGCGCTGCTGCAGCATTTCGGCACGGCGAAAGCGGTTTCGCGCGCCGCCCTTTCCGACCTGATGGCCGTGGAGGGCATCTCGGAAGCCGTCGCCAGGCAAGTTTACAACCATTTCCACGACGACGCCGCGAAATAGCCGGCGTCCGTCGCAAATTCCACGCAAAGGCAGTGAAAAGACAGAAACAATGTTGACGGTCCGCGATCAAAGCCGTCATCTACGGCATCGGCCCCGAAAATCGGAATCGATTTTCGTAAAGACGCGCGGCGCTATCGCGGCGCATCAGTTCAGAGAAACGATCTCATGGCATCGCGTGCGTATAGCATCCCCAACCTTCTGACTTACGGCCGGATCCTCGCCGTGCCGGTGATTGTTCTCTGCTTCTTCATCGAAGGCAGATTGTCGATCAGCAATACGGCGCGCTGGGTGGCGCTGTGGATCTTCATCATCGCCTCGATTACCGATTTTCTCGATGGCTATCTCGCCCGCATCTGGAACCAGACGTCGAATATCGGCCGCATGCTCGACCCGATCGCCGACAAGCTGCTGGTCGCCTCGATTCTTCTCCTGGTTGCGGCCGACCAGACCATCGCCGGCTGGTCGATCTGGGCGGCGATCACCATTCTCTGCCGCGAAATCCTGGTTTCCGGGCTGCGCGAATATCTGGCGGCGCTGAAGGTCAGCGTGCCGGTGACACGGATCGCCAAATGGAAGACGACGCTGCAGCTCGTCGCCATCGCCTTCCTGCTCGCCGGCCCGGCCGGCGACGAGATTTTCCCCTATACGACGCAGACCGGCATCGCGCTTCTGTGGATCGCCGCGCTGCTGACCATCTATACCGGCTACGACTATTTCCGCGCCGGCCTGAAACATATCGTGGATGAAGAGGAATGACGCGGCTTGTCTATTTCGCCTGGGTGCGCGAGCGCATCGGCAAGGGTGAGGAGGAGATCGACCTCCCCTCCTCCGTCGTCACCGTCGCCGATCTTCTGAATCATTTGAAGACGCTGGGCGAAGAATATGAGGCCGCACTTCAATATCCCGACGTGATCAGGGTGGCGCTCGATATGGAGCATGTCGAGCATGACGAGCCGATATCCGGGGCGCGGGAAATTGGAATATTTCCGCCGATGACGGGGGGGTGATGGCCGTGCCAGATCGCCCCCCTCTGCCCTGCCGGGCATCTCCCCCACAGATGGGGAGATTGGCTCGGAGCACCGGCTCGTCCAAACAATCAATGTTTCAGCCCAGCGGAACGGCAAGGGGGCAGGAAGGTCGCGCCGCTTGTGATCTCCCCACCTGTGGCGGAGATCGCCGCGCGGCCAGAGGGGGGCTTCCACGGCACCGCGTTTGCGCATTCTTTGCAGCGGCATCAAAGCAGCGGAGGATTTCGCTGTGACCATCACCCCCACCATCCGCGTCCAGCACGAGGATTTCGATCTGCAGGCCGAGGTAGACGTGCTCTGCAAAGGCAACCCCGGCGTCGGTGCCGTCGTCACCTTCTCCGGCCTCTGCCGCGACGACGGCGGCACGCTTGCGGCGCTCGAACTCGAACATTACCCCGGCATGGCCGAAGCCGAGATGACCCGCATCGGCGAACTCGCTATTACTCGTTTCGGGCTGCTCGGGCTGACTGCCATCCATCGTTACGGCAAAATCGCAATCGGCGAGAATATCGTGCTCGTCGTCGCGGCCGCGCCGCACCGGCAGGCAGCGTTCGACGGCGCCAACTTCGTCATGGATTTCCTGAAGACCGCGGCCCCTTTCTGGAAAAAGGAGCACGGCAGGGACGGCACCGCAGGCGAATGGGTCGCAGCGAAAGACGCTGACGACGCGGCGCGCGACAAGTGGAAGTAATCAGCGCATGTCCTGATTTCTCCGAGCGACGGAAATGCGCCGCTCCTTTTTGATTGACGCAATTCCGGACGCAAAACCGCTGCACACTTTTGCTGGAATTGCTCAGAGAACCACACGCTCCCTGCGGCTCATCACCAGCAATAGGACGAGCAGCGAGAAGATGACGAGATCGCGCCAGACGAAGGGGCCGTAGGCGCCCCAAAGGGTTTCGATGACGGCGATCCCGGCAGCGCCGCCGGCCGAGCGCAGCGGATCGGAGTAGCCGCCGACAGCGGCGATCAGCAGCACCTTCAGCCCGAACATAAGGCCGGCGCCGAAATCCATCGAGCCGTAATAGAAGGTGGCGAGGATGCCGCAAATCGTGGCGACGAGGGCGGCGGCCGCATAGGCGGCGAGGAAGACGCGGCTGGCGCTGGTGCCGCAGAGCTCGGCGGCCAGCGGATCGTCGGTGACGGCGCGCCAGATGCGGCCCCAGGTCGTGCGCCTGAGGATCAGCGTCCCGATCACGACGATTGCCGACATCAGCGCCGTGTCGATCAGCTGGATATAAGTAAGGGTCACCTTGAACGGGCCGTCGCTCCAGAAGACGATCGTGTCGTTCAGAAACGGCGGCAGCCAGATCGCCCTGGTATCGGCGGCGAGCCGGGCGGTCTCCATCAGCACGATCATGATGCCGAGAGCGGCGACGATCACCGTATTCGGCGATTTGCTGACCAGCGGCAGCATGATCGAGCGGCCGATCCAGATGCCCGCCGCGAGCGAATAGACGATCGCGGCGCAGGCGCCGACGGCAAGGGCCGCCGGCAGCACCAGCCAGAAGCGGTTGAAGGCGAGCTCGGTGAAAAGCAGCAGGATCTGGCCGGAAAAGGCAAAGATCGCCCCATAGGT
Source organism: Rhizobium binae (assembly GCF_017357225.1). NCBI lineage: Bacteria > Pseudomonadati > Pseudomonadota > Alphaproteobacteria > Hyphomicrobiales > Rhizobiaceae > Rhizobium > Rhizobium binae. The sequence goes on along the minus strand of NZ_CP071604.1, from coordinate 1,562,505 downwards.
GATATCGGCCCGTTTGGTGACGCCGAAGGCGACGGCATAACCGAAGGCGAGCGCGGCATAGAGGGCGGCAAGCGGAACCGCATTCGCAAGCTGCTGCAGAAGGTAAGCCATTCCAGATCCTCCGGATCCAGTAAAATATAACTGGCAAAAAGCATTTAGCCAGTTATATTTTCATCATGAGCTTTTCCTGGACCCCCCACCGCTTTGCCGGCGGCGCATTGGCGCTCGATGTCGCCAACAGCGTCGTTCTGCGCCACGACCCAGCGCGGCGGATCGACCGCTTTGCGGTGTGCGACCAGATGCAGAGCTTTCCACGGGCCGCCGCCGAATTCTGCGCCGAACGCGCCCTGTTCGGTGACATCGCGCCGGTGCCAGTGGAAAACGCGGCTGATTTCATCGCGCTGCGCGAAGCGATCGACCGGTATTTCCGCAAGCGTATACTCGATGGCGGTGACGACCAATTGCTGGCCGGGCTGCTGGAAACGCTGGCGACGGTGCTGCGTGAAGCAGACCCTGCCAGTCTGGCGGCGGCGACCGCCCATTCGGTGCTGCGGCTGATCGCGATGCCCGATCCGGAACGCATGAAGATCTGCGGCAATTGCGGCTGGCTGTTCATCGACCGCAGCAAGAACAGGAGTCGGGCCTGGTGCGACATGGCGGTCTGCGGCAACCGCGCCAAGGCGAACCGGCATTATCGCCGCAAGAAGGAGGAAATCCCATGAGGAAACATCTGATCGTCACAGCGGCGGCTATCGGCCTCCTGCTGTCCGCCTGCCAGCGACAGGCCGACAATCTGGTCGAAGTGACCGGCCACCTCTTCGTTTTCAACTATCGGGTGGCGAGCGCCACCTATCTGCTCACGCTGAAGAAGACCGGTCCCATTCCCGACGGTTCGGTCATCATCGCCGAATTCGAAAATCCTCAGGGCGGCGCGCCGCTGGTGTTGAACCAGAAAATCTACCCGATCGACGACAAGATCGCGCTGCAGAGCCAAAACCTGCACTGCGTGCGCAAGGACCGTCCCTATTCCGTCAGCGTCCGGCTGGTCGACAAGGACGGCAAAGTGCTGCAGGAACTGAAGACGCAGTTCCGCTCCGACCTCGACCAGACCGTGCTGCCGAGCAAGCCGCTCGTCGTTGGTGCGCTTTATGAAAAGAACCCCGAGGTCTTCAAGCCGGACGGCAGCGTCGATTTCTCGAATACCGATAAATGCCCGGAATAGGGCCGGAATAGATAAAGCCGGAGCGAGGCTCCGGCTTTCGAGAATCAATTCAAAGCATTGCCAGCAAATGCCGAAGCGTGGCCTCAGCCGACGATTTCGGTATCGGAGAACCAGTACTTGATTTCCTGGGCAGCCGTTTCCGGAGCATCCGAGCCGTGAACGGAATTTTCGCCGATCGAGAGCGCATGAACCTTGCGGATCGTGCCTTCCTCAGCGTTTGCCGGGTTGGTCGCACCCATGATCTCGCGGTTCTTGAGGATGGCACCTTCGCCTTCCAGAACCTGAACGACGGTCGGGCCGGAGGTCATGCCTTCGACGAGTTCGCCGAAGAAGGGACGATCCTTGTGAACGGCGTAGAAGCCTTCCGCTTCGCGGCGGCTCATCCAGACGCGCTTGGAGGCGACGACGCGCAGGCCGGCATCTTCGAGCATCTTGGTGATGGCGCCCGTCAGGTTGCGCTTGGTTGCGTCCGGTTTGATCATCGAGAAGGTGCGTTCAATCGCCATAGTCAAATCCTCTGTTTTCTCGGGAAAAGTGGGCGGTCTTTACCCGCCCCAACGCCCGAAAACAAGAGGTCGGCGCCAATTTCACGCCGCTGTCACAGTCCGGCCGCGGCTTTCATGGAGATCGAGGCAGCGCTCGAACCAGCCCAGGACGGGATCGTCGGCTGCCAGCATGGCGAGGCCGGTGCAGACCCGCAGCCATTGCAGCGCGCCGAAGACGATATAGTCGGCAAAAAGCGGCGTCGGCCCGCCGATGAAGGGCTGGAACTTCAGCATATGCCGGAGCGGCTCCAGCTTGGCGCCGAAGGCGGCTTTCTCCGCCTCGCTGTCGGCAGCAACGACGTCAAACGTTTTGCCGAGCCGAGCCTCGCGGCTTTCACGGAAATAGGCCTTGTCGCCTTCGTCGAGGATCGCATGGATGTCGAGAAGAGCGATCCGCATGATCGCCGGATGAATGATCATCTGCGAATAGCCTTCCACCAAGCGCGACAACGCCTTGCCGCCCTCGCCGCCAAACAGCGATGGCCGCTCGGGATAGGCCTCTTCGAGATAGAGAGCGATGGCGAAACTGTCGGGGATCAGCCGGCCGTTGTCGTCGAGGACGGGCAGAGTCGGAGAGACGCCGCCGCCGATTTCGCGGATGCCGGCGTAGGTCGTCGGAATCTCTTCGAAATCGAGCCCCTTATGCGCCAGCGCCATTACCGCCTTCCAGCAATGGGGCGAAAAGAAGCGCCGCTCATCGGCGCCACAGAGGGAATAGAGAGCTCTGGTCATGACGGTCCTTTCGCGATCGCAACTCCGTGCATTCGACGACAGAAAACGCCTGTGATCAAATCAGGAAATTTCATGGCATCATCACTGCGATTTCTCCGGAAGCAAGCTAGATTGCCTTTGCGAAGACAGGAGGAACGCATGCTCAGACAATACAGGATGTTCGCCGCCTATAATCGGTGGGCCAATGCCCAGGTCTATGCGGCGGCGGCCGAACTCAGTGATCCGGAACTCCGCAGCGACCGCGGCGCCTTCTTCGGCTCGCTGCATCGAACCCTCAACCACCTGCTCGTTGCCGACCGAATATGGATGAAGCGCTTCACCGGCGCCGGCGACGCGCCGACGAGCCTTGATGCGGTGCTCTTCGAGGCCTTCGATGCGCTTGCCGCTGCGCGCAAGGCAGAGGACGAGCGCATCATCGCCTGGACGAGCACACTGGACGAGCCACGCCTCGCCGCCAACTTCACCTACTCGCCCGTGACCCAAGCGATCGCGATGACCCAGCCGCTGTGGACCGCGCTCTCGCATCTCTTCAACCACCAAACCCACCATCGCGGCCAGTGCCACATGACGCTGACGGCGCTCGGCAAGGCGAGCCTCGGGCTCGATCTTATCTATTTCCTGCGCAGTGAGGGCCGCGAGTGGATGTGAGCGTCATCGCATCAACAGGACATTAACCGCCTTTGCCGATTGCGCCGGGATTCCAGCGCTTCCCACCCAGAAATTCAGCCTCTCTTAAAAGCTTGCGGGCATAGCGGAATGAAGGGAAAAGGCCGGCCGCGAGGGATCGTCATGCAGAATGCAAGCGCAAACGCACTGGTGCCGCGCGAGGCGGTGCGCGCCGGGGCGGTCGCGGACATCCAGAAGATCGCCCAGCATATGGCGCGTCTCAATGTCGCCGGCCTGCCGCGCAACTACGAGCTCTTCCATGAGGCGATCGTCGGGCTCAATGGAGGCCTGGCACAGGATATCGCTGCGCTCGGGCCTCAGCCGCAACAGGCGATGCTTGACGAACTCGGGCTGAAATACCGCCTCGTCGGCCACTGCGGACTGGCGGGCGCGACGTCGTGGAACGAGGCGAGCCGGCTGTTGCGCGAGGTGGCGGAGAAGCTTGCCGAAGGGCTGCGGCACCGGGACGCCTTCGCGCGCGCCTGCGACACGATCCTGAAATCCGTTTCCAGTCATGAAGACCAGAGCTTTGCCGCGTTCATCGGCGAGCTCGACTATCTCTCGGCCTCGCTGACGAGCGTGCAGTCGGCCGAGACCTATATCGGCGCTGAGCTGGCGGATGACATCAAGAGGCTGGAAACGCTCGAGCGCGGCATTTCGGCGATGCAACTGGCCGCCGTCGCCGACAGGATTACCGGACTTCCCAATCGCCTCGCGCTCAACCGCGTGATCGCCGATCTCTATGAGCGCGAAGAGGGGGCCGCCGGCAGCGCTCTGTTCATGGTCGATATCGACAATTTCACCGATCTCAACGAAAAATATGGCACGCCGGCAGGCAACAAGCTCTTGAAGAGGATCGGCGACCTTTTCCAAAGGTCGGTCAAGAAGAACGACTTCGTCGCCCGCACCGAGGCGGACGAATTCGCCTTGCTGTTTTCCAATGTCGGCATGCGGGATGCGATGGCGATTGCCGAGCGCCTGCGCGCCTCCGTCGAGGACAACCTGATCTTTGCGACCTCAGACAAGGGCGATAGCGGCAGACTAACCATCTCGGTGGGCGTAGCGCTCAGCGCGGACGCGTCAACACCGGGACAGCTGCAGGCAAATGCCCGCGCTGCCCTTCTCGCCGCACAATCGAACCCGCGCCAGCCGGTGCAGGCCTTCGGCCGCTGAGACGCTGTGCGGACAAGTGGCCTTGCCGGGCGGACAAGTGACCTTGCCGGGGGATGAGTGCTCTTGCCTTGGCGGGCGCTTTCGGCCAAAACGCCGGCCATGATCACGCTCACCGAAATTTCCGCCCGCATCGCCGGGCGCCTGCTTCTCGACAATGCCAGCCTGTCGCTGCCTTCGGGCACCAAGGCCGGCCTCGTCGGCCGCAACGGCGCCGGCAAGTCCACGCTGTTTCGCGTCATTACCGGCGATCTCGGCTCGGAGACCGGATCGGTGTCGATCCCGAAGGCGGCGCGCATCGGCCAGGTGGCCCAGGAAGCGCCGGGAACCGAGCAGCCCCTGATCGAGATCGTGCTTGCCGCCGACAAGGAGCGCGCGGCGCTGCTTGCGGAAGCGGAAACGGCGAGCGATCCGCATCGCATCGCCGAAATCCAGATGCGCCTCGTCGATATCGATGCGCATTCGGCCGAAGCGCGCGCGGCGAGCATTCTCGCCGGCCTTGGCTTCGACAGGGAAGCGCAAGCCCGTCCAGCCTCCTCCTTCTCGGGCGGCTGGCGCATGCGCGTGGCGCTCGCCGCAGTGCTGTTTGCCGAGCCGGACCTGCTTCTGCTCGACGAGCCGACCAACTATCTCGACCTCGAAGGCACGATGTGGCTGGAGGATTATATCCGCCGCTACCCACACACGGTCATCATCATCAGCCACGACCGCGACCTGTTGAACAACGCGGTCAATTCCATCGTCCATCTCGACCAGAAGAAGCTCACCTTCTACCGCGGCAATTACGACCAATTCGAGCGGCAGAAGGCGGAAGCCGACGAACTTCAGACGAAGGCCAAGGCCAAGAACGAGGCGGCACGCAAACACCTGCAGAGCTTCATCGACCGCTTCAAGGCCAAGGCTTCCAAGGCCCGGCAGGCGCAATCGCGCGTCAAGGCGCTCGAGCGCATGGGCACGGTCGCGGCTGTCATCGAGGACCATGTGCAGCCGATCACCTTTCCCGAGCCCGAGAAGCAGCCTGCCTCGCCGATCGTCGCGGTCCAGGGCGGGGCCGTCGGCTACCAACCCGGCAAGCCGATCCTGAAGAACCTCAATCTGCGCATTGACAACGACGATCGCATCGCCCTTCTCGGTTCGAACGGCAACGGCAAATCGACCTTCGCGAAATTCATCTCCGGCAGGCTTGCCCCGGAGAGTGGCGAAGTAAAGCTTGCGCCATCCCTGAAGATCGGCTTTTTCGCGCAGCACCAGCTCGACGACCTGATCCCCGAGCAGTCGGCGGTGGAGCATGTGCGTCGGCTGATGCCTGGTGACCCGGAGGCCAAGGTGCGCGCCCGTGTCGCCCAGATGGGACTGGCGACCGAGAAGATGGCGACCGCGGCCAAGGATCTTTCCGGCGGTGAAAAGGCTCGCCTGCTGATGGGCCTTGCCGCCTTCCATGCGCCGAACCTGCTCATCCTCGACGAGCCGACCAACCATCTCGACATTGACAGCCGCCGGGCGCTGATCGAGGCGCTGAATGATTACGAAGGCGCCGTCATCCTGATCTCGCACGATCGTCACCTCATCGAGGCGACGGTCGATCGGCTCTGGCTGGTCAACGGCGGCACGGTCACCGCCTTCGAAGGCGACATGGACGAATATCGCGACCTGATCGTCGCCTCCAGCAAGAAAAAAGAAGAAAGGCCGCAGCCGGCCGACGATGCGAACTCCAAGGCCGATCAACGCAAGCTCAATGCGGAAAAGCGCGCCTCGCTGACGCCGCTGAAGAAAAAGATCAACGAAATCGAATCCTTGACGGCGAAGCTGGAGAAACAGATTCAGGCGCTTGATGCGGAACTTGCAGATCCTGCTCTCTACGAGAAGACGCCTGCCAAAGCCGCCGAGAAGGCAAAGCAGCGCGGCGAGGCCGCGGCAAAACTCGCAGCCGCGGAGGAAGACTGGCTGATGCTGTCGTCGCAATATGAAGAAGCTATGGCAGGATAGTCACAGGGTCTTGCGGAACCGCGGCAAGGTGCCGCGTTTCGGCACAATTCCCGCCGCTCTCAACCGATCGTTAACCATAATTCGAAAGGTTGCCTCAACATTCGTTACTGATTTGTTGAGCCCTTTCAATGCACCGATTTTTCCTGCTTTCCTTTGTGGCCGTCACGGCCACCCTCTCCGCTTGCAGCACGACCAAACAGACCCCGGACACATCGATCAAGACGTCTTCGGTGGTTGAACCCGAGGGACGGAAACCCGCCCCTGCCGGCAACGACGCGACGCCCGACTTTGCCGGGCCGCATCATCTTTCCGGGCGGATACTCGAAGTCTCCTCCCTCGCCGATCTCAAGCTGCAGGACAAGGAAGTGATCTTGAGCTTCGACGACGGTCCGATCCCGGGACGGACCGACAAGGTGCTGACGATCCTCGACCAGTTCGGCGTCAAGGGCGCCTTCATGATGGTCGGCGAGATGGCCGGTATGCATCCGGCACTTGCCCGCAAAGTCGCTATGGACGGCAATACGATCGGCAGCCACACCTATGACCACGCAAACCTCGGCTCGCTGAGTTTCGACGCAGCGATGGCGGAGGTGATAAAGGGCCAGCTGGCGGTGACCAAGGCGACGGGAAGCGATGTGTCCTTCTTCCGCTTCCCCTATCTTTCCGAGAGCCACAGGCTGCGTGCCGCCGTTGCCATGCGCCAGATGGTGGTCATGGATGTCGACATCGACAGCAAGGACTATTTCGCCACCACACCGGTCTCCGTCACGCAGCGGACTATCGACCAGTTGCACAAGCGCGGCCACGGCATCATCCTCATGCATGACATCCACAAGCGCACGGCGAAGATGCTGCCGACCCTGCTTTCGAGACTCGAAGCCGAAGGCTACAAGGTGGTGACGCTGAGGTTCAAGAAGACGCCGGCCCCGACCAACCTCGTCGCCTCGGCCAACTTGGTGATGACTCGCTAACGCGGGTTGTCAACTCGAGACCCGCCGCCTAGATCTGATCGACGTCAACGGAAGCCGTCAGGTTGGACATGAACCTTCATCTCGAAGCGGACGAGGATCCGCGCACCCGCCAATTCATCGACGAGCATAACCGAGTTTCCGACGCGGCATTGAGAACGCCGGAATTCGCTGAGGATCGCGACGCGATCAAGGCGCTGATCGAGCGGCAGGACCGGCTGATCGTGCCGATGCGCCGCGGCGGCTGGCTGTTCGATTTCCGCCAGTCCAAGGATAATCGGCTCGGCGTCTGGCTGCGCCTGCCGGCCGATCAGCAGCCGTTGCCGGAGGCCGATTGGGAGGTGGTCTTCGATCTCGACGCCTTCTGCCTTGGCGAAGGCAAGCGCTGGAGCTGGCGTGGCGTCGTCACCTGCCCCTGGGAACCGACGCGCGTGCTGGTCACGCTTTCGGACGGCGGCTCAGACCTCGTCCGCCTGCTCGAATTCGACGCCGAGAAGAAGCAGATCGTGACGGGCGGCTTCGACACGCCTGCGGCGCGATCGCATGCCAATTGGCTAAGCCGCGACGAGATCTGCTATTTCGGTTCGGTCGACCGATTTTCGGCGACCCGCTCGGGATGGCCGCGCGTCGGGCGGCGATTGAAACGCGGCCAGCGGCCGGAAGATGCCACCATCCTCTTCGAAGCCGCCGACGACGACGTCTATGGCTTCAATCTCGTTATCGACCCTGCCCTATCGGGTACCTCAGCGGATGCCGGCTTGATCGACATCTTCGTCGCCGCGCACGAAATCGGCGTCGCCAGCGCTTACCTGATATCTGATGACGGCAGGCAACGGCGCATCGACCTACCCGAAGAGGCTGATTTTCAGTTCAATCGCGATCATTGCCTTTGGCGGGCAAAGACCGACGAGCGCGTCGCGACCGGCTGCCTCGTGCTGCAACGCTTTGATCCCTTGTCGGAGACGACGCCGCTCGGACCGCAACGGATCCTGTTTCAGCCTGGTGAGGGCCAGTCCATCTCGCAGATGATGTTGATGTGTGAATGGTGCGTGTTCATGGTCTCCGACCGGTTGCGCCCGCGTCTCATGGTGCTCGACCTGACGAAGCCCGACGCCGAACAGCGGGAAATCGCGCTGCCGGCGGATATGCAGACGGCTTATTTCAGGCCGCTCTATGCGGACCTGCATCTTGGCGACGACACGCTCTACATTGTCGGCCAGGGTTTCCTGCGGCCGCCCATCTGCTATCACCTCGAACTCTCCGATCGCAGCAGAGAGCCCGAGCCGGTCTTCGCCGCCGCGGCGCCGAGTTATTTCGATGCCACCGGCATGTCATCCGAGCTGCTGGAGGCGGTTTCCGAAGACGGAACAAGGGTTGCCTACCGGCTGGTCCTGCCGCGACAGTGGACCAAGGGCGCGCTGCCGGTGCTGATCTACGGCTATGGCGGCTTCGACGTCGCGCTGTCGCCGAATTATTCCGGCGTGACCGGCCGCTGGCTTGAGCAAGGCGGCGCCTATGTGCAGGCCTATATCCGCGGCGGCGGTGAATTCGGGCCCGACTGGTATCGCAGCGCCAAACGCCAGGGGCGGGACCGGGCCTTTGCCGATTTCGTCGCCATCGCCCGCGATCTCGTCGCCCGCGGCTACACTGTGCCGTCGCGGATCGCCTGTCAGGGCGGCAGCAATGGCGGCCTGCTGACCGGCGTGATGATGACGCGCTATCCGCACGATTTTGGCGCGATCTGGTGCCAAGTGCCGGTGCTCGATATGACGCGCTTCCACCTGTTCAGCGCAGGGCAAGCCTGGATGGATGAATATGGCGATCCGGAGGTCCCGGTGGATCGGGATTTCATGCTTGGTTATTCACCGCTTCACAATGTCAGGCCGGCGAGCGAGATCGCCTATCCGCCGATCTATATCGAAAGCTCCACCAATGACGACCGTGTGCATCCCTCGCATGCACGCCGCTTTGCCGCGCGGCTGGAGGAGGAAGGACACAAGCCGCTCTTCCATGAATTCGGCCTGGGCGGGCATGGCGGCGACGGCAATTCCGAAGAGCGCGCCGCCCGCGCGGCGATGGGTTACAGCTTCCTTCGCCAAACTATCATGAGGTAGACTGGCCATCATGGGATAGGATGATGCAATAGAATGGAAGGGAGAGCTTGTCGGCACTCCTCTTTCTGCTACAAGAAGCGCAATAAATCATACTTTTCACAGGTTCGAGCGAAAAACCATGTCTCCTATCAATCTCGCCATCGTCGGCGTCGGCAAGATCGTCCGCGACCAGCATCTCCCCTCCATCGCCAAGGATGCCGATTTCAAGCTCGTCGCCACGGCCAGCCGCCATGGCACTGTCGAAGGCATCAACAGCTATACGACGATCGAGGCGATGCTCGACGCCGAGCCTTCGATCGATGCCGTTTCGCTCTGCATGCCTCCGCAATACCGCTACGAGGCCGCTTATAAGGCGCTCGTCGCCGGCAAGCACGTCTTCCTGGAAAAGCCACCCGGCGCGACGCTGAGCGAAGTCGCCGACCTCGAGGCGCTTGCCGCAAAACAGGGCGCGTCGCTGTTTGCCAGCTGGCATTCGCGCTATGCGCCGGCGGTCGAAGCCGCCAAGGCGTTTCTTGCATCGACGACGATCAAAAGCGTGCATGTGATCTGGAAAGAGGATGTCCGCCACTGGCATCCGAACCAGGAATGGATCTGGCAGGCCGGCGGTCTCGGCGTTTTCGATCCTGGCATCAATGCGCTGTCGATCGTCACCCACATCCTGCCGCGGCCGATCTTCATCACCGAGGCCGTGCTCGAATTTCCCGAAAACCGCGATGCGCCGATCGCCGCCGACATTCATTTCCGCAACGCCGATGGCCTGCCGGTTCGCGCTGAATTCGACTGGCGCCAGACCGGCAAGCAGAGCTGGGACATTGTCGCCGAAACGGCGGCCGGCGAGATGGTGCTTGCCGAAGGCGGCGCCAAGCTTTCGATCAATGGCACGCTGACATTCGCCGAAACGGAGCAGGAATATCCCTCGCTCTATCGTCGCTTCGCCGAAATCATCAAAGCCGGCAAATCGGATGTCGATCTGGCGCCGCTACGGCATGTCGCCGACGCCTTCATGCTCGGCAAGCGGAAGTTCGTCGAGGCGTTCCACGACTGAACCGATTCGACCAAGACTGACGAGGGGGCGATACAGTTCAACGGCGCCGTCGTCCTGCCGTCGTCAAAAGCGGCAAGACTTGCAGGCTTGTGACGCGTTGTTTCGGAGCTGCTCTCATGAACAACAAGATCCGCAACCAGGGGCAGATTTTTCGCAGGCTGAGAGCCGGGGCCGTTCTGGTGCCGCTTCTCGGCCTTTTTGCATGTTCGAACGAGCCGCCAGTGATGCCCGCCGATGCACCGGGCATTTCCCGACCGGAGGAATATTCATTCGGTTCCGAGACCCACGCCAAGGACTGGCGGGCTGCCAGAGCGGTGCTGGATCAACTGGAACCGCGATTCGGAGAGAAGTCGCTGCATGTGCTGATGCGCAATCTCGACAGCACCACAGATCCAAAGACCGTCAAAACTCACTATGGCGAGCGCCTTACCGGCTGGACGGAAATGCCGCTGAGCAGCTTTGCCGAGAGAGCCTGGGCTTTCGCTTTCGTCAGCCCGAACGGAAAGCTTGTCCTGGCGATTGAGGCGCTCGACGGGTCGGAAAGCGCCGGCGGCATCGTGCCGCTCAATATCCTGACGAATCTCGAAGGCGATCGGCCGCGGCAGTAGCATCCACGACCGCCGCAGTGAAAGGCTCAGGCCTTCTTTTCCCACCGCCCTTCCGGCGTCTGCTGCCAATAAGTGAGGTCATGCCCCTCGCCTTTCAGCCTCTTCCATTGCGCGCGCGCTGCTTCCAGTTGCGCCTGATCGTGACCGTCGAACATGAAGACGATGCGCTCGTAAGCGTCTGCCGGCGGCGGCTCGGCGCCGTCGACGATAAAACGCACCGTCGCCGCATTGGGGTTGTCCGACGTGATCGTCAACAACACCGGCTGGCTCGCGGCGAAATCGGCCTCGTCGGTACCGTGCGGCAGGAAGCTCTCTTCGCGATACGTCCAAAGATGCGCATCGAGAGCATCGCGCCGCGCCGGCTCACGCGTCTGGACGGCGACGCGCCAGCCGCGCTCGACGCTTTTGTCGATGAGCGGCGGAAGCGCATCTTCCAGCCTGGTTTCGGTCAGATGATAGAAGAGAATGTCGGTCATCAGGCCTCATAATGGGCGCGGACGAACGCGTCGAGCAGACGCACGCCGAAACCGGAACCCCAGGACTGGTTGATCTCGTCCTGCGGCGAGCCCATCGCCGTGCCGGCAATATCGAGATGTGCCCAGGGTGTCTCCTGCACGAAGCGCTTGAGGAAATGCGCGGCGGTGATCGAGCCGGCCTGGCGGCCGCCGGTGTTCTTCATGTCGGCGAACTTGCTGTCGATCAGCTTGTCATAATCCTTGCCGAGCGGCATGCGCCAGAGTTTCTCGTTGGTCGAAAGGCCGGCTTCCGTCAGCTGGGCGGAAAGCTGGTCGTCATTGGAAAACAGACCGGCATGCACATTGCCGAGCGCGACGACGATCGCGCCGGTCAGGGTGGCGAGATTGATCATGAATTGTGGCTTGAAGCGATCGTTGCAATACCAGAGCGCATCGCAGAGCACGAGGCGGCCCTCGGCATCGGTGTTGATCACCTCGATCGTCTGACCGGACATGGAGGTGACGATATCGCCGGGACGCTGAGCGTTGCCATCAGGCATGTTCTCGACCAGGCCGATGATGCCAACGGCGTTAACGGCGGCCTTGCGGGAGGCGAGCACGTGCATGAGCCCGGTCACGGCTGCGGCGCCTCCCATGTCGCCCTTCATGTCCTCCATGCCGGCGGCCGGCTTGATCGAAATGCCGCCGGTGTCGAAGACAACGCCCTTGCCGATGAAGGCGACGGGACGATCCTTGGCTTTACCACCCTTCCACTGCATGACCGCCAGACGCGGCGGCCGCACGGAACCCTGGGCGACACCGAGCAGGGCGCCCATGCCGAGACGGCGCATTTCCTTCTCGGTCAGGATCTCCACCTCGACGCCGAGCTTTTCCAGCTCCTTCGCCCTGGCGGCGAATTCCACGGGGCCGAGTGCGTTCGGCGGTTCGTTAACGAGATCGCGGGCAAGATTGACGCCGCCTGCGATCGCTTCGGAATCGGAAAATGCCTTCTTGGCGCCACTCGCATCAGCGGTGACGATCGTCACCTTGACGGATTTTGCCGGTTTTTCCTCGTCATCATTCTTCTTAGTCTTATAGGCATCGAAGCTGTAGGCGCGCAGCAGCATGCCGAGCGCGAAATCGGCGGCGGCGCGCGCGTCCGTCGCGACGTCGGGGACATCGAGGAAGACGGCCGCCCTGTCGGTATTCTTGATTTTCGATGCCGCGGCGCCGCCGGCCTTCAGCCAGTCATGCGCGGTCAGTTCGGCCGCGTTGCCAAGACCGAGAACGACGATGCGCTCGACCGGTGCGCCTTCCGGGGCGACGATATCGAGCGCGGCCATGGATTTTCCGGAGAAACGCGCGATCTTCGCAGCCTTCCCGATCACTCCTGCCGGATCGGCCGTTTCAGCGCCTGCGGCGGCGTTGGCCTCCGCGGTCTTCAACAGGATCGCCAGCCCGCTATTGAGCTTTGCCGACTTGGCGAATGAAATATCGAACTTTGCTGACATGTCTTCTCCGCTGGGATTCTTTGAAATCCGTCCCTGGCGGATAATTTCGCGTTTGCCGGGTCTGTCAATGGCTCGCGACAGTTGTTATGGTCGCCCGCGGCCGTCCAGGCCCAGATGTTTCGTCAGTTTCGTAGATATTCGCGTTGACAGTTTTTTCGAAAAATCGATGGCGGGGCCCGGTGATCCGCCTGCCGCAGACGACTTTCGGTGCATTCGTGCTGTTGTTCTGGGCGTGGTGGGCGCTGCTGATCGTCTTCCGCGCCTTCCCCGGGATCGACATCTATTTTTCCCGGCTTTTTTTCGTGAGCACCGGTTGTGACTCGACCGTTGCTGCCGGCAGCATCTGCGGCGGCTTTCCCTATCGCGACTCGGGGGACTTCGACCTGCTGCGCACCATCTTCTTCCGCCTGCCCTATGTCGTAGCGATCGTGATGGCGTGGAAACTCATCGAATGCTACCAGCAGCACGGCGCAACCTTCAACGCCGAGCGGGCGCGCAAGCTCAAAGTCGCGCTCGGAACGCTGCTGATCGGGCCCGTGCTGCTCGTCAATGTGATCTTGAAGGAACATTGGGGCCGACCGCGGCCGGTGCAGACGGATATTTTCGGCGGCGCCCTGCATTTCGTCGAGGCCGGTTCGCTTGCCGGCAAATGCATCTCGAACTGCTCCTTCGTCTCCGGCGAGGCGGCGAGCGCCGGCTGGCTGTTCTGCCTGCTGCTCTTCGTTCCGAAATCGCTGCGCTACGCGCTGGTACCGCCCGTCGCCGCGATCTCGATCCTGACGCCGGCTATGCGGCTATCCTTCGGCGCGCATTATCTCTCCGACGTGACGCTCGGATGGCTCTCCTCGCTTGTCGTCTTCGCAGCGCTGCTGGCATTAACTGAGTCGCAACAGGGCCAAAAAAATTCTGAAATTTGAATGAATTTTTGACACCTGCTTGTCGCAAAACCGCGACAAAGAGCGTAGAGGGATTCTCCTGCAAGCCGTTTGGGCCTGCAGGTGCTTTCAAGGGCCGGCATGAAACTACTCGAGACATACATATTGCGGCGGGTCGGCCAGATGTTTCTCGTGGCGCTCTTGCCCGTGCTGGCGATCATTTGGACGACACAGGTGCTGCAGCGCATTAACCTCGTCACCGACAGCGGCCAGTCGATCGGGTCGTTCGCCAAGTTGGCGACGATGATCCTGCCGTCGATCATTCCTGTCGTCCTGCCCTTCGCGCTTGTCATCGCCATCACCCAGACGCTGACGACGATGAACAACGATTCCGAGCTGACCGTCATCGACGCGGCCGGGGCACGGCGCAGCATCCTCGTCCGTCCGATCCTGCTGCTTGCCGCCGTCATCAGCGTCTTTTCCTTCTTCGTCGACAATATCGTCGAGCCGCGCGCAAAGACCGTGGCGCGCCAGATGATCGCCGAAACCTATGCCGACCTTCTCTCCTCGGTGATCGAGGAAAAGACATTCCGCAAGATTGACGACGGTCTCTATGTGCAGATCTCGAAGCGTCTGGCGGGCCGCATGCTGAAGGGCCTGTTCGTCGCCGACGAGCGCGATCCGGCCTATGAGCTGATCTATTACGCCAAGGAAGGCGCGGTCGACGATACCGGCACGACGCTGATCATGCACGACGGCGAGGTGCACCGCAAAACGCCCGACGGCAACGTCTCGGTCATCAATTTCGATTCCTATTCCTTCGACCTTTCGGACATGACGGAGAACCGCGGTCAGGCGACGCTGAAAGCCAGCGACCGTGACCTGTGGTTCCTGTTTAATCCGGATCCGAACGACAAAGACTATACGATCCGGCCGCAGAGCTATCGCGCCGAACTGCATCGGCGGCTGACGGACTGGATCCTGCCCGTCGTCTTTGCGCTGTTTTCGCTGGCGATCGCCGGCGATGCGCGATCGCATCGCGAAGCGCGGCTGCATCCGATGGTGAGCGCGCTCGGCTATGCCTTCGCGCTGCGATGGGCTGCCTTCTACGCGGCAAACCAGATCGATACGGATCCGGAATATATCGTCGTTCTCTACGCCATCCCGATCGTCAGCAGCATCGTCTCGATCATCTTCCTCAGCCTGCACAAGCGGCTGGTCATGCCGTCCTTCATCTGGGAGCGGATATCGGCTTCGTGGAGACGAACGCAGGAAAGACTGCTTGCCGCGACCAGCAGGTCCGGCGGGGGCGCCGCCCAATGATGTTCGGAACATTGTCGCGCTATTTCTTTCGCCGCTACCTGGCGACGACGGGCTGGTTCCTGATCGGCGTGTCGGCGATCGCCTTCCTCCTCGATTTCAGCGAGACGGCGGGACGCATGTCCGGCCTGCCCGGCTATACGATCGGCGGCGGCATTGTGATGACCGCCGTGCGCCTGCCGCTCATCCTGCAGCAGACGATCCCGTTCATCGCGCTCTTCGTCGGCATGACGGTCTTGATCGGGCTCAATCGCAAATATGAGCTCGTCGTCACGCGCGCAGCCGGCATCTCTGTCTGGCAGTTCATGTTTCCCTTCATCGCCGGCTCGCTGGCGCTCGGCGTGCTGACGATGACGACGCTCAATCCGCTTGCCGCCTGGGGACAGCGCCAGGCCCTGCTCGTCGAATCCGACTGGCGCGGCGAAAACGCAGTTCTGCGCAAGGCGCCGCAGATTCCGTGGCTGCGCCAGATCAGCGGCCGCGACGATGTCATCATCGGCGCACAGACGGTCCAGGAGAACGGCACCAAGCTGATCGACGCCGTGTTGATCCATTTCGATTCAAGCGGTCGAGTCATTCTGAGACAGGATGCCGCCACGGCAAAGTTGGAAGATGGTTACTGGCAGCTTAACGGTGTCGTCGAGCGTAAGCCTGGCGAAATCCCGCTGCGTAAAGCTTCGGTCCAACTTCGCACCAATCTGAAACAGGATTTCGTTCAGGAGCGGCTGACAGCGCCGGAAACAATTGGTTTCTTTGACCTTTCCAACCGCATTGCGGCGGCCAAATCCTTCGGCATATCGACCAAGGCATTGGAGACGCAATTCAACTCCCTGTTGTCCCAGCCATTGTTGCTGGTGGCCATGACTCTCATTGCTGCAACAGTGTCCCTAAAATTTAGCCGGTTCAACCAATCCCGCTCGGTGATTCTGGGTGGAATCCTGTCAGGCTTCATGCTTTATGTCATCACCGTGCTTGTTAAAGCATTCGGAAGCAGTGGAGTCGTGCCTCCCTTCGTGGCGACCTGGATACCGGTGGTCGTCGCGCTGGCCTTGGGCGCGACTATTTTGCTTCATCAGGAGGACGGCTAGTGGCGGTAGGCGACCGCAAGTATTTTAGTAAACAATCGGTTGCCCTGCTTGTCGGTGCGGCTCTATGTTCCTATTTCGGCAGCGTTCCGGTCTCCTACGGCCAGGCCAGCACGCCTGAGCAAAATATCGGAAATAAGATTCCCGAAGGCGCCAAGCTTCTGCTTTCGGCCAATGAACTCGTCTATAATCGTGATGCCGACCTCGTCTCGGCAGTCGGCGGCGTGCAGATCAACTACGGCGGCTACAAGATGGTCGCGCAGAAGGTCGAATACAATCAGAAGACCGGCCGGATGATGGCCATCGGCAATGTCGAGATGGTCAGCCCGGACGGCAACCGCATCTATGCCGACAACCTAGACGTGACCGACAATTTTGCCGACGGGTTCCTGAACTCGCTGCGCATCGAAACCTCCGACAATACGCGTATCGTCGCCGAAAGCGGCGAGCGTGTCGGCGGCACCAAGATGATTCTCAACAAGGGCGTCTACACCGCCTGCCTTCCGTGCGCCGAAGATCCGAAACGCGCGCCCTTCTGGCAGGTCAAGGCCAAGCGCGTGATCCAGAACGGCGAGACCCATACGATCCGTCTGGAACGAGCCCGCTTCGAGCTGCTCGGTTACCCGATTGCCTTCGTGCCGTTCATCGAGGTTCCCGACAATACGGTGAAGCGCAAGTCCGGCTTCCTGTTCCCGACGATGAGCCTGTCGCAGAATCTCGGTTTCGGTCTTTCCATTCCTTATTATTACGTGATCTCGCCGAGCATGGATGCGACGGTCACCACAACCGGCTACACGGCCCAGGGTTTCCTCGTCGAAGGCGAATTCCGTCAGCGCTTCGAAAACGGCACGCATATCCTGCGCGTCGCCGGCATCGACCAGGCAAAGCCGGGCAATTTCAGCTCGGGTACCAGCGACGCCGAAGCCGAGCAACGCGGCATGGTGACGTCAAAGGCAGAGTTCCGCATCAATCCGCGCTGGACGTTCGGTTGGGACGTCATGATGCAGAGCGACAACAATTTCTCGAAAACCTACAAGCTCCGCGGTCTCAGCGGCACGGATCGCACGAACCAGATCTACCTGACCGGGCTCGGCAAACGGAACTATTTCGACATGCGGGCGTTTTATTTCGACGTCCAGGATGCCGACCGCACGAACACTGCCGAAAAGCAGCAGGCGATTGTCTATCCCGCGCTCGATTATCATTATGTAGCGCCTCAGCCGCTTGCAGGCGGTGAACTTTCTGCGGACGTCAACCTGACGAATATTTCGCGCACCCATGACGACT
Source organism: Rhizobium binae (assembly GCF_017357225.1). Lineage (NCBI taxonomy): Bacteria > Pseudomonadati > Pseudomonadota > Alphaproteobacteria > Hyphomicrobiales > Rhizobiaceae > Rhizobium > Rhizobium binae. The sequence goes on along the minus strand of NZ_CP071604.1, from coordinate 1,544,916 downwards.
TCTACACCGTCGACGGATTCGAGCGTTTCCGTGGCCTGAAGGGTCAGACGTCCCGCCTGACCGCCGAACTTCAGTGGAAACGCACCTATGTCACGCCGACCGGCCTGGTGATTACGCCGCTTCTGGCTGCGCGCGGCGATGCTTTCGCGCTCAACATGAACGATCCGACCGGTTACGCCGGTAATTACCTTGACGATAATTCCGCCACCCGTTCGATGCTCACCGCCGGATTGGAAGTGCGTTATCCAATTCTGATGACGACGGAAAACAGCACCCATATCCTCGAGCCGATCGCGCAGATCTATGCCCGTCCTGACGAGCAACTCGCCGGCCGGCTGCCGAACGAGGATGCACAAAGCTTCGTCTTCGATGCCACGTCGCTTTTCGACCGCGACAAGTTCTCGGGCTATGACCGTATTGAAGGCGGCACCCGCGCCAATGTCGGCGTCCAGTATACCGGAACTTTCGACAGCGGTTACAAGCTGCACGGCATTTTCGGCCAGTCTTATCAGATCGCCGGTCAGAACTCGTTCGCCACCGACGACCTCGTCAATGTCGGCGCGGATTCCGGCCTCGAAACCGACCGCTCCGATTATGTCGGTCTCGGCGGCGTCGAAACGCCATACGGTGTGTCCGTCGCCGCCTCCTACCGTCTTGACGAGAAAGATTTCGACTTCCGGCGCGGCGACCTGACGACGGCCTACCAGAACGACACCTTCCAGACGCAGGTGACCTACACCCATCTCAGCGCCCAGCCGGCCTACGGCTTCGCCGACGATAATGACGAGATCCAGACCAGCAGCAGTGTCAAGTTCAAGGACTACTGGTCGATCTTCGGCGGCATCGCCTGGGATCTGAACAATGATGTGATTAGCCGCCGGACGCTCGGGCTTTCCTATGAGGACGAATGCACGATCTTCACGATCGCCTATACGGATCGCAGGGATTCCGACGACGAGTCGGCAAGCGACTGGACGATCGGCGCGCGGCTGACGTTCCGCACGCTCGGCGACATCAAGATCGGCACCGATACCCTCTCCAACTAGCGGGCGGACGGCGTAAACATGGCCTCAAGTCATTCTTTCGCCGTAAGCCTGTGCAGGACATTGCCGCCAGCCGATATCTGAGGCATAGGGGATTCGCCCCGTGACGGAAGCGATTTCCGCGTGTCTCGCACTGTGGTATGAACGCCGCGAACAACGTCTCGCGGCGCTATTGGGAGGTCAACGGATGATTGACGCGAAAAAAGCCATAACCGCCTTCCTCGCCGGCGCAGCGCTTGCCTTGCTGACGGGCTTTGCCGGCCCGGCGCTGGCAGCAAGCGAAGTCCAGGTCGTGGTGAACGGCACTGCCATCACCAGCGGCGATGTCGCCAAGCGGCAGGCTTTCCTGCGCCTGCAGCATACGGCAGCCGATGCCAAGACCGCCAAGGAGCAATTGATCGACGAAACGCTCAAGAGGCAGGAGGTCGCCCGCGTCCATATGTCGGTTTCGCAGCAGGACGTCGATGCGTCTTTTGCGCGCTTTTCGGCCGGCAACAAGCTTTCCGTCGCGCAGATGTCGCAGATCCTCGACCGAGCCGGCGTCGGCGTCGACCATTTCAAGGGGTTCATCGCCGTGCAGATGAGCTGGCCGCGTGTCGTCAATGCGCGTTACGGCTCGACCTCACGGCTGTCGAATTACGATCTCGTCTCGCGCATGATGCAGAACAACAAGCAGAAGCCGGTGACGACGGAATATATGCTGCAGCAGATCATCTTCGTCATTCCTGAGGCCAAGCGCGGCGCCATCACCGGCAAGCGCAAGGGCGAGGCCGAGGCGTCGCGATCGAAATTCCCAGGCTGCGACCAGGCAAAGGTCTTTGCCGCAACGATGCGCGATGTCGCCGTGCGCGACCTTGGCCGCATGCTCGCTCCCGAGATCCCGCCGGATTGGAAGCCTCTGGTCGAGCAGGCCAAAGGCAACACGACCGGCACCCGCGTCACCGACAAGGGCGTCGAATATCTGGCGATCTGCAGCCAGCGCCAGGTTTCCGACGACCAGGCCGCTGAAATGGTCTTCCGCCAGGAGGATCTCGACAAGTCCAAGGCCGGCAAGAACGGTCCGCCGGAAAACGAGAACAGCAAGAAGTACCTGGATGAACTGCGCAAGAAGGCGCAGATCGCCTATCGCTGACCGACGATGGCGATACCGTTCTCACGACCGCTCGCGCTGAGCCAGGGCGATCCGGCCGGCATCGGGCCGGATATCACGCTGATGGCCTGGCTCCGGCGGCGTGAACTCGGGCTCCCGCCTTTTTTCCTGATTGGCGATCCTGATGTCCTGGCCTTGCGCGCCCGCCAGCTCAACCTGGCCGTTCCCATCCGTGAGATCGACAAGGCCGACGCGGCCATCGGAATGTTTGCCGACGCCCTGCCCGTCACCAGCGTGCCGGCCGGCATCGAGGTCGTGGCCGGCGAGCCGCATGCGGCAACGGCGAAAGGCACGATCGCGGCGATCGAAAAAGCCGTCTCGCTTGTTATCGGCGGCGAGGCGCTCGCAGTCGTCACCAATCCGATCGCCAAGGCCGTGCTCTACGAGGCGGGCTTCCGCTTTCCCGGCCATACCGAATTTCTCGCCGATCTCGCCGCCAGGGCAACCGGCGGGCCTGTGACCCCTGTCATGATGCTGTCCGGACCGAAGCTCAGGGCCATTCCCGTCACCATTCACATTCCGCTCCGGGACGTGCCGCAGGCGCTGACGGAGAAATTGGTCATGGAAACCTGCAGGATCGCTCACGACGATCTGAGGCAGCGGTTCGGCATCGATGCGCCGCGGCTCGCGGTTGCCGGCCTCAATCCGCATGCCGGCGAAACCGGGACGATCGGCAGGGAAGACGAGGACATCATCCGCCCGGCAATCGAGCGCCTGCGCGACGAGGGCATCGACGCCATCGGCCCCCTGCCCGCCGATACGATGTTTCATGACGAGGCACGGGCGCGATATGATGTCGCCATCTGCATGTATCACGATCAGGCACTGATCCCCGCCAAGGCGCTTGGGTTCGACGACAGCGTCAACGTCACGCTCGGACTTCCCTTCGTGCGCACCTCGCCGGATCACGGCACCGCTTTCGGCATCGCCGGCAAGGGGCTGGCGCGCGAGCACAGCCTCGTTGCGGCGCTGAAGCTCGCCGCTCAGCTCGGCCGTACCGCGGAAAGCCGCCGCTGATGGCAGCACTCGATGGCCTGCCGCCGCTTCGCGACGTCATCCAGCGTCACGGCCTCGATGCGCGCAAGGCGCTCGGGCAGAACTTCCTGCTGGACCTGAATCTGACACAGAAGGTCGCCCGCACGGCGGGCGGGCTCGAAGGGACGACCGTTTTCGAGGTCGGGCCAGGTCCCGGCGGGCTGACGCGCGCGATCCTGGCGCTCGGCGCCAAGAAGGTAATCGCTGTCGAGCGCGATACGCGCTGCCTGCCGGCGCTTGCCGAGATCGCCGATCACTATCCGGGCCGGCTGGAGGTGATCGAAGGCGATGCGCTGAAGACGGATTTTGAGTCCCTGGCGCCGGAAGGCCCAATCAAGATCATCGCCAACCTGCCCTATAATGTCGGCACGCAGTTGCTGGTCAACTGGCTACTGCCGAAGACCTGGCCGCCGTTCTGGCAGTCGCTGACGCTGATGTTTCAAAAGGAAGTCGGCGAGCGTATCGTCGCCGGCGAGGACGACGACCATTACGGCCGTCTCGGCGTGCTCTGTGGCTGGCGGACCGAGGCACGCATGGCCTTTGACGTGGCGCCGCAAGCTTTCACGCCGCCGCCCAAGGTGACCTCGACGGTGGTGCATCTGACGCCCCGGGAAAATCCGATCCCCTGCTCCGTCGCCAATCTGGAAAAGGTGACGCAGGCCGCCTTCGGCCAGCGCCGCAAGATGCTGCGCCAGAGCCTGAAGCCGCTCGGTGGCGAGAGCCTGCTCGTCAAGGCCGGCATCGATCCGGCGCGGCGGGCTGAGACGCTGTCCGTCGAGGAATTCTGCCTGTTAGCAAATAGTCTTTAATGCATCTCGCCCGGAAGTGTGCAGCGGTTCCGGGACAAGGACATGCATAAAACAAAGAGCCAACGCCCGTCGCGGCGCGCTTTAGAGCGACGGCGTCTCTTCCAGCAATTCGCGGACGAAATCGAACATGCCGTGGCGGCGGTCGCGGCGCAGGCGTTCGGCCTTGACGATCGACTGGACGGCGTCGAAGGCGGTGTTAAGGTCGTCGTTGACGATGACATAGTCATATTCGCGCCAGTGGCCGATCTCGGCGCGGCTGTTGGCGAGACGCGTCTGGATAACCTCCTCGGAATCCTCGGCGCGGCGGTGCAGCCGCGACTGGAGTTCCGTCATGGTCGGCGGCAGCACGAAGATCGAGACGACGTCGGCCGACATCTTCTCCTGCAGCTGCTGGGCGCCCTGCCAGTCGATGTCGAAGAGCATATCGCGGCCCTCCGCCATGGCCTGCTCGACCGGCTCGCGCGGGGTGCCGTAGAAATTGCCGTGCACCTCGGCCCATTCGAGCAGCGCGTCGCTATCACGCAGCCGCTCGAACTCGCGCACGCTCTTGAAATGGTAATGCACGCCTTCGACCTCGCTCGGGCGGCGCTGGCGCGTGGTGACGCTGACGGAGAGGCCGATATGCTTGTCGGTCTCCAGAAGCGTGCGCGCGATGGTGGACTTGCCGGCGCCCGACGGCGACGAGATGACAAGCATCAGACCGCGGCGGGCGATCTGCACGGGCGAGGATTTCGCCGGTTTCATGTCCTACTCCAAATTCTGGACCTGCTCGCGGAACTGGTCGATCACGACTTTCAACTCGATGCCGGCGGCGGTAACGGCCGAGGCATTCGACTTCGAGCAGATGGTATTCGATTCGCGGTTAAATTCCTGTGCAAGGAAGTCCAGCCGGCGTCCGGCAGGTCCACCTTTCACCAGGAGATCGCGCGCTGCGGCGACATGCGCCTTCAGGCGGTCGATTTCCTCGCGCAGATCCGCCTTGGTCGCCAGTAGTGCGGCTTCGGCATGCAGCCTGTCGCGGTCGAGCGCAGCCATGCCGTCCATCAGCAAGGCGACCTGCGCCACGAGCCGGGAGGCGATCTCCTGCGGCGAGCGCGAGGGATCCGCCTCGATGGTCCGTGTCAGGCCCTCGATTGTTGCGACGTGATCGAGAAGAATGCGGGAGAGCGCCGCCCCTTCCTGTTCGCGCATCGCCCGGAGGTCGGCAAGCGCGGCCATGAGGCCAGCGGCAATATCGGCATCCCGGGCGGCCAGCGCCTCCTCGCCATCCTCGCCCTCACGGAATTCGACGATGCCACGCACCAGAAGCAGTGTATCGAGCTTCAGCGGCGTCGGATCGATCACGTCCACCAGCTGCTCGCGCATGGCAAGCACGGCGGCCAGTGCTTGCCTGTTCAGCACCGCCTCGAAACGGTTTTCATCAGCGGTAAGCGAGAGCGAAGCCTGCAGGTTGCCGCGGCTGAAACCTTCGCCGGCTAGCCGGCGGACCTCCGCCTCCATGCGTTCAAGACCGGGCGGCAGGCGCAGACGCAGGTCGAAGCCCTTGCCGTTGACCGATCGCAGCTCCCATGCCCAGCGCCAGCGGCCGCTCGTTCCCTCGCGCCGCGCAAAACCGGTCATGGACTGCAACGCCATGCGAGCCTCCCGAAATCTTTCAGTTGATCTTCTTTTTCTTCGGCGGCACGGCAGTCGCGCCATTGTCGGCCGGCTGCTCTTCCGGCTGGCCATCGACCGCAATGTTCGGATCCGAACCCTTGTCGGCCTCGAGCTTACGCCAGCGCTTGACGTTGGAATTGTGCTCTTCGAGCGTCGCGGCGAAAACATGGCCGCCAGTACCGTCGGCGACGAAATAGAGATCCTGGGTTTTCCAGGGGTTGGCGACCGCTTCCAGCGCATCCTTGCCGGGATTGGCGATCGGCGTCGGCGGCAGGCCCTTGATGACATAGGTATTGTAAGGCGTGTCCCGCTTCAGGTCCGACTGGTAGATCGGCCGGTCGGCCGGCTTTCCCTCGCCCCCGAAGAGCCCGTAAATGATCGTCGGGTCGGACTGCAGGCGCATGCCCTTGCCAAGCCGGTTCAGGAAAACGGAAGCGACATGGGCACGTTCGTCGGGAACACCGGTCTCCTTTTCGACGATCGAGGCGAGCGTCACGAATTCGTCTTTGGATCGCAGCGGCAGCGAGGGATCACGCTTGTCCCAGACTTGATCGACGAGCTTCTGCTGTGCCGCCGCCATCTGTTCGATGATTTCCGAACGCTTGGTGCCGCGCGAGAACTTGTAGGTGTCAGGACGCAAGCTGCCCTCGGCCGGCAGCGCGGCCGGCAGGTCGCCTTCCAGCACCGGATCCTGCAGCATGCGGTCGAACATCTGGCGGACCGTCAGGCCTTCGGGGAAGGAAACCGAATAGAGAATGGACCTGCCCGACTTCAGCAGTTCCATGATATCGCTCATCGAGGCTCTCGCCTTGATCTCGTATTCGCCGGCCTTCAGGCTCTCGCCGGCCGAAAGATGCGTCGCTGTCAGATATCGGAAGATGCGGGCGTCGGAGATGATCGCATTGCGCTCGAGGTTGGAAGCGATTTCGGCGAGACCTGCGCCGTTGCGGACGATGAAATTGGTGTTGGTCTGCAGCGGGCCGGGGCTCTGATAGGTCGATGTCGCGTAGTAGAAGGCGATAACTGCGACGACGCAGACCAGGACCGCCATCGTCATGATGAAGTTCAGAAAGAGGACGATCTGGCTGCGCGCGTTCCTGGAGCGCTTCGGCGGCTCCGGAACACGTTCCGGACGCAGGGCCTCGTTCGGCGACTTCGGGATGATTGGTCCCTTCTGCGCCTGGCTGTCGTTGCTCTGGTTCGTCGTATCGCTCACCGGCAATCCTCTAAAACTTGGCCCTCATTCCGCTATTTCGCGAAGCAATGCGGCAAAAACAGGTTCTGCTACGGTCAACGACATCGCTGCCGGTCGTTCAACTCCAGCACGCCTGGCACGGCGGGCCTGTTACTGCGCGTAACGGCGCAGCACGAGCGATGCGTTCGTGCCGCCGAATCCGAACGAGTTGGAGAGGGCCACGTTGATTTCTCGCTCACGGGCCTTGTGCGGAACAAGATCGATCGCCGTCTCGCGCTCGGGATTATCGAGATTGAGCGTCGGCGGGGCGACATTGTCGCGGATGGCGAGCGTGGCGAAGATCGCCTCGATGGCGCCGGCAGCACCGAGAAGGTGTCCGGTCGCCGACTTGGTCGAGGACATCGAAATCTTCGACGCCGCATTGCCGACCAGCCGCTCGACCGCCCCGAGTTCGATCGTGTCGGCCATGGTCGAAGTGCCGTGGGCGTTGATGTAGTCGATATCGGCGGGTGTAAGCCCGGCGCGCTTCAGCGCCATCGCCATGCAGCGGCCGGCGCCCTCGCCGTCTTCGGACGGGGCGGTGATGTGATAGGCATCGCCCGAAAGGCCGTAGCCGACGATTTCAGCGTAGATCCTGGCGCCGCGCGCCCTGGCATGTTCCAGTTCTTCGAGCACGACGATGCCGGCACCCTCGCCCATGACGAAGCCGTCGCGATCACGGTCATAGGGGCGCGAAGCCTTCTGCGGGTCGTCGTTATGCTGGGTCGACAACGCCTTGCAGGCGGCAAAACCTGCGAGCGAAATGCGGCTGACAGGCGATTCCGTGCCGCCGGCGACCATGACGTCGGCATCGCCCAGCGCGATCAGCCGCGCGGCATCGCCGATCGCATGTGCGCCGGTTGAGCAGGCGGTGACAACCGAATGATTGGGTCCGCGCAGCTTGTGGCGGATCGACACCTGGCCGGAGACCAGATTGATCAGGCGGCCGGGAATGAAGAAGGGGGAGATGCGGCGCGGGCCTTTGTCGCGCAGGGTGTAGCCCGCCTCGACGATGCCTTCGATGCCACCGATGCCGGAGCCGATCAGCACGCCGGTGGCGATCTGATCCTCGTCGCTCTCGGGATGCCAGTTGGCATCGGCAAGCGCCATGTCGGCGGCGGCCATGCCGTAGATGATGAAGGGATCGACCTTGCGCTGCTCCTTCGGCTCCATCCACTCATCAGGATTGAAGGCGCCGTCTGCGGCGTTACCAAGGGGAATGCGGCAGGCGATCTTGGCGGGAAGGTCATCGACCTCGAATTCGGTGACGAGGCGGGCGCCATTCTGGCCGGCGAGCAGCCGCGACCATGTCACCTCAGTTCCGCATCCCAAGGGTGATACCATTCCGGTACCAGTGATGACGACACGTCTCATCGCGTGCTTTCCCCCGTCTCTTATGTTCTATGGAGAAATAGGCCGAAAAGAAAAGGGCGGACTCCAGGCCCGCCCTTTCTCAAATATACAGGATCAGGCCTGGGCCTTCTCAATAAACTTCACTGCATCGCCAACCGTCAGGATCGAGTCGGCAGCGTCGTCGGGGATTTCAACGCCGAATTCTTCTTCGAAAGCCATGACAAGTTCGACCGTGTCGAGCGAGTCGGCGCCCAGATCGTCGATAAAGCTGGCGCTCTCGACGACCTTGTCGGCATCGACGCCAAGATGATCAATAACAATTTTCTTTACGCGTTCTGCGATATCGCTCATGTCGGTTTCCTCGACTTTATGTCCTGATCGGAATGCCGTCGCGGCACCCCTACCCTGTTTCAGCCTGCGATGTTTTCAGACATCCTCGGCAAACTCGTTTACCCGGCTTCAGAGATTTCCGAGGCTTGCGAAAAGCCCGCCGGTCCGTCTGCTTTCTCGGGACGACTGTTCACAGTCATGGCCCGCTTAACATGGTTTAAGTCTGCCGCAAAGCCAGAAAATCAACGCTTCGTGATTGCTCAACATGCTATTGGCGGAAATACCCCCATGCCGATGGTTTGTCGTTTCAGATCATCGCCATGCCGCCGTTTACGTGCAGCGTCTGGCCGGTCATGTAGGCAGCCTCGGAGGACGCGAGGTAGGCAACCGCCGAAGCGACTTCGCCGCCCGTACCCATCCGCTTCATCGGGATCGCCCCCATGATCGCTTCCTTCTGCTTGTCGTTCAGCTTGCCGGTCATGGCGCTTTCGATAAAGCCGGGGGCGACGCAGTTGACGGTGACGTTGCGGGTCGCGATTTCCTGCGCCAGTGACTTGGTGAAGCCGATCATGCCGGCCTTGGAAGCGCAATAGTTGGCCTGTCCCGGATTGCCGGTGACGCCGACGACGGAGGTGATGTTGATGATGCGGCCATAGCGGCGGCGCATCATCGGATGCGTCAACTCGCGCGTCAGGCGGAACGTCGATGTCAGATTGACTTCGAGAACGGCGTCCCAGTCCTCGTCGCTCATGCGCACGAAGAGGCCGTCCCTGGTGATGCCGGCATTGTTGACGAGGATATCGACGCCCTCGAGTTCGGCTTCGGCCTTCTGGCCGAGCGCCTTGACCTCATCGCGGTCGGACAGGTTCGCCGGGAAGATCTTGACGCGCTCACCGAGTTCGGCCGCCAGCGCCTCCAGCTTCTCGACGCGGGTGCCGTGCAGGCCGAGGATGGCGCCCTGCTTATGAAGGAGGCGGGCGATTTCCTCGCCGATGCCGCCCGATGCGCCGGTGACGAGAGCCTTGCGGCCGGAAAGATCGAACATGGAAACGTTCCTTATATCTGGAGACACCAATCAGGCCATGAGGGCGGCGACGGCCGCGTCGATATCCGCCGGACCGCTGACGGAGATGCCGTTGACTGCTTTGTCGATGCGGCGGGCAAGGCCGGTCAGTACCTTGCCGGAACCGATTTCATAAAGCGTGGTCACGCCGTTGCCGGCGAACCATTCTACCGTCTCGCGCCAGCGGACCTGGCCGGTCACCTGCTCGACCAGGAGGGTCGCAATCTCGTCGGCATCAGTCACCGGGGCGGCGCGGACATTGGCGATGAGAGGCACGACGGGGTCGGACTTGGCAACCGTCGCCAGCGCGGCGCGCATGGCCTCGGCGGCGGGCGCCATCAGCTTGGAATGGAAGGGGGCGGAAACCGGTAGCAGGATGGCGCGCTTGGCGCCCTTGTCGGTCGCGAGGCCAGCGGCCTTTTCGACAGCCGCCTTCTCGCCCGAGATGACGATCTGGCCGCCGCCATTGTCGTTGGCGATCTGGCAGGCGCCGGTGGCGGCGGCCTCGTCGCAGACGGTGACGACGTCGGCGTGTTCCAGCCCGATGATCGCCGCCATGGCGCCGACGCCGACGGGGACGGCGGCCTGCATGGCATTGCCGCGAATGCGCAGCAGCCGCGCCGTGTCGGCAAGCGAAAATGTGCCGGCGGCGCAAAGCGCGGAATATTCGCCGAGCGAGTGGCCGGCGACGTAGGCGACCTTGGCCTTCAGATCCAGCCCCTTGGCTTGGAGAATACGGACCACGGCGATCGAGACAGCCATCAGCGCCGGCTGGGCGTTGGCCGTCAAGGTCAGGGTGTCCTCGGGGCCATTGAACATGACGTCGGAGAGCTTTTCACCGAGCGCCTCGTCAACCTCTTCGAAAACGGCGCGGGCTTCCGCGAAATTCTCGGCCAGATCCTTGCCCATGCCAACGGCCTGACTGCCCTGGCCGGGAAAAGTGAAAGCAATGGTCATTCTGATGTCCCTGATTGCGCCCATCGAGGCTGTTTTGCCTCCAATTGACATTCTTTCCGGCAGAGTCAAGTGGCGGCACTTTCTGCGCAAAGCCTTTCCCACCGGTGCAAAAGCCTGGTTTTTGCTCTTGCGCTCCGCCAAATCCGGCCTAGATTCGCGCTGACTTTCCGACGACTTCCACCTCTCTCCCAAGGTTTTCCCATGAAGTACAAATCGCTAGGCCGTACCGAGATTTCCGTTTCAGAAATCTGCCTCGGCACCATGACCTGGGGCTCGCAGAACAGCGAAAGCGACGCGCATGCGCAGATGGATTACGCCGTCGAAAAGGGCGTCAATTTCTTCGATACCGCCGAGCTCTACCCGACAACACCGGTTTCGCCCGAAACGCAGGGCTGGACCGAAGACTATATCGGCAGCTGGTTCGAAAAGACCGGCAAGCGAAGGGAGATCGTCCTCGCCACCAAAGTCGCCGGCCGCGGCCGCGATTATCTGCGCGGCGGCGAAGGAGCGGATGCAAAGAATATTCGCCTGGCGCTCGAGGCCAGCTTGAAGAGGCTCAAGACGGATTATGTCGACCTCTATCAGGTGCACTGGCCGAACCGCGGCCATTTCCACTTCCGGCAGAACTGGAGCTACAATCCCTTCAACCAGGATCGCGACAAGGCCGTCGCCAATATGCTCGAGATCCTGGAAACGATGGGAGCACTGGTCAAGGAAGGCAAGATCCGGACGATCGGCCTTTCCAACGAGACCACCTGGGGCATCCAGAAATACCTGACGCTGTCCGAACAGAAGAGCCTGCCGCGCGTTGCCAGCGTCCAGAACGAGTACAATCTGCTCTACCGCCATTTCGACCTCGATCTCGCCGAGCTCTCGCATCACGAGGATGTTGGGCTGCTCGCCTATTCACCGCTCGCCGGCGGCATCCTGACCGGCAAATATGTCGATGGCGGCAGACCGAAGGGGTCGCGCGCTTCGATCAATCCCGATATCGGCGGCCGGTTGCAGCCGCTGCAGGAGCCGGCGACCAAGGCCTATCTGACGCTCGCGGCCCGATACGGTCTCGACCCGGCGGCGATGGCGCTCGCCTTCTGCCTGTCGAGACCCTTCATGACGTCGGTCATCATCGGCGCAACGTCGATGGAGCAGTTGAAAACCGATCTCGGCGCGGCCGAGCTGACGCTTTCGGACGAGGTGCTGGCGGAGATTGCCAAGGTGCACCGACAATATCCCCTGACGCTTTGATGGCCCGGCCCCCGGCGCTACCAATTGGTCTGCGTCGGGCTCGAATGTCCGATTGGGGTTGCCTTTCCCCGAAAAATCCGTATAAGCCGCGCTGTTCGTTAACCCGGTCTTCTGGCTGGTGGCTGAACGGAGGGCCGGTTTCCTCGGAAATCGTTCGGAACGGAAGCGTTCCAGCCTCCCGTGTCTCCGCTCTCGACCGTCTCGGAAACGCTTTTCTTGCCTGGGTCCGCCCAATCAGGAGCAGTCGTTGAGGCTTAGCCGCCGAATATCGGGTTGAACCAAACGCAAGAAAGGCAAAGCTGTCATGGCTCTTTATGAACATGTATTCCTTGCCCGACAGGATATTTCCGCTCAGCAGGTCGATGCCCTCGTAGAACAGTACAAGGGTGTGATCGAAGCAAACGGCGGCAAGGTCGGGCGTATCGAGAACTGGGGCCTCAAGTCCCTCACTTACCGCATCAAGAAGAACCGTAAGGCGCACTACGCGCTGATGGACATCGATGCTCCGGCTGCCGCGATCCAGGAAATGGAACGCCAGATGCGCATCAGCGAAGACGTTCTTCGCTACATGACCATCGCCGTGGAAAAGCACGAAGAAGGCCCGTCTGCCATGCTGCAGAAGCGCGACCGCGACGACCGCGGCCCGCGCGAAGGCGGCGACCGTGGCCCGCGCCGCGAATTCGGTGACCGTCCGCCGCGCCGTGACGGCGACTTCCAGCGTGGCCCGCGTCCGGATCGCGCCCCCCGCGAAGACCGTGCATAAGGAGATATAAGAATGTCTGAAGCTTCCTCCGCACCGGTCCGCCGCCCGTTCCATCGCCGCCGCAAGACCTGCCCGTTCTCCGGCGCAAACGCACCACGGATCGACTACAAGGACGTTCGTCTGCTGCAGCGCTACATTTCCGAGCGCGGCAAGATCGTTCCGTCCCGCATCACGGCCGTTTCCCAGAAGAAGCAGCGCGAACTCGCCCAGGCGATCAAGCGCGCCCGTTTCCTCGGCCTGCTGCCGTACGTCGTCGCCTGATCGAATATGTAACCCCCGGATTCCTGATCCGGGGGTTGCTCCCTTCCGCGATGGGCGCGGATCGGAACTGTTAAAACCCATGTTGAGACGTTTCTGAATTCGATTCAGCAACATCCTCTAACTGCTTGATGAAGCAGGACAGCGACTTTGAAACGACTGGATCTTAAAACGCTGCTGACCGGCGCACTCGCCGGCTTGACCGCCGCCCTGCTGGTGCTGGGCGCGAGCATGCAGCCGTCGTTTTTCAGCGCGATCCTCTACACGGCCTCGGCGCTTCCGATCCTGATCGTCGGGCTCGGCTGGGGCAATGCCGCCGCGATTTCGGCCGTCGTCACCGCAGCCGCACTCGGCGCGGTTCTGATCTCCCCCTCCTTCGCGCTGATCATGGCGCTGGTGACGCTGCTGCCGGCCGGCTGGCTCAGTCATCTCGCCAATCTCGCACGGCCCGCCTCCGAGCTCGGCGGCCCTGACCACCTGCTTGCCTGGTATCCACTCTCCGACATCCTGCTGCATCTCTGCGGCCTGGTGACGATCGCCGTCATCGTCATCGGCGTAATGATCGGCTACGGGCCCGAGGTTACCGATCCGATCGTCGATCTGCTGATCACCTCGGTCAAACAGCAGCAGCCGGATTTCATGCCCGATCCGGCGGCGACCGCACAGACCAAATCGCTGATCTTGCTGATGCTGCCGGCGGTGCAGGGCGGCATGTGGGTCACGATGCTGTTTGCCGCTTATTATATCGCAGTGCGCATCGTCGCAGCATCTGGCCGCGGCCTCCGCCCCCGCGAGGACATTCCCTCTTCGCTGCGCATGAACCGCAACTCGATCTTCATCTTCCTCGCCGGGCTCGCCGCCTGTTTCTTCGGCGGCGTTGCGGCGCTGATCGGCGCAACCGTGATCGGCGCATTCGGCGCCGGCTTCATGCTCTCCGGCTTCGCCGCGCTGCATTTCCGCACCCGCGGCAAGGACTGGCGTTTGCCCGCCCTCATCCTCTGCTACCTGGCCTCCATGCTCATGCTGCTGCCAGCACTCCTCATCCTCGTCCTCGGTCTCGGCGATACGCGCAAGGCGATCGCGCTGACCCCGGCGAAAGATGCCGATGCCCCCAAACAATCCGATACGAAAATCTGAGACACAAGAAAGGAAAAGAAAATGGAAGTCATCCTTCTCGAACGCATCTCCAAGCTCGGCCAGATGGGCGAAACCGTGAAGGTTCGCGACGGCTTTGCTCGTAACTACCTGCTGCCGCTCGGCAAGGCGCTGCGCGCCAACGCCGCCAACAAGGCCCGCTTCGAATCCGAGCGTGCGACGCTCGAAGCCCGCAACCTCGAGCGCAAGTCGGAAGCCCAGAAGGTCGCCGACGTTCTCGACGGCAAGTCCTTCATCGTCGTGCGCTCCGCCGGCGAAACCGGCCAGCTCTACGGCTCGGTCGCTGCCCGTGACGTCGTCGAAGTTCTCGCCGCCGAAGGCTTCAACATCGGCCGCAACCAGGTTCACCTGAACACGCCGATCAAGGCGATCGGCCTGCACAAGGTCGAGCTGCAGCTGCATGCCGAAGTCGAAATCAATGTCGAGCTGAACGTTGCCCGTTCCGCCGAAGAGGCTGAGCGCCAGGCCAAGGGTGAAGAACTCACCTCGGTCGACGCGATCTACGGCGTCGACGAAGACGCGCTGCGTCCGGAAGATTTCTTCGATCCGGAAGCCGACGGCATCGACGAAGAAGAAGCATAAGTCTCGCCGGACACGATCCGCGACAGGAAGCCCGGCCGTTGCGCCGGGCTTCTTCGTTTTATCCGCTTGATCGGAAACAACCGGGGAGATCATCTTTTACAGGGGATTTCCGGATGTTTTTGCTGCGTGCCCGATGTCGTCGGGTTACGATGGTCATCTCCGGAACGGATGGGCTGAGTCGGCTCCGTGCCGTGTCCTCAGGGTGACACTCCCGGTATTTCTCGCTTGTGTCGCGCAGGACTGTGGAGAAGTCGAACAACGTGCACAGCGTTCGGGATTTTGGCGAAGCGGGCCTCCGCGCCTTTACAGCCCCTTGATTTTCTCCATCCGGAATTGCAAATCCGGAGTTGGAAAAAGACAGAACGGATGATGATGAACGACGCCGCTCGAAAGATTGCAGCTGTTGCTCCCTCGGAGCAGCATTATCGCGAAGCACCCAACAACATCGAAGCCGAGCAGGCGCTTCTGGGTGCCATCCTGATGAACAACGACGCCTATTACCGGGTGTCGGATTTCCTCAAGCCGATCCATCTCTACGAACCGCTGCACCGCAAGATCTTCGAGGTGGCCGGCGACATCATCCGCATGGGCAAGATCGCCAACCCGGTAACGATCAAGACCTTCCTCAAGGCCGACGAAAGGGTCGGCGACATGACGGTTTCGCAATATCTGGCGAGCCTGGTCAGCAACGCGGTCACCGTCATCAACGCCGAGGATTACGGAAGAGCGATCTATGACCTGGCGCTGCGCCGGGCGCTGATCACGATCGGCGAGGACGTCGTCAACATCGCCTATGACGCACCGCTCGACATGCCGCCGCAGTCGCAGATCGAGGATACCGAACGCCGTCTCTTCGAGCTCGCCGAAAACGGCCGCTACGACGGCGGCTTCCAGTCCTTCAACGACGCCGTGGCGCTGGCGATCGACATGGCGGCCGTCGCCAAGGAACGCGACGGCGGCCTTTCCGGCATTTCCACCGGCATCCACTCGCTGGACGCCAAGATGGGCGGCCTGCAGCGTTCGGACTTGATCATCCTCGCCGGCCGTCCGGGCATGGGCAAGACCTCGCTTGCCACCAACATCGCCTACAATATCGCCGCCGCCTACGAGGGCGAGGTGCAGTCGGACGGCAGCATGAAGGCGAAGAATGGCGGCGTCGTCGGCTTCTATTCGCTCGAAATGTCGTCCGAACAGCTCGCCACCCGCATCATCTCCGAGCAGACGGAAGTCTCCTCCTCGAAGATCCGCCGCGGCGACATCAACGATGCCGATTTCGAAAAGCTCGTCGCCTGCTCGATGATGATGCAGAAGGTGCCTCTCTATATCGATCAGACCGGCGGTATCTCGATCGCCCAGCTTTCGGCACGCGCGCGCCGCCTCAAGCGCCAGCGCGGCCTCGACGTGCTCGTGGTCGACTACGTGCAGCTGATGACAGGCTCGGGCAAATCGAGCGACAACCGCGTCCAGGAAATCACCCAGATCACCACCGGCCTGAAGGCGCTCGGTAAGGAACTCAACGTTCCGATCATCGCGCTGTCGCAGCTGTCGCGTCAGGTCGAAAGCCGCGACGACAAGCGTCCGCAGCTTTCCGACCTTCGTGAATCCGGTTCGATCGAGCAGGACGCCGACGTCGTGCTGTTCGTGTTCCGCGAGGAATATTACGTCAAGAACCAGGAGCCGCGCGATCCGCACGATCCGAAATATCCGGAATGGGAAGCGCTGTTCGACAAGGTGAAGGGCACGGCCGACGTCATCATCGCCAAGCAGCGCCACGGGCCGACGGGCACGGTGAAGCTCGCCTTCCAGGCGGAATTCACGCGCTTTGCCGATCTAGCCGATCCGTCCTTCATTCAATATGAAGAGCACTGATCGCGCGGCGATGCCGCGGGCTTTCCATGGACAAAATCGACGTGAAGCGCATCGTCCGCCCAAAACCGCTGCACAGTTTTAGCCGCATGCATTAACCTGGCCGGGGAATCCTTCTCCGGCCTCTTTTCGATGTGGATCATGAGCGAATTTCTCGACGCCCCCGAAGACGACACCTTTGCCTCGGCAGGCCTGCGGCTGACCGTCGACCTGACCGCGCTGACAGAGAACTGGCGCGACATGGCGCGCCGTTCGGGTGCCGCGCGCGCCGCGGCCGTCGTCAAGGCGGACGCCTACGGCATGGGTATCGAGGATGCCGGCGAAGCACTCTACCTCGCCGGCGCCCGAGATTTCTTTGTCGCGACCGTCGATGAAGGGGTGACGCTTCGCTTCTATGCGCCCGAGGCGCGCATCTTCGTGCTCTCGGGCATATGGCCGGGTACCGAACGGCGCTTCTTCGACAATGACCTGGTGCCGGTAATTTCCTCCGATGAGCAGTTCGCCTTCTGGATGGCGGTGCTTTCCGACTACGGCGATTATCCTTGCGCGCTGCATGTCGATACCGGCTTCAACCGGCTGGGACTGCACATCGACGATGCGATTGCGCTTGCCGATGACGTCTCGCGGCCGGCAAGCTTCGCGCCCGTACTGGTCATGAGCCACCTCGCCTGCAGCGACGATCCCAGTCACGTGATGAACCGCCAGCAGCTCGAATCATTCCGCAGGGTTACCGCCGCCTATGAAGGTATCGATTCAAGTCTTGCCGCCTCGGCCGGCATCTTCCTCGGCGAGGATTACCACTTCGATCTGACCCGACCGGGCATCGCCCTTTACGGCGGCGAAGCGGTCAGCGGCATGGCAAACCCGATGCGGCCGGTCGCCACTGCGGAGGCGCGCATCATCCAGGTGCGCACCGTCAAAGCCGGCGAGACCGTCAGCTACGGCCGGGCGCTGCAG
This sequence comes from Rhizobium binae, assembly GCF_017357225.1. Lineage (NCBI taxonomy): Bacteria > Pseudomonadati > Pseudomonadota > Alphaproteobacteria > Hyphomicrobiales > Rhizobiaceae > Rhizobium > Rhizobium binae. The sequence continues at coordinate 1,527,460 of NZ_CP071604.1, read as the reverse complement.
CTTCGTCGCGACAGCCGGCTGGCAATCGTCTCGGCAGGCTATGCCGACGGCTATATGCGCAGCCAGTCGAGCGGCGGCGTGCCGCTGCGCCAGGTCGTGCCGCAGGGCGGCCAAGGCTTCATCGCCGGACATAAGGTTCCGGTTGCCGGCCGGATCACCATGGATCTGACGATCTTCGATGTCACCGATCTGCCTGAAACCGCCGTGCGCGCCGGAGACTATGTCGAGTTGTTCGGAAAGAACGTGGCGCTGGACGACGTGGCACGGGCGGCGGGGACGATCGGATACGAGATCCTGACCAGCATGGGGCTTCGCCACGAGCGGCGCTATACGGTCGAAGAATAGTGTTCGCTCGTCAGTGGCTGGTGAGTGCGAGACGCACTCCGAGCGCGACGAAAAGCGCGCCGAGGCCGCGATCGAGCCACCGCTCGATCTCCTGATTATTCTTAAGCATGTCTGCGAGGCGCCCGCCGAGAAGGACGAGCGGCGGTTCGATGAACGCAGCGACGCCTATGATCAACCCGCCATGGAGCATCAATTGGGCCCAGACCGGCCCCGCACCTTCGACCACGAATTGCGGCAGGAAAGCCAGGAAGAATATCGCGACTTTCGGATTGAGCAGCGACACCAGGATACCTTGCCGGTAGATTTTTCCGACTGGCATTTTTTCGCCAGCCGCTTTCATCAGGTTGCCGCTGCCGCCAGCGCGCAAGGCCTGAATGCCTAACCAGAAGAGGTAGGCCGCACCGACCCATTTGACGGCGGAAAAGGCGACGGCTGAGGCGGCCAGCAACGCCGAAAGGCCAAGTGCCGCCATCAGAACATGCAGGCAGGCACCCGACCAGACGCCGAACAGCGCGGCAAAACCGGCGCGTTTGCCGCCTCGCATCGTGTGCCCGAGGATAAAGGCGATGTCGGGGCCCGGCGAGAGATTGAGCAAAACCGCCGCCGACAGAAATGCAAGCCAATGGGCAAGCGAGTAATCGAGCATTTTCTACCGTTCCGGATGAGCAGGAACGAGAAGCATAGGCACGGCAGACGCTAATGGGGAAATCATTAGTTTTGATCCGTCGCGATAGCCATTATCTCAAGCACCACAATGATTCGATCAAGCACGCCTCGGCTTTGTCTTGATAACTCGACTGAAAGAACGATTGATGGCGAAGGCCCGGACACAATTCATCTGCCAGAATTGCGGCGCAGTGCATAACCGCTGGGCCGGCAAATGCGACAATTGCGGCGAGTGGAATACGATCGTCGAGGAAGACCCGATGGGCGGCATCGGCTCCGGCCCCGGCAAGACGCCGAAGAAGGGCCGGCCGGTGGCGCTGACGGCGCTCTCCGGCGAGATCGAGGAGGCGCCGCGCATCCATACCGCCATGTCGGAACTCGACCGCACACTCGGCGGCGGCTTCGTGCGCGGCTCGGCGGTCTTGATCGGCGGCGATCCCGGCATCGGCAAGTCGACACTGCTGATGCAGGCAGCCGCCGCCCTCGCGCGGCGCGGCCACAGGATCATCTACGTCTCCGGCGAAGAGGCGGTGGCGCAGGTTCGGCTCAGGGCACAGCGTCTTGCGGCAGCCGATACCGACGTGATGCTGGCCGCCGAAACCAATGTCGAGGATATTCTGGCGACGCTCGCCGAGGGCAAACGTCCTGACCTCGTCATCATCGATTCCATCCAGACGCTGTGGAGCGAGCTGGCCGATTCCGCGCCGGGAACGGTCACGCAGGTGCGCACCGGCGTGCAGTCGATGATCCGTTTTGCCAAGCAGACGGGTGCGGCCATGGTGCTCGTCGGGCATGTAACCAAGGATGGACAGATCGCCGGGCCCCGCGTCGTCGAGCACATGGTCGACGCCGTGCTTTATTTCGAAGGTGATCGCGGCCATCACTACCGCATCCTGCGCACGGTCAAGAACCGCTTCGGCCCGACCGACGAGATCGGCGTCTTCGAAATGTCCGACAGAGGCTTACGCGAAGTCGCCAACCCGTCCGAACTCTTCCTCGGCGAGCGCAACGAAAAATCGCCGGGTGCGGCCGTCTTCGCCGGCATGGAGGGCACGCGGCCCGTGCTCGTCGAGGTGCAGGCGCTGGTGGCGCCGACCTCGCTCGGCACGCCGCGGCGCGCCGTGGTCGGCTGGGATTCGGCCCGGCTGTCGATGATCCTGGCGGTGCTGGAGGCTCATTGCGGCGTCAGGCTAGGCCAGCACGACGTCTATCTCAATGTCGCCGGCGGCTACCGCATCTCCGAACCGGCGGCCGATCTCGCCGTCGCCTCGGCGCTCGTTTCGTCGCTCGCCGGTATTGCCCTTCCCGCCGATTGCGTCTATTTCGGCGAAGTCAGCCTGTCGGGCGCCATCCGGCCGGTTGCGCACACCGCCCAGCGCCTCAAGGAAGCCGAGAAGCTGGGCTTTTCGACAGCGCTGCTTCCTTCCGCCTCCGCCGAGTTGCCGAAGGGTTCCGGCGGGAGATGGAACGAGGTCGAAAGCCTGCCGGATCTGGTCGCGCGCATCGCCGGATCGAAGGGAGCGCTGCGTGTGGAAGACGAGGTTTGATCCTTTCATTGCCGGGAACGGTGATGATATAGGAAGCACACGATAAGGCACGACACGGCCGCCAAGCGGCAGTCCTGGAGTTGAATTTACATGCCCATTACGATTTTCGACGGTATTGTCATCGGCGTCGTGCTCTTCTCCGCCGTACTGGCGATGGTCCGCGGCTTCTCCCGCGAGATCCTTTCGATCGCAAGCTGGGGCGGTTCGGCCGCCGCCGCCTACTACCTCTATCCGTACCTGCTGCCTTATGCGAAGAAATACACCGATGACGACCGCATCGCGATCGCCGGTTCGGCCGCGGTCGTCTTCCTGATCGCCCTCATCGTCATCTCCTTCATCACCATGAAGATCGCCGATTTCATCATCGACAGCCGCATCGGCGCGCTCGACCGCACGCTGGGCTTCCTGTTCGGCGCGGCCCGCGGCCTGCTGCTGATGGTCGTCGCCGTCGCTTTCTGGAACTGGCTGGTCGACGTCGACCACCGGCCGGCCTGGGTGAATGAGGCCAAGTCGAAGCCCTTCCTGGATTCGATGGTGGTGAAGCTGAAGGCGGTTCTGCCGGAGCAATTTGCGCAGATGATCGAGGCAAGCTTCCGTGATAGGATGCAGTCGCCGGCAAAAGGCGGCGAAGGCGCCACGGCGCCGACGACCGATCAGGCTCCGGCGGAAGACGCGCCTGCAGGCGGCACGCAGCAGCCGACGAATTGACACAGTGTTCAAGAGCTTGACCCGCCGTGCGGCAATTGCCATTTGAGCGGGACGTGAAATGAAGGTCCGGCCGGGCATCAGCTCCGCCGGACCTCAGCTGTTTCAGAGCCCGCGAACGGGCTTTGAATGCGGATGAGCATGACGTTATCGGAAAGCTGCCAGGTTTCCGATATATGATACTGGAAATGCCGATCCATTCTTGTGAGAGCAGAGGCCCGCAGAAATGAACCAGTCCCATTCCTTCCCGACCGACGATCCGCTCGACGGAGATACGCTGCATGAGGAATGCGGCGTTTTCGGAATACTGGGACATCCCGATGCCGCCACGCTCACGGCTCTCGGCCTGCACGCCCTGCAGCATCGCGGGCAGGAAGCGGCCGGCATCGTCTCCTTCGACGGCAAACGCTTCTATCAGGAGCGCCATATGGGCCTCGTCGGCGACCATTATACCAATCCGATGACGCTCGCCCGCCTGCCCGGCAGCATGTCGATCGGCCATACACGCTATTCCACAACAGGCGAAGTCGCGATGCGCAACGTGCAGCCGCTGTTTGCCGAGCTGGAGGAAGGCGGCATCGCCATTGCCCATAACGGCAATTTCACCAATGGCCTGACACTGCGCCGCCAGATCATCGCGACCGGCGCCATCTGTCAGTCGACCTCGGACACCGAAGTCGTGCTGCATCTCATCGCCCGCTCGCGCCATGCGTCCACATCCGACCGTTTCATCGACGCCATCCGCCAGATGGAAGGCGGATATTCGATGCTCGCCATGACGCGGACCAAGCTGATCGCTGCGCGCGACCCGACCGGCATCCGCCCGCTTGTCATGGGCGAACTCGACGGCAAGCCGATCTTCTGCTCGGAAACCTGCGCCCTCGACATCATCGGCGCCAAGTTCATCCGCGACGTCGAAAACGGCGAAGTCATCATCTGCGAAATCCAGCCCGACGGCTCGATCAGCATCGATGCCCGCAAGCCCAGCAAACAGCAGCCGGAGCGCCTCTGCCTGTTCGAATATGTCTATTTCGCCCGGCCGGATTCGGTCGTTGGCGGTCGCAACGTGTATACGACCCGCAAGAACATGGGCATGAACCTTGCCAAGGAATCGCCTGTCGAGGCCGACGTTGTCGTGCCGGTGCCGGATGGCGGCACGCCCGCGGCGCTCGGCTACGCGCAGGAAAGCGGCATCCCCTTCGAATACGGCATCATCCGCAATCATTATGTCGGCCGTACCTTCATCGAGCCGACGCAGCAGATCCGTGCCTTCGGCGTGAAGCTGAAGCATTCCGCCAACCGCGCGATGATCGAAGGCAAGCGCGTCGTGCTGGTGGATGATTCCATCGTGCGCGGCACGACGTCTCTGAAGATCGTGCAGATGATCCGCGAAGCCGGCGCGCGCGAAGTTCATCTGCGCGTCGCAAGCCCGATGATCTTCTTCCCCGATTTCTACGGCATAGACACGCCCGATGCCGACAAGCTGCTCGCCAACCAATATGCCGATGTCGAAGCCATGGCCAAATATATCGGCGCGGATTCGCTCGCCTTCCTGTCGATCGACGGGCTTTACCGCGCCGTCGGCGGCGAGGACCGCAATCCGGCCCGCCCGCAGTTCACCGACCACTACTTCACCGGTGACTATCCGACCCGTCTGCTCGACAAGAACGGCGAGTCCATGGGCAATAAGCTTTCGATGCTTGCCAGCAACGGCTGAGCCGTTTGCCATTTTGACTTTCGCTTCCGAGGGGCCTAATTGCGCCCCTCACCTTCGCAAGCAAATCCGGAACCGGACAGATGAACATCAATCTTGAGGGCAAGATCGCACTCGTCACCGGTGCGTCGCGCGGCATCGGCTATTTCACCGCGCTGGAACTCGCCAAAGCCGGCGCCCATGTCATTGGCTGCGCACGCACGGTCGGTGGGCTCGAGGATCTCGACGATGCGATCAAGGCCGTGGGCGGCAGCGCGACGCTGGTGCCCTTCGATCTTGCCGATATGAACGCGATCGATGCGCTCGGCGGCTCGATCTTCGAGCGCTGGGGCAAGCTCGACATCCTGGTCGCCAATGCCGGCATGCTCGGCGTCATCTCGCCGATCGGCCATATCGAGGCGAAGGTTTTCGAAAAAGTGATGACCATCAACGTAACGGCGACATGGCGGCTGATCCGCTCGGTCGATCCGCTGCTTGCCCGCTCGGACGCCGGCCGCGCCGTCATCCTGTCGTCCGGCGCCGCGCACAAATGCCGCCCCTTCTGGAGCGCCTACTCGGCCTCCAAGGCGGCTGTCGAGGCACTCGCCCGCACCTGGGCCGGCGAGACGCAATCGACGCCGCTGCGCATCACCAGCGTCGATCCGGGGGCGACCCGCACGGCAATGCGGGCGCAGGCCGTGCCGGGCGAAGACCCGCAGACGCTGCCGCATCCCTCCGAGGTCGCCAAGGCAATCCTGCCACTCGTCGGTCCCGGCGTGACCGAAACGGGCAAGCTGTTCATCGTGCGCGAGAACAAGCTCGCCCATTATCGATTGCCGGAATAGATCGACGCCTCAGTTCGCAGCAAGGTCTGGAAACAAATGCGAGAAATCCGTTTCCGACGAGCAGAGCGCATTGAGATCCACCGCCCCCTGAATGCCGTTCACCGTGCCGTTGTCGGCAAATTGTCAGATCGACCAGCGACCGCAGCCCTCCTGCGTCGGCTCCTTGAACACGCTTCGCAGCCAGAGGTAGTGCTCGGGGAAGCGGGTCTCATTGCCTTTCAGGTACTGATCGAAGAATTCCTGGGTGACGTAAAAGATCGGCTTTTCCGGAAAGGTGGATTTCAGTTCGGTGAAGAAGGCGTTCACTTCCGTCGTCATTTCCTCGACCGTCGGAACCTTGTCGCAATTGCCGACGAACTCCAGATCGACCGCGATCGGCAATGTTCCCGGCGTCTTCGGCACGGTCGCCAGGACGTTCTGCGCCTGATCCCTGCCCGGGCGGCAGAAGGTGAAGAAATGATAGGCGCCCCTGACCATCCCTGCATCGCCGGCGCGCTGCCAGTTTTCGGCGAACCTGGAGTCCTTGTGGTCGCCGCCCTCGGTTGCCTTCATGATCGCAAATCGTACGTTCCGCTGCGCGGCCACCGTCTCCCAATCGATGTCGCCCTGGTGATGGCTGACATCGATGCCCTGGATCGGATACCGAGATAGAGACGGATTGTTGAAGCGGACCATGCCGAAATCGTAAGCGAAATATGCAGCGGATGCGACCACCAGAATAGCGGCCGCTCCGACACCCCACCGACCTACGCTCCCCACCCATTCCTCCTGTATTTTCAGCAGCTTCTCGACCGGCTACCAGCGATTTGTGCCTGGAGAATGGCGGACGCATTGCGCAACTGGATCGTTCCTCGCCCCTCTTGACCAAACGTCATTCCCGCGCCATAAAACGCGGCATGAAAACGGTTATCTGCATTATCTGCGGAAAGATTATTCGCTAGCGCAAGCGCTGGCCCGGCCGTTTTCGTCTCCCAAACAGTCAAGATGCGAAACGCCCCGGCCCGCCGGTTGGGATATTTTCTGAACGTGCATTTTGGGAGAGTGAAATGGGCGGCACGCCGGAACTGAAGCTGTACAACACGCTGACGCGGGAGAAATCGATCTTTGCGCCGATCGATGCCGAGAATGTCCGCATGTATGTGTGCGGTCCGACCGTCTATGACTTCGCCCATATCGGCAATGCCCGGCCGGTCATCGTCTTCGACGTGCTGTACCGTCTGCTGCGCCATGTCTATGGCCAAGATCACGTCACCTATGCCCGCAACATTACCGACGTCGACGACAAGATCAATGCGCGGGCGCTGAGGGATCATCCCGGCCTGCCGCTGAACGAGGCAATCCGCGCGGTCACGGAAATGACCGAGACGCAGTTTCACGCCGATGTCGCCGAACTCGGCTGCCTGGAACCGAACGTCGAGCCGCGGGCTACCGACAATATCGAAGAGATGATCGAGATCATCGAGAAGCTGATCTCCACCGGTCACGCCTATGTCGCATCCGGCGAAGTGCTATTCGACACCAAGTCGATGGCGGATTACGGCCAGCTTTCGAAGCGCCCCCTCGACGAGCAGCAGGCCGGCGCCCGCGTCGCCGTCGATGCGCATAAGAAGAACCCCGGCGATTTCGTGCTGTGGAAACTGTCGAGCCACAACGAGCCCGGCTGGGAAAGCCCCTGGGGCCGCGGCCGGCCCGGCTGGCATATCGAATGCTCGGCGATGAGCCGGCGTTATCTCGGCGATGTCTTTGATATTCACGGCGGAGGACTGGATCTGATCTTCCCGCACCATGAAAACGAGATCGCCCAGTCGCGTTGCGCCCACGGCACCGAAGTAATGGCAAATGTCTGGATGCATAATGGCTTCGTGCAGGTCGAAGGCCGCAAGATGTCGAAGTCCGAAGGCAATTTCGTTACCATCCACGATCTCTTACACACCGAAATCTTCGGCGGTCGGAGATGGCCGGGTGCGGTGCTGCGCCTTGCCATGCTGATGACGCATTACCGCGAGCCGATCGATTTCTCGATCAAGCGGCTGGAAGAGGCCGAACGCCTGCTTGCCAAATGGCCGGCGACGGAGCCCGGCGACGCCAAGCCGGACGAGGCCGTCATGTCCGCGCTGGCCGACGACTTAAATACGGTGGCGGCGGTGCAAGCCCTGCATGCGCTGGCGCAGGCCGCCCATACCGATGCCGCCGTCGGCGCCACCTTCGCCGCGACGGCTTCCCTCCTCGGTCTGCTGCCGAAGAAGGCCGAAATCGATGAAGCCGTCGCCGCAGCGGTCGACGCGCTGGTGGCCATGCGTTTGGAATTGCTGAAGGCGAAGGATTTTGCCGAGGCCGACAAGATCCGCGACGAACTGACGGCGAAAGGTATCCAGCTGAAGGACGGCAAGGATCCAGCGACGGGTGAGCGGGTGACGACGTGGGAGGTGAAGCGGTAGGATGGGTTGGGCGGCTCGATATACCCCCCTCTGCCCTGCCGGGCATCTCCCCCACAAGGGGGGAGATCGGCAAGGCGCGCCGGCTTTCCAAGATATCGACCGCGCACCAAGTGGCTTCGCACCACCACACAGGCGGGCGCACGCCCGGCGCATGCGCAAGGCAATGACTGATGCTGAGCTGAAACTGTGGAAAGAGCATCGTGCCTATCGCCTGATGGATCTCAGCTTCCGCCGACCGGTGCCGATCGCCGGTTATGTCGTTGGTTTCGCATGCCCCACTCATCGCCTCATCGTCGAGATAGACGGCTCGCAGCATGCCCTCGCCCCGAATGCTTCCTACGATGACGGCTGGACCGTTCTGCGCTTCTGGAACGACGATACCCTGAGGGATATCGACAACGTGTGCAGCCAGATTATCCGCATCACCGGAAAGGACCTGCCATGACCACCTATACAGGCGGCTGCCAATGCGGCGCGATCCGCTTCCGCGTCAGCGGCGAACTCAAGGACTCGTCGATCTGTCATTGCCGCATGTGCCAGAAGGCGTTCGGGGCTTATTATGCGCCACTCGTCTCCGTGCGCGGCGCTGATTTCGAATGGACACGGGGAGAGCGGAAAAACTTCCGTTCTTCCAATTTCGTCGAGCGCGGCTTCTGCGCAGACTGTGGTACACCGCTCTCCTACGAGGCGCCTGACGGGGTTGCGATCGCCGCGGGCGCCTTCGACGATCCGTCGTCCCTGCCGCCGACCATTCAATGGGGCGTGGAAGGCAAGATCGGCTTCGTCGATCGCCTGCACGAATTGCCGGGAGAGCGGACCGAGGCCGATCTGACGGCAGGCTCCTTCCTGCACGAACTGGTTTCTTATCAGCATCCCGACCATGATACGCAGGTTTGGCCGCCGGAGGATCGCGTTTGAGCAAAATGACGAAACAGACCGGCGGGTGCCAGTGCGGCGCGGTTCGCTATCGCGCCCGCGGTGAGCTCGGCTACCCCCATATCTGCCACTGCCGGATGTGCCAGAAGGCGGCCGGCAACTATTTCCTGCCGCTTGCGGCCGCCACGCGCATAACTTTCGAGCTGACGCGCGGTGCGCCGAAATGGTTCCAGTCCTCGGATCTTGTGCGGCGCGGCTTCTGCGGCGATTGCGGCACGCCCCTGTTCTATGACATTCCGGACGCGGACTTCATCAATATCACGCTCGGTTCGCTCGATGACCCCGATGCCGTCAGGCCCGTGATGCAATCGAGCACCGGCCGCAAGATGTCCTGGTTTCACGCCATCGACGACCTGCCCGTGGAACCCCTGCCTGAAACGCCCGACCGCGAGAACGCGATCGCGGCAAGCAACCATCAGCACCCGGATCACGACACGGAAAGCTGGCCACTCGGAGAACGCCTATGACGGACAAGGTAAGAACAGGCGGATGCCAGTGCGGCGCCGTGCGTTTCCGCATATCGGGCGCGCTGGGGCGACCCTCGATCTGCCATTGTCGCATGTGCCAGAAGCAGTTCGGCGGCTTCTTCTCCGCGCTCGTCACTGCACCCGAGGAGGGGATGGAATGGACCCGCGGCGAGCCGAGTTACTTTCAGTCTTCCGTCAATATCGCCCGCGGCTTCTGCAGCAGTTGCGGCACGCCGATGACCTATCGTCATCCCGGTGGCCTGGAGCTTGCGATTGGCACCTTCGACGACCGCAGCGATCTCGCGCCGCAGATCCAGGTCAATTACGATGCGCGCCTGCCGTGGGTCGAGACGATCTTCGAAGCCCCGGTGCACAAGGACCCGGATTTCTATGCCCGACAGGAGGCGATCATCTCCTTTCAGCATCCCGATCATGACACTGAGATCTGGCCCGCGAAAGGCGTGAAGATATGACCGATATACTGCGCGCCCTCTATCCCGAAATCGAACCCTATGCCTCCGGGCATCTCGAAGTCGGCGACGGCCATGTGATCTACTGGGAACGGTCGGGAACGCCCGGCGCCAAGCCCGCCGTCTTCCTGCATGGCGGCCCGGGCGGCGGCTTCTCGCCCGCCCATCGCCGGCTGTTCGATCCCGCCCTCTACGACGTCATGCTGTTCGATCAGCGCGGCTGCGGCCGGTCGACGCCGCATGCCGACCTCCATGCCAACACGACCTGGCACCTCGTCGCCGATATCGAGCGGCTGCGCGAGATGGCGGGGGTCGAGACCTGGCAGGTATTCGGCGGCTCCTGGGGTTCGACGCTGGCGCTGGCCTATGCCGAGACCCATCCCGAGCGCGTATCCGAGCTCATTGTGCGGGGCATCTACACGCTGACGAAGGCCGAGCTTGATTGGTACTACCAGTTCGGCGTCTCGGAAATGTTCCCGGACAAGTGGGACCGCTTCATCGCTCCGATCCCGCCGGAAGAGCGGCATGAGATGATGCATGCCTATCATCGCCGCCTGACGCATGAGGACAGAAATGTGCGACTTGCGGCCGCGCAGGCCTGGAGCATCTGGGAAGGCGAAACGATCACGCTGCTGCCGGAAGTGTCGACGAGCGGCAAGTTCGAAGAGCCGGACTTCGCCTATGCATTCGCCCGTATCGAGAACCACTTCTTCGTCAATGCCGGCTGGATGGACGAGGGACAGCTGATCCGCGACGCCGGCAGGCTGAAAGATATTCCCGGCGTCATCGTGCATGGCCGTTATGACATGCCTTGCCCGGCCAAATATGCCTGGCTCCTCCACAAGGCCTGGCCGAAGGCGGAGTTCCACCTGATCGAGGGCGCCGGCCATGCCTATTCGGAGCCCGGGATTCTCGATCGGCTGATCCGGGCGACGGATAAGTTTGCCGGGAAGCGGGACTGGTTGCCCTGAACAGCGCAGCATCCGCATTTCAACAACACCCGCCTGGCGGGAGGAAACGACATGAAAGAACGCATCTACCTCTTCGACACGACGCTCCGGGATGGGCAGCAGACGCCCGGAATCGATTTTTCCGTCGAGGACAAGATTGCGATCGCCGCCATGCTGGATGAGTTCGGCCTCGATTATGTCGAGGGCGGATATCCCGGCGCAAATCCGACGGATACGGCCTTTTTCGGCGAGAAGCGCACCAGCCAGGCGACCTTCGTCGCCTTCGGCATGACGAAGCGGGCGGGCGTTTCGGTCTCCAACGATCCCGGCATTGCCGGGCTGCTGCAGGCAAAATCCGACGCCATCTGTTTCGTCGCCAAGAGCTGGGACTACCATGTCGCGGTGGCGCTCGGCTGCACCAACGAGGAAAATCTCGAATGCATCGCCGAAAGCATCAAGGCGGCGGTCGGCGCCGGCAAGGAGGCGATCGTCGACTGCGAGCATTTCTTCGATGGTTTCAAGGCCAATCCGGCTTATGCGATCGCCTGCGCCAAGACCGCCTATGAGAGCGGCGCCCGCTGGGTCGTGCTCTGCGACACCAATGGTGGCACGCAGCCGCCGGAAGTCCGCGCCATTGTCGAGGCGGTGATCGCAGCAGGCGTGCCCGGCCGCTGTCTCGGCATCCATGCCCATAACGACACCGGCCAGGCCGTCGCCAACTCATTGGCTGCGGTCGAAGCCGGCGTCCGGCAGATCCAGGGCACGCTGAACGGCATCGGCGAGCGCTGCGGCAACGCCAACCTAGTGACGCTGATCCCAACGCTGGCACTGAAGAGCGCTTACAACACACGCTTCGAAACAGCGATCGACGAGGAGCGGCTGCTCAACCTCACCCGCCTCTCGCATGCCTTCGACGAGCTGCTCAACCGCTCGCCCGACCACCAGATGCCCTATGTCGGCGCTTCCGCCTTCGCCACCAAGGCCGGTATCCACGCATCGGCGCTGCTGAAAGATCCGAAGACCTATGAACATGTGCCGCCGGAAAGCGTCGGCAATTTTCGAAAGGTCATGGTATCCGACCAGGGCGGCAAGGCGAACTTCATCAATGCGCTGAAGAGGCGCGGCATCACCGTCGGCAAGGACGATCCGAAGCTCGACCTCTTGATCTCGATCGTCAAGGAACGGGAATCCGTCGGCTATGCCTATGAGGGCGCCGATGCGAGCTTCGAGCTCCTGGCGCATCGCACACTCGGCACCATCCCGGAATTCTTCACCATCGAAGGCTTCCGGGTGATGATCGAGCGCCGTTTCGACAGTCTCGGCCGCGTGAAAATCGTCTCGGAAGCGGTGGTCAAGATCACCATCGACGGTCAGACGCTGATGTCGGTTGCCGACGCCGAAGGTCCTGTCAACGCGCTCGACCTGGCGCTGCGCAAGGATTTCGGCAAGTACCAGCACGAGATCGACGATCTGGTGCTCGCCGATTTCAAGGTGCGTATCCTCAATGGCGGCACGGAGGCGATCACCCGCGTGCTGATCGAATCCACCGACAGCGACGGCGTGCGCTGGTGGACGGTCGGCGTCTCGGAGAACATCATCGATGCCTCGTTCCAGGCGCTGATGGATTCCGTCATCTACAAGCTGATGAAGAACCGGCAGCTGGCGGGCAAGATCGCGGCGGAATAAGTCTGTTCGGCCGGTTCGCCGGCGCTGCCGGCGCCGCTATAACCTGCGTTTCGGCCGCAGAGTTCCCGGCAGGGCGACCGCTCGTGTTCGCCATCGGGTCGACATTGTTTCAAATGCTCTGACCATTCATTCAACGAAATGAATTGGCCTATTCACGGCGCTTAAGCTAGGCCGGATCAGAAGAAGAACAAAGATGGAAACACCCGATGTCGACCGATGCATCCGTTCCCTTGGCCAAGAACGAAGACAGTCCGCGCGGTTTCGCCTTCGCACTGACTGCCTATCTGCTCTGGGGCTTCCTGCCGTTCTATATGAAGGCGGTGGCGCATATTCCGCCGGCCGAAGTCATCGCCCATCGCATCATCTGGTCGCTGCCGCTGGCCGGCGTCGTGCTGATCGTGCTCGGACGCACCGGCGATATCCGCGCAGCGCTGCGCTCGCCGCGCATGCTGGCGATGGCCGCGCTGACGGCGTCGCTGATCACCGTCAATTGGGGCACCTATGTCTGGGCGATCGGCGCCGGCCATTCGCTCGATGCCGCACTTGGCTATTTCATCAATCCGCTGTTCAGCATCTTCCTCGGCGCGGTGCTTCTGAAGGAAAAGCTGCAGCCGCTGCAGATCGCGGCGATTGCGCTTGCAGGACTCGCCGTCGCCATTCTCGCCTTCGATAGCGGCGGCATTCCGTGGGTGGCGCTGACGCTTGCGGTCAGCTGGGGTTTTTACGCCCTGCTCCGCAAGACGCTGCCGCTCGGACCGAACCAGGGCTTTTTCCTGGAGGTGCTGATCCTGAGTGGGCCTGCCCTCCTCTATATCCTCTATCTCGAATTCGGCAGCGGCCAGGGCCATCTCTACCGCACCGGCCTCGCCGACACGACTCTGCTGCTCGGCTGCGGCGTCATCACCGCCGTGCCGTTGATGATCTATGCCAACGGCGCCAAGCTCTTGAAGCTCTCGACGATCGGTATCATGCAGTATATCGCGCCGACGATGATCTTCCTGATCGCAGTGTTCGCTTTTCAAGAGCCGCTCGGCACGGCGCGCATGATCGCCTTTCCGCTGATCTGGGCGGGGCTGTTCTTCTACAGCTGGTCGATGCTGAAGGGAGGCCGCGGGCGCTGAAGCCGGCGGGAACCTTCCTCACATCTTCGAGATCACCTCGTCCTCGCCATCACGATCGGCGGCGAGCTGGGCTGCCTGGGCCATGATCGCGGGAATGATGCCGGATATCTCGTCGACGACGAGCGGCTGCACCCGGTGGGCGGTGTGCAGGAAACCTTCTTCGGTCATATGGCGCATCAGTTCCATCATCGGATCCCAGAAGCCGTTGATGTTGGCAAAGACCATCGGCTTTTCATGGCGGCCGAGCTGGGCCCAGGTCATGATCTCGACGATCTCCTCCAGCGTTCCGATGCCGCCCGGCAGCGCGACGAAGGCATCGGAGCGCTCGAACATCGTATGTTTGCGCGCATGCATGTCAGGGGTTACAATGAGTTCGTTGAGCTGACCGAGCGAATGGCGAGTCGCTTCCATATCGATCAGGAATTCCGGGATGATCCCCGTGACCTGACCGCCGCCTGAAAGCACCCCGCTTGCAACCGCGCCCATGATGCCTTTGGTACCCCCGCCATAGACGAGGCGCAGGCCGTATTCGGCGATCTCTCTTCCGAGAGCGCGCCCGGCCGCCATGTGGGACGGATCTCGTCCCGGCCTTGAGCCGCAGTAAACGCAGATGGATCGAATCGATACAGATTGTTCGGTCATGGAGGCGAAACAACTATTTCATTTCAATGCAGTCAAGAAAATTGACTGAAAAGCAGCATGCCTAGCTTGCCTGATTGCTTTGAATGCTTGTGAAAAGCAACGGGAATCGCTAGCAATTTTCGGTACTACGGCAAATTGCCGCCTTGGGAGACATAATGATGAAGAACCGTGCCGGCTTGCTGGCCCTTGCAGTACTCGTAATCGCAATCCTACTGATGGTGTTCTTCGTTATGCCACGCATCGGCGGCGATGCAACCAAGGTCGGCGATGCCATCAACCAAGCGAGCACGGAGCTCAAGAACACGGTTAACGAAGCGGCAAAGACGTCGCGCTCCACTGCTGCCGACCCGGCTGCCGTTGCCGGCCAGCTGAGCCGCCTTTCGGCCGACGCCGGCGTGGCGCTCGGCGAGCTCAAGGCGCTGTTTGCCGACGGCAAAGGCCCGGCCATCGATGTCTTCACCGCCGCCAAGACCAAGACGATCAATGCGCTGAGCGCACTTGCCGGCTTCACCATTCCCGAGGGCGTCGACCCGGCAACACAAGCCGCTGCCGCCAAGGCCAAGGGAGGCGGCGCCAAGGCGCTCGCCATCGTGCAGTCGCTGCCTGAAAACATCGCCGATGTACCTGCCGCAATCGCCAGGGCCGAGGCTGCGCTGACAGGCGCCCCCGAGCCTGCAACAGCGGCGAATGCCGGTCCGAAACTTCCCGCCTTCGACGTCCTGCGCGTCGAGCCTGACGGATCGACCGTCATCGCCGGCTCGGCCGAGCCGAACGGCAAGCTTGAAGTGCTCGACGGCGAAAAGGTAGTGACGACGGCCGATATCGGTCCGAGCGGCGATTTCGCCGCCGTCCTCGACAATCCGCTTCCGGCCGGCGACCACCAGCTTGTGCTGAAGGTGACGGGCAAGGATGGCAAGACCACGCTTTCCGAAGAAGTCGCAACCGTTTCCGTGCCGAAGGACGGCAATGGCGCCGATTTGCTCGCCATGGTCTCCAAGCCCGGCACCGCAAGCCGCATCATCACGGCGCCGACGGGCGGAACAGAAGTCGCTGACGCCTCCGCTCCGATGGCGCCGCCTGCCGACAAGGCAGCGGCCGGCGAGACCGCTCCGGCCGTAGCGACGGGTGACCTGGCGCTGCAGACGCCTGGCCAGCCCGACGCCGCTGGCACGAATGCCGCGCCGGCCGTTCCCGGCGCGGCCGAAACCGACAAGACCACGGCGCCCGATGTGATGGTCAACGCCGTCGAGATCGAGGGTAACAAAATATTCATCGCCGGCACGGCGCGCGCCAACGCCAAGGTCCTCGGCTATGCCGACGACAACCTCGTCGGCCAGGACACGGCCGGTCCTGACGGACATTTCGTTATCGACGGCGTTGCAGCGCTTTCGGTCGGCGACCACAAGATCCGCGTCGATGTCGTCGATCCCGCCGGCACGGTAATCGTGCGCGCGACGGTGAACTTCAATCGTCCGGCTGGCGACCAGGTGAGGGTCGCCGCGCAAGCCGGCCCTGCCGACGCGAACGGCCCGTCCGCGATGGTGCCGCTCGACGAAGGCGAACTCGGCAAGCGCAAGGCCGAAGCCGGCAAGGCCTTCGGCCTGCTTAAGGGGCTGTTTGCCGATGGCAAGCTGCCCGGCGACGAACAGCTTGCAGCGGCGCGCTCGGCAACGGAATTCGCACTGCGCTCACTTGCCGACTTCCGCCCGGGCGCAGACGCGTCCGATACTCTCAAGCAAGCATCCGGGTCCGCCTCCCAGAAGGCGACCAACGCACTGAAGATGCTGCAGGGCCTGCCGAAGGATGCAAAATCCGTCGGTGCAGGTCTCGACGGGCTGGAGGCGATTATTGCCGAAATCAACAGCGCACCCGCGCCTGCGGCCCCTGCATCCGCGGCACCGTCCGCAAACGACGCTGCCGGCAATCAGCCGAAAACGATCGAACAGGCGCCGCTGACGGCCAACAATGCGGCGGTGATCATCCGCCGCGGCGACACGCTGTGGCAGATCTCGCGCCGGACCTACGGCCTCGGCGTGCGCTACACGACGATCTACATCGCCAACGAAGACAAGATCACCGATCCCGACCGCATCCGCCCCGGCCAGATCTTCGGCTTGCCGAAGGATGCCTTGCCGAATGCCGAGGAACTGCACCGCAAACGCCTTTCCGGCCAGCACCTTTAAATGAAGCAGAAGAACATGATCGGGCCGGGCGGGATAACCGCCCGGCCCGGCTTTTCCAGAGCCCCGCATTTGTTGTATTCATCCGCCCGGCACCCTATCTGGCGGTGACGCGGGAAACGCTTTCGAGCACGTCCCGCTCGCGCTTTGCCAGCATCGACACAGGCGACAGCGGCAATTCCGACCGGACTGGAGACACGCATGGCAAACGGCAAGACTGTCTCGGAATCCCACCTGCTGCGCACGCTTCTCAATCTCTGGCCCTATATGTGGCCAGCCGGCCGGCCCGACCTCAGGATGCGCGTCGTCTGGGCCTCGGTTTATCTGCTGATCTCCAAGTTCGTCCTGCTGCTTGTCCCCTATTTCTTCAAATGGTCGACTGACGCACTGAACGGCAGGATGGATCTGGCCGGCACCGTGCCGCCGCTCCTTGCCGGCGCCATTGCGCTTGTCATCGCCTATAACGTCACTCGGCTGATCCAGCTCGGCCTCAACCAGTTGCGCGACGCGCTGTTTGCCAGCGTCGGGCAACATGCGGTGCGCCAGCTCGCCTACAGGACCTTCGTGCACATGCACGAGCTGTCGCTGCGCTTCCATCTGGAACGCAAGACCGGCGGTCTCTCGCGCATCATCGAGCGCGGCACCAAGGGCATCGAGACGATCGTGCGCTTCACGATCCTCAACTCGGTGCCGACCGTCATCGAATTCCTGCTGACCGCGGTGATCTTCTGGTGGGGCTACGGCTTCTCCTATCTCGCCGTCACCGCCTTCACGGTGTGGGCCTATATCTGGTTCACCATCCGCGCCTCCGACTGGCGCATCGCCATCCGCCGGTCGATGAATGACAGCGACACTGACGCCAACACCAAGGCGATCGACTCTCTCCTCAATTTTGAGACCGTCAAATATTTCGGCAACGAGGAGATGGAAGCAAAGCGCTTCGACAAATCGATGGAACGCTACGAGAAGGCGGCGACCGATGTCTGGACGTCGCTCGGCTGGCTGAACTTCGGCCAGGGCGTCATCTTCGGCATCGGCACGACGATCATGCTGGTGCTGTCGGCGCTGGCCGTCCAGCGCGGCGAGCAGACGGTCGGCGATTTCGTTTTCGTCAATTCGATGCTGCTGCAGCTTTCCGCGCCGCTCAACTTCATCGGTTTCGTTTACCGCGAGATCCGCCAGGGACTGACCGACATCGAGCAGATGTTCGATCTCCTGGAGGTGAAGGCCGAGGTCAACGACGCGCCCAATGCGGCAGAGCTTCGGATCGGCCAGGGTGCGATCTCCTTCAAGGACGTGCACTTCGCCTACGATGCGGCCCGTCCGATCCTCAAGGGGATTTCCTTCGACGTGCCGGCCGGCAAGACGGTTGCCGTTGTCGGCCCGTCGGGTGCGGGCAAATCGACGTTGTCGCGGCTGCTCTACCGTTTCTACGATATCCAGGGCGGCACGATCACCGTCGACGGCCAGGATATCCGCACGGTGACGCAGAAGAGCCTGCGCTCGGTGATCGGCATGGTGCCCCAGGATACCGTGCTCTTCAACGACACCGTCGCCTATAACATCCGCTATGGCCGCACATCGGCCAGCGACGGCGAAGTCTTTGCCGCAGCCGAAGTGGCGCAGATCGCGCATTTCATCGAGACGCTGCCGGAAGGCTTCGAAACCAAAGTCGGCGAGCGCGGGCTCAAGCTTTCAGGCGGCGAGAAACAGCGGGTGGCGATCGCCCGCACCATCCTCAAGGCGCCGCCGATCCTGATCCTCGACGAGGCGACGTCAGCGCTCGACACGACGACGGAGCGGGAAATCCAGACAGCGCTCGATGTGGTTTCGAAGAACCGGACGACGCTGGTCATCGCCCATCGGCTTTCGACCGTGATCGGCGCCGACGAAATCATCGTGCTGAAAAGCGGTGAAATCGCCGAGCGCGGAACCCATGCGGCCCTGCTTGAAAGGAACGGCCTCTATGCCTCGATGTGGAACCGCCAGCGCGAGGCCACACAGGCCGAGGAACATCTGAAGCAGGTGCGCGAAAGCGACGACATGGGCGTAGTCACGCGGCTTGCGCCGGCAAACTAATCAGGGAACCCGACGCCGGTATCGGCTTTTGTTGTTCAGAACCCCGGCGGGCGAACGGGGGCCGGGGCGGCAGGATTGCCCCGGAGGCGGTTTTTCGCTAACCAGCAAAAAACGACAACGCAAGGAGACCGGCAGCCATGAGCCTGTTCAACACGGTTCGCAACACGATCGTCCCCGTGCACAAGGAGGGTTATCCCTTCGTGGCCGCCTTCTTCGTCGCCTCGCTGATCCTCGGCTGGATCTTCAAGCCGCTCTTCTGGATCGGCATGATCTTCACGCTGTGGTGCGCCTATTTCTTCCGCGATCCCGAGCGCGTGACCCCGCAGGACGACGATCTGGTGATTTCTCCCGCTGACGGCAAGGTCTCGGCGATTCAGATGGTGACCCCGCCGGCCGAGCTCGACCTCGGCTCGGAGCCGATGCTGCGCATCTCGGTGTTCATGAACGTCTTCAACTGCCATGTGAACCGGGCACCGATGCGCGGGCGTATCGTCAGCATCAATTACCGTTCCGGCAGCTTCGTCAACGCCGAGCTCGACAAGGCGAGCGACGACAATGAGCGCAACGGCATGGTGATCGAAACTCGCCACGGCCAGATCGGCGTCGTCCAGATCGCCGGCCTTGTGGCGCGGCGCATCCTCTGCTGGGCAAACATCAACGAGCCGTTGGATGCCGGCGAGCGCTTCGGGCTGATCCGTTTCGGCTCCCGGCTCGACGTCTTCCTGCCCGCCGGTGCGGCGCCACGTGTCTCGCTCGGCCAGACGGCGATTGCCGGAGAAACTGTCATCGCCGAATTCGCCTCGGCCAAGGGTCCCGTCATCAGCCGCCGCAGCTAGATTGGAACGCGATATGGAAACGCCCTTTCCGCCTTTCGAGCCCAATGGTCCGGATGATTCCGCCCGCGGCCCGCGTCTGCGCGAAATCCCGCTCCGTCTCGTCTTTCCGAACCTCATCACCATTCTGGCAATCTGCGCCGGGCTGACCGGCATCCGGCTGGCTTTCGAGAATCGTTACGAACTCGCCGTGTCCATGGTGCTCGTCGCCGCCTTCCTCGACGGAATCGACGGACGGGTGGCGCGGCTGATGAAGGCGACCTCGAAGTTCGGCGCGCAGATGGATTCGCTTGCCGATATCGTCAATTTCGGCGTCGCGCCCGCCCTCGTCGTCTACGTCTTCGCGCTCGACCAGGCGCGTTCGCTCGGCTGGATCGCGGCGCTGATCTATGCGATCGCTGCCGGACTGCGCCTTGCCCGTTTCAATGTCATGGCCGAACGCGAGAACAAGGCGAGCTGGCAGTCGGAATATTTCGTCGGCGTGCCGGCGCCGGCCGGCGCCATGCTCGTGCTGCTGCCGGTCTATCTCGGCTTCCTTGGGATGGCGACCGACCGCACTTTCGCATTCGTCTCGTCGATTTACACCGTGTTCATCGCCTTCCTGCTGATCAGCCGGTTGCCGGTCTGGTCGGGCAAATCGGACGGCAACCGGCTGCGGCGCGATCTCGTGCTGCCGATGATGCTTGGCGTCGTGCTCTATGTGGCTCTGCTGATGAGCTACACCTGGGAGGTGATGGTGTTTACCGTTGCCGCCTACCTCGTTTCGCTTCCCTTCGGCGCGCGGAAATGGCGGCGGAAATATGGGACGCTGACAATCGAAGAGCCTGGCGTCGGCGACGACGATATCGGCCGTCACATCTGACCTCCAGGCATTTCCTGGCCTCTCTCCCAGGGAAATCCTTCTCCCCGCCTTCTCGCATACTCCCGGAAAACGTGCGCTTCCTCCGAGGGGAATGGCGGCGCAGTTTTTTGGGAACCGCTTCCTTCAGTAAGTATTAACCAACGCAGGCTTCAGTTAAGCCTCGCGAATTATGGTGGACGTTCACAAATCCTGATAGGCAACGCCGCCGATTTGTCGCTATTTCCGGCGAAACTGCAAAAATAAAATATCCAGGGAAGAACCACGTAAAGGAGAGTATCCGTGACTTCGAAGAACAGCAGTACCGGCGAGCAGCAGACGGCCAAGCCGGACCTCGCCGCCAACTATCGCCCCGTCGGCCTGAAGGCCGTTGCCGCGGCATCGCTGATGGCAAAGAACAAACCCGAGAGTGACAAGAAATCCGCTTGAAGCGGCGAGCTTCGAACTGCACTCACCAGCGCTTCACCTTCCCGTTTCCGGCATGCCGTTGCCCCAAGACTGCAGCATTCGGATTCGCTTCTTGCGCTCTATACAGTTTTGCGCTTGCCCCGACATCACGAATAAACAGACGGCCGCGCCAGAAGCGGCCGATAGCGCTTCAGAAAAAGCTGAGCTGGCCGTCATCCGGCCTTTGCTTCTCGGGTGCCTCGAGCGGTCGTTCGATGACGACCGGCTCCTGCAGGTCCGGCCCCATATTGGCAAGCTTGTTGACCTTGTCGGAGATCGGTACGGCCTCGAAGAAATCGTCCTGAACGGGCTGTGTCAGGCCGACTACCGCACGCGGCTCCTGCGTCTTGCAATCGAGCCAACGCGAAAAGTCCTGCGGCTTGATGACGACAGGCATACGATCGTGGATCGCCGAGATGCCCGCATTGGCCGACGTCGTCAGGATCGCGCCGGTATCGACCTCCGAGCCATCGGCCGAGGACCATGTCTCCATCAGCCCGGCAAAGGCGACGATTCCGCCTTGGCGCGGCCTGATCCAATAGGCCTGCGGCTTGCCGCCGCTCTCCTTCGGCGGACGATGCCATTCATAAAAACCCGAGGCCGGAATCAGGACGCGGCGATGACGCATCGCCGCCCGAAACGAGGCTTTGCCGATCGCCGTCTCGGCGCGCGCATTGATCAGCAGCGGAAATTCCTTCGGATCCTTGACCCAGGCCGGCGTAAAACCCCAGCGCACCAGCACCGCCCGCCGGTCGGCCAGGTTGCTGCCTTGCTCCCTGCCCTCACCTGCTATGACCACGAGGATCGGGTGCGTCGGGGCGATGTTGTAGCGCGCCGGAAAATCGTCGAGATCGACACCGGAGAAGAAATTGCGCACGTCTGCGCTGGAATCCGTCAGGGCGAAACGTCCACACATCAGCTTGTCTTTGCACCCGGTCCGAGTCCGGTCAAGGCGCCCTGATCGTGCCGCGCAAGGCTATACAGCGGTTTTAAAACAAGGACGTGCCGCGCGTTGCGCCAGCGGCATGCTTCAGCCTCTCGGCGCGAAGAGGATGATGCTCGCCCCGGCAAGGCAGATCACTCCGCCGCCGATATCGTAACGATCGGGCACGCGGCCTTCGATCAGCCAGAGCCAGAATAGCGAAGCGAGGATATAGATGCCGCCGTAGGCTGCGAAGGTTCGGCCGGCGGCCTCGCTCGGTACCAGCGTCAGAAGCCAGGCGAAAAGCGCGAGCGAGATCATGCCCGGCGCCAGCCACCAACCAGGCTTTTCGAGCTTCAGCCAAGCCCAAAAGGAGAAGCAGCCGGCGATCTCGAAAACGGCGGCAAAAGCGTAGATGATATAGGTCACGCAAAGGCCTTTCGAAAATCCGGAATCTTTGTTGCACATATATGTCGTCACCTCGGGAAGCACTGCACCGCCTTTCGGGCCTTGCCTTCCGAGCTGCTCCACACGAAAATTGGCGAAGCCAGGCAGCGGCGGCATGCAACAATCGGTCCATGCGATAGAACGTCACAACGAGAGCAATCTTATGATCTCCACCGCCAAAGCCGCCTCCTCCGCCATTCTCGAACGTGACGGCCGGTTCCTGCTGGTGTTGCGACGCAACCCGCCTTCCGCCGACATGTACGCCTTTCCCGGCGGGCGCGCCGAACCGGGGGAAACGCCGGAGCAGACGGCGCTGCGGGAATTCCACGAGGAAACCGGCATCTCGGCGCATAATCCGCAGCTGTTTTCGACCTATGACCTGAAGACGCACGGGCCGGACGGCAGCCTCAGGAGCCATTTCTTCCTGTCGGTCTTTCGCGTCGAGGCCGACCGGGAGATGGTGGCGGAAGCCGCCGACGATGCGGCGGCGCTGGGCTGGTACACGGTCGATGAGATTCGGCGACTGCCTGTGCCGCAGAGCGTGCTCGAATGCGCGGAACGGCTTTCGGGCGGCGAATAGAAGTGGAAACATTCAAGCGTGCCTTGTTGCCGTCATGCTCAACGTATCAACTGGAAGCATGATTCCCGTTCGACGCGTTGTCCTGTCCCTGCTCGTGCTCGCCGGCCCCACCATGGCTCAGGGCAAGAACACGCCGCCTCCACAGGAGGAGGAGATTGCGCCGCCGGCCGCGATCGTCCCTTATGACGACAAGTTGGCGCGGTTCGCCGAGGTGCTGGGTTCGGTGCATTATTTGAGAACCCTCTGCAAGGCGGCGGGCGCTGATGAGTGGCGAAAAGACATGCAACAGCTGCTCGATTCGGAGGCAGGCAATGAACCGCAGCGCAAGGAAAAGCTCACGGCAGCCTTCAATCGTGGCTATCGCGCTTTCGCCTCGGTCTACACGGATTGCACCCCGGCGGCCATCGTGGCAGAAGAGCGCTACCGTAACGAAGGTGCAACACTTGCCACAGAAATTACCTCGCGCTTTGGAAATTGACGTTTAATTAACCTGTTTTCGCATGCGGACGTGTCGTTTTGGGAAAAGGCTGTTAGTGTTGTTAACGGTGCAGTAAGAGATGAGAAGTTCTGAGGAAAAGACAATGGAAGCAAGCCTCAACGACATCGACGACATGATCGTCCACGAAAAGATGCAGGCGGCTCTGGAGTACCAGAACGAGGCTTGGGCCGACGGCATGGCCGACGGGATCGAGCCTGAGATCATCGCTGATGCCGCCATCGCGCATGCCCTGCGCGAGACCATTAGATTGCACGGGGAAAACAGCGCCGAAGCTCTGCTCGATTCGTTGCGCGACCGTATGCTTGCCGGCGAATTCTCCGCCAACCGCACCCTGCAATAATCATTATCAGAGAGTTCGATGCGCATCGGTAAAGAGAAAGTTTCGCGAATTTCGCTCGCGCCGGTGATCCTTGCGCTCAGCCTAGCCGCCGGCAATCTCGCCCTTGCGCCCTCGGCCTACGCGCTTTCAGAACTGCATAAGATCCCCGGCCAGCCGAACGATCAGCCGGCACAGGGAAGCGCCCAGGGGCAGAGCCAGCCGCAGGGCGGCACCACACCCGGCGTTCCCATGGCCGATCCGCTGGTCAACAGCCAGAGCAGTCAGGGTGTCGACAAGACGCCGGGCACGCAGGACAATTCCAAGCCCGTCGAGGTGATCTACGACATCAGCAAAGCCCCCGAGCCGGTGCGCAAGATGCGCCAGCAGATCGTCGAGGCGGCCGCCTCCGGCGATCTCGAACGGCTGCGGCCGCTGATGGGCACCGGCGCAGAGCAGACGCAGGTGACCGTCGGCGAGCCCACGGACGATCCGATCGGCACGCTGAAGGATCTTTCCGGCGACCCCGATGGGGACGAAATTCTCGCGATCATGCTCGACATCGTCTCGACCGGCTTCGTGCATGTCGGCCAGGGCACAGCCGACGACATGTATGTCTGGCCCTATTTCGCCGAGAAAGACCTGAAGTCGCTGACGCCGCCGGAGCGCGTCGAACTGCTGCGCATCGTTACCGCCGGCGATCTGTCCGACATGCAGGAATTCGGCGGATATAATTTCTACCGCCTCGGCATTGCGCCTGACGGCAAATGGAAATTCTTCACGGCAGGCGATTGACGCCTCACGCAAGCAGCATGGCGCTTGCGATCCGCCTCATGACGTCATACCTCTGAGCCATAACCAACGCTACAGGTTCCGCCATGCCAGCCGTATTCCTGAAAGACAGCGCCTTGCTTTCCGTCGGCGGCGCGGACGCCCAATCCTTCCTGCAGAACCTGATCACCACCGATATTACCTCGCTTGCGCCCGACGAGGCGCGGCCCGGGGCGCTGCTGACGCCGCAGGGCAAGATCCTGTTCGACTTCATGGTCTGGCAGGACGACGGCCACGGTTACGTGATCGAAACCGACGCCGGCCAGCGCGATGCGCTGCTGAAGCGGCTGACGATGTACAGGCTGCGGGCCGCCGTTACGCTTGCGCCCGTCGCCGAAGCGGGCGTCAGCGTTTGCTGGGGCGAGGATGCCGACGGCATCAGCCAAGGCGTCCGGGACAGCCGGGGCGTCCGGGACAGCCGCTTCGCCAAGGCCGGCGTTACGCTGACCCGCCGGCCGGGGCGACACGGTGATGGCGCTGAGGCGCTCTACGCCGCGTTGCGCATCGCCCATGGCATTGCCATATCGGGATTGGACTTCGCGCTGCAGGATGCCTTTCCGCATGACGTGCTGATGGATCTGAACGGCGGCCTCTCCTTCAAGAAGGGCTGCTATGTCGGACAAGAAGTGGTTTCGCGCATGCAGCATCGCGGCACCGCGCGCCGGCGCGTTGTCACGGTATCCGCCGCAACGGCTCTGCCCGCGACGGGCACCGAGATCACTGCTGCCGGCAAGCCTCTGGGGACACTCGGCTCCGTCTCGGGCGGCAGCGGACTTGCGATCGTACGCATCGACCGCGCCGGCGCCGCGATGGCGGAAGGCACGCCGCTGCTGGCCGGCGGGGCGCCGGTTTCTCTCGCCCTGCCGCAATGGTCCGGCCTTGTCTTCCCCGCCAGCGCCGACGAGGCCAGCGCGTGACGGCCAAAGCTCCGCGTGCCTGGCAACGCATGCTGTCCGGGCGCAGGCTCGACCTGCTCGACCCCTCGCCGCTCGATGTCGAACTCGTGGACATCGCCCACGGATTGGCGCGCGTCGCCCGCTGGAACGGCCAGACATCGGGTGACCATGCCTTTTCGGTGGCGCAGCACAGTCTCGTCGTCGAAGATATTTTCCGCCGCCTCAACAATACCCGGCCGGAGGAGTGCCTGATGGCACTGCTGCACGATGCGCCGGAATATGTGATCGGAGACATGATCTCGCCGTTCAAATCGGTGGTCGGCGGCGGCTACAAGACGGTGGAAATGCGGCTGGAGGCGGCCGTGCACCTGCGCTTCGGCCTGCCGCCGCATCCCACGCGAGAGCTCAAGGACCGGATCAAGAAGGCCGACGCGATTGCCGCCTATTTCGAGGCGACGGTGCTTGCCGGTTTCACGCCGGCCGAAGCGCAAAAATTCTTCGGCCAGCCGCGCGGCATCAGCAAGGACTTGCTGATGCTGGAGCCGCTGCCCGCTGTCGAAGCGCAGCGGCTATTCTGCGAGCGTTTCGCGGCGATCGAGGCCGAGCGGGAGATGGGATCGTGAGCGTCATCGTCGTTTCGCCGCTGTCACGCATCGCCGAAATGGCGGTGCGCCACAAGGCGCGCGACATGATCAGCCTGATCGCCAGGGAACAGGCCTTTCACCGGCCGGGCGTGATCGCGCCCGAGCGTCACCTGACGCTTGCCATGAACGACATCGCCTTCAAGGGTACCGGCGGCCTCGTGGCGCCTGATGAAACGCATGTCCGCCAACTTATCGATTTTGCCACGTCATGGCGGCAGGAAACGCCGCTGCTGATCCATTGCTGGATGGGTGTGTCGCGATCCCCGGCGGCCGCCTTGATCGCCGCATTGTCGCTCGCACCGGATCAGAAGGAGGAAGAGCTGGCCCGGCGGCTGCGCGCTGCCTCGCCTTTCGCGACGCCGAATGCCCGGCTGATCGAGATCGGCGATGAATTGCTTGAACGCGGCGGCCGGCTGGTCGCGGCCGTGCGGGCGATCGGGCGCGGCGCCGATGCCGACGGCAATACGCCCTTCGTGCTTGCGATTCGGGACACCTCCTGCGGTTGACGCTGCCGCCGGCCGCTCCATCTTGCCCTCGACCACGCACAATCCGCAGGGCCAAATCATGGAACAACAAGCAGCCGACGTCCTTCTTGCCACCCGCACGGCACTCAGCCAGGCAAGCGCGCTCGCAGTCCAGTATTCCTTCTCCATCCTCGGAGCGCTCATCCTGCTCGTCATCGGCTGGACGCTGGCCGGCTTCGTCAGCCGCTGGGCCTATGAAGGCCTGTCGCGCATCCATGGCATCGACGAGACATTGGCGCGCTTCTTTACCAATGTCATCCGCTATGCACTGCTGATCCTGGTGTTCGTCACAGTGCTCGGCCAATTCGGCGTCCAGACCGCCTCGATCATCGCCGCCCTCGGCGCAGCCGGCCTGGCAATCGGGCTGGCCCTGCAAGGGACGCTCCAGAACATTGCAGCCGGCATCATGCTGCTGATCCTCAGACCGTTCCGCGTCGGCGAATATATCGAGACCAGCAGCGTCGCCGGCACGGTGCGCGAGATCGGGCTATTTGCGACAGAACTCAGAACCGGCGACGGGCTCTATCGGCTGGCGCCGAATTCGACGCTCTGGAACACGCCGATCACCAACTTCAGCCGCGAACCTACGCGGCAGAACGACCTGAAGGTCAGCATTTCTCGTGAGGATGATCTTGAATTGGCAATGGAGACGTTGACGGGCATTGCCAAAGGCAATCCCAAGGTGTTGCCGTCACCGGCACCCAGCGTTTTCATCGACAGCCTGGGTTACAGAACAATATCGGTAACGCTGCGCTACTGGGCGAAGACCGGTGACTGGTGGCAGGTCAGCCGCGACATGGTGAAACGGGTAAAACTTGCCTTCGACGAAAAGGACGACCCGGCTGCGATGCGGGACGATTCAAATTCCGCGCCGGGAAAGAGGTCCAACGGCACCGCGTCGGCCGAAAAGCCGACGCGGCAGTGAAACATTGCAGCCCGGGCGGTCGTCGGCCTATTGAATGACGCCGCAGGCAAGTCTCTCCCCGGCATCCCCCGAGGGCTGGCTGCGGTAATCGTCGGAATTGGCGTGCACCATCAATGCGCGGCCGCGGATGCCATCCTTCTTGCCATCGAGCGTGACCATGCCGTCAAATATCTGGGCTCTCAAAACGCCGTCCTGGCCGACATATTGATTGGGCATATCCCCGGCATGGGGTCCCTTGGCCGCAAGAATACCGTGCTCGGCCGAGCCCGGATTAAAATGCCCGCCTGCCGATTCGTGATGGGTTGCCGCGTCGCAGCGGCCGGTCTCGTGAACATGAAAGGCCACCCATTTGTTTGCCGGCAGCCCCGATATCTCCACTTCGATCAGGACGCCGCCATTGGCGGCGGCGGTCAGCTGGGCGCGGCCGGTTTCCTTGCCGTCCTTGCCAACGAAATTGGCGACCGCCGTCTGCTTGTCCTGAGCGCCCGCCGGCAGCCCAATCGCCAGCAGGCTCAAGGCGGCGATGATGCGCATGGCTTTCATGGAGATCTCCTTCCGTCGGTTGTCCTTCTGAACGTGTCAGCCCGGAAGGTGTTCCTCTGCGGAGCTCCAACGAAAAAGCCGGCCAACCGGCCGGCCTGCAATTCACCTGGATTCGCACGCCGTCAGGCGACGGCGTCGAAATCGAACTGGCCGTAGGTGTTGCGGTAAAGATCGTCGGATTGATCGCCGGTCGGCGCGGTCTGCTGCAATGGATAGGGAACGGCGATGCTGCTCGTCGTGGCAGTGTCACGCGTGTCCATCATCAGCGCAATCAGGCTGCCGGAAAATTTCGGCTGCGTATCGCCGGCCGCGTCGTCTTCCAGCAGTTGCTTGATGATGCCGGGCTTCTCATCGGCGGCACGTTCGCCGCGGCTGAGCACGCCGTCACCATTGGAATCGAGCCGCGAAAGTGTCGCAAGATATGCGTATGAACTCTCTGAAACGGATGTGGTGCGGGTCATACAAACCTCCATTCACCGCCTTTTGCCGGTGGTGTTTGTACGCAATACGAGAGCGGAAAATAACGAGTGAATCGGTGGATAAACTGATTTGCGCAGTGCGTCAATTAGTTGTTAACTTCTCATTAATGAAGATTGACAGACGTTAACGCACTGACTGCCAGATCGGCTCTCCATCGACAGCTTCCCCGATATTTCAGCGGTTTTTGATATAAGAATTCCCGTTCGGGCCACGTGCGCCCCTGCTGCACTGCAACAGAATATTAATCCGGCAGCTCCAGAATAACCGCACAGGCGTTTGTACAAATCGAACTCCATGTTTGTCTTTGAGGGTTTTCATGGCGCATTTTGAGGCACGTGCATCAACCTTGGGCGGCTTTTCCGGTGGCCGTTCTCCAAGACGCTCCCCATGAAAGCTGAAGCGCTCTTCTGGCGGCAATGCACAGAGGCTGTCATGGCCGATGGATCAATCGACGCGCAGCGTTTGATGGAACTGGTGATCGCAACCTATCGCGGCCATAAGAGCGACTATGACGCAATCGAAAAATGCGCGGAGACCCTGCTGAAGGAAAACCAGGCTCTGAGGGGCAATCTTTCTGCCCTTAGTCAGGCGTTCGACGGACAGAAAAAACTCTTTGAGATCGTCCTCAATAACCTGCCGCTCGGTCTCAGCGTCTTCGACGCCGACCAGCGACTGACGCTCTACAATAGCCGCTTCCATCAGCTCTTCGGTCTGACGTCGGAGGATATCGCCGCCGGCGCAACAATTACCGATCTCATCGGAAAAATGCGCGGCAGGGAGAGCGCCGTCTCACCAGTCGGTCGGCGAACCGTCCGACCTGCCTTCCCCAAGGCAGGGAGCAGCAGCATCCGCCGGCGCGAATGGCTGATGCATGATGGCCGCATTATCCAGAGCGTGGTGACGATCCTCTCCGATGGCAGCAACATCGCCATCCATGCCGACATTACCGACGATCGCAGGGCAGCGGAGCGTATCACCTATCTCGCCCACCACGACCTCCTGACGGATCTTCCCAATCGGATCTATTTCCGCGAGCAGGTCGATGCCACGCTTGCGGAGCGCAAGCCGGACGAGCAGATTGCCCTCGTCCACCTCAATCTCGACCGCTTCAAATCGATCAACAATACGATCGGGGTATCGGTTGGCGACAAGATCCTGCAGCAGGTCGCCAAGCGCATCAGAGCCTCTGCCGGCTCGGAAAATACGCTGGCGCGACTTGGCTCCGACGAATTCGCCATCCTGCAGATCGGCAAACAGCAGCCCTGGAATGTGACGGCGCTGACCGACCGAATCCGCCGGGCGCTTTCCGAGCCATTCCTGCACGGTGAAAAAGGGGTGGAGCTTAGCGTCTCCATGGGTATCGCAATCGCTCCCAGGGATGGCGACGAAACAGATATCCTCCTGAAGAATGCCGGCGTGGCGTTGCTGCACGCCAAAGCCGACGGACGCAAGCGCGAGCGCTTTTTCACCAGCGAGATGGAAGCGCAGATGCAGTTGCGCCATGCTCTCGAGGCAGATATTCGCACCGCCATCGAAAAGGAGGAATTCGAGCTGCATTACCAGCCGCTCTATGACCTATCCAAGCGGCAGATCTGCGGTTTCGAAGCGCTGATCCGCTGGAACCACCCGATCCGGGGCCGCGTATCGCCGATGGATTTCATTCCGCTTGCCGAGGAAGTCGGACTGGTCGTCGAGATCGGCCGCTGGGTTTTGCGCCAAGCCTGCAGCGATGCAACGCAATGGCCGGAAGGCATCAAGGTGGCGGTCAACGTTTCGGCGATCCAGTTCAGCGGCAGCGATCTGACTCAGGATGTCAGCGAAGCGCTTGCCGCCGCTGCACTATCGCCGTCACGGCTCGAACTCGAAATCACCGAGAGCGTGCTGATGGAGAACCTCGGTGAGGTGCTGCCGATCCTGCACGCACTGAAGGAGCGCGGCATCCGCATCTCCATGGACGATTTCGGCACCGGATATTCGTCTCTGAGCTATCTCTCGAGCTTTCCCTTCGACAAGATCAAGATCGATAAATCCTTCGTCAACGACATCGTCGATAATAAGGAAGCGCATGCGATCATGCGGGCAATCATCCTGCTCGGCGATGCGCTCGGCATGCGCGTCACTGTCGAAGGCGTCGAGACGGCCGCCCAACTGGCGCTGCTCGAATGCGAGGAATGCGACGAGATTCAGGGCTATCACATCAGTCCGCCACGCCCTGCTCGAGACGTGCCGTACCTTCTCTCCATGCCGCCGACGAGCGACGATGCGACGGATTTCCTGAGAGCAGCGCAGAGCTCCTCATGATTGCGACTCGCTTGGCAAGCCGCTACAAAACCGGCTCCGTGTTCTGCAGCTCTTCCTACCGGGCCTCGTCCCGGAAGCCGCATTCGCTTTCGGTGCTATGGACGATTTTTCAAATAACAGGTGGCGCAATGTTCAAGGCCGAAGCCTTCTCCCCTCATGAGACGCTGGCAGCGTCCCTGATTGCCCATGCGACCGAAGGCGACGACGGCTCACACGATCTTGCCCATATCCTGCGCGTCTTCAGAAACGCCATGCGCATCCATGCGGGCGAAGGTGGAGACGAATGCATTCTCGCTGCTGCGGTGCTGCTGCACGATTGCGTCGCCGTCGAGAAGAATTCGCCGCTGCGGGCGAAAGCATCGGCGCTGGCGGCAGAAAAGGCCTCGGCGATCCTCGCCGAACTCGGCTGGAACGAAGCGGATATCGAAGCCGCGGCGCATGCCATCACCGCTCACAGTTTCTCCGCCGGGGTGACGCCGCAGACGATCGAGGCGAAGATCCTGCAGGATGCCGACCGGCTGGACGCGATCGGCATGGTCGGCGTCGCACGCTGCTTCTATATCGGAGGACGAATGGGATCCGGGCTCTATGATCCACTCGACCCGGCAGCAACGAACCGTCCCCTCGACGACAAGCGTTATGCCGTTGACCATTTCCAGACGAAGCTGTTCAAACTGGCGGAAGGGTTCCAGACCGAGACCGGCCGCCGGCTGGCAGCTGCGCGTGACAAAAGTCTGCGTGATTTTCTTTCGGCATTCATGGACGAGATTTAGGAGAACGGCATGCGTGTCAGCGACCTCTTCATCTACCCGCTCAAGAGCGCTCGCGCCATTGCGCTGCCCGCCGCCGATATCGACGCTTATGGGCTTCCCGGTGACCGGCGGGCGATGATCACTGACCCGCAGGGCCACTTCATCACCCAGCGCGAACTGCCGCACCTCGCGCGCATCGAGATACGGCCGGAGGCAAGCGCCTTTCGGCTACTGATGCAGGGAAAGCCTGACATATCGGTGCCGCCGCCCCGGCCTGAAAACCGCATGGATGTAAACGTGTGGAAATCGACCGTCAGCGCCGCCGTCGCCGATGCAGAGAGCAACCGCCAGCTTTCCGAATGGCTCGGCCGCGAAGTACGGCTGGTGTTTTTCGACGAACAGGCGCAGCGGACGGCAAATGCCGAATGGGCCGGCGAAGGCACGCCTGTCGCCTTCACCGACGGCTATCAGATCCTGGTGACGACGACCGGTTCGCTGCAGGCGCTGAACGACGATCTTGCCGCCCACGGCGAAGGCAGCGTCGGTATGGAGCGCTTCCGACCGAACATCGTCATCGAGACCGATGAGGCCTGGCCGGAGGATCGCTGGGCTGCGATCGAGATCGCCGGCATCCGCTTCGATCTCGTCAAACCCTGCTCGCGCTGCATCATGACGACGCAGGACCAACTGACCGGGTCACGCGATGTGGCAAACCCGATGCCGGCCATGGGCCGCATCCGCATGTCGGCCGACCGCCGCGTGCCCGGCCCGTTGTTCGGCTGGAACGTCACGCCGCGCGGCAGCGGCAGGATCACGATCGGCGACACCGTCAAGATCGTTGAAGAGCGGCCGGAGGGCTGGGCACTGAAGGTCCGTGCCCGCGGGTAGGTCAGATGCGGAAGATCTGGGTGCCCCCTTATCCGCGAGCCAATGCAGAATCGATCTCCGCCATGACGCCGACCGGTAGCGGTCCCTTTTCCAGTGCGCCGACATTTTCCTCGACTTGGGCGACGGTGCGGAAGCCAGGAATGGGAAAGGTGCGCGGCGACCTCGCCAGGAGCCAGGCGAGCGCCCCCTCCGTCAGCGTGCGACCGCCTGACGTCAGGAGATCGCGGACGGCATCGAGCCTTGCGGCAAATTCCGGAGCCATGCGCCCGTCCTTGAAATAGACCATCCAGGGGAGTGCCGCGCCGCGGACATCCTTGACGCCCACTGACTTGTCGGCGGTGAACTTGCCGGTCAACAATCCCATGGCCAGCGGACCGCGATTGATCGAGACCAAGCCCTTCTGCTCGACCACCGCGATCATCTCCCGCACCGGGTCGAAGACATTCATCGTATGCTGGATCGAGACAAAGCCGGGGCGCCCGGCATGGCGGGCGGCACGATCGGGAAAATCGGTGCTCCAGCCGAAGGCATCGATCTTGCCTTCGGCACGCAGCGCCTCCAGCGTATCGAAGACGGCATCCGATTGTTCCAGCGGAAAATCATTGATGTGGAATTGCAGGAGATCGAGGCGGTCGCGCCTGAGGCGGCGCCGCGACGTCTCGACGGAGCGGCGAATGAACGCCTCATCAGCGAAAGCGCCGATTGCCTGCTTCGTCTCCGGATCGGTCGCGAAGCCGAATTTGGTGGCGACGATGATGTCGTCACGATTGCCGATCGCCCGTCCGAGCACCTCCTCCGAATGGCCGGCGCCGTAGTTCGAGGCGGTGTCGAAGAAGCGGACGCCGAGGGCGATGGCGCGGTCGATCGCTTCGACAGATTCATCGTCGTCGACATCGCCCCAGCCGAGCGGCGTCTCGCCGGCGAAGAACGGGCCGCCGATTGCCCAGCACCCCATGCCGAGGCGCGGAACTTCGCGGCCGTTCCAAAGCGTGATGGTCGTCGGTGATGCGGTCTTGGTCAGCATGAGATTCCTCCGTGATTGGCAGCCTTCAAGACATAGGAAGGGCTCCCAGGCGGGTAAACCGCCAAATCCGGAGGATGTTTTGCAGCAGTAAAAAACCAGATCAGGCGGAGACGCCGTTGGGACCGGAAAGCGTCTGCAGGGCTGGATTAAGCGCCTTAAGGGCAGCGTGGACGAAGCCGTCACGCGCTGCCGCGGCCTCTATGCCGCGCGGCTCGTAGACGTGGCGATGCAAAAAGAATCCTGTCAGACGGAATGCGGCTGCAAGACTGTCGAAGTCCGCCGCGTGATTGCCTTCGACCCCGAGAAAGGGCGGCAGGAGCAGCATCTTCTCAGCCCAGGGTGCACCGGCGGCGCGGCTGACTGCGCGGCCGGATTTCGGCGAGACATAGGCGAGATCGGAACGGGCGCCGGTTGCCGCGCATTCGGCAAGATCGAGACCGAAGCCGAGATCGTTCAGCACCGCCAGTTCGAAACGCACGAAGAGTTCGCCAGCATCGGCTGGATTATGCAAATGATCGAGGATGACCTCCAGCGCATCGAAAAGGTGCGGATGCGGGTCGCGCTCCGGCAGCAGCCGCAGCAGCGCGCCCATCGCCTGGACGCCGTAGACGGCAGTCGCGGTTTCCATCAGGCGGGCGGCGCGCAGCGTCACCGGCTCGACGCGGAACTCACCGAGATGCTCATCCAACCGGGCGCGCCAAATGACCTCCACGGCATTGCCCGGCTGCAGCACCGGCTGCATGGCGCGAGAGCGGCCGGAACGCACCAGGCCGAGATGGCGGCCGCGATCACGCGTCATCACCTCGGCGATGACGCTCGTCTCACCGTGGCGCTTGACGCCCAGAATGATTGCGTGGTCCTGCCATTGCATTGAAATAAGTCCCTGCGGCTTACGATTCCATCCTACCGCATAATTCCCGACATCGAAATCGAATTAAGGAATCCTGCAGTAATTCAAAGCGTTACAGCGTGCGTTCGGCGTCCGGACGGGTCAAGCTGCAGCCGGAAAAAGCCTCTGCAGGAATTCGCGCATCGCCTTCTCGTCGAAAGGCTTCACCAGAAGCGGTATATGCTGCAGATCGGGCGGAAAATCGCGTGTATCGGAATAGCCGCTGACGAAGCCGAAGGGGATGCCGAGATCGATAAGATGGCGGGCAAATCCGAAGCTCATGCCTTCGCCGAGATTGACGTCGAGAAGAGCGAAATCATAGCTTTCCGCAGCAATCGCCGCCCTCGCCTGTTCCAGGCTGCCGACGATATCAATGCCGTCGACGCCGGCCAGGCGCAGAATATCCTCCGCCTCCATGGCGATGATCAGGCTGTCCTCAAGAACCAGAACACGGTTTGCGCTCATGATTCCGTGCCCCTCGTCGGGCGCCTGTCGCAGCACCCCGGCCGTTTCGCCAACATCATTGCCCCCCGGTGCGCCGCATGGCACGCTATCGGTGAATTCCGCCACCATTTCTGAATAAACCATTTTCCTGTCCGGCCAATAGGAATCAAATCGGAGGAAAGACGAGGGCCGACCTTATTTTCCCAGAGGCTAGTGCGCATTTAAAAAAGACATAGAAGGAGCGCCTGTGCGTTTCCGCACGCACCCATGCTGCCATCTGTCGGATTGCCGTGGCGCGAAACCCGATCTTTCAGGTTACTCCTTGCGCGTCGAGTGTTTTGCCCATGCCCCTTGGCAAAAGCGCCAAGCACTTTTGCGCGCCATGCTTTAAAGCGCGCAGCATCAAATTTGATTTCATGCGACGACGCGCTTTAGCCCCTTCTTATTGTCGTTGTCCCGGAACCGCTGCGCACTTCCGGGCGAGATGTATTAGATGAAGGGGCGCTTGCCCTCTCCAAGCCCCTCCCAGCCGGCGATCGCCATCAATTCTTCGCCGTTCAGCACCTCGCAACCGCGCTCCTGCCAGCGGATCAATCCCCGTTCGCTGAGCTTCTTCAAGGTTTTGTTGGTGTGAACGATGGAAAGACCGAGGGTGTCGGCGATGTGCTGCTGCGTGATGGGGATGAATTTGCGACCGTTGAATAGATCCAGCTTCCTGCCGCGCTCAAACAGGAAAGCGAGCAGATAGGCCGCTCTTTCCAGTGCTGTGCGGCGGCCGATGCTGAGGAGATGCTCATCCAAGATCCGCTCTTCTCGCGCGGCGATCCAGGTGATGTCGAAGGCGAGCGAGGGATGTTTGTTATAGAGCGTCATCAGCCTGTCGCGCTCGAACACGCAGAGGGAAACGGGCGAAAGCGCTTCGATGGAATGCTGCATCTCGCCGGCAATCGTTCCCTGCAGGCCGATCAGGTCGCCCGGCATGATGTAATTCAGGATCTGGCGGCGGCCGTCTTCCAGCATCTTGTAGCGAAAGCCCCAACCGGAAAGCACAGTGAAAAGATGGGCGCTGTGGGCGCCTTCGACGAGGATGGTGGAACCGGCGTCGACGGCTAACTCGCCCCGCTTGAAGTGGGAGACGAATTCCAGCTCGTCGCGGCTGAACTCCCTGAAATGCGGCAGGGGCCGCAAGGGACATTGCTCGCAAGGGGTCTTGAAGGAATGGATGGGTCTCGACGTTGCCATGCCTGCTCCCGCGGTCCTGCAAACCGGCGGCCCCTCATCGACGCACCGTCGGGCAAGGAATGCGCAGAGGCATGGATTCGTTCCTCAACGAAGCGACTTTTTTCCAAGGAAACAAAGGGCTGGCTCCTGCCCGACGAAATTTCTGCCGCTGCTATTTCGGAAAATCGAGACCCATTTCACGGAACCGCTCGGGATCGTCACCCCAATTCTCGCGGACCTTGACGAACAGGAAGAGGTGAACCTGCTGCTCGAGAATTTCCGACAATTCCTTGCGGGAGGCCGTCGAGATCGCCTTGATGGTTTCGCCGCCTTTGCCGAGCGCGATCTTCTTCTGGCTGTCGCGTTCGACATAGATCACCTGCTCGATCCGCACCGAGCCGTCCTTGCGCTCTTCCCACTTCTCCGTTTCGACATGCGAGGAATAGGGAAGCTCCTGGTGCAGGCGCAGAAACAGCTTTTCGCGGGTGATTTCGGCGGCGAGCTGACGCATCGGCAGATCGGAGATCTGGTCTTCCGGATAGTACCACGGCCCCTCGGGAAGGGTCGCCGCCAGATAGTCCATGACGTCGTCGCAGCCGGAACCGTTTTCGGCCGAGATCATGAAGGTGCGTTCGAAAGCGATCTTCTCGTTGGCGCTCGCGGCCAGCGCCAGCAGATCCTCGCGGTTGACGCGGTCGATCTTGTTGAGCACCAGGATTTTCGGCTGCTGGACTTCCTTGAGGCCTTCGAGGATGGCTTCTGCATCGCCGCGCAGGCCGCGCTCGCTGTCGATCAACAGCATGATCAGATCGGCATCCTTGGCGCCGCCCCAGGCCGAGGTCACCATGGCGCGGTCGAGCCGGCGGCGCGGTTTGAAAATGCCGGGTGTATCCATGAAGACGATCTGGGCATTGTCGTGAATGGCAATGCCGCGCACGATCGCGCGCGTCGTCTGCACCTTGTGGCTGACGATCGAGACCTTGGCGCCGACGAGGCGATTGACCAGTGTCGACTTGCCGGCGTTGGTCGGTCCGATCAGCGCAACGAAGCCCGAATGCGTCGGACCATGGGTTTCTTCAGCAGCTTCAGCCGCGATATCTTCTTCTTGTGTCATTGTCCCGTCAGTTTCCGGCAGGCGATTGCTGCCAAATGCCTTCGCGCTCGAGCATCTTGGTCGCCGCAACCTGTTCGGCGGCGCGCTTCGACCGCTCTACGCCGGTTTCCGGCTTTATGCCAGCAACTTCCACCGTCACCCTGAAACGCGGATCATGATCCGGTCCGCTGCGTTCATCAACCCGGTAGATCGGCGTGACGCCGAACTTCGCGTGTGACCATTCCTGCAACTCGGTCTTGGCATCGCGCTTGGCGCCATCGGCCCTGACCGCCCTGCCCTGCCAATAACGCAGGATGAAGCGGCGCGCGACCTCGAGGCCACCGTCGAGATAGATCGCGGCGATCAGGCTTTCGACGACATCGGCGCGGACGTTCATCATGCGTTTGCCGGTCAGTTTCTTCACATCGGCGCCGGTGCGGATATAGAGGTGAAGGTTGAGTTCGTCGGCGACCGCAGCGCAGGTTTCGGCGCTGACGAGCTGGTTCAGACGAACAGAGAGCTCGCCTTCCCCCGCCGTGCCGAAGGTGCGGAACAAGAGTTCGGCGATGCAGAGCCCGAGGATCCTGTCGCCGAGAAATTCAAGCCGTTCGTAATTGCCGCTCTTTTCCGTCCGAGCGCTGGCATGCGTCAGCGCGCGATCCAGGCGTTCCTTTTCGGCGAAGTCGTGACCGATCAGGCTTTCAAGCTTTGCGCGGTCGGCCGCAGAAAGCGTCTGCGCCTTGCTCATTCAACAACCTTGAAGAGACGGTCCCAGCGCATATTGGTCGGCCACTTCCAGATTTCGCGGAACGACGTGTCGTTACCGAGCGAGAAGAAGATGACGCTGGCGCGGCCGACGAGATTTTCAGCCGGCACGAAGCCGACATCGAAGCGGCTGTCGAGCGAATTGTCGCGGTTGTCGCCCATCATGAAATAATGGCCTTCCGGCACGATGAATTCACGGGTGTTGTCGCCGCGCGAGACCGGAGACTGATCGAGCGTGTCGTAGGTCTTGCCATTGTCCAGCGTCTCGCGGAACACGGGCACGTCCTCACCCGGATCGAGCTTGTAATCCGAGGTGAAGCTGCCGTCGGCAACCTTCGGAACCGGCTTGCCGTTGACGTAGAGCACGCCGTCGGTGACCTGGATGTGGTCGCCGGGCAGACCGATGCAGCGCTTGATGTAATCGACTTCGGGATTGGGCGGGAAGCGGAAAACGACGATGTCGCCACGCTTCGGATCGGAACCGAACAGGCGACCGCTGAAGAGGTCGGGCGAGAAGGGCAGCGAATATTTCGAATAGCCGTAAGCGAACTTATTGACGAAGATGTAGTCGCCGACGAGCAGCGTCGGCATCATCGAGCCGGACGGGATGGTAAAGGGCTGGAACAGCACGGTTCGGATCACCATCGCCAAAATCAGCGCCTGAATGATGACCTTGATATTTTCCCAGAGGGCGTTCGGCTTGGTTTGGACTTTTTCGGACACGCAGTCTTATTCCTTCAAGACGCCGTAGAGGCGCAATTCTTTCTGTCGTTCTCTTACTGCATAATTCCCTAGATCGACATCGATTTAGGGAATTATGCAGCAATTCTAAGTGCTACGGCGTCCTCTGCGCACCTGAAGAGACGCGCGGCGCTGTAGGGCATGATGCCGAAAAGTGTCAGCAGCTTTGGACGACATCATGCTCCAATTCTTCCATCCAGAAAAGGATTCAGGCCGACCGGCTTCAGATCACCCTGTTCTAGCGGCTTCGGCCGGTTGCGGCAATGGCGACGACGTCAAAAGCGACGAGAGGTCGCGATCAACGCTCCCCGAGGTCACGATCCGAGGCTCTCGGGCAACGCCTCGATGATAACGAAGGCCTGCGCCAAGGGATAATCATCGGTTATTGTCAAATGAATGGCGGCCCTGTGGCCGGCGGGCAGCATCGATTCGAGGATCACGGCGGCACCACCTGACAGAACCATGGTCGGCTTGCCGCTCGGCAGGTTGACGACGCCCATGTCCTTCCAGAAGACACCCTGGGCTAGGCCCGTGCCGAGCGCCTTGGAACAGGCTTCCTTGGCGGCGAAACGCTTGGCGTAGGATTCGGCACGATTTGCCCGGCGGTCGGAACGGGCGCGCTCGATCTCGGTGAAACAGCGATGGGTGAAGCGCTCACCGAAGCGCTCGATTGATTTTTCGACACGGCGTATGTCGATCAGATCGCTGCCAATGCCGATGATCATGCCGGACCCTTCCGTCGCTTAAGCATTCTGCACGGGTTTCATACGCTCGGCATGTCGCTGGCCGGCCTTGCCAGACGTAGGCGTGCCCGCTCCATCAGGCGCGTGCGGCGGCGCGTCTGAAACCCCTTGACGGTGTAGAACGTCAACGCATAGAGCGCAACGGAGGTCACGGCGGCCGGCGGAATGGCGCCGATCAGCATCGGCTCCAGCACCGGCCTCCATAATTCGGAGAAGTTCAGCTTGTGAAAGAGGGTGGCGAGATCCACCGCCTGACCCGCCAGATGATCCTCGCGGCTCAACAGCAGATGGCCGATCTCCCAGGTAATGCCCCAGATGAAGGGATAGGTCAGCGGATTGCCGAAGGCAGCGCAGCCGAGGGCGGCGGCCACCATATTGCCGGAGAGGAAATAGCTGATGACGAAAGCCATGACGAAATGCACACCGATGAACGGCGTCCACGAGACGAAAACGCCTGCGGCGACGCCGGCGGCAACCGCATGCGGCGAAGCGCTCAGGCGCAGAATGCGCATCGTCAGGTAACGGATCGGGCGAAGGAAACCTTTTCGGGGCCACAGTAGCTCCCGCATCTTTTCCTTGAAGCCCGCAGGTTTGCGACGGCGAAACAACATGGCGGCTATTTAGTGCAGCGCACAGCACCGTGACAAGAGCGGCAAATGATACCACCCGAAAAACAGCCGCTCAATTTCTCTGCAGAGCAGCGGCTTCATGCCGAGGGGCGTTCGCAACGCAACGTCCCCCACTCGTCCAAGTATAAATGCGCTATTAGCGGCTGCGGAACAGACCGCGATCGACTTGGCGCTGACGAAACTCGAGATCGATACGATCGAACGAGCCGTTCAAATAGGCCATTTCACGTTCCTGGGTGGTCGGAGCGCGAAGAGCGCGAGCGATTTTCCTGATAGGATCAAACATTTCCTTGTCTCATCTTCTGTTTACGTTTTCGACAAGCAGAAGATAGGCCCGGCAAGGGTTAATTACCACCGCCGCAACAAGGAGACAGCTATGCATTGAGCGCATGCATTGCCGATTCGATGCGCGGAATCGATCTTTGGACGATCATAAAATGTGCAAACTCTAGAATCAGGCCGAGATAGGCTTAACAAAAGCCTACTCGTAGAGCCGCCGGACCGTGGCGATGCAGTCGAGTTCCTTCAGCTGGGCGAGCAGCTGGTTGAGCTGACGCAGGTCCCAGACCTCGACCTCGAGCATCATCTCCGTGAAATCGGCCGCCACCCGTACGGTGTTCAGCAGGCGAATATTGACGTCAAGACTTGCGACCGTCTGGGCGACCTTGGCAAGCGTGCCGGGCTCGTTCAATCCATTCACCATGATGCGCGCCATGAAACGCGACTTGTTGGCTTCGTCGAGGTCCCAGCGGACGTCGATCCAACGGTCGGGCTGATCATCGAAACGCTGCAGGCTCGGCGATTGGATCGGATAGATGGTGATACCCTTGCTCTGATCCATGATGCCGACGATGCGGTCGCCGGGCACGGCGCCGGTGGAGGCGAACTTGACGTCGACATTGCCGGACAGACCCCGGATCGGGCCGATATCAACATCGGCATCGACTTCGGAATGGCCCGACTCGGCTCCTGCCTTGGTCTTGCCGGGGATCTTGAAGATCATGCCGGCAGCGCTGCGGACGTTGAACCAGCCGTCGTCGCCGGAGGGCTTGACGGTGACGCGCTCATCCTGATGGTCGGGATAGACGGCGCGCAGCACATCGAGCGAGGACATCTCGCCCCGGCCGACGGCGGCGATTGCATCCTCGACATCCTTCTGGCCGAGACGGTGCAGCGCCGGCTTCATCGCCTCGCGTGAGAAGATCTTGCCGGCTCTGTTGAAGGTGCGCTCGAGAATGCGGTGACCGAGGCCGGCATATTGCTTGCGGATCGCCATGCGGGTGGCGCGGCGGATGGCGGCGCGCGCCTTGCCGGTGACGACGATTTCTTCCCAGGCGGCCGGCGGAACCTGCACGCCGGAGCGGATGATCTCGACTTCGTCGCCATTTGCGAGCCGCGTCACCAGCGGCATAATGCGGCCGTTGATCTTGGCACCGACCGTGGTGTCGCCGATATTGGTGTGCACTGCATAGGCAAAGTCGATCGGCGTGGCGCCGCGCGGCAGCGCAATGAGCTTGCCCTTCGGCGTGAAGCAGAAGACCTGATCCTGGAAGAGCTCGAGCTTGGTGTGTTCGAGGAATTCTTCCGGGCTGTCGCCCTCGGCGAGCGCCTCGATCGTATGGCGCAGCCAGGAATAGGCATTGGATTCGCGCGAAAGGATGTCGCCATCGGCATTGCTGGCGCCGTCCTTGTAGAGCGTATGGGCGGCGATGCCGAATTCGGCGATTTCGTGCATGCGCTTGGTGCGGATCTGCAGCTCGATGCGCTGGCTCGAAGGACCGACGATGGTGGTGTGCAGCGAGCGGTAATCGTTTTGCTTCGGCGTCGAGATATAATCCTTGAAGCGGCCGGGCACGACGCGCCAGCGCGTATGGACGATACCGAGCGCACGATAACAGGAGGGAATATCCTCCACGATCAGACGGAAGCCGTAGACGTCAGAAAGCTGCTCGAAGGACAGTGACTTCGACTGCATCTTGCGAAAGACCGAATAGGGCTTCTTCTGCCGGCCCTTGACATAGGCGCTGGTCAGGCCGCTGGCGACCAGCAGGTCGCGCAGTTCGGCCTCGATCTTCTTGACGATGCCCTCGTTGCGCTTGGAGAGCTCTTCCAGCCTTCTCGTGACGGTTTCGTAGGCCTCCGGGTTCATATGGCGGAAGGAAAGCTCCTCCAGTTCCTCGCGCATGTCCTGCATACCCATGCGACCGGCGAGCGGCGCATAGATTTCCATCGTCTCCTCGGAGATGCGGGCCCGCTTGTCGGCCGACATGTGATCGAGGGTACGCATATTGTGCAGGCGGTCAGCGAGCTTGACGAGCA
This sequence comes from Rhizobium binae, assembly GCF_017357225.1. NCBI lineage: Bacteria > Pseudomonadati > Pseudomonadota > Alphaproteobacteria > Hyphomicrobiales > Rhizobiaceae > Rhizobium > Rhizobium binae. Next base: position 1,485,135 of record NZ_CP071604.1, on the reverse strand, counting down.
GCACGCGCACATCGTCGGATATGGCGAGTAGCAGCTTGCGCAGGTTCTCCGCCTGCTTGGCCTTCTTGGTGACGAGATCGAGCTTCTTGATCTTCGTCAGGCCCTCGACAAGGCGGCCGATATCCTCGCCGAAGAGTTCGTCGATCTCGGCGCGCGTCGCCGTCGTATCCTCGATCGTGTCGTGCAGAAGCGCCACCGCGATCGTCGATTCATCGAGATGCATGTCGGTGAGGATGGCGGCGACCTCTAGCGGATGGGAAATATAGGGATCGCCGCTCGCGCGCTTTTGCTGGCCGTGCTTCTGCATGGCGTAGACATAGGCCTTGTTCAGCAGTGCTTCATTGGCATCGGGCTTGTATTGCTGAACCCGCTCCACGAGCTCGTACTGCCGCATCATTCCAAAGCCACTCCGACAAAAATAAAAGCGCGCCAATCAACGATTGGCGCACACATGGGCAATAATATGCCTAAGCAATAAAGGCGCAAGATTGACGATTGGTAATCGTCGCTCTTTTCCGGGTCGGATCCGGCCGTCGCGCTTAATAATCGTCGCTTTTTTCCGGCGGGACCAGGCCCTCGATGCCGGCAAGCAGCTCTTCCTCCGACATCTGGTCGAAGGTAATCGTCTCCGGCAGGTCGTCCTGCTCCTCGCTGTCGGCTGCGGCAGCGCCGCCGGCGGCGATCATGCTGGCCGGATCGGGCTCGGGCTCGTCGACTTCGACGTGCTTCTGCAGCGAATGGATCAGATCTTCCTTGAGATCGTCGGGCGAAAGCGTCTCGTCGGCGATTTCGCGCAGGGCGACAACAGGATTCTTGTCATTGTCGCGATCGATGGTGATCGAGGCACCCTGGGAAATCAGCCGGGCGCGGTGGCTGGCGAGCAGAACCAGCTCGAAGCGGTTCTCTACCTTGTCAATGCAATCTTCAACTGTGACACGGGCCATTGCCTGTCCTTTACGGTCGTCATTTCGGGATTAGCACGCCCGATACAATTAAAACCGGGCAAATACAAGTTTTTCGTTCCGGCTCCCCTCGTCTTTATCCGGGGCTGAGCTAAATTTCCATGGAGAATGTCACAATTCCACCGAAGGTTGCTTGGAATATGACGAATCGTGCCCTAAATCTCTCTTATATGAACACTTATTAAAGTAAGGATCAAATCAAAAATCACAACAAGCCATTGTATTTATTGAAATTTGATGCCCTGCGAATTTCAATTTCTCTCATTAGGAATTGGCAAGCGATGTTTGACCCACGCGAAAAAATTGCACTCTTTATTGACGGCGCCAACCTCTACGCTGCATCCAAGAGCCTCGGTTTCGATATAGATTACCGTAAGCTGTTGAAAGCATTCCAGAAACGCGGCTACCTCCTGCGCGCCTATTATTATACGGCTCTGATCGAAGATCAGGAATATTCATCGATCCGCCCCCTGATCGACTGGCTCGATTACAACGGCTACAAAGTCGTCACCAAACCCGCCAAAGAATTCACCGATTCCATGGGCCGGCGGAAAATCAAGGGCAACATGGACATCGAGCTTGCGATTGACGCGATGGAACAATCCGAAACCGTCGACCATCTCGTTATCTTCTCCGGCGACGGCGACTTCACCAACCTGGTCGAGGCGCTACAGCGCAGGGGCCGCAAGGTTTCGGTGATCTCGACGATGGCCACCCAGCCGCCGATGATCGCCGACGATCTACGCCGCCAGGCCGATCATTTCATCGACCTCTTGTCGCTGAAGGCTGAGATCGGTCGCGATCCATCGGAGCGGACGCCGCGTCCGGCCGAAGTCGCCCCGGCCAGCGATTTCGAGGACTGATCAAAGCGCCGCGGACTGCGCAGCTGCGGCATGGCGGCTCAGCCATTATCCTTCAATAGGCGGCTCTTCTGGCGGTTCCAATCGCGCTCCTTCTCGGATTCGCGCTTGTCGTGCAGCTTCTTGCCCTTGGCGAGCGCCAGTTCCATCTTTGCCCGACCCCGATCGTTGAAATAGATCTTCAGCGGCACCAGCGTCATGCCTTCGCGGTTGACGGCTGAGCGCAAGCGATGGATTTCGCGGCCCGACAGCAAGAGCTTGCGGCGCCGGCGCGGCTCGTGATTGAAGCGGTTCGCCTGCAGATATTCCGGCAGGTAGGAATTGATCAGCCAGATCTCGCCGTCTTCGTCCGAGGCGTAGGATTCGGCGATATTGGCCTTGCCCTCGCGCAACGACTTGACCTCTGTGCCCTTCAGCACGAGACCTGCCTCATAGGTGTCGATGATCTCGTAGTTGAAGCGGGCCTTGCGGTTTTCGGCCACGACCTTGTTCACCACGCGCTGACTGCCTTTGGGGGCCATGACGATATTCCCTTCGAGGCGCGCGAAAAGCCGCGCCCTCCTTGCTTGCCCTTTATGTAAGGGAACGATCCGGCCTTGTGAAGACGGCCGGCCTCGTCAGTTGAGCAGCCCTGCATGACGCATAGCGGCGTCGATCGCTGCTTCGGTTGCCGGTTCCAGCGTCGACAGCAACGGCGAGCGAACGTTGCGGCTCATTCGGCCGAGCTTGGAGAGGCCGTATTTGGCGCCACAGAGACCGGGTTCAAGGAAGATCGCCTTATGCAGCGGCATCAACCGGTCCTGATATTCCAGCGCGCGGGCGTATTCGCCGGCCAGCGTTGCCGCCTGAAAATCGGCGCAGAGGCGCGGGGCGACATTGGCCGTCACCGAGATGCAGCCAACACCGCCATGGGCGTTGAAGCCGAGCGCCGTGCCGTCCTCACCGGACAATTGCCTGAAGTCCTTGCCACAGGTGATGCGTTGCTCGGAGACACGCTCGATCTTGCCCGTCGCGTCCTTGACGCCGACGATATTCCTGTGCGCCTTGACAAGCGCGCCCATCGTTTCCGGCGTCATGTCGACAACCGAGCGACCGGGAATGTTATAGATATAGATCGGCAGAGCGACGGCCTCGGCGATCGCAGAAAAATGCGCGATCAGCCCTTTCTGCGTCGGCTTGTTATAATAGGGCGTGACGACCAGCACGGCGTCGGCGCCAACCTTTTCGGCATGCTGTGCAAGCTCGATCGCCTCACGCGTGTTGTTCGATCCGGCGCCGGCCATGACGGGAACGCGTTTTGCGGCCACTTCGATGCAGAGTTCCACGACCCGCTTGTGTTCGGCATGCGACAGTGTCGGCGATTCGCCCGTCGTTCCGACCGGAACGAGACCGCCGCTGCCTTCCTTGATCTGCCAGTCGACATGGGCGGCGAAGCTGTCTTCGTCGATCAGTCCGGCATCGGTGAAGGGGGTAACGAGGGCGGGAATGGACCCATTGAACATGCGAAGCTCCTCACGACCAAATCCTTGCTTCGGCCGCATTCCATGAATAAGAGTTGCGCACCATAGAGCGCCGAAATCATCGCGACAAGCGCGGAGAGTTCGGTTTAGGGGAAATTCCGATAGCAGATGTGAATGAATTTTACCTGGTACGGTAAGGTTTCGTTAAGATGCCTCCAGCCAAATGGGTAGGGCGTGTTTTCGTTGCGAGATCCCGGATGAAGAAAGCTGTCCTGATTCTGACCGCCTTCGGCTTCGTTGCCGCCGCGTGGGGCAGCGTTGCGTCGCCGCTTGCGGGCGAAAACCTTCCGTCCGCTGACATCAAGCCGATCGGATTCGTTCCCGAGACATCGATACCGGAGGCGCTGACCACCGGCGCCATCCCGCGCAATCCTGCCGTGGCGCCTGTCGCCAGTGATCTGAAAAGCGGCCTCGACGCGCTTACCGCCAAGAATCCGCAACTGGCTCTGTCGATTCGCGACAGCATGCGGGAGGGGGCGCTCGACCGCCATATCCTCACCTGGGCGATCGCCGTGTCCGGATTGAAGGGCGTTCCCTCCTATGAGATCGCCAGCGCAGCGCAGGAGCTCAAGGGGTGGCCCGGCCTTTCTCGGCTGCGCGCCTATTCCGAACGGGCGCTCTACGATGAAAACCCCGCCCCGTCAGCCGTGCTCGCCGCCTTCGGCGATACCGCGCCCGAGACGATGCAGGGCGCCGTCATTCTCGGGCGGGCGCTGGTCGCATCAGGCAAGCAGGCCCAGGCGGCCAAATATATCCGCAAGCTCTGGCGCACGGAGGCGCTCGACAAGCCGGCCGAAGACAAGATACTGATTGAATTTTCCGCCCTGCTGACGCCGGCCGATCATAAGGCGCGGATGGACTACCTGATGTATCGGGGCCGGGTGGCGCAGGCCAAGCGGTTCGGCGACATGGGCGAGGCGCAATCGCTCTACAAGGCCTGGGCCGCCGTCGACGCCAAAGCCGCCAATGCCGGCGCGCTGATCAATAGCGTCGACGCGAAATGGCGAAGCGATGCCGGCCTGCTGTTCGCGCGCATCGAATATCTGCGCAAACAGGACAAATATGCCGAGGCGGCAGCACTTCTTGAGACAATGCCGCGCGAAGCCGGCGAACTCGTCAATTCCGGCGAATGGTGGAACGAGCAGCGGATCGTCAGCCGCGGCCTCGTCGATCAGGGGCAATTCAAACCGGCCTACCGCATTGTCGCAAACTACGCTGCAACCAGCCCGACTGACATCGTCGAGGCCGAGTTCCATGCCGGATGGTATGCGCTTCGCGGCCTGCAGGATCCAACAACGGCGGAAAGACATTTTCGCAAGATTCTGGCGACGTCGAACGGACCGATCTCGGTTTCCCGCGCCTGGTATTGGCTCGGGCGGGCGGCCGAGGCCGGCGGCCCCGGCAATTCAGGCGAATTCTACGGCAAGGCCGCCAATTTTCCCGGCACCTTCTACGGTCAGCTCGCGGCAGAAAGGCTGGGACGGAAGACGCTCAATGTCACCTATCCGGCGCCGAGCACGGCCGACCGCCAGCACTTTCAGGCTCGCGAAGCCGTGCAGGCGATCAGCCGCCTCGAGGCGGCAGGTCACGGATGGCGCGCCGACATTCTCTATCTCGCGCTTGCCGACCAGCTGCAGAGCCCGGGTGAGCTGGCGATCCTCGCCGCACGGGCCGAGCAATCGGGCAATCACCATCTGTCGCTGCAGATCGGCAAGATCGCCTACGGCCGTGGCATCGACGTCGCAGCGCTTGCCTTTCCCGTCGGGGTGATCCCGGCGAATGCCAATATATCAGGCTCCGGCAAGGCGCTCGCCTATGCCATCGCCCGACAGGAAAGCGCCTTCAACCCGGCCGCCGTTTCGGCAGCAAATGCGCGCGGTCTGCTGCAGCTTCTGCCCGGCACGGCCCAGGCGGTGGCCAAGCGCCACAACATCACCTTTTCGAAGGACAAGCTGACGGCCGATGCCGGTTATAATGCGACCCTCGGCGCGCATTATCTCGGCGAGCAGATCGAGGCCTTCGGCGGTTCCTATATCCTCACCTTCATCGCCTATAATGCCGGGCCGAAGCGGGTGCCGGAATGGATCGGCCGCTATGGTGACCCACGTGGCCGGCCGATCGACGAGATCGTCGACTGGATCGAGCGCATCCCCTTCCCCGAGACGCGCAACTATGTGCAGCGGGTGATGGAGAATTACGAAGTCTACAAGGCTCGCCTCGGCCAGCCGACCGATATCGAGCGCGACCTGATTGGCGGACGCAGCGCCTCCTGAAGTCGTTTGGCGCGACTGGAAAAGCAGGCTACATCTTCGAGCTCAGATAGGTCTTGATGATGCGGTGGCGGACATGGATGCAGGCGGTTTCCAGGAACGATATTACTCTTCAGCCGACGGACTGATGATTTATGCCCGCGACTACCGGCCCGAGGGGCCGGCAGCCGCCGGACGGCTGCCGGTGATCTGCCTGCCCGGCCTGACCCGCAATAGCCGGGATTTTCACCCGCTTGCGCTGCTTCTCTGCCGCGACGAGACTGCTCCACGCCGGGTGATCTCGCTCGATTCGCGCGGTCGCGGAAATTCCGCGTGGGACGAGAACAAGGCCAATTACACTCTCGCCGTCGAAACCGCTGACGTCATTGCCGCCTGCGCGGCTTTCGGCATCGAACGGGCGATTTTCATCGGCACATCACGTGGCGGACTGATCCTGCATTTAATCGCAGCGACGAGGCCGGATCTTCTCGAGGCCGTCATCCTCAACGACATCGGCCCTGCGATCGAGGCCGGAGGGCTTCTACTCATTCGCGACCACTTGAACAGCGGCAGGAAGCCGGCTGACTGGAAGGAGGCGACCGATATACTGCAGCAGAAGCACGGCGCTTCGTTTACCGCCCTTGCCGAGGAAGACTGGCGTGAGATGGCGTTCGCGCTTCACCGCGACATTGATGGAAGACCGGTCGCCGACTTTGATCCGGCAATCGCAGAGGCGCTGCAATCGATCGATTTCAGCCAGCCGCTCCCCGAGCTCTGGGAGCAATTCGAAAGCCTGAGCCAGTTTCCGCTGATGCTGATCCGCGGCGAGAATACCGCTCTGCTCTCACAGGAAACGGCCGAGGAAATGGTCCGCCGGCATCCGAGCCTGATCCTGCATGCCGCTCAGGGACAAGGTCATGCGCCCCTCCTCCATCTTGGCAATATTCCTGCAGCCATTGGAGCTTTCCTTGCCAGCTGCCGATAGCTGATTGAGACCCCTCAGGCATGGCCGCGCGCCTTTTGAGAGGCGCAAGGGAGCCATAAGCTTGCAAGCCAAAGTGCTTTCCGAAATCGGCTCCGATTTCGGGCCGATGCGCCAACTGCCTTCAGGCCTTTCGTACAAATACAAAAAGCCCGGCTCGAGAGCCGGGCTTTCCTGATTGACCGAAGTCAGATCAGATTAGAATGCACGCTGCAGGCGGAAGTAGCCCGTCGTGGAGTCGTCGCCATCATCCGGATCGAGGTACTGAACCGAAGCCTTGGCGTAGAAGTTGTCGACGATCTGGTAATCGACTGTCAGACCGACCTTCCAGGCATCGCCGAGACCGTCGAAGTCATCCGGAACAGCCTTGCTGCCGCCGAAGTAGTTGCCGTAGTACTGAACAGCCGGGGTGATCTTCAGCTTGTCAGTTGCCTTGATGGCGTATTCGGCAGCGACAGCCCATTCGGCTGCAGAGTAGTAGGAGTTCGGGCCCGACGAGTATACGCCAGCAAGGCCGAGCGTGCCGGGACCAATGTCAACCGTGCCCATGGCACGAACAGCACCATCTTCGTTGTCGAAGTCGTAGCCAGCGGTAATCTGGTAGCTGAATGCACCAGCCTTGCCGCCGAGACCGATGGCAACGCCAACGTTGTTCGGATCTTCATCGGCCTTGAAAACGCCGTCTTCCAGTTCGTCGACGCTGAGGCCGGCGTAGAAGTCGGGGGTCTCATACTGATAACGGATGGAGTTGTGCAGCGTTACAACCGAACCGATGTCGTCGGTTTCGCCGGAGAGGCCATCGTCCCACCAGCTGTAGAACAGACCAGCGCGGAGGCCGGCGATGTCGATGTAAGCGGAGTCGAGCTTTGAAGTCTGATCGGTGGCATTGTCAGCATTGAACTGCATGACGATGACGCCGGTCAGCGGACCATACTCGGTGTCGCTCTTGGCCGTGAACTGAACCTGACCACGGGTGACTGCATCCCAGTCAGAATCGTTGTCACCACCTGGCTGGTCGCCGACGTTAACCTGGAAACGGATGTAACCGTTGATCTTGAGGCAGGTTTCAGTGCCCGGGATATAGAAGTAGCCGGTGCCGTATGCGTCGCAGACGCGAACATATTCAACCGGTTCCGGCTCGGCAGCGACGATAGCGTCGGCAGCCTGAGCGCCGGATACTACTGCCAGAGCAGCAGCGGAGCCGAGAAGAAGGCTCTTGATGTTCATAAATGACCTCCAATTCAAAGTTTCGATCGGGTTTGGGATCTTTCGCTGAGCAGCGTTCCCTGCCCCATCCCCGTGTTTCAAGAAGTGGACGATCCGTCGCCCTTGCTTCCGAGGGTGAAAATACAAGACGGCGGCTGTCACGCAATCACCAACTTACTCCAACGCGGGGTTTGAGGGAGCCTTCCCCGCATTCTGTTGCTGAAAGGACACAAGTCGGGCAACCGGCCCGGATTTCCTTTATAGTTTGTTAAGAAAAGCCTGATTTTGCGGAGGCTTAGGCGAGATCGACAAAGCGCTGGACATGCGCCTTTCGACACATTTGGGACGTTTTTCTGACGAAATCCGATTATTGCGGGACGGCATCGGGGTGCCCCGAAGCGTAACCGGCCGTTCACCGATCCGCTTTCGCCGACCGCCAAGTGCAGGAACGCGGGAAGTGATTCCCGCCGGCGCTTCTCTCTTCGCAGGGAAGAAATTTCTCGACCGCGCAATTGGGAAGGGATAGCCGACTAAGCGACCAGAATTCCCCGCCAGAGGCTAAGACACGACATGCGCTGTGGAAATCGAAATGGCGGAGAAGATGGGATTCGAACCCACGATACGCTTTTGACGTATACTCCCTTAGCAGGGGAGCGCCTTCGACCACTCGGCCACCTCTCCGGTGCGGCCTAACTATGGTGACCGGTCTGTGAATGCAAGGGTTTTTTGAGTTTTCACGAGAAGAAATGCAACGGCCGGCATTTCCACCCAGTCGGGCACGCGGCATTGCTGCCCGCCCATGATATGCATAATTCGATCGCGCGTCTTTCAACATGAAACAGCGGTCGTGCGGCCGCATTCGTGCCGCTGCAGGTAAGAGGCGATATGCGAACGCCGGCTCAGTTCAGCAGGCTCTTGAGATCGGCGGCGGGGTCGGCGAGAATCGATCGGTCGGGGTTGGTTCCGGATTCCAGTAGTTTCTTGCCAGTCACATAGGCTTTCGCGTCGTTGATCGCGTCGACAGCGATCAGCCGGCCTTCCCTGAAGTACCAGACCGAATGGGCACCTTCGCGGGCACCGGGGCGCAGCAACGTATCGTCATAACCGAGATTGAAGCCGGCGATCTGCAGTTTGACGTCATATTGGTCAGACCAAAACCACGGCATCGGCTCATAGGGCTCATTGCCGCCGGCGATAACGGCTGCCGCCGCTTCCGCCTGGTCGACGGCATTCTGCACCGATTCGAGCCGGATACGGCCGCCCTGCCAGGGAAGGGCTGCGCAATCGCCAGCCGCGAAAATCGCCGGATCGGAGGTGCGGGCAAATTCGTCGACGATGATGCCGTTGGCGACTTCGAGGCCGGCTTCCTTGGCAAGCTGATCGTTCGGCACGACGCCGATGCCGACGACGACGAAATCGACGTCGATCACCGAGCCGTCGGACAGAGCGGCGCCGGAAACGCGGCCATCCTTGCCGATCAGATGCTTGAGCCCGGTCTTCTCGCGAATCACCACGTCGTGGCCCTCATGGATCCCGCGCATGATGTCGGCCGTCTCCTTTGCCGCAACGCGCTGCAGGATGCGGTCGGCCATCTCGATGACGGTTACTTCCAGGCCGCGATGGCGGGCAACGGCCGCCGCCTCAAGACCGATATAACCGCCACCGATGATGAGGACACGGCGACCGGGGCGCATCTCGTCAGCGAGCAGATCGGCATCGCGCTTGTCGCGGGCGACATAGACACCTTCGAGATCGCCGCCGATTGCCGCCGGCAGCCGGCGCGGCGTCGAACCGGTGGCGAGCACCAGCGTGCCGTAGTCGAGAACGGAGCCGTCCTGCAGCAAGACCTGCTTGCTATCCCGCTGGATCTGTTCGGCCCAGGTCGAAACACGAAGATCGACATCGTTGTCGGGATACCAATGCTCCGGGCGGAACAGCAGGCGGTCGAAGCTCATTTCGCCGAGAAGGTATTTCTTCGAAAGCGGCGGACGCTGATAGGGCGCCACATCCTCGGCGCCGATAAGGGTGATCGGGCGCGTATCCTTCAATGCTCGCAGCTTGGCCGCCAATGCGAAACCTGCCTGCCCCGCGCCGATGATCACCAATCTATCTGTCACGATCTCACTCCCGAAACTGCGCTCGACAACCGCGTCAAGGCCTATCCCCTGCCCTGAGCGCCGTCAACGGAAAGTGGCCTCTTACATTCAGCCGATTTCGATCCAGCGACGCTCGTGGAAGGACTGTGCCATGGCATGCACCGACTTCTCTATCCTGAGACCGTCTTTAAATGTTACAATCGACGACGGCTCGCCTGAAATCGCCCGGATCAGCTCGCGGCATTCGATGATCTTGAGATCATTGAAGCCGAGGCCATGGCCAGGCGCCGGAATGAACCGATCATATGGCCGATGGGCGGGTGCCGCCAGTATCTTGCGAAAACCCTGTTCCGAGCCACGTCCCTCGGCCTGATAGAGTTCAAATTCGTTCATCCGCTCCTGATCATAGAGGATCGAGCCTTTCGAGCCGTAAATCTGCAGGGCGATGCGGCCCTTGCGCCCCCAGGCGGCGCGATTCGCCATCAACACGGCGGAGATGCCGCCGCCAAGCCGCATCAGCACGCTGGCAGCGTCGTGATTTTCGACGGCACGGCGACCGCCGCCGCTGAGCGGACGGTCGGCATAGGGCTTCACCATGTCTGTGGTGACGGCCTCGACGTGGCCGAAAAGATACCAGAGCAAGGACAGCGGGTGCACGGCGAAATCGTCGAGCGCACCATAGCCGGCGGCAAGCTCGCTCTTCCAATAGAAGTAGACGTCGGGATCGGCCATGAAATCCTCGTCCATTTCGACGCGGACATGATTGACCGTACCGATGGCGCCCTCGCCGAGAAGGGTCTTGATGTGCTGCATGACGGGGTTCTGGATATAGTTATAGCCAAGGACGGCCACCTTGCCGGAACGCTCGGCCGTTTCCAGCATCCGCTCGGCATCGGCATAGGCCGGCGCCATCGGCTTTTCGCACCAGACGTGCTTGCCGGCTTCGAGGGCTGCAATCGCCATCTCGGCGTGGAACTGATTGGGTGTGGTGACGGAAACGACGTCGACCTCGGGGTCGGCGATCAGTGTCCGCCAGTCGGCGGTTGCCTTCTCGAAGCCGAATTCGGAGGCGCGCGCCTCAGCAAGCCCGGCATTGGCTTCCGCCAGATGCACGAGCCGGGGACGCTCGACATCGCCGAACACGGTCTTCACCGCATTCCACGCCAGCGCATGACACTTGCCCATATAACCCGTGCCGATCAAACCGATGCCAAGTGGCTTCATTTCCGTCTCCTCCAGGACTGTGCGGAGATTTTTGGAATATTTGGATCATTTTGACAAGAGACCGTTTACCGGCATTTCGGCGTCCCTTCCCTGCCTGACTGTTTAAAAGCCTTGAATTACAGGCGATTAAAAACAATTAGGCGTGTCGTTTGAAATCGTCTATGCTCGACAATATGGAATATTTGTTTCATCCAGTGAGCCGCAAGCATGGATAATGACCCCAAGAGGCAAGCGCGTGTGCCGCGCGATTTCGAAAGCCTGCGCAGCACCATCATCGAGCGCAAGGCGAGCATGCCGAAGCGGCTGGCGCAGGTCGCCGCCTTCGCGCTCGGCAATCCCGACGAAATCGCCTTCGGCACGACGGCGAGCATCGCCGCCGCCTCCGACGTTCAGCCCTCGACGCTGGTGCGTCTGGCGCACCATCTGGGCTATGAAGGCTTTTCCGATCTGCAGAGCATCTTCCGCGAAAGGCTGCGCGACCGGACACTGAGTTATGAAGAACGGCTCGTCACGCTGGAGAAGGCGAGCGGCGACGACGAGGACGCCAATCTGCTTTCCGGCTTCATCGCCGCGGCAAGCCAGTCGGTCAACCGGCTGGCGGCAACGGTGCAGAGCGATACGTTCACCAAAGCGGTGGATATCCTGGCCGCCGCCGAAACGATCTATCTGATCGCCAAACGGCGTTCCTACCCGCTGACGGCGCATATGACCTATGCTTTTTCCAAGCTCAACATCCGCCATCAGATCGTCGCCTCCCCGAACGGCGTCGACCCTGAAATGGTGCAGTTCGCCACGCCGAAGGATGCGGCGATCGCGGCGAGCTTCTCGCCTTACGCGGCCGACAGCCTCAGCCAGAGCCAGGAGCTTGCCGACCGCGGCGTCCCGATCATAGCGATCACCGATTCGGCCTTTTCGCCGCTTGCCGCCTGCGCTACGCATTGGTTCGAGGTGGCGGAGGCCGATTTCGCCGGCTTCCGCTCGCTGTCGGCCTCGATGGCGCTCACCATGGCTCTGCCGGTCGCCATCGCCGAGCGGCGGCGCAAGCGCCAGCACGCAAAAATGGGAAAAGCGAAAATGGAATAAACATTCCGAATTGACAAAATATCGGAACCGATGTTTCATTATTGGAATTCGCAGGCACTGGAAGCCGCGCAAAATCTAGCGGGAGGACATCATGGTACAATCGAATCCGGGTTCACAGCCGGAGCCGGCGCTTGATGTAATCACCATCGGCCGCTCCTCGGTCGATCTTTACGGCCAGCAGATCGGCTCGCGGCTGGAGGATATCGCCTCCTTCGCCAAATCGGTCGGCGGCTGCCCGTCCAACATCGCCATCGGCACGGCGCGGCTCGGTCTCAAATCCGGCCTCATCACCCGCGTCGGCGACGAGCAGATGGGACGCTTCATCCGCGAGCAGGCAGCGCGCGAAGGTGTCGCGACCGACGGCATTATCACCGACAAGGAGCGGCTGACGGCGCTGGTGCTGCTGGCAGTGGAGGCCGAGGGTGTATCACCGATGATCTTCTATCGCTCCGACTGCGCCGACATGGCGCTCGACGAGGGAGATATCGACGAGAATTTCATCAAGTCGTCGCGCGCCGTCCTGGTGTCCGGCACTCATTTCTCCCGGCCGAACACCGAGGCAGCGCAACGCAAGGCGATCCGCATCGCCAAGGCGAACGGCCGCAAGGTGATCTTCGACATCGACTACCGGCCGAACCTCTGGGGTCTCGCCGGCCATGCCGAAGGGTTCGAACGCTACGTGAAATCCGATCGGGTTTCCTCGAAGATGAAGGAGACGCTGCCCGATTGCGATCTCATCGTCGGCACTGAAGAGGAAATCCTGATCGCGTCCGGCGCCGACGACGTGCTCGGCGCGCTGAAGGAAATTCGTCGCCTGACGCAGGCGACGATCGTGCTCAAGCGCGGCGCCATGGGCTGCATCGTCTATGACGGCCCGATCGCCGACGACCTCGAAGCCGGCATCGTCGGCCAGGGTTTCCCGATCGAGGTCTTCAACGTGCTCGGTGCCGGTGATGCCTTCATGTCCGGCTTCCTGCGCGGCTTCCTGCGCGACGAGCCGCTGCAGACCTGTGCCACCTGGGCCAATGCCTGCGGCGCTTTCGCCGTCTCCCGCCTGCTCTGCTCGCCGGAATATCCGACCTGGGCGGAACTCGAGTACTTTCTGAAGACCGGCAGCAAATACCGGGCGCTGCGCAAGGACGAGGCGATCAACCATATTCATTGGGCATCGACCCGGCGCGGCGAAATTCCGCTGCTGATGGCGCTGGCGATCGATCACCGTTCGCAGCTCGTCAGCGTCGCCGACGAACTCGGCGTCGGCCATGAGAAGATCATCGCCTTCAAGCGGCTGGCGGTCTCGGCGGCAGCGCGGGTTTCGGACGGCCGCGACGGTTACGGCATGCTGATCGACGAACGTTTCGGCCGCGACGCCTTCTTCGATGCGGCGACGAAGAATTTCTCCTGGATCGGCCGGCCGGTCGAGCTGCCGGGCTCGAAACCGCTGCGCTTCGAATTCAGCCAGGATATCGGCTCCCAGCTTGTGGAATGGCCGCTCGGCCATTGCATCAAGTGCCTGTGCTTCTATCATCCCGATGATCCGGCTGACCTGAAAACGGAGCAGCAGGAGAAGCTGCGCACGCTGTTCGAAGCCGCGCGCAAGGTCGGCCGCGAGCTGCTGGTGGAAATCATCGCCGGCAAGAACGGATCGCTCACCGATGATACGATCGCGACCGCGCTCGGAGAACTTTATGCGCTCGGGATCAAGCCGGACTGGTGGAAGCTGGAGCCGCAAGCCTCCGGCGAAGCCTGGAAGAAGATCGATGCCGTCATCGCTAAAAATGATCCATGGTGTCGCGGTGTCGTGCTGCTCGGGCTCGAGGCACCCGCCGAGGAGCTGATCTCCTGCTTCGAGGCGACGCTGGCGGCCCCTTCCGTGAAGGGCTTCGCCGTCGGCCGGACAATCTTTGCCGATGCGGCGCGCGCCTGGCTTTCCGGCGCCATGAACGACGAGGAGGCGATCGCCGACATGGCCGGCCGCTTCCAGCAGCTGACAGAGGCGTGGCTGAAGACGCGCGGGCTTCAGTAGGAATTAAGCCCCTCTCCAACCCCTCCCCACAAGGGGATAGACTTAGCTTGAGGCTCCGCCTCACGTCATCATCGAGCATCCTCTGGATGAAACGTTGCGGCGGGAAGGCAAAAGCTGAACAGGTTAGCCCCTCCCCCTTGTGGCGAGGGTTTGGGCAAGGGAAAAGACAAAGAGTTAAAACTTCGGGAGGCCCCGATGGGCAAGACGATTCGGTTGACGATGGCGCAGGCCGTCGCGCATTTCCTCAAAAAGCAGATGACTGTTGTCAACGGCAGGAAAGTGCCGATCTTCGGCGGCGTCTGGGCGATCTTCGGTCACGGCAACGTCGCCGGCATCGGCGAGGCGCTTTATCAGGTGCGTGGCGAACTGACGACCTATCGCGCTCATAACGAACAGGGCATGGCGCATGCCGCCATTGCCTACGCCAAAGCGAATTTCCGCACGCGCTTCATGGCCTGCACGACCTCGATCGGTCCCGGCGCGCTGAACATGGTGACGGCTGCCGGTGTGGCGCATGTCAACCGCATCCCCGTCCTCTTCCTGCCGGGCGACGTCTTCGCCAACCGCGCGCCCGATCCGGTGCTGCAGCAGATCGAGGACTTCGGCGACGGCACGGTATCGGCCAATGACGCCTTCCGTCCAGTTTCGCGCTATTTCGACCGGATCACCCGGCCGGAGCAGATCATTTCGGCGCTGAAGCGCGCCATGCAGGTCCTGACCGATCCCCTGGATTGCGGTCCGGTGACCTTGTCGCTCTGCCAGGATGTTCAGGCGGAAGCCTTCGATTATCCAGAGAGCCTGTTTGAAGAAAAGGTTTGGGCAACCCGCCGGCCGCAGCCGGATGCCGATGAGCTCGCCAACGCCATCGCGCTGATTAAAGCCTCGCAGAAGCCGGTGATCGTTGCCGGCGGCGGCGTGCTTTACTCGCAGGCGACGAAAGAGCTTGCCGCCTTTGCCGAGGCCCACGCCATTCCCGTCGTCGTCACCCAGGCCGGCAAGTCTTCCATTGACGAAACCCTGCCGCTGGCGCTCGGCTCGGTCGGCGTCACCGGCACATCGGCAGCGAATGCGATCGCCGAAGAGACGGACCTCGTCATCGCCATCGGCACACGCTGCCAGGATTTCACCACCGGCTCCTGGGCGCTGTTCAAGAACGACAGCCTCAAGATGATCGGGCTCAATATCGCCGCCTATGACGCGGTGAAGCACGACAGCCATCCCGTTGTGGCCGATGCCCGCGAAGGGCTGAAGGCGCTTTCGGCAGGGCTTTCCGGCTGGAAGGCGCCGGCGGCGCTGGCCGAGAAGGCCGCGGCCGAGAAGAAGGTCTGGATGGAGGCTGCGGCGAAGGCGATGGCGACGACCAATGCCGCCCTGCCCTCCGATGCGCAGGTGATCGGCGCAGTGGCGCGCACGATCGGCGGCGAAAATACGACGCTGCTTTGCGCCGCCGGCGGCCTTCCCGGCGAATTGCACAAGCTCTGGCCGGCGACGGCGCCTGGCAGCTATCACATGGAATACGGCTTTTCCTGCATGGGTTACGAGATCGCCGGCGGCCTCGGCGCCAAAATGGCGCGTCCCGAACGCGATGTCGTCGTCATGGTCGGCGATGGCTCCTACATGATGATGAATTCGGAGATCGCGACCTCCGTCATGCTCGGCCTCAAACTGAACATCATCGTGCTCGACAATCGCGGCTATGGCTGCATCAACCGGCTGCAGATGGGAACCGGCGGAGCCAACTTCAACAATCTGCTGAAGGACTCCTATCACGAGGTGATGCCGGAGATCGATTTCCGCGCGCATGCCGAAAGCATGGGGGCCATCGCCGTCAAGGTCTCCTCGATCGCGGAATTGGAGCAGGCGATCATCGATTCGAAAAAGAACGACCGCACCTCGGTCTTCGTCATCGACACCGATCCCTTGATCACCACGGAGGCCGGCGGCCACTGGTGGGACGTCGCGGTGCCGGAAGTCAGCCCGCGCGAAGAAGTCAACAAGGCGCGCAAGAACTATGTCGAAGCCCGCGCTTCCCAGCGCATCGGCTGAACAGTTACCGCCATTTTCAGGAGGAGCCTACCCGCTCCTCCGCAATGTCTTTAAGGAGAATATTGATGAAGGCCAAACTCGGCATGTCGCCCATCGCATGGTGGAACGACGATCTTCCTGAACTCAGCGATGATGTGTCCCTCGAAGAATGCCTGCGGCAGTCGCGCGGCGCCGGCTTTACCGGCATGGAGCAGGGCCGCCGTTTCCCCAGCAACCCTGAGGAGATGCTGCCCATTCTGCGCGCTGCCGACGTGACGCTCTGCGGCGGCTGGTTCTCCGGCACGCTTGTTATCGAGGAGCTTGCGGCCAACAAGGACCGCATCGCGCCGATGATCGAGCTCTTCAAGGCGGTCAATGCGCCCTGCATCGTCTACGGCGAGGTCGGCCGCTCCATCCAGGGCGACCGCTCCAAGCCGCTCGCGACCAAGCCGCGTCTTTCCGACGACGAGATGAAGGCCTATGCGCGGCGCGTCACCGAGTTCGGCGAATGGTGCGCCGAACAGGGCATGCCACTCTCCTACCACCACCACATGGCTGCCGTGGTCGAGACCGAACCGGAACTCGATGCCTTCATGCGCTCCTCGGGTGAAGGCATTCCGCTGCTGCTCGATGCCGGCCATCTCGCCTTTGCCGGCGGCGACGTGCTGCGCGCCATCGACAATCATCATGCCCGGATCAACCACGTCCACGTCAAGGACATCCGCAAAGCTGTGGTCGACGGTCTCGACCGCAGCCGGCAGTCCTTCCTCGATGCGGTGGCGCTCGGCGCCTTCACTGTGCCGGGTGACGGCTCGCTCGACTTCGGCGCCATCGTCCAGCGGTTCGCCGACTACGGCTATGAGGGCTGGTTCGTCGTCGAAGCCGAACAGGATCCGCGCAAGGCGCCGCCGCAGAAGATGGCCGAGATCGGCCATGCCGAACTGATGCGGGTGATGACGGCGGCTGGTTATACCGTAGAAACCGAAGGCTTTCCGAAGGGATAACGTGACGAAAGACCCCTCCCGCCAGGAGGCTTAACAGCATCGCCGGGGCCGGAAGCCCCCTCATCCGCCCTTCGGGCACCTTGCCGGGGTCGAGCTATGTGTCTCGACCCGTCCAACGGCCCCCTCGGGGAGAAGGTGGCGGCAGCTGGATGAGGGGGCCGCGCCCGGCTTACGTTACGAGGAGAAAACACCAATGCCAAACCTCAAGGTCAAACCATCCGGCACGCATGGCCGCGTCACGCATATCAGCCCTGAAAGCGCCGGCTGGACCTATGTCGGTTTCGATCTGCATCGCTTGAAGCCCGGCGAGACGGTTTCAGGGGAAACCGGCGATCGGGAAGTCTGCCTCGTCTGGGTTGCCGGCAAGGGAAAGGCTTCTGCCGGGACGAAGGATTTCGGCACGCTCGGCGGCCGCATGAGCCCGTTCGAAGGCGCGCCGCATGCGCTCTACATCCCGATGGAATCGACATGGTCCGTCACGGCGGAGACCGATCTCGAGCTCGCCGTCTGCTCGGCGCCCGGCGGCGGCACCTATGAGGCGAAGGAAATTCCGCCCGGCACACATCCGCAGGTGACGCGCGGCAAGGGCACGAATGTGCGCTACGTCAACAATATCATGCCTGAGGACGACAACTCGGCGCATTCGCTGCTGGTCGTCGAAGTGATCACGCCCGGCGGCCATACCTCCTCCTATCCGCCGCACAAGCACGACCAGGACGACCTGCCGAACGAGAGCTTCCTGGAAGAGACCTATTACCATCGGCTCAACCCGCCGCAGGGCTTCGGTTTCCAGCGAGTCTACACCGACGATCGCTCGCTCGACGAGGCGATGGCGATCGAGGACGGCGACGTGACGCTGGTGCCGAAGGGTTATCACCCCTGCGCGGCCTGCCATGGTTACGATCTTTATTACCTCAACGTCATGGCCGGACCGAAGCGGATTTGGAAATTCCACAATGCCGCCGAGCACGAGTGGCTGGTGAAGGCGTAACGGTCTCGTTCGATCGCTAAATAATCTGACAGCGCCAAGCCGCCGCTGATGGTTCACTGCCTCCATCCAAACACGGATGGAGGATCACCATGCATAGCTCGAATTCCACAATCTCGGCTCGCAATATGCGGCCCGGCCTGTTCCCTGCAATAGTTGCCGCAGCACACTGGCTGGCACGCAAGATGAACGAACGACGCAACTGCAATGCCCTGATGGAGCTGTCCGACGAGCAATTGAAGGATATCGGCCTTTCCCGAGGGCAGACGGAAAGCGACGTTCACGTCTACAGCCGGTACTGAAACATCAGCATCCGTTGTGATATTGTGCCCGGGCCGCCTCCTGGCGGCCTGTGTGGCCGGGAACATCAGATGTCGCAGTTTTCAACAGCACCGCTCCTGAAAACGAAGATGGTCACCATTCGTGATATCGTCTGTAACGGCGAGTGCCGCCATAAGAGCGACGAGGAATGCACCCACAAGACAAGCCTCGTTTACCCCTATCGCGGCGTCTTCATGCGGCATGTCGGCCGCAATGATACGGTGGCCGAAGCCAATCAGGTGCTGTTCTTCAATGCCGGCCAAGGGTATCGCATCAGCCATCCGATCGAGGGCGGCGATGCCTGTATCGATCTGGCAATCGACGAAGCCATGCTCGAAGAGCTAGCGCCGAAAGAACAGGTGCAGCCGGGCCCAGCCTTTTCCTTCCGTCGACAGCGCCGGCGGATCGATCCGCGCGCACAGGCGCTGGTCGCGCTGCTTCGGCACGGTCTCAGCCGCAATGTCGCTGAAACACTGGAGGCGGAGACACTGGCGCTGACGCTGGTGCGCCGCTCGCTCGGCGAGCGCACATCACATGCGGCAGGCGCCAGCGTCGGCCGGCAGAAACTCGTCGACCGGGCAAAGCTGGTGCTCACCTCTGATCTCGCCCGACGCTGGACGCTCGGGGAAATCGCCGCCGAAGTGGGCGTCTCGCCGGTTTATCTCACCCAGGTTTTCCAACAGGTCGAAGCCACACCGCTTTACCGCTATCAGTTGCGGCTGCGGCTTGCCCGCGCCCTCGACCTGCTCGGCCAGTACGAGGATCTGACGGCGCTCGGCCTCGATCTCGGCTTTTCCAGCCACAGCCATTTCAGCGCTTCCTTCAAGCAGGCCTTTGGGCAGAGCCCTGGCGAATTCCAGCGCGCGGCGGAATTGCGACGCCGGTAAGGTCGATCGCTAAAGATTTCGACAGCGGCAATGCGGCCTTCGATGATCTTATGAGCCTGTCCCGATCGCGGGACGATCAATCGGAGGATCATCCAATGAAGAAGACGACCTGCGCTGCCTGCGACTGTGAACTCGGCGCGGAAACCATCACCGTCAAGCTCGGTGGCAAGACCGTCGAAGTCTGCTGCCAGGAATGCGCTCAGGCGCTAAACGAAGCGGAAGCCGCGACCTCGGCCGCTCAGAGCGGCAAGGAATAGACGGCCATCGACAGAAGCCGCGCCAGCGAGGCGCGGCTTCCGCTCTCAAGCTGGCAGAAGCCCGTAGCGCCAGCCGCGGCGTCTGGCGTTTTGCGACAGCACCAGCACGGCAAGAACAAGCATGCCTGCCTCGGCAAAGACCGGCACCATCCAGATCCCCTGCTCCCCGAAGACGAAAGGCAGCAGGAAGGTGAGCGGCAGGGTGAGCAGATAGGGCCGCGACAGACCGAAGATCGCCGCACGCGGCGCATCGCCGATCGACTGGAAATAGGACGACAGGATCAGCATCTGCCCGAAGAGAAAATAGGCGCCGATCGTCCAGGGCAGAATTCGCCTGACCTCGGCGACAATGTCGGGGTCGGCGACGAAGACAGCGCCGAGGCGGCCAGCCAAAAGTTCGACAGCGATCTCCACCAGGCTGCAATAGACGAGCGCTGTGCCCATGGCGATCTGCAGGCTGCGGCCGACCCGCAGCCCGAAGCCGGCGCCGTGATTGTTGCCGGCAATCGTCTGCAACGCGATGCTGAGGCCAAGCAGCGGCAGATACGTGAAGGTCATGATCCGGGTGATGATGCCGTAGGCGGCAACCGTCGCGACATGATCACGCGTGCCCCAGAGCGAGATATTGACGAGAATGGCGGCGGATGCCAGCGATATGCCGATGAAGCCGAGGCTCATCGGCGCGCCGAAGGCGATGATGCCGGGCCATTCGCCAAGTGCTAATCCCCGATAAGGCCTGAGTGCCGCCGGCCGGCGCCCGCGATGGGCCAACACGGCAGTGAGACAGGCGAATTGTGAGGCGATGGAGCCGGCCGCCGAACCGAACACACCCCAATGCATCACCGCCATGAACAGCCAGTTGGCGAAGATGTTGAGCAGCGAGGCCGACAAGGTGGCCAGCGTCATGAACCCGATCTTGCCTTCGCAGCGCAACCCGTCGAGATGCAGCGACAGGAAGAAGCTCACAGGCGCACCGGCGATCATCGTACCCATGAACAGCATGGCGCCATCGGCTACGGCGGCCGCGCCGGCACCGGCGGCGATGATCTGTCGGCCGAGGCTCCAAAAGACGATGTTGAGGATGAGAGTGACGGCCAGCGCCAGCGCATGGGCGCCGGCAAATACCTTGCCCGCGCCTTGGCGATCGCCGGCGCCGAGCCGGCGGGCGAGGATGCTCGCCATGCCGTTCGAGACGAGCGATTGCAGAGCAATCAACAGCATCAGCCCCGGGAAGATGAGACTGACTGCAGAGAGCGCCTCGGGGCCGACATAGGCGCCGAGGAAATAAGCGTCGATGACGGAGAAGAGGCCGTTGAGCGTGGTGATCGCCACAATCGGCGCCGCCGTTCTGGCAAAGACGCCCGGCAGCCAGCCGATGAGAAAGGCATTGCCCTGGGAAAGATCGGTCATGGAAAAATCCGTGTGATATCAGTGAGGTCCGATCCGGGTTGAAATCATCCGGATTCAGACGGCCGCAAAAGCAATTGGAGACGATTTACAGATCGAGCACCAGATGCGGCACGCCATTCGAGGTCTTCCTCGGAGAGACGCCGTCGGCATCGATCTGCGCGCTGACACGCCGGCGAAAGGCTGAAAAGCTCTCGAAGGTGACGACATCCACCGCTTCGTCGAAATGGATGGTGATCCTGTGGAACTCGCCGCCCGGCAGCGCCGAGAGTGAGAGGATTTCGCCGGTGAACGGCTGATTGAGATAGCGGCCGCGAATATGTGCGCCGACGAAAAGCGGCGTCTTCGCAGCCACATTGGGCTTTGCCGCCAGCGCTGCCAGCGTGTTCCAGTCGCGCGCGCCGTGCTGGCGGGCAATCATTTCGAGCGCGGCACTATGGGTCAGCGCGGCGCCGCGATCGTTCATCGCCTGACGCAGGCGTTTGGCCTGGGCCTTCAATTCGTCAATACCGGGATAGGTCGTCATGGAGTGAGCCTTCGCAAGGCATGCTCTTCGACTGCAAATGGGAGCTCGCATTGCCGTCAGTCAGCATGCACAAGGGGCCGTGACCATGATCGCGAGGGCTTCACCATGGATTTTCATCCGCGAGCGGCCGGTGCCTCGAACCGGCCTTTGTATGCGCGAAGGCCGCCGACATGTCAAGAATGGCCAATATGCAGCGGGAATGAACAATTTTGGGGCAAATCTGCCCGAAATCGATGCGATTCTCCGGCGTTCTCCCAAAAAGATTTAAATGTTAACAATGTTCTTCAGCAGCTATCAGTAATCGCGTGCTAATTTTCTCATATGATAAGCGGAGGCTAAAAGGGCCTTTCAGATGCACCTCGACACGGAACACCCCAAGCCGGAACGCGCTTACAGGGAATTCAACCTCGACAGGCCCGGCAATATCATCTTCGTCGGCCATCACCTCAGCACCGGAACGCAGGTGCGCTGCCTGATCCGCACGATCACGCTGGCCGGCGCGGCGCTCGAAGTTAGCCCGAGCCTGGAGATGCCGAGCCATTTCTTTCTCGAAATCCTCGGCATCCACGACGAGATCGGTGCCACCATGGTCAAGCGCGAAGGCGAATTGGTGACGATCAGCTTCAACATGCTGCTCAATCCGGAATTCCTGCACCACGTGCTGCGACTGAGCTTCGAAACCTGAGGCTGCCTTCAATCCGCGCCTTATCGCGGCGCGGCCTCGTCTCGCCTCTTCTCGAGGAGAGATACGCGATGATCGGAATGATCCAAAGAAGCCCGCGCCATTCCGGGCCATCGAGCGGGTCGGCCATGGGATCGCGGCGCATGCGGCGATTGCGGGTTTCGACTTCCTCGAAAAGGACGACCCAGTTGAGAAGCATTGCTTATCCTCCATCTATTGCTGGAGCACTTGAGCTAGGCCTTCACGCGCTGGCTATGTAGAGGCGCCGGAGAAAGGGGGTTTTCATCCATGAAAGATGCAAGCTGGGACGATCTGCAACTCTTCTTCCACGTCGCGACCGGCGGCGGGCTTTCGGCGGCGGCAGCACGCACCGGCCTCAGCGCGCCGACGATCGGACGGCGCATGCTGGCGCTGGAACGGACGACCGGCCGGTCGCTGTTCAGCCGCGGCCCCACCGGTTACCTGCTGGCCAGGGATGGTCAGGAACTGCTTGATCGCGTCCGGCGGATGCAGGATGCGGCGCAGGCGATCTCCGACTGGCGCGGCGAAGTGCTGATGCTGCCGATCGTCTCGACGGCCGCCGACAGCTGGACCCTGCGATTCATCGCCGACCATCTGGCCGGCGTCTGGACGCCGAGCGACAGTTTCCGCATGTGCTACAAGAGCTGTGATGCGAACGTCGACTTCACCTATCGCGAGGCGCATATCGCCATTCGCCACAGCCGGCCGGACAGCGGCAACGTCGCGATCCGCCGTTCGGTCAAGGTGGCCCATGCCGCTTACCAGGCGACCGAATTCGCCGAGAGCAATTGCAACTGGATTTCGCTTGGCACCGACACCGCGATCACGCCGGCGGACAAATGGACGTTCGAACAGCCGGATTATTGGATCACCAGCTGGACAAACACGCCGCATATGCTCTTTTACCTGATCCGTGGCGGTGCCGGCCGCGGCGTGCTGCCTTGCTTCATCGGCGATCAGGAGCGCAAGCTCGTGCGCGCCGGGCCTGTCATCGACGATCTGACCTACGAGATGTGGATCGTCGCGCATGACGACGAGCGGCAACGGCCGCAGGTCAGGACCGTCATCGACCGCCTGGCGGCGCTGTTTGCCGATCATGAAGATCTGTTTGCCGGGCTCCGATCGTCAGGGTGAGGCAAGCAGGAAATGCGGGTCGGCGACCTACGCTCTCTCGAATCAGGCGGCGAGATGTCGCTCGATCTCGTCGATCGGCAGATTGGTATAGTCTTTCGCCAATTCCGCCGAAATCGCTGCCTGCGTTTCGGCACTGAGTGCCGGCCGCAAGGTGCCGAGCGCCTTCGGCGGCGCGATGAGGACGATGTGGTGCGCATCGTTGGCTTGGGTCAACTCGTCCATTCGTTCCGCCACATGTTTCAGAAATTGAGCTTCCGCCTGCTCCTGCCAGCTCGTCTCTTCGACAGCGCTGCGGCTGAACCCATCGGCGGCATGGCTGCGGCCAGGCTTGTCGGCACCGATCTCGCGATCTGGCTCGTTCGGCTGCGTCAGGGTTTCCAGCACCTTGAGGTTCATCAATTGGGCATCGCCGGCATTCTGCATGATCAAGGCCTTGGCGCCATTGCAGGCTACGACCCATGATTTCCAGGGAATTTTGACGTCGGTCATCTTCAACTCCTCGCTGTCGTCATCGACGCGCGCCATGCTTCATCGATCAAGACAGAACGTCCGGCCTTTTAAAGAGTTCGAGAAATTGTGCCGAAATCGACGGAGCGGCGATCCACTCCGGCTTCTCTCCCGTAGAAGAAAGGCAAGCTCGGGAGATCGACGATGAAGACAGCTGTGTTCGCCTATGCCGGCAGCCTCCTTACCCTCCTCGTCTGCGATGCCATATGGCTTGGCCTTGTCGCCCGCAGCTTCTATCGCGACCAGCTCGGAACGCTGATGCTGCCCTCGCCGAATCTTGCGGTAGCGGCACTATTTTACCTTTTCTTCGCCGCTGCGGTGATCGTCCTGGCGGTTCAGCCGGCATTATCTGCAGGCTCGCTCGCCAGCGCGATTGTCTACGGTGCCATTTTGGGACTGGCGGCCTATGGCACCTATGACATCACGAACCTCGCCACGCTTCGGAACTGGCCACTTGCCATGAGCCTCATCGACATGGCTTGGGGCACACTGCTGACGGCGCTGACCGCCGCCGGTGGATATCTCGCCGCAAGGACCTTCGGCTGAACCGAACAGTCGGGAGTCAGCCGAGCGTCCCGATCGGAATCATCGACCGTCCCGCTTGGGCACAAATTTCAGACTCGTTAAAATTGTCATTTCATATTTGACGAATGTGCAAAACATTCATGTGAGCTTGGCCGGAGCAAGATCAGTTTGCTCCAGCGCAAGAACCCCAATTGTGCCCTGCCTGACGGAGAATGTGAGATGACTATGCTCCGCGCCACACACCTTGCCACGGTCAAATCCGCCATTTACGACCAGCGCTGGGAAGAGTTCCACGTCAAGCGACCGGCCCGTATCGTTGCCGTCCGGCCGTGTCTCACCGGCGTGTCGATGCGAAGCGCCGAGATCATCGATATCTCGCAAGGCGGCGCGACTTTCATCGTGTCGACCACCGCCGGTCTGCCGAAACATTATTATCTCAATATCCTCGGCCTCGCCTACCGGATCGGATGTGCGGAGGTCTATCGCCACAAGGAACGCATCGGCGTGCGGTTCATCAACCTGATGGATCCCGACGTCCTGCGCCGTGTCGTGCGCACCGATTTCCTTGTCGGCAACATGGAAGCGATCGACGCACGGCGGACGCCGATGTTCCGCCCGCAAGCGTCGCCCACCAGTCTGCTGTCGAAATAATCTTCCTTGCCTTGGCCGCACCCCGGCCTATTGTTGCGCCAACCGTCAACATGTCCGGGAAATTGCCTTCGCATGTCCGCCTTTTCGCGCTTCACGCCCCTCATCAGCGCCCTGCCCTCCACAGTGCCCTTCGTCGGCCCCGAGGCCATTGAGCGCCAACGCGGACGTGCCGTTCTTGCCCGCATCGGCGCCAATGAGAACGGCTTCGGCCCGGCCCCTTCCGTGCTTGCGGCGATAAGCGAGGAGGCCGGCAATATCTGGAAATACAATGATCCGGAGAATTTCGCGCTGAGGGAGGCGCTCGGCACCCATCTCGGCACCTCCCCCGCCAATATCGCCATCGGCGGCGGCATCGACGAGTTGCTCGGCCAGATCGTCCGGCTGGTCATCGAAGCCGGCGCACCGGTGGTCACCTCGCTCGGCGCCTATCCGACCTTCAACTTCCATGTCGCCGGCTTCGGCGGCCGGCTGGTGACCGTGCCCTATGTGAAGGACCGCGAGGATCTCGACGGACTGCTCGAGGCCGTCAAGCGCGAGAATGCGCCGCTCGTCTATTTCGCCAATCCCGACAATCCGATGGGAAGCTGGTGGGACGCCGACAGCATCGTCGCTTTCGCCCGGGCACTGCCCGAGACGACGCTGATGGTGCTCGACGAAGCCTATAGCGAGACGGGGCCGGCAAGTTCGCTGCCGTCGATCGCCGCGCTTATCGATCTGCCGAACATCGTGCGCACCCGCACCTTTTCCAAGGCCTACGGACTTGCCGGCTCACGCACCGGTTACGTGATCTCGACGCCGGGCACGGCGCAGGCCTTTGACAAGATTCGCAATCATTTCGGCATGAACCGGCTGGCGACGGCCGCCGCACTTGCCGCCCTCAAGGACCAGGCCTATCTCACCGAGGTGATCGGCAGGATCCATGCGGCGCGGGAGCGGATCGGCCGCATCGCGCGGGCAAATGGCCTTGAGCCGCTGCCCTCGGCGACGAATTTCGTGGCGATCGACGCCGGCCGCGACGGCGCCTACGCGCGGGCGATCGTCGACGGGCTGATGGAGCATGGGGTTTTCATCCGCATGCCCGGGGTGGCGCCGCTCAATCGCTGCATCCGCGTCAGCGTCGGACCGGAGGCCGAAATGGCGCTCCTCGAGGAAACGCTGCCGCACGTGCTGAAGGCGATCGGTTGATCCAGCACGATGCCGAAATCCGTGAGCGGTTTTCGGACGACATCATGCTGATAATTCAACGAAGAACCGCGGCCGGTGGAGGATATCCGGCCGCGGCTCTCTTCTCCCGGCATCGGCGTTTCAATCGCCCGCCAGCCCCTCTTTCGAGGTTGTTATTTCTGTCGAACCGCGAGCAGGAGACGGTTTCAGTGAACCGTCATCCATTCGCGGGCAGCGCGCAACGCTTCCACGAGCTGCATCTTGTTCATGCTGGCGGCCACGTCGGCGCGAAGCTCGGCGGCGCGGTCGTTGCCCTTGATTGCGG
Source organism: Rhizobium binae (assembly GCF_017357225.1). Lineage (NCBI taxonomy): Bacteria > Pseudomonadati > Pseudomonadota > Alphaproteobacteria > Hyphomicrobiales > Rhizobiaceae > Rhizobium > Rhizobium binae. Next base: position 1,458,503 of record NZ_CP071604.1, on the reverse strand, counting down.
CAATGTTCAGCCATTTGTGGGCAGCGACGAGATCGACGGCGCAGCCGCGGCCGGTCGCATACATCAGACCCATTTCGCAGAAGACATCGGCGCTGTTGTCGCCACCCATGGTGGCCGTTTCAGCATTGTGCATTTCAAAGCGTGCCATCGGTTTTATCCCTGTTAGCCTGTTTATGACTTACCCTGTTTTACCTCCGGGCCTTGCCGTCTATCGCGGCTTACGGCCCTTTCGGTCCGGCGGGTTTGCCCCGCTCGTTTGATGGCATCACTATGCCAAACGGCCTTCAAAAAACGCCTAAAATGCATGATTAATTTGAGACAAACAAAGTGCAAACGCTTGGTAAAATTGGATTTTTGTTAAACATGGGATTCGTTGCGACTGAGGGGGTTTCGCTCAAATTTTACAAAAAATTCAGATTCGAAAATAAACGGATCGTTCATCATGAAATCAGCAGACATCTGCTCTAAGAGCTTCGAACGAACTCTCGGATTTGGCCTACGTTCAGCGATCGCGGCGCGATAGCGATACCCATATTTACCTTTACGTTCGCGTTAGTTATTTTCGCGCCCGGTCAAAAGGACACCATGGAGGAAAAGATGATCCGCAGCTTCATACTCGCCGGCGCCATCGCAGTGCTCGCGGGCACGGCGCATGCCGAAGAGCCGATCGTCGGCAATTGGAAAACCGCCTCGGGCGAAACGGCGGTGATCGCGGCCTGCGGCGGCAGCTACTGCGTGACGCTGAAAACCGGCAAATACAGCGGCCGGAAGATCGGTACGCTTGCCGGCACCGGCGGCAGCTACGCTGGCGAGATCACCGATCCGGCCGCCGACAAGACCTATAGCGGCTCGGGCAAGGTTTCCGGCGATTCGCTGCGGATGCAGGGCTGCGTCCTGAAAGTCCTCTGCAAGTCGCAGACCTGGACGCGGCTCTGACGCGGTAAGGCCGACACCGCAAGCGTCGCAAAATGGCCGAGTATGCCGGCCGAAGTGCCGGCATTTCTCGAACTTTCTCGGCTCGCCGATCTTCACGACAACCGCCGGTCCCTGCCCCCGCAAGCTGAACGCTGGATGAACCGGCATCTCAGCACTCGTTCAGCCGCCGCATGGCAAAACTCATGTCATGGTTAGGTTGCGTATCGGGGCATGAGATGAACCTCTACATTCTGGCAAGGCGTTTCAGCATCATCACGCTGTTTGCAGCGATCTTCGCGATCACGTTTTCGGCGGTCGTCGTGCATGAGGGCGGCGGCGGCATGCAGTCGCATTTCGGTGCGAGCTACACCTGCCTGGAGAGTAACGGGATCTTCTGCGCGCCGACGGTGCGGTGAGCGGTACAGACACGGAAGAAGCTAAAAAATCGATTTCCGCCGGCGCACGTCGTTTGCTTGTCAAAAACAACTCTCTATAATGCGTCATGAACAAACGAATCTCCCCTTTGTCGCCCCTCGACATTTCCTCTCCATCCCCTTTCCAGCCGCAGAGCTTCGATGATCCCGCCAGGGCTGTCGAGACGCTGATCGCACTTTACGAGCGCAATACGGCGTTCCTGATCGAGAGCTTCACCGAGCTTGCCCAAGGCGCTCCCATCGCCTCGCGCTACCGCGCCTTCTATCCGCAGGTAAGCATCGAGACGACCAGCTTCGGCCATGTCGATTCGCGCCTCTCCTACGGCCACGTCACGGCGCCCGGCATCTACACGACGACGGTCACCCGGCCGAAGCTCTTCAAGCATTACCTGAAGGAGCAGCTGTCGCTTCTGATGAAGAGCCACAATGTTCCGGTGATCGTCTCGGAATCGACGACGCCGATTCCACTGCATTTCGCCTTTGGCGAGGGCGCGCATGTGGAAGCATCGGCCTCCGCCTTCGTCGACGTCCCGATGCGCGATATCTTCGACACGCCGGACCTCAACACCACCGACGACGAGATCGCCAACGGCGAATATATCCCGCCGCCGGGCGAGCCCTCGCCGCTTGCGCCGTTCACCGCCCAGCGTATCGATTATTCGCTGGCCCGGCTGTCGCATTATACCGCGACGCATGCCGAGCATTTCCAGAATTTCGTGCTGTTCACGAACTACCAGTTCTATATCGACGAATTCTGCAACTGGGCGCGCAAGCTGATGGCCGAGGGCGGCGACGGTTATACCGCCTTCGTCGAGCCCGGCAATGTCGTCACACTGCCCGGCTCGAGCGTGCCGGAAACGGATGTGACACTCGCACGCCTGCCGCAGATGCCGGCCTATCATCTGAAGAAGAAGGGCCATGCCGGGATCACCATGATCAATATCGGCGTCGGCCCCTCCAACGCCAAGACGATCACCGACCATGTCGCCGTGCTGCGCCCGCATGCCTGGCTGATGCTCGGCCATTGCGCCGGTCTGCGCAACAGCCAGCGGCTCGGCGATTATGTTCTAGCCCATGCCTATATGCGCGAGGACCATGTGCTCGACGACGACCTGCCGGTCTGGGTGCCGATCCCGGCGCTCGCCGAAGTGCAGGTAGCGCTGGAGGCCGCCGTTGCCGAAATTACCGGCTACGAGGGCTTCGAGTTGAAGCGCATCATGCGCACCGGCACCGTCGGCACGATCGACAACCGCAACTGGGAACTGCGCGATCAGCTCGGACCGGTAAAGCGGCTGTCGCAGGCGCGCGCCATCGCACTCGACATGGAATCGGCAACGATCGCAGCCAACGGCTTCCGCTTCCGCGTGCCTTACGGCACGCTGCTCTGCGTCTCCGACAAGCCGCTGCACGGCGAATTGAAGCTGCCGGGCATGGCAACCGCCTTCTACCGCACGCAGGTCAACCAGCATCTCCAGATCGGCATCCGCGCCGTGCAGAAGCTTGCCGCTATGCCGAAGGAAGCGCTGCATTCGCGCAAGCTGCGCAGCTTCTTCGAAACGGCCTTCCAATAGAATATTCCCGTTTTGCTAACGGAAAATGCTCTATCTCTTTGTTTTCACACATTCCCGGCAAAAGCGCTTCGCGCTTTGCCTGGCAAAGCCGCTGCGCAGTTTTACTGGAGTTGCTCTGGGCAGGTTCCTCATCTGCCTGCAACGACGGGCGCTCTTTGCTGCGCAACCTCCTGCGGTCTGCCGGCAAGGTTCAGCCCTGCTATCAGCAGGGTGAAGGCGGCAAAGGCGAAAGCGGTGCGCAGCAGGACCTTCCGCCCATCGCTTTCGTCGAATTCCTGGCGACGGTTGTCATGGCGGCGGGCCCGTATCTGGCTTGCGAGCGCGATTTCAAGAATAGACATTGCCGTTCTCCTCGACAGGTTTCGATGAAGCCTTGTCGAGCGCGCCTTGCGATTTCGACAGCCGGCGGCGACAAAGATTTTTTCGGTCGCTGTCGAAAAATGTGAAGCTCGATCGTCCAGAGTCATTGAAACACCCCAAGGAGGCTGTCCGCGATGAATTATCTCTGTCAGGTCTGGTTCGACGGCGCAGTGCTCGACGCGATGACGAAAGAGCAGAAGGCCGAACTCGACGCGAATTCCTTGAACTACGACAAGGACCTTGCCGAAAGCGGCCACATGATCGTCGCCCAGGCGCTGCAGCCGCCGACATCGGCGGTGACCGTGCGGGTGCGCAGTGGCGAGATATCGGTGACGGACGGCCCCTTCGCAGAGACGAAGGAAGCGCTCGGCGGCTTCATCCTGATCGAGGCCAAGGACCTCAACGAAGCGATCCGCATCGCCGCCGGCATCCCGCTTGCAAAGCTCGGTGCGATCGAGGTCCGGCCCATTCATTCTTTCGGAAAAGAAGCGTGAGGAGACGGCGATGAAATATCTGTGCCAGGTCTGGTTCGAAACCGCGAAGATCAATGCCATTTCCCCCGAGGAAGGCGAAGAGCTGACGAAGGATTCGGTCGTCAACGACGACCGGCTGCGAGACAGCGGCCATCTGCTCGTGGCCTTGGCGCTGCGCGAGCCGTCAACGGCCGTGACGGTCAGGGTTCGCAGCAACGGGGTGACGGCCACGGACGGCCCTTTCGCCGAAATCAAGGAACATCTCGGCGGCTTCGTGCTGATCGAGGCCAAGGATATGCAGGAAGCAACCGCGATCGCCGCGACCTTTCCCGTGGCGCGCTATGGCGCGATCGAGGTGCGCCCGGCCTATTCGATCAAGGAGGAGTGCTGAGCGATGCGCTATATCTGCCTGATCTATAACAGCGCCGATACCGACGGCAGACTGACAGCTGATGAAACCGACGAACTCATCAAGGCGCATTTCGCCTTCGACGAGGAATTGCGCCGCGACGGCTTCATGATCCATTCTGATGCGCTCGAAATGCCTGACCGAGCAAGCGTGCTGCGGGTTCGAAACAATGAGCTCTCCGCCACAGACGGCCCCTATGTCGAGACGAAGGAGCATCTGGCCGGCTTCTACGTCATCGAGGCGCCTGGCATTGAGACGGCGACGGAAATCGCCGGGCGAATTCCGTCGGCCCGCTACGGCGCGGTCGAACTGAGGCCGGTGCGAACGCTCACCCTTCCAAACTGAGGTGCCCCTTGGAAAGCGTCATCGAGGAGATCTACCGAACCCAGTCTCGCCGGGTGCTGGCGACGCTGATCCGACTGCTCGGCGATTTCGACCGCGCGGAGGAGGCGCTGCACGATGCCTTTGCGGCCGCCGCACGAACATGGCCGGTCGATGGCGTTCCCGCCAACCCCGCCGGCTGGCTTGTCTCGACCGGCCGCTTCAAGGCGATCGACGCGATCCGGCGGCGTGCGCGTTTCGATGCCGCGCAGCAGCACATCGAGGACAGCCTCTATAGCGTCGACGAAACGGAGACGGGCGACATGGAAGCGATCGAGGACGACATGCTGCGGCTGATCTTCACCTGCTGCCACCCGGCTATCCCCGCGGATGCGCAGACGGCGATGGCGCTTCGGGAAATCTGCGGACTGACCACCGAAGAGATCGCCCATGCCTTCCTCATTCCGGCGCCGACGGTCGCTCAGCGGATCGTGCGCGCCAAAAACAGGATCCGGGCTGCGAACATCCCTTATGAAGTGCCGGGCCGCGAGGCATTGCCCGAGCGGCTCGACCGGGTGCTGCACGTCATCTATCTCGTTTTCAACGAAGGCTATTCCGCCTCTTCGGGAGACGCGGTCGTTCGCGCCGACCTGACCGGCGAGGCCATCCGGTTGGCGCGGCTGCTCCTGGCGCTGCTGCCGCATCCTGATGTTTGCGGACTTATGGCGCTGATGCTGCTGCAGGATTCCCGCCGCAGCGCCCGCAGCAGCGAGGAGGAAGCGCTGGTGCTGCTGGCCGATCAGGACCGCTCGCTCTGGGACCGCGCCAAGATCTCGGAAGGCCTGGCATTCCTCGCCAAGGCAATGCGGACGGAAGAGATCGGCACCTATACGGTGCAGGCGGCGATTGCCGCCGAACATGCGAAGGCGCCGACCGCCGAGGAAACCGACTGGCGGCGAATTGCCTTCTTTTACGACCTACTTCTGGCAGCCCAGCCCTCACCGGTCGTCGAGCTCAACCGGGCGGTGGCGATTTCGATGGCCGAAGGGCCGGCAAAGGGGCTGGATCTCATCGATGCCATTCTGGGGCGCCGGGAGCTGCAGGCCTATCACCTTGCCCATTCGGCGCGCGCCGATTTCCTGCGACGGCTGGGACGGAGAGAAGAGGCGATCGCATCCTATCAGACGGCCTTGTCGCTCTGCCGGCAGGAGCCGGAGCAGGCATTCTTGAGGAAACGGATTTCAGCGCTTGCCGCGGCGTCCGAGCGGCAGTGAGATCGCCGTGCCCGTCAGTGCCGAGACGATGATCAGCAGATGGGCATTGACGCTCGCCTGCGCCAGTGCAGCCAGAGCCGCCCGCTCGCTCGACGCCCCGAGCGCAATGGCGCCGGCAGTGATGCCGGCTGGGTAGGTGCCGACCCCGCCCGGCGCATGCGCCGGCAGGACGGAGGAGAGTTCGCCGCCAAGCGCGCCGCCGAAGCTTGCCGCCATCGGCACAACGCCCATCAGGCCGAGTGCCCAGGCGAGCACGATCACCTTCACCAGCCAGTTGACGATGGTCATCGCCCAGGCGCGCGCAAAGGCCGCGGCGCCGAGCGGCAAGCCGTTTTCGATCTCGACGACCAATTTCTGCGCCTTTGCAGGCAACAGCCTGGCGGCGCCGCGCAACAGCGGCTTGCGCGCGGCGAAGGCTGCGACCGGCAGCAGCAGGAAGACCGCCCAAAGCGACCATGCGACGAGAGCATCGGCCGCAGCGAGCGCAAAGCCGATGCCGGCAGCCGCCAGCAGAGCATGCAGGTCGAGCAGCCGCATGACGAAGAGCGCCGAGGTTCCGCGCGTCAGCGGAATGCCGAATTCGGTGCGCATCAACAGCGGAAAGCTGGTCTCGCCGGTCCGGAAGGGCAGCATGATGTTCAGGAGATTGTGGATCTGCGTGACACGGAAAAGGGTCGCGAACCGGCCCGCGGTCTCCTTCGGAAAATAGTCGTAGATGCGCCATGTGCGCAGGAAATAGGTGCCGGTCAGCGCCACGAGCGCTCCGATCACCGGGCCTGCCCCGACATCGGCCCACTGGCGAATGATAACGGGCCAACCCCAGAACCATTGCACGAAGAGCGCATAGGCTGCGACAATTACGACCGTCAGCGCCGTCATGCGATTGCGCATAAACCAGGACTGCTGGCTTTCAACGATCGAACTCTTCATGTAGTAGGCATTCCTCGCTTGGCGTCGGCATGAGCCCCGGCTCTATTGCCAGGCGTTTTAGGAGAAATGGCGGTTGGGCACAACGGCGGAGTTGATGGCGGTGGCGGCGCGATCGCTTTAAGGCCGACGATCCGGCGGCAGACCGATGGACGACGGCACCTTGCCGGTTTGACTTGGAGATCGATGTTGGAGCGCATTACGAGAAATATTACGAGCGCGAGCATTTTTCTGGCAGTCTATTTCCTGCTGAACATCGTGCTCCGCATCGCGCTGCCCCATACGCTCGATCTCGACGAGGCGGAACAATCTTTCTACTCGCAATATCTTCTGGCCGGCTACGGCCCGCAACCGCCCTTCTACAACTGGATCCAATACGCCATCGTCTCGGTCACCGGGATCACGATGTGGGCGCTCTCGGTTCCGAAGAACATCATTCTCTTCGGCTGCTATCTGTTCTATGGGCTTGCTGCGCGCGAGGTGCTGAAGAGCCGTCTTCTCCCGCCCATCGCCATGCTGAGCCTGATTACCCTGCCGCAGGTCGGCCTCATGGCGCAGCGCGAACTGACCCATACCGTTGCCCTGCTGTTTGCGACCTCGCTCTTCCTCTTCGGCTTTTTTCGCACACTTCGGCAGCCGACGATCGGCAGCTACCTCGTCATCGGCATCGCCACCGGCATCGGCCTCATCTCCAAATACAATTTCGCCATTCTGCCGTTTGCCGCCTTCGTCGCGGTCCTGGTGGACCGAAAGTGGCGCAGCCGTCTGTTGGACTGGCGTCTGCTGCCGGCGTTCGCAATCGCCATTGTGGTCGTTCTGCCGCATGCGCTCTGGCTGCCCGATAACCTCGTCAGCGCTTCGGCCCCGACCATGGAGCGGATGACCGCCGAGCACGAAGCGGCCGCTGGCCTCCCCCGCATCGGACAGGGACTGCTCTCCCTCGTCATCGCCGTCCTCGGTTTCGTCGCATTGCCGATCGTTTTCTTCGCAGCAGCCTTCCGACGGGATTTCTTCCGTGCACTTTCCGCGTCCAGTCCGATGATCCGGGTCATCGAGCGGATGATGATTGTCAGCCTGCTGGCCTTCGTCGGTGTCGTCATCGTCGCCGGCGCGAGCGACATCCACGAGCGCTGGCTCGACCCGTGCCTGCTCGTCATGCTGATCTATCTTTTCCTGAAGCTCGAAACCGCCGGCTTCGATCTTTCCGCTGGCCTGGCGCGCTTCCGGCCAGTAGTGCCGGTCTTCATGGTCGTCATCCTGGCGATCCTCCTGCTCAGGATCGTCGCGATGCAATATACCGGCGTTTATACGAGAACGAATGTGCCGTTCGCGAATTTCGTTGACGAACTGACCGCGACACGCAAGCCGGTGCTGATCGTCGCGGGAAGCAAGTTCGTGGCCGGCAACATGAAGCTGGAATTCCCCGACGTTCCCGTCGTAATCCCCTTCTTTCCAGGGCGAGGGGTGCCCGAATATGCGGCCGCGAAGGGTCCTGTGCTCGTCGTCTGGCGGGGCGAAACCGCAAATGATCCAACCATTTCGCCCGAATTCGCCGACAATCTCGTCAAATCGGGTATTCGTCTGAAAGAGATAAATACGCTGACGCTGCCCTATCTTTTCGGCGACGGCAAACATACCTTTTCCATCGGCTACTCCTGGGTGGAGGGCGGCGCGCTATAGCGTTGCGGCAGCTCGGGCGAGGGAAACCGGTATTGTCCGCTGGCAACGGACGGACACTTCATGTAGTAGGCTTCCGCAAACGCGGTGGCGGCAGTAAGGATTGCCAGGCCGCCCGGCTTTTGGAGATGAAAGTTGCAGACAACGGTAGAGCCCATTCGTGGCACGAATGATCCGGTACAATCGCTCGAGCTGTCGCTGGTCGTGCCGGTTTTCAACGAAGAGGAAAGCGTCGGCCCACTGGTCGAACGCATCCTCGCTGCGATGGCCCAATATCCTCATCGCTGGGAACTGATCCTCGTTGACGACGGCAGCACCGATGCGACGCTCGTCAACGCCCGCAAATTTGTCGGGCGAAACGGGCTGGCGCTCAGAATCGTTGAGCTGCAGCGCAATTTCGGCCAGACCGCCGCCATGCAGGCCGGCATCGACACCGCCCGGGGCCGGCTGATCGCGACGATGGACGGCGATCTGCAGAACGACCCCAAGGACATCCCTGCGATGGTCTCGGAGCTCGAAAGACGCGAACTCGACCTGCTGGTTGGCTGGCGCAAGAACCGCAAGGATGGTCTGTTTCTGCGCAAGATTCCCTCATGGTGCGCCAACTACCTGATCGGCCGCATCACCGGCGTCAAGCTGCACGACTACGGCTGCAGCCTGAAGATCTACCGGGCCTCGATCATCAAGCAGGTGAAGCTGATGGGCGAGATGCACCGCTTCATCCCGGCCTGGGTGGCCGGTGTCGTCCCGAGCTCGCGCATCGGCGAGATGGCCGTCACCCACCATGCCCGCGAGCACGGCGTTTCGAAATACGGTATTTCGCGCACCTTCCGCGTCATCCTCGACCTGCTGTCGGTGATGTTCTTCATGCGCTACAAGGCGCGGCCGGGGCATTTCTTCGGCTCGCTGGGTCTCGGCCTCGGCGCCGTCGCCATGCTGATCCTGCTTTACCTCGGTTTCGACAAGTTCATCATGGGAAATGATATCGGCACGAGGCCGATGCTGATGGTCGGCGTCGTGCTGCTGCTGTCGTCGGTGCAGATGATCACGACCGGCATTCTGGCGGAAATGATCGCGCGCACCTATTATCGTGACGACGCTTCTCCGAATTATATCGTACGGCAGATCTTCGACGATCAAAGCCAAGCCTAAGCTGGCAGCACGATGCTGGAACGCGCGACGAGGACGATCAGAACCGCGGCGCTGCTGCTTGCAGCCTATTTCGTGCTGAATATCGCGTTGCGCATCGCGCTTCCGCATTCGCTGGAGCTCGACGAGGCCGAGCAATCCTTCTTCTCGCAATATCTGCTGGCGGGCTACGGCCCGCAGCCGCCCTTCTACAACTGGATGCAATATGCCATCGTTTCGGTGACGGGCATGTCGATCGGCGCGCTGATCGTGCCGAAGAATATCCTGCTCTTCCTGTGTTACCTCTTTTACGGCCTCGCCGGACGCGAGGCGCTGAAGGACCAGAAGCTTGCCGCCGTCGGGATGATGGCGCTTATCACCCTGCCCCAGGTCTCCTACATGGCGCAGCAGGATCTGACCCACACGACGGCGCTGCTCTTTGCAAGCTCGCTCTTCCTCTACGGCTTCTTCCGCACGCTCGAGCGGCCGGATACCGGCAGTTACCTGCTGCTCGGGCTTGCGACCGGCATCGGGCTGATCTCGAAGTACAATTTCGCGCTGATGCCGATCGTCGCGCTGATTGCCATCCTGCCTGACGCCGACTGGCGGCGCAGGACGCTCGACTGGCGTATGCTCATCGCGATTGCCGTCGCGCTCGTCATCGTCCTGCCGCACGCAATCTGGCTGCAGGGCAATCTCGCATTCGCCTCCTCCGATACTCTGGTCAAGATGGCCGCCGGTAACGAACCCGCCGGCATCGCCCGGGTTGGCAAAGGCCTCCTCGCCTTTCTCATCGCCATCATCGCCTTTGCGGCGCTCCCGGTGGCCATCTTCGCAGCCGCCTTCCGGCGGGATTTTGTCCTGATGCTTTCGGCAGGAAACCGCTGGACCACGATGATGGAGCGGATGATGCTGGCAAGCCTTGCCGGCATCGTTCTGATCGTGCTGTTCACCGGTTCCACCACGGTGCGTGAGCGATGGCTCGACCCGTTCCTGCTGGTGCTACCGATCTATTTCCTGGCAAAGATGCAGGCGGCCGGGCTCGATCTTTCCGCCGGGCTGCGCCGCTTCCGGCCGGTCGTTCCGGTGCTGATGGCCTGTGTGCTAGTCGCGCTCTGCTTCCGCGTGGTCGGCGCCGGGCTGATCGGCACCTACAGCCGACCGAATGTGCCAATGGCCGATCTCGTCCGCGAAATGACCCGACCGGCCGAACCCGCGCTGGTGATTGCTTCGGACCCCTATGTCGCCGGGAACATGCGTCTGCAGCTTCCCGACGTGCCGGTTGTCATCCCCGATTTTCCCGTTGCGGGCATTCCGGCCTACACAATAGCAGGCGGACCGGTGCTAATCGTCTGGCGCGGCAAGAAGGCGGCGGCGGCTGCGGATGCGGTTATGCCGGAGCGGTTTTCATCGGCGCTGGCGGCAGCGGGCATCGTGCCGCAGGAGATGGGCTCGCTGTCGCTTCCCTATTATTTCGGCCGCCAGGGCGACAACTTCGCGCTCGGTTACGCATGGGTTCGGCCGGGGGCTAGATAGATGACCGAAACCAACCTTCGCGACATGCGATGGATTTTCGCGCTGCTGGCGGCCTATTTCACGCTTCAGATCGGCGTGCGGCTGGCGACCTCGCATTCGCTCGATCTCGACGAGGCCGAGCAGGTCTTCCGGTCGCAATGGCTGGCCGCCGGCTACGGCCCGCAACCGCCCTTCTACAACTGGCTGCAATATAGCGTCTTCCAGGTTGCCGGGGTCTCGCTTACCGCGCTTTCGGTGGTGAAGAACCTCCTGCTGTTCATTTCCTATCTGCTCTACGGCCTGACGGCGCGACTTATCCTGCGCGACAAGGCGCTGGTGGCGATGGCGACGCTCGGGCTGCTGACGATTCCGCAGATGGCTTTCGAGATGCAGCGCGATCTGACGCACACGGTGGCGGTGTTCTTCTCGGCCAGCATCTTCTTCTACGGCTTCATCCGCAGCCTGAAGCAGTCGAGCCTTGCCTCCTATCTGATAACAGGCATCGGCATCGGTTTCGGCCTGCTTGCCAAATATAACTTTGCCATCCTGCCGGCTGCCGCCCTGATCGCCGCCTTGGCCGATGCGCGCCTGCGGCCGCGGATCTTCGACCGGCGGCTGGTGGTGACCATTGCCGTGGCGCTTATCCTCACCCTGCCGCATCTCTTCTGGCTGAAGGATAATCTCAATTTCGCCACCGCCCGCACGCTGGAGAAGATGACCGCGAGCGGCCATGCCAGCTATCTCATGCAGGTGGCCATGGGTATCGGCTCGCTTGCTCTCGCCATCATCAGCTTTGCCGGATTGACAGTGGCGGTGTTTGCGCTCGTCTTCGGCAAGGGGCTTCGTCCGGCGCTTGCCGCCGGCTCGGACTGGACGCGGCTCATCGAGCGGATGATGTTCGTCTTCCTGGCCGGCATCCTGCTGTTGATCGTCTTCGGCGGAGCCACCGGCATCAAGGATCGCTGGCTGGTGCCGATGCTCTTCATCCTGCCGCTCTATTTCTGCCTGAAAATCGATGCCGCCGGCGTTGCGACAGCCAGGGCGTCCCGTCGTTTCATGGCTGTCGTCGCCGTCATCATGATTGGCGTGCCGGCCGCCCTTTACGGCAGCGTCGCGGCTGCACGCTTCACCGGCCATTACGAACGGCTGAACAGACCCTATGCCACGATGCTCGAAAGCTTGCGCAAACAGGCCGAACCGGCGGCGATCCTTGCCGGCGACAGCCTGCTTGCCGGCAATCTCAGGCAGGATATTCCCGATGTACCGGTCCTCTCGGTTGACTATCCCGGCTTCCATCCGGATCTTGCGGGCCGGCAACCGCTGCTTCTCGTGTGGCTGATCCCGCCGAAAGCGGCAAGCGATGGGCTCCCGCCGGTCATGGCTGAATGGCTGCAGGCCAATCTCGGCGCATCCCAACCTGAGGCGTCGTTCATCGACGTGCCCTATTTCTATCAGCGCGGCGACGACCGTTACCGATTCGGATATGCCTGGCTCGACCGGCCAGCTGAGTGAACTGGAAAAGGCGGTCGCTGGGGACCGAATGGCCGGAAGCGCGAGGAGCGTTGCGAACAGCCTGCTTATCGACCATCCGCAATAGACCCGGTCGGCCAAAAGACATCAGGATTTCAGCTCCTTCCAGGCCGCATCCAGCGCCAGCTTGGTAATCCTGGCCATCTCGTCCACCTCCGCGTGGCTGATGACGAGTGGCGGCGAGGCCAGCATGCGGTCTCCGGTGGCGCGCAGCACGAGGCCGTTTGCCAGCGCGTGATTGCGCACCAGCGCCCCGACCGGGTCAGGCTTCTCATAACGCGTTCGTGTGCTCTTGTCGGCAGCAAGCTGCAGTCCGCCCATCAGGCCAATGCTGACGGCCTCGCCGACCAGGTCATGATCGGCGAGCGCTGCCCACGCCTTGCCGAAATAGGGGCCAATGTCGTCACGTACGCGCTCGACCAGCCTTTCCTCCTCGATGATGCGCAGGTTCTCGAGGGCGGCGGCCGCACAGACGGGATGACCGGAATAGGTGAAGCCGTGGTTGAACTCGCCGACGTCGTTGATCAGCACGTCGGCGATCTTGTCGCTGACGAGCACGCCGCCGATCGGCAGGTAACCGGAGGAGAGCCCCTTGGCAATCGGCGCCAGATCCGGCTCGACGCCGAAATGCTGATGGCCGAACCAGGCGCCCAACCGGCCGAAACCGCAGATCACCTCGTCGGTCACCAGCAGGATATTGCGCGCCTTGCAGATGCTGTCGATCTCCGGCCAGTAGGTTTCGGGCGGGATGATGACGCCGGCGGCTCCCTGCACCGGCTCGGCGACGAAGGCGGCGACGTTCTCCTCGCCGAGCTCGTCGATCTTCGCTTCGAGCTCGCGGGCGACCTTGAGACCGAATTCATCAGGCGAGAGATCGCCGCCCTCGCCGTACCAGTAGGGCTGGCCGATATGGACGATGCCCGATATTGGCAGGTCGCCCTGCTCGTGCATGTATTTCATGCCGCCGAGGCTGGCGCCGGCGACGGTCGAGCCGTGATAGCCGTTCTTCCTTGCGATGACGATCTTCTTCGACGGCCTGCCGACGACGCTCCAGTAGACGCGGGCCATGCGGAACCAGGTGTCGTTCGCCTCCGAACCGGAGCCGGTGAAGAAGATATGGTTGAAACGCGCGCCCGCGTGCGACGTCACCTTCTGCGCAAGCAACGCCGTCGGCGTCGAGGTCGTGCCGAAGAAGGTGTTATAATAGGGCAGCTCGTTCATCTGCCTTGCGACGGCCTCAGCGATCTCGCGGCGGCCATAGCCAATATTGACGCACCAGAGGCCGGCGAATCCATCGAGATATTTCCGGCCGCGATCATCGAAGATATGGACGCCCTCGCCGCGCTGGATGATGCGGGCGCCATCGGCGTTCAGCTTTTTCATGTCGGCGAAGGGGTGCAGATGATGGGCTGCGTCGATCGCGGCAACGTTCGAGGGCGGGTGAGTATCGGGCATGGCTGGTAAAAGACCCTCGCGGATTGAAAGGCTGCTATTGATGGGATAGGAGCTTGGCCTTGTCCCGGAGGATTTTCAAGGTCATGGCGAGCGGCAGGATGGACGGCAAGGCCGGCGGCGACCCGCGTTTCGAGATCCTGATCGTCGGCATGAACGGCGACCTGCGCGGCAAGCAGCTGCCGCCCGCCGCCGAAAGCAAGGCCTGGGCCGGTGAGATCCGCCTGCCGACCTCGACGCAATCGCTCGACATCTGGGGCGACGACAATGACGATATCACCGGCCTGTCGCTGACGATCGGCGATCCCGACGGCATGGTCGTTCCCGACCGGCGCAGCCTCGCGCCGATGCCCTGGGCCCCGGAGGGCTCGATGCAGGTGCTCGCCACCATGCATGAATTCGACGGCAGCCCGAGCTTCATGGATCCGCGCGCCATTCTCGCTTCCGTGGTCGAGCGTTATCGCAGCCGCGGGTTGACGCCTGTCGTCGCCACCGAGCTGGAATTCTATGTGATGTCGGGCGACTGGCGCGAAACCGGCCGCCCCTCCCCGCCGGAAAGCCTGACCTATCGCGGCGAGCCGAATGGTTTCCAGCTCTACGACATGAGCGCCGTCGATGCGCTCGACGGCTACCTGCAGACGCTGCGGGCTTATGCGGCCGCCCAGGGGCTGCCGGCGGATGCGACGACGGCGGAGTTCGGCCCCGGCCAGTTCGAAGTCAATCTGCTGCACCGCGCCGATGCGCTGGCGGCTGCCGACGATTGCCTCTATCTGAAGCGCATCGCCGAGCAGGCGGCACGCCGACATGGGCTGAAATCGACCTGCATGGCAAAACCCTATTCCGACCATGCCGGCTCCGGCCTGCATGTCCATGCCAGCGTCGTCGACCGGCAGGGCCGCAACATCCTCGATGCCAAGGGCGGCGAGCCGACATTGCTGAAATCGGTGACGGCAGGCCTGCTCAAGACCATGCGCGAGGCGCAGCTGATCTTCGCCCCTTTCGCCAACTCCTACCGGCGCTTCCAGCCGGGCTCCTTCGCACCGGTCGATCTCACCTGGGGCAGCGGCCATCGCGGAACCGCGATCCGCATACCCGACAAGGACGGGCCGGGCGCGCGCATCGAACATCGCGTCGCCGGCGCCGATGCCAATCCCTATCTACTGCTTGCAGCGATCCTCGGCGGCATGCTCATCGGCCTCGACGGCGACCTCAATCCCGGCGAAGAGACGACACCCTCGCATACGCCGGAAAATACGACGCGGCTGACGCATGATTTCCTGAGCGCGGTCGAGACCTTCCGCACCTCGCCCTTCATCGCCGATATCGTCGGCCCGCGTTATCAGGCGCTTTATGGCGACACCAAACGCAAGGAAGCGCTAGCGCATCTGCGCACCGTCTCGGATTTCGACTACCGCACCTATCTGCCACGGCTCTGAAGCCTTCCGGGTCTCAGGCTGCAGGCTCACGGCGTTCGACGGCGTCCACCTGAGCGGCGAGCCCTTGCTTGACGAGGACCTTCAGCTCGCGCGGATGCAGCCGGAGGGAAACGTCGCGTGCGAGCGGCGACAATTCGCCGTCCATGACACAATTGGCCTTACGCCGCAGTTTCGGGAAATGCAGGTGTACCTCGGCCGGGTGCATGACCATGACATCGGCATTCTCGCGAACCTTGCCACGCAGCATGTCGATGGCGAGGCGGGCGACGCCGAGCGGCTTCAGCGGTTTTGCCGTATAGAAGCCGAGTTCGCCGCTTCTGAGATTATCGGCGTAGAGCAGCACATTCTCGCCGAAGGGGTTGTTGGAGACTGAGATCGCCGACACCCAGCGGCGCTCGCGCATGCCGGCCGCCTCGAATTCGACCTCGAATTCCGGCGGATTGAACACGACGCCGAGGGCGGCCTTGGTGCTCGCCCGGATCTTGCCCAGCCGGGAGCGATAGCTGTAGGCATTGCGGTAGCGCACCATGCGGGCATGCAGGCCAGCGGAAAACTGGTGAATGAAGGGCCGGCCATTGGCGCTGGCAATATCGACATTATCGATCTCGCCGGTCGCGAGCACATCGAGCGCCTGCCAGATATCGAGCGGCACGCGCAGCGAGCGGGCAAAGAGGTTCATCGTACCAGCGGGCACGACACCGAGTGAAATGCCGTTTTTCCAGGCAATCGATGCCGCCGCCGAAATCGTGCCGTCGCCGCCGCCGGCGACGATGCCATCGATATCATCACGCCTGGCGGCCCGCTCCATGGCCGGAATGATCTCCTTGCCGGAGAAAACGATGGCTTCGAAATCGTGACCTGCATCCCGGAAAGCCGCCTCCGCCCTCTTCTCATAGGCCAGCATATCCGTGGTCCTGAATGTGCCGCCGTCGCGATTGAAAAAGCCTACAAGCTTCATGAGGGCTCCCGTCTCTGGCGTGAACTGATCCTGCCTTGCCTCTGAGATGGTTGCGGTATCGGCGATTTCAAGCGCCGCCGCTTTTCCCCAGAAGCGCCGGAGAGGCAAAAATTGCAACAGACATATGCACATAACAGGACGCTGCACTGCAAAAAACGCACTCGACGCAGGCCGTGGCGTTGCGGATAGATGGAGGTTCCACTACCCCTCCGCATCCTGCCATTCCGAACGATCGGCCCGCGTCCGCGCCAAGGCCCTTGCCAAGCAGAGAACCGTCTCAAGGAGCTCTCGTGAGCCAGATCGCGATCAATGAACCCATCGAAAGCCAGCCGGAGGCCGCGCTGCCGTCGTCGACGACCGTCGCGCTGGTTCAGCTGGCGCTGGCCTGCGGCGGCTTCGGCATCGGCACCGGCGAATTCGCCATCATGGGCCTGCTGCCCAACGTCGCCGAAACCTTCTCGGTCACGACGCCGCAGGCCGGCTACGTCATCAGCGCCTATGCGCTCGGCGTCGTCGTCGGCGCGCCGGTCATCGCCGTGCTCGCGGCCAAGATGGCGCGCCGCACGCTGCTTCTGATGCTGATGCTGGTCTTTGCCATTGGCAACATCCTCAGCGCCGTGGCGCCGACCTTCGAGACGTTCACTCTGCTGCGCTTCGTCAGCGGCCTGCCGCACGGCGCCTATTTCGGCGTTGCCGCCCTCGTCGCTGCCTCGATGGTGCCGGTGCATCGGCGGGCACGCGCGGTCGGGCGGGTGATGCTCGGCCTGACCATCGCCACGCTCCTCGGCACCCCGGTGACGACGCTCTTCGGTCAGTCGCTCGACTGGCAGGTGGCGTTTTTATCGGTCGGCATCGTCGGCCTGCTGACAGTGGCGCTGATCTGGTTCCACGTTCCGAAAGACAGGGTCTCCGAAGAGGCGAGCTTCCTGCGCGAGCTCGGCGCCTTCCGCCGGCCACAGGTCTGGCTGACGCTCGGCATCGCCGCCGTCGGCTATGGCGGCATGTTCGCCATGTTCAGCTATATCGCCTCGACCACGACGAAGGTGGCGATGCTGCCGGAAAGCGCGGTTCCGATCATGCTGGTCCTGTTCGGCGTCGGCATGAACGCCGGCAATTTCATCGGCTCGTGGCTGGCCGACAAATCGCTGCTCGGCACGATCGGCGGCTCGCTCATCTATAATATCGTGGTGCTGACCACCTTCGCGCTGACCGCCGCCAACCCCTATATGCTCGGCCTTTCGGTCTTCCTCGTCGGCTGCGGTTTTGCCGCCGGGCCGGCGCTGCAGACGCGGCTGATGGATGTCGCCGCCGATGCGCAGACGCTGGCGGCCGCCTCCAACCATTCCGCCTTCAACATCGCCAATGCGCTCGGCGCCTGGCTTGGCGGCCTCGTCATCGCCTGGGGCTACGGCTTTGCGGCAACCGGCTATGTCGGCGCCGCGCTGTCCTTCCTCGGCCTTTTCGTCTTCGCAGCCTCGCTACGCCTGGAGCGCCGCGGCCGGACCGCACCGGCCCTCTGAAGCCATTGGCGAGGCAGGTCGCGCGCGGGTGCGACATTCTGGCGTTAAGCATTTACTCCGCTTGACTTTTTTCGCGTTCGGGACCACTTAGCATGACACGTGGATGACACTCGTCCTGCCACGGATTTTAACGGAGCCATCTTAGCGATGCCAAGCGACAGTAGCAGTCGATTGCCTTTGCCGTACGCGGCCCTCGTGCGCTGACCGACTCCTGTCGGCTCGCCCGTCGGACGCTACGGCGGATCGATGGAAAGGCGAGCCTCAATGAATATCAATCGCTTCCCTCTTCGGGCAGGCCATGCCGCCCGTGCCTTCATCAACAACAGCCGCGGTGCAACCATCGCCGAACGCGTCGAGGCGCTGAATGCGCTCGCAGTCCAGGACGCCGGGCGCGTTCTGACCGGCATGCCGCTCGACTATGCCGTCAACATTCTCGACCGGCCGGAGCTTCGCAACGCCGCCGAAATCCTCGCGCTGATGGGCGCCGAGGATGCCGCACGGCTGCTGCACGGCATGTCGAACGACCGCGTCGCCGACGTGCTGCTCGAGCTCGACGGTGAGACCCGCGCCCGGCTGTTCGCCAGCCTCGACGAGCCGGTGCGCATCGCGATCCAGCACCTGATGGGCTATCCGCCGCGCACCGCCGGCAGCATCATGACGACGGAATTCGTCAGCGTGCCCGACAGCTGGACCGTTGCCCAGACGCTCGATCATGTGCGCCAGGTCGAACGCTCGCGCGAGACCGTCTACGCCATCTATGTGCTCGGCGAGGCAAGCCATGCGCTCATGCACGTGGTGACGCTGCGCCGCCTGATCACCGGCGAGCCGGAGGCCTCCATCCTCTCGGTCGCCCAGAAGGGCGCGCCGGTTTCGGCCGATCCGCTGATGAAGCAGGAGGATGTCGCCCGGCTGATCCGCAAGCACGACCTCCTCGCCTTGCCGGTGACCGACGACCATGGGCAGATGCTCGGCATCGTCACCGTCGACGACGTGATCGATACGATGATCGCAGACACGACGGAAGCGGCCCAGAAGTTCGGCGGCATGGAGGCGCTCGGCCAGCCCTATATGAAGATCAACTTCGCCGGGATGATCCGCAAGCGCGCCGGCTGGCTTGCCGCCCTGTTCCTCGGCGAGATGCTGACGGCGAGCGCCATGCAGCATTTCGAGGGCGAACTGGAAAAGGCTGTGGTGCTGACGCTGTTCATCCCGCTGATCATGAGCTCGGGCGGCAATTCCGGGTCGCAGGCGACATCGCTGATCATCCGGGCATTGGCGCTCGGCGAGCTGAAGCTTTCGGATTGGTGGAAGGTGCTGTTCCGCGAACTGCCGACCGGCATCGTGCTCGGCGCGATCCTTGGTCTCGTCGGCTTCATCCGCATCGTCTTCTGGCAGTCGGCCGGGCTCTATGATTACGGTCCGCACTGGCAGATGGTCGCCATCACGGTGTTTGCCGCCCTTATCGGGATCGTCACCTTCGGCTCGATCTGCGGCTCGATGCTGCCCTTCGTGCTGCAGAAGCTGCGGCTCGACCCGGCCAGCGCCTCGGCCCCCTTCGTCGCCACGCTGGTCGACGTCACCGGGCTCGTCATCTACTTCTCGGTGGCGCTGCTCATCCTCAGCGGGACGCTGCTGTAACGCCTGGAATTTGCCCCTCACCCTAACCCTTACCGGGGGTCGAGACCCGGTGCCGGCAGGCGGATGAGGGGCGGCTCCGGGCGCCAGGCCGAGAAAAGGCACAAGCCCCGAGGAAAATTACTTTCCCTCGGGTAGCTTCAGCGGTCCGTGCGTCTTGATGCTGCGGATGGCGAAGTTCGAGCGGATGTCGCTGACATTCGGCAAGGTCAGCAGCGTTTCGGTCAGCAGCCGTTCATAGGCGGCGAGATCCTCCACCACCACTTCGGCGAGGAAATCGGCCGTGCCCGAGATCAGGAAACAGGAAACGATCTCGGGAATGGCAAGCAGTGCCTTCTGCTGCGCCTCGGAATTCTCGCGGCTGTGGTGGACGACCTTGAATTCGACGAAAACCGTCAGGCCGAGGCCGACCTCCTTGCGGTCGATATCGGCGGTGTAGCCGCGGATAATGCCGGAGCGTTCAAGATTGCGGATGCGGCGCAGGCAGGGCGACGGCGAGAGGTTGACCTTCTCGGCAATCTCGACATTGGTGGCGCGCGCATCTTCCTGCAGGCATTTCAGAATGGCGATATCGAATTTATCGAAGTTTGGCATTTTCATCACCCTCGTTGCCACCAATTGGCAGAAGATTGCGTTTATCATGGTTTTCGAGCCACAGATAGCAAGGACATGCCTCGGCCTTCAGCGCTAGTCTTTTCTTCAACCGGAGAGGCTCCGGACGGAGAAAGGATAAGACGATGACCACCATCGCATTTTCGAACGACAAGTCGCCGTCGCAGACGCTGGGTTATGCCGGCGGTACCGTCACCGTGCTGATCTGGGCGACATGGTTTCTTGTCACCCGCCACAGCGCGGCAACGCCGCTCGGCTCGATCGATATCGGGCTGATCCGCTTCGGCATTCCGGCCCTCGTGCTTTCGCCCGTCTGGCTGAGGACGGGACTGCTGCCGAAGGGCCTGCCGGTTCATCTGCTCGCGATCATGGTGTCCGGTTCCGGCGCCGTCTTCTTCCTGCTGACCACCTTCGCAATCCATTCGACGCCGGCTGCCTCGTCAGGCATTCTGCTCGGCGGCTCCATGCCGCTCGCCACCGCCCTGATCGGGGCTGCGCTGTTTGCCGAGAGACCTGACCGCACACGTATTGCCGGGCTGGTCGCAATCGTCGCGGGCGTGCTGATCCTGCTGGCGCGCAGCCTTGCCGACGCCTCGCTGCCATGGACAAGCTTCGTGCTGTTGCCCGCCGGCGCTCTTCTGTGGGCGAGCTATACGCATGCTTTCCGTCGCTCCGGCCTGACGGCCGTGCAGGCGAGCGCGCTCATCGCCGTCTGGTCCTTCCTGATCATGGGAACGCTGGCGCTGATCTTCGGCACCTCGTTGCCGCAGGCGCCCCTGCAGGAAATCGGCCTGCAGGCGCTGAGCCAGGGCGTTCTTTCCGGCCTCGTAGCGATGCTCGCCTACGGCACCGCGGTGAGAACCCTCGGCGGCACGCAGGCCGCCGCCTTCACGGCGCTGACGCCGGTGCTGGCGACGCTGGGTGGCGGCTTCCTGCTCGGCGAAGCGGTCGGCATTGCCGAGGTCAGCGCCGCAGTCATCACCGGCATCGGCGTGGCGCTTTCCACCGGCATCGCGGCACGTCGTTGACGATCAGCTGCGACCAATATGACGAAGCCGCCGGCAGCTATCGCTGCGGCGGCTTTTTCAATGGGCCTGACTTTGGCTGCTCAAGCCTGGATGACGACAACCCTGGCGCCGACATCGACTCGGCTATAGAGGTCGATCACGTCATGGTTCATCATGCGGATACAGCCGCTCGACATGGCGAGCCCGATCGATTCCGGCTGATTGGTGCCGTGAATACGGAAATGCGTGTCGTTGCCGCCCCGATAGAGATACATCGCCCGCGCGCCGAGCGGGTTGTTCGGGCCGCCCGGCATGCCGCCCGCAAGCCTGCGATAGCGCTCCTCGCGACGCTGCATGTTTTCCGTCGGCGTCCAGCTCGGCCACTCGGCCTTGCGGCCGATATAGGCGTTTCCGGCAAATGCCATCCCTTCGCGGCCGACACCGACGCCGTAGCGCATCGCTCTGCCGTCGCCGAGGACATAGTAAGCGCGGCGCGCCGGTGTATCGACGACGATCGTGCCTGCTGCATGCGTGGTTTCGTAGGCCACTTCCTGGCGACGCAGCTCCCGCTTGATCCTATCGATCGGCACTTGCTTCAACGGAAATTTTTCATCCGGGAGTGCGGCGTAGTTGGTCTGGCTGTTCAAGCCTGTCGAAGAGCAACCGGCCACGACAAACGGCAGAGCAATCAGAAAGCCCCGGCGGGAGATCGTCATGAATGTGTCCTTAGTGCGTCAAGATGATGTCGCAAGCTAAGGAAATTATGGTTAATGAATCGCTAAGGGCGGCAGTGGGAATACGAAATTGCCGGCCGCAGCCGGCAATCGCCCTTACATATTCGGATAGACCGGCCCCTCGCCGCCCTGCGGCGGCACCCAGTTGATGTTCTGGTTCGGGTCCTTGATGTCGCAGGTCTTGCAGTGCACGCAGTTCTGGGCGTTGATGACGAAGGTCTTGTCGCCGTCCTTCTCCACCCATTCATAGACGCCGGCCGGACAGTAGCGCGTCGACGGGCCGGCATAGATGCCGAGTTCGGAGGCCTTCTGCAGCGCCATGTCCTTGACCTGCAGATGCACCGGCTGGTCTTCCTCGTGATTGGTGTTCGACAGGAACACCGAGGACAGGCGGTCGAAGGTCAAAATACCATCCGGTTTCGGATAGGCGATGGGCTTGTGCTGCGCGGCCGGCTCCAGCGACTGCGCATCGGTCTTGCCGTGTCTCAACGTGCCGAAAAAGGAGAAGCCGAACAGCGTGTTCACCCACATGTCGAGACCGCCGAGCGCCACGCCGAGCGCCGTGCCGAACTTCGACCACAGCGGCTTGACGTTACGGACAAGCTTCAGGTCCTTGCCGATGTCACCCTTGCGCCAGTCGCTCTCAATCTCGACGACCTCGTCATGGCTGCGGCCCGATACAATCGCCGCCGCCAGCTTCTCGGCCGCCAGCATACCCGACAGCACCGCATTGTGGCTGCCCTTGATGCGCGGCACGTTGACCAGACCGGCCGAACAGCCGATCAGCGCCCCGCCGGGGAAGGACAGCTTCGGCACCGACTGGTAACCGCCCTCGGTGATGGCGCGCGCGCCATAGGAGAGCCGCTTGCCGCCCTCGAAGGTGCCGCGGATCGCCGGATGCGTCTTGAAGCGCTGGAATTCCTCGAAGGGGTAGAGGTAGGGGTTCTTGTAATTGAGGTGGACGACGAAACCGACCGCCACCAGATTGTCTTCGAGGTGATAGAGGAAGGAACCGCCGCCGGTCTTCATGCCGAGCGGCCAGCCGAAGGAGTGCTGCACCAGGCCCGGCTTGTGGTTCTCCGGCTTGACCTCCCAGAGCTCCTTGATGCCGATGCCGAATTTCTGCGGCTCGCGATCCTTCTGCAAATCGAACTTGGCGATCAGCTGCTTGGCGAGCGAACCGCGCACGCCTTCACCGATCAGCGTATATTTGCCGCGCAACTCCATGCCGCGGGTGTAGTTCGGGCCGGGCTCGCCGTTCTTCTCGATGCCCATGTCGCCGGTGGCGACGCCGATGACCGCACCCTTGTCGTCATAGAGCACTTCGGCAGCGGCAAAGCCCGGATAGATTTCGACGCCGAGCTCCTCGGCCTTGCCGGCCAGCCAGCGACAGACGTTGCCGAGCGACACGATGTAGTTGCCGTGATTGTTCATCAGCGGCGGCATCATGAAGTTCGGCAGGCGGATCGAGCCGGCCGGCCCGAGCAGCAGGAAGTGATCGGCCGTCACTTCCGTCTTGAAGGGATGGTCGGCCTCATCGCGCCAGCCGGGCAGCAGCCGGTCGATGCCGATGGGATCGACGACGGCGCCCGAGAGAATATGGGCGCCGACTTCCGCGCCCTTCTCCAGCACGACGACCGACAATTCCGGATTGACCTGCTTCAGCCGGATCGCCGCCGCAAGACCGGCAGGGCCTGCGCCGACGATCACGACGTCGAATTCCATGCTCTCGCGTTCGGGCAGCTCAGTCGTCTCGGTCATTCACTCGTCTCCGCTTGGCCGTCTGCGGCCATCATCCCTTGGGGGACTTTCTTGTCAAAACGGCGAAGCATTGTCGAGCCGGGATGCGACAGCCAATCTCCAATTCGCACAACGATCTCTCCGCCGATCCGAGATTTACGATAACGCTTACGTCAACGTCAATTACGAAAGCGATATCGCCACCCCTATCTTTCCTTTTTCGTCGTCTGCGCCTTATACATCGCTGAACGTCATCGGAGAAAATCATGGATCTCGGCATCAAGGGCAAAAGAGCGCTCGTTCTGGCCTCCTCGCGCGGGCTTGGCCTCGGCATCGCCTTCGCGCTGGCGCGGGAGGGCGCAAACGTGCTGCTCTGCGGGCGCAGCGGCGAGCAACTGGAGGCCAATTGCAAGGCGATCAACAGCGAGGGCAACGGCCGGGCCGACTGGATCTGGGCCGACCTCGCTGACGAGCGCTTCGTCGCGACGGCGACGACGGCCGTGAAGGACAAGTTCGGCGGCATCGATATCCTCGTCAACAATACCGGCGGCCCGACGCCCGGCACCACCGAGGACATGACGGCCGAGAGACTCGAAACCTATTTTCTCTCCATGGTCGCCCGGGTGATCACCCTAACCAATGCGCTATTGCCTGATATGAAGGCGCAGGGCTGGGGCCGCATCCTGACGGTCGCCTCATCGGGCGTGATCGAGCCGATCGCCAACCTGGCGCTGTCGAATACGCTGCGCCCTGCGCTTGCTGGCTGGAGCAAGACGCTTGCCTCCGAAGTGGCGCGTTTCGGCATCACCACCAACCTGCTCCTGCCGGGCAGCATTCTGACGGCGCGGCTCGACGATCTCGATGGCGCCGCGGCAAAGCGGACGGGCAAAAGCATGGCGGAAATCCGCGCCGACAAGGAGGCCCGCATTCCGATCGGCCGGTACGGCCGGGTGGAGGAGTTTGCCGCAACAGCGGCCTTCCTGTGCAGCCAGCCGGCAAGCTACATCACCGGCTCGCTCATCCGCTGCGACGGCGGCGCGGCACGATCCGTCTAATCGATTCTCCGCTCAGACGAGGCGGGCTGCGGCGGCGGCCCAGTTCGCGGCACTGCGGATCATCTGTTCAACATTGACCGGATCGTCGGCAAGTTCGGCGACCTCGGAAAGCCGGTGGAAGCCGGTCATGATCGCGATGCGCCGCCGGTCAAGCCGGCGCCCGGTCAGGATTTCATAGGCCGAGACGATGCGTGCGGTCAGATCGGGCGAGATGAAGTTCGAATAGATGAACTCCTGGTGCAACGGCCCGAAACCGGAATCGGCGAAATCGTAAATGCCGTTGAGCCTGCCCTGCCGAAAATCGAAGGCCATGTTCCAGCCGTGGCCGGCGAAAAAGCCGTAGACGTTGCCGTAAGGATCCGGCGGTAGGAATTCGAAATCCGAAACGACGGTCTCCGCAAAGCGCTGGATATCAGCCGGCAGCAGCGGCAAGGCCTTCGCTCGCACCACGTCCGGCGATTGCCACGGTTGGATCGCTGATGCGCCGGCCGCGCGCAGGCGCTCGGCGTCAATCGCATGCAGCTCGGCGTAGAAACGCGCGAGATCATCCGCCAGGCGTTGGCGTACGCCCTCCCCGAGCGCCTCATAATCTTCGGCAATGAGATGCTCGCCCTCCAGCTTGGCGTGGCTGGAGAAGATCGGCGGCCCGTCGTGGATGCGCATGTCGGGAACAGCCATCGACAGCGACGGCCGAACGATTTCGAGCAAAGCCGCTTCCTTCACCAGCGCTCTTTCGGCGCTGAGATGGCGGGGAAACTTGAAGATCAGCGTGTCGTCGACATCGACCGCTATCGAATCCCAGCTTCTTGCAGACAGCTTGAAGACGGAGGCCGTCAGCTGGGGAAACACGCTTGTGATGAGAGTGCGAAGTTCGCTGGTGTCCAACTCAGTCATGACGAGCTGCCTTCTCTGTTTCCGCTATTCCTTGCGTGCAGCGACCCGCATGCGGGAGCGGCGTCGGCCTGCCGGAAACGCCGCCTCTTAGGCGCGTCAAGCGCACTCCTGTTATATTAGTATAATTTGAATATTACGGAATATTCATTACAAAAATTTAAGCCGTTATAACCACTTAGTGATCGCAGCCCGGGAATTGTGTCTTTTTTGCGCCGCAATAAAAGTGGCTCAATCAAGCATAAATTCTGAACTCTGCTCAACCGGTCTCGCCATGAAGAAATTTTGGATCACCGTCAGTATTATCGCCGTTGCCGCCATCGGCCTCTGGCAGTTCGGCAATATGATCCCCTACGCCTCGCGCATTCCCTATCTCTCGCAGCTGATCAGGCAGCCGGCCGGCGGCAATGGCAGCGGCCAGCAGGCTGAGGGCGGCCAGGCACAGGCCGAACCATCGCAAGATGGCGGTCAACGTCAGCGCGGCGGCGGCCGGCGCGGCGGCGGCCCGACCGTCGTCAAGACCGTCGCAGCTGTCAAAACGACACTGCCGATGGATGTGACGGCGTCCGGCTGGGCCGACGCGGATGACAACACCACCATCGCCGCACAGGAACAGGGGCTGATCGTCAGCATCGCTACGCAGGACGGAGCGACCGTCAAGGCCGGCGACCTGATCGCCAAGCTCGACGACCGGACGGCCAAGGCTGCCGTCGACAAGGACAACGCGATGATCGTGCGCGACACGGCGACGCTTTCGGAAGCAGGGACCGCGCTGGTACGCGCGCAGGACCTGTTCGACCAGAAAGCCGGCACCCAGCAGAGCCTCGATCAGGCGAGAGCGGCCCGCGACACCGCCGCAGCGACCGTCGACGCGGACAAGGCGACCCTTGCCTCCGATCAGATCCTCCTCGAGCATACCGATATCCGCGCGCCCTTCGACGGGCGGCTCGGCGACATCGCCATCAGCAGGGGCGCCTTCCTCAATGCAGGCGCGGCCATCGTCACCATCGCCAAATACGATCCGATCTATGTGAAATTCCACCTGCAGGAGCGTTATCTGCGGGTGCTGAAGAAAGCTCTGGCTGCCGGTCCGGTCGAGGTCAGCACGACTCCAAACTCCACCAAGGGGCAGGTCCGCAAGGGCGAGATCAGTTTCTACGACAACTCGGTCGATACCGCCTCGGGCACGATCCTTGCCAAGGCGAAGTTCGAGAATGCCTCTGGCGCCCTCTGGCCCGGCCAGTCGGTCAATATCGTGGTGCATTTCAACAGCAGTGAAGAGCAAGTATTCGTGCCGACGGTTGCCGTCAGCCCCGGCCCGGACGGCTTCTTCGCCTTCGTCGCCAAGGACGGCAAATCGCGGCTGACGCCGGTGACCATCGCCCGCGCCAATGGCGGCTTCACCGCGATTGAATCAGGCCTTTCAGAAGGCGACCATGTCGTCGTCGAGGGCCAAGGGCAGCTCAGCGATCAACAAGCAATCCACGAGCAGTTCGACGAAAAGGCGCTGGATGTCGCTTCCGCCGACACGCCTCGGCAGCCGCAGCAGTCCGAGACGATTACGGCGGGAGCGCAGCAATGATCCCCAATTTCTGTATTCAGCGCCCCGTCGCGACGACGCTGCTTGCCATCGGCGTCATTCTGGCCGGTCTTGCCGGTTACCGGCTCGTGCCGGTCGCGGCCCTGCCCCAGGTCGATTTTCCGACGATCAATGTTTCGGCGCAATTGAGCGGCGCCTCGCCGCAGACGATGGCGACGTCGGTCGCCACGCCGCTGATCAAGCAGTTCGAGACCATTCCCGGCATCAGCGAGATCAGCGCCTCGAGTTCGCTCGGCAGCACCAGCATCGTGCTGCAGTTCGACCTCAATCGCAATATCGACGCGGCCGCGGCCGACGTGCAGGCGGCGATCTCGCACGCGACCCGGCAGCTGCCCGACAATCTGACGACGCCGCCGAGCTACCGCAAGACCAACCCGGCCGATGCGCCGGTGATGCTGCTCTCCGTGCAGAGCAACACCATGCCGCGCAGCAAGCTCGACGCGATTGCCGAAGACATCATCTCGCCGTCGCTCTCCACCCTCCCCGGCGTCGCCCAGGTCAGCGTCTTCGGCGCGCAGACCTATGCGGTGCGCGTCGAGGTCGATCCCAACAAGCTGCTCACCCGCGGCATCGGCATCGACACCGTCAACAAGGCGCTTTCTGCCTCCAACAGCCAGCAGCCTGTGGGCACGCTGCAGAACAATGCGCAGAGCATGACCATCACGGCGAACACGCAGCGCACCAATGCCGAGCAGTTTCGCTCGCTTGTGATCGCCAATCCGAACGGTGCGCCGATTCATCTCGGCGATATCGCCGATGTCCAGGATGGCGTCGAAAACCCTTATACCGGCAGCTGGTATGACGGCCAGCGCGGCATCATTCTCGCCATCCAGCGGCAGCCGGATGCCAACACGGTCGACGTCGTCGATGCGATCAATGCCAAGCTGCCACAGCTTCACGCCGAAATCCCGGCTTCGGTCACGACTGTGGTCATGAACGACGCCGCAAAACCCATTCGCGCTGCCATCGCCGACGTGAAATTCACGCTGTTCCTGACGATCGGCCTCGTCGTTCTCGTCATCTACCTCTTCACCGGCCATCCGACCGCGACGATCATTCCCGGGCTTGCCGTTCCGCTGTCGCTGATCTCGACCTTCGGCATGATGTATGTGCTCGGCTACAGCATCGACAATATTTCGCTGCTCGGGCTGACGCTCGCGGTGGGGCTGGTCGTCGACGACGCGATCGTCATGCTGGAAAACATCCTGCGCCATGTCGAGGAGGGCATGCCGGTGCGCGAGGCGGCGATCAAGGGGGCTGGCGAAGTCAGCTACACCATCATCTCCATGTCGGTTTCGCTGATCGCGGTCTTCATCCCGATCCTCCTGATGGGCGGCGTCGTCGGCCGGGTGTTCAACGAGTTCGGCATGGTAGTCGCCATCGCCATCATCTCGTCGGCCATCGTCTCGCTGACCGTGACACCGATGCTCGGTTCGCGCCTCTCCAACAATCACAGGCGCCCGCCGCTTTTGATCCGCATCTTCGATGCCGGATTCGAGCGGACACTCCGCGGCTATGACCGGTCGGTCGGCTGGTGCCTGCGTCATCGCGTCACCATCCTCGGCGTGTTCCTCGGCTCGGTGGCGCTGACGGTCTATTTCTTCATGACGCTGCCGACGAGCTTCTTCCCGCAGGAAGATATCGGCCGCCTGACGATCAGTACCCAGGCCCGCCAGGATATTTCCTATATTGCCATGGAGGCGCTGCAGCGGCAGGCGGCGGCCGTCGTCCAGGCGAACCCGGCGGTCAACCACGTGATGTCGACGATCGGCGGCAACCCGAACAAACCGCAGAACAACGGCTCGATGTTCGTCGAACTCAAAGACAAAAAGGAGCGGCCGCCGCTTGACCAGACGCTGCGCGAGCTGCGCGCCGCCATCAACAGGATCCCCGGATTGCGGGCCTTCGTGACGCCGAACCAGAGCCTGCGCTTCGGCGGACGTCAGACCGCCAGCCAGTATCAGCTGGTCATCCAGGCGCTGAGTGCCGATCAAACCAACCTCTGGGCCGGCAAGATTCAGGCGGCAATGCGCAAGGACCGGTTGTTCACCGACGTCACCTCGGACGCCCAGAATAACGCCCTGCAGGCCGATATCGTCATCGATACCGAGCGGGCGGCCGCCTACGGGATCGACAACGATTCGCTGCGCACGACGCTGCAGGAATCCTTCAGCGGATATACGGCGGCCGAGATCCAGTCGACTGGCGACAGCTACGACGTCATCGTCGAATACGACACCAGCAAACCCTGGGACGACCAGAAACTGGCGGAAATCCGTGTCGCCTCCTCCAATGGCAGCCTAGTGCCGCTGTCGAACTTCGCCCACGTGCAACGCACGACCGGACCGGTCACCATCAACCAGACGGGCCAGCTCGTTTCGACCACAGTGTCCTTCAACCTGCCGGAAGGCGTTTCGCTCAGCGACGCGACAGCGGCGATCGAAGAGATCAAGAAGGACATCAGCCTGCCGGCCGACGTCTTCACCTCCTATGGCGGGACGGCGGAGATCTTCAAGCAGTCGCAGGGCAATACGCCCTAT
Source organism: Rhizobium binae (assembly GCF_017357225.1). NCBI lineage: Bacteria > Pseudomonadati > Pseudomonadota > Alphaproteobacteria > Hyphomicrobiales > Rhizobiaceae > Rhizobium > Rhizobium binae. The sequence goes on along the minus strand of NZ_CP071604.1, from coordinate 1,428,789 downwards.
CTGATCCTGGCGGCGGTGCTGACCATCTATGTCGTGCTCGGAGTGCTCTATGAAAGCTTCATCCACCCGCTGACCATTCTTTCCGGTCTGCCGGCAGCGGCCTTCGGCGCGCTGCTGGCGTTGAAGATCATGGACCTCGATCTGTCGATCATCGCGCTCATCGGCCTGCTGATGCTGATCGGCATCGTCAAAAAGAACGCCATCATGATGATCGACGTGGCGGTGGAGACCATGCGCACGACGGGAGAAAAGGCGACGGCGGCGATCCACGAGGCCTGCGTGCGGCGCTTCCGGCCGATCATGATGACGACTTTCTGCGCCCTGCTGGGTGCCCTGCCGATCGCGCTCGGCACCGGCGCAAGCTCGGAGCTGCGCCAGCCGCTCGGCATTGCCGTCGTCGGCGGCCTTGTCGTCTCGCAGCTGCTGACGCTGTTCATCATGCCGGTCATCTTCATCGAGATGGACCGGTTCGGAAACTTCCTCGGCCGGCTGATGGGCGGCAGGAAGGTTGAGAAGCCGGAGTTGCAGGAGGCCAGGGCAATGGCTGCCGAATGATGACGGCCCTCTGACTTCGGTATCGCCAGCCCTTGCGGCGCACGTCTTCTTCCCCGGGGAGAAACTTCGTCCCGCCGGGTAGAATACTTCTTCCCCCGGGGAGAACACGTGCGCCTTCGATCACATCAACTTTCGATCCTCTTGAATGTGTCACGCCTCTGTGGCATCACCCGCCCTCCTGAATCCGGGCGTCCTTTCGCCCTTCACGGAGCGATGCTCCGTCTCCAATAACAATCGGCATGAAGGGGTGCGGGCATGGCTCAGGCGCTAGGTTTCGACTTCGGCACGACGAATACGGTTCTGGCCATGGCGGACGGCGGAACTACGGGCTCTATGACATTCACGAGCACGGCGGGCACCGCCGACAGCATGCGCACCGCGCTGTCCTTCATGAAGGATGCCCAGCTTGGCGCTTCGGCGCTGAAGGTGGAGGCCGGCCATGCGGCGATCCGTCAGTTCATCGACAATCCCGGCGAATGCCGCTTCCTGCAGTCGATCAAGACCTTTGCGGCGAGCGCGCTGTTCCAAGGCACGCTGATCTTCGCCAAGCGGCATAATTTCGAAGATCTGATGGAGGTCTTCGTGCGGCGCCTGCGCAACTATGCCGGCGACAGCTGGCCCTCAGACGTAAGCCGCATCGTCGCCGGCCGCCCGGTACATTTCGCCGGCGCCAGCCCAGATCCCGATCTTGCCACCCAACGTTATAACGAGGCGCTGTCGCGCTTCGGCTTTCCCGAAATCCACTATGTCTACGAGCCGGTCGCCGCCGCTTTCTATTTCGCGCAGAACCTGAAGCGGGATGCGACCGTGCTGGTCGCCGATTTCGGCGGCGGCACGACCGACTATTCGCTGATCCGCTTCGAGACCGTCGCCGGCAGGCTGACGGCAACGCCGATCGGCCATTCCGGCGTCGGCGTCGCCGGCGATCACTTCGACTACAGGATGATCGACAATATCGTTGCGCCGCTGATCGGCAAGGGCAGCTATTTCAAGAGCTTCGACAAGCTCCTTGAAGTGCCGTCCAACTATTATTCCAGCTTCGGCCGCTGGAACCAGCTGTCGATCTTCAAGACCACGCGCGAATTCGAGGATCTGAAGAAGCTGGTGCGCACCAGCCTGGAACCGGAAAAGCTGGAGATCTTCATCGACCTGATCGACCATGACGAGGGATATCCGCTGTATCAGGCGGTATCGGCGACGAAGATGGCGCTCTCGGCCGCCGAGGAGGCGCCTTTCGATTTCGCACCACTCGGCCGCAGCGGCCACCGCAGCGTCCGGCGCAGCGATTTCGAAGGCTGGATCGCCGAGGATCTCGCCCGCATCGAAGCCGCGCTCGACGAGGTGCTCGACAAGACCGAGACGAAGCCTGCCGAGATCGACAAAGTGTTCTTGACCGGCGGTACGTCCTTCGTGCCGGCCGTACGCCGTATCTTCACCGAGCGCTTTGACCGCGACCGGATTGAAAGCGGCGGCGAACTGCTGTCGATCGCCCACGGCCTGGCGCTGATCGGCGAACGCGAGGACATCACGCAATGGACTGTGCAATAGAACCGGCCGGAGCGGCCAATCTGCAGCCTGCCCTTTCAATGCCCATTTCTCTCCGTTAAACTTGCCGCATGATCTCCGCCTACGACCTTTCCCCCGCCGAGCTTGCAGCGCTTCTGCATTTCCATGCGGATGCCGGCGTGGAGTGGCTGCTGGAGGAAGAGGCGGTCGACCGCTTCGCCGAGTTCGAAGCGATGAAGGCCGCGCGCCGTCCGGCGTCGGCGCAGCAGGAGCGTCCTGCGGCCGGGGAGCGTCCAAGCGTCGGAGAACGTCAGACATCGCCGCGCCCGACTGCCGCAGCCCGTCCTGCTCCGGTCTCCGGCCCGCAGCCGGCGATCCCGGACGGCGAGGCGGTGCAGCAGGCGCGCTTCGTCGCCGAAGCCGCGCGATCGCTCGGCGAGTTGAAGACCGCGATCGAAGCCTTCAACGGTTGCAATCTCAAGCACAGCGCCCGCTCGACCATCTTTGCCAGCGGCGATGCCGAAAGCGGCATCATGGTGATCGGCTCGGCGCCGAGCGCCGAAGACGATCGTGAAGGGCTGCCCTTCTCGGGTAAGTCCGGCCAGTTGTTCGACAAGATGCTGGCGGCGATCGGGCTGAACCGCTCAAGCGTTCTGCTAACGCAGGTCATCCCCTGGCGCCCGCCGGGCAACCGGGCGGCATCGGCGGCCGAGATCGACATCTGCCGGCCCTTCATCGAACGACAGATCGCGCTCATCGAACCACAGGCGATCCTGCTGCTCGGCAATTTCGCGGCGCGATTCTTCTTCGGGGAAAACGATACGATTCACGGCCTGCGGGGCCGTTGGAAGGACATCGTCATCGCGGATCGTGCCATTCCGGCCATCGCCAGCCTGCATCCCCAGGATCTGTTAACAGCGCCCGTCAACAAGCGGCTGGCCTGGAACGATCTTCTCGCTTTTCAGGCAAAACTCAAATCCCTCTCCTTGCTCAGAAATTAGCCGAAGTTGAATAATTTATGAAACGCGCCATGCATTTTTCGCATGGCTGCACCGCGTCAGCATGCCTTGCAGAATCTATGTTGCACTGCAATATAAGCCTGTGTCTTGGGAGGAATCACAGGAACCAAGGCCATGAACAAGAGATATCGTCCTATCCATTCCGGGTTTGAAACCCTTCGCCTTGCCGGCGACCAGCTTCGCTCCACACATGGCTACAGCCGCTTCGGCTTCGCCACGAACGAACAGATGATTGCCCGCGGCACCGGTATCAACAGCCGCACGGCGCGCCCGAACGCCATTTTCTCGGACTTCCAGCAATATTGAGCGGCGATCGCTACAGCCCGGCCGCGGCTTTCCAGACGTGCGGTTCGTGCTGTAGCACTTTGAATTTGCTGCATTTTCATTTCAGAATCATCCACCATTTCAACGATCCTGCTATCGCTTCTGCGCAACATCGAAACATTCGAGCATATCCGCGCCGCGGTCTGCGCCGCGCGCGAATATGAGCGCGAGCTGTCGCCAAAGCCGGCCAATGCCGCCCCGGGCTCAGGAGCGATCGTGTTGTGATCACTCCGTCAGCGCGTCGATCTGAGCCGTTGCCCATTCGAAGGCTTCGTCGACATAGGCGAACTTGACCGCCTGCCAGGCGCAATATTCCTCGACGAAATGCCGCGATATCCAAAGATGCGTCTTGCGCGGCTCATCATGCCAGCCGACGCAGCCACGCTGCGCCGCCTTTGCCAGGAGCCGTTGCAGGTGGGTGCGCGACATCATGAAATCGGCGGCGAGCGCGCGGGTTTCGACGCGGCCGACGAGAAGCTTGCCGGCCCCGGCGTCTTCCGGATCCATCCTGGCGATGAAGTTGTCGACGACGAGGCCGCCGGCTTCCGTCCAGAGAAACAACGCCACCTGCGCCGGCGGCTCCCGCCAGGCGGCGTCTTCCAGGCAGTGGCGGGCAATGCGCGGCTGTACGAGCCTCATCAATGACGGATTTGCCTGGAAAACAGCCGCCCGTTCACCGCCGTCGAGCAGATCGAGTGCGGCGAGATTGGCATGAATCCAGGCAAACATCGCCTGGTGGCTGACATTGGCGGGCTCGAAATGGCGTGGCCGGCGCCGCTCGTCGCCGGGCGTATGGACGATGAAGCGATAGGTATAGAGTTCTTCGATGAAGGCGAGCACGGTATTGCGGCTCGCGACCTTGTGCGCGGTGATGCGGCCGGTCAGCCGAACGGCGGTAAAACCCGAGGTCGGCTCGCGCGCATCATATTCCAGGTGAAGGGCATAGGCGGTCTGGGTCAGCAGCCAGCGCTGGTGGGAGGCGAGCAATCGCGCCAGACGCGGGCCGGCGTCGAACATGCTGCGCGTCTGCCTGGCGAGAAAGCGGACGCTCGTCAGAAAGGAGCAGTTCCCCGCCAATTGCTCCGCCGTGTATGCCATTATGCTTTTCTCCACCTCCGCTCGCAGGCCAGCGTTCGGAGCAGTAATATCGAAAGCCGCGGCGGCAATGGCCTCTCAGCCATGCACAGCGTTGAATAAATGATAGTTTCTCATGTTCAACAATCATATTGCTGAAATCGCCGCCATCCCCAGAATTGACCACTCCTTCGCCTCGAACAGCGGGTTCTGCGCTGCCAATCCCTGCGTTTGCCCGTCGTGAGCCTCAGGCCTGCGGCGTCGTCGCCTTGCGGGCCTCTCTTTGTTCGATGCCCAGCTGATGCTCGCGATAGATGATGAATATGCCGGCGCCGACGACGATGACGGTGCCGATCAGCATGGTAGCGCTCGGCACATCGCCGAAGACGAAGTAGCCGACGATGCCGCCAAGCAGGATCGAAGTATATTCGAACGGCGCAATGGTGGAGACGTCGGCATGGCGGTAACTTTCGGTCAGCAGGATCTGCGCGACACCGCCGCAAAAGCCGGCGGCGACGAGAAAAAGCGCCGACGGCCATGGCAGGACGAGCCAGCCGAACGGAAGCGAAGCCAGTGAGAAGACCGATGCGGTGAGCGAAAAATACAGCACGATCGTCGCCGTCTTCTCCTCCTCGACGAGGCGGCGCACCTGGATCATCGCCATGCCGCCGAGAACCGCCGAAAACAGCACGCACAGCGCGCCGACGGCCTGTTCGGTTTCCATGCCGCCGTCGCGAAACAGCGTGAGCTTTGGCCAGGAGATGATGGCAACGCCGGCCACGCCGACCAGGACGGCGCTCCAGCGATAGATGCGTACGGTCTCGCCGAGAAAAACGGCGGCAAAGATCACGGCGACGAGCGGCAATGCGTAGCCGAGGGCGATCGCCTCCGGCAGGGGCAAATGCAGGAGGCCGTAAAAGCCGAAAGCCATCGACAGAATGCCGATCGTGCCGCGCTTCAGGTGACCGACCGGATTGTCGGTGTGGAAGGCGGCGCGCAGCTGTCCGATATAGGCGAGATAGGCCATGATCGGGAAGAGCGCGAAGAAGGACCTGCAGAAAGTGACCTGCCCTGGCGGAATATCCGGGCCGGCCAGCTTGATGAAGGTCTGCATGGCCAGGAAGACCACGACCGACGAGACTTTCAGCGCAATGCCTCTCATCGGGTTTCTGAGAACCGAGTGCATGATCCTGGCTCTGATGCTGACGTAACATGAACGGGGAGACGTGTCCCGACTCGGGGACGCGGCGAGTGACGTCTGCCATCGTAGCCAAAGAAAATCGAGATGGGCGAAAAAAACCGCCACAAAGCGGGATAATCGCGAAATCGCTTTCAGCCGGAGGGGAACAATGCGGCGCAAGCGCCACCGCTCGCAAGTTTTCCGCCTCTTCGCATCCAACCGCCGGGTGAAATGCCACCCACCGGAATTGCGCCGGCCTCGGCGAAGATGCTGTCGCACAGCCGACGGCGAGCAAGGCGCTCAATCGAAAATAGCGCCTTTCGACCGGCAGCCTCATTCCTCCGCTTCCAATAAGATATTTTGCCCGTCAACTTCGCATTCACGGGCAATTTGCTTTAACTTTAGTTCAGACTTTAATGTAATCATGCCGGCAAAATATCACAGAGCGCGCCCGCCTCTGTATTCCGCGGTTGTCAAATAACGGTCTTCAGGAAACACCATGCGAACAGATACCGGCCAGGTCATACATCTGGCAGATTACCGTCCCACCGACTTCGTGCTGGAACGCGTGGACCTGACCTTCGAACTCGATCCGACGGAGACCAAGGTCGAAGCTCGTCTCATCTTTCACCGCCGCCCGGGCGCCGACATGACCGCGCCGATCGTGCTCGACGGCGACGAGTTGACCCTGGCGGGGCTGCTGTTCGACCAGGTGGAGCTCGATCCCACGCGTTATGACGCGACGCCGGAAAGCCTCACGGTGCGCGACCTGCCGGAAAGCGCTCCCTTCGAGCTAACGATCACCACGATCATCAATCCCGAGGCCAATACCCAGCTAATGGGGCTCTATCGCACCGGCGGCATCTACTGCACGCAGTGCGAGGCGGAGGGCTTCCGTCGCATCACCTATTTCCCCGACCGGCCCGACGTGCTTGCGCCGTTCACCGTCAACATCATCGCCGACAAGGAGGCCAATCCGCTGCTCCTGTCGAACGGCAACTTCCTCGGCGGCGCCGGCTACGGCCCGGGCAAACATTTCGCCGCCTGGTTCGACCCGCATCCGAAGCCGAGCTACCTCTTTGCCCTGGTCGCCGGCGATCTCGGCGTCGTCGAAGACACATTCACCACCATGTCCGGCCGCGACGTGGTGCTGAAGATCTATGTCGAGCATGGCAAGGAGCCGCGCGCGGCCTATGCCATGGATGCGCTGAAGCGCTCGATGGCGTGGGACGAAGAGAGGTTCGGGCGCGAATATGATCTCGACATCTTCATGATCGTCGCCGTCTCCGACTTCAACATGGGCGCGATGGAGAACAAGGGCCTCAACGTCTTCAACGACAGATACATCCTTGCCGATCCCGAGACCGCGACCGATGCCGACTACGCCAATATCGAGACGGTCATCGCGCACGAATATTTCCACAACTGGACCGGCAACCGCATCACCTGCCGCGACTGGTTCCAGCTGTGCCTCAAGGAAGGCCTGACGGTCTTTCGTGACCAGGAATTTACCTCCGACCAGCGCTCACGCCCGGTCAAGCGCATCGCCGATGTGCGCCATCTGAAGTCCGAGCAGTTTCCGGAAGATGGCGGCCCGCTCGCCCATCCGGTGCGGCCGACGACATATCGCGAGATCAACAATTTCTACACGAGGACCGTCTACGAGAAGGGCAGCGAAGTCACGCGGATGATCGCGACGCTGCTCGGCAGAGACGGCTTCAAGAAGGGCATGGATCTCTATTTCGACCGCCATGACGGGCAGGCAGTGACGATCGAGGATTTCGTCAAATGCTTCGAGGATGCGAGCGGGCGCGACCTCACGCAATTCTCGCTCTGGTACCATCAGGCCGGCACGCCGCTCGTCACCGCATCGGGCAGCTATGATCCGGCGGCCGGCAGCTTCACCCTGTCGCTCGAACAGATGACGCCTGCTACACCCGGCCAGCCGAGCAAGGAACCGATGCATATCCCGCTCAGCCTGGCGCTCTTCGGCGAAAACGGCGGCAAGATCGCGCCGAGCTCGGTCGAGGGCGCCGAGTATGCCGGCGAGGTGCTGCATCTGACCGGCCGCACGCAGACGGCGGTTTTTCACGGCGTCGGCTCGCGCCCCGTCGTCTCGATCAACCGCAGCTTCTCGGCGCCGATCAACCTGCATTTCGATCAAAGCCCGGCCGATCTTGCTCATCTTGCCCGCCACGAGACGGATCATTTCGCCCGCTGGCAGGCGCTGACCGATCTGGCCTTGCCGAACCTTCTGAAAGCTGCCCGCGACGCGCGCGAGGGCAAGCCGGTCGTCTGCGAGCCGACCTTCGTCGAGACGCTGATTGCGGCGGCCGCCGACGAAAGCCTCGAGCCCGCCTTCCGCGCCCAGGCGCTGGCGCTGCCGAGCGAATCCGATATTGCCCGCGAACTCGGCGGCAATAACGATCCCGACGCCATCCATGCCGGCCGGCAGGCAATCCTCAAACAGATCGCCGATGCCGGAAAGGATGTCTTTGCCGGCCTCTACGCAGCGATGGCGACATCCGGCGGCTTCAGCCCCGATGCCAAGAGCGCCGGCCTGCGCGCGCTGCGCAATAGCGCGCTGACCTATCTCGCGCACGCCGAACAGACGACTGCGCGCGCCAAGGCAGCCTTCGACGCAGCCGACAACATGACCGACCTCAGCCATGCGCTGACGATCCTCGCCCATCGTTTCCCCGACAGTGCGGAGACAAGCGAGGCGCTGGCCGCCTTCCGCGATCGCTTTGCGGAAAACGCGCTCGTCATCGACAAATGGTTCACGATCCAGGCCGGCATTCCAGGCGTCGAGGCGCTGGACCGGGTGCGCGGCCTGATGGAGAATCCGCTTTTCAAGCGGACCAACCCGAACCGGATGCGGGCACTGGTCGGAACCTTCGCCTTTGCCAATCCGACCGGTTTCGGCCGGGCCGACGGCGAAGGCTATCGCTTCCTCGCCGGTCAGATTCTCGAGATCGACGGCCGCAACCCTCAGCTTGCGGCCCGGATTCTCACCGCGATGCGCTCCTGGCGCTCGCTGGAACCGACACGCGCCGATCACGCCCGCTCCGCACTGATCGAGATCGAGCGAGCGCCCGACCTTTCCACTGACGTGCGCGATATCGTCGAGCGCACGCTTAAAGGGTGATTTGCCCGGACGGGCCGTCGCGCAGCATGCGACGGCCGCTTCGCCCGGCGATTCGAATCGCCCGAAAGATACGAAAATATAAATAGTTAACGGATTTTTACCTTTACCTCTGGACAAGGCGAATCACCCATGATTCTCTAGGTCAGGTTCGAGCGAGCGGCGCGCGAATCACACGAGGGACAAGGCGAAGAGATGATGGACGTGCGGCGGGCAACCGTGGCCGGAGGACGGCTGCGTGTCGATTTTGACGGGCTGAAAGCCTGGCGAGACAGCCTCTCCGGTCGCTCGACATCGGAACCCCTCCTGCGTCATCTGCCGAAGGCGGAGCTCATCTTGAAGCGCGCCATTCCGGCATTGATCATCGCCTTCCTCTCCGTCGTCGCCGCCTCGCATTTCTTCGGCATGATGAGCGAATATAGCCGGCTCGAGGCCTCCGCCCGCCATGCCACCGCGCTTTCGGCGGCAACGGCGTCTGCCGTATTTGCCGATGCGGCCGACATATTCGACAGCGGCGATATCGCCGAGGGACAGGCCCGGCTTGCCAGGTACCTGCCGCAGGACCGGCTGGACAACGGCGCCTTCGTGCTGCTGGTGCAGGCCAGCGGCAAGGTCTTTGCCGCAACCACCGCCGGGCTTCCGCGTGTCGGCAGCAATGTCGGCGATTTCTTCCCCGAAGTCTCGGCGATCCGCCGTTTCGGTGATCGGGCCGGCGTCATCGAAACGACGATCGGCGGCGTGCCGCACTATGCCGAGATCACGCTGATGGGCAATGCTGGCGGCTATGTCGTCGCCGCCACCTCGCTCGAGGAGGTCGGCCGGCTCTGGCGCGAGGAGCTGGCGCTCAACGTCACTCTGTTTGCCGGCATCTCCTCAATCCTGCTCGTCATCCTCTATGCCTATTACACGCAGGTGAAGCGGGCCCGCGACGCCGACGACATCTTCCTGGAATCGAACCTGCGCGTCGAGACGGCGCTGTCGCGCGGCCGTTGCGGCCTTTGGGACTTCGATTTCGAGAACCGGGAATTCTTCTGGTCGCGCTCGATGTACGACATGCTCGGCCTGCCGGGCTCCGACAAGACGATGAGCTTCGGCGAGGCCGCGCGGCTGATGCATCCCGACGACGGCGGCCTCTACGAGATCGCCCGCGCCATCGCCAAGGGCCATTCCGGCCAGGTCGACCAGATCTTCCGCATGCGCCATGCCGGCGGCCACTATGTCTGGATGCGCGCCCGCGCCCAGGTGATCCGCAGCAATTCCGGCCGCATGCACCTGATCGGCATCGCCATGGACGTGACCGAACAGCACCGGCTCGCCCAGCGCTATGCGGAAGCCGACCAGCGGCTCGCCGACGCCATCGAATGCACCTCGGAAGCCTTCGTGCTCTGGGACAAGAACGACCGGCTCGTCATGTGCAACACGCATTTCCAGCAGGCTTACGGGCTGCCGGACAGCGTGCTGGTGCCCGGCACCGAGCGCTCGATCGTCAATGCCGCCGCAGCTCGCCCCGTGATCGAACGGCGGATCGCCGATGCCGACGGCTCCGGCTATTCCCGCACGACCGAGGTGCAGCTGGCCGACGAGCGCTGGCTGCAGATCAACGAGCGGCGCACCCGCGACGGCGGCAGGGTGTCCGTCGGAACCGACATCACGCTGATGAAACGCCATCAGGAGCGGTTGCGCGAATCCGAACGCCGGCTGATGGCGACGATCGGCGATCTTTCCGCCTCGCGCCAGACGCTGGAAATCCAGAAGGCCGAGCTATCGACGGCCAACGCCAACTATCAGGCGGAGAAGGAACGCGCCGAGGCTGCCAACAAAGCCAAGTCGGAATTCCTCGCCAACATGTCGCACGAGCTGCGCACACCGCTGAATGCCATTCTCGGCTTCTCGGAAATCCTGCAGAACCAGATGTTCGGGCCGCTCGGCTCGCTGAAATACGACGAATATGCCCGCGATATCCATGACAGCGGCAAGCATCTACTCAACGTCATCAACGACATCCTCGACATGTCGAAGATCGAGGCCGGCCATCTCCGGCTGCATCGCGAGCGCATCGACCTCGTGCCGCTGATCGAGGAAAGCCTGCGCTTCACCGCCATTCCGGCGGCCGAAAAGAATATCCTCATCGACCAGCGCATCTCTTCCGGCCTGACGCTGACGGCCGACCGCCGGGCGATGAAACAGGTGCTGCTCAACCTGCTCTCCAACGCCGTGAAGTTCACGGACAATGGCGGCCGCATCGCGGTGCGCACACGCCGCGTCGACGGCGCCGTCACCGTCACCATCGCCGATACCGGCATCGGCATCCCGCGCTCGGCGCTGTCGAAGATCGGCCAGCCTTTCGAACAGGTTCAGAGCCAGTATGCCAAAAGCAAGGGCGGCTCCGGCCTCGGGCTTGCCATCTCGCGTTCGCTGACCGCGCTGCATGGCGGCCGCATGAAAATACGCTCGCGCGAAGCGGTGGGCACGGTGATCTCGCTGTGCATCCCGGATGATGCTTAAGCTTTGACCACGCTCAAAAAAATCTTCCTGACCGCCTTGGAAAGCCGTTTCACCTCGCCCTCCAGGATCCCGATGTCGGGGCAGTCGCCGGCGCGGCAGACGAGTTCGACGAGGCCGGACGGTGCGTCGTTCGGGTCGAACTCGCTCTCGATGCAGAGTCGGATCAGCTGTGAAAGGCTGGTGTAGAGCGCGAAGGCTTCCAGGCATGTGTCGAGATCGGCCGCCGCCATCAGCCCACCGCCCAGCACTTTCAGGGCCTCGCCGGTACTCATTCCGTTGACGGCGACATCAACGCCCTTGGCGGGCGCGATCAGCGCCAGGTATTGGGCGATGAATTCGAGATCGACGACGCCGCCGGGGATCAGCTTCAGGTCCCAGGGGCCGGAAGGCGGTTTTTCCGTTTTGATCAGTTCGCGCATCTCGGCGACGTCATGCGCCACCTTGGCGATGTCGCGATCGGCCGACAGCACCTCCCGGACGATATGCTCCGCCTCGGCGATCAGGCTGTCATCCCCGGAGATCAGCCGGGCGCGGCTGAGCGCCATATGCTCCCAGGTCCAGGCCTCCTCGCGCTGATACTTGCCGAAGGCATTGATGCGGGTGGCAACCGGCCCCTTGTTGCCGGAGGGGCGCAGCCGCATGTCGACCTCATAGAGCACGCCTTCGGCCGTCGGCGCCGACAAGGCGGCGATCAGCCTCTGCGTGATGCGGGTGAAGTAGCGCGTCGCGTCGAGCGGCTTCGGCCCGTCGGATTCGGAGGCGGCGTCGTCATAATCATAAAGCAGGATCAGATCGATATCCGATCCTGCAGTCAGCTCGAAGCTGCCGAGTTTGCCCATGCCGGCGATGGCGATGCGCCCGCCGGGGTACTCGCCGTGTGCGGCCCGCATCTCGCTTGTCACGGCATCGAGTGCGGCGGCGATGATGAGATCGGCGAGATGGGTGAAGGCGCGGGCGGCCATTGCGCCATTGATTGCGCCGGTGAGCAGGCGGATGCCGATCAGGAAGCGCTGTTCGGCGGCAAAGATGCGCAGCCGGTCGAGCACCTCCTCATAATGGCGCGCCTGGACGAGCGAGCCCTTCAGCCGCTCGCCGAGATAATCGCGCGTCGGCAGCTCGGCCATCAGGCCAGGATCGAGCATGCCATCAAAAACATGCGGCTTGGCGGCGATCACTTCGGCCAGCCGCGGTGCCGAGGACATGACGTTGACGATCAACGACAGGAGCGCCGGGTTGCTGCCGAGCAGCGAGAAGAGCTGGATGCCGGCGGGAAGGCCCGAGATGAAACTGTCGAAGCGCAGCAGCGCCTCGTCGGCGCGCTTGCTTTCGCCGAAGACGCGCAGGAGTTCCGGCGCCAGCTCCGTCAGCCTTTCACGCGCCTCCACCGATTGCGTCGCGCGGTAGCGGCCGTAATGCCAGGTTCGGATGATGCGGGAAATGTCGGACGGCCTGGTGAAGCCGAGCTTCCTCAAGGTCTCCAGCGTATCCGGATCGTCGCCCTGGCCGGTGAAGACGAGGTTTCCGGTTTCCGTGGAAAGCTTGCTCTCCTGTTCGAATAGGCGGGCATACCGCCGCTCTACCGTCTTCAGCACGCCGACCAGCCGTTCGGTAAAGCTCGGCGTGTCGGTAAAGCCCATCATGAAAGCGATGCGCTTGAGGTCGGCGTCGGTCTCCGGCAACAGGTGGGTCTGCTCGTCGCGCACCATCTGGATGCGATGTTCGACGTCACGCAGGAACCAGTAGGCCTCCGTCAGTTCGTCGCGAGTCTCGGCGTCGATCCATTTCGCCTTGGTGAGCTCGCCGAGCGTCTCCTCCGTCCCGCGGCCGCGCAGCGCCGGCATGCGGCCGCCGGCGATCAGCTGCTGGGTCTGGACGAAGAATTCGATCTCGCGGATGCCGCCGCGCCCGAGCTTGACATTATGGCCCTTGACCGCGATGGCGCCGTGCCCCTTATGCGCGTGGATCTGCCGCTTGATCGAGTGGATATCGGCGATCGCCGCGTAATCGAGATATTTGCGGAAGACGAAAGGCGACAGCCCGCGCAGGAATTCCTCGCCCGCAGCAAGGTCGCCGGCCACGGCGCGCGCCTTGATAAAGGCCGCCCGCTCCCAGTTCTGGCCCCTGCCCTCGTAATAGATCATCGCCGCGTCGACCGGGATCGCCAGCGGCGTCGAGCCGGGATCCGGGCGCAATCGCAAATCGCTGCGGAAGACATAACCATCAGCGGTGCGCTCCTGCAGGATGCGCACCAGCCGGCGCATCATCCTCGGGAACACCTCGATGGCGTCATCGGGGTCGGGCACGATGCCGGCCTGCTCGTCGAAAAAGACGACGAGGTCGATATCGGAGGAGTAGTTAAGCTCGCAGGCGCCGAGTTTGCCCATGCCGAGCACGATCAGTCCCGAGCCCTCGCTCGGCTTCGCCGGATCCCGCAGCCTGACTTTTCCGCCCTCATGCGCGGAGAGCAGCAGATGGTCGATTGCAGCGGCGACAGAGGCTTCGGCGAGCTCGCTCAGCCAGGCGGTCGTGGCCCGGCCATCGACGATGCGCGAGAGATCGGCGAGTGCAACGAGGAAGGCGGCCTTGCGCTTGATGATCCGCAGCCTGCTCATTACCGCCGATTCGGCCGGCGCGTCCCCCTCGCCCGGCCGCCAACAGTCCCGCGCCTCGGCGATCAGCGCTTCGATCTGCGGCTCCAAGGGTTGGGTGATGGCGCCGGCGAGGATGGCCGGGTCGAGATTGACGATTTCGCGCAGGTAGGGCGAGAGCGTCAGCACCGCGGCGATGAAATCGCGCAGCCGCCCCTCGCTCTTCAGCATCGCGGCGACGGCCGGCTCGCTTTTGCCGGCCTGCTGGAGGTCGCTCATCGCCAGCTTCAGCTCCGTCTGGCTCAGCGGTCGCAACAGCCCTTCGCCAACGTCCTTCAGGCCATGCGTCGATTTCGTCAGCATACGCTCTCCCTGGCTTTGGAGCGGACGGAAAAGGCCGGCAGAATCACGGCCCCGTTTTCTCGATCGGAATTAAACTAGGGTCTCGGCGCCAAACCGCCAATACGCGATTCAACCGATCGTGTTTCCGCATAAGCGGTTTAGGCAGCCTTAGCCGGGAAGATCATGCTGACGGTCAGTCCGCGTTGTTCCGGCTGGTCCGGATTGGTATCGGAGAGCTCCAGCCGGCCGTTGTGCAGTTCCATCACCGCCTCCACCAGCGAAAGTCCGAGCCCCGTGCCCGGTTTCGAGCGGCTTTCGTCGAGGCGCACGAAACGCTTGACCACGTCGTCGCGCCGATCGGCCGGAACACCCGGCCCATGGTCGGCCACTGACAGGCAGATGCCATCCGGGCGGCGGGCAAGCTTCAGCGACACCTCGCCCGCCCCTTGCCTATCGGACGAATATTTGATCGCATTGTCGAGGAGGTTGAAGATCGCCTGACCGATCAGCTCGCGATTTCCCTGCACCTCGATCCCGGGTTCGACGCTGGCGCTCAAGCCGAGCCCGGCCTCTTCCGCCGCCGGCTCGTAAAGCTCGGCGCTGTCGGAGACAATGGCCGACAGCTCGACCGGCGACATCTCCGCGGCGACCGATCCGGCCTCGACACGCGAAATCATCAGCAGCGCGTTGAAGGTGCGGATCAGCTGGTCCGATTCGGAAATGATGCCTTCGAGTGCTACCCGCCGCGTATCGGTATCGGTCATGTCGAGCGCATCGGCCGCCTTGTTGCGCAGCCGGGTCAGCGGCGTCTTGAGATCGTGGGCGATGTTGTCGGAGACCTGCCGCAGGCCTTCATTCAGCTTCTCGATGCGCTCCAGCATGGTGTTCAACGACATCGACAGCCGATCGAACTCATCGCCGGAGCCGCCAACCGGCAGACGCTGCGACAGGTCGCCGGCCATGATCTTCTTGCTCGCATCCGACATGCGGTCGATGCGTTTGAGCGCATTGCGGCCGATGGCGAACCAGATGATGATCGCGCCGAGCCCCATAATCGCCAGCGCCACCATCAATGCCTGACGCACCAGGAGACGGAAACGTTCGGGATCGCCGAGGTCGCGGCCGATCAGGATCCGCAAGCCGTTGTCGAGCACGAAGATATTGGCGATCGCCCGATGGCGCCGCTCGAGACCGCCGCCGTCGGTATAACGCTGATAGGCGAAGGGCGCGGAAGTCCAGCCGACCTCCTCGAAGACGCCCGGCTGCACAGAGGCGACATTGCCAGCGAGAATATCGCCCGACGGGCCGGCGATGATATAGAGATTGGCGCCCGGCTGGCGGGCGCGCCGCTCCATCGTGCGCAGCAGGAGGTTCATGCCGCCGGTGTCGTAGGCGCGCTGCACCTGCTCCACCTCCTGCTTGACGGCATCGCGGATCTGGCCGGTCAGCAGCCGTTCCGACATCGCCGTCACATAGAAGACGAGGGTCGCGGCGCAGATGGCGAAAAGCAGGATATAGAGTGCCGAAAGGCGGACTGCGGTGGACTTGAAGAGAACCCTGAAGCGGCTCATCCCTCGTCCTTGATCATATACCCCGCGCCCCGAATGGTTTTCAGGAGCGGCTGGCTGAAGTCCTTCTCGATCTTCGAGCGCAGGCGCGAGACATGGACGTCGATGACGTTGGTCTGCGGGTCGAAGTGATAGTCCCAGACGTTTTCGAGCAGCATGGTGCGAGTCACCACCTGGCCGGCATTCTTCATGAGATATTCGAGCAGGCGGAATTCGCGCGGCTGCAGCGGAATTTCCTTGCCGCCGCGGCGCACTTCGTGGGAGAGCCGGTCGAGTTCGAGATCACCGACGCGATAGACGACATCCTGCTCCGGCGTGCCCTTGCGGCGGCCAAGCACCTCGACACGGGCGAGTAGCTCGCTGAAGGCATAGGGCTTCGGCAGGTAATCGTCGCCGCCGGCGCGAAGACCGGTCACACGGTCATCGACCTGGCCGAGCGCCGATAGGATGAGGACCGGCGTATGGATGCCTTTGCGGCGCAACTCACTGATGACGGAAAGCCCGTCGCGGCGCGGCAGCATACGGTCGATGACGATGACGTCATAGGTATTTTCCGATCCCATGAACAGACCGCTCTCGCCGTCGCTGGCGTGATCGGCGACAATGCCCGCCTCGCGAAAGGCTTTCGTGAGGTAGGCCGCGGCTTCGAGATCATCTTCGATGATGAGAATCTTCATGCGGCCGACATTACCCACCGGCTGCGTTTCGGCAAGGCTCAAAGCATCTGGCTGCGGAGCGGTGCTCATCGCGATCATCCTTCAAAGATCAGAGGAATGAGCCGCGCGGAGTTTCCTCCGCGCGGCTTCCGTTTTCCCTAAGGATCAGCCCTGGCCGTTGATCGGAAGCGCAACGAAACGGCTACCTTCGCTGGACTGGATCTGGAACAGCGCCCGGGTGCGGCCGTCCTTCTTGGCCTGGTTCAGCACCTTGACGACATCGGCAGCGGTAGAGACCTCCTGGTTGTTGACCGAGGTGATCTTTTCGCCTTCCTTGATGCCCTTGTCGGCGGCATCGGAGTCCGGATCGATCCCGGTGATCGCGAGGCCCTTGCCGTCGTCAGAGGGACCAACCGTCAGGCCGAGATCGGCAAGCGCCTTCTCGGAAGCCGGTGCCTCAGGCTGCTGCGGCTGGTTGTTGTCGTCGGCGCTGGCATCCTTCTGATCGGCCGGCAGCGTGCCGAGTTCGACGGTGAGCGACTGGGCCTTGCCGGCGCGCCAGACCGAAAGCTCGGCCTTGCTGCCCGGCTGCATCGCACCAATGCGGCGGCTGAGATCGCGGGCATCCTTGATCGTTTCGCCATTGAGTGCGGTGACCACGTCACCGGCCTTCATGCCGGCCTTGTCACCCGGCGATCCAGGCTGCGGGGCAACAACGAGCGCGCCGCTCGGTTCGGAAAGGCCGATGGATTCGGCGATGTCCTTGGTCACCGGCTGGATCTGGACGCCCAGCCAGCCGCGCGAGACCTGGCCATCCTTCATCAGGTCGGCGACCACGTCCTTGGCGGTCGAGGCGGGAATGGCGAAGGCGATGCCGACGCTGCCGCCTGACGGCGAGAAGATCGCGGTATTGATGCCGACGACTTCGCCGTTGAGGTTGAAGGTCGGACCGCCGGAATTGCCGCGGTTTACGGCCGCATCCACCTGCAGGTAATCGTCATAGGGACCGGAGCCGATATCGCGGCCGCGGGCCGAGACGATGCCAGCAGTGACCGTGCCGCCGAGACCGAAGGGATTGCCGACCGCGACAACCCAGTCGCCGACGCGGACATTGTTGTCGTCAGCCCAGTTGACGTATGTGAACTTCTTGCCCTTGCCATCGACCTTCAGCACGGCGAGGTCGGTGCGCGGATCCTTGCCGATCAGCTTGGCATCGAGCTCGGTTCCGTCATTCATGACCACGACGAAAGCCTGACCGTCGGAAACGACGTGATTGTTGGTGACGATATAGCCGTCTTCGGAGATGAAGAAGCCGGAGCCTTGAGCGACCGGACGCAGACGGCCCTTGCCGGGACCGTTCGGGCCACCCGGACCGTTCTGGCCAAAGCGGTGCTGGTGGCCGCCCTGCTGGTCGTTCGGATCCTGGCCGAACTGACGGAAGAAGCGCTTCAGCGGGTGATCATCGGGCAGGTCGTCGAAACCGCGGCCGTTGAAATCGAAGGAGAAGCCGTCATTGTCGGCGACGGGATTGACGCGGTTTTCGACGCGGACGGACACAACGGCGGGCGAAACGGCATCAACGACATTGGCGAAGCTCGGAACGGCAGGCGCCTGAACCTTGACCGCCTCAGCGTAGGACCGGGTGATTTCGAGCGGAACGCCGGTTGCGAGCACAGCGGCTGCGATACCGGCGACGGTAGAAGCCTTGAGCACAGTGGCGAGGGACGGACGTCCGTTGAAATTCTTCAGCATTGGAGCACCTTCTCTTGTTCTTGGATCTTCAGACCGGCACCGCCGGCTCAGTCGATGACTGAAGATATAGGATGGCGCACCTTACTGCGAACTGTCCGGCCAATGAAAAGTTCGTAATGTTTGAGAACTTTGCTTGCCCGCACCCGAGCATCGCGACGATTAGATTGGGGTTGGCGTTACTTATCCAGCAGCTCGTTCAATTGCGCCTGTTCTTCCGGAGTCAATTTGCTGCCGGTCGGCTTGCCAGCCCGTCTGCGCGCAAAGACCAGCAGCGACAGTCCCCCGACGAGCACCAGCAGCGCAGGCGCGCCCCAGAGCAATACCGTCTTCATGCTCAACCGCGGCTTGAGCAGCACGAATTCGCCGTAGCGTGAGACGATATAGTCCAGCACTTCCTCGTCGCTGTCGCCGTCCTTGATGCGCTCGCGCACCAAGAGGCGCAGGTCTTTGGCCAGTTCGGCATTGGAATCGTCGATCGACTGGTTCTGGCAGACCATGCAGCGCAGCTCGGCCGAAAGCGTCCGGGCGCGCGCCTCCAGCGCCGGATCGGCCAGCACCTCGTCGGGATTGACGGCGAAGACCGGGGCGGCCGAAAGCATCAGGGCCAAAACCAGGAGCAGTCGCCGCATCATTCCGCCGGCTCCATGGCAGGAGCCGCCGGCCTTGTCGGCTTCGCCTTTCGGCGCGGGGCGCCGACGCGCAGGCGGCGGTCGGAGAGCGAGACGAGGCCGCCGGCCGCCATGATCAGCGCGCCGCCCCAGATGCAGAGGATGAACGGCTTCCACCAGATGCGCACGACGATGCCGCCCTCCTGGGTGGCGTCGCCGAGCGAGACATAGAGCTGGCTGAGGCCGAAGGTCAGGATGCCGGCCTCGGTCGTCGGCATCTGCCGGGCGGTATAGAGCCGCTTGGCCGACCAGGTGTCAGCGACCGCAACCCCGGCGCGCCGGACGCTGAAGTGGCCGCGCTCCTCGCTATAGTTCGGCCCCCTGCCCGGCTGCATGCCGTCGAACTGCAAACTGTAGCCGCCGGCCTCGACCGTCTGGCCCGGCTTCATCTCGACGACATGCTCGCTCTGGAAGGTGGTGACGGCGACGATGCCGAGCACGCTGACGCCGAGCCCGGCATGGGCGAGCGCCGTGCCGAAGGCCGAACGCGGCAGACCGGCAAGCCGGCGCCAGGCGATGCTTCCTGCTACTTTGCCGATGCCGGCGCGATACCAGAGATCGGCAATGGCGCCGAGGATCAGGAACAGCCCGGCCGCCAGCCCGAGCACTGATAGCACCGGCCCGCCATGTTCGAGATAGAAGACGATGAGGGCGGCCAGGAAGGCGAGAGCCGCGACGGCATAGAGCCGCTGGAGGGCGCCGAGCAGATCCCCGCGCTTCCAGGCCAGCAGCGGCCCGAACGGCACGATGACGATCAGCGGCGCCATTAGGAGGCCGAAGGTCAGGTTGAAGAAGGGCGGCCCGACGGAGATCTTGTCGCCGGTCAGCGTTTCCAGGAGCAGCGGATAGAGCGTGCCGGTCAGGACCGTGCCGCAGGCGACCGTCAGGACCAGGTTGTTGAGGACCAGCGCCGCCTCGCGCGAGATCGGCGCAAACAGCCCGCCGGCCGCAAGCTTCGGCGCCCGCAGGGCAAACAGCGACAGGGCCCCGCCGATGAAGATCAACAGGATCGACAGGATGAAGACGCCGCGGGAGGGATCGCTGGCGAAGGCATGCACCGAGGTCAGCACGCCGGAGCGCACCAGGAAGGTGCCCATCAGCGACAGCGAGAAGGTGAGGATGGCGAGCAGCACCGTCCAGATCTTCAGCGCCTCGCGCTTTTCCATGACGAGGGCCGAATGCAGCAGCGCCGTGCCGGCGAGCCACGGCATGAAGGAGGCGTTCTCCACCGGGTCCCAAAACCACCAGCCGCCCCAGCCAAGCTCGTAATAGGCCCAGTAGGAGCCCATGGCGATGCCAAGCGTCAGACAGGTCCAGGCGGCCAGCGTCCAGGGCCGGACCCAGCGCGCCCAGGCGGCGTCGATGCGGCCTTCCAGAAGGGCGGCGACGGCAAAGGAGAAGCAGACGGAAAAGCCGACATAGCCGAGATAGAGCAATGGCGGGTGGATCGCGAGACCGACATCCTGCAGCACCGGATTGAGGTCGCGGCCCTCGGCCGGAGCCGGATCGAGCCGCAGGAAGGGATTGGAGGTCAAAAGGATGAACAGGGTGAAGGCGAGCGAGATCCAGGCCTGCACGGCAAGCACATTGGCCTTCAGCGTCTCCGGCAGATTGCGGCCGAAGACGGCGACCAGCGCGCTGAACAGCGTCAGGATCAGCAGCCAGAGCATCATCGATCCCTCGTGATTGCCCCAGACGCCGGAATATTTGTAGATCAGAGGCACCAGCGAATGCGAATTCTCCCAGACATTCTCGACCGAGAAGTCGGAGACGACATGGGCATAGGTCAAGACGGCGAAGGCAAAGGCGACGAGCGCGAACATCGCCAGCGCGCCGGAGGTCGCCACATCCATCATCGCCCGGTCATGACGGCGGGCGCCGATGACAGGCACGATCGAGACGATCAGCGCCGTCGCCAGCGCCAGCACCAGGGCGTAATGGCCGATCTCGATGATCATGGCGTCGCCTTTGCCTCCTGCCCCTGGCTCCGTCCCCCCTGGCTCTGCCCCCCCTGGCTTTGTCCGCCTTGGCCTTCCTGCCACAGGCCCTGCGCCTTCAGCTTGTCGGCAACCTCCTTCGGCATATAGGTCTCGTCATGTTTGGCGAGCACCGTGTCGGCGACAAAGACGTTGCTGCCTGAGGCAAACATGCCCTCGGTGACCACACCCTGGCCCTCGCGGAACAGATCCGGAAGGATGCCGGTATATTGGACCTTGACCGCATTGGCGCTGCCGTCGGTGACGGCAAACTCCACCGTCGAGCCGGCGCCGCGCACGACGCTGCCTGCCCCGACCAGGCCGCCCAGCCGGATGCGGGTCTGCGGCGCCACCGGGGTCTTGGCCAGATCCGCCGGCATATAGAAATAGGCCACCGACTGGCTGAAGGCGAACATCACCAACAGCACCGCCGCAACGATGAAACCCATCCCGCCCGCGATCACCGCAAGGCGCTTCTGCTTGCGCGTCATTGCGTCAGTCCCTCCGTAGAGATGCCTAGTTCCCTGGCAAGCGCCAGCAATTGCCGGCCCTGTTCACCCGTCGGCGGAAAGGCCGCAAGGCCGCGCTTCAGGGCGCTGGCCGCGCGATCCTTGTCGTTCAATACGGCGTAAGAGCGGACGAGCCGCATCCATCCCTCGAAATTGTTGGGCTCGGCGCTCAGCTTGGCGTCGAGGCTTTCGACCATGCCACGGATCATCTGCTGGCGGTCGCCGGAGCTCATGTCTTCGGCCGCCGCCACATCTTCCGATGTCGGTCCGCCAGGCGCTGTCGGCTGGGCAGCCGCGCCGCCGTTCTTGGCGATATGTTCGTTGACCAGCGGCAGCCAGGGCGCATCGGCAGGCGATTGCTGCGCCAGCGCTTCGAAGGCCCGGCGCGCCTCCTCGGCCCGCCCCGCCTGCTCCATGCTGAGGGCGACATAGAAGCGGGCCCGCGGATTGTCCGGTTCCAGGGTCAGCGACTGCTCCAGCGCCTGGCGCGCCTCTTCCGTCACCACGCCGTCGGAGACCGCCATCAGCGTCTCGGCAAGGCCATCGAGCCGGATCGGGCTCGGGCCGAGAAGCCGGATCGCGTTGCGATAGGCGACCTGGGCATCGTTGAC
Source organism: Rhizobium binae (assembly GCF_017357225.1). Lineage (NCBI taxonomy): Bacteria > Pseudomonadati > Pseudomonadota > Alphaproteobacteria > Hyphomicrobiales > Rhizobiaceae > Rhizobium > Rhizobium binae. The sequence goes on along the minus strand of NZ_CP071604.1, from coordinate 1,406,811 downwards.
CCGCATCGTGCGGAAATAGATCGGCGCCAGCACGTCCCAACCCTTGCCGTCGTCGGGGTTCGCAGCCAGATGCCGTTCCGCCTTGGCGATCAGCACCGCCACATCATTGCCGGGATTTTCCAGCCGCGCTTCGAGCGGCTGCGAGGGCAGGTCCGGCCTGCCCATCGTCAAATAAAGACAGAGCCCGAGCACCGGCAGGATCAGGAGCACGAAGGCTTCGGTGACACGGTGATGCCGTGCGGCTTTCGGCGTCGTCTCCGGCTCGCCGGCAGAAACGGCGATCAGCCGCCGGCCGATTTCGGCCCTGGCATAGTCAGCCTCTTCCGGCGTGATCAGCGCACCGGCAAGATCGCGGTCGAGTTCACGCAGCTGGTCGCGATAGACTGCCGCCTCACCGGCACGGCTGTCCTCCGCCGCCTTCGCGCCACGCAGAAGGGGGTACAGCAGAATGACGGCGACGGCTGCCGTCAGAACGGCAACGAGAATCCAGAACAGCATAGCGGCCCAAATACGTGAAGCGCGGCGCTATTCCAACTGCGAAAGCCGGAATGACGAAGATTTGAGGCTATTCGCCGCAAGTCAGCTTGGAATGAGCCTCACCCGAGCGGCGACCAGCTGCCGTCGTCGTTGCGGCAGGCGGCGCCTCGCGCCACGGTGTCCTTGCCGTCGACCGTCAGAGTATGGGTATACTGCCGGCAGTTCTGGGAGCCGACCTGATAGGGCGCTGCCGCCACCACCTTGCCGGTGACGTTCCTGCCGCTCCAGACCACGGGCTGGCCGACGGCTGCCCCTTCCAGCGCCCGATATTCCGCCTCAAGCGCTCTTTGCTTGTCGCTGTCGCTCAGCGTGACGCCGCTGCGCCCGACGATGCCGCCATGCAGCGCGGCAATGAAGACGGCCGATGCCGAGGGTTTGCTGGAAAAAATGCCGCGCGAGGCAGCCCCCTTCGTCGTCGTGCAGCCGGTGAGCGCGACGGCGAGAAGCAGGATGGAAACGATCATGCCTTGCGAGCGTAAAATCATTGCGTCGAACCACGATCAGAGGTCACATTACAGCCGATCGAAGTGCAGCGTCCCCGTGTCAGCATTAAGGCAAAGCATGCTATGCGTTTGCCACTATCCTTGTGACATCAAGCAGTTGGTCATGCAACATCCTTTGTGACGCCGGGCAGGATAAGCTTCGCCTTCAGCCCGCCCCACTCGCCGCGGGACAGTTCCAGCCGCCCCTGGTACTCATTGGAAATCTCGGTGACGATCGACAGGCCGAGCCCGGTTCCTGGCTTGCTTTCGTCGAGCCTGCGGCCGCGTTTCAGCGCCTCGCGGATCTGGTCGGGCTCCAGGCCTGGCCCGTCGTCCTCGACGGCGAGCTCCACCCAATGGCGGCGCGCACTCGCCCCCGCCCCTTTCACCTCCTCGCCCGCCTCGACGGCCGTAAGCCGGACCCTGCTCTTGGCGAATCGCGCCGCATTTTCCAAGAGATTGCCGACCGTCTCCTCAAGATCCTGCTGCTCCATGGCGACGGCCAGATGCGGCGGCGAGACGACGAGATCGAATTCGGTCTCGATATTCAGCCGGCGCATGACACGCACCAGCCGTTCCAGCGCCGGCTCGGCTTCGGTGCGCGCAAGCACGGATTCGCGCTGCGCGGCGATGCGGGCCCGGTTGAGATAGGACTGCACCTGCCCCTGCATCGATTCCGCCTGGCTGCGCACCAGTTCGCCATGGGGTTTTTCCAGAACACGCGCCTCGTTCAAAAGAACGGCGATCGGCGTCTTCAGCGAATGAGCGAGATTGCCGACCTGCATGCGCGCCCGCTCGACGATGCGGCGGTTGCTGTCGATCAGCGCGTTGACCTCGTTGGCGAGCGGCAGAATCTCGCGCGGGAAGTCGCCTTTGAGCTGCTCGCTCTCACCGGCGCGGATCCGCTCCAGGGCTGCGCGCGCCTTGTCGAGCGGCTTCAGGCCGTAAAGAATGGCGAGTGCATTGACGATCAGGCTGCCGACGCCGAAACCGGCGAGCGCCAGATAGAGGCTGTGGGAAAAGGTGCGCACGTCGTCCTCGACGACATCGACATTGCCGGTGACGCGGAAGCGCGCCGCGCGTCCGTCGGTGTCGAGTACCACTTCGGTTTCGGCGACCTGCACGCGGTTTCCGGAGGCATCCGTCACTTGGTAGTAGCGTTCGTAATTCTTATCGAAGGGTGCCTCGACGACGGAGGGAACCGGGATGACCGCCGATCCGAGCGAAGGCGACACCAGCGGCGCTGTGGTATAGGTGCCGAGCGGCTCCACCACCCAATACCAGCCGGTCTTCGGCTGGGCAAAGCGCAGATCGCCGAGCTGCGGGCTGCCGCTCAGCGCCCCCTGATCGCCGATCGTGACGGAATTGATGACGTTATAGAGCTGTGCCCGCAAGAGATCCTGGAAGCCGCGTTCGGCGCTCTTGCGGTAGAGCGTCGAGATCAGCAGGCCGATCACCACCAGCGCCACCGTCGACCAGACCGTGGTCAGCAGCAGCACGCGTGCGGTGAGCGACTTAATTCGCATGTTTCGGCGCTTGGATGCGGTAGCCGAGACCGCGCACCGTTTCGATCAGGTCGACGCCCATCTTCTTGCGCAGACGGCCGACGAAGACCTCGATCGTGTTGGAGTCGCGGTCGAAATCCTGGTCGTACATGTGCTCGACCAGTTCGGTGCGCGAGACGACCTCGCCCATGTGATGCATGAGATAGGCAAGCAGCCGATATTCGTGCGAGGTCAGCTTCAGCGCCGTGCCGTTGACCGTCGCCTTCGAGGACTTGGTATCGAGCCGCACCGGCCCGCAGACGATCTCGGAAGAGGCATGCCCGGCGGCGCGCCGGATCAGCGCCCGGATGCGCGCCAGCACTTCCTCGACATGGAAAGGCTTGGTGACGTAATCGTCGGCGCCGGCGTCGATGCCGGCGACCTTGTCGCTCCAGCGGTCGCGCGCCGTCAGGATCAAAACCGGCATGCCGCGGCCGGCGCCGCGCCATTTTTCGAGCACTGTGACGCCGTCCATCTCCGGCAGGCCGATATCGAGGATGATGGCGTCATAGGGTTCAGTATCGCCGAGGAAATGGCCTTCTTCACCGTCGAACGCCTGGTCGACGACATAGCCAGCCTCCTTCAGCGTGTCGGTCAGCTGCCGGTTGAGGTTGACGTCGTCTTCGATTACCAGGATGCGCATCGGTCCACCTTCGTCCGCTTCAAATCGATCATGTTCTGAATAGACCGATTCCGCCTACATCGGAACCTTTACCGTCACCTTGCGCGGACGCTGGCCGTTGCCCGACACGAGAACGGTGATGATGCAGCTATCGCCCAACGGTTGCACGGACAGCAGCTGGCCGCCCGTCTGCTCGACGACCTGGGCTGCGGCGGCGCTGCAATCGCCCGCCACGCGCAGGACGAGGGTGCCCGCGCCGTCCGGTGAGGGCGCCGATACCACCAGTCCGGCGGCCACTACTGCGACGCTCAGAGGAAAGGCCATGTGCTATGCTTTCAAGGGTAGTTCCAACTTGCTGCGACTATGTACTCACGCGACCTGAATGGCAAATGAATGCGTTGTAATACAGGGCGCTTAGAACCGTTCTCGACTGTTGGCGACAGGCGGCGTCAGTTGCTGAAAACCGTTGCCGCGGCGGCCTTCTGCGCGCGGGAAAAGTCTTCGGCACCAGACGTATACGGAAAGCTCGGAGTGGATGCTGGGGTCAAGCCCGGGCGCGGCGGGCTGCCGGGAATTGCAATCACAGCTTTTACCGGCTGATTGAACCTGTTATGTCCTTGCGGCTCCCGCATTCAGCCCTTTCAGCACCAATGCCAAACTCCTTCCGCTTCCGCTCGGCGCAGACGGTCTTCGTGCTCGCCATTACCCAGCTGGTCGGCTGGGGTACCACCTTCGACATGCTCGGGGTGATGGGCCGTATCGTGGCGCCGGACCTCGGCATGGCGAACGAGGTGGCGTTTGCCGGGCTGACGATCATGATGACGGTCAGCGCCATCGTCGGCCCTGCGACCGGCCGCTGGCTTGGCCGTTATGGTGCGGCTCGGGTGCTTTCGGCGGCTTCCCTGACCTTTGCCATCGGCCTCAGTCTGCTCGCCGCCGCCAACGGCGTCATTCTCTACGCCGCCGCGTGGATCGTGATCGGCGCCGGTGGCGCGCTCGGCCTGTCGGCGCCCGCCTATACCGCCGTCGTCGAGCGCGAAGGGATGAACGGAAAGGGGGTCATTGCCGTGCTGATGCTGTTCACCGGGCTTTCGAGCGCCATCTTCTGGCCGGTCCTCAGCCTGCTCAACGAAACCGTCGGCTGGCGCTTCACCTTCCTCGTCTGCGCAGGCCTGCAATTCTTCATATGCCTGCCGCTGCATCTTTTCGCCCTGCCGAAGCCGATCGCGGCCCACATCGACGGCGGGAAAGCCGACATCGCCCCGGGGCCGCTGTCGAAGCCGGCGCAGCGCAAGGCCTTCCTGCTGATTGCCGCGGCGACGACCATCACCACCTTCATCACCTTCGGCATCTCGCCCTCGCTGCTCGAGATCTTCCGCCAGTCCGGCGCCTCGCCGACCTTCGCGCTGCAGCTCGGCTCGGCCCGCGGCGTGCTCGGGATCTCGGCGCGTTTCCTCGACATGCTGCTCGGCCGGCGCGGCAATCCCATCGTCAGCGCCGCCATGGGCATCGGCCTGATGCTGGTTAGCTTCCTGATGATGCTGGCCGCCAGTCCGTCGACGCCGCTGCTCGTCAGCTTTGTCCTGCTCTATGGCTTCGGCTCCGGCGTCATGACCGTCGCCCGCGCACTTCTGCCGCTCGCCTTGTTTTCGCCGCGCGAATTCGGCCTGCAATCGGCGCGGCTGTCGCTGCCGCAGAACCTCGCCAATGCGATCGCCCCAGTCGTCTTCACCGCCATCCTCGACCGCGCCGGCACCGGCCCGGCGCTTTTCGCCGCTGCCGTTCTTGCCGCCCTGTCTCTCACCCTGGTGCTGATGCTTATGACGCTGGTGCGCGGTGCGCGGGCAACGCAGCCGAGTCCTGCCCCTTCATGACGCCGTCTTCCGCTGACGCATGAACCGTCGCGTTTGACGAATCTTTTGAATCGTTTGCCGCCAATTTTTCGAAAGTTGGGTCCGGTGGCTCAGGCTGCATTCAACATCCGGCGCCCCCGAGTCCGGAAAGCTGCTTATCTCTTTGAAATTTCAGCGAAACAATGGCCGGCAGCCGAGGGCTGCCGATTCAGAGCGGCCGCGTCACCGCCGCGCGGCTGTCGTAGTCCGCGGCAATGCGCTTTTCCCGCAGCGGCCGAACACGCTCGATCGAGCGCTGATAATCGGGATGCGCCTTATAGGCGGCGAGAGCCGCCTCGTCATCGAACTCGCCGTAGACGACAAGATCAATCTCGGTACCCAGCTGATCGGTCTTCACGTTGGTGCCGATTTCCAAGAGCCGCGCGTGCGGAATGGCGGTCAGGATCGAAAGCCCGGCCCTTACCTCCTCCAGATGTTCCTCCTGCACGGTGAAGAAGACGATGTGGCGGATCACGCGGAAGCTCCTGTCAGATTTCAAAGGTCAGCCGCGCGATAACATGTGCGCTCCTGGCCTTCAATCGCGCGGCCTGCCCTGCGCGGCATCCGGACGCATTGCCGCATGGAAGGCCTTGGCGTAGCCAGCGAGCTTCTCGGCCCGGTCGGTGCCATTGACGATGCGGCGCGCATTGACCCAGTCCTCGGTCGTCGCATTCAGGTGATCGGCAAGTTTGTGGCCGGTGAAGCTGCCCTGCAGCATGCCTTCGATCAGGATCGTCACCGCCGCATCCATCTCCATCGCCCGGTCGGGATCGGCAACGAGATCGATGCCGGTCAACGCGCTCATCGCCTCGTAATTCCGCTTGTGGGTGAGTTGCACCAGACCGCGCCCCAGCCAGCAGCGGCCGTCCTGGTCCGGCCGCCAGTAGGGCGTCCTTACCCAGGAGAGCCGGCCGGTGGCAAAGGCCGCCTCGAGGATCTCGACCGCGCGGGCATCGGATTGCGCCAACGTCTCGCGGACCGGCTGCATCGTATAGGCAGTCTCGTGGTAAGCGGTGGCGAGGATATAGGCCAGCCATCGGCGGTCGGCAGGCGCGAACCGCCTTTCCCAGGCGTCGAGAATCGCGGTGATGCCCTCCACCTGAGGCTGAGTTAGCTCTCCTTTGAATAGCCCGTCGCGAACCGCATCAAAAAAGAACATCCGATCCATGTGGACAACCATACCGCGCTTCCCGGGAATCTCGTGGTTAAAACCGTCTTAATCGATTAAAATCAACTTAATCGTTTGAAGTGTCTAAGCCCCTGATTTACACGGCTTTTGTCTTGTGCGATGCATTTCCTTGTCCCGAAGCCCTACCACCGCAAGAGGAGACTTCCGATGCAGACGCCCGCCACTCCGCAAGCCACCATTCCCCAGCATGTCGTCGACCAGATGGAAAATGAATGGCGCCAGATTCGCGTTGAACGAGAGAACACCCGCCCGACCCGGCAGCCTCAACAGCAGCGGTGAGAAATACAGGCAAAGCGGCGCGGATGTAAGGGCTGCCCTCATCGCGTTGCGGCCCCAAGCCGCTTCGCCAGGGTTTCCACCGACCGGATGAAGACCGTTTCATCTGCGAGCGCGCGCGACAGCACCAGCGCCCCTTGAATGCCGCAGACGCCTTCCTCGGCCAGCGTTTGCGCCTCCTCCTCGACACAGCCGGCCCGCATCAGCGCCGATCGCAACGCGTCGATCCAGCGAATGAAATAATCGCCGATCGCTCGGGAAAACCGCTCGCGCGTGTCGTCGAGCGCGAAGGCGCCGACGAGGCAGATACGGCGGCCGGAGCGGAAGTAATCATTCACATTCGCCCACATTGCCGCGATCGCCTGACGGGCATCGTCATTGCGCAACGGCCGATAGACCGCCGCGTCGAACCAGGCATCGATATCGGCAAGCACGGCGCCGGCCATCTCCTCCTTGCCACCCGGGAAGAAGTGATAAAGGCTGCCCTTGCCGATGCCGGTGCGTTCGGTGATTCGGCTGAGCGTGGCGCCCTCATAGCCGAGCTCGCGGAAGATTTCCGCGAGCAGCGGCACGATGTCGGCGCGTTCATAGACGGTCTTCACCGGCTTGAATTCTTCCTGTTTTAGAGGCCGAGCTCGGTCAAACCGGGATGATCGTCCGGCCGTCGGCCGAGGGGCCAGTGGTATTTGCGCTCCGTTTCCCGGATCGGCAGATCGTTGATGCAGGCAAAACGGCGCTGCATCAAACCGGCCGCATCGAATTCCCAGTTCTCGTTGCCGTAAGAGCGGAACCAGTTGCCGCTGTCATCGTGCCATTCATAGGCAAAGCGCACGGCAATGCGATTGTCGGTGAAGGCCCAGATCTCCTTGATCAGTCGGTAGTCAAGCTCCTTGGCCCATTTGCGCGTGAGAAAAGCGACGATCTCGGCGCGGCCGGTGACGAATTCAGAGCGGTTCCGCCAGCGGCTGTCCGGCGTATAGACGAGCGAGACGCGCTGGGGATCGCGGCTGTTCCAGCCGTCCTCGGCAAGACGGACTTTCTGCGTGGCGGTCTCGAAGGTGAAAGGCGGAACAAGGCTGGACATGACATTTCCCGTACTGATTGGTTATCAGTTTACTGATCGGTACACAATTTGCAAGGCTGCAGCGGGCGGCGCTCGAGCTTACACGTCGGAGCGCCGATTCCACCGCAACGGCAGGGCATCCGGGCGAAGCACAATGTTTACGGGCGTGAAGCGCCAAAGCCTTTCCGCCTTGGGAAAGGCGGCAATCTCGGGCGAATCGAGCAGCACCTCGACCCTGCCGGTCATTTGAAGAACGTCGCCGGTTTCGAAATCGATGAAGACCAGCCCGGCCTTCGGATTGACCAGGAAATTGCCGAGCGTGTTGAAGAAGCGATTGCCGGCAAAGTCGGGAACCGTCAGCGCGCCATCGGCGCCGAGATGCACGAAGCCGGCATAGCCGCCGCGATGGGAGACGTCGACCTGGCGTTCGCCATTCTCGCGGTCGACATAGGAAGCGACGAAAAACGTATCGGCGCTCTCGACCATCCGCCGCGCGCGCGCGTCGAACTCATGGAAACGCAGCGGCGGCAGCGTGGTCGGCAGAGCGGGATCGCGGACGAAGGCGGCAGCGCGCGGCTGGATATATTGCGGGCAATTACCGAAGCTCTGGCCGACGCGCAAGCGAAAGGCGCCGGCATCCGTCCTGCCGATCACACCGTTCAGCCGGTTGCGCCGCCGGGTTTCGAGCTGAATGCCGAGCATGGCGATGGCGGCGCCATCCTCCATGCCGGCATCGGCAGGATCGGCCGGCTCGCGCGGCAGGCGGACCTCAAGCGTCTCGGGGTCCGGCGAGGACATGAAACCCGGCTGCGCGGCCCGCACCGTCGCCCAGACGTCGCCCTTCGCATCCACCGCGCCGAGCACCACGAAAGGCAGCATCGGGAAGAAGGCGCGGTGCTGCTCGGGCATCGCCTTGCGGACGAAATTCCGCCCCGGCCCGTCCATGCGCTCGACGACGCCGAGACTGCGCTGCATTTCTAGTTCACCCCTATGCCAGGGCGATGCGGCATCTTCTCCGGATTGCTTCAGCATCACGGCCTCCTTTCAGGCGCGATTTTTGACCGGGACGGATCTTTATGCGGCTAGACCGATCTTGGTCTTGCGGAAGCCGACGAAACCCGGCAGCGCCTCGATGCGGGCAAGCCACGCGATCACGGCCCGATAGGACGAGATGTCGACATTGCCCTCTGGCGCATTGGCGATGTAGCTGTAAAGCGCGATATCGGCGATCGTCGGATTGTCGCCGAGCAGGAAGGCGCGGCCGGAAAGTTCCGTCTCGACCAGCGCGAGAATGCGGTGCGCCCGGGCAATCACCTCGTCGGCACGAAAATTGGAACCGAAGACGGTGACCAGACGGGCGGCGCAAGGTCCGTAGGCGATCTCGCCCGCGGCGACCGAGAGCCATTTCTGAATCCGCGCGGCCGTCAGAATGTCGTCCGGCAGCCAGTCGGTGCGGCCAAATTTGCGTGCGAGATAGACGAGGATGGCAGAGGAATCGGAAATGATCGTTCCATCGTCGTCGAGTACCGGCACCTGGCCAAAGGCATTGAGCTCCAGGAATTCCGGAGCCTTGTGAGCGCCGGCAGCCAGGTCGACCTCGACCAGTTCGTAAGGCACGCCGAGCAGCGACAGGAACAGGTGAACTCGGTGCGAATGGCCGGACAGCGGATGATAATAGAGTTTCATGACGGTTCCTCTTGTGTCTGATGGGGCGGCGGGAGCAAGGCAGCGGCCTTGCCGGCGATGACCGTTTCCAACCATCTGCGGAGGAATTTACTGCCTTCCAATCAACTGCAATAGGATGGTAATCTGGAAGGCCTGTTCCCAATTATTGGAAGGATAAAATGGACCGCCTCGACGCCATGCGCGTGCTTCTTGCCGTCGTCGAACAAGGCAGCCTGTCGGCCGCCTCGCGGCATCTGCGTTCACCGCTGGCAACCGTCAGCCGCAAGGTCTCCGAGCTTGAGACCCATCTTCACGCCAAACTGCTGCAGAGAAGCAACCGCAAGATCACGCTGACCGAGGCCGGGCGCTCCTATGTCGAGGCGGCGCGGGAAATTCTTGACCGGGTGGAAGAGGCAGAACGGACGGCCGCCGGCGAATACAGTGCGCCGAAGGGCGAACTGACAATGACCGCGCCGATCGTCTTCGGGCGGCTGCACGTCCTGCCTGTCGTGGTGAATTTCCTGAAGGCTTATCCCGAGATCAATCTGCGGCTGATGCTCGGCGACCGGCTGTCGAATCTCGTCGAGGATCATATCGACCTGGCGCTGAGGATCGGCACCCTTGTAGACAGCAACCTGATCGCGACGCGGCTCGGCGCGATCCGCCGCACCGTCTATGCCAGCCCGGATTATCTGGCGCGGAACGCCCCACCCCGGCAGCCGGGTGATCTTTCCGCTCATGATTGCATCACCTTCGAGAACATGGCCTCGATGCGGAGCTGGACATTCAGCGAGGGAAAACGCGACCTTGCCGTGCCGATTCACTCGCGGCTTGCCGTCAACACCGCCGAGGCCGCGGTCGATGCGGCCGTCGCCGGCCTCGGCATCACCCGGGTGCTCTCCTATCAGGCGGCCGGCGCCGAGACGGCGGGCCTGTTGGTGCCGCTGCTTACCGATTTCGAACCGCCGCCGGCGCCGGTGCACCTCGTCTACCCCTCGCAGGGGCTGGTGCCGCTGAAGCTACGGGCGCTCCTTGACTTCGCCACACCACGCCTGCGGGCGACGCTGAAATAGATTTAGGCGAGCTTGCCCTCTTCCGCCTTGTAGAAATACTGGCTGGCGACCAACCAGCCCTTCAAGGGCCTGAGCGGTGGAATGCAGGTGGCGAGCATGAAGGGCCCGGTGACCAGAAGCTGCACCCAGATCGGCGCCGAAAACGCCACCTCCAGCCAGACGCCGAGCAGCACGCTCGGTATGCAGGCGAAGCAGATCACAAAAAAGGCCGGACCGTCAGCCGGATCGGCGAAGGCATAATCGAGGCCGCAAACCGCGCATTGCGGCTGCAGCGTCAGAAAGCCCTTGAACATGTGGCCCTGGCCGCAGCGCGGGCAGCGTCCCCTGACGCCAGTCTGCATCGGAGGAAGCGGGGGATATTCGGTATCCATGATAACCTCGTCATCTCTGGCACGCGGCTCAATACCCATCAATGCCACGCCAATGTATGCATTCAATATAGTTACATTATACGGCAATTGCCAGTCAATTTGTCAGAATGCCGCAGATCTCCGTCGGCCGGCCGGCAGCAGCAGACGTCCCGCAGATCATCGAAGGGTGGCGAAACTCGCGGCCTGCCTGAGGACACGCTGTAAAGCTGCCAGGATTAGAAGAACGAAGCCGCCATCTCCGGCGGGCCTTCCAGCGCATGGGCCATGAATTCCAGTGCGCCGTGCAGTCTCTCCCGGGTGATCGGGCCGCCAAGGCAGACCCGCACTGCTTCCGGGGCAGCGCCCTCGACGGTGAAGGCATCGCTTGCCACGACGCCGATGCCGGAGGAACGCATATGGCTGCCGAAGGTGGAACGGGTCCAGCCATTGGCGAGCGGCAGCCAGATATTGAAGCTGATCGGATCGGCGCGGTAGCTGCCGGCAGGCAGGATGGCGGCGACTATCTGCTGGCGGGCCGAGGCCTCAGCGCGGATGAAGCGCAGGATCGCATCGGCCGTGCCGTCCTCGATCCAGCGGGTGGCAAGCGCCACGGTCAAAGGCGAGGCCATGACGTTGTTGGCGCGCATGGCGCTGACGAAGGGCCATACGGCCTTGCTATCGGGCGCCACGACATAGGCAAGGCGCAGGCCGGCGCCGAGGCATTTCGCCAGGCCGCCAATATGCCACGTCAAATCCGGCGCCATTGCCGCAAGCGGCGCCGGACCTTGCTCTGGGATGAAGCCATAGGCATCGTCCTCGACGATCGGCAGCTGATATCTCCGGGCGACGGCTGCGATTTCCGCACGCCGGCCGGTTGGAATCGTCAACGTCAACGGGTTCTGCAGCGTCGGATTGAGATAGAGCGCCTTCGGCTTCAACCGCTCGCAGGCGCTGGCAAATGCGTCCGGCAGGATCCCGTCCCCGTCCATCGGCAGGCCGGCGAGGTTGATCCGCAGCTGAGCGGCGATCGAGCGCATGCCGGGATAGGTGATGATTTCCGACAGCACCGTCTCGCCCGGTTTCGCCAGCAGGCCGAAGATCGCCAGCATGGCCGGATGGGCACCTGGCGTGACGAAGATCCGTTCCTGAGACGGGTTGATTTCGCGGCGGCCGAGCCAGGCGGCGGCAGCATCCTTATCGACGCCGCCGCCGCCGAAGCCCTGGTAGCGCAGCAGCGGGATGAGATTTGCGGCCACCGCCGACATGCCCGCCCGCATACGGGCGATCAGTTCCGGATCGTCAGGTTCCGGCGGCAGGTTCATCGAGAAGTCGACGACGGCCGCTCGCCGGGGGTCGAGTGCGGCGCCGGCGCCCCAGTCCTGGCGGTGTTTGATCGCCGCGCCGGTGACGAAAGTGCCTCGGCCGACATGGGAATCCACGAGACCGCGCTTCTGCGCCTCGACGTAACCTCTCGCCACCGTCGTGAAATCGACGTTCAGCCGTCTGGCAAGTTCGCGCTGCGGCGGCAGCCGGTCACCGACCGCCAGATGCCCGCTTCGCAGATCCATTTCGATCAGATCGGCGATCGCCATGTAACGCGGGCTGCTGCTGCGGCTCAGGTCGGGATGCCAGTCTTTCATTCTTGATCCGATCAACATAATGGAAGCATTGACCGTATATTGTTGCATCTCCCCGCTGTCACGAAAAAAGTCAGCCTCCGCGACGGAAGCCGACGCCGACTGGATGTCTCACCGCATTGATGGTGACGCGAAGGCGTCGATGCCGCTCAGCCTGGCCGACAGGGCCCACAGCCGCTCGGCCTGCTCGGGGTCAACGGCGTGATCGCTGACGCCACCCGGCTTCCCATCGAACGCCCTGTTCGCCACATCGCAATCTTCGCAATAGAGGCCTCCCATACCCTCGAGCTGAGGCGAGGTCGCCGCCCATAGCTGGGTGGCGGCGCCTTGCGACGGCGTCTTGAATGTCGGGTCGATCGGATTGCCGTTCGAGTCGATCCACCCCGCACCCACCATTTCCTCTCGTGAAAGATACCGCTGCAGTGGCGTGAGGATCTTGCCCGGGTGCAGCGAAAACGCGCGGATACCAACGCCGCGCGCGAGCCTGTCCAGATGCAGGGCGAAAAGCGCATTGGCTGTCTTCGACTGCCCATAGGCTTGCCATTTGTCGTAGCCAGTCTCGAACTGCAGGTCGTCCCATCGGATTCCGGAGATCTGATGGCCGCCTGACGAAACCGAAACGATACGCGCATTCCGCGACAATGCCGGCCAAAGGCTGTTAACCAAAGCGAAATGGCCCAGATGATTCGTTGCGAATTGCGCCTCCCAGCCATCGCCGACGCGGGTCTCCGGGCAGGCCATGATGCCGGCGCTGTTGATGAGAATATCGATGCTGCGGCCAGCCGTGACGATGCGCTGGGCGAAGCGGCGGACGCTTTCCAGATTGGAGAGATCCAGCCGTTCGACCTGTACGCCATCGATGCCGGCAACGGCGTCTCGGGCCGCGTCAATGTTCCTTGCCCCGATGATTACCCTAGCGCCGGCGCCAGCCAGAGCGCGCGTGGTCTCCAGCCCGAGGCCGGAATGGCCGCCCGTGATGACGGCGCACTTGCGGGAAAGATCAAGGCCGGCCACGACCTCGACGGCGGTCGTGCGGGCTCCGAAGCCCGAGCCGATTGGGACTTGCTTATCATTCATGATAATTGCCTTCATTAACGTTTCTAGGAGGACAGTCGCGAGGATAGGGCGTGGCGATCAGACGATCCATGCGCTAGAGTCCGTCATCTCTTCGTTATCGTCCGGAATTTCCGCATGGACCCTTTATCCAATGTCCTCGCATTGCTCAAACCTCGAAGCTATGTCTCCGCGGGACTGGATGCCGGCGGCGCCTGGGCGCTCGATTTTCCACCTCCTGACGGCATCAAGTTCAACGCGGTCGTTTCCGGGGCGTGCTGGCTCAGCGTCGATGGCGTTGCCGAGTCCGTCCGGCTGGAGGAAGGCGACTGCTTTCTCCTGACAAGCCGCCGGGCTTTTCGTCTCGCCAGTGATCCATCTGTCGAAGCGATGCCCTGCGAGGCGATCTATTCGATTGCCCGCGATGGAATTGCGACCTGCAACGGCGGGGGCGATTTCTTCCTGATTGGCAGCCGTTTTTCCTTTTCGGGAGGAAACTCCGACATCCTTCTCGGCATCCTGCCGCCAATCGTTCATGTGAAAAGGGATTCCGATCACGCCGCCGTGCTGCGCTGGTCGCTCGATCGGATGACGCGCGAACTGCGCGACCGACAACCCGGCGGTTTTCTGATGGCAGAGCATTTCGCGCATGTGATGCTCATGCAGGTGTTGCGCCTCCATATCGCATCGCCGGATGCCCGCGGCGTGGGCTGGCTTTTCGCACTCACCGACAGGCGGATCGGAGCGGCGCTCGCGGCCATACATGCCGATCCGGCACGCAAATGGACGTTGCAGTTGCTGGCCGAACGGGCGTCGATGTCCCGGTCCACCTTTGCCCTTCATTTCAAGGCAAAGGTCGGGCTGGCGCCGATGGATTATTTGACGCGCTGGCGCATGCTTGTCGCGGCAGACCGGCTGGCAAATCCCGCCGAAGCAATTGCGAGCGTCGGCCTGTCGCTCGGTTATGATTCGGAAAGCGCCTTCAGCACCGCTTTCAAACGGGTTATGGGGTGCTCACCTCGGCAATATGGTGCCGCTCAGCAGGTCGGCGATACCATGCGAAATGAGGTTGGCGCTCGATGAACCTGATCGTGTGCCATTAGCGGGCAATCGCGCATCGGCCGGCGGAGATTCCGTTTGACACGGTCTTGCACCCGTCGCCCACTCTCTTACCTATCCAAGAATGAATGTGCCGGTCTTATTTCGTACCGGCACTCCATTAGGATGAAAGCATGAATATCAATCCCATCTTGCGGTCAATCGTGGCCATCCGCTCCTCCATTCCGGAAGATGCCTTCACGGCGGAGACGCTGGGAACCATCCGTGAGGGCAGCGGTGTGGTCATCCGCGACAATGGATTGGTGCTGACGATTGGTTACCTCATCACCGAGGCCGACGAAGTCTGGTTGACGACCCGTGACGGCCGGGTGGTTCCCGCCCATCCGCTGGCTTATGACCAGGAGAGCGGTTTCGGTTTGGTCCAGGCGCTCGGCATCCTGAACGCGCCGGCTGTGGAACTCGGCAATGCGGCCGCGGCCCAGCCCGGCGATCCCGTCGTGCTTGCCGACGGCATCGGCGAGTATATCCAGGCAAACATCGTCGCTCGGCAGGAATTCGCCGGCTATTGGGAATATCTGCTGGACGAGGCGATTTTTACCGCACCTGCCCATCCCGCATGGGGCGGCGCGGCCCTGATCGGCGCGGACGGCAAGCTTCTCGGCATCGGTTCGCTTCGTCTGCAAATGAGCCAGGACGGCGAGGTCGCGGACATTAATATGGTCGTTCCGATCGATCTGTTGCCGCCAATTCTGGATGATCTCTTGAACCGCGGCCAGGTCAACAAGCCGCCGCGGCCCTGGCTCGGCGCTTTCTCCGCCGAGAGCAATGGCGGCGTTGTCGTGATGAGCGTGGCCGAAGGCGGTCCAGCCGCCGAGGCCGGCCTGCGTCAGGGCGATATCATCTCGGAGATCCGCGACCAAGAGGTCGATGGCTTGGCCGATTTCTACCGCAAGCTCTGGAGCAGCGGCCCAGCCGGCGCCGAGATTCCCATGCGGATTCTGCGCAACGGTCGGGAAGCCTGGCTGCGGATCAAATCCGCCGACCGCAACAGCTTCCTGAAAAAGCCGCAGTTGCAGTAGGGCCGCATCGGCGGGCACGCGCGGGGCCGGCGATCCGGCGCGCCGATGAACAAGCGAATGGTTCGTTGACTTGGCTCCGCCGTTGAAAGATGCTGCCTCACGTCAATCTCGGGATGAACGGAGTTTGCGCTTCATGTTCGATCATATCTCCATCGGCGTCAAAGACCTCGAAAGAGCCCGCCGCTTCTATGATGCGGCGCTGGCGCCGCTCGGATATGAGCGTCTGTCCAATTCCGATGGCGCGATCGGCTACGGCCCGGACGAGGTCGGCTTCTGGGTGATACAGGCCGAGCATCCCGTTGTCGCCAACATGCAATCGGGGCTGCATTTCTGCTTCGTCGCCCCGAACGAGGCCGCTGTCGACGCCTTTCACGCGGCGGCTATCGCATCCGGCGGCACCGACAATGGCGAACCGGGCATCCGGCCGGATTACGGCCGCTTCTATTATGCTGCCTTCGTCATCGACCCCGACGGCTACCGGCTCGAAGCCTATTTCCACAAGGGTGAGATATAGCCCGGCCAGAGAACGCGCCGTCAGGCCGCGGCCCTGGAGATCGCCACGCGGCAGCCGGAGGCTTCGAGCGCCTCGCCGGCAACGTCAAGGAACAGCCGGCGAAACCAGCGCGCCCGGCCGTCCGCCTGATCGACCCGACGGTAGAGCATGGTCACCGGGTCGACCGGCAGCGGCAGTGGCGGCTCGCAAATCGTCAGTCCATGCAGTTGCGCCATGCAGCGGCCGATCGATTCCGGCACGATGGCGATGACGGGCATTGCCCGCAGCGCCGTCG
Organism: Rhizobium binae; assembly: GCF_017357225.1. Taxonomy (NCBI): domain Bacteria; kingdom Pseudomonadati; phylum Pseudomonadota; class Alphaproteobacteria; order Hyphomicrobiales; family Rhizobiaceae; genus Rhizobium; species Rhizobium binae. Next base: position 1,390,502 of record NZ_CP071604.1, on the reverse strand, counting down.
GCAAGGCGGAAAAGCGCGGTACGGTCGCCACCACACGCCTGAGATGGCCGGTGCGGCTGAGCGCGATATCGATGCTGGTCGACGCGTTGCCTTCAAACGAGACGGTGACATGCGCGGCACTGGCGAAATCTTCCAGGCTCAACTGCGCCTTCAGCTGGAGCTGAGCGTCGTCGTAGATGCAGATCGAGGCCTGGTTGAACAGCGGCGCGCGGATGTGCCAGGAGGCGGGTTCGTCGTGCACCGAGACGCTGAAATCGAAGACCCCCTCGTCCAGCCGGCGGGCGGCATTGCGCTTTTCGGAAGCGATGCCGATCAACCGGGCACCGGGTGAAAGCTGCAGCAGGCGGGCGGCAAGCGGGCCGAAAAAGGCCGATTCGAGATTGTCGCACATGCCGATGCGAAACTCGCCCTGCCAGCTTGCCGGATCGAAGTCGGCCTGCGGGCGAATGGCGCGTTCGATGCCCGACAACGCATCCTCGATTGCCGGAGCAATGGACAGAGCGCGCGGCGTCGGCTGCAGACTGCGGCCGACTCGCACGAACAATTCATCGTCCAGCGCCTCGCGCAGGCGGCGCAAGGCGGCTGACAGGCCGGGCTGCCCGAGCAGCAGGCGTTCGGCGGCGCGGCTGACATTGCGCTCCTGCATCAGCACCGAAAAGGCCAGCAGCAGGTTGAGGTCAATCTTGCGCAGCGTGGCGTCATTCATCATCATCAGTAATACCTGGCATGGCTACTATCAATTTGCAATAGGAATAGAAGCTGTACATTTTCTCGTTCCCTGCCGCTCGGCAACCTCCGCCATCAGGCGGCAGCAAAGAAGGAACGATTTAGATGACACTTTCCAAATCGAGAAGCGGAGCGGGGCTGGCATTGCTGCTGCTCTGCGCCGCCAATTTCCTCGACGCCATGGATGTCTCCACCATCGGCGTTGCGCTTCCCGCCATCCAGGCCGAGCTCGGCATGGAGGCGACATCGCTGCAATGGGCGGTCAGCGCCTATGTGCTCGGCTATGGCGGCTTTTTGCTGCTCGGCGGCCGCGTCGCCGACGTCTTCGGCCATCGGCGCGTCTTCCTCTGGTCGCTGGCAACTTTTGCCGCCGCCAGCATCGCCGGCGGCTTCATCGACAGCGGCCCGACCTTAATCGCTGCCCGTTTGATCAAGGGCATTGCCGCCGCCTTCACTGCGCCTGCGGCCCTTGCGCTGCTGCTCTCGGTGTTCGGCGAAGGAGCAGCCCGGGCGAAAGCGCTCGGCGTCTTCGCCTCCACGGGTGCGACCGGCTTCGTGCTCGGCATGGTGCTCGGCGGTGCCGCGACGATCGTCAGCTGGCGGGCAACGCTGGTCATGGGCGCGCCCGTCGCCATCCTGACACTCGTCCTGGCGCCGCTGGCGCTGCCGGCCGACCCGAAAAGGACCGGACCGCGGCCGGCCTTCGACTGGGCCGGCGCACTGACGATTACACCCGGGCTGCTGCTCTTCGTCTTCGGCATCACCAATGCCGCAGCCGCCGGCTGGCAGGCCTTGCCGACCTGGGGTTCGCTGCTGGCGTCGCTGGTGCTGATCCTGCTCTTCCTTGCCGTCGAAGCACGCCATGCCGATCCGATGGTGCCGCTCGGCATGTTCCGCCGGGCGCGGCTGCGGCACGCCAATGCGATCGCCGCCCTCTTCCAGGGCGCCTATGTCGGCTTCCAGTTTCTGGCGACGCTCTACTATCAGAACGCCATCGGCTGGTCGGCCTTCACAACCGGCTTCTCATTTGCCCTCGGCGGCGTCTTCGTGATGTTCCTGGCGCCACGATTTGCGAGCCTGGCGCAAAACCGCGGCGCCACCGGGCTGATGGCGGCCGGCGTCGGGCTGCAGGCCTTCAGCTACATCTTCTGGGTGGCGGCACTCGGACATGTCGATCCCATCCTGCTCGTGCTGGTCTCACAGGTCCTGCTCGGCCTCGGTTATGCCATGACCTACCCTTCGGTGCAGGTCGCGGCCCTCTCCGACGTTGAGGACGACAAGTCGGGGCTCGCCTCTGGTCTGCTCTTCGCGTCCTTCCAGATCGGCGGCGGCATTGTGCTGGCGGCTGCTTCGGCGGTCTTCGCCGCCGCGCCGGATTTCGGCTGGAACCCGTATACCGCCGGCGTCGCCTTCGTGGCGCTGCTTGCCATCGCCATCACCCTGCTTGCGGCGTCCGGTCCGCGGACATCGCCGGCGCGGCAGACGGCCTACCAACCGGCGGAATGAGCATCATCGCCCGCACCTGAGCGGTGCGGGCTTTTGCGCCGATCGGCGCGGGCTGCGCAGCGAGAATCCCGTTGTGTTGCAGGGACGAAAGGTGCATGATCGGCGCTTCGGCAGCCATTGAGCGGGCGCTGCCGACTGAGGGATATGAATACCTTCGCCCCGACGAAAGGAGGACTGATGTCTTCCACTTCCAAAAAGCCATATCTGACCTCGTCCGATCTCGACATGCTTCAATCCGTACTCGACAATGCGGGTTACGAGGCCAGGATCGTGGTCGACGACGGCAAGTGCTGCAACGTCGCAGCGATGCTGCTGATCAAGCTATTTGAGGAGGGCATAACGTCGCCCGCCATGCTTTCGCTGGCGCTCGAACACCACTTCGGCAAGCTGAAAACGGTGCCGAAACCAGTCACTCCGGTTTACGACCGTTATGCGATCCAGGGATTGCCCAGCGACAGGCGTGAGATAAATCGCAAACCCGACGCGCGAAGCTGAAAACCGCTTCGGAACTTCCGTCTGAACAGGAGATCGATCGATGGCAAAAGGTCAGTTGAGAAGCAATCGCGAGGCTCGCAAACCGAAGAAGGACAAGCTGGCGCCGAAGATGGCCGGCACATTCGCAGGCCAGATGAAGGCCGCGGCCCAGGCCGCTCCGCACGGAAGCAGCGCGCCGAAGAAATAAGCTCGCACCGAGCCCTCGGGTGAATCGCCCTCGCCGCCTTCATGACAAATGCGAGTCGGGATCGATTTGCGTAATGAGCGATGTGTGGCTAAAAGCGGCAGCGCGTCCTGCCGGGACGCGCGATCAGCGATGATCGTGTTTTCGAAAAGCCGGAAGGTGCCACAGAGCATGACTCCTCTTCAAATCATCAACCGCGTCGACGATCCGTCGTGCGTCGCAGCCGTTTGCGGCGATATTTCGTGATCGAACGCGCGCACCGCTTCGAGAGCGAGGAAATCCGGCTTGCCGCCTTGGACGAGCCTTGTGAAAATGCGCAGAAACCTGCGGCATCGACAGCACTTTTCGCTGAAAAAGCCTGGTTGAAGATCCTTGCAGGATATCGCCAGCCAAGGGCCACGCGCAGTGCCTTTGAACTGGCGGTCACAGCTATTCCCTTTGCGCTGTTCTGGGCCGCCGCATGGGCGGCCGTTCGTTACGGTTTTTTGCCGGGCCTGATCCTCGTCGTTCCGGCGGCCGCTTTCCTGCTCAGGCTGTTCATGATCCAGCATGATTGCGGCCACGGCGCTTTTTTCGCCCGCCGCCGCCTCGACGACTGGGTCGGGCGCACGATCGGCATATTGACGCTGACACCTTACGATTACTGGCGTCGGGCGCATGCAGAACATCACGCCTCGGCCGGAAACCTCGACGAGCGCGGCGTTGGCGACATTGAGACACTGACGATCGCCGAATACAATGCGCTGTCGCGCCGGGGGCGGCTTGCCTACCGGCTCTACCGGCACCCAGTCGTGATGTTCGGGATCGGGCCGGCATGGCTGTTCATCTTCAAGCAGCGCCTGCCTTTCGGCATGATGCGCTCAGGCCCCCTGCCCTGGATCTCGACCATGGCGACGAACCTTGCCATCGCGCTGGTCGCCGCCTTGCTGATCTGGGCGGGTGGGATCGTTCCGTTCCTGCTGGTTCACCTGCCGATAGTGCTGTTAGCGGGCGCTGCCGGCGTCTGGCTGTTCTATGTCCAGCACCAGTTCGAGGAAACGCACTGGTCGAAGAAACCGGCCTGGCAGTTCCAGCATGCGGCGCTTCACGGTGCCTCGCATTACGACCTGCCGCCGGTGCTGCGCTGGATCACCGGCAATATCGGCATCCACCATGTGCATCATCTGGCGAGCCGGGTGCCTTATTATCGGCTGCCGGAGGTGCTAAGGGACCATCCCGAGCTGGCCGGTATCGGCCGCATCACGCTCATGGAAAGCTTGCGCTGCGTCAAGTTGGTGCTCTGGGACGAACAGGCGATGCGGCTGGTGTCGTTTCGTGACGCGGCGCGGCTCAGAGCCGCAAGCTAATTTAGTTCGGCTTGCGTGGCGACGTCGGGCTCCGGCAAGGGCGCGAATGGAGCATTTCCCGAACAGGCATTCCGCCGTTTTAAAGCGATTGAGCAATTCTATCCGGATCAGGATCGATGCGCCGTGTTCACGTGCGCCCGGTCGGCTCCCTGGAACTTGCGATATTCACCGGGCGACCGGCCAGCGATCCGTTGAAAAGCCTGAGAAAACGAGGGCGTGGATTCGTAGCCGACGCGATGGGCAATCTGGTCGACAGTATCGCTGGTTTCGGCCAGCGCACGGGCTGCCATATTCATTCGCCAGCGGGCGACATAGGTCAACGGTGGCTCTCCCATGACCTTCGCAAAGCGTCGCGCGAAGGTCGCGCGGGATTGGCCTACGCTGCTTGCGAGAGACTCGACGCTCCACGGCCTTGCCGGAGCCGCATGGATGAGACGAAGGGCGCGGGCGACGGCGGGATCGCGCAATGCGGCGAACCAGCCTGCCACCTGGACGGGCTGGCTTTCCAGCCAAGCGCGCAGCAGAAACACCAGTGCACTGTCCAGAAGGCGGGGCGCCACGATATCGCGGCCGATGTTCAAACCATCGGCTTCGATGCGAAGAAGCTCGCCGATCAGCCGGAGGGACGCATCTGCCTCAACCTGAGCGCGCGTCAACAGTACCAGCGGCGGCAGCAGCGGTACCAATGGATTGGGCACTCTTTCCCGCACGGAAAGTTTGGCGCAGAGAAGGGTTGTCTCGCCCTCGCCACTGGCATCCCGATCTCCTGCGCGGGAATGCGCGAGTGCCATCTGCATCGGCAAGACCTCGGCATCTGGCGGGTTGCTTATCTGATGGGCGACGCCACCGGCGACCAGCAGCATGTCGCCCTGACCAATATGAATTGGCTCCGCCCTTCCCTCAAGTCGCAACCAGCACTCCCCTGCCTGAACCAGGTGAATCGCCGCATTGCGCATCGGCTCCACCGCAATTCCCCAAGGCGTTAGCAGATGCGCGAAGCTGATCTGCGAAGCTCCCAGGCGGGACGCTGAAAGCACATCCGACAATAGGTCCATCTCTTGCATGGCAGTTCCAATTCTGAGACGACCGGATAAGAAATCGTCAGTTTCGGCCATCGTCCGTCGATCGTAAACCGAATAGTCCTTGTCACGCAAGCAACACTACTCTTTCACTAATCGAAGAAAGGACCTAAACCCATGCACGATGATCGCGAGAACAATCACGGCATGTTAACCACCGAGCGGAACAAGGCGATCGTACTCGACTTCATCGAAAAGGCAGTCAACCTTGGCGATCTCGAGGCCGCCAGCCGATATTTCGGAGAGGCTTACATTCAGCACAACCCGAATATTCCGGACGGCATCGAGGGCTTCAAGGCCTATGTGCGTAAGTTGCGCGGTACCTTTCCCGCGGTCCGAGCAGAGGTGAAACGAATCGTTGCGGAAGGAGATTACGTTGTAGTGCATATGTTCGCCCAACGCGAACAAGGCGATGCGGGGCTCGCTATTGTCGATTTCTTCCGCCTGTCGGAGGGAAAATTGGTGGAACATTGGGAAGTTCGCCAAGCTGTGCAACAAAGTGAATTGCACGCCAATTGGATGGTTTGACCAAAGTAATAGGCGGCCTGCACCTACAGTAGCCTGTCGCACACCGGCATTGTAAACTTAACGGAAGTTGGACTTCGATGTGCGATGCTTAATTTAGAGCATGATGCCGAAACGTGTGAGCGGTTTTCGGACGACATCATGCTCTAACTCCATATTTAGAACAGGATTCAGATTTTAGGCCCACTGGGCCTAAATCATCTGTTCTTGAGCCTTTCCGGGCTAGATGAATCATTCTGTTGGCTCAAGCGGAGTCGGATGGTCGACCGGCCGGCGCGCGTCGTAGCCCGACTCTACGACCAAGCCGGCCGGCCCGTTTCAGCCAACCCTCCCGCAGATTTGCTCGGCAAATCTGCAAGACTCCAGAATCGCCCGACGAACTTATCGCTTAGCCACGGCGAAGCGGTGCGGCCGGTGGGCCGGGCATCTCTAGCCAGGATCAAAGGCGATCGGCTCGGACGTACTTTGAGGTATGCCCTTCGCCAATCGCCTTTGCCCTGACGAAAACCTGCACCGGCAGAATGCTTCAATCTAACCCGGAAAGGCTCTAAGAACGCTCAGCGGTAGCCAGTCACATCCGCTGGCTTGCCCGGCCCCTGCACTTCCATCAGGTAGCGCCAGCAATCCGGCCGGGACCCGTCGATGTCGTCAAAGCCGTAGACTTTGGCCAGCCCGCCGCTCGACAGCGACTGGCCGTTCCAGCGGGCGCGATCGGAATCGGCAGCGATCGCCGCCACCGCGCGGCCGACAAAGCGCGGCGTTTCGGAAATGGCAAAGTGCGGCTGGACCTTCGTCGCGTCGCGCCAGTTCGCCTCGCTGACGCCATAGGCCTCCAGCATCATTTCGGAGCGCAGCCAGCCGGGCGTGATTGCAATCGCGGTGGCGCCGTGCTTGGCCAGATCCTGGGCATGCGCCCAGGCCATGCGGGTGATGCTTGTCTTGACGAGGTCGTAAAAGGGCGACAGCCGGTAATGCGCGGCGTTGTATTCCGCCGTGCCGTCGGTGACCTCGACCAGCAGTCCGCCCGGCCGTTCGATCATCAGCGCCAGCGCGTAATGGGCGGTGATCAGATGCGTCTCGACGCCGAGCTGCAGCATGCGCAACCCCTTGTCCAACGAATGCTCCCAGACGGCTTTGTCCCATTCGAACAGCTTCTCGCAGCCCCAGATGTCATTGACGAGAATATCGAGCCTTCCGGACTCGGCCCGGATGCGGGCGACCAGCGCCTCGACTTCGCCGGCGACCAGATGATCCACCTGCACGGCAATGCCCCTGCCGCCCGCCGAGGTGACCAGCTCGGCCGTCTCCTCGATCGTCTCCGGCCTCGCATATTCGGATTGATGGGCGCGCGTCGTGCGCCCCGTCACATAAACCGTTGCGCCGGCCGCGCCGAGTTCCACCGCGATACCGCGGCCCGCACCGCGGGTCGCACCGGCGACCAAAGCCACTTTCTCCCGCAAGCCCGCTGTCATTTCGCCATCCTCCGAGTTAGAACCGACAAGCGCCCATTGCATATAAACGAATGTTCGTTCATAAACCAGCTGGATGCAAGAGGGAATTTCATGCCGCGCCGCCGTACCCTTTCCGATGAGCAGCTTCTCGCCATGGTGCTGGCGCTGATCCAGGCGGAAGGACCGGACGCGGCGACTTTTGCGGCGGTGGCGAAGGCAAGCGGCCTGTCCGGCTCGACACTGGTGCAGCGTTTTGCCACGAAGGCGGCGATGCTGCGCGCAGCCCTGCTCTATGCCTGGGACAGGCTGGATGCGGAAACGGCAAGGCTCGCCGAAAGCGTGCCGAAAACGCCGGACGGTGCGGTCGCGCTGCTGGTCGGCCTGTCGCAGGATTACGGCGACAATGCCGCCGCCTATGGCGAGGGACTGCTGCTGCTTCGCGAAGACTTCCGCGATCCGGTGCTGCGGGCCCGGGGCGCGGCCTGGGGCAAGGCACTAACGACAGTGATCGCCGGCTGTTTCGCATCGGCGCAAGCGCCGGAGACGATCGCCCGGCTGATGCTGGCGCAATGGCAGGGCTCGCTGACCTGGTGGGGTTTCAGCGCAGACGGGCCGGTGGCCGCCTATGTGGAGACGGAACTGCGGCGCTTTCTCGCCGCAGTGAAAGCGTGAGCCCGCTTACGCCTCTTCCTCTTCCTCGTCCTTCGCCTCGCCGACAGTCAGCGGCCAGTCGACGACGTAATCCTCGAGATCCTCGATATCGATCTCTGTTTCACTGATCGTGCGGCCGCGGGCAGAAATGCCGGCGGCATGAACCGTTTCGGGGTCACCGGAGACGAGCGGATGCCACCAGTAGAGATCGCGGCCCTCGTTAATCAGCCGATAGCCGCAGGTCGGCGGCAGCCAGGCGATGTCGGGAACATTCTCCTTGGTCAGCTGTACGCAATCCGGCACGAAGTCCCAGCGGTTCCCATAGCTCGAGCAGCGACAGCTCTGGCCGTCGAGCAGCTTGCAGCTGACCGAGGTGAAATAGATATCGCCGCTATCCCATTCCTCGATCTTGTTGAGACAACAGAGACCGCAGCCGTCGCAAAGGCTTTCCCATTCGGGGGCGGTCATTTCGGCCAGCGTCTTGCTCTTCCAGAAGGGCAGATTGTTCATCGTTCGTTTCTTGCAACAGCGGCCCGCAAAATTCGCGTGACCGCCACTCTACTCTCTTGTTATCCGCCACAAAATCAATCAATTCTTCAGCATGCTCCTGGTATCGGAGAGCTTTCAGGCCCATCGGGCCTCGCGCTTTCGCCGCTTTCCGGCGGCCGGACAGGAAGCAAGCGCGATCAGGCGGGAATACAGGACGTGCAGGATCCGGACAACCCTGAAAAAGGGCCTGAAAAAGGGGCAGAAAAGCAGGCGGCCGACACGGGCAGGCGGCCGGCGAAGAGCCGTCACATTCTGCTGCGCATCGATTCGTGGATCGATTCGACCGTCTGGAACGCCGGCTTCCGCGCCGCCGAGATCTGGGAAGACACCACCATCTTCTTCCGCCGTTTCCGCGTGCGAGGCTGGAAGCGCATCGTCTTCGAACTGGCCGGCGAAGGCTTGACCCTCGGCACGGTCGGCGCGGTGCTGATGCTGGCGCTTGCCCAGCCGGCCTTCGAAGCGACCAAGGAGGACTGGCGCAACCGCGGCGATTTCGCCGTCACCTTCACCGACCGCTACGGCAACGTCATCGGCCATCGCGGCGTCATCCATCAGAATTCCGTGCCGATCGACGAGCTGCCGGATTCGCTGATCAAATCGGTGCTCGCTACCGAAGACCGGCGCTTCTTCGACCATTTCGGCATCGACGCCATCGGTCTCTTCCGCGCCATGGTCACCAACGCCCAGGCTGGCGAAGTAGTGCAGGGAGGCTCGACGCTGACCCAGCAGCTCGCCAAGAACCTGTTCCTCTCCAACGAGCGCTCGATCGACCGCAAGATCACCGAAGCCTTCCTGGCGCTCTGGCTTGAGGCTAACCTCTCCAAGAAGCAAATCCTCTCCACCTATCTCGACCGCGCCTATATGGGCGGCGGCACCTTCGGCGCGGCGGCGGCGGCGCAATTCTATTTCGGCAAGAACATCACCGATGTGAACCTCGCCGAATCCGCCATGCTGGCCGGCCTATTCAAGGCCCCGGCCAAATATGCGCCGCATGTCAACCTGCCGGCCGCCCGCGCCCGCGCCAACGAGGTGCTGACCAATCTCGTGCAGAGCGGGCTGATGACCGAGGGCCAGGTGATCGCTGCCCGGCGCAATCCGGCCACCGTCGTCGACCGCAATCAAGTGGAATCGCCCGATTTCTTCCTCGACTGGGCTTTCGACGAGGTGCAGCGGCTTTCACCGCGCTTCCACCAGCATTCGCTGATCGTGCGCACGACGATCGACATGGGGATCCAGAAGGCGGCCGAGGATTCGGTCGAAACGTCACTGCGCGAATATGGCGAGGCCTATCACACCAAGCAGGGCGCCATGGTGATGATCGAGAATGGCGGCGCCGTGCGCGCCATGGTCGGCGGCCGCGATTACGGCGAAAGCCAGTTCAACCGCGCCACCAAGGCGCTGCGCCAGCCGGGCTCCTCCTTCAAGGTCTATACCTATGCCCTGGCGATGGAGAGCGGGATGACGCCGCAGACGACGATCGTCGACGCGCCGATCTCCTGGGGCAACTGGAGCCCGCACAATTACGCCAACCGCTATGTCGGCCGCATCACGCTCGAGACCGCCATCGCCCAGTCGATCAACACCGTGCCGGTGCGGCTCGCCAAGGAGAAGCTCGGCATCCAGCCGATCCGGGCGATGGCGAAGAACCTCGGGGTCGAAACGCCGATCCGCGACGACGTCACCATTCCGATCGGCACGTCCGAGGTGACGGTGCTCGACCAGGCGACCGCCTATGCCACCTTCCCGGCCGGCGGCTACCAGTCGCGCCGCCACGGCATCAGCCAGATCCTCGATTACGAGGGCGATGTGCTCTATGATTTCGACCGCGACGAGCCGGCCGCCAAACGCGTGCTGTCGGAACAGGCCGACGCCTATATGAACCAGATGCTGTCGCGCGTACCCTATGTCGGCACGGCGCGCAAGGCGGCTCTCGACAACGGCATTTTGACCGCCGGCAAGACCGGCACGACACAGGCCTATCGCGATGCCTGGTTCGTCGGTTTCACCGGCAACTACACCTGCGCCGTCTGGTTCGGCAATGACGACTACACCTCGACCAACAACATGACCGGCGGCTCGCTGCCGGCAATGACCTTCAAGCGCGCCATGGATTACGCGCATCAGGGGGTGACGCTGCGGGCCATCCCAGGCGTCGAAAATCCCCCACCCTCGAACAAGGAAGTCGCCAAGACGGCCGCCGTCAAGCCGCAGGACGGCTTGCCGCAACTCATCCGGCCGCGCATGCTCTCGGTACAATCGACGAATATTCTGAAAGACCTCGGCAAAAAGCTGAAGGAAGCAGCCCCGCTTACGCCGCAGAAGGTCGCGAGCGCGCAGTAGCCCAATCCAGGAGATCGGCGAGATCAGCCCCTCGCCTGCCGGCACCGTCCTTCGGCCCCCCGCTTGCGGCCGAGGAGATAGCGGCGACCTCTCCGTCCCTCGCTGAACGCTTGCATGGCACGTCCCCTCACCGCGTTTACGGGGAGAGGGTTAGGGTGAAGGTGAGAGGCAAGTCAACGGCGCGCTTGCGCACGCCTCTGGACAGATCGACGTCCATGTCGTCGCACGGCATTCCACCCTGCCAGAATCAGTGGTAACCCTTCCATCGGATATGGTTTCCAAGGTCATGACGTGTTTCGATTCCCCCTTTTCATCCTGATCACGCTGATCGTTGCCTTTGGCGGCGGGATCATGATTTCGCTGTATGCGCTGGATGCGACGCAGGGTTTCGGAGCGATCAAGCTTGGCGCCTGGGAGGCTTTTCCGGCGCTGCAGACAGTCGATGCCGATCCTTACGCAAAATCGCACCGGGCGCGCGCCGGCAAGCTGCTCTATGGCAGCGCCGAGGGGCTGACCTTCACGGCGAGCGTCGACGACGAGGGGGCGCGGCTGAATGCCGGTTGCCGCTACCGCATCAGCGGGCAGACCCCGCCCGCCCGGCTGTGGACGCTCTTTACCGCCGATAATGGCGGCAATCCGGCGGCGGTGAAGTCCGGGCTTCCTTCGGCGCTGAATTCCTGGACGGTGCTGCGCCAGCCCGACAGCAGCTTCTCGATCGAGATCTCCGCCGTCGCCGAGCCGGGCAATTGGCTGGCCCTGCCGCAGGCCGGCACTTTCCGGCTGGTGCTGACCTTGTTCGATACGCCGACGGCCGGTAGTTCCGGCGTGATCGACCTCGCCATGCCCAAGCTTACCAAGACCGGGTGCGGCAATGCTTAGGGTCGTTTTCGCCATCCTGACCGGCCTTTTCGGTGCAGCGCTTCTGCATCTTGTCATCATCCTTTCGCTGCCGCATTTCACCGGCAGGGACGCGGCGACCCGCATCGAGGCGGAAGGCGACCTCAACAATTTCTACCTGCTGAACGACGAGTATGACGAGGCGGGGCTTGCCAATGGCGATCCCTTTGTTCGCACCGCCGTCTGCTCCTTCGACGTCGAGGATGGGCCGGTGCATTTCACCGCCAGGGGCAATGTGCCCTTCTGGTCGATTGCCATCTACGACAGCGCCTCCAACGAGGTCTTCAGCATGAATGATCGGACTTCGGTCGGCGGCGCGCTCGATGTGCTGGCCGGCGGTCCGATCCAGCTGACGGACCTGCGCAAGAACCTGCCGCGGGAACTGCAACAGGCGATCCTGGTCGAAATGGCGCGGCCGGACGGTTACGCCGTGTTGCGGACGCTGGCGCCGCAGGCGAGTTTCGACGAGGCGGCGCGAAACTTCCTGACGGAAGCCGGCTGCGAGCAGTTCAGCGCCCGCTAAGGTTGAGCCACGTTACTTTTGCTGGCGCGCGGCGTGAGCGCCGGGCCATGTCTGGGGCTCTCAGCCAGCCGCTCGTAGCGGACGCCGGTGAACCAGAGGATCTTGGCTTCGCGGGGTTCCTTGTCCTGAGGACGCGGCGTCCGCGGTCGCCGATCCGCCAATGCGACTACTATTGCCATTCTCGTCTCCATGCACTGCCCGAGACGGATGAACTTGCGATGGATTTCACCCTGCCCGCCAATGTGCGGGCCGGCGCGTCCTGCGGTGCCGGCATGACCGAACCGAGGGCATTCGCGCCTTTCCCACGGCACCTGACTGAAATACCGTGATGCGGAGTTTCAACGATCCAAACACTCAAATCGCGTCGTTCCTGTCCGAATTGAGACACATGACAGTTAACAGTTTACTAATATTCAGCGATTGCCAAACACAGTTCCCGTCACTTCCTCTTCAACGCCTGAAACGCCAATTTGGTTTCATGCCGCCTGCGCGGGGTCCGGAAACCCGCCAAAGGATAAAATTAGATATAATTCATATAGTTGACGATGTAGAGACGACCGGCATGCCGAAAGCGGTGCGGGTGTTGCAAATATGCGTCAGCCCGACATCCGTTGCGCCGCCGCCCAGGATCGGCCTCGATCCGCCCTCAATCGGGAGGGCGGTTTGCAGCCATCGCCGACCGCGAATCTTTCCGGGTTCGAGCGACAGCGAAGGGCAACAGTCCGTGCCCCTTGTTTCTCCCTTTCTTGTCCGACGACCCCGGTGACGTAGCGCTGCGGCGCCGACGGCATATCAAGAGCGCGGGCCTTAAGACGCCGCCTGCGGCACCAAACATGATCCGCAGCGTAACGATGACTGCCGCGCAAAGCTGCTGCACACCGCACCCGAGGACAACAAGGCTACGATTTGCCGCGGTCGAAACAGCGATCGAAACCCGCCGCTGCAGCCCTTCAACAGCCACGGAATTTTCGTTGCCGACCATCAGGCCACAATCGCTACGTGTATATTTCTGTAGCATTTTAATAAAGTCTTCAACATCCATTAACCGTACCGGTGTAGGATTTGTTCATATCCGTGCGATCCGACAGGTGTTCCGCCAGCGCTATCGGCCCACGGTTCCCTTGGTTCTGCGTTTTCAGGGTGTGCATGTGCGTGACCGGTTTCGAGACCTCGAGGGCCCCTTGGCCGTCAGGAAAAAGGACGTGGTGTTAATGGCGACTGTCAGCAGTTTCGAGAGCCTGTCTCATCCGACACGATCCGAACTGCGCCAATTCGCCGAGCTTTTCACACCGCTGTTCCAGGCCTCCTCCGACGAAGCCAAGCGCCAGGCGGTCGCCGCCCTTTCCCAATGCCAGACCATGCCGGCAGCCGTGGCGCTATTCATCGGCAATCAGCCGATCGAGATCGCAGCACCCTTTCTTGCCGCCTCCAAGGCCATTGCCGACGACACGCTGATTACCATTGCGCGCATGCAGGGCGCAGCCCATGTCAAGGCGATCGTCAGCCGCGACTCGCTCTCGCCCAAGGTCATCGACGCGCTGGTAGCGTTGCGCCAGACCCAGCCGCGCTCGGCGCCCCCCGCAGCGCCGATCACAGAATCGGAGGCCGTGCCGCTGTCGCCGACCCGGGCAGAGAGCAACGAGGCCGAAGCGCTGGCGCAACAGCGTCTCGCCAATGAAGAGGCGTTGCGCGAGCGCATTCTCGACCTTGCCGGCCATCTAGGCCGCAAGGACGACGACAGGCTCGGCCTGCGCACGCTGACCGACATTCAGGAGGCGCTGCTGGTGCGCTTTGCCCGCTCGCGCGAGGCAACCCATTTCGCAACCGCGCTCGCCGACACGCTTTCCGCCAGCCGCTGGCTTGCCGAGCGCATCATGCTCGATCTATCGGGCCAGCAGCTCGCCACGACGTTGACGAGCCTCGGCATGGGCTTTCTCGACTCCGTCTTCGTGCTGGAACGGTTCTATCCGCACCTGGGCGAACAGCAGCATCATGTCACGCGCGCCTGGATGGTGCTCGATGCGCTCGATCCGGAAGAATGCCACGAAAGAGTAGAGGCCTGGCGGCGCGCCGACCGCTATACCTACAATCCGGAGGCGGCTGTTACGCCAGCGCTCGAGGAAACGGAAAGCCACCGCTTCGTCCGCCAGGCACCGGTGCAGCGCGACATGCGCATGCTCGGACGGCGGTCGCGCTGAGCTGACAAGCGGCCCAGATCTCAGCCATCCCGTGCGAGCGGGATCATGTCGCCCAATTCCTCCGCCTCCAGCTCGACGATCCACAGATCGGGATCGAAGCGACGTTCGCGCTCCAGCATCGCCCGCACCGCTTCCGGCTCGCTGCGCGCAAGACGGATTTCGAAGAGGCGATCGCGGATCTCGTCTTCGGCGAAGGCGGTCTGCGGCGCCGGTGCGTAAAGCGTCTCCAGGCCGTCGCGGAAGTGCTGGCGAATGAAGATCGCACCGGCCTCCTCGGCCCCCTTCTTCTCCACGGCGGCGAAATCGCCGCTGGCGAAGACGCGGCGCAGCAGGGATGAAACGAAGATGTCGGCGCGTAATCTCATCGGCGCGGTATAGACCGGCGCGCCGGTATCGGCAATCCGCAGTCAAATGATGACGATGACGATGCGTCAGACCTTGACCGCCAACCGCAATCCGCCCCAGTGGCGGCCCCTCACGGTGATCGGCGCGGAAATATCCTTCATCATCACGAAATTGCCGCCGCCCATGTCGCGCCGATAGGTCTGGACGAGGAAAGGCGCGGTGCTGCGGCCGGCTGCCAGGCCGACACGATCGGCGAAGATGCGGCGATTGCGGCAATTGGCAGTGTTCCAAACGGCATCGCCCGGCCGCTGCGGCTGCGAGAATTTCCGGTTGTGGGTCGGCAGATAGCCGTTTTCGTCGATCGCCGCGCAGAAGGCGACGCCCTCGTCCAGCGCAAGAACCGGTTCCTGGATCGGCGGCAGCAGCCGGTCGGTGAGCTCGGTGAAGGCGGCCATCATCTGAGCCGGGTCGGTGCCCGGTATCGGTTGGTAGCGTCGGTCGAAGAGGGCGTCGAGGCCGATCTGTCCCTCGGCGACGGCCCGTTCGAATGCGCCTGATATCTGCCTTGCCACCGATTGCGCCTCCTCGATCCAGCGGCCGTCGGCGGTCTTCACACCGGCGCTCGCCGTCAGCTGGACCAGGGTTTCGGAGAGACCGACGACGCTATCGACCCGTTTTGCCGCCTGCTGCAGGGCGACATTCGACCCGGCGACCTCGCCCGACATCTCGCTGAGCTTTTCGACGAAACCGGCGCATTGCTGGTCGACAGCCTCGGTGGTGTTGGCCATGACAGTCGAACTGTCGAGAATACGGGTGATGACATGTTCCATGCTTTCGAAGGCGCCGCGCATTGCCTCCGACTTGTCGCGCACGCCGGCGGCACTGTTGCGCGCATCGCCGCCGACCAACGACAGACGGTCGATCTTCACCCGCAATTCATCCAGCGTGTCCTGAATGGAGCCGGTCGCCTTCGAGGTTTGCAGCGAGAGGGCGCGCACTTCGGCGGCGACGACGGCGAAACCCTTGCCTGCATCGCCGGCGCGCGCTGCCTCGATCGCGGCGTTCAGCGCCAGGAGGTTGGTCTGGCGGGCAATCGTGCTGATTTCGTCGGCGATCTTGTCGACATCGGCCAGCGACTTCGAAAAGCCGGCGATCTCCTCACCAATGACGTTGGAGGACTGAACCATGTGACCGATCTCGGCGACGGAACCGGACAGGCGGTCGGCCGATTCCTTCAGCATCTGGCGGGCTTCGGCCGCCGTGCGGTCGGTCTCGCGCAGCGACAGGGCGACCGAGCGGTTGGTTTCGGCAATCGAAAGAGCGGTGCGGGTGACATGATCGAAGGCGGAGGCATGGCGCGCCGACATCGCCGCCATGTCCTGAATGGCACCGGCAATATCGACGAGATCGATGCCAAGAGTGGAGGCTTCCTCGGCAAGGCGCTGGAGGATGTGGCGCAACGCCTCACGATCAGGACCTTCCGCTTCGACCGCCGGTTCTCCGACCAGATCGTCTATCGCCTTCAGCGCATGCATGACCGACGTCCCCCCGCCTCTATTAGCAAAGCTTCGGACAACATGGTTAACAAGCTGCAAACAGCGCCGGCGTCTTAGACTTAGGTTGTAGCCTCGGGTTGCGCGATACGTCTCAGATCGCGCCGATTTCCTTGAGTTTTTTCAGCACCGCCTCGTTCGGCTCACCGTTTTCGGGCAGGTTGTAGTGCTTCTGGAAATGGCGGATGGCGGCCCGTGTCTGCTCGCCGGCAACACCGTCGACGCCGACATTGGCATAGGCCATATTGGACAGACCCTTCTGGATCTTCAGCACCAGGTCGACAGTGGTGAGCTCGCTTGAAGGAAGCTGCTTTACCGCTGATGGCGCCGTTTTGACCGTCTTTTCGGCGCTGCGGATCGCGGCGGCCACCGGGTCTTCCGCAGCCGCTTTCGAGCTCACATCCTCACGCGGCTTTTCCATCGGCACGGTCGAAGGCCCGGCAGCGTCGGTTTTCAGCGCGGCCAGTACTTCCGGCGTCGCCTCGCCGGTCTGGGCCATGCCGACGGTCTCCTGGAAGAAGAGGATGGCGGCGCTGGTGCGTGGGCCGATGATGCCGTCAGGGACACCGTTATAAAGGCCGCGACGCACCAGCTGCTGCTGGATGCCCATGACGAGTTCGCTCGGCTGCTGAGCCGGTGCGACCGGCGCCGGCGTCGCGCTGGTGATGGCGGCATCCTCCGGCCGTTCGATCCGGAAGGTGGTGACTTCGCCCTGCTGCTCGTCAGCCGGGCGGCGAGCGCCGAGCACGTTGGAAGACTGCGGGTCGCGGGTGCGGAAAATCGGATGCGGATGCAAGCCGGGCTGATACCAGAGCGCATTGGCCGCAACGAAAGAGAAGATGACGACGAAGGCGATCGTGCCGCCGGCAACCGACGGATTGCGGCCGATGACGCCGCCGAGCGCCGACGCGCCCTGGAGGCCGAGACCACCCAGCGCAGATGCACCCTGCAGGCCGAGGCCGCCGAGAGCGGCCGCACCTGACACCACAAGGCCCGGCTGCTGCCGTCGTTTTTTTCCCTTAGGCGATTTTCGCTTGCGCGCGGCCATCGAAAAGCCCCTCTTCCAATTCTACCCCTGTTTTGACCACGTCTTTCAGCCGCGGCGGAAACTCGACGGTCGCGCCCTGACCGGCATCGTCTGCCCGCCTGACGCCCGAACCGTCCACCGCGATCTCGATGGTGATGATCGTACCCTCACCCGGCTGGCTGGCGATAGCAAAATTTCCGCCATGCAGCGCCACCAGCCCCTTGACCAGTGAAAGGCCGAGGCCGGTGCCTTCGAAGCGGCGGGTGTAGTCGTTCTGGATCTGGACGAAGGGCTGGCCGAGCAATGCCAGCTTGTCGGCGGCAATACCGATGCCGGTGTCGCTGACCGTCAGCTTCAGGATGCCGTCGCGGGCCGCCGCATCGACGGAGACGACGCCGCCGGCCTCGGTGAACTTCACGGCATTGCCGACGAGATTGATGAGGATCTGCTGGATGGCGCGCTGATCGGCGACGATCTCGCCGAGGCCGCGCTGGATCCGGCTCGTCAGGGTGACGCCCTTGGTCTTGGCCTGCAAGGCCAGCATCGATTCGCAGGATCTGACGGAGGCCGATATATCGAAAGCTTCGAGGATCAGCTCGTAGCGTCCGGCTTCGATCTTGCTCATGTCGAGCATGGTGTTGACGACGGAAAGCAGGTGCGCGCCGGATTCGCGGACGAGGCCGACATATTCACGCTGGCGGTCGTTTTCGAACTTGCCGAAATATTCGCCGATCAGAATGTCGGAAAAACCGAGAATGGCGTTGAGCGGCGTGCGCAGCTCATGGCTGACGGCGGCGAGGAACCGCGATTTGGCATCGTTTGCCGATTCGGCGTCGGCCGCGCGGCTTTGCGCTTCGGCCCGCAGTTGCTGCTCGACGGAGACGTCGCGCAGCTGGGCGATGACGGCGGCGAGTTCGCCATCGGCATCGCGCCGGGCAGTCATATCCATTCTGAGATAAGCGAACTGACGCTGATCGCGCGAAACCGAAGGCCGATCGAGGCGCAGATCGACGCTTGCGGCATCCTCACCGCGGCGCAGCCCATCAAGCGCCTGCAGGAACAGGATGCGATCGGAGACATGCACCTGCTCCAGGAAGCCCCTGCCCTTCGGATCGCGCATCCAGGCGAGGAAATCGCGGCGGTCACGGCCGCCAATAGTGGCGACGCTGCCGTGCGGATCGAAGAACAAGACGAGGCCGGGCGTGACGCTCAGGAAGAAGTCCTCGGCCGACTGGGTGGCGATGCCGGCCGACGAGCCCTGGCGGGCCAGCGCAATGCTGCCGACGGCGGAAAAGAGGAAGGCGGCGCACACCATGGCGACACCGGCCGGCAAGGCGACGGCGGGGCTGGTGACCGCAGAAAGACCGACGGGCGCAGCGACGAGAGCGGCCGAGGACAGCAGGACGAGGCGGCGCAGAATCGCAAGCTCGCGCTGGCGCACGGCTTCGCCGCCGCCCGTCCGGGAGAGCCAGCTTGTCGCCGCCCGGTCTACGAGCGCCGTCACCCAGCCGCCAATGTCACTCAATACTCGCACGCAATACCCGCCCGAAAAAGGCTGTCTGTCGATCCGGACAATAGGCCCCCGCGACTTAAGGAAAGGATAAGGCAAAAGCGCTGTTCACAGTCGGAAAGGGTGGAAATTCCCGTTTTGAGGCATCCGAGAGCCCCTTTGCCTTTTGTGGTTAATAGCCGGTAAGCAACGGAATTCCCTCATATTTCAGCATGGCGTTAACTCCTGTGGCAAGGCGAGTGGCCAAAAGCCCTGCAATTGCAAGGAGGTGCTGCCCTGATGCTTAACGGCAATCGCTGGCATTCGATTTAAATGCGGCTCAAATCCGCTTCGCTACAATTTGAATTAAATTTGCCGCAAATGCGCGCGAGTTTCGAAAAGCGGCATTCGCAACTTGTCGATAGGGTGAAAGCACACCGGACAACCGGCCTGATTCGGCGAAAAGAACCGGACGGGAAAACAGGATGGGCAACGACAATGTGGTTTCTGATCAAAGGATCCTTCTGGTTTGGCCTTGTGCTCGTGCTTCTTTCCGTCTTCAGCACGGAGAGTTCCGACAAGCTCGCCAGCGGCCCCCAATTGCAGCTTTCGGACGCCTTTGCTGCGGCGAGCGGCGCCTATGACTATCTGACCGGCATGTGCTCGGAAAAGCCCGAGGTCTGCGCCAAGGGCGCGGAGACCCTGACGGCGCTCGGCTACCGGGCCCGCGAGGGCGCCCACGTCGCTTATGAACTGCTCGACAGCCAGTTCAGCGACGAGCAGGCAACGACCGCAAGACCCGCCGAAACGGCAAAAGGGACGGCACCCGCCATGCCCTCCCTCGCCGCTCCTTCCGTCCAGGAGAAGGTGCTCGAGGCAAAGGCTGCGCTCAACCAGCCGATGCCCTACCGTCCGCCGGTCGACGATGAAACGGCCGCCGAGACGGTGGTCACCGGCGCGATCCCGCTGCCGACGCCGAAACCGGCGATCTGACGACACTGCGGCGCGCCCGCCCGCAGCGCATTTCGAATTCTTTATTCTGTTGACGCAATTCCGGATAGAAACAGCTTCGCAGCCGGAATTGCCTGAACTTGCATCGGTGGTCCGCATGATGCGGAAATGCTCCATGCCTGACGTGCCTGCCCTGTTTAATTCAGCATCTTGCTACGCCGTGAGGATGCCCATCCCTCACGGCGTTTCTTTTAAGACCGCATCACCCGTGAAGATCCGCCGGGTCTTGCGCGGCATGCGCAAACAAAAAGCTGAAGCAAGAGCAAATCCGAGACGCTGCGACGCGCTTTAGCGGTTCAAATCCGTCGGTCTTTCACCTATATGCAGTTCTAGAGCATGTCCGGAGGCGAATTTGCCGTGCAGTTTCGCCGGCCATGCCAATGGTGAAAGGCTTTTTATGGCATCCCTCGACCAGATCATCGACGACTTTACCTTCCTGGACGATTGGGAAGACCGCTACCGCTATGTCATCGAACTCGGCAAGGCGCTGCCCGAACTGGCCGAGGAAAAGCGCACCTCCGAGAACAAGGTGATGGGCTGCGCCAGCCAGGTGTGGCTGGTAACGCACACGTCGGGTGATCCGGACAACCCAATCATGATCTTCGAAGGCGATTCCGATGCCCACATCGTGCGCGGCCTCGTCGCCATCGTGCTTGCCACCTATTCCGGCAAGCCGGCATCCGAGATCGCCGCGCTCGATGCCTTCGAAATCTTCTCGAAGATCGGTCTGGTGGAGAACCTGTCGTCGCAGCGTTCGAACGGGCTGCGCTCGATGGTGAAGAGAATCCGGGAAGAGGCGAAAGTCCGCGCCGCGGCCCGAACGTGATTCGATTCGGCCCGAATGCGTCGAGTATATTAACACTCGCTTATAGTATAGGAATACATTCTACGCCTCGCCTCGGAAGCATAAGATGCGGCGCCTCGTGATATCCCGCCTTCGCCAAATCCACTTGCGATAGGCGCAAAATAGTCTGACACATTATTTTTCCCGCCTGGAACAGGATAATGTCTGGCCTCCCCGGAGTAGAGCCTTTCCGGGCTAGATTGAATCATTCTGTTGGCTCAAGCGGAGTCGGATGGTCGACCGGCCCGTTTCAGCCAACCCGAAGGGCCGGGCATCTTTCCGCCAGGATCAAAGGCGATTGGCTCGGACGTACCTTGGGGTATGCCCTTCGCCAATCGCCTTTGCCCTGACGAAAACCTGCTCCGGCAGAATGCTTCAATCTAACCCGGAAAGGCTCTAAAGTCTGACTCCCGGTGTCAATTAACGAGTCGGCACAGAATGTCGCCCGAAAGCGGCTCGCAGATTTGGAATCACATTGGAAATACAGACAGAAAAGCCGGGCACAAGACCCGGCTTTTGTCGTTGACTGCTTTCGAAAAAGCTCAGCCGCGGCCGCGCTTGCGGCGCTGACCCAGGCCCATCTCCTTGGCCAGGCGCGAACGCGCTTCGGCATAGGCGGGCGCTACCATCGGGTAGTCGGTCGGCAGGTCCCACTTCTCGCGGTATTCTTCCGGCGAGAGAGAGTGATGCGTCATCAGGTGACGCTTCAAGGACTTGAAGTTGCCGCCGCATTCCAAACACGTAATCTGCTCGTCCTGAACGGACTTGCGGACAGAGACTGCAGGCTTCTGCTTTTCGACAACGGCCGCAGCGGGCTGCGGTACGGATGTGTTGCTCAGTGCCGAATGCACGTCGGAAATCAGATTTGCCAGGTCGCTGACCGGGACAACATGGTTGCTGACATAAGCCGCGACGATGTCGGCCGTCAGTTCCACAAGCAGCTCCGGCCCATTGCCGGTCGCCATATCCGTCATATTTTTTCTCCTGTTAGCATGCTCAAACGATCTTTGACTGTCACGCCAAAGACCCGCCTCGTAGAAGCGAACAGCAAAAGCACAGGAAGCAATCTTCTGTTTCGAAAAACGTGAAATCCACCCCTAGATTCCGAAGTTCGAGACCTGTTCTTATACTGCCTGACCGAAAACCACTACGTCGTGCTCCAGGCGATGGCCCCAGTTTAGACATTGAAAAATCAAAACTGAGGGACTTGGAAGCAGTACGATTGTAACTCGCAATCAGAATTCTACTTGCATTTTCAAATACCATCGTTTGACCGAAAGGCCAATTATTATTTGTCGTTTTTCTTGAGAAAAAATGGCCGACGAAGAATTATAGGACTTTAGGCCAAGCTTTACTCACAGGTTCCTGTGCATAAGTCAGACGTAAAACAGGTTAAGGCCGCAATAGCACCCCTCAGCGTTTGCGCATATCATCGCGGACCGAGATCGCACCGAGATCGTGTCCCGAATGATGTGCCGCCCTCGCCAGCAAATGGGCGGAAACCGGCGCCGTCAACAGGAAGAAGACGAAACCGGCAAGGGCGCGGGCGATAACCGCTGGGTCCTGCGAATAGAGCCCGGCGGCAAAGAGCAGCAGGCCGGAGCCGACGGTGCCGGCCTTCGAGGCCGAGTGCATGCGCGTATAGAGATCGGGCAGCCGGACCAGGCCGGTGGCCGCCGCGAGGGCAAAGAACGCACCGGCAATAAGCAGCACCGCGGTGACGGCTGCGACGAGATAAGCCATCATCCTCCCTTCCTCCCAACTGGGCGCCTCTTTGCGCCGCTCTTTGTCGCGGACGCCGATGGCGGCGATTTGTCATTGCCACGCGACAGCACGAAGCGGGCGAAGGCGACGGTTGCCAGGAAGCCGACGAGGCCGAGCGAGATGGCGATATCGATGTAGAGGGAAAACCCTGTCTTGATTGCGATGACGGCGATGAAGCCGATGGCGATGCCGGTCAGCATGTCGAGGGCGAGGATGCGATCCGGCAATGTTGGGCCGGCAACGACCCGCCAGACGGTCAAAAGCAGCGCCAGGCCGAGGATGACGAGGGCGGCCGAGGATGCGACGGCGACGATGGCGGCAGGCGTGATCACCGGAAGGCCTCCATGATCTTGCGTTCGAAACCGTTGGCAATGCCGCGACTTGTCGCCTCGGGATCGGAGCAATCGAGCGCGTGGACATAGAGCGTGCGGCGATCCAACGAGACATCGACGGAAAGCGTGCCGGGTGTCAGGGTGATGAGATTTGCAAGCAGGGTGATTTCGAAATCGCTCGTCACCGTCAGAGGAAAGGCGAAGATGCCGGGCTTCAGCTTCATATCCGGCGAGAGAACGGTGAGCGTGACCTTCCAGGCCGACAGCGACAGTTCCTTGAGGAACAGGGCCATCAGCGAAAGCAGCAAGCGGGTGCGGCGCAGATATCCCCCGCCGCCGAAGGGTTCACGGATGACGGCCAGCGCCAGGGCCGCCAGCAGGAAGCCGAAGACGAGATTGTGCAGCGAGGCGCTGCCGGTAACGGCGACCCAGGCGATGGCGAGCAGCAGGTTGAAGAGAAAGACGATCACCGCTGAGCTCCTTCCGGGAAGACCGACTGGAGATAGGCCCGGGGATCGACAAGGCCGGCGGCGGCCGCTTGCGACAGCGCCAGCAGCCGTTCCGGCAGGATGCCAAAGCCGATGGTGAGGGCGGTCAGCACGGCGACCGGCAGAACGGTGCGCCAGGAGGGCCGCGACGGCGCAAGCGCCATCGGCGCGGGGCGCCAATAGGCAAAGAGGAAGAGGCGGCCGAAAGCGATCGTCGTCAAGAAACCGCCGGCGAGGATTGCCGCCGCCAACCACCAGGCACCGCTATCGAGCGCCGCCTTGACGAGCATGACCTTCGGCCAGAAGCCGGCAAAGGGCGGCAGGCCACAGGCGGCAAGGAAGAGCACGAGCGACAGCGCGGCGAAGCCGCCGCTTTGCCGATAGAGCCCGCCGAGTTCCGAGAGCGAAAAGCTACCACCGCGTCGGCCGATCTCGCCGGCGGCAAGATAAAGCGCCGTCATCAGCACCATGGAATGGAGCGCGTAGAAGACGGCGCCGCCGATGCCGCCGGCATTGCCGAGCGCGACGCCTGCAAGCATGTTGCCGATGCCCGAAATAACGACATGGCCGAGCATTCTGCGGACATCGTTTTCGGCCAAGGCGCCGAGCGCGCCGACGAGAATGGTGGCGGCGGCAGCGAGCGCGATCACCAGGCTGAGTTCGGCGCGTTCGACCGGCAGCAGCATGACCATGACCCGCACCAGCGCGTAGATGCCGACCTTGGTCAGCAGGCCGGCAAACAGCGCCGAGACGGTGATGCGCGGCGTATGATAGGCGGCGGGCAGCCAGAAATTGACCGGGAAGGCGGCCGCCTTCATGGCAAAGGCAAGCAGGAAGAGGCTCGCCAGCGACATCAACGGCGCCGTGCCGCCGATGTCGCTCGCCTTCCCGGCGATATCGGCCATGTTGAGCGTGCCGAAGACGGCATAGAGAATGCCGACGCCGACCAGGAACAAGGTCGTGGCAATCAGGTTGAGTACTGCATATTTCAGCGCGCCGTCGATCTGCTGCCGTTCCGAGCCGAGGATGATCAGCCCGAAGGAGGAGATCAGCAGAACCTCGAACCAGACATAGAGATTGAAGACGTCGCCGGTGAGAAAGGCGCCGGTGACACCGGCCATCAGCAGCATGAGCAACGGAAAGAAACCGTATCGGCGGCCGCTTTCGCCGATATCGGCCAGCGCATGGATGCCGCCGGCGAGCCCCGCAAGGGCTGCGGCGAAGGCCATCAGCGCACCGAAGAGATCGACGGTGAAGGCGATGCCGAAGGGCGGCAGCCAGCGCCCCATGACCATGGTCAGCGGCCCTTCGGCCGCGACTTTGGCAAGCAGCGCCGCATCCATCAGCGCCAAGCCCGCGAGGCCGGAAATGGCCAGCCAGGCCTGCAAGCGGGGATAGGCGCGCACCATCAGCAGGACGGCGCCGAGCATGATGCAATGGGCCACCGGCAGGATGGCAAGCCAATGACCGATGGGCACCGGGGCGGTGACCAGGGCGGCGGAGAGATCAACGGTGGCGGTGGGAGCGGCCATGCGATCAGGTTTCTTTTCCGGTCGGCGAGGCTTGCTCCGTCTTCTCCCCGGCGGGGAGAAGGTGGCCCGAAGGATCGGATGAGGGGGGCCGCCACACGGTATAGGCTACCCTTCGTTGTGCCGAAATTACTGCCTTTCGCTTGCGTTTCGGACGCTCGTCGCTATTGCTCCTCTCGCCCCTCATCCGCCCTGACGGGCACCAATCCGGATCGAGCGACGGGTCTCGACCCATCCTTCGGACCCCCGCTGGGGAGAAGAGGGAAGCAGCTGACAGCGCTTCAATCAGGCTCCGCATCTCCATCCTCAATACCCCAACGGCGGCAGCGGCCGGTCGTCGGGTTCGGCGGCGCGCATTTCGCTGGTGTCGTCGGTGCCGAGATCCTGATAGGCGCGGTAGGTCAGCACCAGCAGGAAGGCGAGGAAGGAAAAGGAGATGACGATCGCCGTCAGGATAAGCGCCTGCGGCAACGGATTGGCGGCGCCGGCGGGCAAGGCGTCGACATCCGCCGGGATGATCGGCGGCACCGCACGCGTCAGCCGGCCGCCGGTAAAGAGCAGCAGGTTGACCGCATTGCCGAGGATGGCGATGCCGAGCATAATGCGGATCGAGTACCTCGACAGCATCAGATAGATCGCGGCGGCAAAGAAGAGGCCGACGAGGATCGCGAGAAGCGGCTCCATCACTCCATCTCCTTTTCTTCCATTGCCACTTCCTTTTCTTCCAATGTCAGGGCGATCGAGGTGATGGCGCCGAGCACGACGAGATAGACGCCGACGTCGAAGAGCATGACGCTCGACAACGGCACCTCGAGGCCGAGAAGGTTCGGGTAGATCCAGAGGCCGGTCATGAAGGGAACGCCGACGAGGATGGAGAGAAGACCGGCCACAGTCGATAGGAAGAGGCCGCAGCCGGCAATCGACAGCGGGTGGAAGTACAGGGCGCGGCGGACGGCGGCGACGCCCCGGGCAATGCCGAAGATCGCCAGTCCCGAGGCGGCGATCAGCCCGCCGATGAAGCCGCCACCCGGCTCGTTATGGCCGCGCAGCAGCACGAAGACGGAAAAAAGCAGCATCAGCGCGGTCAGGAACGGAGCGACGGTGCGGAAGATCAGCGTGTTCACGTCATCAATCCTCTGCTCCGACCGCATCGGGATCATTGGCCGCAAGCCTGCGCTCGCTGCCAGCACGGATGCGGATGAGCGCCAGGATCGCAAGGCCGGTCACCGCGACGACGGCGATCTCGCCGAGCGTGTCGGTGCCGCGGAAATCGACGATGATGACGTTGACGACATTGGCGCCGTGGGCGATCGATTTGGAATAGGCGTTGAAAAATGCTGTCAGCGCCTCGTTGAACGGCCCCTGCGTCGCCCGCAGCAGCAGAAGCGAAAAACCGAGGCCGCAGGCAAGCGCCAGCGCGCCGTGCAAGAGCCTGTGGCCGGGCCGGCGCCGGTCGTCGGGAGAGAGCCGAAGCCTGGTCATGACGAGGGCGAGGATGACCACCGAAAGCGTCTCGACCATGAATTGGGTGAAGGACAGGTCCGGCGCGCCGAACAGCAGGAAGATGACGGCGACGGCGAAACCCTGGATGCCGAGCGAGACGATCGCTGTCAGCCGGTCGTGGGCAACGAGCACGGCGGCAAGGCCGAAGGCAGCGATCAGGAAGACCGCCCATTCATGCGGCCTGACATCTGCCGGCCAGGCGGGAAGATGCGGCAGTTCACCATAGAGGATCAGCGGAATGATGAGAATGGCGGCGAGGCAGAGGAAGGTGCAGGCGACATAGATCTCCAGCCGCCCCGGCTGGACAATGCGGATGAGGCGGCCGGCGAAGCGGACAAGGGCCGACATGGCAAGGTCGAAACCATGGTCCGGCCCGCGCCCGGCCGCGCGCAGAAAAACCGCCATCCAGAATCGCGCCCGATCGAGCTGCCAGTAGACGCCGATGCCGAGCAGCACCGTCAGCAGCGAAAGGGCCAAGGGAAGGCCGATATGCGGCGCCAGCGAAATGGCAATTTCGACCGGGGCCCCGCGGATCGCGGCCGCGATCGGCGAGGACAGAGCGGCATGGGTGAAGGTCGCAAAAACCGCCGACAACAGGCCGAGGACGGCGAGGACGGCGGGGCCCAGCCAGAGCAGGACGGGCGCCTCGTGCGCGGTTTTCGGCGTCTGCGCCGGCCGGCCGAGGAAGGGTTTCAGCGCCACGGCGAAAGCGACGGCAAACATCAGCGCATTGCCGAAGACGGCGATCGCCGTGAAGGTGATGGCGCGGATGTCGCCGCCGACGAGCGCTGCATAGATCTCCTCCTTGGCGAGAAAACCGAAGAAGGGTGGCAGGCCGGCCATGGAGAAGGCCGCGGCAAGGGCGATGATCCATGTCATCGGCATGGCCCGCCCGAGGCCGCCGAGCCGGGTGATGTCGCGCGTGCCGGTCTCGTGATCGATGATGCCGGCGACCATGAAGAGCGCACCCTTGAAGAGGGAATGGGCCACCAGATAGAGCGCCGCCGCCTCCACCGCGTCGTCGGAACCGAATCCGATCAGCATGACGAGCAGGCCGAGCGAGGAGACGGTGGTATGAGCGAGCTTGAGCTTCAGGTCGGTCTGGCGGACGGCGAGCGCCGTGCCGACCGCCAGGGTCAGGCCGCCGAAGAAGGGCAGAAGGATTTCCCAGGCAGGCGTTGCGCCCATGACCGGATTGAGCCGCATCAGCAGATAAACGCCAGCTTTCACCATGGTGGCCGAGTGCAGGTAGGCCGACACCGGCGTCGGCGCCTCCATGGCGTTCGGCAGCCAGAAATGAAAGGGAAACTGCGCCGACTTGGTGAAGGCGCCGCCGAGCACCAGAATGAGAGCCGCCAGATAGAGCGGGCTTTCGCGCAGGATATCGCCCGATCCGATCAGCTGCGACATCTGCGTGACGCCCGACATGTTCCAGAGGATGAGCAGGCCGGCGAGCAGACAGAGCCCTCCCCCGCCGGTGACGACAAGCGCCTGCAGGGCGGCGCGACGGGCCGCCTCGCGCTCGTGATCGAAGCCGATCAGCAGGAAGGAAGTGATCGACGTCAGTTCCCAGAAAATGAAGAACATCAGGAAGCTGTCGGACACCACGATGCCGAGCATCGCCCCCATGAAGAGGAAGATGAAGGAGAAGAAGCGGCCCTGATCCTTGTGCCCCCTGAGATAGGCGCCGGCATAGAGCACGATCAGCGTGCCGATGCCGGTGATCAGCAGCGCGAAAGCCAGCGACAGCCCGTCGAGAAACCAGGAAAAGGAGAGGTTGTAGCTCGGCACCCAGGCATAACCACCGGTGACGGTCTGACCGCGCGCGATCTGCGGAAGCAGCCGCAGAAAATGCAGGAAGGCGAAGAGCGGAGCGGCCGCCAGCAACCAGGCGCCATTTGCGCCGAGGATGCGGATGACGAGGGGAGCGGCAAGAGCGCCGGCGAGCGGCAGACACAGGGCCAGTAATGTCAGAGCCGTGACATCGGCCATGTCTCCTCCTCTACCTGCCAGACGGAACGCCGATGCAAATCGGCTCGTCTTCTGACTTAGGCGAATCGTGAAGGCGTCTCAAGCGATTTCGGTCGCCGGCGCGGTCAGGCGGCCGAGCGGGAAAGACGCACCAGCATCCGGACGACGCAGCCGTGCAGGACAAAGAGGACAAGCGTCAGCGGCCACAGCAGGCACCCGACGAGGCCGGCAAGACGATGGAACGTCAAGCCGTCATGATTGGCCCAGCCTTCCAGCATCGTGACCGTGATAGCGGCCGCGGTCACGAGACCGTAGAGCAGGGCGATTGCGGCTTCAAACACCAATGTTTCCTCAATGCACGTAACATTAACCCTAACACAAAACCCTTAATAGATGTAAAAGCAGGCGGCTTCCCTTGAATTGCCGCATGCCGCGGTCCCCACGGCGCCGGAGGCTTGATGAAGCAAGGGCGGCGCACCACATTTTCTCGCAACGGCCCCCTCGGCGAAAGGAGCACGCGATGTCCGAAACGGCAACCACCGCCAAGATCCATAAAACCGATGCCGAATGGAAAGAGCAACTGACGCCCGAGCAATACCGCATCACGCGCCAGCACGGCACCGAGCGCGCTTTCACCGGCCCCTACTGGGATTCCTTCGAGACGGGGCTTTACCGCTGCGTCGGCTGCAACGCGCCGCTCTTTCGCTCCGACACGAAATTCGACGCCGGTTGCGGCTGGCCGAGCTATTTCGAAGCGGTGGCGCCCGATGCGGTGACGGAACATCGCGACACGACCTACGGCATGGTGCGCACCGAAATCCGCTGCGGCAGCTGCGATGCCCATCTCGGCCACGTCTTCCCCGACGGTCCGCCACCCACCGGCCTGCGCTACTGCATCAACGGCCACGCCATGGTGTTCGAGCCGGGGAAATAGGCTTTCGCCTCCGGCTCGCCCGGCAAGAAAGGAAGTGCGTCATCAGTGGAAGCACGGTGCAATCCGACCGCGACGTTTGAGCCGATGTCATCGCACGACCCCTGCGTCAGGGGTCGACGCGATGTCGCGTCAGAGGTTGGTTTCACGGCGTCGATGCGCGCTTCCGGTTGGAAAATCCGCCAATTTTTCCCTCGTTTCCTATTGAATCGAAAACCCGCAAAAACCAATTAATTTGCCGCCAGTCGAGCGCCGCCCAAGGGCCTGCCGCATCATCGCTTATCGCAGGCCGCTTGGCGCAGATTGCGCGTTCAACATCGCGGTAGGGAAGGAGCGAAAGATGAAACCCGATGTGTTCAAAAAGCCTGTCACTATTTTTGTCGGCCTCGGATTTCCAGCGGAGGTCCGAACAGTCATGGAAGCCTATCGGCATCTTTCCGAATGGCCGGCGACACTCAGAGACGCGGCCCATTCGATTGCCCTCAAGGCTTGTACCGCCGCACTCCGCGGCGAAATCGAGGCGGAAACCGCCCGTGGTCTGTTTGTCGCGTTTGCTGATAGACACGATCTGCTGGCGCCGGAGAGCGCAACCCTGATAACGTCGCTTCCGCAGCGAAACAAGGAACCGCACGTCCCTTAAATTCGGGACATGAGTTCCGGCGGCCGATTGGCCCGTGGTGTAGAGACACTACACCCAGCGGGCCGATCGCGCGTTAACATCACCAGCGGGACGCCCACCCTCGTTCACCTGATGACCAAAAGAAGGCGCGCGCCGCCCAAGGGCCGACCACCGGGTGGTGCGGACCTATCAGCTCCTGATCGCGATGCGCTTGACCTGTGACTGAGCCCTTTCGGTTTTTGGCAAGCTTACGGTCAGGACGCCGTTCTTGAAGGTGGCTTCGACCTGATCTTCCTTGACCTCGGAACCGAGCGGGATGCGTCGCTCGAAGCGGCCGTAGTAGCGCTCCGAGAACTGCTTCTCCTTGTCTTCGGTCTCGGAACGTTTTTCACCCTTCAGCGTCAGAACGCCGTCATCGAGCAGGACCTCGATGTCCTTCTCCTCAAGGCCGGGGACTTCGGCCGTTACCTTGATTTCCTTGCCGGTATCGGAGATTTCCACATTGGGCCAGCCGGCGCCGAAGCCGCTGGCGCCGCGCTGTGACGGCAGGCCGGAGCCGAAGCCACGGAGAACATCGTCGAACAGCCGGTTGACTTCGCGATGAAGTGACAGGAAGGGATCGCGGTCATCGTCGCGAAAGAAAGTCGGAACCTGGTTGCCGTTATTGCGACCCCAGGGAATCAAGTCACGGACACTCATGTGTTTACTCCTTTCTGGTGGTTCGTGGGCAAGCTCTTCGTTTGGCTTCAGGCCACTCCCGGCGCCAACCTGCCTACTGCCGGCGAAGCTTAAGCCGCGTGCTTGCCTGCCTCGATCGGTTTCGGTTCCGCTTTCGGCCTCGCCTGAACCGTTGCGATCTCAATCTGGCGCGGCTTCAACTGTTCGGGCATTTCGTGCTTGAGACCGATGGTCAGCAGACCGTTGACGAGGCCGGCATCCACGACCTTCACGTGGTCGGCGAGTTCGAACTGACGCTGGAACCGCGCCGCAATGCCGCGATGCAGGTATTGCACATCTTCGCTGTCGGTCTTCTGCCCCGAGACGATGAGCATGTTCTGCTCTTGAGTGATCGCCAGCTCCTCGCGCGAGAAGCCCGCTACCGCCATAGCAATGCGGTACTCATCGTCGCCGGTTTTGACGATGTCGTAGGGCGGCCAGTTATCGACCGTCTCGGCGCGGCTCGCGGTCTCGAGCGCGTTCAACATACGCTCGAAGCCGATGCTCGACCGGAACAGGGGAGAGAAATCGAGGTTTGTCCTCATAGCCATATCCTCCTTACAAGCAACATGTATATAAGGAGACGCCCAGAGCGACCGGCGTCTCCTGGACCTTGTGTCGACCCCGAGCCCGCGATCGACAATATTGATATAATTCAGTATCTTACGGTTTCAAGAGGATGAAACTTCTCAACGAAGAAAATTGATTTTTTCGAAGACGCCACCATATCTGGGCGAAGTTTGAGCGAGGAGCAATCACCATGACAATGACTTCAGACGATGTCATCGCCGTCTTGGGCCCAGCCGACGAAACGCTTGTGGCCGAAGTCATCGCGACAGGTGCGACGCAGGCCGAACTTGCCGAGGCATTTGCATGGGTTAACAACGACGAGGCATTGATGAGTGAAGGCCGGCATCTGCCGAGCGGCAGGGTTGCTGCGCTTGTCGATCTGCTAAGGTCCGATGAAGAGGAAGAGGATTAGGAAAGGCGGGGGACCCGCCTTTCCGAGACCTCCCTGATCAGGCCGTGATGGCCACCTGAACATTGCCCTGGCGATTGATCACGTCGACCACGAACTGACCTCCCGACCGACGGACGGCGACGTCGGCCGAGCCACTGCCGATCAGCAGGCGTCGCAAGATCACCTCATCGAGGAAAGATGGAAGTCGCGGCATATTGAAGCTGATGAGCGGTCCATTCGGGTCGAAGTCGAGGCCGAGGCAGGATTGCAGCAGAGACAAGGGGGCTGCTGCCGCCCATGCTTGAGGCGAGCACGCGACGGGATAAAATGTCGGCCCCCGCGCCCGTTGGCGCGGCAGGCCGCAGAGAAGCTCGGGGAGTCGCCGCAGGTCGATATAGGTCGCGGCAGCAAACAAGCCCTCGAAGATCCGCGCAGCTTCGACGCGATAGCCATAGCGGGCAAGGCCATTGGCGATCAAGGCGTTGTCATGTGGCCAGATCGAGCCATTGTGATAGCTCATGGGATTGTACCGCGCTTCGGTGGAGGGAATGGTGCGGATGCCCCAGCCACAGAAGGACGATGCGCTCATTAGAGTGCGCGTAACCTGTTCGACCCGCTCAGGATAAGCAATACCGGTGAACAGCGCATGGCCGGCATTTGAGGATCGAACCCGGCAGGGTTGTTTGTCCCCGTCCAGGGCCAATACATATGTGCCAAGCTCCTCATCGAAGAAGCTCACGTCGAAGGCCCGGCGCAGTCCCTCCGCCCGCGCGAGAAAGCTCGCCGCTCGTTCAGGCATTCCCTTGCGCCGGAAGATCTCGGCAGCACTTTGCCACGCGCCATAGACATAAGCCTGGACCTCAGCAATCGCGATCGGCCCCCTGGCCAATGTGCCGTCGGCATGGAAAACCGAATCATGGCTGTCTTTCCAGGCCTGATTGATCAGTCCTTCCTCCGTCAAACGTCCATATTCAACGAAGCCGTCGCCGTCGCGATCGCCATGCTCGTCGATCCACGTCAGTGCCGCTTCGACATGTGACAGAAGACGGTCGATCGTCGCAAGATCACCGGTACGCTGGAGATAGGCGCCAGCCAGCATCACAAACAGCGGCGTCGAATCGACGCTGCCGTAATAGCGCCCGAATGGAACCTCGCCAAGTTCGGCCATTTCGCCGTAACGCGTTTCGTGCAGGATCTTGCCCGGCTCGGCGTCCGAGCCAGGATCGACATTCGTCGCCTGGTTGGCTGCGAGATGACCGAGAACCCCGCGGGCGATCTCAGGGTCGAGCCAAAGTGTCTGAAGCGCCGTGATCAGGGCGTCGCGGCCGAAGACAGTGCTAAACCAGGGAATGCCGGCATAGGGATAGGGTCCTTCGGCCTTGTCGGTCATCAGCATGTAGAGGTCGGAGACGCTGCGGCGAGCGGTTTCGTTGAAGATCTCGTTGGATGTCGCAATCGACGCTGCGCGCGAGGAAGAGGCGCGCAATGCACGGCGGGCGTCTCGCAACGCCAAGAAGAAGGAAAGGCGGCTCAGTCGGTCGCCGGAGGTCTGGTCGCAGCCAATCTGGATGAAGAGCGATTTGGTCGCGTGCGGCTCGAGATGGAGATCATAGGCGACAAAATCGTTATGAATTTCAACCGGTTCAGGCATGAAGGAAAGGCGCGTCGACCGCTTGCGGCCGTCCAGGCCAATATAGGAAAGCAGGACGCAATCCTGCTCCATGACGGCCGGAAGATGGCGCCCTCTCCGCGCTCTTGCGGTGCCGCGGACTTCGAAGAGATCGGCGAAATCCGCCTCGAACGCGATCTCGATGCGGACATGTTGCCGCCGATCGTCATAATTCCTCACGGCCACCCGTTCATAACAACAGGCATTCCAGAGAAACCGCGACCTGCGCAGGTGAATCAGGTCATGGCCCAGAAGCAGCTTTCCCTTGTTGTCGAACAGATCCGGATTGGTGAGATCGCAGGTCAGCGTGGCGTTGTCATCGCGCAGCGTCGACGACAGAAGCATCGGCCGCCGTCCGTTGATCGTCAGGTAGAAATGCGAGAGATAACGGGTATCGCGGTGAAAGAGCCCCTCCGGACTGCCGAGACCGGAAAGAGCGTCGCCATTATAGTCGAAGACGGCGAAAGTATCGCCGTGCTTGAGGGTGCGGGGCCGGCGCTCCTGCAGCGATGCGGCAGCCGGAATGAAGAACTGAGCGACCGCCCCCATCGGGCCCGGCGATGCCGTGGCGGAGTTGCTGTCCGCAGAAATCTTCGACATTTCTCCTCCTTGACGTCAGGCAACAGCCTGCAGGTCGGGCGCGCGACCATTCGACCGACGGATTGGCGCGGCTTTGGTACGAACGCCCGGCAAGTTGCGGTAGATGTCGAGATAGTCGCACGCCATACGTTCCGCGGTGAAGCGCTTTTCGAACGCGGCCCGCACCCTTCGCCGATCGAGCCGGAGCGCCCATTCGACGTTCTCGGCCGCCTCGGTGACACTGTCGACGAGAATGCCGGAAATGCCATTGTCAATGACCTCGGGAACCGAGCCAAAGCCGAACGCGATCACCGGCGTGCCGCAGGCCATGGCCTCGATCATCACCAGGCCGAAGGGCTCCGGCCAATCGATCGGGAAAAGCAGAGCACCTGCGTTTCCGAGGAAGTCCGCTTTCTGTTGTTCATCGATCTCGCCGATGAATTCAATCTGCGGATGGCTCTTAACCATCGGCTGGATGACAGTTTCCCAATAGGCCTTGTCGACATTATCGATCTTGGCGGCGATCTTCAGCGGCATACCCACCTTCGCCGCGATCTGGATTGCGCGGTCGGGGCGCTTCTCCGGGGAAATTCGCCCAAGGAAGGCAAGGTAGTTGCCCCTGGGGTTCCGCGTGAAGGGGAGAAGGTCGACCGGCAGACCGTGATAGACCGTTCCGCGCCAGTCCACCGGCGGCATAGGGCGGCGCTGATCATTTGAGATCGACACCAGCGGAACATCCGGGAAGGCCGTGTAAAGCGGCTTGAGATCCGGCAGGTCCAGTCGCCCGTGCAGTGTGGTAACCGTGCGATCGGCGAAATCGCGGATCAGTGGGAAATGCAGCAGATCGATGTGGAAATGCAGCACGTCGAACTCATGCGCGCGCCGACGGATCTCCTCCAGCATCACGACCTGATGCGGCAGATGGTCCTTGACCATCGGATTCAACCGAAGTGCGACATCCGCACACGGGACTAGTCTCGCGCCAGTGACGGAATCGCCGCTGGCAAAGAGCGTGACCTCGTGCCCCTGGGCGACGAGTTCTTCAGTCAGATAAGAAACGATGCGCTCCGTTCCCCCGTAGAGCTTCGGCGGAACACTCTCGGCGAGCGGTGCAATCTGAGCGATCTTCATCGGCAAAACCTCCTCAGTTGAGCAAAGAGTCGTCGGTAAAAATCATGCCTGCGTCCTCAAGAGGCACGCGGCAGGCCAGATGGGGGTCAACTTTCGAATAGCTGGCGGCGCCGTCCTCCTCTCGAATAGCTGCAAAGGCCGAATCCGGGAAGCCGGCGTCCCGGCAGTCTTTGGCGATGGGGCCTTTGGGCAGTCGACGAACTTTGCTGCACAGATTGCCGATCAACCTTGTCCAATGTCTTCAGCGCTTCAAGGATCTCATCATAGGAAACGGCTGTTTCCGTCCCGGGATAGAGGCGCAGGGCAGGTGCGGATTCGATCGCAAAGATATCGGATGCCCATGAGGCGAGAATGGCCCGCTTTTCGGCATCGCTGATGTCGGCGGCAGCCAGCACGTCACGCGGGTGACTGAAATGTTTCGCCGGATGCAGCAGATGCGCCGCGCTTATCGCCGCCGTGGCTTGCGGCGCGATGGAATTGCTGATGCTTTCCTTTCTCATAGCTTGGCTCCATTGATGTCGACCGATGGAACGTGGTTCATCCGCATAGTGAGTGGCGAGGCCCGCCCCGAGGGCAGGACGGGCCAAGCGATCGCTTAGAAGTCCATTCCGGCGCCGGCCGGCATTGCCGGAGCGGCGTCTTTCTTCGGCTTCTCGGCGATCATGGCTTCCGTCGTGACCAGAAGACCGGCAACGGAGGCGGCATCCTGTAGCGCCGTGCGGACGACCTTGGCCGGATCGATGACGCCCTGCGCATAGAGGTCGCCGTATTCACCCGTCTGGGCGTTCCAGCCATAGGAGAACTCGCTCTTCTCGCGCAGCTTGCCGACGATGATCGAGCCTTCCGCGCCGGCGTTTTCGGCGATCTGGCGAACCGGAGCCTCGATTGCCCGGCGGACGATATCGAGACCGACGCGCTGGTCGGCATTGGCGGTCTGAACGTTTTCAAGCGCCTTGACGGCGCGCAGCAGCGCCACGCCGCCGCCCGGCAGGATGCCTTCCTCGACCGCCGCACGGGTTGCGTGAAGGGCGTCGTCGACGCGGTCCTTCTTTTCCTTCACTTCGACTTCCGTCGAGCCGCCGACGCGGATGACGGCAACGCCGCCGGCGAGCTTGGCAAGGCGTTCCTGCAGCTTCTCGCGGTCGTAGTCGGAGGTGGTTTCTTCGATCTGGGCGCGGATCTGAGCGGTGCGACCGTCGAGTTCCGCCTTCGAACCAGCACCGTCGATGATCGTGGTGTTTTCCTTTTCGATCGCCACTTTCTTGGCGCGGCCAAGCATATTGAGCGTCACATTCTCGAGCTTGATGCCAAGATCTTCGGAGATCACGGTGCCGCCCGTCAGGATGGCGATGTCTTCGAGCATGGCCTTGCGGCGGTCGCCGAAGCCAGGCGCCTTGACGGCAGCGATCTTCAGGCCGCCGCGCAGCTTGTTGACGACGAGCGTTGCAAGCGCTTCGCCCTCGACGTCTTCGGCGATGATCAGGAGCGGCTTGCCGGACTGGACAACGGCCTCGAGAACCGGGAGCATCGACTGCAGGTTCGAGAGCTTCTTCTCATGGATGAGGATATAGGGATCCTCAAGCTCGACCCGCATCTTGTCCTGGTTGGTGACGAAATAGGGGCTGAGGTAGCCGCGGTCGAACTGCATGCCTTCGACGACTTCGAGCTCGGTTTCGGCGGTCTTGGCTTCTTCGACCGTGATGACGCCTTCGTTGCCGACCTTTCCCATCGCTTCGGCGAGGTAGCGGCCGATCTCGGAATCGCCGTTGGCGGAAATGGTACCGACCTGAGCAATTTCGGAATTGTTGGAGATCTTGCGGGCGTTGGCCTTCAGTTCCGCGACGACGGCGGTAACGGCAAGATCGATGCCGCGCTTCAGGTCCATCGGGTTCATGCCTGAGGCAACCGCCTTGGCACCTTCCTTGACGATCGCCTGAGCAAGAACGGTCGCCGTCGTGGTACCGTCCCCGGCGAGATCATTTGTCTTCGATGCAACTTCACGCAGCATCTGGGCGCCCATGTTCTCGAACTTGTCTTCGAGTTCGATTTCCTTGGCGACCGAAACGCCGTCCTTGGTGATGCGCGGGGCGCCGAAGGACTTGTCGATCACGACGTTGCGGCCCTTCGGGCCGAG
Source organism: Rhizobium binae (assembly GCF_017357225.1). Taxonomy (NCBI): domain Bacteria; kingdom Pseudomonadati; phylum Pseudomonadota; class Alphaproteobacteria; order Hyphomicrobiales; family Rhizobiaceae; genus Rhizobium; species Rhizobium binae. The sequence goes on along the minus strand of NZ_CP071604.1, from coordinate 1,353,435 downwards.
GGTCACCTTCACGGCATTGGCCAGCACATCGACCCCACGCAGCATGCGTTCACGGGCATCGCTATGAAATTTGACTTCTTTCGCAGCCATTCTGTCACTCCTTCAATAGGCAGCTTTTTCGACTAATGCGCGGAAATCGCCTCAGGCAGCGATCTTTTCGGCGGCCCGGGCCTCGATGATGCCCATGACATCGCTTTCCTTCATGATCAGCAGGTCTTCGCCGTTGATCTTGATCTCCGTGCCCGACCACTTGCCGAACAGGATGCGATCGCCGACCTTGACGTCGAGCGCCTGGATTTGGCCGGCATCATTGCGCGCGCCGGGGCCGACGGCGATGACCTCGCCTTCCTGCGGCTTTTCCTTGGCGGTGTCGGGGATGATGATGCCGCCCTTGGTCTTTTCCTCGGAATCGACGCGGCGGACGAGAATGCGATCATGAAGCGGTCGGAACGACATGTTTTCCTCCAATGGACAAACAATAACGATGTTATTCCCCTGGCCGGACCGGATGACCAGTCCGGGCGGGTGCAAAACCTCGATCGAGCGTTCTGCGCGCAATGATCTGGTTTTGCGGCTTTTCCATTTCAAGAGGGCGCCATAAAAAAATTAGCACTCGCGCGAAGTGGCTGCTAACATCCTGTAAAGGAACAATAAACACGGTGGACGCGTTCAGAAATCCGTTGATGGCCGCAAAATTTTGCGCCACTTTTCGAGCGTCACGAAACGGAGATGAAGTATGCGATTTTCCTCAGATCTGGAACGTCAACTGAACGGCTATGGGCTGACCACTGCACATATCCTCTATCGCATTCCTGATTTTGAATCCGTGCTGCAAACCTATGTCTGGCAGGATTACGATCTTGCCCCGGACTTTCCGGAGATGCACAAGTTTCTCGAGTTCTGGCAGTCCTCCCTCGACGGGCCGTTGCATTCTGTTCGCTACACCCACCAGCGGCTGATCGGGCCGAACGAGTGGCGCCGCGTCATGGGCGAGTTCAAACTCCACTAAGTTGAACCGAACCATCCCAGAGAGACGCGCGTGTTGCCATATGCGTACAGTGTCGCCTGGTAATCACTCGTGATCAGCCGGACAAGGCCATGTCGTCGGCGCCGAGAGGCCGGCGGGCAGTTTGGTCGAGGCGTCACCGCAGGCGAGGTCGATCTGTGCCTGTTCGAGCCCGGCGGCAGCCGAGAGGTCGAGGCCTTCGATGCGAGTCAGGAACATGAAGGCGCGCTCGAAGATTAACGGGCCTTCGAAGGTGGCGTGGGAAAGGTCGGCGCGGGAGAGATTGGCGTAGGAGAATTTTACCCCCGTCAGTACCGCCTTGTCGAAGTCGGCGCGGCCGAGTTCGGCCTTTTCGAAGCTCGCGCCGGAGAGCCGGGCGCCGCCGAAATTGGCGCGCTGCAGCTCGGCGCCGGCAAAGGATGCGCCTTCGGCGGCAATATTGGCGAAGCTGGCGCGATAGGCCTCGACCTTGGCGAAATTGGCCCCTTCGGCATGTGCACCCTCGAGCGAGGCGCGCACCAAAGTCGCCTTCTCGAGATTGGCGGATTTGAAATTTCCGCCGCTGAGATCGGTCAGCGAAAAATCTGTGCTGAAGAGATTGGCGCCTTCAAGATCACTGCCCTGCAGCATCAGGTTCTTCTTTGAACATTCCTGCCAGTCGAGCTTTGGTGAAGGCGTGCTGCCGCAATCGGCAGCGCGGGTGGATATCGGGGCAGAGGCGAGAAGAAGGAAGGCAAGGAGGCCGAGCGGCGATCTATGCATTGCCATTGAACTGTTGATCTCCATGACGCTTTTCACGCCGGCTGTCGCGAAGCAGGCGCCCCCATTTCTACACAGCTCAGAATACAATAAAAAGATGGCGAACGCGCCGGCAATCATTTGCGGGCTCACTCCGGCGGCGCCAAGCCGGCGGTCAATCCGCCTTTGAGGGCAGACGAAGCTCCATGCAGGTCAGATCCAGCCAGCGGCCGAACTTGGTGCCGACTTCGGAAAATCTGCCGGCGATGCGGAAGCCGAGTTTCTCGTGCAGCCGGATCGAGGCGGTGTTCTCGGCCTCGATGCCGGCGATCATCACGTGGATATCGGCGGCAGCGGCACGGGCGATCAGCGCCCGCATCAGAGCCTCGCCGATGCCGGCCCCGCGGTAATCCTTGTCGACATAGACGGAATGCTCAACCGTGTGGCGATAGCCGTCGAAGGCGCGCCAGTCGCCATAGGAGGCGTAGCCTGCGACCTTGCCCGACATTTCGGCGACGACGACGGGAAAGCCGCGGCCTTTGCGCGCCTTCATCCATTCCCGCCGGTTTTCGAGATCGGCCAGCGTCTCGTTCCAAATCGCCGTCGTATGCTCGACGGCGTGATTGTAGATATCGCGGATGGCGGGAAGATCGACTTCGATGGCGTCGCGAATAAGAACGGCGTCTGTCATGGCTGGTCCGGTCCGATTGGCTGCGAAGGGTGACATACGCCCCGGCCTAAAAGATGTAAACTGCGGGTGCGGCAGAGAGACGGTCGCTCGGACAGCTGCCCCTCAGAAACCCGATGCCGACAGGCTGAAACAGGTAAAGACCGCCGAATAATGCACGGCGGCGGCGATGACGACGAAGCCGTGCCAGATGGCGTTCTGGAAGCGCAGCTTCTCCCAGACATGGAAGATGACGCCGAGCGAATAGAGGACGCCGCCGATGATGATCAGCAGCATCGAGGCGGAGGGGATGCGCGCGGCGACAGGCCCGGCCACCAGCACGCCGCTCCAGCCCATGGCGAGATAAAGCAGGATGGCGAGACGGTCGTAGCGGCCGGGAAAGACGCATTTCAGGACAATGCCGACGGCGGCAAACACCCAGATCGCCACCAGCATGTAGAAGAGCAGCGGATCGTCAGCGCCGCGTTCGAGGAAGGGCGTATAGGTGGCGGCGATCAGGATGAAGATCGCCGAATGATCGAAGCGGCGCAGGAACCATTTGGTGCGCGAGACCGGCCAGACGTTGTAGGAAAAGGAGATGGCAAGCGTCAGCACCAGTCCGACGCCATAGATCCAGGCGGCGGCGAGCGCGCCGTAGGAGCTCCAGACCGTGGCATAGAAAATCAGCACGGTGGCGCCGACCAGCGCCAGCACCAGGCCGACGCCATGGACGATGCCATCGGCGATCAGCTCATATCTGTCGTAAGCCCAGCGAATGCCGTTGAACTCAGCCATGCGCGCCAATCCGTTTCGTGCCCGACGGCGATGGTCGCATTGAACGGATGGCGGCGCAACAGCGGCACAGCGAGCCTGAGGTAAATCTTCGTGACAAGTCACGCGGCGCCTGCTGCGCTTTGAGGGTGGCGAGCGGAGAAAATGGAAGACGCGTACTCAGATCTTGTGGCGCTCGACCAGCACCGAGCACTTGGCATGGCGCACCACGCGGTCGGCCGTGGCGCCAATGAAGTAGTTGGAAAAATCCGGGACATGCGAGGCGAGGATGATGAGGTCGGCGCGATGGCTTTCAGCGGCCGCAATGATGGCCTTGGCCGGCGGGCCGTTGCGGATTTCCACCGTTGCCGCGACTCCGGTCGCGGCGACCAGCGCCTGCAGCCTGTCGCGGCTGTCCTTCATGGCGTCCTCGAGCATATTGGCCGGCAGTTCGATCGCGACATAGGTCGGAACGTCCTCGACGACGTTGAGCGCGACGATCTCGCCGCCCGCGTCGAGCAGCGACGCGGCCTTGCGGAGGATGTCTTCTCCCCTGTCGAGGCCGCCGAGCGCGATCGCCACGATGATCTTTTTGTACATGGCTTCCCTCCCTGACTGAGATGCATAAGTTTCTTCTGAAGAAGATATGGACGCATTGATGGCGATCAAGTCAGCGGGCAAGTCGGCGCCCGTCATCGTCAACGGCCGTTCAACGCTTCATCTCCAAAAACGAGTCTTCTGTGAACAATGGCGATGGGCCATATAAGGAGCAAGCACGGCAGCCGCCACGACCGGTGCGCCTTCAATCTCAGAGGCAGGAGAGTTACCCATGACGACCGATACATCCTATGCGCTGACGCGGCCTGCCTATATCGACCAATCGCATCTCGTCGTCAGCGATCTAGCTCTCGTGTCCGGCTTCTACCAGTCGATGCTCGGCCTCAAGATTATCGAAAAGACCGCAAGCGGCGAAATTCTCGGGGTCGGCGATCTGCCGCTGCTGACGCTGACGACCGCGCGCAACGCGGCCATCGCGCCGCGCAACGCCGCCGGGCTCTTCCACACCGCCTTCCTGATGCCCGACCGCACCGAACTGGCGCGCTGGCTGCGCCATGCGGCGCATCACAATGTCGCGCTCGACGGCGCCTCCGACCATCTCGTCAGCGAGGCAATCTACCTTTCCGACCCCGAAGGCAACGGCATCGAAATCTATGCCGACCGGCCACACGAGCAATGGAAGTTCCATCAGGATGGGATGATCGAGATGGCGACACTGCGCCTCGACCTGCAGGCGCTCTATGACAGCGCGCCGGATGAGCGCTGGAACGGCATGGCCGCGGGGACGGCAATCGGCCACCTGCACCTGCAGGTCGGCGACATCCCGCAGGCCGACGCCTTCTACCGCGACGTGCTCGGCCTCAAGCTGATGGCCCGCTATCCCGGCGCGAGCTTCTTTGCCACCGGCGGCTATCATCACCACCTCGCCGCCAACATCTGGAACAGCCGGGGCGCGGCCCCGCGCGCCGACAATATGACCGGGCTGTCTGACTACACGATCCGTTTCAACGACAAGGCGACGCTGGATGCGGCGGTCTCCAAGCTCGACGCACTGGAGATCAACAGCGAGAAGCGCAACGGCGGCGTCTTCCTGAGGGACCCCTGGGGCATCGGCCTGACGCTGTCGGCCTGAACCACATTATTGAACCTTTTCGGTTCCGGATGGCGTGGTTACCCCGGTCGGTCCGCCGCCATTTCCGCTCGGTGTCGGCGCACGGTCCGTCTCCTCGGGCGGCCGTGACGGGCCAGAGGCCGGGTCATTGTTGAAGGCGCCAGGACCGGACGGCTGCGCATTGATCGGATCCGGCTTCGTCGAGGCGGTGGCCGTCGGATCGTTATTGCCGGGATCGGGCCAGATCGCAACGCTCACGCCGGCAATGATGAGCACCGCCGCACCCGCCACGAGGACGGCCCAAGCCCACCACCGCCTGTTGTCGGCGGCTTTGAGGCTCGCCTCGTCCGCGTAAGGGGGATTGGTCGAATAGGTCTCGGTGACCTTCGTCTGATCGGGATCTGCAGTCATGAGCTATCTCCTTCCGGGGTCGAACGCCGGCGACTGCGAGGTTGTTCCGGATCAAATCGACGCGGTCGTCGATGAAGGCGCAGCCCCCTGCCGATCACCCCTGCGGCGCGCCGAGGGGCCGTCTTTCGACGTCGCATAATGCCGAGCGGAACCGGAACTGCATCAGCGCGTTTTTGTCACGAAGCAATGGGGCTTCGGGGACCTCACCGCATGGGCATCGCCAACGGCATCCGCAAACAGGCAAAGAAGATCGCCATCGGCGAACGCCGCACCAGCACCTGGGCGCAGACATTGCAAGAGGCGGCGGAGGAGTTGCCACCGCCAGCGCCGGTACGCCGACTGGAAAAGGACGGGCTCGATATCAGCATGGCCTGGGCAATCATCGGCATCTTCGCCATCCTCGGGCTGGCGGCCGTTTATATGATGTCGCTGATCCTCATCCCCATCACGCTTGCAGTGGTCGTCGGCATGATCCTCGGGATCGCCGCCGAAAATCTCAGTAAAATGGGGGTCCCGCGGCTCGCCAACGCCTTCCTGCTGTCAAGCGGGGTCGCTCTTGTCATCGCGCTGCTGGCCAACTCGCTTGCGGGTCCGCTGGCGACCCTTGCCAATGAAGCGCCGGCTTTCGTCGAGCGGACGATCACCCGCATCATGCCTTATCTGGAGCGCATCGAATGGCTGCACATCACGCCGGCGACATTCGAAAGCGGGCCGATGTCGATTGGCGCGCTGCTCGAAAACACCGGCAACGTCCTTCATGTGGTCACAACAAACCTGACGCCGGCGCTGGTGCAGGGGCTGATCTTCTTCGCCGCGCTGCTGCTCTTCCTCGCCAGCCGGGTCAATCTGCGCAAGACGATCATCATGACTTTCCGCACCCGCTCGCAGCGGCTGGCAGCGATCCGCGTCATCAACGGCGTCGAACAGGTGCTCGGCTTCTATTTCGCCACCGCCTCGCTGATCTATGTCGGGCTTGGCCTCATCATGACCGTCATCGCCTATGCCGGCGGACTGTCGGCGCCGGTGCTGTGGGGCTTCTTTGCCTTCCTGTCGAGCTTCATTCCCTATCTCGGCATCACGCTGATGACGCTGTCCGTCGCCATCGCCGGTATCATCACGCATGACGGTTTCGTCGTCGGCCTGATGCCGGCGGCCGCCTTCTTCACGGTGCATCTCGTCATGGAAAATATCATCTTCCCGGCAGTGATGGGGCGTCGGTTGGAAATCAACCCTTTCATCGTCTTCCTGGCCATCCTGTTTTGGACCTGGATGTGGGGCGCGGTCGGGGCGATGCTGGCGCTGCCGCTATCGCTGATCGTAATGACCGTTATCGAGGAGTTGCTGATCGAAGAAAGGCCGCAGCCACAATTGCCGAAGTGATCACGCGAGGGAGACATCCGTGGCATCCGATCTCGATCTCGACGAATCCGATCATGAGCAAAGTAGCCGTTCGCTTTGGGGACGAAGCGGCATTCGGCCCGAATGGCGACCGATCGGTGAGAGCCTTTCCACCGATGTCGCGGTGATCGGCGGCGGCATCACCGGCGCGCTGGTCGCGGAGCACCTTGCGGCGCGCGGCTTCTCCGTTGCCATTGTCGACCGGGAGGACCCGGATTTCGGCAGTACCGCCGCCAGCACCGCGATGCTGCAATGGGAGATCGATAGCAAGCTCAGCGATCTGGAGACCTGGTACGGCTTCGAGCGCGCCGCCGGCATCTATCGCCGCAGCGCCGCCGCCGTCGCAGGTCTTGCCAAGCTGATTGCCGCAAACGCAATCGCCTGCGACTTCCGGCCGCGCAACACGCTCTATCTCGCCGCCAACCAGGAAGGCGCCCGCGACCTGCTGGAGGAGCGCCAGCTGCGCCGGCGGGCGGGCCTGCCCGGCGTCTATTTCGAACATCCCGACCTCTTCACCCAATTCGAGCTCGACCGGGACGGGGCGATCTATTCGCCGGGTTCGGCGGAGGCCGATCCGTTGCTGTTGACCTGGGCGCTAATCGCGATGGCAGTGCGGCGCGGCGCGCGGCTGGTCAGGGCTTCGGTAACCGCGCTGCATAGCGAAGGCGACCACGTCACGGTCGAGACAAACGGCGCCCATGTCATTGAATCGCGGCATGTGGTGCTGGCGACCGGCTATACGGTGCCGGGACTCGATATGCCGAAGCTGCATCGTACAAGCTCGAGCTGGGCGGTCGCCACCGCGCCGCAGGATCCCGCGACCTTTTGGCGCGAGAGGGTTTTGATCTGGGAGGACAGCCGTCCCTATCTCTACATGCGCACGACCGCCGACAACCGCATCGTCGCTGGCGGCGAGGATGATGGCACGACGGATCCGGCGACGCGCGATCGCCAGCTGCCGGCCAAGACCCGGGCAATCCAGGAAAAAATGAAGCGGCTATGGCCGAGAGCCGATACCCGCATCACCCATGCCTGGGGCGGAACCTTCGGCGAAACGGCCGACGGCCTGCCGCTGATCGGGCAGGTGCCCGGCATGCCGCATGTGATGGCCGCCTATGGCTACGGCGGCAACGGCTTTACCTTTTCCTATCTCGCCGCCCAGATGATCGGCGCGATGATTGCCGGCATGCATCGTGACTGGTTCGAGGATTTCGCGCTCGACCGGGATGGACCGGGGCTGCGACGGTTTGGGGAGGATCGGCTGGGGATCGGGGAGGAACTGAGGTAGAGGCCTTGCTTTGGCTGTTGTGCCGTGGTGACAGCCCCCTCAATAGCAGAACTACTCCGTCGTCTTATCGTCGCCCATATCTTGCACATCCTGCAGCCGGACGAACTCCGTGCCCTTCGCCTTGAGATCGACCAGCGCCTTCGCCACCCCCTCGCCCGCCGCATGGGTCGGCTGGTTGATGTGGGAGATGACGACATCGCCGTCCTTGGCCGAGGCGATGCGCTTTTCGGTGATTGCCGCGCCGAGCAGCGAGCCGCCGTCGCCATTCACCGAATAGCCGGCGATGCGATAGCCGAGGGCGCGGATTTCGCCGATGGCGGAAAGGTCATATTTGGCGGTCGAGCCACGGAACCAGTGCGGAGCGGGAATGCCGGCTGCGAGCATCGCGGCAGCGCCGCCTTCGACTTCCTGTCGGACGGCCTGCGCCGAACCGGCCGAGGCGATGCCATAGACCAGCGTCGGCCTATCGACAGCCGGAATGTGGTTCTCGCCGTGATTTTCAAGTTCGAACAGATCGGGGTTCTGCAGGAAGACGGCGAGCGCGGCGGGATTGCGCTTCAGCCAGCGGGCGGTGACGAAGATCGTCGCGGGAATGCGCTCGCGCACCAGCATCGACAGAATGCGCTCATCCGCCTGGCCCATGCAGGCATCGAAGGTGAGCGCAATGCGGGCATGGCCTGATATGTTGGAGCGGGCAATATGCAGATGCGGCTCGACGAGCGTTACCGCCGGTCTTTTCATGACCGGAGCGGCGGCGGCCGGCAGCGGCGGCGTTTCGGCCGCGCATAACGTGGAGAGGCCGGCCAGAAGAAACGCCGAAGCAAGCAAGATGCGGTTCATGGATGGACTTCTACGATTCGATCGGTGGAGTTTAGCGGTTGCATTCGTCCACCGCCATGTGGCCGGTCAGCGCAGCCAACGGGACAGGCGATCAATCGTAAAGGTAATATTTGTCCCACTTCTCGCGCGGCACCTTGCCGCCGATCTGGTAATCGAGCTCGCGTACATTGATATGCTTCGGACCGGTGATGCAGGTGTAGGAGAGATGGTACCAGTCGCCCTTGCTGCGGAAGACCGCGCCCGGCGCCTGCAGCGAATTGTCGCCGGCGATCGGGTCCTTGAAGGTGTAGGCGATCACCTTGTCGGGCTTGAAGCCGGTGCTGTCCTGGTTGATGCGGCTCATCGCCTCGGTGTCGCAGCTCTGCTCCAGACGGGTCGAGGGATCGAGTTTTTCGAGCTGCTTCTTGATGGCGGGATCGACGGCAAAGGCAGGGGCAGCAAGGCCGAGGAGGGATGCAAACAGAAGCAGGTGTTTCGGCATTGAAGAAAATCCCTCGCTGTTGTCCAGTCTTCACCTTGCCACAGGCAGCTTGCCGGGGGCTTGGCACGTGCAAACTTCGATCTGCGATAGCGGACATTGTTAAATATTGTGGTGACATCAAGGCAGGCCGAACCGAGCCCGCCGCCTCGCCTGTGGAAGGCCAACTGCCCGCTTGGCGCTTGATCCGGCGGCAGCGCGCCTCTATCTCTTGCCAACCCGAAATTCCCACCGGAGCCAATTCCTTGTCCGTTTTCAAGAATCTGCCGACACCGCCCGCCGCACCGAAGAAGCCCGTCTCCGATACGCTCCACGGCATTACCCGCGCGGACGATTATGCCTGGCTGCGCGCCGACAACTGGCAGGCGATGTTCAAGGACCCGTCGATCCTCGATCCCGACATCCGCCGGCATCTCGAAGCCGAAAACGCCTATATGAACGCGGCGATGGAAGACACCAAGCCGCTGCAGAAGGTGCTGTTTTCCGAAATGCGCGGCCGCATCAAGGAAGACGACAGCTCGGTGCCGGTGAAGGACGGCGCCTATGCCTACGGCACGTCCTATGTGACCGGCGGCGAGCAGCCGCGCTATTTCCGCATCCCCCGCGACGGTGACGTCGCCGACGAGACGATCCGCACGGTGCTGCTCGACGGCGACAAGGAGGCATCGGGCAAAGCCTATTTTCGCCTCGCCGGCCTCGACCATACGACCGATCACAGTCACGGCATCTGGGGCTATGACGACAAGGGCTCGGAGTTCTTCACGCTGAAGGTCCGCGACCTCTCGAGCGGCCAGGATCTCGACGACGTGATCGAGAATACCGGCGGCGGCGGTGTGTGGGCGCCCGACGGCAAGAGCTTCTTCTATTCGGCGCTCGACGAGAACCACCGTCCCTCGAAGGTGTTCCACCATATTGTCGGCCGGCCGCAGTCGGAAGACCGACTGGTCTACGAGGAAGCCGACGCCGGCTTCTTCATGGGCGTCGGCGGCTCGCTGCTTGATGATTTCATCTATATCGACATCCACGATCACGAGACCAGCGAATACCGGCTGCTGTCGACCAAGGATCTCATGGCCGAGCCGAAGCTGGTGGCCGCGCGCGAGGAAGGCATCGAATATTCGATGACGGAGGGCGGCGACGTCTTTTACATCCTTACGAATGACGGCGGCGCCAAGGATTTCAAGATCATGGAAGCGCCGGTTGATAAGCCCGGCAAGGAAAACTGGCGTGAAGTGGTGCCCCACAAGCCGGGCACGCTGATCATCAGCCACATGGCCTATGCCCGCCATCTCTTGTGGCTGGAGCGCAAGGACGGGCTGCCGCAGATCATGATCCGCGACCGCAGGACGGGTGAGGAACATGCGATCGCCTTTGCCGAGGAGGCCTATTCGTTGGGGCTTTCGGGCGCGGCCGAATACGACACGGATGTCATCCGCTTCTCCTATTCCTCGATGACGACACCGTCGCAGCTCTACGACTACAACATGGTGACGCGCGAACGCACGCTCTTGAAGACACAGGAAGTGCCGTCGGGCCACAATCCCGACGACTATGTCACCCGCCGCGTCTTCGCTCCGGCCTGGGACGGCGAGAAAGTGCCGGTCACCCTGCTCTACCGCAAGGACACGCCGCTCGACGGCACCGCCCCCTGCCTGCTCTACGGCTACGGCGCCTACGGCATCACCATTCCGGCCAGCTTCAACACCAATTGCCTGTCGCTCGCCGACCGCGGCTTCGTTTATGCCATCGCCCATATCCGCGGCGGCAAGGACAAGGGCTTTGCCTGGTACGAAGACGGCAAGATGGACAAGAAGACGAATAGCTTCAAGGACTTCATCGCCGCGGCCGATTATCTGAATCAACAGAAGTTCACCTCTTACGCGAAGATCATCGCCGAGGGCGGCTCGGCCGGCGGCATGCTGATGGGCGCCGTCGCCAACATGGCGCCGGAGAAATTTGCCGGCATCATCGCCGCCGTCCCCTTCGTCGACGTGCTTAACACCATGCTCGACGACACCCTGCCGCTGACGCCGCCGGAATGGCCGGAATGGGGCAACCCGATCGACAGTAAGGAAGAATACCAGCAGATCGCCGCCTATTCGCCCTATGACAATGTCGGCGCCAAAGCCTATCCGCCGATCCTGGCGCTCGGCGGCCTGACTGACCCGCGCGTCACCTATTGGGAGCCGGCCAAATGGGTGGCGAAGCTGCGCGACAAGACCACCGGCGCGGCGCCGATCCTGCTCAAGACCAACATGGACGCCGGCCATGGCGGCGCCTCGGGGCGTTTCCAGCGGCTGGAGGAGATTGCGTTTGAGTATGCGTTTGCGATCAAGGTGGCGGGGAAGATGTGAAAACTTTAGGGCCGGCGCGGTACAACGGCCAAGGGAGAAAAAAATGCCCGTCTACGTCGCCCTCCTCCGCGCCGTGAACGTCGGCGGCACCGGTTCGCTGCCCATGGCCGAGCTGAAGGTGATCTGCGAAGGCCTCGGCTTTACCGATGTGACGACCTACATCCAGAGCGGCAACGTGCTTTTCCGCTCGGATGAATCCGCAAAAGCGGTCGAGGCGAAGCTCGACGAAGCCCTCGGGCAAAAGACGGGCAAGCGGCCGGGCGTGATGGTGCGTAGCCGGAAGGAACTTAGCGACATCATCGCCAACGCTCCCTTCCCCCATGCCAAGCCGAACTTCCTGCTTGTCTACTTCCTGCCCGAAAAGACGCCCGGCGATGCGCTGGACAAGATGGTGGCGCCCGACGGCGAGGAGGTGAAGCTTGCCGGGCGGGAAATCTATGTGCATTATCCCAACGGCCCCGGCCGGTCGAAGCTGAAGCTGCCGGCGCTGAAGCCCGGAACGTCCCGCAACCTCAACACCGTGCGCAAGCTCGCCGAAATGGCGGCCGACATGGAGGCCGGCTAAGGCTGGCCGCCGCCGGCGGCGCCAAAGGCCTGAGCAGGCCTCACGACGGCAAGGGGCTGCTCGACAGCCGGCTGGAAGAGCAGGCGTACGAAGGTCCGCAGCATCAGCACCTGCTCGGCCAGCGTGTTCGGCTCCTTCAGTGTCTTCGACAGCACGATGCCGCCTTCGAGGACGGAGGAAACCATGTCGGCGAGCTGATCGACATCGACGGGCTCGCGCGGCGGATAGACATCCATGATCTCCCTCAACATACGGCCGAAGCGGCGACGCCAGGCAAGCACCGCATTTCGGTTCGTTTCCTGTATCTCCCGGTCGAACAGCCGCTCATAATAGCAGACGGTCGCCACGAGGCAGCCGGGATGGCCGTTGGGAAGGTCAGCGAGAAGTTCGGATAGCAGCTTCAGGCCGAGCAGGAAGGATTGCAGCGGATCGTCCATGAGATCGCGCGCACGGCTGAATATCTCGTCATAGATGCGCTCGTCGTTTTCGATGTAACGGTTGAGCAGCGCCTTGGCGAGTTCGTTCTTGTCCTTGAAGTGATAGAAGAAGCCGCTCTTGGTAATGCCGGTTTCGGCGATCAGCTCCTCGATGGAGGTGCCGCCGAAGCCCTTCTGCAATACCGCCGCTTCGGCCACATCGAGAATGCGGGTTCGCGTTTCCTCGCCCTTTCGCATCTCCCCCTCCTGTACCCGCGGTACAGTTTCGAGCGCCGAAGGTTCGCATCCGCTTCGGTTCCGGGCAGCATCGGCTGATGCCAAGTGCTTGATTTGAATCGTCTAAAATCGAAATTTTCGCCAGTATACCTCAAGTCGCCTAGTTTGGCAGCCGATTAAGCGGCAGAACTTTACTCATCGACGGCCGCCATTTCAGGCGCCACGACGGGAGAGACCACAACAATGGCAAAGTACAGACATAGTTTACCGCAACTCAAAGGCGGCACCTTCCTGACCGATGGCGGCATGGAGACGACGATGATCTTCCAGGAAGGGATCGCGCTTCCGCATTTCGCCGCCTTCGTATTGCTGGCTTCCGAAGATGGCCGGAACCGCACGCGGAACTACTATCGCCGCTACCTCGACATCGCACGGCGGCACGGTACCGGCTTCGTGCTCGACACCGCCACGTGGCGGGCCAATCCCGATTGGGGGCGAAAGCTCGGTTACGCCAGCGAAGCGCTGAAGGCGGCGAACGAAGAAGCCGTCGAACTGCTGGCCGGCTTGCGCAGCACCTATGAGCAGCCAGGGCAGCCGATCGTCATCAGCGGCGCCATCGGCCCGCGCGGCGACGGCTACAAGGCGGGCATGATGAGCGCCAACGAAGCGGAGGATTACCACGCCTTCCAGATCGAAGCCTTTGCGGGCACGGAGGCGGATATGGTGAGCGCCTTCACGTTGACGAATATCGACGAGGCGATCGGCGTGGCGCGTGCGGCAAAGTCGTTCGCCATGCCCTGCGCCATCTCCTTCACGCTGGAGACGGACGGCAGGCTGGTGACGGGCCGCAGCATTCAGGACGCCATCGAGACGACCGACATGGCGACCGGCGGAGCGCCGGTCTACTACATGATCAATTGCGCGCATCCGATGCACTTCGAAGGAGCTCTCGATCATGGCAGCGCATGGGTAAAGCGCATTTCCGGAATCCGCGCCAATGCTTCGACCATGAGCCACGAGCAGCTTGATAACAGCGAGACACTCGATGCCGGCGATCCCGAAGATCTCGGGCGGCGATACCGCAAGCTTCTCGATCGCCTGCCCGAGCTGCGCGTGCTCGGCGGCTGCTGCGGCACGGATCATCGCCATGTCGCGGCCATCTGCGAGGCATGCCTGCCGCAGGCGGCGTGAGCCCAAGAGGGAGGACAGCACGATGACGATGGTGAGAGCGGAGTCGCGCCGGCGAGACTGGCGCGGGCTGTGGCTTAGAATCACGGGGCGGCGCGGGCGCGCCGAGTCCGAGGCGATGGTGGAGGTAGCGTTGCGGGATATCGATCTCGCAGCCTTCGGCGGGCCGAGCGCCTACGGGCTCGAGGCCGACCGGCGTGAGGGCCGGCCCATGCGGCGCAAGCCACCGCGGGGGACCGTCTGCTTCTAATGAGAGAAGAGGCGGCGTCAGCCCTCGGCGACGGCGCCATTCGTCCGTTTCGCCTTGTAGCCGCTGATCTCCTCGCCTGATGTCGGCGAGAAGCGCAGGTTCCAGACGGTCGCGGTGATCGAGATGACCGTAACGACGATGAAGGCGGCGGAGAAATCGCCGAGACCAGGCGTTTCGGCGCCTGACAAGGCCATCGATCCATGCAGTGCCAAAGCCCCGATGCAGATGCCGAGCGACAGCATCAGCTGCTGGAAGGTTGTGTAGAAACTCGTGGCCGAGCTCATCCGCTCCCTGTCGATCTCGTCATAGGCAATCGTGTTGTAGGCGGTGAACTGGAATGACAGGAAGAAGGCGCTGAGTATCAGGACGATGAAGATCAGCGGCATCGGCCAATCCGGCCGGAAGGCGGCGCAGAGGCCGTAGCCGATCGTGCCGAGAATGCCGTTGAGGACGAGGCTGCGGCGGAAACCGAGCCGGCTGAAGACGAACTTCGCCATCGGCTTCATGGCGAGAGCGCCAAGCGCGGTGGCGATGACGATCTGCCCGGCGGCGGCCGCCGACAGGCCGAAGCCGATCTGGAAGAGCAGCGGCAACAGGAAGGGCTGGGCGCCCTGGGTGATGCGCGTCAGCGAACCGGCGATGACCGAGGTGCCGAAGCTCGGCACCTTCATCAACGAGAAATCCAGGATCGGCGACGGATGCCGGCGGGCATGCCTCAAATAGGCGATGCCGAAGATGAGGCCGATGGCGATGAGGAAGATCGAGAAAGCGCCCTCGCCTTCGTGGCTCGACATTTCGAAGCCGAAGAGCAGCGAGCCGAGCGAGATGCCGGAGAGGACGAAGCCGATCGTATCGAAGCGGCCGCTCGCCTTGCCCTTGACCTCGTCGATGTAGATCGAGACGAAGATCATGCCGATGATGCCGATCGGCACGTTGATGTAGAATATCCAGCGCCAGTCGAGATAGGTAACGATGAAGCCGCCGAGCGGCGGGCCGACGATCGGGCCGATCAGCGCCGGCACCAGCAGCCAGGACATGGCGCTGACCATATCCTTGCGGGCGACGCTGCGCATCAGCACGAGGCGGCCGACCGGCATCATCATCGCGCCGCCCATGCCCTGCAACAGTCGCGCCAGCACCAGGAAGGGCAGCGTCGGCGCCAGCGCGCAGAGGATGGAGCCGATCACGAAAACGGCGATGGCCGCGCGGAAGACGGTGCGGGAGCCGAAACTGTCGGCCATCCGGCCGCTCGCCGGAATGAAGATCGCCAGGCTGAGGAGATAGGAGGTGAGCGCGATCGACATGGCCGGCGCGCTGACAGCAAAATCGCGCGCCATGGTCGGTAGCGCCGTCGCCAGCACAGTCGCGTCGATATTTTCCATCAGCATCGCACTCGCGACAATCATCGCGATCACCCGGAAATTGGGCGCGGCGCGCCGCACCATCGGCGCCTGGTAAATCTGATCCGACATCGTCCGGGATCACTCGCGGTGGCGCGGCGAAGCACACGAGGCTGCAAGGCCGCGGGGGATGACATGGCATAATGCCAAGGGGAGACAATCTGCTATACGCCCGCGATCATGGCGGCGCTATGTCCTTTATGGCAAAGCAGCTTTGACGAGAGGGAAAAGCAGATCACGATTGCTTGCATCGGCACGATCTTCGTGACGGCGCCCTCCATGCCCGCCAGGCGGGCAGCGGGAGCCGCCTTGTAGTCAACTGCGCCAGGGCGAAGCAATGCGGCAGCTGGATGCTGCCGAAGGGTGACGATCGCGCAGGGATCCCCGCCGGCGAGTGGCCTCGCCGGTGAAATAATTGCACGCTCGCCACCGCATCGAATCCGGTGCAGACCGCGGAGGGAACAAAGGCGCGCGTCTCGCGCCTTCAGCTCCAATCCCTTCCAGACCTGCTCGCAAGCCGAGTGCGAATTCGCCGGAGGTTTCATGGGATCTCCTCGTCGTCGGATCGCGGCTCCGCTCAGGCGGCAGTCGTAATCGCGGCCGCGAAATCGCGGTACGAGCGCAGCGGGCGTCTCAGGATCCCGGTCAGCCGTTCGACGTCGCCCGCCTCTGGAACCATGCCGATGGTAACGTAGCGCTCGGCCATCAGTCGCATCTCATAGGCCATCCACTTAGGCATGAAGCTGGCCATGTTCTGCTCGAAGCCGCTGGGATCATCGCCGCCATAGACGATCGGCCGCCCCAGCAGGTCTGACCAGATCTTCGCCACGTCGGTACCGGTCAGCGTGTCGGGGCCGACCAGATTGATGGTTTCGATCGGGAGCGCACCGGTGGCGCGGTCGCGCCGAATGAGTTCGATTGCGGCGACCTCTGCGATGTCGCGCGCATCGACCATGGCCAAGCCCTTGCCGCCGATCGGCATGGGATAAACGCCGTGGCCCAGGATCACGTCCTTGATCATCAGCTCGTTGTCGATGAAGTAGGTCGGACGCAGGATCGTGGCGCTGAAGCCCATCTGCGCGAGCATGCGCTCGGCGCCGAACTTCACGGCAAAATGGGGCACGTTGACCGCGCGGTCGGCTCCAAACACCGACAGGTAGACCACCCGCTCGATCCCCGCCTCGCGAGCGACATTGAGGGTGATGATCGACTGGGTAAATTCGTCGCCGGTGACGGCATTGAGCAGGAACAGGGTGCGGACGCCTTTGAAGGCGCTGCGCAGCGCATCGATGTCGAGCATTTCGCCTTGAGCGACTTCGACGCCGACAGGGACATTGGCTTTTGAAGCGTCGCGCGTCAGCACGCGGACCTTTGCACCGCGCTGGACGAGTTGGTCGACCAGGTGGCGGCCGACGCGGCCGGTGGCGCCAGTAACGAGAATGGTCATCGGGGTTACTCCGGTTGAGTTCAGTTGACACCAACCAAGTAAGTGATCCAGATTAACACCAATAGACCCGGAATCTGGACACTCTGTCTCGCTGGTGAAACACATGGACCTCCTCGCGCTTGCCGATTTCAATCTCGTAGCCCGCCATGGTGGATTCGGAAAGGCTGCACGGGCAGCGGGCCGTCCGAAGGCGACGCTTTCCCGACGCGTGGCCGAGCTGGAGGCGAATCTCGATCTGCGCCTGTTCGAGCGAGGCGCGCGCACGCTGAAGCTCACGGAGGAGGGACGCGCTCTGTTTGAGCGAACCGGCGCGCTGCTGACCGAGCTCGATGAAACCGCGAAGGCAATTGCCTCGGGAGGGCAAAGCCCGAGGGGTCGGTTGCGGCTCAGTGCACCGCTGCTGTTTTCCCAGACGGTATTGGGAAAGCTCGCGGCAGGATTCGTCCTGAAATATCCCGAAGTTCAGCTCGAAATCACGACGGAAGACAGGGCCGTCGACATGATCGACGAAGCCTATGACCTGGTCATTCGCGTGAATCCGCAGCCGGACGAAAGTCTCGTCGGGCGTGTCTTCTTGCGTGACAGGTTGGTCGTGGTGGCAAGCCCCAAGCTGCCGCGTCCACATGGCGGCGAGCCTGTTCCTGCCATTGTGCGGGGATCGATGGCCGGCGCCGAATCGTGGGCGGTCACGACGCCCGAGGGAAAGTCGCGCCTGACGGCAAAGCCGGTTCTGAGCCTCGCCTCGTTCGTCATGGTTCGAGATGCCGTTCGCGCGGGTCTCGGCGCGGCGCGCCTGCCACTGTCGCTTGCGATCTCCGATCTGGCTGCCGGCACGTTGGCGAACTGGGGCCAGGCGGATGAATTTGAGACGACTCTCTGGGCACTCTATCCGTCACGGCGGCTGCTCAGCGCGCGCGTGTCGGCGTTTCTCGACTATCTGAAAGCGGCCTTTCCGCAGGGAACGCCTGAAGAGCTTGCCGCCTATATCGAACGATGAGCAGGCACGTCGCCGATTCCCCAGCGGACAGCCAAGGACGGCTAGGGCCGCGAAGGCATCTTTAAATCGGCCTTGCTCTCGGCCTTCGCAAGGAGTCCTGGCTTGACAGCAGCGGCTTGCGCTGCGGTCACCGCAGCCCTACCTAAGACTAATGACCTCGACCCCGCAGAAAATCCGGTCCGGCGCGGCCTTTCCGTTCGACAACAGCTATGTCGGCTTGCCCAAGCACTTCTTTGCGCCGCAATCGCCGACGCCGGTGAGCGAACCCTGGCTGATCAAGCTCAACGAGCCGCTGGCCGCCGAACTCGGGCTCGATGTCGAGGCGCTGCGGCGTGACGGCGCGGCGATCTTTTCCGGCAATCTCATTCCCGAGGGGGCCGAGCCGCTGGCGATGGCCTATGCCGGGCATCAGTTCGGCGGCTTCTCGCCGCAGCTCGGCGACGGCCGGGCGATCCTGCTCGGGGAGGTGATCGACCGTAGCGGCAAGCGCTTCGATATCCAGCTGAAGGGTGCCGGGCCGACGCCTTTTTCGCGTCGCGGCGACGGGCGGGCGGCAATCGGGCCGGTGTTGCGCGAATATATCATCAGCGAGGCGATGTTTGCGCTCGGCATCCCCGCGACGCGGGCGCTGGCGGCGGTGACGACAGGCGAGCCGGTCTATCGCGAAGAGGTGTTGCCGGGCGCCGTCTTCACCCGGGTGGCGGCCAGCCACATCAGGGTCGGCACCTTCCAATATTTTGCGGCGCGGGGCGATACCGAAGGCGTGCGGTCGCTCGCCGATTACGTGATCGATCGGCACTATCCCGCGCTGAGAGAAGCCGACAACCCCTATCTCGCACTGTTCGAGGCGGTTTCGGAACGTCAGGCGGCGCTGATCGCCCGCTGGCTGCATGTCGGTTTCATCCACGGCGTGATGAACACCGACAATATGACGGTTTCCGGCGAGACGATCGATTTCGGTCCCTGCGCCTTCATGGATGCCTATGATCCGGCGACCGTCTTCTCCTCGATCGACCAGCATGGCCGCTATGCCTATGCCAACCAGCCCGGCATCGGCCAATGGAACCTCGCAAGGCTCGGCGAAACGCTGCTGCCGCTGATCGACGGTGAGCCGGACTCGGCGGTCGACAAGGCGAATGGCGTGATCCGCGCCTATGGCGAACGGTTCCAGGCGCATTGGCTGGCCGGGATGCGAAAAAAGATCGGCCTTACCGGCGACGAGGATGGCGATCTCGAGCTGGTGCAGGCGCTGCTGTCGCTGATGCAGGCACAGAACGCCGATTTCACCCTGACTTTCCGCCGGCTGTCGGATCTTGCCGGCGACGAGGCCGCGGAGCCCGCCTTTGCCGCCAGTTTCCGCGAGGCGGAAGCCAGCCGCGCCTGGCTCACGCAATGGCGCGAGCGGCTGTCACGCGATCCCCAGACCACCAGCGCGCGCGCCACCGCCATGCGCAGCGTCAATCCGGCCTTCATTCCGCGCAACCACCGGGTTGAACAGGCGATCGAAGCTGCGGTCGAAAACGGCGATTTCTCGCTGTTCGAGGCGCTGCTGACGGTACTTGCCAGGCCTTATGAGAACCAGCCGGATTTTGCCGGCTATGGCGAGCCGCCGAAACCGCACGAACGGGTGCTTGCGACCTTCTGCGGGACGTGAGCGACGTTAGATCCTGCCTCCATTGGGGCCCGCGGCCGTCATTGTTACAACCGTGCCGTGATTTCACCCTGCGGCAAATGCGGCCGTTGAAAGGAATCTCTCTCGCGCTATCTGGCTGATCGGCGGGGCTTTTCCGCCCTTCCTTCACCCGACGAACCTCTGCGGGAGACAGCCTAATGACGATCGTCATCACCTCCATCCTCTTCATCATCATCGGGCTGGCGCTCGGTGGTGGCGGGCTCTGGCTCGTCACGCTCGGCGGCAGCATCTTCTATCTGTTCGCCGGGCTGATTTTTCTCATCACCGCTGGGCTGCTTCTGATGCGCAAGGCGGTGGCGCTCTGGGTCTATGCGGTGCTCGTCGTCGCAGCGCTTGTCTGGGCGGTGTGGGAGGTCGGTTTCGACTGGTGGCAGCTCGGCCCGCGCGGCGGCGTCATCATCTTGCTCGGACTCTGGCTGCTGACGCCATGGATTCGCCAGCCACTCGGCTTTCGCAGCCCGACCGGCATCACCTACGGCGCCAATCCCTGGCCGCTCGCCATACCGGTCATTCTGGCCATCCTCGTCGCCCTTTATTCGATGACGACGGATCCGCATGATCTCGCCGGCGAACTGCCGAAGGATCAGGTCGCAGCCAACCCCGCTTTCGGCGGCAGCGTGCCGGATGGGGAATGGCATCAATATGGCCGCACGCCGTTCGGCCAGCGCTATTCGCCGCTCGACCAGATCACCGCAGAGAATGTCTCCACGCTCAAGGAGGCCTGGCGATACCAGACCGGCGACGTCAAACGGCCGGAGGATATCAGCGAGACCACCTATCAGGTGACGCCGCTCAAGGTGAAGGACACGCTCTATCTCTGCACGCCGCACAATTGGGCGATCGCGCTCGACGCCAAGACCGGCAAGGAGAAATGGAAATACGACGCCAATTCCGGCATGAACCCGAACCGGCAGCATCAGACGTGCCGCGGCGTTACCTATTATGCCGATCCCGATGTGGCGGCTGGCCAGCCCTGCGCCGAGCGCGTCTACCTGCCGACCTCGGATGCCCGGCTGATCGCGCTCGACGCGGCAGACGGGAAGGTGTGCACCAGCTTTGCCGATCAGGGCGTTCTGCACCTGGAAACCGGCATGCGCTTCAACCCGGCCGGCTATTATTATTCCACCTCGCCGCCCGTCGCGGTGGCTGGCAAGATCATCATCGGCGGGGCGGTCAACGACAATTATTCGACCGAGGAGCAGTCCGGCGTCATCCGCGCCTTCGACATCAGGACAGGCGCACTGGTTTGGAACTGGGATTCCGGCAATCCCGATGTGACGACGCCGATCGCCGAGGGCCAGACCTATACGACCAATTCGCCGAACAGCTGGTCGGTCTTCAGCGTCGACGAGGCGCTCGGCATGGTCTACATCCCGCTCGGCAACCAGGTGCCCGACCAGATCGGCATCGGCCGCAGCGACAATGTCGAGAAATTCTCGTCCTCGATCGTCGCCCTTGACATCGCCAGCGGCCAGTTGCGCTGGGTGCGCCAGACCGTGCATCACGACCTCTGGGACATGGATGTCCCGGCCCAGCCGGCGCTAATCGATCTGACCAAGCCTGACGGCAGCGTGGTTCCCGCCCTCGTCGGCCCGACCAAGCAAGGCGATATCTACGTGCTCGACCGGCGCAGCGGCGAGCCGATCATTCCCATCAAGGAGATTCCAGCGCCGGGCGGCGCGGTCTCGGGCGATCATACCTCACCGACGCAGCCGATCTCCGACCTCACCTTCTCGCCCGAGCCGCTGAAGGAAAAGGACATGTGGGGCGTGTCGCTGTTCGACCAGCTGCTCTGCCGCATCGATTTCCACCGCTACCGCTATGAGGGCCGCTACACGCCGCCGTCGCTTAAAGGGACGATCGTCTATCCCGGCAATTTCGGCACCTTCAACTGGGGCTCAGTGGCGGTGGATCCGGAGCGGCAGATCATGTTCGGCATGCCGACCTATCTCGCCTTCACCTCCCGCCTGGTGCCGGCCGCCGACATTCCGCCGCGCGGCCAGGACGAGAAGGGCAGCGAACAGGGGCTCAACCGCAATGACGGCGCGCCCTACGGCGTCTTCATGGGGCCATTCCTCGGGCCGATGCAGATCCCCTGCCAGGCGCCGCCATGGGGCTATGTCGCAGGCGTCGACCTGCGTACCGGCAAGATCGCCTATATGCATAAGAACGGCACTGTGCGCGACATGACGCCACTGCCCCTGCCCTTCAAGGTCGGCGTGCCCGGCATCGGAGGGCCGATGCTGACCAAAGGCGGCGTCGCCTTCCTCGGGGCCGCGGTCGACAACTACCTCAGGGCCTATGACGTGACGAGCGGGCGGGAACTCTGGCGCGCGCGGCTGCCCGCCGGCGGCCAGGCGACGCCGATGACCTATACGACCGACGACAACAAGCAATATGTCGTCATGGTCGCCGGCGGCCACGGCTCGGTCGGCACCAAGCCCGGCGATTATGTGATCGCCTATACGCTGCCATGATGGGAGGCAGCGCCTTGGGCCGCATTCCAACCGATTAAGCGGGTAGAAAGAAATCACTGACTTGGGTGTGTGAGAAGACCCCTCCCCAACCCCAAGGGGGAGGGACCACTCTGCGGCGCCGTCGCATTTCATTCCTGACGGTACAGCATGTGGCGGCGTATGTTAATGGCAGAATCCCGCTGCGGGTTAGCCCCTCCCCCTTGTGGGGTTGGGGAGGGGTCTTCCGGGGCGAACCGGAGATCTGTCCATCATGCCGACGGCCGCGACGACGGGACGACCCTCGAGCGGAAAGCGAATGGGGCGCGGAGGTCTCCTTCGCCGCATGCCTACTCCGGCAACCCCGCCATACGAAGGGCCTCTATATAGCGGTTGCGGTCATCCGGTCGCCGGAACGGTGGGAGAATGTCGGCGAGATTCGAAAGCCGAAGTGCCGGATCCAGCAGGCGCAGGCGCGCAATCGTTTCCCCTGCCTCCGCGTTCCGCCCAGCCATGGCATGGCCGGCCGCCATCACGCGCATCGCGCTCGGGTAGTTCGACTGGTGGCGCAGGGATTTTGCCGCCCAGGCGGCGGCATCGTCGTAGTGCCCGGCGCAGAAGTGAGCCAGCGCGGTGTTAAACTGCCAGGCAAACAGGCGCGGATCCAAGGGGCTCAGGCGCATGGCGAGCGTGGCGTGTTCGATGGCCTTGTCCGGCTCGCCCAGGCAGGCTCTCACCCAGCTGCTGACGCCCAGGGCGGCGCCCAGGTTCGGGTTGAGGAAGAGAGCGCGATCGATACAAGCCGCGCTATCATCGAGGTCCCCGCCGATATAACCGAGCACATATCCGCCGTAGGAGAGCGCGATTGCATCGTCCCAGCCGAGTTCGACGGCCCTTCTCGCCAATCGGGTCGCTTCGGCAATCTCGGTGGCGGCATCAACCATCCAGCCATTGCTCTTTCGGGTCGCGTAGCAGCGCGCCGCCCGAGCATGGGCAATGGCAAAATCCGGATCGCGCTCGATCGCCTTCATGAACAGCCGCAGGGCCTCGTCGACGACCGATCTGTTGGTCACCGTCCGGTCGAAGGCCGCCAGCCCGCGGAGATAATAGTCATAGGCGTCAAGGCTTTCGGTCGGCTTGCGTTTGGCGCGCTCGATCTCCGCCTCCTCCACCTTCGGCGTTATCGCACCGACAATGCTCGATGCGACCTGGTCCTGCAGATCGAACAGGTTCGCCAGCGTCCCGTCGAAACGGTCTGCCCAGAGATGCGCGCCGGTCGAGGTGTCGATGAGCTGTCCGGCGATACGAAGCCGGTCACCCGCGCGGCGCACGCTCCCCTCGACCACATAGTCCACGTCCAACTCGCGCCCGACCCGCTTTATGTCGACGGCCTGCCCCTTGTAGGTGAAGCTCGAATTGCGGGCGATGACATAGAGGTGGCGGAACTGCGCGAGAGCGATCGTGATATCCTCCACAATGCCGTCGGCAAAATAGTCCTGTTCCGCATCGCCGCTCAAATTCTGAAACGGCAGCACCGCAAGGGATGGCCGATCATGATGTTTCGGCGGAGCGGAGAAGGTCTGCAGCGGCAACTCGATTGCGGGCGTGGCCCGCGGATCACCGGATCGCTGCCGCGGTTGCAGCGAGGCAGCCAAGGACGACGTCTCCGCTTCGGGTTCGACATCCATATGCTTCTTCAGGAGAGCCCGGCAGGTCTCGAACTGGCGCAAGGCCATGTTCTCGTGTCCGCGGAGAGTGTGGATCCGCATCAGCGCCCTGTGGGCAGCCTCCGCCGTCGGGTCGGAGGCGAAAAGTCTCTCGGCAAGGCCTTCACAAGGCAATTCTTCCGCGGAGCCTGGTTCCAAGAGGGCAAGGCTCAAACGTTCCACGAGCTGCAGCGCCTTGCGCTGATATGTGCTCCGGTAAGGTGCGAACCACTCACCCAACTCATCCGGAATGGACTCGCCTTCAAGCAGGTCGCCGCGGTAGAGATCCGCTGCGGAGGCGAGATCTGTGCTCGAGCCCGTCCCCAGCATCCGGTCGAAGAGTGAAATGTCGACTTCATCAGGAGCGACAATCAGCGCCACGGTCTCCTGATCCCCTTCGATATAGGCGGTGGCGTCACTGCTTGCCGGGAACGACCGCCTGATATCGACCAGCGCCTGCCGCAAACTATTGCGGGCCTGCTCATCGCTTCGTCCCGGCCAGAAGGCTTCGGAAAGCACCTCCCTGCGACAGCCGCGGCGGCCTGCCAGGGCCAGGGCCGCAAACAGCAGCGACGTTTTGCGCGTGGCGAAGCGGACTTGCCGGTCTTCTCCGGAGGCAACCTCAAGACCGCCTAGCAACCTGATGCGCACAGAAAGCCTCCAGCTTTGGACCGCCGCTGGCAGAATAGCACTTGGGGAGACGGATTTAACACCGATTTAGCGGCGGCGTATCGAAGTTTTCTTCTCCTTTCGCGCCCAGCCGAACAGGCAGAAAACGCTCGCATGGCAGATTTCCACCCGCACATCACAGGTGGGAGATCCGAAAATGGCTCATACGGAAATACAGGCCATCGTCAGCGCGCCGACAAGGCAGTTGCCTGGCCCCATGAACATCATCGCGACCTTGGTCGCTGACCTGCAGGCGTGGCAACGGGCGGTCGCTAGTCGGAAACAATTGGCAGAGCTGACACCCTATCAACTGAGAGACATCGGTCACCCGGAGGCCAATCGGCCGGTGCTCGAAATCGAACCAGGTCTGATCACGAACTTGATGTCGATGCGGTAATCAATTGCTTCTGAAGCGATTTCCTGCGTCACACCATCTCGGTGATCATCTTGCCGACTTCGGCAAAGATCGGATTGAGATCCTTCACCGGCGCAGTCGCCTCGGCGATGTAGACGGCGGCGACGATCGGGCCGCGGTCGGGGGGCCAGATGACGGCGATGTCGCCGAGAGAGCCGTTCGGGCCGGTGCCGGTCTTGTCGCCGACCTTCCAATCGGCCGGCAGGCCGGCCCTCAGCCGCTCCTTGCCGGTCGTGCTTGCCACCAGCCAGGCGATCAGCCTGTCCGAGGACGCCTCGGTCAGCACCGAGCCGAGGGTCACGTTGCCGAGCGTATCCAGGATCGCATCCGGCGTCGTCGTGTCACGCGGGTCGTCCTTCCGGCCTTCGTTCAGCGTCGGCTCGGTGCGGTCGAGACGGGTCGTGCCGTCGCCGATGGAGCGCAGCCAGTCGGTCAGCCCGGCCGGCCCGCCGAAGCTTTCGAGCAGCAGGTTGCCGGCGGTATTGTCGCTGACCGTCACCGCCGCTTCGCAGAGTTCGGCGATCGTCATGCCGTCGGCGCCGGCGTGTTTTTCGCTGATCGGCGAATAGTCGACAAGCTTGTCCTTGCCGTAGCTCACCCGCCGGTCGAGGCTCTCATCGCCCTTGTCGACGCGGGCCAGCACGAAGCCGGCGGCCAGTGCCTTGAAGGTGCTGCACATCGGAAAGGCCTCGCTGCCGCGATAGCCGAAGGAGATGCTGGTCTGGGTGTCGAGCACCGAGACGCCGAGGCGCCCGCCGGTGCGTTTTTCCAGTTCGGCCAAGCGGCGCTCGACATTGTCGTCACCCTCCTCGCTCTTCTCCTCGGCCCTGACGGGAAGCGTGAGCGCAGGCAGGCACAAAGCCGAGCCGATCAGCCTGCGGCGGGTAAGACTGAGATCCATGAATTTCCTCCGACGGTGAGGAGGACAGAGCTAAGGCGCGATTGCGGCGGCATCTCGTCATCGCGGCGACGAAGTCGTCCCGCGGCGACGAGTCGTCCGCGCACCGGAATCATGCGGCGCGCGTCACCTCGACCGTCACATGCGACAATTCCGAGAGCGCCGAAAGCCGGGTCTTGTAGAAGGCCGGATCGCTCGGGGTGAGGACGGCGACGATCGCGGCATGATGACCGGGTCCGACCTGCCAGACATGCAGATCGGTGATCCGGTCCTCCTCCGTCTCGATCGCCTCGCGGATTTCGGACGGCAGCGTCTCGCATTGGGGCACGACGTCGAGAAGCACGCCGCCAGAGGATTTCATCAGGCTCCAGGACCAGTTGGCAATGACCAGACCGCCGACAATGCCCATGATCGGATCGAGCCAGAGCCAGTCATAGAGGCTGCCGAGCGTCAGCGCCGCGATGGCAAGCACGGAGGTCAGCGCGTCGGCGACGACATGCAGATAGGCGGCGCGGATATTGTTATCGCCGTGCTTTGCGTGACGATCGTGGGCGTGATGATAGTGGGCGTGATGATCATGGGTGTGATCGCTATGATGATGATGTGCGTGGTGGCCATGTGCATGATGGCCGCCGCCGGCAAGCAGCCAAGCGCTGGCGAGATTGACGATAAGACCGACCACCGCCACGGCAATCGCCCGGGCAAAGCCGATCGGCACCGGATTTGCAAGACGCAGCAAGCTTTCCCAGGCCATCAGCAGCGCAATCAGCGCAAGGACGATGGCGCTGGCAAAGCCGGCGAGATCGCCGAGCTTGCCGGTACCGAAGGTGAAGCGCGGATTGCGTGCCTGCCGGCGGGCAAAGAGATAGGCGAGCGCCGAGATCAGAAGAGCGCTGGCATGGGTCGACATGTGCCAGCCATCAGCCACCAGTGCCATGGAGCCATAGGCGGTGCCAGTGATGATTTCCGCCACCATCATCACCGCCGTCAGCCCGATCACCAGCCAGATGCGCCGCTCGTTCACCGCATGATCGGCGCCGAGGAAGATATGGTCATGTTCGAGGGCATTCATCTCGGCCCGTCCGGTCCCGGCATTCATTCCAGGCTCCTTCTCTACTTAGCGAATATAGGTTCTCAGCACTTCCGAAATTTCCTCGACCGCGTCCGCACGAGCCACGTCGTCGGCGGCGTTCAGCACATGCTCGCGCAGATGATCGTCCAGCACCTCGCCGGTCAGCCCGGTCAAGGCGCCGCGGATCGAGGCCAGCAGCTGCAGGATTTCGCCGCAGGGGCGCTCGGCCTCGAGCGCCCGCTCGACCGCCTCCATCTGCCCCTTCAGGCGGCTGATGCGGGCGATAAGCTTCTTCTTCTGTAGTGTGGTATGGGACATGACCGGCCTTCTATAACATAGGGGGGTATCCTATCAAGCGAACCGGTTGACATCAACCGCCGTGGCAGCGTTTTGAACCTCACGCTCAACACCATTGACAAACGCCGCGTTTGCGGCGATTGATGCGCCATGATCAAAAACGCGCATCAGAGCCGCTCGTATTTTTGGCTGTACCTGTAAAGGGCGGCCGGACAGATCATATTGTCAACAAGCCGCCGTCAGGCGGCTTTGTTGTATCGGCAGCGTCCTGACGGCAGACTATCAAAGGACGCGAAGACCATGACCGAAATCGAAGACAGCGAAATTTCACTGGTGCGACCCTCGGTGGTGACGATCCGCACCGCCAAGCCGCGCGACCTGCCCGAGCTCAACGAAATGATCGCGCTGCTCGCCGCCCATCACGGCGACGCAGCGGCTGCAACGCCGGAGCAGCTCGAGCGCGACCTGTTCGGCCCCCTGCCCTGGATCCATGCTCTCGTTGCCGAGACCGGAGAAGGGCTGATCGGTTACGCCATCCTCGTGCCGCTCTACAGGGCGCAGGAGGGAAAACGCGGCATGGACCTGCATCACCTCTTCGTGCGCGACGGCCATCGCGGCCACGGCACCGGCCAGCTGCTGGTCGACCGGGCTCGCGAGACGGCGCGCAATGCCGGCTGCGGTTACCTCTCGGTCAGCGCCGCGACCGGCAACGTGCTGGCGCACCGCTTCTACGAGCAGCTGGATTTCACTCCGCGGCCGGTCACCGGCATGCGTTACATGCAGTCGATCGCTTAAGCTCCGCGAGCATCGTGTCCTAGCGTCCCGGCACGGCCTTCAGATAGGCGGCGATCGCTTCGCGGTCGGCCGCCGGCAGGCGGGCGATGTTCTGCTGGACATCGACCATCGAGCCGCCGACGCTATCGAAATCGGGGGTGAAACCGGTTTCGAGGTAGCTGGCGATATCGGCCTCGCTCCAGCCGCCGATGCTCCTGGAGGATGGCGTGATATCCGGGATGCGGCCCTTGCCTTCCGGGTTGGGGGCGCCGGCAAGCCATTGACCGGCCTCAAAGCCGCCGAGCGCATCGCGCGGCGTGTGGCATTCGCCGCAATGGCCGGGGCCTTCGACGAGATATTGCCCGCGCCTGATCTTGTCGTCGCTGCTGGCGAGCGCGACGCGCGGCTGGTCGTTGAAATAGAGGAATTTCCAGCCGCCGAGCGCCAGCCGGAGATTATAGGGGAACGGCAGCTCATGCGGGGGCGCGACGTTGGCGCTCTTCGGCAGCGTCTTCAGGAAGGCGAAGAGATCGTTGACGTCCTTGTCGCTCATGCGCGCATAGGAACCATAGGGAAAAGACGGATAGAGATGCTGGCCATCCGGGCCGACGCCGCGCTTCATCGCATTGCCGAAATCGGCGATCGTCCAGGCGCCGATGCCGGCCTTTTCATCCGGAGAAATGTTCGGCACGTGGAACGTGCCGAAAGGGCTTTTCAACGCCAGACCGCCCGACAGCGTCAGCCTGGCATCGCCTTCGGAGCCGGGCGCTGAATGACAGCTGACGCAGCCGCCCGCCCAGAAGACCATCTGGCCGTTGGCCGGGTCCGCGGCGCCTAACCCTGCCCAATGGCTTTCTGGCAACGGATCGGGCGCGGTGACGAGACGCAAGGCGGCGCCACCGAGGACGGCAACGCCGATCAGACAGAGCAATATCCGGATGAACCTGCGGACCATGCGCCGCCTCCCCTCTTGCCGATGTTTCAACCGTCGGCCCCACATAAGGCGATCCGCGCCGGCGGCAAGCCGGGCACGGATCGCGGATCCAGAGCATTCCATTTCCCGCGCGTCACGCGGGAGCAAGCCGCGCACCTTTGCTGGAGTTGCTCAGTCGCCCCATCACTCCTTGATACGATAGGCCTTGTGACAGCCGCCGCAATTGGCGCCGAGCGTATTGACCGTGGCGCCGACGGCTGCGGCATCGGCCGGAAGCTGAGCGAGCGCAGTTTCGGCGTCAGTGGATAGCTTTGCGGCGCGCGCCTTGAAGTCATCCATGTTTTCCCAGACCTTCGGGCTGACCTCGGGATCGTTCATATCGCTGCCCGGCTTGAACTGATCGGGGAAGACCTTGGCAGAAGTGGCAATCGTCGTCAGCGCCGCCTTGACCGCCTCGGCGTCGTAGGGCTTGGTGCCCTTGGCGATGGCGGCGAGCGCACCGGCCGAACCACCGATCTGCTTCATCAACGCAATGCGCGAATCATGGGTGCCATCGGCGGCGGTCACCGAACCGAAGGCGATGCCAGCCATCGCTGCGGCGGCAGCTACTGCTTTCCAATTCATGTATTCCTCTCCATTTTCTCGAGGCCAAGGCGGCCGACGGCCAATCTGCACCGGAAGGATGACAAAATCCATGGCGAGAAGTGGTCACGTTTTGCCGGATCACCATAAAAACAACGTGATACGCCGCGGCGACGGCTCAGGCGCTTTTCCACCCGTGCCAGAGGCTAAGCGCGGAGACCGCGACCAGAAGCAGTCCGGCGCAGCGGCCGACAAACGCCGTGGCATCGGGATTTGCCACCAGCAGCTCGCGGCTGCGGCCGGCGGTCATCGCCAGGGTGCCGTAAATTGCGAATTGAGTTACGACTGTCATGGCGCCCATGATCAGGCCCTGCCTCCAGACCGGGCCAAATTCCGGCCTCAGGAACTGCGGATAGACGGCGAACATGAAGATATAGGCCTTGGGATTGATCAGACAGGTGACGGCGCCCTGGCGGAAGGCGCGCCAGCCGGAGTGCGCTGTTGCCGGCCCGACCGCCTCGACGGTGATCGAACTGCGCATCAGCGAAATGCCGATCCAGATCATATAGGCGACGCCGGCAAAGAGCAGCACGTTGAAGAGCTGCGGCAGCATGGTGACGAGCACACCGACGCCGGCCGCGCCATAGGCCGAATGCACGGCGCCGCCTGCCATGATGCCGCCGGTTGCCGCCAGTCCTCGCCTGATACCGCCGGTCAGCGCATTGGCGAGCACGAAGAGCATGTCCATACCCGGTACGATGATGATGCCGAAGAGAAGGGTGAAGAAGAGCCAGAGGTTTTCGTGATAATTCATGTCAGTTACCGCCTTTTCGTCTCGGGGCCGTTTCGAAAGACCCTGATAGATTTCAATCCGATAGGCGGCACTATACGCAAACCCAACTGACAGTGTATTGTCAGGAGCGTGAGGGATGGGAGAGGCAAAATGCGCAAGGCCTCACGGCTTTTCGAGATCATTCAGATCCTGCGGCTCGCCAGAAAACCGATGACGGCGGCTGACATGGCCGAGACGCTCGACGTGACGGTGCGCTCGATCTATCGCGATATCGCCGCACTCCAGGCGATGCGCGTGCCGATCGAGGGCGGGCGCGGCATCGGCTATATCATGCGGCCGGGATTCGACCTCCCGCCGCTGATGTTTTCGATCGAGGAGATGGAGGCGATCGTGCTGGCGCTGGCGCTGCTCGAACGCACGGCCGACGAGGAGCTGAAGCAGGCCGCCCGCCGGGTCAACCGGAAGATATCAGGCGCCGTGCCGCCGCCGCTGCGCCAGGCAATGGATACCAAGGCGCTTTATGCCTGGGGCTCGACCGCGCAGCCGGCCGGCTTCGACCTTGCGATCGTGCGCCGGGCGATCCGCGACGAGCGCAAGCTGATGCTCGGCTATCGCGACGAACTCGGCCGCGCCAGCGAGCGAACGATCCAGCCGATCGCGCTGATCTATTATTCGCAGACAGCCAATATCGTCGCCTGGTGCGAGTTGCGCCAGGCGATCCGCAATTTCCGAAGCGACCGGGTGGAGCACTGCGCGGCAGCCGAGGCTTTCTTCAAGGGCGACGGCGACAGGCTGCGGGAGCTTTGGACGAGTGGGTGGGCGGAGAAGACTGTGCAGGTGTAATGGGTGGGCGTTTATGCGAACAGGTTGGCAGCGTTTGAGGGACGAGCGGGAGGTCAGTGCCAATGCGGCCCCGGGGATAGCGCTTTCGTGCCTGGCACATCTTCGACGTCGCCAAAGGACCGCCGACATCTGCCCCCTCCTCCGTCATCCTCGGCCTTGAGCCGAGGATGACGGAGGAGGGGGTTGCGTTCCGCCAAACTCACCGTCGGCGGGTTGGGTGCTTCTTCGGCGAGGCCCCGCAATCTCGGTCAATTTCTGTTATAGAGTCGGTAGAGGCCGAGCATGACATGAGCCAGCAGCTGGCTGACCTTTATCGACAGTCTCTCCCAGCCTAATAAACCAGCGTCCGGCTCTCCTCGCGGCCGAAGCCGCGGATTTCGATGCGCTCAGGGTGGAGCTCAACGATGGCGAAGGCGTTTTCGCTTTCAGTGTCGACTACGCCCTTGAAATTGACGAAGTGGCAGGAGCCGGCCTTGGCGTAGTTGCCGACGTGGTCGTGACCGTTGAGATAGGCGACGACATTGGCCTTCGAGGCGAGCAGCGCGACGATGCGCTCGCTGTCCCACATGCCATGCTCACTTGGCGGATGCACGGGATAGTGATTCATGACGATCACCTTCTCGCCGGCCGCAGCTGCCTCTGCGATTTCATCGCCTAGCCAGGCGAACTGCACGTCGCTCAGCGCAGCATTCCACCGATGGGCATTCCTGGCGCCTTTCTCCTCCAGCTTCGCCAGCATTTGCGCGGCAAGGGCGCGGTGCGGATGGCCTTCGGGCGGCGCGAAGGTGCTGACCTCATTGCCGTCGAGCACGATGAAGCGCCAGCCGTGGCGGGTAAAACTGTAATAGGGCGACGGCATGCCGAGACGCGCGGCGACTTCGGAGAGATGCCCCGCTGAGACGGAGAAATCGTGGTTGCCGAGCAGGAAGAACGCCTCGTGTCTCAGCTTGCCGTAGACCGGCAGGATATCGTCGAAGCTCCTGAAGCTGCGGTCGATGATATCGCCGAGCGTCATGACGAAGCTCAATTCCCAGCCGTTGAAGACCTCGATCGCCTCGGCGACCTTGGCGAGGCTGTTAGCGTAATAGCGGTCCATGGGCGCATGCGGCGGGATCGCCGCATATTGCGGATCGGCGATGATGCCGAAGCGGAACGGGGAAACATCGGAACAGGACATCGAGCGTGATTAGGATCGGCCGGTGACAGGGATGTGACGGCTCGCGTCATGAAAACACCCGACGTTCGGAGAACGCCGGGTGCGAAATCGAGAGATCGCCGCGGCTGGCGGCGAGCCCGGGCGCTTACTTCGTGGCTTCTTCGTAGCGTTCCAGGACGTAGTCCCAGTTGATCAGGCTATCGATGAAGGCTTCGAGATATTTCGGGCGGGCGTTGCGATAGTCAATGTAATAGGAGTGTTCCCAGACGTCGACGCCGAGGATCGGCGTGGCGCCGTGGACGAGCGGGTTTTCGCCGTTCGGGGTCTTGGAGATTTCGAGCTTGCCGTTCTTGACGGAAACCCAGGCCCAGCCGGAGCCGAACTGGGTGGCGCCGGCGTTGGCGAAATCGGCCTTGAACTTGTCGTAGCCGCCGAGATCGGAGGTGAAGGCCGCCTCGAGCTTGCCCGGCAGCTTGTTGCCGCCGCCGCCCCTCTTCATCCACTTCCAGAAATGGATGTGGTTGTAGTGCTGCGCGGCGTTGTTGAAGAGGCCGGCATTGGTGCCGAAGGACTTCTTCACCACGTCTTCGAGCGACAGATCCGAAAGGCCGGCCTCGGCGGCGAGCTTGTTGCCGTTGTCGACATAGGCCTTGTGGTGCTTGTCGTGGTGAAACTCCAGCGTTTCCTTCGACATGAAGGGGGCAAGGGCTTCGTAATCATAGGGAAGTTCAGGCAATTCGAAAGCCATGTCAGATCTCCTCTTGGCAATAGATTGCGTCATCGGCAGGTGAGGCGGAACATAGGAGGGGAACGGGGGAGAGGCAACCGGCGAAATGTCAAAAAACGATCCGCCGAAGGAAAATTTGCCTCAGTTGCAGTGCTGGAATCGCATGAGAAGAATCCTTGGGATAGCCGCGCCGAAAACCGTTCTGCCGGCCACTGAGATCACGGAGATCCTTGATGAACAGGAATATAATCCAGCTGCTATGCGCAGCGGCGCTTCTTTGCCCGGCCGCTGCGGCGCAGGCCTCTTCCGAACAGGCCTGGAAAGAGCTGGCGGCGGACGTGGACGCCAAATGCAGGCAGGCGGCGGTGGCGATCGAGAAGCCGGCTGCCGCCGTCGATCCTTTCGGCACCTGGCGTTACGGGCTGGCCCTGGTGACCGGAAAGCCGAAGGGCGCCAATGGGCTCGTCGCCCAGATCTGCGTTTACGACAAGCAGAACAAAACCGTCGAAATCGGCAGCGAGATGGACGTCAAGGAGCTGGGACTCGCACCGGCGAAATAAGCTCGGCGGAACCCAAGCCCACCCCCTGGAGTTGAAGTTGCGGGCTTTTTAGAGCGCTGCGCACCTATGAGAGGCGCCAAGGCGCTCTATGTATGATGCCTTCCGGAAAACACTTCCGGTTTTCGGAGAGCGGCGCAGGGAGGTAAAGGCATGTCGGAGCTTCGCAACCGGGCGGAAGATCAGCAGAAAATCTATCAGCGCTGGGCGCCGGTCTATGATCGCGTCTATCGCGGCATTCTGCGTGACGGCCACCGCAAGCTTGCCGCGCTTGCCGCTGCGGCCGGCACGGATATCCTGGAAATCGGAGTCGGCACCGGCCTGACGCTCGGGTACTATCCCAGCCGCTGCCGGGTGACGGGCATCGACATTTCCGAACATATGATCGCTCGGGCGCGCGAGAAGGTGCGGCGCAAAAGGCTGCAGCATGTGAAGGCGCTCGAGGTGATGGATGCGCATGCGCTGAGCTTTGCCGACCAGTCTTTCGACGCGGTCTGCCTGCCCTTCGTCATCACGCTGATTCCCGAGCCGGAACGGGCGCTGGACGAATGCGCCCGGGTGCTGCGGCCGGGCGGCGAGATCATCCTCGCCAGCAAACTCGGCGACGGCGCCGGCCTGCAGGGGGCTATCGAGGCGGCGGTGGCGCCGCTGGTGCGTCACATCGGCTGGTCCTCCGCCTTCCGCATCCATCGCATCCTCGCCTGGGCCGAACGTCGCGGCGATTTTTCCACGACCGACATTCTGCCGGTCTTTCCGAACGGCTTTTTCAAGATCGTCCGGCTGAAGCAGCGCGGACTTTCGGCCTGAGTCAAAAGTTTCTCACGCATCGCGGATTCTGATGCTATCGTTCGTCTGAGGGGACAGCATGACATCGGATATCTTCCTCTTCATCGCCGTCGGCTTCTGCGCGCAGATCGTCGACGGCGCGCTCGGCATGGCCTTCGGCGTGCTGTCGACGACGAGCCTGCTGGCCTTCGGGGTGCCGGCGGCCAACGCCAGCGCCATGACGCATGTGACGGAAATGTTCACCACCGCCGCCTCCGGCCTGTCGCATGCCTACCATCGCAATGTCGACTGGCGGTTGGTGGCCCGGCTGGCGCCTGCCGGCATGATCGGCGGCGCGATCGGCGCCTATCTGCTTGCCAATATCGACGGCAAGGTGATCGCGCCCTTCGTGTCCGCCTTCTGATAGCCATCGGCCTGC
The DNA here is from genome assembly GCF_017357225.1 of Rhizobium binae. Classification (NCBI taxonomy): domain Bacteria; kingdom Pseudomonadati; phylum Pseudomonadota; class Alphaproteobacteria; order Hyphomicrobiales; family Rhizobiaceae; genus Rhizobium; species Rhizobium binae. The sequence continues at coordinate 1,318,542 of NZ_CP071604.1, read as the reverse complement.
TGATCTTCTACAAGGCGTTCCGGCCGCCATCCAGGCGCGAGGTGCGCGACTGGGCGGTGCCGCCGGTCGGCTTTTGCGGCGGCCTGCTCGATGCGATCGGCGGCGGCGGATGGGGGCCCGTCGTCACCAGCACGCTGGTCGGGCGCGGCCATGATCTGAAGCGGGTGATCGGCTCGACCAATTTCACCGAATTCGCGGTGACCCTGACGATTTCCTTGACCTTCATTCTGACGCTCGGCTGGTCGGAACTCAATTCGGCGATCGGCCTGATCATCGGCGGCGTCATCGCCGCCCCTTTCGGCGCCATCCTGGTCGAGCGGCTGCCGGTGCGGGCGCTGATGGTGGCTGTCTCCATGGTCATCATCACGACGTCGGCGCTGCGAATTTTCTGAAGCGTGTCGCGATCTTTGAGATTCGCTTGCCACGCTTTAGTCTTTGTTTTTATGATGTTTTTATCGCAAGACCGCACACATTTGCGAGCCAGGCTCCAGCTACAGGTTCCGCCCGAAATAGACCTCCACCGAAGCGATCTTGTCGCCGCGGAAACGAAGGCTCTCCATATTGCCGAAGCTGCCGCCGTTGAGTTTTTCGGCGCGGTAGCGGACAGCGGCCTCATCGTCATCGACCGCCAGGAATTCGATATGGATGGCGCGGAAGAACGGCTCCTTCGGCCAGCAGCGCTCGAAATATGTCGCGCGGTCGATATGATCGTCGCGCGGGCTGGAAAAGGTAAAGTCCTCCGTCAGCATAGCGCCGACAATATCCTTGCGGTCTTCGAGATAGGCGGCGTAGAGATCACGGACGGTCTGCTGCCTCGTGCGCATATCGTTCATGGCAATATCCTCCGATTAACCGATTGCATCATGCAATCAGTATGTCTAACATATTTACCTCAAATGATCCAGTTTTGGCGTAATTGCGCCCCGTGATCGACGCCGAGGCAGGAATGACCGATACGCAATTGGACGCGGCGAGCGTTAAGGCAGGCTCGATCCACTGGAAGCGCAATCTCGCCGTCTCGCTGATCGGCTCCTTCACGACGATCGTGGCGATGACGCTGCTGCTGCCTTTCCTGCCGCTCTATGTGGAGGAACTCGGTGTGGCCGACCATGCGGCGATCGTGCAATGGTCGGGCATCGCCTATGGCGCCACCTTCCTGGCCGCCGCGCTCGTGGCGCCACTCTGGGGGCGGCTCGGCGACATTTACGGCCGCAAGCTGATGCTGGTGCGCGCCAGCCTCGGCATGACGCTGGCGATCTCGCTGATGGGCATGGCCGGCAGTGTCTGGCAGCTGGTGGCGCTGCGCCTCTTCGTCGGGCTTGCCGGTGGCTACTCCTCCGGCTCGATGGTGCTGGTGGCGACGCAGACGCCGAAGGAGCGTTCGGCCTGGGCGCTCGGCGTGCTCTCTTGCGGCATCATGGCCGGCAATCTTGTCGGGCCGCTGATCGGCGGGGTGCTGCCGCCTGTCATCGGTATCCGCGGCACCTTTCTCGCGGCCGGGGCGACGATCTTCCTCGCCTTTCTCGCCACTGCGCTGCTGATCAAGGAGGAGAAGTCGCCAGCCCGCAAACAGGCGGCCAAGGCAAGCGGCGGCTGGAAATCCATTCCCGATAAAAGGCCCGTTGTCGCCATGCTGGCGACGGGCATGCTGCTGATGTTCGCCAATATGTCGATCGAGCCGATCATCACCGTCTATGTGGCGCAGATCGTGCCGGTCGCGGCGCAAGTGACGAAGATCTCGGGGCTCGTCATGTCGGCCGCCGCGCTCGGCAGCATTCTTTCCGCCTCATGGCTCGGCAGGCTCGCCGACAGGATCGGCCACTGGCCGGTCATATCGGGCGCGCTCGCCCTCGCCGGGCTGCTTTTGATCCCGCAGGCCTTCGTCAACAGTTCCTGGCAGCTGATCATCCTGCGCTTCCTGATGGGGGCCGCCCTCGGCGGGCTCCTGCCCTGCATTACCGCCGTCATCCGCCACAGCGTGCCGGACAGCGCGGCCGGCGGCATTCTCGGCCTGTCCGTCTCCTCGCAATATATCGGCCAGGTGGCCGGTCCGATTCTCGGCGGCTTCGTCGGCGGCCATATCGGCATGCGGGCCGTTTTCCTCGGCACCTCGGTGCTGCTTCTCAGCGGCGCCGCCTATGCCTGGATGGTGCGGCCCAGGACGACTGAGGCCGGATCGGGATCAGCTGCGCGCGCTGCCGCAGATCAGCTCGACGCCTGAGCGAGCGATCGCCTCCAGCGTCTCGCGGCTGTCGCCGGCGCGGGCGCGCACGGCGAGCGAATGCATGACGGCGGAAGCGAGTCTTGCCAGCGTCTGCGGATCGGCGCTTTCGGGAAGCTCGCCGCGTTCGACGGCAAGGCGCATGCGCTTTTCAATCTCGCCGTCGAAATCGCTGAGGCTGCGGCCGAGCACCTCGCGGACCCGTTCACGCTCGACCGCCTCGACCGTCGCCGTGCCGATCAGCAGACAGCCGCGGGCGGCGGTTTCACCGTGCAGATAGATCGCCAGCGCGCTTTCATAGACCCGGGCGAGATTGTCGCGCAGTGGCAGCGACGGATCGAGAGCCGCGGCCAGCGCATCCATGCCGTCCTGGCGATAACCTTCCAGCGTATCGAGATAGAGATCCTCCTTGTCACCGAAGGCGCCGTAGAGGCTCGGGCGGTTGAGGTTGGTCGCGGCGCTCAGATTATCGAGCGAGGCGGCGGCAAAACCCCGGTCCCAGAAGACGTCCCGCGCCTTGCCGAGCGCTGACTTGGCGTCGAAAGCCCTCGGGCGGCCGCGCTTCTTCTCATCCTTCATATTTTGTACCGTTTCGCATTAAATCATTGACGAAGCCTATTTTATGCGAAACAGTACATAAGTTCAACAATATCGAACAGGCGGCGTCGTCCGCCCTGCATGAGAGAGGAAATTGCCATGAAACTCTATATGAACGCCGCCGCCTGCTCGCTTTCACCGCATATCGTCTGCCGGGAGCTGGGGCTTGATATCGAACTCGTCGAAGTCGACCGGGAAACGCATCGGACGAGCGACGGCAAGGACTATCTCGCCATCAACGGCAATGGCTATGTGCCGGCGCTGATGCTCGACGACGGCAAGGTGCTGACCGAGGGGCCGGCGATCGCGCAATTCCTCGCCGACAGCGTGCCGCAAGGCGCCGCAATGCTGCCGGAGGTTGGCAACCTCAGACGCAACGAGGTGCAGTCCTATCTGAATTTCATCTCCGCCGAACTGCACAAGCCGATGGTGCTGCTGTTCGAGCCGGCTTATGCCAGCGTGCATGAGAAGATCCGTGCCCAGGTCGCAAAGCGGCTTTCCTGGCTGAGCGGCCGTTTTGTGGGACCCTACCTGACCGGTGAGGCCTTCACCGTGGCAGACGTCTATCTCTTCGTCTGCCTGAACTGGTCGCCCTGGACGAAGATCAATCTCAGGCAATGGCCGGTGCTGCACGGTTTCATGGCCCGTGTGGCGGCACGCCCGAAGGTGCGCGAGGCGCTGCGGGCCGAAGATCTCCAAGCCTTCGACGTCGACGGCGTCTATTTCGCGCCGAATGCCTATCTCGCCTCGTCGGGCTGGACGGGCTCGCCGGTGCAGCCCTGAGCGCGCCGCTCAGAGCGCGTTGACGGCCACCGGCAGCGCGCGTTTATGGGCGGTCGCCCGATAGGCGGCGAGGATGCGGCGGCGGGCGATCTCGCCGACCGGCTTGCCCTCGAGGAAATCGTCGATCTCGTCATAGGAGACGCCATAGGCCTCCTCGTCGGGGCGCAGCGGCCGCTGGTCTTCGAGATCGGCGGTCGGCACCTTGAAGATCAGTTCGTCCGGCGCACCGAGCCGCTTTGCCAGCAGGCGCACCCGTCGTTTGTTGAGGCCGGCGAGCGGCAAGATGTCGGCGGCGCCATCGCCGAATTTGGTGAAGAAGCCCATGACCGCCTCGGCGGCATGATCGGTGCCGATGACAAGACCGCCGAGCGCGCCGGCCAGGGCGAACTGGGCGATCATGCGTTGGCGGGCCTTGATGTTGCCCAGGATGAAATCCTGCCGGCCCTCATCGGCGAAGGCAAGACCGCCCTTTTGCGCTGCCGCCAGCATCGCATCCGCCGCCGCCTTGATGTTGACCACCATTGAGCGGTCGGGGTCGATCGTTGCAAGCGCCCTCTCCGCATCGGCCTCGTCCGCCTGGACCCCATAGGGAAGGCGCACGGCGACGAATTCGGCCGCATGGCCACCGTCACGCAGCTCGCGCACGGCCTTCTGGGCCAGCAAAGCCGCGGTCAGCGAATCGACGCCGCCGCTGATGCCGAGGACGTAGCCGCGCATGCCCGAGCCGACGAGATAATCCTTGAGGAAAGCGGTTCGCCGTTCGATCTCCCGCTCGGGGTCGATGTCGGTGGCGACACCCAGTTGGCGGATGATCTCGCCTTGTTCGTCGAACAGCACAGTCATAAGCTCTTCCTCCCGGCTTACGGAATTCCGGCGCCACTATGGCGAAAAGATGGGGGAAGACGAAGTCGTTTCGGGCAGACCTGCCATGCGTCCAGTGCAAGTGGGGAGACGCCCGGCAAGTCAGAGAGGGCTGGCGTACACCTACCGCACAATCGTAAACAGCTCCACCGGCTCGGCAAACCCCTTCAGCCCATGTCCCCCGACCGACACCACATCCCCTGCCCCGGCTTTCTCGCGGAACGGCTCAGACATCAGCAAGGCCTCGCCCAATTCACTGCAGGCGGTCTGGATGCGGCTGACAAGGTTGACGTCGCGGCCGATCAGGGTGAAGTCGAGACGCCGGCCTGAACCGATATTACCGTAGCTGACCTCGCCGTAGTGCAGGGCGATGCCGGCCTTCACGCCGATGCCCTCGTACTGGAAGTGGTCGATCTCATCGAGGATGGTGCGGGCCGATGCCAGGGCCGCGCCGCAGGCATGGGCCGCAGCGTAACCGGGGAAGAAGGCAAGCACGGCGTCGCCCATGAATTTCAGCACTTCGCCGCCTTCCCGGGTGATCGCCGGGACGATCCGGTCGAAATAGGCGTTGAGCAGCCCGAGCACCGTGCTTCCGGGCAGCCGGTTCGACAGCTCGGTAAAGCCGCGCAGATCGCAGAGCAGCAGGGCGGCCTCCATCGATTCGATTTCGCCCTGGCGGATGCGGCCGGCCAGAATCCGGCTTGCGGTCAGCGGGCCGACATAGGTGTCGAGCAGGCTGAGCTCGACCTGGCGAAGGATGCGCAACTCGCTGGTATTGCGCAGCGCCGGCAGAATACGCTCGATCACCTGGCGTTCGGAGGCTGTGAAGCCGACCGGCCGCTTCGTGGCGAAGACGGCAGCGCCGACCGGCCCATCGATATTGCAGAGCGGCGCGATCACAAGCTGCATCAAGCCGCGATCGGCGAAAACGTCGATATGCTGCCAGCGGCCGTGCACGCTTTCGCCAGGACCGACGACCAGCGGCTCCCGGGTTTCCATGACCCTGCGCAGCGGCGTGTTGGCGATAGCGACCCGCGCGCCATGTTCGCGGTCGTGGATTTCGACCGGCTCGCCCGGCGCCCAGGCAATGGTGCGGCCGACGAGTTCGGGATGCAGCGTCATCAGATGCAGGGTCATCCGGTCGACCGGCAGGCCGAGTGCCTGAAGCCGGCGGCCGAGGCCGGAGACGAGGCCGGCTTCGTCGAGCGCATGGCATTCGTCGCCGGAGAGCCATTCGATGATGGCAAGCAGCGCACCGGGGCCGACGGCATCGGTCTGCCGTTCGGCGGTTGGAGAAAAGATCGCGGTTGTCATGGCTTCTTCTCCTTGAGACATGCGGCGCTAGTGGGCGCCGCCGCCCGAGAGTTGACCGGGTTTCTTCAGAAGCAGGATCGCGAGCAGGGCGACGACGAGGGCGACGCCGAGCAGGAAGAACGCATCGCTGAAGGCCATGATATTGGCCTGCTTGCGCAGCTTCAGAGCAATGGCGACGACCGCCCTGTGGCTGGCGGCCGCCTGGTCGCTGACGCCGTGGCTCATGAAATAGGCTGCCAGCCGGGCAATACGATCGCGGGTGGCCTCCTCGAAAACCGAGACCGAATGGGTGAGGATGTTCGAGTGGTACTGCTCGCGCTTCGACAGGAACGTCTGCAGCAAGGCGATGCCGACCGCGCCGCCGAGATTGCGCATCATGTTGAAGAGCGCGGAAGCCGAACCGGCATTCTCCTGCTCGATGCCTGATGTGGCGATCGCCGACAGCGGGGTGAAGACCAGCGCCTGGCCGATGGCACGGACGATGTTCGGCCAGAAGAGCTGGTCGCTGGCATAGTCGCCGGTCATGTGTACGTTCATGAAGTTCGACGCGGCAAAAAGGGCAAAACCGATGATGATCAGCAGGCGCACGTCGAAACGCTTCATCAGGCGCGGCACCAGCGGGATCAGCAGCAGCTGCGGAATGCCGGTCCACGCGAGGACCATGCCGATCTGCTCGGAATTATAGCCCTGGATCCGGGTGAGATAGATCGGCAGCACGAAGACCGAACCGTAAAGCGCAATACCGAGCAGGAAATTCGCGACGATGCCGAAGCCGAAGTTTCGCCGCAGCAGCAGCCGGAGGTTCAACAGCGGCTGGGCCGTCTTCAGCTCGATGACCAGGAACAGCGTCAGCGAGACGGCGGCGATAACAGCCAGGCGGAGGATGAAGTCGGAGCCGAACCAGTCTTCCTTGTTGCCCTCTTCCAGTACGGTCTGCAAGGCGGCCAGGCCGATCGCCATGGTGACGATACCCGGCCAGTCGCCCTTGGCGAGAAGCTTCAGGTTCATCGGCGCGCGGTCGAGCGAAGCCCAGAGCAGGCCGACCATCAGAGCGCCGGGCACCAGATTGACGTAGAAAATATATTTCCAGCTCCAATTCTCGGTGAGATAACCGCCGATCGTCGGGCCGATCGCCGGCGCGAAGGTGGCCGAAAGGGCAAACAGGGCAAGTCCGACCGGCTGCTTGGCCTTGGGCAGCAGCGTGATGATGATGGTGAAGGCCATCGGGATCAGCACGCCGCCGGAAAAGCCCTGAACCGCGCGCAGGATGATCATTTGCTGCAGATTGGCCGCGAAGGCGCAGGCGACCGAGAAGATCAGGAAGAGGATGGCGTTGGCCAAGAGATAGTTGCGGAGCGAAAAGACCCGCGCCAGCCAGCCGCTGAGCGGAATGACGACGATCTCGGCGATCAGGTAGGAGGTCGAGATCCAGCCGCCGTCATCGGTGCCGGCGCCGATGGCGCCCTGGATATCGGCAAGCGAGGCATTGACGATCTGGATATTGAGGACCGCCATGAAGGCGCCGAGCGTCGAGCCGACGACGGCCGCCCAGGTGCGCAGCGGGCTCATCGCTGCGGGTTGGGCAGGCGCGGCCGCGGCGGGGCGCACAAGCGCATTGCTGTTTGCGGCGATCTGACGAATGGCCATGACTTATCCCCTTCCGGCTTCGCGGAAAAACGTCTCATGACGGGTTCGGTTGATGGTTCCGGTCAATGGTGAGGGATCATCCAGCGTGACTGGATGGTCCCTCCTCGGCTGCCGCGGAGGTCTTCTCAGCGTCGTTCTGGGCAGCAGCCTTGGTGTCGATCTCGGGTTCGACCGACATGCCGGAACGCAGAAGGCCGCCCATATGCTCGTCGTCGATGACGATCTTGACGGGTATGCGCTGGACGATCTTGGTGAAGTTGCCGGTGGCATTGTCGGGCGGCAGCAGCGAGAATTCGAGCCCGCTTGCCGGCGAAACACTGTCGACATGGCCTTTGATCGCCTTGCCGGGAAAGCTGTCGATCCTGATCTCGACCGACTGGCCGGGGCGGATATAGGTCAGCTGCGTCTCCTTGAAATTGGCAACGACATAGACGGCATGCAGCGGCACGACGGCCATCAGCTGCGTGCCCGATGTGACGTACTGGCCGACGCGGATCGAACGGGCGCCCACAGTGCCGTCGACGGCGGCGACGATATCCGTATAGGAGAGGTTGAGTTCAGCCTGGCGAGCGGCAGCCGCAGCCCGATCGCGCTGGGCCACCGCCTGTTCCCGCTCGGTCCGGAGCACCGGCACCTTGTTCTCAGCCGCCACGAGCGCTGCCCGGTCGCGTTCGACGGCGGCAGCGGCCTGGTCGCGTGCCGATTGGCTCTGTTCGGCGCGGGACTGGGTGCCGGCACCGTTGGTGATCAGGCGGGCGGAGCGGGCCGCATCGGACACGGCAAAGGCCAGCGAGGCCTGCGAAGCGTCGAGCGTGGCCTTGGCCTGCTCGATGACCGACTGCTGCAGCGCAATCTGGGCGTCGATGTTGGTGATGGCGGCCTCGGCTGCCTTGACGTCGGCTCTCGCCTGCGAAAGCGCTGCCTGGAAATCACGGTCGTCGATGCGGGCGAGAACCTGGCCCGATTTGACCTGGTCATTGTCGTTGACGAGAACCTGCCTGATATAGCCGGCGACCTTCGGCGCGACGGTGGTGTAGTCGGCCTTCACATAGGCGTCGTCGGTGGATTCGATGAAGCGGCCGACGGTCCAGTAGCGATAGCCGAAATCGCCTGAAAAGGCAGCGCCGGCGAGCAGCGCCGCCGCAATGACGGCGCGCTTGACGATCCTTCCGCCAGCCTTCTTCGGTGTTTTCGCGGCCAGAACCTCGGAAACAGCGGCTTCGGCAACAGGAGCTTCGGCGACGGGCGCCGCTTCGAAAACTTCCTTGCGAGGGAGTTCAACCATCGTGCTTTTCCTTCATCTCTCGCCCCGTTCGGCGAGGCCTATTCGATGCGCGGGAAAATGCACCCTGCCATTGGCTTTGATAATCTGCTTAAATCAGGAAGGATCATCAACTCTGAGCGGATAATGCGAGGGCAATATGGATCGGCTGACAAGCCTCGCAGTTTTTGGCCGGGTGGTGGAATGCGGCGGCTTTTCCGCCGCCGCACGCCGGCTCAACATGTCCGTCACCATGGTCGGCAATCACGTGCAGTCGCTGGAGGATCGGCTCGGCGTACGGCTCCTCAACCGCACGACGCGCAAGGTCAGCCTGACGGAAACCGGCAAATATTATTATGAGCGCTCGTCGCAGATTCTCGCCGAACTCGATGAAGCGGATCGCACGGCGAGTGCGCTGAGCACGACGCCTCGCGGCACGCTGAAGATCTACACCAGCGGCTCCATAGTGCGTTTCCTGCTGCCCGTCTTCAGCGAATATATGGATCTCTATCCGTCGATCTCAGTCGATTTCAGCGTCGGCGAGCGGATGGTTGACATGATCGAGGACGGCTACGACCTTGTCATCCGCACCCTGCCGCCGGATTCGTCTCTCATCGCCCGCAAGCTGACGCCCTGGCGCCATATACTCGTCTGCTCGTCTGCCTATATCGACAGCCATCCGATCCCAACGAAGCCCGCCGACATCGCCGAGCACAACTGCCTGCAATACGCCTATTACCCTTATGGCGAGGAATGGCGCTTTGAAGACAGCGACGGCCGGCAGGAGAGCGTCAAAGTCAGCGGCAATGTCGTCTCGAACAATGCCGAGATGCTGCGCTTCCTGACGCTGAACGGACGAGGTCTTTTCCTGGCGCCGAGCTTCGTCGTGTTCGACGACATCGCCGAAGGGCGGCTGGTAAAGATCATGCCGGATTACCGACCGGTGGAATTCACCATCAACGCCGTCTATCCCAATCGCAGCCACCTGCCGACCAAGGTGCGGCTGTTCATCGACCTCTTGGCCGAGAGGTTTGCCGAGCATCGGAAGTGGATGACGTGAGGGGTGCAATCCCCATCTCAATTCTGCCGACGGGATTGCGCCGGCCCTGCGCCGAACCGCGCCAGCCCTGCGCTTGCACTCCGGGCGTTCGTCGTTGCAATCGATTCACTGGATCGATTGCTCCCGCTTCGCGGGACCTCTCCAGCCCTGCGCTTGCGCTCCGGGCGTTCGTCGCTGCAATCGATTCACTGGATCGATTGCTCCCGCTTCGCGGGACCTCTCCAGCCCTGCGCTTGCGCTCCGGGCGTTCGTCGCTGCAATCGATTCACTGGATCGATTGCTCCCGCTTCGCGGGACCTCTCCAGCCCTGCGCTTGCGCTCCGGGCGTTCGTCGCTGCAATCGATTCACTGGATCGATTGCTCCCGCTTCGCGGGACCTCTCCTCACTCCTCGCTCTCGGTTCTGCCGTGGGCCCAGTTCATGTAGAGTTCCAGCGCCTTGCGGGTGACCGGGCCCTCCTGGAAATCGCGGTCGTCGAGGCGGGTGACGCCGACGACTTTGGAATAGTTGCCGGTGGTGAAGATTTCGTCGGCGGCGAGGAAATCCTCGACGGAGAGGGTTGCTTCCACCACGTCGAAACCGGCCTTGCGAAGCAGGCCTATGACGCGGGCGCGGGTGATGCCGGCGAGGAAGGTGCGGTTGGCGGCCGGCGTCATCACCACGCCGTCGCGCACCAGGAAGACATTCGACGAGGCGGTCTCGACGACATTGCCGTTCAGGTCGCGCACCAAGGCATTGTCGAAGCCGCGGCTGCGCGCCTCGGCGATCATGCGCCCGCTATTGGGATAGAGCGAGCCGGTCTTCGCCTCGGTCATCGCCGTTTCCGGCGACGGGCGGCGATAGGGCGAAACGGTGAGGCTGGTGCCGGCATGGGCGCCCATCGGCGCCTCGAAGAGGCAGAGCGCAAAGCGGGTCGAATCGGCATCGACGGAGACAATGCTGCCGGGCGAACCATGTTCGCCCCAATACATCGGCTTGATGTAGATCGCCGTCGCGCCGTCGAATTTGCCAACGCCTTCCCAGGCGAGCGCGGCAATCTCCTCGGCCGACTTCACCGGCTTCAGACCCATGGCGAGTGCGGAGCGGTTCACGCGCTGGCAGTGGAGATCGAGATCCGGGGCGATGCCGTCGAACCAGCGGGCGCCGTCGAACACCGTGGAGCCGAGCCACATGGCATGCGAGGTCGGCCCGATCAGCGGCGGATTGCCGGGAAGCCATTCCCCGTCGACGTGAGTCCAGGTGGTGGAACGCGGTGATGTATCGACGGCCATTGCTGATCTCCCTTGCGAATCCGGGAAAGCAAAAACCCCGGCGGCAAGCCGGGTCAAGGACAAATCCCGGCCCGAAATACGGAAGCAAGAAAATGCCGGAGCACAGCGTCCGGCCGCAATATTCGTGCGCGACACCTGCGGCGTCGGCGATGGGTGCATCAGCAAAAATGATGCAATCTCTGTTGGAATGGCGGGCTGGCGCATGCGATCATGAGGAGAAATCGCCGGACAGCAGCAAGGGAAGACGCCGATGAAAGCCATGTATTATGAAGCCTTCGAGCAGGCGCCCGAAATCCGCACCCTGCCCGATCCGACGCCGACAGAGGATGGCGTCGTCATCTCCGTCGGCGCCAGCGGCCTCTGCCGCAGCGACTGGCACGGCTGGATGGGACACGATCCCGATATCCGCCTGCCGCATGTGCCCGGACACGAGCTGGCCGGCCGGGTCGTCGCCACCGGCCGCGGCGTGATGCGCTTCAAGGTCGGCGACCGGGTGACCGTGCCCTTCGTGTCCGGCTGCGGCCATTGCAGCGAATGCCATTCCGGCAACCAGCAGGTCTGCCCCAACCAGTTTCAGCCGGGCTTCACCCATTGGGGCTCCTTCGCCGAATATGTGGCGATCGACTATGCCGACACCAACCTGGTGCACCTGCCGGATACGATCGACGATGCGACGGCGGCAAGCCTCGGCTGCCGCTTCGCCACTTCGTTTCGCGCCGTCGCCGACCATGCGCGCACCGGACCCGGGGAATGGATCGCCGTGCATGGTTGCGGCGGCGTCGGCCTGTCGGCGATCATGATCGCCACCGCGCTGGGTGCCAATGCGATCGGCATCGACATATCGGAGGAGAAACTCGCCTTCGCCAGAGAGTGCGGCGCGGTGGCGACGGTCAATGCCTCAAGCGTTGCCGACGTGGCCGAGGCGGTGCGCGAGATCACCAAAGGCGGCGCGCATGTCTCGATCGATGCGCTCGGCCACCCCGCCACCTGCTTCAACTCGATCAAGAATCTGCGCCGGCGCGGCCGGCATGTGCAGGTGGGGCTGATGCTCGGCGAATATTCCACGCCGCAAATCCCGATGGCCCAGGTGATCAGCAACGAACTGGAGATCTACGGCAGCCACGGCATGCAGGCCTGGCGCTACGACGCCATGCTGTCGATGCTGACCGCCGGCAAGATCGCGCCGCAGAAGCTGATCGGACGGCGCATCAGCCTGGAGGAAGCCGTGCCGGCGCTGATGGCAATGGAAAAAGCCCAGGGAACCGGTATCAGCGTCATCACGCAATTCTAGAACCGGATGAGTCGGCGCAGCCGGCAACGCTGCATAGCCGCACTCTCTGGGTGCTGGGCGCGACCCTTTACGTGCTGGCCTGCCGGTCATCTTCTCACGCCGACCCGAAGGATGCCGTGGTCTGACGGACAGCGACGGTGGCACCGTCTCGGGCTATGGGACATTCAGAACAGGTGCCTGTGGCGCGCAAAAAGCCGCGAGAGGCGATCGAGCACGACGCGCACGCGCGGAACTTGAGCGAGTTCGGCCGGCGTCAACATCCAGAGCTCCCGTTCGGGCATGGGCGCGGCGAAGGCGACGGGCTCGAGGCCGGAGACGGTTGCGGCAAGGTAGAGTGGCAGCATGGCAACGCCGAGGCCGGACGCGGCGGCCTGCGCCTGCACCGCATTGCTGCCGGAGCGCAGGCTGACGGGGTGGTCGGGAAAATTGTGGTCGAGCCAGCGCGCTTCGGCGACGCCCTGGCTCTCGCCGTCATACAGGATCAGCGGCGGAAGATCGCCCATCTCAAAGGCGCTCCGCGTCTCCTTCGAGCCGAAAAAACCGTAGCGGATTGTGGCGACGCGCCGGCCGGAGAGCTCGCTGTCGCCGGGATGGCCGAGCCGTAGCGCGATATCGGCCTCGCGCTGGGCAAGGCTTGCCACCTTGATGTCGGTGACGATCTCCAGCTCCACATGCGGCAGGCCATTGAGGATCTCGGCCAGGTTCGGCGCCAACACGAGATCGGCAAGAGAGCGGATCGTCGTCAGTCGGACGCGGCCCCGCGGGCCGTCTTCGATATCGAGCCGGTCGCGGATTGCGGCAGCCGCAGCCTCCATCGCGCCTGTTTCGGCGAGAATGGCGCTGCCTTGGCGGCTCAGCGCGTAACCGTCGGCCCGGCGATCGAACAGGTTGGCGCCGAGGCTTTGCTCAAGCGCGGCGATGCGCCGTGCCACCGTCGCGTGATTGACCTTCAGGGCGCGTGCGGTAGCCGAAAGGCTGCGGTGCCTGGCCAGCGCTGCAAAAAAGCGCAGATCCTCCCAATCCAATCCTGTGCGTTTTTGCTCAGCCATTGTGAAGATATAGCGGATATCCGCTCAGGCCGACAGGCGCTATCTCATGGCAGCGACCCCGAACTCAGGAGAAACAGATGGCTCCCCTCACTCTTCTTCAGCATGCCGGCGTAACGCCAAAGCCGATCGAGCTTGCAAAATCGGTGCTCGTCATTATCGACGCGCAGAACGAATATCTCGACGGCAAGCTGCCGCTTCCCGGCATCGGGCCGGCAATTGCCGAAATAGGCCGGCTGCTCGACGCGGCGCGCGAAAACGGAATGCCGGTCTTCCATGTCGTGCATCACGCACCGTCCACGGGCAGCCTCTTTGCCGCCGGCTCACGGGCCGCCGAAATCATTCCGGCGCTTGCCCCCGTCGACGGCGAGAGGGTGATCGCAAAGACGCTTCCCAATGCTTTTGCCGGCACGACGCTTTCGGCGGCGCTGACGGAACTTGCGGAAGGAAGCGGCCGTACCGATATCATCCTGGTCGGCTTCATGACGCATATGTGCGTGAGCGCCACGGCGCGAGCGGCGCTCGATCTCGGCATTCGGGCAATCGTCGTCGCATCCGCCGCCGCCACGCGTGCCCTGCCCGATCCGCTCGGGGGCGTCATCAGCGCTGATCTCGTGCATCGCACAGCGCTTGCCGAACTCGCCGACCGTTTTGCGACCGTCGTCCCGGATGCCGGGTCTGTTGTCAAAGACGGCGTAAAGGTCTAACGGCTGCACCGCCCAGAAAAGGTGGGCAAGAAAAGGCGGGCATGAAAAGCCCGTAAGAAGAAGAAAGAGACATGATGTCCAACTCATTTGTGACAATACCTGCCGGCAAAGAGGCAAGACGCTTTTTTGTCCTCGGCGACCGGATCGAGCGGCGGCTTCGCCTCCGCGGAACCTGGCTCAACATCTTCGACGTCACCGTGCCGCCCGGCAGCCGGACGCCGAAACACGCGCATGCGAGCCCTGAGGTGTTCCGCATCCTTGAGGGATGCCTGACAATCTGGCGGCTGACAGTCAACGGTCCCGAAGAGATCGAGGCCGGCGCGGGCGACATCGTCACGATCGCGCCGTTTGTGGTGCACGGCTACGCCAACCGCGGCACCGTCCCGGCCATCTTTTCGGCCGTCGTCGATCGCGAGATGGCCGAGTTCATCGAGGCGGAAGGCACGACGGAGCCACCGAAGGCCGGCCCTTCTGAGGAAACCATCGCCCGCATGACAGCCGCCGCCAATGCTTATGGGATCACCATCCTCGCGGCCTGACCCCGACGGCGGCATCTCGGGGCGTCATCCCGTGGCGAGCTGGGAAGCGCGCCGCGGGAGAATGAGATCGTCGTCCGGGCGACGTTGATCGGACGATCGCTAACTGCGCATTCTGTTTCCAACTGCGACATGTGAAAGATGAAAGTAGAGCGGGCCAAACACCGGCCGCCAGGACTTCAGCTCTCAAAGATTGCGCGGCGGAAGCGGTACAAGGCAAAGCCGAAGTAGAGACTGCCGATGACTGTCATCGCTAGAATCTCCGGCCAGACAATCGAAAAATCGGCGCCGCGATAAAGCACCCCCTGGGCGAAAACCACGAAATGCGGCGTCGGGCTAATGATGTTCATGAGATACTGCAAAAACTCCGGCATGCTTTCCATCGGCGTCATTGCCCCGGACAGCAGCATCAGCACCAGTATCACCGGAACCGCCAGCAGACCGAACTGGCCCATCGTGGCTGCAATGGTACCGAGAAGAATGCCTAGCGCTGCGACCGTGAACACATAAAAGCACGTCCCGCCCAGAAACAGCAGGATCGATCCGGCAATTGGGACCTGCAGCCACCATTGCACCACAAGCACCAGCGACAGGCCGGTGGCGATCACGATGACAATGCCATTGGCCAGGATCTTTGCGAGCATGATCTCGGGGGGAACCACCGGCATCACAAGCAGATGCTCGACCGTCCCCTGTTCGCGCTCGCGGATCAACGCCGCGCCGGTCAGGATAATGGCCAGCATGGTGATGTTGTTAATGATCTGCATCACCGAGGTGAACCAGGCGGACTTCAGGTTTTGGTTGAACTTCACGCGCGTCACCATTTTGACCGGTTCGCTGCTCAGTCCTTCGCGGTTCGTTACGAACTGTGTCACATAGTTTAGGATGACGTTTTGGATGTAGGTCATGCCATTAAACGCCTGGGCAATGGCGGTTGCATCTATATTGAGTTGAACCGAAGGCTGCCGCCCGACCAAAATGTCCGCCTGAAAGTTCGGAGGAATTTCGACAACGAAAAGGAAGCGTTGCGCATTCATCGCTGCGTCGATTTCCGTCGATTGGATCTCCACGGCGGGTTGGAACGTGGGAGGCGTGAGGCCGTCCGCAATACGCCGCGAGAGGTCGGAACGATCCTCGTCGACGATGCCAACCGAAAGGTTGGTCGCCTCGGTCGAGGCGCCGGTGGCAGCGTCCACCGCAATGGTGAAGGAAAAGGCGACAAGCGCCAGGACAACCGCGTCAGCGCGTATGCTGCGCATTTCCTTGATCGTCAGCCGGTAGATGTTGGCGAGGTGTACCCATAGCTTCGACAACCGCAGGCTCTTCAGCCGGGTGGCCTCGGGTATCGCAGGCGGTGTTGCCTGTTGTCGTGAATCTATCCTCTGGTCCGATTGCGACATCTCAGCTCTCCTGCTTGCGCAGCAATACATGAGCGGCACCGAGGTAGCTGACCCCAAAGACCGCGAGCATGAGTGCATTGAACCAGAGATCAGAATAGCCGAGTCCCTTGGTGAAGGTGCCGACGCTGATCGGCTGATACCAAGCCGCTGGGAACATGAGGCCAATGACCCTTCCCGCGCCCGTAAGCGACGACACAGGTGTGAGGAGACCCGAAAAATTCACCGTGGGAATGATGGCGAGAACCGTGGTGGCAAAGACCGCCGCTACCTGGGTCCGGGTGAAGGTCGAGATGAGCTGTCCAAAACCGCAGGTTGCGCAAACATAAAGCAGTGTCCCGAGGGCCAGAGCTGCGAAAGACCCCTTGACTGGCACGTTGAAGAGGAAGATCGCCATCAGCAGCATGATAGTGAATGCCACCATCGCGATAACGACATAGGGGACCAGCTTGCCCAACAAGAATTCGAATTTGCTGATGGGAGTGGAGCGAAAATTGGCGATCGAGCCCGTTTCTTTCTCGCGCACGACAGCAATGGTCGCCATGACCGCCGGGATCAGAACCAGCACCATCACGATGGTTATCGGAACCATTGCAAAAATGCTCTTGAACGCCTGATTGTAGCGGAAGCGGTTTTCGATATTGACGCCGCCGAAATAGACGTTTGATGGCGCATTGGGGCCGAAGCGCTCAACAATGAGATCCCGCACGTACCGCTGCTCCAGGCCGGCTACGTACCCTCTCGTTGTCTCACCCCGGAACGGCATAGCTCCGTCGATCCAGAATGCGACCTCGGGCGGACGCAGGTTTTCAACATCACGGCCGAAGCCCGCGGGAATTTCAATGGCGACAGCAAGATCTCCGCTTCGCATGCGCTGCTCGAGTTCCGCGGTAGAGCTGATCGCAGGCCGCTCACTGAAATAATGAGAACCCGAGAAATTTTCCAGCAGCCTGCGGCTTTCGGGCGTCCGGTCCTGGTCGAAGGCGGCAAATCTCAGGTTCTCGACGTCGAATGTGATGCCATAACCGAAGGCGATCATCAGAATGACGGGACCGATGAAGGCGAACGCCATCCTGATGGGATCGCGCAAAAGCTCCATTGTTTCGCGCCGGGCATAGGCCCACAGCCGCCCGAGGTCAAATCGCCTGGACGAACGCGATTGGACGGGCTCGGTTGCCGTGATGCCCGCAACCGCCGAGGGTTGCGCCGCTGGTTCCGGCTTCTTCTTGTCTTCGCTTTCGCCGGCTTCCTCCAGGTAGGAGATGAAGGCGTCCTCGAGAGAATCGCTGCTGCGCTCCTTCACCAGTTGCTTCGGCGTGCCGACGGCGAGCACGCGTCCGCGATGCATCAGCGAAATGCGGTCGCAACGCTCGGCCTCGTTCATGAAATGGGTCGAGAGAAAGATGGTGACGCCATCGTTGCGGGAAAGATCGATCAGCGTGCGCCAGAAGGCGTCGCGCGCAACCGGATCGACACCCGACGTAGGCTCGTCAAGAATGAGGATCGGCGGCCGGTGGAGCACGGCCACCGCAAGCTGCAGCCGCTGCTTGACGCCGAGGGGTAGGCCTTCCGGCTTCTCATCGGCGACGTTCTTCAGATCGTACCGCTCGAGCAGTTCGTTGATCCGTGTGTCGATCTCGTTCGGCGGCAAACGGTAGAGCCGTGCGTGCAGATCGAGGTTTTGCCAAACCGTCAGTTCGCTGTAGAGCGAAAACGCCTGCGACATGTAGCCGACGTTTTGCCGCGCCTCCATGTCGTTAGCGCCCATCGGCTTGCCAAACAGCTTGGCCGAGCCTTCGGTGACCGGCAGCAGCCCGGTCATCATTTTCATAGTGGTGGTCTTTCCGCAGCCATTCGAGCCGAGAAACCCGAAAATCTCGCCGCGTGCGATGCGAAAGCTCACATGGTCGACGGCGACGAAATCGCCGAACCGGCGCGTAAGCCCTTCGGCCTCGATTGCCGGCGTCTTATCCTCCGATTCGACGCGCGGCCGCACGACCACCTCCTCGTGCAGACCGCGCTTTTCGGGCGGAAGGAGTGCTATGAAGGCGTCGTCGAGATTGGTCTTTTGCGCTTTGGCGAGGATCTCCTTCGGAGCGCCACGCGCAATGACCTTCCCCTCGTCCATGGCGGCAAGCCAATCGAACCGGCTCGCCTCGTCCATGTAAGCGGTTGCGACGATTACGCTCATCTGCGGCCGACGCGCGCGGATTGAATCAATGAGCTCCCAGAATTGCCGCCGCGACAGCGGATCAACGCCTGTGGTAGGTTCGTCCAGTACGAGCACATCGGGATCGTGCATCAGAGCGCAGCAGAGGCTGGCTTTCTGCTTCATGCCGCCGGAGAGCTTGCCGCAGGGTCGATCTGCGAACGGGTCAAGCCCGGTGGCTATCAGAAGCTCGTCGATGCGCGCGCGTCGCTCGGTCAATCCCTGGCCGAACAACCGCCCGAAAAAATCAATGTTGTCGAAAACGCTGAGCGTCGGATACAGATTGCGACCAAGCCCCTGCGGCATGTAGGCAATGCGGCCGTAGCTCGCCCGGCGATGGCTCTGATCCCCCATGTTTCCGTCGAGCACCGTGACCTGGCCGGTTTGAATCTTGCGCACCCCTGAGATGAGGGCGAGCAAGGTAGACTTGCCGACGCCGTCTGGGCCGATCATCCCCACCATGCAGTTGGCGGGAATATCAAGCGTCAGGTCGTTAAGCGCGAATGTCTTTCCATAGCGGTGAGTGACATGCTGGACGCTTGCGACGATGGCCGTGCTCATTCCGGCAGCCTCACGCTCAATACCGGAGGCCAAGGCACCTTGGGATCGGTGCGGACAAACCCAAGCCCGCGCACCCCGGTCTTGACCTGACGATGATACTTATCAAGCACCCGCGGATCGCCTTGGAGCTTGACCCTGAACATCAGCTTCTCCCGCTCCTCGGACGTCTCGACGCTCTTCGGCGTGAACTGGGCCTCGGTCGCCACGAAGCTGATCACTGAAGGGAACACGTATTGCGGAACGGGATCGAGGACTATGCGCGCCTCGTCGCCTAGCGTGAGCTTGCCGGCGTCGTCCGCCGGCAAATAGATCGTGAGGTAAACATCGTTCAGATCAAGAATAGTCAGAACGCGTTGTCCTGCAGCGACGACCTCGCCGGCGCGCGCGAGCCGGTACTGTACCCGCCCACTTCTGGGTGAGACGAGCACGAGATCAACCAGTATTGACTGGTAACGTTCGACGTCAGATTCAGCTACGTCAATTGCGAAACTGGCCTGATCCCGCTGGGCATTTGCCGCAACGTAGGCAGCCTCAGCTGCTTCGAACCTGTTGCGACGCTGATCAAACACCTGTGCCGACAGATTCCGGTCCGCAATTTGCTTCTTTCCGCGCTCATAGTCGGCTCGGGCGAAATCCAGATCGCTTTTGCGTTGAGCGATGAGCGCGTTCGCTTCAGCCAATGCCTGTTTGGATTTCAGGACTTGCGCTTGCGCGCCGCGCAACTGTGCCTCGGTTTCCGGCGACGAGATGGTGGCGACGACCTGTCCAGCCGTGACTTCGTCTCCCTCGTCCACGGTCAAGGTAGCCAGCCGGCCGGGATATTTCGCAGCGACATCGACTTGCGTTGCTTCGATTCGACCGTTCGACTTGACGATGCCGTCGGGCATCTCGTTCCCACGCAGCCGCGCGATCAGGCTCTCCACCGCCGATTGGGCTCGTTCGAGAGGGTTCTGTTGGTCCGATTGCGCCTGCGCCTTGACGATTAGAGGGAGCGGTTCTCCCTGAGAAAGGCCAAGCGCAGACGCGACCAATGACACAGAGACGCACACGAAAACAGCGCCCAGCACGCCGACGATCAACGGCCGAAAAAACATTCGACTCTCCTTCGAGTGTGATTGAGCACAGTGTGGTGTCAACATAGGTGCCAAGCGACCGTTCGCATTGATTTGGATCAATATTTGGCTCACGAGCCAACGGCGAAGATCGTCGCGCCCTACTCCACTTGAGGAGCTTGCATCTGGTACCCGCCCTCGACTTCGTCTCACCTTCCGCAGTAGGCAGAGGGCTCCACGGCTGGTCCCGATATCTTGATTCATATCAATTTGAGAACCCGGCTGCCGTGTTAGTGAAACTTCACGCTAGACCAGCTCGCAACGAACGGAGGCTCCCCTGGCTCCGGTGGAGCAGTCCGGATCGTCACGAGGTTTCGACTATGCGCGATACTGAGCCAAGGGCAGCACCCGACACATTCTCGATTGCAGACTTCGCCGAGTTGCCGACGGACTGGAGTCTGCTGCTGCAATTCACCACGTTGCTGTACTACCTGCAGGTCACGAACCCGGATAACGGCCTGATCCGCGACAAGACCGAGCCGAATGCCCCGGCAAGCATCGCGGCGATCGGGATGGGCTTGGCGGCAAGTCCAATTGGCGTGGAACGCGGCGTCGTCAACCGCGAATTCGCCGCGAAGGTCGCTCGCAGGCAATTGAGATATCTGCTGGAACTGCCGCAGGGACCGGAGCCAGACGCGTCTGGCTACAAGGGCTTCTTTTACCATTTTCTGGACATCGAAACCGGCCGCCGCGTCTGGCAATGCGAATTGTCAACCATAGATTCGGCATTCCTATTCGCAGGCGCTCTGACAGTTTCCACCTATTTCGATCGCGATACGACCGAGGAAGCGCAAGTCCGCCAGCTTGCCAATGAACTCTACGAGCGCGCGGACTGGAATTGGGCCTGCAACGGCGAGCCCACGCTGACGCATGGTTGGAAGCCCGAAACCGGATTCATCCCTCACCGCTGGCGCGGCTACGACGAGGGCTTGCTGCTCTACTTCCTTGGCCTCGGTTCGCCGACCCACCCGCTGGAGCCCGAGAGTTACGCGGCATACACGGCGACTTACGAATGGAAAAATATCTACGGCCGCGAGTTACTCTATTCAGGCCCGCTTTTCACCCATCAGCTGTCGCATCTGTGGGTGGACTTTCGGGCAATCCGCGACGATTTCATGCGCCGACGTGACAGCGACTATTTCGAGAACAGCCGGCGAGCGACTTTCGTTCAGCAGGAGTACGCCATCCGAAATCCGATGAACTTCGTCGGCTACGGGCAACATTGCTGGGGCTTCACGGCGTGCGATGGCCCCGGTTACATCACGCGGGAGGTCAATGGAATCGGGCGGCAGTTCTTCGACTACGTAGCCCGCGGTGCTCCCTTTGGCCCTGACGACGGGACGATCGCACCGTGGGTTGTCGTTGCCTCGCTGCCGTTCGCACCAGAAATAGTCGTCCCAACGATCCGCAACTTTGCACGAATGAACCTTGGAATGACCCGCCTTTACGGATTCAACCCGTCATTCAATCAGTCATTTGCAGTGAAGGACAGTCCCACCGGATGGTGGATATCTCCGTATCATTTTGGAATCGACCAGGGACCGGTCGTGCTGGCGATCGAGAATTACCGGACGGGCCTGCTGTGGAACATCATGCGCCGCTGTCCGCCGATTTTGGCCGGCCTGAAAAAGGCCGGTTTTGCGGGTGGGTGGCTCGATTCGATCTGATCGAGCACCGTGCCCTTCCCAGGCGTTCCGCATTTGAACTTTCGATCACGCGTCTTATCATTGATGGCTCCGCTGGATGAACTCTTGCAGCGCAAAAGGGCTTCCACAAGCGCGAGCGCCTTCCCTCGACTTTGAGGGTTAGAATCAGGCTCGGTTCGATGTCCACTTCCACCCGCCGTCCTCACCGTATTCGAGGACCGCGTGATAAAGACCACGCGAGTCATGGGCTCCGCCGTTGTTGATGCAGGTGATCGAACGCTCGGAAAGCAGGCGCAGTATTTTGCGGAGTTGTTCAGAACCCAAGGTCGTATCCACTCGATCCATGAAGACGAACCGCGGCGTTGCGAGCAGGACGTTTGCAACCATCAAAAGCTGCTGCTCGGTCAGTGAGAGCTCCATTTCCCAGCCTCGCTCCCTATCCAGCCCGCCCGCGAGGCTCACGAGCCGTTCGAGATCGAGCTCGCGCAGGACGTGGAAAATTCTCTCATCCGAATTTTCATCCGGGTTCTCCGAACGCTCGAGTATCTGTCGTAACGTGCCCGGCGGCAGGTAAGGTCGCTGCTGAAGAAACTGGATGTCGTCGGGCACAGGGCGAATTATTCGCCCTGTGCCCAGCGTCGGAATGCCCGCAGTCGCGCGGAACAAAGCCGTTCCCGCAGCGTGACTAGGTCCGGTTAGCAAGACGAGGGTCCCGACCGGGATCGTTACCGACAGCTCCTTTAAAAGGGGCGCGCCGTTCGATGACAGCAGGGTTAATCGCTCATAGGCCAAAGACCCTTCTCGTTCCACAAACTCGATGGCTGGCTCCGCGATTGTTTGCGATCTTTCAATTGCCTCCGGTAAGGAGTTGAGCCGGGCGACCACTGCGGCGAATGTCGAGATCGATTGATACTGGGTGACGATCAATGAAAAAGCGCCAACGAGCATCGCAAAGGCAGCGCCGGACTGGGTGATCACACCAAACTCGATTTCCCCACTTATGAAGGCGGGAGCAATGATCAGGGCCGGAATGATCTGGATCAGCCAATTGTAGCCGGTGGTGAAAAATCCGACATTGCGATTCACTGCGGTAATCCGGCGAAAATTGGCGGCCAGAGCCTCAAGTCGATGCGACAAGAGGATGTTCTGCCGCTCCTCGGCGCGTGCCAATAGGATTGACTCGGCGTTCTCCCGTAGATGAATGAGGCTGGAGCGGAAATCGGCCTCCTTATCGAGTTGATCGTAATTCAGATTGATCAGCGGCCGCCCCATGAGAAACGTCAGGCAAGAGCCGCAAGCCGCATAGAGAACGGCCACGACAAACAGCAAAGGGCTGATGGACCACAGCAGGCCAGAGAAGGCTACTATCGTGAGAGTGCCGTTAAAAACCATCACGACGAAGGAGAGCGTCGTGACGGTGAACGCTCGTACGTCATCGGCGATCCGCTGGTCCGGGTTGGTAAGTTGCCCCGAGACGCCCAGACGGTAATAGGTACCATTGGCCAGATAAAGTGCGACCGCGCGACGGGTTATGAATTGACGCCAAAGCAGTGCCAGCCGTTCCTCGACAAATCGAGCAATTACCGAAACAACAGTTAGGACGGCGAACACACTTACGTAAAAGATTGATTGCCGGATGAACTCCGGGGTCTGGCGGTCGGCGATCGCGGTGATGAAGTTTCGTCCGACGTAGCTGTTGACAACATTCAGTCCGCTAATCCCGCACAACAGCGCGATGAGCCCGGCAAACATCAGTTTGGCCTTCCCCCCGACATCGGAGCTCACGAAATCTCCGACCGTTCCGGCAAAGCGAGCTGCGGTTACCTTAAGCGGAATTTGTTGCCGATCCATGTCATCATTCCTTTGGCAACTCAGGGCATTGCAGCTCCGGCGTGAATCGGCATCTGACGCCCGTTCGGCGGCCATTAAAAAGCACCAGTTCACTCGAGATCAGAGCACGGTGGCGTCATCCTCGGCGCCGATCGCCACCTCGCCTGGTTCAATGTAATTGCAGAACTCAAGTTTCACCCTGGTTCCCTGACCTTGCGCCATACCGGGCATCGAGCATTGAGCTAAATCAAGAGGAACAGGCCGAGTGCTGACAACGCTGTCCGAGAGCAAACCGGAGGCTGTTCTTTACCTGCGCTTTGTCGTGATCCGCCTTATCTGCCGCCACCGATCTTCTCGGCGAAGTTCCCGGGCATTTGCCCGGGAAGCGCAAGACGCGAGCTAGGCAGGCGATAATCCTGGCTGTCGCCGTCACGCGCCTGCAGCATCAGGCGATGTTCTCCGAGCGGCTTCTTCCAGGGCGCTCGCCGCGCTGGTGAGCTCACCATCGCTGGATGGAGTGAAGCGGAGATCGGTTTCGAAAAAATTCCCGGTAATGGCATTCCAGATGACCGACTTGGAGGGAAAGACTTTGTACGCACTTGCCGGCGACTTCCCCAGCAGCCGAGCGATATCGGCAACGCTTGTTTTCGATGGCCCGTACAGCCGGCACGCTGCGGTGCCGGCTTCGATGATCGAGGACATATGGCTGGACTGTGGCCGGTTCTTATAGTCGTGCCGACCTCCATTCGCCAATCCTACCTGTTTCGCATGCCGGACGATCTCAGACAGCGTCTGACAGAGGCGGCGGACGATCAGTACGCAATCTGACCATCCACCATCTTCCTCTCCTTCGGGGAGAGTTCCCGCTTCAGGACTTCTCGCGCCTCCGGGCTGATGACCGCGACTGGAGCGGCAACGGCCACGCGCGCTGCCGAGCCGGCAAAATTGGCCGCTGTCATCCCGATCTCATCGGCAAAGCTTGCCTTGCCGCCCTCGAGGCTCTGCCCTGCCAGCCGCCGCCCGAGCAGGCGCACGATCTCGGGACTGTCGGCGAAGGCATTGTGGCCGAGCGGATCGTTCGTCGCGATCGCACTCGTGTCGATCACGGTTACGCCGAGTTCGTCGAGAAGAGGCGCATAGGGTCTCAGATCCGACCCGCCGACGCGGCTGACGCCACCTGATAGCCAGCTCGAGACCTCCAGCGCCTTGTCGCGCGTTGATGTCAAGATCACAAAGTGCGGCCGCTTCGGCCCCATCTCTGTGAACTGGCGACGGAATACGTCGATGTCGATGTCCGGGGATGCGAGAACGACGTTCTTCACCTTTGCCGGGATGGATTTCTCGCGCATGGCGACGCCGCGCAACGCCTCGGCCGCAAGCCAGCCGCCCATCGAATGGGCAAGGATTGTCACATCGGAGACGTCGGGACTTTTCACGGCCTGGAGGATCAGATCCTCCAGAGCGCGACGCGAATAGTTGGCGCTCTCCTTGTCGTAGAGGTAGTCGAAGACACGGCCCCTTGATGGCCAGGTAAAGAGGATCGGCGCGGCGTCGGTTCCCGAGTCATGAACGATCTGTGCGAAGCGGAAGACAGCGTCGGCGTAGGTGTTGTTGAAGCCGTGCACGAAAATGACGACCTGATGCTTGCTGTTGCGGTTCTTCCGGTACCAGTCGAAAGCCTGCCCCTCGGATTGCAACTTCGCGACCTGGGTGACCGCGAACTCCCTTTGCGGATTTGGCGGCATGCGGGAAGGCCATTGCACCTCTCCGATCTTGCGGTTCCGATCGGGCGGGAGGGAAACATCGACGCTATTAAGGGAGATCGCCGTCCCGCGGTCGCCGGTAAAGAGTTTCCCTGGATCCTCGGAAGGCTTGCGTGTCGTGGCGACGAGCATGGTGACATGGCTCGTGCCGGTTGGGGTCACGGCGAGAGGCTGAAGGACATCCTGTACCCGGTTGGCGCAACCCGATGTCACGAGCGACAGGGCAA
The DNA here is from genome assembly GCF_017357225.1 of Rhizobium binae. Taxonomy (NCBI): domain Bacteria; kingdom Pseudomonadati; phylum Pseudomonadota; class Alphaproteobacteria; order Hyphomicrobiales; family Rhizobiaceae; genus Rhizobium; species Rhizobium binae. The sequence goes on along the minus strand of NZ_CP071604.1, from coordinate 1,293,202 downwards.
CGAGGACCGGCACGGCTCGGCCCGAGCGGGGAGCGATCGCCTTGGCGAACCCAAACCCAAATCGGGTGAGGCCCCGGGCAATGTGCCCAGGGAATGAGAGCGATATGGTCATCTCAGTTCTGCTCGACTTCGCGGCCAATGCGGAACCATGCGACGTAAAGCGCCGGCAGGAAGAGAAGCGTCAGCGCCGTGCCGACGACGATCCCGCCCATCATGGCGTAGGCCATCGGACCCCAGAAAATCTCATGCGAGATCGGGATCAGGGCGAGAGTCGCGGCGGCAGCGGTGAGCATGATCGGCCGCATGCGGTGCTCGGTCGCCTCCACCACCGCCTTCCACGCCGACATTCCCTCCGCGCGCAGTTCCTCGATCTGGACGATCAGGATTACGGAGTTGCGGATGAGGATGCCGACCAGCGCGAGCACGCCGAGGAGTGCGACGAAGCCCAATGGCGAGTTGCTGGCGAGCAGCGCCACGACGACGCCGATCAGCGCCAGCGGGGCAACCGAGAACACCAGGAACAGCCTGTGGAAGCTCTGAAGCTGGATCATCAACAGCGTCGCCATGATGACGAACATGGCCGGCGCCACCTTGGCAATCGGACCCTGCGACTTGGCGCTCTCCTCGACTGCGCCGCCGACCTTCAGGGAATACCCGGCCGGCATGGTCTTTTCGAAGGCAGAAACCTTGTCGGATAGCGCCTTCACAATCGTCGCCGGCTGTGTCGCGTCGCCGATTCCGGCTTTGATCGTGATCGTCGGAATTCTGTCGCGCCGCCAGATCGTCGGCTGTTCGAGCTCATAGTGGAAGGTGGCGACCGATGACAGCGGCACGGACTGACCGCTGCTGCTCTGAAGCTGCAGGTCGAGCAGGGTGTCTATCGAGCCGCGCTCCTTTTCCGCGGCACGGCCGATGACATCGACCAGGTAAATGTCGTCCCGGACCTGCGTGATAGCGTTACCCTGCACGACGGTGTTGAGCGCCATTGCGATATCTTGGGACGAGACACCGAGCTGTCGTGCCTTGTCCTGCAGAACGTCTATCTTGACGACACGGGCCGGCTCGTTCCAGTCGAAGGCAAGGTTCCTGAGGTAAGGATGGGTGCCGACGATCGAGCCCAGCTTCTGTGCGAGATCGCGCACCGTCTGCAGATTTTCGCCGGACACACGGTACTGGATCGGCTTGCCAACGGGGGGGCCGATGTCCAGAAGCTTCACGTAGGCGTCCGTTGCCGGAAAGGTCTTCTGAAGGTAGGCTTCCATCTGCCGCTTCAACTTGTCGCGAACGTCGAGGCCCTTGGTGACAATAATCGTCTGTCCGAAGGAAACGTCAGCTGGCTGCACGTCGAAGGAAAGAACGAAGCGCGGCGCACCCCTGCCAACATATGTGGACCAATGCTCGACTCCAGGATTGTCGGCCAGCATCTCATGTTCGAACTGGGCCATCTGGCGGCTCGTTTCGGCGATCGAACTGTTCTGCGGCAGGTTCCAGTCGACGATCAGTTCGGGACGGTCGGAACTCGGGAAAAATTGCTGCTGCACCATCGACAGACCGACGACCGATCCGGCGAAGAGAAGAACCGTCGCGACGATCGTCATCCAGCGCCAGCGCAGGCACAATTGCAGCACGTTCGCAAACCGACCCTTGTGCTCGGCATGCTTCTTCATCGTCTTCGGCAAAATGGTCACGCCGATCAGCGGCGTGAACACGACCGCGACCACCCACGAAACGACGAGTGAAACCGCAATGACGACAAACAGGGTGAAGGTGAACTCGCCGGCGTTGCTCTTGTTGAAAGCGACGGGGATGAAGCCCGCGACCGTTACCAGTGTGCCGGTCAACATCGGGAACGCAGTCGATGTGTAGACGTAGGTAGCGGCTTTCGTGAGACTGTCGCCCGCTTCCAGCCGTGCAACCATCATCTCGACGGCGATCATGGCGTCGTCGACGAGAAGGCCGAGCGCGATGATGAGGGCTCCGAGCGAGATGCGCTGCAGCGAGATGCCCGTGTAGAACATCACCATGAAAGTGATGGCGAGAACCAGCGGGATCGCTATTGCCACCACCAGGCCTGCCCTCATCCCGAGGCTGATGAAGCTGATCGCCAAGACGATGGCAACCGCCTCGAACAGGGCCTTGGTGAAGCCCCCGACGGCCTCCTCGACCACCTTCGGCTGGTCGGAGACTTTTTCGACGGAGACGCCGACTGGAAGCTCCCGGACGATGTTACCCATCGTCTTTTCGAGCGTTTCCCCAAAGGCGAGCAGGTTGCCGCCCGTCTTCATGCCAATCGCGAGCCCGATGGCCGGCTTTCCGTTGAAGCGGAAGAGCGACGTCGGCGGGTCGACGTAGCCACGGGTGATCGTTGCGACGTCGGTCAGCGGGAAGAAGCGGTCGTTTACCCGAAGATTGATCCCACGCAACGTGTCCTCGGAAATGAACCGTCCACCGACCCGCAAAGCGACGCGCTCGGGCCCGGTTTCGACAAAGCCGGATTGGGTGACCGCGTTTTGCGCCTGTAGCGTGGCGATGATGGCCGAGCGGTCGATGCCGAGGGCGGCGATCTTGCGGGTGGAGAATTCGAGGTAGATCACCTCGTCCTGCGCCCCGACGATGTCGACCTTGCCGACGTCGGGAATCTTGAGGATCTGCGTTCGGGCCTTCTCGGCGAAATCGCGCAGTTCCCTCTGGCTCAGTCCGCTGTCGCCCGTAAAGGCAAAGATGTTGCCATAGACGTCGCCGAACTGGTCGTCAAAGAAGGGTCCCACCACGCCTTGGGGAAATTCGTGCTTGATGTCGTCGATCAGGTTGCGGACCCGCAACCATGTGGGCTTTACGTCCCGTGCATTCGTGTCGGGCAGCAAGTCAACGAAGACGGTCGTCTGACCGGCTGTCGTGATGCTGCGCGTATGTTCGAGGTTGTCAAGTTCCTGCAACTTCTTTTCGATGCGGTCGGTAACCTGCTGGGTCACCTCTTCGGCAGAAGCGCCGGGCCACTGGGCCTGGATCACCATCGTCTTGATCGTGAAGGATGGATCTTCTTCGCGGCCGAGCCCGAGATAGGCAAAGGCGCCCGCTACCGCGAACATGATCATGAAATACCAGACGAGAGAGCGATGCTTGAGCGCCCAGTCCGAAAGGTTGAATCTATTCACGGGCGCGGCTCCTGTCCGAGTTTCACTTTCTGTCCATCGGTGAGTTCTTCGACTCCGGCAACGACAATCTCTTCGCCTTCCTGCAGGCCTGCTTGAACCAGGACGGAACGGGGGGCGGACGCCGGGCCGTCGAGTTCAACCGGCCTCAGGACGACCTGGGACGTGGCGCGATCTACCACCCATACCTGGCTGGTACCGCCTTCATGGCGAATGGCTGAGAGCGGCAACGTGATCGCCTGCTTCCCTTCTCCGACAAGCGGCGTCGCAGTGACCACGGCGCCAAGGCGGAAGATGTCCGGCGCCTGATCGATGCCGATCTTCAGCCGATAGGTGCGGGTGTTCGGATCGGCCTGCGGCGCGATCTCGCGGACCACGCCAACGGCCTGGATCGTGCTGTCGAGCTGGAGGGCGACGTTGAAGCGGTCGTTCAGGCGAACGCGACTGAACTGCGCTTCCGGCACATCGACGACCACGTCGCGCTGCTCGAGGCGCGCCAGTTTCAAGACTGGTTGGCCGGCCGAGACGGTCTGGCCTATTTCCGCGGAGGTGGCGGTCACGACGCCGTCGAATTCGGCTCTCAGTTCGGCGTAGCCCAGTTGCTCGCGCGCCTTCGCAAGGCTGGCCGTCGCTTTCGCGACATTGGCGACAGCCGATTTGAGTTGCTGTACGGCGAGATCATGATCCGCCATGCTTGCCGCACTGCTCTGCACGAGCTTTCGCTTGCGTATTTCGGTCGTCTCGGCGTTCTCCAACAGCGCCTGGGCGTTGCGGAGGTCGGCTTCGGCGCCGTCAACTGCGAGTTGAAGACTGAGGGGATCGATCTCGGCGAGGAGATCACCCTTGTGGACCAGGTCGCCGACATCGACCTTGCGAGAGACCATTCGCCCGAGCGTGCGAAAAGCCAGGTCGGTCTCGATGCGGGCCCGCACCACGCCGGGCGAGCTTGCCGCTTTGTCCCGTTCGGCCGTTGCCATGACGACCTTGACAGGACGGGGAGCCGTCTCCTCCGCTGCGACGGAGTTCTGATCGCAGCCTGCAAGCGGCGATAGCGACAGAAGAAGCGGGAGAGCGGTGCATATGCGATTGAGTGTCATCTCACTTGCCTTCCCAGGCGACTGCCTGGCCTTCCTTGAGAAATTTTCCGCCTTCGGTGACAACCAGGTCTTGAGGGGCGACGCCGCTGGTCACGATGAAATCGCTCTGGCGGTATCGGCCGACGGAAATCTTGCGGAGCGAAACGGTATGGTTTTGGGTGTTGACGAGCCAGACGGCGGGTTCGCCGTCGGCCGATGCGATCGCGGTGTAAGGCAGCACGATTCCGTCGCGCGGCGCGGTGCGCAGCTTGGCCACGACGGGCGTTCCAAGCGGCCATGACGTGTTCTCCTGAAGCCCCACCTTGATCCGGATGGTGCCTGTTTTTGCGTCTATGACCGGCGAAACCTCGCGGATGTTGGTGTGGACGTCTCGCGTGGGGTCCGAAACCGGTGCGACGAGGACGTCGTTCAAAGGACGGCCGTCCAGAAAGAATGCTTCAAAGACATCAAACACCGCATCTCTTGGCCCGTCGTGGGCGATCGTGAAGGCCGGTTGCGCCGCTGAGACGACCTGCCCCGCTTCAATGCTGCGCGCCGTGATGATGCCGTCAGCGGCCGCTCTCAACTCTGTGTAGGACAGCGCGTCCTTCGCGGTCGCGAGCGCGGCCTCGGCGGCCTCGAGGGAAGCCTGCGCGCTCAGAAGCTCTTTCTGGGCATCGTCAAAGATCGCCCGCGGAACCGCCTGTGACTGCAGAAGCGACGACGCCCGGTCGAAGGCGAGCGTCTTTTGCGCGAGGACCGCCTGCGCCGACTCCAGTGCTGCGCGGGCGACACTGACGTCGGCCTGTTGCTCCGTGTCGTTCAGCCGGGCCAGGACATCGCCGGCGTGGACATGCGACCCGACATCGACCTTTCTCTCGAGAACCCTACCGCTGACGCGAAAGGAAAGTTCGGTCTGGACCCTTGCCTTCACCTCGCCGGTGATCTCCGCACCGGGTTGATACTGCGCGTCCGCGGCCGAGACGGCGCGAACCTGCTGCGGCGGCGGAGCCACTTCTGCTTTTTCGTCGCAGGCAGCCAGAACTGCGCAGGCGAGACCAATTCCCAGCAATCGAAAGGACTGCATTTTTTGCTCCGGTACGGTTTGCGAAGAAAGCCGCGTTGTTGATCGGCCAGCTTCAATCTGCTGCCAGGCTCATGCCTGATGTTGACAGCGCCCACTTAAAGACTAAAGTGGGCGCTGTCAACATAATCACGAGAAAATGTTGACAAGCGCAACATGCAGATAGGTGAAGCAGATGCAGTTAGCCGGGAATCCGAACAATTCCAGACCGATGGAACGAGTTGAAAAGAGTACATCGAGGGCGGAACGGAAGGCGCGGCGGCCCCAGGAAATATTGGAGGCCGCATTCGAGGAGTTTGCGGCAAAAGGTTATGCGGCGACGCGGGTCGAAGACGTCGCAGCCCGACTGGGGATAACAAAGGGAACGATCTACTTCTATTTCGCGACCAAGGAAGTTCTTTTCCGGGAAATGTTTCGCCACGACTCGACGTCATCCGCTGATCTGTCGACCGCCATCGCCAACCTTCGGGGATCCTGCGCCGACCGGATCCGCGACCTGCTGCTTATCGCTTATGAGAACACGGCCAACAACCGAAAGACGCGAGAACTCCTGCGCTTGTCCATCGCCGAAGGAACTCGTTTTCCCGAACTGGTCGATTGCCTTCATGGGCAATTCATCGCACCGACGCTTGCAGCCCTTACTGCCTTGGTCGAGCAAGGCGTGACATCCGGAGAATTTATACAGGAGGCGGCGGCCGACATGCCGGGCGTGCTCGCGAGTTCGATTTTTCAGGTTACCGTCTGGCGGCTGATGTTTGCGGATCGAAAGCGGATCGACGGCAGGGCGCTTATGGAGGCGCACATCGACCTCGTTATGAACGGGGCTCTGCAACATTCGGGACGAGCCGCGTGACTTGGGCAGATACGTCAGAGCGGACAGAGCCGTGTGGTTTAGTGCGCGCGGCAAAGGCCGGATGCGTCGTGCGACGTCCGGCCTGAACCTCTTCCTCATGCTGAGTTGAATCTAGTAGTCCCTACCAGGTACGCGATTGTAGTCCGACGGCGGGGTTTCGCCCGAGACCACGATGTTACCCTGGATCCTGTAGACGATCCGTAAATTGGCGGCCGCAGCCTGAAGCCAGCCGACCGCCTCTTCCGACGTCCATGCCGTGCCTTCCGGTGGAAGGCTCTCAAACAGGCCGGCGATCAGAGGATTCACAGACTGGGAGCTGCTGTTGCCGCCGCTCTGGTTCCGCCTGTCTGCAACGGCCTGGCCGGAGCGACTCTGATCGGAAGAGCTCGCATATACCTCGCCAGCAGAGCCTGAAGGACTGGCGTGTGACGAACTTGAAGAGCCCCCGTGCGACGAACTTGACGACGCCGCGTTGGCAGAGCTCTGAGCACTGCCGTGGGACGAACCGGAGGATGCTGCGCCAGAGGAGCCCGCAGCGGATCCAGACTGATCTGCATAAGAGGAATACGTCCTTCCACCGGTGCCCGACGCGGCTGCCGCACCGACGGCGACGCCTGCCGCATACCCGCCCAGAGCGTAGGCTTCGCGGCGATAGTATCCACGCCCATAGTCTCCACCTCCATATCCACGCCCATAGTCTCCACCGCCATACTCAGCGCGGCGGTGATCTCCGCGACCATAATATCCACGGCCAAAGTATCCGTTGCCGTTGCCCGAGACCTTGAGATCGCCTGAGTTGTTCACGGTGAGGTTGCCCGAGTCCTTCGCGACGATATTGCCCCCGGCGTTCGTGAAGGTGCGGTTGCCGGCGATGTTACCGCCCGAGTTCACCGTGTTGCGGATGTTTCCAGACAGGTTGCTCGCTCCGCGGCCTGGCCCTTCCGCCAACCGCCCCTTTGCGCCACCGACAATTGGCATACGAGTACGGGGGGTCGCTGGCGGACGGTTCTGCGCGCTCACCGGCGGCCGAGCGTGGCTCGCCATCGGCGGACGCGCGGGACCGCTCGGTCCTCCCGATGGGAAATGGGGTGGCCCTCCAGACGGCAGGGGCGGCGGACCGCCGGGCGGCGGCGCAAACTGACCGAAGGCGACGTCGGATGTGATGGCCGTAAAAGCGAGAAAAGCAAGGCAGCTGCGCTTCAGATAGTTCATCACCGGCTCCCTTCCGATCCCGACGCGACGGCTGGTGTCGGATCAATCTTTTTCGCATCGGCCGGAGGTTCAAAGGTGAATTCGGAGTCGGACAGAGGGGGCTGCGTCGTCCAACTGGTGAACTCTGCAACGAAGCTTGGTTGGCCTTGCAACAACGGGTAGGTGACGACCAGACGATGGGGCTTCGCCGCGTCATTCTTCTCGACCCACAACTCCACATCGATGCCGGACTTCTGTGAGAAGAGCAGATGACGGCACTCGATCCCGTCGACGGTAGCCGTGCCCACCTGCCGGGCCGCCATGGCATCGCCCAGCAGAACATCGTCCGGTGAGCCTGCAAAAAGGACGCCGAGCGGAAAATCGAAGTCCAGCTTGTCGGCGATCTCGTCGAGCGCGGAGGATATGTCGCCCGACGCCGGGATCGTCATGTATTCCTTTCTATCGGGAAACAAGACCGAGGCCGCCTTGCCGTCGTAGAATAGATCGTGTCTGCCGTCATCGCCGATAAACTCGACGGCGATCCGATCGGGCCGGCGGGCGGCGATTTTCATCGTATGGAAGATGTGAAGCGGCTGTCCGAATTCATCCAGATAGACGCTGACCGTCCTTGCCGTGATCGACAGGTCCCTGGCATGCAGAGTCTTTCCCATCTGCGAGACGGCCGTCGCCGCCTCGTCACTGATCTCCGGCTTGAACGAAGGTGCCGGTTCATCCGCTCGGGCTGTCGGCAGTGTGGAGAATCCCACAAGAACGCCGAATGCGGCCGTCTGAACGACACTCCGCAGCATCGCAATCACTCCACGGGCGCCCGCGCCATCGACAAAGCGGTTCGTAGCCACCTCAGGTCGGCGGACCTTCGTCAAGGGTCGGCGCAAACCATTACAGACTTCCATGTTCATTTCCTTTGACACTAAACGAGATAGCGCGAGCCCACTGCGGCTCGTCGCGCGGTAGAGTTGGTTCGGGATGCGGGAGCGTTTCCGTCAGACAGCGCTACAAAGGGTGGCGTCCGCGGTGCCTCTTGTTTGTGACGGGATATTGATCGGCCATCGATGTACCTATTTTTTGTAGCGTGGGCGCCGATCGTCTGCTCGCAACGCGGCGCGCCTATGTTGACGTCGCCCACTTAGAGAGAAGAGTAGACAATGTCAACATTCTACGATCAAGAATGTTGACATGAGCAACTTAACAACCTAGTGGATTGTTATGACCAAAGACATTTCCATCACAGACCAGCGCCCCTACCACCACGGCGACCTGCACAGGGCGATCGTCGAGGCCGCGCTCGACGTCCTCAGCGAGTCTCAAAGCACGGAATTTTCGCTGCGCGAGCTCGCCCGACGCGCGGGCGTCAGTCACAATGCCCCGTACAAACACTTCGCCGATAAGCGCGAATTGCTGGCCGCCGTCTCGGCGGTCGGATTTGAGCTCCTTGCAAAGCGGATGGCAGATGCGACGAAGGAACTCGACAGTCCGCGCGAGCGACTGGCGGCTATCGCACGCGCTTACGTTTGCGGCGGCGTCGACAATCCAGCGCTCTACAGATTGATGTTCGGCGGCTACCTTGGTGGCCAGGACAATGGGCGCCCTGCGATCGAAAGAACGGCGGCCTACCGCATGAAAGCCGTTGTCGTAGAGGCGATATGCGACGGTGCTCTCGGACGCCTCATTCCCAACAATGCGGCAAACGCGCGCACGATCGATGGGGCCATTCTAATATTCTGGTCGCAAATGCATGGCCTGACTTTGCTGCTGGTAGACAGCCTCGTCGGTCCCAGCGGCAAGATTGAGGATCTGAGCGAGGGCGTGTTTCAAGGCATGCTCAACGGCTTGGCAAATTGTATCCCGGAAGTGCCAGACGGCGTGTGGGTGGGGCCTCCGCCTGCCGAATAGAGGCCGGGGCTGATTGCGATCTGTGCGCTGTCATTCATGTGCCAAGCGCGCCGGCCCGTTCCGAGAGGAGAATCTCATGGACGCATATATCTCTGCTCTAATGGGTCTTGCCGGCATCGCGATTGGCAGCCTGACCTCGTTTGCCAGCACATGGATGACGCATCGGTCACAGCTGCGGGAAAAATATCGGGAGGTCGAGATTGCCAAGCGCGAAAAGCTGTTTTCCGATTTCATCGCCGAAGCCACCCGGCTTTTCGGTGACGCACTAAGCCACCAGAAGGACGATGTTTCCGATCTCGTACTGCTTTATGCGTTGGTCGCCCAGATGCGTCTGATTTCATCCCGCCCGGTCGTGAATGCAGCCGAACTGGCGATGGCAAGGATCGTCGAAACCTATTTGACGCCCAATCTTTCGCTCTCCGAAATCCGGGATCTTGCCCGTTCCGGCGCGATGAACTTTCTCCTCGATTTTGGTGAGGCTTGCCGGGCAGAATTGGCGACGGGGCGCCTATCTCCCCTCCGATAAGGATTTGTGAACTCGGTGGCAACGCGATCGCCAGCTTTGGCGCAAACGGATGCTCCGCCATTTTCAAAACTGTCACATCAGCATCCTATAATGATTTTTGCCCCGAGCCTCTTGCGCGGGAAGCGTTTCAACGCCAAAACGGCAACATGCCTGATAGCGAGCCATCCAGTATAAGCTCCGCCCGTTCCAGCCTGGATCTTCCGGCCGAGGAAGCTGGCGACCATTGTAGCAGGCGCGATGACGCCCGCCTCGCCTGGGATATACGACGATGGAAAGACGATGGGCGATGCTGATATAGCGTCTATGCGAACGGGTCGCCGCCTCGCCTCACCATCGCGGCATTAAAATCTCAACGAATAGGGTCCCTGTGTTTCTGGAAATTGGAATTGTGGCGCTTCTCACCATCCTCAATGGTGTGCTCGCCATGTCTGAGCTGGCTGTCGTGTCGTCTCGAACAGCCCGCCTGAAGGTCCTCTCCGACAATGGCAGCAAGGGTGCAGCCCAGGCCATCAAACTTGCCGAAAATCCCGGCCGCTTCCTCTCCACGGTTCAGATCGGCATCACGCTGGTCGGTGTCCTCTCCGGCGCCTTCTCCGGAGCCACGCTCGGCGGCCGCCTGTCGGGATGGCTGGAAGCACAGGGAATGTCGTCGACGGCCGCCGACGCTGTCGGCGTCGGTTCGGTCGTCGTCGCCATCACCTATCTTTCCTTGATCGTCGGCGAACTTGTCCCAAAGCAGATCGCGTTGCGAGAACCCGAAGCCGTCGCTGCGAGGGTCGCGCCGGCCATGGCGCTGCTTTCCAAAATTGCGCTGCCGCTCGTCTGGCTTCTGAACGCCTCCGGGAACCTCGTGCTCAAGCTGCTTGGTCAATCAGGAAAAGGCGGCGACAATGTCTCCGATGAAGAGATCAAAACCGTTCTCGCCGAGGCGCAGTCGGCCGGCGTGATCGAAAGCGAAGAGTCGGCGATGATATCAGGCGTCATGCGGCTGGCCGACCGCACTGCCCGGGCGCTGATGACGCCGCGGCGCGACGTCGAAATTATCGATATCGACGACAGCCTTGAAGAAATCCGGGCGCAGCTTCACCGGACCAAACGGTCGCGGCTGCCCGTTCGCAAAGGCAGTTCCGACGAGGTGATCGGCATCCTGCCGGTCAAGGATTTTTACGATTCGATGTCGGAACATGGCAGCGCCGATATCAAGGCTTTGACGCAGGATGTTCCTGTCGTTTCAGACCTTTCGACCGCCATAAACGTCATTGAAGCCATCCGGAAATCGCCGGTCCACATGGTGCTGGTCTTTGACGAGTACGGCCATTTCGAGGGCATTGTTTCGTCAGGAGACATTCTGGAAGCGATCATGGGCGCTCTCCAGGAGGGACCGGTCGACGAGCAGGCCATCGCCCGCCGCGACGACGGCTCCTACCTGGTGTCGGGCTGGACGCCGATCGACGAATTCGCCGAATTCCTGAATCTCAAGCTCGACGACGATCTCGAATATCAGACTGTCGCCGGTCTGGTTCTGGAAGAGCTGAAACATCTGCCGGAACTAGGTGAGAGCTTCACCAGAGACGGATGGCGCTTCGAAGTCATCGATCTCGACGGCAGGCGCGTCGACAAGATACTTGTCTCTGCGGAGTGAAGGCCGGAGCCTTTGATATCGTCGAGACCGACGGAGCAACATCGACAAGATCGGCATCCGCCAGGGGAAATGTGGCCCGGCATCAGGAGGTACCGCCATGGCATGGTCCGCCCAGCAATATGTGAAATTCGAGGACGAACGCACACGACCGGCGCGTGATCTTCTGGCGCAGGTGCCGCTGCAGAGCCTTCGCCGCGCCATCGACCTCGGCTGCGGGCCGGGCAATTCGACCGAACTCGTCATCGAGCGTTATGGCGCCGACGGCGTCTCCGGCCTCGACAGCGACGTCAACATGCTGGAGGCGGCCCGCAAGCGGCTTCCCGGCACCGCCTTCGTCGAGGCCGATCTCGGCAGCTGGCAGCCGACGGAGGCCGCCGACCTGCTCTTTGCCAATGCTGTCTTCCAATGGCTGCCCGATCACCTCGACATTTTCGACCGGCTGATGGACGGGCTTTCCTCAGGCGGCGTACTCGCCGTGCAGATGCCCGACAATCTCGGCGAACCCTCACATCTGGCGATGGAGGAGACCGCCCATGCCGGTCCGTGGAAGGCCGCCTTCGAGGAGAAGAGCGTGCGCCGCCAGCGATTGGCCCCGCCCTCGAGCTATTACTCCAGGCTGATCGGCAAGGCTTTACGCGTCGATATCTGGCATACCATCTACAACCACCCGATGGCGGATGCGGCTGATATCGTCGAATGGGTGAAGGGCACCGGCCTGATGCCCTATCTCGCCCATGCCGGCGAAAAGCACCGCGAGGCGTTTCTGGCGGATTATCTGGAGCGGGTCGAAAGGGCCTATCCGAAGATGTCAGACGGGCGGGTGCTGCTGCGGTTTCCGAGGATCTTCATAGTGGCGGTAAAGGGATAGCCGGCTGCTGCCGGGATACCTCGCTTTGCGCCGATAGCTGCCCCCGGATGCTGTCAAATGCCCGTTATCCTTCTCCTCATAGGTTGCGGCAAAACCGCCGCGCATTATAGTCGGCGGGCAATCTTAGGGAGATGACATCGATGGACGCAGCCCCCACCCCGCCGGTCACCCTCGTCATCTTCGGCGCCACCGGCGATCTGACCCGCCGGCTGCTGATGCCGGCAATCATCAACCTGACGCGCGAGCGCCTGGTCGGCGAGGATCTCCATATTCTCGGCATCGGCATCGAGCCGGGCGACGACGAATTCCTGCGCGGCCGGCTCGACGCATTCCTCGACCATCTGAGCGGTGGCGAACAGACGGTCAAGGACGCAGCCTGGGAGAGCCTGCGCCGGCGCATAAGCTACACATCGGGTGATTTCACCAAGGACGATATTTTCCTCGAGATCGGCAAACGGCTGGGTCCGCATGCCAATGCCGCCTTCTATCTCGCCGTGCCGCCGTCCTTTTTCGGCACGATCGTCGAAAAACTGGCCGCCCACCGGCTGACCGATGAAAGCGATGGCGTCTTCCGCCGCGTCGCCATTGAGAAGCCGTTCGGCACCGATCTCGCTTCGGCGCAGGCGCTCAATGCCCGTATCCTTGCGCAGATCGACGAAAGTCAGGTCTACCGTCTCGACCATTTCCTCGGCAAGGAGACGGTGCAGAACCTGATGACGGCGCGTTTTGCCAATATGATGATCGAGTCGCTGTGGAACAGCCGCTACATCGACCATGTGCAGATCACCGCCACCGAGGTCGTCGATGTCGGCAGTCGCGGCAAATTCTACGATGCCACGGGCGCGCTGCGCGACATGGTGCCGAACCATCTCTTCCAGTTGCTGGCGATGATCGCCATGGAGCCGCCGAACAGCTTCGACGCCGAAGCGATCCGCAACGAGAAGAGCAAGGTGCTGAAGGCGCTGCGCATCTATACGCCCGAGGAGGCAAAGACCCATGGCGTGCGCGGCGCCTATACGGCCGGGCCGCTCAACGGCGTCGAGCTTCCCGCCTATCGTGATACCAAGGATGTCTCCCCCGACAGCCGGACCGAGACCTATGTGGCGCTGAAGCTCTATGCCGATACCTGGCGCTGGGCCGGCGTGCCCTTCTATTTGAGAACCGGCAAGGCGCTGACCGCGCGCGACACAGAGATCGTCATCACTTTCCAGCCGGTGCCCTTCGCGCAATTCCGCGAGACCGAGGTCAATCGCCGTCTGCCGCCGAACCGGCTGGTGATCCAGGTGCAGCCGGACGAGGGAATGAGCATGGAAATCTCGATCAAGACTCCGGGGTTTTCGGTCGATACCACGCCTGTTTCCCTCGACTTCCGCTATGCCGACAAGTTCGATATCGGCAAGACCACCGGCTATGAATCCCTGCTCTACGACCTCTTCATCGGCGACCAGACATTGTTCCAGCGCGCCGACGGCATCGAGGCCGGCTGGGCGGCGGTACAGCCCTTCCTCGATATCTGGGCAAAGGACCCGAACACCCCCGAAGCTTACAGGCCGGGGAGCATGGGACCTGACTGCGCCGATCGCCTCATTGAGCGCGACGGGCGGCAATGGCATGAACTTGGTGTCCTTCTGCATCGCAACGGCAAAGACGGCAAATAGAACGCTTCTTTATTACCGATCGCGGCAGGCCGCGCTGACGGAGGCGCCGCTGTTGCCGCCTTCGGTCGCGAGCGCGCCGCGGGCCTTGCGCGGCGGGCAGCGGGCCCAATCGACGCGGCCGCTCGGGGCGCCGTTCTTGACGCTGCCGGTCTCGATCGAATCGAGCGGGATGACCAGCCCGCTTTGCGTCTCGGCGCCCGGCGCCGTGCCGAGCGGCGGCGTGCCGTCGAACCGGCCGCTGGCATCCATGCCCATATTCGACTGGGCAAGGACCGGGGCGGAGAGGCTGAGGAGAGCGATCGACGTTGCTGCAATAAACCTGCGCATGATGCTGTTCCCTCTGGTTTCAACGATGCGATGATAACAGAAATTCGATCTTTCTTGTTCCGCTTGAACAGGCACGGGCGACAAAAGTTTGGCGAGCGGAATATCGGCCGCGGAAAAACTCCGTCTCGGGCTCAATCGCACCAGCGTGACAGCAGCTTTTCCAGCCCTGTCGGATAGAGAGCGATGCCGGCATCGCGGACCATCTCGCGGCCGAACCAGCGCGCCGTCGCCGCCGTCTCGTCGAGTTCGCAATAGCGGATTTCATCGCGCGCATAGAGCGATGCATCGGCAAGTTCGATATCGGCGGCGAAAATATATTCGTGACCGGTCGCGCCGTGATGCTCGAAGATGTTTTCGAGCAGATGCCAGGGGCCGACGATGCGGATTGGCGTTTCGAGTTCCTCCCGGAATTCGCGCTGCAGGGCCTGTTCGCGCGTCTCGCCGAATTCGATCGAGCCGCCGAGCGGCCGAATGCCCTTGATGCAGCCGCCGTCATCCTCCACTTCCGCGGCGAGCAACCGATCCTGCCTCCAGGCAAGGCCGATCACCTTCACCCTGATCTGCTGCGGTGGCCGCCAGACGGTCATTCGGCTCTCCTTCTTTTCGACGGAAATCCTTAACTAGCCGCAGGAGGCTGCATGACAAGGGCGACCGGAAGCCACAAGCAGCGAGACCGCGGAGGCTTCCGGCCGCATCGCTCAGACGAACTGGCTGAGGCCGGGGACGGAAGCGACGACTTCGTCGACGACCTCTTCGCCGGCATATTGCTTGGCGATAGCGATGGTTTCCTTGGCAAGCGAGGTGATCTCGCCCATGCCGAGGCCCTCGCCCATCAGCTGCTGGCCGAGGCCCATGATGCCGCCGCCGCCGAGCGAGTTCATCAGTCCGCCGAGCAGACCGCCGCCGCCCGCACCGGCGCCGTTGAACTGGGCGACGAGATCGGCGCCGCCGGGGATCGCTTCGATCATCCGCGCGACCGGGCCGTCGGCCGCCTCGCGCTGCAGGAAGCCGAGCATCATGCCGAGCGCCTTTTCGGCCAAGTCCGGCGCAATACCCACGCGATCGGCGATCTGGGTTACAACTTCATTCATGTCAGCCTCCTGTTATTTTGACGTTAACGTCAACGTTAATCGAGATTCGAGCGCAACTCAAGACGCGCTTTCAAACCGCGGTTTTGCTTTCCATGCAAACAGTTGTCCGCATCCATCCGCCTGCTTATAACAGGGAAACGATGGTTCGATGAAGGCTGCGCAAGCCCAAGCCTTCTCAATAAATGGCGGCAGCGCCGAAGGGAGAGTCGCGGATGATCGAGGACGGCAAGATTTTTATCGGCGCAAGCCGCAATCCCGACGACAGCATCAACAAGCCGGAATATCTCGACCTGAGATTCGGCAACCGCCACGGCCTCGTCACCGGCGCCACCGGCACCGGCAAGACGGTGACGCTGCAGGTGCTGGCCGAAGGCTTTTCGCGGGCCGGCGTCCCGGTTTTTGCCGCCGACATTAAGGGCGATCTTTCCGGCATCGCCGCCAAGGGCGAGCCTAAGGATTTTCTCACCACCCGCGCCGAGCAGATCGGCTTTACCGATTATGAATTCGACCAGTTCCCGGTGATTTTCTGGGATCTGTTCGGCGAGAAGGGCCATCGTGTGCGCACCACCGTCGCCGAAATGGGGCCGCTGCTGCTGGCGCGGCTGATGGATGCCTCCGAACCGCAGGAAGGCGTCATCAACATCGCCTTCAAGATCGCCGACCAGGCCGGGCTGCCGCTGCTCGACCTCAAGGATTTCACCTCGCTGCTCAACTATATGGGCGAGAATGCCACTGCGCTTTCCACCCAGTACGGGCTGATCTCCAAGGCCTCGGTCGGCTCGATCCAGCGGGCGCTGCTCGTTCTCGAACAGCAGGGTGCGGAACATTTCTTCGGCGAACCGGCGCTGAAAATCTCCGACATCATGCGCACCAGCAATAACGGCTACGGCCAGATCTCGGTGCTTGCCGCCGACAAGCTGATGATGAACCCGCGCCTTTATGCCACCTTCCTGCTCTGGCTGCTCTCGGAGCTGTTCGAGGAACTGCCGGAGGTCGGCGACCCCGCCAAGCCGAAGCTGGTCTTCTTCTTCGACGAAGCGCATCTGCTCTTCAACGATGCACCGAAGGTCCTGGTCGAACGCGTCGAGCAGGTGGTGCGACTGATCCGCTCCAAGGGTGTCGGCGTCTATTTCGTCACGCAGAACCCGCTCGACGTGCCGGAAACGGTGCTCGCCCAACTCGGCAACCGCGTCCAGCACGCCCTCCGCGCCTATTCGCCGCGCGAGCAGAAGGCGGTGAAGACGGCGGCCGACACCTTCCGTCCCAACCCGGCCTTCGATTGCGCCGCCGTCATCACCAATCTCGGCACCGGCGAGGCGCTGGTCTCGACGCTGGAAGCCAAGGGCGCGCCGTCGATCGTCGAGCGCACGCTGATCCGCCCGCCATCCGGCCGCGTCGGACCGCTGACCGACAGCGAGCGCCAGCAGGTGATGGACAAGAGCCCGGTCCTTGGCGTCTATGACGAAGATGTCGACCGCGAATCCGCCTTCGAAATGCTGGCCGCGCGCGCCAGGAAGGCGGCGGAAGCCGAGGCCGCCAAGCGGGCGCAGGAGGAAGCGGCCGAACAGCCCGGCACCCCCTCCGGCTGGAGCCTGCCGGGCTTCGGCAGCGACGACAACCAGAGCCGCGGCCAATCCCGCGGCAGGTCGTCCGGCTACCAGCGCGAAACGGTGGTGGAAGCGGCGATGAAGAGCGTGGCGCGCACGGTAGCGACCCAGGTCGGCCGGGCGCTGGTGCGCGGGATATTGGGGAGCTTGAAGCGCTAGGGATTTTGCGCGGCAGCGCGTGAGCCCCTCATCCGCCTGCCGGCATCGACCGGGGTCGAGCCACGGGTCTCGTCCCGTCCTGCAGACCGTAAACGGGGCGAAGGGACCATGCCGCGACCTCTCCGTTCGTCTCAAGGCCTCTCATAGGGCACGTCCCTCTCCCCGTGCGGGGCCAGGGTGAGGGGCAAACACATGCCTGAAAGAATGCAGAATCGCCGCTTTGCCTTGAACCCGGCGCCCTTCTTCCCTAGATCCCCAGCCATCGACCATTTCAACAGGATGTGTGCCGCAATGGATTTCAACCCGATCGCAATGCCAGTTCGCCTTGCCAACGGGGAAATCCATATCCATGCCTGCATCCATCACTCTCTCCAAAATTTCATGGGCCACGCCTGACGGACGGCCGCTTTTTTCCGATCTCGATCTGAGTTTCGGGCCGGAGCGCTCCGGCCTTATCGGGCGCAACGGCGTCGGCAAGACGACGCTGCTGAAGCTCGTCTCTGGGGATATCCAGCCGCAGTCGGGGACGCTATCGGTCAGCGGCAGCCTCGGCCTCCTCCGGCAGAGCGTTCAGGTCGCGCCCAACGAAACCATTGCCGATCTCTTCGGTGTGGTCGGGGCGCTCGGCCTTCTTCACCGTGCCGAAGCTGGCGCGGCAACGGCCGACGAGCTTTCAGCGGCGGACTGGACGCTAGAGGCGCGCATGGCCGCAGCCCTTGATCGCATCGGGCTCGACGCAGAGCCACAGACACGGCTTGCCGCGCTTTCCGGCGGGCAGCGCACCCGCGCCGGGCTTGCGGCCCTTGTCTTCACCGAACCGGATTTTTTGCTGCTCGACGAACCGACAAACAATCTCGACCGCGAAGGCCGCGATGCGGTGATCGCGCTGATATCTGGCTGGCGGGCCGGGGCGATCATCGTCAGCCATGACCGGGAACTGCTCGAAAGCATGGATGCGATCGTCGAATTGACGTCGCTCGGCGCCACCCGCTACGGCGGCAACTGGAGCCAATATCGCGAGCGCAAGGCGCTGGAGCTTGCGGCAGCCGAACATGACCTTGCCGATGCCGAAAAGCGCTTGGCCGAGGTGGCGCGCAAGGCGCAGGCCACGGTGGAACGCCAGGCGCGCCGGGACAGCGCCGGGCGGAAGATGGCCGTCAAGGGCGGCATCCCGCGCATCATGCTCGGCGGCATGAAGGAACGAAGCGAAACGACCGGCGGCGACAACGCCCGTCTTGCCGAACGCCGGCGCGCGGCGGCACAGGAAGACGCAAAGGCGGCGCGCGAGAAGATCGAGATCCTCCAGCCCTTGTCGGTGCGCCTGCCGCCGACCGGCCTCGCCGCCAATAAGACCGTGCTGAAGATGGAAGGCGTCACAGCCGGCTATCGGCCTGATGATCCCGTCATCGGCGATCTCTCTTTCGCCGTGACCGGGCCGGAACGGATTGCCGTCACCGGGCCGAACGGCTCTGGCAAGACGACGCTGCTTTCGCTTCTCACCGGCGAACTCAGGCCCTGGGCCGGCACCGTCGCGGTCATGACCGGTTTTGCGATGCTCGATCAGAAGGTCAGCCTTCTCGATCCCTCGGGCTCGATCCGCGACAATTTCCGCCGGATCAACCCGCAGGCCGATGAAAACACCTGCCGGGCCGCCCTCGCCCGCTTCGTGTTCAGGGCCGACGCGGCACTGCAGGTTGTCTCGACGTTGGGCGGCGGACAATTGCTGCGCGCCGGCCTTGCCTGCGTTCTCGGCTCCGCACCGCCGCCGCTGCTGATCCTCGACGAGCCGACCAACCATCTCGACATCGATTCGATATCAGCGGTCGAGGCCGGGCTGCGTGCCTATGACGGGGCGCTCATCGTCGTCAGCCATGACGAGAGATTTCTTGAGAACATCGGGATAGAGCGGCGACTGGAATTGGCTGGCGGTGAGCCGGTGGGTTAGAGAGACAGCCACTTGCGCCCCCTATCCGGAGCGCGGCACCCACCAACCTCCCTTATCCTGAGGCGCGCAGGCCATAGGCCGGAGCCTCGAACGACACGCTCCAACGCTACGCCTCGCGTCAGCGCACCCGCCTCGTCCTTCGAGGCCCCTGCGGGGGCGACTCAGGATGAGGCTCTCTTGGGCAACGCGCGCCGGCGGTTCTCTTGCCTCTTCCTGCGGGCAATGGTATTTCACTGCTGCAACCCTTTCGAGAAAGGAGGATCACGTATGCAACACTACTTCCGGCATCATCGCCAGCGTGGTCCCGTCGACGCCCTGCAAATGCGTTTGCAGGGCTGACCAGAGGCCGTTCTCGACATCCCTTCCTGGTCTGCCCTCGTGGCCAATGCGGCACCGTATCCCAAGCTGCCCGCATTCCTGTAACTCCCGGGCCCAATAGGCGCAATTCCGTGATGGCTGATGCCCCGGATGCGCCGCTCCCGGTCAAGACCAGAGAACCATCATGACCCTCATCGCTATCCGCAATCTCGGCATCACGCTGGGCAACCCCTTGTTTTCCAAGCTCAACCTCGTCGTGAACGCCGGCGACCGCATCGGTCTCGTCGCCGCCAATGGGCGGGGGAAATCGACGCTGCTCGCCTGCCTCACCGGCGCGCTCGAGCCGAACGAGGGCGAGATCACCAAGGCGCGCGGGCTCACCATCGGCCATGTCGCGCAGAATGTGCCGGCGGCCCTTTTCGATGCGCCGTTCCATGAGGCGGTGCTGCAGGCGCTGCCGGCCGACCAGGCCGAAAACGAGAGCTGGCGCGTCGATGTCGTGCTGGAATCGCTGGAGGTGCCGGAGGCCATGCGCGGCCGGCCGCTGCGGCAATTGAGCGGCGGCTGGCAGCGGCTCGCCATGCTGGCCCGCGCCTGGGTCAGCGAGCCCGACGTGCTGCTGCTCGACGAGCCGACCAATCATCTCGACCTCGAAAAGATCGCGCAGCTGGAAAGCTGGCTCAACGCCTTGCCGCGCGACGTGCCGGTCATCCTGTCCAGCCATGACCGCGCCTTCCTCGATGCGACGACCAACCGGACGCTGTTCCTGCGGCCGGAGCAATCGCAGGTCTTTGCGCTTCCCTATTCCAGAGCGCGCACCGCCCTCGACGAGGCCGACGCTTCCGACGCGCGGCGATACGAGCGTGACATCAAGACGGCGGAACAGCTGCGCAGGCAGGCGGCCAAGCTCAACAATATCGGCATCAATTCCGGCAGCGACCTGCTCGTCGTCAAGACGAAGCAGCTGAAACAGCGGGCGGAGAAGCTGGAGGATGCGGCAAAACCCGCGCATCTGGAGCGTTCGGCCGGCGGCATCCGGCTTGCCAACCGCGGCACGCATGCCAAGGTGCTGGTGACGCTGGAAGACGCGGCGGTGACGACGCCGGATGGAACGCTGCTCTTCAGGACCGGCCGGCAATTCATCTGCCAGGATGACCGCATCGTGCTCCTCGGTCTCAACGGCGCCGGCAAGTCGCGGCTGGTGTCGATGCTGAGACAGGCGATCGAAAGGCCGGAGACGGCGCCTGGCGGGATCAAGGCGACGCCGTCGCTGGTTCTCGGTTATGGCGACCAGGCGCTCGCCGATCTTGCCGACGGCGACACGCCGATCGGCACGATCATCCGCCGCTTCGATGTCGGCGACCACAGGGCACGCGCCCTGTTGGCCGGCGCCGGCATGACGATCGACATGCAGGCAAAACCGATCGGCCAGCTCTCCGGCGGCCAGAAGGCGCGGCTCGGCATGCTGGTGCTCAGGCTGACGGAGCCGAATTTCTATCTGCTCGACGAGCCGACCAATCACCTCGACATCGAGGGACAGGAAGCGCTTGAAAGCGAGTTGATGGCGCACGATGCGAGCTGCCTGCTGGTCTCGCACGACCGCAGTTTCGTGCGGGCGGTGGGCAACCGCTTCTGGCTGATCGAGAAGAAGCGGCTGGTGGAGGTAGAAAGCCCGGTGGGTTTCTTTGCTTCGGTGGGATCGCGGGGATGATGGCGCAAGGCACTGCCCCTCTCCCCGTAAAAACGCGGAGAGGGGACGTGCCAAACGCAACGTCACGAATTAACGAAACTGGTGCGGCATATCCCCTTCGCCCCGTTTACGGGGGTCTGCAGGACGGTGGCGGCAGCCGGATGAGGGGCCGGCCACACGGTGCACCGTCAACGACACACCGAAAACACTACCGCTTCGGCGCCACCAGGCAGAAGAAGGCTCCCTGGGGGTCGGTGGCCTGGATGATCCAGCTGCCGCCGGGGACTTCCATCGGGCCGTGGACGACCTTGCCACCGCCCGCGGTGACGCGTTCGATCGCGGCGTCGAGGGTGGGCACGATGAAATAGTAGCACCAGAAGGGCATCGGTATGTTGTCCGGCTTGGTCATCATGCCGCCGGTCTGCCGGCCGCCATGGGCGAAGATGTAGTAGACGCCCATCGGGCCCATGTCCATTTCGCTGTCCTTCGTCCAGCCGAACAGCTTGGAATAAAAGGCGAGCGCGTCCTTGCCGTTGCCGGAATAGAGCTCGCGCCAGCCGATGTTGCCCGGCGCGTCGAAGGCGAGTTCAGGCCAGGTCTGTTCCATCGGCGCCGGCGTCATGATGCAGAGCACCGCGCCGTCCGGATCGGCGACGACAGCGAAGCGGCCGACGGTGGGGATGTCTTCCGGCGGACGGCGGACCGTACCGCCACTGGCGGCGAAATCCCTTGCCGACTGGTCGACATCGTCGACGTCGACATAACCCGTCCAGTTCGGCGGGATGCCCTGGCCTTCGAGTTCGGCCGGGAACTCCATCAGACCGGCAACGCCGATGCCGCCGGCCTGGAAGACCGTATAGGTCGGCATGCCCTCCACCTTCATCTCGGAGGTGGTCCAGCCGACGACGGAGCTGTAGAATTTCGCGGCAGCCGCCGTGTCGGGGGTCATCAGCTCGCACCAGATGAACTTTCCATGCGTCTCGGACATCATATTCTCCCTCTTCTGACGCCTTGGCTGTTTGCGGCGCCGTGATTGTCAGATCTTGCGGGTGTAATGCGCTTCCATGAACTGCTTCCACGAACCGTCGTCCTGTCTGGCGCTGGAGGTGAAGGTGCGGTGATCTGCGTTGATGAAGGTGATCTGCTCGCGGTAATCGGCCAGGCCCTCGCCACTGAAGTCGGGTCCCGTCGTATAGAGGTCGAGCACGTTGCCGGAGACATCGAC
This sequence comes from Rhizobium binae, assembly GCF_017357225.1. Lineage (NCBI taxonomy): Bacteria > Pseudomonadati > Pseudomonadota > Alphaproteobacteria > Hyphomicrobiales > Rhizobiaceae > Rhizobium > Rhizobium binae. Next base: position 1,270,876 of record NZ_CP071604.1, on the reverse strand, counting down.
CTCGCCTTCATAGACCCACATGAAGTCCATCATCGAGCCGATCCAGCTGCCGACATACTTGCCCTTTTCGGCGTTGTAGCCGAGCGTCAGGATCGTGGTGGCCTGCTTGCCGTCGGGCATGCGGCCGTGCCCTTCGGCGACGAACCAGATGCCGTGCAGCGAGCGGACGGTCTCCGTCCAGTCGCCGCCGCCGCCCATCTCCGGTGCGGTGACGCTCCAGTTGCCGACCATCCGTTCCAGGAAGGAATGTTCCTTCAGCACTTCAGCCGTCTTCATCATCCTCTTCTCCCTTGAGTGATGCCGGCATGGTTTTCCGGCATTGCCGGGAACATGACGTCGTCGAAACCGCTCAGCGGTTTCATCATCTCCCGGCTCAGTGACAGCAGGATGGCGCCTTGGCCTCCTCATATTCGTCGTGGCGGCGCACGAAATTCATCGTGCCCTCCTCGTTGCGGCCCTTCGGCGCGCGGTCGAGGATCATCAAAGTGCCAATCAGTTCCTCCGGCCCGCGGGCATAGCTCGAATAGGTGTGGAAGATCTCGCCCTTGTCGTTCCGGTAGAAGGCGCTGAGACCCGGTAGTTCGTCATTGGCCTCGGCCGGCTCTATAGGTGTAAAATTGTAAAAGACCTTGTCTTTGGCAAGGTCCTTCGGGCTGAAGGAAACGTGGTAATCGAAATTGAAATCGCTGCCGAAGGAGGAGACCCAGGGAAATTTCCAACCCATCCGCCTTTTATAGGCGGCGATCTTGTCGAGGGGCGCGCGCGAGACGGCGACCCAGGTGACGTCGTGATGGTTGAGATGCGGCAGGGCGCCGTCGACATGATCGGACAGGAAGGAGCAGCCGGGGCAGCCGGCCTCCCAGTCCGGGCCAAGCATGAAATGATAGATTAAAAGCTGGCTGCGGCCATCGAAGAGATCGGCGAGCGATTTCTCTCCCTCAGGCGTGTCGAAGACGTAATCCTTGTCGACCCTCACCCAGGGCAGCGCCAGACGGGCGGCGTTGATGCTGTCACGCAGCTTCGTCGCCTCCTTTTCCTTCAAGAGCAGGGCGCGCCGGGCTTCCAGCCATTTCTCGCGGGAAACAACTTCGTTCTGCATGGAATGCGCCCTCCTCCGGCGCTGCCGGCGAGCCGGCCCATCTCCTTCTCCTTGACTAGAAAGATTGATATCAATATAAAATGGCCATGTCAAACTCGGTTGAAATTCCTTTTTCTACAACGCTGCTGGTGCGCGACACCTGCCTCTGCCTACATGCGCAGCGAGCGGCGCGGGCGCTCGCCCGCCTGTTCGACGACGCATTGCGGCCTGCAGGGCTGACCAACGGACAGTTTTCACTGATGATGTCGCTGAACCGGCCGGAGCCGCCGCCGATGGGGCCGGTCGCAGCCCTGCTCGCCATGGACCAGACGACGCTGACGGCGGCCCTGAAGCCACTGCAGCGCAAGGGCTGGGTGAGCGTGATGGAAAATCCGACGGACAGGCGCGGCCGGCTGCTCGTGCTCACCGGCGAAGGCAAGGCGGTGCTGGCGAGAGCGCTGCCGATCTGGAAAGAGACGCATGCGGCGCTCGACCAGAAGCTCCCGGATGGAAGTTCCGCGCGGCTGCGGCAGGATCTGCAGACGGTGTCAGGGATGACGGACGAGACGCCGAAGCCGGCCGCTCGCCGCGCCGGCCGCGCTGCAGCGCGGGCCGCGCTACAGCGCGGGTGATGGCCGAGTAGAGCTAACTGAGCATGCCCTGGATTCGAGAAATCGCTTCGTTTCCAGCGATGCCACCGGCAAGCGTGCCTGGGTGCTCGGGTCAGGCCTGGGCACGACGGAGATTGACGAGCAGGATCGTTTGGAAGCAAGAGGCCTCCGCTTGCTCCATCGTCCTCGGAGCTTGACCCGAGGACCCGTGCGACGAACGCTGCGTTCATGTCAGCAGCAAGAAAAGCGACGGCCCCGACCGAAGCCGCAGACCGTCGCCGACAGTTTTGCTGAACGCGCCCGGATCAGGCAACCGTGACCGGAACTTCGGTCGAGGTGCGCATGGCGTGGCTGTAGGGGCAGACGATGTGGGCTGCGGCAGCGAGCTTCTCGGCGGTTTCGCGGTCGAGACCGGGGATGTTGACGGTCAGGGCCACTTCGATGCCGAAGCCGGCACCGTCTTCGCGCGGGCCGATGCCGACCTTGGCGGAGACCGTCGTTTCCTCCGGAATCTTGACCTTCTGCTGGCCCGCGACAAATTTCAGGGCGCCGAGGAAGCAGGCGGAATAGCCGGCGGCGAAAAGCTGCTCGGGATTGGTGCCGGTCGCGCCGTCGCCGCCGAGCTCCTTGGGAACGGTCAGCGTCACATCCAGAACGCCGTTTTCGGAAACGGCGCGGCCGGCGCGGCCGCCGGTGGCAGAGGCTTGGGTCGTATAGAGAATAGGCATGACAATCTCCTTTGGTTGGCCCTTCGATCGGGGTTGGATTTTTTTAATATCGCACAATTAAATTGTACGCAAGTTAATTTTGCAAATTGCATTCCGATGCCAAAAGAGGGACAATTGCAGCCTTGGAGCGGGATGAATTTTGGCCGGCTCGGGCCAAAAAACTGAATCCTGCTCTACGTTAAAGCGAGAGCATGATGTCGTCCGAAAACCGCTCACAATTTTCGGCATCATGCTGGGGATGGTGGATATGAAAGCGCAAACGGCAAAGACGATGGAGATACCGGAGGAGGAGAAGCGGCTGGAAAAGCAGCTGTGCTTCGCGGTCTATGCGACGGCGCATGCCTTCACCCGCGCCTACAAGCCGATCCTCGACAAGGTCGGCCTCACCTATCCGCAATATCTGGTGATGCTGGTGCTGTGGGAGCGTAGCGAGCTGCCGGTGAAGACGATCGGCGAGCAACTGGATCTCGATTCCGGCACGCTGTCGCCGCTGTTGAAGCGACTGGAACAAAGCGGGCTGATCAAGCGCGTCCGTGACCTGCGCGACGAGCGCCAGGTGATCGTGTCGCTGACCCCGAAGGGTGAGGCAATGAAGACCGAAGTCGATACGATCATGACGGCGATCGGACAAGCCGCGGGCTGCACACTGGAGGAACTGGGACAGATGCGCGACATGCTGCATCGGCTGCGCGGCAATCTCGGCCGGGCCGGCGCCGCCGGCGGCTGAGGCTTCTTCCCTAACCTTACCCGCCGAAGATTACGACCGCCGCGGAGCGGACTTGGCCGGCGACCGGCGCTTCTTTGCCGGCGCCGCTTCCGCGCCGGATTCGGCCGCCTGCTGCAGACGCAGCGCCCGCAGCTTTTCCGTCTTCTTGTCGCGGGCTGAAGCCTCGGCCGCGATGATGGCGCGTGCCGTGTGATCGGTGGCTTCCGCTTTGTCGCGGGACGACAGCTTGGCGGGATTGAAAAATTCTCCCTTGGTGGCGGTCATGTGCCCCTTTCCCAGGTGACGACGGTGTTTGAGTGGCTCCGCAGCGCGAGAGCCGCGCTTCCCTGGCCGGGCCGCAATCTACGGCCGGGCCGGGATTTTACGGCTGGATTAGCGGGCGCGAAGAACCTTCTTCGGCGCCGGCAACAGGCCTTCACGCTGCAGCTTCTTGCGGGCAAGCTTGCGCTGGCGGCGAATGGCTTCGGCTTTTTCGCGGGCGCGTTTCTCGGAGGGCTTCTCGAAGGCGCTGCGCGCTTTCATTTCCCGGAACAGGCCTTCGCGCTGCATCTTCTTCTTGAGCACACGGAGCGCCTGATCGACATTGTTATCCCTGACGAGTACCTGCAAGATGATATCCTTTCTTGGGCGGCGACGCCGCACTGTCCATAATAAAACGCGGGACTATTTCCCGATTCTGATGCTCGAAAGCTTGAGCCAGGACCCGGCGCCGTCCGACTTTGCCACCGCCTCGGGGGATGCCTCGCATGGTGATTTCCCGGTATCGATGTCGGCCTCGGTGATGCGGCGCTCGAAATTCTCGGCGTCGAACCGGACGCGATACTGCACATGCCCGTGGTCGTTGGGCAAAATGCTGGCGATCCGGCATCGTTTCTCGGCTTTCGCGGTGCGCGTGAGGCCGGATTTCAGCACGATCGTGTCGCCGACTTTGTAATTTGGTCTGCCCATTGCAGCGTCCCTCAACTCTTCGGCTGTTTAATTGGTCGATCAAAGGCCGCGATCAAAGCAAAAAGGCCGGGCGCGGACCCGACCTCTTCCCGTCACTCAGCCCTTCCGGTGCCAGTTTGGTAAGCTCGCTGCCAGTACATCCGTGGTCAGCTCGCTGTCACAACCGTGGCCAGCCAAAGTGCTACAGCGTCCTTTGCCCGTCTTAAGAAGACGCGCGGCGCTGGAGGGCGAATGACAAATCATGCGGCCTGAAGGTTGTCGGCCGCGCTCTTGCCCGAGCGCTTGTCGCGAACGAGGTCGTAACGGACCTTCTGACCTTCGGTGAGTTCGCGCATGCCAGCGCGTTCGACTGCCGAAATGTGAACAAAAACGTCCGTGGAACCATCATCGGGCTGGATGAAGCCAAAACCCTTCGTACCATTGAACCACTTGACGACGCCTGAATTCATAACGATTTCCTTTCAACCGTTGGAGTGCGCCCGGGAGGGATATCCACGGGCAGTATCGATGCTGAGAGGAGATCTGACGAAGCGCGATCGCGCATGGACAAAGGTCACGAGCATATTCGATAGGCACCATGTAGGCCTTTTATCGAATTAAGCAATGCTATCCGGAAATAAAACTTTTCCTGGCAGGATAATGACGGGCGGAAAAGCAGGTGGAGGCGGCCGGCTGGCGGCCGCCCCGGCGGCATCATTGCCAGACGACGATCGGCGCCTTCGTCGGAACGCGATCATAGAGATCGATGATATCCTGGTTCAACAGCCGGACGCAGCCCGAGGAGACGGCCTTGCCGATCGAGCGCCAGTCGGGATTGCCATGCAGGCGGTAGAGCGTGTCTTCGCCGTTCGAGAAGATATAGAGCGCACGGGCGCCGAGCGGGTTCTTCAGACCGGGCTCCATGCCGCCGTTGTCGATCGAATATTTGACGAGTTCCGGCTGGCGGGCGACCATTTCGTTCGGCGGCTTCCAGCGCGGCCATCTCTGACGCCACTGGATGACGCCCGATCCCTGCCAGGCAAATCCTTCGCGGCCGATGCCGACGCCGTAACGCATCGCCGTGCCATCGGCCTGAACGAGATAGAGGAAGCGCGAGGGCGTGTCGACGACGATGGTGCCGGGCGGCTGGCCGGTGGGATCGACAACGCGCTGGCGATAGTAGCGCGGATCGATCTGTTCATAGGGAACGGCGGGAATGAGGAAGCCGCCATCTTCGACCGGGCCGTACATGACGGCAAGCTCGGCCCCGCTCGGCACGCTCGATGCTCCCGGCGACTGGAAAAGGCGCATGGGCGAACGGTAGATGATCGACGTGTCGCCCGATGTCACGGTGTTGGCGGAGGAGGCGCAGCCAGTGAGCGCGGAGGCTGCCGTCAAGGCCGAAAGGGAAAGAAAGCTTCGGCGGGAAAGATGTCTATCGGAACTCATGACGCGGGACTGATTTCCTTTTGATGCGGGAATCCTGGATAACGACATAAGGAAATCTATCGGCTTGCGCCAAATAAACCATAGCTTCACGCAGACGTGTTCCTGGTGGAGCCGACGATATGAAGAGCGCTGTTGCAGCGCTACATCACAACGATCTCGGCCCTGGCAGGCAGGCGGTCGTAGAGATCGACGACATCCTGGTTCAGCATGCGCACGCAGCCGGACGATGTGGCCTTGCCGATCGACTGCCAGTCCGGGGTGCCGTGGATGCGATAGAGCGTATCCTGCCCGTCCTTGAAGATGTACATGGCGCGCGCGCCGAGCGGGTTCTGGAGCCCGGGATTCATACCGCCGTTTTCGGCGGAAAAAGCGCGAACATCGGGCTGGCGCGAGACCATTTCGGCCGGCGGCGTCCAGCGCGGCCATTTCTGCTTCCACTGGATTACGCCGCGGCCCGACCAGGCGTAACCGTCGCGACCGAGGCCGACGCCGTAGCGCATCGCCTTGCCGTTGCCTTCGACGAAATAGAGGAAACGCGCCTTGGTATCGACGACGACGGTGCCGGGGCGCTCGGCCGTCTGGTAATCGACCTCCTGGCGCAGGTATTGCGGCTGCACGCGGCTGACCGGGATCGCCGGCAGGGTGAAACCCTCGTCGCGCAGCTCGCCATACATCGTCGCGTGCACGGGGTTGGTAACCGGTAGGCCATAGGTCTGGTTGAACTGGGTCCTGTAGAGCTCGCGCGTCTGCGGCACCGGCTGATCGGGGATCGGCCGCACGCGGCGCGGATCGACGCCCGGCGGCTGATAAAAGACCGGCGAGGTTTCCTGGACGAAGCGGGCTGGCGAATCGGCGGCGACATCGGGAATGAGGATGTTGCAGCCGCTGAGCGACGCAGCGACCATCACGAGCCCGGCAATCGGGAAGACCCGGCGCAGAATATTCATGGAACCACCCTTATCAACGATCGGCGAGACAGCGATACTGGCACGACGATGGCATCCGCGGCTGGCGCGAGGCTGGCGTTGAGGCGGAAAATACAGGAAGCCCATGAACCTGCCTTCTGGCTGCGGGTTCATGGGCTGTCGAATATCAGGCCGCCACGCCGTGGAAGAAGCGGATACTCTGTTCGATCTCGGCCGGCAGCGCCGTGGTGTGGTTACCGGCGACGGTTTCGGTTTCGATGTGTGCGCCTGCAGCGCGGGCGCGGCGGGCGAGCAGGCCGGCGCGATCGTTGAAATGCGCCTCTTCGGTGCCGTGGACGACCCGGACGGGGCATTTGAAGCTGTGAGCGTAGCAGAGGGCCGAACGCACCTCGAATTCATGCGTATTGCTGTCGTCGAAGCGGATATCCTGGGGATAGCGATTGAAGAAGCGGAAGGCGTTGGGATTGCCTGAAATCGGCGCGGCGGCACGGAATTTATGGGTGCTCATCGCCGTCAGCATGGTCAGCGTGCCGCCGATGCTGTGGCCGGCGATGAACAGGCGCCCGGAATCGACCCCCGGCAGATGCGCCAGGCGCTCGGCCGCGGCGAGAACGTCGTCGACCTCGTCGTAAAAGCCGGAGAAATTGCCCCTCTGCCCGTTTTCACCGCGCAGCGACGGCATCATCACGACGTAGCCGGCATTCATATAGGGCTTCATCAGTTGCCAGTGGCCGATGCCCATGGCGTTGCCGCCATGCAGGAAAAGCACGGCAGGCTTTGCGGTGTGCTCGCGCTTATATTTGGAAACCCAGGCCGCAAGCTCCAGCTCGCCGCCATAGCCGGAACGGTAGAAGATCTTCTCGGCGTCGGCAGGCGCGGCCAGCGATTCGTACTTGTCGGGGGCCGGGCCCTTCTGCAGCAGCTTCGTGCGAAAACGGCGGCGAACCTCGGCGTAGTCGTGCCTGGCAAGGCGCGGTTCCTCCGGGACATCGAAGGCGGCGGCCATGCGCGGCAGGACGAGCGCGCCGGCAAGGCCCGCCAGCACGGCACGGCGTTGGCGGAAAAAGGAATTTCGTTCATGCGAGCTCATGCGCAGCACCCAAATCATTTCCCCGGTCTGCAAGATTTGCACCGGAAACCGCGCCGCCGCCAAGACACATCCCGTTGAAAATCTCGCCCTGCGTCATTGTTGCGCAGGCGGCCCGCGGCTCAGCCTGGCTTGGCGTCGATCATGGCGATCAGCGTGCGCAGCCGGTCGGCCTCGTTGGGCGGCTTGTCGGGGCGAAGGCGGGAGATGCGGGGGAAGCGCATGGCGACCCCGGATTTGTGCCGTGTCGAGCGATTGATGCCCTCGAAGGCCACTTCGACGACGAAGCCGAAATCCCGGTCGGCGCGCACGGCCCGCACCGGGCCGAACCGCTCCGTCGTATTGTTGCGCACGAACTTGTCGAGCAGCTCGAGTTCGGCATCGGTGAAACCGAAATAGGCCTTGCCGACCGGCACCAGCTGCTCGCCGTCCTCGTCGTCGGCCCAGACGCCGAAGGTGAAATCGGAATAGTAGCTCGAGCGCTTGCCGTGGCCGCGCTGGGCATACATCAGCACGGCGTCGACGTTGTAGGGATTGCGCTTCCACTTGAACCAGGGACCCTTCATGCGGCCGGCCTGGTAGATGCTGTCACGGCGCTTGATCATTACGCCTTCGATGACCGGATCGGGCGGGGCGGCGCGCAGGGTATCGAGCTCCTCCCAGGATGAGAACGGCACGAGCGGTGAAAGATCGAAACGATCATGGGGGGCGCGGTCGATGATCTCGGCGAGGCGATCGCGACGATCGACATAGGTTCGGCCGCGCACATCCTCCTCATCCTCGAACAGCAGGTCGTAGGCGCGAATGAAGGCAGGGTAATCGTCGAGCATCCTTGCCGTCACCGTCTTGCGGTTCAGCCGCTGCTGCAGGTCGGAGAAGGTGCGGGTCGGGCTGTTGGAGCGGGCGGTGCCGCCGACCAGCAATTCGCCGTCGACGACGCCGGAAAAATTGATGGCGTCGAGAATATCGGGAAAGGCGCCGGAGATATCGTCGCCGGAACGGGAATAGATCTTGCGCCGGTCGCCGGAACGGGAGAGCTGGACGCGGATGCCGTCCCATTTCCATTCGGCGGCATAGTCGCCGGGGGCGAGACCGGTCAGATCGCCCTCCTCCACCGCATTGGCGAGCATGACGGAATGGAAGATCGCCGGCGTCGCCAGCGCCGGTTTGTCGCCGCCGCCCGTCAGCCACTGGAACAGTGTCTCATACGGCGGCTGCAGGCCGTGCCAGAGGGTTTCGATCTCGGTGACGTCCTTGCCGCCGAGATCGGCGAGCGCCTGCTTGGCGAGGCGGGCGGAAACGCCGATGCGCATGGCCCCGGTTGCCAGCTTGATGAAGGCGAAGCGGCCGGAGGAATCCAGCCGGTCGAGCAGGTCGCGGACATAGCCGCGCACTTCGGTGCGGCCGAGTCCATTCATGCGGGTGACGACCTCGCCGAGGCGCGGCTGGGCAAGGGCGGAACGGTCGATATCCCGTTCATTGTCCCAGACGAGCGAGATGGTTTCGGCAAGATCGCCGACATAATCGTAGGAATAGCGGAACAGCACCTCGTCCATGCGCTCCAGCACCAGCTCGCGCAGCATGGCGGGCTTGACGTTGCGCACTTCCAGCGTGCCGGCGATGGCGGCAAGGCCATAGCCGCGGTCGGGATCCGGCGTGTCGCGGAAATAATCGGTCAGCAGCTTGAGCTTACCGTTGCGGCTGGGGGTCAGGACGAGGCGGTCGAGGAGATCGGCGAAGGCTTTCATCTCGGCCTCCGCTCCTGGAGGGAAGGCTCAATGGGTACGCCCTCATTCCTGTGCCTGTCACAGGAATCCAGTGCGCCCAAGTCCTTGGGCGCGAGAAACGCTTCGGCATTGCATGAGTCATTTGCCGCGCCGACGCGCTGTGGCTGGTTTCCTGTGACATCCCTTGGGTCAAGCCCGAGCACCTGAATGAAGATGCCGGCGATGGCGGCAAGGCCGACTAGAGAGGGGTTTTCGCGCACGACACAACTCATCGCCTCAATCCGCCTCGTCTTCATAGCCCACCAGATGCAGCGGTTTTGCCTTGATGCCGTGCAATTGGCACCAGCGCACCAGGGCTTCCTCGCGGCCATGGGTCACCCAGACCTCGGCCGGGTGCAGCTCCCGGATCGTTTCCGTCAGCTCCGGCCAGTCGCAATGATCGGAGATGACGAGCGGCAGTTCGACGCCGAGCTGCTTGGCGCGCTGGCGCACCATCATCCAGCCGGAGGCGAAGGCCGGCAGCGGCTCGTTGAAGCGCCGCGCCCAGCGGTCGGCGAAGGCCGAGGACGGGCCGATGACGATGGCGCCCTTGAAGGCGGATCTGTCGCGGCTCTCGATCGTGGCCGGCAGCAGCTCGCCGAGATCGATGCCCTCGCCGACATAGTAGTCGCAGAGCTTTTCCATGGCGCCGTGAAGATAGATCGGTTCGCCGTAGCCGGCATCGCGCAGCAGCCGGATGACCCGCTGGGCCTTGCCCAGCGCATAGGCGCCGACCAGATGGGTGCGCTCGGGGAATTGGCGGAGCGAGGCCAGCAGCTTGCCGGTCTCATCCATCGGATCGGGATGGTGGAAGACCGGCAGGCCGAAGGTCGCCTCGGTGATGAAGACATCGCAGGCAACCGGCACATAGGCCGCGCAGGTCGGGTCGGGACGACGCTTGTAGTCGCCGGAGACGACGATGCGCGTGCCGTTCTTCTCTATGGCGATCTGCGCGGAGCCAAGCACGTGGCCGGCGGGATGAAAGCTCACCTTGACGCCGTTGACCAGCAGTTCCTCGTTGAAACCGACTGCCTGCTCGCTGGCGCAGAAGCCGTCGCCGTAGCGCAGGCGCATGATGTCGAGCGTCTGGCGGGTGGCAAGCACGTTCACATGGCCGGGCCGGGCGTGATCGGAATGGCCGTGGGTGACGAGCGCCCGCTCGACCGGCCGCACCGGATCGACATAGAATCCGCCTTCGGGGCAATAGAGCCCTTCCGGGGCGGGATAAAGCAGCGCATCAGCTCTCATGCAGCAAGAGATAGCGGCAAATGGGCGCGAGGCCAGAGGTAGCGATTCAAGACGGGAGCCCGTCGAGGAAGGACAGCACTGCGGCGTTGAACTCCGCCGGCCGCTGCAGCGGCGCGAAATGGCTGACGCCGGGCAAAAAGATCATCTCGGCGTTCGGAATCGTGCGGGCGAGGTATTCGGCGTGCTCCGGCTTGATGAATTCGTCATGTTCGCCGAGCACGATCGCAACCGGCACGCCGATGCGGCCGAGGTCTTCGGCGTGATAATTCGGCTCCGTCCGCATCATCAGGCTGACCGCCTCGACGAAGCCATTGAAATCGTCCGGCGTGGCGGACAGGGCCGCATAATCCTTGGCGTGGCGGCTGAAGCATCGGTCGATGACCGGGGTCGGAACGAATTCCCGTGTGCCGCTCGGATCCATGTTGCAGGCGAAGAAGAAGACGCCCTCGACACGCGACGGCGCCGTGGCGGCGAGGATCAGCGCGATGCAGGCGCCGTCGCTCCAGCCGACAAAGGCCGCTTTGTCCAAAGAGAGTTCGTCCATGACCGCAAGCACATCGGCAGCCATCAGTTCATAACTATAGGGACGGGCATCGCGGCTGCTGCGGCCATGACCGCGGCTGTCGATCAGCACGACGCGGCGGCCGCTGCCCACCAGCGCCGGGACCTGATAGCCCCAGTTGCCGCTGTGGCCGAGGCCGCCATGCAGCAGAATGACGGCAGGGCCGGCGCCATAGCTCGCATACCAGATGCGGGCGCCATCACGCGCGACATGACCATCGATCGTTGCCGGCGGCAAAGGGGCAGCGCCCTCTGCTTCGAAACGGATGAGTTCGTCGTCCTGTGGTTCCATGGAAATAGCGCTCCTCTCCGGCAGATTTAGCTCTGCATAGAAAAGCCGGAAAACAGCCCAAGAACAACCAGAATCGCCTTCTAGCTGTTGCCTTCTTCGATGCAATCAGGGGGAGCAGGATTGGGCAGGAAGCTTTTCTATTGCGCGGCGGCGGTCGCGTTCGCCGCAGCCGCCATCTATCTCAACAATACAAGCCTGCTTGCCGGGCATCGGCCGGGAAAGCCGGTGCTGCTCGCCCATCGCGGCATCGCCCAACGTTTCGACGAGACCGATCTGAAGAATGACACCTGCACGGCGAGCCGCATGCTCGCGCCGAAACACGATTATCTCGAGAATACGATCCGTTCGATGCAGGCAGGGTTTGCCGCCGGCGCCGATATCATCGAGATCGACGTGCATCCGACGACGGACGGGGAATTCGCCGTCTTCCATGACTGGACGCTCGACTGCCGCACCGACGGCCACGGCGTGACCCGCGAGCATTCGATGGCTGACATGCGCGGTCTCGACATCGGCTATGGCTATACCGCCGACGGCGGCAGGACCTTTCCCTTTCGCGGTCGTGGCATCGGCATGATGCCGACGCTGGCGCAAGTGCTGTCGACCTTTCCGGATCGGCGCTTTCTCATCAATATCAAGAGCCGCGATCCATCCGAAGGGGAAAAGCTCGCCGCCGTGCTGAACGGGCTTTCGAGGACACGGCGGGCCGAGATCATCGTCTATGGCGGCGACGCGCCGATCGACGTCCTTCGCCGGCTCGTGCCCGATATCAAAACCGCCTCGCGCCAGAGTCTGAAGGGCTGCCTTTTCGGCTATATCGGCTATGGTTGGACCGGCCTCATGCCGGATGCCTGCAAGCGGCGGATGATGCTGGTGCCGATCAACATTGCCCCCTGGCTCTGGGGCTGGCCGGACCGATTCCTCAACCGGATGCAGGACGCCGGCACTGAGGTTTTCGTACTCGGCCCCTATCGCGGCAATGATTTTTCCACCGGCATCGACGATCCCGCGCAACTGGCGCGGCTGCCGCAGAACTATGCGGCAGGCCTATGGACGAACGAGATCGAGACGATGGGCAAGCTCATGAAATGACGTGGAGCCTCTGCGGCCTCAGAACTCCTCCCAGTCGCCGCCGGCAACTGCCGCATTGCCATGGAAGGCGGCGCCGACCTTCGCAATCATTGCCCGCGGCGCCGATGCGGCGGGTCTGGAAGCACCGGTTGCCACGGCGGGGCGTTGCCGGCGTGAGGCCATGCCGCCGATGTTGAACTGGCCCAGCAGCTGGAAAAGCGCCTCGGCCTCCCTGGCGAGGCTGTGGGCGGCAGCCGTCGATTCCTCGACCATGGCCGCATTCTGCTGGGTCCCCTGGTCCATGGTGTTGACGGCAGTGTTGATTTCCTTCAGTCCCGTCGCCTGCTCCTTGGAACTTTCGACGATCGCAAGAACATTGCCGTTGACCTGCTGAACCTGGCCGACGATCTCTTCGAGGGCCTTGCCGGTTTCCCCCACCAGGCTCACTCCGCTCTTCACGTGCTCGTTGGAGGCACCGATGAGTTCCTTGATCTCCTTCGCCGCTTTGGCGGATCTCTGAGCAAGTTCACGAACTTCCTGCGCGACCACCGCAAAACCCTTGCCGGCATCTCCCGCCCGGGCCGCCTCGACGCCGGCGTTCAGCGCCAGCAGATTGGTCTGAAACGCGATTTCGTCGATCACGCCGATGATATTGCTGATCTCCGACGACGATGTCTCGATCTTGCCCATGGCTTCGACGGCGCTGCGGACCACCGCCCCGGAACGCTCGGCGTTCTCGCGGGTCCTTCGCACGAGTTGGCCGGCCTCCTGGGCGCGGTTGCTGGAATCGGAAACCGTCGTGGTGATCTGTTCAAGCGCGGCGGCGGTTTCCTCGACGGAGGCCGCCTGCTGTTCCGTGCGCTTCGACAGATCATCCGAGGCGGAACGAACCTGCTGGGCGCCTGCAGCGATGCCGGTTGCGTTTTCGGCCACGGCCTGCATCGCTGCGCGCAGCTTGCCGACGGCGGCGTTGAAGTCGGTCCGGATTTTTTCCAGCGTCGGAATGAACGGGGTTGCGACTTCCTGGGTCAGGTCGCCGGCGGACAAAGCCGTCAGGGATGCCGCCAGCTGATCGACGTTGTTGACGCGGGCGGTCACGTCGGTCGCGAACTTGACGACCTTGAACACCCTGCCGTTCATGTCGAAGATCGGATTGTAGGACGCCTGGATATAAACCTTTTTGCCGCCCTTGCCGATGCGCAGGAACTCGTCGGCCACGAATTCGCCGGCTGACAGCCGCGCCCAGAACCGCCGGTAATCGTCACTGTTGGCGTAAGTGCTGTCGCAAAACATCGAATGGTGACGGCCCTGGATCTCGGCGAGCTGATAGCCCAGCGCCGACAGGAAATTCTCGTTGGCCGTCAAGATCTCGCCCTTCGGCGTGAATTCGATGACCGCCTGGGCGCGCGACAGCGCACTTATCTTGCCGGCATCCTCGGCGCTTTGCAGCTTCTGCCTGGTGATATCGGTCGCGAATTTCACCACCTTGTAGGGCTTGCCGCCACGGAGGACCGGGTTATAGGAGGCTTCGATCCAGATTTCCTTGCCGCCCTTGCCGATACGCTTATATTGGCGCTGGTCGAACTCGCCTCGGCCGAGCTTCGCCCAGAATTCGCGATAGTCGGCCGACGAGGCTTCCGCGGGTTCGACGAACATCCGGTGATGCTGGCCGACAATCTCGGACAATTGGTAACCGAGCGCGGCGCAAAAATTGGCATTGGCGGTGAGAATCCTGCCGGTGAGGTCGAATTCGATGATGGCCTGCGATCTGCTCATCGCGGCCAGGACGGCCTTGGCATCCGAACCGAAGCCCAATCCTAATTTCTTCATGCTCTTCCCCCTAGCTCAAATCGAGCGAACGACTGCCGCCACCCATCACGGACTTGCGCTGGACGGGCACCCCGAAAATAGAATCCGATAAAATCTTTAAGCTTCCTTTAACCGAGCCGTCGCGAAACCGGATGCGTGACATCCGAGCGACACTGAAAAATAAGGAAGCACAAACAGTGACTTGATTAGAGGCTTCGCTAAGGAAGCGGATCTTCCGGGACGTTGTCATAAGTGCCGCCACCGATTTTTTCGCCTTTGCCGGGTTCGATTGGTTCGAAGATCCGTAAACTCTTTGTTAACCAACGGCCGCCCGCCTGTTGCAGGCAGCCAAGAGCCTTTGCGTTTTTCTCTCCACGTGCCTATTTTTTCCCTCCTTCCAGCCTGCAGAATCAACTTCGGATACGAGCGGCAAGTGGACACACCAGCCGCCAAACGCCGGATGCGAGGTAATCGGAGAAAGATATGCCGCTCGAGGCCGAGTTCAATCGAATTGAGGAAGTCGCTGCAGGCTTCAAGACACATTACGAAGTCTTCAAATACATGAAGCGTCTCACCCAGGATCTGGGAATGACCGCCTTCCTGATCATGACGCTCCCGTCGGTCGATGTCGTCGAAATCGGCGCGACGAAGATCATCACCAACTGGCCGGCGGAAATGGTTGATTATTACGACGCCCATAACCTTTTGGTCGACAGTCCGGTCATCCGGCGGATGCTGAGGTCGACCAGCCCCTTCAACTATGATGTCGAGGCGATCAACACCGATCGCGGCGAAGGCAAGAAGTCCACCGTCATCGGGTTGTTCAGGCGGTACGGCATGGAAAAGGGCGCCTATTTTCCTGTCCATGATGCCGCAGCCGGACGTGGGGCGATGTCGATTTCGGGGTCTCGGAATTTCAGCATGGTCGAAATGGCGAAACTCCTGTTTATCGCCACGCTCATTTATGATCGGCTGTCGCAGCTGACACTGAACGAGAAACACAAGCCGGTCGCCTTTACAGAGAGCGAGCTGGACTGCCTGAGACTGACGGCCGGAGGCAGGAAGAGCAGCGAAATTGCCAAGCTTCTCAATCTGTCGGAAAACGCGGTCAACAACCAGATCGGCAGCGTGATCAGGAAGCTGGGATGCACGACGAGAACGCAGGCGGTCGTCAGCGCCCTGCGTCTCAACATCATTCGGGTCTGACCGAACGATCCACTCGCGGTCAGCAAGCTGCCGAAAAGTTCAGGGCAGCTGCGCTTGCAGCATTCGGGAAACCTCCTCCGGCGGGACGGGCCTCGAGAAGCGGTAGCCCTGGGCTTCCTCGCAGTGCGCCTGCCGCAGGAAATCCATTTGGGCGTCGGTCTCGACGCCTTCGGCGAGAACCGACAGCTTCAGCTTCTGCGCCAGGGAAATGACAGCCGAGGCGATGGCGACGGCCGTCTTGTCGCCCGGCAGGGCCTCGACCAGCGAACGATCCATCTTCAGCCGGTCGAAGGGGAAGGTCTTCAGTGCCGCAAGGCTGGAATAGCCGGAGCCGAAATCGTCGATCGACAGGCGAACGCCGATCGCCCTTAACGATTCCATCATGGCGAGCGCCCGCTCGGCATCCTGCATCACCACGCTTTCGGTGACTTCGAGCTCCAGCCAGCGCGCTAGCAGGCGGTTGCGCTCCAGCGCCTCGGCGACATGGCTTGCGAAATCCGGGTCGGCGAACTGCTTGGCCGAGACATTGACGGCGACCGTGAGCGGCGCCAGGCCCATATCA
This sequence comes from Rhizobium binae, assembly GCF_017357225.1. Lineage (NCBI taxonomy): Bacteria > Pseudomonadati > Pseudomonadota > Alphaproteobacteria > Hyphomicrobiales > Rhizobiaceae > Rhizobium > Rhizobium binae. The sequence goes on along the minus strand of NZ_CP071604.1, from coordinate 1,254,828 downwards.
TGCCAGGTGCGCGCCTGGCGGCACGCCTCGTTCAGCACCCAGAGGCCGAGGGGAACGATGAGGCCGGTCTGTTCGGCAAGCGGGATGAAATTGACAGGAGGCACCCTGCCCTTGGCCGGATGGTTCCAGCGGACCAGCGCTTCAATGCCGGTGATGCGTCCGCTGGCGACATCGACCTGCGGCTGATATTCCAGGAACAGCTGATCGCCAGTGATCGCCTGGTGGAGCTCCTCCTGCTCGCCGAGCGGCATGCCGACCGACGTGCTGGCGCCATCGTGATGCTGCAGCGTATTGCGGCCGAGTTGCTTGGCCCGGTACATGGCGCGGTCGGCATTGGCGAGGAGCTCTTCGGCGGTTGCACCGTCAACGGGGAAGGCGGCAACGCCGATGCTCGCGGTGATGGCGATGTCACCGCTATTGCCGCGTATCGGCCGGCTGATCGCCTTCTGCAGATCACGAAGGCGGCGGGCGATGCCGGCATCGTGGCTCGACTGGTGGACGAGCACCACGAGGAACTCATCGCCGCCGAGCCGCACCACCATATCCGAGGCGCGGATGCTGTTGGCCATACGGGCGGCGAGCTCCTTCAGCACCTCGTCGCCGGAGGCGTGGCCGCGGCCGTCATTGACGTCCTTGAAATTGTCGAGATCGATATAGGCGACGGTGACCTTGCGGTTGTTGCGCCTGGCCCGATCGAGGATATTGGCCAGCCGCTCCTTCAGGAAGGCGCGGTTCGGCAGGCCGGTCAGATCGTCATGATGGGCCATGAAATGGATGCGGTCGTCGACGCGCTTGCGCTCGATGGCGATGCCGGCGATGTGGGTGGCGAGCGCCACCAGCTTCATTTCATGCTCTGTGGGACGGCGGACTTCCCTGGAATAGAGGGCGAAGGTGCCAAGCACATTATTCTCAGAGGTGGCGATCGGCGTCGACCAGCAGGAGCGGAAGCCGAAGGGCGCTACCAGCGCGCGGAAATCCTCCCAAAGCGGGTCGCTCATCACGTCCTCGACGATCACGGTCTGGCCGCGCCAGGCAGCGGTGCCGCAGGAGCCGACCTTGGGGCCGATCGTGACGCCGTCGATCAGGCGGCTGTAGCCGCCGGGCAGATTGGGAGCCGCGCCGTGATAGAGCCTGGTGCCCTCGCTGTCGAGCAGCAGCACCGATCCGTCGATACCCGTCAGCTGCGCCTCGATCATCAGCACCAGCGCCTCGAGGATCATTGGCAGCGGCTCGTTGCGGGCGATCATTTCGAGCAGTTTCGCCTGGCCGCGATGGAGATCCTCCTGGAGCTTGCGTTCGGTAATATCGCGGGAAACACCGATCAGCCCGACGATTTCGCCGCGGTCGCTGCGCAGCGGAATCTTCGAGGTGAGCCGGCATCTCGGCCGGGGGCAACCTGGAGGAACGAATGTTTCCTCCATGTCGATCCGGGCCTGCCCGGTCGCCATGATCTGCTGCTCGATATCGAAATGACGGCGCGCCACCTCGAAATCGAAGAGGTCGAAATCGCGCTTGCCGGTGATCTCTTCGGCGCTCAGGCCGAGGCTGGCGGCGGTGACGGCGTTGGCGAAGACAAAGCGGCTGTCGCGATCCTTGACGTAGAGGAAGTCCGGAAGTTCGTGGATAATCTCCTTAAGGCGCAGGTTCTCGACACCTTCCGAGAGGTGATGGGCGGTCGACGCCATCATCGCTTCGGTCGCGGCAACCAGACGCCGCGTTTCAGCCGTCAGGGAGTCAACCGATTCCCATCGTCCGGCACTCTGTTCGTGCATGACGCCATTCTCTCCCAGCGGCTGAAGGCCCATCTCGCAACATCCATCTATTTTCCCTTTAAAGTAGTCCGCATTCCCTTCGGCTTGCTTAAATGGAAGAGTGAACAACGCGACAACATAAGCAGCGAGATCCTGCTATCGGCCTCTGCCGCAACAAGAATTTCCGACAAGTGTGAAGGGCCTGTGCCAAAAGATGACAGGCGGGCTGGCACGTTTTCTGCTACGGGCGCGTCATGACAGGAGAGCCAGGAATGCTTCGTCGCGACATGCTTCTTTTTCTCGCCGCCTCGGCCCTTGCTGCCGGGAGATCGCGCGCGTTTGCCTCGCCGCTGACAGCGGCCAGCGAGCCCGATCTGCGCGGAGCGATCGACGCGGTGAAATATCGCGCTCTTCCCGAAAGCGGCGACCGTAAAATCCGCAACCTGGAGCAGATGATCAGACAGGCGGCGGCCGAGAACGTGCCGGTCTTCCTGCCGCCCGGCACCTATCAGGTCTCCAACCTCACCTTGCCCGACAATACGCGCATATCAGGCGTGCCCGGCGCCTCGCGGATCGTCTACACCGGCGACGGCCACCTGTTTTCGGCTAAAAACATCAGGCGCATTGAGCTTTCCAATCTCGTCATCGACGGCGGCAATCGTTGGCTCGGCGATTATGCAGGCGGGCTGCTGCAATTTACCGGCGTCGACGAGGTGCTGATCGACAATTGCGAGATCGGCGGCAGCCGAAAGCACGGCCTGCAATTGGAGCGCTGCGGCGGACGGATCGAACGCAGCCGCATTTCGAGCGTCGCCCAATCCGGCATCTACGCGGTCGATTCCGCCAATCTTTCGATCGTTGCAAATAGCGTCTCGGAATGCGGCAATGGCGGCATTCTCGTGCATCGCTGGAAGAAGGCGGAGGACGGCACGGTCGTCTCCGGCAACCGGATTTCCAACATCCGGGCCAATGACGGCGGCACCGGCCAGAACGGCAACGGCATCAATGTCTTTCGCGCCGATGGCGTAATGGTTGTCAACAACCAGATTTCCGACTGCGCCTTTACCGCCATCCGCGCCAATTCAGCTTCGGACATCCAGATCACCAGCAACCAGTGCCGGCGCTCCGGCGAGACGGCGATCTATGTCGAATTCGCCTTCGAAGGAGCGGTCGTTTCCGCCAATATGATCGACGGGGCAGCAAACGGCATCTCGATCGCCAATTTCGACGAAGGCGGCAGGCTCGCAAGCGTCACCGGCAATGTCGTGCGAAACCTGACGCTGAAGGGGCCCTACCAGCACGAGGTCGGCTTCGGCATCGGCATTGCGGCGGAGGCCGATACGCTGGTGTCGGGCAATGTGATCGAAGGGGCGCCGCGCTGGGGACTGCAGATCGGCTGGGGCGCCTATCTGCGCAATGTTGTCGTCAGCAGCAATGTGGTGCGCAAGGCGCCGGTCGGCTGCGCCGTCTCGGTCGCCGACGGCGCCGGCACCGCCGTCATCACCGACAATGTCTTCCAGGAAATCAAGGACGGCGCCGTTCTCGGCTTCGAGTGGGAGAAAAACGTCTCCGGCGAGTTGGCGAATGGCGGCTCTCCCTATGCGCAGCTCACCATCGAGCGAAACCGCGTTTCCTGAACGGCGGAAGCCGCTTGTGCACTTGCGGCGGCTCTGCGCACATCCGAGCCTTCACGCAAAATCTGATCGTCGTCATTGCGTCTGATAGGTACCGGTCACGCTCGCTTCCGCCAATGCGTGTTTCTTTGCCTCCGCCCACATGGCGCTGATGCCGGCGGCATCCGGAACCGAGAGCTTCGGCACGTCGAGGGCCGCGAGGCGGAAGATATAGTGATGCGGGCGATCGCCGGCCGGTGGCTGCGGGCCGTCGTAGCGGGCATTGCCGAAATCGTTCTTGTAGAACCGTGGCGCCTGCTCCGGCGCAGTATCGGCGCTTTCGGCAAGTTCGGTCCACTGCGCCGGGATATTGGCGATGCCGCAATGGCGGAACGTGCCGCGCGGAGCGTCCGGATCCTCGACCACCAGAGCGAAGCTTCGGGTTTCGGCGGGAGCACCGCTCCAGGCAAGCGGCGGAAAGAGGTTCTCGCCGGCTCGCGCATATTTCTTCGGGATCGGCTGATCCTCGGCAAAAGCCTTGCTGATCAATGTCAAGGTCATGACGTTCTCCTTTTTTGATCTGGGCTCCTTTTCTATCGGAGGCTCCTTCACCGTCAGGGACGACCGCTCCCCTTTTTATGCTCGCTCTCCTGGTTGCGGCCGCGCACCATCGCCCGGTCCTCGTTGCCGGTGTCCGGGTCGGCCTTCAGATCACCGCGTTTCCGATAGGCTTCCCTCGCCTGCTCATTGCGTTGCAGATCTGCCCTGGCGTCGAATTCCTCGCCGGCATTTGCGGATTTCTCGCGTTTTTCGATGACACGAAGCTGCTGTTCATGCGTCTTTTTGCCTGCCATGAGTTCCTCCTTTGCCTGGCGCGCGCTGCGCACGCGGCCCATCGCTTCGGGCGCGTCGACGGCGCCTGTCTGAGGGTCCAACCCACCCGCCCACTCATTGTTCCCCAATTGCGCTCGACCTGATCGGGAACGAGCCTGGCCGCATCAAAAGCTTTCATCGTCCCATCAGCGGCGAGGACTTTTCCGGGAGTGATCCGGCGTTTACCGTTTCTCTAACCATCAACGGGATATGGGGAACATCAAGGGGATATGGGCATGCTGACAATCTATGGCGTCTATCGATCGCGCGCCTCGCGCGTCTACTGGATGGCGGAAGAACTCGGGCTCGAATACCGCTCCGTGCCGGTGCTGCAGGCCAGGCGGCTTGCCGACCCGCTCGCCGAAGAGGCGCCGCTCAACACGCATTCACCCGATTTCGCGGCCCTCAACCCGATGGCGCAGATCCCCAGCATACGCGACGGCGATCTCGTCATGCACGAGTCGCTGGCGATTAATCTCTACCTCGCCCGCAAACATGGCGGGCCGCTTTCCGGACAAACCGTCGAAGAAGACGGATTGCTGACGATGTGGACGATCTGGGCGGCCTCGCAGGTCGAGCCGCATTCGGTGCGGATCGTGCTGACCTACGATAACGGGCTCGAAAACAGCGAGGAGGGCAAGCAGACGATCGCGGCCGCCGGCTACGGGCTGCGCCGGCCGCTGGCGGCGCTCGAAAGTCATCTTGCCGGCCGCCAGTGGATCGTCGGCGACCGCTTCACCGTCGCCGACCTCAACATTGCCGAGGTGCTGCGCTACGCTCAGAGCGAGGCGGCGCTGTTCGATGCCCATCCGAACATCAAGGCGTGGATCGAGCGCTGCCAGTCCCGCCCCGCCTACAAGAGAATGCAGGAGACGCGCGGCAAGGAGCCGATCGAGGTCTGATCATCGGAAGAGCGCGAGCGTGCCGTCCATTTCCTCGCGGATCCACGCCTTGAAATCCTTGACCTTCTTCGGCTCGCGCACACGCTCGGCGGTGATGAAATAATGGCCGAAGCCGGTTTTCGCGCGAATGCCGAACGGCGCTGCCAGCCGGCCTTCAGCCAGTGCAAAGGCGGCAAGAGTCTGCCAGGCGAGCATCATGCCTTGGCCGGCGATCGCCGCATCGAGGCACAGCGAGGCATCGTTGAAGACGTGGCGCGTCGCAAGCGTCGCGCCCGAAAGTCCGGCCTCGTGCATCCAGACCTCCCAGCTGAACATGGCGCGGCCGTCGATCACCGCCGGCAGGGCCAGGATATCGGCGGGTTCACGCAGTTTCGCCGCCATCTCGGGCGAACAGACGGGAAAGACCTCCTGTTCCAGCAGCAGCTCAGCCTTCACGTCGGGCCATCGGCCATTCCCGACGCGGATGCCGATATCAACATCGCCGAGGGCGGGATTAACGAGACTGGTCGTCGCATCCAGCCGCAGCTTGATGTCAGGGTGGCGCTCGGCGAAGCGATCGAGCCGGCAGACGAGCCAGCGGGCGGCGAAGACCGGCGCCACCGAAATCGTCAGGATCGTATCGTCCTTACGGCCGGCGATCGATACCGCCTGCGAAAGACGGGCAAAGCCTTCGTCGAGCGCTGCGAGCACCGGCCGGCCCGGTTCGGTGGCAACCATACCCCGGGCGGTGCGCTCGAAGATCACTTGCCCCAGTTGCGCTTCGGCCTTGATCACCTGCTGACTGACGGCGCCGACCGAGACGCCGAGCTCATCAGCCGCTGCCTGCAGCGAGCCAAGACGACCGACGGCTTCCAGCGCCCTGAGGCCATTGAGATGGACGGTGTTGAGGTTCTTCATATAGTTTTTCTATAACAGCACCTCGGCAATCTCAATTGAAAATCCGCCCGTGGTGGCCGACATTGCACTCAAAAGTCATGATCCAGTACCGTTGAAGAAAGCGGGGCCCGCCATGTCGTTGCTGAAGTTTTTCTTGAGGCCTGTTGCTGGAGCCGGGAGCGCGCAACCTGCCAATGTCCCCGCTTGGGAAGAGGATCCGCTGCGTCATCCCGACGTCCAGCGCATGTCGCTGCGCGAAATTGCGGATCTGCCGCTTGGGGTGGAGACCGGCTTTCAGGCAGAGGTGAAACCGCCCCTGGCGAAATGCGCGTGACATCGTGCCAAGTTTCGCCCAAGGCGAGAGGCGGGACAATGGCGGGCGATGTCGGCCTTATCTTCGAGCGCTTGAAGCGGCTTGCGGCGGAAGTCGGCCTATCAGATCGCCGTAGAATGGGGCCGAATCGCCGCGATCCGGCCGCTTGGGGACATCGACGGGCCGGTGATCGACTCCTGGGAGAGCTCTGCATGACCTCCGGGAATTCGGCGGTCCACCCTGCCCCGCGGGCCTCAGTTAAGCCATCAGCCCCGGTCATAGACCAGCGCCCGCTGGACGGCGGGACGCTGCAGCATGCGGGCGTGGTGGTCGTTGACCTTTGCGAAGCGGGCGGGATCGACGCCGTCGGCCGGCAGCCAATCGGTGATGACGAAGAGATAGGGATCGGCGAGCGAATAGGTTTCGCCCATCACCCAGGGGCCTTCGAACATCTTCTCTTCGATTAGCGTGAAGCAATCGGCCATATTCTGTGGGACCCTGGCCTTCATCGCTTCGATTGCCGCCGGCTCGTCGGCCCAGCGCGAGCCGCGCCGGCGATGGGCATGGTTCACATGCACGGTCGAGCAGAGATAGCTGTTGAAGGACTGCAGCCGCGCCATCTCGAAGGCATCGCCGAGCGGCGCGAGCTTGGCGGCCGGCGAGCTTTCAGCGATGAAGCCGAGGATCGCCGGCGTTTCCGTCAGCACGCCGCGCTCGGTGACCAGCGCCGGCACCCGCCCTTTCGGATTGATCTGCAGATACTCCGGTGAACGCTGCTCGCCGTTTGCAAAGCTGAGTGTCTTCGTTTCGAAGGCCAGGCCGGATTCTTCCAGGGCGATCAGGCTTGCGAGCGCGCAGGTTCCAGACGCGTAATATAATGTCAGCATGGTTGTCGTCTCCCGTTCGGCACTCTTATAGCGCGGGGATTGGTGCGCCGGAACCGGGAGATGGTGGTTTACTTAGGCTTTCGGCAGCCAGACTATGATCGGCATGCCAGGGGGCTGCCCCTCATCCGGCTGCCGCCACATTCTCCCCGGTCTGACGGGGAGAAGGGGTATGCCGCACCCGCTTCCTCTATCTCAAGGTTGCGTTTGGCACGTCCCCTCTCCCCGTCAGAACGGGGAGAGGGCTAGGGTGAGGGGCAACGCCACTCAGCCGCAGCCCGGCACATCCTCCAGCCGGTGCCAGACCGGGATGCCGCGTTCTCTGGCGATACGCACGTCGTTGTCAGCGCCTTTGGAATCGCCCGGCAGCCGCAGCACGCCCTCGCAGAGTTGCAGCAGCCGGCCGGCGACCGGGTGGAAGATCTCTTCGTAGAGAGCATCGCCAACCGACTTGCCGCCGGCGGCACGCCAGATCGGCAGCGCCACCCATTCACCGATCATCGGCACGTGGCCGGCGGCAAACAGCTTGTGCGAGGGTTCCTCCAGCCGCCTCAGGTTGGCGGCCATCTTTTCCGGGTCGTCGCCGGTTCCCGACCGGTAGGGGCCGGCAATCAAAATCAACATCATCCACTCCTTCGCTCCGCCCTATGCGTGAGCACTCCCGGCCCTCATGAACGGGATTTCCCGAAAATGCACGATAATTCTTGAATGTCGAGTCATTCCGTGCAACATCATGCCATCTCGTTCAATTTCGTGCGGAAGACGATGCTGACCACGCAACGCAAGGCCCTGATCCTCGACATATTGCGCCGTGACGGCCAGGTGATCGCCAAGCGCGTCGCCGAGGATTTTTCACTTTCGGAGGACACGATCCGGCGCGACCTCCGAGAAATGGCGGCGGAAGGGCTGTTGAAACGCGTGCATGGCGGGGCGATGCCGTTATCGCCGGATCTGCCCGATTTCACCGCGCGGCGCAGCGTCTCGTCCGAGATCAAGGCGCGGCTCGGGGCGGCGGCGGCGGCGATGGCCAGGCCGGGGCAGATGATCTTTCTCGACGGCGGCACGACGACGGCGGAGATCGCCAGGCATCTGCCGCGCGAAATGCCGCTCACCGTTGCGACCCACAGCCCGACGATCGCCGCCGAGCTGGAGCACCATCCGACGGCCGAGGTGATTCTTGCCGGCGGCCGGCTCTACAAACATTCGATGGTGGCGACGGGGGCGGCGGCGATGGCGGCGATCTCGCAACTGCGCCCCGACCTGTTTTTCCTCGGCGTCACCGCCGCCCATCCCGTGCATGGGCTATCCACTGGCGATTTCGAGGAAGCGGCGATCAAGCGCCATATCGCCCGCTGCTCGGCCGAAACGCATGTGCTGCTGACGCAGGAGAAGTTCGACCTCGTCTCACCCTGTCCGGTGCTTGGAATTGCCGAGGTGGCGGGGCTGATCGTGCCGGCGGAGATATCTGCTGAACGGCTGAAGCCCTATCGCGATCTCAACGGCACGATTGCCGTGGCATAGTCATTCCGCCAAAGCCGAGGTAACGCTGATATCGCCGACATGAATGCCGTTCCAATTGCGCATCGAGGTTGCGGCAAAGGCCGTCAGGGCGGCATGCACGCCGTCTTCCGTCTCGAAAAACCGGGCGAGCGTCGCCGCTACCATGGCTTCGGCGGCGCGGGTGGCGCCGTCCTCGCATTTCAGCGCGATAGCGATGCCCTTTTCCGGGATCGCGGCGCAGAAGACGCCCTCGGCGCCTGTTTTGACGAAGATGCGGCCCGGGGCGATCTGCATCAGCGCCGTGCAGGCACGCCCGGAGCCGGCGACATAGAAGGGCTCGGCCATGCAGGCCTCGATCAGGCGGCGGGAGGCCTTGGCGCGCAAAGGTTCCAGGCCGTTGCCGGTCGTCATCTTGGCAAAACCGTGGGCAAGGCTGCGCAAGGGCACGGCATAGGTCGGGATGGAGCAGCCGTCGGTGCCGCAGGTCTCCGCGCCGAGCACCGCGCCGGTCAGGCTTTCCATCACCGCGCGGATCTCGACCTGCAATGGGTGCTCATAACCGACATAGGCTTTCGGATCGATGCCCCGGTGGCAGCAGGCGCAGATGAAGCCGGCATGTTTGCCGGAGCAGTTGTTGTGCAGCGCCGTCGGCGCCTCCAGCGTGCGGGCCTGGTGGATCAGGACCTTCTGGTTCATCGACCAATGGGCGCCGCATTCCAGCGCTTCGGCATCCCGGCCGGCCCGCGCCAGCATCGAAGCGGCAAGCGCCACATGCTCGTCCTCGCCATTATGCGAGGCGCAGGCGAGCGCCAGTTCCTTATCGCCGAAACCATAGGCGTCGGCCGCACCGCTTTCGACGAGCGGCAGCGCCTGCATCGCCTTGCAGGCCGAACGCGGGAAGACGGCGGCCTCGATATCGCCGAGCGAAAAGACAAGGCTGCCATCGCCATCGACGACCGCCACCGCGCCGCGATGACGGCTTTCGACAAGCAGGCCACGGGTGACTTCGACGGCGACGGGATTGGTCATGGCTCTGATCCGGATGCTGGTGGGATGCCGCAGCCATAACCCGTCAGGGCGCGAAAGCCAACGGGGTTTGGGTGGCCTGTTTCGTGCGGCAAGTACGTGAGGTACGGCGGAGTAGCAAGTACCTGTGCCAATTCTCCGTCCGGACAGTCGCGCCTTCTGCCGGTCGAACCCCTACCCTCCGTCATTCCAGGCCTTGAGCCTGGAATGCAGCCCCGGGCTCGACCAAGCAGCTCCGTCGGACGGCCACCGCCTCTTCGCAAATACTCATCACAGAAACTGACGCATGCGATCGAAAACTATCGTTTCCCTGATGTCTCCGATTCCGGCTAAAGGTGATGCGTCAGGAACCGCTCGCATGTCATCCAGTTTTTCCTTGATCCTTGGCGACAACAGGATCCGCATTCCCACCGTGACGCTCGTCGCGCTCGCCTTTACCTATGCCTCGACCGTGCCTTACCAGTCGATCATCGGCATCAATGAATTGGGTCTCAGCAACGGCGCCTATTCGGCGCTGGTGTTCTTCTCGGCGATCGTCAATGTGACGACCAGCCTGACGCTCGGCATCTGGTCGGACAGGCTGAAGGAGCGGCGGCCGCTGGTGCTGGCGCTGTCGGTTGCCGGCATGCTCGGCTTCGGATCGATCGCGATCATCCACAGCCCGGCAATCTTCGCCATCTCGACGCTGCTGCTGGTGCCGATGAGCAATTCCACCTATTCGCTGCTTTTCGCCAGCCTGCGCGCCAGGACCAACCAGATCGAGCGCGGCCAGGCAGCGGCGGTTACGGCGACGGTGCGGGCGCTGTTTTCCGGCTCCTGGGCGCTGGCGCCGGGGCTGATCGGCCTTTACCTCGCCAATTCGGCGTCGATGACGCCGGCCTATGGGATCGCGGCCTTCGCGAGCCTCGTCTGCTTCTGCCTGTATTTCTTCTTCGCTCCCGGCAACGGCACGGCCGGCCCCGGTCTCGATCACGCCGGCTTTCTGGCGTCACTGAAACGGATCTTCATGCCTGCCGTGCTGGTGCGCGTCGTCGTCATGTCGCTGCTTTTCGGGCTGCAGCGGCTGAACGGAATGCTCTCGCCGCTGATCATTACCCATGCGGCCGGCGGAACCGTGGTCGATGTCGGCTTCATGGCCGGATTGACGGCCTTTCTCGAAATGCCGTTCATGATGCTGTGGGGTTTTGCCCAACGCCGCTTCCGCACCGTGCATGTGCTTGCCTTCGGCGCGCTGATCTACTGCATCTATCTGATGCTGCTCGGCTTTGCCTCGGCGCGCTGGCACATTTACGCGCTGCTCCTCCTCAATGCGTGCGGGGCGGCGGCGATCCTCAGCGTGCCGATCACCTATCTGCAGGACCTGATCGCCGACCGACCGGGCCTCGGAACCTCGCTGATCTCGCTCAACAGTTTCATCGGCACCGGCATCGCCGCCGGGTTCTTCGCCTTCGGCACCGGTATCACCAACTATTCCGGCACCGCCTTCGTCGGCGCCGGCGCCGGTCTGGTGGCGATCGGAGCTCTGCTCTATCTCGAAAGCGAGCGGCGCCAGGCGCGGCAGCCGGCCTGATGCGCCTGCCCCGCGGGACAGGCCTCAACGCGGCGTGATGCGGTAGGCGCAGCGGCGGGCGCCGGCGAGGATGTGTTGGCTGCGCTCGACCCCGGCGCCGAGGACGGCGCGGAAAGTTTCAAGCTCGGAGCGGCAGAAGCCGGCGCAGGCGGATGCGGCCGCGCAGATCGGGCAGTGGTTTTCGACCAGTATGAAAGAGCCATCGGCCTCCTGCCAGCTATCGGCCATATAGCCTTCGCGCGTGCGGATGGCGGCCAGGCTTTCGACGCGCGCCGCAAGGTCGCCGGCAATTTTCAGCTCTTGGCGATAGCGCTTCAGCGTTTCGGCCTCGCGCGCGGAGATCACGGTATCGAGCGCTGCGGCTCCAAGCTGTTCGGTGAGGGTGGCGAGCAGGTTTGCCGTCAGTTCGGCATGGCCGTCGGGAAAGCGGCGGTTGCCGGCGGCGGTCAGGTGCCAGAGCTGACGCGGGCGTCCCCGGCCTGCGGCGGCGACGGAAACCGGCTCCACCAGCCCCTCCTCCGCCATCCTGGCCAGCTGCTGGCGGGCGGCCTCGCCCGTGATGCCGAGCGTATCGCCGATTGCGGAGGCAAGCTGGGGACCCTCGGTCTTTATCAGGATCAGAATCCGGTTGGCTGGGGATTGGCGCATATTTTCCAAGCCATGTCTTGTTTTAATTCGGGAGGCATGCAATTTTCCAATTTATAACTTGGAAAATAATTTCCCGCCAGCGAAAACGTCGAGGATCGCCCCATGTCCGAAATCGACCAGACCATCGCCAATGCGAACGTCAATTCCGTCTTGCGCCTGTTCCTTCCCGAGCACCTGGCCGCAACGCTGATGCTGGCCGGCGGCGTGACGCTTTATGCGGTCGAGAGCTACATCACCGCGACCATAGCCCCTTCGATCGTGCGCGACATCGGCGGTCTTGCCCTGTTTTCCTGGGTGACGAGCCTGTTCGTCGCCGCCGCCGTGCTCGGCTCGATTTTCGTCGCCATGCGGCCGCGGGGAATTACACTGCGCGGCGTCTATGTGATCGCCGCCCTCGTCTTCGGCGCGGGCAGCCTGGTCGCCGCAATCGCCCCGTCAATGCCGGTGGTGCTGATCGGCCGGGCGCTGCAGGGGCTTGGCACGGGGGCGCTTGCGGCCCTCGGCTACGCCTTCATCCGCTTCGTCTATCCCGAACCGTTGTGGCCGAAGGCGACGACCCTTTACGCAGCGATCTGGGGGATCTCCACCGTCATCGGCCCGACGCTCGGCGGCTTCTTTGCCTCCGGCAGCAGCTGGCGCTACGCCTTCATCCTGCTCGTGCCGCTCGGCCTCGTGATGGCGGCGCTGGCACCGCGGCTCTTGCCGGAGGTCGAGGACGACCGCGAGCAGGTCAAGACGCCGCTTGCGCAGATCGGGCTGCTTCTGGCCGCCGTGCTGATGATCAGCGTCGCCGGCGCGATCGCGGCGACAGCCATCAAAGCCGCTCTCATCGCCGCCTCGCTCATTGCGGTATCGGCCATGCTGCTCATCGAGACCCGAAGCCGCAACCGGCTGCTGCCATCCGGCGCCGTCAGCCTGTCGAAGCCGATTTCCCGCGTCTATCTAGCGATGCTCGCCATGACCCTCGTGCTCGTCAGCGACGTCTTCATTCCCTATTTCCTGCAGAGCCTGCATGGGGTGGCGCCGCTGATGTCGGGCTATCTCGTGGCGCTCGTCGCGCTCGGCTGGACCTTCGCCGCCTTCCTCAGCAGCTCCCTGAGCGGCAGGCGGGCCTATGCGGCGATCGTTGCCGGCGCGCTGATCGAAACGGCGGCAACCGCTTCACTGGCCCTCCTCCTCGCCAGGGACAATCCGCAGGGGCATTTGCCGCTGATCGTTCCGGCGGCGATCGCCATATTCATGATGGGCTTCGGCATCGGCCTCGGCTGGGCGCATCTCGTCGGCATGGTGCTGAAGCTCGTCGCCAGCAACGAACAGGACAAGGCCTCGGCGGCGATCCCGACGATGAGTTCGCTCGGCGGCGCCTTCGGTGCGGCCATCGCCGGCGTCATCGCCAATGGCGCCGGCCTCGTCGAACCGGGCGGCGTTGCCGGCAGTATCGCGGCGGCGCACTGGCTCTATGCGGCGATGGCGCTGCCCGGCATCGTCGCGATTGCGGCGGCGATAACGCTGAGAGACAGCCGAAAATGAAAAGGCGCCTCAGGGTTCGAGGCGCCTCTTACAACGAAGACCAGATCTTTCAGGCGACGTTGCGCTCCGGTTCCGGAGCCTGCTGGACGGCCTGTTGCTTGACGCCGAGATAGAGGATGGAGTTGCTGCCGATGCCATAGGTCTCGCACACCTCGGGCGTCAGGAAATCGGTGACGGGAATCCGCTGGACACCCAAACCGGCGCGCTGGATCACATCTATAAAGCCGGACCTTGAGAAGAGACGCACATGGTCGTCCTGGCCGAAATGCGCCCAGCGGCCTTCTGGCGTCGTCACCTCGGGATTCTCGTAGGTGTGCTCGATCGACAGGCAGATCGGCGCCATCAGGATGGCGACGCTGTCCTGCTTCAGGACTCGGCGGATTTCGGCCGTGGCACGCACTGGATCCTCGACGTGTTCGAGCACATGCGAGCAAAGCACGAAGTCGAAGCTCTCGTCTGCGTACGGCAGGTTATGAATGTCCGCTTTGTCGTCTGCCTCGGGCAAATGCATGTCGCAGCTGCGGTAGAAGACATGCGGGTGGCTCTTGAGCCAGAAGGTCAAGGCGCGGCCAGGCGCAATGTCCAGGAAGCGGACGGGCTGCGCCTGGTTGAGGCGCTGGAATACCGGCGTCAGGAATAGCGCGAAGAGCCTGTCGCGATCGGTCGAATGACAATTGGGACAGCTATAGGCCTGATGGTTGATCGTCTCGAATTCATGCAGGCCATAGGGAAAGCCGTGCTCCACCGCCTTGTCGACGTAGTAGCGTGGAAGCGGTACGAAATGCGGAATTCTGCTGCGGCAGATGGGACAGGCGTGGAATAGAGCCATTGTATCCTCGTAGGGACCGTACAACGCGCAAGCAACGCCACATCAAGATGCGCAGTTTCGCGGGCCGGGTTTCGATCAGACAGCTGTTCAACGATCCCGGAGACTCACAAACGGCCAGGATCGCCGCCACCTTGCGCGCCAATGCTGGTCCGAAACTGACGTCAGACGGTGAGCACGATCTTGCCGATATGGCTGCCGGCTTCCATCAGGCGATGCGCCTCGGCAACCTCTTCGAAGGCAAGGATCTTGTGGATGACTGGAGCGACGGCGCCGGCCTCCAGCAGCGGCCAGACCTCGGCGAGCAGGTCGTCGCGGATGGCGCGTTTTTCCTCGGCCGTGCGCGGGCGCATGGTGGAGCCGGTGACCGTCAGCCGCTTGACCATGATCGGCGACAGATTGACCTTTTCGGCAACGGCGCCGCCGAGGAAGGCGATGATCGACAGGCAACCGTCTTTGGCGAGCAAGGCGAGGTTGCGCTCGAAATAGGCGGCGCCGATCATATCGAGGATGATATCGACGCCCTGGCCGGTCTCGGCCTTGATCACCTCGGCAAAATCCTCGCTCCGATAGTTGATCGCGCGTTTGGCGCCGAGCCTTTCGCAGGCCTCGCATTTCTCAGGTGAGCCGGCCGTCGCGTAGACCTCGGCGCCGAAGGCGCGGGCGAGCTGGATCGCCGTCGTGCCGATGCCGCTGGTGCCGCCGTGGATCAGCACCGTCTCGCCCTCGGTCAGCCCGGCCATCTGGAAGAGATTGGCCCAGACGGTGAAGAAGGTTTCGGGAAGAGCTGCGGCCTGCACCGCGTCATAGCCCCTCGGGAAGGGCAGGATCTGGCCTGCCGGCAGCAGGCAATATTCGGCATAGGCGCCGCCATTGGCAAGGCCGCAGACCTTGTCGCCGACGGCATGATCGCTGACACCAGGACCGACGGCTACGATTTCACCTGCCAGCTCCAGACCGAGGATCGGGCTCGCATCCTTGGGCGGCGGATAGCTGCCCTGGCGCTGGGCAATATCGGGGCGGTTGACGCCGATCGCCTCGGCGCGCACCAGCACCTGACCCTCTCCGGGCAGCGGCAGCGGGCCGCTGCCGATCACCATCACCTCCGGCCCGCCGAAGGACTTGAGATCGACGAAACGCATTTCCTGAGGCAATGGCATGGTGCGATCCTCCCTGATCCAACAGGGAATTAAATCAGCATCGCCGGCTTGGAAAGGTTGGAAGCGGCAAGGGCGTCAATTCGCCTCGCCCAGGACCTGGAAGGCGAGGCCCTCCTCGCTCTCCTTGGCGGCCGATTTGATGACGGCGATCTCGGCGCTGACGCGGTTGATATCGTCGATGACGAGGCCTTCCGGCAGTTCGAGCACGCCGATCGAGCAGCGCATCAGCGGGAACAGGGCTTCGGCGCCGGTGCGGTCGTGGCCGCGGATTCGGCCGGCGGTGCGGTGCTCTTCAGAATAGAGGTCGAGCACGTCGTCGTAGAAATCGCTGATCAGCCGGTCGAGGATCTCGGTCAGCTCCCCCTGGGTCCAGCCGACGACGCCGATGAAGAAATCGTCGCCGCCGACATGGCCGAGGAAATGTCGCTCGGCGAAGAAATAGCGGCGGATCAGCGCGGCAAACAGCGAGATCGCATGGTCGCCGAGATGGAAGCCGTAGGCATCGTTGAACGGCTTGAAATTGTCGAAGTCGCAATAGCAGAAATGGCGGAGCTCATCGCCGTCGCGGCCGGACTGGCGCATGAAATCGCGGATGGCGCGATTGCCCGGCAGGCCGGTCAGCGGGTTCTGGTCCTGGGCGGTCTTCAGCTGCTTCTCGTTGATGACCTTGATCAGCGAGGCGGCAGAGACAACGCCGGCATAGCGCATATTGTCGGTCAGGATCAGGCAGTTGCTGCCTTCCATATTGGCGAAGATCGCCATCAGCTGCTCGGCATCGCTGTCGAGGCCGACGATCGGCGCCATCTCGACGAAATGCGAAATGCTGCGCTCGTACATCTTGTTCTTCAGCAGATCGCGGCCGAAGGGCTGGTAGATATATTCCTTGAGGTGATGCTCGTGGATGATGCCGCGCGGCTCGCTGTTGGCATTGAGCACCGGAAAAAAGGCCTGGCGCGGATTGCGGCGGAAAAGCTCGAAGACGCTGTCGATGCTGTCGTTTTCGTAGACCGTCGGCAGCAGCTCGATCTGCTTGCGGATGAGGATCTCGTCGAGCGACTGGCTGGCGCGCTTGCTTTTCCCGAGCTCCTGCAGATGCGGGAAGGAGGGCGCCAGCTCGGAGATGTGCGTCGTCGGCCGCGAGATGAACCAACCCTGGACGAGATCGACGCCATATTCGCGGCAGGCGATGAATTCGGCCTCGGTCTCGATGCCCTCTGCAATAACGCGGGTGCCGAGCACATGGGCGATATTGACGATGCTCTTCAGAAGATGGCGCTTGCGCGGGCTACGGTCGACCTCGGCAACGAAATGGCGGTCGATCTTCAGATAATCGACCGCATGATCGCACAGCAGTTTCATTTCGCCGTGCCCGACGCCGAAATCGTCGATCGCCAGCTTGAAGCCGGCCTTGCGCAGCTTCAATACCAGGGCTGAAAATTCCGGCACGCTGGTATTGTCGAAACGCTCGGAGAATTCGAAACAGATCGAAGACGGTGGGATATTCGCGGTCCTCAGATGCTGCAGCAGGTTTTCGACCAGCCGTTCGCCATGCGGGATGAGGCGGACGTCGAGATTGAGGAACAGCGTCGAGGTGGAGAAGTTCGACAGCGTCGCGAACTTGGCGAGCGCGCGGCTCGCCAGCATCTGTTCGAGCTGCAGCAACTGGCCGGCCTCATGGGCCTGATCGAGAATGTCAGCCGGCGTATCATAGCCGATGCGCTCCTGGCCGCGCATGAGGGACTCGTAACCGAACACCGTGCCGGTGCCGGCCTCGACGATCGGCTGGAAGGCGTTCTCGACCACGAGCTTGGCGAGGGTGACGATCTGATCGCTGGCATAACGGCGCAGGACGCCAGGCTCGACGGGGGCAGCCAGGGATGTGCCGGTTTTCATCTCGGCCAAGCTCCGCTGTGATTTGTTCTTCTTGAGCCAGGACCATGCGGCAGAAGGATCAATGAACCCTTTCGCCAGTGTGAAAGTTTTGTGAAAGACGCGAACCACCACCGCGCGTTCCGCGTTTATTCGAATTACCCTATACAATCAAAGTTGTTCAGGCGGAGCGACGGCGCTGCGCCTCATGATCGGCGAACATGTCGGCGACGCATCTGCCGCCCGAGATCTCGTCATCGAGGAGATCGGCCTTGATTTCGCCGAGCTTTCGCGCGCTATCCCAGAGGCGGAGCGCCTCGCGGACGACCTCGCTGCTCGAGGCGTAACCGCCATTGTCGACGGCGGCACGGATGCCCGCTGCCTGTTGCGGAGAGATGGAAACGGTGACCATCGGCATGAACTTCCTCCCTTTTTTTATTCAGGCAGAACCCTGCCTTTGGGGGACGCATGACCATTTTCGGCATTCGCCAATACCGCCGGTGCGCTGGCGCATCAACGAGAAGATGGCCCGCATGTTCGGGCCGACCCTTAATCCTTAAAGTTTAATCCCCTCTCGCGACCTTGTCAAAAAGGAAACGACCGGCAAGAGGGACGAGCAATGCTCTCGCTCGATTTCAACTGCGCAATCCAAGGCCAACGGCGATCATCGTCCATCCCTGGACGATCAGATCGAAGGCCAGGAACAGACCGAGGATCCAGAGGCTGTTTACCGGCCAGCCCAGTGCGATGATAAAGCCGGCGAGCGCCGTTATGACGCCGCTTGCAGCGATCCAGCGCCAGCCCTTGAGCGGTCGCATGCGCATCCCGACCCAGACACGGAATATGCCGGCCACCAGCAGCGCAATGGCAAGAAACAGGGTCAAGGCCGCCGAGGTGAAGATGGGATTGACGAAGGCGCAGATGCCGGCAAGCACGTAAAGCACGCCGCTCAGAGCCCAGAAGAGCACCTGATCCCAACGGCGCACCTGAAAAGCGTGGACGAGATAGATGACGCCGCCAGCCAGCATGAGCATGCCGACGTAAAAGACCGAAACGACGGTCGCCATCAGCAGATTGCTGAGAGCGATGAGGCCGCAGATAAGAAGCAGGACCCCGAGGCCGAGGAACCATGCCCATTTCGACCGCAGAGAGGATTCGGGCATATCATTGAAGACGCTGGTCATAGCACACCTCCTGATCATTTGAATATGTTGCCCCAGATCTTCCGGAAAAGATGTGAGCCAAATCAATTCGGCGAAGATTTTTGTTGATTGATCAGTCAATCAAAAATAACATAGGCGGCGTTTACAGGAGGTAGTGGGCGTGCCGAAGGTCGGAATGGAGCCGTTGCGCCGCAAAGCGCTCGTCGATGCGGCGCTGCGGGTGATCGGCGATCACGGCTCGCTGGCCGTCACCATGTCCGATATCGCCCGCCAGGCCGGCGTCTCGCCGGCCCTTGCGCACCACTATTTCGGCAGCAAGGAGCAATTGCTGATCGAGACGATCCGCTCGCTGCTTCGGCAGCTGCGCCACGATACGGTGGCGGCGCTGAAGGAGGCGCGCACGCCACGCGAGCGGCTTTCGGCCGTCATCCGCGTCAGCTTCCATGCCGACCAGTTCGCGCCCGACACGATTGCCGCCTGGCTTGCCTTTTACGCCGAAGCGCAGCGTTCGGAGGAGACGCGCCGCTTCCTGGTGATCTATGCCCGCCGGCTGCGCTCCAACCTGCTCGCCGATCTCAAGGCGCTGCTGCCGGCCGACGCCGCAGAACGCATCGCCGAGGGCGCTGCGGCGATGATCGACGGGCTTTATATCAGGCAAAGTCTGAAATCGGCGCCGATCGGGATCGAAGCCTCGATCGCGCTGACGGAAGACTATCTGAGCGCGCTGCTCGCCGCCACCTCCCCTTCTGCCCAGGGGAAAAGAAACGACCACATCGAACGCTCCAAGGACAAGTGACATGAAAGCCCAGCCGAAAGCCTCTCACTTCATCGATGGCGAATATGTCGAGGATAGCGACGGCACTGTCATCGAGAGCCTTTATCCTGCCACCGGCGAGGTGATCGCCCGGCTGCATGCGGCAACGCCTGCGATCGTCGAACAGGCGATCGCGGCGGCCAAACGCGCCCAGCCGGAATGGGCGGCGATGAGCCCGATGGCACGCGGCCGCATCTTGAAGCGCGCCGCCGAGATCATGCGCGAGCGCAACCGCGAGCTTTCCGAACTGGAAACGCTCGATACCGGCAAGCCGATCCAGGAGACGATCGTCGCCGACCCGACGTCGGGCGCAGACGCCTTCGAGTTCTTCGGCGGCGTCGCGCCGGCCGGCCTCAACGGTTCGCATATCCCGCTCGGCCAGGATTTTGCCTATACCAAGCGTGTCCCCCTCGGCGTCTGTGTCGGCATCGGCGCCTGGAACTATCCGCAGCAGATCGCCTGCTGGAAAGGTGCGCCGGCGCTGATCTCAGGCAATTCCATGGTGTTCAAGCCGTCGGAAAACACACCGCTCGGCGCCCTGAAGATCGCCGAGATCCTGCACGAGGCGGGGTTGCCGAAGGGGCTCTTCAACGTCATCCAGGGCGACCGCGATACTGGGCCGCTGCTCGTCAACCATCCCGGTGTCGCCAAGGTGTCGCTGACCGGATCGGTGCCAACAGGGCGCCGGGTGGCGGCGGCTGCGGCCGGCAACCTCAAGCATGTGACGATGGAGCTCGGCGGCAAGTCGCCGCTCATCGTCTTCGATGACGCCGATCTCGATTCGGCGGTCGGCGGGGCCATGCTCGGCAATTTCTATTCGACCGGCCAGGTCTGCTCGAACGGCACCCGCGTCTTCGTGCAGAAGGGGATCAAGACGGAGTTCCTGAAGCGGCTGAAGGCGCGCACCGAGGCGATGCTGATCGGCGACCCGATGGACGAGGCGACGCAGATCGGCCCGATGGTCTCCTGGGCGCAGCGCGAGAAGGTGATCGCCTACATCGAGAAGGGCAAGGCCGAGGGCGCGACGCTCGTTGCCGGCGGCGGCATTCCGAACAACGTCTCCGGCGAAGGCTATTACGTGCAGCCGACGGTGTTTGCCGACGTCACCGACGACATGACCATCGCCCGCGAGGAGATCTTCGGGCCCGTCATGTCGGTGCTCGATTTCGACGATGAGGACGAGGTGATCGGCCGCGCCAACGCCAGCGAATTCGGGCTGTCGGGGGGCGTCTTCACCGCCGACCTCACCCGCGCCCACCGCGTCGTCGACCGGCTGGAGGCCGGCACGCTCTGGATCAACACATACAATCTCTGCCCGGTCGAGATCCCCTTCGGCGGCTCGAAACAATCCGGCTTCGGCCGCGAGAATTCACTCGCCGCGCTGGAGCATTATTCCGAGTTGAAGACGGTTTACGTCGGCATGGGGCCGGTGGCGGCGCCTTATTGAAGAGCATTTGCCTCCGCCCCTGCCCCTCACCCTAACCCTCTCCCCGTAAGAACGGGGAGAGGGGACGTGCCAAACCAGAGGAGCAAGGGATCGGAGAGGTCGCGGCATGTCCCTTCTCCCCGCAAGCGGGGAGAAGCTGGCGGCAGCCGGATGAGGGGCAGGCACTTTCAAGGAAAGCAAGAAGATGCAACAAGCAGATTTCGTCATCATCGGCTCGGGCTCGGCGGGGTCCGCCCTCGCCTATCGCCTGTCGGAAGACGGCAAGAATTCCGTTCTCGTCATCGAGGCAGGCGGCAGCGATTTCGGGCCGTTCATCCAGATGCCGGCGGCCCTTGCCTGGCCGATGAGCATGAAGCGCTACAATTGGGGTTATCTGTCCGAGCCGGAGCCCCACCTCAACAACCGGCGCATCACCGCGCCGCGCGGCAAGGTGATCGGCGGCTCCTCCTCGATCAACGGCATGGTCTATGTGCGCGGCCATGCGGAAGACTTCAACCGCTGGGAGGAGCTTGGCGCCAGCGGCTGGGCCTATGCCGACGTTCTGCCCTATTTCAAGCGGATGGAACATTCGCATGGCGGCGAGGAAGGCTGGCGCGGCACCGACGGCCCGCTGCATGTCCAGCGCGGCGGCTTCACCAATCCACTGTTCCGGGCCTTCATCGAGGCCGGCAAGCAGGCGGGTTTCGAGACGACGGAGGACTATAACGGCAGCAAGCAGGAAGGCTTCGGTCTGATGGAGCAGACCATCTTTGCCGGCCGCCGCTGGTCTGCCGCCAACGCCTATCTGAAGCCGGCGCTGAAGCGGGACAATGTCGGCATCGTCTATGGCCTGGCGCGAAAGATCGTGATCGAGGAAGGCCGGGCGACCGGCGTCGAGATCGAGCGCGGCGGCAAGGTGGAGGTGATCAAGGCGACGCGCGAGGTGATCGTCTCGGCCTCCTCTTTCAATTCGCCGAAGCTTCTGATGCTGTCGGGCATCGGCCCGGGCCAGCATCTCAACGACATGGGCATTGCGGTGAAGGCCGACCGGCCGGGAGTCGGCGCCAATTTGCAGGACCATATGGAGTTCTACTTCCAGCAGGTAAGCACCAAGCCGGTGTCGCTCTACTCCTGGCTGCCCTGGTTCTGGCAGGGCGTTGCGGGCGCGCAATGGCTGCTGTCGAAGGGCGGGCTCGGCGCTTCCAACCAGTTCGAGGCCTGCGCCTTCCTGCGGTCCGCCCCCGGCCTGAAGCAGCCCGACATTCAGTATCATTTCCTGCCGGTGGCGATCAGCTATGACGGCAAGGCAGCCGCCAAAAGCCATGGTTTCCAGGTGCATGTCGGCTACAACCTGTCGAAATCGCGCGGCAGCGTGACGCTGCGCTCGCCCGACCCCAAGGCCGAGCCGGTGCTGCGCTTCAACTATATGAGCCATCCAGAGGATTGGCAGAAATTCCGCCACTGCGTGCGGCTGACCCGCGAGATCTTCGGGCAGACGGCCTTCGACGCCTATCGCGGTCCGGAGATCCAGCCGGGTGAAGGCGTGCAGAGCGACGAAGAGATCGACGCCTTCCTGCGCGAACATCTGGAAAGCGCCTATCACCCCTGCGGCACCTGCAAGATGGGCGCCAAGGACGATCCGATGGCGGTGGTCGATCCGCAGACCCGGGTGATCGGCGTCGATGGATTACGCGTCGCCGACAGCTCGATCTTCCCGCATGTCACCTACGGCAACCTGAACGGCCCCTCGATCATGACCGGCGAGAAGGCCGCCGACCACATCCTCGGCAAGCACCCGCTGGCGCGCTCGAACCAGGAGCCCTGGGTCAATCCGAGGGCGGCGGTCAGCGATCGGTGATGGCGGACCTGATCAAGCGTCCGTTGTCAGATCAGGCGGCACCTTGTAGGCTCGGGCGACAGCTTGGAGATTGGCAGCATGGCGCTCAAGCGGATGGACAATGTCGGGATCGTCGTCGAAGACCTCGCAGCGGCGATTGATTTCTATCGCGAACTCGGCCTCGAACTCGAAGGGCAGGCGACGATCGAAGGCGAATGGGCCGGACGTGTCACAGGGCTGGGCGATCAGCATGTCGAGATCGCCATGCTGCGCACGCCGGATGGACACAGCCGGCTCGAGCTCTCCCGCTTTATCAAGCCGGATGTCGTCGCAGATCACCGCAACGCCCCGGTCAATGCCCTCGGCTATCTCCGCGCCATGTTCACCGTCGACGACATCGACGAGACGCTCGAAAGGCTCCGCCGCCGCGGCGCAGAGCTCGTCGGCGAAGTCGTGCGGTATAAGGATGCCTATCGGCTCTGCTACATCCGTGGTCCTGAAGGGCTGCTCATCGGACTTGCCCAGGAACTCGGCTGAGCCCATCAGGGTCTGTCAGAGCGAGAGAAATGCTGATGCAGGCAGAAGAAATCGCTCGCTCAGCGCGCGCGCCTGCCTAAGATTGATTTGCCGTTTCCCGCTGAGAATCTCGGAGACAACAGACTGAGCGCCGACTTCCGGCACCTCGGACTGGCTGAGACCCCGCTCCTCCATTATATAACGAAGGGCATCGGCTCCGGTCACGGGCGGCATCGGCCGGTTCTGCTCGTCATAGGCCTCAACAAGGTCCGCCATGCGAGACGCAAGCAAGGCCAAAGGATGATCGTCATCGTCACCCACTTCGGCGAGAATCTCATCAAGCTGCCCCACCAGACGATCATACTCGGCCTCATTGGCCGGCATAGCAAGAAGAGGAGCCACATGTGTCCAGTGCTCGCTTACGAGTTTTACAAGTGCGCTCATCGGCCTAACCCTTCCATACTCCTTTGTCATATTCCGCGTGATCCATAATCCGCTGAATATAGACTTTCTTGAATTTGTAATGCACCACCGCGATCAGGCGGATCTTATTGCTACCAATGTCGAATACGTGATGCTGTCCGACTTTATCTGTTGCCGGAAACAATGATTTCATGTCGGCGAAGTCTGTCGGCTCCGCCGATTTCATCAGTCGATACCAAGTATCCAGAGCATTGGCCGCTTGAGGCCATCGGTCTTTCGCCTCCCAGATCTTTTTCTGTGTGATGACGTGCATAGACCGAAATAGCGTCCATCTCATTTTGCTATGTCAAATGTAGCGCAATCGCACCACTATAGCAAGTTGCTATAAAATTGCTTCACGCATGGCGGTTCGATGATCGGCTACATCACCTCGCGGCTCGTGTGGCGCGAGCCGCTCTATCACGGTCTCTCGCGCATCTTCATCGCCGCCTCGATCAGAGCCAGGTGCGCCAGCGAACTGCAGGAAAGCTGATCGTGCCACCAGAGGCGTGACTGCATCGATTGCGGTCACTCGGCAGGACGGTTTGTCGGGCTCTCTGGCTCTGCTGCGAACTCCGAAATGACGAAGGAGATGATGCTTCGCACGCGTGGGGTCATGCGCCGATCCCGGTGATAAACGAGCGACATAGGCCGCTCACGCAGATGCCAATCGGGGAAGAGCTGGACAAGAAGGCCGGCCCGGATATCCGAAGCCAGCAGGATGGCTGGCTGCATGACGATACCCAAACCGGCACGAGCGGCCATGCGCACGGCTTGGCCGCTGTTGACGCTGATCGGCAGTCTGGGCACGACCTCGACCTCCTCCTTGCCTTTCGAAAGCCTCCACGGCGAGCGTACTGCCGGGGTAAAGCCGATGGTCTCGTGGCCGGAAAGCGCGCTTGGATGGGCAGGATTTCCATGTCGAGCGAGGTAATCCGGTGACGCGCAAATCATCATTCGATAGGGAGCCAGCCGACGCGCGATGAGGCGGCTGTCGGGCAGGTCTCCGATGCGGATCGCGATGTCAAAACCTTCGTCGACGATATCGACGTTGCGGTCGGTCAAGGTGATATCCAGCATCACTTCAGGGGCGATCTTTCGATAGCGCGGTAAAGCCGGCATCAACACCTCCGCCCCGAAAGTCGTCGGCGCCGTGACCTTCAAGAGACCACGCGGCTTCGTCTGTGATGCCTCGGCGTCCTGATCCGCAATGGCCACGCGCTCCAGAATGTCCCGGCACTGCTCGAGGTAGCTCTTGCCGAAATCTGTCAGGCTCTGCCGGCGCGTGGTTCTGTTGAGGAGGCGGGTACCGAGCCGTTCCTCCAATGCGGCCACGTGTTGCCCGACCATTGCCGGCGATATGCCGAGCTTGCCCGATGCTGCGCTCATCGAGCCTTCCTGCACCGTTGTTACAAACACCTGCATCGAGCGAAAGAGACCCATTCGATAATCCTGCTTTTAAATGATTGCGTATTTTCTCCAATTATCATGAGGCAATGCTCGAATTACAACCGCCTCGATGCAATCATCCAAGGAGCAAGACATGATGCAAACCCGGTTCATCGGCAAAACGGTTCTCATTACAGGTGCTGGAACGGGGATGGGGCGGGCTGCCGCCCTTCGCCTGGCAGCGGAAGGAGCCCAACTCGTCCTCGTCGGACGCCGCCCCGAGCCGATCAATCGACTGCTGTCGGAGATCGAGGCATCGGGCGGTGCGGCCATCGCAATTGCCGGGGATATCGCCGACAATGAAGCAGTCGCGGCGATTGTCGATAAGACGATCGCACGCTTCGGACGGCTGGATGCGGTCTTCGCCAATGCCGGAGTTCTCGGCGAATTCAAACCATTGGCGGTGACTGATGCAGACGATCTCGACGCGCTGATCGACACCAATCTCAAGGGCACCTTCTTCACGATCAAACACTGCCTGCCCGTCCTGCAAGGCGGCAGCATTCTCATCAACGCTTCGTGGACAGCTGCCGGGGTAATGCCGGGCGCGGGGGCCTATGCCAGCACAAAGGGGGCGTTGCTCGCGATGATGCGAACCCTGGCAGTGGAGCAAGGCGCTCGCAACATCCGGATCAATGCCATCAATCCCGGGATTATTCTCACACCGATGGCGGATGATGTTATCGATCCGGCGTTTGCCGCAAGGCTAGCCGCCCACACACCGCTTCGGCGAAATGGAACGTCAGAGGATATCGCAGGTACCGTCGCTTGGTTGCTTTCCCATGATGCCGACTTCGTCACTGGGCAAGAAATCACCGTCGATGGCGGCTATACGATTGGAGGTCTCCGCCCATAGGTGGAGATACCTGCCTCGCTTGCGCGCAACAGACGCGCGGCAGCACCGGGGAAAGCCGGCGGATAGCAGGTCAGGCAAGCAGGCGGGTGACTTCGGCGCCATGCCCTGGGCCGACGGCATCGGCAATGGTCGTCGAGAACAGCACCTTGCGGGTGGCGTCGGCGACCTTGGCGAAGACGTGGCGGATTTCGCACGTCTGTTCGCCGTCGCAATCGTCGCATTTGCGGTAGGCGGTGATCGACAGGCACGGCAGCGGCGCGATCGGTCCGTCGATGATGCGCAGGATTTCGCCGAAGGTGATCGTGTGGGCGGGCTTCAGCAGGAGATAACCGCCCTGCTTGCCGCGGCGGCTGACGACGATGCCGTGATGTTTCAGGTCGAGCAGGATCTGTTCGAGGAACTTTTTCGGGATCTTCTGCTGGGCGGCGATATCCGAAATCATCACCGGTTCGTCGGCATGGGCATCCGCCAGAACCGTCAGCGCCCGCAGCGCATATTTCGCCTTTTGCGTAATCATCTCAGACCGTCGACACACACACAGGCGGCGCGCATTGCCGCGCCGCTTCACGAGTACATTCGCCTCTATGGCACAACCAGCATGAACGGAATTTGAACGCGCTAGAGAAAGCCTTGAGGGACAAGCATTTCTGGCCGCGTTTTTCACGCTCGGCCAAGCCCTTGCAATCTACGCCAAATCCCCGCCTTCCGCACCTTTTTCGCCATCACTTCAGATTTCGAATTGACAGGCTGCGTGTAACTCTACTATTTTTGTAGACATTCAAGCTGCTGGCGGCGGGTCTTTGACCTCGGGCGGCTGTTTTTTTGCGTTGCGGCAGCTTCGGAGAGATATTTGCTCCTGGGGCCGCAGCTTTCGAAATCCCTTTTTCTGTGCGATGCACGTGGGAACTGCGATACTCCTGCTCAACAAAGGACAGGATTCCCATGACTGTTGACAATACGATTGCGGAAGAACGACCGATTGCGGACGCTAAGGCGCTGAACGACACGCTTGCGGGTCTCGGCCTTGCCGGGCGTCTGTCGCTGGTGGCGGGCCTTGGCGGGCGCGTGGTCTTCACCACCTCGCTCGGCATCGAGGACCAGGTGATCACCGCCGAGATCGGCACGCACCGCCTGCCGATCGACATCGCGACGCTTGAGACCGGCCGGCTGTTTGCCGAGACACTGTCGCTGATAGACGAGACCGAAGCCCAATACGACATCCACATCCAGCGCTTCACCCCCGAAAAGGCCGATATCGACGCCTATGCGGCAAAATACGGCCTCAACGGCTTCTACGAAAGCGTCGAGGCAAGGCATGCCTGTTGCGGCGTGCGCAAGCTGAAGCCGCTTGCGCGCGCACTCGAAGGCGCAACCATCTGGATCACCGGCCTGCGCCGCGGGCAATCGGCCAACCGCGCCGAGACGCCCTTTGCCGAATATGACGCAGAACGGCACCTCATGAAGGTCAATCCGCTGGCCGATTGGGACATCGAGGCGATCAAGGCCTTCGTTTCCGACAACGGCGTGCCGGTCAATCCGCTGCATGCCCGCGGCTATCCCTCGATCGGCTGTGAGCCGTGCACACGGGCGATCAAGCCCGGCGAGCCGGAGCGCGCCGGCCGCTGGTGGTGGGAGCAGGACGAGAAGCGCGAATGCGGCCTGCATGTCGCCGAAGAGGCCTCGGTGATCGCCGCGCAATAATCAACCCTCACGGCTTTCCCAATCAGGGCGCGGCGACCGCCGCAGCCTTTGGGGAAGCCAACATCTTGGAATTGTTTGCCGGTAGCCGCAAACGACCGACAGCCTGGAGTAACACATGCCCGATAGCCGTCCGGATACGGAACTCAGCAACCCGCAGAGCGCTAAGGCGCCGCTCGACCCGCATCTGAAGGCGCTGGAGAACGAATCCATCCATATCTTCCGCGAGGTTGCGGCCGAATTCGAGCGTCCCGTCATGCTCTATTCGATCGGCAAGGATTCCTCGGTGCTGCTGCATCTGGCGCGCAAGGCCTTCTATCCCGGCCGCGTGCCCTTCCCGCTCCTGCACGTCAACACCGGCTGGAAATTCCGGGAGATGATCGCCTTCCGCGACGAGACCGCGAAGAAGTACGATCTCGACCTGATCGAGCACATCAATCCGCGCGGTGCGGCCGAAAACATCACGCCCTTCACCCATGGTTCGGCCGCCTTCACCGACATCATGAAGACCGAGAGCCTGCGCCAGGCGCTCGATGCCGGCCAGTTCGACGCCGCTTTCGGCGGCGCGCGCCGCGACGAGGAAGCCAGCCGCGCCAAGGAGCGCATCTATTCCTTCCGCACGCCCGACCATCGCTGGGATCCGCGCAACCAGCGGCCGGAACTGTGGAACATCTATAACGGCATGATCCGCAAGGGCGAAAGCGTGCGCGCCTTCCCGTTGTCGAACTGGACCGAGGTGGATATCTGGCGCTACATCCAGGCCGAGGACATTCCGCTCGTTCCGCTCTACTACGCCAAGAAGCGCAAATTCGTCGAGCGTGACGGCATGATGATCCTTGCCGAGGATCCGCGGCTCGAACTTTTGCCCGGCGAAGTGCGCCAGGAAGGCATGATCCGTTTCCGCACGCTCGGCGACTTCCCGCTGACCGGCGCCATCCGCTCGCAGGCGACCACGCTGGAAGAGGTGATCGCCGAACTCGAAATCGCAACTGTGTCCGAACGCCAGGGCCGCGCCATCGACCGCGACCAGTCCGGCTCCATGGAAAAGAAGAAGCGTGAAGGATATTTCTGAGATGACCGCAGCCAACACCGCCGTCTCGGCCGCAATCGCCGTCAGCCTGCCCGCGGCCGAGCCGCAGAAGGCTCAGCGCGACTCGCGCCCGCTGCGCCTCATCACCTGCGGCAGCGTCGATGACGGCAAGTCGACGCTCATCGGCCGCCTGCTCTGGGACACCAAGGCGGTCAAGGAAGACCAGGCCGCCACGCTGCAGCGCGATTCCACCGGCAAGCAGAACGATCTCGGCCTGCCCGATTTCGCGCTGCTGCTCGACGGCCTGCAGGCCGAGCGCGAACAGGGCATCACCATCGACGTCGCCTATCGCTATTTCTCGACCGACAAGCGCTCCTTCATCGTCGCCGACACGCCCGGCCACGAGCAGTATACCCGCAACATGGCGACCGGCGCTTCGACCGCCGATCTCGCCATCCTGCTCGTCGACGCGCGCTTCGGCATCCTGGAGCAGACGCGCCGTCATGCGACGATCGCCTCGCTGCTCGGCATCAGGCAGTTCGTGCTCGCCGTCAACAAGATCGACCTGACGGGCTACGACCGCGCCGGTTTCGAGAAGATCAGCCACGAATTCCGCGAATTCGCGCTGTCGCTCGGCGTCAAGCAGATCACCGCCATTCCGATGTCGGCGCTGAAGGGCGAAAACGTCGTCTATTCCGGCCAGGCCGCCATGCCCTGGTACAGCGGCCCGACGCTGGTGGAGACGCTGGAACTTGCCACCGTGCGCTCGTCGCAGACGGTTGGCTTCCGCCTCTCCGTGCAGCGTGTGTCGCGTCCGGGCGAAAGCTTCCGCGGCTATCAGGGCACGGTTGCCGGCGGCTCGGTCAAGCCGGGCGACAGCGTAATGATCCTGCCGTCCGGCATGGTCGCCAATGTCTCCAAGATCGTCACCTTCGATCTCGTGCGCAACGCCGCGGTTGCCGGCGACGCGATCACGCTGGTGCTCGACCGCCAGGTCGACGTGGCGCGCGGCGACATGATCGTCTCGATCGATGCCCAGCCGCAGGTCGGCCTTTCTTTCGACGCCCAGATCGTCGCCCTCCAGCCCGAGGGCATCGAGCCCGGCAAACGCTACTGGCTGAAGAGCGGGTCGCGCCGCCAGCGCGTCCAGGTGCAGCCGCTCAGCCAGCTCGAATTGAAGACCGGCACGTGGAACGCCGCCCAGCGGCTCTACATGAACGCGATCGGCAAGGTGCGCCTTGCCTTCGACGAGGCGGCGATCTTCGACCCCTACGAGCAGAACCGGCAGTCCGGCTCCTTCATCCTGATCGATCCGGAGACCAACAATACGGTCGCCGGCGGCATGGTGACGGGCAAGCGCACCGAACTCGGCGGCCTGCACAATGGCGATGCCCGCGTCATCCTCTCGCTGCCGGCCGATCTCGCCGAGCAGATCATGGCGAGCGAACTCTTCGCCAGCCGCAGCCATGAGGCCGAGGTGCGCCGGATGACGGCGGCCGAGGCCGCCGAGCTGTGGTCGAGCGCCGCCAGCGATATCTGATCGGGATCAAGGGGCCGGCCAGACCGGCCTCTTATCCGCGGCTACCGGGGTCGCTCTTGTCCCGGCGAGATGAACGTCAAGAACAGCGACGTCCGGTCGCTCCTGCTGCAAAAGATCGAGGGCGTGCTCGTTGGATGACACCGGGCCAAGCACCCGCAATCCAGCAGCACTCAGTTTGCGTCGGAGCTCATGGGCGATGAAGAACTCGTCCTCGACGACGAGGATCGTGGTCTCGCCTTCTGCCCTGGCGTCGACACTATCGCTCACATGACCTCACATCGGGATCTTGATCGTTGCGGTGAAACCACTGGGAGGATAGCTGAGTTCCACGCTTCCACCCACGTGGCCGGCGAGGCCTTCGATCAGTTCTGTCCCATAGCCCGTGCGGGCGGCCTCATGAATACGCGGCCCTGCTTCCTCGCGCCACTGGCATGCGAGCAGCGTCCGATCCCGCGGACCTTCCAACTCCCAGGTCACCCGTATCTTTCCGCCGGGTACCGAGGCAGCTCCGTGCTTTAACGCGTTCGTGCCGAGCTCGTGCAGGATCATGCTGACCGGAAGAATCTTTGAACCTCGAATTTCTACGGAAGGCCCAGAGCATTCGAGCCGTCCCGAGATCGTCGGACCGACCGCGTCTCTCAGCAACGTCTCCAATTCAGCCGAGCCGCCAACGGCGGCAACTTCCTGAGCTCGAAAGGTGATATCCAGCCTTCCAAGCAACGCTTCCTTGAAACTTGCCACAGCTGGATCGTCGGCCCGGGTGTTCTTGACCACCGACTGAACGACGGCCGAGAGGTTTTTCAGCCGATGCCGCATCTCGGCGACGAGGAAGTCCATCTCCGCATCGTGGCGCTGGCGCTCCGTCACGTCGTCGAAGATGACCAGGATGTTGGGGCTGTTGCCATCCGGATGAACGAGGCGGCGGGCATCGACAAGAAAGGTCCGCCGGCCGATTGTCGGGAAATCATGCTTCACTTCATAACCGATGACGGCGGCCGCCCTTGGGATCACGGAGGCTATGAGCTGCCGAAGCTCCGGAATGTCCCATTGCCCATTGCCAAGCCGGAAGAAGCTTTGCGACAGGATATCGTCCCGCTCGACTTCGAAAGCCTTGATGAACGCGTGGTTTGCGGTCGTGACACAAAAATTCTGATCCAGGACGACAACAGGCTGGGTCATCGTGTCGACAATGCCCTGCGCCTGTACGTGCCCGGTCTTCATCAGGCGATACAAATCTTCCAGCAACATAGACGCAGCCCCTCCTCGCAGCACGCTTAACGAGTCGATATTATCGCAGCCCCACTGCCAGGAACTCCCAACAGCCAAGCCCCTGCGTCTAAAGTAATCTTTTCTACATGGCTGACAATGTCCGCCAGGTGGCGGCCCGGTCAAGCGGGGCGACAGCGTCATGATCCTGCCCTGGGCATGGTCGCCAACTTCTCCAGGATCGTCACCTTCGTTCTCGGATTCCGCCCAACTCGGGCCATCTCGGCCGACGTCCGGCCCAAGCGCTTAGAGCCTTTCCGGGCTAGATTGAATCATTCTGTTGGCTCAAGCGGAGTCGGATGGTCGACCGGCCGGCGCGCGTCGTAGCCCAGCCCTACGGCCAAGCCGGCCGGTCGATCAGCCGGCCCGTTTCAGCCAACCCTCCCGCAGATTTGCTCGGCAAATCTGCAAGACTGCAGAATCGCCGGACGCACTTATCGCTTAGCCACGGCGAAGCGGTGCGGCCGGTGGGCCGGGCATGTTTCCGCCAGGATCAGAGGCGATCGGCTCGGACGTACCTGGGGGTATGCCCATCGCCAATCGCCTTTGCCCTGACGAAATCCTGCTCCGGCAGAATGCTTCAATCTAACCCGGAGAGGCTCTGGCCGGCGGCAACAGCAGTCGTTCGATCCGACGCGAGGTACCATAAGACGGCTGCCAGAACGACCGCGCCTCCAACAAGGACCGGCAGCGAAATCTGTTCATCATAGAAGAGCCAGACCCACACTGGCCCAAGCACCACGTCGAGCATGGAGAGCAGCCCGGCCTCTCCAGAACCGACGCGACGCGACCCGAGGAGCAGAAGGATATAACCTATGCCCGTCGTGAACACCCCATAGAGCGCACAGGCAAGAAGCTGCTGCGGGATGAGTATCTCGAAATGCATCAGTGGCAACGCGATGCACAGGCAAGCGAGAGCCGCAAAGGCCGTCATCATCGTCGTGTCCATCTCGGGAAAGCGCCTGGCGATAACGATCTGGGTGGCGCACCCTGTCGTCATAGCGAAGGCGCACAGGATACCCAGCACATCCCGAGCCGACACGGCCGCGCCGACCGAGATAGCCACGCCGACGAAGGCCGCACCGCCGGCGGCGACGAAACGATAGGTCACACGGTCCCGAAGCCACAAGAAGGCGATACCTGTCGCGATGAAAGGCAAGGTGGCGTACACCGTCATCACAGTGGCGACCGTCGTCCACTGAAGGGATGCGATATAGGTGATGGCAGCGAATGCCGAGACAACGGAGGCTGCGACGCCCGGCATCCCGTAGGTACTAAGCCGCGGCTTGCCAACCCTTCTCTGGACGATCAGGAAAGCTCCAAGCGTCACGAAGGAGAAGGCTGACCGCCAGGCGACCATCGACCAGACATCCATGTCGGCCATGCGCACGAACAGGCCTGCGGTACTCCACATGAGCGCCGACGCGATGACCAGATAAATCCCCGTACGACGCTCCCGTGATAAGGTCATGACAAATTGCTCCGTGCAGGTATGATGTATATTCAATCTTGTAGACGATCGGTCTAGTTATGAATATTCAATCTGCGACGCGCACGCGTCTCCTTTCCGAAGGCATGCGACAGTTGCTCGCCCATGGGTACGACGGCGTCGGGATCGGGCCGATCTTGAAGGCCGTCGATGTCCCGAAGGGATCGTTCTACTACTTCTTCCAGAGCAAGGACGATTTCATCGTCGCGATCATCGAGGCCTATGAAGCCAAGTACAGCATGATCAGGAAGGCGCTGTTCTCGGACACGTCGCGCCGCCCGCTGGCCCGTCTCGACGCTTATTTCGAAATGCTCGAACAGGAGCTGATACGAGACGCACCCTATGCAGGGTGCCTCTATGGGGTACTCGCTCAAACGGCGGCAGGACGAAGCGCCTTCGTACTTGATGCGCTGGCCACCTCATTTGATCGCTGGGAACGGAGCATCGCAGAACTGTTGTCCATTGCTCAACAGGAAGGCGACATCGCGACGGGGGAGGACATAGCCGATCTCGCCGCATGCATCGTCGAGGCCTACGAAGGAGCGCTCATCCGGGTGAAGGTGAAGGGCGACATGCCAGCGTTTACCCGCTTCCGGAACAAAGGCCTCAAGAGGCTAACCCTGCGAGCCGCGTCGAGCGCCTGCTAAGCCTGGTGCCGACCGCTCCTGGCCATCGTCGACTCGCGTCGCTAGAGTATCCGTTTTGATCAAGCGGCTTTTGGTGTCCATTTTTGGTTTTTCCGCAGGAGTGTGTTTGCCAGCAGGATGATCTTTCGCATGATGGCTGTGATGGCGACCTTCGGCGATATCGGCAGCGCCGCCGGCGTGGTCTTGGGCAGAGAGCCGGCATGCGGCTCTCGTGCTGACTGCGGCGGACGAGTGGTTGGCTTCAAAAGACCGACACAGAGAATTGCGCTGGGTACACCTTACGGCCGCCCAAAAATATCAGAATTTTGCAGAAACGGGCTTTTTCAAACCACGATTCGCTGTTTAGCGCTTGCCCGCGGGCCAA
The DNA here is from genome assembly GCF_017357225.1 of Rhizobium binae. Lineage (NCBI taxonomy): Bacteria > Pseudomonadati > Pseudomonadota > Alphaproteobacteria > Hyphomicrobiales > Rhizobiaceae > Rhizobium > Rhizobium binae. The sequence goes on along the minus strand of NZ_CP071604.1, from coordinate 1,220,930 downwards.
TGTGAGACCATTTTGGATGGGATGCTGGCGGTGCGGTAAGACGAGAGGTCATGCCTTGCAGCGCTTAATTTCGACGCCTCGACTTAACGTGGCGCTTTTCTCGACTGATCCTCGAGCGAGGAGGTTGTTCATGTCCACGCGCTCTGTCGACCATCCCCTGCAACCGGGCGACCGCGTCCCGAACGTCGTGCTTGATGCGATCTCGCGCGAGGGGAAGATCGCACTCGATGATTTTCGTGGCCGCAGCCCGTTGTTGATCGGTTTGTTTCGAGGCCTGCATTGCCCGTTCTGCCGGCGCCATGTCGCTGCCATGGCATATCTGAACCCGATGCTGCGCGAGAAAGGCGTCCAATCCCTCGCTGTGGTCAACACCCCGGTCGAACGCGCGCGGCTCTATTTCCGTTACCATCCGATACCCGATCTTCTTGCCGCTTCCGACCCGGTACGGGCTTCGCACCAAGCCTTCGGCTTACGCGAGGTCGGGATCGATACGGTCATGGCGATCCGGATCGATCTTCCGGGCGAGTTGCCCGAGCCTATGAGCGTGGTGGCGATGGACGATTTTCTCAACGAGAAGGAAGGATATCAGATTACGGAAGCCGATCAGCAGATGATCACTGCCGACCACGGGCAGCTTGTCGGTCAGTTCCTCATCGACCGGGAGGGCATCGTCCGCTGGAGCTACACGGAAGTTCTGGAGGCCGGGCTCAAGACATTCAAGTCACCGAATTCCCAAGAATTGATCTCGGTCGCTTCCCAGATCGCACTTTAAGCTGTCATTGTCATGAGAGCAGTCCGTTGGGGCTTTTTGCGGTAGAACGCGCGGCATCCCCCGGCTATAAAGCGCATGCTGCGCGGCCTTTTTAGCGGTAACCGATGCCCAACTCTCCCGAAACCTCAGGTGAAAGCATTAGCAGTTCGAGTTCGGGCCGCCATCAGAAGCTGGATTCGCCAGCGCAAGCGGCCGCCTCGGATTCGCCAGGAACCACCCAGGCCGACGACGCGAAGCCGCCCCACGGATCTTTCGACCAGACCAGGCAGGCCGCCAGAACCCTGTTGCGTGCGATACGCCAGGATGTGCAGGCAAGTTCTGCCTTGGCGAAGATCAAGGCGGCCGCATTGTCCTGGAGGGCGAAGCTGGGCAAGTCGGCGCGGCCTGGAATGATGTCAACTCCCCTGACATGGATGACGACTGCTTCGGCCAAAGTGGGGCGCCGAATTCGCGATCGGCGCTCAAAGCCGCGTGAAAGTCGACAGAGCGCATCGCGCATCGCCGGATGGCGGAAATTCGCTTTTGGTTCGGCCCTTCTTGTCTGCCTCCTCGTCGCAATCGTGCTGGTCTGGGCCCTGAAAGACGTGCCCTGGAGCGAAATCCGGGATGGAACGTTAAAGCCGGTCGTCGTGCTGGAAACCGCGGACGGTGCGCCGCTGGTCAGACAGGGACCTTATCAAGGGCCCTATGCCCGATACGACCAGTTTCCGCCCTATCTGATCGATGCCGTCCTCTCAATCGAGGATCGCCGGTTCATGGATCATTTCGGCATCGACCCCAGGGGCATCGTCAGGGCGTTTCTGCGCAACCTGGAGGCCGGCTCGGTGGTGGAAGGCGGCAGCACCATCACCCAGCAGCTCATCAAGCTGCAATATCTCGACAGCGACCGAACCATAAAACGAAAGATCCAGGAGGTCGTCATCGCGTTCTGGCTGGAGTGGAAGCTCGGCAAGGCGGAAATCCTGACGCGCTATCTCAATAGCGTCTATCTTGGCGCCGGCGCCACCGGCATGCCTGCCGCCGCGCGGATCTATTTCAACAAGGATATCGGCGACCTCAACCTGCCGGAGTCGGCGATGCTGGCGGGATTGCTGCGGGCGCCGAGCCAATGGAACCCGATCGACAATTTCGAAGGCGCCCGGCAGCGCACCATGGTCGTTCTCGACGCGATGGCGGCCAATGGCAAGATCACCGCGCCACAGGCGGCGGAGGCCAAAGGTAGCTTTGCCAGGCTGCATCCAACGACACCGACGCCGCGCTCGGGAAGCTGGTTTGCAGACTGGATTTCACCGCAGGCGAGCGAGATCGCCGGGTCCTCGCCGGGTTCGACGACGGTGCGCACGACGCTGGTGCCGCAGTTGCAGCAGAGCGCCGAACGGATCGTGAAAAAAGCCCTGGACGGTGAGGGAAAGACGGTCGGCGCATCGCAAGCCGCCCTGGTTGCGATGACGCCGGACGGCGCGGTCGTGGCGATGGTCGGCGGGCGCGACTACAAGGCGAGCCAGTTCAACCGTGCCGTCACGGCGATGCGCCAGCCGGGCTCCACCTTCAAGCTGTTCGTTTATTATGCAGCCTTGAAGGCCGGGCTCACCTTGTCCGACCGGGTTCTGGACGCGCCGATCGAAATCGACGGCTGGTCGCCGGAAAATTCCGGCGGCAACTATAGTGGGTGGGTCACGCTTGCCGAGGCGTTCGCGCGATCGCTCAATGCCGCATCGGTGGCGCTTGCCGAAGAGGTAGGCCTCGACAATGTGATTGCCGCCGCACGCGAACTCGGCATCGATGCGCCACTGGCCAACACGCCGTCCCTGGCGCTTGGCACCTCCGAAGTCAATCTGCTCAACCTCACCAGCGCCTATGCCTCCGTCCAGCTCGGCAGGGCACCGGTCAAGCCCTGGGGCATCATCGACTTCCAGGCGGCAGGGCAGCCCAAGACATTTCGCGTTGGCTCACAGTCAAAACCGGATGTCGATCTTTCGCCCTACCAGTCCGATCTCCTCGGGCTCCTGCAGATGGTGGTCGAGCGCGGCACCGGACGGGGCGCGGATCCCGGCACCTTTGCGGCCGGCAAGACCGGCACCAGCCAGGACAATCGGGATGCCTGGTTCGTCGGCTTCACGGACTCGCTCGTCGTCGGCGTTTGGGTCGGCAATGACGATGATGCGCCGATGAAGGGAGTGACGGGCGGCGGCCTGCCGGCGCATATCTGGCGGGACTTCATGCGCGAGGCGACGAGCGAGCCAACGCTGAACGGTGTGCGATCGGCCGAAGCGGCAGATGATGGTCAAGGCGCACCGCCGTCCTGCAACATCAGCGCCTGCTCGCGCAGTTACCGCTCCTTCCGGCCGTCCGATTGTACCTATCAGCCCTATTCCGGCGGCCGGCGGCTCTGCGAAAAGTGATGCGGCTGCAAAGGGGTGGTCAGCCTCGCCGGATGAGCTCGGTGATTGGAGCAGAATGGGCACCCGGCCCTAGGTGCCGGGGATGGCGATGGCGCGGACCAATCGCTGACGGGAAGATCTCTTAAATCCTGAATCAAGCGACCACTGCTAAGGCAGGCGAAGCGCGCAAGCGGGCTATGTCGCGCGCGGGTGGCTCTCCAAAGTGGCGGCGATATTCGCGACTGAACTGCGTTGGGCTTTCGTAACCTACGCGGAGGGCGGCGGTCGTAACATCGATGTCCTGCAGCAACATCAGACTGCGCGCCTCCTGCAGTCTGAGCTGTTTCTGGAATTGTAGTGGCGTCATCGCCGTCACGGCGCGAAAATGCTCATGCAAGCTCGACGGACTCATGCCTGTTTCCGCGGCAAGTCGCTCGATGCTGAGCCGTTCCCGGAAGTTCTGGCCGATCCACGCAATGGCGCGGCCGATCTGCGCCACTCGTCCCTGGCTTGAGGTGATGTGGCGCATTCTGATACCGTCTGGCCCGGCAAGCAGATGATAGATGATTTCCTGTTCGGCAAGAGGTCCGAGCACGGGCAGCGCCGCCGGATCGTCAAGCAGGCGCAGCAGACGGAGCGTCGCGTCAAGCAGACCAGGACCGGCATCGGACACCGTCTTGCCTATCGGAGGAGATGGCGTTCCTGGCGGCGGCGGCACGCGCGCTGCCAGGTCCCCTAGCATAATCGGATCGAAATCGAGGTATAGGCAGAGATAGGGGTTGTCAGGCGTCGCCTCGACCACATGCCCTATCGCTGGAAGGTCATGAGTCACGATTCCATAGCGTCCCGGTGAATATCTGAATATGTGATCGCCCATCGTTACGTCCTTGCGCCCCTGCGCGACGAGGCATAGTTGCGGCCGGTACACACTCGGCATCGGCATCGTCAACGTGGAGGATCGAACAAGTGTCGCGCGTTCGATGGAGGTGGCGTGGAAGCCATCCTTCGAGACGTGCCGGGCTATGAGAGCGGCGATTTCGTTCAGTGTCTTCATGAAATCAACCATTGCACCCACGCCGCGGGGCGGCAAGGTGAACTCACCGCTCTTCTGGAGGATTGGGCAGGAATTCCGGCGCATCAGGCTAACGGTCGGCACCATCTTGCAACACAGTGCCTGCTGCGGGTCACAGCGAAGTTGGCCGGAGAGCAGGCATGGAGCACATATGACAATCGAGAATCTGAAGATCCCCACGGTTGCGCTGGGCACCTGGGCTTGGGGCGACAGCGGCGAGACCGGCGACGGCTACTTTGGCAGCGGCCTCACTCGGGCCGATTTGGAAGAGTTAGCTGACAGGGCACACGCGGCCGGGTTCACCCTATGGGACACCGCCATTGTGTATGGCATGGGCCGCTCCGAGACCGTGCTTGGAGAAGTCCTGAAGCGCTATGCCCGCAACGACTACCTACTCTCCACGAAGTTCACCCCGCAGGCCGCAGGAGGCGGCGAGGATCCGATGGCCGACATGCTGGAGCAGAGCCTGGGGCGCCTCGGGACCGACTACGTCGATCTCTACTGGATTCACAACCCAACGGATGTGGCCCGATGGACGCCTCGCCTCATTCCATTGCTGAAGAGCGGGAAGGTCAAGCATGTCGGCGTCTCCAATCACAATCTGGTTGAAATCAAGCTCGCCGACCAGATCCTCGGCGAAGCCGGGTTCCGGGTCGAAGCCATCCAGAATCACTATAGCCTCCTCTACCGCAGCTCCGAGGATGCTGGCATCCTCGACCATTGCCGCAATCAGGGCATCCCGTTCTTCGCCTATATGGTTCTCGAACAGGGTGCCTTGAGCGGCAAGTACAGTCCGGAGAACCCGCTGCCGCAAGGTACAAACCGGGCGCAGGCCTATAATGATATGCTGCCCCGGTTGACGGCGCTGACGGACAAACTCGCCTCGATTGGACGGAGCCAGGATGCGGCTGTCCCCGATGTCGCCGTGGCGTGGGCTATCGCCAAGGGCACGACGCCGATCATCGGCGTCACGAAGGCCAGCTATATCGATGGTCTGGTTCGGGCCAGCCGCATAAAACTCACCAGCGACGAGATCGCCGAGTTGGAAGCCCTTGCTGACGCCGCTAACGTGAACACCCGTGGCTGGTGGGAAAAGGAGATGCAGGGCTGACGTCTTGCCGTTATCTCCTTTCTGAACAGGTCGGCTGCGGTCAAATCGCAATTGCATCATATCAGCAACTTCGAGAGCGGCCGCCGGCCTGCTGTCACCCAGAAAGGATTCGGGCGATTACACTATTCGCCCCCTATGGCTGCTAGCTGGCGATTGCCATCTGGGCGACGTCAGTGCCGAGGTTGATGCGCGAATTTCGGAACAGGCTCAAGTGGGTGTGTGGCTGTTGCGCCTAACGACGAGCTGAGTAGTATTCAGTCCTGGCGCCTAGCTCAGGATGTCGTGCTGAAAGCGGATGGCTATGATCTGATCGCTAAGTAACTTCAACAATATAATTGCTTCTTTCAAGTTGAGCGGAAATATGGGCGACTCCAAGATTATATTTCCCACGCCAGATGAAATCAACGATGCGTTTTCATACATAAAACAAAACGCACCAGAATTAATTGAAAATTACAAAATCGCTACCCTGCAGCTTTCTAAGGCGCCGAAAGACTATAGCCTAAGTGACGACGAAAGAGCAGCTAGCATAATTGTGCCTGATGATTACATTAAGCTGCGAAATTTCATAAACGATGCGTACAAGGGAAGATCTTCTATGTATTTGTTGTTCCTATATATAGGAATACATAAAATTATTATTTCATTCGAGGCGTGATGTGCACCCGGCGGACTACGCCTGCAGAACGGTTTTCAGCGCATCGATGACGACGCGAATGGAGGGGACGTCCTTGATGTCCGAATGGACGACCAGCCAGACCTCTCTCGTCAAAACATGTTCCGTCTCAATGCGCTGGAGGCCGCTGGACGCCGGGACGGCGAATTCGGGCAGCATGACGACACCTGCGCCGAGCCTTGCGGTTGCGGCCTGAAACTCCAGAACGGACGACCTGACCGCGATCGGCCGGCCGGCGGCGAGCTCGATCAGCCGCAACTGTTGCGGTGAGGCATTCATGGTTTCGTCGTAGCCGATGAAGGTCCAGTCCTGCGGTGGAACGGTTTCAAGATAGGTCTTCGATGCGTAAAGATGAAAGCTTGTCTCGCCGAGCTTGACGATCAAGTAATCGCCGTCCTCGGGACGCGACATCCGCACGGCGATATCTGCCTCTCGTCTGTTCAGCGAGGCGAGGCGCTTTTCGCCAACAAGGGTGATCTCAACGCCGGGATGGTCGCGCCTGACGGCCGCGATCGGCTTTGCCAGCAGCACGCTCGACAGTGCGGGGGGCGCGCTGATCCTGACGTGACCGCGCAATTCCGTGGTGCTGCTGCGACCAAGCTGCTCGATGGCTGCCGTCTGGACCGCAACGAGAGCTGCGTGCCGGGCAACCTGCTCTCCGTCCTGGGTCAAATTGATGCGCCGTCCGCGCCGGTCGACGAGCTTGCGACCCAGGCTCGCTTCGAGCGACGAGACCCGCCGGCTTATCGTGGCGTGTTCGACGCCGAGCTGCCTTGCGGCGCCAAGCAGCGTTCCCGACTGGGCCAGCGCCAGGAAATGCCGAAGGTCGTCCCAGTCGATATTTGTGAATTCTCTCCCAATCATTGGGAGAGAATAGGGAATTTTCACACATGGCGCCACCGCTTATTCTGCCCACATAAAGGAGAGAACGAGCGATGACCGACCAAATCGTATGGCTGAACGCCCCCGGCGACGTCACCCAGTTCCATGTCGAGAAGCACCATTGTGATCCTCCGGCTGACGGCGAGATCAAAATTCGTCATGAGGTGATCGGAACCAACTTTCTCGACGTCTACCACCGAACGGGCCTCTATCCGATGCCGTCCTACCCCTCGGTGATCGGCGCCGAGGCGGCGGGAATCGTCGAGGATGTCGGCGCCGGCGTCTCGATGTTCAAAAGGGGTGACCGCGTCGCCTATGCCGGACCTCCGGTTGGCGCCTATCTCTCCGCGCGGAATATCGCCGCTGAAAGGGCGATCAAGCTGCCGGATGGCGTTTCCGCAAAAACGGCAGCAAGTTCGCTCCTCAAGGGCATGACGGCCTACATGCTGTTGAGAAAGACTTATGATGTGCGTGGGGGAATGCAGGTTCTGGTTCATGCCGCCGCGGGCGGGCTCGGCAGCGTCCTCGTTCGCTGGGCCAAATCGCTGGATGCCACGGTGATCGGCACGGTCGGCTCTTCCGAGAAGGCGGCGCTTGCCGCATCATGGGGCGCGGATCACCTCATCGTCGGACGGGACGCCGATATCGTCGCGGAAGTGAAACGGCTCACGAACGGGCCCGGCGTAGACGTCGCCTATGACGGCATAGGCGGCGACACGCTCCTCAAGACCATACGCTCGGTCCGGCCATTCGGCATGGCCGTCACCATCGGTCAGGCGGCCGGTGCCATTCCGCCCGTGCCTGTCGCGGAGCTTCACCCGGGCAAGGCCCTCTGCCGTCCGAGCATCATGGCCTGGTGTGCTGACATCGGACAGTACCGCGAGGCAGCACTCGCTGCCGTCGGAGCGATGGAAACAGGAATCGTTTCGCAAATCGCTGCCGAATACCGTTTGGCCGATGTTGCCAAGGCGCACGAAGAGATGGAGTCCGGACGCTCGGCGGGCAGTATCCTGCTGATACCCTGAGCAATAGAGGGCGCCGGCAGAGCCTTTGGTTCTCCGGCGCTTCCCGGTCGCCCCGTTCTCTCCATTTATCCAAAAAACGGCATTATCTTATGCATTATGCGTATCTACAGCTGTAGTCCCCGATGAGTTATTGGTGCCTGCCATGGGGTGGGCCATCGGCATCGGCCGACCGCCCTCCCGGCATAAGACGCCGGCTCTTCAGCCGGCAGCCAATAACAGGGAAGGATGAAGCCATGTCTAAAGACAACAAGCCACTGATCGCGGTTACCGGTGCAACGAGCAAACAGGGGCGCAGCGTCGTTGCGACACTTCTTGCAAGCCAGCGCTTCCGCGTCCGTGCTTTCACGCGCAGAAAGGATTCGCCGGAAGCTTTGCGTCTGGAAAAACTCGGCGCCGAGATCGCCGCCGTGCCGCTCGAACTCGGCCGGCAGCAGGATTTCGTTGCTGCCTTCAAGGGCGCGGATGGCGCGTTTCTGATGACGCCGCCGATCGCCCCGCCGGAAACAACCGAGGCGCCTCTCGGGCGGCAATTGGCGGATGCGGCCGTGGAGGCCGGGGTCGGGCACATTGTCTTCAGCACGCTCGAGAATGTCGACGAGATCACCGGCGGGACGAAATATGCGCCGCACTTTACGGACAAGGCACGCGTTGCGGATCACATTCGCGGCCTGCCGGTCTCGCATTCCTTCATCATGCTGGCATTCTTCTACACCAATCTTCTCGAATATTATGCGCCGCGCATGGAAGGCGACACGCTGCTGTTGCCGATTTATCTTCCTGAAGGTTTCGCAGCACCCTTCGTCGATCCGCTGACGGCGACCGGCCCTGTTGTCCTCGAGATCTTCTCAAACCCCGAGCGCTACAACGGCAAAACGCTGCCGGTCGTCGGCGATATCATTTCTCCGCGCCAGATGGTCGAAACCTTTCAACGCGTGACCGGCCGCAAGGCCGAGTATCGAAATGCTTTCACCAGGGAGGGGCTGCTCACCTATTTTCCGGAGTTTGCCGCCAACGAATTTCTCGTCCGAGAGATTCTCGGGATGGTCGAATATGCGGTCGAGTATGGCTATTTCGGCAAGGAGCACGATCTCGAATGGAGCCGGCGGCTGGTCCCAGAGACGCTCAACTGGGAGCAGTTTCTGCGGACGTCGGGCTGGCGCGGCGACAAGCGGTCTTTCGCAGGCTGAGGCCTGCCCCGCGACAACGACATGCTTGAAAACAACGCGTTACGATGGCCGGATTCCCGGCAGCTTGGCAATCTCGGCGGCAAGATAGTCGACGAGAAGGCGAACGCGGGCAATGGCTGCGCGCTCCGGCACAATCAGCAAGCTCAGCGGGACCGGCGAAGGCCGATAGTCTGCGAGCACGACCTCGAGCCGGCCATCGTCCAGCAGATCGTGAACCAGCCAAAGATGGGTAGGGCCAATGCCGCGTCCGGCCGCAAGGGCTTCGCGCGCCGCAAGCCCGTGGTCGACGCGCAACCGACCGCTGACCGGGATCGTCAGGCTGCTGCCGTCGGGAGCGGAAAGACGGAGCTGATTGCTGCCTGCCACGTTGGACATCACGACGGTTTCGTAGCGTGAGAGATCGGCCGGACGCTCCGGCCGCCCCCGGGCGGACAGATAGGTCGGAGCGCCGACCAGCAGCCGCTGGCTCTCTCCGACCGCATGAAGTTTCATCGAGCTGTCGGCAAGAGGCCCGAGACGCAGCGCCACGTCAACGCCCTCGCGAACCAGATCGATACGCTCGTCCGTCAGGTTGAGGTCGACGCGGATGTCAGGATGCCTGTCCTGGAAGTCGAAGATCATTCGCGTGACATGCATGACGCCGAGCGCTGCCGTACAGGAAAGGCGAACCGCGCCAGCCGGCGCCTGACGTGCATCTCTGGCTTCTTCGGCAGCCTGTTCGACGAGGCGCAAGATCTGAAGGCAGTTGGTATAGTAGCGACTGCCTTCTTCCGTCAGGGTGACGCGACGCGTGGTGCGGCTGAGAAGCGGCACGCCGACAGCCTCCTCGAGCTCGTTGAGGTGGCGCGTCACGGTGGATTGGCCGATGCCCAGTTCCTTTGCCACCAGCGACAGGTTGCCGCGCTCGGCGACGCGGACAAAGGTCCGCATCCTGTCGAAAAACAGTCCCGCCTTATCCATTTTTCAGCACAGTGATCGTCATTTCGTTGATATCAGGAATAATCCGGGCGGTTCCCGGCAGCAAGGCCCGGCTTCAAATCTGTTGTCGCGTCGGAGCAGATTATCGTGTCGAACCGCGTGCAATGATCGAGAAACCACAATCGACCCGGTCCTCGCCAGGCGGTTCGCCGCGGATGGCGCGCAGCAGCATGTCGGCAACGCGGTAGCCGATGTCGTGGCGCGGGATAGACACCGTCGTCAGCGACGGCTCGATGAAGGCGGAAAATTCCAGATCGTTGAAACCGCAGATGCCGAGTTCCTCCGGCACGCGGATGCCACGCGCCTTGCATTCGATGAGCACGCCGAGCGCCAATTCGTCGCTCTGGGCAAAGACGGCATCGACATCGGGCACGCGCTCGACCAGGCGGGCAAACAGTTCCCTGCCGAGGCCGGTGCGGCTTGGCGCATCGCCGCCGATAATCAGATCGGGGTCGAAACGCCCGGCTTGCCGCATCACATCCTCATAGCCTTCGATCCGCCGGCGCGAGCGGACATCGGCGCCGCGGCCGAAGAAGGCGATCCTGTTATAGCCCCTCGACAACAGGAAGCGGGTCGGTTCGGCGCCTGCCGTATAATGATCGAGGCCGACGACGAGCTTCTGCGGCTCCTGGCTGAGATCGGTGATATGGGCGATCGGACAGGCAGCGTTTTCGATCAGCGGCAGAAGTTCGCGGTAGGATTCGGCGCCCGCAATGATGACGCCGGCCGGCTTCTGCGTCAGGAAGGATTTCAACAGGCCGGCCTCGCCCTCGGCATGGTGCAGTGTATTGGAATATTGCACGGTGAGATCGGTGTCGCGGAAGCGATCCTCGATACCGACCATCAGGCCGGTGAAGCCGTATTGGTGCAAGGCGGGCGAGATGACGGCGACGATGCCGTTGTGGCGGCCGGCCAGCGCCCGGGCAGCGAGATTGGGAATATAGCCCATTTCCTCGACCGTGCGCAGGATCTCCTCGCGCAGATCCTCGGAGACGATTTCGGGATTGCGCAGCGCGCGCGAGATGGTGATCGGACTGACGCCCACCTTCTTCGCCACATCGCTGAGTTTCACGGGCGCACCGCGCCTGGGCCCGCTGCCCCCCGCCACCGACATGCTCGTCGCTCCTCGTCTGCCGCTGCGGGACTCATACACTGCCGATTCTCCGCCTTTACTTTCTGAAGAAGAAATATTTTAGAGTCTACTAACATCTGATCGTCGCGACCTGTTCCCAAGGCGGCGGGATCGTCGGCCGGCAATAAGCCTATTGTTTTCGATGGAAATCCGAGCGGATGCGATGTTGCCGGAGAGATTGCGGCTGGCCTTTGCCGATGCGCCGCAGCCGCCCTTGAGCGGCGGCCGGAATGAAGGTTAAACCCAAGTCACACCTTACAAATCGGCAATATAAACATGATCAATATTTAATTTGTAAATCGCCTCGACGCAATCATATGAATAGGCGAGCGCGAATTCTTCCATTCGCCAGGCCGCCGCCCCCGACGACTGCGCGTATCCTCGAGAGGAATTGGCGCCTACGCCATCCGACGCCAGGTCCGCACTCATTGGAGCCATGACGCCGTCACACGCAACGCTCTTCCAAGGGGCTAGCGCCCAAGAGATTACCGCCATGCCACATATCCTCCGCAAACACCGCACCGCAGCGCTCGTCGGAGCCGCCGTCATCGCCGGCGCCGCCTGCCTGCCCTTTGCAATCAACACGTCCAACGCTTTTGCCGCACCCTCGGATACGGGCGGCATTCTGGCCGCGGGCGGCTCGTTCGCCGCGATCGTCGACGCCGACAAACCGGCCGTCGTCACCATCACCACGACGATGAAGGCGACCGACGTCAGCGCCGATCAGCAATCGCCGATGGACGAGCAGTTCCGCCAGTTCTTCGAGGATCAGGGGATCCCCCTGCCCCGGCAGGCGCCGCGCAATCCGCGCTCGCAGCATGCGATGGCGCTCGGCTCCGGCTTCATCATCAGCCCTGACGGCGTCATCGTCACCAACAACCATGTCATCGACAATGCTCTCGACATCAAGGTGACGCTCGACGACGGCACCGAACTGCCGGCCAAGCTGATCGGCACCGACCCCAAATCCGATGTCGCCGTGCTGAAGATCGCGGCCGGCAAGCCGCTGCAGACCATCGCCTGGGGCGATTCCGACAGGCTGAAGCTCGGCGACCAGATCCTGGCGATCGGCAATCCCTTCGGCATCGGCACGACGGTAACGGCGGGCATCGTCTCGGCGCGCGGCCGCGACCTGCATAGCGGACCCTATGACGACTTCATCCAGATCGACGCGCCGATCAACCACGGCAACTCCGGCGGCCCGCTCGTCGACCGCGAGGGCAAGGTGGTCGGCATCAACACCGCCATCTATTCGCCGAACGGCGGCAGCGTCGGCGTCGGCTTCGCCATTCCCTCCGATGAGGCCAAGGCGATCGTCGCCAAGCTTGAGAAGAACGGCTCGATCGACCATGGCTATCTCGGCGTGCAGATCCAGCCGGTCACCAAAGACGTCGCCGATGCCGTCGGTCTCGACAAGACGGGCGGGGCGCTGGTGGCCGCCGTCTCCGCCGATACGCCGGCCGCAGAGGCCGGCCTGAAGCCCGGCGATATCGTCCTCTCGGTCGGCGGCGAGGCCGTCAAGACGCCGAAGGACTTGTCGCGGCTCGTCGCCGATCTTTCACCGGGTACGCGGGAATCGCTCGCCGTCTGGCGCGACGGCAAGACGATCGATCTCAGCGTCACCGTCGGCGCCAATGCCGACGGCCAGAAACAGGCGGCGGTCGAACACCCGGACGCACAGGGCCAGGCGACCGGCCAGCCGAGCCTCGGCATCGGCCTTGCCGATCTGACGCCCGACCTGCGCCAGCAGCTCGATCTGCCGCGCTCTGTCAGCGGCGCCGTGGTCGCCAGCGTCAAGCCGGACAAGTCGGCGGCCGCCGCCGGCATCCAGTCGGGCGACGTCATCGTCTCGGTCAACGACCGGCCGGTCCACAATGCCCGCGACGTCAAGGCCGCGATCGCCGAAGCCGGCAAGGCCGGCCGCAAATCGGTGCTGCTGCTCATTGAACGCGACGGTAATAAAACCTTCGTCGCCGTGCCTTTTGCCGCGGCCTGAAGCGGCCGCGTCCGGCAATAAACTTTCGTCGCCGTACCCTTTGCCGCGGCCTGAAGCGGCCGCGTCGGGCAATAAAACCTTCGTCGCGGTGCTATTTGTCGAGCCCTGAAGCGGCCGGGCATTGCGACAACCGAAATGGAGATCAAAAGCCCGTCCGTGCAGACGGGCTTTTCCTGTCTCTGTCCGGCCCCGGCACAAGCTGCCCGCTTCCCAAGCCATTGCCGCCGCTGCCTATGGCAAATTCCGCGATTGCGCGCGAAAATCCTGCGGGACGGGCCATTTTTCGTGCCGGAAAGCGACACGGAAACAAGAGGTTGCACCATCAGCTGACAGCGGCTTGCGAGGGCGACCCGCTGCCGCCGGACGAATTAACCCTACGCGCTTACCTTAATATCAGCATCCGCTTGAATGCGTGCCGCCCTGTGCCATCGTATTTTCACGATTACTAATTGTCCGGATCTGTACCGGACCCCAAGCCCGCTTTCCGTGGAAAGAGGCTTCATGCGTAGGGGCGTAACATATCAAACGGAGGGTATGCCGTGAGCAATGTCGTGGAATTTCGTGCCAAAAGCCCGCAAGTCAAAACTCTGTCCGACTGCCGCGAGGCACTTGAACCGCATGTGATGAAGATCGTCGCCGAGGCCGTCGGCTGGGGCTTTCCGCCGGCGGAAGCGGCCATGGTAGTCGCCGATATCGCCGATGATTATATTCTGATGCTGTCGCGCGAGCTTCCACATTGAAGGCGCGGGGTGCGCGCTGCTGTCGGCCGAGAATGTCAGTGGGCCGCGCAGCGCCTGCAGGGGTAGCAGGGGTACACAGGAGACAAAACCTGCCACGCGGCCCTTCACTGAAAACACCTGGCGGCGCCGGAAGTTCCGCCGGAGATACTTGAACGGCGCAGTATTTCCCAACTTATTTCTCCCAGCGGAAATATTCCGTGACCCATTGTCGCGCTCTCCGAGTAAAACTTCGTCGCACAATCTATTGCTGCCGGATTTCTGCTTGCGTCTTCGGAATACAGAGAGCTCCAGCTGCCCGTTTTCACCGCCATTTCGGCTGGCGCGGCGGCTGATTGGCCTGGATCTCGTGCAACGGCGCGTGAGATCCCAGCAGCTTCTTCAGCTTCTTCTCCTCCGCCGGCCCAATGCCGAACTTGCGGCAATGCTCCGCGATATCATGCTCCCGCGGACCCGGAACGCGCACTTGGCGATTGTTCATGTCCTTCATGTCTGTTTCCTCCTGAAAGAGATAACAAACAGGCGGCGATTTGGTTCGTTAGCAAAGTCTAAAATTCGGACATGTTTGCGCACGGCCTGCGAGACTTCACTATATCAGCCGCGCGAGGCTTGTTTTGCTGCGCTTCAACTTGATGGCATGCTCCGCGAATTGCCATGAGCGTAGAAACGTGCACTGCTCAACTGATCTTCAACCAATGCCTGAACGCCGCCACGGCGCCGTCGCTGGCATAGGCAACGATCCCGCCGGTCGTCAGCCCGGCAAAGGCGATCAGCCCTGAAATGCCGTAGCCGATCGATTTCATCCGTTTCCACTCCTCGAGCGCCGGGCCGACCGTCTCCTGGTTCCTCTCGACGGTTTCCTTGAGCGTTCCGATCTCGGCGCGGATCTGCGCATCGGCGCCGCCGCTGATCGCCACTTTCGTATCGAGACGGGCGATCTGCCTTGCCTGCTCGTCAAGGCGCTTGTGGATCACCACCCTGGAATCATGGGCATTGGCCTTTTCGTCACCCATCTCCTGGCGCAGCAGCGCGACGTTTTCCTCGATGCCGGTCAGGCGGCCCTCCACGCGCCCGAGAGCGCGCAGGATATCGTCATTCGATGTCATATCGGCACCCTGTCATGAATTGAATTTCAGCTTTTCGGATTGCGCAATGCCGTCGGCGATGCGGTCGATCATGATCGCCTGCGGATGGATGAAGGACACCGGCGAAAGCTCTCCGACCGACGGCGCCGGCCGCACCACCGAGCCAACCGGCAGGATGGCGGCGCTCGCCCCCTGATAGGTGATGACGTTGCCGGCGATGCTGCCGACGACCTGGGTGCTGAGGCGAGCGACGCCCTCCGGACCCGAATATATATGCAGCGTCTGCTCCGGCCTGAAGAGGCTGGCATCGGCGACGACGATCGTATTGTAGGTGGTCACACCATCCGTTCCGGCCTGAGCGGTCAACATGGTGCTCGGAAGCTCCAGCATGCCAGGCCAGACGCCACCCCTCGACGGCGACACCCAGGCGCCGTAGGTATCGATCGCCGCATCGCAGCAGGCCGATGTCTGCGCCATGATATCATCGTGCAGCCGCCATTTGCCCGAAGCGTCCGTGCCGTCCGCCGGCCAGCTGTTGTTGGCGCCATAGACCTGATATTCGGCCCGCAAGCCGAGATCGTTGCAGGTAATGGATCCGGTTGCCGGCGACGTGCCGCCTGAGAATTCGTAGGTGAAGCTATTGGCACCGGTGACGGTGATCACATAGTTCCCGTTGTAAGCCGTCGGCGTTGCGTTTGAAATACTGACGGTCTGCCCCGTCACAAGACCGTTGAGGCCGCTTGCGATGGTCGCCGTTGCGACGGTGCCAACGGATGTGAGCGTAACGTTGCGCGTGATCGTCGTGCGGCCGAGTGGCGGGAAGGCCACGAACCTGACGCCCGCATATTCCGTGCGCAGTCGCCCGACCAGGCCGCGGTAATTGCTGTTGAACCAGGTGCTGTAGGATGTCGATGTATCGTTCTGCCCCATCTGGTTGGCGATGACGGTGAAGGGCAGCTTGTTGCCGTTGAACGCCTTGATCTCGCGAATGATATCCCTTCTCCGGGTTGCGATGGACGACCCGGATCCGGTGTATTCGCGCAGCGATCCGGCGCCCGGCATGCCGACCAGGCAATGCGGAATTCTCCCGGTGCCGCCGTCCTTGTCGAGCCAGCGGCGCAACCAGCCGAGATTGCCGCGGGCATCGGCGGCGGAAGAATATTCCTGGCGCGCCTCGCCGATGCTGTCGACGAAGCCGAGGGCGACCGGTCTTCCGTCCCAATCGCCCTTGGCGACCATGAAATCGGCGCCCCAATATTGCGGCTGCGCCTGCTGGCCATAGCTCGTATCGAGGGCGGCGGTGCTGTCGGCGAGCGGGCTATCCTTGAAGGCAAGCAGCGTATCGAGATCGCCGGCACCCCAGACGCGTTCGCCGCGATGCTTCTGGATGCGGTAGACCGGCCAGATCTTGTCGCCGACGGCGGTGTGATAAAACAGCCAAATTTCGATTTCGCTTTCCGGCGCGACATCGGGAATGGTCAGTTCGTCCGTCCAGGCGCCGTTCGTCTGGTCGGCGACCGTCACGGTGTTCGAGCCGGCGAAGCTGCATTGGTGGAAGACGCCGGCGACGCGGATGAACATGGCATCGGCGATGACCGAATTGCCCGGCGTGCCGATCGCGCCGGTAACGACGGTTTCCTGCGGCGAATTTCCGCCCTCGGTCGAGGCGAAGCCGGAGAGATGGAAGCGGAAGGTCCGCGTCTTATATTGCGGCGTGTTGACGACGATCTTGGTGCAGACATAGTTCGTGCCGGAGGCGGCGGTGACGATCGCGCCCGACGGCATGCGGTTGCGGGTGGCGAAGAACATGTAGCGGTCGGGATCTCCGGCGCTGCCGTCCCCACCTTTCAGCAGCGGATTGGCAAGGGCAATCGAAATGGCGTTCATCATCGGCGTCTTCCGTATCGGCTGGTGAGGTCGTCGTAGAATTCGACGGTGCGCCCCTGGCGGGCATTGGCGCGGTCGAGCGCCTGGCGCTCACGGGCAAGGATTGCGATCAGCGGCTCGCCTTCGAGGACAGGCGCATGCGCTTCCTGCCGTCTCAAATCGTCGGGCAGCGGCGGCAGCACGAGGCCGGCCGCCGCCCTCCCCTTGGCAACCGCCGCCTGGTTCAGGCGCTCAGTGGCGGAGCAGCCACTGACGATCAGCAGCAGTGACAGCGCAAGCGCGGTTCTCTCGCGAAAGCTCGAGTTCATAGGATCGGATCTCGTTTTCCAATGTGTCTCTGGCCGCCTGCTCGGCCACCTCCGCGGCCAGAAGGCGCTTGCGGTGCTCTTCGGTGGCGAGCGAGGCCGCATTGCGCTGGCGCTCCATCTCGGCCGCCCGCGCCTCGGCCGCTGTCTTCTCGGCCAGCATCACATAGCCGGCGCGCGCCTGCCGGGCCGCCGAGGGATAGCCGATCGAAACGGCATAGAGGTGATAGAGCACCAACCCGGCGGCGATGCCGGCGCCCATCTTGAGCGTGTCGAGCAGGGAGAACATCAGATGCCCTCCAGGCAGAATTGCCGCTCTTTCTGCCGGCGCCGCGTCAGCCCGGGAAAGATGATGCCGGCCGCACGGTTCCACTTGAGCAGCGCCTCGCAGCCCTCGGCCGTCCTGCCCTGGTTGATGAGCCTGACCGCGCTCGAGCCGCAGGCCGCCCTGACGCCGACATTATAGGCAAACGAGGTCAGCGCCACGAAACGCGCATCCGGCAAGGGCACGCGGACACAGCTTTCGATGCCGCGCGCATAGGCCTGAAGCTCCAGCGCCAGCAGCGTCTTGCACTGCTCCACCGTCCTGCGATCCCCGGGCTTCACCCCATTGGTGCTGCCGTAACAAATCGTCCAGGGCGGCCCCTTGGTGGCCGGATCGGGATAGGCATTCTGCCGCAACCCCTCGAAGCTGCCGACGAGCGCCACGGCCATTGCAGCCGCAGCGCTACCCTTCTGAAGGCGGTTTGCCATTCAGTTCTCCTGAGATTTGCTGTTGAAAGACGAGGCGGGCGACGATCGCCGCCGCGGTGAGCAGGCCGGTCATGATCGACATGGCGAGCTGGATGTAGACTCGAGGATGATGAAAATGAGCGCCAACGCCATTAGACGGACGCTCCAGGCGTACTTCAGCGCTGGCGAACCAACCGCGATCCGATAGCCGGGAATATCGGCCATGACGACGGGATTTGCGCCGATCACGGCGCCGGTCCCTCTCATTTGGCACCTGCGCCGATCCAGACGGCATCGCCATTTTCGACAATCCGATGTCCGCCTTCGCTCGACTTAAGCGCCGTTGCCGTCAACTCTATGAGGAGCCGCGACGAGGTCGCGATTCCAGAGATTCGATGTCGACGGCTACAAAAATATCGGTACCGATCGGTACGCCAACGGTTGTCTATTGCTAAAGTTTTCGCTTCTCGGTTACTTCGCGAGATACGATCACTTCCGTGTTCAAACAGAATCGAAGGCCTTGATACTGTCGGAGCGGGGGGCAGTTTTTATGCCGGAGCGAAATTAATGCCTGTGCCAGCATTCCTGATGCCCGTATTGCGGGTTCTTCCCAAGCCATTGAAAAAGAGGCTGAGGATCATTCGAGACCATGGAAAGCGAAAGGCTATCGCCCTGTCGTATACACTTCCAGCCGTACAGACGGCGAGGAGTTGGGCATGGAAGGAAAAGGAAGTTTCCAACTTCTACTATGCGCTGACTCCGGATAATCGGGATCACCTGATCCATCTCATTTCGACCATCACTGGTGCAGCATATGAGGTGATCGACGGCTACATGTCCGAACTGGAGAATGATGCCTCACTGCGCCTGCATCTTGAAAATCACCTCAAGGAAAGCCGCTATGGCGATGACATTGAGATCGAGTATGGTCGACGCCTTGGTTGGTATGCCATTGCCCGCGTGAAGAAGCCGAAAGTTCTCATCGAAACAGGGGTCGATCACGGGGTTGGATCATGTGTGCTGGCGAGTGCTTTGCTGCGAAACGCCGCCGAGGGCCATCCCGGCCGTTACTACGGAACAGAAATCAGGCCGGAAGCGGGTGCGTTGTTTACGGGCGAATACGCCACCGTGGGGCGTATCCTCTATGGCGACTCAATACAGTCGCTCACGACCTTCGCTGAACCAATTGACATGTTCGTCAATGATTCCGACCATAGTGGAGAGTACGAATACCAAGAATATCAGACGATTTCCAAAAAACTTGCCATCGGAGCAATCATCTTGGGCGACAATGCTCATGTTACCGACAGCCTCTCCCGTTTTTCAAGAGAGAGCGGCCGAAAGTTCGTCTTCTTCTCCGAAAAGCCGCTTGATCACTGGTACCCGGGAGCTGGCATTGGCGTATCGTTCTAGCCTGTGAGGTGAAAAACGAAATACTCGCGCGGTTTTCCACCGACCGGATTTGTATATTCCGCAGGCCACCCTGACGCCGACATTGTAGGCGAACGAGGTCAGCGCCACGAAACGCGCATCCGGCAAGGGCACGCGCACACAGCTTTCGATGCCGCGCGCATAGGCTTGAAGCTCCAACGCCAGCAGCGCCTTGCACTGCTCCACCGTCCTGCGATACCCGGGCTTCACCCCATTGGTGCTGCCGTAACAAATCGCCCCTGTGTGGCCGGATCCGGATAGGCGTGCTGCCGCAGCCCTTCGAAGCTGCCGACGAGCGCCACGGCCATTGCAGCCGCAGCGCTACCCCTCTGAAGGCGGTTTGCCATTCAGTTCTCCTGAAACTTGCTGTTGGAAGACGATGCGGGCGACGATCGCCGCCGCGGTGAGCAGGCCGGTCATGACCGACATGGCGAGCTGCATGTAGACGTTGCGAGGTATCCAGGTGCCGGCGACGAAATTGATGACGGGCTCGAGGACGATGCAGAGGAGCGCGAGGGCCATCAGTCGAATTGACCAGGCGCGCTTAAGCACCTCGCGCCAGTTATGGACGAGCATGGGGTGGGCTCCGAGGTGGGGAGTGCGTGGACTGACTTCCTAGCCAGCGCTTAATATTGGTACCGCAAAGTACACTAATAGTTGCCTATTGCTAAAGTTTTCGCTTAACGGTTACGTTAGCGAAATGAGATCATCACAACATTCAAATAGAATCGCGGGCTTGGATACCGTCAGAGCGGTTGCTGCTCTGTCTGTTGTGTTTGCGCATTTGCTTGGGCCGTCGATGCCTGGCGTTTCGCGTTACATCTTCACGGGGCACCCCGCCGTTATCGCCTTCTTCGTGATTTCAGGGTTCTGCATTCATTACCCATACCGGCGGCAGGAGCTTCGAACCGCCCCGTTCCTCGCCGGCCGGTTCCTTCGCATCGTGCCACCGTCCGCGGTGGCATTCCTCATGGCGCAAGCACTGGGTATCAGGGCATACAATCCCATCGACGGCTTCATACTATGGTCGGTCGTCTGCGAGACGGTCTACTATTGCCTTTATCCGCTGTTCCTGCCGGCGGCTCGACGCATCGGTTGGCCGCTGATCATCGCTGCGTCGGTCATCGCCTCATATGGCGTCGCGATCGGCGTAGGCCCGGATCGATACGGCAATGCCCAGTCGTACGGGCCGCTGCTAAACTGGATTGTCGGCCTTCCCGCTTGGCTGATCGGCTGCTATCTCGCTGAAAATTTCGACCGCCTGAAACTCGCCGGCAATGTGTGGCTCTGGCGCGCTGTCACAGCGGCGATTGCGTCCGTCCTTTATTGGGCAACGATGAACACACCCGTTGGCTTCTACCTGACCATGACGCCATTTTCCGCGCTGGCGGGCTGCTGGATCATGGCCGAGATCAGGAATGCGGCAGACCGAGGCCCCGTAAAGACGCTCGAAGTCATAGGCGCCGCCTGCTTCTCAATTTATCTCGTCCACATCATCGCGGCGACTGCTGTTGAATGGTTGGTAACGCCGCCAATCGTCGTCTGCATCCTTTCACTTGCGCTGGTTTATCCGTTCTATCGTTGGATCGAGAAACCGTGCCATGCCGCCGCGCGCCGGGCTAAGGCAAAGCTGGAGCAGTTAGGGTCCAGACGCGTCTCAGAAGAAAGCGATCGGATCGCGATAGGCGACCGTGCCTAGCATTCGGTACGATCCCGCAGGTGCTCACCGTTGGAGAAGTCTCCAATAATTGGCACGGCCCCAACACCACGGCACGAGATATCACCGCTGATTAAGCACGGTATTTAACAACTTTCGCCGGCGAGCCCACAGCGATTCCGTAGTCGGGAATATCGGTCGTGACAACGGAGTTCGCTCCGATCACGGCGCCCTTCCCAACCGTAACGTTCATCAATATTTTGGCACCTGCACCAATCCAGACGTCATCGCCAATTTCGACAAAGCCGATTTCAGCCTTCTGAAGCCTGATCAGTGCGTCTCGCCTCATGCCATGGCTGTGATCGATGATCTGAACATCTGAGCCGATGAGCACATCGTTGCCAATCGAGATGCGGTTCTTGGCAGTAATGATGTTCCGGCGCCCGATAACAGTGTTGTTTCCAATAAACACCTTCGGCTCAGGCATCGTGAGTTGGAAGAATGAATAGTCTTGAATCGTGACATTGCTGCCGACCTCAAGAACTGCGTGCTTCACCATGCGAAACTCGGCGCTCCGCTTGACAACCAGGTTCGAGCCGGCGCGGCTGAAGTAGCGAAATCGCTTGTAGGCGGTAACGAGACGCTGAAGAATTCCTCCACGATTCCGGTACGATGCTTTATCGGTTGCCATGATTTCCTCCGAGTCCGAAGGTCATTAACTCACGACGTCGTCTATTGCCAGAGATCGCCCGCGTATATCCGCGCCAAAAGCTTGCGAGCATGCGCCTGTGCAGCATCGCTTGATCGGGAAACAAACGGTGCTATGGGTTCCTCCCGCATGGGAAATGAAACCCATCGGTCCACACCCAGATATTGCCGGCAGCCCCAGCGACCTGCCTGACTTGCTTGCTCGTGTTCGTCCAAACATCCTGGCTGCCTATGGCATAGTTGCCTGCAACCTGAACGGCGCCTAAGTTGCCGCCATCACCAGAGATGCCAGCAGTGAGAATACCCTGCGCCGGATCATGAATCAGTGCAGCATTGGTCGTCGCGCTCGATGTGAGTTCAAACCGCAGCTTCGCCTTGACCTTCACCCCATTCGGCACTGTCAGCGGCAGGAGTGCCGAGGTCGTAGAGATAGCGGCGCTAATCGCGTCCTTGGCCGGCGTAACGAAGGTGTATTCGTCACGCGGATACATGACGAACTGGCGGATAAACGAACTTGCATCCGTCAGCACCACGCCGATGCATTTGACGATGGTATAGCCGGTGAGCAGCGTCGTGGTGACGCCGGCGATCGTTGCCGAGGTCGAGAGCACCACGTCGAAAGACAGGTCGGCGTCCTTGCGCAAGGCATAGGCGAAGTATGTCGCATTTGCAGCGACGGCGCCGGCATCGAGGCCGCCGGCGCCCGTTCCCGCCGCGAATGTTCCCGTCACGCGCTTCGTCAATGGCGTTGCGCTCGAAACGAAGCTTGCCCCCGATCTGGCGGAGCCGGCGGAAAAATCGACATGGGTGGTCGGGTTGGCGCCGTTATTGGAAAGGACGAGCCCGACGACGAAATCCCCGACAGCCGCGCTGTCCGCTTTGCTCTGGATCCTGGCGAAGAGCTTGTTGGTGAAGAAGGCGGCGCCGGAACAGATGATCTCGACGCTGTAGCCGTCCTTGACGACAAGTGTCGCCGCGCCGTCGATTGTCTCCGACCCGTTCGGATCGATCGTCACGTCGCCGCCATCGGCAATGACGCAATAGTGCCAGTTTGCGCCGAGCGTTGCCGCTGCTGTCAGGCTGAGCGTAGCGGCCGCGGTGAAGCGGTGGACGGCGTTGTCGTCGGACGCAAGCGCGGCGTAATCGCCTGACTTCGCCGCATAGACCGAGGCCTTTTCGAAGGTGATGTCGACGCCGTTCTGGGTGAAACCCAGCACTCCGCCGCCCTTGAGATAGATCCCGCTCTGCGGGTTCGAGGCGAAGCCGACGCCCGGCGCCGACACCGTGCCGCCTGCGGCCTTGAGCGGCGCGGCCATCGGTGCGGAGCCGTCGCGCGGCAGCGAGTTGGTGATTTCGTTGCCGAGATCGGTGGTCAGCGCGTTCCATGGCGCCGGGTCGATGACCTGGCCGACGGAAGGGGTCGTGCCGGCGGGCTTGGAATAGATGCCGGTTGATGGATTTCTGGGCATTCACCTTCTCCAAAAGACAAGGCCCCGCGAATTGCGAGGCCTTCAAACCTATAGTATCGGTTGCGGCATGCAGACCGATCACCAGCCGAACAAACCTTCACGCAAAGCGATCACGATCGCCGCGATCCTCGCCGCCGTCGTGGCGATTGCCTCATGGGCCCCGCTCCAGAAAACTCTCCTCCGGCGGGTGATCGATCAGTTTCCGATCGAGTTGACAATGCTTCTTGCCGGCGTTTTGACGGCAGGATGGCTCTGTTACTTCATCGGACGGAGGGATGCGCTTCACGCTTTGCGGCCTTCCGATCTTTCGATCGGCTGGAGTCGAAACGATTTTTCGGCCGTTTTGAAATATGCCGCCCATATCCTTGTCAGGGCGCCGTTCGCGGTGTTTCTGTTGCCAATCCGCGGATGGAAGCAGGCGCGGGCGAATGGCGAGGGAGCGATCTTCAGCGTCATGAACTGCCTCTTGGGCGGCGTGCTTGGTTTCATGGTGA
This sequence comes from Rhizobium binae, assembly GCF_017357225.1. Classification (NCBI taxonomy): domain Bacteria; kingdom Pseudomonadati; phylum Pseudomonadota; class Alphaproteobacteria; order Hyphomicrobiales; family Rhizobiaceae; genus Rhizobium; species Rhizobium binae. The sequence continues at coordinate 1,197,213 of NZ_CP071604.1, read as the reverse complement.
CGTTCGCAACTTTGCTGCTGGTCGCCATACCGATCCAGATCGCCTTCGAGGGCGGCTAAGCCTGTCAAATTCATTCTACCAGCCACCACCACCGCCGTTTCGGCTGCCAGCTCTAAGAAGCGCGCGCGTCAGGGCCCTGGCGCCGGCTTTACGATGAGCTTCGGGACCGGCTTGCGTCGGCATCATGCCGCGTCTTTCCAGCGCATCCATGCCGAAGCCTTCCACAGCCTCTTCGAGAGCGTCATGGAAGGCCTGCTCGGCCCGATTGCTGAAACCACCTTCCCCAGATCCGAACCCTTTGATACCGGCCAGCGCGGTGTCGGCCGCCCTCCCTGACGGCAACTTAAAGGCAGCGTCAGAGGCTAGCTCTCCGGCCCCTTGCAATGTCGTGGAGATATAGGGATGCTGGTCGTCGAAGGCTCTATCCATCCCGCGCTGAATAGCGAGTGCGTTATCATACCGCTCCGCATAGGTTTGGCCCGGCAGCGGCGGAAACAATCTATCAGGCAGCAGTGGGTCAAAAACGGGCGCCAGAATTGCGTTTGTCCCAGCGTCCATTTCGTCGAGATAGGGACCGGCGACAGTGCCGCGGCTGATGGCGCGCATGACATTGTTAAGCGAAAGATCGCCTGACTGTCCCGCATAAGGGTCAGCTCTAAGCTCGGCATATCTTATCGGCGGGGCAACCGGTGCTTTGTTGGGATCTGACATTAAGACCTCCTGTGGATGGTGATTGTGATCGACAAGGTTGCGGCCCTCGAAGGCGCCTAGCCCGCGGGTCGCTCATTGGGTTCTGGTTTGAAGGAGTGGCATTCTCCGCTCGGCGAAAAGCCAGCGACCGGAGCATGCCTAAACGCGGATGGGTGCCGCGGCGCTAGACGGCGGCGAAGGGAAGATGCTTTCTCACGCAACAGTGCGCTTGCCGCCTGAGAACGACGGCAGGAGGCCGGAAGACCTTGCCGGCGGAGTTGAAGGCGTGGCCGTCGGCACAGCGGGAGCTTGAGTTGCAGCCGCCTTCTGTTCCTGATCCGCCTGCCTGATCGCCAACCCACCCATCAAGGCCTGCGCAAGCCGCGCCGCGCCCTGCCAGGTTGATTGCACCGGGCTCGCATCCATGCCCTGCTGCAGCATGGCGTAGGCCAGCCGCTTGCGCTGGTCGTCGATGTCGCCCCGTGTCCTGCCGGTATTGCCGCCTGAGATGGTTGGGATCATGCCACTGCCCTTTCGTAGTCGACGCGGTCGAAGCCGTCGGCGTGTTCGAACACGGCGTCCGGATGGGTCTTGCGCACATCGTCGGACATCAGGCCGAGCTGCATGGGGCCGCCCGCCTTGTACCGGAAGGCGTAGATGGGCAGGCCGTTATCAAGCGTGCCGACGCGGCTGATGTCTTCCTTCAGTCGCCGGTCGGACTTTGCCCAGCCGCCAAGCAGTGTTCCGCCAAGGCCGAAGAGGCCGCCCATCGCGGCGTTCGACTGGGCAAGCTGCTGGTTGTAGAGGCCCATCTTCTGATTGAAGTTCTCGTTGATCAGCCCGGCCTGGTCGACGGTCGGCAGCTCAGTCGTCGGCGTATTGACATAGTTCGGCTGATGCACCTGCGAGCCCGACATCAGCGCCGAAATCTCGTTCAGCGGCTGGTTGCGCTCGGTCAGGATCGAGTTTTGCGCATTCGAATACATGTCGCCGAGATACTGGTCGGATGCGGCCTGCTTGCGGGTGGAAAAATCCCGCATGGCGTTGTCGTAGGCCTCCGAGCCCATCGCGATGCCCTTGTCGGCCAGGCTCTGCTCGAGGCTCGCCTGGTCGCGGTCCCACTGGTTGTCGAAGCCGGAGCGCCAGTGATCGTTGACATATTTGTCGACATTGCCGGCGCTGAGATCGATATTGGTTCCGAGGATGCCGGAGATCTTGCCGGTCTGATCGCTGGCGAGCCTGGCGAGGCCAAGCTGCGTCTGTTGCGTCTGGTCGTAGATCGCCTGGTTCTCCGGCGAATAGCTCTGATAGGCCGAATAGGTCGGCAGCTGGTAGCTCTTGCCGTTCTGGTCCTTCATCGTCTGGTAGCCGGTGACCTTGTATTCCAACGAACCATCCGGCGTGTACTGGTTGGTGTGGCTCAAGCCGGCATTGGCAATGGCGGTGTCGACATTGGTGGCCGTCTGCGCCGCTGCGGTCTGGGTCGGATCAGGCGCCTTCGGGGCCTTTGGCGTGGAGACCATAGGGAAAATCCTCTTTGATGATTCCGTAAAGCAGGCCGTCGCAATCGCCGAAATAGCCGCGCTGGCGGCCCTCCGGCTCGGCGCCCACTCTGGCGAGCAGCCTCTGGGCGGGGCTGTTGTCGGCGCGGGTGCGGCAGGTGGCGCGGCGGCAGCCAAGCTGGTTGACGACATAGTCGAACACCGCCCGCATCAGCGTCAGCGACAGCCGGTCGGCGGCGAGCGAGATCTCGATATCGTGCCCGGTCCAGACGTTGAAGACGAAGCCGGCGATGATCCGGCCGCGATCGACATGGGCAAGCGTGGTGTAGGGCGGATGGAAGGTGACGCCGATCCTGGCGCCGACCCAGGCGGCGATCTCGGCACTGGGTTCGCAGACGATCAAATCGGCGCGCCCCTCTCGTAAAGCAGCGAACCGCCGACAACGGCGGCTTCCGAGACGGTGCCTGACGAGCCCGAGATCAGCGCCCGGATGGTGGGCGCAAGCGCCGAACCGGCGCCGCCGGCGGAGGCGAATTTGCGCACCAGCGAAATGCCGGGGAATTTCGAAACTCCCCAGATCGCCGTTCCCCATTTCGCCGCCGCATTGTTCTCGACCGACGACAGAAGCGCTGTCGGCACTTTCGTCTGATAGTCGACCGAGATGCCGCCATACATCAGCGTCGACACGCCGATCTCGGCCGTCACCCCGATCAGTTTCGACAGCTTGGTCGAGAGCCCGTCGCCGAAGCGGCTCCAGGCGCCGACCATCAGCGCGTCGATCGCCGCGCCATTGTCGTTCGCCCCGACTTCCGCTTCGTAAAGCGTGCCGTCGGCGGCGCCAAAGAACAGCCGGTCCTGCCAAGTCGCCCAGCAGGAGGCGGGCATGCCGACGAAGCGGCACCAGGCGCCGGTTTCGGTGTTCATCACATATTGATAGGGGCCGAAGGAGGACGGCAGGTTGACGATCGCCATCTGCCTGGCCGGGAAGCTCGAAAGCTGCCACTCCCCAGAGCTTGTGCCGGCCGCCGCCACCGTCTCGCGCCAGGTCGGGGCGATCCTTGCTGTAATCGCCCCGAGGCTGGTGGCGCCGCGATCGAGCTGCACGGCCTTGGTGATCGGCACGATGCCGTCGGTCGTCATGATCGCCAGATCGGCGCCGACCGACAGCAGACAGCGGTCGAGCCCAAGCGGCCGGCCGAGCTTGAAGGTGCCGATCAGGCCCCAGTTCGAAGCGCTCGACGGGTCGGATCCCTGGAAGACGATCACCTCGCCCTCCGAGGAGATCAGCACCAGGCACTGCTGCAGGCCGGCCGCAACCGGGATCGTCCAGACATTGATCGCCACCAGCGTGCCGCCATATTTCATGTTGCCGCCGACCGGCAGAACGGTGGCGGCGCCGCTGACGGCGTCGGTGGCGAGATACCAGACATTGGTCGAATTCTTCTCGATGAACCACAGGCGCGAGCGATAGGCGGTGACGGCGGCAAGCAGCGAGGCGTCGGATATGCCTGTGATCATCGTCGAGGCGACATAGGGCGTGGCGGCCACGCCCTTTTCCAGCTGGGCATTGCTGACCGTTCCCGTCACGGTGACGGTGAGCGTGCCGGCCGCCGGCGTAAAGGTGAGCGACACCCGGTTGCCGGCGCCGGTGCCGTTCAGCGTGCCGGCGAAGGCGCCGGAAAGCGTCACCGAGCCGGTGCCGAAGAAACTCAGCGTATAGGCCGTGTTGCGCACGGCGACATTCTGGGTGGCGAGGGCTGCCGTGCCGACCAGGAAATTGTTCGTCCAGGAGGTGCCGTTAAAGATCAGCGGCGTGTCGAGGCCGTTGACCAGGCGCAGGAATTCCTGGCCGGCCGGGTTGGTATATTGCTGCACCGACCAGTGGGCGCTCGCCAGGCCCGAGACGACGGGCGCGCCGGCAGCACCGCCCACCGTGACGTCGAATATCTTGTCGCCGGCGGCGGCAAACAGCCTGTTGGAAACGCCGGAATAGGGAATGACCGTCTGCACGTCGGCGCCGAGACCGGTGGAAAAGGCGAGAAAACCGTAGCGGGCGCGCACGCGGTTTGCCTCGGGAAAGAAATTGTCGAGCTGGAAGGCCGCATCTTCGGGCATATCGGCCATCTCGACGTCGGTTCGCCAGCCGCCGATCGGCGCGATCCAGTCTTTGCCTGGCGAAACGCGGCGGGTGCGGCCGTTCGGGGGAACAGGTCTGCGGGTCATGGCGCCACCGTGATCGTGCCGGGCCAATAATTTTCGGGCGCCTCTCCCCTCGCCGGCAACGAAAGGTCGACAGCGCCCGCAGCACGATCGGCGCCGATCGCGGCTTCCTTGGATCGCTCGAAACTGGCGAGCTCCTCGCCATAATCGAGGCCCTTGGCCCGCTTCCAGCGCCAGATCAGCGAGAGTTCGAGCAGCTCTTCGGGAAAGCGGGCCGTATCGGTGTCGTTGGCCCAGTTGCCGGCGTTGCTGGCGCCGCCATTCACCGTCACCCAGAAGCCGGAGATATAGGCATATTCCATCGTCTCGCCGGCAACGTTCGGATAAATGTCGAGCTTGCCGCCGGCCATCCGCCAGATCTGCGGCACCGGGTTGGAATTGGGGATCGTATGGCGCTGCCAGGCCTGCGGCTCGACAGGGCCGTTCAGCGCCCAGAGGCGCGAGGCATTCCAGAGCCGCCCATTTGCCGCGAAGCGATCCCAGTCGGAAGGCGGCTCGGCCGGCTCGGGGGCAACACCCGTCGCTGCGAATTGCCGCCGCACCATCAGCGCCGACCAGTCGTGGGCTCGCATCAGGCCGCGGCCGGCGCGGGTGGAGAGGATGCGCAGCTGCATGATCTGCGGATCCGCCGAAGACATGACGGCCGTCGGCGGATCGAGGTCGATCTCCGCGCAGACGTTCTGAATGATGGTCAGGAGCGACATGCGGGGATCTCCGTTCAAGTGACTGGCGGGCTGGTTCAGGCCGCGCGTCCGCGGGACTTCTGGCTTTCGTTCTCGAGCGCCTCGAAGCGCAGGGCCATTTCCTTCATCTGCTCCTGCAGCCGGCTGACCTCACCCTTCAGCCGCTCGTTTTCAGCGGCAAAGGCCGAGGCCGCACTGGAGTTCTCGGCGCTCGCGAGATAGGCGCGGGCGGCGGCGGTGAGCTCGTTGGCGCCCATGCCGACCTTCTGCTTGGCCGTATCGGAAAGCGCGGCGAGCTGCTCGACCGTATAGATGTTGATCGCCTCCAGCTCCTTGATCTGGCTGGGCTTCAGATAGGGCCATTGCGCCAGCGGCGTGCCGGTCAGCTGCTCGCGGGCGGCGGCGCCCTCCTTGCACCGCTTATAGGCATCGGCAAAACGTTGTTTGTCGTTGTCGGTCACCTCGCGATAGACCTCGGTGTGCTTGTCGCCGGCGATGAAGATGCGGACGAATTCCTTGTCGGCAAAGATCGGCCGGCCCTCCTTCTCGGTCAGAAAGGTCTGTTCGACCGGCTCGAGGCTGAAGGAGGCATAAATTCCGGTGTTGCTGTCAGGCATGGTGTTTGCTCGCTGTTGATGGCGGGGATGTGGGATGAGCGATGTCGTGCGGATGGCTGCCCCCCACCCTAGCCCTCTCCCCGCTCGCGGGGAGAGGGGACGTGCCCCACGATAGGTCCGAGGGGAACGGAGAGGTTGCCGCATATCCCCTTCGCCCCGCACAAGCGGGGAGAAGGTGCCGGCAGGCGGATGAGGGGCACACCGCACACGAAGAAGTCAGTTGATTGCTGTGGTTTAGTTCACCTTCGACAGAAACGGCCGCATCAGCGTCGCCTCGAGAACACCGGTCGCGGTGATAGTGACGCCCGTGCCGTTGGCGGTGGCATTGGCCGAGAGCGTGATGCTCTGGGCGACGCCATTCGGGCTGTAGGTGATGCCCGCAATCGTCGTGCCGCCTGGGATACCGGTGCCGGCGACGGCCGCGCCGATGAACGGGCCGGAGCCGGCATTGAGGCCGGAGAGGTTCGTCAGCAGGTTGGAGCCGTTGACCGTCGTTGCGGTAAACGTCTGGTTGGCGGCGGCAAAGTTGACGTTGGCGATCGCCTTGGTGCCGACGGTCGCCGAGGCAGGCGCACTTGCCTGGCCCGCGGTGGTGGTGGTTTCGGCGACGACGAGGGCCGCCGTTGCGGTCGCCACCTGGGCCGGCGCCTGGCCGTTGCGCTGCAGCCAGATGTAATAGGTGCCGGGTTGAAGCGTGATGGCGCCGACCGGGCCGCCGGTCAGCGTCGGCGGCTGGGCGGCGCCGGAGAAGACGCCGCAGCGCTGGCCGACGACGGCGGCGGCCGTGGTCAACAGCGAAGCGACATAATCCCGGGTCCACTGGAACCATTGACCGGGCTGCAGGGTCGTCTGCGCTGCGAGCACCAGCTGGCAGTAGACCCATTCGGATTCACGGTCGCCGCCGGCTACCGCGCCGAGGGCGAAGTTCGGACCGGGGATACCGGATCCGGCGACGATCGGGCCTTCGACGACGAACGGGTTCGCGCCAAGACGATCGGTCTGGGAAATTGCGATGGTCATTGGAGTTGATCCTTTCGTTCGATCAGGCGAACAGCACGCCCTGCAGGAAGGCGTTGTTCATGGTGAGGTTGCCGGCGAAGCCCATGAGCTGCACGAAGGCGTCCTGGTTGGTGTTCATGCGCTCGTCGCCGATCGGCGCCATGTCGCGGTCGCGGTGCGGGCGGTAGAACAGGTATTTGGTGTTGAGGAAGAACATCTGGTTGGAAGGCGCGCCGCCGCCGAAGCCGCCGTCGAAGATCACGTCGGCGCCCATATATTGCAGCGACTGGAAGCCGGCCATGCCCTTGTCGGCGGAGGTGATGCGCTGGATCGCCTGCAGCGATTCCCAGTAGAGGCGGAAGAAGTTGTTGTCGGCGACAACGAGATCGGGCGCGTCGGCGCCGCGCACGCAGGACATATAGAGCCGGTTCATGTAGCTCTGGATGTTCGCATTGGTGGCGGCCGCGCCGCCATCGGCCGTGGCGGAGAATTTCTGGTTGCGCCAGAAACCCCAGGTGGCGCGCGAGATGCCGCCGACCGTGCCCGAGGTCGGCGAGGTCGAGATCAAGAGCTGCAGGCCGCCGATCTGACGCCCACCATCGGCGGTGCCGTCGGAATAGCAATCGAGCGCGATGTTGTTCTTCAGCGTCGTTTCGGCGTTCTCGATGCGCTGCTCGAGCAGATCGAGGATCGCATCCTCGCCGGAATTCTGCAGCTGTTCGAGGCCGGACATGGAGACGGCGACCGCGGCCTGCTTCAGGTCGTACTCGGCGGCGGTGATGACGTCGGAGGGCTGGACGTTCAGGATATCGTAGCCGGAATAGCGCTTGAAGGTCGAATTTTCCTGGTACTGCAGTTCCTGGACGATGGTGCGGCCGCCGGAGACCGGCTTCTTGCGGCCGCGGCTGTTGAGACGGGTGAGAAGACCGTTGTTCTTCGTCACGTCGTCGGCGACCGTGCCGCTGCGGTTGCGCAGCGTCGTGGTGACGATTTCAGAGAGGTTGGGCGAAATGGGCATCGATCATTCCTTTGATCAGACTTGGCCTTTGATCAGACTTGGCCGCGCGAAAAACGCATGGCGTCGCGCAGCGAGTCGCGGATGGAGGTTGGCTGGGCTCTTGCCGCGTCGCGGGTCGGGCCCGGCGCGGAAGAGCCAGAGATGGATCGCGAGGCGCGGCGGGCTTGATCTGCCGCTGCGGCCCTCTGGGCGTGGTGGTCTCGGACGGGCTGCGCAGTCTGGCTGATCAACTGCTGGCGAATGTCCGGTCGCATCCAGCATGCGGCGTCGTAGGCGTCCTGAAGTGTCGATGCCCGCCCCGCATTGATGAGGGCGACCATGTCGTCGAGAACGTCTTCGGCATGCGCATTGGCCGGATCGGAAAGAAAGGCATCGACCTGAGTTTCGGTGTCCCTCTTGCGCAAAACATGTTCGACCGTGGCCTCGACATTGATGGATCGAGGCTGTGGCTGCACCTGCTGCGCATTGCGCTGCAGGGCCTCCCCCGTCTGACCGTTGACGAGGGCGTGAAGATTGACCCCGGCCACCTTGGCGACGTGAAGAACGGTGTTGACGGGATCGCGGATCAGCGCCTTTTCCCAGTCGATCGCCCGGCGCATGACATCGGCATGCGTCATGCCGGCCCGGCGGACGATCGGGGTGAATTCCTCCAGCCCCTTGTAATCCTGCAGCACGCGGAAGCCGCGATCGACTTCCTGCTCGCGCTTGGCGATCGCCGCCTGCACCTCGCTCGGCAGGTTCGAAAACTGCGCCTTGGCCTCGGTCGACCAGCCCGGCGGCACGCGGCTGACGGTGGCGGCAGGCTGTTGACGGCTGTCGGTGTCGCCGGTCTGCTGTGCCGCAGGCGTCTGCCCTGCTGTGGCCGTCCTGCCAGCCTGCTCCTGCCCCTTGGCCGGGAAGCGGCCGTTTTCGCCGTCGCGCGGCTGGCCCGGCAGATCGCCCGGCCCGCCTTCGACGGTGTCGATCGCCGCTTTCAGGCTGTCGCGAATGCTGACCGGCCCATCATTCATTGAATTGCCGCCGGCCGCGCCGAATTCTTCGCTGCCGTTGCCGGCCTCGTTCAGGTCTTCCATATCCATATCAGGAATTTCCTTTGTCGGGGATTGATGCCCACTGAGGTCTTTGTTTCGTGCCTGTCGTTATCCCCGAACCGCTGCACACTTCCGGGCGACATGAATCAGGCGTTGTGCTCGGCGTAGACCCGCCGCAATTCGTTGCGGATCGCCTTCCGGTCCGTCTTCGGCTTTTCGATCGGCTGCGGCTTCTCATTGCCGATCTCGACCACGCCGGCTGCCCGGTAGGCGGAGCGCAGCCTGGCTTTGGAAGTGTAATGCCGGCCGTCATGCATCGACTGGATGTCGATCGTATCGCTGACGAAATGCGGCGCCGGCAGATCCGACTGCGCCAGGTTCTTCACCGGCATGCAATTGTGCGGCCATGCGTCGAGCGCGTGCCAGCCGCCGCAGACGCGGCAATAACGTTCTCTCATGCTGTTGCTCCCGGGCTTGTTGATAGCTCGCGCGCATCTGGTCGGTCGCCTGCGCCGCCGCCTCGCCGCGCGCCTGTTCCAGCATGGCGCGATGCTCGATCTCCGCTTGCGCCACGCCAAGCTCGGCCTTCCGCTGTTCGGCACCGGCCTTCACCTGCTCGGTCTTCAGCTTGATCATCTCACCGGGCGTAGGCTGCGGGTCGGGCTTCGGCGCGCTCGCCGCCTGGGAGAGCTGGGCGCCCACCTGCTCCAGCGTGCTTTCGAGCTGGCGGCCGGCGCGGAAGCCGCGGGCGGCAAAGAGCAGCGTCTCGACCATGACCGGCACCAGCATCGGGCTCTGCTGCGCCATGGCGCCGGCCTGCTGCATGAAGCCGCCGACCATCTGCACGAATTCCATGCGCCGCTGCTTTTCCGCGTCCTCGTCGGGCTCGATCGTCGAGTCCGTTTCGATGTCGATCCGGAAGCCGCGAATGCTGTCATCGCGCAAGAGCTGCACCACCTCGTCGATCGTCGGCTGCCCCATCATCTGCTGCAGCTGCGGCGGCAGTTCGGGCGGCTGCGGGGCCGGCTGGCCCATCTGCTGCGCCCGCATGGCCGCCTGCTGCGCCGCCATCTGCATCTGCATTTGCACCTGCTCTTTCTCAGCCATGGTGGGAAGCTTGATGCCGCTCACCAGCATCAGCGTTTCCGGCTGGAACTGGTCGCAGATGATTTCGCCGGCAAGGCGGATGATGTCGCGGGCAAAGCGGGCAAGCTCGGCCTGGCGGTCGCGGATGCGGATCGAGCCCCACTGGCTCTTGATCCGCTGCGCCGTCGCCGTCTCCGAGGCCTGCGTGTCGCCGCGCACGATGTCGGAGATGCCGGTGATCTGGTAGACATCCTCGATCAGCTGCTTGCGCGCCGCCATGCAGGCGACGATCACCTTCTGCACCTCATCGATCGGCAGCGTCACGATTGCCTTCGAACCGCCCTTGTCGGTGAAGGCAGCCCATTCCGGGATCGGCACCATGACCATGTCGTTCTCGGGCCGCATCGCCTTTTCGATCGCCGGCGAGATCGCGCCGTCGCCGGAGGGATAGAACACCTTCAGCCGCAGCTGATCGGTCAGCTTGTTGATGCGCCTGGTCAAGAGATCGATCTCGTCGCATTGCTGCTGGTAATAGACGTAGTCGGGAACCGGGATCAGCGAACTGGTCGACACCGTGCCATAGGCCGGGCGCGGGCAAGGCCAGAAATGCGTCAGCTCGAGCGGCGGCTCGGACACTTCCAATGCGACAGACGAACCCTCGGCAATCCAGACGGTGTAGTTCTCGCTCTTGCACCAGATTTCCCAGACATGGGTCTTGCCCTCGTTTTCGGCCCGCTCGGTCTGGCTGGCACCCTTGCCGCCTGCTGCCGCCTGCGCCGGCCCCGAGGTCATGGCCTCACGGCCGAAGCGTTTTTCCATCTCCGCCTCGGTCATCGGCACGCGCCGCGCCACCCAGGTGACGTCCTTCCAGCGGCGCGCCGGCGAATGCAGGAAATCCGACCAGTGGACATAATCGATGCAGACGCGCTCGTCGGCGATCACTTCGGGCTGAGGACCGCCCATGGCGCCGATCTCGCCGCCGATACCGCCGGGCAGGCCTGCGCCAGAACCTTGAGCTGCCGGCGGCTTCGAAGGTTCGATTCCCATGTCCAGCGGCTCGAAATCGGCCTCGTAGCGCAGCCACACCGTGCCGCGGGCGCAGAGCAGGAAATCGTCGCGCACCGCCCGCATGATCGAATCGAGATCGGCCTCGTCGCCTGTATAGGCGAGATTGCGTTCGACGATTTCCGAAGCGATGCGGGCGACGGGTTCGGCATCCTTGAAGCGGCGCTCGACGACCGGCTGCGGCACGCGGGCATAGACGGCCGGCTGCAGCACCGCGGTATTGGCCCAGAGCATCGGGAAGCGGCGCTTGGCGGCGCTCGTCTGGTCCGCCTGCTGGTCGAGATAGATCTTCTCGATCTTGACGCAGCGGTCGTGCCAGGACTTGAAATAGCGCTGGGCGCGTTCGAGCTCCTGCTGCCAATGGGCGCCGACCTTTGCCGGATCCCAGTGCTGCCCGCCTTCCAAAACCGTCGTCTCGTCTTCCATCAAACACGCTCGCTCTGTCTCGGAGTGGAATCGGCAAATTCGTTGAATGTCATGGTCTGGAATGTCCGCAGCGGCTTACGCTCGGGCTTCAGCGGTTCGGGCGCCAGGCCAGTGAAGATGATCGGCAGGCCGCCGAAAGCGTCGGCGCCGTGCGAAGCCCAGTTGTGCAGTGGCACGTCGCGGAAGACGCCGAGGTCTTCGTCCCATTCCTTGCGGTAGTTGCGCAGGCACTTGATGCCCTCGCCACAGCCGGCCTGGTCGAACTCGACCTTTGCCAGGATGCGCCGGGTGCCGTTGATACGGTCGTGGACATAGGCGCGCTCGACCTTGCGCACCGTGCCGAGACCACGGGCCTTGACCTCTCTCAGCATCACTTCGATGCGCGTCATGCCGCCGCGCGTCCATTCCCTGACCTTGATGTCGTGCGGCATGTTATGGACGCCGTAGACATAGCCATGTTCGCCCGCCCGCCGCTCCAGCTCGTCGAGCATGCCGTCCATGCCGGTGCCGGTATGCTCGAAATAACCGATCATCCTGACGCGGCCGGGCAGCACCTGGAACAGCCAGACGCTGTTGGCGTCGTCCATGCCGATGTCGGAGATGGTATGAACCGGATAACCCACGACATGCGGGAAGACGCCGATGCGCTCCTCGGCATCGGCAAGCGCCATCTGATCGGCATAATAGGCGCCCTCGACGCTCGCCTCGAAAGCCTCGGCCGGCGTCGAGGGATATTCGCGCTTCATGTCGCCGAGCTGGATCTCGGCCTTCTTGACGTACCAGGCCTTCTGGCCCTCCGTCAGTTCGATCCCCTGTTCGGCAAGCTCGCGGAAATATTTGGCGAAGGCATCGCTGATGATGACGCCCCCGGGCGCGATCGCATAATGCGGCTCCTTCCACCAGGGGAAGAAATGGAACTTGAAGTCGAGCTCGGTCAGCTTCGCCGCCTGGCGCTGCTTGACCTGCGCATCCTCGCAAAGCGAATAGAAATGCCCCTCCTGGCCTTCCGCCGTGCTTTCGACGAAGACCAGCTGGCCGGCCTGCACCGTATTCAGCGCGCCGGTGCGGACCTCCCGCGCCTTGTCGGGATATTTGGCGCAGAGCTTTCCGTATTCCGAAATGTGCAGATACTGCAGCGTACCCGAGCGCAGCGAGGTGCCGACGCGAATGCTCGAATTGTTGGCGAGCAGCAATTCGGTCTGGTTGGTCCTGACAACAGGCACGGCATTGCGGATGCCTTCGGGCAGATTGTCATAGGGATATTTGATCTTGTCCCGGAAGATCGTCTGCACGTCGCCGAGTGTATGGGCGATGGTGCCGGCCCTGATATCCCGGTTGAAGACGCAGGCATCGAGCATGAAGATCTGGATGAAGGTGGTCAGCCCCAGCTGGCGGGCCTTCAAAAGCACGTTCAGATAATGCATCTCCTCGAAGAAGGTCGCCTGCATCAGATTCATTTCGAATTTGACGCGCTTGCCGGCCTTGTCGGTGATCCAGTAGAGATTGTTCAGCCGCCACCGCCAGTCGGAGAACCGGTCAACCGCCGTTTGGAAGTCCGCGCGTCTTGCCATTGATATCTTCCAGCAGTTGCGAGACTTCGCCGGTGACACCCTGTTCGGGCTCGACCTTGGCGCCGTATTTCTTGGGCTTCAGCTTCTCGGCCACCCATTGGCGGGTGGCGATGCGCAGCTGCGAGCGCCTGATCGCCTCGCCGTTCTCCTGCCAGCCGGTGGTTTCGCCGGCGGCGTTCTTCTTCTCGATCCAGTCATTGGAGCGGTCGTCGGCAATCTCGACCAGTTCGTCGACAAAGCTGTCGGCGAGGATCTCGCGGGCCAGCGCATAACGCGCCCGAAACGCCGCCTTGTCCTCATCCGCCAGCCAGGCGAGCACCGTCGATTTCGCCGGCATGTCCTCATCCCGGCAGATCGAACCCAGGCTTTCCCGGTCTGCGATGCGCGCACAGATTTTTTCCGCCAGCGCCTGGCTGAACTTGCTCGGCCTGCCCATCGGTTGGCGTCTGACGCTCAGAACAAGGCGATAATGTTGGAGGCCGTGGTCCCGGTCAGCGCCACGATGGCAGCATGAACGGGAAGGATCGTCCCGGCCGGCACGCTCTTGAAGATGACGGGATCCACATCGCGGCGCGGCGCAATCGCCACATCACCGGCCGTGCCGATATAAAGCGCACGGGCGCCGACAATGGCGGTATCGTTCGGTGTCACCACCGCGGCCCGCGAAGCCGGAGCAATCGAAGGATCCATAGCAAATCTCCTTGTGACGAGTGGATGTCCTGCCAACGCGCCCGCGTCGGGCGCTGCTTAGCTAGATTTGGCCAAGCGCGCTCCCCACCTCCGTCATCCCAGGGCTTGACCTGGCTTGACCCTGGGATCCATGCCCGCTGCCGCTGGTGGAAGCCGAAGTGGATCCTCGGGTCAAGCCCTGGGATGACGGAGCAAGGGGTAGGCTCCTTGGCAAATGAGCGGGCGCTGACACGCTGACTCGTTCGCAAGGCGCTGCGAACAGCGCACAAGTTCGAAGAGCCGCGCCGACTTGACCGCCGACATCAGCTCCGGATTCAAATTTCGCAGTTTGGATTTACGGTAGTGATAACTGATCCGCTGGGGGGTGATCAAGAACTGATTACGCCTCTCCCGCCGGTTCGAAATCGAGCCTTCTCGTGTCAGATTCCTCCACCTCGCGCCGACGCCGGATTTGGCAAAACGCGCTCCTCCACCCTCCGTCATCCCAGGCCTTGAGCCTGGGATCCATGCCCGCTGCGACCGGCCGTGGATCCTCGGGTCAAGCCCGATCCTCGGGTCAAGCCCGAGGAGGACGGAGCAAGGGGTGGGCTCCATGGCAAACCGTGGTGGCGGCTCAGCGGCGTTAGTCAACACGAACTTCCGCTTTGGCAATCCGCCCGCCCCACCCTCCGTCATTCAGGCCTTGAGCCTGGCATTCATGCCGCTTCTGGTGGTGCAGAGGCAAGACGGCGACCCCTCCCGAGTACCTCCAGAAATCGGAAAAACCAAACTTGTGCAATGCATGGACCGAGGTGACAAGCGGTACCATCCGTCGTGAGCGAGGCATATACTATCAACAGGCTGTCGATCACAGGTGGAGGAGACTGTGAAAACCACCGTCTCGAGACTTCTTCTTTGCCTCATCGCTTCTCTCGGCATCCCCCTGTCCGCGAACCCGGCCGCTGCGGAGGAACTGGTGCGGTTCGAAAGCGCCCCCGTCAAGCTCAGCCCGTTTCGCATCCGCAAGGCCCTCGAACAGGGAGAGATTCTCTCCCAGCCGCAGGGCACGCCGTTGCTCGGATATCTATCCCGCCCTGCCGGCGACGGCCCCTTCCCGGCGGTGGTTCTCCTGCATGGTTGCGATCACCTGCGTTTGAGCGTCAAAGATCTTTGGCCGAAACGGCTGGTGAAATGGGGCTATGTCGTGCTCGTTGTCGACAGCTTCACCACCCGCAAGCTCGACGACACCTGTGGAAGCGCTCTTCCCGAACGCGTCTTCGACGCCTATGGCGCTCTGGAATTTCTATCGAGGTCGAGCTTCGTCGATACCAGCCGCGTCGCCTTGATGGGCTTTTCGGCCGGCGCCACCGCGACGCTGGACGCCACGAAAATCGCCGGGAACGAACAGCTGATGGAGCGCAAGTTCAGGGCGGCGGTTGCCTATTATCCCGCCTGTGACGCGGATCGGGGCGATCCGACAGTGCCGACCCTGATCATGACCGGCGAACGGGATAATTGGAGCCGGGCTGAACGGTGCCAGAAGAGGCTCGCCCGCCTCAGCGACAATGCCCCGCCCGTCGAGCTCGATGTCTACAGGGGCGTCTATCACAATTTCGATGCGCCGGAGTTCATGGTGGGAAAAAGGGTGCTGGGTCATATCGAAAAATACGATCCCGACGCCGCGGCAAAGTCCATACGCAGCGTCTACGCCTTTCTTCGAAAATACCTGACGAACTAAGCCTGCGTGATCTCAAGAGGACCGATCGCGGCGCAGTTTGGCAGCGCCACCCCAACCTCCGTCATCCAGGCCTTGAGCCTGGGATCGATGCCGCTGCGGTGGAGGCCGGCCGCGGATCCTCGGGTCAAGCCCACTGGTGTCCGGTTTAAATTTGGTCACCATTGGAGGCTCATCTGGTGGGGACTGTGTGGTGGCCTGCCGGCGGGTTGCAACAGGCGGTCGATCCTGCGGCGATGCATGAGATTGGCGCGCACCAGGCGGGCGAAGGCGAGCGGGCTTGTGACGGTGGTCTGGTCGGCCTTGGCCATCTGCAGCAGCAGGTATGCGATCAAAGCGACGGCGATCTGGATGCGCACGGCATTCTCGCTGTTGCCGAGGAAATGGCGGATTTTCAGCGTCTGCTTGACCCAGCGGAAGAACAGCTCGATCGCCCAGCGGCGCTTGTAGAGCGCGGCGATCTCTTCTGCCGGGGCATCGAGATCGTTGGAGAAGATGCGCAATATCTTGCCGGTTTCGATCTGCACACAGATCTCCCGAACCGGCCCGCTCATCGGGTTCCTGCGGCTTTTTGCCATGCGCTGCGGCAGAAGGCCGACCCGATCCGACAGGATGGTTCCATCCGGGCTAACCGCTCTTTCCTCGATGACGGCCAATTTGGTATGGGATTTGAGGCGCGTGACGATGCGGCAGCCGGCGGCATTGAGCTTCGCCCACCAGCCGAAATCGTAATAGCCGAGGTCGAAGACATAGGTGGCGCCTGCCTCGATGGGCATGACCTTGGCGGCGGTGATGTCGTTGACATTGGCCGGCGTCACCGCCGCATAGATCGGCCGTTCGGCATTGGCATCGTAGACGACGTGAACCTTGGCGCCACAGGCCTGATCGGAAAAGCGTGCCCAGTGCGATCCCGCTCCGGAAAGGCGCAGGCTGCTGCTGTCGATTAGATGGACCGCCTCGCCGACGGCCCGCTTGAGCCCACGCCCGGCGCGGGACACCATCTGCGCGAACAGCTCGGCGAAAACCGCACTCGGGCGCAGGCCATTGGCGTCGGCAAGGGTCGATCGTGACACCGGTTGGGCGCCGAGATGGTAAAGACCGCTGCTGTGGCTTTGCAGGCCGCCGACGATCTCGCGCAGGCTGACGGCCCCGGAAAGCTGGCCGTAGAGCAGCGCGACCAGCTGGCTCTTCGTCGACAGCCGCCGCACGTGCTTGTCGGCCTGATGCTCCTCCACAAGTCTTTCGAAGGCCGCCCACGGAATCCGCTTCAACAGATCATGAAAGACGCTATTCTCATGCCGCACGGTGTTGCCCCTCTTTCGTGTCCGGGATTGTCGCCAAACATCCGAATACGAGTAGAATCAACACCGTGCGCCTTGTCCACCAAATTTAAACCGGACAGCAGTGGGTCAAGCCCGAGGAGGACGGAGCAAGGGGTGGGCTCCGCCGCACACCACGGTGGCGGCTAACCGGCGCTGGCGAACACGCATTTCCGCTTTGGCAATCCGCCCGCCCCACCCTCCGTCATCCCAGGCCTTGAGCCTGGGATCCATGCCTGCTGCTGATGGACACCCCAGCCGTGGATCCTCGGGTCAAGCCCGAGGAGGACGGAGTGTGAGGCGATCTCCCGGCAAACCGATCCAGGGCGCAAAATTACGCTCCGACCGCGAACGCCTAGATGCTGCCCGGCCGCCCTGATGTCGTCGCCTGACTCGCCGAAGACATGAACGTCTCCTCGGCGCTCGGCACTTTCCCCTCCGGCGTCAGATCGTCGACGGCCTTGGGAAGATCGCGGCTCAGCCGGCCGAGGATCTCCTGATGCGAGAGGCCGGTATTCCTGGCGATCTCGTCGAGGACATCCGGGCCGAGGGCTGTGGCAAGTTCACCGTCATTGATGTCGGCGTTCTCTCCGCGGCGCACCCAGGATTCCATCTTGTCGCCCTGGCCGTTCTGCTGAAACGTCTTCAGCAGGTCGCCAAGACCGCCGCTGACGATGCTGCCGGAGGTCAAGCCGCCGAGAAGGCCTCCGAGACCGCCGGAGCCGGCCAGACCGCCGAGGATGCCGCCGAGGCCGCCTGATGGCTGGCCTCCGGCACCTGCCTGCTGCGGGTTCTGGAGGCCCCGCAGGAGCTCCCGGATCTTGTCCCTGTTCTGATAACCGGCAACGGCAAGAACGGCGAGAAGCGCCTTCATTTGACCGCTCATCATGATGAAATCCTCCTGTGGTGCTCCGTGGGTTCACGCCAGCCGGAGCGCTGAATGGGCGCAATGTTCACTATCGTGGAAAGCTCCCGCCGGCGGGGCGAAAGGCCCCTTGCCGGCGGCATTTCACGACTGTCTCAAGGCCGGCTCAGAGTTCCGGGCAGCCGCGCTGGTTGGCGAAGATCATCCGGTCCGGGCCGCGGCGCGTCATGCCCTCGACGACGATGCTGCGCGACGAGATGCGGACGATGTGGGCCCGGCGCAGGCCTTCGCTGCGGGCGATGTCGAGCGCATCGTCGGGATCGCAGCGACGCGGGCCTCGACGGTCGTAACGGTCGTAGCGGTCGTAATCGCGATTCCGGTCGTAGACGCCGACGCCGCCGGGGCCGATGCGCAGTTCCATATCCTGCGCGGCCGCAATCGTCGGCGCAATCGTCAGGCCGGTCATGGAGGCAAGGCCGATCAACACGAACTGAAGAGACTTATGCATGGATTCCTCCCATGGCCTTCATTGCTTATCGCCATACCAACATCGCCATCGGGATTTTGTTCCGCGAGGCTCAAGGGCCGGCGCAGGGGAAGATGCAAGAGCCTCAGATCGCCAGGCCGCAGCCGCTCGAGCATGCCCAGGCGTGATGCTCCAGCCAGGCGACAGCGAAGCTGCAGATCGAGGCCGCCTCCACCAGCACCGACGGCGCGTCTCCAACCAGGCCCTGTGCGCCCTGCCCGCCGGCGAGAAAGGCCCTGACGATCCCGGCGAAGTAATCGCTTTCGAGGCGGGGCACGACGGGGTCGCCGGTGTCGAATTCCTCGAGCATGCGCCACACCACGCCGGCCGGCGTGGCAAAGGGCGCCTCATAGCGGCGCAGGCGCTTGTTCGGGATCTCAGCCAGGTGCTCGGCATGGTGGAGAAGGGTCATCGTGTCGAGCGGGGCTCCGGCCATGAGGACCTTGCCGCCGGCGGCCACGAGTTTGGCGAGCGGCGAGCCCTCGCCATAGCCGTAGTCGAGCGAGTGGTCGGCGGTCAGCCAGTCGGCCCTGGCGCCGATCGCCGCGACCGAGGCGCCCGGATTGCCGCTGCGCCGCGCCCCTGGCGTCGTTCGAAGGAATTCCGGGAATATGCCGTTATCGCGGATCGCCCGGGAGGTCGTGGGATCGAAGGGTGCGATATGGTCGCGCCATTCGATTGGAACCTGGCCGTTCTCGTCGAGCAGTTCGTCATAGGCGCCGTTCCAGTCCGTATAGGCGACGATGGTGCCGGACGGGCCGACGACATCGCGCAGCGCATCGATGAACATGTCGGGACCGTTGAGCAACCGCCCCAGCCTGCTGATCGCGGCATGCACCATGACCATGTCGCCGGCGCGAAGTCCGAGCTCCTCCAGATCCTTACTGAGCGAGAGACGGGTGTGAAAGTGCGGAGCGGTCATCGGCCAACGATCATCAGGACGCGACCCGGAGTCAATGCTCCCAGGCGGAGTTCAGGACACCATCGCTCGCGATGCCCTGCTGCCGCTCACGCGCCTCCTGCCTCGGCGCCTGCGGCGGAAGCGAGGAACTCCAACCGTAGCCGGGCATCTCTTCCGCCAGGTTGCCGCAGCCATGCTGATCCACAACCGGGCTTCCGTTTGGTGAGCCGCTTTCAAGGACATGAACCTGATGGTCATCGATGACAGCCCGTGGAACCTTCCCTGGGGCCGCCGGTATGGATCCCCTACCGTCGATCGGTTCCGCCGAGGCCATCCTTGCGATCAATGAAAGCTTCGGCTTCATCCACCACGCGCTCCTTGATGACATCATGAGCATCGGAGGCAACGTCCACGGTCTTGCGATAGACTTCCGACGCTACCTCTTTACCCTGCGCGACGACGTCCTGGGCCTGATGGCTGAGGCTATCTCTCGTGCTGTCTGCGGCTTCGCCGACCAACTCGTCCTCGGTGTCGGTATGGGGCAGCGCCGCGCCGATCGCTGCACCGACCGCGAAAGCCAGGGCGCCGCCGACGAGCGGCTGGTCGCGGAAATGGGTGAGGATCGCCTCGTTAAGTTTGCTCGTTTGCTCCTGAAGACTGGTCGCCGCCGAAGAGGATCGGCTCGACAGCGCGCTCGCCGCGCCAGACGCACGGGCGCCGAGGTCGCTTGCGGCGCTTTTCGCCTGCTCCCATTTCTCCGCCGCCCAGCCGGTTGCCGCGTCGAGCATTGCACCAGTCTCGTCGGTGATCTGATTGATCTGCTTTCCACTGGCGTCGGCAAAGCCACGATAGGTCTTGCCAGCCTCGTCCATGAAATGGCCGGCACGACCTCCTGTTTCGTCTGTCAACGCTTTCAACCTCTTGCCGGTTTCATCGGCAAAATGGCTGTAACGGGCTCCGTTTTCCATTGCCGGCGGGCCAATCCTGCGGACCCGGCCAGTCGCCGGATAAAGCGGGTATTCAGGATCCTCCCTCCAGGTCGCCGTGTCGCCTGATGACGGACTGCCTTTTGCCATGAGCCAGGCCAGGCTCACGCCCATCAGCGCGACGGGCAGAGGGTTCGCCTTGAGGGCGTGGCCAAGATTGCTGACATACTCTGCGCCGCCGCTTCCCTTGGCATATGCAATGACCTCATCGACGAGCTGGCCCGGCGACATCCGCTCCTGGATCGCGTCAATCCGATCTCCTATGCGGCGGCGGTCCTGGTCGATCTCCCGCTGAAGCTCGGCCGATGTTTTCTCCATTGAATTTTCCATCAGATTTTGTCCTTCACAACATCAACGTCGCGGCGAAGCGAGGTCGCAGTACGATCCAGTTTCAAGTTGTTGCCGCGAAGTGCGGCGAGCCCGCGGGAAACCAAGACCCAAGCGATGGCGGCAATGATGACGCCGACGATCAGAGAGGCGAGCGCGCTGGCAGTGGTTTGGGTAAAACCCTGTGTCACGAGGAAGGCGGCGAGACCGCCGACAAGGGCACTTAGCAGGACGCCGACCGCCCCGATCGCCAGGACCAATCCGAACAGGAGAATTTCCACGCCGCTGAGCGCCCGCGAAAGTTTTTCCGAAGCTTCCGTTTTGGCAAGATCGATTTCCTTGCGGAGCAGGCCGGTGACATCACCCACCAGGCCACCGACGAGCTCGGAAAGGGGTGTGTTCTCTGAAGATTTAGCCATTGTTCTCGCCTCCGGTCGTTGCGGTGCCGGGGCGCAGGCCAATCGATGGCTCACGCGGCGCGGCAGCTGTTTGCCTTTTCGCGGAGGCTGTCAGGAAGCGGCTTGCCGCCAGGCCTGCAAGTGCGGCTATCCCGAGAAAGGCGAGCGGTTGCCTGCGCCCGAAATCCTCGGTCATGGTAGCGATTTCGCCGATGTCCTTGCCTTCCATCCGCCGAGCGACAGTCTGCACGCTCCGCCCGATCTGCCTGGCGTATCGCCCGACCTCGGCCTGGCCGGATCTTTCCATTTCGGCGCCAGCTTTCTCAAGTGCCGTAGCAACGCCGCCAACTTGGCGAGCAGCGAAGCTGGTGCGCTCGGAAATGACGTCCTTGGCTTTCTCGACGGCAGTGTCGGCGCCTTCCCTGATCGTTTCCTTAGCGGCGGAAATATCTTCGCTCACCTTCGCTTCCAGATCGGAAACGGACGTGCGCGTTCCCGGCGAAGAACCCAAACCTGGGGATGAGGATGGTGTCTGCGTCGATGCGCTTCTTCCTGCCGAATCGGTGAAATCGTTTTGCATGTTTAACCTCCCATATCGTGGCCGCGACTGCCGCAGCCCCGAACCACGGGTTCGCCGCTTTGTTCCTCGAAAGCGCTTCACCGCTTCTCTTCGGCAAGGCTCAGCCTGGAATCCATAGCCGCGGCTCGGCGATCGCATCCTGGAACGATGGTTCAATGGCGGCAGAAACAATTAGTCTTGACTGATCAATTAGCCATGACTATTGTTTCCGCATGATCCAGACCGCCCCCATCACCACCGTCATGCGCGCCCTTGCCGATCCCACTCGGCGGGCCGTGTTCGAGCAGATCGTCCTCTCCAAGGAGATCACCGTCGTCGAACTGACCCGGGCGAGCACCGTCACCCAGGGCGCCGTCTCGCAGCACCTGAAGGCGCTGAAGCAGGCGGGCCTCGTGGCCGAGCGTCCCGAGGGCCGCAATGTCTATTACCGCGCCGAGCCCGAGGGGCTTGCGCCGCTTGTCGACTGGATGAGCCACTACGGCACCTTCTGGCGCGAGCGCTTTGCCGACCTCAGAACCTTGCTGAAGGAAATCGATCCATGACCGAGACCGCATTGAAGCCCGACACGCAGGAGATCGTCGTCGACGAGCTGTTTCCGCACGCGCCGGAAACCATCTGGAAAACCCTGACGTCAGCCGAGCTGATGGGCCGCTGGCTGATGATGCCTGAAGGATTCGAGCCGGTCGAGGGCAAGCGCTTCACCTATCGGACGACGCCGGCGGGCGGCTGGGACGGCACCATTCACTGTGAGGTGCTGGAGTTAAAGCCGAACGAGCGTCTTTCCTATGCCTGGAAAGGCGGGCATGCGGATAATACCGGCTACGGCTCGCCACTCGATACTGTGGTCACCTTCATCCTTATCAGAGCCGAAAACGGCACCCGGCTGCGCCTCGTCCATTCCGGCTTCGTGCTGCCGAAAAACGAAACCGCCTTCCAGAAGATGGGCGACGGCTGGAAGAAGGTCGTGAAGAATATCGGCGCCCTCGCCGGCAGTGACGACTGACCCGGCGCCAGCCACATCACCAAATTGTTCAGGAGAAAGCGATGAGCAAGCCCTATACCGGCGGCTGCGCCTGCGGCGCCATTCATTACGAGATCTCGGCCGAGCCGATTGCGATGAACGACTGCCAGTGCCGCGATTGCCAGCGGACGAGCGGCACCGGCCACGGATCCTATCTGACCTTCCCGAGCCGCCAGGCGGTGAAGCTCGAAGGCGAGGCCAGCCACTGGCAGATGGTCGCCGACAACGGCAACGTCAAAACCCGCGGCTTTTGCCCGGCCTGCGGCGCTCCTGTCTATCTGACCTTCTCCTACATGCCTGATTTCTTCACCATCCACGCCGCCAGCCTCGACGAGCCGGAGCGATATCAGCCGCAAATGGCAACCTACACCATGCGCGGCCTCGCCTGGGATCGGGTCGACCCTGATGTGCCGAACTTCGAAAAGATGCCGCCGATGTGAGGCTGGCGCAGCGCCTGCAATATGGTGCTCTCGGGTGCTTGGTCGCGAGCGGGGAAGGGCCTGCTCGCGACATCGTCGCTTGCCCACCAGGGGTTCGAATTTCTTCCTGTCATTGCCGATCCAGCATAAATTGCCTTTGACATTCCGTCGTACAGAATATATCCATTTGGCTATATAGCTAATTGGTGATGCATGGACGACAGGCTTGATGCGATTTTTTCCGCCCTCTCCGACCCCACACGGAGAGCAATTCTGGCGCGGCTTGCCAACGGCAAGGCAACGGTGGCCGAGCTTGCGGATCCGTTCGAACTGTCTCAGCCCGCCATCTCGAAGCACCTCAAGGTCCTGGAACAGGCCGGGTTGATCCGCTCCGGCCGGGAAGCGAATTCGCGTCCCCGCATTCTCGAGCCGGCAGCCTTGAAGACAGTTGCTGATTGGATCGCCGATTACAGGCGCTTCTGGGATGAAAGCTTTGATCGTCTCGATGACTATTTGTCCAAGGTGCAAGGAAACGAAAAATGACCAATCCAGAGACTGCAACAGACAACAGCCATGACCTGGTTCTCGTGCGAAGGTTCGATGCCCCATGCGATCTCGTTTTCAGGGCATGGACCGACCCGAAAGCCTTGGCGCAATGGTGTGGGCCTCACGGTTTCAAGGCGGTGGGCGACAGACTTGAAGCCTGGCCGGGCGGCAGACACCGCGCCTGTCTGATTGCCCCGGATGGAGAAGAGCATTGGGTCGGCGGAAAATATCTGGAGGTCGAGCCGCCGCACAGGCTGGTCTTCACCCATGCCTGGGAGACCGGAACAGGCGAAACCAGTCCCGAAACGATCGTCACCATCACCTTCAGGGAAAGCGACGCCGGCACGGAAATGACTTTCCGGCAGAGTGGATTTGCAAGCGCATCATCCCTTGAGGGTCATGAATCCGGTTGGTCGCAGAGTTTCGACCGATTGAGCTCTTTTCTGGGAACTTCCGAAGGGACGAACCATGCGTAAGGCGGCGATGAAGCTCTACTATTGCGAGACGCTCAATCCGCGGAAGGCCTGCGCCGCCGCGCGTTTTCTTCAGGCTGACGTCGAGTTCGTCAGGGTTGACCTGGCAGGCGGAGAGCAGCGCACACCGGAATTCCTGGCGCTGAACCCGAACGGCAAGGTCCCGGTGCTGCAGGATGATGCCGGAACCTTATGGGAAGCGAATGCCATCATGTGCAAGCTGTCCGACGCCGTCGCATCGGATTTCTGGCCGCATGACCACCGGCAGATCGACGTGCTGCGCTGGTTGAGCTGGGATGCCAGCCACTTCACCCGGCACGGGGCAACGCTGTGGTTTGAAACCTTGATCAAGCCGTTGTTCGGCGGGAAGCCTGACGTCGGACTGATCGAAGATGCGAAGACAGGTTTTCGGCACCATGGTCGCGTGCTCGACGATCATTTGGCGGCGAACAGCGTCGCCGTCGGGAAGACACTGACGGTGGCGGATTTCGCATTGGCCGCTGCACTTCCTTATGCAGCCGCCGCCGAGATTCCACTCGCTGAGTTTCGGCATATCCAGGCCTGGTACGAACGGCTTGAAGAACTGGATGCTTGGCAAAACCCTTTTCCAGCCTGAGAGGCACGCGCGAAAGGCTATTGCCGGTTTAAAAGACGTTGCCGCCGAAGTCTCGCTGAAGGCCATCGTCGCCTTTCGACCTCTTCTCCGCAGAAACGATTTGTGCATATATTGCCGCTATGCCGAGCACACCATGGGTTCGGGTGCGAGGCGGAATAGCGCCTGGCCTGAAGAAAGCGGGATGCTGTCATCGAGCCGGCCGTGGAGGAACAACTTCGGTTGTAAGCGGATGGCGATCTATGACGATGCGGGTCATGACGATGTCCTCAACGATCGCATGGTCGGCGACGTGATCGGTTTTATGGAAGCGGCTAAAGAAAACCGGCCCCTAAATCTCGTTAGGGACGGCCCGCAATCCGGGGGCGACGGTCAGCGCAGTCCGACGGGATCCGCCTCGAATCCATAAGAGCGTTGAACGAGCGCGACACGGATTTCATACCGCGTATACCAGTCCGCCCGGCCGCGGCGCTGCGCTTCAGCATGATCGACAACCGCCTTCCATGCCCGGATGCTTTCCTCGTCCCGCCAATAGGAGTTGATTATGCCGAATCCGTCAGCGCGGCGGGCGCTTTCGAAGCCCAGAAATCCAGGCTGCTGCTTTGCCAGTTCCACCATCGCAGCGCCGACATCGCCGTAGCCGTCTTCGACCTCCGTTCGCTGCGATGAGAAGCAGACGACGTAATAGGGTGGTGCAGGTAAGCTCGCGATAGACATGCCAACCTCTCGTTGCCGACAGAGGGCGATTTTTGCAACCATCCGCCGTGCGGTCAATCCCGCAATGCCAAGCCGCACTCAGCTACCCTCGCCGTCCTCGACACCCAGCGGCGTTGCGCCTCTTGCCGATGGCCCTCCACCCTCAGTCATTCCAGGCCTTGAGCCTGGAATCCATAGCCACAGTCGGCGAGGCCCGCATGGGTCCTCGGGTCAAGCCCGAGGACGACGGAGGGTGGGATGAGCTCCGCGACAAATCCGGCGATGGTGCGAGAATAGCAGCGGCGTTGCGCCTCTTGCCGATGGCCCCTCCAACCTCCGTCATTCCAGGCCTTGAGCCTGGAATCCATGGCCACAGTCGGCGAGGCCCGCATGGGTCCTCGGGTCAAGCCCGAGGACGACGGAGGGTGGGGTGAGCTCCGCGACAAATCCGGCAATAGTGAGAGAATAGCAGCGGCGTTGCGTCTCTTGCCGATGGCCCCTCCAACCTCCGTCATTCCAGGCCTTGAGCCTGGAATCCATGGCCACAGTCGGCGAGGCCCGCATGGGTCCTCGGGTCAAGCCCGAGGACGACGGAGGGTGGGGTGAGCTCCGCGACAAATCCGGCAATAGTGAGAGAATAGCAGCGGCGTTGCGCCTCTTGCCGATGGCCCTCCAACCTCCGTCATTCCAGGCCTTGAGCCTGGAATCCATGGCCACAGCCGGCGAGGCCCGCATGAGTCCTCGGGTCAAGCCCGAGGACGACGGAGGGTGGGGTGAGCTCCGCGACGAATGCGGCGATGGTGCGAGAATAGCAGCGGCGTTGCGCCTCTTGCCGATGGCCCCTCCAACCTCCGTCATTCCAGGCCTTGAGCCTGGAATCCATGGCCACAGTCGGCGAGGCCCGCATGGGTCCTCGGGTCAAGCCCGAGGACGACGGAGGGTGGGGTGAGCTCCGCGACAAATCCGGCAATAGTGAGAGAATAGCAGCGGCGTTGCGTCTCTTGCCGATGGCCCCTCCAACCTCCGTCATTCCAGGCCTTGAGCCTGGAATCCATGGCCACAGTCGGCGAGGCCCGCATGGGTCCTCGGGTCAAGCCCGAGGACGACGGAGGGTGGGGTGAGCTCCGCGACAAATCCGGCGATGGTGCGAGAATAGCAGCGGCGTTGCGTCTCTTGCCGATGGCCCCTCCAACCTCCGTCATTCCAGGCCTTGAGCCTGGAATCCATGGCCACAGTCGGCGAGGCCCGCATGGTCCTCGGGTCAAGCCCGAGGACGACGGAGGGTGGGGTGAGCTCCGCGACGAATGCGGCGATGGTGCGAGAATAGCAGCGGCGTTGCGCCTGTTGCCGATGGCCCTCCCCACCCTCAGTCATTCCAGGCCTTGAGCCTGGAATCCATGGCCACAGCCGGCGAGGCCCGCATGGGTCCTCGGGTCAAGCCCGAGGACGACGGAGGGTGGGGTGAGCTCCGCGACAAATGCGGCGATGGTGCGAGAATAGCAGCGGCGTTGCGCCTCTTGCCGACGGCCCTCCCCACCCTCAGTCATTCCAGGCCTTGAGCCTGGAATCCATAGCCACAGTCGGCGAGGCCCGCATGGGTCCTCGGGTCAAGCCCGAGGACGACGGAGGGTGGGATGGCCTCCGCGACAAATCCGGCGATGGTGCGAGAATAGCAGCGGCGTTGCGCCTCTTGCCGATGGCCCCTCCAACCTCCGTCATTCCAGGCCTTGAGCCTGGAATCCATGGCCACAGTCGGCGAGGCCCGCATGGTCCTCGGGTCAAGCCCGAGGACGACGGAGGGTGGGGTGAGCTCCGCGACGAATGCGGCGATGGTGCGAGAATAGCAGCGGCGTTGCGCCTCTTGCCGATGGCCCTCCAACCTCCGTCATTCCAGGCCTTGAGCCTGGAATCCATGGCCACAGTCGGCGAGGCCCGCATGGGTCCTCGGGTCAAGCCCGAGGACGACGGAGGGTGGGGTGAGTTCCGCGACAAATCCGGCGATGGTGCGAGAAAAGGCGCGCCGTTTTCTCGATTCTCAGCGGAACCCCCCGCTGGCGGCCAGCCGTTCGCCGGTCATCCAACGGGCGTCGTCGGAAGCGAGGAAGACAGCGACGCCGGCGATATCGTCCGGCTGGCCGACGCGGCCGAGCGGCGTCTGGCCGATGATGACCTGCTCGAAATCCGAGCCGATGACGCCGGCCGTGTGCGTGCCCTCGGTCTCGACCATGCCCGGCAGGATGGCGTTGACGCGGATCTTGCGCGGGCCGAGTTCCTTGGCAAGCACGCTGTTGATGCCCTCCACGGCGCCCTTCGTGCCAGTGTAGACGGCAGAAGCGGGCGGCGCCATGCTGGTGACCACCGAGGAAATGTTGATGACGCTGCCACCCTCGCCGAGGTGCTTGACCGCCGCCTGGGTGGTCAGCAGAAGGCCGAGCACGTTGACGTCGAAGATGCGGTGATAATGTTCCTCGGTCACCTCCTCGATCGAGGCGAATTCGTAGACGCCGGAATTATTGACCAGGACATCGAGCCTGCCGAATTCCTTGACGGCGGCGTCCACCAGGCCCTGGGCCTGTTCGGCCTTGGAAACATCCGCCTGAACCGCGATGGCCTGGCCACCGGCCGCGCCGATTGCCTCGACCACCGCATCGGCTCCCGCCTTGCTCGAGGCGTAATTCACCACCACTTTCGCCCCTTCGGCCGCCAGCGCCTTGGCAATCGCCGCGCCGATGCCCTTGGAGGCCCCCGTGACGACTGCGACTTTTCCGGTGAGTTTCGCCATCTTCATTTCCTTCTGATCCGGACTGCCGCCGGAATTGGCGGCTTGTTCCATAGTTCAGAAATTCGGAACTATTGATCTCGATGTCAAGGGACGCTATATGAAATTCATGAGACCGCTGTTTCACCCTGCCCTGGAGGATATACGGCCGGAAGCGATCCTTTATGCGCTGTCCGATCCCGAGCGCGTCGCCATTTTCGCAAGGCTTGCCACCGCCGGCTGCGGCGGCACGTGCTCGGCCCTCGCCGACCTCGGCGACCGCGTCATTCCAAAATCGTCGTTGTCGAACCATTTCAAAGTGCTGCGTGAATCCGGCCTGATCCGCAGCGAGCGCCAGGGCGTGGAGATGCGCAACCTGACCCGCTGCGCGGAGCTGGATGAACGCTTCCCGGGGCTGATCCGATCGATCCTGATGGCTTACGGACAGTTGCCCGGGCATGACCCGAGGACGTTGGAGGGTGGAGTGAGCTCCGTGGCAAATCCGGCGACGGCGACGAAATAGCAGCAGCGCCGCGCCTCTTGCCGATGGCCCCTCCCCACCTCCGTCATTCCAGGCCTTGAGCCTGGAATCCACGGCCACCCTCGAAGAGGCCGGCATGGGTCCTCGGGTCAAGCCAGGACGACGGACGGCGGGGTGAGCTCAGTGGCAAATCCAGCAATGGTGAGGCAATAGCAGCGGCATTGCGCCTCTCGCCAACGCGGCGTAGCGCCTCTTGCCGATAGCCCTCCCCATCCTCCGTCATTCCAGGCCTCGAGCCTGGAATCCATAGCCACCCTCGGCGAGGCCGGCATGGGTCCTCGGGTCAAGCCCGAGGACGACGGAGAGTGGGGTGACACCGTGGCAAATCCAGCGATGGTGAGGCGAAAGCAGCAGCGCTGCGCCTCTTGCCGATGGCCCCTCCCCATCCTCCGTCATTCCAGGCCCTGAGCCTGGAATCCACAACCGCAGTCGACCAGGCCGGCATGGGTCCTCGGGTCAAGCCGAGGACGACGGAAAGTGGGGTGAGCTCCGTGGCAAATCGTGCATCGATGAGGCAACAGCAGGCCGGCAACGGTTGGGCTATTCTGATTCTCTGTCGATCGCCCCTCTTACGCGAAGCGCATCGCCGATCGCGCGCGCGCCCTTGCAGCGACTTCGGCGCGATCGCGAGGCGGTTGCGTGGTCTCGAGCGAATGCAGCAGCTCATGGGCGCATTGTGCGATCGCATTGACCGCCTGTTCAAATGCCGCCTCATTGCGCTTCGAGGGCTTGTTGGTTCCGCTCAGCTTGCGCACGAACTGCAGGGCGGCGTCATGGATCTCCTCGTCCGTCGCCGGCGGATCAAAATTGAAGAGAGGCTTGATATTTCGGCACATGACTTGCTCCCGGTCGTCTTCCCTCCCTTTCGAGAGGAGGGATTGCTCCCGATAATCTAGTCGCGTGAGCGTAAATGACAAAGGGGTGGTCGTTGTGATCCGGAGCGAAGCAACGGATTAGCGCGTGCCGCAGGGCTCACCGGCGGCGCGGCTCTAGTTTGGTGCGGCAGCCGCGGTATCACCCGGCGGCAAGATCCGGAACATGAAGGTTGAAACCTTCTCCCCCGGCTGGAAAGGTCCAGGGATCTGATTGCTGACCGGTTTCAGGCTTTGCAGGAAGACTGCAATTGATGTCACGTCTTCTTCCGTGAGTTGCGCCAATGCATGCCACGGCATGATTGGCGCCAGGAGGCGGCCATCCGGCCTCTGCCCGGTCTGAAGCGCCGTTACAATCTGTTCCCTGGTCCAGCTGCCGATGCCGGTCTCCTTGTCAGGCGTGATATTGCGGCCGACGAAAACACCCTGCCCCGGGATCTCAAAACCGACATCCGATCCACCCAGAAATCGCGAGCTGTCCGGGTTTCCGAAGAAGTATCCCGGCGTGTGGCAGTCGTTGCAGCCGCCGATCGTGACGAGATATTCGCCGCGCGCAGCCTGCGTGTCGTCGGCAGCGGCTAGACTCGACTGCATCCCCAATGCTGAGACGGCGAAAAACGCCAACCGAGCGCTCAATCGAAACATCATCCCCTCCATGATACAGACGCTCGCAACCGCCAGCGAACTGATATCACCGTTAGCATGTTCTACACATTAGCCTTTTTGAATTAACGAGGATTGGGGGACAAACCGCCCTCCCCACGGCCATTCCTATCCACGGCTTTTCAAACCGGCTGCGGCTGCCTTGGTGGTCTATTTCACCGGCCAGACAAGAAGCAGCGCGGGCACGCTGACCAGGATGATCAATGCCGACAGCGGCAGGCCGAGACGCGGGTAATCGGAGAACCTGTAACCGCCCGGACCGAAGACGAGCGTATTGCATTGATGGCCGACAGGGGTCAGGAAGTCGCAGCCGGCGCCGATGGCGACCGCCATCAGGAAGGCTTCCGGCCTGAAGCCGAGACTGGTTGCAAAGCTCGCGGCGATCGGTGCCATGACGAGAACGGTCGCGGCATTGTTGAGGAAGGGTGTAACAGCCATGGCGCTGACCAGGATCAGGCCGAGTGCCCCCCAAGCCGGCAGATTCATCGCCACCGCGCCCAACCAGCCGGCGATCAGGTCGCTGCCGCCGGAGGTGCGCAAGGAATCCGAGACGGGAATAAGGGCGGCGAGCATGACCAGGATCGGCCCATCGACCGATTTATAGATATCCGTCAGTGGAATGGCGCGGAAGACGACCATGCCCAGCGCCGCTGCGAAGAAAGCCACCGCAACCGGCGCGAGGCCGACTGCGGTCGTTGCCATGGCGAGAGCCAGGATCAGAAGCGGAATGACGGCACGGCGGCGGGTGCCGAGCATCACCTCGCGCTGGGCAAGCGGCAACAGGCCGAAATCCTGCAGAAGAGCAGCCAGGCTTGCCCGGCTGCCCTGGAGGAGGAGGACATCGCCGACGCCGAGGGTCAAGCTGCCCAGCCGTTCCTTGAGGCGTTCCCCACGCCGGCTGACCGCCAGAATATTGACTCCGCGCGTGTAGGAGAGCGCCAGTTCCTTGGCCGAAAGCCCCGCCAGGGACGATTGCTGGCTGATGATCGCCTCGAGCGAAATGATGTTCGTGTCCGGCTGGCCATCCTTGGTCAGAGGCTTGCCGGAAAGCTTCAATTTCCCTTGTGATACGATGCGGTCTATTGCTGCCGAGGGACCTTCCAGCATCACAATATCGTCCGGGCGCAGCGTCAGATCAGGAAACGGCGCCATCCTGGTGCCGCCGCGCAGGACGGCCGTGGCGATGACCTCGCCATCGCCGAGCTTCACGAGGTCGCTGAGCGCCCGCTCGAGCAGCGGCGACTGGTCGGTGATTGCGACTTCGCTCGTGTAATTCTTGATCTCCACGACATCTTCGATGGCCTGGACCTGCTTTGTGCGGCTTGGCACCAGCCTGTGGAAGAACAGGAGAAAGGTGATGCCGACGACCGTCAGGATTGCGCCTATCGGCGTGAAGTCGAACATGGTGAAGGAGGTTCCCGTCATCTCCTGCCGAAGCCGAGATACGACGATGTTCGGCGACGTGCCGATCTCCGTCATCAGTCCACCAAGCAGGGCGGCGAATGACATCGGCATCAGGTATTTCGACGGAGAAGCGCCGGATTTCCTTGCGAACTGAAAGGCGACAGGCATCATGATGGCGAGCGCGCCGATATTCTTGATGAAGGCAGACAGCAACGCCACGGCGATCGTCAGGAGCGCGAGCTGGGTATGGAACGTGTTCAGGTTTGGGAAAAATCTCTTGATCGCAGCATCGACGATGCCCGACCGGGCCACGCCCGCGCTGACGATCAGGGCGCTGCCAACGATGATGACGATGTCGTCCGAAAAGCCGGAAAAGGCTTTTTCCGGCGGCACGATTCCCGTCGCGACCGCCAAAACGAGCGCGCAACAGGCGACAACGTCGTAGCGGAAGCGATCCCAGATAAAGACCGCCATCATGAGGCCGATGACACAAAATGCGATGATCTGCTGTGTCGTCATGCGGACCTTGAAAGAGGCTGGGATGTCGCCGACAACCGAGCGGAAGAAGATACTTCGGGGAACGCCGTTATCTCCCGCGGGTTCCCTCCCTTCCTAATCTAGAGCCCATCCGCCTGCTGACCAGCCGCGAGTTGCCCTTTTGCGGCGGCACTCGCAAAAATGGTGCCTCCGGCCATTCTAAGGGTCAGTCGCTCTTTCATGCCCGGGCCCCAGGCCATGCAGTACGTCTATGGTCGTCGAGCGCGTCATCGTCACATGCCAGACGGCATAAGCGAAAACGGCTGCCCCTGTCAGCAGGAAAACGCGGCGCATCATGGCTCCTGAATTCAGCCGTCACGTCCGCTCGCCGCCCATGAGGCGGTATCGTGATCGGGGTGCTGGTTGTTGCTCGCCTTGATCGCCGCGGCCCAGTCGGCGCCGTTGGTTTCGGTTGCCCCGGTATTTTCAAGGCCCGTGATCGTCTCGAACCACGTCACCATGTTCTCGGTGCAGGTGTTGGCCAGCGGCGGGAAAGCATTGGGATCGTCAAGCGAACCGATCATCAGGTTGGTGCGGCCGTTTTCCAGGTGGTGGAAAAACAACGGCGTGCCGCAATTCGCGCAGAAGCCGCGCTCGACAAGCTCCGAACTCTTCCAGACGCTCGGCTTGCCGCGTGTCCAGGTGAGCGCATCATCGGGCGCGGCGACGAGCGCGGCAAAGACGTTACCCGAGGCTTTCTGGCACATGCGGCAATGGCAGAGATGCGAATTGTCGAGCATGACGCTTGCGTGATAGCGCACGGCACCGCACTGGCAGCCGCCGCTCACTTCCCTCTCGATGCGCTTCATTTTTCTTCTCCTGCAAGAAAGCTGATCAAATTATTTCATCGGCGCGGGAACAAGACGTTCCGCCGATCGTAAGGAGTATGGGCCGTGCGGAGGTGCTGACAACACAGCCATGCACTTCGATACTCTGTGCGGCCCACTCTCGTGACACTACAGCGAGCATCACAAGCCTCGCCAACGCCGATGGTGAGACAAAAGCAGCGGCGCTGCGCCCCTTGCCGATGGGCCTCCCCGCGCTCCGTCATTCCGGGCCTTGAGCCTGGAATCCATGGCCACCCTCGACGAGGCCGGCATGGGTCCTCGGGTCAGGCCCGAGGACGACGGAGGGTGGGGTGAGCGCTGTGGCAAAACCAACGATGGTGAGGCAATAGCAGCGGCGTTGCGCCTCTCGCCAACGTGGCGCTGCGCCTCTTGCCGATGCCCCTTCCCAACCTCCGTCATTCCAGGCCTTGAGCCTGGAATCCACGGCCACCCTCGACGAGGCCGGCATGGGTCCTCGGGTCAGGCCCGAGGACGACGGAGAGTGGGGTGAGCGCTGTGGCAAAACCAACGATGGTGAGGCAATAGCAGCGGCGTTGCGCCTCTCGCCAACGCGGCGCTGCGCCTCTTGCCGATGCCCCTCCCCAACCTCCGTCATTCCAGGCCTTGAGCCTGGAATCCATAGCCACCCTCGACGAGGCCGGCATGGGTCCTCGGGTCAAGCCCGAGGACGACGGAAAGTGGGGTGAGCGCTGTGGCAAATCAGCGATGGTGAGGCAAAAGCAGCGGCGTTGCAGCTCTCGCCAACGCGGCGCTGCGCCTCTTGCCGACGACCTCTCCCCATCCTCCGTCATTCCAGGCCTTGAGCCTGGAATCCTCGGCCACCCTCGACGAGGCCGGCGTGGGTCCTCGGGTCAGGCCCGCGGGCGACGGAGGGTGGGTGAGCTCCGTGGCGCGGCATCGCGGCGCGTTGAAGACCCTCACGCGCTCTTCGACTTCCGCAGCGCGATCAGCCCCCGGCGCAGCCAGAGCAATTGCTGCGGCGGCATGTGGCGCAGATGTTCGTAGTCCATCACCGCGACATTATAGACGGTGCTCCGCACCTGCGGACCGTCCTCGCAGGCGAGCAGGATCGCCTGCAGCGCCATCATCCGGTTGCTGGCCTTGCGGGCGCGTTCGGCGAGGCTTTCGCTCACCTCGCCTTCATGGCCCTTGACGGCAAAGAGCGATTGCGCTCTCGGGCTCGGGGCCGGAATGCCCGTCGTCTTGTGGTAGCGGGCCATGGCCTCGGCATAGTCGTCGCCGGCCTGGCGCTGTTCGTCGGTGACGACGCCGTCGAGAAACATGCGACCGAGCGTATAGCCGGCATAGGGGCTCCTGACCGTCTCGTCATCAACCGTCCTGATGAAGCCGTGGATGCGGCGGCGGGCGGCGACCGCCACGCTGACATTGTCCTTCTCGGTTTCGAAGGGCTTGATCTTGCCGCAGGGGAAACGCTCGACATTTGCCTTGCGCGGCCGGCCGGCGCCCCTGTTCACCCGCTGTATCTTCACCTTGGTGGCCTTGCCGCCCATGGGATGTCCTTCCTATCGAATGATGCCGTTTCTGAGCGCCGCGGCGACCAGGGCGGTCTCCGTGAAGACGCCGAGCTTCGCCTTGGCGTTTGATATGTGGGTGTTGACGGTGATCGGCGCGATGGCGAGGATGGCGCCGATCTCGGCGGCGGTCTTGCCTGCCGCCATCCAGCCGATGATTTCGCGCTCGCGCGGGGTGACGGCGGTCATGGCGCCGGCCCGTCGATGGTCGGCACGCGCGGCATCGTCACATGCGCGCCCGACAGCGTCACCCGCGTCACCCGGTCGGGATGGCGGATCGGCACGGCGCTCGTATCGGGCGGCCGCCTGCGCGCCTCCTGCCGCGAGGGAAACCTGTCGCGGTTGCGATGCGCCATGTTGATGACGGTATTCTTCTTCGAGCCGAACAGCTCGGCGATCTCGCGCGCCGAAAACCCCGCCTGCCAGAATTTCTCCGCCTCGGCGATCTTGTCTTCCGTCCAGAACAGCTCTCTCATCCCATTGTCTCCTGTGCGTCTCGTGCGGCCTTGGCGATGACCGGGTTGTCGGGAAACATCCGGGCGAGCTGCCGCCTGGCGTTCAGGCTGCCGTTCGCCGCCTGTCTCAGCAGCTGCATCTTGTAGGCCGCGACCTTCGGCTGCGGCGGTTCGGGGCGCATTTCGATCGGCGGCCGGCTTTCCCTGGCGATCACCGCCTGCTGCTGGCGGGCCGTTTCGGCAAAGCTCGCGGCACTCGGGGCGAAGGCGCGGTTATGGTCCCTGACCTTGCCCGAAAGGAACAGCTTGGCGGCGCGCCAGACCGCCTCGGCCGGAATGCCGTCGATGGCGACGAGATAGGCGCGGATCTGCATGTCGGGATCAGTGCCGGCGGAGGCCGGAAAGCCCGAAAGCATCCCCGCTATGATCGTCACCGGAGAGGAAATCTCTTGCGGCATCGACCAATGTCCTTCTGCCCGTGTTTGCATCGGCCGATCCCGCTTCCCTCGCCTTCTCATTGAAATACCAGTCGGATTTGATC
The DNA here is from genome assembly GCF_017357225.1 of Rhizobium binae. Lineage (NCBI taxonomy): Bacteria > Pseudomonadati > Pseudomonadota > Alphaproteobacteria > Hyphomicrobiales > Rhizobiaceae > Rhizobium > Rhizobium binae. The sequence goes on along the minus strand of NZ_CP071604.1, from coordinate 1,162,080 downwards.
GCCCGCCAGCCGCGCAGGATCTGCATCTCGGCGGCGTCGACGGGGTTGCCGGTCTTCAGATATTCCTTGACCTGGATCCTCGCCGCGTAGGCCGTCAGCGGCTTCTTCAGCGTGCGGCTGCGATGCTCGATGATCGCCGCCGCCAGCTCCGGCCCGAGCACGGGGCTCAGGATCTCCATGATGTCCTTGTCCATCGTTTCCTTTTCCATGCGCATCCCTTTCGGCTCGCCTACTCAGACCCGCAGCCTGCGCCGCGCGCCGGCGAAATTGACCGGGGCGCCCGGCCGGACGGGGCGCCCGGCAAACCGCCGGACCTTGCCGGCGGCACAATGCTCCTGGGCGGTGTCGCCCTTCTCGGCGCTGCGCAGCCGGTGGATCTCCGTTTCCACGGCCGGCACCGACATGCCGAGAATGGCTGAGATTTCGATATAGTCGCGGCCGGTGCGGAAGAGCGCGAGGGCGTTCATCTCGGTGCCCTGACGGGCGGGGGCAGTGTTCATCGCTTGATCCTCTTTCCCTCGGATGCAGCCGGATGCTCCCGGCAAAGCGGGCCATGGCCGTCCTTCATTTCTCGAGTTCGTTGCCGACATCAGGAGCCGGCTCTGTTGCGGGAGCACGGGCTCCAGTCGTCGTCTCAGGGCTGCTTCCCTGTGGCCGCGACGAGTCGCGTCCTGGAGATGCCGGCGTCGCCGAGGGAGGGCGACGACGCCGGCGACCGATAGCCTCAGGGAGGAGTGAGGCTGTCGGATCTGGTGACCGGCAAAGAAGCCGGGAGGATGGTCGTCTGCCCCATCTCCTCGGGGTTGGTCTGCCGGCCGCAATCTTCGCAGTGGCGCTCGATCACCTCGGCGATCGACAGCGCCCTGCCGCAGTTCGGGCAGCCGGTGTAGCGGACGCCCGGGCGCTGGATGCGCCGCGCGTGCGAAATCTTGCGAATGCCCAGATCATTGGCGAAGCCGGAAAGTCTGGGCCTGTTGTTGAAATCGGTGTTTGCCATGGCGATAAGGGTATATAAAATACCTCGCACGTCAAGCGATTTAGGGCATTACATGTACCTTTTTTTAGGGTATAATTTATATCATGTTGAAAGATCAGGAACAATTTGAGCGCGAAGAACGCGCAAGGCGTCTGGTCATGGCCAGGAAGAACGCGGGCTTTGCCGGGCCGAAGGCGATCGTCGATCGTTTCGGCTGGAACGCCAATGTCTACAAGGCGCATGAGTCGGGCCGGAACGGCTTCGGCATCGCCGACGCGAAGAAATATGCCAAGGCGTTCAAGGTCAATCTCAACTGGCTGCAGTTCGGAACCGGCGACGCGCTCGATCCGGAGGAGCGGCCGGTCTCGGTCGCCGACGTGCCGAAGATCTCCTGGGTCAGCGCCGGCCAGCTGACCGAGCAGGCGCCGATCACCGACTTCTCGGAATTTCCGACTGTCGCCGCGCTCGATCTGCCGGACGGCGACTGGATCGCCCTCGAGGTCGAAGGCAATTCGATGAACAAGATCTCGCCGCCGGGCTCGATCATTTTCGTCAACCGCCGCGACAAGCGCCTGGCGCCGAACGCGCTCTATGTCGTTGCCGACGAGACCGGGGCCGCGACCTACAAGCGCTACCGCCCGAACGACAATCCGCCCTTTCAGCCCGCCTCCTACGAGGAGGTGCCGCCGCCACAATTCCAGGGCGCCGTCACTGTCGTCGGCCGCGTCCGCCGCTCGGTGATCGAGATGTGAGAGTCCTGCATTTTTTCTAAAACACGAATTTAGACAAAGACATAGACCTCACCGCTCCAGCAGAACGCCAAGCTCTTCCGAAAAAGAATCAAGATGATCCGCCCATCCTCACGCGCCGGCGGAATCGGCTCCATATCGCCACGCTCGCCATGTCGATCATCGCTTTCGGCGCTGCGCGGGCGGTGCCGCATCGAGCCGAGCTTCGCCTCGAAAATCGAGGGCCTCGGCCGGCACTCCAGTCATCGCGCGCAAACCCGTTCGACGCCTTGCGAAGCTGCCTCGGGAAACGGGAGGTTGAGCGCCCGGGAGCAAATCTGAAGATTGCGATGCAGCCGAGCGGACATGCCGCCCGCGCGCCCGTGGTATCCTCATCTCTTTCACTCCTTCTCTCTTCCATCTCTTTCCCGTTCCTGAAGGCTGGTGAGGGAGGGTTCCGGCCAAAGCTTCCCCCTACCCCATGAGCAAAGCCCATGAAGCCGGGAGAGCATTGGCCATGTCCTGAAGGCCGGAGCCGGGATGGGACACGTGCCAGAGGGGCCATTCGCTTCGCCCTCGTCCTGATTTTCTGACAGCGCACTTAAGGACTTTCGCTTCCCGCGCCGCTGGGCTTCGTCAGCTCGGGAGTTGCACCCGGTCGCCCAATCACTGCGCTCACCCATACGCCTACGATTCGTACCTCGTCAATCTCCAAGGTATTTTTTATATCTCATACGATTGACGCAATGAGGTATTATATATACCTTTCTCTCGTATGCCGATCAGCCGGCGCGAGAGAGGGCGAAGCGATGCAGCATTTCCGCAAGATCGAGACCGAGCAGAGCCTAAGGGACGCCCGCTGGAATGCCGCCCGCCGGCTCGACGACTGTACCGCCTATATGGCCAACGAGGCCCAGCGCATGGGCGCCCTCGGCTTTGCCTATCTCCGCCGCCCCGAACATCTCTGCCGCGGCCCGTCCTGGCTGCGCGGCGCCACGGCCAGTGTGGCGGCGCATTACCGCTATGCCCGCGAGATCATGGGCATCACCGACCGCGATCAGCTTTATGCCTGAGGGAGAAGCAAAGATGTCCGCCGATTGCATCATCGAGGCCTTTTCCGGCTGCCGCTGCCCGCCCGGTCGCTGCGCCGAGCGGCCCATTACCCCGGTGCCCGTTACCTTCACCTCCTGGCCAATCCAGGCCCTCACCTGCCTCGCCTTCGGCTTCCTCGCAGCAATCGCCTCGGCCGCCTGGATGGAGCCGCAGCTGAAGCACCAGGATCTCAGCAATCAGGAGCAGACTTCATGGAAGTGAGCGAAGGCTTTCCCGGGACCGCCGGTCAGGAACTGAACTTGATGTCGCTCGCCTTGGCCGCCGTTATGAAGGCGCGGCGCACCTGCTCTGGCCCGGCGGCATCGTTGAAGACGTCGAGCACGAGAAGCTCGGCAGCCTTGGCCGCCGGCGTCTGCTCCGGCCAGTCGCTCAGCAGCATATTGCCGGCCTGAACGACGTTGTAGACGGTTCTGGTCTTGCCATTGATGGTGATCTTCACCGGCTTGAAGCTTCGCCGCCTGCTCATGATGCAGCCCCCCAACGCGGAAACACGCGACTCAACGAGCGACGTCGGGACTCGTTCCGGTTGAGGTGACTATCTCACATGTTATCGTCGCTGGGCGAATCAACTTGCCGGCAGCCGGACGTGCGAGAGCCAGAAAAAACGAGGCGACCAGTTTTTGGTTGCCCGCCTGCCGCACAGGAGACGGGGGGGGTAAATCTCGTCGGACGACCCACCGAATACATATCAGTCTCGAGTTGTAGATAATCTGCCCTTGGAGAATAAACCTACAATTTTGCGGCTACTCATCTCTATATAGCCGCCAGACTAGCATTCACGATAGTATTACTCATTGCAATAAATATTGATCTGTGTAAAGTAACTGCACAGCGCCTAGACGCGCAATGCCTAAGGAAACACCCCCTTTCTTAATCCCCGCTTTTCGCGGGGCTTTCTTTATCAAAATGAATCTCCGGAGGCGGGTGGACCTTTTCCGGTTTTTTTGGAGCGTGGAGTACTGTTGCCGCGGCAGCTCCGCCTTTCCATCACGCACACTGGCTCCGCGAAATCCCGACCACGGGAGAGATCCAACGGTGTTATGCGCATGCAAGCGCGGAGTTTGTACAGCAGGCAGCAAACGCTTTTTAAGCGGTCCGCATCATCATTCGACCCGGAAACGAAAAACCCCGCCGAAGCGGGGTTTCTAGCTGGTCGGAGTGGAGTGATTCGAACACTCGACCCCCACGTCCCGAACAACAACGTTTGCGTCGAAAAGCCCAGAACCCCGGGGTTTCCTGAGCGCGACCGTGACGCCTAAACGCACCATTTTACGCTCAATCGTTGCCAATCGTTGCCGTAAGATGGCGCGCAACGATCACACGGCGGCGAAGAAGTCAATCCAGTTTCGGCAAAAACTTGCCGGATCACGAGACACCGAAGACAAACCCCAACACCCTGCCGGCAACCGTCGGCGGGACGCTTAGCCATGAAAGGAGATCAACCTGCAAATCATCGATTTCGAACCCACCGGCGGCTTTGCCGGAGACGGCGCCCGCGTGCTCGCGCGCTTCTCGATCCAGATCAGCGCCGACCTGCGACTTTGTAACTTGCGCCTCGTCGACACTCAAAAAGGCCTTCGGACCTTCTTTCCATCCGTTAACGGCGGCGGCAGATCGGCCACCACGTCAACTTCACTTTCCCGCCAGATTACCGCAGCCGCATCCGCATTTTTAGAGGGGCATGAGACCGCCTATGACCGCAGCCAAGCCTAAGCCTACCGCCATCCCCGACCTGTTTGCAGCTGGCGACTTCGACGGCATCGCGTCGGTCTACTACGGGATCTACGATCGCCTCACCGACTGGGGGCATTCTACGGCAAGCGTTGTCGTTGCGCCCGCAGCCGAAGATGGCGCAGTGGATTTCGAGCGCGCCTCCCCCATTAACCTAGAGCAGCCATCAAGCGACAGCGGGCCGGCCGACATGGGCGAAGCGCGCCGCTGGGCAATCCTCGTCGATGAAATTGACGGCTGCGACGCCGGCACTTCCATGCTTCTCTGGCTCGATCCTGCGACCGGCAATCCTAGCATGGCGCAGATCGCAGGTCCGGACCTCGACGCCGACATCGCAATGCGGATTATTGGGCGCGACATCGGCGCCGCCGCTCCGCCGAAAGAATACAAGCCGGGCCCGATCGCGGAGAGTTTGGCAAAACTGGCCGCAAAGCCAGAACCTGTTGCGGCAAACGACAACAAGCCGGGCGCTCATTCCGACCTCGCCGCTCGTCTGACACGCCTGCAACGGCAGTTCGGCGGCTCCATCATGTCCGGCGAGATCTACGGCGCAAAAGTCGGCGACAAGAGCGGGCGTATCTATTTCGCGGCCGACGGCAGCGCCCGACTCCATACCCATCGCGGCATATTCGAAATCATCGAAGACAAGCCGATCGCCGCGACGCCCTTCTCATTGGGCGATCCTGCCGAAATTCCCGAGCGCGACTGGCTCTACGGCAAGCATTACATCCGACGCTACGCGACCGCATCGGTTGGGCCAGGCGGCGGTGGCAAGACGGCGCACTCCATATCGGAGGCGCTGTCAATGGTGACTGGCCGGCCGCTGCTTGATCCAGAAGGCGGCCTGTTCAAACCGCTGCGTGTCTGGTGGGTGAATGCCGAAGATCCCGTCGACGAGATCAACCGTCGTTTCCACGGCGCGGCCAAGCACTTCAATGTGACGAACGACCAGATCGGCGGCAGGCTCTTCACAGATTCCGGCCGCGACCAGAGTTTCGTCATTGCCCGCCAGGAAGGTCGCGACTTGAAAATCGTGGAGCCGTTCGTCGAAGACATCGTCTCCGAGATCCGTAGGCGTGAGATTGATGTGGTGATCATCGATCCGTTTGTATCGACCCACGAGGCACAGGAAAACGACAACGGTGCCATGCAGCGTGTTGCTGCGGCTTGGGTGCGTGTTGCCGACGAGGCCAACTGCTGCGTCGAACTCGTCCATCACGTCGCAAAAAACCAGGGTGAAGTCACCGCGGACAGCGCCCGAGGCGGCGGCGCATTCAAAGACAAGGTGCGGAGTATGCGGGTGTTCAATGTCATGACTCACGCCGAAGCGGAGAAAGCTGGCGTCGAGGACCCTCGCGCCTATTTCCGGCTCGATCACGGTAAGGTCAACATGATCGCTTCCGGCCGGTCGCAGTGGCGCCGTTTTGTTTCCGTGCCGCTGGGCAACGGCAAGGGCATTGTGAAAACCGGCGACGAGATCGGAGTGGTCGAGGCGTGGCGCTGGCCGTCGGCGGACGTCCTGGCAGATCTGGCGGCCGAGGAGCGACAGGCTGCGGTCGCGAACGTTCCTGAGCAAACGCTGGCCGGCTTAAAGGTTCGGCTTAACGCTTCTGATTACAAGGCAGACCAGCGAGCCAAATACTGGGCTGGCAACCTGCTCGTCGAACTCGGCGTCGCGATTGACAAGGATCAGGCAAAAGCAATGTTGGCGGCATGGATTGAAGCAGGCGAGCTTGAAATCGTGCGTAAGAAGGATGCCAGTAGGCATGAGGCAGACTTCATAAAACCGGTTGCGGGGATCTAGTTTCAACCCCCGCAAAAGGACTTCCGCACCCCCGCAAAACAGTGCGGCGGCGGGGGTGTATTCCTATGAGGGAATACCCCCGCACGCTGCGTATGTTAAAAATTTTGACCCCCGCAGAACAGAAATCCCGCGAGCCGCGGCTAGGCGCCGCTATCACACGTGCTTATGCATGTCATAGAACAAGACGCGGTCGCGCTCGTGATCAATCTCCGACCGAATGCGGCTGTACGAGAACCGCCGACGCCACTTCTTGCCACCGTATTCAACTACAAGCACAAAGGGAGCGTAATCCCTCAGAAACAAGGCGTCGGATATAGAGTTATCGCAGATCAGCTGACCATCGCGTGGTGAGACTAATGACGCATAAGCGACAAAAGCCTCATGCCCGTTGATAGTGGCCATTCCGTCTACTGTTCTGTTTTGGTTCCTTGCATGAAAGAATAGCGGTATCACTTCTGGCCGGTGTTCAACCTCGAGCCGTCCAGATATGCTAATGGGCCTGCTTGAATTGTTTCGGCCAGCTAAAGAGACCGCGAAAACGCTGAAGTCCACCGCATTGGTATTCGGCCTGGCATTCATTTGAAGGATCTGGTGCGGCTCAAATGTGACAGGAAAAATCAATCGCTTTAAGATATACAAGCGCTCTGGCGACCGTGGCTGCCAGTTTTCCCTAAGAGACAGTGGAATACCGAGGCGCTGACGGAGGATCGGAGAAAAGTCTCGCAATATGAGCAATGCCAGAATTCCGATCAGGAAGTACTCAGGGTATCCTGCGACCAGTTTGGCAGCTGCTCCAAGCTCTGACGGCACCCCATTTATCGCAGACCGTAGGGTCACAACGCCTACCAAGGTAGCAAGAAAAACCAATGACCATGCGAATCTCCTGATAACCCAAACCATGCGATGACTCTTCGAATCGAGGACATTGTTCCAAGTTTACAGCCGAAATTTTATTGAGGTGGTACGAAAATTTCTCATCCGCAAGATTCGCAATTTGCACCCGCCACACTCTCACCGTTGACAAAATTGTCAGTTTACGCCAGCCTTTCGACATCGGCCCTCGACGGCCAGCAGCAAGCAAGAGCCGCGGCAAGCGGCCTGAACAAGCCTCCCTATTCCAAGGAACTACATCATGACATCAAGAGCGCGGCCCGTCGCCTCGAACGATAACGTGCCGCGTCAGGCCGATGAATTCGCACACGATCTTGCCGAGCGACGCGCATGGCTCGCCAGTCTCCCCCATAACCCGAAACCGGTTTTAGCCTGGCCTACAATTGAGCGCCTGTCGCGGCTGGAAAATCCTGAAGCCGCGCGCTCGCTCTACCGGTACGCCCAGTTGATGGCGCCGCCACACATGATCGTTGCAAACGATAATGATCCTGATGCAGCCGCTCCGGAAGGTGATCCCGACATGCGGCATGAGATGCGTCCCGGCATCGACGAGATGCTCGATGCTGCCTCGCCTGGTATGCGCAGCCGGGTCGTTTCCGCAAAGATCAACGGGACATGGACAGTCATTGAGCGCCACGAACCGGGCTTCAGGCTTTCTGGATCCGATGTGCAGCTTGGCAATCTTGTCTTCCGCAGCGGCAAGCTCGTTGCCTATGGCCAGACAGCACGCGGCAGGAGCAAGACACCGGTGGAACGCACACGGCAGCCGAAGGGGTATGAGGCGCCGCCGAAGCGGTCTCAGGAATCGATAAAGTTCCTGCTTCCAGCCAACGACAATACGCCGATCGCCACCGGCGCCGGCTGGCTCGGTGGCGTGACGCGGGCGAGTGGCAATTCTACGCGCCAGGATCATGGCGACCACCTGGCCGCAATTGAAATGGACCGGAACGCGAGACGCGCCGCGGTGCGTATGGCTCTTGGCCTGGACGCAGCGGTGCTCGATGCCGCAATAACAGATGCCACGGCCCAGCAGATCGGTGAGGCTTTTGGCTATTCCGGCAAGACCGCCGAGCGTCGCGGCATAGAGAAAATCAACGCAGCGATTCGAAAGCTGCAAGAAATTGCAACTTAATCGTCCCTAAAGAGGTGCGCCGGAACGTCTCTATATGAGGCGGCAGAAATGCTGCGATCTTTGCCCGTCACTCCAGTTCCGGTGGCTGGCTCTTTTCTTACCGTGACTCCGGATGAACGAGCACGGTGAACCACATGGCGTGGTGGCTAAGCGCTGGCTCTCAGGAGCTGGCGCTTTTCTTTTGCCCTCTCACCCATCAATTCTCAAAATAAGGAAATCCCATGGCTCTCACCGGCCTTCATGTCGTTTGCGGGTACGCCGGCTCGCAATCTCAGCGTCACACATCTCAAGCGCTCTTCGGCAAGATCTCGTGGAGCGAAGCACCAGCTTCTGGCGTCACATCCACCAATGCGGCGCCGCAGTCATCTGATATCGCCGGCGATGCAATCTTCAGGATCAACGCCGCAGCTGACTCGTGGGTATCTATCGGCCCGACGCCGAACGCAACGGCTGGCACTCGTTTCATGGTCCGTGCCGGCGCTGATTACGATGTCTACGCCCAGCAGGGCTATAAGCTGCAGTGGATCGCCGCGTGATGCAGACAGCCACTCTCGCCGCGGCGATCGCGGCACTCGAGCGCCATCTTGGCTTCCGACGCGGTCGTCTTGTCTCGATGGCCCAGCGCCTGCAGAACGCAGGCGCTATCCCCACCGGCGCGCCGCGCACCCCGCCACAGCTCACGCTTGCCAACGTCGTCGATCTGGTCGTTGCCTACGCCGCCGACGCGCCGCTGCACCTTGCTGCACGGTCTGTGGCAACTTACGGCGCTTTGACGCCGGGTGGCGCCAATCTCGATGGCGCGCCCGCCAGGGTTAAAGTCACCGCGGCTGAATATCTGACATCTATTGCGGCACTCGCGGCCGGCGGCGACACTGGTATTCGGCGCCTCAAGCTCGAGTTCGTTTCCACCTGGCCGGAGCTGGCCGTTCATTTCGAAGTCGGCTCTATCCATCGCTTCCAAGCTGTCGGCGCTCTGCCTGACCATTGGCAGGCCTCTGGTCATCGCCAATCACTCACCATAAACGGCGCCGCGTTCGCTGATGCCATAAGGGAGATCTTCCATTGAAGACAGAAAATTTTCGCGTGCCGCCGCTCAGCGAGCTAGATCCTGTTTACAAGGACCTGGAGAACCGCCGCAGCCTGCTCATCGACAAGCAAACCGCAAACACGCGCGAACAACGCGGCGTGGAGGAGAGGCTCGCAACCCGCCCGCCCGCGCAGTATTCCCAAAATGTAGCCGAGCTTCTTGGAGAGGCCGGGACCGGCGAAGAGTCGGAGCACGGTTTGTTGGATAAACTGAAAACACTTCGTGCCGAAGCTGCGGACATCGACAAAGCTCTCTCCGTCATAAACCAAAGACTGGAAGAGCAGCGGATTCAGGCCAATAAATTGGTCGTCGAAGCTTCCCGCAAGGAGTACGGCCGGCGCGTTGCCGCGATCGTCCATGCGCTTGAAGGCGTGGCTGCGGCCCGAGCTGGCTACGATGAATTGCGATTCCAGTTTGAAGATCTGGATATCCGGTGGTCAACGCTCGGCCCGATGTCGCTGGGCTTTCTCGGTGAGGCAAACGACGGCCAGATCCAGCGCGTAATTCGGGAAGCAAAGGATTTGGGGTATGTTTGAGCGCGCAACAAAGAAGGCAGTTAGCCAAGGCCGCAGCGTCAAGCTGCCTGGCAAGGCCGCCCAACACACCGATGCGAAGCCTATTGATATTGCGCGGGAACTGCGCGCCAAGTCAGAACTTGGTCGGCGTGAGGCGAAGCTCGCCGCCGCGGAGGCGAACCTGGGTGGCTGAGCGAATCTCTGGCTATGCGGCCCGTTTCAACAGCGAGACGACTATTGCTGGTGAATTCCGAGAGATGCTGGCGCCGGGTTGTTTCGCGCGGACTCTTAGGGAAAATCCAGACGTGGTGATGATCTTAGATCATGATCCTGGCCGCGTCCTTGGTCGCACCACCGCAAACACACTCTTCCTCAGGGAAGATGCCACCGGCCTTTGGTTCGATCTCAATCCTGATCCTACGACGCCTAGTGGCCAAGAGGCCATCGGCTGTGTCCGACGGACGGACATCCGCGGCTGTTCGTTTGGTTTTCGGGTGAGGTCGGAGGAATGGCGGGACGGCGAGAACCGTCTGCCCCTGCGGATCATAAAGGACGTCGATTTGGCGGAGGTGACGTTGACGGCATTTCCGGCATACACGGACACCAGTGCCAGCTTCCGCGTGTCCAGCAGAAACGATGCGGCCGATCGCGTCAAATCAAAGGCAGAAGCGGCGATGAAGGCGCGAGGCATCACGGTATGACGCAGCGCAGCCCCGAGGCCCAGCTGTACCACCGGCTGTATCGCACAGCACTATGGCGCCAAATGAGGCAAGCCCAACTGGCCCGTGAGCCGCTCTGTCACATGTGTGCCGAAGCGGGCGTGGTGACAGTAGCAAGTGTCGCTGACCATAGCACTCCACATCGTGGCGACGAAGCCCTCTTCTTCGATGCGGAGAACCTAGCCAGCCTATGCGGTCCGTGCCACAGCCGACACAAGCAGCGCCTCGAGCGCGGCGGCAAGGTCGTTCGGTACGGCGTCGACGGCTATCCGATCTGATAGGCCGGGAGGGGCGGGTCAGATCTCTTTCGGCATGCCGCACAGGTGACCGGTCCCTCCCCGTCGTGCATATGCGCCATGCCCCGGTTGAGAAAATATTCTGACCGGGCGCAAACGCTGCTTTGCAAGCCATTCAGCCAACTTGCACCCCGGAAAAACGGACAAAAACGATGGCAAAACCGCCAAAAGCGCCGGTACATCTACGCCCGGCAACGCAAAAGTGGTGGCGTTCTGTGCTTGCTGATTTCGATCTCGAAGACCACCACCTAAGGCTGCTGCAATTAGCTGCCGAGGCCTGGGACCAGGCGCAGGGCGCGCGCGAGGTTCTCGACAAAGACGGCCAGACTTTCATGGATCGCTTTGGCCAGCCCAAGGAGCGCCCCGAGGTTGGCATTCTGCAAAATGCCCGTATCGCCTTCGCTCGCTTGCTTCGTGAGCTTGCGCTCGATGGTATCGACGCACCTGAAGCGCCACGAATGTCCCGCACTCGCGACTATGGGCGGCGAGCATAATGCCCATCCGGAGACGAACAAACCTTCGTCGCGCCGGCGAAGTTGAGGCCTGGTCCGGCTACTTCCAAAGTGGCTGCGACTTTTTCGATGACCTGGCCGCTATAGGCCTCACCGAAGATACGGCCGAACCCCTGGCCGAAGAAACATGGCGCCGGATTGGTCTCGAAGTGATTGAGCACATCGAAAACCTCCACCGCAATTTCTATCCGCCGCCGCGCCCGTTCTGGGCAGAAGAGAATTTCGGGCCAGCCGCAAAAGCTGGCAAGCGTCGGCGATAACCATAGGACAGAATCTGTGACCACAACCACATCACTGCCGTCGGCAGCGAAGCCCTTTGCAATCGTCGAAGCCGACTTTGCGGACGGCACTTACAAGTTCGGCCTGTCTTGGGCGCTCGCGTCCGAATGGGAAAAGGATACGAACCGCAGCTTGATGGCGACGTTCCTTCAGGCGGCGCGTATCCACGTTGCCACGATGGGCGACATCCGCGAGATCGTCAGGCTGGGCCTCATCGGTGGCGGCACCGAGCCCGCCAAGGCACTGCGTCTCGTTCGTGCCTACGTCGAGGAGCGGCCTGCCGTCGAAAACTTCCCGTTGATGATCTCGATCCTCGACGCCTTCTTGAACGGCCACCCCGAGCCGACGCCGACCGAAACAGAGAGCGCGCCAGCCAATGGCTGATTATGACAATGCTGCTTTTAGAAGGCGGCTGGCCAAGATCCCGCGGATAGTTCGCAAGGCAATGCGGGAAGCTATCGAGAAAGACGCCGAGGAGTGGGTGCGGCTCGCCCAATCCATCGCGCCCGTCGACCCTGAGGATGGCGTTTTTCTCAAGCCTTCCATCCGTAGCGAGCCGACAGAGACAGGCGGCCAGGTAGTTCGCGCCGGCGGCAAGACGACCACCCGCCAGACAGAGAACGGCCCTTACGACTACGCCGTCGGCCAGGAATTCGGGACGCAGCACATGCCCGCGTCGCCATTCTTCTGGCCAGCTTACCGCAGCCTCAAAAAGCGGTTCACAAGTCGCCGACGCCGGGCGCTGAACAAAGCCGTGAAGGAGTGGAACAGCAATGGCGGGTGAAGCCACACTATATGCCAGGATGGAGCTGCGCCTAAACGACGCCGAGAAGCGGCTTGCGAAGTTCCAGCAGACGGTCGACAAGTCGATGGCTGGCGTCGAGGGACGCTTCCAGAAGGCCAACGACAACATCGCAAAGACCTTCGAGCGATCGACAGGCCGCATTACGCAGTCTGCCGGCGCTCAGCGCGCAGCGGTGCAGAATCTCAGTTTCCAGCTCAACGACATTGCCACGTCGCTTGCCGGCGGCGCTTCGCCCTTCACCGTTATGGCCCAGCAAGGTAGCCAGGTGGCGCAGGTGTTTCAGGGGTCAGGCGGCGTCATCGGCGCGGTGCAGACGCTCGGCGGCGCGTTCACGCAGATGGTCAACCCTGTCGCGCTAGCGACGTTCGCGATTATCGGCCTCGGCGGTGCGGCGGTACAGTATTTCTCCTCAATGCTCACCGAGGGCGATAAGTCGGAAGCCACGCTCAAAGAGCAAGCCGACTTGATCCGCGCCGTAGCTGCGGAATGGGGCGGCGCAGTGCCCGCTCTAAAGGCGTACGTCGACGAGCTCGACCGTGCCAAGAATAGCGGAGACCTGATCAAGGCCAGCGACACGCTCGCGGACCAGCAATGGGACGTGGCGCGCAAGCAGGTCCAGGATTTGAACCTCGACATGGCAGCCCTCGTCCAGGATCTGCGCTTAGCTGGTGCCGAGGATGAAACGATCCTTCGCCTGCAGAACGCCTTCAATGCCGTTTCCTCTTCCGTGAAGGATGGCAAGGAAAACACGGCCGCAATGCAGGAGGTGCAGGACTCGCTCGCCGCGGCAATTAGCCAGACAGGCATCCCAGCGCTCGATGGTTTCGCCACTGCGTTCGGCTCGTTGGCTGGCACAATTGCCGGCGCCGCGCGTCAGGCTGCCGTGTTCCGGCAGGAGGCGATCGACGCCCTCACCGTCGGCAAGAACGGCCCTAAACTTGGCGCGCTCTCGCCGCTCTTCTCCGACAACGGCAAGATCTACAGCCAGGACCAGTTCACCCCCGGCGGCGAAGTACCGACGCCAGGAGCCAATCCTTCACGAGATCTCAGCGTCACGCACGATGACATCTACGGGACGCCGACAAAGTCAGCTGGCGGAGGCGGAAGAAAGTCCGCGGCCGAGCGCGAAGCTGACGCGGTCAAAAAGCTCATAGAGCAGCTGGAATTCGAACAGCAGACGTTGGGCCAAACCGATCAGCAGCGAGCCGTATCCAACGCGCTGCGAAAGGCAGGCTCGGCCGCCACCGATGAGCAAAAAGCTCATATCACTGAACTGGTGACGGCTATCCAGTCCGAAAAGGACGCACTCGCTCAGAACAAGCAGGCTATGCAGGAGCTGCAAAACGTTGGCAAGGATCTGCTCGGCGGCTTCATCAGCGACCTTCGCCAAGGCAAGTCGGCAACAGAAGCCCTCTCTGGCGTGCTGGATAAGCTCGTCGACAAGATGATCGATGCATCACTTGATAGCCTGTTTAGCGGCGCCTTCAGTGGTGCTGTCGGCAAGGGCGGTCTCCTCGGCGGATTCCTTATCCCCGGCATCCTGCATAGCGGCGGCGTCGCCGGTTCGGATGGATATGGCCACGGACGCGCCGTGTCGCCTTCGACATTTGCAGGAGCAAAGCGATACCACACCGGTGGTGTTGCGGGCCTGCAGCCAGGCGAAGTGCCGGCCATTCTGCAGCGAGGCGAGGTCGTCCTGCCGCGCGGTACGAAGATGGGCGGAGGACAGCAGTCTGGGGTGCACGTCACCGTAGGCGTGTCAGCCGATAACAACGGCAATCTGATGCCATTCGTCGAGTCCGTGAGCCGCAAGACGGTGGCCGCGGCAAGCCCTCGTATCGTCAACGCTGCGACTCAGCAGGTTGTACCCACGATGGCAAAATATCAAAACGACAGCGCCGGCGGAGATTATAGAAATGGTTGAGAGCATGGATCCGAAACTACCCGAGACACAAGAAGACGAACTCGACCGGGCGCCCTCTGAGGCGCCTGAAGACCCCGGCATCCCGCACGAGGACGGCACGCTGTTCGCCGACGGTGTCGGCTACGCCGAATAGATAAGCCCACCCCACCATTCCATTCGCAGGCTCGCTCACGCGGGCCTTTTTCTTTCTTGGAGAATTTATGCCCGCACCTACAGCAGCCATCGCATGGCGCGACTACGTAACCGACGGCGTGCCGTCTTCCGGCAATCACAATCCGAAGAAATTGGAGATCCGCTCCTGGGGTCTCTGGCTCGAATCGTTCATCAGCGCGATTGGCGCCAACAGCGGCTCGATCTTCACAACGCGCGCCGCACTGTTCGCCGATCTGGCCCATGCCGCCAACTCGATGGCGTGGGTTATCGGCGATACGACTGTCGCCTATAACGGCATCTATCGCAAAAGCGGCGCGTCAGGAACCGGATCCTGGACGCGGGTTGCGGACCTTCCGTACAGCTTCATCACCGCTGTGGATGCTGGGGCCGGCACGCCGAACGCGATCCAGGCAACGAGTACAATACCGGTCTCCGAATCGGCGCTCATCGTGATGAACATCTTCGAGGCCAACACCGGATCGCCGGTAACGGTCTCGTTCAATGGTGGCTCGACGCTCACCGTCAAGAGCAACAGTGGGAATGACATCTCGGGCGGCGGCCTGACGGCCAACATGCGGGTGCTAGGCGTCATTTCCGGCACCGAATTCCGGCTGGTCAGTGACCAGGTCTCGGCCGCGATCGTGGCTGCGGCTGAAGCAGCAGCTGCGTCGGCTGCCTCCTCAGCATCGACCGCCACGAGCGCTGCAGCCACTGCGGTTGCCGCCGCGGCGTCGATCACCAATATTCCGATCGTCTTCAAGGCTTTCGGCGATCTGACCGCCGATACTGTTTTGAGCTATTCTGGCTCGTTCCCGGTTGTCGCAGGCTCAACCGTCGTGCAGGTCTCATCGAAGGGGTGGAGCTATATCGTCGCCGCTTCCGGCGCGAGCGATTACCACATCATAACGGCCGGTGGGGTGAAACTTTATGCACTGCCGTTCAATGGCTATGTGCATGTCGAGCAGTTTATCCAGGCTGGGTACGTCAACAGCACGACCAACGTCCTGGCAGCATTCACGGCGGCTATCGCGACGGCACATCGCGTCAAGGGCGACCCCGAGCACATCTACGGCATCAATGGCAAGATCACTCTTGCGGCTGGCAGCTGGATCGAGGATATCTCCGCGAAGCAGCTGGCGCCGCACGCTACAACCAGTGTTGTTACGATTGGCTCGACTTCTGTCAGCAACATCACGCTCAAGCGCGTCA
The DNA here is from genome assembly GCF_017357225.1 of Rhizobium binae. Lineage (NCBI taxonomy): Bacteria > Pseudomonadati > Pseudomonadota > Alphaproteobacteria > Hyphomicrobiales > Rhizobiaceae > Rhizobium > Rhizobium binae. The sequence goes on along the minus strand of NZ_CP071604.1, from coordinate 1,146,206 downwards.
AGGTAGATCGCAATGGCGACGGAACCGGCGGCTCTCTCAACAACGCGGCTGGCATCTCGATCTCTGGAGGGTCTGGGCATTATCTAGAGGACTGCGAAGCCTTTGGGTCTGATATCGGCACCGGTATCGTGATCACCAGTGCGACCGACTTTCAGGTTGTTAGGCCACATGTCCATGACATTCTGTACGTATCGGCTTCGCTTCCGGCTGACGACCAGGCCCAAGGCCTGTGGCTAAGCGGCTGCTCTGATTTCTCAGTCTTGGAACCAAAGATCCACCACATTGGCGGCATCGTCGGTGGATCGTACCGCAAGGCGTTCGGTCGCATGATGCCGATCGGGTTTGGTTGTTCCCATTTCCGTATCATTGGCGGCGAAATGTACGACGGCGACGTCGGGATCGATCTGACGGGTTCGAAAGGCAATTTCAACTTCGTTGTCATGGGCGTCACTGTCCGCGATGTCGAGACCTGGGGTATCAAGGTCGCCAACTATAACCGGTATGGTGAAGTCATGGGCTGCAACGTCCACCGCGCCGGTTCGGCTGGTTTCGTTGGTTCCGGCCCGACTGTGGACGTTGATCCAGATACCCCGGTTCCCGCAAGCTTACCACTGCATGTCACCTTCACGGCATGTGGCGCATGGGACACCGGCAAGGACAATACAGGCCGCGGCACGTCGCAGCCTGCCGGCTTCCTGATCATCCCAGGCTCGGCTCCTTCCTATCAGGATTATCCCCGCGGCTATCGGATGATTGGCTGCACCGCCTACGACAACCAAACCGTCAAGACCCAGTATCACGGCTTCCGTTGTGAGACGACCTTCGGCGGCCAGCCGATGAACGAGGTGATCAATTGTAAGTCCGGTGGATACGCTGCTGGTGGTCAGCACGTGGCGTTGTTTCCCTATCCGGCTTGCAGGGTATACAATAGTGCGGCGGTCTCGATCCCCAACAACTCGTCAACCATCGTTTCCTTCAATGCCGAGGATTTCGACGGCGCATCGATGCATAGCCTCGTGTCGAACACCGAAGCCGTTCTTGTCCAAGAAGCAGGCTGGTATCGTGTTGAGGGCCAGGCGACATTTGCGCAAAACGGCACCGGGTTGCGCAGTGCTATCGTCAGTTTCGGCGGGGTAAATTTGCCGCGCATCACCGATAGCCAAGGCGGAAGCTCTGCCAATGACACGACGGTTCGCGTTAGCGGGGTTGTCTATGTCAGTGACGTCACCGGACCGTTCAGGCTCAGCCTATATCAAAACTCAGGCGCGGCGCTGAACGCAAGCAATGTGCAACTGACGGTAACGAAGGCGATGCCGAATAACTAGCGGCGGAGCATGGGGCGGGCTTCGGCCCGCCTCTTCAGCTTTCGTCTTCCCTGTCGGCAATATCCTCAGCCAACTCCGCAGCATGCTCGGACAAAACGGCAGCCACGTTGTCGAGAAGCTGAGCCAACTCTGGATCGCTGGCGAAAAGCCGTTCCTGGTTCGCTTTTAGCTTCTCGATGTAGAAGTTGTGAATATGCAATGAGCCAGTGATCTGCGCGAGGCTTGGCATGGTGGTGCTCCATCTATGGCGAGAGCCGCGCGAGCGTGCGGACAACTTTCCGCATGAATCGTGGATATCGACATGTTGCATGTTGCGCAACAGCATTACATGTAGCACGGTAAGCTACCGAAAGGAGAGGATGGTTGCAGCCATCCCCTCCTCGCGCGGGCGCAGCGCCAGCAGTCTCGGGGCGACCATTTCGCTTTGTCAGAGCGGTCGTTCCCGTGACTGCAGGCAAAGCAAACTGTGTACGCAGGCCGAGGTCAATTGTAACGCCGGCCTTTAATCGCTAAACAGGCGGCAATTCCACAGGATTCACATCATATTGCCGAAGGCTCAACCGCCATATGGTCGGTAACAGCAGGCCGTGGGTGAGCTAACCAACCTCCAATGTGTCTACTTCTTCCCGCGCCGCTCGTCTCTTTCGCGGCGCCATTTCTGCAGATCGGTCTCGCCAGAGTTCTCTCGCATCCACTTTTCGTATGGATCTTCGTTGTCATTCACGCCGAGACCGCTGATCTCGTCAAGCTTGGCGTCGATCGCTCTTCTGTCCCACTTGCGAGTGCCAGGGATGGCCGGCGGCATCTTGTGTGTCGCGACCCAGAGCGAGAACGTCGATTCGGCGATGCCGCAGTAAGTTGCGGCATCCTTTCTTCCCATGAGGCGGGTTTCCGTGGTCATGCGCGCACCGATCGCTTAGAAGCTGGGCGCTTTTTTCTGGTCAGCCTCTGGAGTTCTTCATAAAGGTTATGGTCGGAAATGTATGGTTTCACCGGTGGCGGCTTCGGTGACTTGGCTGGTTCCCTGAGAGCCTGCCATATAGCTAAGAGATCGGCTTCGGAAAATAGGTAGTCGCGGCCGGATCTAGAGCAATATCCATATTGTCTCGCGATCTTGATGAGCGCACGATTAGTTAGCCTGAGGCGGCTGGCGGCTTCGTCTGCAGTGTAGATGGTGTCTAGGGGTGCTTGCGCCATTTCTGACCCTTCCTGAAAGGGCACACGCTAGCGTTATGGCGCATGGAGTCAACTGAAAATATTGAGTATTTTCAGCTGCTTGCGCCAACCTACAAATTTGTCAAGCCGGATCCCGGAGGCGGACGCCAGGGCCGCCCGATCCTGAATAGCTGCCATCGAGGAAAGTCACGCCGGCAGCTTCAAGCGCAACCTGAATAGCTGCGAGATTGTTGGCTATGGGCGTGCGCCGGCCTGCTTCAAAGTCACGTAGCGTCGAAGGTGATACGCCAGCTTTGGCCGCGAGTTCCGGCTGCGTCCAGTCAATCATCGCGCGCGCCGCACGGCATTGTTCGGGTGTCATTGAGCGATCTCATTAAAAAGTGATGACGTCAATATTTTCTATTGACAATCAGCTGACGTTGGTGTTTTTTAATGACATACACTTTTTAAACTCCACCTGCAACGAGGAGCAAGCACATGACCATCCACATCGCCACCGATGACAGAACTTTGCTGCCAAGGGCTCTTATTAAGAGACCTTTTAACCAAGCCGAAGCACGGATTGTAAGAAAGACGAAGGCTTTCGTCAGCGCGATGCACGCAGCAGACGAGATGCATGAAGAGGAGTTGGCTCGGAGCTTGATGGTGTCGATGGACGCCACCCGCGAGCGGGCAGCACGGACAGAAGCGACGACGCCCGAGCTAGCAGTCCTTCAGTTGGCCATGGCGATCGGTGAGCTTGACCGGTTCGACGCGGGTTGGATCGCGGACGATGATGGAGAGTTGAGCCTGCGGCAGATTCAGAGGCTTGCCGCTTCCGTACTTTCCTTCCTCGAGCGCGAGACTGGCGTGATGCGTGAGGACGTTTCCGCTGATTATTTCGCAGGCAACAGGCCGGCGACCAACTGAGCACTGCGTAACCGACGACCCCTGTCAGGTGGATCATGACCCGCCACATCCAGAACCGCATCAAGATACGCGAGAAGCAGGGCGGTCGCTGCTGCTACTGCCTTCAGCCGATGGTTCTCAGTGACCGGCCACCGTGGAAGCAGCCGCCGAATGCTGAGACACTCGAGCACCTGCGGCGGCGCGCCGACGGCGGCCGCAATAACCGTGACAACATTGCCCTGGCATGCAAGCGCTGCAACGAGGAGCGCGGCACCATGGATTGGCTCTTATACACGACGTACCGCCGCGGGGAGCTTTGGGAATTGATTGAGGAGGCGCCACCCGGCGCGCCTCGGAGATAGCCGGTGGCGGCCGGCTGAGCTGCCCGTCGTCGAGCCGCATTGGCGGCGGGCAGCATGAACACCGATGGCCGGCGCGATCACCACCCTCTCCCACCCACGAGGCGCGCCGGCCGGTCTATTTTCTGGACATATCCCGACGCGATGCAGACAAAGCTTCCCGCGACTTCACGGAGGAACGATGCCGACTGCTGCAAACGATAATCTGCTTCCCGACGCACCGATGCGGCTGGCCGATGTCGTGCCGGTAGCCTTTCCGCACGGCGGGATGACGGTGAGCGGACTGCGGAAGGAAGCGGCGCGCGGCCGGCTGGTCATCATGCGCATTGCCGGGAAGGATTTCACGACGCTTCGAGCGATAGAGGAGATGAAACAAGCATGTCGCGCGCCCGCAAACCTGCCCGCCTCTGGCTTCGCCCAGCCAACAAAGACCGTGCCGCGGTCTGGGTCATCCTCGACGGGGGCAAGCAGTTCGGCACAGGCTGCGGTGAGCATGATCGTAGCGGAGCTGAAAAGGCGTTAGCCGAGCACATCGGCCGGCAATTCCTAACGCAGACACCATCGAAGAACCGTCCGGCGTCGGAAGTCGCCATCGCCGAGGTGCTGGCTCACTACCTATCGCTCAAGAAGGACGTTGCCACCCGGCCGAAGGAGCTCGCGGCTCGTGCTGAAAACCTCATGTCCTACTGGGGCGACAAAACGCTCGACGACATCACGAGCGCGACCTGCGCCGAGTACGTCAAGATGCGCGGAACGCCAAACGGCGCCCGTCGCGAGCTCGAGGATCTGCGGGCAGCTTGCCGTCAGGCGATCGCCGACAAGGTCACACGCGAGGCAGTGACCGTCACGCTCCCACCAAAGGCGAAAGGCCGCGTCAAGCACCTGGAAAGGTCGACGATGGCCAAGCTGATCTGGGCGGCTTACCGCAAGCGCAGCAAGTACCGGGGAGTACCGAACAAGTGGCGTCCGACCATTCATATCGCCCGCTTCACGCTGGCCGCCGTCTACACCGGCAGCCGATCGGCGCGCGTATGGCAAGCCTCGTTCATTAAAGAAGAGGGGCGACCGTATATCGACCTCGACGCCGGCGTCTTTTATCGCGCCTGGGAAGGTGAGGCAGTCGCCGACAATAAGCGCGCTCCTCCGATTCGCCTGCCGGGGCGCCTGCTCGCACACATGCGCCGCTGGCATCGCATGGGCGCCAAATATGTCGTCGAGTACAACGGCAAGCCGGCCGATCCGAAGCGCGCCTTCAGGAACCTTGTTGATGAGGTGCTGGGCGATGATGCGAAAGGCGTCGTCAGGCACACGCTGAGGCACACCGCAGCCACTTGGCTGATGCAGGCCGCAGCCGACAAGTGGGAGACGTCAGGCTATCTCGGCATGACGCTTGAGACGCTGGAAAAGACCTATGGCCACCACCATCCCGATCACCAGGCAAATGTCGGTGCAGCGTTCACGACCGGCCGCGCAGGGAGGAAGAAGTGACCATTCATTGCCGTATTCGTTGCCGTGTCTTCCCGAGCAGCAATATCGGCGAAAACGAAAAACCCCGCCGAAGCGGGGTTTCTAGCTGGTCGGAGTGGAGTGATTCGAACACTCGACCCCCACGTCCCGAACGTGGTGCGCTACCAGACTGCGCTACACTCCGTGACCAGCGGCGCTTCTATAGAACAGCCTATCTGGTTGCACAAGCGCCAAATTTCAAAAAGCCGAGGGATTTTTTGACGGGTTGATGACAGGGGCCGGAATGGGCCGCTGCAGCAAAAAGACACACCCGAAGCAAATCGAACGGAAGTGCAAAAGGGGCAATTTTCTTTTGCCGGGTTCCGCGCTAAAGGGCTCGGCGGGACAGGCGAAACCGCCGTGACGGCGGCTTCGCAGCCAATGCGCCAGAGATCAGGGACGACACGATGAAACTCCGCACCATCACCGCGGCCGGGCTTGCAATTGCGCTTGCCGGATGCACGACCATTCCTTCCGCCGGCAATCCGATCGAGGCCCGCTGGGTCGGCAAATCGGCCGGCATCTTCTTTGCCGCCTACGGGCCGCCGATCAGCGATCGCGAGGAAGGTGCGAGCACCATCTATACCTGGCGCGGCGGCTACAAGACCGTGCGCATTCCGGCCAAATATGCCGAGGGCGCCGATGGCAAGCGCGGCAAGCAGATCGCCGCCGCCCGCACCGCCTATCTGCGCTGCCAGGCCGACATCACCACCAGCTCCGACTACACGATCCGCGACATCCGCACCGTCGCCGACATTCCGGGCGTTAACGGCCCGTCCTATTGCGCAGAGTTCCTGGCGCCCGAACAGAAGTAACGGCCGGTTCGTCCGGCATGTGAGGACAGGCGGCCTGGTGCCGCCTGTTTTCGTTTGGGGCTACAAGTTTAGCCTCAAAGCATCCGCACCACGGCAGTTGCGGATCGTTTCAGGCCTACGGCCTCAGGCACGGGTCACGGAACGAATGATGATGTTTAGGTCGTGCCGCGAGGCCCCCTCATCCGACCCTGCGGGCCACCTTCTCCCCGCTGGGGAGAAGGGGAAGCAAGTCGCTCCGACACTCGCAAACGAACCCGCCTGCTTGTAGGCACTTCATCCAATGGGGTGGATGGCGAAGCGCCACTCTCCCTCTTCTCCCCAGCGGGGAGAAGGTGGCCCGAAGGGTCGGATGAGGGGGCCTCGCGGCACGACGTCAATGACAAGAGCCATCGTTGCCCCACGAGCCGTCGATAGGTCTCACCCCTCCGCCGGCCCGTAGAGGCCGAGCTCATCGAGGAGCGCGCGCTGCCGGTCGACGTTTTCGACCAGGAGAGCGGTGTAACGCTCGACGATCCGGCCGCGGTGGCCCGGATCTGAGACGGCAGAGAGCGCGCCTGATATGGCGGCGATCTTTTCCGAGACCTCGCGGAGTTCTTCGAGCAGCTCCGCCTTGCCGCCGGCTTCAGCGACCGCCTGCTTCGTCACCTTGCCGATGCCGGCCGGCGTGCGGCTGCCGGCGGAGACGTAACCCTCCGGCAGGTCGCCCTTGAGATTGACGACCGACTTGAAGCGGATGACGTCGAAGATCTGGTCGACCGCCTGCTTGGCGCCGGTCACCCGCGAAGGGTGGTCGGTATCGGCGGCGGCATGCGGCAAAAGCTCGAGCTTGCCCTTGTGACGCTGTTCGAGCGGCAGGTAGGGCAGCATCGGGCCGCTCAGCGCGCCTGTCGCGGCATCCCTGAAGAGGTCGGCGTCGATCGCCGCATGCGCGATCTTGCCGGTCGACAGGGCCGCGTCGAGCGCGTCGGTATCAACGACCTCGCCACGGTCGTAATTGACGAGCACGGCGCCGTCCTTCATGGCGGAGAGCACCGTGGCATCGACGGTGCCGGCATTGGAATAGACGCCGGTCGATGCGTCGAGCCGGCCGAGGCCGATATGGACGGAGAGCACATCGGCGCCGCTTGCCGCTTCGACCGGGCTTGCGGCATAGGTAAAACCCTCCGCCTCGATCCAGCGCTTGTGATGCGCGCGGGCGTAGATCGCCACCGTCATGCCGAAGGCCTTGGCGAGCTTGGCGACTTCGCGGCCGATATTGCCATAGCCGAGCACGGCGAGCTTGCGGCCCTCGAGCTTTGCCGTCGGGAAATCCCTGAGCTGACGGCCCGTGTCGAAATCACCGCCGGCGACCATCCGGTGCAGCCGGTCGACCGGCAGGTCGGGAACGACCTTGAGGATCGCCTTCATCACCATCTGGGCGGTCGCGCGGCTGTTGATCCCCGGCGTGTTCATCAGGGGCGCATCGCCGCCCTCGCCGTTGCCGCCGCCCCAGGAGGCCGAGCCCATATTGGCGGTGCCGGCGCCGATGCGCACGCCGCCGAGCGGGAAGACGGAAGCCTTCGGGATGAAGGTCGCCGCCGCGATCAGCGCGTCGTACTGGCCCTTGTCGGTCTGCGGCAGGATCTCCGCCTCGGTGCTGAGATTCGGCAGATAGAAGAAATGGATGCGGTCCTTTTCGAGGCTTTCGCGATCACCCAGCGGGCCGAGATGGAAGACGCCGCCCTTTTCCTCGATATAGGCCTTGACCTCGCTGTAATCAGGCTCGCCGTCGGCGCCGAAGCGTAAGCCCACCAGATCGGCGATCAGCACCGTGTAGGCGCGGGTCGGATCGTCCTTGCGCACAGCGCCATCGGCCTTGACCGGCGCCTCGAAGGTCACGCCGTGTTTGGCGAGTTCTTCCTCGAGCACGACGATCTTGGCGCGCAGATAGGCATATTGCAGGTTTTCCAACAGGGCGACGACATCTTCGGGCTCGCGGATGCCGCCGACCCAGGCGCGGTAATCGCCCGGCGTGCCGGGGAAGGCATTGACGTAGTGGGCGGCATCGAGGCCGGGCTCGTATTCGCCGTTCGGATGGGTGATGCCCTCATAACCGAGCAGCTGCTTGGAGCGGGCGATGATGCGGGCGTGGATGCCGGCATCGGTGATATCGGCGTCCTCGACCTTCAGCAGCGTCACCGCCGCACCACGCCGCTCGGCATCGGTGACGGTCAAGGACAGCAGCGGGTGCGACTTGACCCATTCGTCGACCACCGCGCGGTTGGCGGCGGAGCGGCGGTTGAGATCGACGACCGAGCCGACCCGGGCTTCCGACTGCAGCAGGCCGAAGGTGGTCTCGGCAAAGGCGAGCGCGCTGTAGGTGTTGATGACGCCGCCGAGCATGCGGTCTTCCGCGGCATCGTAGAACGGCCCGGCATCGACGGAGCGCTTGGCCGAAAATGGCTGGCGCGGATCGATCGGCGGGGCGATCTTCAGCTGGCGCGGGATCGCCCAGGCCGGATCCTGCTGGTTCTTCTCGATCAGCGCCAGGGCATGCGGCGTGAAGGAGGCGACGAAATAGCCGGAGATGCCGCCGATCGCCTTCTGGAACGGCATGAACAGGCAGCATTTCGCCATGACGGCGCTGACCAGTTCAGGCTCCCAGGGCATGGCGCCGAGCATCGAGGTGGCATCGAACACCGCATGGCGGTTGGCCGGATCGCCGTCGAGCCAGGTCAGCAGTTCGCGGATCTCGCCGCTGGTATAGGCATTCGCCCCCGTCGTCTCGTGGCCGACGCCGACGAAGATCGAAACGCCGAGGCTGGACAGTTCGGCCGCCGTCGGGATCACCCCCTCGGAGGCGGCGAAATGAATGCGGCTCTCGCAGCCCTTTTCGGCGAAGCGCTGCATCTCGATCAACTGCGTCGCCCAGGACTGGCGGAAGAAGCCGGCCGCCCTCGACGGATCGCTCTCCGGCCGCGGCGTATCGACATAGAGGCGCTGGCCGGCGTCGTTGGCATTCATCAGGTGCTGGATGCAGACGGTGAAGCCGCTATGGCCGCCGCCAAGCCCGACCGCCATGCGGTTCTCCCTGGGGAAGCCGAAATAGCGATGGATCGCCCGCATCATGTCGGTCAGGATCTTGTCGGCCGGATAGCCGCGATGCATGCTGCGGGAAATCTCGGCCGTGGTGAAGCCGCCGATATCGTTGCCCCGATCGTCGAACTTGCGATAGGTCTTCTCGATCCAGGCGTCGAAGGCGATGCGCCGCAGGCGGCTATCCACCTCGTCGGTCGTCGCATCGGTGATCGGCCCGACCCCGAAGAACGGGTTGGACGGGAGCTCCGGCGCACCCGAGGCGGTCTGTCGAAGGGCGATCGATCGCTGTTCCTGCATCTGCGCGATATCTGTCATTACCTGCCTGCCTGTTTCCGGAGCTGAAGTCGCCGTCATGGTGAAGCGACCGCCCCGGCAAGACAACCTCATCTGCGCCGAACGACAGGCGAAACGCGCCATCGGTGGCCATATCGTTGATGATAGCGCGATGGGCGGGGGGACGCGACGCGCTTTCCTGCCTGCAAATCGGCGGTGCCGGATGGACGGAGGAGAAGTGGTGCTGCGGATGGAGGGGCAGAGGTGGTGCCGCGAGCTGCATCGCCGGTGCGTTTGGCAACAAAGCCAACCACACGCTCCGTATCCCAGGGCTTGACCCTGGGATCCACGGCCAAGCACGCGGACTTCTATTTCTCTGTCGTGGGGCGCCTTCGCTGTTCGCCCAGTGCCAGCCGCATGGATCCCAGGGTCAAGCCCTGGGATGACGGAGGAGAGGTGGTGCCCGGGATGGAGGAGCAGAGGAAGTGCCGGGGACCAAAAGCCGCGCCGGGCGCGATGAGCGAACCGCGAGCGCGGCGCCGCGAGCTGCATCGCCGGTGCGTCTGGCAACAAAGCCAACCACACGCTCCGTCATCCCAGGGCTTGACCCACTGGTGTCCGGTTTAAATTTGGTCACCATTGGAGGCTCATCTGGTGGGGACTGTGTGGTGGCCTGCCGGCGGGTTGCAACAGGCGGTCGATCCTGCGGCGATGCATGAGATTGGCGCGCACCAGGCGGGCGAAGGCGAGCGGGCTTGTGACGGTGGTCTGGTCGGCCTTGGCCATCTGCAGCAGCAGGTATGCGATCAAAGCGACGGCGATCTGGATGCGCACGGCATTCTCGCTGTTGCCGAGGAAATGGCGGATTTTCAGCGTCTGCTTGACCCAGCGGAAGAACAGCTCGATCGCCCAGCGGCGCTTGTAGAGCGCGGCGATCTCTTCTGCCGGGGCATCGAGATCGTTGGAGAAGATGCGCAATATCTTGCCGGTTTCGATCTGCACACAGATCTCCCGAACCGGCCCGCTCATCGGGTTCCTGCGGCTTTTTGCCATGCGCTGCGGCAGAAGGCCGACCCGATCCGACAGGATGGTTCCATCCGGGCTAACCGCTCTTTCCTCGATGACGGCCAATTTGGTATGGGATTTGAGGCGCGTGACGATGCGGCAGCCGGCGGCATTGAGCTTCGCCCACCAGCCGAAATCGTAATAGCCGAGGTCGAAGACATAGGTGGCGCCTGCCTCGATGGGCATGACCTTGGCGGCGGTGATGTCGTTGACATTGGCCGGCGTCACCGCCGCATAGATCGGCCGTTCGGCATTGGCATCGTAGACGACGTGAACCTTGGCGCCACAGGCCTGATCGGAAAAGCGTGCCCAGTGCGATCCCGCTCCGGAAAGGCGCAGGCTGCTGCTGTCGATTAGATGGACCGCCTCGCCGACGGCCCGCTTGAGCCCACGCCCGGCGCGGGACACCATCTGCGCGAACAGCTCGGCGAAAACCGCACTCGGGCGCAGGCCATTGGCGTCGGCAAGGGTCGATCGTGACACCGGTTGGGCGCCGAGATGGTAAAGACCGCTGCTGTGGCTTTGCAGGCCGCCGACGATCTCGCGCAGGCTGACGGCCCCGGAAAGCTGGCCGTAGAGCAGCGCGACCAGCTGGCTCTTCGTCGACAGCCGCCGCACGTGCTTGTCGGCCTGATGCTCCTCCACAAGTCTTTCGAAGGCCGCCCACGGAATCCGCTTCAACAGATCATGAAAGACGCTATTCTCATGCCGCACGGTGTTGCCCCTCTTTCGTGTCCGGGATTGTCGCCAAACATCCGAATACGAGTAGAATCAACACCGTGCGCCTTGTCCACCAAATTTAAACCGGACAGCAGTGGGCTTGACCCTGGGATCCACGGCCAAGCACGCGGACTTCTATTTCTCTGTCGTGGGGCGCCTTCGCTGTTCGCCAGTGCCAGCCGCATGGATCCCAGGGTCAAGCCCTGGGATGACGGAGGAGAGGTGGTGCCCGGGATGGAGGAGCAGAGGAAGTGCCGGGGACCAAAAGCCTCGCCAGGGCGATGAAGCGAACCGCGAGCGCGGTGCCTCAAAGCATCACAGCCGCAACCATCCCCCGCACAAAAACGGGCTTGCCGCACGCAACCTTCCGGCGTATGACTTGCCCGTCGCGAAAAGCGACTGCCTCCCTTGATCCGCTCAGTGGCGGAGTAAACAGGTGGACGAATGGGTCGTCCAGGCGGTCGAGCACACGCCAGCCATGCGCATTAGCCATGGTTCGGCCAGCACCTCCCTGAAACCAGCGCCTGACCAGATCAGGCCTCATCGTGAGCCATCGGCGCACTCTGTCGGCGCTTGTGCGCTCGCGTCGACCCGGAACGCACCCATGACCAGATCTCTTATCGTCATTTTCACCGCCATTGTTCTCGATACCGTCGGCATCGGGCTGATCTTCCCGATCCTGCCGTCGCTGCTCAAGGACATCACCCATGCCGCAAACGTCGCGCCCTATATCGGCACGATGACGGCGCTCTATGCGCTGATGCAGTTCATTTTCGCGCCGGTGCTCGGAGCCCTGAGTGATCGGCTCGGCCGCCGGCCGGTGCTGCTGATTTCGCTTGCGGGTGCTGCCGTCAACTATCTCTTCCTCGCCTTTGCGCCCAATCTGGCCCTGCTCTTCGTCGGCCGGGCAATCGCCGGGCTGACCAGCGCCAATATCTCGGTCGCCACCGCCTATATCACGGACATCTCGCCGGAGGAGAAACGCGCCCGCCGCTTCGGCCTGTTCAACGCCATGTTCGGCCTCGGCTTCATCATCGGCCCGGTCGCCGGCGGCGTGCTCGGCGATCATTGGCTGCGGCTGCCCTTCATCGCGGCGGCTATGCTCAACGGCGCCAACCTGCTGCTCGCCGTCTTCATCCTGCCGGAATCGCGTCCCGGCAGCCGCGAGAAAATCGATCTTGCAGCGCTCAATCCGCTGAAACCGCTGCGCTCGGTGCTGGAGGTCAGAAGCCTGCTGCCCATCGTCATCCTCTTCTTCATCTTCAGCGCCACCGGCGAGGCCTACGGCACCTGCTGGGCACTCTGGGGCAGCGACGCCTTCCATTGGAACGGGCTGTCGATCGGCCTTTCGCTGGGCGCCTTCGGCATCTGCCAGACACTTGCCCAGGCCTTGCTGCCGGGGCCGGCGGTCCGGCTGCTCGGTGAACGCGCGGCGATCCTCACCGGTGTTGCCGGCGTCTCAATCGCGCTTACCGTCATGGCCTTTGCCGGCCAGGGCTGGATGATCTTCGCGATCATGCCGGTTTTCACCCTCGGCGGCATCGGCGTGCCGGCGCTGCAGTCGCTCGCGACCCGGCAGGTCGACGAGAACAGCCAGGGCCAGTTCCAGGGCGTGCTGGCGTCCGCCGTCAGCCTCGCCTCGATCGTCGCGCCGCTCGGCTTTTCCAGCCTCTATTTCCTCTTCCGCCAGCAATGGCCGGGCGCCATCTGGCTGTCGGTCGTGGCCGTCTATGCGCTCTGCGTGCCGCTGGTTCTGGGTCTCGGGCTGAGGAAGCGGGAACCGGCGGCGGCGGGTTGAACCGCTGCTGCGGGCGGTCGTGTGGCGAAAACGCCAACCCCACGCTCCGTCATCCCAGGGCTTGACCCTGGGATCCACGACCAAGCACGCGGCTTCACTTCCTTCCCGACGAGAAGATGCCAGCGCTCTTCCCGCGGTGCCAGCCGCATGGATCCCAGGGTCAAGCCCTGGGATGACGGAGGAGAGGTGGTGCCGGGATGCATAACGCCGGCGCGGAGGAGAGGTGGTGCCGCGGCGCATAAGCCCGCCAGCGCGCAGCAGAGGTAGCGCCGGGACGCATCGGCTCGGCGGCAGCGATGACGCTTCGGCAGACGCGGCGCCACACTAGCTACGGCAAATGCGGCGCCTCACAAGCCTCGGCGAAAGCGACATCCCACAAGCTGCGTCGGTCCTCAAGCTGCGCCAGCGGTGCATGTGGCGTGAGCGCCAACCCCACCCTCCGTCATCCCAGGGCTTGACCCTGGGATCCACAGCCAAGCACTCTGCGCAAATGGCAGGATATGTTTACATCGTCACCAACCAGAAGAACGGCACCCTCTATATCGGCGTGACATCCGATCTGGAGCGCCGCATCTATGAACATCGCGAGGGGCTGACGCCGGGCTTTGCCTGGAAATATGGCTGCACCCGCCTCGTCTGGTACGAGGAGCATTGGGACATCGGCAGCGCGATCCAGCGCGAGAAGTCGTTGAAACGGTGGAACCGGCAATGGAAGATCGACCTGGTCGAGGCGATGAATCCCGGGTGGGACGATCTTTATCTTTCGCTGTGGTAATGCGGGCTGCGTCTTCCGTGGTGCTCTGCGCATGGATCCCAGGGTCAAGCCCTGCGATGACGGAGGAGAGGTAGTGCCGTGCACAACAGCCCTCCCCCGCCCAACGCCGGCGCTCACGCCGCCTCTTCCTTCTCCGCCGCCCCCTCCGCCAGCTTGCGGGCGGCGACGAAATCCACCTTGCCGGAGCCCAGCACCGGGACCTTGCCGATGGTGACCTCGGCCGGGACCATCATGTCCATGGCGCCCCTCGACTTGGCGAAGGCGAGGAATTCGGCGCGGGTGGCGGTTTCGGCGTCGGTCAAGAGCACCAGGCGCTCGCCCTTCTTGGGGTCGGGCAGCGAGGAGACGACCGAGAGCGCGCCCGGCCAGAGCTCGGCGGCAAGCGCCTCGATCGCCGCCAGCGACACCATCTCGCCGCCGATCTTGGCGAAGCGTTTGGCGCGGCCGCGGATCTTGACGAAGCCGTCCTCGTCGATGGTGACGATGTCGCCGGTATCGTGCCAGCCATCGGCGAGCGGCTCGAGCACGCCGGGCTTTTCGGCGCGCAGATAACCGGCCATGACATTGGCGCCGCGCACATGCAGCCTGCCGCCCTCGTCGATGCCGGGCACCGGCTCGAGCTTCCATTCCATGCCCGGCAGGATTTTGCCGACCGTGCCGGAGCGGTTGTACATCGGCGTATTGATGGAGATGACAGGCGCGGTCTCGGTGACGCCGTAACCTTCGAGGATGCGCAGGCCGAACTTTTCCATATAGGTCTGGCGGGTTGCCGCCTTCACCGGCTCGGCGCCGGCGAAGATGTAGCGGATCGAGCGGAAATCGTAGGGGTGCGCGGTCCTGGCATAACCGTTGAGGAAGGTATCGGTGCCGAAGATGATCGTGGCGTTGGAGACATAGATCAGCTCCGGCACGATGCGGTAATGCAGCGGCGAGGGATAGAAATAGACCGGCACGCCCGAGATCAGCGGCAGCACGGTGCCGGCCGTCAGCCCGAAGGAATGGAAGACCGGCAGGATGTTGAACACCTTGTCGCCGCTGTGGAAATCGATGCGGGCGGCGGCCTGGGCGGCGTTCGACAGCACGTTGCGGTGGGTCAGCACCACGCCCTTCGGCGTGCCTTCCGAGCCCGAGGTGAAGAGGATGACCGCCGGATCGTCGGCCTGGCGCCTGGTGAGCGGCCGGCCCTTCCTGAGAAGCCCGAGGAGCTTGTCCTTGAAAGAGATTTCGGCCCTCAAATCATCGAGCCAGACGATCGTCAGCTGCTTTTCCAGCTCCTCGATCACAGGGCCGAGCTTGGCCTGGGCGACGAAGGCGCGCGAGGTCAGCACGTGTTTGACCTCAGCCGCCTTGCAGGCGGAGAGGATGTTGGCGGCGCCCGCGGTGAAGTTCAGCATCGCCGGCACCTTGCCGGCCGACATGACGCCGAGAATGGTAGCGGCGGCGCCATTGGCATTCGGCAGCATGACGCCGAGGTTCTGTTCCGGGAAGCGGGCGCGGAACTTGGCGCCGAGCACGGCGGCCCCGGTCAAGAGCTTGCCATAGGTCAGCCGGCCGGTGACCGGATCTTCGACAGCAAGCTTCTTCATGCCGAATTCGTGGCCTGCCCGGATGACCCGCTCGAGCACGGTCGACGAGGTGTCGGCGGTGCGGAACAGCAGGTTCGACATCACCTGATAAAGGGCGGCTCCCGCCGCCGTGCGGCGTTTGCGGCCTTTCAGCTCCGGCTCCACCTCGAGCTTCACCGGCTCGAGAATGGTGACCTTGACCTTGGGGAACAGCCGGCGGCGGATCTTGCCGTTGTCGAGATAGGAGAAATAGGTCTTTTCCAGCCCGTCGATCTTGACCGGCACCACCATCGAGCCGGTCTTGTCGGCGACCATGGCCGCCCCGTCATAGACCTTCATCAGCGTGCCGGTCACCGTCAGGCGGCCCTCGGGGAAGATGCCGATCGCATTGCCTTCCTGCGCCACCTTGATCAGGGAGCGCGTCGCCATCGGCTTGGTCGGGTCGAGCGGCAGGAATTTGCACATTTTCAGGAAGGGGCGCACCCACCAGGCCTGGGCGATCTTGTAATCGACGGCGAAGGTGGGCTCCTCCTCGGTGATGGCGAGCGCCAGCGCGCCGTCGAGCAGGCTGACATGGTTGAGCGCAATGATCGGCGCCGGGCCGGCCTTCTTGATATTCTCCAGCCCCTCGACCTCGAGCCGCATGAAGGCGCGGAACAGGATCGAGATGAAATCGCGGAAGGCATTGGTCGGCAGCGTCTTCAGCATCAGCCAGGCGACCGCGAAATTGACGATGCCGAGGCCGACCAGGATCTGAGGGATGGTGGCGCCGAGCGCCTGGATGACGGCGACGAGGCCGAGGCCGACGGTGATGAACAGCGCCGAGAGCACGTTGGCGGCGCCGATGACGCGGGCGCGGTGATCCTCATGCGCCCAGCTCTGCAGACCGGCGAAAGTCGGCACGGCGATGAAGGCGCCCGAGATCGCCATGCCGGCGAGATCGATGGCGACGCGAATGGTGTTCTGACCGGCGAAGAAATCGAGGATCGTCGTCGCGTGGGCTGTCGAAGCCAGACCCCAGAGGTTCCAGGCGAGATCGAGGCTGAAGAGGCCGAGCAGCGCCGTGCCGACGGGTGCCGGCAACAGCACGACGCGGCCCGCCGACATCCAGGCGGCAATCCCCGAACCGACGGCGACGGCAATCGCGAACACCGTGAGATAGGCGGGTACAACGAGCTCGGAGCCGCCGAGCAGCTCGGTCACCATGGTCGGCAGGATGGAGAGAATGAAGGCGCCGACCAGCCAGAACCAGCAGTTCATCAGCGCCGAGCGCCACAGCCGCTTATCCCTATGGATTTCCATGACCAGCGTGTAGCTGGAGCGGATGACGTTGCGGTCGATCTCAAGATCCGGCGCCTTGGAGCCGGTCGCCGGGATCATCCGGGCCGACAGCCAGCAGAGCACCGACAGCCCCATCATCATCGAGCCGAAGAGGACGACATTGTCGCCGCTGGAAAAGGCGAGTGCGGCGATGATGGTGCCGCCGAGGATGGCGATGAAGGTGCCGCCCTCGATCCAGGCGTTGGCCTTCGGCAGGTCGCGGCGTTCGAGATGATCGGGCAGGATGCCGTATTTGATCGGCCCGAACAGCGCCGAGACGATGCCGAAGCCGAAGAGGGCCGCCATCAGCACAAAAATCGAGGAAAAGGCGAGGCCGATAACGGCAAGGGCGGCGATGCCGATCTCGCAGCGTTTCAGCAGTTCCGCCACCTTGGCCTTGTCGTGCTTGTCGGCGATTTCGCCGCCGAGTGCGGAAAGCAGCAGGAAGGGCACGATGAGGATGACGCCCGCGAGCGTCACCAGGGCCGCGCCCTCGCTTGCCGACATCTTGAAGAGGATGAGGAAGACCAGGGTGTTCTTCAGGAAATTGTCGTTGAAGGCGGTCAGGAACTGCGTCCAGAACAGCGGCGCGAATTTCCGCGATGTCATCAGATTGGTTTGCACGGCGAGACCCTCTTTCGATCGGCAGAGAAGGCCACAGAGTTGTTACGCAAAAGTTGAGTGCGATAACAACTCTGCGATGTGGTTAAGGAAGATCAATCTTCACCGTTACGATTGAATTTGACCAGCAGCTTTTCGGTGCGGGCATCTTCGACCTTGCGGATCAGCTTCTCGGATTCGGCATTGTCGCGCAGCGTCTTGGTGATATTCACCGTCGTCTGCACCAGCATCAATATGCCCATGGCGAGATAGCCCTTCCCCCAGAGATCGAGCGGCATCATGTAGAGGCCGAGCGCCAGCATGAAGGCGGCGGCGCCGAAGGAGATGTAGGAGAAGCTGACCCAGCTGGCGGAATGTTTCTGGAAACTGTCGTTCATTTCAGTGACCCTTTGATTTCTAGGGGTGAATGGTGGGATGACGATGTCATGCGGCCGGCGTGATGCGGCTCTTCAGCCGGGCGAGCACCTCGTCGGCCGATGAGGCGAGCGGCGCGCCGCAGCCGGCATTGGCGAGCTTTTCGATGATGCCGGCCGGCCGCGTGGCGCTTTCCATCTCCTTCAGCGCCGCCGCGGTCAGCTCGTTCTGGCTCTGGCGCAGGCGCAGCCGGGCGAGCGTCTCCTCGGCCTCGTCGAGCGTCGCAAGGCCGGGCCCGGCGACTGCGATATCGAGCTTCTGCGCCTCTTGCGTAGCACGGGCCAGCCGCTCGCCGCGCTGCAGCGCCTGCAGCCGCGCCTCGGCCTCCCTGACGATGCCCTTCAGCTTGGCGATACCGGTGGTGAACTGGCTTTGCGCCTGTTCCGATGCATCGCGCTCGGCCTCGAGAAAGGCGATCGCTTCGGCCGCTTCCCGCGCCAGCCCTTCATTGCCTTTGGTGAGTGCCGCGGTGGCGCGGGTCTCGAGATCGGCGATGCGGGCGAGGATCGTCTGATGCTGGGCCTTCTCCTGCTCGTTCTGGGCGATGGCGACGGCGACGCCGCGCCGCGCCGACTGGATCGATTGCGCCGCATCGCGGATCTGCTGGGCCAGCAGCGGCACGGCGTGGCGATCGGCGAAAGCCTGCTCGGCATCATGCGCCCTGCCCCGCAGCAATGTGGAAATCAATTTGAACATTTCTGTCCTCCGGTTTATGAACGTTGTTCACGAGACGAGTTATGGCAGAATCATGAACGGCGTTCAAGATAATTTTTGAACGTCGTTCAAGAATTCGAAGGGAAATGGTTAATGGCCGGCAGACGAGAAGAAAAACGCGAGGACCTGAAGGCCCGGCTGATCGAGGCGGCGCGCGAGCGCATCGCCCGCGACGGGCTCGCCAACCTGCGCGCCCGCGACATCACCCAGGACGCCGGCTGCGCGCTCGGCGGCCTCTACACCGTCTTCTCCGACCTCGCCGAGCTCGTCATCCATGTGAATTCCGCGACGCTGAAGGCGCTGGAGGCGAGGCTGACGCTTGACGAGGCCAGGGGCAAAAGCCCGACCGATCGCCTGCGCAACCTCGCCCAGGGCTACCTCGCCTTCGCGGTGGAACACCGCAATCTCTGGAAGGCGCTGTTCGACCACTTCCCCCCCGCCACCAGCCCAACGCCGCAATGGCACCTCGACGAACACCTCTTCCTGATGGACGTGATCGCCGAACCGCTGGCCGAACTGCAACCCGACATGCCCCCCGAAGACCGCGCCATCCGCGCCCGCACATTGTTCGGCGCGGTGCATGGCGTCGTCAGCATCAGCCTGGAGGGGCGCTTTGTGGGCCTGCCGCTGGAGCGGCTGGCAAGAGAGGTGGACGAGCTGGTGCAGACGATTGCCGCAGGGGCTGAGCTGCGGCGTGAAGCCGGCGTGTGAGTGCGGCCGGCAGTGGTTTGGCAAGAGCCCTCCTCCCCTCCGTCGTCCTCGGGCCTGACCCGAGGACCCATGCCCGGTGCTGATGCAGCTCCACCCCAAAAGCTGCCCCTCACCCTAACCCTCTCCCCGTCTTGACGGGGCGAGGGGACGTGCCACACGAGACGTTGGAGAGGAACGGAAAGGCGGCGGCATATCCCCTTCGCCCCGCAAGCGGGGAGAAGGTGGCGGCAGCCGGATGAGGGGCTGGCCGGCCCAGAAGCAACTCAACGACGTTTGTCTATCAAAAAAGGCAGATATTGAAAGACAAACCATTTTGAGTGTGGCTCCTGAGAGTCAACGTGGCTTGAGAAGCAGAATTGGCGACTTTTGAGAGTCAACGACATCTCGCCTTCAGCCAATCCCCTTCCCCACCCTCCATCGTCTGGGCTTGACCCAAGCACCCCCACCCAAGCACTCTGCACCCACCCCACGCCCCACGCGAAAGGCACCCCCATGAGCCGCATCTTCATCACCGGTTCCACCGATGGCCTCGGCCTCGCCGCCGCCCGCACCCTCATCCGCGAAGGCCACGAGGTCGTCCTCCACGCCCGCTCCCGCGAGCGCGCCGCGGCCATCGCCGAGACCTCCGCCGCCGCCCTCGGCCTCGTCATCGGCGATCTCGCCAGTGCTGCGGAAACCCGCTCGATCGCCGAGCAGGTCAACGCCATCGGCCGCATGGACGCCGTCATCCACAATGCCGGCATCTACCTCGAGCGCAGCCGCGGCGAAACGCCCGAAGGCCACGCCAAAACGCTGGCGGTCAACACGCTCGCCCCCTATCTCCTCACCGCCTGGATCACGCGGCCCCACCGGCTGGTCTATCTCACCAGCGGCATGCACCGCAGCGGCAGCAGCGCGCTTGACGATATCGACTGGAAGAAGCGGCCATGGAGCGCCAGCCAGGCCTATTCCGAAAGCAAGCTCTACATCGCCACGCTTTCCGCCGCCATCGCCCGCCACTGGCCCGACGTGCTCAGCAACTCCGTCGACCCCGGCTGGGTGCCAACCAAAATGGGCGGCGCCGGCGCGCCTGACGATCTGGAGATGGGGCATCTGACGCAGACATGGCTTGCGACGAGCGAGGACGAAGCTGCGAAGGTGAGCGGCGGGTATTGGTATCACCGGCGGCAGCGGGAGGCGGCGGCGGAGGTGGGTGATGTGGGGTTTCAGGAGGCGCTGGTGGAGAGGCTGGCGGGGTTAACGGGGGTGCGGTTGTTTTAACCCAGCCGGTAAGGTGGAAGCGGACTAGGCGAGTGGCACCGAAATTGCCGATGCTTGTCGATTGCTTGTTCAATTCTCAACTTCTCCGCACTTAATCTATCAGAAATAATTTCCACTCAACATTTCGTAGGAGTCATTTGCCCGCACTCAGAACGTGTGGCATGTATGCAATGGGGATCGGGGCATTGGGTAGCGCAGTTGTCGGCGAATTTTGATCATCTCAGGGAGATTAGTCCGGAGCTCCACCGACTTGGCGTGCTGGCCGAGCGTTTCTTTCCGGAAGACGCAAACACATCGCTGATCAAAAGCCGTCAGTTCGGCGAATACATGGTCAAGGAGATCGCGGCTCTTTCCGGCGTCTACAATGCCGCCGACCGGGAGACGACACATGATCTTCTCCGCCGCCTCGCGACCCAGCAGGTCTTGCCTCGCGAAGTGTCCGATATCTTTCACGCGGTGCGCAAGGCCGGCAACGCGGCGACTCATGGCTTCGGCGGCTCATCCGCAGAGGCGCTCTCTGCCCTCAAATTCTGCCGCGCGCTCGGTGTCTGGTATCGGCGCACCTATGGTCGCGATGCGAATTTCAAACCCGGTCCCTTCGTGCCGCCGAGACCTTCGCAGGAAGCGGATCAGGCCACGCAGTCCGAACTCGATGCTCTCCGGCGCCAGGTACAGGAAGCCGAGGCGAAACTGGCTGCCGCGCATGCATCAGCGGACGAACTGGCCAACGCACGAGCCGCAGCCGAGGAACTTGCCCGGCAAGCGACCGAGCAACATGTCGTTAGGGAGCAAGCGGCACTCGAGCTGGAGGCCAACCAAGCCGATCTCGCTCGGAAGCTGTCGGAGCTGCAGAAACAAGCAGAGGCGCAGCCGCAACAGCTGCAAATGGAGTTCAAGCATGCGGGCCTGCAGGCCGCAAGCCGGCTGGAACTCGACGAAAGACAGACCCGGCGCCTCATCGATATGCAGCTTGTCGATGCCGGCTGGGAGGCCGACAGCGACACCCTCGTCCATCAGAAGGGCGCGTGGCCGGAGGAAAGCCGAAATCTCGCAATTGCCGAATGGCCGTCGGAAGGCGGACGCGCCGACTACGCTCTTTTTATCGGGCTTACCTGCGTCGGTGTCATCGAGGCAAAGCGCGAGAGCATAGATGTGCCGTCAACGCTTCACCAGGCCGAGCGTTACGCTCGAACCATCGAACTGCCGGCGGATCATCGCCATCCCCACGGACCGTGGAAACATGGGCTGGCCGATCCCTTCCGCGTGCCCTTTGTCTTCGCCACCAATGGCCGCCCCTTCGTCAGACAATGGCAGACTAAATCCGGCATCTGGTTCTGCGACCTGCGCCGTGACACCGATCATGCAAGGCCTCTCACAGCGTGGTTCTCGCCAAGAGATCTGCTCGAGATTCTGGAAACAGATCTCGATGCGGCTGCCCGGGGCTTGGCCGAGGAGAGCTTCGGCAAGGGCAAGATGCGCCCCTACCAGGAAGAAGCGATCGCCGCGATCGAGAATGCGGTCGTTGCTGGCCAACGTGACATTCTCGTCTCCATGGCAACCGGCACCGGCAAGACGCGTACCGCTATCGCGCTGATGTACCGGCTGCTCAAGCACAAGCGGTTTCGCCGCATCCTCTTCCTCGTCGACCGCAAAGCCCTTGGCAAACAGACGAACGACGCGCTGGAGACGACCGAGATCGAAGGCTTGCTGAACTTCGCTCAGATCTACAAGGTCGCAGGCCTGGATAAGAAAATTCCGGAGACGGAGGACCAGGTCCAGGTCGCGACGGTTCAGTCGCTGATCGCCCGGATCTTGAACGAGCCGGATCCCGCGAAGCGTCCAACGCCCGGCACCTTCGATTGCATCATCGTCGATGAAGCCCATCGCGGCTACACGCTCGACGCGGAGCTGCGGGAAGGCGATATCGGCTTCCGCAATCTGGACGACTACCAGTCGGCCTATCGACAGATCCTCGACTATTTCGACGCCGTGAAGGTGGCGCTGACGGCGACGCCCGCGCTGCATACCCGCGAAATCTTCGGTCATCCGGTCTTCCACTACGGTTACCGCCAGGCTGTCGTCGAGGGCTACCTCAACGATCACTTGCCACCGAAGCGCATCACGACGGCGCTTTCGGAAGCCGGCATCCATTTCGATGGCGGCGAAGAGGTTGAGATCATCGATCGCACGACCGGACAGATCGACCTCTTCGAACTTCCGGATGAAGTCTCGCTCGACTACGACGTCGCCGATTTCAACAAGCGGGTCTACTCGGAAGCTTTCAACCGCATGGTCTGCCGAGCTATCGCCACGGAAATCCCACCAGGCAAGCCGGGCAAGACGCTGATCTTCGCCGCCCGCGATGCCCACGCCGATGATATCGTGCGCCTGCTGGTCGAGGAACTGCAGAATGAACATGGCAAAGACGCCGTGCCGCATGCCATGGTGATGAAGATCACCGGCAATGTCGACAAGGCCGACGACCTGATCCTCAAGTTCAAAAACGATCCCTATCCGAAATATGTCGTCACCGTGGATCTCTTGACCACCGGCGTCGACGTGCCCTCCATCTGCAACCTGGTCTTCGTGCGCAGGGTGAAAAGCCGCATCCTCTATGACCAGATGATCGGCCGCGCCACGCGCCTTTGCCCCGAGATCGGCAAGGAGAATTTCCGAATCTTTGATGCCGTCGATCTCTATGCCGAGCTGCAGGAGATGACCGATATGCGCCCGGTCGTCGTCAAGCCGGATGTGTCGCTCAGCCAGTTGGTAACCGACTTGCAGAATGCCGCGACGGAGGAAGACAAGAGCTGGGTCGCCGGACAGGTGATCGTGCGCATGCGTGCCATGACCAGGCGCATGGATGATGAGACGCGCGAAAGCTTCGAGCGCCACACCGGCGAGACACTGGAAATGATGGTGCAGCGGCTGTCCACCTGCTCCGGTCCTGAGCTTGAGGCCTGGCTCTCGGCCCATCCCCGAGCCGTCGAGCTTCTGGAGCGCCGACCGGTGCAGACGGCGAGGGGCAACGATGGTGTCGTCATCTCCACCCACGAGGACGAGTTGCTGCGCATCGAGGAAATCTTCGGCAAGAACACGACGCCGGAGGACTACATTACCGGCTTCGAGCGTTTCGTGCGCGAGAACATGAACCAGGCGCCGGCGCTGATCGCCGTGACCCAGCGTCCGCGTGACCTGACCCGCAAGGAACTCTCGGAGCTCGCGGGCCTGCTGGATGAGAAGAACTATTCCGAAGCGATGCTGCGCGCCGCCTACGGCCGCGCCCGCAATGCCGATATCGCCGCCCATATCATCGGATTCGTGCGCCAGGCGGCCCTCGGCGATCCGCTCATTCCCTATGCCACCCGCGTCGACAATGCGATCCTCAAGATCGAGGCCTCCCGCCCGTGGACACAGAAGCAGAAGGAATGGCTGCGGCGTATCGGCCGGGCACTGAAGGACAAGCCGGTGGCGGATCCGACCCTGCTCGATCAGGGCGTCTTTGCAGACAAGGGCGGCTTCAACCGAATCTCGCAAGAGTTCGATGGTGATCTCGACGAGGTTCTCCACGCCTTCAACGAGGCGATCTGGGCACCACCCGCCGCCTGATCTCTTCGCCACCGTTGACCCTCAGCCCTCACCCGCTACAAACGCAAAACAGATCCCTGACCTGAAAGAATGCCTGCATGAACTCCAATGCCATCGTCCAGAAACTCTGGCGCCTCTGCACGGTCCTGCGCAAGGACGGCATCACCTACCAGCAATACGTCACCGAGCTGACCTATCTGCTGTTCCTGAAGATGATGGCCGAGCGCAATCGCGAGACGGGTAGCCTGCCGAAGACCATGCGCTGGGCGGATCTTGTCGCAGAAAACGGCCTGCGCAAGCTGGAGCATTACCGCAATGTGCTGGTCACACTCGGCGCCACCAGCACCCGGCTCGGCAAAGACGATGCTCTCATCCTGCCGCCTGGCGAAAACGCCACGCCGGACGAGCGCAAGCGCTACTCAGATGCAAGGCCGCTGCCGGAAATGGTGCAGAAGATCTTCGACAACGCCTCCACCTTCATCCGCGAACCACAGAACCTGACGACGCTGGTCACCGCGATCGACGAGCTGGACTGGTTTTCCGAAGAGCGCGACCAGTTCGGCGATCTCTATGAAGGACTGCTGCAGAAGAATGCGGAAGAAACCAAGCGCGGCGCCGGGCAGTATTTCACCCCGCGCGTGCTGATCGAACTTCTGGTACGCCTCATGCAGCCGCAGCCCGGCGAGGTGATCCAGGATCCCGCCGCCGGCACGGGTGGCTTCCTCATCGCTGCCGATCGTTACATGCGGTCCCGCACCGACAACTATTTCGATCTCGGCGAGAAGGAGCAAGAGTTCCAGAAGCGCCACGCCATTCACGGAATGGAAAACGTGCCGGGCACGCTGCGCCTGCTGCTGATGAACCTTTATCTGCACGACATAGACAGCGACCGTGTCGATCTCGGCGATACGCTCTCGGACAAAGGCAAGGGTCTCGGCCGCGCCAACCTCATTCTCACCAATCCTCCCTTTGGCCCGGCGGGTGGTGCGCCGACGCGCGATGACCTCTCCGTCACGGCCACCGTCTCCTCTTATCAGCTTCCCTTTGTCGAGCATTGCATTCGCGCGCTACAGCCCGGTGGCCGCGCCGCGATCGTTGTGCCTGATAATGTGCTGTTTGAAGACGGACGCGGCAAACAGCTTCGCCAGTTGATAATGGACTGGTGCGACCTGCACACCGTCCTGCGCCTGCCGACCGGCATTTTTTATGCGCAGGGCGTCAAGACGAATGTCATCTTCCTGACGCGCGGCAAGACCGAGACCGGCAATACCAAGGCCGTCTGGATTTATGACCTGCGCGCCCAGATGCCGAAATTCGGCAAGACCACGCCGCTGACGGAAGCCCATTTCGAAGGTTTTGAACAGGCCTTCGGCACGAGTCCGTACGGGACGGAGCGCGGCGCAGATGAAGGCGAGGCCGGCCGCTGGCGCAAGTTCGAACGCGAGGACATCGCCAAACGCGGAGACAATCTCGACATCTCCTGGCTGCGGGAGGCGGAGGAAGAAGCGGAAGAAGGCCTGACCGAACCCGACGATATCGCCGTTGCCATTCTCGGCCATCTGCAGGCCGCCACGCTGGAGATCGAGGCGCTGATGACGGAACTCGGCGATGAGCTGCTGGAGGCGGCGGAATGAGCGAGTTGCCAACGGGATGGGTGGAGGCGACGCTGGACGAGCTTTGCGAGTTCAATCCCAAGCACGATCCCGAAACAAATCGGGCGTTGGAAGTGAACTTCGTGCCTATGCCTGCGGTGGACGATGAGACTGGCACAATAGTAGACAAGTCAAACATGCGGCCACTCTCGGAAGTTTGGAAAGGCTACACCCACTTTTCAGATCGAGATGTCATTTTCGCAAAGATCACCCCGTGCATGGAAAATGGAAAGATTGCGGTTGCGCGTGATTTGGCGAATGGCATGGCGTGCGGTTCCACGGAGTTTCATGTTCTTAGATCGAAAGGCGCCGCCGAACCCGATTTCCTGTGGCGGTTTCTCCGCCGCAAGAGCTACAGGCAGATAGCAGAGCGCTCAATGACCGGCGCGGTGGGACAGCGTCGTGTCCCCAGGCAGTTCTTGGAAGCAACTGTGCTACCTCTCCCACCTCTGGCCGAACAAAAGCGCATCGTGGCCAAGCTGGATGCGCTGAACGCGAAATCCGCCCGCGCCCGCACCGAACTCACCCGCATCGAAACTCTCGTCTCCCGCTACAAGCAGGCCGTGCTCAGTAGGGCGTTCAGCGGGGAGTTAACGCGGGAGTGGAGGGGCGACGACAACTGGCCACTACCAGTTCGGCTAGGGGACGTTGCAGGTTCATTTGCCTATGGATCCGCAGCGAAATCGCAGAAGTCGGGATCTATCCCCGTCCTTAGAATGGCCAACCTTCAGGAAGGCAAGCTCGATTGGACCGACTTGGTATACACGAACGATAAAGATGAGATCGAAAAGTACCGGCTTACCCCAGGAGACGTCCTGTTCAATAGGACGAACAGTCCAGCGTTGGTCGGCAAGACAGCTCTGTATAGCGGGGAGCGAGAGGCGATATTTGCTGGATATCTCATACGAATAGTGGCCGGCCCTGATTTGGACTATCGCTACCTCACTTACGCTTTAAACAGTCCTTCCGGCCGCGAATTCTCATGGAACGCGAAAACTGATGGCGTCAGTCAATCTAATATCAGTGCCACGAAGCTGAAGGAGTTCTCTTTCGCTGTCCCGCCCCTCGAAGAACAACACGAAATCGTCCGCCGCATCGAATCCGCCTTCGCAAGGATCGACCGGCTGGCAGGGCAAGCAAAGCGCGCGCTGGAATTGGTGGGCCGGCTGGACGAGGCGACCCTCGCCAAAGCCTTTCGCGGCGAACTAGTCCCCCAGTACGAAAACGACGAGCCTGCCGAAAAACTGCTGGAGCGTATCCGCGCCGAGCGCCCGGCGGCTCCGAAGGCGAAGCGCGATCGGGGGCGACGTTAGAAGCCACACAGAACCACAAAGGGAGGGGAGCATGCCGAAGATCTTTTTCACCTATGTCTGGGGTCCGCCGGGCGATCCCTGCTGGCCGTTGACTTTCGGTTCCAAGGCAGCCCGCACGCAGGCGAAAAAGGCACTGACCGAGGGAGATTACGTCTTCACGGTTGGTACGAAGGGAGAGCCGACTTCAACAGGCTACCGGGGCCGTGTTTTGGGCCTCTATCAAGCCTCGTCGCTGGAAGTAAACACGGTAGACTATATCAATCAGATTGAAAGCAGCGGAATCACGGAACGCGCGGCAAGCGAATTTCCCTATGCGCTTCATCCGATTTCAGTGTGGGCAATCACGTCACACCAGAACGTCTTTTCGCGCCTCGTGGGGCCATTGACCGGCGCCCATCATCTCCGGGCTCAATCAACCGTTGTTGAACTCGATCTGAATGCGTCGTCACCGCTTCTGGCGCTCGAGCGCCGCCCGGTCACACTGGCCGAACCGAAGACGCTGCTTGGGCGAGGGCTGGTTGCCCAGAAGAATAGCAAGTTGGCGCCAAAGCACGAGGGCGAGTTCAGCGGCCGCTTCGGCGACCATGCTGTATGGTTCGTCTATGCTCTTGCCTTGAAGGATCAACGCGGGCGCGATCTTGCTTTTAAGATCGGTTATGCGAACGATCCTGCCCTCCGGCTCGCGGCTTATCAGGCGCCGATGGCTGCAGAGGTCACCGGCCTGACTTGGGACCTCGCTTTGAAACAGCCCACCGCCAGCGAGGATGAAGCACGAAGGATCGAGCAGGCCCTGTTGGCGCGCTTCGCCAAACACAAGCTGGCAAGCAACGGCGAAATCATCAAAGGGCCTTCCCAGTCGGACATTATGTCCACCATGGCCGTCATCCTGCGCACGAATTGAGGCGATTATGATTCCTGACTACCAGACGCTCATGCTCCCCGTGCTACGCCTCGCCGCCGCAGGCGAAACACGCGCGGCCGATATCGCCGAGCGGATCGCTGATGATCTGGGGCTGACACAAGAGGAACGGGACGAGCTTCTGCCGAGCGGGCGCCAGCGGCTGTTGCACAACCGCATTCACTGGGCAAAATTCTACATGAGCAAGGCCGGTCTAGTCGCGTCACCGGCGCGTGGTCGATTTGTTGCTACAGAGAGGGGCAAGGCGCTGCTGGCGACGGCGCCAGAACGGATCGACGTCGCTCTCCTGATGCAGGAGCCGGAGTTCCGAGAATTCTACAAGAAAGAAGGTGGCGCCCCCGCTCAGGAAAGTGTGTCGGCAATGTCGATCGAAACGGCCTCTCCAACGAAGACACCGGAAGAGCAGATCGATGCGGCCCATGCGGCACTCATGGCCGCGCTCCGCGACGAACTCCTGCAGCGCATCCTCTCCAACAGCCCAATCTTCTTTGAGCAACTGATCGTCGATCTCCTGGTCGCCATGGGATATGGCGGCAGTCACAAGGACGCTGCCGCGCAACTCGGCCGATCCGGCGACGGCGGTGTCGATGGCATCGTCAACGAGGACCGCCTCGGCCTCGACCGCATCTATGTCCAGGCCAAGCGTTACGCCCCGAGCAATCCGGTCGGTCGCCCGGACGTAAACGGCTTCGTTGGAAGTCTCGTCGGCCTCGGCGCCACCAAGGGCGTCTTCGTGACCACTTCCACCTTTAGCCAGCCGGCCCGGGACTATGTCAAGCATCTTGCCCAGCGCGTCATCCTCATCGATGGCCAGGAACTGGCCGATCTCATGATCGAACACGGCGTTGGAGTGCGGGGCTATCGCACCGTCGAATTCAAGCGACTGGACGAAGACTTTTTTGGCGAGGAGTGATCCCAGGTCGCAAATCTGACAGAAACTGCACAAGCTCGCGGTGAGAAACTGGATGCGACTGCCCATCGGGCTGTACGGCACGAGGAAGCGAAAACGTCATACAAATCTGGTGCAAACAGTGGCAATGCATCTGGATTCAACCCGGCGAGTGGCGATGCTTCACCGACTAGGTCTTAGCCCCACCGAAGATAAAGATATGAATACAATCCTATAGTTATCTATATAAACCGATAACGATCGAAGACGGTCGACGGCACTCGAAGCCGTCGGAGACCCGGCAGCTAACGCGCCTATCGATCTTGATGCCGCTTCGAAACTCAGCATGAGCCTGGGAGAATCGGAGCCCACGAGGAAAGCAATAAAACAGTGGCTGGGGCGCCTGGATTCGAACCAGGGGATGGCGGTACCAAAAACCGCTGCCTTACCGCTTGGCTACGCCCCACCAGAGCTTGAGCGGCGAACCGCTTGCTCACAAATCGACGCCTGATTAGCAAAGCTCTTTGCCTGTCACAATGACTAAGTTGCGCCTGCGGCAGATTTCTGCGCGCGAAGCGGCGGGCGGCGTGCTAGCATGCCGCGATATTATCAACCTGAGATCATCGTCCCGCATGGAAAGTCCCGCATTCGACCTTGCTTTCGAGCCGGCCTATGGGCGGGCCGTGCCGGTTGCTCCGGATGTCCTTCGCGTCACGGCGGAAAATCCCGGGCCCTTCACCTTTTTCGGTACCAACAGCTATCTCGTCGGCTCCGCCTCGCTTGGCGTCATCGATCCCGGGCCGGAGGACGAGGCGCATTATCAGGCGCTGATGGCGGCGATCGGCGGGCGGGAGGTGACGCATATCTTGGTCAGCCATACCCATCGCGATCACTCGCCGCTCGCCCGCCGGCTGCAGGCGGAAACGGGGGCGGTGACGGTGGGGCAAGGGCCGCACCGGCCGGCGCGGCGGCTGCGCGAAGGCGAGGTCAATCCCTTTGCCGAAAGCGCGGATATGGATTTCGCGCCGGATATCGCGCTCGGC
The DNA here is from genome assembly GCF_017357225.1 of Rhizobium binae. NCBI lineage: Bacteria > Pseudomonadati > Pseudomonadota > Alphaproteobacteria > Hyphomicrobiales > Rhizobiaceae > Rhizobium > Rhizobium binae. The sequence continues at coordinate 1,116,419 of NZ_CP071604.1, read as the reverse complement.
GACGGTGAGACGATTGCCGGTGATGGCTGGGCGCTGTCGGCGGTGCTGACGCCGGGGCATACGGCCAATCATGCCGCCTTCGCGCTCGAAGGCCGGGAGATCCTGTTTTCCGGCGATCATGTCATGGCCTGGTCGACCTCGATCGTCGCACCCCCGGATGGGGCGATGGCGGATTACATGGCCTCGCTCGACAGGCTGATCGCGCGCGAGGACGCCATGCTGCTGCCCGGCCATGGCGGGCCCGTCAACGAGCCGAAGACGTTCCTGCCGGCGCTGAAGGCGCATCGGCTGGGGCGCGAGCAGGCGGTGCTGGCGCGGGTCGCGGCCGGCGATCGCGGCATTGCCGAGATGGTGAAGGCGATCTATCGCGATACCGATCCGAAGCTGCATGGGGCGGCCGCCCTTTCCGTGCTCGCCCATATCGAGCATCTCATGGAGCGCGGCGAGATTGCAGCGGATGGGCCGCCCTCGCTTGCCGCGCGCTATTGGCCGGGGTAATGAAAGGCGGAGGGAGATCAGCATGGGCCGCGCCGATTACAGCTATCGCACCGATCCCACTGTGCCCGCCTTTGCCGATGACCGGCCGCTCATCGTCTTCGATGGCGAATGCGTCTTCTGCTCCGGCTGGGTGAAATTCGCGCTGAAGCACGACAGGCGGCAGCACTACCGGTTTGTCGCGGCGCAGACGCCGCTCGGGCAAGCGCTCTACCGGCATTACGGCCTGGATAGCCGCGATTACGAAACCAATATCCTCATCGAAAAGGGCCGCGCCTTCTTCAAGTCGGATGGCTCGATCCGCATGGTGGCCGGGCTCGGCTTTCCCTATTCGCTGGTGAAGCTGTTCGGGCTCATGCCGCGGCGCGTGGCGGACGCGCTTTATGAATTCATCGCCCGCAACCGGCTGAAGATCGCCGGACGGCAGAGCTGCATGGTGCCGACGCCGGAGCAGCGCGGCCGCTTCATCGCATGAGCGGCGGCACCTTTTCCCTGCTGATCATCGGCGGCTACGGCGCCTTCGGCGGCCGGCTCGCCCGGCTGCTCGGCGAGGAGCATCGGCTCAGGCTGCTGATCGCCGGCCGCTCGCTCGAAAAGGCCGATGATTTCGTCTTCGATATGCGATCGCCGAAGGGCGGCGCCGGGCGGCTGGGCGGCAACGATCTCGGCGCCTGGCTGCAGGCGGTGGCCTTCGATCGTGACGGCGATCTCCAGGAGCAGCTGACGCGGCTGAGGCCCGATCTCGTCGTCGATGCCTCCGGGCCGTTCCAGAGCTTCACCGGCGATGGCTACAAGGTGGTGCGGGCCTGCATCGAGCTCGGCATCGATTATTCGGATCTCGCCGACAGCACCGGCTTCGTCGCCGGCATCGGCGGGCTCGATGCCGAGGCGAAGGCCAAGGGCATCTTCGTGCTCTCCGGACTCAGCAGCCTGCCTGCCCTCTCGTTTGCGGCGCTGGAGGCGATGGCGCCGCATTTCTCCCGCGTCGAAAGCGTGGCAGCCGGCATTGCCCCGTCATCGCATGTCAGGGTCGGCCTGAATGTCGTCAGGGCGATATCGAGTTATGCCGGCAAGCCGGTGGCGCTGCTGCGCGAGGGGCAGCCGGCCGAGGGGCGCGGGCTGATCGATGAGATGCGGGTGACGATCGCGCCCCCCGATGTGGCGCCGCTCGCCAGCCGCACCTTCCTGCTGGTCGATGCGCCCGACCTGGCGCTGCTGCCTGATCGTTTTGCCGGCCTGCAATCCACCTTCACCGGCGTCGGCACCGAGCCGCAGGCGCTGCAGCGGCTCTTGAGATTTGCCGCGCGGCTGGTGGAGATCGGGCTGCTGCCGTCGCTCACGCCGTTCGCCCGGGCGCTGCAGGCGGCCAGCCATCGCTTCGCCGTCGGCGCCCATCGCGGCGGCATGTTCGCGCGCCTGGGCGGCCTCGATCATCAGGGGCGGCGGCTGACGGCGGACTGGTCGCTGATTGCCGAAGGGGATGACGGGCCGTTCATCCCGGTTCTCGGCGTCGAGCTGCTGGTGCGCCGGCTGCTCGAAGGCAAGCGGCCGGAAAGCGGCGCGCGGCCGGCGGCCGGCGAATTGTCGCTCTCCGATTTCGAAGCGGCCTTCAGCCGGTTCTCGATCGCTTCAGGCATCCGGCTGGAGCACGAGGAAGAGCCGCTGCCGCTCTACCGGCGCATTCTCGGCGACGCCTGGGAGAAGCTGCCGCCCACCCTTGCCGCGATCCATGCCGGCGGCACGCGCCTCGCCTCCGGTCGGGCGCGGATCGAGCGCGGCGGCGGGCTGCTCTCCCGGCTGATCGCCGGCGTGATCGGCTTTCCCCCGGCCGGCGAGGATGTGCCGGTGGCGGTGCGCTTTGCCGCCGATGGCGACAGGGAGATCTGGACGCGCACATTCGGCGGCAAGACCTTCCGCAGCTGGCAGGCAGCGGGCAAGGGCCGCGACCGGCACCTGCTCGTCGAGGTGTTCGGGCCGTTCCGGGTGCTGCTGGCGCTGGTGCCGGAGGGAGAGAAGCTGCGGCTTGTGGTGCGCGGCTGGCGCTTCTGCGGCATCCCGCTGCCGCTGTTCCTGGCGCCCGGCGGCGATACCTATGAGGAGGAGCGCGAGGGGCGGTTTCATTTCCATGTGGAGATCGGCGGCCGGCTGACCGGGCTGGTGGTGCGCTATTCGGGGTGGTTGGTGCTGGAGTGAGGGGGGTGCCTCGCGCGGGTTGCGCTGCCCCTCACCCTAACCCTCTCCCCGCTCGCGGGGCGAGGGGACGTGCCTTGCGAGAGGTTGGCGAGAGACGGAAGGGGTCGCGGCAGCGTCCCTTCGCCCCGTTTACGGGGGTCCGAAGGACGGGGCGAGACACGTGGCTCGACCCCGGTCGGTGCCGGCAGGCGGATGAGGGGCACGCGGCGGTCTCCGTGCGTGGGAGGTCTGCTTGGGCGATTTCGCGGCACCGTTGAGTATGCGGCGCCGTATAGCGTCGCGTCTGCCGCACCCTATACCGGCCCTTCGCTTTAAGCTCAGGGCGTTCGCCGCTGCAATCGATTCACTGGATCGATTGCTGGCGCCTGCGCCACCGTTTTGGTGTCGCGTTTGCCGCGCCCTATCCCGGCCCTTCGCTTTGAGCTCAGGGCGTTCGCAACTGCAATCGATTCACTGGATCGATTGCTGGCGCTCCGCGCCACCGTTGCTCACCCACCCGCAATCCCTAAGAGTTCGGCGTCGAGCGCCTTCAGATAATCGCCGGCGACCTCGGCGCTGAAGCCGAGGTCGTGTTGGCCGTAGCGGGAGGCGACGCGGATGTCGACGAAGGTGGTCTCGGCCTCTTCGCGCAGGCGGATCAGCATATCGAAGCGCAGGCCGAGGATCAGCGTGCGGGTGGTCGCCTGCAGCGTCACGCCATTGGCGCCGCGGATCAGCTTGGCGACGTCGTCGTCATAGGGGCGCGGCGTCGGCACGGGGATGAGGCCGGGCGCGTCGGTCACGGCGTCGTCGCCGGAGGCGGAATTGGCCGGCCGGTCCTCGAGACCGCCATCGGCTTCGCCGGTGCCGCTGCTCTTCACAATGGTGAAGCCGCTCTGCTTGGCGACCTTGCGCACCGCCTCCAGCACGCGGTCGAGGGCGCCTTCATAGCGCCGGCCGCTGAGCTCGGGATAGGCTGATATCTGCTTTTCGCGGTCCTCCGGGGTGACGAGATTGCGCTTCAGCCAGATCTGGTCGGCCTTCGGGATCGACAGCCAGTCGGGGGCTGCGACCGGATCGGTGGAGACGTCGTAGATATCGGGCAGCGTCAGATACCGCTCGGCGGCAAAGGCGCCGATGCCGAGCGGAAAGGCGGCGTAGATCAGCGCCGCGAGTGCGGCAAGCCCGCCTTCGGCGCCCGATACCCAGAGACTGCGCAGACCGATGGCGGCGAGCAGCGCGGCGAGCAGCGCGCAGCCGGCGGCGACGATCAAGAGCAGCACGAGATAGGGGGTGGCCAGCCCGCCGAAGCGATGGGCGATCAGCACCGCCAGCGCCAGAACCAGCGAAAACGCCCCGAGCAACCGCGAAAAGCGGGCGGCGCTGGAAACGGGACGGTCGTAACGGATGGCCATCGAACTTACCGGTTGCTCGTCAGCGCCGCGCCCTCAAATACGCAAATCGCCATATCCCTGTTTAGAGCATGATGCCGAAAAGTGTGAAGCGGTTTTCGGACGACATCATGCTCTATTTCTTTGATTTAGATCCGGATTCAGATTTTAGAGCCTTTCCGGGCTAGATTGAATCATTCTGTTGGCTCAAGCGGAGTCGGATGGTCGACCGGCCGGCGCGCGTCGTAGCCCATCATGCTTCAATCTAACCCGGAAAGGCTCTAGGCCAGCCCGGCCTAAAATCATCCGGATCTGGGCAAGATTCGGCTGAATTGAAACTGTTGTCTCGGAATATCCGATGGAATTCATCGGCGGTGACCGGGGCGATGGGCCGCCCGCTTCATGAGCCCTTGCTGATATGCCAAAAAAAGGCCATTCTGCCGCAGTTTTTATCTCCTCACGGTGATGACAGGAGCGACGGGATGATTTCACCCGAGATAGCAGCAAGGCCGCAGGCGTCTGCGCTTGGCGGAATCGATCACAGCGAGCCGATGCTGCCGATGGAGCTCGTCGAGCTCGAACTTTCCCTCGAAGGTTATGCCGGCGGCGATGCCGGCTTCTGCGAGGCGGTGCGCCAGGCGGCGGGCCGTGCGGGCGGCGAATTGCTGTTCGATCTGCCGGCCGCCGGCCTTGTCGCCGATTGCCGCCGCATCGCGGTGCTGCGCATTCCCGATGGCGCAAGCGAGATGCGCGTCGTGCTGGCGCTGCTCGATCATGCCGGTACCGAAATCCGCATGCAGGCGCCCGATGCGGAAACCGCGCATCTGGTGCGCTTCGCCGATGCCTTCGTCGAGCTGCTGGAGCGGATCTGACGCCCTGGCGCGTCCTGTTCTAGCGCCGCTCGGCCGCCGCTTCCGCCAGGCTGCGGAAGGGAAACTTGCGGCCGCATTCGCATTTCAGCATGAAGCTTTCCTGATGGTTGGACGGCCGCTGAACGCCAAAGCCGCGCGGCAGCTGATCGAGCTTGAAATCCGGATGCTTGCGCTTGGGATCGTCGATCTCCGAGGCCTCGGCAAAGCCGGTGTTGCCGCATTGCGGGCAGCTCAGTTTCTTCGAAAATCGGTCGCGGATGGCCATGCTCGTCCTCATGCTGGAGGTCTCCTCATACAGAGGAATGGCCCTTGTGCATAGGTGGCGGCGAAAGTGGAACCATCTTCCGGCGGTGCCGTTCCCTCCTGGAAAAGGAGGCCATCATGCCGAACAGAGATCCGATCCCGACACCGACGACCGACACCCCGCGCGGCCCGACCCCGACACCCGGCATCCCCGACCGCGTCCAGGAAAAACCGCCGCTGACCCCGGCCCAGGACCCCGGCGACACGAAGAACCCGCAGGACCCGCCGCTCGATCCCGCGCTGCTGCCGATCGGCGATCCGGCCGGGGCGGCGTGAGGTCCGGCGAGAAGCGCTCTCGATCCGGGAGGGCGAGGTTGGCGACAACGCCACCACACTCTCCGCCGTCCCAGGTCTTGAGCGGGGGGTAAAGCTGCAGGGAATTTTTTGAAGTCGCGCGCCTGGCTGTGGATCCATGGTCAAGCCCTGGGATGACGGAGTTTGGGGTGGATTTGTCGCCAAACTCCTGGGCGGTGCAATTTGAGCGGCGCCGCTTTTGTCGTCCTTCGTCACCGCGGCCGAGTCGATGGAGCCAGGCACCCCCCCTCTCCTCCGTCATCCCAGGGCTTGACCCTGGGATCCAGGCGGCTGGCACTGCAGAAGAGCGATGGGGTAAAGCTGCAGGGAAATTTTCGAAGTCGCGCGCCTGGCTGTGGATCCCAGGGTCAAGCCCTGGGATGACGGAGTGTGGGGTGGATTTGTCGCCAAACTCCTGGGCGGCGCAATTTGAGCGGCGCCGCTTTTGTCGTCCTTCGTCGGCGCGGCCGAGTCGATGGAGCCAGGCACCCCCTCTCCTCCGTCATCCCAGGGCTTGACCCTGGGATCCAGGCGGCTGGCACTGCAGAAGAGCGATGGGGTAAAGCTGCAGGGAAATTTTTGAAGTCGCGCGCCTGGCTGTGGATCCCAGGGGTCAAGCCCTGGGATGACGGAGTGTGGGGTGGATTTGTCGCCAAACTCCTGGGCGGTGCAATTTGAGCGGCCGCTTTGGTCGTCGCTTCGTCGCCGCGGCCGAGTCGGTGGAGCCAGGCACCACCTCTCCTCCGTCATCCCAGGGCTTGACCCAGAGGGTGCCGTTTTTCTGGCTGGTGATGATGTAAGCATATCCTGCCATGTGGGCAGAGTGCTTGGTGGTGGATCCCAGGGTCAAGCCCTGGGATGACGGAGTGTGGGGTTGGCGATGTTGCCAAACGCACCGCCGGCGCAATTTGAGCGGCGCCGCTTTTGTCGTCGCTTCGTCGCCGCGGCCGAGTCGATGGAGCCAGGCACCACCTCTCCTCCGTCATCCCAGGGCTTGACCCTGGGATCCAGGCGGCTGGCACCCCGGGAAGAGGCGATTGAAGCCGCAGGCCTGGGATCCATGCGACTGCTGCTGATGGATATGGTGTGGATGCTCGGCTCAAGGCCGAGGATTGCGGAGGATAACCCACAGGCAGACATCCCTGTCGGCCATCCGCCAGCCAATCCACGGGCGGGTTCCGCAGCCCGCAGCTTGACTAACCCCGCCCGAATTGCATTTCCTCAGGGAAAAGCAAGGAATACCCCGATGCGCATCGCTCTCCTCCTCACCATGGCCACCTTCGCCGCCGGCCTGTCCGCCTGCCAGACTATGACGCCGGAGGAGCGGCGGGCGGCGGATGAGCAGCGGTGCCTGAGCTACGGTTTCCGCCGCGGCACTGATGCGTTCGCCACCTGCCTGCAGCGCATCGATCTCGATCGGCGGGCCGAATCGCGGGCGCAGAGCGCGGAGCTGATGCAGAGCATGGCCTGGGACCTGAACGGGCCTTATGTCTACGGCCGTCACTGGCACCATCATCATTAATCCCAGGGGCCCGAAGGGCTCCCGCGGGGGCCGAAGGGCCGCCCCGGGCGCATGCCGCGCAGTGACTATTTCCCCGGCGGGCCCTTCAGGTTTTCCGCTATGACCGCCTGCGCGGCCGCCAGTCTGGCGATCGGCACGCGAAACGGCGAGCAGGAGACATAGTCGAGCCCGATCGTCTCACAGAAGCGGATCGAGGCCGGGTCGCCGCCATGTTCGCCGCAGATGCCGAGCTTCATGTCGTTGCGGGTGCGCCGGCCGCGTTCGGCGGCGATGCTGATCAACTCGCCGACACCGTCGAAATCGAGCGAGATGAAGGGGTCATGCTCGATGATGCCCTTGCGCTGATAGGTGGGGATGAAGGCGGAGGCGTCGTCGCGCGAAATGCCGAAGGTCGTCTGCGTCAGGTCGTTGGTGCCGAAGGAGAAAAATTCGGCGGCCTCGGCGATCACGTGGGCGCGCAGGGCCGCGCGCGGCAGCTCGATCATCGTGCCGACGAGGTAATCGATCTTCATGCCGGCCTCGGCCATGACATCGCCGGCAATGGCGTCGATGCGGGCCTTGACGTAATCGAGTTCGGAACGCAGGCCGACAAGCGGCACCATGATCTCAGGCACGACGGCCGCCCCCGTCTCGTGGGCTGCGGCCACCGCCGCCTCGAAGATGGCGCGCGCCTGCATCTCGACGATTTCGGGATAGGAGATCGCCAGCCGGCAGCCGCGATGGCCGAGCATCGGGTTGAACTCGTGCAGCGCGTCGACCCGCTGGCGCAAGGCGATCGCCTCCATGCCCATGGCGAAGGCGACTTCGGCCACCTCGTCATCGGTCTTCGGCAGGAATTCGTGCAGCGGCGGGTCGAGCAGGCGGATCGTCACCGGCAGGCCGTGCATGACGGTGAAGAGGCCGGTGAAATCGGAGCGCTGCATCGGCAGGAGCTTGTCGAGCGCCAGCCGCCTGCCCTTCTCGTCCTCGGCCAGGATCATCTCGCGCATCACATGGATGCGTTCGCCCTCGAAGAACATGTGCTCGGTGCGGCAAAGGCCGATGCCCTCGGCGCCGAAGGAGCGGGCGGCGCGCGCATCGGCCGGTGTATCGGCATTGGTGCGCACCGTCATGCGCCGCGCCCGGTCGGCCCAGCCCATGATGCGGCCGAAATCACCCGAAAGCTCCGGCTGGATCATCGGCACCTCGCCCTTCAGCACCTGGCCGGCCGAGCCGTCGATGGTGATGATATCGCCCTTTTTCAGCGTCACGCCGATGCCGAGCAGCCGCTCGTTGCGGCTATCGATGCGCATGGTGCCGGCGCCGACGACGCAAGGGATGCCCATGCCGCGGGCAACCACCGCCGCATGGCTGGTCATGCCGCCGCGCGTCGTCAGAATGCCTTCGGCCGCATGCATGCCGTGAATATCCTCAGGGCTGGTCTCGACGCGCAGCAGGATCACCTTGCGGCCCTCGGCCTCGGCCTCGACCGCCTCTTCGGCGGTAAAGACAATGGCGCCGGTCGCCGCCCCCGGCGAGGCCGGCAGGCCGGTGCCGATCACCTGGCGGGTGACGCGCGGATCGATCGTCGGATGCAGGAGCTGGTCGAGGCTGGAGGGTTCGATGCGCAGCACCGCCTCCTCCTCGGTAATCACGCCCTCGTCGACCATGTCGACGGCAATCTTCATCGCCGCCCGGGTCGAGCGTTTGCCGGCGCGGGTCTGCAGCATCCACAGCCGGCCGCGCTCGATGGTGAACTCGATGTCCTGCATGTCGCGGTAATGGATCTCGAGCTCGCTGCAGATGCGGCTGAGTTCGTGGAAGGCCTCCGGCATCAGCTTTTCCATCGAGGGTTTTTCCGAGCCGGAGGAAATCCGGCCCTCCTCGGTGATGCTCTGCGGCGTGCGGATGCCGGCAACGACATCCTCGCCCTGCGCATTGACGAGGAATTCGCCGTAGAGCGCCTTCTCGCCGGTCGAAGGGTTGCGGGTGAAGGCGACGCCGGTGGCCGAGGAATTGCCGAGATTGCCGAAGACCATGGCCTGGATGTTGACGGCGGTGCCCCAGCCTTCCGGAATATTGTGGAGCTGGCGGTAGGTGACGGCGCGCGCGCTCTTCCAGCTGGAAAAGACGGCGCCGACCGCGCCCCACAGCTGAACCTCCGGATCCTGCGGGAAGTGCTGCTCGAGCTCCTCCTCGATCAGCCTCTTATAGAGGGAAACGATGTGCTGCCATTCTGTGGCGCTGATTTCGGTATCGAATTCATGGCCGAGCCTCGCCTTCTCGTCTTCGAGGATTTCCTCGAAGACGTCGTTGCCGAGGCCCATGACGACATCGGCATACATCTGGATGAAACGGCGGTAGCTGTCCCAGGCAAAACGCGCGTCGCCGGCATCGTGGCCGAGCGCCTGCACGGTCTCGTCGTTGAGGCCGAGATTGAGCACGGTGTCCATCATCCCGGGCATTGAGACGCGGGCGCCGGAGCGCACCGAAAGCAGCAGCGGCTGGCTGACCGAGCCGAAATGGCGGCCGGTGATCGCCTCGATCGCCGCGATGCCGGCTCGGATTTCGGCCTTCAGCCCGTCCTCGATACGGCCGCCATTTTTGTAATAGGTGTCGCAGGCGCCGCTGACGATCGTCAGCCCCGGCGGAACGGGAAGGCCCAGGCTGCACATTTCTGCGAGATTGGCGCCCTTGCCGCCGAGAATTTCGTGATCGCGCGCGCCGCCCTCAGCCTGACCGTCGCCGAACCTGTAGACCCACTTGGTCATCTTCCCCCCAACACCAAGGAAGGATCAGCTGATCCTTCGGACTGCCGACGGGCCTCTTCTCCTTCGGCGTCATCCCAGGCCCTGTGCCGAGGATCTGCCGCGGCTGAACCGAGGGCAGATGCCCGGGACAAGCCCAAGCATGACGAAGAGAAGGTGGCCGGCATCGTCAGCAGCCTCGATGATTAGCTTAATGCCTTGGAGTTGAAATGAAAATCGACAAATGCGGCAAAAATGCTGCGGCGCACAATAATTTTCGCCGGTCAGGCGGTCGAAGGCCCTAACCGCACCCTGTAAAAGACGGCATAAAAAAAGCTTTGCGGGGCTGCAACATTGCCCCGCAAAGCCTTATTTCCGTCCGGCCAGGAAAACCGGACGGGGGGTCCCTCAACCCGGAGCGATTGACAAATCGCTCCGATCCTCGTTTCCGCAATCCTCAGGAATCCGCCTCACGTCTTCCGGGGGCTGCTCAACAACTCCCGGATCCTTGCCCTCGACCCGGAAAGCGTAGCGCAAATTCTAAAATTCGCAACTTTGACCACCCGCCTTCCAGCAAAGCAAACAGGTTGCGTTGAAACAACTTCTAATGCAAGTCAGCGAAAAGAGCATCACCCAAATGAGGTACGGAACGCGACAGAGCCGACCTTTTTTGGTGTTTATCGCCAGTCGCGCAAAAAATGCGCGCGATTTGCCGGTGCCGGGCCGCGCCGCCGGGCGTTTCGCAGCGGCGGCAGAAGGCTGACGCGCGGCGGCATGGCGCATCCCGCGCCGATGCGGAGCGGCAGCGAGGACTATCTCGAATATCGAAGTCGGAATCCCGTCTGGCCGGACGTCTTCAACACAGACAGCGATGGAGGAAACGATGACGATTACCATTACCGCCTTTGAACGCTCGCCCGATCGCGGCCGGGGTCTGGCGCGCGACATGCGGGTTCGCTGGGCGCTCGAGGAAGTGGGCGAGCCTTACGAGGTTCGTCTGCTCTCCTTCAAGGCGATGAAGGAGCCGGCGCATCTGGCGCTCCAGCCCTTCGGGCAGATCCCGACCTACGAGGAAGGCGACCTCACGCTTTTCGAGTCCGGCGCGATCGTCTTCCACATCGCCGAGCGTCACGCCGGCCTGCTGCCCGTCGATGCCAATGCCCGGGCGCGGGCGATTTCCTGGATGTTTTCAGCACTCAACACGGTCGAGCCGCCGATCTTCGATCACAGCCTCGCGAGGATCCTCGAGCGCGACCAGCCCTGGTACGAGCAGCGCCTGCTTTCCCTCGAGAGCAGCATCCGCAAACGGCTGGACAGTCTTTCTGCCCATCTGGGCGACGCCGACTGGCTCGACGGTGCCTTCAGCGCCGGTGACCTGCTGATGGTGTCGGTGCTGCTGCGGCTGAAGTCGTCAAACATATTGGACGATTATCCCAGCCTTGCCGCCTATGTCGCCCGCGCCGAAGCACGGCCGGCCTACCAACGCGCCTTCGCCGCACAGCTGGCGGTCTTCCAGGCCGCATCGGCCGGCTGATCAGGGATGATACCGGGTCGGGCACCACCTCTCCTCCGTCATCCCAGGGTTTGACCCTCGGATCCATGCGGCTGGCACCGGGTGAACAGCGAAGGCGTTCCACTGCAGAGAAACAGAAGTCCGCGCGCTTGGTCGTGGATCCCAGGGTCAAGCCCTGGGATGACGGAGTATGGAGTTGACGTCTCGCCAAACGCACCGGCGACGCAGCTTGCTCCGCCGTTCTCTTGCCGTAGCTTCATCGCGCCTGCGGAGCCGATGTGCCCGGGCACCAACCCTTTCGCCGTCAACCGGCATCACCTCTCCTCCGGCCCAGGCAATACCGCTCCTCGTCCTCCCGAGCACCACCTCTCCTCCGTCATCCCAGGGCTTGACCCTGGGATCCATGGCCCCATGCAAGCCTCACGCGATCTCGCGCAGGCGTTCGGCCGTCTGCAGGTCGACGGAGACGAGGGTGGAGACGCCCTGTTCGGCCATGGTGACGCCGAAGAGGCGGTTCATGCGGGCCATGGTGATCGGGTTGTGGGTGATGATGACGAAGCGGGTTTCGGTGGAGGCCGCCATTTCGTCCATCAGGTTGCAATAGCGCTCGACATTGTGGTCGTCGAGCGGCGCGTCCACTTCGTCGAGCACGCAGATCGGCGCGGGATTGGTCAGGAAGACGGCAAAGATCAGCGCCATCGCCGTCAGCGCCTGCTCGCCGCCCGACAACAGCGTCATCGTCTGCGGCTTCTTGCCGGGCGGGCGCGCCAGGATTTCCAGGCCGGCCTCCAGCGGATCGTCGGATTCGATCAGTTGCAGCTCGGCGGTGCCGCCGCCGAAGAGATGAGTGAACAGCCGCTGGAACTGGCCGTTGACGACGTCGAAGGCGGCGATCAGCCGTTCGCGTCCCTCCCGGTTCAAGCTCTGGATGGCGCCACGCAGCTTGCGGATCGCATCGATGACGTCGTCGCGCTCCTTGATCAGCGCTTCGAGCTTGTCGCTCAGCTCCTTCTGCTCCTCGTCGGCGCGCAGGTTTACGGCGCCGAGCCGCTCGCGCTCGATCTTCAGCCGCTCGAGATCGCGCTCAACCTCACGCGGATCGGGCAGCGCCTGCATCGGCTGGAGGCCGGCGAGCCGCAACGCCTCGTGCGGCGGCACGTTCAGCACTTCGCGGATGCGGCTTTCGCTTTCCTGCCGGCGCTCGCGGGCGGAAACGAGGCGCTCTTCGGCGCGGCCGCGCCGTTCGCGGTGTTCGGCAAGCTCGGAAAGGGCGGTCGCCGCCTTATGGTCGGCCTCGCGCTGGATGCGCTCGGCCTCGGCCAGGAGATCGCCGGCGTTGCGGCGCGCCTCCTCGGCCTTCTGCAATTCGCTGAGCAGGGCGCGGCGCTTGTCGTCGAATTCATCCGGCGCCATTTCCAGTTCGGCCGCCTCCTCGCGCGCCTCTTCCTCGCGTTCGCGCAGCGTGGCGACATGATCCTCGCCGCTTGCCGCCCGCTGGCGCCAGGTCTCGCGCTCCTGGCCGATCGCCATCATGCGGCGCTGGCGGGCCTCGTTTTCCCTCGCGAGGCTCTCGTGGCGGGCACGGGCCTCGGCGAGTGCGCCGCGATCGGTCGCCACCTCCGCCTGCTGGAAGCGCAGCCGCTCGTCGATCGCAGTCAGGTCGGGCGCGTCCTCCAGCTCGATGCGGGCGTTTTCCTCCTGGATGCCGATCTCCTCCAGCTGCGCGCCGAGCTGGCTCGCCGCCACGCTGACGACGTCGCGTCGGCGGATCAGATCGCCGGAGGCACGCTCGGCCGCGGCCAGCGCCTCGCGCGCCTCGGCGAGATGGCGCGCGGACAGGCGGCTCATGTCGCGGGCTTCCGCGAGCCTGCGTTCCTCGATGCGGATGGCTTCGGCGGCGGCTGCCTGCCGTTCCTCGGCCTCGGCAAGCACGTCGCGGGCAATCGCCGCTTCACTTTCGAGTTCGGCCAGGCGGTTCTTCTGGGCAAGGCGCAGTGCCGCGGCACTCGGGGCATCGGCGCCGGTGACATGGCCGTCCCAGCGATAGACGGCGCCTTCCTTCGTCACCAGCCGCTGGCCGGGTTTCAGCGCTGCCATCAGCGCTTGCACCTCGCCCTCGCCGACCAGACCGATCTGGCGCAGGCGGCGGGTGAGCGCGCCGGGCGCGCGGACATGCGCGAGCAGCGGTATCACACCTGCGGGAAGCGCGGGATCGCCGGCGCCATCGCCATTCTCCGACCAATAAGCCGGCGCCTCGGCATCGAGCGGCGATTCCAGATCGTCGCCGAGAGCTGCTCCGAGGGCGGTTTCGAAGCCGCGATCGACCTTCAGTTCGTCGGCGACAGGGGAGAATTTCCCGGCCGCCGCCCCGGCGGCGAGCATTCGGGAAATGGTGCGGGCTTCGGTTTCCAGCGCATTCAGGGCGGAGCGGGACTGCTCGACAGGCGCGCGCGACAGCGCCTCGGTCTGGCGGGCGACGGCCAACGCCTGTTCGACCGCCTGGACGGCGGCATCGGCCTCGGCCAGTGCGATTTCGCCGGCCTCGACGATGGCGCGCTTCTCGTCGGGATCGGGCAGGCCTGATATCTTCTCGCCGATGGCCGCAAGTTCCTGGTTCGCCTCGTCCATCTGCCGTTCGAGGCGCATGCGGCGGTCGGCGAGATCGCGGATGGCGCGCTCCAGCTGGTTGCGGCCGGCAGCGGCCTCGGCGCGCTCGGCGGTCAGCTGGGCGAAGACGCGCTCGCTGTCGGCAAGCTTCGTGGCGGCGCCCTCGAAGGCCTCGCGGGTTTCCTCGGCATAACGGCCGGAATCGGCAAGCACTTCTGCAATCTCGGCCTCTTCGGCATCGAGCCGCGCCAGGATGACGGCATTGTCGGCGACCAGCCGCTCCTCGCGGCGGATGTCTTCTGACAGCTGGGCGAGACGGCGGGTGAGCTCGTCGCGGCGGCGCAGGATGCGGCCGGCATCCTCCTCCAGCTGGCTGCGGGCGATCTGCAGGCGCTGCAGGGCGGCGGCGGCACGGGCCTCGCCCTCGCGCAGTTCCGGCAGCTTCAGGCTGGCAACGCCCTGGCTTTTCGCCGCCTCCATCTGAGCTTGCGCCTTTTCGGCGACGATTGATGTCGCCTGGTTCAATGCGCTGTCGGCCTCGGCCTCGGCCTCCTTGGCCTGCACCCAGCGGATATGCAGCAGCATCGCTTCGCGGCCGCGGATATCGGCCGACAGGGTCTTGAAGCGATTGGCCTGGCGGGCCTGGCGCTTCAGGCTCTCGATCTGACTTTCGAGCTGGGAGGTGACGTCGTCGAGCCGTTCGAGATTGGTTTCGGCGGCGCGCAGACGCAGTTCGGCCTCATGGCGGCGCGAATGCAGGCCCGAAATGCCGGCTGCCTCTTCGAGCAGCTGGCGGCGGGCCTGCGGCTTTGCGGCGATCAGCTCGCCGATACGACCCTGGCCGACCATCGAGGGCGAACGGGCGCCGGTGGAAGCGTCGGCGAACAGCAGCTGCACGTCCTTGGCGCGGCTTTCCTTGCCGTTGATGCGATAGAGCGAACCCTGTTCGCGCTCGATGCGGCGGGTGACCTGGATCTCGTCGGCATCGTTGAAGGCAGCGGGCGCCGTGCGCTCGGTATTGTCGAGATAGAGCGCGACTTCGGCGGTGTTGCGGGCCGGACGGTTGCCGGAACCGGAAAAGATCACGTCGTCCATGCCGGAGGCGCGCATGTTCTTGTAGGAATTCTCGCCCATCACCCAGCGCAGCGCCTCGACGAGGTTCGACTTGCCGCAGCCGTTCGGGCCGACAACGCCGGTCAGCCCCCGCTCGATGATGAATTCCGTCGGCTCGACGAAGGATTTGAAGCCGACGAGGCGCAGCTTGTTGAACTTCATGCGGAAGCTCCGCAGGGCTCTGCGGGTTTGGAACCGCCGCCACCCAGCCACAAAAAAACGGGCGCACGGCTTTCACCGTCGCCCGTTGTTTCGAAACGATCCGGCTCAGATGAGGCTGTCGATGAGCTTCGACATGATGTCAACCGACATGTCTCCAGAATAGCGCTTGCCATTGATGAGGAAAGTCGGCGTGGCGTTGACGCCGAAATCCTTGGATCCCCTCTCCCGCGTGGCGTTCACTTCATCCAGAAGCTTCTGGTTCGTCAAGCATTTCGTGAAGCTATCCTCAGTAAATCCGGCGAGCTTCGACATCTGCAGCAGTGCAGCGCGGCCGTCATCGGCGGCGGCCCAGACCTGCTGCTGCTTGAACAGCATGGAGACCATCGGGAAATACTGTTCCGGGGTGCTCAGCTGCTGCGGATCGGAAGCGCTGCAGCGGGCGAGCATGAAGGCGGCGGCGGCACGCGGATCGAAAGGGAATTCGCGGATGATGAACTGCACCTTGCCGGCGTCGACGTATTTCTGC
The DNA here is from genome assembly GCF_017357225.1 of Rhizobium binae. Taxonomy (NCBI): domain Bacteria; kingdom Pseudomonadati; phylum Pseudomonadota; class Alphaproteobacteria; order Hyphomicrobiales; family Rhizobiaceae; genus Rhizobium; species Rhizobium binae. The sequence goes on along the minus strand of NZ_CP071604.1, from coordinate 1,100,723 downwards.
TTGATGGCGTCGAAGGTGGTGTTGTGGAAATGGGCGCAATGCGGGCAGGTCATCGACATATATTCGACGATCTTGACCGGAGCATCGGCCTTGCCGAGCGCCATCTCCGGCAGCGCGCCGGGCTTCAGCACCTCGGCCATATCGACATCGCCGTCGGCCTGCGGCATGTCGGCGGAGGACGTCGCCGCCGTCTTGATGGTATCGACATTGGTGCCGTCAGCCATGGTCTTGCCGGGGGACGATGCATCGGCAGCGTCCTTGCTGTCGTTGCAGGCGGCAAGCGCTGCGGCAGCTGCGGCGATGGCGATCCCACCCAGGAGGCGGCGTTTCGTCAGTTGCATTTCGGACATCTGCATGGATTCCCCATAGGTATGAGAGTGACGGCGTGACTGTGCGATATAACGGCTGACGGCCGCTCACAAGCCACGCTGAACCAACTTTCTTCAAAGAATTGTGACCGTGATGGGACCGAGAGCCCGAAATGCTCAATTCTCAGTTTCGGTGGAAGGCCGAAGGCGTATTCCGGCCGGCGTAGAACAGCCTCAGCACTTGGACGCGATCCTTGGTGATCCGGTAAGCAATGGTCACACGCCGTTCGAAAATCAAAATGCGGACGCCCGGCGCAAAATCGTCGCGCGGCGATCCCCTTTCGGGCATGTCCTCCAGCTGATGGCAGAATGTCTCAGCCGGCGGATGAATTCGATCGCCGCCGGAGGATTGTCGGCAGCAATGAATTCATAAATATCAAACAGATCCTTCTCCGCCCTGGGGCGAAACGCGACTTTAAACGTCACCGCGCCCGGCCTTCATCCGTTCAACATGCAGACGTTCGAGCCGCTCAAAAACCGTATCGGCATCAATATCCGAACCCGGATCGTCGATCGCTTCGCGAATTTTCTGGCGCATGATTTCGTTGATCGCATCTTCTTCCCGGTCGAGCGCGCGCAAAGCAGCGCGAATAACCTCGCTTGCTGAGCTATAGGCACCCGATTGCAGCCGGGCGTCCAAGCTTTTCTGCTGGCTGCCGAGCGTGACTGTAATGGGCTTGCTGCTGCGCATCCTGTTTCCTCCGGTCAGATAATTACAGTGTAATACACTTATGGAGCGGTTCAAGTAAGTTTGGCATCTCGAGCGGGTCTGGGGATGAAATTGTTGACACGCTGAGAAAGTTCACCCGGGGCGTGGGTGAGGAAAGCGCGCGCGCCTTCGCCGCCGATCCCAAACGAAAGTCCGGCGCGTCTGTTGTCGCGCCGGACGTCGAACTCTACCGGATCACTTGCATTCGGGGTCGTCGCCGAAGCCCTTGCAGAAGAAATCGGCGGCATTTTCCTTGGTGATCATCTTCGACGCGATTTCGATTTCCATCGAGCCGTCGTCTTTCTTCGTCAGGGTTCCGAGCTTCTCCAGCGCTGCCGTGTCGTTGGTGGCAAGCGCGTGGGCCGCAATGACGCCTTCGGGCGCGACTGTGGAATAGGTGAAGGTCGCGGTCAGATCGCCCTTGGCAACGGCACGGATGGCGGCATTCTCGCCGTCGATGCCGATGATGAGGATGCCTTCCTTATCGCGGCCGGCAGCCTGGATCGCCCGCAGCGCACCGAACGCCATGTTGTCGTTGTGGGCGTAAACGGCCTGGATCTGCCCGGCCGGGAAACGCTGGAGCGTGTCTTCCATGAACTTCAGCGCCTTTTCCTGATCCCAATCGGCGTGGGTTTCGGCGATCACCTTGATATCGGTGCCGGCGATAGCTTCGGCAAACCCTTCATGGCGCTCGACCGCAGGAGCGACAGCCGGGTCGCCCTTGATCTCCACGACGTTCCCCTTGCCTTTCAGTGCTTCGGCTATGTACTTGCCGGCAAGCGTACCGATGGGTTTGTTGTGCGGGCCGACATGCAGCGTGACCGGAATATCGAGGCTGCGCTCGAGCGTGATCACCGGAATGCCGGCGGCTAGCACCTGCTTGACGGTTGGAGCGATGGCGGCGCCATCCTGAGCCGAGATCATTAAAACCTTCATGCCTTGCACCATCAGGCTTTCGACATCCGAAATCTGCTTTGCGGACTTGCCTTCCGCGTTGGTGACGATCAGATCGACATCCTTGAAGTGTTCCGCGGCATAGGCCTGATTGCGTTTGGTCATCGTGTTGCGATGGGCCGAGTTCGAGCTCGCCTGCGAGAAGCCGATGACGATCTGGTCGGCGCTGAAGGCGGGGGCGGCCGTCAGGACGGTGGCGAGCCCGGCGGAGATGATGAGCATGCGTCTGGTGATGTTAAGCATTTCAAGTCCTCCCGTTGGTGAACACGCTACCTGCGTGCCTTTCTTCCGGCTTCGAGCAGCACGGCAAGAACGATGATCGCGCCCTTCACCACCTGTTGGGAGAATGGTGAAACGCCTGCGAGATTGAGAATGTTTGCGATGATGGCCAGCACCATGGCGCCGCCCATCGTGCCGAGCACCGTGCCTTCGCCGCCAAACAGCGACGTGCCGCCGATCACCGCGATCGTAATTGCTTCCAGTTCGAGGCCGAGGCCGGAATTCGGGTCGCCGACGGAAAGGCGGGACAGGAAAATCAGCCCCGAAAGCGCTGCCAGCACGCCGCAGATGATGTAGACGCTGAAGATGACGAGCGGCACATTGATACCGGAGAGCCTTGCTGCCTCCTCATTGCTGCCGACCGCATAGATGGCGCGGCCGAACGGCGTGAAGCCGAGCACGACGGCGGCGACGATACAGACGATCGCGAAGACGTAGATCGGCGTCGGCACGCCGAGCATGTAGCCCCCGCCGAGCACGAAGAAGTTTTCGGCGAGCTTGCCCGGATTGACGGTGCCCCCATCGGCGATCATTAGCGCGAAACCGCGCACCATGACCATGCAGCCGAGGGTCATGATGAAGGCCGGAATGCGGAAAAAGGAAATGCCGAAGCCGTTCACGCAGCCGACAAGTGCGCCGATGGCGATGCAGATCAGCACCATCAGGGGGATGGGCATGCCCTGCTCCATCAATACCGCGCCGGTGACGCCGACCAGCGCGACGATCGAGCCAACCGAAAGGTCGATCCCTTTAGTCAGGATCACGAATGTCATTCCTATGCCGAGAATCCCATAGAGGGCGACTTGTCTGAGGACATTCAGGATATTGATAGGATTGAGAAAATGAGGGGAGATCAGCGAGGCGGCGATGATCAGTACGATCAGTGCGCCGGCAAGCCCCGTTCCCCGCGGAAGTTTTTTCTTCATCGTAGACCCTTCATCAATGTAGCGCCGCGAAGTACATGACTTCTTCTTCGGTTGCAGTGCGCGCGTCGAGCTCGGCCGTTACCTCGCCCTCTCTCAAGACATAGAGCCGGTCGCACAGACCAAGGATTTCCGGGAGTTCGGAAGAAGCCATGACGATCGCCAGTCCGCGGGATTCCGCGAGTTCAACCAGCAGGTCATAAATCTCACGCTTGGCCCCGACATCGACCCCGCGTGTGGGCTCGTCGGCCAAAAGGATCTCGCATCCCGCACTGACAAGCCTCGCCAGCACGCATTTTTGCTGATTGCCGCCCGAAAGGTTCTGCGTCGCTGCTGCGGCGTTCGGCGTCCTGATCCGCAGCCGCTCGATCAGGACGCTGACTATTTTGTGTTCGCGGCGAAGGGACAAAAGTCCGAAGCGGACGATCTGCGCGAGACTGGCCGACATGATGTTGAAACCAACGCTCTGTATCAGGAAGAGACCTTCGGTCTTGCGGTCCTCCGGCACCAAGCCCAGTCCCTTGATGATGCCAGCGCGCGGCGAACCGATGCTGGTCATGGCGCCGTTGATGCTGACCTCGCCGGCATCGCGCGGGTCGGCACCGTAGATGGCGCGCAAAAGCTCCGTGCGGCCGGCGCCCGCCAGCCCGAAGAGACCGACGATCTCGCCTTTTCGAACGTGGATGCTGACGTTTCTGAGCAGAGCCTGCGTCGAAATACCCTTGGCCGACAAGGCTTCCTCGCCGATCCGGGGCGTACGCTTGGGAAAGACGTCGCCCACGTCCCTCCCCACCATGCTGCGAATGAGGTCGTCCGTCGTCAGGCCATTGGAGGGTCCATTGTGGATGACCGTGCCATCGCGCAGAACGGTCACCGTATCGCTCAGTTCAAAAACTTCGCGCAGACGATGCGAGATATAGACGAAAGCTACGCCGCTCTCGCGTGCCAGTTGTTTGACAACCCGGAACAACTGGTCGATCTCCGCCTGCGCCAATACGGCCGACGGCTCATCGAGAACGATGATCTTCGCGTCGCGCGCAAGCGCCTTGGCGATCTCAACCATCTGGCGCTTGGCAACGGAAAGCGTTCCGATCCGAGCCGTCGGATCGACATCGAAACCGAGCCGGTCTACGACCTCGATGGTCCGGCGCTTTGCTTCGCCCCAATCGATCAGGGCGCCCTTGCGCGGCAACCGACCCATCAGAACGTTTTCTGCGACGGTCAGGTGCGGCGCCTGAGCCAGTTCTTGATAAATAACCGCAACACCGCGTGCGATCATTCCCGCCGGAGTCGGATCGAGGACCTCTTCGCCAAAAAGCTCGATACGCCCCTCGTCGGCGGAATAGGCGCCGGAGAGGATCTTCATCAGCGTCGATTTTCCAGCGCCGTTCTCACCCACCAGCGCCCTGATTTCCCCGGGCTCCAGGGAAAACGACACGCCCTTCAAGGCGCGCACGCCCGGAAAGGATTTGGTGATCCCAGCAAGAGCCAGTGCCGACGTCATTTCAGTGCCCTCCGCAGCCGCAGGAGCGGCGAACTGTCAGTTTTGCCGGCAGGCGGACCTGCCGCACGCTTTCGGTGCTCGACTTGATCTGCCTGGCCAGCATTTCCGCCGCCTGCATGCCGATCATTTCGCTCGGCTGCGCCATGACGGTCAGCCGCGGCTCGAAGCAATCTGCCCAGTCGAAATCGTCAAAGCCGATCAGCGCAAGATCCTCCGAAACGCGCAATCCAAGATCCCGCACCGCGCGCATGACGCCGATCGTGGCCAGATTGTTGCCCGAGGCGATCGCCGTCGGCCGGTCCGCCCGGCTTAGGATGTCGAATGCCGACTGGCGGGCCTCCGAACTGTTCGCATTGCCCTCGCTCATCAGACTGCGATCGATTTCGAGCCCGTGCTTGCGCATGGCGCCGACATATCCACGCACGCGCTCAATGGTGGAACGCAGGCCGGGCTCGCCGGCGATGAGGCCGATGCGGCGGTGACCGTGACCCACAAGGTGGTCGATCAGCGTTTCCATCGCCGCCTCATTGTCCAGGCAAACCCCATCCGCATCATCAACGGTCAGACGATCGACGAGCACGAATGGCATGCGAGCCGATCTGAGATATTCGACGGCGCGGTTTTCGGGATCGTTTGATGGAGCGAGAATCACTCCGTCCACCCGCCGCTGGACCAATTCGCGGACCAGCTTCAGTTCGGTCGCCGGATCGTTCTGCGTGTCGCAGAGAAAGACGAGCTGCCCGATCGCGGCGCAGGCCCGTTCGATAGAGGATACGATATCGTTGAAATAGTAGTTGGTGCTGATCGAAATCGCGATCCCGACGGCGTCTGTCGAGGATCGCACCAGTGACCGGGCCACGGCGTTCGGCACAAATCCGAGGTTTTCGATCGCCTCTTTGACGAGCTTCGCCGTCGCCTCATTCACATGCCGCGTGCCATTGATGACGTGCGAAACGGTAGAGACCGACACGCCCGCGGCGCGCGCGACATCAGTGATTGTCGCCATGATTGCAGACTTCCCCCATTACGCCCGACGCAACAGCTTCAAGCCATCGTCGCGTCGCCTCCTCCGAACGAAATCGAAATATCCAGGCGATCCCGAACAGGCCGCAGCCTGCCGATCGCTTGCTGTCCGTTTCATCCTCCAATGAACCGGTCGCATTCAAGGTATGACCATCGAAACGTTTGCGCAAGCGTTTTCTTCGGTGATTTATGGTGGTATACAGAGCTGAAGGGAGGCACCACATATGGCACTGAAAAACATCCCCGGGATTCTTTGCCCGGATCTTTTGTGGATACTGAGCGCGATGGGCCATGGCGACGAGATCGCCATCGTCGACAAGAATTTCTCGGCGTCCCGCGTCTCGAAAAAGACCGTAAGCGGCAAACTCATATCGATGAACGCGGCCAGCGCCACGGACACCATAGAGGCGATCCTGGCGGTCATGCCGCTCGACCACTTCGTCGAACAGCCGCTCATGCATATGGAGGATCCGGATCAGGCCGGGATATTACTGCCCGTTCATTCGGATGTGGAATTGCTTTGCGCAACGGCCGAACAGCGCGGCATCACGAGCAAGCCTGTCGAGCGCTTCGCCTACTATCCAATCGCAGAAGCCTGTTTCGCGGTGGTACAGACGGGCGAAACGCGCCCCTATGGAAATTTCATCTTGAAAAAAGGTGTCGTTTAGCGGCGGTCGCGGTGAAGCCCCGCAGCCCGGCGCGTTCCCGGACGGGCAAATGACTAGCGTCCCCGCTTGCCCATCACCGCTGTCCCCAGGCGCTGGATCGCCTGGCGCAGCTTGTCACCCTCGATGCCCTCCATCATGCCTTCGAGCTTGCGGGCGGCCTCGCCCTTCAGCGGCGGCGGCGTGCGGGAGCGGCGGATGGCTTGCGACACCGGCTTCTGGACGATGCGGATCTGGTGGACGGCGGAAAAGCCGAAGAAGCTGTTGATGCGCTGGATGAGTTCGCCCTGGGCATGGGTGAGGAAAAGCGCGCGCGCGCCTTCGCAGGCGATCGTCAGCACGCCGGGGCGGAAGCTGCCGTCATCGCCGCCGCCGCGGGCCCAGGCGATCTTTTCGGGCCGGGTGCAATCGGCGAAATCCTCGCCGGCGATTTCGCTCCACGAGCCAAGCAGCGCCGTGTTGATGCCGGCGCGGCGCGCCAGGACAGGATCGATCAGCCCGTTCGCCAGCTCGGAAATCTGCTTCACATCTTTGCGTGGATAACTCATCGAAACCCTTGGGCACGGCTGCCAATTGGCGCGGCCGCCTTGATCGCGCGCCATTGCTTCGCCAAGTATAGGGCCTTCCCCTCATCGCGGCAAATCATGACGATCACCACACCCGACACGCCTCACGCACAGCCCCTGCTCGACTGGTACGACCGCCATCACCGCGATCTGCCCTGGCGGGTGACGCCCGCCATGGCAGCGCGCGGCGTCAAGCCCGATCCCTATCGTGTCTGGCTGTCGGAAGTGATGCTGCAGCAGACGACGGTGCAGGTGGTCAAACCCTATTTCGAGCGGTTTCTCACGCGCTGGCCCGAGGTCACCGACCTTGCCTCGGCCGAAAGCGACGCGGTCATGGCCGCCTGGGCGGGGCTCGGCTATTATGCGCGGGCCCGCAATCTGAAGAAATGCGCCGAGGCGGTAGCGAAGGAGCACGGCGGTATCTTTCCCGATACCGAAGCCGGCCTCAAGGCGCTGCCCGGCATCGGCGACTATACGGCGGCGGCCGTCGCGGCCATCGCCTTCAACCGGCGGGCGGCCGTCATGGACGGCAATGTCGAGCGGGTGATCTCCAGGCTCCATGCGATCGAAACGTCGCTGCCGGCCGCCAAGCCCGTGATGAAGGACAAGGTGGCGCTGATGACGCCCGCCGATCGGCCCGGCGATTTCGCCCAGGCGATGATGGATCTCGGCGCGACGATCTGCACGCCGAAGCGGCCGGCTTGTTCGCTCTGTCTGTTCCGCGGATCGTGTCAGGCGCTGAAGCTTTCCGATCCCGAACTCTTTCCCGTCAAGGCGGCGAAGAAGGAAAAGCCGGTGCGCCACGGCGCGGCCTTCATCGCGGTAACGGGCGATGGCGAGATCCTGCTCAGGCGGCGGGCGGAAAGCGGCCTGCTCGGCGGCATGACCGAGGTGCCGACGACGGCCTGGACTGCGCGCATCGACGGCGAGACCTCCGTCACCGCCGCGCCCTTCGAGGCGGCCTGGCTAGCCTGCGGCACCGTCATTCATGTCTTCACCCATTTCGAACTCCGGCTGTCGATCTGGCGGGCGGCGATCGCTGCAAAGCCGACGCTGAATGATGGCGTGAATGACGAATGGTGGGAGCCGGTTACAAATCTTGAAGCGCAGGCCTTGCCGACCATCATGAAAAAAGCGATCGCAGCGGCTATTCCTCTCGCGTTCAAAACATCCAAGGCATGACCATGACCCCCGAGATAAAACACATCGTTTTCGATATCGGCAAAGTTCTTATTCATTACGATCCGCATCTTCCCTTCGCCCGCCTCATTCCCGATGAGACCGAGCGCAACTGGTTTTTCGCCAATATCTGCACCCATGACTGGAACATCGAGCAGGACCGCGGCCGCACCTGGGAAGAGGCCGAAGCGCTGCTGATTGCCGCGCATCCGGCTCGCGAAGAGCATATCCGCGCCTTCCGCAAATACTGGCACGAGATGGTGCCGCACGCCTATGACGACAGCGTCGCGATCCTGGAAGGGCTGATCGCCGAAGGCCGCGACGTAACGATGCTGACCAATTTCGCCTCCGACACTTTTCGCGAGGCGCAGGAGCGCTTTCCTTTCCTCAAGCTGCCGCGCGGCGTGACCGTTTCCGGCGATGTCGGCCTGATCAAGCCGGATGCCGCGATCTACGCGAGCCATACGAGGAGCTTCGGCCTCGATCCGAAGGCGACGATCTTCATCGACGACGCGCCTGTTAATGTCGAAGGCGCCAGGGCCTTCGGCTGGAACGCGGTGCTGTTTTCGGGCGCCGAGAAGCTGCGCAGCGATCTCGCTGACTACGGTCTGAAGGTTTGAGCGCCATGGCCTTCGACCCGGCAGAGGAAATCGAACGCTTCCACGCCGCGATCAACGCGCTGGATTTTCCTGTTATCGAGGGCTATTTCGCCGACGACGCCACCTATATCTCGAATGGCGTCGGCAGCCTTTCGGGACGGCCCGAGATTATGGCCGCCTTCCGGCGCTATTTCGACGACTATCCCGATCAGACGGCGGAAAACTCTCTTGTCGAGACACTGACGCCGCTATCCGGCCGGGCCGTCTGGTCGCTCCGCGCCACCCACAGCAAAACGGGCAAGCCGCTGATCCGCGAGGGCGAGGAGACGATCACCTTCAATTCGGAAGGCCGCATCATCCGCGTCGACGTCACCGACTACAAGGATTTCTAAAATAGAAGACGCCCGGGTTCGAACCCCGGGCGCCTTGGCCTTCTTCCGCAACTGGAGGAAACCGGAAGAAGCTATGTCGATCTTGCGAAAGTGCTGCTCACTCCACCTTCGCCAGATCACTGCGGATGATGGACCTGAGATCGTCGATCGGGCGCAGGGACTGCCCGTCTTCGAAATGCCAGAAGGTCCATCCGTTGCATGCATCGAGACCCTGCACCTTGGCGCCGAGACGATGAATGGAGCCGGCCTCGCCGCCTGATGCCACCGTGCCGTCGGCGCGCACGATCGCGCTATAACGGCGCTTGGCGTCGGTCAGCACCTGGCCGGGCTTGATCAGGCCGCTTTCAACAAGCACGTTGAAGGCGACGCGGACTTCGGCCTTCTTGCCGGTCATGACGGTCAGCTCCGCCTTGCCGAGCGGCTCGACGGCGGCGATGCGGGCCGATGCCGCATCGATATAATCCTGCTCGCGCTCGATGCCGACGAAGTGACGGCCGAGGCGCTTGGCGACGGCGCCCGTCGTTCCCGAGCCGAAGAAGGGATCGAGCACGATATCGCCGGGTTTGGTCGAAGCCATGATGACGCGGGCGAGCAGCGCTTCCGGCTTCTGGGTCGGATGCACCTTCTTGCCGTCCTCACCCTTCAGCCGTTCATTGCCGTTGCAGATCGGGAACAGCCAGTCGGAGCGCATCTGCACGTCGTCATTGGCCGCCTTCATCGCATCGTAGTTGAAGGTATAGCCCTTGGCCTTGGCATTGGGACTTGCCCAGATCATCGTCTCATGGGCGTTCTGGAAACGGCGGCCCTTGAAATTCGGCATCGGATTGGTCTTGCGCCAGATGATGTCGTTCAGGATCCAGAAGTTCAGATCCTGCAGCGTCGCGCCGACGCGGAAGATGTTGTGGTAGGAGCCGATCACCCAGATCGAGCCGGTCGGCTTCAAGACACGGCGGCAGGCGAGCAGCCAGGCGCGGGTGAAGGCGTCATAGGCCTCGAAGGAGGCAAACTGATCCCATTCGTCGTCGACCGCATCGACCAGCGACTGGTCGGGACGGTGCAGCGTTCCGCCGAGCTGGAGGTTATAGGGCGGATCGGCAAAGATCACGTCGACGGAGTGGGTGGGCAAGGCTTCAAGGGCGCTGACGCAGTCACCCTTGATGATCGTGTCGATCCAGGACTCCTGCCGGGAATCCGGCTTGATGGAGGCCTTGAGGTCGGCAAGCGGAAAAACTGACGCCATTCTGATACTCACTCATACGCTCTACGCTTAACTCTCCGTTATGGTTACGCAACTTAGTTACCAAAGCCTGAAGGGGTGGCCGAAATCGGGAATTTATTGCACCGGCGGCCCTCTCCCACGATCACGCCGCGTCATGAACTCTGCGGCTGTCGGCCGGCGCCTCATCGCGTTCGAACATGCCGTAATCGCGCACCACACTGGCAATCCGCAGGCGGTAATCGGCGAAGATGCCGCCGCGTCCGGCCTGTTGCGCGGCCCGGTGCGCCTCGAGATTGCGCCATTCCTTCACCGCCTCCTCGTCGCGGAAGAAGGAGAGCGACAGCAGCTTGCCACGGTTCGTCAGGCTCTCGAACCGTTCGATCGAGAGGAAGCCGTCGATCTTTTCGAGTTCGGCGCGCAATTCGCCGGCGAGATCGAGATATTTGTGACGCTCGCCCATATAGGGCACGACTTCGAAAATGACGGCGATCATGGCAGCACCAGCTTGGCGTGAGGGGCGGAGACGTTTTTCAGGAAGATGCGGTCTTCCTTCAGGATGAAGCGTTCGCGCCTGGCAAATTCGTAATTCTCGCGGCCGAGCGGGTCGGCGGCCAGCCGGGCGCGATAGGCTTCGTAGGCGGCGAGGCTCTCGATATTATAGACGCCGTAGGCTGTCGTCGCCGATCCCTCGTGCGGGGCGAAATAGCCGATCAGATCGGCGCCGTTTTTCGGGATCACCTGGCCCCAGTTGCGGGCATATTCGGCGAAGGCGTCTTTCTTGAAGGCCTCGATTTCGTAGCGGATGAAGCAGGTGATCATCGGGTTCTCCTTTGTGCTCGCCTGTTTTCGCACATTGCCTGACGGCGATGCTTCGGTTACGATCGAAGTATGAAGGAAGGCCCTGACATTGCACAGATCGGTGCGCTGATCGGCGATCCGGCGCGGGCCAACATGCTGGCGGCGCTGACCGGCGGGCAGGCGCTGACGGCGACCGAGCTTGCCGGCGTCGGCGGCATCACCGTGCAGACGGCCAGCACCCATCTCGCCAAGCTCGAAGCCGGCGGGCTGCTGGCCCAGCGCAAGCAGGGGCGCCACCGTTATTTCACGCTCGCCGACGAGGCGGCCGCCCGGCTGATCGAAAGCATGATGGGTTTTGCCGCCGGGCGCGGGCATCTGCGCCACCGGCCAGGGCCGAAGGAGCCGGCGCTGCGCAAGGCGCGCATCTGCTACGATCATCTGGCCGGCGATTACGGCGTGCGCATGCTCGACAGCCTGATTGCCTCAGGCGCGATCGACGCGATCGGAGACGGCCTGGCGCTGACCGAAAAGGGCGAAAACGATCTCAAAGGCATCGGCATCGATGTCGGCGATCTCAGATCGTCGCGCCGGCCGCTCTGCCGCTCCTGCCTCGACTGGAGCGAAAGGCGGGCGCACCTCGCCGGCAGCCTCGGCAAGGCGCTGCTCTCAAGCTTCCTCGACAAGGGCTGGGCGCGGCGCACGGCGGAAAGCCGCTCGATCCTCTTTACCCCGGAAGGCGACCGGCAATTTCTATTGCTTTTTCCGGCTGGATAGACGGGTGCAGATCTGCAAAACCCTGCCAGCATAGAGGCGCAGGTGATGAAGGCGCCGAACCGACCGTCGGGCATATCCGTCACTCGTCTCGCTTGAGTTGCCACCCCTGCGCGCCCGCTCCGGTCGAGCCATGTTCGCATTCGGCACGAGCGCGGGCTCCCATCCGGCGTCCTTTGCTGGCACGCGAGGCCGTTTGCGGCTTCATCACCCCTGGCAGCCTTTCTTCCTCATCTTCTTTTCGATCTTTGCCTTCCTTTCGACGCCATCGTCGGCATGTTTGCCGCCGGTCAAACCATGATCCATCATCGCCTGCAGCTGTGCACAGCTTCTGTGATTGTGGTGCTTTCCGCCTTTAGCGGCGGCATCGGATGTGAAGGCCAATAGCAGCGCTGCGGCAGCCGCTGATGGAATAAGAGCTGACAGCCTCATGGTCCCTCTCCCCTTGTCGCCCAAATTAGGATCAAGCCCTTGAATTGGCAATGCTGCTCGTGTCGCGCCGCCACAGAAGTGCGTTGCAAATTTCTTCGCCGCCGGCCGATCGCGATCGGATAGGCCAAATTCGGGGATTATCCGACCGAGGCTTAGGAGAGAAACAGTGAGGTTTAACCGACGTTCGCCAAGCAGCTATCCATCCGCTCCGGATGCGAAAGCGCCTCGCTAGAACAGGATGATTTAAGGCCGGGTGGGCCTTAGATTTGAATCCTTAAACAGTTAGAGCATGATGTCGTCCGAAAATCGCTCACACTCATGCTCTAGAATCTGACGTCCAACCGGGCATTGGCGCTGTGGCGGTTGAGGCCATCGCCGAATTGTCCTCGGTACGACAGGGAAGCGGCCGCTGCCTCCGTCAGCTGCAATGTCACGGATCCGCCCGCAACGACGCTGTTTTCGGCATTGCGCAGCCCTTTCACGACGAAACTGCCGCCATTTTCGAATGCCAGAGCGGCGAGCGGCGTATCCTGATCGGCGATCCGTCTCCAGGCGACATCAAAACCAGTGGTGACACTCTTTCCGGCGATCGAAGCCTGTCGTTTCGTCCGTAGCCCCACAGTCGTCGCAAACAGATCTTCCCGTGCGCTCTCGCCCGAAAGGGAGGCTGCGCCGCCGTCCTCGTGGAAGTTGTCGCGCTGGCCGATTGCATAGTCCAATCTGCCGAACGGGGCCACAATCAGGTCACGGGAGAGGCCGAAATCGTATGACGCCTCCGAGAAAATCTGGGCGGTGCTGCCGTGATAACTTGCCGTCTGACTGTCGGAAAAAGCGTCAAAGGCGATGTCGCGGCGCGTTTCGATGTCGTGCCAGCTGTTCGACGCCCCGAATCTGACCTGCAGTCCGCCGAACCGCTGCGCGGCATAGAGGCCAAGATGCACGCTGTCGATATTGGCCGTGGAGCCGAGGTCGGGGATCTCGAAAGAGGATTGACCGACGCCTGCGAACACGCCGATCGAACGATCGTCGATCACCCAGTCGACGCCATAGAGCGCGCCGCCGCGCGCTGTCGTCGCGCTCGAGGCGTTTCCGTCACCCTTCAGCCAGGCGACATTGCCATAGGCGCTCGTCCATGCCTTGCCGCCGGTCGCAAACGCCTCGTCCAGCCGGTCATAAACCGCGTTGCGCACGTCATCGGCTTCGCTGAAAAGGCCATTTTGCAGCGATGCGTGGATTTCGCCGGAGAGCTGGTCGAATGCATCCCTTGCTTCTGCCCTGTCGCTATAAAGGATCGCATTGTAGAGCGCGAGGCTGCTGGAGCCGCTCGTCTGATCGAGGAAGTCGAGGCCATAAGCCGACTGTTGCTGATTATACGTGAGGGCGGCGCTCGGAAACAGAGAACCGGGGCTCAGCACGGTGCGCAGGGTCAGGGTTACGTCGGTGGCGGAATAGCTGAGGAAAGACTTCAGGAAGGCAGAATCGATCTCCAGATCGCCGAAGGTGCCCGAGACGGCGCCGGCAGAGACGATCGTGTAGGACTGGCCATTGACGTAGCTGACTGCGGGATCCCAAAGGATTGTCCGAACCTCGGCACCGTTCAGGAAGGCGGTACCGGTGACGTTCACCCTGTCGCTCAGCCCGGTGCTGCCGATCTCGACTTCGAACACGCTGCTTGGATCGAGGTTCAGATCTCCGGCGACCGTCAGGGTACCGATCGAATTTCCGGGAGCAAGGACGCTGTTTGCTGCAAGCGAGGTCCTGCCGACGCTGCCGGTTCCCTGAAGTCTTGCGCCGGAACCGACGTTGACTGCGCCAGCCAGGCTGCCATTGACCGACAGCGTGCCGTCAAGCACATCCGTGTCGCCGGTATAGCTGCTATTGCCGGTCAGGCGAAACAGGCCCGCGCCGGTCTTGACGAGACTGCCGTCGCCGGCGATCGACCCGGCGAAAGTGGTGGAACTGTCGTCGCCCCCGACGTTAAGCGTCGCCGCATTCGATAGGTTCACGTCTCCACCCGACGAGCCGCCGCCGGCGAGCGAGCCGATGGTCTCGGACGTCTCGACGTCGAGCCCGGTGGCAGCGAGGTCGGCAATGGTCACGCGGCCGTCGTCGGCCAATGCGTTGCCGTTCCGGAGGGATAGCCGCCCTTGCTCGACGTCCGTATCCCCCGACCGCGTATTATTGCCCGAAAGGGTCAGCGTGCCCGCGCCGGTCTTGCTCAGCCGTCCGGTGCCCGATACGCTGCCGGCAAATGTCACCGCATTGCCGCTCGTATTGACGGTGCCGCCGGCGCTTCCAATAACCACGCCGCGGGCGGCGGGAGACGAAACGGCTCCGAATGTCTGCAGCGTCGCGCCATCGAGGGTGAGCGTATTGGTCGCGCTGCCATCGCCGAGAGATGCGGATGAGGACACAAAGAGGGTTCCTCCCAGTACATTCATGGCTCCGGAAAAACTGTTGGGTCCAAATAGCCCAAAAGTGCCGGTGCCCGACTTTGTAACGGACCCGCTGCCGGATATGACTCCGCCGAACGATCCGCTCCCGCCGGAAGCGCCGAGGGATAGGCTTGCACTGCCGAGCAGAATGTCGCCGCCGCCGGATAGGCTCGCAACGGCCTGGTTGAAGCCGCCCATATCCAATTGGGTGCCGTTATTCATGAAGAGTCCAGAAGAGGTGGAAAGCGCATTGGCCGACATCAACTGCAATGTGCCGGCTGAGATGGTCGTTACACCTGTAAAGGACTGGCGGCTGCTGAGCGTGACGGTGCCGGTGCCGGCTTTGGTCAGACCGCCGTCACCCGATATCACACCGTCGAAGGTGGCCGAGCTGTTGTCGGCACCAACGGAAAGAACGGCATTGCCGGCGACGTCGACACTGCCACCACCGGTTAGTGCATCGACAGCTTCACTTGTCTTGATAGCCAGCGTCCCATCGACATTGATGTCCGCAAGACCCCCGAACACCTTGCCGCCATCGGCGCTTAGTGTCGCGCCGGAAAGCACGTCGATCGACAGGGCCCCTTGCGAGACGCCCGACCATAGGAAGTCCCCGGAAATCGTCAGCCCGCGGCTCGCGATGATGCCCCCGGAATAATTTCCGGATCCGATCGAGAGGCTTTCAGTCGTGCCGATCAGGCCTGCGCCGTACAGGCTGTTGAGCGAGGCGTCATACATTCTAAGGTCGAAGACCGATCCTGAGGACAAGCGAAGCGCATCGAGGGTTGAAAGATTTGCTGCGGTGGCGGCATCGATAATGTTTAGGGTCCGGTTGGCGGAGAGCGCGACTTCGCCGACGCCGAGGAACCTGCCCTGCCAGTTTCCGCCCCGGCTGAAGGTCACACTGTTTGCGCCGTCGATCGTTCCATTGAATGTGAAGTCTCGGATCTCAAGATTAGCATTGTCGAGGCGGATGGTGCCGCTGCCGGCAAGAGAGGCTATCCAATCGCTGTGCGTCCCGAGGTCGATGGTTGCGCCGGATGCAACAGTTGTCGTGGTGGCGCGGAGCAGTGCCCCTTGACCGTCCCCCGGGACCAGCAGCGTGCCGGAATCGACATACACGTCCTGGTTTGAGCCCGAGAAGAAGTTATCCGCAAGCGTGACGGTGCCGGTGTCGCCGGCGCCGCCGAAATGAAGTTCCGCGCCCCTCCCGGCCCGATAAAGCCTGAGATTCAGATCACTGCCGGCAATGGCGGAGAAACGCACAACGGCGCCGTCCATAATATCCATTTCCGGCACCAGGCTGACGGTTCCGGCTCCCACGGATCTGATCCATCCACCCGTCGACATGTCGACCTGATCCGTTCCCAACTCGCCGCCGTTGCTGATCTCGACATAGGAATCGAGCAAGGGATCGCTTTGCGCGGTAACGGCTGAAAGAAAGAGTGTAATAAAGGCGGAACCGGCAACGGCGAAGTGAACTGAGATACGGCCCTGTGCTTTCATCAAAATCAACTTTATTGAAGAAAAATAAACGCGAAGGCTGTATAAACCGCCTCCCGCCAATGGCAGAGTCTAAACTTTGCATTGATCAGTAAGCAGACGAAAGAAACATGAGCGAGACACGCCTCTATGCCGGAGTGAATGACTTCGCCGCGGACACTCTGTGGGTCGAGGCGGCCCGCTTGATGCGCCATCCCTCCTATAGCGTCGCGGTGCTGTCCTATTGCGAGGCAATGATTGCACGCGTGCCGAAGGTGTTGCCGGCGAACAAACTATTTGCCCAGAAGCAGCGCTATCTCGTCTCTTTCATTCTGATCTGCCTTCATGTTCAGTGGCTTCAGTCGCGCGGCCCGGCGCCGTCGCTTGCGCTTCTTCAACGGTCAACGCCCGGCAGCCCGCGCCAGATAGCTGCGTTTATCAGCGGATTGCGCGACCGCGGCCTCGTCACTGCAACATCGCTCGAGACCGACCGCCGAACGCAAGTCCTCAAACCCAGCCTGGAATTGATGCGGGAGATCGGCCAATCACCGCTTGCCATTCTGAGCGCCGCGGAAGTGGTCGCACCTCCCCTGCCGATCCGGACGGACGATCTTGCTGGGGATGAGACCCTGCTGGCGCACTGGCTGGCGCTTTCTGCCGAACGCTACACGGTGAAGGATGACCTGTTCGGCCCCTTTCCGATCATCGTCCGCCACAGCGAAAGAGACGCCGGCCACCTTGTATTTTGCGCCGTCATGGCCGCAGCCCTGCGCCAACGCCAAGGCGGAGGAATCGCCGGGAGCCTGACCTACCGGGCTCTTGCCGAGCGCTTCGACGTCTCTCGTCAGCATATCAGCAATATTCTCGACGAGGCGGCCGAGAAAGGCTGGTACTGCGTCTCTCCGGGTGGCGAGCTGGCGCTGATGCCCGACGATACGTTTCTTCAGTTCGAGACTTGGGTGGCCGGGCAGATGGCGCATTATCGCCGCCTTGTCTTGGCGATCGCCGGCAAAACGAGCGGTGCTGCGATACCCGCCGGCGCTATCGTCCAAAAGTCCGATGCCTTATCCGACTGAGGGCCCAAATCCGGAACAGACGGATAAAACCGTCGTTTGAAAACCAGCTGCCCGCTACGGCAGTCAATTTCAAACAACGGAGGAATTATCATGATGAAGGCAACACATCTGGCATTGGCGGCGGCTCTTCTGGCCGGCACGGCTGTTTCCGGTTTTGCGCAATCGTCGAGCACGGTCGGCACCGGCGGTTCGTCGGCCGGCGGCGGAACTGCGAGCAGCACCGTCGGTACTGGTGGCAGCTCTGCCGGCGGCACCTGCCCTGCCGGCACGACCAATTGCAATTCCGGCTCGTCCTCGACGCTCGGCACCGGCGGCTCGTCGGCTGGCGGCGGCACATCCAGCAGCTCCGTCGGCACCGGCGGTAGCGCCGCTGGTTCGGGGTCCGGCTCGGGCTCTGCTTCGACGCTCGGCACCGGTGGCTCATCGGCCGGCGGCGGCACGTCCAGCAGCTCGGTCGGAACCGGTGGCTCCGCTGCGGGTTCGGGCGATGCCAATTCGGCCTCGAGTGTTGGAACCGGCGCTTCGTCCGCTGACGGAGACAAGACCGGCAGCACCGTCGGCACCGGCAGCAGCGCCGCCGGCAGCTCGCACGACAACAAGGGCAAGAAGGGCTGCGCGCCCGGCCAGGTCAAGAAGGACGCCGCCGGCACCAAAGGCTGCTGACGATGTCGGCCGGCGCCTCCGTGGCGCCGGCCAAACCCCTTGGAGATGAAAGCAATGACCAGACTTCCGACAATCGCATTGACGGCGTCGCTTGTGGCGGTCGGCGGGCAGACCATGGCCGAGGAAATCAAGCTCGACGACGGAACGACGTGCACCGTCGTTCAGTCCCAGTCGGGCGACATGTCCACCACCGTCACCGCCGGTAACGGGCATGTGTCCTCGTCGACCACGACCGGGAGCGGTTCGGCCGGCTCTACCTCGTCATCGGCCTCCGCCGGCTCCTCGGCAAATTCGGGAAGCGTCGACAGCTATTCGACCGCCAGCGTTACCCGGCCCGACGGCACCGTCATCACCAAACGTTCCGATGGAACCTGTTCGGTGACGAAACCTGCGAAATAGGAGACGGCAATGAAACCTATCCACCTCATCGCAGCCGCCTCGATCGCGCTGCTTGCCTCGTCTTCGGCCGGCCTTGCGGAGGAATGCAATGCGGCCGGAACGGTCGGAACCGCCGGAAGCGCTTCGGCCGGAGGCACCTCGGCAGGCTCGGTCGGAACGGCCGGCGCCTGCCGCACCGATGGCGGCACGACCTCCTCGATCGGATCGGGGGGAAGTGCGGCCACCACCGACGGCAAGGCGCAAAGCAAGACGCACATCAACGACAATAATGGCGACAAGCTCAAGGCGCAGACCAAGGCCCAGGCGGTCGACAAGGGGACCTTCAGCAAGTCCCGCACCAAGACCAGCACCGATGGCGACGCGCTGCAGAGCACGACCCGCACCATGTCGCATGTTCCCGGCGAGAAGCCCGTCAAGAATACGACCCGCAGCAAGATCATCCTGCCGGAACAACAGTAATTAACCAGGGCTCGCCATGCATGAACGATGGCGGGCCCCTTCCCTTCAGCGATCGCATCACCGGCATGCCGCCAGGCAGCCGGTCGCCTGCCGCATCGCAGCCATGCTTGAGATCAGGTTGAGCTTTGGCCGGCCATCGTGTAAAGCCGCAACGCCCCCTGACAAGACCCAGATTTCCAGCAAGGCGTGAACATATGGACGGCTTCGATCTCATCATCTTCGATTGCGACGGCGTTCTCGTCGATTCCGAAGTCATCGCCGCGGAAGTGGAATCCGCGCTGTTGACGGAAGCCGGATATCCGATCGGCGCCGAGGAAATGGGCGAACGTTTCGCCGGCATGACGTGGCACAATATCCTGCTGCAGATCGAGCGCGAGGCGAGCATCCCGCTGTCGGCCTCGCTGCTTGATAAGTCGGAGCAGTTGCTCGACATCAGGCTGGCAAATGACGTCAAGGCCATATCGGGCGTCGAATTCGCCGTTTCCAGACTGACGATGAAGCGCTGCATCTGCTCGAATTCGAGCACGAAGCGGCTCGACATGATGCTCACCAAGGTAGGTCTGAAGCCGCTGTTTTCGCCCAACATCTTCTCCGCCAAGGAGCTCGGCCCCGACCGCGTCAAGCCGAAGCCCGACATCTTCCTGCACGGCGCAAGCCGGATGGGTATCTCGCCCGACAGGACTGTCGTGGTCGAGGATTCCGTGCACGGCGTGCATGCGGCGCGCGCCGCCGGCATGCGCGTCATCGGCTTTACCGGCGCCTCGCACAGCTATCCCGCCCATGCCGACAAGCTGACGGATGCCGGCGCCGAAACGGTGATCTCCCGGATGAACGACCTGCCGGGCGTCGTCGCCGCGCTGGCTGCCTGGGAAGGCGTGCTTTAAGACCTGGGCCATTCGCGCGGCTGCTGAGCCCGACGCGCTCCCGGCACCACCTCTCCTCCGTCATCCCAGGGCTTGACCCTGGGATCCATGCTGCTGGCGCCGCGTGAAGAGGCACGGCATCCGGCAGGGACATTTGTGAAGCCGAGTGCTTGGTCGTGAATTCCCAGGGTCAAGCCCAGGGGATGACGGAGTGGGGTTGGCGCTCTCGCCAATGCACGGCGCCGCGGCTTGAGGACCGCCGCTTTTGCCGTCGCTTCATCGCGGCTGCGAAGCCGCCGCGCCATTACGCCCGCGGGTAAGCGCCCGGATAGCCGCGCGCCAGACCGCGTCTTGCCGAAATATCAGCTGTTCTTCTTGCTCTTGGCCGTCTGGGTGTCGAAGCCGACGTTGACCCGCACCAGCGCGCCGGCGCCGGCCGGCATCTTGATGCCTTCCTTGCGGAAGATGACCTGCGTGCCCGGTGCACCCGCCGGAATTTCGGTCGGGAACTTGGTGACCTCGGAATAGAGCACGTTCTGACCATCGAGGATGGTGACGCGGATCGGCAGCGTCACCGGGCCGGGGTTGCCGGCCGGGCCGGTGATGAGCCGCAACTGGGCGACGACGGTCATCGTCAGACTCGTGTCGTTCAACGTGCACTGGCGGGTGTAATCGCCGAAGGAGGCCTGGAAGACGATCTGCTGCGGATCATCCTTCTTGCCCTTGGCATAGGTGCGGAAGATCGCATCCTCGTCGCGCAGGAAGATCTGCGGGCAGGCGCCCTGGACGACCGGGGCGACGGTCCCCTGCGCCGTCTTGGCCGTGCCGATCGAGGGGTTGTTCGATGATGGATTGGCCGGCGCCAGCGGCATGATCTGGGCCGTGCCGTTCGGCTGGGTTGGCGCCGCCTCAGGCTTGTTGTCGCCGCCGATGCCGAGCGAGTTGCAGCCGGCAAGAAGGGCAACGAAAGAAGTGGAGATGATAAGACGCGAGACCTTGCCGAGCACTATGTTCCACCCTTTGCACAAGCGTTTCTTGGAGGCCTCAGTCTTTTTCACGAGGCCTTTCACGACGGTTTGCGATGGTCTATATCAGCGGCGCAAACAAAAATCGATTGGGTACGCGCCGTTTTGATGCACTTTTCGCCGCCGGATGCGGGCAACTTCAACAAGATAACGGCAATGGTGTGGCCTGAAGGCAGCCCCTTGCCGGTTTCCGGCGGAGCGGGCCCCGGCTCGGCCCGGCCAAATTTCTTCCAGCGATAGATCAAGGATGACCAACGTGGATTATATCTCGACCCGCGGCGAGGCCCCTGCCCTCGGCTTTTGCGACGCCCTGCTGACGGGACTGGCGCGCGATGGCGGGCTCTATGTTCCCCGTGAGTGGCCGCAGTTTTCGAAGAAAGAGATCCGCGCGCTCAGGGGCAAGACCTATCAGGAGATCGCCTTCACCATTCTGTCGCCCTTCACCAACGGCGAAATCCCTGCGGCGACCTTCCGGGCGATGATCGACGAGGCTTATGCCACCTTCCGCCATCCGGCGATCGCGCCGCTCGTCCAGACCGGGCCGAACAGCTTCGTCATGGAGCTCTTCCACGGCACGACGCTCGCCTTCAAGGACGTGGCGATGCAACTGCTCGCCAGGCTGATGGATTATGCGCTGGAAAAGCGAGGCGAACGGGCGACGATCGTCGGCGCCACCTCGGGCGATACCGGCGGGGCGGCGATCGACGCTTTCGCCGGCCGCGAGCGCACCGACATCTTCATCCTCTTCCCGCACGGCAAGGTCTCGCCGGTGCAGCAGCGGCAGATGACGACCTCGACGGCCGCCAATGTGCATGCGCTCGCCGTCGAAGGCAATTTCGACGACTGCCAGAATCTCGTCAAGGCGATGTTCAACGACGCGGCATTCCGCGACAGGGTCAGCCTGTCGGGCGTCAACTCGATCAACTGGGCGCGCATCATGGCCCAGATCGTCTATTATTTCACCACGGCGGTGGCGCTCGGCGGGCCGGACCGGAAGATCTCCTTCACCGTGCCGACCGGCAATTTCGGCGATATCTTCGCCGGCTACTGCGCCAAGCGCATGGGCCTGCCGATCGACCGGCTGGTCATCGCCACCAACGAGAACGACATTCTCACGCGCACGCTGAAGACCGGCCGCTACGACATGAAGGCGGTCAAGGCGACGAGCTCGCCGTCGATGGACATCCAGATCTCCTCGAATTTCGAACGGCTGCTGTTCGAAGCCTATGGGCGCGATGCCTCGAAGGTGCGCGCGGCCATGGAAAGCCTCAAGCAATCCAATGGTTTCGAGATCGGCGGGCAAGCGCTGAAGGCTATCCGCCGCGACTTCCGGGCCGGGCGCGCCAGCGAAAAGCAGGTCGCCGAGACGATCCGCAAGACCTATGCGCAAACCGGCTATCTCCTCGATCCGCATTCGGCGATCGGCGTCTTCGTCGCAGCCAAGAAGGAAAAGCAGAATACGCCGATGGTGACGCTTGCGACTGCACATCCGGCGAAATTTCCGGTTGCCGTAAAATCGGCCTGCGGTATTGACCCGGCGCTTCCGACGTGGCTTGCTGATCTGATGCAAAGGGAGGAGCGTTTCCAGATCATCGCACCGGAGCTGAAAGCCGTTGAAACCTTTATCGGCAAACACGCCCGCGGCAAGACGACGGCAGGCGCAGAAAGATAGCCAATGACAGTTGAGTGCACCCGGCTGAAATCCGGGCTGACAGTAGTCACAGAAACCATGCCGCACCTTGAAAGCGTTGCGCTCGGTGTCTGGATCAAATCGGGATCGCGCAACGAGACGGAAGACGAGCACGGCATCGCCCACCTGCTCGAACACATGGCCTTCAAGGGCACGGCGCGCCGCAGCGCCCGTGAGATCGCCGAGGAGATCGAGGATGTGGGCGGCGAAGTCAACGCCGCCACCTCGACCGAGACGACCTCCTATTATGCTCGCGTGCTGAAGGATCATGTGCCCCTCGCCGTCGATATCCTCGCCGACATCCTGACGGAATCGGCCTTTGAGGAGGAGGAACTGGAGCGCGAGAAGCAGGTGATCCTGCAGGAGATCAACGCCGCCAACGACACGCCCGACGACGTGGTGTTCGACCGCTTCTCCGAGGCCGCCTATCGCGACCAGACGCTCGGCCGGGCAATCCTCGGCACGCCGCAGACCGTCGTTTCCTTCACGCCGCAGCAGATCCGCACCTATCTCGGCCGGAACTACACGACCGACCGGATGTTCGTGGTGGCGACCGGCGCCGTCGATCATGAAGAATTCCTGCGCATGGTCGAGGATCGCTTCGCCAGCCTGCCGACTTCGCCATCCGCCCCGCCGGTCATGGAAGCGGCGCGCTATATCGGCGGAAGCGTGCGCGAACCGCGCGACCTGATGGATGCGCAGATCCTGCTCGGCTTCGAGGGCAAGCCCTACCACGCCCGCGATTTCTACTGCTCGCAGATCCTCGCCAATATCCTCGGCGGCGGCATGTCCTCGCGGCTGTTCCAGGAAGTGCGCGAATTCCGCGGCCTCTGTTATTCCGTCTATGCCTTCCATTGGGGTTTTTCAGACACCGGCATCTTCGGCATTCATGCCGCGACCGGCGGCGAAAACCTGCCGGAGCTGGTGCCCGTGATCGTCGACGAACTGCACAAATCTGCCAACGAGATCCACCAGAAAGAAATCGAGCGCGCCCGCGCCCAAATCCGCGCCCAGCTGCTGATGGGCCAGGAAAGTCCGGCTGCCCGCGCCGGCCAGATCGCGAGGCAGATGATGCTCTACGGCCGGCCGATCTCCAATCCGGAGATGATGGAACGGCTGGAAGGCATCACCATCGAGCGCCTGACCGATCTCGCCGGCCGGCTGTTCTACGACACGGTGCCGACACTTTCGGCGATCGGGCCGCTGGAACAGCTCGCGCCGATGGAAGACATCATCGCCTCGCTTTCGGTACCGGCGCCGAAGACGATGCAGGCCAGCTGAGCCGACGTCCGTCTGCCGGGAGTGATCGATGCCAAAATCGGTGTTTCGGTTCCTGTCGCGGCAGCCGGATGCGGTCGAGCTGGAAAACGACAAGTACCTCTTACGCCTGCCGCGCTACCAGGATTTCAACCAGTGGCACCGGCTGCGGTCCGAAAGCCGCAGGTTCCTCGAACCCTGGGAGCCGACCTGGCGGCGCGACGAGTTGACGGAGGGCGCCTACCGCGCCCGCGTCATCCGCGGCAAGCAGGAATATGCCTCCGGCCAGGCGATTCCGCTGTTCATTTTCCTCAAGGAGAACCGCACCCTCGTCGGCGGCATCACCATCGGCTATATCAGGCGGGGTGCGGCACAAAGCTGCATGATCGGCTACTGGATGGGCGAACGCCATGCCGGCCAGGGGCATATGTTCGCCGCCCTTCAAATGGTTATTCCTTATATCTTCACCGGGCTTGAGTTGCACCGTATCGAAGCAGCCTGTATTCCAGATAACGCGCGCAGCATGCGTCTGCTTGAAAAGGCCGGGTTTCAGCGGGAAGGCTATCTGCGCGGATATTTGAAGATCAACGGTCAGTGGCACGATCATGTGATGTTTTCACGGCTCGCCACCGATACGGATAAAGGCAGGATAACCGACAGCCGATGACCAGAGACCGCATGCTGCCCAAGTCACCGTCCGGACGAGTGATCGCGGTGATCGCAGCCCTTTTCCTGGCGGCCTTCGCCCTTTCGGCGGGTCTTGCCCGGGCGGCCGAACCGGTGAAGATTTCCCGTGACGATACGGCGCTCGACCTCACCGCGACCACCGAGATCTACGCCAACCAGGGCGAGGCCTTCCAGGTTTCGACGGCCGCCGGCGCCGACGGCATCCGCCGGCGCATCGAGGTCCGGGCGAGCTCGGAAAACCATCAGGGCGACTGGGCGGTGTTTGCCCTTGCCAATGTCTCGGAGGAGCAGCTGGAGCGTGTCATCGTCGCGCCGCATTTCCGCCTGGTCAATTCCAAGCTGTTCTGGCCGGATCTCGGCTCGCAGCGCATCATGGCGATCACGCCGAGCGAAGGGTTTGCGCTCGACCGGCAACCGAGCGACGAGGCCGACGTCTTCCGCATCACGCTGAACCCCGGCGCCGTCATCACCTTCGTCGCCGAGCTGTCGACGCCGGAGCTGCCGCAGATCTATCTCTGGGAGCCGAACGCCTACAAGGATACGATCAACGCCTTCACGCTCTATCGCGGCATCGTGCTCGGCATTGCCGGCCTGCTCGCCGTGTTTCTGACCATCCTCTTCGTCGTCAAGGGCACCTCGATGCTGCCGGCGACGGCGGCACTCGCCTGGGCGGTGCTCGGCTATATCTGCGTCGACTTCGGCTTTCTCGGCAAGCTGATCAGCGTCGCCTCGGCCGACCAGCGAATATGGCGCGCCTGCGCTGAAGTGGCGCTGGCCTCGAGTTTCGTCATCTTCCTCTTCACCTATCTGAACCTCAATCGCTGGCATGCGCATCTCGGTTACGCCACGCTCGCCTGGGTGCTCGGCCTTGCCCTGCTTTTCGGCGTGGCGATCTACGATCCGTCGATCGCCGCCGGCATCGCCAGGCTGTCCTTCGCCCTGACGGCGGCGACGGGCCTGCTGTTGATCATCTATCTCGGCTTCAACCGCTACGACCGCGCCATCCTGCTGGTGCCGGCCTGGGCGCTGACGCTCGTCTGGCTGTTCGGGGCGTGGCTGACGGTCACAGGCCGGCTCGACAACGACATCATCCAGCCGGCGCTCGGCGGCGGCCTCGTGCTGATCGTGCTGCTGATCGGCTTCACCGTCATGCAGCACGCCTTTGCCGGCGGCGCTTTCCAGCAGGGGCTGTTTTCCGATCTCGAGCGGCAATCGCTGGCGCTGACCGGCTCCGGCGACATGGTGTGGGACTGGGACGTGGCGCGCGACCGCGTCGTCACCATCCCCGACGTCTCGGTCAAGCTCGGCCTCTCGCCCGGCGCCATGCACGGGGCGGCGCGCAACTGGCTGCCGCGGCTGCACCCTGACGACCGCGACCGCTTCCGCGCCACGCTCGACGTGCTGCTCGAACACCGGCGCGGCCGGCTCAATCATGAATTCCGCATCCGCGCCGAGGACGGGCATTTCCACTGGCTGCTGATCCGCGCCCGGCCGGTGCTCGGCTCCAACGGCGAAATCATCCGCTGCGTCGGCACCATCGTCGACGTCACCGAGCAGAAGAATTCCGTCGAGCGGCTGCTGCAGGATGCGCTGCACGACAATCTGACCGGCCTGCCGAACCGGCAGGTCTTCCTCGACCGGCTGCAGGCGGTGCTGGCGCTGGCGCCCGGCGGCGAGACGCTGCGCCCGACGGTGATGGTGATCGATATCGACCGCTACAAGCTGGTCAATGATGCGCTCGGCGTTGCGGCCGGCGACAACATTCTCATCGCCCTGACCCGGCGCCTGCGCCGCCTGATGAAGCCGCAGGACACGCTGGCACGGCTTGCCGGCGACCAGTTCGGGCTGATCCTGGTGTCCGAGCACAATCCGGCCAAGGTCGCCGATTTCGCCGATGCGGTCAGCAAGGCGATCATGGTGCCGATCAACTTTTCCAACCGCGAGGTCATTCTGACGGCGTCGATCGGGCTCGCCTCCTGGGTGGACCGGCAGGAGAGCGCCAGCGGCCTGCTCAGCGACGCCGAGCTTGCCATGTACCGGGCGAAGCGGGCCGGCGGCAACCGCGTCGAGCCGTTCCAGCCGGCCTTCCGCGATTTCGGCACCGACCGGCTGCAGATCGAGACCGATCTGCGCCGCGCCATCGAACGCAGGGAATTGTCGATGGTCTACCAGCCGATCGCCCGGCTGGAAGATGTCGAGGTCGCCGGCTTCGAGGCGCTGATGCGCTGGGAGCATCCGAAGCGCGGCAATATCCCGCCGTCGGAATTCATTCCGATCGCCGAGGCCTCCGATCTCATCGGCCCGCTCGGCATGTTCGCGCTGGAACAGGCGACCAACGATCTGATGAGCTGGCAGAACCAGACCGGCGAACTGCCGATCTTCGTGTCGATCAACCTGTCGAGCGTGCAGCTGCTCAACAACGAGCTCTATGACGACGTGCGTTCGGTTCTCGCCAAGACCCATTGCGCGCCCTCGCGGCTCAAGCTGGAACTGACGGAATCCATGGTGATGGAAAATCCGGAACAGGCCCGCCTGGTGCTGCAGAAGCTGAAGGAGTCCGGCATCGGCCTGGCGCTCGACGATTTCGGCACCGGCTATTCGTCGCTTGCCTATCTCACCCGCTTCCCCTTCGACACTATCAAGCTCGACAAGGCGTTGGTGCGCGACAGCAGCGACAAGAAGGCGACCGTGCTCCGCTCGGTGATATCAATGGCGCGCGAGCTCGAGATGAAGGTGGTGGCCGAGGGCATCGAATCCAACGAGGATGCGATCGAACTCGCCAAGATGGGCTGCAGCTACGGCCAGAGCTATCTGTTCGGCCCGCCGATGCCGTCGGACTCGGTGCTGCGGCTGCTTCGCGACCGGTTTCCGCTGACGAAACGGGCCTAAGCGGAGGCGACCGACTTTACCGGTTTCCCGCGTCCGGCGCGCGCTCCGCACCCTTGAACGGCCGTTGACCAATGAGCGCTGATGTGCGCCTCTCTCTTATTGCACAAGGATAATTCGATGCTCAAGTTTCTGCTCGCCCTTTCGGTCAGCGCCCTTCTCGTCGCGCCGGTTCAGGCCACCGACATCTATCCCGTCACCAAAGCCTGCACACCGGGGAAGGCGCATTGCGAGCGGTGGTCCGAAGAGTTCAAGAAGGCGCTGGCGCTGGCGCAGAAGGGGGATCATGCCGGACAGCAGACCGTGGCCTTCTGCCTGTCTACCGGCTGCCACGGCGCCATCGCCGTCGACAGGGTCGCCTCCTGCAGCTGGCACCTCGTGATTCTCGATTCCGGCGCCGCGACAGTGCTCGACCGCTCCAACCTCCGAAACACCTGCCGGCCGATGACGCCGGCACAGAAGGATGAAGCCCGCGCTCTTGCGGGCGAATTGGTCCGCAAGATCTACCAGCGCGAGCTGGCGCCGGGCGATCAGATGTAACTTCTCCTGCCGGCAGCCTGCGTGAAAATAAATCCCATTGCCCTGCCGGCTTTCGCGGCTATGCTGCCGACACAAAATCGGGAGGACCACCATGATCCTGCACTGCGTATTCCTGCGGTTGAAAGCGGCAATGACGAATGATGAGAAGCAGGCGCTTTTCGACGCCATCGTTGCGCTGAAGCAGGTCGTTCCCGGCATCGTGGACATCAAATACGGGCCGAATGTTTCGCCCGAAGGGCTGCATGGCGGCTTCGTTGACGGTTTTGCCGTGACCTTCGACAGTGCCGAGGCCCGCGACGCCTATCTCGTCCATCCCGACCACGTGGTCGTCGGCGAGCGCATCGTCTCCTCGACGGACGGAGGCCTCGCCGGGATCCTGGTCTTCGACCTCAAGCTGTGAGAGCGGGCAAGCCGGTGTGCCCCAACGTTCACCGGTTCTCCGGCAGATTTAGCGAAAGGTTGATGTGAGATGCAGAGTACCGCTCTTGGGCGCGTAGTCATGATCGTCGCACTCGCAAATCTTGGCTATTTCGGGATCGAGTTCGCGGTTGCGCTGTCGATCGGGTCGGTCTCGCTATTTGCCGATTCGGTCGATTTCCTCGAAGACGCCTCGGTCAATCTGCTGATACTCATGGCGCTCGGCTGGTCTGCGCGGTCGCGCGCACGCACCGGCATCGCGCTTGCCGTGATCCTGCTTGCGCCGGGCATCGCCACGCTCTGGACCGCCTCGCAGAAATTCACCCTGCCAGTCGCGCCCGAGCCCTTCGCGCTTTCCCTCACCGGCTTCGGGGCGCTTATCGTCAATCTGAGCTGCGCCCTGTTGCTCGCCCGCTTCCGCCGTCATGGCGGAAGCCTGACGAAAGCGGCCTTCCTGTCGGCCCGCAACGATGCAATCGCCAATATCGCGATCGTCGGCGCGGGACTGATCACAGCCTTTCTCTGGAGCTCGGCATGGCCCGACCTGATCGTCGGGCTCGCCATCGCAGCCATGAATCTCGACTCGGCCCGGGAGGTCTGGACCGCTGCCCGCCAGGAGCATCTGACCGCACCCTGATTCCGGCGATATCGCCCGCGCCTTCGGCGAAGGCGCGGGCGGCGGGGCTCAGCTCGATTTCGCCATGGCCGTGGCGAGCTGGTCGACATTGTAGCGGAACATCTTTTCATAGGTCGGCGCCGGTCCCTTGGCGTCGGAGAGCGATTCGACATAGAGCTCGCCGCCGGGCTCGGCGCCCGTTGCCTTGGCGACCTGCTTGACCAGGCGCGGATCATTGGAATTTTCGAAGAAATAGGCCTTCACATGCTCGCTCTTGATCTGGTCGATCAGCTTGGCGACGTCGGCGGCCGAGGCTTCGCTCTCGGTGGAGAGACCGAGCGGCGCCAGGAAGCTCACCTTGTATTCGCGGCCGAAATAACCGAAGGCGTCGTGGCTCGTCAGCACCTTGCGGCGGTCATCGGCGATCGCGTCGAATTTCGAATGGGCATAGGCGTTAAGCTCGTCCAGCTTCCGGGTGTATTTCTCGGCATTGGCCTTGAACGCGGCGGCGTCGGCGGGGTCCGCTGATGACAGTGCCTTTTCGATATTGGCGACCCAGACCTTGACGTTCACAGGGCTGTTCCAAACATGCGGATCGGTGATGGTCTTGCCGTCCTCTTCCATGGTGCGGGTGCTGATGCCTTCGGAAACCGTCACCGGCTTGCCCTTGTAGCCTGAGGCGGTGATCAGCCGGTCCATCCAGCCTTCCAACCCCTCGCCACTGACGAAGGTGACTTCGGCCGCCTTCAGATTCTTGGCATCGGCCGGCGACGGCTCGAATTCATGGGGATCGCCATTCGGGCCGACGAGGCTTGTGACATGAACATGGTCGCCGCCAACCTGTTTCACGACATCGGCAAGCACGGTGAAGGACGCCACAACCTTCAGCGTTTCGGCCGAAGCCGGAGCGGCCGAGAGCGCCATCAGCGCGGAAAGTGCGGCGACGGAGAGAAGCAGTCTGCGCGATATCATCGAAGTCTCCTTGAAATCAGCCCTTCAGATGCGGGCGGGGAAAGAGGCGCCGGGCGATGCCGGAAGGCGCGAAGAGGATTGAGAAGGCGTAAAACAGCGCTGCCGTCATGATGATCGTCGGGCCGGAGGCGAGCTCGAGATGGTACGAAGCGATCAGGCCGAGATAGCCGGAGGTGGCCGCACTGACGGTCGCGATCAGCATCATGACAGGCAGACTGCGCGACCAGAGCTGGGCGACGGCCGCCGGCAGCATCATCAGGCCGACCGCCATCAGCGTGCCGAGCGCCTGGAAGCTGGCGACGAGGTTCAGTACCACAAGTAGCAGGAAGAGCACGTGATAGACCGGCCCGCGCCCGCCGACGGCGCGCAGGAAGCCGGGGTCGAAGCATTCGGCCACCAGCGGCCGGTAGATGGCGGCGAGGATGACGAGCGTCAGCGAGGTGATCGCGCCGATCTGATAGAGCGCCGGCGCATCGATCGCCAGGATCGTACCGAAGAGCACGTGCAAGAGATCGATATTCGACCCGCGCAACGAGACGATCAGCACGCCGAGTGCCAACGAGGCGAGATAGAAGCTGGCAAAGCTTGCATCCTCGCGCAGCACGGTCATCCGGCTGACGGCGCCGGACAGCAGCGCCACCGACAGGCCGGCGATGAGGCCGCCGAGCCCCATCGCCGTCAGCGACAGCGAGCCGGCGACGAGATAACCGATCGCCGCCCCCGGCAGCACTGCATGGCTCATGGCATCGCCCATCAGGCTCATGCGCCGCAGCATCAGGAAGACGCCGATCGGCCCCGAGCCGAGTCCGAGGCAGAGGCAGGCGACAAGGGCGCGACGCATGAAACCGAAATCGGCGAAGGGCGCGAGGAAGAGATCGTAAGCCGTCATGCCGCCGGCGCCTCTTGCGGGACGCAGGCCGCCGCATCCTCATCCCAGCGCTCGGCCATGGCGCGGGCCTTCATCAGATTGGCAGAGGACATGACATCGCCGGTCGGCCCCCAGCCCACGAGCTCGCGGGCAAGCAGCAGGGTCTGAGGGAAATGTGTCCGGACGAGCTCGAAATCATGCAGCACGGCGATGACGGTGCGGCCCTCGCCGTGCCAGCGGGAAACGATATCGAGGAGATCCCGGGTCGTGCGGGCATCGATAGCGGTAAACGGCTCATCGAGCAGGATGACGTCGGCATCCTGCAAGAGCAGGCGCGCAAAGAGCACGCGCTGGAACTGGCCGGCCGAGAGCGATCCGACATGGCGCCTGCCGAAACCGTCGAGGCCGACAGCGGCAAGCGCCTCGCCCGCCTTTTTCACATCGGCGGGTGCCATACGGCCGAAGGCGCCCCTGCTCTTCCAGGCGCCGAGCATGACGGTGTCGATGACCGAAATCGGAAAGCGCCGATCGATCTCGGCCACCTGCGGGAGATAACCGAATTCCGCGCGTGCCAGCCGGTGCTCGACCCTGCCTTCGGCCGGCCGAAGCTCGCCCATGATCGCCTTCAAAAGCGTCGACTTGCCCGCCCCATTCGGCCCGGCAATCGCCGTCAGACTGCCCGGCGCAAAGGCGCCGGAGACATGATGGACGGCGGGGTGGCGATCATAGGCGACGGTAAGGTCGTCGAGACGGACCATCGACGGCGTCATGGCAGCAGAACCGCCCAGCCAATGACAAGCCAGAGCCCGGAAATGATCACCGAGATGCCGATCATCCTGGATAAGGCCGATTGTCCCAGCAGGCTGATGAAGGGGCGATCGGGGCTCGGGTGCATGGGTCATCCTGAAAATGTAATAACATTACTCGTTATGTTATAACGATTGCGGCGAGATTGAGGCGAGATGGCGGGCTTTTCTGTCACAGGCTGATCGGTAGTGTATCGTAGGCTCAAGACCCGGAACGACGGAGTTTCGGGGAGAGTGATTAGCAGGAGGAGTAACGCCGCTGCTAGAGCCTTTCCGGGCTAGATTGAAGCATTCTCTCGGCTCAAGCGGAGTCGGATGGTCGACCGGCCGGCGCGCGTCGTAGCCCAGCCCTACGGCCAAGCCGGCCGGTCGATCAGCCGGCCCGTTTCGGCCAACCCTCCCGCAGATTTGCTCGGCAAATCTGCAAGACTCCAGAATCGCCGGACGCACTTATCGCTTAACCACGGCGAAGCGGTGCGGCCGGTGGGCCGGGCATCTCTAGCCAGGATCAAAGGCGATCGGCTCGGACGTACTTTGGGGTATGCCCTTCGCCAATCGCCTTTGCACTGACGAAAACCTGCTCCGGCAGAATGCTTCAATCTAACCCGGAAAGGTTCTATTGAATCACCCCCGTTGGGTTTGCCACCGAGCGCACCCCACCCTCAGTCGTCTTCGGGCTTGACCCGAGGGCCCAGGCTGGCCTCCGCCGGCACCGGGTATGGATCCCAGGCTGAGGGCCTGGATGACGGAGTTGGGGGAGGGTCATTGGCAGGAGGCGCAACGCCGCTGCTATTGACTCGTTGGGTTTGCCACGGAGCGCACCCCATCCTCCGTCGTCCTCGGGCCTGACCCGAGGACCCAGGCTGGCCTCTGCCGGCACCGGGTATGGATCCCAGCTCTGGGCCTGGGATGACGGAGGTTGGTGGCACGTTGCTGCCAGACCAGCCGGCGGTGCCGTCCTATCGAAATCTCAAAGCAGTTCCAGCATCGCGGCCGCACCCGAGACCGTGGCCTGGCCGGGGCTTTCCTCGACGTTGAGCGCTTTGACGACGCCGTCTTCGACCAGCATCGAATAGCGCTTGGAGCGCAGGCCGAGGCCGCCGGCGGAGAGGTCGGCGTCGAGGCCGACGGCCTTGGTGAAGCCGGCGTCCCAATCGGCGAGGAAGTGGATCTTGCCAAAGCCGCCGGAGGATTGCGCCCAGGCGCCCATGACGTGCCAGTCGTTGACGGCGAGAACGGCGATGTCGTCGACGCCCTTGCCGAGGATGGTGTCGCGGTTTTCGAGGTAACCCGGCAGATGGTTCAGCGAGCAGGTGGGCGTGAAGGCGCCGGGAACGGCAAAGAGCACGACGCGCTTGCCGGCAAAGAGCTGCTCGGTGGTGATTTCGACCGGGCCGTCGGCGGTCTTTTCCTTGAAAGTGGCGGCAGGAAGCTTGTCGCCGATCGCGATGGTCATGGGTTTTCTCCTCGGGGTTCGGGCTTATTGGGGTTCCAGCTGGCGGCGGGCGCCGGCGTGGCTGAGGCGACTATAGGTTCCGCTCAGTCAAAGGCAAGCGTGGTCTCCATCGCCTTGCCGCCATCGATGACCAGCACGCTCCAGCGCTTTCCCGATGGATCATAATCCTTCGGCAGTTTGCCGATTGCAATGTCGGTCTTAAAGGTGGCGCCGTCGCGTTTGCCGCCGATCTGCTTGGTGAAAGCGTAGCCGCTCGGGCCGGTGACGATGATATCGGGCGCGCCGCTTCCCCCGGACGGCAGGGTGAGCGTCAGCGACAGGGTCTTCCTGTCCGGCGAGATCGCATGCGCCGTGACCGCGAAATCGGCCGAGGGCGGCTTCGGCAGCGCCGCATCGGCGGCCGCAAGGATCGCCTCCTCCTCCAGATGCGACTGGGTGGCGGGGCCGAGCGTCACCGCCAGGTGTGCCTGGAAGGGAACGCAGATATCCCTGCAGATGCCGATGAAGGCCGTCGCGTCGACCACAACCGGGGCTTTGGCTGATGCCGTCAGCGACAGCGGCAGCGTCACCGGCGCGTCATAGGCGATATCCTCGATCCCGCCCTTGTAAAAATGCTTGGGAACGGGATAGCCGATGGCATCGAGCGCCACGTTGCTTCTCGGGGCGATGGTGATTTGAGGCGGAATGCCGCTGTTGCCGGGCTCGCGCCAATAGGTGATCCAGCCGGGTTTCGGCTCGATCTGCAGGGCGGCGCGGATTTTGCCGTCGGCACCGGGCGCCAGCGCCACGAGGCGCATGCGGCCGCCCTCGGCCTCGGCCCAGGCGCTCATTTCCGCCTGCGCAGAACAAAACGGGGCGAAGGACGCGGCAAGCGAAATGACCGCCATGAAAAGCCGGCGCGGGGCCAAAGAAATAATCATCATGGAACAAAGGTTTACCGAAAGTGCCGTTTGGCCGCCAGAAGCGGACGGCCACATAATCTTCATTTTCAGTTGATTGATTAGTGACATTGGCCCATCTTTCTCTTGTCGGGGCCTTGGTGCGGTCTGGCAGCAGGAGGAACGATGTCCTTATCGACGCTGAAGAACAGACGGGAACGTGGCTTCTTCGATGGCCAGTTCCTCATCGCCATGCCGGGCATGGAAGACCGCAATTTTGCGCGCACCGTGATTTACATCTGCGCGCATTCGGATGCCGGCGCCATGGGCTTCGTCATCAACCGGCCGCAGAGCCTCACCTTCACCGACGTGCTGCTGCATCTCGACATGATCAAGCAGGAAGAGCCGATCGTGCTGCCGCAGCGCGCCCGCGACTTCCCGATCCAGACCGGAGGCCCGGTGGAAAGCGGCCGCGGCTTCGTGCTGCATTCGGACGATTATGCCAGCGACTCCTCGATTCCCGTCAGCGACGACATCTGCCTGACGGCGACGCTCGACATCGTGCGCGCCATCTCCAAGGGCGCCGGGCCGAAGCGCGCGACGATGCTGCTCGGCTATTCCTCCTGGGGCGCCGGCCAGCTTGAAAACGAGGTCGCCAACAATGGCTGGCTCACCTGCCCGGCCAATGAGGAACTGATCTTCGACCGCAGCCTCGACGACAAGTACGAGCGGGCGCTCGCCGGCATGGGCATTAACGCCGCCATGCTTTCGGCCGAGGCCGGCCACGCCTGACGCCTGTGGCGCCGGCGCCGGCGATCGCTGGAACGAATAGCTTCAAGTGACGTTTCCTTCCCGCGCGGACGAGAGGTCCGACGCTGACAAGGAGATATTACATGGGTAGCACCAGCGACAAGATCTCGGGCAAGGCAAACGAAATTGCCGGCAAGACGAAGCAGGCGGTCGGCAAGGCCACGGACGATCGCGACATGCAGGCCAAGGGCGACGTCCAGGAAGCCAAGGGCAAGGGGCAGGTCGCAACCGGCAAGGTCAAGGACAAGCTCAAGGGCGCCGTCGACCGGCTCTGAACCACAGCGCATCCTTTGAACCATGCCTGCCGCGCTTCGCGCGGCGGGCATTTTTAATCCTCCGCTGCTTTACCGAGATCAAGACGATGAAGCTTTTCGCCTGCGACAATTGCGATCAGGTCGTCCACTTTGACAACCGCCACTGCGTGCGCTGCAATCATCGCCTCGGCTTCCTGCCCGGCGATCTCGCCATGCATGCGCTGGAGCCGCGCGACGAGACGGCCTGGCAGCTTGTTGCCAATCCCGACCGGCAGGTGCGCTTCTGCGCCAATGCCGGGCTCGACATCTGCAACTGGCTGGTGGAGGACGACAGCGACGGCGAGTTCTGCACTGCCTGCCGCCATAACCGGCTGGTGCCGAACACCGACACACAGGACGGCATCGACCGGTGGCGGCGCATCGGCCAGGCGCAGCGTCATCTCTTCTATTCACTGCTGCGCTGGAAGCTGCCGCATCCCGATCGCGCCCAGGATCCGCAAGGCGGCCTCGTCTTCGATTTCCTCGAGGATTCGCTGCAGGGCGACGGCAATGTCGTGCCCGCCATGACCGGCCACGAGGAAGGCCTGATCACCATTCGCGCCGCCGAAGCCGACGACGCCACCCGCGAACAGGCGCGCAGCTCGATGAACGAGCCCTATCGCACGCTGCTCGGCCATTTCCGCCACGAGACCGGCCATTTCATCTGGAACAAGCTGGTGCGCGACCAGAACGGCCTCGACGATTTCCGCGCCGTCTTCGGCGACGAGCGGCAGGATTATGCGGCCGCCCTGCAAAACCACTATTCCAATGGCCCGCCTCTGGGATGGCAGGGCAGCTTCATCAGTGCCTATGCCGCGTCACACCCCTGGGAGGATTTCGCCGAATGTTTCGCGCATTATCTCCACATCGTCGACACGCTGGAGACCGCCCGCGCCTTTGGCATCGCCATCGATCCGCGCGGCCATGAGGAAATAGCCGGCGAGGTCGATTTTCTTCCCTACAGGGCACAGAGCGCCGAGCAGCTTGTCAGCGCCTGGGTGCCGCTCAGCCTGGCGATCAACGCGATCCAGCGCAGCATGGGCCAGCCGGATTCCTACCCTTTCGTGCTCTCCTCGCCTGTCGTGGCCAAGCTCGAATATCTGCATCGCCTGATTCAGGGGGCGGCGACGGCGCCGTAGCAGTGAGATGCAAGGCCTCTCCCATCCTCATCCCGTGCTCGTCATCGGATGAGTCCGCCTCCGCCCATTGTCGGCTTTCGGGGACGAATTGGCTGGGACGACACCACATATTCCGTCATCCTCGGCCTTGAGCCACTGCTGTCCGGTTTAAATTTGGTGGACAAGGCGCACGGTGTTGATTCTACTCGTATTCGGATGTTTGGCGACAATCCCGGACACGAAAGAGGGGCAACACCGTGCGGCATGAGAATAGCGTCTTTCATGATCTGTTGAAGCGGATTCCGTGGGCGGCCTTCGAAAGACTTGTGGAGGAGCATCAGGCCGACAAGCACGTGCGGCGGCTGTCGACGAAGAGCCAGCTGGTCGCGCTGCTCTACGGCCAGCTTTCCGGGGCCGTCAGCCTGCGCGAGATCGTCGGCGGCCTGCAAAGCCACAGCAGCGGTCTTTACCATCTCGGCGCCCAACCGGTGTCACGATCGACCCTTGCCGACGCCAATGGCCTACGCCCGAGTGCGGTTTTCGCCGAGCTGTTCGCGCAGATGGTGTCCCGCGCCGGGCGTGGGCTCAAGCGGGCCGTCGGCGAGGCGGTCCATCTAATCGACAGCAGCAGCCTGCGCCTTTCCGGAGCGGGATCGCACTGGGCACGCTTTTCCGATCAGGCCTGTGGCGCCAAGGTTCACGTCGTCTACGATGCCAATGCCGAACGGCCGATCTATGCGGCGGTGACGCCGGCCAATGTCAACGACATCACCGCCGCCAAGGTCATGCCCATCGAGGCAGGCGCCACCTATGTCTTCGACCTCGGCTATTACGATTTCGGCTGGTGGGCGAAGCTCAATGCCGCCGGCTGCCGCATCGTCACGCGCCTCAAATCCCATACCAAATTGGCCGTCATCGAGGAAAGAGCGGTTAGCCCGGATGGAACCATCCTGTCGGATCGGGTCGGCCTTCTGCCGCAGCGCATGGCAAAAAGCCGCAGGAACCCGATGAGCGGGCCGGTTCGGGAGATCTGTGTGCAGATCGAAACCGGCAAGATATTGCGCATCTTCTCCAACGATCTCGATGCCCCGGCAGAAGAGATCGCCGCGCTCTACAAGCGCCGCTGGGCGATCGAGCTGTTCTTCCGCTGGGTCAAGCAGACGCTGAAAATCCGCCATTTCCTCGGCAACAGCGAGAATGCCGTGCGCATCCAGATCGCCGTCGCTTTGATCGCATACCTGCTGCTGCAGATGGCCAAGGCCGACCAGACCACCGTCACAAGCCCGCTCGCCTTCGCCCGCCTGGTGCGCGCCAATCTCATGCATCGCCGCAGGATCGACCGCCTGTTGCAACCCGCCGGCAGGCCACCACACAGTCCCCACCAGATGAGCCTCCAATGGTGACCAAATTTAAACCGGACACCAGTGGCCTTGAGCCGAGGATCCATGCCCCTGTGGTAGGTGTCGGCGTGGATGCTCGGGTCAAGCCCGAGCATGACGGAGATTGGGTTGAACCGACGGACACATTCGTGCCGCCAGTGCATTAGTAGAGAGAGGTGCGCAACGGCAAAACCTCACACCCTTTAGAACGAAACCGCCTTGCCCTTCTTGAACGGCTCCATACCCCGGCGCGCGAGTTCATCCGCCCGTTCGTTTTCCGGGTGGCCGGCGTGGCCCTTGACCCAGTGCAGCGTCACCTTGTGGCGGTTGCGGGCTTCTTCCAGCGCCTGCCAGAGTTCGGCGTTCTTCACCGGCTTCTTGTCCGCGGTCTTCCAGCCGTTTTTCTTCCAGCCGAAAATCCATTTGGAGATGCCATCCTTGACGTAGGCGCTGTCGGTATAGAGATCGACCTCGCAAGGGGTCTTGAGGGCCTGCAGGGCGGAGATTGCCGCCAGCAGTTCCATGCGGTTGTTGGTGGTATCCGCCTCGCCGCCGCAAAGCTCCTTTTCGACCTCGCCATAACGCAGCACGGCGCCCCAGCCGCCGGGGCCGGGATTGCCGGAGCAGGCGCCGTCGGTGAAGATATCGACGTGCTTCATAGGCTCAATCCGTATTCGGCGGCCGAGCCGATCTGGCGGTGGAAGCGCAGCTTGCGGAGATATTCGAGCGGGTCCTTCTTGGTGACCATGGCACCCTCCGGCGTCGTCAACCAGTCGTAAAGCCGCGTCAGGAAGAAACGCAGCGCCGAACCGCGCGACAGCACCGGCAAAGCAGCGATCTCTTCGCCGCTCAAGGGACGCACGCTCTGGTAACCCTCGAGCATCGCCGTGCCCTTGGTGATGTTGTAGGCGCCGTCCTTTTCGAAGCACCAGGCATTCAGGCAGATCGAAACATCATAGGCGAGCAGATCGTTGCAGGCGAAATAGAAGTCGATCAGGCCCGAAAGCTGATCGCCGAGGAAGAACACATTGTCGGGAAAGAGGTCGGCGTGGATGACGCCGGCCGGCAGACCTTTCGGCCAGGCGGCAGCGAGGAAATCGAGTTCGCTGCGGATCTCATCTTGCAGGCCGGGCTCGACCTCATCGGCGCGCGCCTCGGATTTTTCCCAGAGACTCCGCCAGCCGTCGAGCGACAGCGCGTTCGGGCGCTTCAGCTCGAAACCGTCGCCCGCGACATGCATCTGGGCGAGCGCCCGGCCGACCTCGCGGCAGTGTTTCGCCTCCGGTTTTCTCAGCCACATGCCTTCAAGGAAGGAAATCAGCGCCGCCGGGCGACCGGAGAGCGAGCCGAGCAGCGTGCCGTCGCGGCGCGGCAGCGGCAGCGGGCAGGACAGGCCGCGGGCCGCAAGATGCTGCATCAGGCCGAGGAAGAAGGGCAGATCGGTCTTTTCCACGCGCTTCTCGTAAAGCGTCAGGATCAGCGGCTCCTTGGAGGTGTGCAGCAGGAAATTGGAATTTTCCACACCTTCGGCGATGCCCTTGTAGGAGAGCAGGCTTCCCGCGTCATATTCGGTCAGGAACCACTTCAGATCGTCTTCGGCGATATCGGTATAGACTGCCAAGTGAGGTCTCGTCGTTGCTTATGGATGATGGACGGCCGGGCCGGGATGACGGCCTAGCCGTTGACGAAGGCCATGTCGGCCGCCGTCAGCTCGATGCTGCGCAATTCGCGATTGACCAGGAAATTCTCGGTTTCCTGCACCGTTTCGGCGAGTTCGACGCGGGCGTCGAAGCGGGCGCGGAAGGCCTCGATGATCTCGTTGACGATGACCTCGGGGGCGGAGGCGCCGGCCGAAAGGCCGAGCGTCGAAATCGCGCCGATCTCGTCCCAGTCGAGTTCGGCGGCGCGCTGCACCAGGATCGATTTCTTCGCCCCTGCCCTCAGCGCCACTTCGACCAGACGCTTGGAATTGGAGGAATTCGGCGCGCCGACGATGATGAAAAGATCGCAGCCGGGGGCCGCCTGCTTCACCACTTCCTGGCGGTTGGTCGTCGCATAACAGATCGAATCGGCGGCCGGCGCGGTCAGGTTGGGAAAACGCTCGTGCAGGCGGGCGATGACGCCGGCCGTGTCGTCGACCGAGAGCGTCGTCTGGGTGACGTAACCGAGATTGTCCGGGTCGGCGGGTGTGTAGGCGTCGGCATCCTCGATCGTCTCGATCAGCGAGACCGATCCCTCCGGCAGCTGTCCCATGGTGCCGATCACCTCGGGGTGGCCGGCATGGCCGATCAGGACGACGTGGCGGCCGAGGCGATTGTGGCGCATCGCCTGCTTGTGGACCTTGGAGACTAGCGGACAGGTGGCGTCGAGATAGAAAAGGTTGCGGCTTGCCGCATCCTCCGGCACGGACTTCGGCACGCCGTGGGCGGAGAAGACCACCGGCTGGGCGCGATGTTCGGCCGGGATCTCGTCCAGTTCCTCGACGAAGACGGCGCCCTTGGCCTCCAGCCCCTCGACGACATAACGATTGTGGACGATCTCGTGGCGCACATAGACCGGGGCGCCATAGGATTTCAGCGCCAGCACGACGATCTGGATGGCGCGGTCGACGCCGGCGCAGAATCCGCGCGGCCCGCAGAGCCTGATCGTCAAGGGAGGTTTCGCCGCAATATTCATGTCATTTCCGGATTGAGAGGGTTAGGGACCTCTAGCCCAATATGACCAAGAATTGAAGCGATACTATTGCGAGGATGTCTTGCCTGGCTTGCGGAACCAGGAGATCGCCACCACGACGACGAGCACGGCGGCCAGCCCGTACCAGGTCAGCGCATATTGCAGATGGTCGTTCGGCAGGTCGACCTGGGTGACGCCGCCGATCGGCAGGCCGGCCGGATTGGGCGTCGAATCGGCATCGACGAAAAACGGGATGACGCGGCCCTTCTCCAGCCCGACGCTTTCGGCCATGACGTCAAGGTCCTTCCAGTAGAAGATGTTCTTGGCGACGTCATTGTCGGGCACCAGCGAGGAGGGTTTGCCGGGAAGCTTTGCCCGCGCCAGCCCGGTGACGGTCTGCTGATCCGTCAACTGGCCCTGCATGCGCATTTCCGGCTCCTTGTTCTCATAGGGAACGAAGCCACGGTTGACGAAGAGGACGCGCCCGTCGGCAAGCTCGAGCGGGGT
This sequence comes from Rhizobium binae, assembly GCF_017357225.1. NCBI lineage: Bacteria > Pseudomonadati > Pseudomonadota > Alphaproteobacteria > Hyphomicrobiales > Rhizobiaceae > Rhizobium > Rhizobium binae. The sequence goes on along the minus strand of NZ_CP071604.1, from coordinate 1,060,087 downwards.
ATAGACGTAAAAGCCGGTCTGGCCGCGCCAGGTGGCGAAGAAGTGCCGCTCCTTGTTGTTGATGTAGCGGCCGGTGGCGGTGACCTTGCGGTATTCGATGTCGCCGCCGGATGCCGCCATCGCCTCGATATCGGCCAGCGGCACAGGCGCGGCAGCCTGGCGCGCGGCGATGTCGGCAAGAAGGCCCTGTTTCCAGTGGAGGCGCTGCAGCTGCCAGGTTCCGAGCGTAATCAGGATGGCAAGGGCGATCAGAACCAGGATGCCTGTTATCACGGGCATCCGGCGGCGCGGCGCGGCACGGTCGATTTCAGTCACTCAGGCGTCCTTCGCGGGCATTATGACGGTATTGCATGGCGATCAGGATGCCCTTGAACCAGCGCAGCGTCAGCAGCGACAGGATGATGGTCAGGGGGCCGAACAGTAGGATATGCACCCAGATCGGCGGGCCGTAATTCACCTGCAGCCAGAGCACCATGCCGATAATGATAAAGCCGACGATAAGGATGACGAAGACGGCCGGCCCGTCGCCGGAATCGGCGAAGGAATAGTCGAGACCGCAGGAAGCACAACGCGGTTTTAGCCCGAGCAGGCCATCGAACAGCTTGCCCTGACCGCAACGCGGGCAGCAGCCCTTGATGCCTGTCTTAACAGGATCGACAGGGGGAAAATGCGCGCTGTCCTCGTTCATGCCGTTCCTTCTGACAATTTCGATGCTGCCTTAACTCTCCCATAAAGTATTCGCATCCCGAATGGAAACGCCTGCGCGGTTTCGCCTCATGATTCGCGCCAAACAGAAGAAGAAGACTGATGACCAGCGACAGCCATGCCGGACAGATCATTATCCTGAACGGCGCGCCGCGCAGCGGCAAATCCAGCATTGCCCGGGCAATCCAGGACGAATTCGAGGGTCCATGGATCAACCTCGGCGTCGACGGCTACAATGCGATGACGCCGCAGCGCTATTTGCCCGGCATCGGGCTCAGGCCGGGCGGCGAGCGACCGGAGCTCGAAGAGCTGATACCGTTCCTCTATGCCGCCCTTTACGAGTCAATCGCCATCCATGCCGGATTGGGCCTCAACGTCGTCGCCGATCTCGGCCATCACGACAGCTATTCGCACCCACTCGGCATACTTCCCGACTGCGCCCGGCGACTCGACGGCCTTTCCGTGCTGTTCGTCGGCGTGCGCTGTCCGCTCGAGACGATCATGCAGCGGCGAGACATTGCCCAAGATGGCCGCGAGACGCTGTATCTCCGCGCCACTGCAGACATGCCGGTTCCCGAACCGGTGCAGCGCTGGCAGGACGAGGTGCACCGGCCAGGCATCTACGACATGGAGGTCGATACGTCGGTGCTGACCGCCCACGAATGCGCCGAGGCAATCCGCCAACGCCTCGATCTCGGCATCCCCGGACCTTCGGCCTTCGAAAGGATCGCTGGCGGGCGTTGATGGCAATCGCACGTCCCACTCTCCATGAAGCTCGGCCTTGACCGACTTGACCCGCGCATCGACGCCGAGTTCGGCGGCAAATGCCACCATGACCGCTTACGGGTGCCAAGCTGGGGCCGGAAGCGACGGGACCATCGATATCTTTGCCATTTGCCGACGACGACGCGCCCCGCCCATCCGGGTAATATCAATGTGATCAATCGCGGCGTAGTGTTCCATTTGGCTTTGAGAGGAGGATGCTATGCCTACCATATTGGCCTATCACGACGTCAAGGACGTCAAACATTGGCTCACTTCACCGCGCCGCAAAGAGGTCTTCGAGCCCCTCGGCTGCACAAACATTCGTACGTTTGTCGATCCACAGGCGTCCAACCGCGTTGGCCTCGTCATGGACGTTCCCGACATGGGCCGCCTGGAGGAATTTATGAAGTCCAAGCAGGCGGCGGATGCGATGGAGTATGACGGAGTATTGCCGGAGACCTTGGTGATTCTCACTCAATCGTAGCGGGACGTCAGGGGCCGCGCCGTGGATCAAGCCCTGCGATCGCGGTGCGTCGAGCCAAAAACAGAAAAGGCGGACCCGAGGCCCGCCTTTCGCTTGAACATCGCTCCCGATCAGCCGGCTGCGACGGGTGCGCCCCAGCCGCCCCAGACGTAGATGCAGAAGAACAGGAACAGCCAGACGACGTCGACGAAGTGCCAGTACCAGGCGGCCGCCTCGAAGCCGAAATGCTGCTTCGGAGTGAAGTCGCCGCGGAGCGCACGCAGCAGGCAGACCAGCAGGAAGATCGTGCCGACCAGGACGTGGAAACCGTGGAAGCCGGTCGCCATGAAGAAGGTCGCGCCGTAGATCGAATTCTTGAAGTCGAAGGGGGCGTGGGCGTATTCGTAGGCCTGCACGCTGGAGAACAAGATGCCGAGCAGCACGGTCAGCGTCAGGCCCTGGACCAGGCCCTTGCGGTCATTGTGCAGCAGCGCATGGTGCGCCCAGGTGACCGTCGTGCCGGAGAGCAGCAGGATGACGGTGTTGTAGATCGGCAGGTGCCAGGGATCGAGGACTTCGATGCCCTTCGGCGGCCAGACACCGCCGGTATAGGCCATGCGCGAGGCCTGGATCGCCTCGTTCGGAAAGAGGCTGGCGTCGAAATAGGCCCAGAACCAGGCGACGAAGAACATCACTTCCGAAGCGATGAACATGATCATGCCGTAGCGCAGGTGCAGCGAGACGACGCGGGTATGGGCGCCCTCATGGGCTTCCTTCACCGTATCGGCCCACCAGCCGTACATGACGTAGAGAACCAGCACGAGGCCGATATAGAATAGCCAGGGATTGGCGAGTTCGGCGCCGGCAACCTTGAAGGAGCCGCCGTTCAGGTAACGCATATAGCAGACGCCGCCGATCGCCATGATGAAGGCGCCGAGCGAGGCGAGAATCGGCCACGGGCTCGGATCGATGATGTGGTAGTCGTGGTTCTTCTGATGCGCATCGGCCATGTAGCTATCCCCGGATGTCTTCCTCACTTCGTCCCCGGCATAGCCGGAAACGAGCCTTAATCAAAGTTTCTTTTCAATGTTTTCCGCTCCACCCTCATTCGAAGCGACAGGCTTCGGACCCTCTCTCGGGTAGAACGTATATGACAGCGTCACCGTATGGATATCCTTCGATTCCGCCGCCTTGACGATTTCAGGGTCGATATAGAACACGACCGGCATTTCCAGCTTCTCGCCCGGCTTCAGGTCCGTTTCGGTAAAGCAGAAACACTGAACCTTGTTGAAATAGGCGCCGGCTTCGCCCGGCGTGACGTTGAACACCGCCTGGCCGCGCTGGGTCTCGTTCGACCGGTTCTCGGCGACGAAATTGACCTGGATGGTTTCGCCGATCCGCGGATTGACCTCGCGCTCGACCGGCTTGAAATTCCATTGCAGGCCGGGCGCGACATTGGCGTCGAAGGTGACGCGCATCTTGCGATCGAGCACGACGCTCGACATCTGCTCGACGCGCTGCGTCGTGCCGTTATAGCCGGTCACCTGGCAGAAGATGCGGTAAAGCGGCACGGCGGCATAGCTCATCGCGCCCATGCCGAAGACGAAGCTCAGGCAGATCATGACGACGGCGCCGTTGTTGCGTCCCTGCTTCTTGCGTGGGGCGGCGGTTTCGCTCATCCGGCCATTCCCCCGCCGATCTTGACGATCGCCATCACGTAGAAAAGGACAACGAGGCCGGCAAGCACTAGCCCGAGGGCGATGTTGCGGTTGCGGCGCGACTTCATCTGCTTCTCAGTGAGCTTGACGAGATCCATCAGAACGAACCTCCCGCGTAGGAGACCAGCATGGCGGCCAGCCGGTCGATCATCAGGGCGGAGAAAACGGCGAAGAGATAGAAGATCGAGAAGGCGAAGAGTTTCTTCGCCGGGATCATCTTCGGATCACCGTCGGGCATGCGCCAGACGGCGATGGAACAGTAGATGAAGACCGCGCCGAGCGCGGCAGCGACGAGGCCGTAGGCGAAGCTGGCAAAACCGAGGAAGGACGGCAGGACCGCGCAGATCGCGGTCAGCACCGCATAGGCGACGATCTGATGCTTGGTCACCCGCTCGCCGGAAACGTTCGGCAGCATCGGCACGCCGACGGCCTCATAGTCGCGCATCTTGAAGAGGGCCAGCGCCCAGAAATGCGCCGGCGTCCACAGGAAGATGATCAGGAAGAGCACGGTGCTCTCGATCGTCACCGAATTCGTCACGCAGGCCCAGCCGATCATCGGCGGGAAGGCGCCGGCGGCACCGCCGATGACGATGTTCTGCGGCGTCGAGCGCTTCAGCCACATGGTGTAGATGACGGCATAGAAGAAGATCGTAAAGGCGAGGATGCCGGCCGAAAGCCAGTTGACGGCAAGACCGAGAATGGCGACCGAAAAGCAGGAAAGCACCAGGCCGAAGGCCAGCGCCTCGGAGGGGGCGATGCGGCCGGCCGGAATTGGACGCTTGGCGGTGCGGCTCATGATGGCGTCGATATCGGCATCGTACCACATGTTGAGCGCACCGGAGGCGCCGGCGCCGACGGCGATGCAGAGGATGGCGATCAGGCCGAGGACCGGATTGATGTGGCCCGGCGCCAGCACCAGGCCGGCAAAAGCGGTGAAGACCACGAGCGACATCACCCGTGGCTTCAAGAGTTCGAAGTAATCGCGCGCACTCGCTTCCGACAATTCGCCGTCCTTTGCAAGCGCCTCGTGATTGTCGATGACCGTCATCATTCCGTCCTGAATGTCTCAATGCCAGGACGCCGTGTGAAACGCGGCGTCCTGATATCCGCGCAAATTACTTGATGCGCGGCAGCTGTTCCCACTGGTGGTAGGGCGGCGGCGAAGGCAGCTGCCATTCGAGCGTCGTTGCGCCCTCGCCCCACGGATTGTCGCCGGCCACGCGCTTCTTGGCCAGGGCTTCGAAAACGCAATAGAGGAAGACCACCACGCCGAAGGCCGAGATGTAGGAGCCGACGGAGGAGACGTAGTTCCAGCCGGCAAAGGCATCGGGATAGTCGATATAGCGGCGCGGCATGCCGGCGAGCCCGAGGAAGTGCTGCGGGAAGAACACCAGGTTGACGCCGATGAACATGATCCAGAAGTGCAGCTTGCCGAGGAATTCGCTGTACATGTAGCCGGTCATCTTCGGGAACCAGTAGTACCAGCCGGCGAAGATCGCGAAGACGGCGCCGAGCGACAGAACGTAGTGGAAGTGGGCCACGACGTAATAGGTGTCATGCAGCGACCGGTCGAGACCGGCATTGGCAAGCTGGACGCCGGTGACGCCGCCGACCGTGAACAGGAAGATGAAGCCGATCGCCCAGAGCATCGGCGTGCGGAACGAGATCGAGCCGCCCCACATCGTTGCGATCCAGGAGAAGATCTTCACGCCCGTCGGAACGGCGATGACCATTGTGGCGAAGACGAAGTAGCGCTGCGCATCGAGCGACAGACCGACCGTGTACATGTGGTGGGCCCAGACGACGAAGCCGACGGCGCCGATCGCGACCATGGCGTAGGCCATGCCGAGGTAACCGAAGATCGGCTTCTTCGAGAAGGTCGAGATGATGTGGCTGATCATGCCGAAGCCCGGCAGGATGAGGATGTAGACCTCGGGGTGACCGAAGAACCAGAACAGGTGCTGGTAGAGGATCGGATCGCCGCCGCCTTCCGGCGAGAAGAACGAGGTGCCGAAGTTGCGGTCGGTGAGCAGCATGGTGATGCCGCCCGCCAGAACCGGCAGCGACAGGAGCAGCAGGAAGGCGGTGATCAGCACGGACCAGGCAAACAGCGGCATCTTGTGCAGCGTCATACCAGGCGCACGCATGTTGAGGATGGTGGTGATGAAGTTGATCGCACCGAGGATCGACGAGGCGCCGGCAATGTGGAGCGCGAAGATCGCAAGGTCGACCGCCGGTCCCGGCGTGCCGCTTGTCGCCAGCGGCGGATACATCGTCCAGCCGCCGCCGGTGCCGTAGGCGCCGGCCGGGCCTTCGACGAACATCGACAGCAAGAGCAGCGCGAAGGCCGGAACGATCAGCCAGAAAGAGATGTTGTTCAGGCGCGGGAAAGCCATGTCGGGGGCGCCGATCATGATCGGCACCATCCAGTTGGCGAAACCGCCGATCATCGCCGGCATGACCATGAAGAAGATCATGATCAGCGCGTGCGCGGTCGTGAACATGTTGAACATCTGCTTGGCGCCGTCGATGGCGGCATCGCCCTCGTAGCCGTAGACCATCGAGGCCAGGCCGTGGAAGATCTGGATGCCCGGCTCCTGCAGCTCCATGCGCATGGCCACCGACAGCGCGCCGCCGATGATGCCGGCGATGATCGCGAAGATCAGGTAGAGCGTGCCGATGTCCTTGTGGTTGGTCGAAAACAGCCAGCGATTCACAAAGCTCGGCTTGTGCCCATGATCATGGTGATCGTGATCATCATGCGCATGGTCGTGGTGGGCGTGAGAATGATCGTCGTGAGCGGAAGGTCCAGCCATTGTCCCGATCCCCTTTGATTACTGTGCTTCGGCAACGTCGACGGTCTTTGCGGGACCATCGGTTGCGGCCATGAGTGTCTTGTAGGCGCCGGGCAGGTCGCTGGCGGCTGCGCTCAGCCACTGCTTGTACTTGTCCTCGGAGACGACGCGGATGGCGATCGGCATGAACGCATGATCCTTGCCGCAGAGCTCGGAACACTGGCCGTAGAACAGGCCTTCGCGCTCGGCCCTGAACCAGGTTTCGTTGAGGCGGCCCGGCACGGCGTCGATCTTGATACCGAAGGACGGCATGGCGAAAGCGTGGATGACGTCGGTCGGCGCTGCGGTCACGAGGACGCGCACCGTCTTGTTGACCGGCAGCACCAGCTCGTTGTCGACGGCCAGCAGCCGGGGATAGATCGACTTGTCTTCCTTGCCGGCGGCGGCGCGGTCCTGATCCTTCAACAGGTAGGAATCGAAGGCGAGCGGGCTGTCGCCCGAACCTTCATATTCATAGTTCCACTGCCACTGCGTGGCGGTCGCCTTGATCGTCACGTCGGGGTTTTCGGGCAGCGTCAGCTGCGCCGTCAGCAGGGTGAAGGAGGGAATGGCGAGAAGGAGCAGCACCAGGACCGGCCCCACGGTCCAGATGACCTCGATCAGCGTGTTGTGGCTCGTCTTCGAAGGCACCGGATTGGCGCTGGCGCGGAATTTGACGCAGACGACGACGAGCAGGATCAGAACGAAGAGCGTGATCGGAACGATAAACCACAGAGTATATTGTTCGAACCAGTGGATTTCCCGCATGATCGGCGTCGCCGCCGGCTGCAGCGTCGCCTGCCACGGCTTCGGCTGGTCGGCATATGTGCCGGAAGCAAAAAGCAGACAGACCAGCGCGGTCAGAGCTGCATAAGCCTTCTTCATCACCTTATTATCTCCCTCGAGCGCTTGACCTGCAAAACCAACGCAGAATCCTTGCCATCTTCAGCGCTTCAAACCACAGTTTGGCATTTGCCGCAACAGGCCAGAGCAATTGTCTATGCGGCATTTTTGCTTAGAGCCTTTCCTCTTTAGATTGAAGCATTCTGACCAGGAAGGGCTCTAAAGAGCAGGCAGGCCGGGATGGCGAAACATCCCAAGTTTTTCATCAGCATATGAAAAAACGCCTTTCCCGCCAATCCGGCCGCCATACATTCTTGCCGAAAGGTCCAATTTCTGCCGCAGTCCCCCGGTTTTCACGGGCTGGGGCTTTTCATTTTCGGTGGGCAGCTTCAACAATAGCCGCAATGATTCGATATCCAGAGGTTTTCATGGGTTTCCGTTCCCTCGCGCAGTCGCTCGTCGTGACTGTCAGCATCGCGGCTGCCGCGGCGACGCCCGTTTTCGCACAGCAACCCGCTCCCTCCCCGGCCGCGCCCACCGCGCCAGCCCCGGCCGCCCCTGCCCCCACCCCGCAACAGCCGAACGCCGCCAGCCCTAAAGTCGAACCGGCGACGCCCAGCCAGACGCAGCCGCAGGCGCCGGGCACGGTGAAATCCAATCACGGCGCATGGTCCGTCGTCTGCGACAAGCCGGCCGGCGCTTCGGCCGAACAGTGTGCGCTGATGCAGAACGTCATTGCCGAGGACCGGCCGGAGGTCGGGCTTTCCGTCGTCGTCCTGAAGACGGCTGACCGCAAGTCGAAGATTCTGCGCGTGCTCGCACCGCTCGGCGTGCTGCTGCCGAACGGCCTCGGCCTCAATGTCGACGGCAAGGATATCGGCCGCGCCTATTTCGTGCGCTGCTTCGCCGATGGCTGCTATGCCGAGGTCGTGCTCGAGGACGAACTGCTCAAGACCTTCCGCAGCGGCGCCCAGGCAACCTTCATCGTCTTCCAGACTCCAGAAGAAGGCATCGGCATTCCCGTCGATCTCAAGGGTTTTGCCGAAGGTTTTGACGCTCTGCCGTGAGGCGGGGGCAGCTTCCGAGCCGAACGTCGCTCGTATTCCGTCACTCTACTTGCTTAGAAGCTCACCCCATTCTCCGTCATGCTCGGGCTTGACCCGAGCATCCACGCCCTGCCTCCGACAGCGGCACCATGGATCCCAGGCTCAAGGCCTGGGATGACGGAGGTTGGGGGCACGTTTCCGCCAAACTGCGCCCATAAGTTCTTCTGTACGATCTCCCATCGCCGCAAATGTCATCTTTTGGCTCGATCAGTGAATTCTGAGTTCAATCATATTCGGAAAAGCTGCAAACATATTCAGAATGGTCGCCTGCATCGACGATATAGCCAGGCATCTCATCTGCACTACCGTTACGGGGACGGGTGGGAGAGTATATTTCCAGCCTTTTTCCGGTGCGCCTTTCGATCTCATCCCTGAGCGCTGCAGCGGGCTTCGAGAACAGGATGTTATAGGATGACGCTGTGAAGGATCCGTCATTCGACTGTCCCGAAGCCGGGATTTCGAAAGTGGAATATTGATTTCCGAAAAACTCGCCCGGCTTGTTTATCAATGGCGAAGCAATCCCTGCCCCGCCCTTGCATTCCTCGCGGAGATCACATCCCTAGCCGCGATATGCTTTTGAAAATATTCGACCGCAGGCCTTCACTCCTTATAAGGTAGAGCCCTATCTAGATGACGAAGCGCATTCCCGAACGCATGCCTATTGGAGCCAGACCATGACCACCGATCTCCTGACGCTTTTCGATGCCGACGAAGCCACGATGCGCGGCCTTGTCGCCGAGGCGCTCGCCGGCGCCGATGACGGCGAGCTTTTCATCGAGCATGCGCAGGCAGAAGCGCTGACTTTCGACAACGGCCGGCTGAAGGGTGGCAGCTTCAATACCGAGCAGGGTTTCGGGCTTCGCGCCGTTGCCGGCGAAGCGGTGGGCTACGCCCATGCCGGCGATCTCTCCGTGGCGGCGCTGAAGCGGGCGGCCGATGCAGTCGGTGCGGTGACGCGCGGCTATTCCGGCACCTATGCCGCCGCTCCCCAGGGCACCAACAAGAAATTCTACGGCGACCAGAATCCGATCGGCCAACCGAGCTTCGAGGAGAAGGTCAAGGTCCTGCAGGACATCGACGCCTACCTCCGGGGCAAGGACGACAAGGTGCGGCAAGTCACAGCCTCGGTCGCGGCGAGCTGGCAGGTGGTCGACATCCTGCGCGCCGACGGCCACCGCGTGCGCGACATCCGGCCGATGACGCGCATCAACATTTCCGTCGTGGTCGGTGAAGGCGAGCGGCAGGAGAGCGGCTCCTACGGCAGCGGCGGTCGCATCGGCTTCGGCGATTTCATCGCCGAGGGCAGCTGGCAATATGGCGCCGACGAAGCGCTGCGCCAGGCGCTGGTCAATCTGGAAGCGATCGATGCGCCGGCAGGCACGATGGACGTCGTGCTCGGCTCCGGCTGGCCGGGCGTCATGCTGCATGAGGCGGTCGGCCACGGGCTGGAAGGCGATTTCAACCGCAAGAAGACGTCGGCCTTTGCCGGCCTTCTCGGCCAGATGGTGGCCGCTCCCGGCGTCACCGTCGTCGACGACGGCACGATCGACAACCGCCGCGGCTCGATCACCATCGACGACGAAGGCACGCCCTCCGGCTACAACGTACTGATCGAGAACGGCAAGCTCGTCGGCTATATGCAGGATCGGCAGAATGCCCGGCTGATGGGCATGGCGGCCACCGGCAACGGCCGCCGCCAGGGTTATGCGCATGTGCCGATGCCGCGCATGACCAACACCTATATGCTCGGCGGCGACAAGACGCCTGATGAGATCATCGCCTCGGTGAAGAAGGGCATCTATGCCGTCTCCTTCGGCGGCGGCCAGGTCGACATCACCTCCGGCAAGTTCGTCTTCGGCTGCACCGAGGCGTATCTGATCGAGAACGGCAAGGTCGGCGCGCCGATCAAGGGCGCGATGCTGATCGGCAACGGCCCGGATGCGATGAAGCGGGTGTCGATGATCGGCAACGACATGAAGCTCGACACCGGCATCGGCAATTGCGGCAAGGGCGGGCAATGGGTCCCGGTCGGCGTCGGCCAGCCGCATCTGCGCATGGATCAGGTCACCGTCGGCGGCACGCAGACCTGAGGCGGGAGGGATCGATGGCGGAGATAGAGGTCAGGCCTTTTGCCGAAGGCGACGCCGATGACGTGCTATCGTTGATCCTGCCGATCCAGCGCGAGGAATTCGGCATCGACATCACCGCCGATGCCCAGCCGGATCTCAGGGTCATTCCGGATTTCTACCAGTCCGGCAAAGGCCAGTTCTGGGTGGCGGTCAAGGACGGCGCGATCGTCGGCACGGTGGGCTTGAAGGATATCGGCAACAACCAGGCGGCGCTGCGCAAGATGTTCGTCGCCGCCGAAGTTCGCGGCCGCGAGCACGGCGTGGCGGCGCTGCTGCTCGACCGCCTGCTTGTCCACTGCAGGGATGCCGGCCTCACCGATATCTTCCTCGGCACAACAGACAAATTCGTCGCAGCGCACCGCTTTTACGAGAAGAACGGCTTTGCGGAGATCGCCAAGAGTGCCCTGCCCCGCGCCTTTCCACTGATGGCGGTGGACAGCAAGTTCTATCGCTATAAGGTCGGGTGACGAAACATAAGGGTGCCGTTGCGAAAACCGCGCCCAGTTTCGGCATCACGCTTTAGCCGGTTTCATCACCGTTTTTTCAACCCTGCCCAACAAGCTTTTCAGTTCGGGCTCGCGAACGAGAACAGCGGCTTCGAGCGGCGACAACCACCGGCTGCTCCGTTGTTTTTCCTCCGGAAACTTCTTGTCAATTTCTCGGGCTTCCAGGAGATGGACCTGAACAACCGAGGGAACGCGCTCGCCGTTGGCGCGCGTCTTGATATAGGTGTAGAAGCCGAAGTGGCGCTTCTTGGCCTTACCCCTCACACCGGCTTCCTCCCATGCCTCACGCTCGGCAACCTGATGGGGCGCAAGCTGGGTGATAGGCCAGCCTTTGGGAATGGTCCACGGGCCACTTTCGTGCGATGTGATCAGCAGAACCTCCACCGCGTTGTCGCCGACCTTTCGGTAGCAGATCGCCGCAAACTGCTCGATCGCTTCACTGCGAAACAGCTGCTCGGTCGCGCCTACGAGCCGGCCGAGATATGACCTAGCTTTCTTCGGCAATCGCGTCAGCCACCACTGGCCGGCAATTATTTGTGGCGGAAGCCATGTCGATTTCCCCGATCAATGTGGATGAAAGCCTGGGCTGTGCCGAACGACAATGGACCAAAGGTTCGGTGACCGAGAATGTTCTTCAACTGGGTCCCTATTTCAAGGCGCCACTGTCACAAATCTGTCATAAACTGAAATTTGCCCCTATCTCTTCAAAGAGATAGGGTTTAGGACGGCTGCCACGTTTAATGGGTTGCTCTCGCCGTCGATAGCACAAACCAGGGATCGCGAGGTATTTATGCTGGGTTGGTTTCGAAAGTTGATGCCGCGCGAAGACCGGTTTTTTGTGCTGTTTGAACAGCATTCGACGACGATCGTTGGAGCCGCACAGGCTCTGGACAGGCTGCTGTCGGGGATTGAGATCGAACGGCAATGTGACACGATCGTACGATTGGAAGACCAGGCGGACAATATCACGCGTGAGGTCATGCAGGCCGTGCGGCGAAGCTTCATCACGCCCTTCGATCGCGGCGACATCAAGGACCTCATCCAATCCATGGATGACGCGATCGACATGATGCACAAGACCGTCAAGACCATCCGCCTCTTCGAGCAGACCAACTTCGATCCGGGCATGCGGGAGATGGGCAAGACCGTTGTCGAGGCCGCCAATCTTATCGCCGAGGCAATTCCGTTGCTTGATCGCATGACCGTCAATGCGCCGCGTCTATCTGCCATTGTCGAGCAGGTCACGCGGGTGGAAGGCCGCTCCGACGAACTGCACGAGCAGGGCCTTAAAGATTTGTTCCGCCGGCACGGCGCCAACAATGCAATGGCCTATATGATCGGCAGCGAAATCTATGGTGAGCTGGAAAAGGTGGTCGACCGTTTCGAGGATGTCGCCAACGAGATCAGCGGCATCGTGATCGAGAATGTCTGATGGAGGCCGCGCTCGCTCTTCCCCTTCTCGTCGGGCTAATCGGCGTCGCCCTGCTGTTCGATTTTCTCAATGGCCTGCATGATGCTGCCAATTCGATTGCGACGATCGTATCGACTCGGGTCCTGAGGCCGCAATACGCGGTCATCTGGGCCGCTTTCTTCAATTTCATCGCCTTTCTGTTCTTCGGCCTGCATGTGGCCGAGACGCTTGGAACCGGCATCATCGATCCGGCAATCGTCACGCCGCAGGTGATTTTCGCAGCCCTCGTGGGCGCGATCGTCTGGAACGTCGTGACCTGGATCTTTGGGATTCCCTCCAGCTCCTCCCATGCTCTGGTCGGCGGACTGGTCGGAGCGGGCCTTGCCAAAACCGGCCTTAGCTCGATTGTCTGGAGCGGTCTTCTCAAGACGGCTGCGGCAATCGTGATGTCACCGATGATCGGATTTCTTCTGGCGCTGTTTCTGATCCTGGCAGTAACCTGGACGTTCATCCGCCAGACGCCCTTTGCAGTCGATCGATCGTTTCGCATCCTGCAGTTTGCTTCGGCCTCGCTCTATTCGCTCGGCCACGGCGGCAACGACGCGCAGAAGACCATGGGCATCATCGCCGTGCTTCTCTATTCGCAGGGTTACTTCGGCGGCGGCTTCCATGTGCCGCTCTGGGTGGTCCTCTCATGCCAGGCCGCGATGGCTCTCGGCACGCTGTTCGGCGGCTGGCGCATCGTTCACACGATGGGTTCGAAGATTACCAGGCTGAACCCGATGCAGGGCTTCTGCGCCGAAACAGGCGGCGCCTTGACGCTCTTCGGCGCGACCTGGCTCGGCATTCCGGTTTCAACCACCCACACCATAACCGGCGCCATCGTCGGCGTCGGCGCTGCAAGGCGCATGTCTGCAGTGCGATGGGGTCTGGCGGGCAATATCGTCGTCGCGTGGATCATCACCCTGCCGGCCGCCGCGATGATTTCGGCGCTTTCGTTCTGGCTGGTAACCGGATTGAGCAAAGTCCTATAAAGCCGGTCGCGATCTCGCGGATCCGGTTGCGCGAGCCGCAGAGCTTAGGCGTCCGGCGTCTGCACCGGCTGAAACCGCCACTTCCGCTCGATCGCGGCGGCGAGGTCGATGTCGTTGCGGCGGGCAAAGAGCAGGATATGGCCCAGCAGGTCTGCGGCTTCGTCGGCAAGATCTCGGTCGAGCTCTTCCTGCGTCCGTTCCCTGCGGCGGCCGCGGCCGGTCAGGCGGTTCCAGGCCTGGGTGAGCTCGCCGACCTCCTCCTGCAGTTTCAACAGAAACCAGTCGGCGTCGCGCTCGATGCCGTTGGCGGCGGCATAGGCGGCGGATGAGGTTTCGAACTGGTCGGCGAGACGGCGCAGCATGAGCGTTCTCCTTTTGTTTATGGAGGAGACGCCGATTCCCAGGGAATGTCCAGAGTGGCCGCCCGGATCGTCGCGGCGGTCAGCCGTGATCGGGCAGCAGCATGCAGTCGTAGGAGCGCTGCTTCAGCGCATCGCAGGCCGAAACCGCGGCATCCCGGCTGGCGAAGCCGACGAAGCGGGCGCGGTAGATCCTTTTGGCACCCTGCCCGACCGCTTCGGTATAGGGCGAGGCGGAATTGAGTTGCGCGCGGGCTTCCGACTGCGCCTGGGCGAGAAGCGCACGCGCCGCATCGGCGCTCGGCGCGGCCGAGATCTGGATCTGCCAGTTTCCGTCGGTCTTCTCGGCCGCAGGCTTGACCGTCTTGCCGGCGGCGAGGATTTCATCCATCGCAGTCGGGCGCTCCAGCGGCACGACGGCATCGTCGGCATAGGCCAGACTGTTGGCTCCAAGGCCCGTCGGCGTGGCGTCGCCGGCCGGGCGCGGCGCGCCGAGCGGCAGCGGAACATCGGAAGCATCGGCGGCGGAGGCAACCTCGACAGGCTCCTTGGCGCCGACGCTCGCCATCAGCCTGGCGCCGCCGGAAGACGAGGCGCGGCCGAGATAGCGGTCGAGCAGCGCCGCCATCTTGTTGTCGCGGCTGCGGGCGGTGCGGCCGCCAAGCACGACGCCGACGACGCGGCGGTTGCCGTCCCTGACGGCGCTGACAAGGTTGAAGCCGGAGGCGTTGGTATAGCCCGTCTTGATGCCGTCCATGCCCCGGTAGCGGTACATGAGATTGTTGTGGCCGCGCACGGTCTTGCCGCGGAAATTGAAGCTTGCCACCGAAAACAGGCGGTATTCATTGGGAAAATTCTTCATCAGCGCCACGCCGAGTGTCGACATGTCGCGCGCCGTCGTCACCTGCCTCGGATTGGGCAGGCCGGATGCGTTGACGAAGACGGTGCGGCTCATGCCAAGCTGGCGGGCTTTGGCCGTCATCATCCGGGCAAAACCGCTCTCCGAGCCGCCGAGCTTCTCGCCCATCGCGGCAGCGGCATCATTGGCGGATTTGACGATCATGCCATAGACGGCCTCGCGCACCGTGATGGTGTCGCCCGCCCTGACGCCGAGCTTGGTCGGCGGCCGGGCGGCAGCATATTTCGACATTTTGATCGGCGTATCCCAGGCGATCTTGCCGCGCTTCAGCGCCTCGAAGGTGAGATAAAGCGTCATCATCTTCGTCAGCGAGGCCGGGTGGTTCAGCGTGTCGGCGTTTTCGGCCGCAAGGACCTTGCCGGTGCGGGCATCGAGGATCAGCGAGGCGTTGCCGGCAAAAGCCGCAAGCGGCGCCGAAACGGCCAGCGTCACGGTCAAAACAGCCGCCAAAAGCTTTCTCATAGAGGTCTCCCTGATGCGCTGGCTCTCGATGGGCCATCCATGTGTCGTAATGTGACAGAAGCCGCAAGTTTGGCGCGACTTTGCGGCAACGCCTACCATTTTTCTAGCCTTTTCATCGTCTTGGTTAACAGAAAACCAAAGAAGCTGTGCGAAATCGGGATTCAGCAAGGCTTAAGCCGCTATTGCTAGTTTGCTGCAAAAGACAGCGAGCGGCGCATGACGGGACAATTGAAGCGACTTGCAAAACGCATGGCGATCGGCGCCGGGCTCGAGGCATGCTGGCTGATCGCCGCGGCCGGGCTGATGCGGCAAGCGCGCGGACGCGGCGTCATCTTCACGCTGCATCACGTGCGCCCGCACGTCGCCCAATCCTTCGCGCCGAACGCACATCTCGAAATCACGCCCGACTTTCTCGACGCGTCGCTCAGGCAGCTGGCGCGGGAGGGTTATCGATTCGTGCCGCTCGGCCAGCTGCCGGCACTGTTGGCCGAACCCGAGGGCGGCAGGCCGTTTGCGGCCTTTACGCTCGACGACGGCTACACCAACAATCTGGAACATGCGCTGCCGGTGTTCGAACGCCATCAGGCCCCGTTCACGGTGTTCGTGGCCAAGGGGTTTGCCGAAGGCTCCCACAGCATCTGGTGGGAAACGCTCGCCGTCCTCCTGCGCCAGACGCGGGAAATCCGCTTCGATTTCGGCCGCGGCAGCGAGCGGCTGGCGCTCGAAACCCCGCAGCAGCAATGGGACGCCTTCGACCGCTTCGCCAGCTACATCCACCGCGCCGACGAGGCGCGCGCCATCGCCGCCCTCGATGGGCTGGCGCGGGAAAACGGTATCGAACCGACCGATATCCTGCGCGCGCTGGTGATGGGGCCTGCGCAGTTGCAGTGGCTCGCCCGGCATCCGCTCGCCGCACTCGGGGCCCATACGATCAGCCATCGGGCGCTGGCCCGCCTGCCGGAAGCCGAAGCGCGAATCGAGATGGAAGTTTCGGCCGATTACCTCGAGGCGGTGACCGGCATCCGTCCCGTCACGATCGCCTATCCCTACGGCACGCCGGAGGCAGCGACCGGCCGCGAGGCGGCGATTGCCGGGCGGCTCGGCTTTTCGGTGGCGGTCACCACCCAGCCCGGGCTGCCGGCGGCGGGGAAAACCGGCTATCTGCCGCGCATGTCGCTGAACGGCTTTTACCAGAGGCGGCGCTACGTCGCGGCGCTTGCCTCCGGCATTCCGCTGAAACTGATGGGCAAGTAGGCTCTTACGGATACATCCGCACCTTTTCCCATGCGCCGACCGGCGACGGGCGGCGGAATTCGATTCGGTCGTGCAGACGGAACGCCTGATCCTTCCAGAATTCGATCGAGGTCGGCCGGATGCGGAAGCCAGACCAGTGGGCAGGCCGCGGAATATCGCCGAGGGCGTAACGAGCAGTATATTCGGCCACCGCCTTTTCAAGTGCGAAACGGCTTTCGAGCGGACGGGACTGCTTTGAGGCCCAGGCGCCGATGCGGCTGCCGCGCGCCCGCGTCTTGAAATAGGCATCGGCCTCGGCGTCGCTCACGATCTCGACGGGGCCGCGCAGCCGCACCTGGCGGCGCAGGCTTTTCCAGTGAAAACACATGGCGGCTTTCTTCTGGCCCAAGATTTCGCGACCTTTCTGGCTCTCGAAATTCGTGTAGAAGACGAAACCATCGTCATCGAATCCCTTCAGGAGAACCATGCGGACATTGGGAAGGCCATCTTCATCGACCGTTGCCAGCGCCACCGCATTCGGATCGTTCGGTTCCGAGGCCTCCGCCTCCTTCAACCACTCGGCAAAGAGCTTGAAGGGTTCGCCACTTTCGGTAAAGTCACCGCTTGTTAACTCGTTTGCCGACATATTGGTTCAAATGCCCCGGATTATTCAAAACTCGCCCAGCTTTTGATAACTGGACAGGATGCAGGGTGGAAGTCATAGCAAAGTCATATCGCCATACAAAGGGCCTGCGGCAACGTGGCAGCGCCTTCCTGGTCATCGGCGCCGCAATGCTGTCGCTTTCCGGCTGCCTTGCCGGCGGGATGGATTTCTTGAGCGAAGCCAAGGTCGACCGGTCGGTGGCAACGGGCACGGTGCCGCAGACGCCGCCGAGCACCGACACGCTCTCGGACGAAATGACGGTGCGCAACGCCGTGACCTCGGCCGATGTGGGCAAGCTCGAAGGCCAGCCGCTTCCTTGGGCGAATGCATCGACCGGCAGTGCCGGCGTCATCGATACGATCGTCGAGAACAATGAAGCGGGCCAGGTCTGCCGGCAGTTCCGCACCACCCGGCACTCCTATGTCGGCATCGCCAAATTCTACGGCAAGACCTGCCTCGTCGGCGGCGGCAACTGGCAGCTCCTCAGCTTCCAGCCGGAGAGCTGATCCGGCGGGAAAGCTTCCCGCGGGAAAGCTGATCCGGCGGGGAGTTATCGCCGCGGGAGACCCGATTCGGCGCGGACAGGTTAACGGCCGACGGCTTTGCGCCGAATGCTTAGCAAAGAGCTAACCATTTGCGGCAAAACACTCCCAATCCCCCCACAGAAATAAGAAGTGATTAGCAACTCGGCCGCACGATCGGCGTTGAGAGTGGCTCTCCCTGCCTTTGCGGCCGGTGGCGCCACACGGCGTCGATATTGGACTTTGATATTGGGCGGGGATGCCGGGCAAGGACAGGCGCCCGCGTCGCAACACCGGCGGTTTTGACATGCGCGATCCTTACAAAATTCTGGGCGTCAAGCGCGACGCGGCGGCGGACGAGATCAAGGCGGCCTGGCGCAATATGGCCAAGGCCGCCCATCCCGACCACAATCAGGACGATCCGACGGCGACGGCCCGGTTCGCCGAGATCGGCCGCGCCTACGAAACGCTGCGGGACCCGCGCAAACGCAGCCTGCTCGACAATGCCGTGCGAATGGCGGAAACCAAGAAGCAGGAACAGACGATCATGCAGCAGCGCCAGGCCGCACGTGAGGCTGCGGCCCGCGCCAAGGCGGCGCAGGCCAATGCCGAGCGGGTGATGGAAGAGCTTGCCCGCGCCGCCCAGAAGACCGCGGCCGAAAGCTCCAGGCAGCAGGCCGGCGCCGGCGAAGGCGCCGAAGAGATGGTGGAACGCATTTTCGGCGCGCAGGCCCGCGCTGCGGCGGGCGGGCAGGCGCAAGGCCGCGCCCAGCAGGCCCAGAATCAGCAAACCCAATATCAGCAGACCCAATACCAGCAGGCTCAGGGCCAGACACAGGCCGAATCGGGCAAGCGCGCCGATGGCGATGCTGTCGAAGCCGAGGAGGAAGCCGGCGAGGCGTCCAACAATGCCGCCGCCAACCTGCCGCTGCCGCTCAGCATTCTGACATCACTGGTGCGCCGTTTCACCGGCGCCAAGGATACCGGCCTCGAAAAAGCGCCCGACGAGGTGACGACGGCGACGGTGACGATCGACGACGTGCTGAAGAGCGGCTGGATCACCGCATCGCTGCCGGAGGGCCGCGAAATCGGCTTTGCCTTGCCGGCGGGCACGACCGATGGTCACGAGATCCGGCTCAAGGGGCAGGGCTTCAAGCTGCCGGGCATGCAGCGCGGCGACGCCGTCGTCAATATCCGCATCGCCCCCGATCCGCGCTTCACCGTCGACGGTTTCGACCTGCACGCCGTGCTGCCGCTCAGCATCGAAAATGCCGTGCTCGGCACCGAGGCGCGCATCGACGGGCCGGCCGGGCCGCTTGATATCACCGTTCCCGCCTGGTCGGGGTCGGACAAGACGATCAGGATTTCCGGCCAGGGATTGCCGCGCGACGACGGCAGCAGAGGCGATCTCGTCGTCGAATTGCGCATCATCCTGTGGGAAAAACCCGACGACAAGATCACCGATCTCATGCGCAGCATGCGCGAAGGTCTGTTTCTATGAAATTTTTATGACATTCGCACCCTTTGTTACGATCCCTTACAGTTGATGATCCAGGCCAAGCTTGAACCGATTAACGGCCTATGCCATAGGCAGGATCGATCTGAATCCTAGGGAGCGAAATATGGCTCAAGCATCCGGCCTCATGGCAGGCAAACGCGGCGTCATCATGGGTGTCGCCAACAATCGTTCGATTGCGTGGGGTATTGCCAAGGCCATTCATGCGCAGGGCGGAGAAGTTGCGCTCACCTATCAGGGCGATGCGCTGAAGAAGCGTGTCGAGCCGCTCGCCGCCGAAATCGACGCGACGCTTGTCGGCCACTGCGACGTCGCCGACGAAGCCACCATCGACGCGGTTTTCGAAAATGTCGAAAAGCTCTGGGGCAAGATCGATTTCCTCGTGCATGCGATCGGCTTTTCCGACAAGGACGAGCTGACCGGCCGCTACATCGACACCTCGCCCGACAATTTCACCAAGACGATGCAGATTTCCGTCTATTCCTTCACCTCGGTCGCACGCCGCGCCGAAAAGCTGATGACGGATGGCGGCTCGATGCTGACGCTGACCTACTACGGCGCCGAGAAGGTGATGCCGAACTATAACGTCATGGGTGTCGCCAAGGCCGCGCTCGAAGCCAGCGTCAAATATCTCGCCGTCGACCTCGGGCCGCAGAACATCCGCGTCAACGCCGTTTCGGCCGGACCGATCAAGACGCTCGCCGCCTCCGGTATCGGCGATTTCCGCTATATTCTGAAGTGGAACGAATATAACGCGCCGCTGCGGCGCACCGTCACCATCGAAGAAGTCGGCGATGTCGGCCTCTATCTGCTGTCCGACCTGTCGCGATCGGTCACCGGCGAAGTGCACCACGCCGACAGCGGCTATCATGTCATCGGCATGAAGGCAGTCGACGCGCCCGATATTTCGGTCGTCAAGGACTAAATGCCTCCGGAGTCTGGACCGTGCTTATCTATGTGATCAGACACGGTCAGACGGACTGGAATGCCGAGCGCCGCCTGCAGGGCCAGAAGGACGTTCCAATGAACGCCATCGGCCTGGAGCAGGCCCGGTGGAACGGCATAGCGCTTGCGGAAATTCTGGGCGAGAGGGTCGGCGAATTCGATTTCGTCGCCAGCCCGCTCGGGCGCACGCGCGCGACCATGGAAATCATGCGCGCCGCCATGGGCCTGCCGCCGCTTGCCTATCGCACCGATCCCCGGCTGGTGGAAATTTCCTTCGGCGATTGGGAGGGCTCGACGCTCAAGGAGCTGAAGGCGACGCAGCGTGACCGGGTGGCGGAACGCAATGCCTCGAAATGGGATTTCATCCCGCCCGGCGACGACGCGGAAAGCTATGAAATCCTCTCCTGGCGCACCGGCGCATGGCTGCGCTCGGTCGACCGCCCGACCGTCTGCGTCACCCATGGCGGCGTCATCCGCACGCTTTTCCAGATGATCGCCGACCTGCCGAAGAGCAGCGCCGCGGAAGGCGGCATCCCGCAGGACAAGATCGTCAGGATCGATACGAGCGA
Source organism: Rhizobium binae (assembly GCF_017357225.1). Taxonomy (NCBI): domain Bacteria; kingdom Pseudomonadati; phylum Pseudomonadota; class Alphaproteobacteria; order Hyphomicrobiales; family Rhizobiaceae; genus Rhizobium; species Rhizobium binae. Next base: position 1,039,385 of record NZ_CP071604.1, on the reverse strand, counting down.
GCGGACGATCGTCTGGCTTTAGCCGTCATCCGCAACTGAGTTGGCTCGGATTTGCGGCGAACGATCTGTCGGGCCGGGAATTGCAGCGACAGGCCGCGGTTGAGCGCCGTGGCTCGACCCAACAAGGGGCCATTGCTGCCTATTTGACGATGTCGAGATCGTTGATGACGCGCTTGCCGTCGACCTCGGTATAGAAGACGATCACTTTGACGCCGGCTTCGAGGCCGTCGAAATTGAATTCCTCGGGCGCCTGATAGGTCTTGCCGTCGTCGAGCGTCAGCACGAGATTGGCCGTGTCGACCTTCTTGATCGTCGCCTCGACGTCGGCGCTCTCAGCAAAGCCGCTCATCGGCGACAAAAAACTTGCTGTGGCCAAAAGCGTGGCGACGACGAAACGCATGGCAACAATCCTCTTGAAACGCTGCACGAGAACACTGGCCACAGATAATCTCCTGAATATGGCGAAAATTGCCCGTAACAATGGCTTTTCCCGCCTAATTGATGAATAGCATTTTAAACATAATCAAGACGCTGCGTTAACTACGCGCCTCCCGCCTCCCGCATTTTCAATATCGACGACAGGCAATCGTAAATTAACCGCTGCCTTTTAGAGTCACCCGCAAATTTGGGGGTCTCATTTTGTTATCCAAGCTGGGCGACAGCGAGCAGTTGCGACGGGTTTTGAAGAATAGCCGCGCCTCATTTCTGGTTTCCACATTTGTCGCCCTTGTCGTCAGCATCGTCGGCTTCGCGCTCGATCGAGCCAATACTGCGGCTCACCTACGCGAACTTCATATCCGTACCGAGAACGAGACGAACCTGTTGCGCGCCAGGGTAAAGGCAGAGATCAATATGAACCTCACCATGGTCCGTGATCTTGCCTACCTGACCTCCATCAGCAACGCGGCAAACACGAAGGAGATGGAGCGCCAGATCAACTGGCTGCTGATCCAGAATCCGGCTTTCGTCCATATCGCCATCGCACCCGATTTCATCGTCACCGACATCTTTCCGCGCCTTGGCAGCGAGCGGATCGGGCGCGACGTGCGCGAGGCATTCTTCTCCCCCCGGGCGACGACGCCTGCGGAGCGCGGCCAGTTGGCCCGCTTCTACGGCCCAGTTCGGGTCGACGGCCGCGACGTGTTCGCCATCTTCTTTCCTGTTTTCGTCAAGAAGAACGGCCAACGGCAGATCTGGGGCGCCGTGGAGGTCGCCATCGACCGTAAGATGTTTTACGAGGCAACCGGGCTGATGCCGGCGCGCGACCGCGAAAACCAGGAGCGCTATCCCAATCTTGATCATCTCTCGATTGCGGTCCGGGATATCGGCCGACCGGCCGGCAACGATGCGCTTTCCGCGCCGTTCTTCGGTTCGGCCGACATCGATGACCAGGATCCGATCCGACGCCAGATCACTTTTGCCGGCGGCAGATGGGAGTTCTCCGCCGTCCCGAAAAACGGCTGGACTGCGATACCGGAAAACCGAACAGAGCTGCGGCTGATCGTCTTTGCCGCCGGCTGCATCATCATCATCCCGATCTTCCTCGCCACGCTGCTACTCGGCGAACGCAACCGCAATATTGCCGAGCTCGAGACGCGCGAAGCACAGCTCGAGGAACTGTCGCAGAGGCTGAATCTTGCGCTCGCATCCTCCAATATCGGCATTTGGGAGCTGCAGGATCATTCGAGCAGTCTCCTTTGGGACGCACGTGCCGCTGCGCTGCATGGTAAGCCGGCCGAGGAAGGAAGCCGACCGCTCGACGAATGGCTGGCGGCGATCCTGCCTGAGGATCGTGACATTGCCGAGGTGCATTTCTTCAGCTGCAGCATCGCCGGCGCTGCCTGCGCGGCGCAGTACCGCATCCTGCTTGCCGATGGCGGCATCAGGCATCTGCGTTCTGTCGGAGCCCTCTATCGAGATGCCGGCGGCGCCGGCAAGACGATCGGCATCGTCTGGGACGTGACCGCCGATGCGGAGGCGACCGAGGCGCTGCGCAAGGCCAGGGATGTGAGCGAGGTCAAGAATGCCGAGCTGGAGCTGGCGCTTGAAGAGCTTTCGAGCCGCGAGGGACAGCTCGCCGAGATTTCCAGCCGGCTCGATCTTGCACTCAATTCCTATCGGTGCGGCATATGGGAGGCGCGGCCCGACCGGGGCGGCGCGATCTGGAACGAGCGAATGCACGAGCTATACGGGCTGGCGCCGCGCAACGGCTTCATGACAGAGGAGATCTGGCTTTCCCGCATCCACCCCGAGGATCGGGGGCTGGCGCTCGAAAGCGCGCGCCACTTCAAGCGAAGCGGCGATACGCATACCCTCGTCTGCCGCGTGATCGTCGACGACGGCTCGGTGCGCTATGTCCGCTCGGTTGGCAAGGTCCACCAGACGGCTTCCGGCGAGATGAAGATCATGGGCATTGCCTTCGACGCCACAGAAGACATGCTGATGACGATCCGGCTCAAGGCCGCCAAGGACGAAGCCGTCGCCAAGAACAGAGAGCTCGAGCTTGCCAAGGACAGGATCGAGCACAATTCGCTGCATGATCCGCTGACCGCGCTCGCCAACCGCCGCAAGCTCGACATGGCGCTCGAAAACCTGACCCGTGACGGGCGCCGGCAGCGGCAGAAATTCTCGATCCTGCATATCGATCTCGACCGCTTCAAGGATATCAACGACACGCTCGGCCATGCGGCCGGCGACGCGATGCTGGTGCATGCCTCGAAGGTGCTTGCGAGGAATGTCCGCGGCAGCGATCTCGTCGCGCGCATCGGCGGTGACGAATTCGTCATCCTCGCCTGCGATGTCGGCGACAAGGCGATGGCCGAGCTTGCGACACGGATCGTCGAGGAGATGCGTCAGCCGATCGATTTCCAGGGCTTCTCCTGCCGCTGCGGCGTGTCGATCGGCATCGCGCTCGCCAACGGCATCCACATCGATGCGCGCAAGGTGCTGATCAATGCCGACATCGCGCTCTACCGAGCAAAGAGCACCGGCCGCAACCGCTTCGAATTCTTCAATCACGATCTCCAGGCCGAAATCATCAACACCAAGCGCACGGCCGACGAAATCCTCACCGGCATCGACAACGGCGAATTCACCGCCTGGTATCAGCCGCAATTCTCGGCCCGGACGATGGAACTGACCGGCGTCGAAGCGCTGGTGCGCTGGAAACATCCGTCCAAGGGGTGGCTTACACCCGACAAGTTCCTGCGCATCGCCGACGAGATCAATGTCGTGCAGACGCTCGACCGGCTCGTGCTGGAAACGGCGCTGCGCGACAAGATGCGGTGGACGGCGCTCGGCATTGCCGTTCCCAAGGTCTCCGTCAATGTTTCGGCCCGCCGGCTGCATAACGGCAGCCTGCTGGAATCGCTCGCCGACCTGCATATCCGCCCTGGGGAACTTTCCTTTGAACTGGTGGAATCGATCTTCCTCGACGAGAGCGAGGACGTGGTCTCGCAGAACCTCGAACGCATCAAGGCGCTCGGCATCGATATCGAGATCGACGATTTCGGCACCGGCCATACCTCGATCGTCAGCCTGCTCAAGCTGAAGCCCAAGCGGCTGAAGATCGACCGCCAGCTGGTGCGGCCGATCATCGGCGCGTCGCAGGAGCGAGCGCTGGTCAGCTCGATCATCGACATTGCCCGTTCGCTTGGCGTCGAGACGGTGGCCGAAGGCGTGGAGACGGCAGCACATGCCGCCCTGCTGCGCGACCTCGACTGCGATATCCTGCAGGGCTACGCCTTCTCGCGGCCGCTCTCCTTCGACGATTTCGTCGCCGAGGCGACCGGGACCGGATGGCGGCTGGCTTCGTGACGACCGTGCGGCGGCAAAGGACGGAAACAGGATTTCGGCAGCGGCCGGTTTGACGCAAAGAAAGGCTTTTGCCTCGGCGGCTTTTTGGCCTATGAGTGACGCGCCTTTTTGAAGCAATGGCGCGGCCGGCGGCGACCGGCCCCGGCGCCACCGTGGGAACACATGTCGCACAATACATTCGGTCACCTCTTCCGCGTAACCACCTGGGGCGAAAGCCATGGCCCGGCGCTCGGCTGCGTCGTCGACGGCTGCCCTCCGGGGCTGCGCTTCAGGCTTGAAGACCTCCAGGTCTGGCTCGACAAGCGCAAGCCTGGCCAGTCCCGCTTCGTCACGCAGCGGCGCGAGGACGACCTGGTGAAGGTGCTGTCCGGCGTCATGCTGGATGCCGACGGCGAGACGATGACGACAACAGGCACGCCGATCTCGATGCTGATCGAAAACACCGACCAGCGTTCCAAGGATTATGGCGAGATCGCCCGGCAATACCGCCCCGGCCATGCCGACTATACCTACGACCTCAAATACGGCATCCGCGACTATCGCGGCGGCGGCCGCTCCTCGGCGCGCGAGACCGCCGCGCGCGTTGCGGCCGGCGGCATCGCCCGCCTCGTCGTGCCCGGCGTGACGGTGCGCGGCGCCCTGGTGCAGATCGGCAAGCACAAGATCGACCGCCGCAACTGGGATTGGGACCAGGTCGATCAGAACCCGTTCTTCTCCCCCGATGCGGCGATCGTGCCGGTCTGGGAGGACTATCTCGACGGCATCCGCAAGGCCGGCTCCTCGATCGGCGCAGTCATCGAAGTGATCGCCGAGGGCGTGCCCGCCGGCCTCGGCGCGCCGATCTATGCCAAACTCGACCAGGACATCGCCTCGCTGCTGATGTCGATCAACGCCGTCAAGGGCGTGGAGATCGGCAACGGCTTTGCCGCGGCCGAAACATCCGGCGAAGACAATGCCGACGAGATGCGCATGGGCAATGACGGCACGCCGATCTTTCTTTCCAACAATGCCGGCGGTATTCTCGGAGGGATCTCGACCGGGCAGCCGGTTGTGGCGCGTTTCGCCGTCAAGCCGACCTCTTCGATCCTGACCGAACGCCAGTCGATCGATGCCGACGGCAAGAATGTCGATGTCCGCACCAAGGGCCGGCACGACCCCTGCGTCGGCATCCGCGCCGTACCGATCGGCGAGGCGATGGTCGCCTGCGCCATCGCCGATCATTATCTTCGCGACCGCGGCCAGACCGGCCGTCTGAAATAGGAGCGTCCATGTCTTACGATCAGAAACGCGTCGTCGACACCATCAGGGCCTTCGAGGCCGGCGAAATCGTCGTCGTCATGGACGACAATGACCGCGAGAACGAGGGCGATCTGATCGTCGCCGCCGTGCACACCACGCCGGAGAAGATGGCCTTCATCGTGCGCCACACCTCCGGCATCGTCTGCGCGCCGATGCCGAAGGAAGAGGCCAAACGCCTCAACCTGAACGCCATGGTGGCGGAAAACGATTCCGCCCATACGACCGCCTTCACCGTCTCGGTCGATTTCAAGCACGGCACGACGACCGGCATCTCCGCCGACGACCGGACGCTGACGGTGCGCAACCTCGCCAATCCGAATGTCGGCGCCGCCGATTTCGTCCGTCCCGGCCATATCTTTCCGCTGGTATCGCGCGAAGGCGGCGTGCTGATGCGCTCGGGTCATACCGAAGCGGCCGTCGACCTCTGCCGGCTCGCCGGCCTGCCGCCGATCGGCGTCATCTCCGAACTCGTCAATGACGACGGCACCGTCACCCGCGGGCCGCAGGTGGTGGACTTCGCCGAGAAACACGGGCTGAAGCTCGTCTCCGTCGCCGATCTCATCGCCTATCGCCAGCGCAAGGAAACGCTGATCGAGCACGGCGCGAGCTTCGACATCGACACGCCCTTCGGCAAGGCCAAGGCCCATACCTACGCCCTGCCCTGGGACCCGATGCAGCATCTGGCCGTCGTCTTCGGCGACATCCGCGACGGCATCGACATTCCGGTGCGCCTGCATCCGGAAAATGTCGCCGAGGATCTCTTCGGCAGAAAGAGCCCGGTCGATTTCTACATGGAGAAGATCGCCGCCGAAGGACGCGGCGTCATCGTCTATCTGCGCGAGGGCTCCGTCGGCGTCGGCCACTACGACAATGGCCGCAAGGCCCGTAACCAGGGCCGCGAAGCCCACGCCGAAGCGCAGAGCCGCGAAAGCGAATGGCTGGAAATCGGCCTCGGCGCCCAGATCCTGAAGGATCTCGGCGTCAGCTCGATCAAGCTTCTCACCAGCCGCGAGCGCCACTATGTCGGCCTGGAAGGGTTTGGGATCAAGATCAGCAAGACGGAGATCTGCTGAGGGGAGGCTCTTCTTCCTCATCAAGCTAGTGGATTGCGTTGACAGAGGCGTCTGCGGTGAATGGGTTTCTCCTGCGCACCCACCCTCCGCGGAGGGTGGGGTTGGCGTTATTGCCAAACTCGCCGTCGGCGTACAGAGACGCACCGCTGCTGGCGTTACATCCGGCCAGCACTTGTTACGGCCTCGCATGCGAGTGCGCGGTAACGGCAGCGGATAATTCGCTTACCCTCGCCACCCTTCCAGCAAAACCACCTTCTCCACACCGGCAAACCGCGCCACCCGCTCGAGCTCCGCCTCCAGCCGCTCCAGCCGCCCCGCCGAAGGTTTCACCCCCGGCTCCAGCCAGAGCCGCCTGACGTCGAGAGTCGATTTTTTCCGATCCGCCTTCATGTCGATGCGGCCGATCAGCCGGTCGCCCTCGAGCAGCGGAAATACGTAATAGCCGTATTCGCGCTTGGCTTCCGGCACGAAGACCTCGATACGGTAGAAGAAGCCGAACAGGCGTTCGGTGCGGTTGCGATCGCGGATCATCGGGTCGAAGGGGCTGAGCACGCGGATGCGCGGCGGCGCGTCCGGATAGGTGTCGAGCGTCGAGAGAAAGTCGGCAAAGGCCCAGGACGGGCGAGGCTTGCCGCCGGGCGCCGGTTCGATCAGCACTTCGGTCAGCTCGTCGCGATGGGCTGATACCCAGGCCTTGGCCTCGTCGGGGGAGACCAGATTCCAAAAGGCGGCGATCTCGCCATGGGTGGCAAAACCGAGGCGGGCAAGCGCGCCGCGGCACGCCCAGTCGACGAAATCTTCGCGGCTCACCTCCGGCTCACGGAATTTAGCCGGGATGACGCGCTCTGTCAGATCATAGATCTTCTGGAAATTCGATCGGCCGGCGATGGCGAATTTGCCGGTGTGCCAGAAATATTCGAGCGCCGTCTTGTTCGGATGCCAGTTCCACCAGCCGCCGGAAACATGGTCATCGGCCTTGACGTCGCGCGCCAGCATCGCGCCGTCGCGCCGCACACGCTCATAGGTCTCCTCGAAAGCCGCCTCGAAACCCTCGCCGCGCCATTTGCGCCAGCGCTCGACGAGGACTTTCTCCTGATGGCGGAACTTATGCTTCCAATAGACGAAGAAGGCGCTCGGCAGGATGGAGGCATCGTGCGTCCAGTGCTCGAACAGCGCGCGTTCCTTCTCGAGCAGCGCCTTCAGATGCTCGCGTCGATAGGTTTGATTGCGGGAAAACAGGATCTGGTGATGCGCCCGCTCCACCGTCTGAATGCTGTCCACCTGGACGAAGCCGAGATCGTGAATCAGCTGCAGCAAGCCCAGCTTCGTCAAGGCGCGGTTCGGCGGGGCGCTGAGGCCCTGTTTGGCCAGGAAGACCCGGCGGGCGTCGGAATTGGAAATCAGATTCGTCATGGGCGCATCATATCGCGGAAAATCTTCCTAGCCACCCGATATAGCGATTTGCTCTTCATCACCCTCGATTACCCGTATAGAAGCGCTGCTGTCAGGTTGGTGCGCATGGCTGCTCCTCACCCTAACCCTATCCTCGCTCGCGGGGGTCCGAAAGGACGAGTCGAGACGCATGGCTCGACAGAGGCAGGGTGCCGGCAGGCGGATGAGGGGCTGGTGCGGCTGCATGATCGCATGAATGCGAGGGACTGGTTTGGACATACAATTCGAAGGCGCCGGGGTCAGTTTCGGAACGCGGGTGGCGCTCGCGCCGCTGACGCTCGGCATCAGCGGCAAACGCATCGGCGTCATCGGGCTGAACGGTTCGGGCAAGACCACATTTGCGCGGTTGATCAACGGGCTGACCAAGCCGACGGTCGGGCGCGTCACCGTCAACGGCCGCGACACGGCTGACGACAAGACTGCGGCAGTCGATGTCGGCTTCATCTTCCAGTCGCCGCAGAACCAGATCATCCTGCCGATCGTCCGGGACGACATCGCCTTCGGGCTGAAGCGGCACGGTTTCACCAAGGCGGCGATCGAGGCGAAGGTCGAGCGCGTTCTCGCCCGCTTCGGGGCCGAAGCGCTCGCCGACCGCCGGGCGCACGAGCTTTCCGGCGGCGAGTTGCAGGTGGCCGCCCTCTGCTCGGTGCTGGTGACGGGGCCCGATATTCTCATCCTCGACGAGCCGACGAACCAGCTCGACCTTAGGAACCGGGCGCTGGTCGAGCGGATTATCACCGGGCTGCCGGAAAGTGCCATCGTCATCACCCATGATCTGGAACTGATCGCCGATTTCGAACGGGTGCTGCTGTTTCATGAAGGGCGGCTGGCCGCCGATGCGCCGGCGACCGAAGCGATCGCCCGCTACAGGGAGATCGCCGCCTGATGCAGTCGCTCTATGTCGATGGCAACAGCCCGATGCACCGGCTTTCGCCGCGGGTCAAGCTGGTGTCGCTTGCGTTCTTCGGCATCGTGCTGTTCATCAGCCAGAATATCGCCCTGCTTTGCGGCTTCGTGCTGCTGACGGCGGTTGTCTATCGCACCACCGGCCTGCCGCTCGGCGAGAGCCTCCGGCGGCTGCGGCCGGTCTTCCTGACGATCGCGGTCGTGGCGCTCTTCAACCTCCTCTTCAGTCCCTGGCAGGCGGCACTCGTGCCGGTGCTGCGGCTGACGGCGCTGATGCTTCTTGCCGCCGCCGTGACGGCGACGACGTCGATCACTGCCTTCATCGACGAGGTGACGGCGCTCGCCCGCCCGCTCGAGCGCACCGGCTGGGTGCAGGCCGACGATATCGGCCTGGCGCTCGGGCTCGTCCTGCGCTTCGTGCCCGATATTGTCAGCCGTTATCAGGCGATCCGCGAGGCCCATAAGGCGCGCGGGCTGAAGGCCCGGCCGACGACGCTGCTTGCGCCGCTGATCATCCTGACGCTCAGGGATGCGGATAATGTCGCCGCCGCGATTGACGCGCGCGGCATTCGACGGCATGGAAGTTAACCAATTTTAACCACGGAGTTCACGATGAGCACCCGCGACCTCGTCCTTACCGCCCTCTTCGCCGCGATCATCGTGGCGCTCGGCCTGCTGCCGCCGATCTCGCTCGGCTTCATTCCGGTGCCGATCACCGCCCAATCACTCGGGGTCATGATGGCCGGCGTCGTGCTCGGCGCCCGCCGCGGCGCCGTCGCCGTGCTGATCGTGCTGCTGCTCGTCGCCATCGGCCTGCCGGTGCTTTCCGGCGGCCGCGGCGGCCTTGCCATCTTCGCCTCGCCGACGGCCGGCTTCCTCGTCGGCTGGATCTTCGGCGCCTTCGTCACCGGCTATCTCAGCGAGCGCCTGGTCAATCAGGGCCAATCCGGCCTGGTGCAGACCGTGAGCTTCTTCCTCGCCGCCATGGTCGGCGGGGTGGTCGTGCTCTATGCCTTCGGCATTGCCTATCTGGCGACCGTCGCGGGCCTTGGCTTCACCAAAGCCTTCGTCGGCTCGATGGCCTTCATTCCGGGCGACGTGGTCAAGGCTTTCGTCGCAGCCCTGCTCGGCCGCGCCGTCATGGCCGGCTATCCCCTGCTGCCGGCGCGCGCATAAGGCGCCTCGTTCGCAAATACATGCAGTGGCCGTCTTCCTCCGAAGGCGGCTATTTGCGTTTGCGGCAGGCCAACCGTTTGCCTGCCCGCAGGCCCTGCGTCTCGCTTGAGGAGGGAAGCTTGCTGCAAGCAAGGTAGAGCCTGGAATACAGGCAACAAAAAACCGCCTTGAGGCGATCGGGCATTCTATCGATTTAAGTTTGAACCAGTCTCCTCCTCCGTCGCCACCGCCGTCACAGCCGCCGTCGTCCGAGGCATCGAACCAGCCTCCTCCGCCATTCATGACAATTCATGTTTGTCGCAAGCGGTTGGCACCTGGTCATTCGCTTATCTCGGAGGGCTGCTGGAGTTGCATTCCTTCATGAACCATTCCGCAAAACGCTGCACCGGCTTCTTGGCCCAGGCGCTGATGATCAGGTAATATCCCTGGGTTTCGGCCGTCGAAATGTCCGACAGCACGACGAGGTCGCCGCGTTCGATCTCTCGCCGAAATACCTCGACAGGGCATAGAGCAACCCCATGTCCGGCGATCACCGCCGTGGCAAGAATGTTGAAGTCCTGAAAGATCGGGCCTCGGATCGGCTCGGGTGCCTTTATTTCAGCCTTGCGGAACCATTCTTTCCAGCCGTCAACGGATTCGTCATGCAGCAGGTCGGCCGCAGCGAGCGGAACCTTATCGACGGTCCAATTCCGTTTTGCCAGATAATGGACGCTCGCCACCGGCTGGTTGCGGCGGGAGAAGAGCAGCCTGCTCTCACGCCCCGCCAACAAATCCTCCCCCATGGTGATGAGAACATCCAGGCTTTCGTCATCGAAGCGCTCCTCGGCCCTTGCATAGACGATCCTGACATCGAGATCGGGATCGCTCTCCCGGAAAGACGGAAGCGCGGGAACCAGCCAGCGCGATGCGATCGACGGGATGCAACCCACGGCGATCGAGCGCATATTGTGATCTCGGCGCATGTTGCCGGTTGCGTGGGCGATGGCTGCCAATGAGCCGGAGACGGCCAGATAATATTCGGCGCCCGCCGGCGTCAGCGCCACGCCGCGCCCGGATTTCTGCAGCAGCTTGCGGCCTAGCCACCTCTCCAGGTGTTTGATCTGGTGACTGATCGCGGCGTGAGTCACATGCAACTCGTCGCCGGCCTTTGAGAGGCTCATCAGCCGGGCGGTCGCTTCGAAGGCCTTCAGCGCATTCAGCGGCGGCAGCTGCATATGTTCGCATTCCTCACGTAATAGCCGCGATCGTTACCCCTGATCGGTGTGTGTGCTGATCGAAGCCCGAGGATACATGTAAATTATTCTAACCATTTTCTCAATTTAGATCATTTGAAACAAGCGTAGATTTCAGTGCCTAATGGATCACGGAGATCGAACCATCGCCGCCAGTTGCGAGGAGAAGAACATGTTTGTGAGAAGCCTGAAGGACGTGGAGCAGACCGAGCGTTTCGTCGATTGGGGCAATGGCACGAGCCATCGACTGCTGACGAGGGATGACGGGATGGGCTTTACGGTCTGCCACACTGTCGTGCGCGCCAACACGCAAGCCCTGCTGCAATACCGCAACCATCTGGAGGCCTGCTACTGCATTCAGGGAGAAGGCGAAGTCGAGGATATGGACGGCAATGTGTTCCCCATCCGCGTCGGCGACATCTACGTTCTCGACCAACACGACCGCCACTATTTGCGGGGCGGCAAGGACGAGGACATGATCCTCGTCAGCATCTTCAATCCGCCGCTAAAGGGGACGGAACGTCACGATCTGAACAATGGAAGCGGTTCGGAATATTGAGCGAACTCGAGCCCATCGAGAGCCTCTTTGGCTCGATCTCCTTGCTTTTGCGGTCGTGCTTGGTCATGGCTTTCATCAGCGACCGCCTGCGCTGCGGTGCGCCCTGATCGAGTGGGAGGCCTGCTGCTGTGATCCGGACGAAGATCGATGCACTCTGGTTCAAACGGTGCTGCGCGTTCCACCTGCAGTTTTGTCCAGATGGCGCGGCATTGTCAAAACTCAGCGACTTGCAAGATGCTATCGAGCGACACAGCGTTGCACCGCTTTTGCGCCTGCCGGCCGCGAGCCTGCACATGACGGTCGTCACTCTGGTGGACGCAGCGGCCAAATTCAGCATCCCGAATGAGGAGCTATGGAGACTGAACGGAGAAAGATGGAAAGCGGTCGCAGACAGGCTGGCCGAAGAGACGCCAGTCTTTGACCTCGATTTCCATGAACTGGCTGTTTCGGCGGCCGCTGTTTTCGTAAAAGCAGAAGAACCACCGGAATTGCGGAGGCTCCGTTCTGCGATTTCCCAGGCGATCGACTTCGAGGGATGGCGCCCCACCCCGCCGCAAATAGCGCACATCACGCTGTTCAGGTTCAGTGCCGAAGGGCGGCTGCCCGAGATCCCCTCCGACGCAGGCTCTTTGCCCACGGCGGTAAGGGTCAGATCACTTCAATTGCTGGAAGAGCGCGTTTATCCAAGCGTCGAGATCAATGTACTCAGTGAGCCTCTCCTGAGCGACAAAGCGCGAAGCCGGAACGTTTGTTAGTCGATGCGGATTTCGAGTCTATCCGCAAAAAAAGCGGCAGAGCACGTTTCGCTTCCTTGGACAGCAAACCGACAGCGAGAGAATCCTATTGATCGGTTCGTCGCCCAGCCTGGGTGTAATCAAAGGACCGAATGATCATGTTGAAAACAATTATCGCAGTCGCAATTGTCGCCCTCGCCCCGGCACTGGCGTTGGCGAGCCCGAGCTGCACCAAGGAGCCGAAGTCCAAATGGATGCCTGAAGCGGCCATGAAGGCGAAGATCGATGCGCTTGGCTACAAGGTCAAGACCTTCGAGATCACAGGCAACTGCTATGAAATCTACGGCAAGGACAAGGAGGGCAAGCGGGCCGAGGTCTATTTCAATCCGGTATCCGGTGACATCGTCCAGAAGGGCGACTGAGCGATGACGGCTATTTCATCGAGGCAGGAGGGCATATTGCCCTCCGACACCACACCGAAGAGCGTCAAGGTCTGGGACCCGATCGTCCGGATATTCCACTGGACCATCGTCACGGCGTGCACGCTCAATCTCTTCATTCTCGAGGAAGGCAAATACTGGCATCGCATGACGGGCTACGTCGTCGGGGTGGCCATCGCAATTCGCCTCGTCTGGGGTTTCATCGGCACCAAGCACGCGCGCTTCACCGACTTCTGGCCGACGCCGCGAAGAGTAAGAGACCATATCACCAGCATTATCGACAGGAAGGAGAACCGATATCTCGGCCATAATCCGCTGGCATCGGTGATGATGCTCTTGCTTGTCGCTCTTCTTGCGGCAACTGCCTTAACTGGCTGGATGACGACGTGGGACGCTTTCTGGGGCGAAAAGTGGCTTGAGCAATTGCACGGGACGATCGCCAACAGCATTATGGTTCTTGTCTTCATCCATGCCGGCGCGGCCGTCCTGGAAAGCTGGAGGCATCGAGAAAATCTCATCTGGGCCATGGTTACAGGTCGAAAGAACGCATGAGAATTCTGCTCATCGAGGACAGCGCCCGCCTTCGTGAGCTTCTTTGCGAGGCAATCCGGGACGAGGGCTGGCGGATTGACGCGTTCGAGACGGCGCAGGAAGGGCGGGTCGCCCTTCGCGAGGGTAGTTACGACCTGCTGCTGCTCGATCTCGGCCTCCCTGACGAGGATGGAATCGACTTCCTGAAGTCGCTCAGGGATGCTGGCGCTCAGACGCCAGTGCTTGTCTTGACTGCAAGAGGCGCGATCGACGAGCGAATAGCCGGGCTTGATGCGGGCGCAGACGATTACCTGGCCAAGCCGTTCCACAATGGCGAGCTCACGGCCCGCATACGCGCACTGATCCGCCGGTCGCCCGTTACATCCATGCCGATCCTCGAATTCGGCGCACTGAAACTCGATGTCGCGTCGCGGCAGGTGACCTGCGCGGATCATGACGTCGCTCTTGCACCCTCTGAAAAGGGATTGCTCGAGCTGCTGATGCGCAACGGTGGAAAAGTTGTTGCCAAAACAAAGATCGAGCATGCGTTCTCGGAATTTGGCGACGAAAGAAGCAGCAATGCCGTCGAGCTGGCAGTATCCCGTCTTCGCAAGAAGCTGGAGGGCCACGACACGCGCTTGTCGATCGAGACGATCAGAGGTGTGGGCTACATGATGCGCGAGGTGCATGATTGACCCGGTCGCGCCCCACACTCGGAGCCATTCTCGCGCGACGGATCGCCTTCTTCGCGATCTTGGCAATGCTGCTGCAACTCGCCATCGTCTTCTCGGACTACTACTGGAATGTTGGCGAGCTATCCCGATTGTTCGTCGAGCAGGAAACAGAGCGTCTGGTGGCCGGGATCACGGTGCAAGACGGCAGCATTCGCTACCGCCTTCCGGACAATGTGCAGCAGCGCTACCAAAGAGGCGATACAGGTTATGTTGCCCGAATTCGTGCAGCAAATGGTGCGCTGGTGTTCCAATCCTGCGATGCCGCCTGTGAGGATCGCTTCCTTCCCGCCGACGTGAACCCGCCGGATTTCTGGCTGCGGAGCTTGAAACCGGGAAAGCCGCTGTCGCTGGTCGGCGGACGGGCATTTGCCATTGACGGCCAGCATTTCCTCGTCGATATCGCGACGATCGGTGATCCCTCTGACGTGATGTCAGACGTTCTCTGGAACGAGGTCATTGAACATCTGATCGTGCCGATGAGCATTCTTCTGGTTCTCGTGCTCGGCGGGACCTTGCTGTCTGTCCGCCAGGCCTTGCGGCCAGTCCGAGCCGCCGCAGATGCGGCCGAGCAGATTGACCCCATGGATTCCCGTTCGCACTTGGACTTCGATCAAATGCCACGCGAAGTCGCTCATCTCGCAGCCGCCGTCAATCGCGCCTTCGCGCGGGTCGGCGAATTGATGAGGTCGCAGAGGGTCCTGACAACCGGGATCGCCCACGAAATCCGGACACCGCTTGCAGCATTGAAGCTTGAACTCGGCCATATCGATCATCCGCGCGCCAGGAAGGCGGAAGAGGACCTGGATGACCTCGTAAACTTCGTTGCGCAACTTACTGCTCTGGCTCGGCTCGACAGCGTCGACCACGGCATGTTCGAGGACGTGGACCTCGTGGAGCTATCGGCATCGGTGGTATCGCAACTCGCCCCTTGGGTTTACGAAAACAATCACACGCTGGAGTTCTTCAGCCAGGTCGAAAGCTTCACGGTGAGGGGGGCTCCCTCCCTTTTACGGGACGCACTTCGCAATCTGATCGAGAACGCCGTCAAGCACACGGCGGATCATAGCCTCGTCATCGTTCGTGCGGGCAGCGGCATCATCACGGTCGAGGACCGGTCGCCGCAAACACCGTTGCTTCATCCGAAAACTTTCGCGGCTCCCACTGACAGTCTCGGCATCGGATTGAAGATCGTCGAACGGATCGTGGAAATACATCAGGCGTCGTTCTCGCAAGCAAGGTTGAAGTCCGGGCACGTCTTTGAACTGGACTTCCGATGACAGTGCGCTTCTGAGGAGCGCATTGGTGCGGGCGGGGAGATCATCCTTCTCGGTGAGCCGCTCCCGTGATTAGAGCATGTCTCGCAAAAGTGTGCGGCGGTTTTGCGCTAAAGACATGCGTAAAAACAAAGACCTAAAGCTTGACAAACGAATCTGAAAGATCGCGACACGCTTTGAGCATGATGCCGACGTGTGAGCGGTTTTCGGACGACATCATGCTCTAACTCTCTAATTTAGAACAGGGATTCAGATTTTGGTCGACCGGGCTTAAAATCATCCTGTTCCAAGCATCGAGCTGCGCCAACTGTTCGACGATCCCGCGCCTGACCCCGTTCACCGCATCAGCAGCGACACCAGGCCGGCTCGGGAATTGACCCCGAGCTTTCCGTAGATGTTTCTGAGATGGGTTCTGACGGTCTCGTAGCTAATGTCGTCGGCCATCGCCACTTCCCGCGGCGAATGACCCGATGCGATGCTCGAGGCGATCCTGATTTCCGTTGCCGTCAGCTTGTAGAGCTGCATCAGCAAATCGCGCCGTTCATTGAGGGGCATAGCAACGATCGGCTCGACGATCACCGCCACGGTCGGCCCCTCGAGGAACTGCGTGAATGTATCGGAATGCAGCCGGACGAGGGTGATGCGATAGTTATCCTGGTTGCCGCCCTTGACGATCGCCGTGTGCGGTTTGGTCTGCACCCCGTTTCTGGAGGTCAGGAATTCGAGAACCGCCGCCGACTTCTCGCATTGAAGTGCGAGTGTGCCGTCGGCGGCGATCTGCAAAGGCGTGCCGGCGGCCAACAGTGCCTCTGCGCTCTTATTCCAGCGACGGGCCTTCCGCTGCTCCGTCACATAAATCAATCCGGCGCCGATGCTGTCGAACAGGGTCTGTGTCGCCTGTTCGTGCGGAGCAAACAGATCGCGCTTGCGGATGAAGTCGAAGGCTCTCTTCAGATGCGGCGCGAGCTGCGTGTAAAGTTTGGCCGCCTCCCAGTTGAGATCCGGGTCTGCCGACGTCGTGCAGGCCGACAGGATGAAGGTGCGGTTTTCCTCGCGAATGATCGAGACGCCGACACTCGTCTCGCATCCGGTCTGGCGCTTCAGCCAGTCATTATAGAACTCCGATTTGATCAACTCCTCGCGCGGAACGATCTCGTCGCCGCACAGGCCCTGGCCGACGGGCACGCGATCCAGTCTCGGAATCCAGGGATTGACCGAGGCGAAGTGGCTCATGAACTGATCGACCTCGGTCTGGGAAAATCCCGACATGAAGGGAACATGGGCGACGGACGCAGTCAAATCATGATAGTGAAGCGCCGCCTTGCCGCCCGGCGACGTCTGCGCCAGGCGATCCAGGAAATCCTGCCAGCTGCACTCTCCGAAGAGACTTCCATAGATCATATCCGTCAGAAGAGACGAGACGTCGGTCGATTGAATCATGATCGATTTTCAACATCGCAGAATGAAAGTATCTTCGAATATTGAATAGTGTCGGCTTTCCAAATGCAACGGAATTCGAACGTTAGCGACAGCTTCTCACCTTCGTGAAGCGATCAATACTATAACCATAGCATGGCACAGCTTCACCGGCGCTAGATCTTGCGGCTGACGCCTTCGACCCGGAAAGCTTGGAACTTGGATCTCGTGTCTTAAGCGTCCGCTGCCCGGGCAACATGCTAATCCAAGAACCGATAGAGCCAGTCGCGTGTTTCCTCCGGCAGCGAGGCCGGCTGCTGATCTTCGCGGTTGCTGGCCTGCCAGATGATCTCCACCTCGGCGGCGCGCTCCTCGCCGGTGTCGATCGAAACGAGAAAGCCGATGGAGCGCACGCCGATCTTGTCGACGGCAGCGGTGAAAATCGCCGGCTCGTCGTAATGCAGCGGGCGGTGGAGAAAGCAGGTAACCTTGCTGGCGCTATAGATCGGTTCGTCCTCGATCTCGGGCCGCGCCAACCAGAAACTCGCAACAACGGACTCGGCATAGGAAATATAGGAGGCCAGAAACATCCGGCCGGTCATATCGACATCCCGAAACGGCACGCGTATTTCCGTCACACCCGGGCGTTTCAACTGACTCATCAGCAACTCTGCCTACTAAATTTCCCGTCATCAACAGTAGCGATGGGGTCCGTCGAAGTAAACGGCTGAGATGACAGGAACTTCTTATGCCGCCAGGGGCAAGTCGGCGCGACGGGAGCGCTTGTTGAAATCGTCGACCAACGCCCCATCTGCTGTGGAACATGACACAAGCGGCCGATAGAGTGTCTCCATGAGCACCCGTCTTTATGAACACCCGATCTTCCTGGAACATGTGACGCCTTCCGGCCATCCGGAGCGGTCGGACCGGATCCGCGCCATCAATGTCGCGCTGGAACATCCGAATTTCGCACGGCTGGAGCGCCGGCAGGCGCCCGAGGCGAGCGAGGATGCTGTGCTGCTGGCGCATCCGGAGGAGCATCTTGCCGCCGTGATGCGTGAGATCCCCGAGGAGGAAGACCGGATCAACCAGCTGGAAGCCGATACCTATGCCAGCGTCAAGAGCCTGCAGGCGGCGCTGACCGGGATCGGCGGCGCGATGGCGGCGGTGGACGACGTGTTTTCCGGTGCCGCCGACAATGTCTTCGTCGCCGCCCGCCCGCCCGGGCACCATGCCGAAAAGATGACGGCGATGGGTTTCTGCTTCTTCAACAATGCGGCGATTGCCGCCCGCCATGCGCAGAAGCGGCATGGCGCCGAACGCGTCGCCATCGTCGATTGGGACGTGCACCATGGCAACGGCACCCAGGACATCTTCTGGGACGATGCTTCCGTGCTGTTCTGCTCGACGCATCAGATGCCGCTCTATCCGGGCAGCGGCGCCAAGGAGGAGAAGGGCAAGCACAATACCATCGTCAACGCGCCGCTTTCACCGAATGTCGGCAGCGACCATTTCCGCGAGGCGTTCAAATCGCGCGTGCTGCCGGCCCTCGACGATTTCCGGCCGGATCTCATCATCATCTCCGCCGGTTTCGACGCCCATCACCGCGACCCGCTGGCACAGATCAACCTGACCGGCGAGGATTTCGACTGGGCCACCGGCCGCGTCCTGGAACTGGCCGACCGGCACGCGAAGAACCGGGTCGTCAGCCTGCTCGAAGGCGGCTATGATCTCGAGGGTCTGGCCGAATCGGCGGGCATGCATATCCTGCGAATGATGAAGGGTTGAGAATGACTGACAGCGCCAAGCCGGAAGTGTCCGGCCTTTCCTTCGAAAAGGCGGTTGCCGAACTCGAAAGCATCGTCGCCCGGCTGGAGCGCGGCGACGTGGCGCTGGATGAATCGATCGAAATCTACGAGCGCGGCGAAGCGCTGAAGAAACATTGCGAGACGCTGCTTTCGGCCGCCGAAAACCGCATAGAGAAGATCCGGCTCGACCGCGCCGGCAAGCCGCAGGGCGTCGAGCCGCTCGACGGGGCCTGAGGCCTCGAGCAGATCTCGGCAAAGGCGCTTGGCGATCGGCTGGCGCCCGATCTATGATCCCTCCAAATCATGAGGGGACGGACAAATGACGGACAGGTTGAAGGGTAAGGTCGCCATCGTATCGGGCGGCGCAACCGGCATGGGCGGCGCTGCCTCGAAGCTGTTTGCGGCGGAAGGCGCGCGCGTCGCGATCATCGACCGCAACGGCGAAGCGGCGGCCGAAACCGTCAAGCAGATCCGTGAGGCCGGCGGCGAGGCCGATTGCTGGACGGCCGATGTCTCAGACGAGGCGGCCGTCAATGCCGCCGTCGCCGGCGTCGAGGAACGCTACGGCGCGGTCACCGTGCTCTTCAACCATGCCGGCACGATCGTTATCAAGCCCTTCCTGGAAACGACGCTTGAGGAATGGGACTGGCTGCACGCCGTCAATGTGCGCTCGATGTTCCTGATGACCAAGGCGGTGCTGCCGAAGATGATTGCCGCGGGCGGCGGCTCGATCGTCTGCACCTCGTCGATCTCGGCGGTCGCCGCCACGCCGATGGAAGTGCTTTACGACACGACCAAGGGCGCCGTGCATATGTTTGCCCGGGCGATTGCGGTGGAATTCCGCGACCGCAACATCCGCTGCAATGCCGTCTGCCCCGGCTTCATCCGCACGCCGCACGGTTTGCGCGAGGTGGCTGACCTGCAGGCGCTCGGCGTCGATGTCTCGGATGCCGCCATCGCCGCGCAGCAGGGGCGGATCGGCGAGCCGGAGGATGTGGCGCGGGCCGCCCTTTATCTCGCCAGCGACGAGTCGAACTTCGTCAACGGCGCCCACCTCTTCGTCGATAACGGCTTCACCGCCATCTGAGCCGACGCGTTCCATTGGACGGCCGGCCCTTGAGGCATTATTTGTGGTCGATCCGGTAGAGCAATCCAGCAAAAGTGCATAGCGGTTTGTGCGTCCGGAATTGCGTGAAAACAAAGAGATAGAGCATTCCGTGATTCGGTGAAAACGGAAATGCTCTCGCGATCGGAGATCCGACATGTCCTTCTTTCCCGGCAAAGATCCCCTGCCCGGCGATGCCTTCGCCTGTGATGCGATCGAGAATCTGATCATTCCGCGCACCAGCGATATCGGCGGCTTCCAGGTGCGGCGCGCGCTGCCCACGAGGCAGCGGCGGCTGGTCGGGCCGTTCATCTTCTTCGACCGCATGGGGCCGGCGATCCTGAAGCCCAATGAGGCGCTCGACGTCAAGCCGCATCCGCATATCGGCCTGTCGACCGTCACTTATCTCTTCGACGGCGAGATCCGCCATCGCGACAGCCTCGGCACCGAAAAGGTCATCCGTCCCGGCGATATCAACCTGATGACGGCCGGCCGCGGCATCGTCCATTCCGAGCGCACGCCCGACAATCTGCGCGGCCACCCGCTGCTGATGTCGGGGCTGCAGACCTGGCTGGCGCTGCCCGACGACAAGGAGGAGATCGATCCCTCCTTCGCCCATACGGAAAAGGCTGAGATGCCGCTGATCGAAACGTCGGGCGTGCGCGGGCGCGTCGTCATCGGCTCGTTCGAAGGCATGACATCGCCGGTCGGCACATTCTCCGACACGCTCTATGTCGATCTCAACCTGCAGCCCGGCGTGCGCTTTCCCTTCGGCGCGGGCCATGAGGAGCGCGCCGTCTACGTACTTTCGGGCGAAGTCGTGATCTCAGGCGACCGTTTTGCCGCCGACCAGCTACTGGTCTTCCGGCCGGGCGATGCGATCACGCTCGAAGCCGGCACTGACGGCTGTCACCTGATGCTCTTCGGCGGCGCGGCGCTGAATTCGAAGCGCTATATCTGGTGGAATTTCGTCTCCTCCTCGAAGGAGAGGATCGAAAAGGCCAAGGAGGAGTGGCGCACCGGCCGCTTCGATATCGTGCCGGGTGATGAAGAGGAATTCGTGCCGCTGCCGGAGGGCTGACGGCGGCGACGCGCCGCCGGCAACTTGCGAACATCAACCTGCTGCGAAGTAACGTGTCAGCGCGCCCTTCGTGCGGTTGACGTAGCCGTCCTGCCAGCTGTCGTCGACGTTGAGAAAGCCTGACCAGCCCTTCTTGCCCTGGCGCTTCAGCTCCGCCTCGACGGCACGGAAACGGTAGTGATCATAGACATCGAGGATGTGGACGGCATAGGCCTCGGCGAGCGCCCGGTCGCCTTTGACGATCAGCATGTTCTCGTCATTGGCGTAGGAGGCCTTGAAACCGAGATTGTGGCTGCCGAGAACGACGACGCAGTCGTCCGACAGGGGATCGATCACCAGCACCTTGTCATGGATGATGGCGCCGACCTTCTTTGCCGTCAATTCCTCCGCGCCGAAATCCGCCAGCAGCTGGCGGTCATCGATGCGCGAGGCCCGGACGATCGAGACATTGGCCTCATCGAACGTATGCGGCGACACAGCGTCGACATCGTCGTCCTCGTCGTCGGGATCGTTCTTCTTGGCGGCGACGTAATTGGGCATGGCCTGCGGGCTTGAAACGGCGCCGGTGATGATCAGCTTCTGATCCTTGAGGCCGATGTCGATCGCCTCGCCGACGATGCAATCCCTGCCCGACTGTCCGGGGTAGAAGGCCAGAAACAGCACCGCATGCTCGGCCCGGCGCATCAGGCGGTAGACCTCGCGGAGATCGGGCGGCGTCGCCTTGCCCTTTCTGCGGCTCTGCATGTTCGGCGAGAACCATGCTTCGACCGAAGCGCCGTTGCCGGTCGGGACGATGGAAGGTGTCTCATTCGAGCGTCGGAATTCCTTGCTCTGCTGGTTGTCGGGCATGCCGTCATCGAATTCGACGGGTGCTTCCAGCGTCGCATTGTCTTCCAGCATCCGCTCCCAATAGGCGACATAGGCCGCGGCAACCGCATCGTTGCGGACGATCAAGGCGTTGTTGGACTGGCCGGCAAGTCCCGTGGCCGTCCAGTTGGTGCTGCCGGTGAACACGCTGCGCGTCCCGTCGGGCGCTATGTGCACCACGAATTTGTTGTGGCCGATCTGGCTCGAATTGTTGAACATCCGGTGGTGAATCTCGACGCCGGCCTCAATCAGCGCCTTGCGCGCCTCATGATTGCGCACATCCCAATCGTCGCCGACCTTGCCGGTGTTGGCGAGGATGATGCGTAACCTGTCCTTGTTGGCCTGCAGAAGCTCGAGCAGTTCCTTGTCCTCCAACTCATAGAGGGCGATCAGAAAGCGTCCAGGCGCATTCATGAACTCCCTGAGCATCGGAATGACATCGCCGGCCAGATATTTGCGGATGCCATTCGCCGGATCGGAAATCATGTCGATCAACTCGTTCGGCTTCTTCACACCGTCTCCCAGCAGGACGTTTCGCAGCCACTGGGCAGCCAGGATGCCGTTGGTGAAGGTCGATTCGAACTGGCCGCGCTTGCGCGTCACATGGACAGGGTTGGTCGGGACGGCCGGCCCGAGATAACCGAGTGGCCGCGCAGGTCCCTCATAGGCCTTGACCGCGATTTTCTCGAAGGTGCCGTCGGCCTTCTTGATCGGCCTGCCCTTTTCGTCCCGCTTGTTGATCTCGACGAGCGCAGGTGTCGGATCCGGGGCGGCCTGCATGCCCGGCTTCAGGTCGCCGAGCGGGCGGATCTCGTAACGCACCCGGACCTCGTCCGGCCGCCGTCTCATTTCGTTGCGCCGCTTGCGCAGAGTCAGGTCGCGCCAGGAGAGCTTCTGCACCGGCCAGAGCGACGTCGTCTGCGGCAGCCAATGCGGATTGCGCTGCCCCTTGAAGGCGACCCAGGCGGCGCAGGTCACCCGGTCCTCGCTGCCATCGGACTTTCTCGCCACGTTTCCCTGCTCGTCGAGATAGACGCGGACGACTTCGAAGCCGAGGCATCCGTCGATCTTGGCGTCGATATCCCAGGCCACGTAGGCGACCTCGTTGTTCACATAGGCATGCGCTGCAACAACCGTTCCCATCACCTGATCCCCCAGCCAGCCCCACCACGTTGCTACCATTCCGTGTCATATTCAAGCGGCTCGCCGCACCCGGGCGCGTTCCATCACGGGGTGGAAAATAAGGGCAGCGCCGGGGCAGGATCAGACGAATGCAACTCGCGGAAATAGAATGTGATATCTCCCGAAACCGCTCACACATTTTTCCGCCATGCTCTAAGGTGAAAACCTTCGGTTCCTGAAATCACTTGTTTTGCCTCGTTCTAATCGAATAAAGCGATACAAGGAAAAGTAAGAAAGAGCGCCCGCCCGTGACACATCCGCCGAAGACCCCTCTGCTCGACCAGGTCACTTACCCCGCCGACCTGCGCAAGCTCGAGGATCGCGACCTGCCGCAGCTTGCCCGCGAGGTCCGGGATGAAATGATCGATGCGGTGTCGCGCACCGGCGGTCATCTCGGCGCCGGCCTCGGCGTAGTCGAGCTGACGATCGCCATCCACAGCGTCTTCGATACGCCCAACGACCGGCTGATCTTCGATGTCGGCCACCAGTGCTATCCGCACAAGATCCTGACCGGCCGGCGCAACCGCATCCGCACACTGCGCCAGGAAGACGGGCTGTCCGGCTTCACCCGCCGGGCGGAGAGCGAATATGACCCCTTCGGCGCGGCGCATTCCTCGACCTCGATCTCGGCCGGCCTCGGCATGGCGATCGCCGCCGATCTCGACAAGAACGACCGGCGCGTCGTCGCCGTCATCGGCGACGGCGCGATGTCGGCCGGCATGGCCTACGAGGCGCTGAACAATGCCGGCGCGCTCGATGCCCGCCTTATCGTCATCCTCAACGACAACGACATGTCGATCGCGCCGCCGACGGGCGCAATGAGCGCCTATCTCGCCCGCCTCGCCTCGGGGCGCACCTATATGGGCTTTCGCGACCTCGGCAAGAAGCTGACGGCCTATCTCGGCAAGAACATCGACCGCGCCATCACCCGCGCCGTCGAACATGCGCGCGGATACGTCACCGGCGGCACCATGTTCGAGGAGATGGGCTTTTATCATATCGGGCCGATCGACGGACACTCCTTCGACCACCTGCTGCCGGTGCTGCGCAATGTGCGCGACAATGCGCGCGGCCCGGTGCTGATCCATGTCGTCACCCAGAAGGGCAAGGGCTATCCGCCGGCGGAAGCCGCTGCCGACAAATATCACGGCGTCAACAAGTTCGACGTCATCACCGGCGCCCAGGCACGGGTGAAACCGAATGCGCCGAGCTATACCAGTGTCTTTGCCGAAGCGCTGGTGCAGGAAGCCGCCCTCGACGACAAGATCGTCGGGATCACCGCCGCCATGCCGAACGGCACCGGCCTCGACAAACTCGCCGAAGCCTTTCCGTCGCGCTGCTTCGACGTCGGCATCGCCGAGCAGCATGCCGTGACCTTCGCCGCCGGGCTTGCGGCGGAGGGCTACAAGCCGTTTGCGGCGCTCTATTCCACCTTCCTGCAGCGCGCCTACGACCAGGTCGTGCACGACGTGGCGATCCAGGGACTGCCGGTGCGTTTTCCGATCGATCGCGCCGGCTATGTCGGCGCCGACGGCCCGACCCATGCCGGCTCCTTCGACACCGCCTTCCTCACCACCCTGCCCGGCTTCGTGGTGATGGCAGCGGCCGACGAGGCCGAACTCAAGCATATGGTGCGCACCGCCGCCGCCTATGACGCCGGGCCGATCTCGTTCCGCTATCCGCGCGGCGAAGGCGTCGGCGTCGACATGCCCGCACGCGGCGAAATCCTGCAGATCGGCAAGGGCCGCATCGTCAAGGAAGGCACCAAGGTTGCGCTGCTTTCCTTCGGCACCCGGCTTGCCGACTGTCTGCTTGCCGCCGAAGATCTCGAAGCCGCCGGCCTGTCGACGACGGTCGCCGATGCGCGCTTCGCCAAGCCGCTCGATCACGATCTGATCCGCCAGCTCGCCCGCCACCACGAAATGCTGATCACCGTCGAGGAAGGCTCCGTCGGCGGTTTCGGCAGCCAGGTGATGCAATATCTCTCGAGCGAAGGCCTGCTCGACAACGGCCTGAAGATCCGCTCGCTCGTCATGCCCGACATCTGGATGGAGCAGGCCAAGCCGGAAGCGATGAACGCCCATGCCGGGTTGGACCGCGCCGGGATCGTCTCGACCGTATTCCGGGCGCTGGGGCGCGGGGTTGCGGTTGGGGTTGCGGGGTAGATGAATTGTGAGGGCGTGCCGCGTGGCCCCCTCATCCGCCTGCCGGCACCAACCGGGATGAGTACTGAAGGAGATTGAGGCCGCAACCGGCAGGGCGCAGGATTTCCTATATGCCGCCCATCCTCTGCCCCCATTGCTGTACATGCTCCAGCAGCCACCCCACCCTCCGTCATGCTCGGCCTTGAGCCGAGCATCCACACAGCATCCACCGATCGCCGTGGCATGGATCCTCGGCTCAAGGCCGAGGATGACGGAGAGTGAGGAGACGCCGTAGCCAATCAAGATGTCTAAGCATCGGAAACATAATGCTTTTCGTGTTTGATCACAGTGCCCCAATTGAAAAAAAGGCGGCACCCCTGCGCCGCCCTCTTCCTTTAACCTGTCTCCGAAAGCAGCGCTCTCAGAACTCCGTCCAGTCCTCCTGAACCGCAACCGCAGCACTTGCCTGTTTGCCGCCGAAGGCCTTGGTGACCTGGTTGGCAAGGGCGCGGGCCGGAGAGGCGACCGGGCGGGAGGTTGGCGTTGCGGCGGCAGTCTTCTGGGCCGGAGCGGCAAGCTGGGTGCCGAGCTTGAACTGGCGCAGCAGCTCGTCGAGCGCGCTTGCTTCCTGGGCAAGCGCATGGCTCGCCGCGGTCTGTTCCTCGACCATGGCCGCATTCTGCTGCGTTCCCTGATCCATGTTGTTGACGGCGGTGTTGATCTCCTGCAGCCCGATCGACTGCTCGCGCGTGGCGGTGACGATCGCGTTGACGTTGCGGTTGATCTCCTGCACCTCGGCAACGATCGCTTCGAGCGCCTTGCCGGTCTCGCCGACCAGCGATACGCCGGTCTGGACATGCGTGCCGGACGTGGTGATCAGATCCTTGATCTCCTTCGCCGCCTTGGCAGAACGCTGGGCGAGCTCGCGCACTTCCTGGGCGACGACGGCAAAGCCCTTGCCGGCCTCACCGGCGCGGGCAGCCTCGACGCCGGCGTTCAGCGCCAAAAGGTTGGTCTGGAAGGCGATGTCGTCGATGACGCCGATGATGTTGGAGATTTCGCCCGAGGACTTTTCGATCTGCTGCATGGCGGAGACGGCCCTGCGGACGACATCGCCGGACTTTTCGGCGCCAAGGCGGGTGCGCTCGACAAGATTGCCGACATCCTCGGCGCGCTTGGCGCTGTCGCGCACCGTCGTCGTCACTTCTTCGAGTGCTGCGGCGGTCTCTTCGACGGCGGCGGCCTGCTGCTCGGTGCGGTGGGCAAGATCGTCGGCGGCCGAGCGGATCTCGCCGGCGCCGGCATTAATCGCCGAAGCGTTGCGGCCGACCGACTGGAGTGCCGCCTGCAGCTTTTCGACGGCATTGTTGAAGTCGTTGCGCAGGCTGTCATATTGCGGCGCAAACGGCGTCTGGATGCGGGCGGCGACATCGCCGACGGCAAGGCCGGCAAGGCCGCCGGCCAAGGCGTCGACGGCATAACGCAGCTCGCCTTCCTCACGCGCCTTCTGCTCGTCGCTCGCCTGGCGCTGGCGCTCGGCTTCGCCGCGCATGCGGTCGGTCTCGCCGGAAAGGCGCAGCTTCTCGATCGCCGCCTGCTTGAAGACCAGGACGGACTGGGCCATGCGACCGATTTCGTCACCGCGCTCGACAGCCGGGACCTCGATATCGTTCTGACCGCCGGCGAGGCGATCCATGGCCGCAGTCATGCCGACGACCGGGCGGACGATGGTACGCGACATAAGCCAGGCAAGAAGGGCGGCGGCAAGCGATGCAATGATGCCGCCTGCCAGCAGCGTCGTCTTGAGATGGCTATTGGCATCGGCGCGAACCTTGGCGAGTGCATCCGATTTTTCGCGGGCGGTGGCCTTGATCTTGGCGGACGCCTGGCGGAAACCATCAAGCTGGCCCTTGGTGGCGTTGACGCCGATCTTGACGACCTCCTCGATCGGCATGTCGGTTTCCTTGCGCGCCTTGGTCTGCGGTTCGGCAAGCTCATGGAAATAGAGGTCGGCAGCCTTCTGCATGCCGTCGATCATCTCGAGCAGCTGCGGCTCGCCGGCCGCCGTCTGCCTGGCGGCGGCGATCGCCTTCAGCATGCGCTCACGATTGGCGAAGACATCGCCATAGGTGCTGTCGCTGCGGAAGAGGATGAAGCCGCGCAGGTTGACAGCCTGCTCGAGCATCGCCTGCAGCGCATCGTCGATCTG
Source organism: Rhizobium binae (assembly GCF_017357225.1). Taxonomy (NCBI): domain Bacteria; kingdom Pseudomonadati; phylum Pseudomonadota; class Alphaproteobacteria; order Hyphomicrobiales; family Rhizobiaceae; genus Rhizobium; species Rhizobium binae. Next base: position 1,012,347 of record NZ_CP071604.1, on the reverse strand, counting down.
GTTGACGAGCAGCTCCGACTTTTCCTGTTCGGCCGATGCGGCCGCCGATGCTGTCGCCTTGGAATAGACGAAGGCCGAGACGGACATGAAGATGAGGATGAGGGCTGCGAACGTGGCCGCAAGCTTCCCGTTCAAGGATATGTTTTTAGCGGACATCGGTGAGTTTCTCCTGACGACAGTCGACGCGGCGAGAGAGAGGTCGCGCCGGAATGCGCAACCTTGAGCGATTTGAATCGGGAACATGATCGGCGGAGAGACGCCCTGCGCCGTCATGGCGCCAAGCAGTTCGGACGACCGCTGCGATCGAAACGAAACTATGCGGGCAGGCTTTAAATTTGTTTAAACCGTGCACCACAAGAACAGTCAGCTTAAGGATTATCGCGTTTCGCGCGCCCAAACTCTCTTGCAGGACAATCCGGCCTTCGGAACAAAATGCTTGCAACCGGCGGCTTTGCCGGTCATTCACAGCCGATGTCCGATCAAAACAGCCAACGCCTCGACCAGCTGCTCGTCTCCCGCGGCCTCTTTGCCAGCCGCTCGCGGGCGCGCGACGCCGTGCAGCGCGGCACCGTCCGGATCGGCGGCCAGATGGTGACGAAGGCCGGCGCGCTCTTCGGCGACGACGCCGATATCGAAATCGACGATCCGGCGCAGGATTACGTCTCGCGCGCCGCCCTGAAGCTCGCGGCCGCCCTCGAGCATTTCCGGCTTGATCCCGCCGGCCATCACTGTCTCGATATCGGCGCGTCCACCGGCGGCTTTACCGAGGTGCTGCTGCAGCACGGTGCGGCGCATGTCACGGCGATCGATGTCGGCCATGGGCAGATGCACCCGCGCATCTCAGGCGATCCGCGGGTGACGAACCGGGAAGGCCTCAACGCCCGCAACCTGACGGCCGACGATATCGGCCAACCCGCCAGCTTCATCGTCTCCGACGTCTCCTTCATCTCTCTGAAGCTGGCGCTGGCGCCGGCTCTTGATATTGCCGCGCCGGGTGCCATCGCCGTGCTGCTGGTCAAGCCGCAGTTCGAAGCGGGGCGCGAGGCGATCGGCAAGGGCGGATTGTTGAAGGACTCCGCCTCTGCGCCCGCCGTCGCTGCGGAACTGGAACGCTGGTTCACCGAGGACATGGGCTGGAACAGCCTCGGCCTCATCCCCTCTCCGATTGCCGGCGGCGACGGCAATCAGGAATTTCTTCTGGCAGGATTGAAACCGTGAGCACCGAAACCGTCACCATCGAGAAGCTCGGCGCCCAGGGCGACGGCATTGCCGGCAGCGCCGGCGGGCCGGTCTACGTGCCCTTTTCCCTTCCCGGGGAAACGGTGGCGATCGCCCGCGTCAAGAGCCAGGGCACGATCATGTCGATCGCGACGGCCTCGCCCGACCGGCAGGAGCCGGCCTGCCGGCATTTCGGCCCGGATGGCGTCAACGGCACCTGCGGCGGCTGCACGCTGCAGCATCTGGCGGATGCCCCCTACCGCGCCTTCAAGCGCCAGCTGGTCGTCGATGCGCTGAGATCCAAGGGGCTGACGGCGGAGGTCGGCGAGATCGTTCCGGCCCGGCCGGGCGAGCGCCGGCGCGTGGTGTTTGCGGCGCGCAAGACCGAGAAGGATATGCTGATCGGCTTCAACCAGGCCGAAAGCCATCATATCGTCGCGATCGAGGAATGTCCGATCTCGTCGGCCGGGATCATCGCCCGGCTGCCGGCGATCAAGGCGATCGCCGCCTCGCTCGCGACCAATGCCGAACCCTTCCGGGTGGCGGTGCTCGAAACGCTCTCCGGCCTCGATCTCGCAGTCGACGAGATCAGGAAACTCTCCGACCCGCAGCGGCGCAAGGCGATCGAGACCGTGCTGGCCTTGCGCGGCATCGCCCGCGTGACGCTGAACGGCGAAATCCTCGTCGAGCCGGCCAAGCCGATCGTCGAATTCGGCGGCGTCGAGGTTTCGCCGCCGGCGGGCGGCTTTGCCCAGGCGACCAAGCCGGCGGAAGAGGCGATGGGGGAGCTGGTGCTCGCTCATGTCGGCAAAGCCAAGCGGATTGCTGATCTCTTTGCCGGCGCCGGCACGTTTTCGCTGAGGCTGGCACGGATCGGCCGCGTCCATGCGGTCGAGGCCGAGGCAGCGGCGCTCGCGGCACTCGACCAGGCCGCCCGCAAGACACAGGGGCTGAAGCCGGTGAGCGTCGAGAAGCGCGATCTCTTCCGCCGTCCGCTGATGACGCAGGAGTTCAAGCCCTATGACGCCGTCGTCTTCGATCCGCCGCGCGCCGGCGCGGAGTTCCAGTGCAGGGAGATCGCCCGCTCAGGCGTGAAGAAGATCGCAGCCGTCAGCTGCAATCCGCTGACGCTGGCGCGCGACCTCGCAATCCTTGTCGAGGGCGGCTACCGCATCACCAGCGTGACGCCGATCGACCAGTTCCTCTGGACCTCGCATGTCGAGGTGGTGGCGACACTGGAGAAATAACCGGCCGATCCTTTGCCCGCGCCGACGAAAGAAAATGCCCACGGCGGCCGCGGGCATTTCGGATCAGAGCAATTGCGGGAAAACGTGAACCGCTCTCGTGTCGATGTTCGTCTCAGGCGGCGCGGCGGGCGGGCGATGCCACCTGAGCATTCAGGTTGAACTGCGCCAACAGCTGGGTCAGCTTTGCCGCTTCCTGTGCGAGACCATGGCTGGCGGCCGTCTGTTCCTCGACCATGGCCGCGTTCTGCTGCGTGCCCTGATCCATGGTGTTGACGGCGGTGTTGATCTCGGCGAGGCCCGTGGATTGCTCGCGGGTGGCGATCACGATCGCGTCGACATGGCGGCTGATTTCCTGCACCTGGGTGACGATCGCCTGCAGCGCCTTGCCGGTATCTCCGACCAGAGTGACGCCGGAGCGAACCTGAGCGTTCGAAGTGGTGATCAGGGCCTCGATCTCCTTGGCGGCCTGTGCCGAGCGCTGGGCCAACTCGCGCACCTCCTGGGCAACGACGGCGAAACCCTTGCCGGCCTCGCCGGCGCGCGCGGCTTCGACGCCGGCATTGAGCGCCAACAGGTTCGTCTGGAAAGCGATGTCGTCGATAACGCCGACGATGCTGGAGATCTGCTCCGAGGACTGCTCGATGCCATTCATGGCGTCGACGGCCTTGCGGACGATCTCGCCTGAATGTTCAGCGTCACTGCGTGTGCGGCCGACGAGGCTGCCGGCCTCTTCGGCCCGGTGAGCCGTATCCTTGACGGTTGTGGTGATTTGTTCGAGGGCAGCAGCCGTTTCCTCGACCGAGGCCGCCTGCTGCTCCGTGCGGCGGGCAAGACCATCGGCGGCCGTGCGGATTTCCGCCGCACCCGCGTCGATGGCATGGGCATTGCTGCCGACAGCCTGGAGGGCGGCGTTGAGCTTGGCGACCGAGATATTGTAGTCGTTGCGCAGCCGATCCAGATGAGAGGCAAAGGGCGTTTCGATGCGGTGGGCGAGATTGCCATCGGAGAGCGCTTCGAGCGCAGCGGCAAGTGCATCGACGGCGCTGCGGATCTCGGCTCCCTCGCGTGCTCTCTGCGCTTCGCGTTCCTGGCGTTCGCGCTCGGTCAGCGAACGGCCCTGTTCGGCTTCGCCTTCCAGGCGCTCGCGATCGACGGCATTCGCCCTGAACACGGCGACCGCCTCGGCCATCGAGCCGATCTGGTCGCGGCGCTCCTCGCCCGGGATCGCGGCGGAGAGATCGCCGGCGGCAAGTTTCTGCATGGCAGCGGTCATCTCGGTGATCGGGCGAATGACGAGGCCGTGCAGAAGCCACGCCATGGCGGCGATCATGATGCCGATGGCAAGGACCGTGGCGACGAGGGCGGCGATGCGGAATTCATTGAGCGCAGCAAAGGCGCTGTCGCTGTCGACCACAAAGCCGAGATACCAGTTCACACTCGGCAGGCCCTCGACCGGCACGAAGGAGACGAGCACCGGCTTGCCGGCATATTCGGTCTCGGTGAGACTGCCGCCGATTGCCGGGGTGGCGGTCGGAAAGGCGTCGGCCAAGGTCTTCGTGACCAGTTTCGCATCGGGATGGATCAGGATCTGGCCGTTGCCATTGACGAGGAAAGCCGCGCCCTGCCCGCCGAGATCGATTTCCTTGATCATCTTGACCATGGTTTCGAGCGAGAAATCGCTTGCGGCCACACCTGCGAGCTTGCCCTCGCGAGACACAGGAACGGCAGAGCTCATGATCAGATCGCCGCTCGATGCGTCGGAATAGGGCTCCGTCAGGACGGGCGCATTCGCCTTGACGGCATCCTGGTACCAGGGACGCTTGCGCGGGTCGTAGCCGTCCGGCAGCGCCAGATTGGGCCAAGAGGTGAAGACGCCCTGCTCGTCGCCGAAATAGGTGCTGGTGAACTGGCCGATGAGGACGTCGTTCTGCAGAATCTTGCGCACGCCATCCGCATCGGCGGCTTTGCCGACGGCATCGCCGACCATGGCGGTCAAGATGACGCGGCCGTTCATCCAGTTGGCGAGGCTGTGTGCGGCCTGTTTGCCCGAGGATTTGATATTGGCTTCGACCGAAGCCATGGTCACGCTACGCTCGACGTGGTCGATATAATATGAAAAGGCGGCGAAAGCGGCCAGAACCACGGCAGACGCGGCCACCAGAATCCGCGTCATCAGGTTGGTCTTCTTTGTCATGCCATGCACTCCTTGATGGGGTCGCGGCGCAGGGATCGGGTGCGCGGCGAAACGGGCAGCAGCCGTTGGATGTGTTCGCAGGAGGATGTACGGAGCACGTCATGCGCCCGGCGGTTAGAGCACGATGCCGAAGTACGGGCAGCTTTCGGACGATGCGATGCTCCAATTATTGGTCCAGAAGAGATCCAGTTTAGGCCGAGCCGACCTGAACAATCCCCCTCCAGGAATCCGTCCCGAGGGTGATAGCCAGCCTATACTTAAAAGGAGCTTAAATTTTTAGCCAAACCCACCGAATTTTAAGGGTCACTGGCGCATGAAGCTTCGAAGGCGGCGCGGTAGGATCGGAGATCGAGCCGATCGCAATCGATGCCGTGTCCGGCGCAAAGCTCGGAACGCGGCCAATGCGGATGAGTTTGCAGCGGGGAAGCGAACCGGGCGATCGATGGGACAGGATTCCGATATTAAGCCGACAGGCTTAAGGTCATCCTGTCCCAAAGCATGTCGCGCAAAACTGTGCAGCGTTTTTGCGCTAGCGACATGCGCAAAAACATAGACCTAAAGCGCGAGGAGCGAATATCAAAGATCGCGACGCGCTTCAGGCCAAGGAAACCGAACCTGAATGCGCAAGACCAAGAGACGCAATCCCTACTATGCGGGTCCGGTGTCCGATCACTTCGACGGCACCCTTTTCTTTAATCCCGAAGGAATCGAACCGCTCGGTTTCCGCGAGCTCTTGCGGTGGCAATTCGGCGGCGGCCGTGAGCGGTGGCCGCGGTCTGTCCCCAGTCCCTATCCGGCCGCCAAGCCGGAACCCCGTGTCGGAGGCGGGGATCTGCGGGTCACCATGGTTGGGCATGCAACCCTGCTGGTGCAGGTCGCCGGTCTCAATATTCTCACCGATCCGGTGTGGTCGGAGCGAGTCAGCCCCTTCACCTTTGCCGGACCCAGACGCGTCGTTCCACCGGGCATCGGGTTCGATGATTTGCCGCCGATCGATCTCGTGCTGGTCTCGCACAATCATTATGACCATCTCGATATCGCAACGCTGAAGCGGTTGCATGCGAAGCATCGGCCGCGGATCGTGACGCCGCTCGGCAATGACACGATCATCCGCCGCGCCGTGCCCGATCTACAGACGACGTCGATGGATTGGGGCGAGCGCATCTCGCACGCCGGAATAAGCATCGATGCGGAGCCGGCCCATCATTGGTCCGCGCGCGGAACCGCCGATCGCCGGATGGCGCTCTGGGCGTCGTTCGTGCTGTCGACGCCCGCCGGAAAAATTTATCACGTCGGCGATACGGGCTTTCACCACGGCATCAATTACAAGGCGGCGCAGCGCAAACATGGCGGTTTTCGCCTGGCCATCTTACCCTTCGGCGCCTATGAGCCGCGATGGTTCATGAAAGGGCAGCACCAGAATCCCGAGGAAGCGGTGATCGGGATGAAGCTGGCAAATGCGGCGTATGTCGCCGGGCATCACTTCGCCACGTTCCAACTGACGAATGAGGCGGTCGATGCGCCGACAAGAGCTTTGCAGGACGCCATGCGCGAGCACGCCATTGCCCCGGAACGGTTCCGGCCGCTCAGGGCCGGAGAGGTGTTCAATGTGCCAATGGTCTAATCGGTATCCGTTTGTTCCCGGGCCGCCGTTCAGCGGCGCATGAAGGCTTCGAAGGCCGCCCGGGCCTCGGCGCTTTTCAGGCGCGCGGCGAAATGGCGGGCCTCGACATCGATGCGGGCGATGACCTCTTCCCGGGAGCCGCAAATGAGATCGCGGGCGATCTTCAAGGCTTCCGGCGGCTTGGCGGCAAGTTTCGCAGCCGCGGCCAGCGCCGCATTCTCCACCTCGTCCGGCGCCGTCACCTTCCAGATGAGGCCGGCCTCGCGGGCTTCCTCGGCACTGAAGGCCTCGCCAGCGGCCAGCATGGCAAAGGCGCGCTGGTGGCCCATCACGCGCGGCGCGATCAGGCTGGAAGCCGCTTCCGGCACCAGCGCCAGATCGACGAAAGGCGTGCGGAACTGGCTGCGGTCGGAGGCGATCGTCAGATCGCAGTGCAGGTTGAGGGTGGTGCCGATGCCGATCGCCAAGCCGTCGACCCCTGATACCAGCGACTTTTCGGATCCGGCGAGCGCATAGAGGAAATCGATCAGCTCGTCTCCCATGCTGCCACCCATGGCAGTGGCAAGAAAATCGCCGATGTCATTGCCGGCCGAGAAGCTGCCTTCGGTGCCGAGAAAGACCGTGACTTTGATATTCGCGTCCGTATTGGCGGCGGCGAGCGCCTCGTTCATGGTGCGATACATCGCCCGTGTGAAGGCGTTCTTCTTTTCCGGCCGGTTGAAGCGGATCACCTGAACGCCGGGATGGGCGGAAGGCTGCTCGACGATGATGTGATCGGTCATTGGATCTCCTTGCAACTCATGGGGTCTCGTCAGGCAAGCAGGATGCGGGCGGCGGCAAGGCTTGCCGCGCCGTTGACCACCCGGTCGCGCAGGGCCGCGGTCTCGGCAAGCAGGTTTTCAGCGGCGAAGCGGCAGAGCGCGATGCGGCCCCCGCCCTTGCCGTCGCCGCCTTCGGCAAGAGCCCCCTTGGCGAGGTAACAGCCGGTGAGCACGAGCCCGAACAGGCGCTGATAGGGAGTGGCGCCGGCAAGCGCCTCGGCGGCCCTGCCATCGGCAAGTGCTGCCAGAAGCCAGGCTGTCGCCGCGTCGAGATCGGCGATCGCAACGGCGAGCCTCGCGGCAGTCTCGCCGAAACCATCGAGATTGGAGCGGCCGACGGCCTCGGCGATCGCCTTCAATTCGCCGATGAAGCCCATGACCTGATCACCGCCGGAGAGCGGCAGCTTGCGGGTGACGAGGTCGATCGCCTGGATGCCGTTGGTGCCCTCATAGATCGGCGCAATGCGGGCGTCGCGAAGATAACGGGCGGCACCCGTCTCCTCGATGAATCCCATGCCGCCATGCACCTGGATGCCGAGCGAGGCGACCTCGACGCCGGCATCCGTCGAAAACGATTTGGCGATCGGCGTCAGAAGCGCGGCGCGCTCCTGCCAGTGGCGGCTGGCCTCGCCGGCCCGACGCGACATGTCTATCGCATGGGCGCAGGCGTAGGAGATGGCGCGCGAACCTTGGGTCAGCGCCTTCATGGTCAGAAGCGTGCGGGCGATGTCAGGATGGTCGATGATCGGGCTCATGCCGGCGCCGGTCGACCCTGGCGCCCTGCCCTGCGTGCGCTCCTTGGCGTAGGCGAGCGCCTTCTGGGTGGCGGCCTCGGCGATCGCTACGCCCTGCATGCCGACGGCGAGACGCGCATTGTTCATCATCGTGAACATGCAGGCGAGCCCCTTGTTCTCCTCGCCGACCACCCAGCCGATCGCGCCTTTATCGCCGCCGAAACGGCCGTCGCCATAGATCATCGTGCAGGTCGGCGAGCCATGAATGCCGAGCTTGTGCTCCAGTGAATGGCAGAAGAGATCATTGCGGGGTCCGAGCGAACCGTCGTCATTCACTAGGAATTTCGGCACCAAAAAGAGCGAGATGCCGCGTGTGCCGGCCGGCGCGTCCGGCAGGCGGGCCAGCACCAGGTGAATGATATTGTCGGCCGCGTCGTGCTCGCCCCAGGTGATGAAGATCTTCTGGCCGAAGATGCGGTAGCTGCCGTCGGGCCGGCGTTCGGCGCGGGCCTTCAGGGCGCCGAGATCAGAGCCGGCATGCGGCTCGGTGAGGTTCATGGTGCCGGTCCATTCGCCGGATACCATCTTTTCCAGATATGTCTCCTTCAGCGCGGCGCTGCCATGGGTGTAGACGGCCTCGATGGCGCCCATCGTCAGCGTCGGGGCGAGCGCGAAGGCCATGGAGCCGGAATTCCACATTTCCAGCGCCGCGACATTCAGCATGTCAGGCAGGGCCTGGCCGCCGAAAGCCTCCGGCGCCGTCAGGCCGTTCCAGCCGCCGGCGATCCAGTTGCGATAGAGATCACGCCAGCCATCCGGCAGCCGGACCTCGCCATCGACGAGGCGGGCGCCCTGGCGGTCGCCGATCTCGGCGAGGGGCGCCACTTCCTCTGTGGCAAAACGTCCCGCCTCGGAGAGAATCGCCTCGACGAGATCTTCACCGAGATCGCCGAAAAGACCGCTGGACATCGCCTCGCCCATGCCGGCTACGTGCTTCAATGTGAACGCGATTTCCTCGACGGGCGCCTTGTACATGCTTCTCCTCCGGGGGACCGGCTTGCACCTCGCACAAAGTCCCTGCCAGGCAAGGGCTAGTTGATTTTTACGTAAACGTCAATTTCGATTCACCTGCCGCCGTGCCATATTTCGCACGCCGTGGCGGTTTGCTCTTGCACAGTTGCACAAATGGACGTCATGAAGAATCTCCAGGATGGACATCGCCTTCGCAGAGGATCGGCGAACAATGGATACATTGCCCGTCAACATACCCGGTTTCGTCTGGGCCTATCGCTTCTCACCTGAAGAAAAGAGGGCAGTGCGGCTGACCAACAGCGCGACCGTGGCGGATCTGACGGCGGAGAACTGTTTCTACTGGCTGCATCTCAACCTCGTCGACGCCCGCGTGCCGGCCCTGCTCGAGACGCTCAACGGGCTGACGGAGGACGCGAAATCGGCGCTGACGACGCATGACACGCATGCGGCCATCACCGTCGACGAGCAGATGCTCTACGGCACGCTGGTCGACTGTCAGCGCGATTTCGCTCAAGATACCAACAATCTCGGCTGGCTGCATTTTGCCATGTCCGACCGTTTCATCATCACGACCCGGCTGCAGCCGCTGCGCAGCGTCGAGCGAGCGCGGGCACTCATCGAGAAAAATCCGGGCAAATTCTCACGGCCGGTCGATCTCTTCGAACTGCTGGTGATCGAATTTCAGCGCACGCTGATCGCCATCGTTATCGAACTCACAGAAGAACTGAACCAGATCGAGGATATCGTCTACGACAACGCCCCGCGCGACGAGCGCCGCCGGCTGGCGCCGGTGCGGCGAACCGTGGTCAGGCTGCATCGGCATCTGCGCACGGTGCTGGCGCTGATGCGCCGGGCGGCGGCGGCGGACGAGGACGAGATGCCCTTCGGCTTCGACGACGTGGCGCGGCGGCTGACGAGCCGGCTGGAAACGGTCGACCACGATATCTACGCGCTGCAGGACCGAGCGCGCCTGCTGCACGAAGAAATCGATTCAAAGCAATCCTCCGAGACCAACCGCCACCTCTACCTGCTGTCGATCATGACGGCCTTCCTGCTACCACCGACGCTGGTGACCGGTTTCTTCGGCATGAATACGGCAAACCTGCCCTTCGCCGTCGGCGACTACGGCACCGAATACGCCGTCGCCCTGATCATCGCCTCGATCGCATTCGCCTGGTGGCTGCTGCGGCGGGTGAATATACTTTGAATGTGACAGGTGCGGTTGGCGTGCTGGGCAACTCCGTTGTTACTCTGTCGTGAGTTGCGAGGTTTGGCACAGGGCTCGCCCGACACTCCGTCATCCCAGGGCTTGACCCTGGATCCACGTACACCTCCTCCACCAGTACCGGGCATGGATCCTCGGCTCAAGGCCGAAGGATAACGGAGGGCGGGTTAGCGTTCTTGCCAAACTCGCCGCCGACGCAGCGGATGCCGCTCCGTTGCGCCTATCGCATCATGCGGGACGCGGCCGCTCTCAGCATTGCGACGCTTCGTCCATCTGATTATGGCCTCGGCGATGGCGGGCAATCTCAGACATCGGTGCCCGCGTGATCAGTTCATTCATGCCACACCTCGCCCGGAACGGTTCTTGCACGGTTACTAATATGTTCACCGTGTGGAGGTCTAATGTCATGAAGTGGCACACACCTGGAGAATTTTGCCCTCTGATGCTCGTCGTGAACGGGCCGGAAAAATACAAGCTCGTCGCGAGCCTCTGGGAGGCGGCCCAAATGCTGACCGCCTGCTGGCCCCTCGACGATGGGGAGGAATATCTTACAGCTATCATGGTGTGCCGCGATGCGATCCATGGGGATGTTCCGGCTGAGGACGCGCGGGAAGCGCTAATCCGTGCCGCCAAGGAAGCAGGCATTCCGGTGATCACCGTCGTTCATTGAGTTGTTGCGCCGTTCCTTCGTGCCACGGCCCTCCGCTTCGCTCCCCACGTTTGGCCCTTCCCCTCTTCCGTTTGCGGGAAAGGGGAAGGGTGACGGGCAGCATTCAGGACCTGTCAATAAGGCGAATAGCACTGCTGGCGCGGGCCGTTATAAGGCTGGAAGGTGTTGTCGTAGGCGCGGTAGGACCGGTAGCGGTTCGCGCACCAGGCGACGTGAGCCGAACCCATGCGCGGCGCGGGCGCGGCGTAGCGCGGAGCAGCAATGACCGCGCCGGCGCCGAAGGCGGCGAGCGGATACCAGTAGCCGTTATAGCGGCGATAGCCGGGGCGGTAGTAGGAATAGCCGCGATAGCCGCCATACCAGCCGGGGCGGTAGTAGGCGCCGGGGCGATAGCCGGGCCGGTAGTAGTCGCGGCGGTAAGGCCGATAATAATCGCGGTAGTATTGGACGTTCTCGACAGCCGAGGTTTTTTCAACCTGCGGCGCGGCCGGCATCTGTATTGCTTGCGACGGCACGAAGCCCGTCAGCACGACGGCGGCGGCCAATACCGCGGTCGCAATTTTGTTTCTCAGGCCGATCATTTCTCTCTCTCCATTCAGTAGCGATAACCGCTTGGTCTTGCAACGCTTTCGGGAGAAAATGGTTCCAAGAGCGGCCGGAACGGGCCGCTTTTGGATAAGCGGGGTCAACCGGCGCGCTCAGGCGACGGCTGAGATTTTCGCCGTTTCACCCTGCAGGCGGTTCACCATGAAGTTCGAATACCATTCGAGGAACTGCATGACGCCGCCCTCGTGCAGGGAAGAATAGGGGCCGGGCTCATAGGCGGGCGAGTGAATGCCGAAGGCATTCTCTTCGACGATACGGCGATCCTGATCGTTGGTCTCGGTCCAGACATGCGTCAGTTCCTCGAGATTGTAATCCACCCCTTCGACGGCGTCCTTGTGGACGAGCCACTTGGTCGTCACCGCCGTCTCATTGGCGCTGAGCGGCAGCACCCGGAAGGAGATCGCGTGGTCGCCGAGCAGGTGGTTCCAGGTCGTCGGATAGTGAAAGAGCAGCATGGTGCCGATATGGCTGATCGAGATATCGTCGGCGATGCGGCGCTTGACGGCGGGCTTGCCCGACATGGTGTAGCTTTCGGCATCCTCGATCAGCGGCATGCGGGCGGTGCGGAACTGACCATCCGGCGAAATCTGGAACTTGCTCGGCAGGCCGGCGGCCTCGCAGCGCGCCCAATGGCCGGCGATCTCAGGATCGTCGGCGCCGCCATCGGTGCCGGTGACGCTCGGCGCTTCCGGATAGGTGCGGCAGAGTTCGGGGTGATTGGCGGCGCAGTGATAGCACTCGCGATTGTTTTCCCAGACGAGCTTCCAGTTGCCCTTCTCGATGATCGTGCTCTGGAAGGCGACCTTGGTCTCGCCGATGCGATGCGGCGCCATGTAGGGCTCGATCTTGTCGCGCAGCGTCTGGAAATCCGGAGCGGTGTCGGCAAGGCAGATGAAGATGTAGCCGGCCACGCTTTCGCAATGGACGGGCTTCAGGTTGAAGCCGGTCTTGTCGAAATCATCGCCCATGTGGCGGGCGAAGGCGAGCTTGCCGTCGAGATCATAGGTCCACTGATGGTAAGGGCAGACGAGGCGCACGGAGGAGCCGTGGTCCTTGGTGCAGACGCGCGAGCCGCGATGGCGACAGCTGTTGTGGAAGGCACGGATGACATTGTCGCGGCCGCGGACGATGACGATCGGATAGCTGCCGATCTGGACGGTGAAATAGGCGCCCGGCTTCGGCAGCTCGCAATCATGGCCCATGAACAGCCAGTCGCGATAGTAGATCATCTCCATGTCGAGCTGGAAATAATCCTCGTCGATATAGAACGGCTGCTCGAGGCTGAAGCCCTCACGGCGGCTCTTGAGCTGACGTAAAACGTTGCTGCGAATATCCATCTTCATGTCCTCGTGCCCGTGGTTGCCGCCCTCAAGCAGAGGGCTGGCGGAAGCGCGCCCGCTTCCTTCTCCTTCGGGAGAATTGTTCATGGCGTCATTTAATCACCGAGCCCGCCTGCTGCTTGGTTGTAATGCGACATCGGCTTCGAAATTGACGACAGGATGCGGCAAGGCTGTGGCGGCCCGCCCCGATCGATCGCATCGCCGACTCTTCAGGCGATTATCGTCAATTGCGACATGGCGTAAAGCCCCGTTTCGTAAAGAGGTCGGCCGCCGGATGCCGGTCACCGTCGCATTTGCGACATCCATTCGAGTCCGCCGCCAGCGGTGGCGCGGCGAGAACCACGTTAACACCGCCTTAAGCATAGGACCCTATTCTTGAGAGGAAACAGACCGACCGAAGAATGCGAACCATGGCCAGACTCCGCTATTTCGATGCGAAGGACACCGGCAGAATACCGGAGCGGCAGCCGATTGCCGCCCATTCCGAATTTCTGCGCACCGGCCGCATCCCGCGCGAACGGCGGCACTGGCTGGCGGAGGAAAGGCGCTACCTCACCCATGACGAGGTCGCCGCAAAGACCGGCCGCAAGCTGCAGGCGGCCGGCGAGAAGACGCATCAGCATATCAACGGTTTTCACCACTCGATCCAGTTTCCGAAGATGATCTTCCACCGGACGCTGGAGGACAGCCCGCATCTCGGCTACTGCCACGTTACCGCCGCGCGCACGAAGTTCGCGCACTATGAAGACGTCAGCTGGGCCTTCTATATCGCCAACTTCTACTCCGACATCGGCGACAACGACAATTTCTTCCAGCGGATCGACGTCGGCTATTCCCGCATGTATTTCGCCGTCGCGATGAAGCCGGGCGAGGATTCCTCGGAAAAGATGACCATCGACCGCTCGGTGCGCGGCAACGGGCTGCTCTTTCGCACCCACGATCCGCAAGCGGCGATCCGCAACATCCTGCTGCTCGGCGCCCGCAACGAACAGCTGCGCGAAATCATCCGGCAGCTATAACAGCGATTGATCGGCGGCGACGGAAAGCCTAATGACTGCCGGGATCAACTCCGGGCAGTACATGGCACGCATCATCGACATAGAGGCAGACAGGCAGGCGGCGCTCGAAGCGGCCTCGACCGCTCTTGCCGACGGCTTTGCCATCGCCATGCCGACTGAGACGGTCTACGGCCTTGCCGCCGACGCCACCAATCCGGCCGCAATCACCCGCATCTACGAGACGAAGGGCCGGCCGCGTTTCAATCCGCTGATCTGTCATATGGCCGACCTTGCCATGGCCGAACAGCATGCCGCGTTCGATCCGCTGTCGCGGGCGCTCGCCGAAGCCTTCTGGCCCGGCCCGCTGACGCTCGTGCTGCCGCTGAGGCCGGAGAGCCCGATCCATTCGCTGGCGACCGCCGGTCTCGACAGCGTCGGCGTGCGCGTGCCGAAGGGTTTCGCCGGCGCCCTGATCGGCGCCTTCGGGCGGCCGCTCGCCGCCCCGAGCGCCAATACCTCGGGCGCCATCAGCGCGACGAGTGCGGCCCATGTCGAGGCTGATCTCGGCGCGAAGATCCCGTTGATCCTCGATGCGGGCCCGAGCGCCGTCGGCGTCGAATCGACGATCATCAAGGTGGAAGGCGATCGGGTGAGGCTGCTTCGGCCGGGCGGCCTGGCGGCGCGCGAAATCGAGCGTATCGCCGGCCGGCCGCTGCTGCGCGCCAAAAAGGCATCGGCGGCGATCGAGGCGCCGGGCATGCTGGCCTCGCATTATGCGCCGGGCGCCAGCGTGCGTCTCAATGCGAGCGCGGTGGAACCCGGCGAGGCGCTGATCGCCTTCGGCGGCGCAGCGGTCGAAGGCGCGCGCGACGCACGCATCGTGCTCGACCTCAGCCCGCGCGGCGACCTTGCGGAAGCGGCGGCCAATCTTTTCGACTACATGAAGCGGGCCGATGCCAGCGGGGTTTCGAGCATCGCCTTTTCCCCCATTCCAGACGACGGCCTGGGCGAAGCGATCAACGACCGCCTGCAAAGGGCTGCCGCCCCGCGCGACTGACAGAGCTGACAAAAGCGACAGAGGATCGACCCGATGAGCAACCCCGGCATTTCCACCGATCTTCTCGACCGCTTCGCCGCAATCGTCGGCGACAAATATGCGCTGCGCGGCGAAGCCGATCTGGCGCCGCATCTCATCGAAAACCGCGGGCTCTACCACGGCTCCTCCCCTCTCCTGCTGAAGCCCGGCTCGGTCGAGGAGGTCGCTGATATCATGAAGCTCGCCACCGAGACCGGAACCGCAATCGTGCCGCAGACCGGCAATACCGGCCTCGTCGGCGGCCAGACGCCGCGCGCCGGCCAGGCCGACATCATCCTGTCGCTCGAACGCATGACAAGAATCCGCGACGTCGATCCGGTGGCCAACGTGCTGGTTGCCGACGGCGGTGCCATCCTGGCCGATGTGCAGAAAGCGGCCGAGGCGCATGGACGGCTCTTTCCGCTCTCGCTCGGCTCGGAGGGCTCCTGCCGCATCGGCGGCAATCTCTCCACCAATGCCGGCGGCACGGCCGTGCTCGCCTATGGCAACATGCGCCAGCTCTGCCTCGGCCTCGAAGTGGTGCTGCCGACCGGCGAGATCTGGGACGGCCTGCGCCGGCTGAAGAAGGACAATACCGGCTACGACCTGCGCGATCTCTTCATCGGCGCCGAAGGCACGCTCGGCATCATCACCGGCGCGGTGCTGAAGCTGTTTCCCCAGCCGCTCGGCCATCAGGTGGCGTTTGCCGGCCTCAATTCGGTCGAGGATGCGCTTGCGCTTTTCAATCTTGCCGCCAGCCTCTGCGGCACCTCGCTCACCGGTTTCGAACTGATGCCGCGCTTCGGCGTCGAGATCACCACGCGCCATATCGACGGCGTGCGCGATCCGCTGGAAGCGGCCTATCCCTGGTACGTGCTGATCGATATTTCGACGTCGGATTCGGCCGAGACGGCGGAGCGGATGATGAACGGCGTGCTCGAACAAGGTTTTGAGGCCGGGCTGGTGCTCGATGCGGCGATCGCCTCATCCGTGGCACAGCAGAAAGCCATCTGGCACATGCGCGAGAGCATGTCGGATGCCCAGAAGCCGGAAGGCGGATCGATCAAGCACGACGTGTCCGTGCCGGTGTCGAAGATCCCGCATTTCATCGCCGAGGCCGAAGAGGCCGTTATGGCAGCGATGCCCGGAGCCCGCATCTGCGCCTTCGGCCATATGGGCGACGGCAATATCCATTACAATATTTCCCAGCCGGTCGGCGCCGACAAGGCCGCCTTCATCGCCCGCTGGCGCGAAATGAACCACATCGTCCACGGGCTGGTGCTCGCCCATGGCGGTTCGATTTCGGCCGAACACGGCATCGGCCAGCTGAAGCGCGACGAACTGGCGGCGATCCGCCCGGCGATCGAAATCGAGCTGATGCGCCGCATCAAGCGGGCCTTCGACCCGGCCGGTATCATGAATCCCGGAAAGGTCGTCAGTCTCGACGTGTGAAGTCGGCGATTGGAGGGATTGGCCCTCGTCCGCCTGCAGGCACGGACCGGGCAGAGCGCCCTGATTTGCTCTTCCGTCGACCTCACACTCCGTCACGCTCGGCCTTGAGCCGAGCATCCACACCGCATCCACCCGTAGCGGCGACATGGATCCCAGGCTCAAGGCTGCTCAAGGCCTGGGATGACGGAGTATGGAGTTAGCTTTCTAGCCAAACGAAGCGGGTGCGCCGGTTCACCACCGGGGGCGAGACGAGTGGTTCCCCCGGTAAGTCAAAGTGAGGGTCGCCATCCGCGCCAAACTCTGCGCACTCCTGCCGGAACTGACATAAGCCTACTGCGTGCCGCCGCCGGTCAGGATCTGCAGCGCCGGCGACTGCTGGGTGCTGTTCTGGACGTCGTACATGGCGGTGAAACGGCGCAGCAGCTTGTCGACCTTCTTCGGATCCTGAAGATCTTCGAGCTTGACGAAGCGGTTGATCAAATCGGCCTGCTTGGCGACGTCCATGCCCGATATCTGCGCCGGCAGGCTGTAGGCCGTGGTGATGACCTGATAGAGCGCCTTGTCGCCGAGGATCGAATAGATCGAGGTGATGCTCGGGGCCTTGCGGCTGAAATAGAGCGCCAGGCGCACACCGTCGTTGCTTTCGCCCTGCTGGGTTTCCAACGTCTGCTTGATGAAGAGGTCCTGGGTATGCGCCTCGGCCGCCTTGTTCTGGATGGCGCCCATCTTGGCTCGGGTCAGGTTGCCGTCCTTGTCGAAGTTGAAGGCAGCGACGATATCCTTGAAGCGCGTATCGGCCTTGGTGTTCAGGTAGCTCTTCTTATCGTCGGGATCGGAGGTGAAGATCTTCTTCAGCGTCGCCTTGTCGTAATTCTTCGGGTCGAGGTTGTTCGCCTTCAGCACCAGATCGGTCAGGCGGCTGTCGTCAAGGAAATCGTCGAGCGACTGAACCTTCGCCATGCCCTTGGCGAAATAATCCACCTCGGTCGTCGCGTCCTTCGATGCCTTGTCCTTCACCGGGCCGGCCTTCAGCAGCATGGTGACATGCGCCTTGTAATCGGTGGCGTATTTGGCCAGGGTCGCGTCGGGCAGCGCCTGCAGAGGTGCTGCCGCCTTGCCGTCGGCGCCGAAATTGAAGGCGCGGGCCAGGTTGGTGATGCGCTCGTCCTTTAACGAGGCGATATAGCCGTTCGGGTCGTAGGCATCGCTCGTCAGGATCTTGCGCATCATCGAGCGCGGCACTTCCTGGTCCGTCAGGCCGAAGGCCTGCAGCGCCACGTGATAGGGATCGGGCAGCTTGTCGTTGCTCTTCTTGAAATCGGCCGAAGCATTGGTGCGCAGGAAATCGTTGACGGACTTGACCTCGGCAGTATCGAGCAGGCTGGTGCTGTCGGCCATCATGCTCGAGTAATTATCGACGACCTCGGCGATCGCCTCGTCGCGCTCGTCGTCATAGCGCGCCATATAGTTGTCGTTGGTGGTCTGCGCCTGGTCGGCCGTCTGGACCGAGCTGACGGCGGGCAGCGACCCGTCGGCGGCGAAGTTGAAATCCGCGTTGAGATCGGCATGGCCGGCGGCTGCGGCAGCCGTCGCATCGGTCAGGATGCTCCTCAGCTCGGCGTCCGAGATGTCGAACGGCAGATCGTAGGTGCTTTTCAGGAAATTGGTGATGGCGGGATCGGCGATGAGCTCGTCGACATTGGCGATCGTCGCCATGCGGGAAGAATAGTCGTCGGTGCGCGCTCCGGCGGCAATTTTCGTGTTGGTGATCTGGCTGGACGTCTGCGCAGCCAAGCCATCCTCGAGCGATCCATCGGCCTTGAAATTGAAGGCGGCGGCGACATTCGCATAGGTGCCGGTGCCGCTCTGATCGGTCAGGATGTTGCGAAGATCGACGTCGGTGACGGTAGCAGGGATGCCGTAGGCATTACGCACGAAGTTGTTGAGCTTCTGGTCCGCCAGCAACTGGTCGACGTTCGAGATCCCGGCGATCGTCGACTGGTAATAGACGGCCGCGCTGTCGGCCTTGCTTGACGTGTTGGCGCTCTGTGCGGCGGTCTGCGTGGCATAAAGCGTTGCGACCGAGCCGTCGGTCTTGAAATTGAAGAGATCATGAACGTCGCTATAGCCCTGGGCGCTGGCTGCCGCCGGATCGACGAGGAAGGTCCGCAGCGTCGCATCGGAGACGCTGTCGGCGATCTGCATGCTGGTTCTGAGATAGCTGACCGCAACCGGATCCGACATGAGGTCGTCGACATTGGTGACGCTGTCGATCATGGCGTTGAAGTGGGCGGCGTTCGCCGCCGACTTGTCGGTCGTCGATTTGCGCTGCGTGTCGGTCTGGATCACCGAACCGTTGATCGAGCCATCCGCCTGGAAGTTGAAATCGGCATTGATATCGGCATGGCCCTGCGCGGCGGCATAGGCCGGGTCGGTCAGGATATTCTTCAGATCGGCGTTACTGAAATTCGTGCCGAGCCCATAGGCATCCTTGATGTATCGCGCCATGATGCCGTCGGCGAGCAGGTCGTCGACATTGGTGATGCCGCTCGACTGCGACGTCACCTTATAATAATTGGCCGTGCTCGACGCCGCCGACGACAGCGCGTTCGCCTGGTCGATCGTCCGGACGCGCGCGGTGTTCGAGGTCGAACCATCCGACCTGAAGTTGAAGGCGTTGTAGACATTGGTAAAGCCCATCAGCTGGGCATAGCCGGGGTCGGTCAGCACCGTGCGCAGCGCTGCCGACGTGAAGTCGGCGCCCATGCTGTAGGCCGTCTTGATATAGGAGGTCAGCCGGCTGTCGGCGACCAGATCGTCGACATTGGTGATCGTGCCGATCTTGGCGGTGTAATAGGCCTGGTTGTATTCGGCCGCCGTCTTGCTGACATAAACGACATCGGAACCGACGGAATTGTCGATGATCACGGACTGGTTGCTTAGCGTATAGGTCTCGATGACCGAGGCTTTCTGGGTCGCGGTCTGGGCGCTGCCGGTGACGCTACCGTCGGCATTGAAGCTGAACTGGGCGGCCAGCGCCTTGTACTTGTCGCCCCCTTGCGTGTTGACGAAGCTCGTGGGGTCGCTCAGATCGCTGGTCAGCACCTGGCGCAGGAAATCCTTCGACGCATAGGTCGGATCGATGTCGAAGGTTTTCAGCACATAGGTCCGCAGCCTTGTGTTGTTGACCAGATCGTCGACGGTCTGCACGCTGTCGATATGATCGCTGTAATAGGCGCTTTCGGCGGTCGATGCCTTGTCGGCATCGACGAAGGACTGCTTGTAGAGGCCGATCAAATCGTCCTCCTGCGCGTCGGTCTGCACGTCCTTCTCGGGCGCGTTGAAATTGAAGGCGGCGGCGAATTCGCGGTAGCGCGTATCGGAGAGCTTGTTGGCGTAGCTGTTGGGATCGGTGAGATCGCTTTCCAGCACCTTCTTCATGAACGCCTTGGCATAGGTCATGTCCTCAAGACCATAGGCCTTCATCGCATAGCTGTAGAGCTTGTAATCGCCGAGGAAATCGTCGACGTTTTCGACCTTGTTGATATGGTCGGCGTAGTACTGCGCATCCTTCTTGACCGTCGCCTGCGACGCAACCCTGTTGAGGCTCGACGTCATATCCTTCGACAGGATCGAATAAGCGAGGGAAGCCGTAATCATCAAAAGCGCCCTTTTGGCAAAATCTCTAAAAGAACGACGAACTGCCGGTAAGCCCATTTTGCCATGCAAAACTTACCCGAGACTTACCTCTGAGTTGCGTCATTTCAGGTCAGCACACCGTTCACCTTCCGGAAACCCTGCCGGATTCGGTTTTGATAACCATCAGGGGAGGCAAAGTTTTCTTAACTGCAATTTTTAAGCTGTACGGAAGGGCGCCCGCCTATTGTCAGCCATAGAGGACGAAAAGTCCCGAGGAGAAGACCGCAAACCGGCTCTCAGGTAAGACAAGGGTAGAATGAAATGAACAATCCCGTTTTGAAGCCCGCTTGGGCTGGCACAACGCTGCGTCTCGATCCGTCCCGCTTCCCGCAGCAGGTCAGCTACGCCATCCATGATTGTTCGGATGACGTCAGCATCACCTTGGACGAACGCGGCGCAGTGCTGCGCAAAGTCCTTCCCTCCAGCGGCCTGCCGCTCTCGATTGCCCTGCCGAAGCGCGTCTTCAAGGGTGTCGCCGCCCGCGCCATCGACCATGGCGACGGCGAGGTGACCGTCACGCTCGAACTCCATCACTCCGACCCGGAGCTCTGCATTCCCCTGCTGGTCGCCCATGATCTCAGCGATATCGCCGCCGACTGGCGCAGCTGGTCCGAGGCCTTCCGCATTCCGATGCTGATGGTCGAGGCCGACGGCGTCGCGCGGCCGCTCGAGGATCATATCGGCGCCCTGCGCACCGGCGATCTGAAGCCGCGCCGCCGCCATTCCTACTTCGCCAATCGCCGTCCGCGCTTCCTGGTGCGCCGCACCACCGGTCAGCTCGGCGTCGCCATGAAGATCGAAGGCAAGGAAATCATCGCCCGCAACTGAGCGAAATCGCGACACCTGGCTTTCGCAAGCATTTGAAACCCGGCGCCCGCGCCGGGTTTTGTCGTTTCACTCGTCGTTCCATTCAGGGAATGGCGAAGAGCAGCGAGAGGAAGAGGCCGAAGAAGATGATCAGGCCGACACGGTTGTTCGACTTGAAGAGCGCCAGGCATTGGGCGGCATCCTCGATATCGAGCCGGACGACCTGCCAGGCAAACATGCCGGCCGCGCCGAGCAGCGCCAGGAAAGCGATGAGATTGGCGCCAGCAAGCGCGAAGGCCACAAACATCAGCACCAGCGTCAGCCCGTAAAGGCCGATCAGCCATGCCCTCGTCCTGTCGCCGAACAGGCGGGCGGTGGAGCGGACGCCGATCAGCTCGTCGTCCTCCTTGTCCTGATGGGCATAGATCGTATCATAACCGATCGTCCAGGCGACGGAGGCGGCATAAAGCAGGATGGCGGCAAAGGAGAGGCCGCCGAGAATGCCGGCCCAGCCCATCAATGCGCCCCAGGAAAAGGCAAGGCCGAGATAGAATTGCGGCCAGTCGGTGAAACGTTTTGCGTAGGGATACAGCGCGACGATGCCGAGCGAAAGCAGACCCAGGAAGACCGTGAACCAGTTGAACTGCAAGAGCACGAAAAGGCCGACCAGCGCCTGCAGGCCGATGAAGACTTTCGCGTGGGCGCGTGTGACACGGCCGGAGGGAAGCGGGCGCGAACGGGTGCGCGCCACCTGCATGTCGATCTCGTGATCGACGAGATCGTTGTAGGTGCAGCCGGCGCCGCGCATGGCGACGGCGCCGATGAAATAGAGGAAAAGATGGGAGACCAGCAGGCTGCCGGAATAGACCCCCTCGCCGATCGCCGCATTGGCGGCAAGGGTCGCCGACCAGAAACATGGCCACATCAGCAACTGCCAGCCGATGGGACGATCCCAGCGGGCAAGCTGCGCATAGGGCCAGAGCCATGGCGGCAGGATCCGGTAGACCCAGTTGTCGGAAGGCGCGTCGGAGACGCGGTCGTTAAAATGGTCGGTATCTTGCATGCCGCTCATCTAGCGACGGCCCGGCGATCCGGTCAAGAAGCGATCGCCGCGGCGCTTTGGTTCTTTGTCTATGCATGCGTGGTCCCGGGGCCGCCCGCGGGCGACGACGTGGGCTCACTGCAGCGAAAAATTGAACCTGTAGGTCGCCGAGACGCCGATCACGACCTGGTTTTTCGAGCCGCGGTCCCGCACCAGGCTGCTGTCGGCGGCAGGACCGGCCAGCCGCTTATATTCGAGGAAGGAGCTTGCCGAGAGGTTTTCGGTCGCTTTCCATGTCAGCGCCGCGCCGGCGCCATAGGACTGGATGTCCGATGACGGTTTGTAAGGATCAAGGCCGCTTGCTGCGGCGTGCTCGGCGCTGACGCCGTAACCACGGCGAGCAAAGGGTGCCAATGAAAGCCGTTCCGTAAGGCCCCCCTCAAATGCGGCCTCGCCGTCGATCATATTGGAAGTGCCCTTAAACGGGCGGGTTCGATTGGGCAGTGTCGGCACACCCTGCTTCCTCTTTTCCCCAGCGGCAAGACGGTGGCCCGAAGGGTCGATAAGTGGGCGGCAGCACGGTGCCAACGAGGATTGATCTTCTCCAAACACCGTCACTGCAATTCTGCAAAATCACCCGCCCCCTCACCATCCCTACCGCTGGTTCCACCCACGAATGACCGGTTCGGCCAGGTCGTGTTCGTAGCCGAGGATGCTGATGCTTGTGGTATCGAGGGAAAAAAGCGCGCCGCCCTGGGGCGGCAGGCCGAGCCAGCGGGCGGCAAGCACGCGCAGGAAATGCGAACTGGAGAAAATCAGGATCGGAGCGGCGGCCTGGCGAAGCGCCTCGACGACGGCGTCGGCGCGGGCACCGACATCGGCGGCCGTTTCGCCATTCGGGCAGCCGTCGCGAAAGAGCTGCCAGCCGGGGCGCTCCGCCAGGATATCCTTGGTGGTGATGCCCTCATAGGCACCGTAGTCCCATTCGGCGAGATCGTCGCGGATCAGCGCGCCCGAGCCGAAGCCGGCAAGGTCGCAGGTCTTGCGGGCGCGCGCGGAGGGGCTCGACCAGACGGCGGCGAAGGACAGGCCCGCCAGCCGCTCGGCAAGCTTGCGGGCAGCGGCCTCGCCCACCGCCGTCAGCGGAATGTCGCTGCGGCCGGTGTGGCGCCCGGACCGGCTCCATTCTGTCTCGCCGTGGCGGACGAGGTAGATCTCGGGAAACGCGCTCATCGGCATGCCCTTTCATCACGGCCGGCACCACCGGCAACCGCTGCCGGCGCCGAAGCACGCACCATGTTCTAGAACGTTACCTTTTCCAGCGGCGGGCGTCGCGCCTCGAATTCCTTCAGCCTGGCTTCGTTCTCGGCGATGTAGTTGCGATTGTCGGGAACGGCGAACTGGTTCTTGGCAATCTGGATCTGCAGAATGAAGAGCTCGTCCCAGCGGAAGCCCATTTCCGAGCCGGCGAGATAAAATTCCCACATACGGAAGAACTGCTCGTCGTAAAGCGCCACGGCTTCGGCCTTGCGCGCCACGAAACGCTCGCGCCAATGGCG
This sequence comes from Rhizobium binae, assembly GCF_017357225.1. NCBI lineage: Bacteria > Pseudomonadati > Pseudomonadota > Alphaproteobacteria > Hyphomicrobiales > Rhizobiaceae > Rhizobium > Rhizobium binae. The sequence continues at coordinate 989,004 of NZ_CP071604.1, read as the reverse complement.
CAGCGTATAGGCGTAATGCAGCGGCAGGATTTCGATATCCTTGACCAGCAGCCCGGCCTTTTCGAGCGGCGGCACGACTTCGCCGACCGACGGGATGTAGCCGCCGGGGAAAATATACTTCTCGATGAAGGCATTGGTGCCGAAGCTCGGCTTGGGACGGCCGATCGAATGCAGCACCATGACGCCGTTGTCGTCGAGCAGGTCCGATACCTTGCGGAAGAAATTGCCGTAGTTGCCGATCCCGACATGCTCGAACATGCCGACCGAGACGATGCGGTCGAACTTCCTGCCCGTCATGGTGCGGTAGTCCTGCAGTTCGAACCGGACGCGCTCGGCAAGGCCGCGTTTTTCGGCGCGGGTGCGCGAGACCTTCAGCTGTTCTTCGCTGAGCGTGATGCCGGTGAAATCGGCGCCCTCGGTCGCCTCCGCCAGGTACATGCCCATGCCGCCCCAGCCGGAACCGATCTCCAGGATGCGCTGGTTGGGCTCAAGCAGAAGCTTGGCGGCGATATGGCGTTTCTTGGCAAGCTGCGCCTCGTCGAGACCGATGCCCGGCGGGTTGAAATAGGCGCAGGAATATTGCCAGTCCTCATCGAGGAAAAGATCGAAGAGCTTGGCCGACAGGTCGTAATGGTGGGCGACATTGTGCTTGTTGCGATTGACCGGCAGGCGGCTCTTCAGCTGCTGCAAGGCAATGCGGCCGAGGAGCAGTGCCGCCATCTTGAAATCGAAGATTTCGTTGGTGGTGTTCTGCTTCACCAGCGACAGGAAATCATAGATGTTGCCCTGTTCGAGAATGAACCGGCCCTGCATGTACATTTCGCCGAGCTTCATCGTCGGGTCGCGCCGGATCGCGTCCTCGGCCTCCTGATCGGCAAGCCGGGCGACCACCATGTCGCCGGTGCCGTCGCCGATCATATGAGTCTCGCCATTGGCAAGGGTAAGTTTCAACGAACCCTTGCGGATGATTTGCTGGACGATCGATAAGAAAGCCGACGCCATGAACGCCTCGCAAATGTGACAGGATGGTCACATCAACTTAGGCGATCTCTTTCGCCTTACAAGCGCCGGATTTAGCACTCCGTAAAGAACGCTGCCAAACTGTTGCATTTTTGCCGAAATGGCGGCTAAGCCTTTATTTTCGCTTCATCGCTTCGGCAAGTGCCGCGCCGAAGGCACCCTGGCTCTGCTGCTTCGGAGCCGCAGGCCGGCGCTCGTTCTGCGGCCGAGAACCCTGATTTCCGCGAGAATCACCTCGCGGCTGAGATGACTGAGAACCATCGTCGCGGCGCATGGAAAGGCCGATGCGCTTGCGCTTGGCGTCGACCTCGACCACCCGCACCTTGACGACGTCGCCCGCCTTGACAACCTCATGCGGATCCTTGACGAAACGGTCGGCAAGCTGGGAGACATGCACCAGCCCGTCCTGATGCACGCCGATATCGACGAAGGCGCCGAAGGCAGCGACATTGGTCACCGTTCCCTCAAGCACCATGCCGGGCTTCAGGTCGGAAATTTCGTTGACGCCCTCGGCGAAGGTCGCGGTCTTGAAGCTCGGGCGCGGGTCGCGGCCGGGCTTTTCCAGTTCCGCGATGATGTCGCGAACCGTCGGCAGGCCGAATTTCTCGTCGATAAACTGGCGTGGGTCGATCGATTTCAGCACGGCGCTGTCACCCATCAACGCGCGCAGATCCCGGCCGCAGGCGGCGACGATCTTCTTGGCGACACCATAAGCCTCCGGGTGGACCGAGGAGGCGTCGAGCGGCTCCTTGCCGTTCGGGATGCGCAGGAAGCCAGCGCATTGCTCGAAGGTGCGGCCGCCGAGCCGGGCGACCTTCAAGAGATCGCGCCGCGTCTCGAAGCGGCCCTCGCTGTCGCGGTGACGGACGATGGCGTCGGCGATCGACGGCCCAAGGCCGGAGACGCGGGCGAGCAACGGCGCCGAGGCGGTGTTCAAATCGACGCCGACGGCATTCACCGCATCTTCGACCACGGCATCGAGCGAACGCGACAGCTTCTGCTGGTCGACATCGTGCTGATATTGGCCGACGCCGATCGACTTCGGCTCGATCTTGACGAGTTCGGCGAGCGGATCCTGCAGACGCCGGGCAATCGAGACGGCGCCGCGCAGCGACACGTCGAGATCGGGAAACTCGGCCGCGCCGGTCGCCGAGGCGGAATAGACCGAGGCGCCGGCTTCCGACACGATGACCTTGGTCGGCTTCGGCGCCGGCAGCTCCGCCAACATGTCGGCCACCAGCTTTTCCGTCTCGCGGCTGCCGGTGCCGTTGCCGATCGAGATCAGCTCGACATTGTGCTTGCGGATCAGCGATGCGAGTTCGACCTGCGCGCCGCGCACATCATTCCGCGGCTGGAAGGGATAGACCGTCGAGGTCGCCACCACCTTGCCGGTGCCGTCGACGACGGCAACCTTGACGCCGGTGCGGATGCCGGGATCGAGGCCCATCGTCGCGCGCGAGCCGGCGGGGGCGGCGAGCAGCAGATCCTTGAGATTGCGGGCGAAGACATGGATCGCCTCCTCTTCGGCCCTCTCGCGCAGCTCGCGCATCAGGTCGAGCGAGAGCGACATGGAAAGCTTGACGCGCCAGGTCCAGCTTGCGACCTCCATCAGCCAGCGATCCCCGGGGCGGCTGGCGCCGATGTCGTAAGCCGCGGCGATCATCCGCTCGACCGGCTTGTTCGGCGAGGCGGTCTCGGCGTCGGCCTCGATCGTCAGCGTCAGCACCTCTTCGTTCCAGCCGCGCAGCATGGCAAGCGCGCGGTGGCCCGGCGCAGTCGCCCAGCGTTCGGAATGGTCGAAATAATCGGAGAACTTCTCGCCCGCCGCCTGCTTGCCGTCGACGACCCTGGCCTTCAGCAGCGACGCCTGGCGCATATGGGCGCGCAATCTGCCGAGCAGGTCGGCATTTTCGGCAATGCCTTCGGCGATGATGTCGCGCGCGCCTTCGAGCGCCGTCTTCACATCAGGCACATCTGCGGTGAGGAAGCCCTCGGCGAGCGCGGCCGGTTCCCTGGCGCGGTCAGACAGGATCATCTCGGCAAGCGGGCCGAGGCCGCGTTCGCGGGCGATTTCGGCGCGGGTGCGGCGCTTCGGCTTGTAGGGCAGATAGAGATCCTCGAGTTCAGCCTTGGTTTCGGCGCCGGCCACTTTGGCCATCAGCTCGTCGGTCATCTTGCCCTGGTTTGTGATCGATTCGACGATTGTGGCGCGCCGGGCTTCGAGTTCGCGCAAATAGACCAGCCGCTCGGCGAGATCGCGCAGCTGCGTGTCGTCGAGCCCGCCCGTCACCTCCTTGCGGTAGCGGGCGATGAAGGGCACGGTGGCGCCTTCGTCGAGCAGCTCGATGGCGGCTTTGGCCTGATCCGGCCGGGCATTGATTTCAGTCGCGATGCGGGCTGCGAGAAAACGGAGGTCTGCGGCCATGGGCTTCCCTGGATTTCCTGTTTCGACGAAAGTTGCGGGACCATAGCGGCGAAAAGCGGCAAGGCAATGCCCGACTGTGGTTTCCACAGCGGAAGTTGGGTGATTGGGGATCGGCAGGCGTGTCGCCCTTTGGCCCCCTCATCTGCCTGCCGGCATCAACCGGGGCGAGCCGCAGGTCTCGCCCGTCCTTCGGACACCCGAGGGCGAATGAAGGGGCGGCGCGGCAACACCTTTGCCGGGTCGCTGAAGCCCATCACTCTCTTCTGTTTTTGCGGTTGTGCAGATGCGGCATTCTTTGATAGCAGAAGCAACGTTTTGGATCGCCCTGCCCGCGGGCGCAAGGAAAAGTGTGACATGCCGAACCTTCTTCTCGAACTCCGCTCCGAAGAGATTCCTGCCCGCATGCAGCGCAAGGCTGCCGGCGATCTGAAGAAGCTCGTCACCGATGCGCTCGTCGAAGCGGGTCTGTCCTATGAGGGCGCGCGCGAATATTGGACGCCGCGGCGGCTGGCGCTCGACATTCACGGCCTGACGGCGCGTTCGGCCGATGTGCGCGAAGAGCGCAAGGGACCGCGCACCGACGCCAATGAGAAGGCAATCGAAGGTTTTCTGCGCGGCGCCGGCCTTTCGGCGATCTCCGAGGCGCAGGTGGTCAGCGACCCGAAGAAGGGCGATTTCTACGTCGCGGTCATCTCCAAGCCCGGCCGCGCCGCGGAAGAGATCGTCGCCGAGGTGATGCCCGGCATCATCCGCGATTTTCCCTGGCCGAAGTCGATGCGCTGGGGCAAGGCCTCCTCCAAGTCCGGCGCGCTGCGCTGGGTGCGGCCGCTGCAGTCGATCGTCTGCACCTTCGGACCCGAGCATGACGAAACTACCGTCATCCCCTTTGAAATCGACGGCATCACCGCCTCCAACATCACCTACGGCCACCGCTTCCATGCGCCCGAGGCTATCACCGTCCGGCGCTTCGACGATTATGCGGCGAGCCTGGAGAGGGCGAGGGTCATCCTCGACGCCGAGCGGCGCAAGGACATCATCCTGCACGACGCCCGCGACATCGCTTTTGCCAACGGGCTGGAGCTGGTGGAAGACGAGGGCCTGCTGGAGGAAGTCTCTGGCCTCGTCGAATGGCCGCAGGTGCTGATGGGCAGCTTCGAAGAGGATTATCTCTCCATCCCCTCGGAAATCATCCGGTTGACGATCAAGACCAACCAGAAGTGCTTCGTCACGCGCAGGCAGGGCGAGGACACGCTGTCGAACCGGTTCATCCTCGTCTCCAACATACAGGCGCATGACGGCGGCAAGGAAATTGTCCACGGCAACGGCAAGGTGGTGCGGGCCCGGCTTTCGGACGCGCTGCATTTCTGGAAGCGCGACCAGGGCAACCTGCCGGATCTCGAGACCCTTGCAGCATCGGCGGCAAAGTTCGGCCTCGACCTGCAGAAGCCGCTCGACCAGCGCATGGCCAAGCTCGACGCGCTCGACGTGACCTTCCATGCCAAGCTCGGCACGCAGGGCGCACGCGTCGCCCGCATCCGGGCGCTGGCAAAGCAGTTGGCTGCTGTCACCGGCGCCGATACGGCGCTCACCGATCGCGCCGCCGTGCTCGCCAAGGCGGATCTGCGCACCGAAGCCGTCGGCGAATTCCCGGAGCTGCAGGGCCTGATGGGCCGTAAATATGCGGTGCTGCAGGGCGAAAACGCCTCCGTCGCCGCAGCGATCGAGGACCACTACAAGCCGCAGGGCCCGTCGGACCGGGTGCCGGAGGACAAGGTGGCGATCACGCTGGCGCTTGCCGACAAGCTGGATACGCTGACAGGCTTCTGGGCGATCGACGAAAAGCCGACCGGCTCCAAGGACCCGTTTGCACTGCGGCGGGCAGCCCTCGGCGTCGTCCGGATCCTGCTGGAGCGAAGGGTCCGCCTGCCGCTTCTGGCGACCACCAGGGATGGCGATCTGCTCTCTTTCTTCCACGACCGTCTCAAGGTCTATCTGCGCGATCAGGGCGCCCGCCACGATCTGATCGACGCTGTGTTGACGCCGGATGCCGACGACCTGCTGATGGTGGCGCGACGCGTCGAGGCGCTGACGGCCTTCATCACCTCGGAGGACGGCAAGAACCTGCTTGCCGGCACCAAGCGCGCGACGCAGCTGCTCGCCGCCGAGGAAAAGAAGGGCACGGTCATCGCCGACGGCGTTTCGCCAGCGCTCCTGAAGCTCGACGCCGAGAAGGAGCTGTTTGCCGCCATCTCAAGCGCCTCGAAGGATGCGGCCGAGGCTGTCGCCGGAGAAGATTTCCGCTCGGCGATGGAAGCGCTCTCCAAGCTGCGCGGTCCGGTCGACCGCTTCTTCGAAGAGGTGCTGGTCAATGACGAGGACGCCGCCATCCGCGCCAACCGCCTCGCTTTGCTGCGGCTGATCCGCGAAGCGACGGGAACGGTTGCGGATTTCTCGAAGATTTCGGGTTGATATCCGGGTTGGCTGGTATTTTCAGGCGAACGCAGTGCTTGCGGCCGTGGGTCCTCGGGTCAAGCCCGAGGACGACGGAGTGTGGTGGAGCCTGTGTGCCAAATAGAGTGCCATACGCACCAACGACGAGCCAGCTGGGACAAAGGTTTCTGGGTGGCTTTGCATGATTATGAAGGCAAATACCGCTACACAACCTCGCTAAGCTTGCTCCAGACCTCTCGCCTCTTGCCACGGCCGTAACCCCACCCTCCGTCATCCTCGGCCTTGAGCCGAGGACCCATGCCTCTGGCGCTCAATTGTGCGGTCAGGATCTTCGAGCCACCGCCGAGGAACGATCACGCAATACGAGGTCATCCAAAGCTGGCATTATCGCCGCCGTGGCGCTATCCAAAAGCATGCAAGACAGAATTCTCGTCAGCGCCTGTCTTATGGGGCACGCCGTCCGCTATGACGGGCGCGCGAAGCCGCTGGTGCATCCGGCTATCGAGCGATGGCGCACCGAAGGGCGGCTGGTGACGATCTGTCCGGAGATGTCGGCGGGTATGCCGGTACCGCGGCCGCCGGCGGAGATCGCAGGCGCGGCAACGGGCGAAGCAGTGCTGGCCGGCAAGGCGCGGGTTGTCGAGCTCACCGGCGGCGACGTGACGGATGCCTTCCTCCAGGCGGCGGAGAACGCCGTGAGGCTGGCAAGAGAAACCGGCTGCCGCTATGCCCTACTCATCGACGGCAGCCCCTCCTGTGGCTCGGATTTCATCTATGACGGCAGCTTTTCCAGCCGCAGGCAGGCCGGCAATGGCGTGACGGCTGCCGCGCTGAAGGCGGCCGGTATCGCGGTATTTTCCGATCGCGAAATCGACCGGCTGGTCGAGCTCGTTTCCGAGTGATCATCCAAAAGGATGCGGCCGCCGGAAACCCAACGGCCGCAAAGGCTTTGGTGATGAAATCATGAATGTCCCCGCGCCCTCAGGCGGCGCGGCGGCCCTGGTGCGTGGCCGGCGCAGCACCGGTTGCGCCGACGCGGAAGCCGCGGATGAGATCGATCAGTTCGTCGGTATCACTCGCCAGCGTTTCGGCCGATGCCGTAGTCTCCTCGGCCATGGCGGCGTTCTGCTGGGTGGCGGCGTCGAGCTGGTTCATCGAGGATGAGATCGAGCGCAGGGTGGTGTCCTGCTCGGAGGCGCTGTGCGCGATCTTGGCGACGATCTCGTTTGCGGCCTTGATCTGGTCGGAGATGCGCTTCAGCGCCTCGCCCGCCTCGCCGACTAGACGGACGCCGTGATCCACCTGGGTGGAGGAGCGGGCGATCTGATCCTTGATCTCCTTTGCCGCGGCGGCTGAGCGCTGGGCAAGTTCACGCACTTCCTGGGCGACGACCGCAAAGCCCTTGCCGGAGTCGCCGGCGCGGGCCGCCTCGACGCCGGCATTCAGCGCCAGGAGGTTGGTCTGGAAGGCGATCTCGTCGATGACGCCGATGATCTTGGAAATTTCCGAGGACGACTTCTCGATGCCGCTCATCGCCTCGATCGCCTGGCTGACGATCGCATCGCTGTGGGTGGCCTCGGTGCTGACGGAGTGAACGCGCTTGCTGGCTTCGTGTGCGCCGTCGGCGGTCTGACGGACGGCGACGGTGAGCTCGTCGAGGGCGGCAGAGGTTTCTTCCAGGCTTGCAGCCTGGCGCTCGGTGCGCTGCGACAGCTCGTTGGAGGCGCGGCGGATTTCTTCCTTGCTGGTGCCGATATCGCTGCCCTTGGCGCTGACCTTGGCCATGGCGGCTTCCAGATGCGACAGTGCATCGTTGAAGTTGTCGCGAAGGGCTGCATATTTCTGACCGAGATCGGCGCAGCGGACGGTGAGGTCGCCGCGGGCGATCATCTCCAGCGCCTGACCGACCGTCGCCACTACCCGGGCCTGAAGTGCGGCTTCGTCGTGCTGCTGGCGCAGGTTGTTTTCGCGCTCGCTTTCCAGCGCCAGCTGCTGGGCCGCCTCGCGATCCGACATCGCGTGACGCTCCCGGATCTTTTCTTGCAGCGACTGCGTCGCCTTCGCCATCATGCCGACTTCGTTGTTCATGCCGGTGTGCGGAATGGCGATGGACACGTCCTCTTCGGAGACAGCTTTCAGAGCGGCATGGACGTTGTTGAGAGGTCCTGAAATGCCGCGGATGACGAAGTAGGCGGCTGCCATGGCGAGGCAGAACAGAACAATGCTGCCGGAGAGCGCAGTCAGGATCGTGCTGTTGACCTGCGCATCGAGATCATCCGTATAGACGCCGGTGACGACGACGACCTTCCATGGGTCGAAGGCCTGCCCATAAGCCGTCTTTCGGTAATCGCCGACAGGATGCCCTGGCTTGCTGGTGGAATAATATTCGACGAGGCCACCGCCCTGCTGCCCGAGCTTGACCAACTCTTCGCGATAGAGCTTGCCCTTGCTGTCCGGCTGCCCCTTCAGATTCTGGCCGACTTTCGATGCGTCGTAGTGGAACATCATCTGGAGGTCGTAGCTATAACCGAAGAAATAGCCGTCGGGATCATATTTCATCCCGTTGACGGTGGTATAGGCCTGCTTCTTGGCATCCTCGAGCGTCATCTCGCCCGCAGCGACCTTGGCCTGATAAAGCTTGAGAACGGAGACGGCCGACTGAACCTCGGCGCGGAGCATGTCGTAGCGCTCCTTATAAATTGCATCGACCGACGAGCGGATCTGCAGGGAGGTGGCGATCGCGAACGCCGCCATCAGGCCGACGACCAGCAATATAAGCTGCTTCGATATCTTTAGGTTTTTCATGAATCCTCGCAACGGGAACGGCGAAAGTAAATTCCGGTGCGGTCTTCTACCGCCTGTGCGAGCGCGCCGAAGGGACGACGCTTCTACTGCTGCCAAATAACATGCTGCGACCGGTGAGGAAGCATCACTGTTCACCCCATAAGAAATCTTTAACTTAACGAAAAACGATGCAAATTTTCCCTAAAAATCTGGGGTGGGAACGACACGGAAACCTCGGACTTTCATGCACTGGTCGTACCGTTCGGTTTTCGAAGAGCGTCTCAAAGCAAGAATGCACCCCCGCTTCTCTTCGAGGGTGCATTCGGTCCACCGAGGTGGAACCCCAAACGATCGAAACCTTGATCGGGCAGGGGCAGGGAACTTTTTAGAAACGCAGCTTGAATTCGGAAACGTCGAGAGGCGCCGGCTGTTTTGCCATGCCGGCGGCGACCGGCTGGGCATCGCTGCCGATGACGGCGGCGGTGGTGGCGTTGATATCGATCCCGTCTGCGGCCGGGGCCGGCGGGGCGGCGGCAATCATCGCTTCCGGGGTTGCCTTGCTGACGAAGACGACGGGCGAACCGCCCATCCAGGCTTCGGTGCGATAGACCTTCTTTTCGCCGCCGACATCCCGGACCTCAGTCGTTTGCAGCGCGCCGGGCTTCAGTTGCGGCACGGTGTAATCTTTCTTGGTGACCTCGGCCTGCAGCGGCGGGCAATCGGCGCAGCTTTCGGTGACGATGCTGCCCGCGGCGCGTGGCGCGGTCTTGCCGATGACCTCGATCGAGGATGCCATTGCCGTACCCGCCATCAGCAGGATTGCCGCACCGAGGAAAATCTGACGCATGAAGGCTGCTCCGTCTCACGATGAGAGCGTTTTAACGCAGCTTTGTTTCCATCCCGTCACGGGAAAGGGTAAAAATTTAACGAAGGCGCCGGTCTACACCTGATATCACGCCTTTTCGCGCTCGATCGCCCGCCAGCCGATGTCGCGCCGGCAGAAGCCGTTTTCCCAGCGGACCTTGTCGAGCAGGGCGTAGGCGCGGTCCCTCGCTTCGGCGACGGTGCCGCCGGCCGCGGTGACGTTCAGCACGCGGCCGCCGGTCGCAACCAGCGCACCGTCCTTCAGGCCCGTGCCGGCATGAAACACCTTCTCGCCCTCGCCGGTCTCCGGCAGGGAGAGGATCGGCGTGTTCTTCTCGTAAGCGCCGGGATAACCCTTCGAGGCCATGACCACCGTCAGGGCCGGATCGTCGCTCCAGTCGGCGCTCACCTGATCGAGCGTACCGTTGGCGGCGGCCAGAAGCAGCGGCAGCAGATCGCTCTTCAGCCGCATCATCAGCACCTGGCATTCGGGATCGCCGAAGCGGACATTGTATTCGATGAGCTCGGGGCCCTTTTCGGTGATCATCAATCCGGCGAAAAACACGCCGGAGAAGGGATGGCCGCTCTCGGCCATGCCCCGGATCGTCGGCTCGATGATTTCCTTCATCGTCCGCTCGACCATTTCGGCGGTCATGACCGGCGCCGGCGAATAGGCGCCCATGCCGCCGGTGTTGACGCCGGTATCGCCCTCACCCACCCGCTTGTGGTCCTGGGCTGTTGCGAGCGGCAGCGCATTCTTGCCGTCGCAGAGGCAGAAGAAGCTCGCCTCCTCGCCGTCGAGATAGGCTTCCACCACGACTTCGGCGCCGGCGGCGCCAAAGGCGCCCTCGAAACAGTCGTCGACGGCGGCAAGCGCCTCATCCAGGCTCATCGCGACGGTCACGCCCTTGCCGGCGGCGAGACCATCGGCCTTGACGACGATCGGCGCGCCCTGAGCGCGAATGTAGGCCTTGGCCTTCGGCCCATTGTTGAAGCGCTGGTAGGCGCCTGTGGGAATGCCGTAGCGGGCGCAGATATCCTTGGTGAAGCCTTTGGAGCCTTCAAGCTGGGCGGCGGCAGCGGATGGACCGAAGACCGCCAGGCCATCGGCGCGCAAGCGGTCGGCGAGACCGGCAACGAGCGGCGCCTCGGGGCCGACGACGACGAAATCGATCGCCTTCTCCCGGCAGAAGGCGGCGACCGCTTCATGATCGTCGATATTCACGGGTACGAGGATGGCGTGTTCGGCAATGCCGGGATTGCCGGGTGCGGCATAGAATTCCGTCAGCAACGGCGATTGCGCCAGCTTCCAGGCGAGTGCGTGCTCGCGTCCGCCCGATCCGATCAACAGAACCTTCATGCGCCACCCTTTCCTTTTGTCCCTGGCGGTTAAGGGCCAAGCGCCGAAAGGTCAAGCGGGAAAGCTTACCAGCCCCCGCCTCCGCCACCGCCGCCACCCCCGCCGGACGAACCGCCGCCGGAAAAGCCGGAGGACGAGCTCGACGGCGGCGGCGAAGGGATCGTCGAGGCGATGGTCGAGGCCATCGACGAGGAGAAGCCGCCGACACGATCGGAAAAGCGGCCGCCGTCGAAATTGCCGGAATACCAGGAGGGCGCGTAGGCAGCAGCCGTGCCGGCAGCGGCTGCCGCAAGCCAGGTTTCGAAGGTGCGCGACCAGGGCTTTTCGACACCGAGCGCCACCGCATAGGGCAGCAGCGTCTCGAAATGCTGCGGCGACATTTTGGGCGCGCCGGCCATGTTCATCCGGTCCTTCTCGGCCAGCGTCAGATATTGCCGCAGGCCGTCAACGCCGTCCATCATCCTGGCGCCGAGCGGGGTCGGCGCGCCCATGATGAAGAAATAGAGGAGGTTGAGCAGCACGATGCCGCCGATCGCAAAGAGCATCGGCGTCTCGTGCAGTTCCATCAGCGACGAGGCAAATGTCAGGACCACGATCGAAAGGATGCTGACGCCGACGAAAACACCGACTGCCGCGGCGATGATGGCCATCACCTTGGCGAACAGCGATCTGCCGTGATGCAGCGACTTGACCAAACCGGCGATGAAGACGGCAATGAAGACCGAGATCGCAATCGGGACCAGCATCAGCATGATCGTATCGGGATCGAGCGAGCCGAAGACGAACAGCGCCACCAGGGCGGCGGCACTGAGGGCGATGCCGCCCGCGGTGTAGCCGATGTTGGAATTATAATATTTGCCGCGATGCTCCTTCTCGATCGCCGAACGGAAGGCCTGGCCGACGGATTTCACCCGTTCGCCATTGGCCTTGTCGATCGTCAGCGTCGATCCGGCGCCGCCGGTCGCTTTCAGGAGCTCAGTCTCGCCGGCCTGGAATTTCTCCCTCCCGGGTGGCTTGCCGGTACCGCGGATGATGATCGAATCCTTGAGATCCTCGAGTTTGACGTAACCGCGGACGGCCAGATCGAGCGCGGTTGCGGCAAGCGCCGTCCAGCCTCCACCGGAGAAGCCCTTATTGTCGATATAGTTGACCAGCGCCGGCGAGATGCCCTCTGGCGCATCCCAGCGCGGCACGACGACCCCACGGGCGGGATCGCGGCCGACCTTCAGCCACGATCTCAGATAATAGGCGAAAACCAGGATCAGGCCGCCGAAGCCGATGAAATAATCGCGGTTGTCCTTCAGCCACCAGGTGCTTTCCATGTCAGCGCCCGGCGGATCGATCGACCCTTTCGGCATGCGGATTGCGAAGGTCAGGCCCTCATTGGCATCGAGTGGCGCGGTGGTGGAAAAGACGAGGCCGGCGGCAGTTTCGCTGACGCGGGCGTTCTTTCCCGTCGCGCCTTGCGGGCCGGTGAAAAAGGTCGTTTCCGTTGCTGTGACACCAGGCGGCAGCTTTACCGTCGCGGTGGCCGAGCGGATCGGAAAGATCCAGCCATTGCCGGTGGCGTTCCAGTAGAGTTCGTCATGATCGTCGAAATAGCGGATCTGGCGGTTGGTCCTGTAGGTGAAGACGTAGCGGTGACGGCCCGGCGTCACCGACACATCGGCGGAACCGGCATAGATGCGGATGCCGCCCGATATCGATTCGGTATGCCAGGGCTCGTCCAGGCCGTCGCGGCTGACCGACACCATGTCGAAATCGACGCTGCGGCGACGACCTCCGGCATCGGTGAAATAAAGCGGAAAGTCCCGGAAGATGCCGTGATTGATGCGGTTGCCCTCGGCATTGACGGTGATCGTTTCCGCCACTGTCATCGCGCCGCTCTTTTCCAGCGTGATGTCGGAGGTGAAGCTGTCGATCACCTCGGCGGCAAAGACCGCCGGCGCGGCGAGCATCAAGATGAGCGCCAAGCAGAATCCGAAAAACCGACGCCCCATTCCTCTCTCCCTGCCAGTGGCCCCGGCCGCGCTTTTCGTCAACCCTTGTCCTGATAAGTCACGCCGAGTGCGGCGAGCGTGCGCCAGTAAGCCGGGAAGGTCTTGCCGACGCAATCGGGATCGAGAATGGTGATGCCGTCGATCTTCAGCCCGGCGAGCGCAAAGCTCATGGCGATGCGGTGATCGGCGAAGGTGTCGATTTCGGCCGGCAGACGCTGGCCGGCGAGAGCCGGATCGGAATGGACGATCAGATCGTCCCCCTCCTCGACGGCCAGACCTTCGCGGATATTGTTGAGCCCCGTGGACAGGGCGCGGATGCGGTCGCATTCCTTGACGCGCAGGTTGGCAATGCCGACGAAGCGGACCGGCGTCTCGTTGAAGGCGGCAAGCACGGCAATGGTCGGGACGGCGTCCTGCATCTGCGAGCCATCGATTTCGGCCGGCAGGTGCGGGAACTTGGCGATCGTCTCATAGGCCTTGGCATCCGGCTGGGTGAAGGCATCGTTCGGTACGCCGAGATCGATCTCGCCATCGCTCAGCACTTCGGCCGCCCAGAGATAGGTCGCGGCCGATGCATCCGGCTCGATGACGAAGTCAGCGGCGCGGTAGCCGGTCGGCTCGACGCGCCAGGTGACGGGACTGGTTTTTTCGACCTTGGCGCCAAAGGCCTTCATCGCCGCCGTGGTGAGATCGATATAGCCAAGCGCACCGATATCCTCGCCGACAAGTTCGATATCGACCGGACGGTCGCCGCCGGCCGCCATCATCAGCAGCGCCGAAACATACTGACTGGACAGCCCGCCATCGATCAGGATTCGGTCGGCCTCGAAGCGGCCGGTGCCCCTGACGGTGACCGGCGGGCAGCCGGTCTCAGCGCTCACGTCGATGCCGAGCGTGCGCATCGCCTCGACCAGCGGGCCGATCGGGCGCTTGCGCATGTGCTCGTCACCGTCGACGATGACGGTGCCGTCGACGAGAGCGGCAGCCGCCGTCAGGAAGCGGGTGGCGGTACCGGCATTGCCGAGGAAGAGCGGCGCCTTCGGCGGCATGAGCCTGCCGCTGCCGGTGACGACGAAAGTCGTGTCGTCGGGCTCGTTGATCGCAACACCCATAGCGCGTAGCGCATCGGCCATATAACGCGTATCGTCGCTCTTCAGCGCGCCCGTCAGCCGGCTCGTGCCCTCGGCAAGGCCGGCGAGCAGCAGGGCCCGATTGGTGATCGACTTCGAGCCCGGCGGCATGGCGCGACCGGAAAGCGGCCGGCCCGGCGGGATGATCGTGAGTTTGGCTGTGCGTGTCATGCTACGTCTTCCGTCCATAGGCGACCTAGAGCGCGTCGCCACCTGCCCCTGCTCTTAATCGGTTTTTTGCAAAGGCAAAATGCCGGATTGTCAGAATTTGACGCTGGGGACGGCGCGATCGGCCTCGTTGGTGATCTCGAAATACTCCCGCTTGGCAAAACCGAACTGGCCGGCGACGAGATTGGAGGGAAAGCTTTCGACCTTGACGTTGAGGTCGCGGGCCGCGCCGTTGTAATAACGCCGCGCCATCTGCAGCTCGCCCTCCAGAGTTTCGAGCGACGCCTGCAGTTCGGCAAAATTCTGGTTGGCCTTGAGATCGGGATAGGCCTCGGCAAGCGCGATCACCCGGCCGAGCGCCTGGCCGAGCAGGCCTTCCGCCTGCGCCCTGCCCGCGACATCGCCGGATGGCACGGCCTGCGCCTTATTGCGGAGCGCAACCACCTCCTCGAGCGTCGACTTCTCATGGGCGGCATAACCCTTGACCGTCTCGATCAGGTTCGGGATCAGGTCGGCGCGGCGCTTGAGCTGGACGTCGATGCCCGACCAGGCTTCCTCCGCCATCTGACGGGAGCGAACCAGGCCGTTGTAGATGAAGACGATGTAGAGTGCGATGACGACGATGACGGCAAGTGCAATATACATCGCGAATCCCCTGCAGCGAAGTAATGTTCGCGCGGAGACTACGCGGGTTTGCCGGCTGCCGTCAAACGCCGATATCGGCGAGGATTCGGGCCGCCGTCTGCTCCGGCGAAAGGTTCGTCGTATCAATTTCGACTGTGTGTTCAGCCAGTCCGCGCAACAGTTTGTAGGTCGCCCGGAGCTGCTGCAGCTTCGCCGTATCCGTCAGCTTGAGCGCCTCGGAGCGGCCCGGAGAGACGAGGCGCCTGGCATTCTCCTCCGGCGCGCAATCGAGGAGAACCGCGACCAGATCCGCGCCTCTGGCGGCGGCCAGATCGACATACCAGGAGAATATCGCACCATCATGCTCGTCATCCGCAAGCGCATCGGTAAAGACGAAGCTTTCGGCCGGATCGGCGTGCACGGCATGGTCAAAAACCGCTCGCCGAACCTGCTCACGCAGGGAAGCATGCAGAGGGTTGCTGCGGGCGAAAAGAGCTTCGGCTGGATTGAGCAGCGTGTGATTGTCGATGAGCCGCGCGCCGAGGCTTTTCGCCAGCAAGCGGCCGACAGTCAGCTTCCCGGTGCCTGGCCAGCCGTTGATATGGACGATACGGCTGGCAGGCTTTTGCGTCACGCCGCCTCTTTCGACACATTGTACCCGCCGGCGTCGGTCAGCAGGAAGGCTTCGCCGCAGGCCTTGGCGAGGGTGCGCACCCGCAGGATATAGCTTTGGCGCTCGGTCACCGAGATGACGCCGCGGGCGTCGAGCAGGTTGAAGACGTGGCTGGCCTTGATGCACTGGTCATAGGCCGGGAAGACGCATTTGTGCAGGCGCTGGTTGGCGCTGTCGCCGGGCGCGCCAGCGTCGAGCAGCGCCTGGCATTCCTTCTCGGCGTCGACGAAGTGGCGATGCAGCATCTCGGTGTTGGCGAATTCGAAATTGTGACGCGAATATTCCTGCTCGGCCTGCAGGAAGACGTCGCCATAGCTGATCTTCTCGTCGCCCTCGCGGCCGTTGAAATTGAGGTCGTAGACATTGTCGACGCCCTGGACATACATGGCGAGGCGCTCGAGACCATAAGTCAGTTCGCCCGCGACCGGGGCGCATTCGATGCCGCAGACCTGCTGGAAATAGGTGAACTGCGAGACCTCCATGCCGTCGCACCAGCATTCCCAGCCGAGGCCCCAGGCGCCGAGCGTCGGGCTTTCCCAATCGTCCTCGACGAAACGAATGTCGTGCAGCAGCGGGTCGAGACCGATGGCCGCCAGCGAGCCAAGATAGAGCTCCTGCAAGTTCGGCGGGTTCGGCTTCAGGATCACCTGGTATTGGTAATAATGCTGGAGCCGGTTCGGGTTTTCGCCATAGCGGCCGTCGGACGGGCGCCGCGACGGCTGCACATAGGCTGCCTTCCACGGCTTCGGCCCGAGGGCGCGCAGCGTAGTGGCCGGATGGAAGGTGCCGGCGCCGACTTCCATGTCGTAGGGCTGCAGCACCGCGCAACCCTTGTCCGCCCAGTAACTATGCAGGGTCAGGATCAGCGCCTGGAAGGAGCGCTTCGGGTTCATATGATCTGGGATGGCTGACATGAAACGGCACCGATTGCTTGGGAAATATCGGCGCGACAGGTGCCATGGTGGGCGGCGGCGGTCAAGGGTTTTGCGGGCGGTCGGGCGACTGTCAGATGCTGATATGGAAGAGGATTCCGCCGCCCCCATTTTGTTTTTCGCCGGGCGGCGCCGCACGTCCCTTCTCCCCAGCGGGGAGAAGATGCCGGCAGGCAGATGAGGGGGTGAGCGCAGAGCCGCGAATGCGCTGAGCGCATCGAAGGGCATGAATGGCGTGCCGTGCGGCCCCCTCATCCGCCCTACGGGCACCTTCTCCCCGATGGGGAGAAGGGGAAACGAGGCCTATTCGTCATCCCGCTTCAATCGATATTCCCCGGTCACGGGATCCTTGACCAGCGTGCCGATCGCGCCGGTCTGACGCTCTTTTTCGGCGCGGCGGGACTTTTCGGCGAGCTTGCGGGCATCGGAGACGAAGCGGCGGTAGAGCCACCAGGCCGAAAAGACCAGCACCAGGATGGTGATAAGCTGCGCCATGTCCCTCTCTTGCTCCTCTCAAAGCCCGAAGCGGCTCCACAATGCCCTCTCTTCGGCCGCTTCGACAAGCCCCGTCGCAAGACCGGATCCCGCCCCCTCGAGCGAGACCGGCGACACGCCGGGAATGCGGCGACCGAGCAGGCCGCGGCTGGCGGTGACCAGCTCCAGCTTGGTCTTCTGGCCGTAACGCCGCTTCAGTTCCTGGCGCATGTCGCCGAGGCCGTCGATGAGGCCGAGTTCGAGGCCGCGGGTGCCGCTCCAGAACAGGCCGGAAAAGACCGTCGCGTCATCCTTCAGCTTGCCGGCGCGGCGCTCGCGCACCATCGCTATGAAGACCTGATGGATTTCGAGCTGCAGGCTCTTCAGATATTCGATGTCCTTTTCCTTTTCCGGCTGGAACGGATCGAGGATCACCTTGTTCTCACCCGCTGTATAGACGCGGCGCTCGACGCCGATCTTCTTCAGGAGCTCGGGAAAGCCGAAACCGCCGGAGACGACGCCGATCGAGCCGACGATCGAGGTGGCGTCGGCGATGATCTCGTCGCCGGCAAGCGCGATCATATAACCGCCGGAGGCGGCGACATCCTCGACGAAGATCAGAACCTTCTTCTGTTTCTCGCGGGCAAGTTCGCGGATGCGGGTGAAGATCAGCCGGGACTGGACGGGCGAGCCGCCCGGCGAGTTGATCGAGATGGCAACCGCCGGTGCGTCCTTGATGGCGAAGGCCTTTTCGAGAACCGGGGCGACATTGGCGAGATTGAGGGTTGGCCGAAACTGGCCGCCGCCACTGATGATCGCGCCCTGCAATCTGACGACCGGAATGGTGACGCCATCCTTGCGGAACCGTTTCGGCAGCAATTTTCTCAAGAATCCGGCCATTTCCAATCCTTCGCTTCAGCTCGCCCGATCGTCATCTGCGATCGGCATCCATGTATGCGCTGGAACGACAAACGCAATGGCCGCGTTTGCAAAACATCGAGGATGAATTTTCTTGTTGCGAATGACTTGCATTATCATTCTAATTCGTCATAGTGCAGGACGATAAACAGGTGGAAATGGTATGGACGCCCTCAATCCCAATGCAAGAAGCGGCTGGCGGCACGAACGCGGAGAGGCGTCGCTGTCGGATGTCTACCGCACGGTCGGAACCGGGCGTCACAGCTCGAGGTGGCGCAGGGCGGCGGCCTTTGCCGGGCCGGGCTATATGGTTGCCGTCGGCTATATGGACCCCGGCAACTGGGCGACCTCGCTCGCCGGCGGCTCGAAATTCGGCTATGCGCTGCTCACCGTCGCCCTGCTCTCCAACCTGATGGCGATCGTACTGCAATCGCTCTGCGCGCGTCTTGCGATCGCATCGGGCCGCGACCTGGCGCAGGCCTGCCGCGACGCCTATCCGAAGTGGGTTTCGGTGCCGCTCTGGGCCTTTGCCGAAATTGCCATCATCGCCACCGACATCGCCGAGGTGATCGGCACGGCGATCGGCCTCAACCTGCTGATGGGCATTCCGCTCGAACTCGGCGTTCTCATCACCGCGCTCGACGTCTTCGTGATCCTCTTCCTGCAGAAACTCGGCTTCCGCTGGGTGGAGGCCTTCATCATCGCGCTTCTCGGCGTCATCGCGCTCTGCTTCGGCGTGCAGATCCTGCTGGCCGACCCGCAGTGGGGCTCCGTCATCACCGGCTTCTTCCCAACCACCGAGATCGTCACCAATCCTGAGATGCTCTATCTCGCCCTCGGCATTCTCGGCGCGACCGTCATGCCGCACAATCTCTACCTCCACTCCGGCATCGTGCAGACGCGGGCCTACGGCCACACGGTTCCCGAAAAGAAGGAGGCGCTGACCTATGCGACGATCGACTCGACAGTTGCTCTCTGTTTTGCGCTGCTGATCAACGCCTCGATCCTGATCCTGGCCGCCGCCGCCTTCAATGCGCACGGCAGGACCGACATCGTCGAACTCGGCGAGGCGCATTCGCTGCTGTCGCCGCTGCTGGGTCTGGCGATCGCGCCGACGCTGTTCGGCATCGCGCTTCTCTGCTGCGGCCTCAACTCGACGGTGACGGCGACGCTTGCCGGCCAGATCGTCATGGAAGGCTTCCTCAAAATCCGGCTGCAGCCATGGGTTCGCCGGCTGATCACCCGCGCCATCGCCATCGTCCCGGCGGCAATCGTCACCATCTGGTACGGCGACCAAGGCACGGCCGAGCTTTTGATCCTCACGCAGGTGGTGCTCAGCCTGCAGCTTTCCTTCGCCGTCTTTCCGCTCGTGATGTTTACCGCCAGCAAGGCCAAGATGGGAGCACTCGTGGCGCCCCGCTGGCTGAGCGGCATCGCCTATGTGATCGCGGTCGTGATCGCCGGGCTGAACGTCAAGCTGCTCCTCGACTTCGTCACCGGCTAAACCGGGTCTAGTCTGAGCTCAGACTGCCGAACGTTCAGCGCACCAGCGCGGATCACTCGGCGTCAATTATCGTCCGGGGAATCGACGCCGCCGGGTCAAGGTTCCGGCGACGGTTCATTTGAGTGACAAGTTTGCAATCGGTGACAGCTTTTGTTTGCGTCTTGGCTGAACGAATGATCGAGAGGCGTGAGTTGGGCTTTCTCGACAACCGGAAGAGCTGTCTGACGACGACGCTCCGCCGGCTTCATACGTCCTTGTCATGGACAGGAACTGAGCGTCGTGTCTTCACCTGACTGTACGCCGAGTTCCCGGCAGTTATTCGCATAACAGAGGCGCCAGCCGCTGGCCGTTGCTCCGGATGCCGCTAACAAAAGCTGCTTCAGGGGTGCTAGTTTCGGCTGCCATGTCCACCAGCCGTCTCTGAATACGGCGCCGTCCCCCGGTTCCATTCCTGCCCCGGAGCCTTTGACGCTCGCTTCCATGACATGGAGACCGGTCGGTTCCACCTGCCAGCGCTCCCGCCACTCGATTTTCTCGACGGAATGCGTCCACTGCAACATGAACGTCGTTGTGGCGATCACCGTTAACTTTCCGCCTGTCAACACGCAAAGGCTCACGGCGCCGGCTCGGCCTTCTGCGCTGTTCGAGACCGGTACCAGAGCCAGAGCGCAAAACCGCCCGACAGCAAAAAGCCTGCTTCATCGGTGAGCGGCAATGCGGCTACCAGAAGAAAGGCTGCCGCTATCGCGACCATTCTTTCGGCAACGGTGAGTGTTCTCGTACAGTAACCGATCACGGCCGCGCCCCACAATCCGATGGCGATTACGGCCTTGATAGAGATATAGCCGACGGCGGGTATATAGCCGATTTCAGCGGCAAGCGGTCCGCCGCTCTGCAACATCAGCGCCGGCGAATAGACCGCCATGAACGGCACAATAAAGCCTGCCGCGGCAACTTTGATGGCTTCGATCGAGATTTTCAAGCCGCTTTCCTTGGCGATTGGTGCCGCCGCAAAGCAAGCAAGCGCCACCGGCGGCGTCAGGTCCGCCAGAATGCCGAAATAGAAAACGAACATGTGGCTGACGAGAAGCGGGATGCCGAGCGAAAGAAGAGCAGGTCCTGCGATTGACGAGGTTATGATGTAGTTCGGAATCGTCGGAATACCCATGCCGAGGATGATGCAGGTGATCATGGTCAAAAGCAGGGACAGGAACAGGCTGGACTGTCCAACTGCGACGACGAACTGGCCAAAGGTCGTCGCAACGCCTGTCAACGTCATCGTGCCGACGATGATCCCGACGATGGCGCATGCAATGCCGACCGGGAGGGCCGTCTTAGCACCTTCGGCCAGACTGTCGACACAGGCAACCAAGGTCTCCCTGCCGCCCCGGCTCACGGCATTCCAAGCGATCAGCACGGCGAGTGCAGCAAGGAGAACATTGAAGCCATACTGCAGGAAAGCAGCGCCGATGATGCCGAGAGCCACCCAGAACAAAATCCGGATTGCGCCGAACGGCAGGCCGAGCGCAATGCTGCCGCCGAGAATGAGCATGGCCGTCAACCCGAGCCCTATGGTACCGGCAAAAAGCGGAGTGTATCCGGAAAAAAGCAGCCAGACGAGGGCAGCCAACGGCAGGATGAGATACCATCGCTCTCTGAGGGCTTGTGATGCCGAGGGCAATTCAGACTTCGGGAGGCCCACGAGACCGCGTTTTCCCGCCTCCAGGTGCACCATCCAGAACGCGGACATGAAGTAGAGAATCGCCGGGATGAGTGCAGCTTTCACCACTTCCGAATATTCGACGCCGAGAGTTTCCGCCATGATAAACGCCACCGCTCCCATCACCGGCGGCATGATCTGGCCGCCCATGGACGCTGTAGCCTCGACACCGCCGGCGAAAGCGGGCCGGTACCCGAATCTCTTCATCAGCGGAATGGTAAACTGACCTGTTGTAACGACATTCGCGACGCCAGAGCCGGAGATCGTTCCCATCAGCCCGGACGAGATCACGGCGACTTTCGCAGCGCCACCGCGCATATGGCCGACAAGCCCGAGAGCCGTATCCGTGAAAAGCTGGATCATTCCGGCTTTTTCCAAGAAAGAGCCGAACAGTATGAACAGAAAGATATAGGACGAGGACACATAAATTGGGGTCCCGTAAATGCCTTCGGTGCCGTAAGCCATGTGATCGATGACCTGCGAGAGATCATAGCCGCGATGATCGAGAGGCGCCGGCAGATACTGGCCAAGCAGACAATAGGCCAGAAACGTGCCGCTGATGATCGGCAGTGCTGGCCCCAGGCTGATCCAGCACGCCACGAAGATCACCGCAAGACTGACTATGCCGACGGCGATGTCAATCGGAAGCGGATCGCCGGCGCGAATCAGAAGGTCCGAATATTCGACGTACTGATAGATGGCGACAGCAACGCCTGAGGCCGCCAGGACCCACGCAAGCACGCGAAAGCCGATCGCGCTACGGGCCGTAGATGCAACCAGCGGATAGGCCAACAGCAGCAGAAAACCGACGTGAACGGCGCGGACAATCTGGCTCGGCAGATCCAAAATATGCGCTGCCGTGACGATCTGGAACAGCGAGAAAACGACGGCGATCAGGAACAGCAATCGGCCCTCTCTGGAACCCGGAAAGTCGTCACCCAACCTATTGTGAGATTCAGTTGCATCGGCGGACAGCGCGCCCGCTGCAGTTTCTGATTGACGCACGCAATTCTCCTCCCAGCGTGATCAAGACGGCCGCCGATATCTCTGGCGGCGGCCAGACTGGCGCAAAATCCCGAAAACCAGAAGCGATTTCAGGAAAGGACTTTGTGCAGTTTCAAAATGACAGAGGGTCCCAGCACCTCTAACGGACGCCGTTGCGCTTGCGTCCTACAGGAGCCCTTTTTCCTTGTAGTAGCGTTCGGCACCGGGATGCAGCGGGATCGGCATACCCTTGATGGCATTTTCCAGCTTTATGGCCGAGGCCGCATTGTGTGCGGCGGTCATGGCAGGGAGGTTGTCGAACAGCAGCTTGGTCATCTGGTAGGCGGTCTCATCCGAAACATCGGCACGCGTGACCAAAAAGTTGACGACAGCAACGGTCGGCACGTCTTGCGCCTGGCCTTCATAGGTATTGGCGGGAATCGTCGCGGCGATATAGGGTGCGCCCAATTTGTCCGCCACGTCTTTCGGAACCGCAACGACATTGATCGGCACGGAAGCCGCCAGATCTTTCAGCGATGCTACGCCCAGCCCAGCCGACTGCAGCGTCGCGTCGAGCTGTCGGTTCTTGATCAACTCGACGGATTCTGCGAAGGGCAGGTATTCGGTCTTGGCGAGATCCCCGTAGGATATGCCATCAGCGCTGAAAATCGCGCGGGCGTTCAGTTCTGTCCCCGACTTCGCCGCGCCGACGGAAATGCTCTTTCCCTTTATGTCTCCCAGTGTCTTGATACCGGAATCCTTGGATGCGACGATTTGGATGTAGTTGGGATAGATCGCCGCGATGCCACGCAATTTGTCGAGCGGCGCTTTGAAGCCTGCTTCCGCATTGCCTTCTGCCGCCAGCTTCACGCTGTCGCCGAGCGCGAACGCGATCTCGCCTTTGCCCTGTTGAAGCAAATTCAGATTCTCAACCGAGGCTTTCGTCGCCTGAACTTGGGTCCGGGCGCCAGAAATACCGTCGCCATAGATCTTGGCGAGTGCGACGCCGAGAGGATAATAAACGCCAGAGGTGCCACCGGTCAGAACGTTGATGAATTCACTCGCCCTGGCGGCTCCTGAAATGGAAAGGCCGGACAGCGCAAAAGCGCCTGCGATCATGCCGTTGATGATAATTCTTTTCACGATTGTCCTCCTAATCAATCAGTCAAGAATGTATCATGGGCGGATACATCTAGCGCGTCAACGAGTGAGACGACGAAGGCACGCAACAATGAACTCTCACCGTCACTCAGCCAAGCGGGCGCGATGAGGAAACGCGAAATAAAATCGGAATGAAACCCATCTTTGGAATGGTGGGCCAGCGACAGAATCCGCCATCTCAATGACGCCTGGCATAGGCCGCCCGGCCGTTGTTGAAATCGTCGACGAGAGAGGAGAACTTGTGACTCCCCTCTTCGTGCATGATGAGCGGGGCGCGCAGCGACAGCCGCGCCCGCGATCCCTTGATTGCGGTCACCAGGATACGCACGGCGTTTTCACGCTCGCGCGGATGGATGGCTGTCATTTCGATGCCGCCGAAGCGCCGGCCGCAGGCAATGACGATCTCGGCGATCGATTCGGGCCTGGCGATCAGCGACAATTGCCCGCCGGGGATCATGATGGCCCCTGCCGTGCGGATCCAGCTTTCGAACAGGCCGTCGGTCATCGCGTGGGCTTCGGCCTTCAGCGCATCCGGCGTGCGCCGGTCGCCGGCATCGTTGAAGGGCGGGTTCATGATGACGTGGTGGAAACTCTCGTCGGTGAGGCCGGCATCGTTGCGCGCCTTTGCGGTCAGCGTCACATCCGCCTCGACGACGCTGACGCGGGCGGCAAGATGGGCGTTTTCGGGCAGGAGTATGCTGCGGCGGGCATAATCGGCCATCTCGGCCGAACGCTCGAACAGCACCACTTGCGCCTCGGCAAGGCGCGAGGCGACGGCAAGGCCGGCCGCACCGGCGCCGGCGCCGAGATCGGCAACCCGGACGGGACGGTTATCGGCGACGAGTGCGGCCAGCAGCATCGCATCCATGCCGGCGCGATGGCCCCTGCCCTCCGGCTGCACAAGGTGGAAGGCGCCGCGATGGAAGGCGTCGATTGTCTGGGCAGGCCTGCTGGTCATCCCCGCTCACTTCCTGTCGCGCAGTTCGCCGCCGAGACCGGCGTCGATCAGGATGCGGCGGGCCTGATCGGCCATCTCCTCGTCCACCAGCAGGCGGCGCGGCAGCATCCCAAGCGAGCCTTCCAGCACACTCATGCCCTGATCGGCGATGAAACAATGAATGCCGGCGTCCTTCATCAGGCTCTCGGCAAAGGAGAGCAGGACGGGGTCGTTGGCGCGGATAAGTTCATGCATTTGCCGTCATTTTCCTTCCAATTTCGCCATGCGCGACAATTCACCTCTTGCCGCGTCCATCGCCCCTTTCTATTGTCAGCTGCAATGAATGAACAGGAGTCCGGGTCGTTGGGCGTGGTCATACCGCTTGAAGAAAGCAAAAACAAACTGGCATCCATAAAGCCGTTGGTCGATCTCACCAGGGCCGATATGGAGCGGGTGAACCAGCTTATTCTGTCCAAGGCCGGCTCCGACGTGCAGATGATCCCCGAAGTGGCGAATCATCTGATCTCGTCCGGCGGCAAGCGGCTGCGGCCGATGCTGACGCTGGCGGCCGCCTCGCTGTTCGACTACCGCGGCGAAAATCACGTCAAGCTCGCGACCTCGGTCGAATTCATGCACACGGCAACACTGCTGCATGACGACGTCGTCGACGAAAGCGACCTGCGCCGCGGCAAATCGACGGCGCGGATGATCTGGGGCAACCAGGCAAGCGTGCTGGTCGGCGACTTCCTGCTCGGCCAGGCCTTCCGCATGATGGTCGATGTCGGCTCGCTCGACGCGCTCGACGTGCTCTCTTCCGCCGCCTGCGTGATCGCCGAGGGTGAGGTGCTGCAGCTTTCCGTTGCCAAGAACATGGAAACGACCGAGGACGATTACCTTTCCGTCATCCGCGCCAAGACGGCGGCTCTGTTCGCGGCAGCGGCCGAAGTCGGGCCGATCGTCGCCGAAGCCGGCCGGTCGGGCCGCAACGCGCTGAAATCCTACGGCATGAATCTGGGGCTCGCCTTCCAGCTCGTCGACGATGCGCTCGATTATGGCGGCAAGGCCGCCGATCTCGGCAAGAATGTCGGCGACGATTTCCGCGAAGGCAAGATCACGCTGCCCGTCATCCTCGCCTATCGCCGCGGCACCGAGGACGAGCGCGCCTTCTGGCGCGATGCGATCGAGGCCGGCAACAGCAGCGACGCCAATCTGGAAAAGGCGCTGGGGCTGATCACCAAATACGGCACACTCAGCGACACGATCGGCCGGGCGGTCCATTACGGCACGATCGCCCGCGACGCGCTGGCGCCGCTTCCCGATACGGTATGGAAATCCGCCCTGATGGAAGTGATCGACTTCTGCATCGAGCGCGTCAACTGACGAGACGTTCTCGATTGCAGGCTGATTTTCTTGCAGCGCCGCTTCAAAAAAGCCATCCTGTTATGAATCAGTGATCACAACTGATTTGCGACCGGCATCATGGCCGGACGCTCTCGAAGAAAGGTTTCCTCATGCGGCAGAGAATTGCCATCCGTCTTCTTACGAGCGCAGCATTGACGGCTGTTCTTTCGCTCGGCATCGTCGCCGGCGTGAACGCCGAGGATGCGGCGAAGACGGCGGGCGATACGGGCAAAACCGAGACCTTCGATGCCGATAGCGTCACCACCTTCTCCGGCGCCTTCCTCGCCGCGCGCACAGCCGATGTCGATCATGATTACGAGACGGCGATCGAACTCTACGAGAAGGCGCTGCAGATCGAGCCGGGCAATCCGGAGATTCGCCAGCGGCTGATGATCTCGCTGCTGCTCAACGGCGACATCAAGGAAGGCGTCAAATATGCCAACGACCTGAAGGGCGATCCCTCGGTCGAGCGCATCACCACGATCGTGCGCGGCATGGATGCCGTGCGCCGCGACGATTACAAGGCCGCCGAATCCATATTGAAATACAAGGGTCCGAACGATCTCGACCGGATGATGAACGACCTGCTGCTCGCCTGGGCCCGCGTCGGCGCCGGCCGCGGCAAGGAAGCGCTCGCCATGGTCGAGAAGATGAAGGGGCCGGATTGGGTCCGCATCTTCCAGAATTACAATGCCGGCGCGATCGCCGTCGTCACCGGCGACGTGAAATCGGCCCGCCAGCATCTGAACGACGCCGTGCTCGACAAGGAAGGGGGTGCTACGGCGCCCGACACCTTCATGCGCGCGGTCATGGCGCTTGCCCGCCTCGAAGCGACACAGGGCAACAAGCAGAAGGCGCTCGATGCCGTTTCGGTTGGCGACAACCTGCTGCCGAACTATGCGCCGCTGAATGCGCTGCGCGACAGCATCGAAAAGGGCGAGAAGCAGGAGCAGCAGGTCAAGACCGCGAAGGAAGGGGCCGCCGGCGTGCTGTTTTCAGTCGGCGGCGCGCTGAACCGCGACGGCGCGGAGGATATCGTCTCGCTCTACCTGCAGACCGCCAATGCACTCGACCCGAACAGCGCCGATACGCTGGTGCTGCTCGGCGGCATCGCCGAGAAGCAGAACCAGATGGACCGCGCCATCGCGCTCTACCAGAAGGTGCCGGAAAATTCGCCGATGCGCCGCATCTCCGAGCTGCAGCTCGGCCTTGCCCTTGCCCAGGGCGGCAAGGTGGACGAAGCGCGCAAGCACCTGCAGGCGCTGATCGCCTCCGACCCTAAGGACATCCGCAGCTACCTCGCCTATGGCAGCGTGCTCTCCGACGCCAAGGACTACGAGGCGATGGCCGCCAATTACGACAAGGCCGTCGAAGTGATCGGCCCCTTTCCCGGCCGCGCCAATTGGAGCGTCTTCTTCCAGCGCGGTATTGCCTATGAGCGGCTGAAGAAGTGGGACCAGGCCGAGCCGAATTTCCGCAAGGCCCTGGAGCTCAATCCCGACCAGCCGCAGGTGCTGAACTATCTCGGCTATTCCTGGATCGACATGAACCGGAACCTCGACGAAGGCCTCGGCATGATAAAGAAGGCCGTCGAGATTCGCCCTGACGACGGCTACATCATCGATTCCCTCGGCTGGGCCTATTTCCGCCTCAACCGCTTCGACGACGCTGTCGACGAGCTGGAGCGGGCCGCGCAGATCAAGGCCGGCGACGCGACGATCAACGACCATCTCGGCGACGCCTACTGGCGCGTCGGCCGCAAGCTTGAGGCCGTCTACCAGTGGAACCGGGCGCTGGCCTCCGAGCCGGAAGCCGCCGAAATTCCGAAGATCAAGGACAAGGTCGCCAACGGCCTGCCTCCTGCCGGCGACGATGCCAAGGCGGCCGACAAGAAACAGCCGGATCCGGCACCCGTCACCCCGCCTCCGGTCGACAAGAAATCCTAACGGGCGGCAAACATGCCTGAAGAGGGCCTGGCCGAGGCGTTCGGTGTCACCGAAGAGGCGCGCGCGAAGATCAACCTCGCTTTGCATGTGACCGGCCAGCGGCCGGATGGCTACCATCTGCTCGATATGCTGGTGACCTTCGCCGATTGCGGCGATCGGCTCGGTTTCTTGCCTGCACAGGCCGACACATTCACCCTGTCGGGCCCCTTCGGCGAGACGCTTGCCAGCGACGGCAGCAACCTGGTGCTGCGGGCCCGCGATCTCCTGCGCGAGGCGGTCGGCGCCCTCGCCTTCCCTGTGCATATCCATCTGCAAAAGAACCTGCCGATCGCCTCCGGCATCGGCGGCGGCTCGGCCGATGCGGCCGCGACGTTGCGGGGGCTGATGCGGCTCTGGGGCATGAGCTTGCCGGTGGGAGCGCTTGCCAGCCTCGCGCTGAAGCTCGGCGCCGATGTGCCGATGTGCCTTGAGAGCCGGCCGCTAATCGCCCGCGGCATCGGCGAAAGGATCGAAGCCGTGCCGGATCTGCCCGCCTTTGCCATGGTGCTCGTCAACCCGCTGCAGGGTGTTTCAACGCCCGAGGTCTTCCGCCGGCTGGCGGCAAAGAACAATCCGGCGCTCGATCTCGCTCGCGGTCTGTCCGAGACCGGCCGCTGGCTCACGGCGATCGGCTCGGCCCGCAACGATTTGGAGCCGCCGGCGCGCGAACTGGTGCCTGAGATTACGGTGATCTCGCAGATGCTGCAGGCCCATGGCGCGCTCTTCACCCGGATGTCCGGCTCCGGCGCCACCTGCTTCGGCATTTTTACCGGCATGGCGGCTGCGCAAGAGGCGGCCGCAGCTCTTCACGGCGAGCGGCCCGACTGGTATGTCCAGGCGACGGAAACGGTTTCGGGAGGCATGTAATGGCAGGTCCGGACGAAAAGCGGCCGTTTATCGCCGTCGGCATCGCGGTTCTCACCGTCTCGGATACCCGCACGCCGGAAACCGACAAATCCGGCGACACACTGGCGGCACGGATCACCGAGGCAGGTCATCGGCTGGTCGCGCGGGCCATCGTCCCTGACGACCGGGACAAAATCGCCGCGCAGGTCAAGGCCTGGACCGAACGGGATGACATCGATGTCGTCATCACCTCAGGCGGCACCGGCTTTACCGGCCGCGATGTGACGCCCGAAGCGCTGGAGCCCTTGTTCGAAAAGCGCATGGACGGCTTTTCCGCCGTCTTTCACCGCATTTCCTACGACAAGATCGGCACGGCGACGATCCAGTCGCGCGCAACGGCAGGGGTCGCCAATGCCACCTTCATCTTCGCCCTGCCGGGCTCTCCCGGCGCCTGCCGGGATGCCTGGGACGGCATCCTGAAAGCGCAGCTCGACTACCGCAGCACGCCGTGCAACTTCGTCGAGATCATGCCGCGTCTCGACGAGCATCTGAAACGCGGCGCGAAAAAATAGAATTTCGCGAGAAACCAATCCGAACGATCACGACGCGCCTTAAAGCATGTCTCGCAAAAGTGTGCAGCGGTTTTGCGACAAACAAGCCAATCCGAGCGATCGCGACGCACTTCAGGTGGCAAAGCCCGGCAGAGACGGGATCGTTTCCCAGCTGTCACCCGACAACAGGATGCAGCTTATGCCGTGAACATCCGTGACGACGAGCGTCCAGGTGCCGCTTTCGCCGGCATAGACCTCGAGGACGGAGTTCTGGCTGACCAGCCCGACCGCCATCAGCTTTTCAGCGAAATTTTCGTCCAGAAATTTGACGACGTCGGATCGACCTGCGCAACTGAGCGTCGCCTGCGATGCTGCCGAATGCGGATGCGCGATCATCAACGTCGCCGATATGACGGCCACGAGACCGTAAAGCATAGGGCGGATCATCACGCACCTCCTTTCGCCGGGAACCCGGCAGAAGAGGAGATTTTCGCCGACCTTTTCTGCCGTCCACCGGCATTCCATGGCCATCCGTTGCGAAGCGCGGCGCTTCGGCGGCGCCATGGCAAATTATAGCGCGGAATCTGATCGGGCGCCATCTTTGCGCGATCTCGGGATGATTGTGATGCGGGCAAGAGCAGCCGCTTATCCGCCTGCCGGCTCCGACCCGGGGGGTGAGCCGCGGTTGTCGATGCCGGCAAGGATCAAGTGAGGGGCGCTTTCGGCGCCAATCTGGCGGCGCGTTCAAGCGCCGGCGATGACACAGACTTACCGCGCAGCGCGCGCCACCCAGGACGGAACCAATTCGCTGGCGAGTTTGCGCGGCCTCTGGCCCTTGGCGAATTCGGCAAGGCGCATGCCGCTTCTGGCTGCGGCCAGCGCCTGGTTCTTCGGCATCAGCAGACCAAGTTCCAGCGGCGGCGCGGCGCGGCCGATGCGCTCGAAAAACGGGCGCCGGTAGCCGCGCGAGGCGGTGAAGCGCGCCGGCAGCTTGTTGAGCGCGATATATTCGGCAATCTCGTCGATCCAGCCCGCCTGCGGGCGTGCGCCCGGTTCGACGAAAAGCAGCCAGTCGCCGCGGGCGGAGCCGACGATGTCCTTGATATCCCATTGCGAATGAAACCGGCACCCGGCCGCGTCGGCGACCCGCGAGGTGCCGTCACGTGAGCCGTGATCGAGCACGACCACATCGCCGACAAGCCCCTCCACCGCGCCTGCCACCAAGACCGACAAGGTCTGGGCCAGCTCGGATTCCTGATCCTGACATTCGAGAATAACCGTCAACATCGCCTACTCATAATGCGCAGCACAAATTTTTGCCAGCGGCGTTTTCCGTATTTTGTTCTTGCATTGTTCTCAATTTGCCGATAGGAATTTAATCATCAAAACGGGCGGAAGCGATTGCTTGCCGCTGCGGGAGAATCCGATGAGAGAGCAGTCCCTGGCAGGGCAGGCCGCATTCGCGCCTGCCAATACGGCAGATATTGCCGATGCGATGATCGTCTCCTCCGGGCTGAGGGTCGAGGTCGACCGGCGGCGCGGGCGCGGCGCCGGACTGAACCCAACCGGCCGCTTCGAGGCGCTGCAGCGGGAGACCTTTGACGATGGATGGCAGACGCTGGAAGAGCTGCCGCCGTTCAAAACCGAAGTGCAGATCGAAAAGCCGCGCACGGCCATCACCCGCAACGAGTCACCCGACGTCGCCTTCGACCGCTCGATCAATCCCTATCGCGGCTGCGAGCACGGCTGCATCTATTGCTTCGCCCGGCCGACCCACGCCTATATGGGGCTTTCGGCGGGGCTCGATTTCGAGACGAAGCTGTTCGCCAAGCCTGATGCTGCAAAGCTGCTGGAGCGGGAGCTCGCCAAGCCGGGTTACAAGGTGCGGGCGATCGCAATCGGCACCAATACCGACCCCTATCAGCCGGTCGAGAAGGAATGGCGCATCATGCGCGGCATTCTCGAGGTTTTGAACAAGGCGAACCATCCGGTCTCCATCGTCACCAAATCGGCGATGATCCTGCGGGATCTTGACATTCTGCAGGAGATGGCGGCGAAGAACCTGGTGCGCGTCGGCATCTCGGTGACCACGCTCGACCGCAAGCTTGCCCGGACGATGGAGCCCCGCGCCGCCACGCCGCCGCGTCGGCTGGAGACCATCCACACGCTGTCGGAAGCAGGGATCCAGACGGCGGTAATGGCCGCCCCGCTGATCCCGGCGCTGAACGATCACGAGCTGGAGCGCATCCTCGAGTCGGCCAAGGCGGCCGGCGCCGTCGAGGCGAGCTATGTCATCCTGAGGCTGCCGCTCGAGGTCAGCCCGCTCTTCCGCGACTGGCTGTTGCAGCATTATCCCGATCGCTACCGGCATGTGATGTCGCTGGTGCGCTCGATGCGCGGCGGCAAGGATTACGATGCCGAATTCGGCAAGCGCATGAAGGGCGCCGGTCCCTATGCCTGGCAGATCGCCCGGCGCTTCGAAATGGCGGCGAGGCGTTTCGGCCTGACGCGACGCGGTCTGCCTCTGCGCGACGATCTGTTCGTGCCGCCTGATGGCAGCGGCGTTCAGCTGTCGCTGCTCTGATTTACAGAATTTGCGCCTCGGCCCATCGAAGAACCGCCCTGTTTTCGAGCCCCGAGCGCAATTCCCGCGGATGGCCCTGACCGCCACCATCCGCCGGACCGTCCCCGGCCGCCGCCCTGATCCGGGGACTTGCGGGAAATCGGGTTGGCGTGCGAGGTTCAGCCGCATGAGACCTCGCACGCCACCCGATTCTCCCCTGCTTTTCGACACGGCTCCGCTTGTGCCGGATTTCCGTCTGGAGCTCAAAGCCCGCAAGGCCGGCCACTGGCCCGTCGCCGGTGCCGACGAGGCCGGCCGCGGGCCGCTCGCCGGGCCGGTCGTCGCCGCCGCCGTCATCCTCGATCCGAAGCGAATCCCCGAGGGCCTCAACGATTCCAAGCAGCTTTCGGCGCAGCGGCGCGAGGAATTGTTCGTGCAGATTCTCGCAACCGCGACCGTTTCGATCGCCTCTTCCAGTTCTACACGCATCGACGAGACCGATATCCGCAAGGCAAGCCTCGACGCGATGCGCCGCGCCATCTGCAGTCTTGCCGTTCCGGCAAGCTACGTCCTGACCGACGGGCTCGACGTGCCGCCCGGCCTCGATTGCCCCGGGCAGGCCGTGGTCAAGGGCGACGCGCGCTCGGTCTCCATCGCCGCCGCCTCGATCGTCGCCAAGGTGACGCGCGATCGGATGATGGCGCGCGCCCACAATGTCTTTCCGGATTACGGCTTTGCCGCGCATGCCGGCTACGGCACAGCGCAGCACCGCGCCGGCATCGAGAGGCATGGCCCCTGCTCCCTGCACCGTATGAGCTTCCGGCCGTTGCGCAAAGGCGAGGACGGACCCGAGACGGATGAGCTGCTTGCGGAATAGGGCGCCCACAGATAAGGAGCGGCCCTTCTCGTCGCCCCGCAGCTGGGGTCCGAAGAGTAGGCGAGACCCGTCGACCGGTGGTTTTCCCAAGGATCTGCAACAGATCATCGGCTGAAGTCACTCAACAACAAAAAAGGCCGGGACATGCCCGGCCTTTCTTCATTCCATTCGATACCGCTCAGTTGAGCCGTGTCTTGACCTGGCTGACGGCGTTGCCGAACAGTTCGGACTGGACCTTGGCGTCGGCCTGCTTGGCGAGCACCGTTTCGGCGGCCGCGATCGCCAGATCGACGGCGGCGGAACGAACGGCCTTCATCGCTTCGGCCTCGGCCTGCTGGATCTTCTGTTCGGAGAGCGCCGTGCGATTGGCGACGAACTCTTCCGTCTTCTTCTTCGCTTCGGCAGTCAGCATCTGGGCTTCGCGCTCGGCGGCGGCAACGATGTGAGCCGCCTCGGCTTCCGCTTCCTTGCGCTTACGCTGGTATTCGGCAAGCAGATGCTGGGCTTCCTCGCGCAGGCGCTTGGCTTCGGCCAGCTCGTTGCGGATCTGGTCGGCGCGGTCGTCGAGCGACCGTGCCATCATGGCGGGAGCCTTCAGATAGACAACCAGCGCCAGGAACAGGACGAGGCCGACAAAGGCGAAGAAAGTCGCGTCAAAGTGAAACTCCATCGATCAAGCCTCCTTCTTGGCGGCCGCGACGGCGGCGGCGACATCAGCCTGGGCAGCCGTGCCGCCGATCAGCTGTTCGACGACGGCAGCCGCCGTTTCCTCGGCAATGGTGCCGACATCGGCGAAAGCCTTCGCCTTGATGTCGGCGATGCGGACTTCGGCAGCCTTGATCTTTTCCGACAGGCTCGCCTCGACAGCGCGGCGATCCTCTTCGGCCCTGGCCTTGGCGGCGTCGCGGGCGGCGGAGGCGATCGCATTCGACTTGGCGCGGGCAGCGGCCAGTTCGCCTTCATAGGTCCGGACGGCGGCGTCGGCTTCCGCCTTCAGGCGGCCTGCTTCATCCAGGTCCTGGGAGATGCGCGTGTGGCGCTGATCGAGGATGGCCCCGATGCGCGGCGCGATGACCTTCTGCATAAGGAGGTAGAAGACGCTGAACGTAATCACCAGCCAGAGCAGCTGGGATGCGTAGGTCGTCGAATCGAAAGGCGGGAACGGGCCACGGGCGTGTTCGCCTTCGGCAACGCCGGTCTCGGTGTGGACCTCGCCTGCGGCAGGAGCGGCATGCGCATCCGTGCCAGTCGCTGCCGCCGGTGCTTCTTCAGCGTAAGCCGGGGTCACAAAAAACATGCTCACCTCCAGGTGGACTGCAAATGCAAAGGATCACGGCTTGCGGTCGCAGGCCGTGATCCATCTATCCGCCGATATCAGACGGCGAAGAGCAGGAGGAGAGCGACGAGCAGCGAGAAGATGCCCAGAGCTTCCGTAACGGCGAAGCCGAATACCAGACGGCCGAACTGGCTGTCAGCGGCAGACGGATTGCGCAGAGCGCCGGAGAGGTAGCTGCCGAAGATATTGCCGAGGCCGAGAGCCGTACCGGCCATACCAAAGCAAGCCAGACCTGCACCGATGAACTTTGCTGCTTCCGCTTCCATGTTGAACTCCTTTGAAATGGTTGTTGCGGCGAATGACTGACGCCCTTTGACGTCGATGTCGTTATCCTTAGTGCCCGCCCGGATGGATCGCGTCGTTGAGGTACATGCAAGTCAGCACCGCAAAGACGTAAGCCTGGAGGAAGGCGACGAGGAACTCGAGACCGGTCAGGGCGACGGTCATGATCAGGGGAAGAACGGCTCCGCCGACACCGACTGCACCGAGGGCTCCAAGCGAGGCGACGAAGCCTGCGAACACCTTCAGCGTGATGTGACCGGCGAGCATGTTTGCGAAAAGACGAACGGAGAGCGAAATCGGACGGGATAGGAAGGAAATGATTTCGATTGTGACGACCAGCGGCAACAGAATGCCCGGCACGCCCGAGGGCACGAAAACGTTCAGGAAGTGGAAGCCGTGCTTATAGAAGCCGTAGACGAGCACCGTGCCGATGACGAGGATAGCCAGCGCGAAGGTGACGATGATCTGGCTGGTCACCGTGAAGAAATAGGGGAACATGCCGAGCAGGTTCGCCGTCAGGACGAACATGAAGAGCGAGAAGACCAGCGGGAAGAACTTCATTCCCTGCTTGCCCGCGCCTTCCTTCAGCATATTGGCGATGAATTCATAGGACATTTCCGCGATAGACTGCGAACGGCCCGGCACGATGGCGCGGTTCGAGGTCGCGAAATAGAGGAAGCCCGCAGCGGCGGCGGCCGAAACGACCATGAACAGCGAGGCGTTGGTGAACGAAAAATCAATTCCGCCGATTTCGATCGGGACAATCTTCTGGATCAGGAACTGATGAGTCGGATCGTTAGACACCGCTTGTTCTCTCTCGTTGGCCCGCAGGACGCGGGGTCATTGCACTGGACCGGGACCGGTCCTTATTTCTTGTCGTCCTTGTCGTCCAGGGGATGGGCCACCACCCCCGCAGAACGCAACACGTTCAGAACGCCGGCACAGAATCCGAGAAGCAGAAGAACAATCAACCCCCAAGGCGCCGTGCCAACAAAACGGTCGAGGAGATAGCCAAGGACAGCACCGACGATGATGGCGGCAATGAACTCGCTCGAAAGCTTCATCGCCTGGGCATAACCTTTGCGGCTTACCTCGGCGCGGGCTTCGTTTGCCTCGTCCACCTTCGCCTCGACGCGCTTGGTCGCGAGTTCCGCTCCCAGCTGCGCACGGCGCTTATCAAGACTTTCCTCGCGGTCGTCCGCCATGGATCTCTCCTCGCCTGCCCGTCGCCCGCACTCCCGCTACCCCGGTCATTCGGACCCCCGACGCGAAGGTTGAGACCCTTCCGGCCCGTTCTGAAGTCGCGCGCAACATAGTTTTAGGGATTGGTATAGTCAAGGCGTAGACAGCTTCTGTCCAGCGAGAAAATAACCTCGTCGAATCAAAGGGATAAAGCGATCACAGGCCGATCGCGCAAATTCGACGGAAAGAATCCGCTTTTCGGGGCCGGAAATCGGCCGGACCCGGACGATTTATCTCAGCTCCAGCCGCCGCCATAGGTGCGGTAGAAGACATGGAGACCGATGCGGCCGACTTTTTCCATGGTCTTTGCCCATTTCGGGCGAACGTAGACGGCGTGGTAGTGGGTCGCCGAGCCCACCTGCGGCAGCCAGATCTTGCCCGATGTCACCGCCATCGCCACGTCGCGGGCGACCCGCCAGTGATATTCCGAATTCACCCTGTCCTTGATGGCGTCGCAGGCGAAGGAAAACTGGCAGCGGTTGCGCCAATCCTCGTTCTGATAGACGACGCCGCAGATGCTTTTCGGATAGGCGGGGTTGCGGACGCGGTTCAGGATGACCTGGGCAACGGCCGCCTGGCCCTTTACCGATTCTCCGCGCGCCTCGAAATAGATGCCGGAGGCAAGACATTGCTGCTCGCGGGCGGAAAAGACGCTTGCCGGCAGCACGCTTGCGGCCCAGGCGTGATCACGCGGGCCGATCTCGGGGACGAAGCGGCCGCTGTCCTGGTCGGTCAGGATCGAATCGAACGGTGACTGGCGGGCATAGTCGGGTGCGGCCGGCGCGTAAGCGGTGGCCAGCACATCGGCCTTGTTGCTGGTGACCAGGCTTGCGAGCATCGCCGGCACGCCATGATCCTTAATCACCGGCTGCTTCCTATAGAAAGAAGTGGCGATCTCGATTTCCTTGCCCTGGATCTTCGGCTTGACGAAGGCCGAGCGCTCTTTGAGATCGAAGCTCGGGGTGAACAGCATCCTGGTGCGCTCGAGGATGGAGCCGGCGGAAAAATCCTTCGGCGGCTGCATCTTTTCGACGGCGACGATACGGCCTTTCTTCATGCCGCGGTTGACGCGATCCTCGTCCGGGGTGTCCTCGTGGCCCTTCTCCTTGGACGTGAAGGCAACCTTGCGGCCATCGGGCAGCTCCATGCCGGCGCCCGACGAGATCGAACCCGTCACTTCTGGATCGGCAAAGGCGAGTTCGGCCTGATGAATGGAGCCTGCGGGAGAATTGGTCAGCACCATACGCCAGCTATCGCCCTCACGATCGAGACCGGCGAGCAGGGTGGCGAGATCGGCGTGGGAGGCGACGCTCGGGAAGATCAGCCAGCAGGCGAGCCCGAAGACGACAGGCGACACCCAGTTCTCGGGAAGAAGACGCAGCTTGCTACGGGAAGGGCTCTTTCGACGCAACACGAACTCCGGGCATGGAACGCGGGAACATTCCATCGAAAATCTCTCATTAACCTTGACGCCCGGTTAACGGGGCGTGCCGGAATGTGGCTATGCGAAGTTCTGGATGTTCGAATGCGGCTGCAAATTTCGAAGGCGATTTGACGGAAACGCATCACCGGTCTCCGTCATCTCGGCCTTGAGCCAAGGATCCATGCCACAGCTGCTGGTGGACCCGGCGTTGATGCTCGGCTCAAGGCCGAGCATGACGGAGGAGAGGTGGCGGAAGAAGTCAAAGCGCGGACACCCGCGTCAGTATTGTCGTCCTCGCCCCTTCACCCGTCAAATAATCACATGAGACCCCAGTTCCACCACGCGGTTGGCCGGCAGGCGGAAGTAGTCCGAGGGATTGGCGGCGGCGTTGGCGAGCGCGATGTAGAGCCGGTCCTGCCAGTAGGGCATGCCTGACTTGGCGTCCGGCACCAGCTTGCGGCGGCCGAGATAGAAGGAGGTCGACATGATGTCGAACTTCAACCCGGTCTTGCGCAGCGTCGCCAGGGCCTGCGAGACGTTCTGCGATTCCATGAAGCCGAACAGCAGTTCGACACGCGAGAAGCGCTCGGAGATCTGCTCGACCTTATAACGGTCGTGGCTCGGCACACGCGGCTTGTTGACCGTGCGGATCGTCAGGATGACGTTACGGTCGTGCAGCACGTGGTTGTGTTTGAGATTGTGCAGGAGGGCGGCGGGTGCCGATTCCGGATCGCTGGTCAGGAAGATCGCCGTGCCGGGAACCTGGGCCGGCGAATGTTCGCTCTTGCGCTCGATGGAACTGACGAAGGAGGCGAGCGGAATATCGGTGTGGCGGGTCTTTTCCATCAGGATCG
Source organism: Rhizobium binae (assembly GCF_017357225.1). NCBI lineage: Bacteria > Pseudomonadati > Pseudomonadota > Alphaproteobacteria > Hyphomicrobiales > Rhizobiaceae > Rhizobium > Rhizobium binae. Next base: position 951,515 of record NZ_CP071604.1, on the reverse strand, counting down.
CCGTGCCGCGGCGCCAGGTCCACATGACGACGGTAAAGGCGCTGGCGATCAGGATCGGGATATAACCGCCGTCGTGAATCTTCAACAGGTTGGCGCCGAGGAAGATCATTTCGAGGACGACCAGCGGCGCAAGCGCCATTACGGCAACCGGCAGCGACCAGTTCCAGCGGGCGCGGACGAATTCGAAGGCCATGATCGAGGTGACGACCATGGCGCCAGTGACGGAAATGCCGTAGGCGGTCGCCAGCGCGTCCGAGGTCTTGAAGCCCAATACCAGGAAGATGACGCCGAAGAACAGCACGGCATTGACCGACGGCAGGAAGATCTGCCCGGTATTGGTTTCCGAGGTGAAGAGAATTTCCATGCGCGGCAGGAAGCCGAGGTTGATGCCCTGGCGCACCAGCGAAAAGGCCCCCGTGATGACGGCCTGGCTGGCGATGATCGTCGCGGCGGTCGCAAGGATGACGACCGGCAGCAGCGCCCATTGCGGATACATCAGATAGAAGGGATCGGACATCGTCTCCGGCCTGCCGAGCACGAGAGCGCCCTGCCCGAGATAGTTCAGCGTCAGCGCCGGAAACACCAGTGCGAACCAGGCCCATTGAATGGGGCGGCGGCCGAAATGGCCGAGATCGGCATAAAGCGCCTCTGCGCCGGTCACCGTCAGGAAGACGGCGCCAAGCACGACGACGCCGTAGAAGCCCTCATGCAGCAGGAAGCTGACGGCATAATAGGGATTGAAGGCGGCAAGAATGCCGAAGTCGTCGGAGATGTGAGAAATGCCGGCGGCGGCCATGACGACGAACCAGATGGCGGTGATCGGGCCGAAGAATTTTGCCACCGCGCCGGTGCCGCGTGACTGCACCACAAAGAGCAGCGCCAGGATCACCACCGAGATCGGCACGATATATTCCGACAGGCTGGGCGTCACGAGCTTCAGGCCCTCGACGGCCGACAGCACCGAAAGCGCCGGGGTGATCATCGCATCGCCGAGAAACAGCGCAGCGCCCATCAGCCCAAGCAGCATCAGCAGGGCGGTATGACCGTTGGCGGTCTTCATCAGAAGGGCGAGCAGCGACAGCGTGCCGCCCTCGCCGTCGTTATCGGCGCGCAGCAGGAACAGCACATATTTGATGGTGACAATGATGGTCAGCGCCCAGATCATCAGTGAAATCAGGCTGATGACCTCGAAACGGGTGACGCCGTCATGGGCAACCGGCTTCAGCGCCTCGCGAAAAGCATAGAGCGGGCTGGTGCCGATGTCGCCGTAGACGACGCCGACGGAACCGAGCGCCAGATAGAACAGCTTGCGCGGCGTCATATGGCGATCGTGCGGGTGGCTCTCTTCGGACATGAAATTACAACAGGCTCCTCAGAGCCAGCCTTTCCAGCGAAAAAAGAAAAAGGGGATGACGGCTGATATCACCATCAAAGCCAGCGAATAGGGGTAGCCGGCCGTCCAGGCCAGTTCCGGCATGACCTGAAAGTTCATGCCGTAGATCGAGGCGACCAAGGTCGGCGGCAGGAACACGACCGAGGCGATCGAGAATATCTTGATGATCGAGTTCTGCTCAATGTTGATCAGGCCGAGCGAGGCGTCGAGCAGGAAGGTGATGTTGGCGGCGATGAAGGCGGCGTGCTCCGACAGCGACTGGATATCGCGCGAAATTGTGCGGCAGAGCTCCTTGGCCTCGCGGTCCTGCTGGATCGCCGGGATCGTGTGAAAGAAGGTGAGCAGCCGGGACAGCGAACCGATACTGTCGCGCAGCTTGCTGATCATGCGGTGATGACCGGCAATATCCCGCAGTTTTTCCTCAAGGTAGTTCGACGGCTTGCGCACCTTTTTCGCGCGGTCGCCGAAGACATGGGTGGAGAGGATGTCGATACGCGAGACGGAGATTTCGAGGATTTCGGCGGTCCGGTCGACGATCGTCTCCAGCAGCTTGGCAAGAAGGGCCGCGCCGCTGCGCCAGTTTTCCGGCAGCCGGTGAAGGGCGGCGATGAACAGCGCGAAGGATTTGGGATGGGCGTAACGGATAGTGACCAGGCAGTTTCCGGCCAGGATGAAAGCGACATCGGTCAGCGTCGGCGCGTCGGTATCAGCTTTCCAGACGAGCGAAGCGGTCATGAAGACGGCGTCGTTTTCGACGTAAAGACGGGCGGAAGGCTCGATATCCTTGAGATCGTCGCGGGTTGGAACCTCGATGCCGAGAACCTTCTCGACATAAAGCTCCTCTTCGCGGGTCGGCTCGATCATGTCGATCCACACGACATCCCGGGGAAAGGATGCCGGCTGCGACAGGTCGCGGATATCGACCGACTTGCAACTGGAACTGTAAGCGGTGATCACCGGCAACATCCCCGATGCTCACGACAGTTCGTGGTCATCGCCATCATCGAAAGCCTTTCCGTGCGGCCGCCATCGCGGCAATGCGAGGGTGGCTCGTCCCAGGTCCAAACGGAAGCGGATCTAGAAAGTTCATAAAACTCCGGCTGCATCCGGCCTTAAAGGCCAGCATGCGCATTGTGCTCCACCGCATCGCAGTTACCAATCCTTCGATCTTGCAGGCGGGCCAAAACCTTCGAAACGGAGGCGGCCATCATTGAGCATCCGCAGCAACGCCATCATGGCGCCGCGGCATATGAAGCAAAGCCGTGAAATAATCAAGACATCTTCCGTGAAGCGCGGCTTTTCACCACGTTTCCCCCACAATTGGGGTGATTGCAGCGATGATTCGGCGCCTGGCCTTGCTGTGTGCCGTCATGCCGGCTCCGTCAGCCCGCGCTATTCGAAGACGATCGCCGGAGGCGGGCGCCGGGACTGGCCGCCAAGCTGCTCCCAGACCTTGGCGGCGATGCCGCGATAGATGCCGGCGACGATGCCGTTCGGGTCGGAGGCAACGAGCGGGGTGCCGGCGTCGGAGGTTTCACGGATATTCATCGTCAGCGGCACTTCGCCGAGGAAGGGCACGCCGATGCGCTCGGCCTCCTTGCGGGCGCCGCCATGGCCGAAGATGTCGTAACGGGTGCCGGTGTCGGGGGCGATGAAATAGCTCATGTTCTCGACGATGCCGAGTACCGGCACCTCGACCTTGCGGAACATGTTGAGGCCCTTGCGGGCATCGATCAAAGCGAGATCCTGCGGCGTCGAGACGATGACGGCGCCGGCAAGCGGCACCTGCTGGGCCATGGTCAATTGCGCATCGCCGGTGCCGGGCGGCATGTCGACGACGAGGACGTCGAGCTCGCCCCAGGCGACTTCGCGCAGCATCTGCAACAGCGCCGACTGAACCATCGGCCCGCGCCAGATCATCGCCGTCTCCTCATCGACGAGGAAGCCCATCGACATCACCTTGAGGCCGTAGTTCTCCATCGGATTGATGATGCGGCCGTCGATCTGCGTCGGGCGGCCGGATATCTTCAGCAGTCGCGGCATCGAAGGGCCGTAGATATCAGCATCGAGAATGCCGACGCGAAGGCCGTTGGCGAGCAGGCCGAGTGCCAGGTTGACAGCGGTAGTGGACTTGCCGACCCCGCCCTTGCCAGAGGCGACGGCGATGATGGCGCCGATGCCGGGAACGCCGATCTTGCCGGCCCGCGGCGGCTGCTGCTGGGGCGCATGGGCGTGATGCGGATGATCGTGGCCGCCATGATCATGACCGGCATGGCCATGCGGCGGGTTCGGCGCCGGGCGGGCAGCGGGCGTTGCGGCCGCCGCCTTCCTGTCGGCGGTCAGCGTGACGAGCGCACCTTTGACACCAGGCATTTCCTTGATGACGCGCTCGGCGGCGAGCCGCATCGGCTCCAGCTCCCTGGCGCGCTCGGCCGGGACGGTGATGGAGAAATAGACCTTGCCGTCGGAGATGAACACATCGGAAACCATGCCGAGCGCGACGATATCATGCTCGAGATCCGGTCCGCGCACGGTCTTCAGCGTTTCGAGAACCTGTTCCTTGGTGACGTCGGTCATTCCACCCTCACTGCTTCTTCTTGGATCACAGATAGTGGAGGCGCACGTCTTCGCCAAACAAAATCATCGAGCGGAAAATCGATTTGCCGGCTTTGAAAAACGCCGGCCGGAATTCGAAATCCGTTGCGGCCATCAAGTCCGCCGGGCTTTCGCCCTGATGGCCGCAACGGTCTCTCCCCGAGAACCGGCGCAATGCAGGGCGAACTAGCGCAAGCCAAAAAAAAGGCCAGAAAAAAGTGACCGGCAAGAGGAAATCGAGAACAGCTGCGCAAGAAACGGTGCCGAAAGGCAACAACCGCCGCCGATGCCGAAGCCCAGGAGAGAAGCGGCATCGGCGTCGGACGGCGGTGTGTCGGCCGCGCCATTTCCTGGCGCTGGTCAGCAAAGTCCCCTCTGGACCTCTGGCAGAAGAGATGCAGAAAGCGTGCCAGATGGAAAAAGCTGGAAAACCGCGCGCAAGCGCCGGGAAGGCGCTCCGATCTGCCTACGCGCTAAGCGGTCGGCCGGAGCCGATTGCCGTCTTTGCAACTTATTTGATCAAGCCGATCCGCAGCGCCTTGGCGACGGCCTGGGTGCGGTTGACGGTGTCAAGCTTCTTGGTGGCGCGGTTGAGGTAATGATTGACCGTATGCTCGGACAGCACCAGGATTTCGGCGATCTCGGCGCTGGTCTTGCCGGCCGCCGTCCAGTTGAGGCAATCGATCTCGCGGTCGGTCAGCGCATCGGTGACGCGGGTATCGAGGTTGCGTATCTCGGCAAGCCGGTCGAAGACATGGATGGCGATATAACAAAGCTCGCGCATCTCGCCCGGGCTGAAGGGTTCGCGATCGCCGGCGAAGGAGACGGCGCCGCGCAGGCCGGAGGGCTCATGCGTCGGGAAATAGGCGCAACGCATCATCCTGAAACGTTCGAACAGCCCGACGACCAGGGCGGACTTGCCGTCGTCGCGCGACCAGGTCTGTCGCGACATGTCGTAAAAGAAGGGCCGCGCCGATGTTCTCAGCCGCCGCAGAACCGGGCTGTTCACCATCAATCCCTCCTGGTCGTAAAGCGCCAGAAGCTCGGCCGGCCAGCTGGTGATGACGGTGTTGCCCTGAAGATCGAGGGATGTGATCGGCGGCAGATTGAGAACCATGAAGGCGCGGGAGCGATAGGCTTCGGTCACGCGTTTCATGAACCGGAAAATGTCGAACTGGGTCTTCAGGCCCGCAATTTCCCTGATGTAATCGTCTTCTTGTTCCGTGGATGTTTTCGACAAGTGTTCCATCACGTTTCTTCGTCTTCGGCGCCGCGGCCGATTCGCTTGCACTAGGAAATGGCGATTGCGGATCAAATGCAATCGGCCGTAGCATTAATTGTTCGGCCGACAGGTGTTGTCGATTTCGCTGACTATTTCCAGTTGTCGTGATTCGCCGGCAAATCTCAATAACGCCCTCATCATAAGCATGCTCTCCAATCGCGTTCGGCAAGGGCGGAGAGCAAATTTCTTCCGTATCGGTCTTTAGCGACGCGGGCCGAGACGGATGCGCATGCCTTCCATGATCCTTTCGGCCGTCCGTCGAACCGGAACGGTCCATTGGGCGAGAAGTTCCATCGACAGGCGATAGGCCGGGCCGGTGATCGAGACGCCGCCGAGAAAAGTCCGATCCTCCGACCAGATGGGTGCGGCGACGCAGCGGATGCCGGCCTCATGCTCCTCACGATCGAAAGCATAGCCCTGATTGGCGATCTCGCGGATTTCGGCGAGTAGACTTGAGGGAGAAGCATGGGTGGCGGCGGTAAAGCGAGTGAAATTCACGCCGGCGAGGAGATCGGCCAGGCTCTCGGCCGGAAGCAACGAAAGGGCGGCCTTGCCGACGCCGGTGCAGTAACAGGGCGAAGCATTGCCGATCTGCGAATACATCCGCACCGGCTGGCGGCCTTCGACCTTGTCGAGATAGATGATCGACTGCCCCCTGAGAACACCGAGATGCACGGTCTCTCCGGTCGCCTGCTGCAGATCGGCAAGGTGCGGTTCGGCAATGAGGCGGAATTCATTGCGCGCCCAGCTGCGGGCGGCGAAATCGAGCAGGCGCAGGCCCGGCGAATAGCGGCCGTCGCCGTCGAGCTCGAGCAGTCCTTCCTCGACGAGGTGGCTGAGCTGGCGATGCAGGGTGCCGCGCGGCTGGCCGGCGAGCGACAGGATATCGGTGAACCGCAGCGGCGCGTCCGCATGGGTGACGAGATCGAGCAGCACCATCAGCTTGCCGAGCGTGCCGGTCTCGCGTGCCTGTGCCATGCCGTCGCCGCTTGCATTCATCGTCTCATCCGCCCTTGACAGAAAGGGCAGCATAATTCGATAATTCCATATAGTCAAATTAAGTTCCAAATAATGGAACATCGGGAGGAGACGATGACCGTGACGTCAGCCCAGTTTCCGGAGTTCAGAGACCGAACCGTACTCGTCACCGGCGGCGGATCAGGCATCGGTGCCGCGATCGTCGAAGGCTTCGCGCGCCAGGGCGCCAAGGTGTCCTTCATCGACATTGCCGAGGCCGCCGGCAACGCGCTTGCCGAAACTCTGTCGGGCCAGACCGCCCATCCGGTTTCCTTCTATCATGCGGATCTGCGCGACATCGAGGCGATTCGGCGCACCGTCGATCGGGTCGTTGCCGCTTCCGGGCCGATCCGGGTGCTCGTCAACAATGCCGCCTGGGACGACCGCCACGAATTCGACGCGGTCACCGAGGCCTATTGGGACAACAACCAGGCGGTCAACCTGCGGCATGTATTCTTCACCTCGCAGGCGGTCGCGCCATCGATGCGGGCGGCCGGCGGCGGTGCGATCGTCAATATGTCATCGATCGCCTTCAAGCTGAACATGGGCGGGTTTCCCGCCTATGCGGCAGCAAAGGCGGCGGTCGTCGGCCTGACGAAGAGCATGGCAGGCAGGCTGGGCCCGGAGAATATCCGGGTCAACTGCATCCTGCCCGGCATGGTCGTCACCGAACGGCAGATGCAGTTGTGGCTGACCGAAGAGAGCATCACCCGCTCGGTCGAGCGGCAATGCCTGAAAGTCCCGCTCAAAGCCGATGCGATCGTCGGCCCCTGCCTGTTTCTTGCATCCGACTGCGCGGCCGGAATGACCGCCCAGTCCCTGATTGTCGATGGAGGCGTTTTGTAATGGCTAATCCGGCTTATGTCGCGGTGGACTGGGGCACCAGCAGTTTCCGGCTCTGGCTGATGGCCCAGGACGGCAGCGTGCTTGCCGAACGCCGCAGCGGCGAAGGCATGACCAGCGCGGCAAAGACCGGCTTTTCCGCCGTGCTATCAGGCCATCTCGCCGCCATCGCGGCGCCGGAAAGCCTGCCGGTGATCGTCTGCGGCATGGCCGGCGCAAGGCAGGGCTGGGTTGAGGCCGGTTATATCGACGTGCCCGCCCCGCTCGGCTCGATCCTGACTGCCGCCGTCCGCGTGCCGGGCGAAAGCCGCGACATCCGCATTCTGCCGGGCCTTGCCCAGCGGGATGCCGCGGCACCCGACGTCATGCGCGGCGAGGAAACCCAGCTTCTCGGCGCCCTCGGCGGCACAAGCGTCGGCGCTCAGGCGGTCTGCATGCCCGGCACGCACTCGAAGTGGGTGCATGTGACGGATGGCGAGGTGACCGGCTTTTCCACCTTCATGACCGGCGAACTCTTCGACGCGATCAGCAAACACACGATCCTGTCGCATGCCGTTGCCGGGGCCGAGGAGCAGCCGGCCGATGCGGCAGCCTTCGGGGCAGCGGTCTCGGCCGCTTTCGCCCGCCCGGCCCTTGCCTCCAACCTGCTCTTTACCGCTCGCTCCGGGCAGCTCCTGCACGGAATTTCCGCCGCGGCCGCGCAAGCGCGGCTCTCCGGCACGCTGATCGGCCTCGAGATCGCCGGCGCACTGCAGGATGCCGCCAACTCTGGCATCACCCTCGTCGCTTCCGGGCGCCTGCAGGCGCTCTACGAACAGGCCTTCAAAACCCTCTCCCTTGCCTTCACCGCCATCGATGCGGACGCCGCCGTGCGCCGCGGGCTATCGGCCGCCGCCGAAGCCATCTGGCCGAATTGAGAAAGCTGACACGATGAACCGTATCCCCTTCCCCGACATGAAGCACCCGTTGATCGCCATCCTGCGCGGCATCCGGCCGGACGAGACCGAGAGCGTCGTCGGCGCGCTGATCGACAACGGCCTGACGGCAATCGAAATTCCGCTCAACTCGCCGGAGCCGTTCAAATCGATCGAGATCGCCGCCAAGATGGCGCCCGCCGAGGTGCTGATCGGCGCCGGCACGGTGCTGACGGTCGAGGCCGTCGACAGCCTGAATGCGGCCGGCGGCAAACTGCTGGTGACGCCGAATGTCGAACCCGAGGTAATCATCCGGGCGCGCCAATACGGCATGGTGACGATGCCCGGCGTCTTCACGCCGACCGAGGCACTGGCCGCAGCGCGGGCCGGCGCCACCGGGCTTAAATTCTTCCCGGCGAGTGTGCTGGGTCCTTCCGGGATCACGGCGATCCGGGCGATCCTGCCGCCGGAACTGACGATTGCCGCCGTCGGCGGCGTATCGGATAAGAATTTCGCCGATTACACCAAGGCCGGCATCTTCGCCTTCGGCCTCGGAACCAGCCTCTACAAGCCGGGAATGACCGCGGCAGAGGTTGCCGAGCGTGCCAAGACGACCATTTACGCCTATGATGCAGCCATGGGAGCGTGAGCGTATGACCGACATTTACGAGTTCGAAGGCAAGACCCTTTGCAACACCAATTCCGTCCTCGGCGAAGGGCCGACTTATGATCCGGACAGCAATACGGTCTGGTGGTTCAACATCCTCGGCAAGGAGTTGCACGAACTCAGGCTGGCGACGGGGGAGAAAAAGGTGCATCCGCTGCCTGTCATGGCAAGCGTGTTGGCCCGCATCGATGCCGGACGGCAGCTAATCGCGACGGAGGAAGGGCTTTTCGTCCGCGACGTGGCAAGCGGCAACCTCACCTTCTACGCCGCGCTCGAAAATGACAGGCCGGAAAACCGCTCCAATGACGGCCGCACCCATCCCTCCGGCGCGCTCTGGATCGGCACGATGAGCAAGCGGGCGGAAAGCCAGGCCGGCGCCATCTATCATGTCGCGGCCGGCAAGGTGACGAAGATCTTCAACGGCATCAGCATCCCGAATTCGATCTGCTTCTCGCCCGACGGTTCGATCGGCTATTATACGGACTCCCGCATCAACCGGCTTATGCGCGTTATGGTCGATCCGCAGACCGGCCTGCCGGCGGGCGAGCCGATCGTGCTCGTCGACAGCATGAACGAGCCCGGCGACATCGATGGCTCGGTGGTCGATGCCGACGGCTATATCTGGAATGCCCGCTGGGGTGCCGGCGTCGTCGATCGTTACAACCCCGATGGGCTGCGCATCTCGCGCTACAAGGTTCCCGCGGTCCAGCCATCCTGCCCGGCCTTCATCGGCGTCAATGCCGACCGGCTCGCGGTGACGACAGCCTGGGAAGGGCTCGACGAGGATGCCCGTTCGGCCCAGCCCTCGGCCGGCGCGCTGCTCGAACTCGGCATCGAGGTCAAGGGCGTGTTCGATCCCCCCTATGTGATCTGAGACGGCCTCTGGCGACCACCATTCAAGGCGCTCCCGAGCGGGGGCGCCTTTTCGTTTCGGCCACCATTCATCGATAAAAGTTCCGTGAAAATCGAGAAATTTTCCGTGTTTTCAATCGGAACCAATCAGCGCACCGCTCATTTTCCCTACGAACCGGCACGGCAAGGATCATTGCCGGGTCAGCGCTCACACTAGGGAAATGAAAGTAGGTTCGACATGACACGCAAGTTTTTGACGACCGTTGCCGCTGGCGCCCTGTTTGCCACGGCTTTCGCACCGGCGGCATTCTCGCAGACCGCGCCGCAGCCTGCGGATCCCGCCGCGACCAATCAGGCAGCGCCGGCCGATCCGGCTGCACCGAAGCCGGTCACCCCTGACGTGACCAAGCCCGCAGGCGATGCTGCGCAGGCTCCGGCCGCAAAACCGAGCACGGATATGGCTCAGGCCACCTATCTGACGGAGCAGGCTCCGGATCAGATCAGCGCCAACTCCTATATCGGCCAGTCGGTCTATAACGGCAACAACGAAAGCATCGGCAGCATCAACGACCTGATTCTGAAGAAGGACGGCGGCATCGTCGCCGCAATCGTCGGCGTCGGCGGCTTCCTCGGCATCGGCGAAAAGGATGTCGCAGTTCCGATGGAAAAGATCACCGTTGCCCAGAACACCCAGGACGGCAGCCTCAAGCTGACGACCAGCGAAACCGCTGAGTCGCTGAAGGCCGCGCCTGAGTTCAAGACGCTGGCAATGCAGGCCGCCGAAAAGGCCCCGGCCGCAACGGGTACCGATACGACGGCAACCGGCTCGACCACGCCTAAGTAAACCGCGCGCGGTAGTATAGCGTAGGCGATGGCGCTCCTAGGGGCGCCATCGCTTTTCTACTTCACCTGATTGCGAGGGCAAGACCGCGGCACACTTTTGCTGGAATTTGGTTTGCCTGCTCTGCGCAATTGCGGACGCAAAACCGCTGCGCACTTTTGCTGGAATTTGGTTTGCCTGCTCTGCGCAGTTCCGGACGCAAAACCGCTGCGCACTTTTGCTGGAATTGCTTATGCGCTGACGCGCTCGGTGATTGCCGTGTCGTAGTAGTTCTCGTGCAGGAAGCGCAACGTGGCAATGCCGTCGGCCGGGCGGCCGAAATGATAGCCCTGGCCCATGCCGCAGCCGAGCGTGCGCAGTTTCACCGCCTCGGCGTAATCTTCTATTCCCTCGGCCACCACTTCCAGTTCCAGGCCGTCGCACATGGCAAGGATCGCCTTGATGATGTGTTCGGAGGCGCGGTCGGAATTGATGCGCGAAACGAAGGCACGGTCGATCTTGATCTTGTCGAAGATGAAGTCGCGCAGGCGTCCGAGGCTCGACTGGCCGGTGCCGAAATCGTCGAGCGAAATGCGCACGCCGGCGGCGCGCAGATCGGCGATGATGCGGTGGGCGGTGTCGGCCGATCCCATCACCGCCGTCTCGGTGATCTCCAGCTCCAGACGATGCGGATCCAGGCCGACCCGGCCCAGGATCGACAGGATGCTGCCGCTCGTGCCCGGGTCCATCAGTTGCGCCGAAGAAAGATTGAACGACAGAAAAAGGTCGCGCGGCCAGGAAAGCGCTGCTTCGGCGGCCTTGCGCAGCAGCGTTTCCGACAAGGCGTCAATGAAACCGCGCTCTTCGGCAAGCGGCACGAAGACGCCGGGCGAAACGAAGCCGAGATCGGGATCGTTCCAGCGCGCCAGCGCCTCGAAGCCGACGACCTGATTGTTTGATAACGAGACGATCGGCTGGAAATGCACGTCGATCGCGTCTGAGATGATGGCGTTTCTCAGCGCCTGCTCCAACTGCGTGGCGCGCTTCATCTCCTGGGCGATCTCACGCGAATAGACAGTGATCTGGCCGCGGCCGCGGCGCTTGGAGCGATAGAGCGCGGTTTCGGCGCTCTTCAGCAGTTCCTCGCAGTCCTCTCCGGCAAAGGGGTAGATGGCAAAGCCGAAGGCGGCGGAGAGACGGACGTTGCGGTCGCCGAGATCATAGGGCGCCGACAGCACCTCGCGGATCATCTGGCCGAATTTCTCCGCACTCGCCCGCTCGAAGATCAACGGCAGCACGAAGGCGAATTCGTCGCCGTCGTGCCGGGTGACCAGCGCCCCGTCCGGAATGCAGGCCTTGAGGCGGTGAGCGACCTGGCAGAGGATCTCATCGCCGGCCGAAGAGCCAAAAAGATCGTTGATCGGTTTGAAGCTGTCGAGGTTGGCAATGCCGATCGTGAAAGGCGCCGGATCGCTGGCGCGCTCGGCGGAAATCTGCAGAACCTTCTCGCGCATGCGATTGCGGTTTCCCAACCCGGTCAGCGGATCGGTATAGGCCATCGCCTGGAGCTCACTGTGACTGACGGCCAGGGAAGCCGTTTCCGCCGATTTCATCATCCAAATCCGAGCTTTCCTCCGCAGTCGAGCAGAGAATGACCGGCATTTCTTAACAATTCGCTAGTGAACCAGCCGCCCTGACGGCTCGATCCGCCCCAATATCGGGGGTGACGCTGTCAGCGAGAGCAGGATGCCGTTACGAGAAGTCGGCCGCAGTTTCAGTGTCACGCGCGCGTTCGAACCCGAACGCCCTCTTCCACCAAATATTTCTGAAATACCGCCTCGAGCATGTCGGGGCTGACGGGCTTCATGATGACGTCGTCCATGCCCGATTTGACGCATTCGGCTCGATCGCGCTCGAAGGCCTGGGTGAGCACGCCGATGATCGGGGTGCGGGCTGCGGCCCCGCCTTCCTCCATCTGCCGGATCAGGCGCGCGGCCTCGAAGCCGTTGAAGCCCGGCAGAGAAATGTCCATCAGCACCACCTGCGGCCTGTGTTCGGCCCAGAGGCGCACGACCTCGTCGCCGGTCGCAGCGATCATATGGCGATAACCGAGACCCTCGAGGATCTGTGTGAAGACGATCTGGTTGATATCATTGTCTTCGGCGACGAGGACCTGCAGGCCGACCGTGTCGTCCGAGATGCTGATGTCCCAATCCCCATCCGTGCCGGCGCCGTTGTTGCGGCTGTTGCGGTTGAAATGGCGGGCGATCTGAAAGGTGAGCTCGTTGGCGATCTGGAAGCCGTCCACGACGAGCGCCGGTATGCCGTATTGCTCGGCAAGCTCGAGGCAGCGCATGCCCATCTGATTGTCGATGATCAAGAGATCGAGCGAGAGGCCGGAGGAGGTGGCGATTTCCAGGAAGCGCTCCTCCTCGTCCTCACCGCGCACCGAACAGGATTCGAAGCCGTATTTCGACAGCGTCCGCAAAGCCGCGGCCTCGGCGGCGAGGTCGGCGGTGACGACGAGGATCTTGCGGCCGGAGAAATTCTCCGGAACGATCGCTTCCATCGCCGCCGGTTCGCGGCGCTCCACCGCGCTCTGCACCGGTACATAGGCGCGGCGATAGCTCTGGTTGGCAGAGGTGGTGACCGCCGAGGCGCGTTGGAACTCGTCGAGATCGGCACCGTCGCGCGGCAGGTCCTGCATCGTCGACACCAGGAAATAGCGGCCGGGCTTGCCGATACGATGCTTGCGGGTGACGATGTCGCGCTCGATGCCATCGCGGGAGATCTGTCGCTGGCGGGAAACCGACATTTCCCCCGACTCCAGCACGTGGCGGTCGCTCTCTTCGAAGCGCTTGGCGATCTCAGGCGAAAAGAGATCGCCGCTCTTGCGCCCGAGCACCTCGTCGGCGGTGGTCTGGTATTTCTCACAGAAGGCGAGATTGACCGCGACGTAGGTAAGATTGCGGTCCTTGACGAAAAGCGGAAACGGCAGATTGTCGAGAATGTCCTCGGTGAGTTGCACCCGCTCCAGATCCGAGCGCCACTGCTCCTCGCGCTTCTTGTCCTCAGAAATGTCGGAGATGATCGTGACGCCATAACCGCCCGGCAGCCTGCGCTTGACGAAGCGGACCCAGCTGTCGGCGCCATGGCGCTCAACGGCATCGAAGCGCTCGCGCCAATGCGAGGCGATCTTCTGCGACAGCCAGTCCTCGCGGCTGAGTGAGCCGCCCTGCTTGACATCATATTGCTGGCGAACGCCGGTATCGTAGATCGCACCCAGGAAATCGCGCAGCCGCGTGCCCGGCTTCAGCATCTCCGCCCGCAGCGGGAAGAATTCGAGGATCTGGCGGCTTGCGAAGATCAGATGATCGTTCTTGTCGTAGATGATGAACGCAGCCGAAAGGCTGTCGCACACGACATCGAAAAGCGCCGTCTGCAGATCGGCCTCGGCGGGCGTCGCGTCGATTTGCGATGACGTGTCCGCCGTTTCGAAGCCGGCACTCATACTGTTGCGTCCCACATCTGTTCGATTTTTCACAGCTTCCGGAGGTATATGAATAAAAATGCCATTTTTCTATTAAAACCGACTTAACACTACCGACCGCCGAAAACTGGGGAGTCGCAGATCGGGCTTTTGTAAAGCCTATGGAATCCCCTTCCCTCCTGCCCGCGAATCCTCGAAAATAGCCCATGACCATCAGACAGCTTTCCGAAACGCTCATCAACCAGATCGCCGCCGGCGAGGTCATCGAACGACCGGCGAGTGCCGCCAAGGAACTGATCGAAAATGCGCTCGATGCCGGGGCGACGCGCATCGAGATCGCCACGGCAGGCGGCGGCAAGGCGCTGCTGCGGGTCAGCGACAACGGCTCCGGCATGGAGGCGGCCGATCTCGAGCTGGCGGTCCGGCGCCACTGCACCTCGAAGATCTCCGAGACGCTCGAGGACATCCGCACACTCGGCTTCCGCGGCGAGGCGCTGCCGTCGATCGGTTCCGTCGCCAGGCTCAGCATCGCCAGCCGCAGGCGCGACAGCGCCGGCGGCCACGAGATTGCCGTTGCCGGCGGCAAGATCGTGCATATCAGGCCGGCCGCCGCCAATCCCGGCACGATCGTCGAAGTGCGCGACCTGTTCTTCGCCACGCCGGCGCGGCTCAAATTCCTGAAGAGCGAAAAGGCCGAGGCCGGCGCCATTACCGAGATCGTCAAGCGTATGGCGATCGCTTTTCCCGCCGTGCGCTTCGTATTGTCGGGCTCGGACCGTACGACGCTGGAATTTCCGGCGACCGGCGACGACCATCTGGCGCGCATGGCGCAGGTGCTCGGCAAGGAATTCCGCGACAACGCCATCGCGCTCGATGCCGTGCGCGAGGACATCTCGCTCACCGGCTTTGCCGGCGTGCCGACCTTCAACCGCGGCAACTCCGCTCATCAATATGCCTTCGTCAACGGCCGGCCGGTGCAGGACAAGCTGATCCTCTCGGCGATCCGCGGCGCCTATGCCGAGACGATTCCTTCAGGACGCTATCCGGTGGCGGTGCTGTCGATCAGGCTCGATCCCGCGCTCGTCGACGTCAACGTGCATCCGGCAAAATCCGACGTGCGCTTCCGCGACCCGGGCCTGGTGCGCGGCCTGATCGTCGGCGCCATCCGCGAGGCCCTGGCGCGCGACGGCAGCCGGGCGGCGACAACAGGGGCGAGCGACATGCTGCGCGCCTTCCGCCCCGGCTTCCAGCCCTATGCCCAGCGGCCGCAGGGCGGATGGTCGGCCGAGACCTCACCCTTTCGGCCCTACCAGCCGGCAACCGGTCTCAGTGATCGGCCGCAGGCGTCCTTCGACGGGCTGTCGATGCCGACGGCACGGGCCGAGCCGCAGCCTTCGCTGCGGCCGACCGCACCCGAACCGGCCGCCGCCGAAACATCCGGGCGCTATCCGCTCGGCGCGGCGCGGGCGCAGATCCACGCCAACTATATCGTCGCCCAGACCGAGGACGGGCTCGTCATCGTCGACCAGCATGCCGCGCATGAGCGGCTGGTCTTCGAGGCGATGCGCAAGGCGCTGCATTCGAAGCGGCTGGCCTCGCAGGTGCTGCTCATTCCTGAGATCATCGACCTTCCCGAGGAGGATTGCGACCGGCTGATGCAGCATGCGGCCGAGCTTTCGGAACTGGGTCTGGCGATCGAGCGTTTCGGCCCCGGGGCGATTGCCGTGCGCGAGACGCCGGCCATGCTCGGCGAGGTCGACGCCCATGGCCTCATCCGCCAGCTTGCCGACGAGATCGCCGAATGGGACACGGCGTCCGGCCTCTCGGCCAAGCTCGAATATGTGGCGGCGACCATGGCCTGCTACGGATCGATTCGTTCCGGACGGCGGCTGCGGCCGGAGGAAATGAATGCGCTGCTGAGAGAAATGGAAGTGACGCCCGGCTCCGGACAATGCAATCACGGTCGGCCGACCTATATCGAATTGAAGCTCAGCGATATCGAACGGCTTTTCGGCAGAAGCTAAAAAAGCTGGCAATGCCGCTGTTGCGGGAGTATGGCAGACGCATGACAGGCAGCAGGGAACGGAGCGCATGAATTTGTTCGAAGGGCACGGAAACCGCGAGGCGAAGATCCGCTATCTCGACGGTGATTTCCAGATTGTCTCGCCCGGCTCCTACGTCGTCTGCGCGATCACGGGAAAACATATTCCGCTCGACGAACTGCGCTACTGGAGCGTCGCCCGCCAGGAGCCCTATGCCGACGTGATCTCGGCGATCGAAGCCGACAAACGCGCCGGCGTGCTGCCGAACCAGCGGCGGTAGGGCGGGGCCGCGTTTAACCGGCGCGCTCGAGACGCTCTATCCCCTTCAAAGCGCGCAGCTTTGGGGACGGCAGAGACATCGCAAGCGCTGCGGCGGAGACGCCTACGAGGGCCTTCGGGGGTTGGCCGATGCGGATGGTCTTCTCGTCTGCGGCGCCGAGTTGTTGCCGCTAGAAAATCCGCTCAGGTCGCCCGGCGACCGGAAGGCACCGGCTCGTCCACGGCGCCTTCCGCATCGACTGGCCAATAAAGCTCCGGGCCACAGAGTTCCACGATATCAATCCGATAACGAGGTGAGACTTGCTTCGCGGCTTTGGCGACCCACAGGAGCAACGGTTCACTTGAAGGATGCCATATTGTCGGGCGTTACGAGGGCGGCGCCGGAGTCGATCAAAGACTCAACCTTTTCTCCGCGTATCGATTTCACCAGGGCATCCACGCCGAGCTCAGCCATTTTGGTGGGGAACTGCGCTACCGACGCGTCCTCGACTCCACTCTTCAGCGCTTCCTCCTCGCCACAGCAGAAGTCGAAACCGACCAGTACAATCTTGTCATTGGCAATGCCGGCATTCTTGATCGCCCGCGCTGCGCCAGCAGCGGGCGGACCGCAGGCGGCATAGATCGCCTTGAGGTCCGGGTTCTTCGTGAGCAGATCCTCGGCGACGCTGATACCGAGTTCCTCGGTGCAGTTTGTCGCGCCTTTTCCGACGATCTTGACGTCAAGGCCGTTCAGGCCTTCCAGCATCCCCTTCACACGGTCATCAAGCGCCGGCACGCCGGGCACGCCCTCGAGAATCCCAAGCGTGTCTCCGGCTTTAAGAACAGTTTTGAGGTATTCGCCCGCGATTTTGCCCGCGGCGAAATTGTTGGTCGTGGCAAGCGCCGTCCTGCCGTTCCAATCCGGGATATTATTATCCATCAGCACGACCTTGACGCCGGCGGCAACCGCCTTATCCAGAGCAGTGGATACGGTGGGATCGACCGGGGTAATGGCAATGCCCTGCACGCCTCGCGTCACCATGGACTCGATCTGCGCAATCTGGCCCTCGATGTCAGTTGCCGACGTACCCTGCCCGTAAATGATCTCGACGCCGGGATTTCTCTTCGCATAGTCCTTCGCGGCGTTCTCCATTGTTGCAAAGAACGGTACGGGGAATTTGGTTATGAAGCCGAGCTTGATCGGCTCCTGCGCCAAGGATGGTACTGCAGCGACGGCCAGGATCCCCAGGGTCCCCAGCAGGAAATGCCGTTTCATGATACACCTCCCATGTTCGACCGCTCTCCTCTAGAGCGATCTCGTTGTTCGCTGCCCCAAACGAAGCAGCGATCTCCCTCAAGCCCCGGCGCCGACAATCATCGCGACAAGGTCCTGCTTATTCGCTTCCGTTGGCTTCAGTTCACCGACCTTGCGACCTTGGCGCAGCACGACCGCCCGATCGGCGATCTCGACGACGTGTTCCATATTGTGCGTGATCAAGATCACCGCATTGCCGGCGGCTTTAAGCTGATTGATCAGATCAAGAACCTGGCGGGCCTCGCGAAGGCCGAGGGCCGCCGTTGGTTCGTCGAGGAGCACGAGCTTGCGCGCAAAGACGATGGCGCGCGCGACCGCGATCGCCTGTCGCTGCCCCCCGGACATCAGTGCGACCGGCGCGTCGAATCTCGGCAGCTTGACCTTCAGGCGATCGATGACGCTTGCTGCCTCCCGCCGCATCATGCCCGAGTTGAGGAAGCGGAGCGGACGCGGCAGCCAGGAGGGAAAGGCGATCTCCCGGCCGCAATAGAAATTCTGTACCGGAGTCAGGTTGTCGAAAAGCGCCAGGTCCTGATAGACGGTTTCAATACCGGCGCGGCGGGCCGCCGCCGTTGAATTGAGCCATACGGGAGCGCCGTCGACAAGAATTTCTCCTTCGTCGAGACTGTGAAGCCCGCTGATGCATTTGACGAGCGTTGACTTGCCGGCGCCGTTGTCGCCCAAAAGAGCGGTTACCTCACCTGCATATGCATCGAAGCTTATGTTTTTCAGGGCATGAATCGCCCCGAAGCGCTTCTGCGCGTTTCGTACCGAAAGTGCCGGTGTCGTCGATGCAGGGCTCATTGTATTCTCGCCGTTTGAAGCACACGCGCGCGCGCCTCGAGATGGTTGCGAAGCACATCGGCCTCTACGGCAATGACGATGACGAGCCCAATCGCGATCATTTGAAAGAACACGTCGACGCCGAGTAAGTTAAGGGCGTTGCGGATAACGCCGATCAGAACGGCGCCGATCAGTGCGTGGCCGAGATGGCCCCGGCCGCCAAGGAAGCTGGCGCCACCGATGATCACCGCAGCAATGGTGTCGAGCTCCAGGAGATTGCCGTAGATTGGCGAGGCGGCGGCGGTCCGTCCTGCAAGCAGCACCGCGCCGACACCTGCACAAAAGCCGCAGATGATGTAGGTTGCGAGCAGAACGCCCTTTACCGGTATACCCATGCTTCTGGCGGCATTCGGCGAGCCGCCGACCGCATAGATCCATCGGCCAAAGACCATCGATTTCGTCAGGATCAGAAAAAGAAACGCGAATATGGTGACGACAAAGAAAGAGTTGGGCACGCCAAGCGTCGTACCGCCGCCGATCACGGCAATCGCATCAGGCATCCCGCGCATGGTGGTGTGGCCGGGAGCCAATGAAAGGGCCAGGCCGCGGCAAATACTCAAGGTCGCAACTGTTATAATGAAGGGGTGCGGCAGCCGGCCATAGACAAAGACCGCGCCGTTTATCGCCCCGACAACCGCACCTGCAAGCAGCATGGCCACGATGACGACGATCGAGGAATCAACCTGCTGGTAGGCGAGTCCGCCGATGACCGTGGCTAGCGCCAGGTTCGAGCCGACAGACAGGTCGATCCCACGGGTCAGGATAACGAGCTGCTGTCCCATCGCCACAACAGCAATCACTGCGGTTTGCGCCAGGATGTTGCCCAGGTTGACGGGCTTTAGAAAGGCCGGCGTGATCAAACTGACGACGGCGATCAGCAGAACGAGGATCAACAGTGGGCCCAGGCTCAATAGCTTCAGCCCCCATGAGATGCCAGATTGTCTCGGATGGAAGGTCGCATCCTGCGAACCCCCAGGCCGGGACGAATTCTGAGGCAGAATCCCGGAGTCTTCCAAATTCCCCTAGCCTCCCCCGTTCTTTATACATAAGAAACATATGATACACGTACGTCAACTTGTTTTTTATAGATAGATAATCATACCAGAGGTTGCCTCATGAGAATGGATACGACCTTCAAGCGGGCCTTCAACGACATGATCGATCTTCTTCGGACGCTCGATCCTGGAACGGAATTGCCGTCCGAAAACGCGCTGCGCGCCCAGCTTGGCGTCAGCAGAACGACGGTGCGGAAGGTGCTGGCGGGCATGTCCGCCCGCGGGGTCATCGCATCCGAAGCGCACAGACGGATCATACGTGAGCACCCGCAGCAGACAGAGCGCTATCCGAAGGAGCAGACCCTAGCCATCTCGGAACAGGTCGAGACGAGCTTCATGGAGTGGATGCTGCGCGACAATGCCTGTCCGGGCACGGAGATCAACGAGGCGGAACTCGCGAGGAAATTCGGGGTCGCGACAACGATCGTGCGTGAGTTTCTCAATCGATTTCAGAAATATGGGCTGATCGAGAAACGTCAGAATGCCGGCTGGGTTTTCAAAGGTTTCACCGCGAATTTCGCACTCGAACTGTTCGAGATCAGGGAGATGTTCGAAATGCGCTCCGCGCGATTGTTCGCCACCCTGCCCGACGGCTCGCCCATCTGGAAGCAGGTCCGTGCTATGCGGGCGGCACATTTGGAGCTGCTGGCGGGTATCGACGTCCGGTTTCAGGATTTCTCGGAGCTCGACAGCCGATTCCATCGGCTCATTGCGGCGGTCGCGCCGAACCGCTTTATCGAAAGCTTCCAGGACGTGATCGCCATCGTCTTCCACTATCACTATCAGTGGAACAAGCGCGATGAGCGGACGCGCAATGAAGTCGCCATCAGGGAGCATCTCGCACTGATCGACGCCCTTGAAAGCCGCAATATCGCCTCGATCGATCGGGCTTGCCGCTCGCATCTGACCTCCGCCCGCGAAACCTTACTTCGCTCGATCGCGTGACGCCGCCGCCGCTCCGAGGCTGGTGGAAACTTTGCCACGTCAGCACGCGTTACAGCGGTTCAGCCTTGCGTGGAATGGCTTTATCCCCCGCCTTCATCTCCCGCAGACGGCGCTCGCGGCAGGCGACGATCGCCCGGTCGATGATCAAGCCCGGAGCGAGGTGATCGTCGAAGACCATGTCGACCTCGATCACCCGGCACTTTTGCGCCAGCTCTTGCGCCTTGCCGTGATGGCCGGACAGGCGGACGAAATCCTTCGAGGTGGTCACGATCAGAAGATCCTGGCGCTCGGCGGTCGTCAGGATATCGCCGATCTCTTCCTCAGTCAGGTGCTCGTGGTCGCCGAAGGTCTTGGCGACGGCGATCTCGGCGCCGCGCGATTCGACGGTGCGGAAGAATTTGGCGGGATCGGCAATGCCGGCAAAGGCCAGCACCCTGATGCCGGCGAGCCGATCGTCGCCACGCACCTTGAGCGATGCAGTGAAATAGGGCTTTGCCGCACGCGCCGCCATGCGGACGATCCTGTCGGCGGCATGGCCGCCACCGACCTTCAGCAGGGCCGTCGCCGACCGCAATTGCTGGGCGATCGGCGCGCGGACCGGGCCGGCCGGCACGATATGGCCATTGCCGAGGCCGCGCGTCGCGTCGATGACGAGCAGGGCATAGTCGATCGCCAGCCGGGCGCTCTGGAAACCGTCGTCCATGATGATGAGGTCGGCGCCTTCCGCCACCAGCCGCGCGGCACCCTCGACACGCCGGCGGGAAATCACCGTCAGCGCCTCCTGGGCAAGCAGCAGCGGCTCATCGCCGACGGCGACGGCCCGGTGATGATGAGGATCGACCACCGTCGTCACGTCGAGCGAACCGCCGTAACCGCGGCTGAGAAAGCCGGGTTTCAAGCCTTTCGCCTTGGCGGCGCGGGCGATCGTCAGCGCCGTCGGCGTCTTGCCGGCGCCGCCCACGGTGAAATTGCCGACGCAGATGACGGGAATGGATACGGAGGCGCGGCGCGCATGGGCCATGCGGTGGCCGGCGACACGGCCGTAGAGAAAGGAAAGCGGCGCCAGCACCCAGGCCCGCCAATCGGCTTTCCTCCACCAGAACGGCGGCGCTTCGGATATCATCGTGCCGTCCTGCTCCCCTGCCCGGCTTCAGAACCGGCCCCTTGCTATTCGACCGGCGGATTGAGAGGCCAAAACCGGTGAAAATGCAAGCCCTTGCAAAGATCGCGCGTCGTTCAGGCCAGTTGCAGGTCGGGCAGCAATGTCTCGATGGCGGTGATATCGTCGAGCACATGATCGGCAGCGGCGGCAAGCGAATCGCGCGAGCCGGTGCCGGTCAGCACGGCGATCCTGAGCCCCGTTCCCGCATTCAGGCCCATATGCAGATCATGATTATTGTCGCCGACCATCGCGACCTCTTCCGGCAAAAGACCGGTCGCGGCGCAGAAGCCGAGCACCATGCCCGGTTGCGGCTTGACGCCGAAGCCGCTGTCATAGCCGGCGATGTAATCGACATAGCCGGCAAAACCGAAACGTTCGGCCGTCTGGCGGATCGACCGCTCATTGTCGCTGGAGGCGACGCCGAGCTTGAAGCCGCGCCGATGCAGCCTTGCGAAGAAGCAGGCAAGATCGGTCACCGGCACGGAAAATTCGGCGGCGCCGGAAAAGAGATCGTCGAGACGGATCGTCAGTTCGCCGACAGCAACCATCGAGCCGGCGGCGACGAGCCCCTCGGCGATCTGACGGGTATTGCCGGCGGCGAGCAGGCTGTCGGGAACGATATGGCCGGTTACCGGATCCATGCCGCAGGCTAAGAGCAAACGGTCCGCGAGAAGCGGATCGCCCTCGGCGGCAATGCGGGCAAGCTCGCGATTGACCGGCAACCAGCTCTCGTCATAATCGAGCAGCGTGCCGTCCTTGTCGAAGAGGATGCCTTTGATACGCGCCGAGCCGGACATTACGCCTCCTCAGAACTGGGCGACGGCCCTGGGCAACAGGCGCGCCTTGACCGTCAGCGGATTGATATAGGGTTCCAGCCCCTTGACCGTCGCCGTGAGAGCGCCGCGCATCTCGTGCACGGTGGCGATGCCGGCTTCGATCATGGTGCGGCGGGCTTCGTCGTTGGTCAAAAGGTAGTGCACGCCCTTGGCCAGCATTTCGGTATCGCGCACCATGCGGGCGCTGCCGCTGCGGGCAAGCTTCTGATAGGCCTCGCGGAAATTCTGCACATTGCCGCCGGAGAGGATGGCGCAGCCAAGCATGGCCGGCTCGAGCGGGTTCTGGCCGCCTTCGGCAAACAGCGACCGGCCGACGAAGGCAATCTCCGTCAGGCGCAGATAAAGACCCATTTCGCCGATCGTGTCGCCGAGGAAAACATCGATGTCGGCGGACAGGATGTCGTCGCGGGTGCGGCGGGCGACCTTGAGGCCCTGCTTGACCAGAGCCGCCTCGATCTCGTCGCTGCGCTCGGGATGGCGCGGCACGATGATCGTCAACTGGCGATCGCGTTCCTTCAGGGCGCGATGGACGATGCCGGCGGCATTCTCCTCGCCGTCGAAGGTCGAGATCGCCGCCCAGGTCTTGCGATCGCCGATCTGCTTCTTGTAGCGGGCGAGGACAGCGCTGTCATAGGGCGGAGCGTCGGTATCGACCTTGAGGTTGCCCGAGGTGATGACCGGAACGGCGCCGAGATCGCGGAAACGCTCGGCATCGACATCCGACTGGGAAATGACGAGGGCGAGATTTTCGAACAGGGCTTCGGCGATCGACGGGCGGCGGCGCCAGCGGGCAAAGGAGCGGTCCGACATGCGGGCATTGATCAGGATCTGCGGGATACGGCGGCGGCCGAGTTCCAGCACGGTTGCCGGCCAGATCTCGGATTCGGCGATGATGGCGCAATCGGGCTGCCAATAATCGAGAAAGCGGCTGACAGACGGCTTCAGGTCGAGCGGCACATATTGATGGATCGCTTCATCGCCGAGGCGCTCGGCGGCAAGCCTGGCCGACGTGATGGTGCCGGTCGTCAGGATGACGTGGATATCGCGGCGGCGGATTTCGCGGATCAGCGGAATGACGGCATTGGTTTCGCCGACACTTGCGGCATGAAACCAGACGAGCGGACCCTGTGGCCGGTTGGCGCTCGGATAGCCGAAGCGTTCCAGGCGGCGCGCGCGGTCTTCCTTGCCCTTGGCCGTGCGGTAGGTGATATAGAGGCCGACGACCGGAGAGGCTACGGTTCCCGCCAGACGATATGCGCTCAGACCGAACCGCGCCATCCGGGAGCTCATTGCGCCAGCCTCCGATCCAAGACGATCGACATCAAACCCATTCCCTGATTATCGTTGCGGCCGAAATGGCCGATTAATTTGTTCAGAATGCGTCAAACGATCCGGTTCGACGGCGCCGATGCGGCAAGCCCGGCGCGACCGATGGCGCCGCCGGCACTTGGCACGAAATCGATGGCCGAGGTCAGTGGCCGCCCGCCCTTTCCTGCGGATCGAGCAAACGATGCATGTGGACGATGAAATAGCGCATATGCGCATTGTCGACCGTCTGCTGCGCCTTCGCCTTCCAGGCTGTCAGCGCCGTGGCATAATCGGGAAAGATGCCGACGATATCGAGACCTTTCAGGTCACGGAACTGGACGTCATCGAGGCTTTCCAGTTCGCCGCCAAATACGAGATGCAAAAGCTGCTTCTTGTCACCGGACTCAGTCATTTTCTTGTTCTCTTTCTGCCCATTCTCCTCCGCCACCCCATCTGCGGGATTTTGACGGAAACGTCAACTGTCTCGTCGCCCGGCAAAGGCCGTGAGAAACTCATCGATGCGAGGCGCAGGCGCCGCGCACAGCACCTTGTGGGTGACTTCGGCGCGATTATAGACGACCCGATTTCCGTCGAGGTCGACGAGGCGGCCGCCGGCACTGGCCAGGATCAGATCGGCGGCGGCAAGGTCCCAATCGTGCGAATTGCCCTTGACGAAGGTGGCTTCGAGGCGGCCGTCCGCCACCATGGCGATGCGATAGGCAAGCGACGGGACATGTTTTTCGCGCCTGACCCGCTCGCGGAACGTCGCGGGAAGGGTCTTCAGCACATCTTCGCCGATTGCCAGACGGCTCGTCTCCTCCGGCCCGGCGGCGGAAACGATGAAGGGCTCGCCGTTCTTCAGCGCCGCGCCGCCCTCGACGGCCTCATAAAGCTCTTCGAGCGCCGGGGCATAGAGCACGCCGGCGACCGGCCGGCCGCGATGGACGACGGCGACGCTGACGCACCAGACCTTCTGCCCGGCGAGAAAAGCGCGCGTACCGTCGATCGGATCGATAATGAACATCGTCTCCCGCGAGAGGCGCTCGGCATCGTCCTCCGTTTCCTCCGACAGCCAGCCATATTCCGGCCGGGCCTTGCGCAAGATCGACTCGAGCGTCTTGTTGGCGGCGAAATCGGCGGCGCTGACGGGAGAGCGATCCCCGTTCTTCCACCAGACCTCGGGGGACTGGTTGAAGAAGCCGAAGGCGACCGCGCCGGCCTCCCTCGCAGCCTCGGCGATCAAGGCGAGATCGCCCTGCCAGCGGAGCCTTTCGCTATCGCTCATCGCGTCAATCACTTCCTTCTCGCCGCTCCTCACTGTCCCGCGAGCGTCATGCCTTCAATGGCGAAGGTGGGTGCGGCGACGCCGAACTTGCGGTCGATGTCGTTTGCCGGCGTCAGGCGCATGAACATGTCCTTGAGGTTCGAGGCGATCGTCACTTCCGACACCGGGAAAGTGAGTTCGCCGTTCTCGATCCAGAAGCCGGTGGCACCGCGGCTGTATTCGCCGGTGATCATGTTGACGCCGTGGCCGATCAGTTCGGTGACGTAAAATCCGCTGCCGACGCTGCGGATCAGTTCCTCCGGCGAGATGTCGCCGGGTTCGAGGGCGAGGTTGGTGGAGGCCGGCGAAACCGCGGTGCCGCCGCGCACGCCGCGGCCGTTGGTTGGAAGGCCGAGCTCGCGGCCGGTCGAGGTCGAAAGGAACCAGTGCTTCAGGACACCGTCCTCGATCATCACCAGCCGCTCGCCGGACACGCCCTCGCCGTCGAAGGGCCGCGAGGAGGGGCCGCGTACGATCAGCGGATCGTCGGTGATCGACAGGCCTGACTTCAACACCTGCTGACCCATCCTGTCGCGCAGGAAGCTGGTCTTGCGGGCGACGGCGGCACCGTTGATCGCGCCGGCGATATGGCCGACGAAGCCACGGGCGACACGCGGGTCGAAGATGACGGTGACGTTCTTGCCGGTCGGCACCTGGCGCGGATTGACACGCTTGACCACGCGTTCGCCGGCACGGCGGCCGATTTCGGCGGGGTCGTCGAGCTCGGCGTAATAGAGGCGGCTGTCGAAATCATAGTCGCGTTCCATGCCGGTGCCTTCGCCAGCGATGACGCTGACGGAGTTTCCGAAACGGGACCCCATGTAGCTGCCCGCAAAACCGTGCGAGGTGGCGAGAACAAGGCCGCCCATGCCGGCGGATGCGCCGGCGCCGGAGGAATTTGTCACGCCCTTGACTGCGAGGGCCGCCGTCTCGGCGGCAAGAGCCGCCTCGCGCAGCATCTCGGAGGAGACCTCGGTGGCATCGAACAATTGCAGATCGGGATAGGATTTCGCAAGCCTCGCCTCATCGGCGAGGCAGGCGAAGGGATCTTCCGGCGAGACTTTGGCCATGGCGACGGCGCGTTCGGCAAGCGACTGCAGATCGAAGCCCGGATTGGCAGAAACGCTGGCGACGCGTTTGCCGATGAAGACCCGCAGCGAGAAATCGTCGCTTTCGGAGGATTCCGTTCCCTCGACCTTGCCAAGACGGACGCTGACCGATTGCGAACGCGAGCGAACGACGACGGCATCGGCGGCGTCGGCCCCTGCCTTCCTCGCCAGATCGATCAATTGACTTGCGCGGGAAAGAAGTGTCGAGGAATCGATTTCAGAGGACATGATTTGGCCTTTCCTTCGCGTTCCATTTATTGTGCACTCTCCCAAGCATCAAGTGCCGCCGCCGCCGATTCTTTATCGGGACTGCCTGCATGCCCCCGCCACGGAAAGAAATTGTCAGCATGTCAGCGCCCAACGCCCTTTTTTCCGAAACGATCCTGCTGCTCGGCGGCGCGGTGGTCGCCGCTCCGATCTTCAAGAAGCTGGGGCTCGGCACCGTCCTCGGCTATCTCGCCGCCGGCATCGTCATCGGTCCGGTCTTCCACGGCATTACCGATGGCGAACAGATCCTCGGCGTCGCCGAGCTCGGTGTCGTCTTCCTGCTGTTCATCATCGGGCTGGAATTGAAGCCCAGCCGCCTGTGGCAGATGCGGCGCGACATTTTCGGCCTCGGGACGGCGCAGGTGGTGGTGACGGGACTGGCGCTGACCGCGCTCGCCTGGGCCTCTGGCGTTCTCGACTGGCGCGGCAGCATCGTCGCCGGCTTCGGCCTGGCGCTGTCTTCGACCGCCTTCGCCATGCAGATCCTCGAGGGCGACGGCGATGTCAATACCAGATACGGGCAGCGTTCCTTCTCGATGCTCCTGTTCCAGGATCTGGCGATCGTGCCGCTGCTGGCGCTGATCTCCGTGCTCGACGGCGGCGACAAGGGCAGCAATGCGCCGCTCACCGATTTTGCCGTCGCCGTCGGCGCGGTGGCGGCGATGGTCGTTGCCGGACGCTACCTGCTGACGCCGCTCTTCCAGGTCATCGCGCGGACCGGCGCCCGCGAGGCAATGATCGCCGCCGCCCTCTTCGTCGTCATGGGATCGGCGAGCCTGATGCAGCTCGCCGGCCTTTCGATGGCGATGGGCGCCTTTCTCTCCGGCGTGATGCTGGCCGAATCCTCCTACCGGCATGAGCTGGAGGCCGACATCGAGCCCTTCCGCGGCGTGCTGCTCGCCATCTTCTTCATCGCCGTCGGCCTGTCGCTGCAGCTCGACGTTCTCGCCGACAACGCGCTCTTCGTCATCGTCGCCGTGCCGATCGTCATGGCCGTCAAGGCGATCATCATCTATGGACTCTGCCGGATCTCCGGCTCGCCGCATGACGATGCGATCCGCATCGCTTTCCTGCTGCCGCAGGGCGGCGAATTCGGCTTCGTGCTGTTTACTGCGGCGGGCGTCACCGGACTGATGTCGACGAGCACGGCCTCGCTGCTGGTGGCGATCGTGACCCTCTCCATGGCGCTGACGCCTATCGGAGCAGCGCTGTCGAAGCGGCTGCTCAACGGCGATGCGCAGGAAGAACTGGACGAGGATTTCGAAGGGGCCGGCGCCGACGTGCTGATGGTCGGCTTCTCGCGTTTCGGCCAGATCGCCGCCCAGATCCTGCTTGCCGGCGGGCGCAGCGTCACCGTCATCGATTTTTCGGCCGACCGCATCCGCCAGGCCTCCACCTTCGGCTTCCGCATTTATTTCGGCGACGGGACGCGCAAGGACGTGCTGCGCTCGGCCGGGATCGACCGGGCGAAGATCGTGCTCGTCTGCACGCAGAAGAAGGAGATCACCGACAAGGTGGTGGAGCTGGTGCAGGCGGACTATCCGCACACCAGGCTCTATGTGCGTTCCTACGACCGCATCCACTCGATCGAGCTGCGCAACAAGGGCGTCGACTACGAGCTGCGTGAAACGCTGGAATCCGGCCTGCTGTTCGGACGGCGGACGCTGGAGGCACTGGGGGTCTCCGAGACCGACGCCTATGAAATCGGCGAGGACATCCGCAAGCGCGACGAGGCGCGGCTCGCCCTGCAGGTCTCCGAGGGGCTGCAGGCCGGGCGCGACATGCTGTTTTCCCACCCGGTGCGCCCCGAACCGCTGGTCAAGCCGAAGCGGGCCGCCGATCCCTTCGAGGACGACCCGTTGGCGGGAACCGCGGATGCGACAGCGGACGCGTAGAACGACATCGCTCAGACGATTGCTACTGCCAGATTCTGTCAGCAGGCATCTGTAGAAATCCTCCTGCCCCACAAACAGGAGCCTACCGTGATCGACAGCAACAGCATTCTTCTCTTCGTAACCGACGCGCCCAAGAGCGCCAGCTTCTATGCGCAACTGCTCGGACTGGAGCCCATCGAATACAGCCCAACCTTCGCCATGTTGATGCTGCCTTCCGGTCTGGCACTTGGCCTCTGGGGAAAAGCGGGCGTTGAGCCGGCGCCGACTGCTGCAGGCGGCGGCTGTGATCTCGGCTTCAAGGTGGCGACCGCCGACATCGTCGATACGCTTCATGCCGAATGGCAAGGCAAGGGAACGACCATCCTGTTTCCGCCGACCGATCTCGATTTCGGCCGTAGCTTCGTCGCCGCGGATCCCGATGGCCATCGCCTGCGCGTCTATAACGTGGCGGAGAACTGAGCCATGTCCCGGAGCTGGATCGCAGTTGCCTCGGCAAATCACGTCCGCACCGGGCGCGAAGCAGGGTTCATGCAGGTCTGTCACGGAAAGGCGGCCCCGCTCAGGCGGAGCGCGCCCGGAGACCGCATCATCTATTACTCGCCGACCGAAACGTTCGGCGGCACGGATCGCCTCCAAGCGTTCACGGCAATTGGCATCGTCAAGGCAGCCGATGCCTATCAGGTAGAAGTCAGCGCCGACTTTCGCCCCTGGAGGCGGGATGTCGCGTGGTGGCCGGCGATGGAAACACCTATCCGGCCACTGCTCGACCGACTGTCCTTCACAAGTGGCCGGCCAGGCTGGGGTTATCAACTCCGCTTTGGGCTGTTCGAAATCGGCAATAACGATGCCGAACTGATAGCCGAAGCGATGCTCGATGCAATGCCGGAGGAGTTTCAGATGCTCGACCTGCATCCAGCCTCAGGAGAGCCGCTGCTTCCTCGACCACGCAGAGAGCATTTGCGAAATTGACGCATTGAATCTGGGGAGAGCGGCATTATTGAACGCGCGATCGGTGCGATGCGAGAGGGAAATTTGATCAGGCGGGCGAAACAGATCGAGCAGTGGGCACTGCGCATCCTCTCATCGGGTTCGCGCACCAGGGCCCCCGCGACGGCCATGAGGGCCACGCCCAATAGTGCTTCAGCGCTTCAGCCGCGCTTCGATTTCCCGGTCGAGGGCGAATTTCAGTTCGTCCTTGACGCCGACCGACATGGCCAGCACGTCGCGGGCCTTGAGGAAATCCATGACGCCGGTGCGGCCGACAGCGGGGCGCAGAAAGATGTGCGGCTGGCAGAGCTTCAGCTTCAGCGTGATCGCCGTCTGCATCATCAGCTGGCCGGAGCCGAAGATGCTTTCCATGCGGTTCGGAATATGGGTGCCGTCGCCTTCCGGCGCGCCGACGACATCGATGCCGATGACGATGTCGGCAAGATCCATCAGCGGTTCATAGGGCACCGGATTGCTGATGCCGCCGTCGATCATCACCCGGCCGCGCAGGCGCACCGGCATGAAGACGGCAGGAATGGCGGAAGAAGCGGCGAGTGCGGGAAACAGCTCGCCCTCTTCGATGATGACTTGATTCTGCCCGTAATAATCCGTGGTGATGACCTTCATCGGCACCAGCAGATCCTCGAAGCGGGCCGGCAACTCGGCCGGCAGAAAGGCTTTGAGGATCCGCTCCAGGTTGAACTGGCCAATGCGGATGCCCTTGGCCACCGCATCGCGCACCGTTGCCGGCCTGAGACCCCAGATGCGGGCGACGACCGCCGTCTTGTTGCCGACGGTCGTCAGCGCATGTTCGCGGATTTCGGCCCCCGACATGCCGGCGGCCATGCCGGCGCCCATGATCGCGCCCATCGACGAGCCCGATATCGCCACCGGGCGGATGCCGAGTTCGTCGAGCGTCTCGATGATATGGATGTGGGCAAGTCCGCGCGCGCCGCCGCCGCCGAAAGCGACCGCCACCGTCGGAAGGTCGCTGATCGCAGGCAGTTTCGGGCTGATGAATTCTGCCTGCTGCACGCCCCGCTCCCGCTTATTGCGGCTGATACCGGAAGAAATGCACCCTCGTATCGCCAAAGGTGCGGCTTTCGAGGAAAACATAGGAAGGATGCACGGAAACGACAACATCGGCGCGTTCTTCGAGCACCGCGATCGCGCCCGGCCTGAGCCAGCCGCCCTGGGCGGCCGCCGCCATCGCCTTTTCACCGAGGCCTTTGCCATAGGGCGGGTCGGCAAACAGCACGTCGAAAACTTCGAGATTGCCGACGCTGCCGAGATCGGTCGCATCGCGGCGCAGGATGCGCGTGCGGCCGTGCAGGCCGAGCGCGTCGATATTTTCCCAGAGCAGCGCCCTGCCCTCGACGCTGTTTTCGACGAAGAGCGCATGGCGACAGCCGCGCGACACGGCTTCAATGCCGACGGCGCCGGTGCCGGCAAAAAGATCAAGGATCCGGGTGCCGTCGACGCATTCCGGATACGCGTGGCTCAATATATTGAACAGGCTCTCGCGCGTCCGGTCGGCAGTCGGCCGGATATCGTTGGATTTTGGCACGGCGAGAGGCCGGCCGCGAAACTCACCGCCGACGATCCGCACCGCGCGTCATTCCTTTTCCTCTCGCACCGCCTCTGGACGGGCCGCCCGCAGGCCTGTCACCGCCCGGTCTGTCACCACCCGGCTTGGCGCCCTTCGGCTTGCCGGAAAAATTCTTCGACCCGCCGGGCTTGGTGCCGAAGCCCTTGCCGCGCGGCTTGTCGCCCCCAAACTTGCCACCGGGAGCCTTGCCGCCGGGAGCCTTGTCGCCGAAAGACCTTTCGCCGCGCGGACGCTCGGAGCGCCCCTCGCCGGCAAAGCTTCTGGCTGCCCGCGGGCGTTCGTCACCTTCTTCGCGCGGTCTGCGATTGCCGCGCGGCTTGTCGCCGAAAGGGCGATCTCCGCGCGATGGACGATCGCCGAACGGACGGTCGCCACGCGGACGCTCCGAGCGGCCTTCGCCGGCAGAGGCTCTGGCGGCACGCGGACGCTCGTCGCCATCGGCATATGGCCTGCGATCGACGCGCGGCTTATCGCCGTAGGGCCGGTCGCCGCGTGAAGGACGATCGCCGAAACCGCGGTCTTCGCGGGCGGGACGATCGCCGAAGGAGCGCTTGCGGCCGAAGCCCTCGCCCTCATCCTTTCGGCGAGGCTGCTCGCTCGAGCGGATCCATTCGCCGTCCTCTTCGCGCACACGGTTGATCGGTGTGTGCGGGCGATCCTCGATGCGATCGAAGGCGTTCTTTGCCGGCGCCTGTTCGCCGCGCCGGCGCGCAGTCTGGGCGTTCTTGGCAGCTTTGGCCGCCGCCTTTTCGCCGAGCGGCCGGGCGCCCGGCGCCATCCAGACATTGGCGCTGCGGCGCTGGCCGAGCGGCTCGGAGCGCTTCGGCTTCTCGCCATCCCGGCGGCCGCCGTCGCGGCGATCGTCATCTCTGCGCCCCGCGCTGCGGCGGTCGTCCCGCCTGGTGTCGAGACGGCTCAGCGCCCTTTCGCGTTTGTCCTCGTCACGGCGCGGCCGCTCACGCTTCTCCGGCGCCGCGACCTCAACCTCGTCCTCGGCGGCGACCGCCGGGGCGTTATAGATCGGCGCGTCGAAATTGGCCTTGGCTTCCTCGATGAGGCGCGGGCCGAGCTGGTCGCGGAGCGTGCGTCCGCGCACTTCAATGACGTGGCCTTCCGGCAGATCACCGAGCTGGAACGGGCCGTAGGAAATGCGGATCAGCCGGTTGACGTCGAGGCCGAGGGCGCCGAGCACATTCTTGATCTCGCGGTTCTTGCCTTCGCGAAGGCCCATGGTGATCCAGACGTTCGAGCCTTGCGTGCGATCGAGCGTCGCCTCGATGGAACCATAGAGCACGCCGTCGACGGCGATGCCGTCCTTCAGCTTGTCGAGCGCCTCCTGATCGATCTCGCCATGGGCGCGCACGCGATAGCGCCTCAGCCAGCCGGTCGCCGGCAGTTCCAGCGCCCGGGCCAGACCGCCGTCATTGGTCAGCAGCAGCAGGCCCTCAGTGTTGATGTCGAGACGGCCGATCGACATGACGCGCGGCAATTCTTCCGGCAGGTTGTCGAAGACCGTCGGGCGGCCTTCCGGATCGGCATTGGTGGTCACGAGGCCGGCCGGCTTGTGATAGAGCCACAGCCTGGTGCGCTCGATGCCGCGGATCGGCATGCCGTCGACCTCGATCCGGTCGGCAAGCGTGACGTTGACGACGGGGGTGTCGAGAACGCTGCCGTTCAGCGTCACCCGGCCTTCCATGATCATGCGCTCGATATCGCGGCGGGAGGCGACGCCAGCGCGTGCCATCACCTTGGAAATGCGTTCGGCCTTGGCCTCGCTCTCGGTTTCGGCCGCGGCCGGGCGCGCAGCTGCAGCCTTTGCCGGCTTCGCGCCGCCCGCTTTCGGACCGGCCTTGGCCCCGGCGTCGCGTGAAAAGGGCTTTGCGCCCGGGCGTTTTGGCTTGTCTTTGGATGTCATTTGTTGTTTGCCTGCCTTTTGGGCCTGTCTATCAGGTCACGCATCTGCGGTTAAGTGGAAATTCGTACGATCGTGAAGACAAATCGTTTCATGGAGATGGCGCTCGAAGAGGCGCGCGCCGCCGGCGAACGCGACGAGGTACCGATCGGCGCCGTCGTCGTCGTCGACGATATCGCCGTTTCCCGCTCGGGAAACCGCACGCGCGAGCTCAATGACGTCACCGCCCATGCCGAAATCGCCGCAATCCGGCTCGCCTGCGAAGCGCTTGGACAGGAACGGCTTGCCGGCGCCGATCTCTATGTGACGCTGGAGCCTTGCACCATGTGCGCCGCAGCCATTTCGTTTGCACGCATCCGCAGGCTCTATTACGGCGCCGAGGACCCGAAGGGCGGCGCCGTCGACAGCGGCGTGCGATTCTATGCGCAGCCGACCTGCCACCACGCGCCGGAGGTTTATTCCGGCTTCAACGAGGTTCAGTCGGCCGAGATTTTGCGGACCTTCTTTTCGCAAAAGAGAGAGGCGCTTTAATTCTGAACCTCACGCCAATGCTATCGGATTGCGCCGATGGCTGCCCCTCACCCTAATCTTGCCGGGGTCGAGCCACTGGTCTCAACCCGTTCTGCGGCCCGTAAATGGGTGAAGGGACGTGCCCTGCGAGAGATTGTGGGGTACGGAGAGGTTGCGGCATGGTCCCTTTGCCCTGGTTACGAGGAGAAGGTGGCGGCAGCCGGATGAGGGGCTGCCCTCGTCAATCTCCTGAGGCCGCGCCTAAGCGCTAGCACATGCCGCTATTGCAGGAAGTTCCACCACTGCTTGCCGCTGTTGGCGATCGCCGCGTCCTTCTTGCGCTTCTTCTGCTTCTTGAGCTCGGGCTCGCCGACATCGTCGAGCTTTGCCGGGTCGTCGACGGTGCGGTAACCGGGCGGCGGGTCGGAAATGTAGCGGCGCTGATCGACGTAGGAGCCCTTCTGCAGGGCGCGGGCTTCGCGATAGGCCTGTGTCTGGGCTTCCGTCGTGCGCCGGCCGCCTTCGATCGCCGAGCTGGCGAGCGGCGAGCGGTAGTTCGGATTGTCGGAATTCGCGTCGGCCTCCGAAACGAGGCGGGCGCGAGTCTCCTCCGGTGATTCAAGCCATTGCGGATTGTCCTTGGTGGCCACGGTCTGCTGCGGCTGAACAAGGGTCTCCCTCTGCCCCTCGGCCGGTAACACCAGTGTGGGACGCGGCGAATACTTGACGCCCTTGTTCTTCGGATCCGGCCCGGTCAGCGACACGGACTGGCCGAGATCGTCGGTCAACTGCTCCATGGCTGTCTTGTCGGTGCCGTAGGTCGGGCTGCTGGCGCAACTGGACACCAACGAGCATCCCGCCACGACGACAGACAGGCAGGCGCCCATACGGAACCAATGCGTTGCGAACATGAAAACCCTTCCAGCCACCGGTGCAATCGTTGCCCAACCGGACAACCGTCCCCCTGACGCAAAAATCCGGCCATTTTCAGGCAGCTTTTACCGGATGAACGCCACAAAGGCAATTCACCCGGCAAATATCTTCAGGCGCGGATGCCGAGCTCACGCAAGGCCGCAGCATCACGCGCCGAGACGTCGGGATAGTCGGGATCGGAACCGACATCGGTGGTGATGCGCCAGGAACGCGCGCATTTGACACCCTCGGCGAGCTTCGGAACGACGGCGACGTCAGGCACTTCAGCCAGGCGGAAGGCTTCCGCCGGACCGGCGTCCGCCTTGATGGTGATGCCCGAGGTGATGCAGACTTCGCTGAAATCCTGTCCCTCGAGCGCCTTGCGAAGCTCGGCATCGGCGATATGGACGACGGGCGCCGCTTCCAGCGAGGAGCCGATGCGCTTGTCCTTGCGCTCGATTTCCAGCGCGCCTGTTACAACCGAACGCACGGCGCGGATCTTCTTCCACTTCTCGGCCAGGGCATCGTTGCGCCATTCCTTGGGAACGGTGGCAAACTGCTCCAGATGCACGGAAACGGCAGACGGATTGCGTGACAGCCAGGCCTCCTCGGTGGTGAAGGGCAGCATCGGGGCAAGCCAGGTCACCATGCAATCGAAGATCTGGCGGATGACGTGCAGGCTGGCGCGCCGGCGCAGGCTCGACGGCGCGTCGCAATAGAGCGCATCCTTGCGGACATCGAAATAGAAGGCCGAAAGCTCGACATTGGCGAAATCGATCAGTGCGCGGGCGATCTTCTTGAAGTCGAACGCATCGTAGTTTTCGCGCACCAGCTGATCGAGCTCGGCAAGCCGATGCAGCATCAGCTGCTCCAGCTCCGGCAGATCGGCAAGCGCGATCTCCTCGCCCTTGTCATGGGCAAGCGTGCCGAGCATCCAGCGGATGGTATTGCGCAGCTTGCGATAGGCGTCGACATTGGTCTGGATGATCGTCTTGCCGACGCGCAGGTCGTCCGCATAGTCCGAGGTCATCACCCAGAGGCGCAGGATATCGGCGCCGGCGTCCTTCATCACCTCCTGCGGAGCGGTGACGTTGCCCTTCGACTTCGACATCTTCTCGCCCTTCTCGTCCATGGTGAAGCCATGGGTGAGGACGGCGTTATAAGGCGCGCGACCGCGGGTCGCAGCCGATTCCAGCAGCGAGGAATGGAACCAGCCGCGATGCTGGTCGGAGCCTTCGAGGTAGAGGTCGGCCGGCCATTTCAGGTCCGGGCGGTCCTCCAGCGTGAAGGTGTGCGTCGAGCCCGAATCGAACCAGACGTCGAGGATATCCATGACCTGCGACCACTTGGCCGGATCATGCTCGTTGCCGAGGAAGCGCTCCTTGGCGCCTTCGGCAAACCAGGCGTCGGCGCCTTCGGCATCGAAAGCCTCGAGGATGCGCCGGTTGACGGCCTCATCCTGCAGCACGGCGCCATGCTCATCGACGAAGACGCAGATCGGCACGCCCCAGGCGCGCTGACGGGAAAGCACCCAGTCCGGGCGTTGCTCGATCATCGCGCGCAGGCGGTTCTGGCCGGCAGCCGGCACGAAGCGGGTGTCGTCGATCGCGGTGAGCGCACGGGTGCGCAGCGTCGTTCCATCCGCCAGCGTCTTGTCCATATAGACGAACCACTGCGGCGTATTACGGAAGATGACCGGCTTCTTCGAGCGCCAGGAATGCGGATACTGGTGCTTCAGGCGGCCGCGGGCAAAGAGCGCGTTGCGCTCGATCAGCGCCTTGATGACGCGGTCGTTGGCATCGCCCTTCTTGCCGTTGTCGTCGATGACGCGAGCGCCTTCGAGACCGGGGGCGTCAGCCGTGTAGAAACCGCCGTCGTCGACCGGGAACGGGATCTTCGTCTCGATGCCGCGCGCCTCGATCTCGCGGGCATGCGCCATCCAGACGTCAAAGTCTTCGCGGCCGTGGCTCGGCGCCGTATGCACGAAGCCCGTACCGGCGTCGTCGGTGACATGGTCGCCTTCGAGCAACGGCACGGCAAATTCATAGCCATCTCCCAGACCCTTGAGCGGATGCGCACAGGTGATGGCGGCAAGATCGGCAGCCGTAACATCGGCAAGACGCTTGTACTGTAGCTTCGCCTTGGCAAAGGATTCTTCAGCCAACTGATCGGCAAAGATCAGCTTCTCGCCCGGGCGCGGGCCAAAATCATTTTCGGCAGCCGTGACCTCGTAAAGGCCGTAGGCAACACGCGAGGAATAGGCGATCGCCCGGTTGCCGGGGATGGTCCAGGGCGTGGTCGTCCAGATGACGACTGAAGCATCCAGCAGATGAAACTTTGCTTCCGCGCCGTCACGCACGACAAATTTCACCGGGAACTTCACCCAGATCGTGTCACTCTCATAATCGTGGTACTCGACTTCGGCTTCCGCCAGCGCCGTGCGCTCGACCACCGACCACATGATCGGCTTGGAGCCGCGATAGAGCTGGCCGCTTGCGGCGATCTTCAACAGTTCGCCGGCGATGCGGCTCTCCGCATGGAAGTTCATCGTCAGATACGGGTTGTCGAAATCGCCGACGATGCCGAGACGCTGGAACTCGTCGCCCTGGACCTTGATCCATTTTTCGGCATAGGCGCGGCACTCGCGGCGGAATTCGATCATCGCCGCCGGCTCCTTGAGATCGGGCTTGGCCTTGCCCCTGGCGCGATAGTTCTCCTCCTCGATCTTCCATTCGATCGGCAGGCCGTGGCAATCCCAGCCGGGCACGTAGTTGGCGTCATAACCGCGCATCTGGAACGAGCGGTTGATGACGTCCTTGAGGATCTTGTTCAGCGCGTGGCCGATATGGATGTTGCCGTTGGCATAGGGCGGGCCGTCATGCAGGACGAATTTTTCGCGGCCGGCGGCAGAGGCGCGCAGTTTCTTGTAGAGATCCATCTCCTGCCAGCGCTTGACGAGCTCCGGCTCCTTCTGCGGCAGGCCGGCGCGCATCGGGAAATCGGTTTCGGGCAAATAGAGGGTCTTCGAGTAATCGATCTTTTCGGCTGTGTCGGTCATATCGGGACAATCGTATCTGGCGGCCCAGAAAGGGGCGCAACGGCGTGAAAAAGCTGGTGACGGAAGCGCTTGTATCCAAGCGCCGAAAACCCGGACCTCCCGGCCGCTTAGCGCGCGCGGAAGGCCGGGCCGATAATTCGTATCGTGATCGCCAGCCGAAATTTTCTCATCGCGCCGGTTCATAGGCGTTTTCACGAGGAAAAGGAAGAGAAGAATTCACCGCATGATATCGCCGGGCGTTAGCGAAATTTCCGTTGCGTGCAGAAAAACTCTGTCCTCGGCGCGGGTCTCAGGAAAAGCAGAGCTTCCCATCGAGCGCACTCAGCGGTTTGACCCCCGCCAGCAGCGCCCTCGCCTCCGCTTCGTCACGCTTGATCTGGGCGACGAGCGGATCGAGGCCGTCGAACTTCAGTTCCGGGCGGAGATAGCCGAAGAAGGAGACAGCGCAGAGCTGACCGTAGAGATCGCCGCTGAAATCGAAAAGAAAGGTTTCGAGCAGCGGGGCACCGTTCTCCATCACCGTCGGGCGGCGGCCGTAGCTTGCGACCGCATCGTGGAGCGTTCCATCCTGGCGGCGGAAGCGGACGGCGTAGATGCCGGCGGCGAGCTCGGCCTCCGGCGGCAGGCGCATGTTGGCGGTAGGAAAGCCAAGCTGCCGGCCAAGTTTTTCGCCGTCGATCACCTCGGCTTCCACCGTATAGCGGTAACCGAGCATGCCGGCGACTTCGCTGACCTCGCCCTCCTTCAGCAACGCGCGGATATGGCTCGACGAGACGACGTCGGCGTTTTCGTCGCGGAAGGCATCGATCAGGGTGACGCCGAAGCCGTAGGTCTGGCCGGCATTCATCAGGAAGGCGGGACCGCCTTCGCGGCTGCGGCCGAAGTGGAAATCGAAGCCGGTGACGACTTCGGAGGCGCCGAGCCAATCCTTCAGGATCGAATGGATGAAGTCATCGGCCGAGCGCTGTGAAAATTCGTAGTCGAAGGGATATTCGATGACGGCGTTGAACCCCAGCGTTTCCAGAATGCGGGCTTTCAGCGGCGCGGGTGTCAGGCGGAACACCGGCGTCTGCGGCCGGAAGACCGTGCGCGGATGCGGCTCAAAGGTCAGCACCAGAGCGGGGATGCCGCGCGTCTTGGCGATCTCGAGCGCGCGGTTCAGCACCGATTGATGGCCGCGATGCACGCCGTCGAAATTGCCGATGGCGACCACCCCGCCTTTGAGATGGGCGGGCAAGGGATCCCGGGTTTCATTGCGGTGGAAGACGGTCATCGGCTGGCTTCTCTTCATGCAAGGCGCGGCATCCACCACTTCGGCGCGGCGTTTTCCCGTTCGAGGTAGGCGTTGAGGATCGCCTCGTCGGTTTCGCCGTTCAAGGTGTATTCCTTGGCGTGGATCCCGCCGCTGATGTAGAGAAGGTCGAGGCCAAAATTCAAGGCGCCGCGGACATCGGTCGGCATGCCGTCGCCGATCGCCAAGACGCGCTCGGCCGGCACATCGCCGCGAAGTTCGCGGGCAGCGGCCAGCGTCGCCTCGTAAATCGGCCGGTGCGGCTTGCCGGCGATGCGGGTTTTGCCGCCGAGCTGCTCGTAATAGGCGGCCATGGCGCCGGCGCAGGGAATGATGCGGTGGCCGCGCTCGACGACGAGGTCGGGATTGGCGCAGATCATCGGCACCTCGCGCGCTTGAAAATCCAGAAGCATGTCGGTGTAATCTTCCGGCTTCTCGGTCTCGTCGTCGAAGAAGCCGGTGCAGACGAGCGATCGCGCTTCGCCGGCCGGCACTCGCTCGACGCCGATGCCTTCGAGAAGCGCCTTGTCGCGCTCGGGGCCGAGCAGGAAGACCGTCTTCGGCCCCTCGGCAATCAGCCCGCGGGTGACGTCGCCCGAGGTGACGATCCTGTCATAGGCGCCGTCGGGCACGCCGATATGACGCAATTGCTCGACGACCTGCCAGGAAAGGCGCGGCGAGTTGGTGATAAGGACGACGGCGAGGCCGTTTTCGCGCGCCGCCTGGAGGGCGGCAGCCGCCTTCGGAAACGGATCGACGCCGTTGTGAACGACGCCCCAGACATCACAGAGCACCACGTCATAGCGATCGGTGATCTCAGAGAAGGTTTCTATCCGCTTGGCCATTCCAATGTCCCGAGTTGCTGCAGTCACCGGTGACATTGCAAAGGCGCAGGACGATGGCAAGGCATTTTCTTTGCCAGCGTCCGCGGCAAAGCCCCCTCGCGACAATCCGGCGCGTGATCGGCAAGGCTGGGCCGCGACAGCGGGTTCGGCCGAATCTCCGGCATTTCTCCGGTCTCTTCACAATTCCGGCACAAAAATTCGTGATTGCTCTCATTGACTCCTTTCGGAGCCATCCCTAAATGCACGTCGCTAGCACTCACCGAAAGGGAGTGCTAACACCTATCCATGTGGGCCGCTCCGGCCTGCGAATGTCATTCGATCGAGGGATTAGACAATGGCAAGCACCAATTTCCGTCCGCTTCACGACCGCGTCGTCGTTCGTCGCGTCGAGTCCGAAGAGAAGACCAAGGGCGGGATCATCATTCCCGACACCGCAAAGGAAAAGCCGCAGGAAGGCGAAATCGTCGCCGTCGGTTCCGGCGCTCGTGACGAGTCCGGCAAGGTCGTCGCACTCGACGTCAAGGCTGGCGATCGCGTGCTGTTCGGCAAGTGGTCCGGCACCGAAGTCAAGATCAACGGCGAAGACCTTCTGATCATGAAGGAAGCCGACATCATGGGCATCATCGGCTGATTGCCGATCCGCTTTCCCGAAATGACTGACGGGCTTTTGCCCGAACAAATCGAATTCAGGAGTCACAAACATGGCAGCTAAAGAAATCAAGTTTGGCCGCACCGCGCGCGAAAAGATGCTGCGCGGCGTCGACATTCTCGCCGATGCAGTCAAGGTAACGCTCGGCCCGAAGGGTCGTAACGTCATCATCGACAAGTCCTTCGGCGCCCCGCGCATCACCAAGGACGGGGTTTCGGTCGCCAAGGAAATCGAACTCGAAGACAAGTTCGAAAACATGGGCGCCCAGATGGTCCGCGAAGTTGCTTCGAAGACCAACGACATCGCCGGTGACGGCACCACGACCGCAACCGTTCTTGCCCAGGCGATCGTTCGCGAAGGCGCCAAGGCCGTTGCTGCCGGCATGAACCCGATGGACCTGAAGCGCGGCATCGATCTCGCCGTCGCCGAAGTCGTCAAGGATCTCCAGGCCAAGGCCAAGAAGATCAACACCTCGGAAGAAGTCGCCCAGGTCGGCACGATCTCGGCAAACGGCGAGCGCCAGGTTGGCCTCGACATTGCTGAAGCCATGCAGAAGGTCGGCAACGAAGGCGTCATCACGGTTGAAGAAGCCAAGACCGCCGAAACCGAGCTCGAAGTCGTCGAAGGCATGCAGTTCGACCGCGGCTACCTCAGCCCCTACTTCGTCACCAATCCGGAAAAGATGGTCGCCGACCTCGAAGACGTCTTCATTCTCCTTCACGAGAAGAAGCTGTCGAACCTGCAGTCGATGCTCCCGGTTCTCGAAGCCGTCGTCCAGACCGGCAAGCCGCTCCTCATCATCGCTGAAGACGTCGAAGGCGAAGCGCTTGCAACGCTCGTCGTCAACAAGCTGCGCGGCGGCCTGAAGATCGCTGCCGTCAAGGCGCCTGGCTTCGGCGACCGCCGCAAGGCCATGCTCGAAGACATCGCCATCCTGACCGGCGGCACCGTCATCTCCGAAGATCTTGGCATCAAGCTCGAGAGCGTCACGCTCGACATGCTCGGCCGTGCCAAGAAGGTTTCGATCTCCAAGGAAAACACCACGATCGTCGATGGTTCGGGCGCCAAGTCCGACATCGAAGGCCGTGTTGCCCAGATCAAGGCTCAGATCGAAGAAACCACCTCCGACTACGACCGCGAGAAGCTGCAGGAGCGCCTTGCCAAGCTCGCTGGCGGCGTTGCCGTCATCCGTGTCGGCGGCTCGACGGAAGTCGAAGTGAAGGAAAAGAAGGACCGCATCGACGACGCCCTCAACGCGACGCGCGCTGCCGTTCAGGAAGGCATCGTACCGGGCGGCGGCGTTGCCCTGCTGCGTTCTTCCGTCAAGATCACCTCCAAGGGTGTCAACGACGACCAGGAAGCCGGCATCAACATCGTTCGCCGCGCTCTGCAGGCTCCGGCCCGCCAGATCGCTGAGAACGCTGGTGACGAAGCCTCGATCGTTGTCGGCAAGATCCTCGACAAGGATCAGGACAACTACGGCTACAACGCCCAGACCGGCGAATATGGCGACATGATCGGCATGGGCATCATCGACCCGGTCAAGGTCGTTCGCACCGCCCTGCAGGATGCCGCTTCCGTCGCATCGCTGCTGATCACCACCGAAGCCATGATCGCCGAGCTGCCGAAGAAGGACGCTCCGGCTATGCCGGGCGGCATGGGCGGCATGGGCGGAATGGACATGATGTGATAGGCTAACGGCCTTTCACAGCATCGTCCATGAATCCGCCCATCATCAAAGATGGTTCAGCGCGTCAAGCGCGCTGAACTGGCGGAATGGACATGATGTGATAGGCCAACGGCCTTTCACAGCATCGTCCATGAATCCGCCCATCATCAAAGATGGTTCAGCGCGTCAAGCGCGCTGAACTGGCGGTATGGACATGATGTGATAGGCGAAAGCCGTCACTGAAATCCATTCCGGCACATCCGGAACAGGAAGGGCGGCCCTCGGGTCGCCCTTTTCTTTTCGCCAAAAATGATTCGATCCGTTGCGCGCTATTTCATGCTGCGCAGTGCGTCCGCCGCCCGCGAAGCTTTCGTCAGGCTTATGTCGCAGCTCATTTCCTATGCGCGAGAGATTGCTTACGGGGGCAGGCTTTCTCCCGCAAGCGCAGCGAAACGGGTCGAAAAGCGCTGAAACTGATCACTTCTGGCCCGAAGACGCGGGGATGCCGGCATTTCCCGCAACTGATGCCAATCCGAACAGCCCTTAAAAAGCCGTTGCCGTTTGTGCAAAAGCTCCTATAAATCCTCGCTGCAATTGATACGCGCCCGGCGATGATTTTCGCCATCAGACGAGCGCGGAAGGCGATGCCATAGATGCGTGTTCGAAGGACTCCAGTCCGGAGGCTCGAACGGCCGCAACGATCGCCGGTGTAGGCGCGGGCATTATGCCCCTGTCCCATGATCCTGTTTCTTTGTGTTTGCCGAGCGTGCGGCGTCGGAGCCGCATCCGAACTGGGGAACGCCTTGTTTAAGATCGCCAAAGCCAATGCAGCCGTGCCCTTGATGACCGGCTCACTGAACGACAATCATCAAAATCACCAGATGCTGGCGCAGCTATCAGTTTCCGAAAGCTGGACCGCAGATTTTTCGACCGGCCTGATCTGTCTCAGCAAATGGAGCGCAATGCTGCACGGCATTTCCGCCGATGAATGCGGACTGCTGAACCTGATCCGCTGCTACGATACCAAGGATCGCAGCCACGTGCTGGAGCTGTTCGAGAAGGCGGCGACGCACTCCTCCTCTTTCTGTTTTTCGACCACGATCATCACGCGGAACGGTTTCCGTCAGCCGCTGTTCTGCATGGGGGAGTCGAGCGGGCTCGAGGAGAAATACAGCGGCCGCATGGCCGGCGTCTTCATCTTTCCGCGCTTCAAGCTGCAAGACGCAACCCAGATCACAAGCTGGCAGTGAAGACCGGCGACGCGAGATAAAGGCCGCCTCAGTGCTCAGCCACTAACGTAAAACGTGGAATCGCTAAATTTTGCGGTTCCCTAAGCCTATCGCGTGAACCTAACTTCACGTGGCAGGCTTTAGGGCATTGGCTTCTGATTTGGGATTCGGCGCATAGCAGGCCGCGAGAAAGCTCGTCTCGACCAGTATCGGTCACCGCGATGCGGCCGGCATGAGATCAGCACCATCCATGACATAGGTCGCGTAGCGATGGTCGCGGATCAGGCTTATCTTTTGCCCGCGCCATTCGAGCAGCATGAAATAGGAAGGAGCGCCCGACGGTTCGGCCGATACCAGCAATATTTCCCGGCCTTCCAGCCAGGCCGGTTCGATCCTGACCGGCGGATATTCGGCATAATAGGTGAAAAATCGACCGACGTCGGCGGCACCCGAGATTTCCCGCCGTCGCGCCTGACGAAGCCGAACGTCATCGGCCAGCAAGCGACGCAGCGCGTCCCAATCTTGGGCGTTGAAGAGCGCTGCAAAGTTCAGGGCCTCGGGACTTGGCGACGGCGCAACCTCAGACCGCACGTCGGAGATCGCGCGCAATCGCGCCCTACCGCGCGACAAATGGGCCTTGACGGCATCGACACTCAGTTCCAGCAGCGCTGCGATATCCGCAAGCGACTCTCCGAGCACATCCTTGAGGATCACCGCGCTGCGTTGCGGCACCGGCAATTCTGCAAAATGACCCAGGGCGACCCGCACCGTGTCCCGCCGGATCAGCGCGTCCTCCGGGCCGACGGCCCTGATATCGGCCAGATCAAAGGCTGTCTCGAGCGGCTCCGACCGGCGCTTACTGCGCTGGCGCAGGGCATCTATGGCTTGATTGTGGACGATGCGAAACAGCCACGGTCGCAGCGGCGTGCCCGGTGGGATCGAGCCGGCCGTCGCAAATACCCTGGCAAACGCATCCTGAATCACGTCCTCGCCGTCGATCACCGAACCCACCAGACGAGCAGCATAGCGATGCAGTTGGGGGCGAAGCGCGTCCGCTTCCCTGGCCAGGTCTGCGGGCAGAGTTTTCCCCTCTTCGGCTCCCAGAGCTGGGTCTTTCGTCATTCGATGACCGTCACACCCGTATCCCCACGCACGCCATAGACCATGGCCTCGGCGAGGCCGGAATCGCCGATCAGTTCGGCGACCGTATCACCGAAAGCCCGCGGGGTCATGTCCGGCCAGGTGGCGGCCTGTTCGGCAAATGTCCGACCCGCCTTCGCAGCATAGGCCCCGATGCCGGTATCGCCCACACCGGTTCCAACGAACATCTGCCGGGGAACAATGACCCGGAACCGCAAACCCAGGCCGAGTTCCGCCGACAAGTCATCGGCATATTTTGCAATGAACCACTGCGCGCGCTTGGCGCCGGCATATCCTCCCGATAGCGGCGACCCCTGGACGGCGGCTCCGCTAGAGACCAGGACGACGAGGCCGCCCGGCGCCATCGGCAAGGTCAGGGCAGCCTGTACCCAATGCAGCGCAGCCTT
Organism: Rhizobium binae; assembly: GCF_017357225.1. NCBI lineage: Bacteria > Pseudomonadati > Pseudomonadota > Alphaproteobacteria > Hyphomicrobiales > Rhizobiaceae > Rhizobium > Rhizobium binae. The sequence goes on along the minus strand of NZ_CP071604.1, from coordinate 907,065 downwards.
GACGTCTACATTCCAGTTGGTCGTGAATGCCTCCCAGCCAATCCGGTCGATCCGTTCCATGGGCGGTTCCGCACCGGCACTCATGATGACGACATCAGGTTGCGTCTGCTCCATGATCCGCCACGCCGCGTCGGCATCGGTCGCATCGGCCGATATGGCGGTGACAGCGGGTTGCTCAGCCCGGCCCTGCACAGCCACCGCGTTTCGGGCGACCACGGTGACTTCGGCCGCGCGAGCAAGGAATGCCTCGGCGAGCCCACTCCCCAAGCCGCGGCTCCCGCCGACGACCACAATTCGCTTTCCTTCCAGATCCATTTCTCAGTCCTCATCCGGGTCGGTTTCGACCGCTCGACGACGGTCGCAACAACGACGTTTCAAGGAGGTGAAAAGAGTCATCGCCATCTGCGATTTGTGGAAGCCGGCGTCAAAAAAGTCTGACGCCACCGAATGCCGCCGTGATTGCGGTCGTCAGCCGAAGCGGATCGCGCGCTTGATACCGGGTTTTCCGGTTTCCGGTCGGCCTACCGCGCTGATCCTCCACATCTGCAGCGAGGGGTTTTGCTAAAGATGGTCCTCACGATTCCACGTTAGTGGCTGGGCCTCAGGACGGCCTTTTGCATTTTCCGGCGGATCGTCCGTTACTCCGGTTTGACCGGAATGTTGAGGCCTCTGGCGCTTGCCGGGCGGGCGATGCAGCGCTCCAGCCAATCGGAGACGGCGGGGAATTTCGCATATTCGAGAATCTCACGGCCGCCATAGAAGATGTCGGCACCGCGAACCCAGGTGAAGGTAGTGATATCGGCGATCGTATATTGATCGCCCATGATCCACTGCCGGCCTTTCAGCCGCCCTTCGAGCACGCCGAGCAGGCGTTTGGATTCATCGCGATAGCGCTCCACCGGATAGGAGTTGTTGGCAACCTTGTCGGCAGCGAACTTGTGGAAATGGCCGAACTGGCCGAACATCGGGCCGATGCTGGCCATCTGGAAAAACACCCATTGGATACATTCGTAGCGATCGGCGGCATCGGCGGGGATCAGCTTGCCTGTCTTTTCCGCGAGATAAAGCAGGATGGCACCGGATTCGAAAAGGCCGATCGGTTTGCCGTCCGGCCCGTTCGGATCGATGATCGCCGGAATGCGGCCGTTCGGATTGAGGGATTCGAATTCCGGTGACTTCTGTTCGTTGGCGGCGAAGGAAATATAATGTGGCTCATAGGTGAGCCCGAGCTCCTCGAGGGCGACGGATACCTTCACCCCGTTCGGGGTCTGCAGCGAATAGAGCTGGATAATGTCTGGGTTTTTCGCCGGCCAGCGGGTCGTGATCGGAAATGCGGACAGATCTGCCATCGGATTCTCCTTGTTGGGCGCTGACCATAAGAGACGGGGCTCTGCAAAGGCAAGCGACCGGACATCGTTCCATATTGTTGAACGAACTGTCCGCTTCCGTTTATCTTTCCATGACGGAGAAAAAAAGCGACATAGGAGGCACCAGAGATCACAGCGTGCCGGGGCACCAGATCTCCAGATCATTCAAACGGAGACAACGTCCAATGTCGAACAACGTCATCATCCTGATTGCCCGCATTCTGCTTTCCTTCATGTTCATCTTCGCCGGCTTCGGCAAGCTGACCGATCCGGCCTCGACGGCCGGCATGATCGCCGGCGCCGGCCTGCCGGCATCCACGGCGCTCACCTATCTCGCCGGCCTGTTCGAACTCGTTGCCGGCATTGCCGTGCTCGTCGGTTTCCAGGTCCGCATCGTCGGCTGGCTGCTCGCCGCCTTCTGCGTCTTCACCGCCTTCGTCTTCCACTTCTCGCCGATCAACGTTCCCGATTTCCCGGCTGCCGCCAACGCCTGGCTCAGCGGCCTGAACTTCGTCAACTTCCTGAAGAACATCACGCTGGCTGGCGCCTATATCATGCTCGCTACCAATGGCGCTGGCGCCTACTCGCTCGACGCCCGCCGTGGTGCCTACGCCGTCGCCTGATAGGACAGACATCCTCCCAGACATGCAGAACCCGCCGTCATTGAATTGACGGCGGGTTTTTGCTTGTGGCCTGATTGGCCGAAATCAGAGAGCGGCGCGCACCGCTTCGATAATCGCCTGCACCACGGCTTCCTCGGCATGGCTATCCTTGCGGGCGCGCACGAGGCAGGCCTGCGAGTGCAGGATGACCCCGTCCTGAAGCACCTTCAGGTGGTTGGCGCGCAGTGTCGAGCCGGTGGAGGTGATATCGACGATGATATCGGCCGAGCCGGACGCGGGAGCGCCCTCGGTCGCGCCGAGGCTTTCGACGATGCGGTAAAGCTGGATGCCGTGCTGGCTGGAAAAAAACTGCTGGGTAAGGCGCCAGTATTTGGTGGCGATGGCAAGCCGCCGGCCGTGGCGGGCGCGGAAATCGGCGGCGACATCGCCGAGATCGGCCATGGTGTCGACATCGAGCCAGATCTCGGGCACCGCGACGACGACATCGGCATGGCCGAAACCGAGCCGGGCGCAGAATTCGACGCGCTTGTCGACTTCGGAAAAACCCTCCCGCATCAGATCCTCGCCGGTGACGCCGAAGTCGACGGTGCCGTTGCCGAGTTCACGGGAGATTTCGGAGGCCGAGAGGAAGGCGATTTCCACATTGTCCCAGCCTTCGACGCGGCCGCGATAGGATCGGTCGTTGCCAACCGCCGAGATCGGCATGCCGGCCCGCTCGAAGATCGCCAAAGCGTCGTCCTTCATACGGCCTTTGGAGGGAAGCGCGATGGTGACGGTCATGCGGCTGCCCTTTCGGTTTCGATGCGGTCGAGCCAGAAGGAGAAGCCGACGGCCGGAATGCGATCCGTCGCGCCGAGGAACGTTAGAAGCTTGTCGAAGCGACCGCCGCCGGCCAGAACCGCGCTCGATCCCTCCACTGTGACCTCGAAGACGAGGCCGGTGTAATAGTCGAGCGGACGCCCGAAAGCGGCGCGGTAACCAAGGCCGGAGAGATCGACGCCGGCATTCGCAAGCGCCGCGACCCGGCCGTTGAAGCGGGAAAGCGCATTGCCGAGTTTCAGGCCCGCAGCGTCGGCGAAACCGGCAAGGGCGGCGGAAGCGTTGACGAGCGGCACGTCGAGCGACAGGAACTCCTCCAGCACGTGGAAGGCCGCGTCGTCGAGTCGCGTTTCCGACAGGATGAGTTTTTCCTTGAGCCGTCTGGCGATCTCGATCGGCGAACGGCTGGCATTCGTCGAGTAACCCGTCGCCTGCATCTCCTGCTCGATATGCGCGACCAGCGCCTGCTCGTCGCCCGATGCGACAAGCCTGGCGATATCGTCGTCAAGTCCGGTGACGAATTGCGGGCTGACGAGGCCCGCAAGCAGCGCCTCCAACTGCGTCATGTTGCCGAAGGCGTGGATCAGACGCTTCTGCCAGCCGAGCGGCAGGCCAAGCGCCTGGACGACCGCCTCGAACACGGCCTGATCGCCCAAGGTTACCGACAGGCTCCGTCCAGGCAGCAGGCGGGCGAGAATGCCGGTGGCATCGCCGATGGCGCGAGCGTCTGCGCTGGCGAGATTGATATCGCCCAGATCCTCGATGCCGGCCTGATAGAATTCGTTGGCGCCGTCGCGGCGCTGGCGGAAAACTTCGCCGAGATAGGCATAACGCTTGGGCGTGCCGGTCGCGGTTTCAATATGGCGCAAACAGACGGGAATGGTGAATTCGGGCCGCAGGCAGAGGCTGGCCCCGGTCTCGCTCTCGGTCATGAAGATGCGTCGGCGCAGATCCTCGCCGGCGATGTCGAGGAAGGGTTCGGCCGGCTGAATGACGGGGGTATCGATGCGCTCGGCGTTGCGCGCGGAAAATTCGGCAAGCAGTTCGCCGGCGAGGTCGGGGAGGTTGATCAGGGGCATTGGGTCGCTCCCGGGAAAAATCCCCTACAAGGGGGAGGGACTAACTCGCGGCGACCGACTGAACAAATCCGCAGCGCCGCTGGTAAAGCGAAGGTCGAGTTGAGCAAAGCGGCGCGAGTTGAAACCCCTCCCCCCTGGGGGGAGGGGTTGGGGAGGGGTCTACTGCGCATTGTCGGCTCTCTTCCGATCCTCCGCCTGCGCGGCAAGGATTTCCTTCACCTTGGCGACGAGATCGGTCTCGGGCACCGTCTCCTGCGCCACGCGGGCTTCGCGCCAGCTGGCATTGTCCTCGATTTCGTCGGAAAGCCGCTTGCCCTCGATCAGATCCTTGATCTGGACGACGCCCTCTGCGCGCTCGTCACCGCCCTGGATGATCGCCACAGGGCAGCCACGGCGGTCGGCATATTTCAGCTGGTTGCCGAACTTCTTCCAGTTGCCCTGGAACATCTCGGCGCGGATGCCGGCGGCGCGCAGATCCTGGGTCATCCGCTGGTAGCGGCCCATCGCCTCGACGTCGCCGTCCATGACGGTCACCAGCACCGGCTCGATCACTGCGCTCGCCCCGAGCTTGCCGAGGTTCTTCAGCGCTGTCATCAACCTGGAGACGCCGATCGAAAAGCCGGTCGCCGGCACCGGCTGGCCCATGAAGCGGGAGACGAGGCCGTCATAACGGCCACCGCCGCCGACGGAGCCGAAGACGACCTTCTCGCCCTTCTCATTGGTGACGTCGAAGAGAAGCTCGGCCTCATAGACCGGGCCGGTATAATATTCGAGGCCACGCACGACCGAGGGGTCGATCTTGATGCGGTCGGCGCCATAGCCGGCGCTCGTGACGAGCGCGCCGATGAAATTCAGTTCCTCGACGCCTTCGGCGCCCTTCGACGTCCCCGCAACGAGTTCAGCCAGACGTCCGGCGCTTTCGGCATAGTCCCTGATGCCGACGAAGAAGAGCACCTTGTCGATCTGCTCCTGATTGAGGCCGGCGCCCTTGGTGAAGTCGCCGGATTCATCCTTGCGGCCGGGGCCGAGGAGCAGCGAGACACCTTCCGGGCCGAACTTGTCGAGCTTATCGATGGCGCGCAGCACGTTGAGCCGCTGGCCGGCCTTGTCGTCGCCGCCGAGGCCGATCGCCTCCAGCACGCCGTCCAGAACCTTGCGGTTGTTGACGCGGATGACGTAGTCGCCGCGCTTGATGCCGAGCGCTTCGAGCGTATCGGCCATCATCATGCACATTTCGGCATCGGCCTGGACGCCCGGCGCGCCGACGGTATCGGCATCAAACTGCATGAACTGGCGGAACCGTCCGGGGCCGGGTTTCTCATTGCGGAAGACGTAGCCGGCGCGATAGGTGCGGTAGGGAAGCTGGATCTCGTTGAAATTCTCGGCGACGTGGCGGGCAAGCGGCGCCGTCAGGTCGTAGCGCAGCGACATCCACTGCTCGTCGTCATCCTGCAGCGAGAAGACGCCCTCGTTCGGCCGGTCGCTGTCGGGCAGGAACTTGCCGAGCGCATCGGTATATTCGAACAGCGGCGTTTCCACAGGATCGAAACCATAATGCTCATAGACTTCCCGGATCTTTGCCGTCATCTCGTTGACGGCGCGGATATCGCCGGCCGTCCGGTCGACGAAGCCGCGCGGCAGGCGGGCCTTGAGCTTTTGCGGTTTCTTCTGCTTGTCGTTCATTTCCAGGAATTCCGCTGACTGTGACAGTGGCGGTGTCCTAGCGGATTGGGCGAAGAGCGGCAAGGGCGAAGGGCCTTGATGTCGCTGCCAGAATCGATTGAACAGGGTATCCATCCGAAACGCGGGATATGCATCATGATCGCTGAAGCGCTTCTTTATGCCGCGACATGGCCGCTGACCGGCAAGACGCATCGAAAGTTCATCCGCTATTCCGTCAATCTCTGGTCGCGGGCCGGGCGTTGCGCCGCCGAATGGGCCGACCATGAAGAGAAGAGCCGCAATGCGATCCGTGCGGCGACGGCCGATCTCAGGCGGAAGCGGACCGCCGTCGTGCTTGGCTCCGGCCTGCTGCGCGACGTGCCGATCGAAGAACTGGCCCGCGCGTTCGACACCGTCGTTCTGGTCGACCTCGTTCACCTCGCCTCGGTGCGGCTATCGACCAAGACCCATCGCAATATCCGGCTGATCGAGCGCGATCTTTCCGACTATGACGAGCTCGCGGCCGGCAGAGAGCCGGAACCGCTCGGCTTCCTGCGCACCGTGCCCTATCTCGATTTCGTGGTTTCGGCCAATCTCCTGTCGCAGATCGGCCGGGGCGTGAAACGGCGCTGCGAAGCCGGGGACGCCGGAATGCCTGACGATACGGTGGAAAGGCTGATCGCCGCGCACATCGCGGGGCTTTCGGGTCTTGCCTGCCGCCATTGCCTGGTCACCGACATCGCCTATGCCGTCATCGACCGCAACGGCCGGACGCACGAGGAGGCCGACCTGCTGTTCGGCGTTTCGCCGCCGCCGTCGAAGACAACCTGGAAGTGGCCGGTGGCGCCGCTCGGCGAGGAGAGCCAGGATTACCGGATCGAGCACAAGGTGATTGCCACCTGGTGACCAGGATGTGACCGCCGATCTGCTTGGCATGCATCCGGCATTCCCCTATATGAAACGACATGCGCACGATCGCCCTCGTCACCATGGTTCTCGGCTGGTTGGTCTACAGCGCCATGTCCGCTTGGGCAGGCTGTCCGACCTGCATGTCGATGAATGCCCCCGTTGCTGCCGAGGCCGGCGTCATGCACCATCAGATGGCCGGCACGCATATGCCTGATACGGCGGCGGGCAAGGCCGATCCCTCAAAAGACCCCTGCTCTACCGGCAATGCCGCGCATATGCCGCTTTGCAGCGCCTGTCTGCTGCTGCCGCCGGTCATCATGGTCGTCGACAGTGAGAAACCTGTATTCGCCTATCCCGTCCCGGCGCTCGACCGCGCCCTGGATGACGATCGCCCCGCTCCGCAGGCTCCCCCTCCCCGACTGTCCTGACGCCACGCCCAATTCACGCAGAAGCGAGCGGCTTTAGCCGGCCACCAACCTATTTGTCAGACAGAGGAAGGAACTCTCATGTCTTTGAAAATCATCGCACTCGCCGCAATGCTCGCCATCCCGGCCGTCCCCGCCTTTGCCGAAGACCTGTCCATGGACATGAGCAAGCCGATGGGCAGCCACGATGCATCCAGCCAGGCCTTCAGCGAGGCGAACGACAAGATGCACAAGGATATGATGATCGAATATAGCGGCGATGCCGACGCGGATTTCGTCCGCGGCATGATCCCGCACCATCAGGGCGCGATCGACATGGCGAAAGTCGAGCTTCAATACGGAAAGGATCCCGATATCCGCAAACTCGCCGAAGCCGTGATCAAGGCGCAGGAGGCCGAGATCGCGGAAATGAACGCGTGGTCGAAGGCCCACGGCAAGTAGTCAGCCGTTGCTGAAGGGGAACGCCTGATGGGACAGGCGTTCCCCAGACCTTGGAGTGGCGACATCAGTCCTTCGGTTCGAAGTCGGCTGGGCGGCGACCGGCGCCTTGTCGCGACAGCATCCAGCCCGGATATTCGGGAGCAAGGGCGCTCACCTCGTCGAGCCTCGTCATGTCGTCGGCATCGAGCTTCAGCTTGACGGCGGCGAGATTCTGGTCGAGTTGATCGACGCGCTTGGCGCCGATGATGACCGAAGTGACAAACGGCTTGGCGAGAATATAGGCGAGCGCGACGGTGGCGACCCCGGCGCCATGCTTTTCGGCGATCTCGCGCATGACGGCAACGCAAGCCCAGGCCCTGTCCCGGTCGACCGGCGGGAAGTCGAAACTGGCGCGGCGGCCCTCGCCGTTGCCGGGCGCGCCGGGACCATATTTGCCGGACAACAGACCGCCGGCCAGCGGCGACCAGACCATCAGGCCGAGCTTTTCCTCCTGCATCATCGGCACGATATCGCGCTCTAGATCGCGGCCGGCGATCGAATAATAGGCTTGAACCGTCTCGAAGCGGGCAAAGCCGCGGCGTTCGGAAAGGCCGAGCGCCTTGGAAATGCGCCAGGCCTGCCAGTTGGAGACGCCGATATAGCGCACGAGACCACGGGACACGAGATCGTCGAGGGCACGCAGCGTCTCCTCGATCGGCGTGACCGTATCGGTCGCGTGGATCTGGTAGAGGTCGATATGATCCGTCTGCAGCCGCTTAAGGCTCGCCTCGACGGAATCCATGATGTGGCCGCGCGAGGCGCCGCGGTCGTTCGGCTTGTCACCCATGACGCCATAGACCTTGGTGGCGATGACGACGTCCTTGCGGGGCACGTCGAGGTTCTTCAGCGCCTGGCCGAGCAGCCTTTCGGATTCGCCGGATGAATAGACGTCGGCCGTGTCGATGAAATTGACGCCCGCGGCGAGCGAGCGCTCGACGATCCGGTCGGCGGCCTTCTGGTCGACATCGGCGATGGCGCCCCACATGCTGCCCTGCTGGGCCTCGCCGAAGGTCATCGTGCCCAGGCAGATTTCCGAAACGAAAAGTCCCGTATTTCCGAGTTGATTGTAACGCATGGTCGAAAAAATCCTTTGTGTCTGCCGCAAGAGGGGCTTGCGAACGGAAGAACTTCATTTTTTGATTATTGGCCTGCGCGCGACAGGCACAGCCGTGGCTGGCTGCAGGGTGAGGCCATTTCGATGTAGGGCGACGGCGGCGCTTTTTCAACGCCCCGACCTGCCCCACCGCAGTGCAGACGCCCTTGTCTCGACACAGCCCGGCGATAGAATGCCGGCCATAGTTCAAGGGGTGCGCATGTGACGACGCGAGCACTGACGACGATCGGCTTCGATGCCGATGATACGCTTTGGCAGAACGAACAATATTACCGACTGACCGAAGCACATTTTACGAAGCTTCTTGCCGATTTCGCCGACGGACCGAAGATTTCCGAACGGCTGCTGGAGGCCGAGAAACGCAACCTTCGCCATTACGGCTTCGGCATCAAGGGCTTCACGCTGTCGATGATCGAGACGGCGATCGAGATCACCGAGGGCAAGGTTCCCTCGAGCGTCATCGCCAAGATCCTCGATACCGGCCGTGACCTGCTGTCCCATCCGGTCGAGACGATGCCGCATGCGCGCGACACGCTGGAGGCGCTCGCCGGCAAATATCTGCTTGTCATGATCACCAAGGGCGATCTCTTCGACCAGGAGCGCAAGCTTGCCCAGTCCGGGCTCGGCGACTTCTTCGATGCCGTCGAGATCGTTTCCGACAAGACCGCCGTCACCTATCGGCGCATCTTCGCCAAGGTCGGTGACGGAGCGGAGCGGGCGATGATGGTCGGCAATTCACTGAAATCGGATATCGTGCCGGCGATTGCGGCGGGCAGCTACGGCGTCTTCGTGCCGCACGAACTCACCTGGGTGCTGGAACATGTCGACGAACCGACGGAAGCGCCGCGTTTCCGCAAGATCGGCCATCTCGGCGAGTTGCGCGAGTTGATCGACCGGCTGGCCTAAACGGGCGGTTGATCGATGCCGGCCGATCGGCCTTGCCCTATTGCGGCTTGGGCGGCGCCTTCGGAAACAGCGACGGCTGCTCCGGCTCGGCCGGCTGTTGCGGCTGCGGCGGGGCGGCCGCCAGCGGTTCGATCAGGATGCTGAAGGGCGCGCCGAGGCCGCGGCGCGGTGAGACCTTGGAATAATAGGGACGCAGCAGCCAGGTGGTGTTTTCCTTCGCCGTCGTCTGAAAATTCGTGCCGTCCTCGTCGGTCCCGAAGAAGGCTTCATCATCGGGCTTCGACAGGTCGAAGATCGCCAGGAAGGCGAACTTGCTCTTGGTGGCAAAGCTGATCTTGATGTGCTGGCCGGCGCGCACCGGCAGCGTGTAGACATGGCTGTTGCCGAATTTCGTCCAACCCTTGAGCTGCATGGTGACGGCGGGGAATTGAAGCTTCTCCAGCTTCTCGCCGGGATCGAGCTGCGGCGTCTGCGCCATGGCTGAGATCGGCAGCAAAAACAGGGCAAGGGCAGCAATCGATGTTTTCACGGACAGACCTTTCATGGCCGAGCCAGAGCGGCGCGCATCGCCTCCACATCGGGCCGGCAGAAGCAGCCCTCCAGATGATCGTTGACGAGGCCCATCGCCTGCATGAAAGCATAAACTGTGGTCGGACCGACAAAGGTCCAGCCGCGTTTCTTCAGATCCTTTGAAATGGCCACAGAAGTAGGCGTTGTCGGATTGGCGACGATATGGTCACGGTCGACCACGGCCGGCCGCTCGTTGTGGCCGGGTTCGTAACCCCAGAAATAATGGGCGAGAGAGCCGAATTCGTCCCGCAGCGCGATGGCGCGCCTGGCATTGTTGATGGTCGAGACGATCTTGCCGCGATGGCGGATGATGCCGGCATCGCCAAGGCAGCGATCGACATCCGCCTCGCCGAAGAGAGCGACCTTGTCGAAATCGAACCCGGCAAAGGCGGCGCGGAAATTCTCCCGCTTGCGCAGGATGGTCAGCCAGGAAAGGCCGGACTGGAAGCCTTCGAGACAGATCTTCTCGAAGAGGCGGATGTCATTGGTAACAGGGCGGCCCCATTCCTCGTCATGATATTTGAGATAATCGGGCAGATTGGCGTGCCAGTGGCAGCGGCTCCTGCCGTCCTCGCCGATAATGATGCCAGTCGCGCTCATGATCCTTCATTCTGCTGGGGGCCGTTTCGTTTTCCGGTCGTGATTCCGGCTTTACCATTTGCAAACCGTCTTTCCAAACCGAACGGTAACCCTGACGAAAAGTTTATCCGATCGGTCGGCTTTTCAGGAATCGATCTTTACCATTCGCTGGCGGATCAGGTGGCAGCGTCTTTGCGGGCGGACCAGTCCCGCCAAACCATTTTCGGCCATTTGTAGAGAGTCCGTCCGATGATGAAACAGCTTGTTCTTGCCGCAGCCCTCTTCGGGGCTTTCTCGACGGCCGCCCGAGCCGACGACCGTTATGCCACCCGCCCGCCTGTCGTGCTCAGCCCTGATCTGACGGCGCCCTGGATCAACCAGCTCGGCGGCGGCACGGTTCGTCCCGTAGTCTATCAGCGTCCGGTCGTCCAGCCGCAGCAGCGCGGGCTTTTCCAGCGCCGCGTCATTCGCCAGGCGCCGCAGCCGGCGCCACAGACCGTCTCGGCGATCAATCCCGGCATCCCTTCGATCCGCCATCCGATCGAGCCGCAATTCCTGCCGCAGATGGTTGACTACGACACCCGGGAAAAGCCCGGCACGATCGTCATCGATACCAACAACCGCTTTCTCTACCTGGTGATGGACGGCGGCAAGGCGCGCCGTTACGGTGTCGGCGTCGGCAAGCCCGGCTTCGAATGGGCCGGCGTCCACAAGATCACCCGCAAGCAGGAATGGCCGGACTGGACGCCGCCTTCGGAAATGATCAGCCGCGAAGCCGCAAAGGGTCATTACCTGCCGGCGCGCATGGATGGCGGCCCGGAAAACCCGCTCGGCGCCCGCGCCATGTATCTCGGCTCGACGCTTTACCGCATCCATGGCACCAACGCGCCGTGGTCGATCGGCAGCGCCGTTTCCTCCGGCTGCATCCGGCTGCGCAACGAAGACGTCGTTGACCTCTATGACCGCGTCAGCGTCGGAACCCGCGTCATCGTCATGTAACGGCACATGCAAGATCTTGTAAGCCGCAAGAACAGGCGGCTTCCTTGGCTGAAGTTGCCTTATCCGGCCGAGTCGATCTTGAATCGGGCAGAAGTTCATGTAGCTTCGGGCAAATTTGCTTGAGGGGAATCGACCATGATCAAATTGATGCCAGGTCTGGCCGCGGCCGGACTTGTTCTGTCCTTGATGTCTGCATCCGCCTTTGCAGCGCCGGCCGGCTCCGACAACACGCAGCGCCCGGCTCAGATCGTGCGGGTGGCGCAGATGCCGAAATACGTGAAGCCGCAGTTCAAGCGCAAGAAAGTCCGTCTGGTGACGACGGAAGCGGCCGGCACCGTCATCATCGATACCAACAACAAATATCTCTATCTCGTCGAAGGCAACAACCGCGCGACCCGCTACGGCATCGGTGTCGGCCGCGACGGCTTCGGCTGGTCGGGCATCGTCAAGATCGGCCGCAAGGCCGAATGGCCGGCATGGACGCCGCCGGCCGAAATGCGCCGCCGCGAAGCCGCCAAGGGTCACATCATCCCTGCTTACCAGGAAGGCGGCGAGGACAATCCGCTCGGCGCCCGCGCCATGTATCTCTACCAGGGTGGCCGCGACACCATCTTCCGCATCCACGGCACCAACCAGCCCTGGACGATCGGCCTCAATATGTCTTCCGGCTGCATCCGCATGATGAACGAGGACGTGATGCATCTTTACGATCGCGCGCCTGTCGGCACCAAGGTGATCGTCATCGGCCCCGGCAACAAGCAGGGCAAGGTGGCTTTCGAGGACAGGGGCATCGACGTGTTGCGCACCATGTTCGGCGGCTGAGCAACACTTGTCAAAAAACGAGGGCGCTTTTTAGAGGCGCCTTTTATTTCTCTTGGACTTTGCGGCGGAAAGCTGGCAGACGTGCCTAGGAGTGGACATATTTGCAATATCGGGGCTATTCAATGACATATGCGCTGCGTTCTTCCGCTTCCCTGCTTGCGGGCATCGCGTTTTTCACATTCTGTTCGGCAGCATCCGCCTCGGCGGAAGATCTGCAGTTCTCCATTTACGGCGGTTACCAAACCGCGCCGCACAGCGGCGTCGATCTTTCCGACGGCACGCATTTCACCGCCGGCTGGGAAGGCAAGTCCTTCGGCGCGCCGCCCTATTACGGCGGCCGCGTCACCTGGTGGCTGGAGAATTTCAACAAGCCGAACTGGGGTATCTCGCTCGATTACACCCACGACAAGGTCTATGCCGACGACGACACACTCGCCAAGACCGGCTGGTCGCATTTCGAATTCACCGACGGTCTGAACCTGCTGACGGTGAACGGGCTCTACCGCTTCCAGGATCCGAGCCGCCGCTGGACGCCTTATCTCGGCGCCGGCATCGGCGTGAACATTCCGCATGTCGAGGTGATTCGCCCCGAGGGTAAGACCTGGGCCTACGAATTCGGCGGCGTGACGCTGCAGGCCCAGGCCGGCGTCGATTTCAAGGTGACCGACCGCTGGTCGACCTTTGTCGAATACAAGGGCACCTATTCGCGCGTCGACGTTCCGATCGACAGCGGCGTCGACCTGAAGACCAACATCTTCACCAACGCCGTCAACGTCGGCGTCTCGTTCCACTGGTAATGAATTGAATTTCGGCTGCGGCGCTATTTGGTGCCGCAGCTGACCTTGCCCTCGGCAGCATAAGGTTTGCTGCCGCCCTCGATCGTCAGGGAATAGGTGCCGCTGAAATTTGCCGACGGCTTGCCGCGCACGCCGGCGACCACCACCAGATCCAGCGTTGCCCCTTCGGTGTCGTCACCGCCCTCGTCGAACACTTCCAGAAGCAGTTCGCCATCGCGCGCCCAGTGGTTGCTCAGATGCTGCGATTCAAAGACACGTTTTCCAAAAGCCGGCGCTTGCGCGGGATCCTTGACAATCAGCGCGCCGCGGAAATGGTTGAGCCTGTGGCCGGCATGGCTTGCGAAACCGCTTTCGAGAGTAAACCGCGCCTGTGCGTCATCGGCGGAACAGAATAAGCGGCTGTCGGCATGGGCCGCGCCTGCCGCGAGCAGTCCCGCAAGTACAATCATTCCCCGCCACATCGCCCAATCTCCCAGGAGCGGCCCGAATGGGCCTGCTGCACTCTCTTCAGCCTAACGGCAAACCTGTTAATTTTTCCGGCACAGCGCCGCCATAGGCCCAATCGAGCAGCTCGACCGTGTGCAGGATCGGAATAGCGGTGCCAGTGGCGATCTGGGTGATGCAGCCGATATTGCCGGTGGCGATGACGTCGGCCTTGGTCGCTTCGATATTCCTGACCTTGCGTGCCTTCAGCGCCGCCGAGATCTCCGACTGCATAATGTTGTAGGTGCCCGCCGAGCCGCAGCAGAGATGGCCTTCGGCCGGATCGCGCACCGTAAAGCCTGCCGCTTTCAGCAATGATTTCGGCGCAAGCGTGATGCGCTGGCCGTGCTGCATCGAGCAGGCGGAATGATAGGCGACCGTAATGCCCCTCGGCATATGGGCCGGCAATTCGAGGGTCGCCAGATATTCGGTGATGTCCTTTGCCAGCGCCGAGACCCTGGCCGCCTTTGCGGCATAGGCGGGGTCGAGGCGCAGCATGTGGCCGTAATCCTTGATCGTCGTGCCGCAACCCGAAGCAGTGATGATGATCGCGTCGAGGCCCTGGCCTTCGATCTCACGCGTCCAGACATCGACATTGGCGCGGGCGCTTTGAAGCGCCTGTTCGGCGCGGCCCATGTGATGGACGAGCGAGCCGCAGCAGACCTCGCCCTCCGGCGCCACGACCTCGATGCCGAGCCGAGTCAGGAGCCGGATCGCCGCCGCGTTGATGCCGGGATCAAGCACAGGCTGGGCGCAGCCCGAGAGGATCGCCACCCGGCCGCGCCGCTCCGTCTCGGACCGGTAGGTGCCGGGCTTTGCAAGATCCGAGGCGGCCGGCAGGCGCCGTGGTGCAAGCGCCAGCATGGCGGCAAAGGGTTTGAGCGCCGCCCCGCGCATCAGGCCGGCGAAGGGGCGGCCAAGGCGGGCGAGATGAAGCGCCAGACGAAACCGGCCGGGATAGGGCAGGACGGCGGCCAGGAGACTGCGCGTCAGCCTGTTCATGAAGGGACGCTTGTAGGTCTTTTCGATGTGGGCGCGGGCGTGATCGACCAGATGCATGTAGTCGACACCGGACGGACAGGTGGTGACGCAGGCAAGGCAGGAGAGACAGCGGTCGATATGGGTGACGACCTCGGCATCGGCAGGCCGGCCGTTTTCCAACATGTCCTTGATCAGATAGATGCGGCCGCGGGGGCTATCGAGCTCGTTGCCGAGCGTCACATAGGTCGGACAAGTAGCGGTGCAGAAGCCGCAATGGACGCATTTGCGCAGGATTTTTTCGGATTCGGCGACTTCGGGGTCGGCGAGCTGGGCTGGGGTGAAGTTGGTTTGCATCTAGCGGGACCTCCGCTTCGGGGCCGCTGTGCCTGGAGCACCCCTCTCTGTCCTGCCGAACATCTCCCCCACAAGGGGGGAGATCGGATGGGATTGACTGCTTCCCCAACCAACAAACGTGCTGTGACTGCGACGCGCCAGACAGGGAACGATGGCCCAACCTCTTGCCGATCTCCCCCCTTGTGTGGGAGATGTCCGGCAGGACAGTGGGGGGTGATCCGCGCGCAAAGCCATATTACCTCTCACCCCATCTTCCCCGGATTCAATATCCCCGCTGGATCGAACTTCTCCTTCACCCGCCGCGACAGCATCGCCACCGCCTCGGACTCGGGATGAAAGGCGGCGGTCGCCGCCCTTGCCGCAATGGAGGCGCGGATCAGCGTCGCATGACCACCGCCGAGCCCTTTGACGAAGCGGCGGATGAGTTCGCCCTCAGGCTCCGCTTCCATGCGCATCCAGACGAGGCCGCCTTGCCAATCATAAAAGGCATCGACACCGGCTTCGAGACGGAGCGCTGCAACCAGCTGATGGCCGGTGCCGGGGGCGACCGAGACGCGCCAGACCGGCCGCCCCGTGCCGTCGGCATAGGGCAGCACATCGCGGATTTCCCGCCAAAGCCTCCGGCCTTCCCTCTCATCCAGCTGCGTGACCGCGGCGAAGGCAGACATTGCCGCCGCAAGCTTTTCGACGCGCACATCGACAGAGCCAGCCAAGCCCTCGATGCGCAAAACAGTCGCCTCGCCCTCGGGCAATTTGCCGGCGAGGAATTTCCACGTCACCGTCAAAGGCAGATGGGCCGCACCCGAAACTTCGACCGGCAGCGCCATCGCCGTCGCCATGGCGCTGGCCGCTTCGGCATCGTTGAGGCCTGATAGAACCACGGTCCGTTCCGTCTTCGGGCGCGGCGGCACGCGGAAGGTGACTTCGGTCAGAAAACCCAGCGTGCCGTGCGAACCGGCGATCAGCTTGACGAGATCGAGGCCGGTGACATTCTTCATCACCCGGCCGCCGGCCTTGATGATCTCGCCGCTGCCGTTGACGAAGCGCACGCCGAGCAAACTGTCGCGGGCAGCGCCGGCAACGAGGCGGCGCGGGCCGGAGACATTGGCGGCAAAGACGCCGCCGATGGTCGGCTCGCCCGACCTAGCCATAACGGGGCGATGATCCATCGGCTCGAAGGCAAGCATCTGGCCATTTTCGGACAGCGCCGCCTCGACCTCGGCAAGAGGCGTACCCGAACGGGCTGTCATGACCATCTCGCCGGGATTGTAGGCGATGATGCCGGAAAGCCTGGTCGATCGCAGCCGGTCTTCGGCTGCAACGGCATTGCCGAAACCCGAGCGCGTATCGCCGCCGCAGATCGCCAGCGGCCGGTTCATCTCCGCATGGGCGCGGACGATCGCCGCCGCCTGTTCCTCGCTCGTCGGCATCAGATCGATCATGCGGCTGGGCGTCCTTCGAGCGGAAAGACCTTCGAGGGGTTGAGCAGCCAGCCGGGATCGAAGGCGGCACGCACCGCCATCTGCTGGGCGAGATCGGCCTCTGAATACTGATGCCGCATCAGGTCACGCTTTTCGATGCCCACGCCATGCTCGCCGGTGAGGCAGCCGCCGGCATCGACGCACAGCTTCAGGATATCGTTGCCGGCGGCCTCGGCACGGGCGGCATCATCGGGATCGTTGGCATTGAACAGGATCAGCGGGTGCATGTTGCCGTCGCCGGCATGAAAGACGTTGGCGACGCGTAGCCCATAGTGATCGACGATCTCGGCGGTTTTCTTCAGCACGTGCGACAGCTGGCTGAGCGGCACGGTGCCGTCCATGCAGATATAGTCGGCAATGCGGCCGGTGGCGCCGAAGGCGGACTTGCGGCCCTTCCAGATCAGCGCCGCTTCGGTGGCCGACTGGCATTCGCGCACGGTCTTGACACCGTGGTTGCGGGCGATATCGACCACGTCCTTCAGCATGGCCTCCATTTCCGCCTCGGATCCCTCGACTTCGACGATCAGCAGCGCGCCGACATCGAGGGGATAGCCGGCATGGGCGAAAGCCTCGCAGATCTCGATCGCCGGCTTGTCCATGAATTCGATCGCAACGGGGATGATGCCGGCGGCGATGACATCGGCGACGCAGGCGCCGGCCTCTTCCGAACTCTCGAAGCCGAAGAGCACCGGGCGCGCGCCTTCGGGCTTGGCGATCAGCCGCACGGTCGCCTCGGTGACGATGCCGAGCTGGCCTTCATGGCCGCAGACAAGACCGAGCAGGTCATATCCACCCGCGTCCAGCGCCTTGCCGCCGAGCTCGATCACCGTGCCGTCGACCAGCACCATCCTAACACCAAGCAGATTGTTGGTCGTCACACCGTATTTCAGGCAATGGGCGCCGCCGGAATTCATGCCGATATTGCCGCCGATGGTGCAGGCAAGCTGTGAACTCGGGTCGGGCGCATAGAAAAATCCGTCCGCCGACACCGACTCGGAGATATTGAGATTGGTCACACCGGCCTGCACCACGGCGACGCGGTTCGGCAGATCGATCTCGAGGATGCGGTTCATCTTCGACAGGCCGAGCACGACGGCATCCTCCTGCGGAATGGCGCCGCCGGACAGCGAGGTGCCGGCGCCGCGCGGTACGACCGGCACGCCATAGCGATGGCAATAACGCATGACGGCCGAAACCTCGGCCGTGGTGCGCGGCAGGGCTACGGCGAGCGGCAGGCGGCGATAGGAAACGAAGGCGTCGGTCTCGAAGGGAACCAGCTCGCGCGCCTCATGAACCAGGCATTCCGGCGGCAACAGATCGGTGAGATCGGCGACGATCTGAGAGCGCCGGGCCAGGACATCGGCGCGGGGCGCGAGAAACGGAATGGCGTCGGACATGGCCTTCTCCCTGGCCTCCCGGAAGATGACGACGGGAACGGGTGTCGGATCCTCCCTGCCGCCGCAAGCCCGGCTTAGCACTTTCCCAATAGGGGCGCAAATGCTAAGCACTTATGCCAAAAGGGGAAAAGGTCACAAAAGCTTATGACCAATCTGGGTGATCTCGAAATCTTTGCCAAGGTCGTCGCGACGGGAAGCATGTCGCTTGCCGGCCGCATGCTCGGCTTTTCCCCCGCCGTCGTCTCCAAGCGGATCAAGCGGCTGGAGGACCGGCTCGGCACCCGGCTTTTACAGCGCACGACGCGGCAGATTTCGCTGACGGAGGCCGGCCAAGGTTTCTACGACCGCGTCCTCGGCATTCTCGCCGGGCTGGAGGAGGCCGAATTTTATATTGCCGGCCGCTCGGCGCAGATGCATGGGACGCTCAAGATTTCGGCGCCGACCTCCTTCGGCCGCATGCATATCGCGCCGCACCTGAAAGCCTTCATGCAGGCGCATCCGGACCTTGCGATCAACCTGGTGCTGACCGACGAATTCAGCGACATCGTCGGCGGCGGCTTCGACCTGGCAATCCGCATCGCCGAACTGACCGATTCCAGTCTCGTCGCCCGGCGGCTGGCGCCGGTACGCCGCCTGCTCTGCGCCTCGCCGGATTATCTGGCGGCGCATGGCGAGCCGAGCGATATCGACGATCTGAAACACCACCGCTGCCTGCCGGCGCATAATGGCGACAGCTGGCGGCTGAACGGGCCTGATGGGGCACTCAGCCTGCGGCCGGAAGGCATGCTGGTCACCAATTCCAGCGAAGTGATCCGCGAGGCTGTCATCGCCGGCCTCGGGATTGCGCTGCGCTCCACCTGGGATATCGGCGAGGAGCTCAAGGCCGGCCGCCTTGTGCAGGTGCTGCCGGCTTATGAGGGTTCGCCCAATGTCACGCTGTCGGCCGTCTATCCCAGCCGGCAGTTCCTGCCCGCCAAGGTGCGCCTGTTCATCGACTATCTCACCGAGCTTTATGGGCCGGTCCCCTATTGGGAACGCTGATTGCGCGGAGGCCCGCGCGAAGGCGATGCACAGTTACCACATTTTCAAAAATCCTGGTGGAACAATTGGCGCTGCCATTGATTAGGGGGCATGACAGGCTCATATTGTACACCTGTGCAAACATGACGCATTTGAAACAGGACGTGACGGTTTTTCGAGCCAGGCCCGGCTCGACTTCCCCTATGAACAGCGATCAAACCGCGTTCGGATCGTCCTGACTTTTGGATTGCGCGAGCTTTCTATGATACCTGTATATGAGTGATTCCTAACAACCACTACAAAGGTGACCCGACAATTGACTCTTCTCGCCCGATTGGCATCCGATGTGCGACTGATGTTCCGGCGGCCGCCGCGGCAGCAATATGGTGCGATCTGTTACCGGGTGAAGAAGAAGAGCGGTGAGGTCGAGGTGCTCTTGTTGACGAGCCGCGACACCGGCCGCTGGGTCATTCCCAAGGGCTGGCCGATGACCGGAAAATGCGCTCATGAGGTCGCCGCGCAGGAAGCATTGGAGGAAGCCGGTGTCCGCGGCGTTGCCGAAACGGAGACGCTCGGCGCCTACACCTATCCCAAGGTGCTGCGCGACGGGGTGCAGGTGGTCTGCAAGGTGCAGGTCTATGCGCTCGAAGTCACCGACACGGTGAAGAACTTCAAGGAAAAGGGCGAGCGCCGCATCGAATGGGTCTCGGTCGACGAAGCGGCCGGGCGCGTGCGCGAACCGGAGCTGCGCGGCCTATTCCTGGCCTTCAAGCGAAAGATGAGCGACAGGCCCTCGCCCAAAGCGGCAAAGCAACAGGCTCCAGCGGCAAAGCAGATTCCGGCGGAATGAATCCTGCCATCTTGCGCTGCTAGAAAGGCAGCGTAAAAAGCAGATTCATACTGGAAAAAAGAATGCCGCCCCGTCCCGCCGTCCTCACGAAACGCACACTCGACAAGGACCTCGCCAAGATCACCCATGCCGAGGATGTGGCAAAACACGTCTTGCGGCGGCTGGTGGCGCCTGGCCTCGGGCTGATCTTCGTCGGCCTGACGATGATCTTTGCCGGTGTCTACGTGTTCGACCGCCCAGGAGCGGTGCTTGTCGTGGCGGCGGCTGCCCTTGCCGGTTACATGGCGATGAATATCGGCGCCAACGACGTGACCAACAACGTGGGCGCCGCCGTCGGAGCCCGCGCCATGACCATGGGCCAGGCACTGGTCATCGCCGCAATCTTCGAGGTCCTCGGCGCCACCATCGGCGGCGGCGAGGTCGTCAAGACGATTTCCTCCAACATTGTCGATTCCGTGCGGGTGCCGCAGGCGATGCTTGGCTGGATCATGATGGCGGCGCTGATGGCGGCGGCCCTCTGGATCAATCTCGCCACCTGGATGAACGCGCCGGTTTCGACCACCCATGCGATCGTCGGGTCGGTGATCGGCGCCGGCATCTCGGCCGTCGGGACAGAGCCGGTGAACTGGCGGGTCATGCTGGAGATCACCTCGAGCTGGATCACCTCGCCGCTGATCGGCGGGCTGATCGCGGCCGGCCTGCTCTACCTCATCAAGACCCTTATCATCTATCGCGACGACAAGGTCGAGGCGGCCCGGCGCTGGGTGCCGGTGCTGGTCGCGGTGATGGCCGGCGGCTTCATGGCCTATATGGTGCTCCAGCTGTCGCCGCCCGGACGGTTTCCGTCTTTCACCATCATCCTCATCGGTATCGGCATCGGGCTGGTCGGCTGGCTTGCCGCCCGGCCGCTCGTTCTCGCCCAGGCGCGGGATCTCGAAAACCGCAACAGCTCGCTGCGGGTGCTGTTTCGGCTGCCGCTGATCGGCTCGGCGGCGCTGCTGTCCTTCGCGCATGGCGCAAACGATGTTTCGAACGCGGTCGGGCCGCTTTCGGCGATCGTCCATTCGGTCGGCATCGGCAGCGGCAGCGGCAGCGCCGGGCATCCGCCTCTTTGGGTAATGCTAATCGGCGCCCTCGGCATCTCCGTCGGCCTGCTGCTGTTCGGACCGCGCCTCATCCGCCTGGTCGGCGAGGAAATCACCAAGCTCAATCCGATGCGGGCCTATTGCGTCGCATTGTCGACCGCTTTCACCGTCATCGTCGCCTCCTGGCTCGGCCTGCCGGTCAGCACAACGCACATCGCCGTCGGCGCCGTCTTCGGAGTCGGCTTCTTCCGCGAATGGTATACGCGCCATTCGAAGCGCCGCATTGCCTATATCAGGCGCAAGGCCGAGAGCTTCCATATCGACGAGCCGGAGGAGCCGAACATCCATGAGAGACGCCGGCGCTATCTGGTGCGCCGCTCGCATTTCATGACGATCATCGCCGCCTGGATCGTCACCGTGCCGGTCTCGGGAGCGCTTGCGGCCGCGATTTATTGGGCTATGTTCGCGCTCTTCGTCTAGGACAGTATTATTTGGGGGCCCGCTGGCTTAGAAGCTGAAACCTGTTCTAAAATTAAACAGTTAGAGCATGATGTCGTCCGAAACCGCTCATACTTTTCGGCATCATGTTCTGAACCCCGTGAGTTTTTCGATGCGCGCCAATTTCCGCATGCAACGGCTTTTCGTCGACGCGCCGCTTTCTGCCGGCGCCGTCGTGGAAGCGAGCGCCGAGCAGTTCAACTATCTCGCCAATGTGCTGAGGATGGAGGCGAATGCCGAGATTCTGCTTTTCAACGGCCGTGACGGCGAGTGGAAAGCCGGCCTCAGCTTCCCCACGCGCAAACGTATCCTGCTGACGGCAATCGATCAGACGCGGCCGCAGCCCTCTGCCTGCGACCTGCATTATCTCTTTGCGCCGCTCAAGGTCGGACGCATGGATTATCTGGTGCAGAAGGCGGTGGAGATGGGCGCCGGCCTGCTACAGCCGGTCATGACCCAGCATGTGCAGGGCAAGATCACCAATCTCGACAAGCTGCGCGCCAACGTCGTCGAGGCGGCCGAGCAATGCGGCATTCTCGCCATTCCTGAAGTGGCCGAGCCGGTGAAGCTCTCCGACCTGCTCGACCGCTGGCCGAAGGAGCGCCGCATCATCTATTGCGACGAATCCGACGCCGGGCAGAATCCACTACCGGTGCTCTCGGCGATCCGGGAAAAGCATCTGGCGCTGCTCGTTGGGCCGGAAGGCGGCTTTTCGGAAGAGGAACGGGCACGGCTTCGCAGCCTCGATTTCGTCACCGCCATTCCGCTCGGACCGCGCATCCTGCGGGCCGATACGGCAGCCGTTGCGGCGCTTGCCGTGGTGCAGGCAGCAATCGGCGACTGGAGCTGACGGCGAAAACGGGTGGACATGGAAATTGCTGCTATTTTTTTGATGCGTCGTTGAAAGAATTTCACTTGCAACATACGTCGCTAGGGTCCTAATCAGCCTTTCAGCTGCCCCGCCCCCTGGGCGCCTTTTTCGAATACAGGTACCCGCATGGCCCGCGACACTACCGACCAGACACCGCTCTCTTCGGTTCAGGATCTGACCGATTACATCGCCGCGGGCAACAAGCCGCGAGAGCGCTTCCGGATCGGCACCGAACACGAGAAATTTGCCTTCTTCCGCGCCGACAACAGCCCGGTTCCCTATTTCGGCGACGCCAGCATTTCGGCCCTGCTCACCGGCCTGCAGCAAAAAAACGGCTGGGAACCGATCATGGACGGCGGCAACATCATCGGCCTGGCCGAGCAAAGCGGCATGGGGGCGATCTCGATCGAGCCCGGTGGCCAGTTCGAACTGTCCGGCGCGCCGCTGGAAACGCTCCATGAGACCTGCAGGGAATCGAACCAGCACCTGGCGACGCTGCGCGAAATCGCCGAACCGATGGGCATCCGTTTCCTCGGCATCGGCGGCAGTCCGAAATGGACCTATGCGCAAACGCCGCAAATGCCGAAATCGCGCTACGAGATCATGACCCGCTACATGCCGAAGGTCGGCAGCAAGGGTCTCGACATGATGTACCGTACCTGCACGATCCAGGTGAATCTCGATTTCTCCTCGGAAACCGACATGCGTCAGAAGATGCGCGTTTCGATGAAGCTGCAATCCCTGGCGACGGCGCTCTTTGCATCCTCGCCCTTCACCGAGGGCAAACCGAATGGACTGCTCTCCTGGCGCGGCGATATCTGGCGCGATGTCGACAACCAGCGCTCGGGCCTGCTCGATTTCACCTTCCGCGACGATTTCGGCTTCCGCGACTATGCCGAATGGGCGCTCGACGTGCCGATGTATTTCATCGTCCGCGACGGCCGTTATCACGATTGCACCCATGTCACCTTCCGCCAGTTCATGAACGGGGCGCTGAAGGGCGAGGTCGCCGATCCGGCGCCGACGATGGGCGACTGGACGAACCATCTTTCGACGCTCTTCCCGGACGTCAGGCTGAAGCGTTTTCTCGAAATGCGCGGCGCCGACGGCGGCCCATGGCGGCGCATCTGCGCCTTGCCGGCCTTCTGGGTCGGCCTGCTCTATGATGATGCGGCCCTTCAGGCAGCCGACGAACTGACCAGGGATTGGAGCTTTACGGAGGTCTCCGCGCTGCGCGACGCCGTCCCCGCAGCAGGGCTGAAGGCTCAGTTTCGCGGGCACGCGCTGCTCGACGTGGCGCGCGAGGTAGTCGGCATATCGAGGACCGGCCTCAAGACGCGCGGCAAGCTCAATCGCGAAAGCCAGGACGAAAGCATCTTCCTGGCGCCGCTCGACGAGGTGCTCGCCAAGAAGGCGACGCTCGCCGAGGACCTGCTGTCGCTCTATCACGGCCGCTGGAACGGCTCCGTCGAACCGGTCTTCGAGGACTATCAGTACTGAGCCTTCCGAGGTTTTTATGGGCTTGCGAAAAATGCCCCGCACGTTTGCCGGAACGGCTTTAAGTTCTTATGGCAAAAAGCCGTTTGCACATTACCTTTTCCGGATATAGTGGCGATACACGCGTCACGACTCGGGGAAAGGGACCTCCATGCTGCCACTCTTCGACATGATGATGCAGGCGCAGAACGGTGCGGCGATGGAAGCGGTCGCCCGGCAATTCAACCTGGCGCAGGAACAGGCGACAAAGGCGATGGCGGCGCTGATGCCGGCCTTTTCCGCCGGGCTGAAGCGCAGCACCAGCAATCCTTATGATTTCGTCGGCCTGATGCAGGCCGTCGCCTCCGGCAATTACGCGCGCTATTTCGAGGATATGAGCCGGGCCTTTACGCCGGAGGGCATTTCCGACGGCAACAACATCCTTGCCCAGCTCTTCGGTTCGAAAGAGGTTTCGCGGGCGGTCGCCGCCCAGGCGGCACAGATGACCGGCATCGGCCAGGATATCTACAAGCAGATGCTGCCGGTGTTGGCCGACACTCTGATGGGCGGCCTGTTCAAGCAGACAACCGGCCAGATGGCCTCGCCGGTCAACCCCTTCGTCAACACGGCAATGGGCGAGACTATTCAGAAATGGCTCGAGAGCACCGGCTTTGCGCCGAAACCGAAGGCCCCGGAACCAAGCATCTTCGACAATCCCTTTACACAGGCGATGCAGCTGATGTTTTCGATGCCGAAGCAGGAACCGCCGCCTCAGCCGAATCCCTTCCTCGATAATCCTTTTGCCAAGGCTTTCCAGGAGATGATGGCCGGGCTCGGCCAGCCGCCGGCGGTCAAACAACCAGCGGCCAAACAGCCGGCGGCCAAGACGCCGGAGGCACCGAAGGAAGAGGCGAAGGCCGCTGCCGAGAGCTATACCGACATGCTGAACGCCATGTTCGACAGCGGGCTTGAAGTGCAGAAGAGCTACCAGAGGAACCTGGAAGCGATTTTCGAAACCTACCGGCCGAAGCCCCCTGAAACCAAGGCATAAAAAAACCCGGAGATGGCTTGGGAAAGCCGATCACCGGGTCAAGCGGCAGGGCTATTGGCTATCACCCTGCGGGGAAACTCGACGCCCCTAATCCTCATGGGGGCGGAAGAGCTGCAGGCGCCAGCGATTGCGCGCCGAGCGCGTCAGATGTTCCGACGGGTCCTCGAAAAAGGTCGAGGCCAGGAAAGCGGAGGTCAGGTCGGCCCTTGTGAGGCCGATATCCCTCAGCTGACTGTCGTTCAGATCATGCAGCCCGTTGACCTCCATTCGATTGCGAAACCCGCGAAAGAGGGAGACCAGCGGAGCGAGGCCTGCCACCAGACGCTGGAAAAGCGTCGGGGTCAGCTTGCTGCAGTCGAGTTCTAGTGTTCGGTCTGTCGTGTGCATCGAACTCTCCTTTCTCGGGCACGCAACAACCCACCCCTCCCGCGAGGTCGTGCGAGAGGGGATAAGGCTGAATTTGCTTGGACAGGCAGGGCGTCTGTCCTTCACTTTGCTTGATTTGCATCCCGAAGATGCCGAAGACCTATTGATCAGTCCAACGAATGTTTCTAATGATTATCATCAGCTATCTTTATGGGTGATACCATGGCCGCGCCTCTTGATCTCGACCAGTTGCAGACTTTCATCGCCATCGTCGATTCCGGCAGCTTCACCAAGGCGGCCGACAAGGTCTACAAGACCCAGTCGGCCGTCTCGATGCAGATGCGCCGCCTCGAAGAGCGTATCGGCAAGCAGCTCTTCATCAAGGACGGCCGCGGAAACCGGCTGACGGTCGAGGGCGAGAAACTGCTCAATTATGCCCGGCGCATCATCCGCCTGAACAATGAGGCGATCGCCGCCTTTGACGACAACAGGCTGGAGGGGATGCTGCGGATCGGCACGCCGGACGATTATGCCGATCGCTACATGCCCGAGATCATCGGCCGCTTTGCCAAGACGCACCCGAACGTCGAGCTCTACATCGTTTGCGAGCCGTCGACGGACCTCGCCGAGCGCATGCACAAGGGTGAGCTCGATATCGCGCTCGTCACCCACAATCCACGCGAGCGCATGTCCGACGTGGTGAGAACCGAACCGCTGTGCTGGGTCGGGTCCGCCAACCATCCGATCCGCGACGACGCGCCGGTGCCGCTTGCCGTCGGCCGCCGCGACTGCCAATGGCGCCAGCTCGCCTGCTCGGCGCTCGATGCCGTGGGACGCGAGCACCAGATCCTGTTCACCAGTTGGTCCTGCACCGTCGTCGCCGCGGCCGTGCTTGCCGGCATGGCTGTCTCGGTGATGCCGGAATCGGCGCTGCGGACGGGCATGAAGGTGCTGAGCCAGGCGGACGGGTTCCCTGCGCTGCCGCCGGTGCAGATCGGCATCATGAAGCGGCCAGGCGTTTCGATCTCGCTGATGAACGCGATCACCGCGCATATCACTGCCTGCCTCGACAATATCACGCCTGCCGTCATCGACGACGGTCTGGATGCAGACGTCAAGTCCGCGCAGGGGCGGCTTTATCCGCGGCTGAAGGCCGCCAATATGATGCCGAGCTGGTAGAGGCTCTTCAGGCGGCGCGCGGCGCGGCCTCGGCAAAAAGGGAGGCGCGGACCGTGCGTTTCCACTCGCCGAGCATGCGTTGCGCAAGGCCCTCCTCGCTGACGGCGGCAAGCCGGATGACCGCGCCCATCAGATGGCTGAAAAGGTAAGTGCGCGCGAACATTTCCTCGTCGCACAGGTCGGGAGCCAGCCTGCGCACGGCGTCATGAAAGATGCCGGCGACACGGCTGCTATGCTCTATATTCAACCGAAGCAGATCCTGATCGGTCTCGGTCCCCATCCAGACGCCGAGATAGACGGGATCGTCGTGGTAGGAATCATAATACCAATCGATGATATCGCAGACGAGATCGAGCGCCTGGTCGAGCGACTGAACGTCGCTGAGCATTGCCGCCGTCTTCGTCTGGATCGCCGAAGCGTGCTGATCGAACAGGGCTTTGACGATCGCCGCTTTCTCCGGGAAATATTGATAAACCGAGCCGATCGGGACTTTGGCGGCGATCGCGAGCTCGGTCATCCGCATGGCGCTAACGCCTTTGTTGGCGATAATCTTGGCAGCGGCGGCCAGGATAAGATCCAGCCTCTGGATGCTGCGCTCCTGCTTCGGCTTCCTACGCAAGCCGATACGATCCATACTTTCGGCGCCCATGTCGTTCCCATTCTTTTTGTTGCGCGCGGAAGCTTTCGCCACCAGCCCGTCGAGCGGATATGACATGCAGGTCTTCATCAGGCGTAAACGCAAAGACTCGGATTTTAACGACCTGCAAACGCTTATGAGAATCGAAAGTTCAGCCGTTCCCACCGGTTGTATCAGGGGAGAAACTCCTTGAAATAGTTGCGAAACTCGCTTCGACGGGAAAAGGCTGATGTCGCGACTTTTCGTTGCGAGGGAATGATCATCCAGAGCGCCTCAGACCTTCACAGACAGCGTCGCCTTACCCCCGCTGATGCGCGTCCTCCGCGATCTGGCCACAACGGGATATCGCGGGCGCAGCGCCTTCGTGGAGCGCAACTCAAGTCTGGCTTCGAGAGCGCGGCTTTCTCCGCCAGCCCGCAGGCATCCCCATCACCACGCCCGCGCAGCGGCGAAACGCCCAGACGGCCCGTTCGCGCCTCAACCCATCACCATCCACGCGGCGAGCCAGATCCACATGGTGGCGAGCGTCAGGTAGCCGGCGGCGAAAATCGGGCTGCGGTAACGCAAATCATTGCTGGTGACGTGGACGGCAGCATGGGCATAACGCAAGGCGACGAAGAGCCAGGCGAGACCGACGGCGACCATATTGTCGGCCTCGGTCACATTAAGAAGAATACAGCAGGCGTAGAAGAGCACGGGCAGTTCGAACTGATTGGCAAGGCAGTTCTTGACGGCGAGGCTCTCGGTCGGCTCGCTGCGATTTTCGCGGTAATCCGATTTCGCGATCTTGCCGGCGCGAACCATTTTTGCCCGGCGTGCGCCGAGAAGGGCATAAAGACCATAGACCAGGGCCACGTGGGCCAGGAGTGGCCAGAAGATTTCATAGCCGGTCATGATCGCCATTTCCTTTGCGCTTTCGCATGTTGGCGGCAGCATTAGCGCAAAGGATAAGCGGATGCCAGCGACGCGCCGCTGTGCAACCGCAAACCGGATATTGGCGTCACACCTGGGCGCTGCCGCCATCGACGAAGAGTTCGGCACCGGTGACGAAGCTGGAATCATCCGAGGCGAGGAAGAGTGCAGCAGCGGCAACTTCCTCGGCACGGCCGACCCTGCCCATTGGCACCTGGGCCGCGAGCGCATCGAGCAAGCCCTGCTGTTGGGCCGGGTCCTTACCCGCCAGTTCGACCAGTCCAGTCGTTTCCGTCGGGCCAGGACTAAGCGTGTTGATCCTTATGCCGCGATCCTTCAAGTCGAGAATCCAGTTGCGCGCAAAGCTGCGCAAGGCGGCTTTCGATGCGGCGTAAACGCTGAAGGCGGCTGTGCCGGTCGAGCCTGCTGTCGATCCCGTCAGGATGACCGATGATCCTCGCGCAAGCAGTGGCAAGGCCTTCTGCACCGTAAAGAGAACCCCCTTCACGTTTCGATCGAACGTGTCGTCATACTGGTCTTCCGTGATTTCGCCGAGGGGCAACATGGAGCCGCCTCCCGCGTTGACGAAGAGCACATCAATTCTTCCGGCCTCTGCCTTCACCTTCTCATAGAGGCGATCGAGATCGGCGAGATTGGCTGAATCAGCCTGTATTCCCACAACCCCACCGCCGATCTCAGCGATTGCTGCATCGAGAACGCCCCTGCGGCGGCCCGTGATGAAGACCCGTGCACCCTCGGCTACGAAGCGCTTCGCCGCTGCAAGGCCAATGCCAGAAGTGGCACCCGTGATGACCGCAATCTTCGCATTCAGTCTTTGTGTCATTGTCGTCTCCTTTGTTCGACTGACGCTGAGATATGGACGAGGGTATCGTTTCGGAATAGAAAGAATTGAAAGCCATTGTTTCAGGAATGAAATGACGAAATTTCCCGATTTCGAGGGACTGGCGATGTTCGCCAAGGTCGCAGAGGAGCGTTCTTTCGTCCGGGCGGCGCAGACGCTCGGCGTTTCCGTGCCCACGGTTTCCCGGGCCGTGAGCCGTCTTGAGCAGAGGCTGGGCGCAAGGCTCTTCAACCGCACCTCTCGGCAGCTCGCTTTGACCGATTTCGGCCTGCGCCTTGTCGACAGCGCCGCACGCATCTATGCCGAGGCCGAGATGGCAGAGGATGCCGCCCGCGAGCTTGCTACCCGGCCGAGGGGGCTCATCAGGCTTGCCGCGCCGATGGACTTCGGGATACGCTGGCTGGCTCCGATCCTGCCCGACTTTTTCGAGCTTTTTCCAGAGGTTTCCATCGACCTGCACATGAGCGATGCAGTCGTCGATATCGTGGGAGACGGCTTCGATGCGGCGCTAAGAATCGCAGTACTGCCGGATTCGTCATTGGTCGCGCGCAGGCTGGCACCGGTGGATCGCTTCATTCTCGCAGCACCCGCATACCTTGAGCAGTACGGCGTGCCACAGCATCCCCGCGATCTGGCGGCTCATCATTGCCTCGGATATGCCTACCGGGCGCGACAGGATGCCTGGCGCCTGCGCAACAGTGAAGGCAAGGAGGAGGTTATCGTGCCAAGTGGCTCTCTCAGGGCCACCAATTCGCAAGCTTTGGTGCCAATGGCGCTACGTGGCCTCGGGATCATCGAACTACCCGAGTTTCTCGCGCATGACTATCTCGTCGACGGAGAGCTGAGGCCGGTCCTTCCCGACTGGACGCTGCCGACCGGCGCACTGTATTTCGTCACACCTTCGGCTCGGAGCCGGCCAGCCAAGGTCGAGGTGCTTTCCGATTTCATGATGGCAAGACTGTCAAATCCGGTGTGGCGGCGGAGGAGTTGATAGGCGCGTCAGTCTCGGCTTGGCGACAGCCAACGGCCAATCGCAAGCCTGGCAAGGACGATGAAGGAGATGACGAGGCTCGCGAATTTCAGCCTTGTCATCCATGGCAGCAACTGCGCGGCAAGGTCCGCGGAAGGACTGTCGCCAAAGGCGATCAGGCTCGCGATGTTCTCGCCGTAGTCGGAGATGCCGTAGATGAACGGCAGCAGATAGACCGCCTTGACTATGAGCGGATGAAGCGACCGTCCGAACCACGAGCCGACGGGACCAAGCCTGAGCAAGACAA
Source organism: Rhizobium binae (assembly GCF_017357225.1). NCBI lineage: Bacteria > Pseudomonadati > Pseudomonadota > Alphaproteobacteria > Hyphomicrobiales > Rhizobiaceae > Rhizobium > Rhizobium binae. The sequence continues at coordinate 877,134 of NZ_CP071604.1, read as the reverse complement.
GGAACAGCAGCGCCGTCAGCAATGCCGGAAAGATCAGCTCCGGCCCGAAATACATGGCGTTGAGCAGTTTGGCTGCCGTCTCGTTCTCATCGAGCAGCTTCTGCATGTGAAAGACGGCCGACTCGTCGTAGCCGGCAAAATAGGTGTCTAGCACCGCTTGCCCGGTTTCGTGCTTGAAAGGCACGACGAAGCCGAAGGTCGTCCAGGCGAGCACGGCAAGGCAAAGGGCGGCGAGCAGCGCGATGATCCAGAGCGGAAGCCCGCTGCCCGCCTTCATGGTCAGAGACCGGCGCCCGGATAGTTCGGGCTTTCCCGGGTGATCGTCACGTCATGGGCGTGGCTTTCGCGAAGACCGGCGCCGGAGATGCGCACGAAGGTGGCGCGTCCCTGGAAATCCTTGATATCCTTCCCGCCGACATAACCCATGGCCGCCTTGAGACCGCCGGCGAGCTGATGGACAACGGCCGAAACCGGCCCCTTGTAGGGGACCTGGCCCTCAATGCCTTCCGGCACCAGCTTCAGCGTGTCACGCACCTCAGCCTGGAAATAGCGGTCGGCCGAGCCGCGGGCCATGGCGCCGACGGAGCCCATGCCGCGATAGGCCTTGAAGGAGCGGCCCTGGTAGAGATAGACCTCGCCAGGGCTCTCATCGGTGCCGGCAAGCAGCGAGCCGATCATGACGGCGGAAGCGCCGGCAGCGATCGCCTTGGCAAGGTCGCCGGAAAATTTGATGCCGCCATCGGCGATGACGGGCACATCCTGATCCTGTGCGGCCTGGACGGCCGACATGATGGCGGCGAGCTGGGGAACGCCGACACCGGCAACGATGCGCGTGGTGCAGATCGAACCAGGGCCGATGCCGACTTTTACAGCGTCGGCGCCGGCGTCGATCAATGCTCTGGTGCCGTCATAAGTGGCGACATTGCCGGCCATGATGCGCACCGAGTTGGAGAGCTTCTTGACCCGGGTGACGGCATCGAGGACGCGCTGCGAATGGCCGTGGGCGGTATCGACGACCAAGAGGTCGACGCCGGCCTCGATCAGCCGTTCGGCGCGCTCGAAGCCGTCATCGCCGACACTGATGGCGGCGGCGGCACGAAGCCGGCCCTGCGCATCCTTGGAGGCATTCGGGTTCAGCTGCGACTTCTCGATATCCTTGACGGTGATCAGACCGACACAGCGGCCTTCGGTATCGACGACCAGCAGCTTCTCGATGCGATGCGAGTGAAGCAGGCGCTTGGCCTCCTGCTGATCGACGTTCTCCTTGACGGTGACCAGATTGTCCTTGGTCATCAGCTCGTGGATCTTCTGCTCCGGATCGGAGGCGAAGCGGACATCGCGGTTGGTGAGGATGCCGACAAGGCGACCGGACTTCTCGACGACCGGGATGCCCGAGATGCCATGCGATTTCATCAGGCCGAGCGCCTCGGCAAGCTTCGCCTCCGGCCCGATGGTGACGGGATTGACGACCATGCCGCTTTCGAACTTCTTCACCTGGCGGACCTCTTCGGCCTGCTCGACGGGCGTCAGGTTGCGGTGAATGACGCCGAGGCCGCCGGCCTGCGCCATGGCGATTGCCAGTCGGCTTTCGGTGACCGTATCCATGGCCGAAGAAAGGATCGGGATGTTGAGCTCGAAATCGCGGGCGATGCGGGTTGCGATGTTCGTCTGACCGGGCATGACCTCGGAATGACCGGGCTGCAGCAGCACGTCGTCGAAGGTAAGCGCGTCCGCGCCGGTTGCCGTTTCAATGATGCGTGCCATGGCCAAATTCCTTCATTTTAGAAAAATGCGACCTGCCGGGAAACGAATCGTCCGCCCCGGCGGTGTGCATGAGTTGCTTGGAAGTTGGCGAGGGCTGGTAACACGTCTATGACAGGAAGGAAATAGCAAAAAGCCCGGCATGTGGGCCGGGCTCGTCATGGGTGCCATGCAGCCGGAGCATTTCCGGGAATCAGATATCGAACTGATAGGTCTTCGCCACGAAGCGGTAGCCGCCATCCTGCCGTTCGACAAAACCGACCGCCGGGAACGGCATGTGATAGCCGAGGAAGGCGATCTTGTCGGTCGCGATCATGTCGAAAACCTTGCGGCGCGTGGTGGCTGCCTGCGCCTTGTCCATATCGAAGCGGACTTCCCAATCCGGCCGCAGCAGCGACAGGATGTAGTGATTGGCCGTATCGCCGGTCAGCACGAGGCGTTTGCCCTCGGATTCGACATGGAACACCATGTGACCAGGCGAGTGGCCGGCCGCCAGCATCGCGGTGATGCCGGGCGCGACACCGGCGCCGTCCTTGATGAAGGCGGCTTTTTCGGCAAGCGGCACCACATTGGCGAGCACCGCCTTGTGCCCGGCCTCGGCCGGCGTGCCCTCGCGCGCAGTGTTCGACCAGAAAGCATATTCGGCCGCACCGATGACATAACGAGCATTGCGGAAGGCGGGCGCGCCATCTTCCATCAGGCCGCCGATGTGATCGCCGTGCAGATGGGTCAGAGCCACCAGGGTCACGTCCTCGGGCGAATATCCCGCCACCTTCAGGCCCTCGGCGAGCTTTCCGAGCCCGCGGGCGCGGCCGGCCGCGCCAAAGCCGGTATCGACGAGAATGCGATCGGAGCCGGTATCGATGAGAACAGGGGCATAGCTGTTCAGGAGCTTGTCGGCCGGCAGGAAGTTGGCGGTCAGCAACGCCTGGACGGCTTGGGGATGCTGATCGGTGCCATAGGTCTCATAAGGTTTTTCCGAGATATTGATCCCGTCCCTGACGACGGTGAACTTATAGGAACCGAGCTTGAACTGATTGATTTCGGGTAAAGGCGCTATATCCATACGTCTGCTTGCTCCAGTGACGGCCGCATCGGCCTTCTTTCTCAAAATTGCCGGCGCCGCCAGCAGGCCGAGGCTGGCGGCAAACAGCCTGCGCCGTGTCATTCGCGTTGAAATTGCCATATATTCAGCCCCATGACGCGTGTTTTGCGGCTGCGCGGCCGATGATACTCGGAGGGATTTCTTGCCCCGGCAGCGTAAACATATTTCAATCTTGATAGCGGAGCTTGTCGGACAAGCCGTCTCACGCAGACGTGAAGCAAATACCGCAACGGACCGGATTTGAGCATTGGCAGCTCCCGGAACTCGGACTAAACAGCACGGGCTCTTCCCGCTTCCATCCGCGCCCATCAAGGCTCCCGCCTATGAACCGCATCGTCCCGCTCATCCTCGCCGTCGCTCTCTTCATGGAACAGATGGACTCTACCGTGATCTCGACGGCGCTGCCGGCGATCGCCGCAGACCTCCATGTCGGGCCGATCACGCTGAAGCTGGCGCTGACCTCCTATATGGTGGCGCTTGCGGTGTTCATTCCGGTCAGCGGCTGGATGGCCGACAGATTTGGCGCCAAGAAAATCTTCCGCCTTGCCATCTCGGTCTTCGTCATCGGCTCGATCTTCTGCGCCATCTCCTCCAGCCTTGTCGAGTTCGTCTTTGCCCGCTTCCTGCAGGGCATGGGCGGGGCGATGATGACGCCGGTCGGCCGTCTCGTGCTTGTGCGCACGACACGGCGAAGCGATCTTGTCTCGGCCATGGCGCTGCTCACCATCCCGGCCCTTGTCGGCCCGCTCACCGGACCACCGCTCGGCGGCTTCATCACCACCTATTTCAGCTGGCACTGGATCTTCCTGATCAACGTGCCGGTCGGCATCATCGGCATTTGGCTGGCGACGATCTTCCTGCCGGAAGTGGAGGCGACAGCGCCGCCGAAGCTCGATTTCACCGGTTTCGTGCTCACCTCGCTTTCGGCCGCCGGCGTCGTCTTCGGCCTGTCTGTGGTCAGCCTGCCGGCCCTGCCGCCGATCATCGGCGTCGCCGCAACCGGCATCGGCCTCCTGTGCGGCTTTCTCTATATCCGCCATGCAAAGCGCCACCCGGCGCCGATCCTCAACCTCGGCCTGTTCAAGAACCCGACATTCCGCGCCTCGACCGTGGGCGGCACGCTGTTTCGCATCTGCGTCGGCGCCATGCCGTTCCTGACGCCGCTGATGCTGCAGCTCGGCTTCGGGCTGACTCCGTTCCAATCCGGCCTCATCACCTTTGCCGGCGCGATCGGCGCGATCACCACCAAATTCATGGCAAAGCGCGTCTTCGCAGCCATTGGCTTCCGCACGACGCTTCTTTGCGCCGCCATGGTGACGACTGTCGTCACCGTCACTACCGGCCTGTTCACACCGGCAACGCCGCATCTCGTCATCATCGGCGTGCTGCTCATCGGCGGCTTCTCCCGCTCCTTCATGTTCACCGGCGTCAATGCGCTTGCCTTTGCCGATATCGACGATGCGCAAGCGAGCCAGGCGACCTCGATGAGCTCGGTGATGCAGCAGATCAGCCTGGCGCTCGGCGTCGCGGTCGCGGCCGCGATCCTGGAAAGCTCGATCTATTTCAGGGGCGAGGCGCTGCAGGTGGCCGATTTCCACCTTGCCTTCTACATCATCGCCGGATTGACCGTAATTGCGACCATCCCCTTCATCAGGATGGACCGCAACGCCGGCGCTCTGGTTTCCGGTCACCGCTCAAGGCGCCTGGCGGGACCGATCGAAGCCGACCAGCAAGCCGTGAAATAAGCCTTCTATCCAGGGCTCTCGCAGACGGCAGAGAGCTTATTGCCGTCGAGATCGCGGACATAGGCGGCATAAAAATGGGCATGGTAGGAGCGCAGACCCGGCCCGCCTTCATCGGCGGCGCCTGCCGCAATTGCCGCCGCATGGAAGGCATCGACGGCGGCCCGCGTTTCGGCTGAGAACGCGACCATGGCGCCATTGCCCGCAGTCGCCCGGCGGCGATTGAAGGGCGTCACCACCCAGAAGCGGCAGCGCGTATCGCCCTCGGCGGAATAACCGATCTCCTCCTGCGAACAATGCTGGCGGCGATAGCCGAGCACGGGCAGAACGGCATCATAGAAATGCCCTGCGCGATCGAGATCGTTGGTTCCTAGCGTAATGTAAAGAAGCATTGGATCAGCAGCCCACTATCCTCAAGCCGGCTATCATCCGACATGATCGGCCCAAAGATCAAGCTTGCTGTTCAGGCTTCGGCCTTACGCCCTTCGAAGCCCTTGGCCAGCCGCCCATGTGGATGACCGTCAGCTCGAAACAACGGGCGCAAAGCGTATGCTGCCTCGATCCGTGCAGATTAGGGCCACCATGTAGGCGAAGATCGGATCCAGAGCCTTCTGGTTAAACATGATGCCAAAGCTGCCGGTTATGACGTAGCTGCTGAAGAGCAGAAGAGCGAGCGCAATCGCCAGATCGCGGCCCGGCCCGGCTTCTTTTCTCCACGCGCCGATAACTGGTGTGAGCAGCATCAGCGAAAGCGCTGCGATGCCGAAAACGCCGGCATCGATTCCCGCGGTCAGAAAACCGTTGTGGACATGCGTGAAGGACAGCTGCGGCCTTATGTTATCGGGCAGCTCTGCCAAAACCGAAGTCATCCGGTTTTGCGGACCGTAACCAGTCAAAGGGTCCTTACTGATCGCCGACAGTGCACCTTTGTACAAAGCAAACCTTGCGCTGAGCGAGGTGATCTGACCGTCGGTGCTTTCGAGCGATGTCAGATTTTCCTGAAGCTCCTGAATGCGATGAAGAACCGGGCCGCTACCCAAGGCAACAAGGCCCACAAACAACAAGGAGCCGGTAATGGCGAGGCTGCGCAAGCTCAGATGGAAGCCGCGTTTGCGAAAAAACCAGAGAAAGATGACGATATGAACGGGAATGACCAGCCAAGCCGAGCGCGTTCCCGACAGCAGAACGCAGCCGAGACCGGCGGCATATCCCAAAATCGCAATCCTTTGCTCCATGCTTTTAGGAGATTGAAGGTTGAGGAGCGCAATGCCGCCGAAGAGAATGCCTATGATCCCGAGCAGGGCAGCGTTCGTAGTCCCGCCCTCCGGCCGGTCCATAAGAAACGCGATCTGAAGGAGACTGAGCAGAAAGGTAGCGATCATGCCGATCCCAGCGCCGAGGATGAAGAGCGGTACGAGGCGGCCATCGGGAGATTGGCGCATTCGCGGCAATATCAGCCAGATCGAAAAGAAGGGCAGGAGCCGGAATATCCAGTCTGGGACTTCGGAGTAAGGCGGATTGATGACGATGCTGGCGATCATCACCAGGGGGTACATCGACATACCGATGGCAACCAGCCGGTCGGATCTCGACAGGTTCAAGGCAAGGCGGCCTGTCGCTAGAGAGAAGGCACCCCACAGCATCGACGCGAGGAGGATGAAGGCGTTAAAATTCGGCGAAAGTCCTGGTAGGATTGCAAAGAGAAAGACAGCGATGCCGTTGTTGCGGTCGTGTGCACTTACAGCCCCATTCCCGGGATAAAGCGCTTCTATCATGAGTTGTTTGAAATATTTCATTTTACCGGCCTGATCGTATCGGTCCTGCCTCGCTACGGATCGTGATGTCGGCTGTCAAGCCGGGCGCAATCCATAACCTTATTCAATGCGGTATTCAGACAACAGAATTCCGAATCGCCGTAACCCAATTTCCACAATGATCAACGATGCGACGCGCGAATCAAGTTGATCGGCAGAAAGGCACGGCCGAGGTGCAGGCTGGTTTGATCTCTGATCGGTATCGCTTGCATGCGAGACGCCGTGATTGAGCGCGGCTAACAGCTATCCTTGCCCGGAACCGTATGGACACGATCGAATGCGCCGCTAGGGCGGTGGGCGGTGTTGTGCCCCACAAGAGTTGGACCGACTTAGGACCATCTGGATTCAATTAGGATCGCCATCATCGGACAAGACTGGCCCGAAGATCAAGCTTGCTATTCAGCTTCCGCCTTGCGCCCTTTGAAGCCCTTGGCCAGCAGGAACATTTCGACCGATTCGGCGCGCGACGCGTTCGGCTTGACGTGGACGACCTGGCGGAAGTTCTGCTTCAGCATAGTGAGCAGATCGCGCTCGGTGCCGCCCTGGAAGGTCTTGGTGAGGAAATGCCCGCCCTCCCCCAACACTTCGATCGCGAAATGGGCCGCAACTTCGCACAGGTGCATGGTGCGCAGATGATCGGTGCGGTGGTGACCCGTGGTCGGCGCGGCCATATCGGAAATGACGAGATCGGGCGTGCCGCCGACAGCCTCCATCAGCTTTTCCGGCGCACTCGGATCGAGGAAATCGAGCTGCAGGATCTTGACGCCGGGAAGCTGGGCCATTTCGAGGAAATCGATCGCGGCCACACGGATATCCTCATCCGTCGAGCCGGTGACCTTGGCGGCGATCTGCGACCAGCTGCCGGGGGCTGCCCCCAGATCGATGATGCGCCTGGCGCCGCGCAGGATGTGGTATTTCTCATCGATCTCCAACAGCTTGAAGGCGGCGCGGGCGCGATAGCCTTCGAGTTGGGCGCGCTGCACATAGGGATCGTTGATGTGGCGCTGCAGCCACTGGCGGGAGGACGCCTTCATCTTTTTGTTCTTGACGCGCTGGCCGAGCTTGCGGCCGGTGCGGTTTCCCGCGATCGGTGCCTTGGTCATGCCTTTTTCCTCATTTCGCACGTTGGCCGCGGCGATTGCGATTGCGCCGCCACACGCCGTCATCGGCCATCATGTCGGTGAGCAGGCCTTCCCTCAAGCCGCGATCGGCAACGCGCATGCGCGGGCTCGGCCATCGGCGGCGGATCGCCTCGAGAATGGCGCAGCCTGCGAGCACCAGATCGGCCCGATCTGGCCCGATGCAGGGATTGGCGGCGCGGCTGTCGAAATCCCAGGAGAGCAGCTTTGCCTGCATGGCGGAGACCTCGTCGTCGGACAGCCAGATACCATCGACCTTGCGCCGGTCGTAGCGCGGCAGGTCGAGATGAACGCCGGCAAGCGTCGTCACCGTGCCCGACGTCCCGATCAGATGGAAATCGCCGGTCTGGGCAATTTCGATCTCGGGGCAATCGAACCGGCCGAGCATGCCTTCGACCTCACGCACCATGCCTTCGAAAACATCCGGCGTGACGTCGCGTCCGCCGTGACGCTCCGACAGCGTGACGACGCCGACCGGCAGCGACGTCCAGTGAGTGATGTGATTGGCGAGCCGGCTTAAGCGATTGTCGCCGATGCGAATGACGGCGATCTCCGACGAGCCGCCGCCGATGTCGAAGAGAACGACGGAGCGTGTCTCGCGGCCGACGAGCGAAGAGCAGCCGGAGACGGCAAGACGCGCCTCGGTCTCCCGATCGATGATTTCGAGCTCGAGGCCGGTTTCGGCAACGACGCGACCGAGAAATTCTTCGCCGTTGACCGCCTGGCGGCAGGCCTCGGTGGCGATCAGCCGCATGCGGCGGATCTCCCGGTTCCGGAGCTTGGAGGCGCAGACCCTCAGCGCCTCGATCGCCCTCTCCATCGCCTCGTCGGACAGACGGCCGCTCGCCGCAAGGCCTTCGCCGAGGCGGACGATGCGGGAAAAGGCGTCGACGACGCGGAACTGGCCCGGACGGGTCGGCTGGGCAATGAGCAGACGGCAATTGTTGGTGCCGAGATCGAGAGCGGCATAGAGCTCGTCCGGCCAGGCATGCTCGGCTGCCTGGCGGTCGCCCTGGTGCGCGTGGGCCTCCGGGCGGCCCTTGCGGCCGACGCCGGCCCCGTTCTGCATCTCGCGCGGGACGGCGGCACGCGCCGTCTCTTCAACCTGGTTTTCCTGCAGCTGGATATGGGGAGGCTTTACCGATGTCAGCGGCCGGCCCTGCAGGCCGCGCTTGCCGCGATGCTTGCGGCGGTTGCGCCGGCTCGACGGCGATTCACCATCAGACCGGGCGGCATTGGCTGCGACACCCGTCGGTTCCATCGGCTGGGGTCGAAGCGCGAGCTCCTGCGAAGCGCCATGGCCGCCGCGACGGCGCCGCTTTCGCTTGCGGGCCGGATGTCCGGCGGCATCTTCCATTGGGCGCGCTGGCTGCCCGGCATTGCCGGAGAGCTCATGCGAAGCGGGATGAGCCGCGTTGCGGGTTTGCCCGCCACGCTTGCCCTTGCGACGCCTGGACTTCTTGCCGTCCTTGCGCCCTGCCGCCGACGCCCCGTCAAATTGCGGCTTTACGCCGCCTTCGGGGTCTTCCACGTTCTTTTTCCACCGCGCCGCGCAACTCCCTGAGGTATGCAGCAGGCGCTCATTCGATTTTTGCGTTGTCGCGAGGATATCAGCGCCCGCCAAAATCGCCAAATTCTTTTTTGGCAAAGGGATTTGCCGAATAGCTTCAGCCCTGGCTGACAAGGCCGAATTTTTTCAAAACAGGTATTTGCAATCGGCGGGCTTTTGTTTATAAGCGCCGCACACCAGCCGAACCGCCCGCCGGTTCGCCCTTGCTGGGGAATAGTTCAATGGTAGAACAGCGGACTCTGACTCCGTCGATCTTGGTTCGAATCCAGGTTCCCCAGCCAATTCTCGCTAAATACCCTTAATTCCTTGATTTTCCAGTCGTGCCGGATCCCGTTTTGGCATCATTGGCGACCTGATTCCCAGAACTGATGCCCAAAGGTGATGCCCAGGCGCTGGCGCGCCGCAGCCGACCCTTGGGGCGAAGACAGGGTATTCGTCATGGCCGTGCGCCACGAGGTCGAGAATCTCATTCGCCGCGGAAACATCTTCTATTGGCGGCCGCGCATACCCGCGCACCACTTGGCCCGTCGTATCCATTAAGACTCCACATCAACGGCTTCACCGCTACGGCGCTTTTGGTGGACGGCGATAGGCTCATGGCTGTGCGGCCCCTTACGATGGTTTGCTATCTAACGTTACGGTGTCGTGGTCGAACTCATCGAAAAAGCCATGCTTCGTCGGCAGGGAAGGTTTGAAAGTCCGAAAGAAGGTCATGGAAGCTGCGGCGCAACGAACTCATAGAAGCCTCACTAGACCGGTCCACTCGATTGCCTCAAACCACGCCCAGGAAATTGACGTAGTGGCAATCGCGGCTATCAGCGCCATCAGTACGACGCCAACGACGCGGACGCCCCCCCGGATAGGTGCCCACACCGGACGCCATGCCCGCGGTCTATATAGATTCGCATCGCCGTCGAACGTGCTGGGGTGCCAACGCAGGAAGCGATCCCACAACCCTCCAGGGGCGAGATTGGCCTCTACTTCCTTGAGCTCGAAACAGCCGCCATGTCCATAGTTCTCATTCATAACGTTGATCGCGGCATTGTCAGTGAAGCCGCAGCGTGCGCCAGGGCCTGTCCCGGGAATGAAGTACTGCGCCAACGGAACCGCCCAATCCTTTCCACCGCAATGGCAGAACACGGCCTCAAGACGGCCTTGATAGATACGCTCTGTCCAATTGTAGTCCGGGCGGATCACAGTGCCGGCGGCTATAACGCGCCCGAATTTCAGGTCGTCGAATTCGGGCGTTGAGAGCAATTGGACGAACAACTGGCTTCCGAAACTATGGAGAACCACGTCCGGCGGCTCGTATATCCGGTTGGCTCTCGCGTACTCGACGGCAGAGCGGATGGTGGTCCCGAGCTGCCTTGCTAGTTGCCGATGACGCCAACGGACGAGAACACTGAAGCGAATGAGGCCGTACTTGTAAATCAGGACCGGGGCGCTGTACTTGAGCTTGTTCCCCATGCGCCAACTGAAGTCCTGCTGCCACTCACCGTGGGTGTTGAAGCCGTGGATCACGATGACCCAAGGAATGTCGCGCGTACCACGGATGTCCAATCGATAGACGAACTTTCGTCGAACGCCGCCGCGATCGGCGAAAGCCTCCCCGCAAAGGGGGCATAGTTCCTCCGCTGCTGCCTCTGCTTCGATCGCTTCGTTGCACGCCGGACAGCTAAAGATCTCGCGGCGCTCGATCAGGCCGATATTGGCGGCCGCGTCCAAGAACTCCACAGCCGTCTCCTCTTCGAGGCCAAAAGAGTGAGCAGAGATTTGAGGATCGATCTCGGGCGTTGCCCCGCTAGCTATTCGAGCAAGTAAAGCACCGACAGCGGTGGTCCCAAACGCCACACGGAGTTGATCCACTGTCATGTGTTGGACCAGATCACGCCGAGGACTTGATAGATGTCCTCACGCTTGCATTGGACCCAAATCCGTATCCGGCTCTCGACGCCGTACCCTTGCACCTTCACGTTTCGGCTGAGCAGTGCGTGCTTGTCCTGCAGGAAGTGGAACAGACCATCGGCGCCGGCGAAATCATTGTCGTTGACGCCGCGCCGAGCTTCGCGGAGAGCCTGGATGTCTTCGATACCACCCTCCGTGTCAATGTGGAAACGACATCGACGTGACCACCATCCGTCATCATTCGAGTTGACTGGACCCGCGTGTCGTTCTGAAGAGTCATCTTCTTGTTCAGTTCCAGCCGTGCCGGATATCGTTTTATCGGGGCCATGATGTCCAGAACAGCGGCCGACAGGTGATGCCGAGCGTTTTTTGAAACCGAAGCAGCGCTCTTTTCCTCCGTATCGAGGGCGACATCGGGGCCGGTCTCCTGCTCTTCGCCCTTGGTCTCGGCCCCTGGACCTTCGGCCTATTCCGCGCCGGCGATGCCAAACTTTTCGTGCCGATCGGTCTTCCGGACCCGACACGCGCCAGCTAAAGATGTCTTGGCCTTGTGTTATCTAGCAGCTTGAAGCTGAACCGGGTCATCTCGATTGACAAGCCGGGGAAGATCGCTGTTGTGAATTGTCGGTTGCTTGTTGCGCCGCCTTTGACTTTGGTTTTTTGTCGCCCTGCCAGAGCGGCAGGCCGACTTCTTCCGAGACGTGCGGATCGGCTGTGTAGATGGGATAGCCTTGCCTGAGCAGCCTCATCAGGATGTCCCGGTCGAAACGGGTATGTTTGCGGGTCAGATTGGCGCTGTTGTATAAGTGGCCATTCGAATGAGGATTTATGCCGGTTATGATGACCGCGCTGGCGCCGTTGTATAATGCAAACAGCACTGCGATCATTCCGTTCGAGCACTTGGTTTCAGCTTCGAGTTCAAGGTTCACCAGTCCGGTGGTTTTGTGCATCAACGCGATGCGCTGATAGCGGCCCACGAGATGAAGATTCCGGTAGGAATAGTTGAACGCGTCAAGGTTGTTTTCCACGCGCCCCTGGCGCTTCTGACCCCGCCGCCAGGTGAGAACATAGAGAGCGCCGGTGCGGTGCCCGGTGAGGACGCGCCTTGTCTCCACGGCTGCCGTATTGCCGCCCTGGAGCTCGTTGAAGCCCATGAGGGTGACGTCGGGCGAATCGATGCCCCAGGCATGGACGGCGATTTGCGAGGCGTTCACCGAAATGATGCGATATGTCTCATCGAAGCCGACGGGCTTGTAGGAAACGGGTGCCGATCCGACGACCACGACAGGGCCGGCAAATGGCACACTGGTTTTAGGAGGCTTGGGCCTGGTCAGGGTATATCTGATGCGGCGGTAGATGATTTTATGCATCTGCTCGAGCAAATTTGGCATTCGAAGTATCACTCCAGCTCATGCTTAGCTTGAATAACTCAAAGTAAGGGGCGAAGCGGCCCCAAGAATCTAAGAACTACTTTTGCGACAAAGAGTTACCAGATTGCAAGATGGGGTCCGATACAGCACACTGTATATCCACGCAGCTCGGATTTGAAGGCTTCGACGTCACAAAGTCGTGCCTGTTTTCGATGGCGGCGCGCTCTTCCTTCGCCATGTCGACAAGGCCATTAACCTGTTCGAGCCGATGGCGGCGCGCTCTATTGATGGCCGCGCTCCGGCTTGCACCGTCCACATTGTGCGCATGCTGGTCGGGCGGCGCATCGCGCCGATCGCCTTGGGTAAGAGGGCGTCGACGACTATGACAGGCTGCGCCATGACCTGGTTTCTTGGGCTTCCTACGACGGTCCAGCGCTGGAGGATTTACTTGTCGAGCTGTTTCTGGAGGCCCAAGCCAAGCCACCGGCCTGATGTGAGGGATCCGAACCGGCACCTCTTTCGATTTACTAAGATTCTGATTATTATATAATGTGTGGCGTGAGCCGCCCCCATTAAGGGACTTCCACGTAGCTTACCTACGCGGAGGAAACCTCTGACCGACGGGCCTCAGATGTCTCGGCACTCGGCATGACGAGCCTCAGCACCGCGGCGGTCGCTGGATAAATTGCATCAGCAAGGCAAGGCCCCCTCCCTGAGTTCGCCGCCTCTTGCGTTTCGACGACGCCGAGCTTAGCTGTCTGATGCAGGCTTACAAGGATGACTGTCAGGAGAGAATAATGCATATGTGGCACGGGCTTAAGGCCACGCTCAGAAAACGCCGCCAGGCCCGCAACGGAAAAATTCTCGTAAGCGAACCAATCGTTGTTCCGCAGTCCGTCGTGACGACACACCCTGATCATTATTTGTCTTGCGTCACAGTCGCAAAGAATGAGGGTGAGTATCTCGATGAGTGGATTCAATTTCATCTGCTGGTTGGCATTTCTCACTTTTATATTTATGACAACGGGTCGACGGATCAGTCCTTGTCGATACTGAGAGGCTATGAGAATGCCGGCATTGTTACTGTCGTGCCGTGGCGTCCTTTTAGCGTTTGGGCAAACACCCAAATTTTAGCCTATGCTCATGCCGTCAGCAATTTCGGATCACGCAGCCGCTGGATGGCTTTCTTCGACCTCGATGAATTCATGTTTCCGACGCATGCGCCTTCATTGATCGAGTTTTTGCAAGCGCGGGAGCAGGAACAGGCGATTTGTGTCGCCGGTGTCAATTTTGGAACGAGCGGCCACGCCGTTCGGCCCACGGGCCTGGTCACGGAGAACTTCCGACAGGCAGTTCCCATGGATGTCCAACGCGAATATCCAAAGCTTCTAAACGTCAAATCGATCGTTCAGCCAGCTCAGATCAGGTCGATCGAGAGCGCCCATTGGTTCAACCTGAAAGGCACGAACAAGATCGGTGTGAACGAGGACGGCGAACCGCTGCCACGTTATCCGAGGGAGGATTCCTTAAAACTCAAGGCCAATACTGTACGCTTCAATCACTATTATACGCGCTCGCATGAGGAATTCTCGGCGAAGGTCAACGGATCCAATGTGCGTGGACCTCAACTCCCGGCCGATGCCGAGCAACGCTGGGGATTGTTCCGGAAAATTGAAGAGTTCAGCCGGCCGGACGATACTATACAACGATTTATTCCCGATCTGAGGGAGAGACTCTCTACCCGCAAGAGGGCTTAACCGCAGCGCCGCTCTTTCGTCATTACAAGAGAACGGCTGCGGGACGGTTTGTTGCCAATCCGGTCGCCGGCTCATTTCCGCAAAATCCGTGATCGCCGCCGGCTGCGAATGGCCAGCCGTCGCTCCGGCTGGCATGCGGACTTGGCTGCCATTCAGAGGATAGTCTGGACACAATGTGCGATGGAGGCGGGCCATCCCCATGCCGCATACATCGATGTGGAAATAGCAAAGAACAGATTTTCACCGACTTGGCTTCAGATCGCCGGATCGGCTCCATTTTCGGATTGCAGGAACCAGGCATAAGTGGCTCTGATGCCGTCCTCGAGTGAAATGTGCGGTTCCCAACCCATGTCCTGCAGCTTCTTGTTGCTCATCAGTTTTCGCGGCGTGCCGTCCGGCTTGGAAAGATCATGGATGATCTCACCCTCATAACCGACAACGCGGCAGACCAGATGCGTCAACTCGATTATTTCGAGATCCGTGCCCGAGCCGACATTGACGTGCTGCGAGCCCGAATAGGTTTTGAGCAGAAACACCAGGGCGTCGGCGCAGTCATCGACGTGAAGGAACTCGCGGCGCGGGGTCCCTGTGCCCCAGACTACCATTTGCGGGTCATTGCGCAGTTTCGCAGCATGCGCCTTGCGGATTAGCGCTGGCAGCACATGGCTGGAATTGAGGTCGAAATTATCGCCGGGGCCATATAGATTGGTCGGCATGGCCGAAATGTAGTCCCGGCCATATTGTTTGCGATAGGCTTCCGCGAGCTTAATACCGGCGATCTTCGCGATCGCGTACCATTCGTTGGTCGGTTCAAGCGGACCGGTTAACAGAGCCTCTTCGGGAATCGGCTGTGGAGCGAGCTTCGGATAAATGCAGCTTGAGCCTAGAAAGAGAAGCCGGTGCACGCCACCGCGGTGGGCGGCTTCGAAGATGTTGGTTTCTATAATCAGATTGTCATAGATGAATTCGGCGGGATAGCTGTCATTCGCAAGGATACCGCCGACCTTGGCAGCGGCGAGAATGATCGCGTCAGGTCGAGTTGCTTCAACAAATTTCTCGACCTCGTCCTGACGCTTCAAGTCGACCTCGGCGCGCGTGGCCATGACGACGGTGCAATCTTCGGATTGAAGCCTGCGCACAATAGCACTGCCGACCATGCCGCGATGACCGGCAACCCAGATCTTCTTGTTGGATAAGTCGTACACTCAGACCTCTTTCCGGCTGCCTTGAGCCTTCCAGTGCTTGATATCCTCGCGCACCATCTCAGCGGCGAGCTCACGAACCGGCGTCTTGTGGTGCCAGCCCAGGTTCTGACGTGCCTTGGTCGGGTCGCCAAGCAGAAGGTCGACTTCGGTCGGACGGAAATACCGAGGATTGATTTCCACAAGGCAAGCGCCGGAGGCGGCATCATAGCCCTTTTCGTCGACGGCGGAGCCCTTCCATTCCAAAGTGATGCCGACGTCGGCAAAGGCCCATTCGACAAACTGGCGGACACGCGTCGTCTCACCCGTCGCTAATACATAGTCACCCGGCTTGTCCTGCTGCAGCATGAGCCACATGCCCTCGACATATTCGCGC
Source organism: Rhizobium binae (assembly GCF_017357225.1). Classification (NCBI taxonomy): domain Bacteria; kingdom Pseudomonadati; phylum Pseudomonadota; class Alphaproteobacteria; order Hyphomicrobiales; family Rhizobiaceae; genus Rhizobium; species Rhizobium binae. Next base: position 861,393 of record NZ_CP071604.1, on the reverse strand, counting down.
GCATGGCCCCAGTCACGCTGGGCGTCAAGGTTCCCCAGGTAAAGCTTATCCTGAAGGCCGAGGCTGATGGCAGCCACCGCCATAGTGATCTTGCGTGTGACGAAGGTCTCGCCGCGAAGCGGGCTTTCATGGTTGAACAGTATGCCGTTCGACGCGTGCATGCCGTAGGCCTCGCGATAATTCACGACGATCCAATAGGCATAGAGCTTGGCTGCGGCGTAGGGAGAGCGCGGATAAAACGGCGTCTTCTCGTTCTGCGGCACTTCCTGCACGAGGCCGTAGAGTTCCGATGTCGATGCTTGGTAGAATCGGCTTTTTTTCTCAAGCCCCAGGATGCGGATAGCCTCGAGCAACCTCAACGTTCCGATACCATCCGCATCGGCTGTATATTCGGGCATTTCGAAACTGACGCTGACATGGCTTTGTGCGGCAAGGTTGTAGATCTCGTCAGGCTGTGTCTGCTGCACGATCCGCAGCAGATTGGTCGAGTCGATCATATCGCCATAGTGGAGGATGAAGCACGGGTGAGCTTCATGCGGATCCTGATAGATGTGCTCGATGCGGCCGGTGTTGAAAGACGAGGATCGCCGCTTTATGCCATGCACTGTGTAGCCTTTGCTCAGAAGCAATTCGGCTAAATAGGCACCGTCCTGACCAGTCACCCCAGTGATAAGCGCGGTTTTTGTCATTTCTCGCGTCGCCTTTTCAATACATCCTATGGAACAATACTGCTTTCTCGACAGCGTTCTAGCCGCGCGGGCTCAAGGCGACACAAGTCCGAACCTCACGTCGCTCACGATCCAACCACACAATCTGCCGATGTCAACAAAATCGTTTCAGACCTAAGGTCGAAGCGTGTGGCTCAGATCTACGCAGCTAAAAACGCGCGCCACGTCTCATAAGACTGACTTGATCCATACATGCCACTGAACTTTCATCCAGCGGCGATTAGAGCCCCGGCGGCTTTTGAACCGCTCCCAAACGTTGGACCACCGGAAGGTAGAGTTTTCCGGCTTCATTCAGGGAGGCGGGCTGGTTGCGCCTGCCGATTTCATCAGCGAGATCGGCACCTTGTTGCCATCGCACCATGTGGCCGAAACTCGTTATAGTCTCTATGCAATCCTCCATCTTTTCGCGGGCATCTGCAAGGGTCAGAAACCAGTGCTGGTTCAGGCATTCCGCCCGGAAGCGGCCATTGAAGGCCTCAATGAAGGCATTGTCCGTGGGCTTGCCGGGACGCGAGAAGTCCAAGGTGACGCCTTTCGCAAAGGCCCAGAGATCGAGATCACGTGACACAAACTCCGTTCCCTGATCGACACGAATTGTCTTCGGATAGCCAATTTTCCGGCATACCCGTTCCAATGTTTGCACGACATCTTCACCGCGATAGCTATGGCGCGGATCAAGCACCGGCACATAACGCGAGAAGGTGTCGACCACCGTCAGGACGCGCAGCTTCTTCCCGGTCGCGAGCTGGTCGTGAACGAAGTCCATAGCCCAGACATCGTTCGGTCCAACGGCGATCTGCCGATCTTCCCGCAGTTTTGCCTTGACCCCGCGCTTGGGTGTTTTGTTTCGTAGCTGCAGGCCCAAGTCTCTGTAAATGCGGTAGGTTCGCTTGATGTTGGTGCCCCAACCTTCGCCTTCCAACAGTACATGCACGCGACGATAGCCGTAACGAACACGCGTCTCGCAGATCTCGCGAATGCGCCGTTCCAAGCCGGCCTGATCGGCACGGCGAGAGGTGTAGTGGTAGGTTGACCGATCGAAGTTCAACGCTCCACAGGCACGCCGGATCGAGATCATCCAGTCCCGGCACATGCCTTTCACCACCTCCCGCTTCCGAGCAGGCCTCAGAGCTTTCGGCGGATGACGTCCTGCAGCATCTCGCGGTCCAGCGTCAAATCCGCGACGATCCTCTTCAACCGCGCATTCTCGTCCTCGAGCTGTTTCAGCTTCTTCATCTCCGGCGGCAGCATACCGGCGTATTTTTTCTTCCAGTTGAAGTAGGTCGCCTGGCTGATCCCCGCCTTACGGCAGATCTCCGCCACCGACACAACCTCGTCACCCTGCCTCAAAATGAACGCCTTCTGAGCGTCTGAAAACTGCGATGCCTTCATCGTCTTCCGTTCCTATTCCAGCCAGGAAATTGCACCGGAAACTCTAACCAAAAACGGTCCAGTTTGAAGGGTTCAGATCACCCGTGGCTAGGCTCAGATTGACCCGACTGATGGGACCGGAGCGGTGTCGGAGATGGTCGTTTGAAGATAGCGCGCAGATACTGGCGGAGACATTCGAGCCAGGCGGGGTAGTTTCCAAGCTACGCCGCTTTGAGGTTCCGACTGACCTGATATACGTAACGGGTGCAAGCTTTGGGATAGGAGACCGAGCCCGCCTTCGTGCGGGGTAACCTCGTTTGAGGTGGTAAGGCAACAATTGAGGACTGCAAAGTGCAACTATGCGGTATGGGTGTCCCCCGACGCGGATAGTCGCTTGGTTCTACGCCGGAGCGGCAGTTTCCGGACAGATATCTCAGCTAATATGTCTATGAGATTGATTTGCTCGCCGCTGCATGATAGCCGCGGGGTAACAAGGTGTAGACAAGATGAATATATCAACAGGTCGTCCGGTAAACGCGTACCCAATCGAACGGGGCGTTAATGGAATTGGATATCGACCAGACATCGACGGCCTGCGCTCAGTTGCAGTTCTATCGGTCGTCGTGTTCCATGCGTTCCCTACTGCGTTGCCGGGGGGCTTCATCGGCGTCGATATCTTCTTCGTGATCTCAGGATTTCTGATCTCGACGATCCTCCTGGAAAACCTGAACCGCGGCCATCTCAACCTTCTTGATTTCTACAGCAGGCGCGCCCGCCGCATTTTTCCCGCCTTGTCGATCGTGCTTGCAGCGACCGCGGCTTTCGGATGGTTTGCCCTTCTCCCCGAGGAATATAAGGAACTGGGCAAGCACGTCGCCGGCGGAGCCGGCTTCGTGTCGAACCTCGTCCTGTGGCAGGAAAGCGGATATTTCGACAGCGCGGCGGAAGTGAAACCGCTGCTTCACCTGTGGTCGCTCGGGATCGAGGAGCAATTCTACATTGTCTGGCCGGCGATCCTCTGGGTGGTGTTCAGATTTCGTCTTCCCAAGCTCCCGCTCATCCTGCTCATTGCGTCGCTGTCGTTCATAGCCAATATAGTGAGCGTCCACGCCCATCCGGTCGCAACCTTCTACTCGCCCTTCACGCGCATGTGGGAACTCTTGATTGGAGCGGCGCTCGCGCAGGTCTTGATCGACGGGCGCAGCAAGCATCCCTCCTTCCTTGGCGCGGCTGCAAACCGGATAAGTGCATCCAGCTTAACGGCCATAGCAGGCGCGATCCTGATCGCCGTGGCACTCGCGCGCCTTTCCCCAGCGAGCGTTTTCCCGGGATGGCACGCGCTCTTCCCAAGCGTTGGAGCGGCCCTTCTCATCCTCTCTGCCTCTGGCAACTCGATCAATACGAAGCTACTCGCCAATCGCCCGATGGTATGGGTGGGACTGATCAGCTTTCCCTTATATCTTTGGCATTGGCCGCTGCTGGCATTCGCCCGCATCGTTGAGGGCGACACACCAAGCCTTGAACTTCGGACTTTGGCTCTTTTGGCTGCATTCGTGCTGGCAATGGCCACCTATCTGCTCATCGAAACGAATATTCGCCGTAAGTGGAAATCGCGGGCAGTGACGATGACCTTATCCTACATCGTCTGCATTGTCGGCATGGCCGGCTATTCGATTTATCTTTACAATGGCGCCCCCATGCGTGAGAGCGTCGCCATGGATGCCAAGATCCACGAGCAATTGGAAGGCACAACCTGGAAATACACGAGCAACGAGATTTGCAAAGCCAAATATCCAGCGAATTATCGATACTTCTGCACGCAGACGCGTGAGGGCTCGCCCACGATGATCCTTCTCGGGGACAGTTACGCGAACGCCCTGGTGGCCGGCCTCGTCGCCAATCCGGCCACGAAGGATGAGGTAATCTTGTCGTATAGCTCATGCGATCCAAGCGCCTCGGCCGGAGATCCGGAGATCAAGACACAGTGCGAGACGCAGGACGAGATAGTCTCCGCGACGCCAAGCCTCCAATATGCGATCCTGGAGGCCAAGTGGCCTCGATTTGACAGCGGCGGCCGCCTCATCGATCACTTTACGAAAATAGCTGCAAACGACGCCGTGTGGGCGCCGCGCTATCGGGACGGTCTCGACAAGCGAATTTCTTTTCTAGAATCGAGAGGAATCAAGGTGTTCCTTTTTGGCCCTAAGCCTGAGATCGACTATGAACCCAAATACTGCTTTGCGCGGCCATTCAAACAGCCGGTAAAGAACTGCCAATTGACTGAGGCAGAAGTTCAGGACCAGCAGCATGAATTGTCTCTGGTAATGAAGTATGTTCTCGCCAGGCATCCGACCGTGACTTTTTTCGATCCCAACCCCGTGTTCTGTAGAGAGGGGATTTGCAGCCTCAAGACCCAGGACGGATTGCCGATGCTGCGAGACAAGGTGCACTACTCACAATACGGAAGCGCGATCGCTATCGATCTGTTTGTGAAGCAGGCCCAAAGGGAAGGTTATTTCAACGGGGATTGAAGGTTGAAGGCTAGCTAATAACGCGCCTGCAGGTGTCGGCGAAACCACGAATCAGCAGCAAATTATCCTGGAATGCATCAGCAAAGAGAGCAAGTTTCGAAATATCGACCTGATATCGACGGTCTGAGAGCCGTTGCGGTTCTTTCGGTCGTCATCTTTCACGCCGATGCGTCCTGGCTTCCTGGAGGATTCGTCGGGGTTGACATCTTCTTCGTTATTTCGGGTTTTTTGATCTCATCGATCATTCTGGCGAGCGCAAAGCTAGATCGGTTCAGCTATCGCGACTTCTATGCCAGGCGAATTCGTCGGATATTCCCCGCACTGATCGTAGTATTGCTTGCAAGCTGGATCGTTGGTTGGTGGCTCTTAACTGCGGATGAGTTTCTATCGTTCGGCCGGCAAATGGTGGCGGGAATGGCATTTCTAGCCAACTTTCATTTTTGGCTAACGACTGATTATTTCGCGGCCGCCTCCGACATACAGCCTGCCCTTCATCTTTGGTCGCTTGGCGTCGAAGAGCAGTTCTATCTCCTCTGGCCCCCTTTGCTGATCATAGCCTACAGAGGGAAATTAAACCTTTCTTTCGTCACCTATGTACTGATCCTGCTGTCATTCGCTTTGAATGTCTGGGCGACAGAATCTTATCGTACTCAGGCCTTTTATTTGCCATATGGGCGGATGTGGGAACTGTCGCTTGGTTCTCTGTTAGCTGTAGGTAGATTTGGCAGACCTACGCCATTAGGTGCAAACGCGTACTCATGCTTTGGATTTGGACTGATAGTAGCGGGTCTCGCTTGGATTAATGTCACGGACCTATTTCCAGGGTGGCTGGTGCTTCTGCCGACGATGGGTGCCGCACTGATTATCTTTGCCGGCATGGACACCATCATAAACCGTTATATCCTCGGCAACCGCTGCATAGCTTACATAGGTTTAATTAGTTATCCGGTCTATCTGTGGCATTGGCCGCTCTTGGTATTCGCGAGGATTGCCGCACGTGGCGATCTGACGTTTCAGGTGAAGATTTCGATCGTTGCCGCAAGTGTAGGATTGGCTTGGGCGACCTACTCAATGGTTGAGCGACCGTTCCGATTTGGTTGCCTAAGGAAACAGTCTGTGGTCAGCCTGGCAGCGGGTGCGATGGTGATAGCTAGCCTAGGAGCCGCCACGATTCTTACTGGAGGAGTATCCAGTCGATTCCCTGCTGTGGTTCGAGATCTAGCAAACTATCGGTATCCCCAATACGAAGGCGAATATCGAGTAAGCACTTGCTTTCTTCGGCCAGATCAGGGGCCAGGTGACTTTGCGAATGCTTGTGCTAAGGACATCGATTTGTCTCGTGGGATCCTTCTTTGGGGAGATTCTCATGCCGCACATCTCTACCCCGGCTTAAGAAAGATTGCGGAGGCAGATGCTATACCGCTGGCACAATTGAACGCAGCCTCGTGCCCACCTGTGATTGGCTTTAATTCGGCTGGAAGACCCAACTGCCCAGCATTCAGCAGTTTCGGAATTTCCGAGATAGCACGGTCGAAACCCGCGGTGTTGATCATATCGGCAGACTGGCCGAAATATGCTGAAAGCCCCGACTACTCCCGCCTCGAACAAACAGTCGCCAAAGCGCGGGGAAGTGGCGTCAGACGGGTTCTGCTGATTGGGCCAGTCCCCCAATGGCGACCGTCGTTACCAAAGATCCTCTTGGATGCATATCTTTCTGACCCCAGCCACAGAGTGCCGTACCGTCTTGTTTCTGCATTGAATGATGATATTCGCGAGGTAGATAAGGACCTCAGGAAGCGTGCCGAAATGATGAACGTGGAGTATTTCTCTGCTTTTGATGCCCTTTGCAACGGAGAGGGATGTCTGACAAGACTTGGTGATGGCCATGACGATCTCGTAGCGTGGGACTATGGGCACCTGACCTTACGCGGTTCTATATACTTGGTGAATGCGATCAGGGATGGTTCTTCCCTGCATCGCTGGATTGATGCGTTGAAATAGTTGGCCTGGAACTTTGCGCCGAACTGTGGTTCGGTTCGAATTGGCCTTGAGATACTAAGTTGTCAGCAATCTTGATTACCCGGAAACCGATCGTGGTCACTCTGTTACGTTGCCGCTCTTTAACGTTCTCAAGCAGATTGGAGAGCTGCGCGCAACAGTTCCACGTAAGCTTGTCCGGATGGAAAAGGGGAATATTGGCGAATGTGTGGGATCTTTGGAATCGTCGGTGGCGATCTTCCGTCTGATGAGGCATTCTTGGCCTCCCTTCGAACCATAAAGCATCGCGGGCCTGACGATTCTTCCTCATTCAGGATCGATCACGAATTGATATTCGGCCACACTAGGTTGGCCATCATTGATCTTTCTGAAGCAAGCAACCAGCCATTTCTCACCGATCGCATGGTTCTGGCATACAACGGTGAGATCTACAATTATCGGGAGGTCCGAGCCGCTCTGCAAAAGCTCGGGCACAGCTTCAGCACTTCAGGTGACACTGAGGTCGTGGCCCGAGCATTCGAGCAGTGGGGCGATGCCTGTTTCGAAAAACTCCACGGCATGTTCGCCATCGCCATCTACGACAAGAAAAACAAGACACTAAGTCTTGCCCGGGACCGCTTCGGTATTAAGCCGCTCTATGTGCGGGAACAAGGCGAGATCGTCTCTTTCGCTTCGGAAACGAAGCCGCTGCTTCGGCTCGGGCCACGGGGGATTAACCCTCATGTCTTGCAGGAAATAATCTTGTGGGGCTTCCCTCTCTCGCAGAATTCGTTCTTTGCTGGTTTATCGCAGGTTGCCCCGGGGGAGGTCATCTCCTTTAGAGGTGGATCGATCCACCGACGCTACTGGGCAATAGACAGGGCAGAGACAAAAAGATGGTGGAACGAGCTCGGCCTTCGCAAAGTCCTGGACCGATCTGTTTCCGATCACATGGTCGCGGACGTTCCCGTTGCCATCGCTCTTTCCGGAGGGCTCGATTCAAGTATCGTGGCGGCATTGGCAGCGAAAAAAAGAGGAAATCTAGTCGCGTTCACAACAACCTTCTCCGATCGAGACGACGATGAGGTAGAATATTCAAGAATCGTTGCCAAGCATTGCGGTATTGAGCACCGAATCGTTCGCCTTTCCGCCGGCGATCTTGAACAAACCCTCCGGTCCATTCTCTACCATGTGGAAGAGCCCATAGCCAACCCGAACGTTTTCCCGACCTTTGGTCTGTCCGAAGTCATCAGGGATAACGGGTTCAAGGTAATTTTGATGGGCGAAGGAAGCGACGAGATCTTTGCCGGCTATCCTTGGCACAGAGTCGCCCAGGAGGACAATGCGACCACACGCAGCATGTACGAGTACTATCGGCGCCGACGAGCGCAACCGAATGCGATTGCGTACCTGCGCGATCCTGTTGCCAAGGCCTTGGCGGCGAGGGAGGGAGAATTCCTTGCCGCCTTCGAAAAGAGGGCAGTGGGTACAAAGCTCGATACGATGCTGTCCTTTGAGCGAGCTTATCAAATGCAGTTCGCACAATTGCTGCGCGTCGACAAGATGATGATGGCGCACAGTGTCGAGGCGCGAGTGCCGTATCTTTACTCTTCGGTCTTGCAGGCGGCCAGCCGACTTCCGGATAAAAGGAAAATTGACATATCGCTAAAGAGTCGAGAAAGGTCAGACAAAATCGCCCTTGCGGATCTTGCCAGAAAACTCCTTCCGGCACAGGTGGCAGATCGGCCGAAATTTGGTAAGGGAGGCACGGTCAATCTTTGGGAGACACCGCTAATGGCAAATCTCGATGCGGTCGCCGATAAGATGCTCACTTCTGATGAGTACCGCATCTCCCGGGAGTATCTCTCTGAGTGGATCAACTGGAATGCAGCAAAAGGAACGCCAGCCAAGCATCTGTTTACGCTGATCTCGCTGATCACGGCGACCGATATTCATGTGGTTGCTGGTAATCGAGTATAAACGGGAAGCTTTTATAACACCCGACGCCCACATTCATCCCTTGACCGGCAGACGCCGGATCAGACCTACTGACACCGATGATGGTAGCAGCATAATCGAGGCGGAAATCCACTTCGCAAAACGCCCCGATTTGTTCAGACAAACCGAGCCACCTCTCTAGTCGTCTACAGGAAGATTGGGTCTCTGACTCATTTTTGATGTAGTTGTAACGATGCTGCGTTGCTGGTTTCCACAAAGGAATCAGCATGATGAGCACGAAGATCTGCGCTTCTGATTTGGTCCCGGCTGGCTTCATTGCTGAACGCATCACGCGCGTCGGCCAAGTCTGATCCAATCTCCACGTCAAAACCTGCGCCTGCGGCCCGTCGGAGACCACCCTCGGCAGCGAAAAACGATTGACAGGCTCAGGCTGTGTTTCGGCGTGGAATATTGGCTCTGACGCAGTTTTGGTGGTGATGGATTTTAATCCGTGCCGATGACGCGGGCCTGGAGGAGGTCAATCTTTCCGCGGCCATACATCTGGCGTTTCACCAATTTGAGCTTGGTGATCTGCCCTTCGGTCTGGCCATTCGACCATGGCGACGTGATCGCGGCGCTGACGGCTGCACGGTCCTTGACGACGCCGCTAGCGAAGGACGCGACCAAGCCTGTTCGAGCTTTCTCCAACCATGGATCGAGATCAGTGATGGATTTCTTGCGGATCATCGTCTGGAAGGCGGCGATCGCTTCCCGCGCCTCAACGAGCAGCGGCACGCCGCCTTCAATCGCCGCAACCGTCACGGTCTCAGATTTGGAGAGATCGTCGCGACCGATGGTCATAAGACGCGCGATGGTCTTGGCCGAGGGCGCTCGGTTCAAGGTGCCGTCATCGACCTTTTCCGCTTTTCGGCGGCGTGTGGCCCATTCGGTGACAACGCGAAGGCAGCCGCGGAACCCTTGGCTCTTGAGTTTCCGCCACAGCTCTGTCCCATTCCGATGGCCGGCCGCCCATTGAGCGTCAAGCCACGGCAGATGGAGTTCGAGCGAGCTCTCGCGGACGCGGAAAATATCCGACCGTTGACCACGCAACACGCATCGGACCAAGCCGCGACTGTACCCGGTCTGGCGCACGATCTCCTTGATTGCGGCCCCCGACTTGGCCAGATCGAGAATGGCGGCGTTGGTGTCTTCGCGGCGAAGATATCCCTCGTATTGGATGCGCTCGGCAGCAGTCAGCAATTCGGGATTGATCGTGGCGGCTCCGATCGCGGTTCGGATCGGGCGCATGGATTTTCGCACCGCATCGAGGAATGCCCGGCTGGCATTCTCCATCAAGTGCCAACGGTCAGCGACCTGGGTCGCCTGTGGCAATGCCTTGGCTGCAGCCGTCGCGTAACCACCGCCGCGGTCGCGGGCGATGATGCTGATCTGAGGTTGGTCCGAGAGCCAGGCCTGGGCCGTCGACGGCTCCCGATCTGGCAAGAGAGCAATGGTTTTGCGCCGTTCCAGATCGCAGATGATGGTCCCATAGCGTTGGTTACGTCGCCAAGCCCAATCATCTATCCCGATGACGGTCGGCGGGACAAAGCGCGGGCTTCCACGTCGCCGCACAACGCGTAGCAGCGTATCGTTGCTTATGGGCAGCATGAGCCTTTTGGCAAAGGTGGCCGCTGGCCTGCCACCCAGAGCAAGTCCGAGATGATGGACGATGTGGTCGAGCCTGGCAGTTCGCCGCGACGAAGGCGCGAGAACGTCCCCGTCAAAGCGCTCGGTGAAGATTCGCCGGCCGCACAACACTGCGTCGCAGTGGAATCGTCGCGCATCAATGACAAGCCGAACAGGCTTTCCTACCAACGGCAGGTCAGCCAAGCGTCGTTGATATCGACTGTGGATTCGTTCCGACCTTGTTCCGCAGACCGGGCAAAGGCTTGCTGTGCTCGCCGGACGAATTGCGATCAACATGACCCCGTCATCAATGGCTGTATTGTAGACCACAAAGCCGCGAGGAACGAGCGTCGACGACCGGAGCGAATGACCCATGGTGCTGATTCCTTAGGTGAAACCAACATCAGCCAGCACTTGATTTCATCAAAAGTGAGTCAGAGCCAGTTTTGTGCGCCGGTTGACACCGCGGCTCAACGACCTCATAGCGACCAACAAATCCATTATCCATCATTCAACTTCCAGATAAACCTGGAAGCCTTCTCGCATGAGCAACCATGCTCAAAAAGCAGCGGACCCAATGGGACGGAGACAGCGCTTACTGTTCGTCGCGCTCACGGAGGATCGTTGTCCGTCACGAGCATCACGACGCCAGCCAAATAGCTGCGAGGGATGTATGCCGATGCGATGCGCAATGGCCGAGACGCTTGCGCGGGGCTCCATTGCCTCAGCCACAGCCCGCGCTTTAAAATCATCTGACCAGCGGCGCCGAAATTGCCGGGGGGCGCCCTCAAGTCGTTCCGGAACAGCCTCGATCATATGGAAGTTTCTAGTTCCAGAGCTAGGCGCAGACATAGAAGCTCACAGTTTGTGAATCGTCTGTCCCAAATACAGCGACCAACGCTACCGAGGCCAGATGGGGTCAGCTTGTCGCTTACGCAATAAGGCGGTCTTTCGAACTTTGATCGAAACGGCGTCTCCCATTCCGACCGACCAGCCGCACGGCAAGTTTTTGACCTTCTTCCATCACTTGGTGTCCACCTATTTTGGTGGACACCTCATGCCAAAGCTCACTCAATTGCAGAAGGTGCGGGGAAAATCGCGCTTAGGCCAATGCGAGCACCGGGCTCATCGTAAGCGGTGTCTCAGTCACATGTTGACATGATAATTTACGCGTTTCGATGATTGTCATCTCAACGAAAGGTCATTTCCGCCCAACGGCGGATGCAGGCCGCTCAAATAGCTTTCAGACTTCACCTAGCTCGGGCTCGTTGCGGGCAAAGCATCGAACCAATGTGAAATTGGGGTCGGTCTTAGTAAGAACGTCTAGGCAGGCACCACCCGTAATAAATCGATAGTGTACCGCCTCGCGACTTTGATCGCGGTAGAATTCGGATTGCGAGAGAAGGAAGCGACTATTTTCCACGCGATAAGCGAAATGGTAGGGCTTAACGCCGATGCGGTCGATGCCATACTCTTCGGTGGAAAGTAAGAGCTCGTCCAGCACACGCACGACGTCTGCATCGCTAAAGCGAATTTTTAGCAAATCGTCGCCAATTGGCAGAGAAAAATATGCGGATAGAGGCTTTCCGTCGTCTCCAAAATAACTGTGGCGAAGATCATAAAGCTCCATTCCGGTGCATGTGAAGTTCTGCAAGACGTCAAATGGTATGTAGCGCGTCGTCATTGTGCTCTCCAGCTTGCGACGCGACTATATTTGTCTCCATCTGGTTTTCCAATTGGGCGCATATCGAGCTGAAGGATAGTTCCACGGCAGGAGTTCATCGATCCGGCTCTGCTTATGACCGTTGACGATGGCAGTGAATGTGGCGGACAGGTAAGCAAACGGATCAACCGAATTTAGCTTACAGGTCTCGATCAGCGAAGCGATTGTCGCCCAGTTCTCCGCTCCCGCGTCATGCCCGGCGAAGAGCGCGTTCTTACGATTGAGGGCAATCGGCCTGATGCTTCGTTCGACGGAATTGTTGTCGATCTCAACGCGACCGTCGGTCAGGAAGACACAGAGCCCATCCCAATATTTGGCTATATAGGCGAGTGCTTCCCCAAGCGGCGACTTGCCAGCGACACGGGCACGATTATGCGTGAGCCAGGTCCGCATGTCAGCGACCAACGGCGCTGACCGTGCCTGCCTGCCAGCGAGGCGAGCTTCGGCGTCGAGACCCCGCAGCTCTGCTTCGATGCGATAGAGTTCGCCGATCCGCTTCACGCCATCCTCAGCAATCGGTGTCGAGACGGTGCGAGTGATCTCGACCAGCTTACGCCGCGCATGCGCCCAGCAATAGGCCAGCCAGATGTCGGGACCAACACGATCCGGCGCAATCAGCCGATTATATCCGGCGTAGCCGTCGACCTGAAGCACGCCCGTAAACCCTTGCAATATCCGTTCGGCATGCTGGCCGCCACGCCCTGGAGCGTAGGTAAAGACTACGCCGGGTGGAGCACCTCCGCCCCACGGTCGGTCATCACGGGCCAACGCCCAGAAGTATCCAGTTTTGGTTTTGCGGGAGCCAGGATCGAGGACTGGCGCACGGGTCTCGTCCATGAACAGCTTGGTGGACCGCTTCAAATCGGCAATCAGAGCGTCGAAGACCGGATGAAGTTCGATTGCTGCCCGGCCGACCCAATCGGCGAGCGTGGAGCGGTCGAGATCGATACCCTGGCGGCTCATGATCTGGGCCTGCCGGTAGAGCGGCAGATGATCGGCGTATTTGGACACCAGCACATGCGCGATGGTCGCCTCTGTCGGCAACCCGGCCTGGATCAATCGGGCAGGTGCTGGAGCCTGGGCAACGCCGTCGGTGCAAACGCGGCAGGCATATTTGGGACGACGGGTGACGATGACGCGAAATCGTGCCGGGATGACATCGAGCCGCTCGGAGACGTCCTCGCCGATGGAATGCAGGCCGCCGCCACAGGCACAGATCAGGCTTTCCGGTTCGATAATTTCCTCGACACGAGGAAGATGAGCGGGAAGAGAGCCGCGATTGGAGGCACGAGAGTTGAGGCGCGGCTTCTCAGAGGGGCTATCGGCTTCATCTTCGGCATGGATGGCAGCAATGGCCGTTTCCAGGTCCTCCAATGCGAGATCGAATTGTTCAGGATCGGCCTTCTCGGATTTGCGACCGAAGGCTGCTTGCTTGAAAGCTGCGACCAGCTTCTCCAGTCGCTCGATCCGGTCATCCTTTCGAACTTCACGCGCTTGCGCCGCGACCAGCATGGCTGTTGATTTGCGCTGAGAGTTGACCCGGGACTGCGGGAAAATATCACTGAGAATTGACCCATGTTTCAATCATCCCCTGTGGTTTCAGCGGGGGCTCTGGAGTGATCGACATGGCGTTACTGAGCGTAATCCGGCGCTGGCATTTTCGGGATCAGCTATCGATCCGGGAGATATGCCGCAGGACGGGCTTATCCCGGAATACCATCCGCAAATATCTGCGTGCCGGCGGCGTTGAACCCAAGTTCAATGTCCCGGAGCGGCCGAGCAAGCTTGATCCATTCGCGGATCGGCTATCAGCGTGGCTGAAGACTGAATCGAAAAAGAGCCGCAAGCAGAAGCGGACAATGAAGCAATTGCATTCTGATCTGGTGAGCCTCGGCTATAATGGTTCCTACTGCCGCGTTGCAGCCTTTGCTCGAGAATGGAAATCGGACCGACAGAGAGAACTCCAGACGACAGGACGTGGCACGTTTGTCCCCCTGGCATTTGAACCGGGTGAGGCGTTCCAGTTCGACTGGTCTGAGGATTGGGCCATCATTGGCAATGAACGCACCAAGCTGCAGGTGGCACATACAAAGCTGAGCTACAGCCGTGCCTTTATTGTCCGGGCCTATCTGCTGCAAACCCACGAGATGCTGTTCGATGCGCACAATCATGCGTTCCGCGTCTTCGGTGGAATTCCTGGCCGTGGCATCTACGACAACATGCGCACAGCGATCGACAAGGTTGGCCGTGGAAAAGAGCGTGACGTCAATGTCCGCTTCATGGCGATGGCCAGCCACTACCTGTTCGAGCCCGAGTTTTGCAATCCGGCTTCAGGTTGGGAGAAGGGGCAAGTCGAGAAGAACGTTCAGGATGCGCGTCATCGCTTCTTTCAACCGATCCCGCGCTTTCCATCATTGGAAGCCTTGAATGATTGGCTTGAGCTTCGGTGCAAGGAGTTCTGGGCAAAGACACCACATGGTCAGGTACGCGGCACCATTGCCGACATCTGGGCTGAGGAGGCTCTGGCTCTCATGCCTGTTTCCAGGCCGTTCGATGGCTTTGTCGAATACACAAAGCGTGTCACGCCGACCTGCCTCGTGCATCTTGAGCGCAACCGCTACAGCGTCCCGGCCTCTTTCGCTAATCGGCCGGTAAGCCTTCGGGTCTATCCGGATCGTGTCGTTATAGCAGCGGAAGGTCAGATCGTCTGCGAGCATCACCGCGTCATCGATCGTTCCCATGACCGCCCGGGACAGACCATCTACGACTGGCGGCACTATCTGGCTGTCGTACAGCGCAAACCCGGCGCTCTTCGCAATGGTGCTCCGTTCGCCGAGCTACCGGACGCATTCAAGAACCTGCAGCAATACCTGCTCAAGAAGCCGGGTGGAGACAGGGAGATGGTCGATATTCTGGCGCTTGTTCTTCAGCACGATGAGCAAGCAGTCCTGTCGGCCGTCGACATGGCGCTGAAGTCCGGGGTTCCGACCAAGACTCACGTGTTGAATCTGCTGCATCGCCTTGTCGATGGCAAATCCTTCACGCCGCCGACGCTCGACGCACCCCAGGCACTGGTGCTCACCAATGAGCCTAAGGCCAATGTCGAACGCTACGACACCTTGAGAAAGACGGAGGTTCGTCATGCGTCATAACCCAGCAAGCGGTGCCATTGTCATCATGCTACGGCAATTGAAGATGCACGGCATGGCTCAAGCCGTCGGAGAGCTGACAGAACAGGGAGCGCCGGCGTTTGAAGCTGCCATTCCGATCCTGTCACAGCTTCTGAAAGCGGAAACGGCTGAACGAGAGGTGCGATCGACGGCCTACCAGCTCAAGATCGCACGCTTTCCTGCATACCGCGATCTGAACGGCTTCGACTTCGCCAGCAGCGAGATCAACGAGGCGCTAGTGCAACAGCTCCACCGCTGCGAATTCCTCGATGACGCCAACAACATTGTCCTGGTTGGCGGCCCCGGCACGGGCAAGACGCACATTGCCACGGCGATCGGTGTCCAGGCCATCGAGCATCACCACAAGCGGGTTCGGTTCTTCTCGACCGTCGAACTGGTCAACGCACTGGAACAGGAAAAGGCACAAGGTCGCTCCGGGCAGATCGCCAATCGCCTCGTTCACTCCGATCTCGTGATCCTCGACGAGCTGGGATACCTGCCGTTCAGCGCTTCAGGTGGCGCGCTGCTCTTCCATCTGCTGAGCAAGCTTTATGAGCGCACCAGCGTTATCATCACGACCAATCTCAGCTTCAGCGAATGGGCCAGCGTGTTCGGCGATGCAAAGATGACAACCGCGCTGCTCGACCGGCTCACCCATCATTGCCATATCCTGGAAACTGGCAATGACAGCTTCCGCTTCAAAAACAGTTCCGCACATGAACCCAAAACGGCAAAGGAGAAACGCAAGAGCTTGACCACCAAGACCGACACGAACGATACCTAAAAGGCGGGTCACTTCTCAGTGCAAATCCCGGGTCAACTCTCAGCGCAAATCAACACAGCATGGCCTTCAGCGCAGCAATGTCGTCTGGAAGATCGGCGGCATCCAACATGTTCGAAGTCTATCAAACCCCGTCACGCTTCGCCGGAAGAATCCACCGTCCGAGTCATCATGCCGCATCTATTCGATGGCATCCGGTGGTCTCGCCTCTACGGAACGAGCCCGACGCCAGTCGAGGCCTGCGAACAACGCTTCGAACTGCGCGTGGCCCAGCGTCATCAGGCCGTCCTTGATGCCCGGCCAGGTGAACGTGTGTTCTTCCAACCGCTTGTAGGCCATCACCAAACCGCTGCCATCCCAATAGATCAGCTTCAGTCGATCTGGTTTCCGGGACCGAAATACGAAGACCGTCCCGGTAAAAGGGTCCTTACGCAGCTCGTTCTTGACCAGCGCCGCCAGGCCATCATGGCCCTTGCGGAAGTCGACCGGTTTGGTGGCCACCATGATCCGGACGCGGTTCGATGGAAAGATCATGCCGGAGCCGCGCAGGCACGCGCTACAGCGGCGATGCGGGCGGCAGATGCGCCTTCTTCGAGGCGGATGGTGACCGAACCGATGGTGATCTCGGGGCGACCGACTTCCTTCGACGGCGAGCTCGAAACAGGGGGGTCAACGATCAGCGCTGCGAACTCGACCGCATCCTCGGGTGCAGGCAGAACCAGCTTGCCCTGCCGCGCCATCGTTCGCCAGGTGGAGAGGTGGTTCGGCTTCAAACCATGTCGCTTGGCAACCTCATTCACCATCACTCCGGGTCGAAGACTCTCGGAAACGATCTGCGCTTTTACCTCGTCCGGCCAGTGCCGATGAACCTCACGTCCAGACTTCCTGGTTGTGAGAAGCTCCAATGTACTCTCCATGGAGAAACTCCCGTTGCTCGTCCATGGATAGGCGATCACAGATCAGGGCAGACAGGACAACGTGGGGGCGGAACAGCGGTTACGGCTCATCAGCTTCCGCAAGTATCCTCAGCTTCGCCTCGTCCGACCAACGCCGTCTGCGCTCGATACCGGATATGATCTCCATGCGAGCCATGAAACCTCTTTGTTCTGGTATTAATGTCAGCAATATTGCTGGTTCTAATGCCAGAACATCGCCTGATTTGCCCGATCAGCAAAAACAGCTCACCGGACGCTCACGATTGACATCGCGGCCACGATCTTTTCGAAGAACTGCACGTCAGGCGACGCCGATCCGCAGCAGGTCGTGGAAATGCACCAGTCCGAGCGGCCGTCTGTCGTCGTCGATGACGATCAGCGCGCCGATGCTGTGCTGATTGAGCAGCGCGAGGGCAGCAGTCGCCAGCATCGTCGGCTTCACCGTCTTCGGCGTCCTCGTCATGATGTCGTCGACGGCAAGCTCGGCGAGATTGCGGGTCAGGTTGCGCGCCATATCGCCCTCGGTGACGATGCCGCAGAGCCGTCCGTCCTCGTCGAGCACGCCGACGCAACCGAAATGCTTGCGCGACAGCACGGTGATCGCCTCCGGCATTGGCGTGCCCTTGGCGACGAGCGGCAACCGCTCACCGGTATGCATGATGTCGACGACATGCGTCAGGCTGGCGCCGAGCTTGCCGCCGGGATGGAAGACATGGAAATCGGTGGCGGTAAAGCCGCGCGCCTCCAGGAGCGCCACCGCCAAGGCATCGCCAAGCGCAAGCTGCATCAGGGTCGAGGTCGTCGGCGCCAGCCCGTTGGGGCAGGCTTCCTGCTCGTTCGGCACCAGAAGCACGATATCGGCTGCGGTGGCAAGCGACGAGCTTTTGCCACAGGTGAGCGCGATCAGCGGTATGGAAAAGCGCCGCGTGTAGGAAATGATGCTCTTGAGCTCGGCGCTCTCGCCGCCCTTGGAAATCGCCAGCACGACATCGTCGCGCGCGATCATGCCGAGATCACCGTGATTGGCTTCGGCCGCATGCACGAAGAAGGCGGGCGTCCCGGTCGACGCGAAAGTCGCCGCCAGCTTGGCGCCGATATGGCCGCTCTTGCCGACGCCGGTGACGATCACCCGGCCGGAGATGTCGCCGATGATCTCGACGGCGCGGGTGAAGGGGCCGGCCAGTCCGTTGTCAAAGGCCCGTTCGAGCGCTTCAAGACCGCGTTTCTCGGTCTCTATCGTGCGCTTTGCCGACTCGAGCACGCTGTTTTCGACCAGTTTTATCGCTCTTCTGTTCATGGAGATGCGTTAGACCTCTTACTTTCCAAGTCCACTTCACGCCGTTTCGTCGACATGTGTTTGGATACACGGGCATCAGCGACCGCCTAGCCTAATAAAAACGAGCAACTGACAAATCACGTATGTCGTTCCGCGTTTCGCTCTTCCGAAGGTCCAGCGGAGCCGGAATCGATCGAATTGGCGCCCAAAGGGCCCTCAGAGCAAGGACGGCAGCCGCCTAAGGCGAGCAAGAATACGATGTTGGACCGGCAGGAGGCGCAAGTAAGGGGCGGACCAAAGCAAATCCCGGAGGAAATTCGAAGATTTCGAACGACCGATCCATTTAAGCAACGCAGGATGGATGTAACCTTTGGCGATTGCCTGATCGATTTCTGCCAGCGTGACCGCACCTGCATCCACCGCGGCGTTGACAGCCGCATAGAAGACACTTCGATTGGGATTGGTCGGTTCTACCCACGGCTGGCGGTTCATATCTGTGAAATGGATAAGGCTTGTCTCATCCTTCTTATAGTATTCCAGCGCGTTCCAACGGAACGGAAGGATCATCGCCTTTTCGTCAGTAGACATATGCGAGAATTCGTAGACCAGGGAGTGATAATCATACACCCCGTCATCCAGGTTTTGCATCAGCTCCTTGGCGTCCCAGCGCGCTTTGGCACAGTCCACGACGAAGACGCTGTATTGCGGCCGACGACCGCGTTCCGGCGGCTGTTCCGCATACAAAAGCGATACGCCATCTGGCATCGGCCAGTTCCACAGCTCGGCGATGTCGCTAAAGACAAGCATATCGGCATCCAGATAGATTGCCCGACCTTGGTAACCGCAAATCCGCGGAATCATAAAACGGGTGAAACTGAAACCCGTCTTGGACTTAAGCGCCGGATCTTGAGGCGATGGAGCGGCATAGTCGCTAAGATAGTGGATGTTTACCGGAGCGCTTGTCCGCGAGATGATACTGTGAGCCAGTATCTTCGCGCCAATCATCTGGTATTCATCGGTTCCTATAAATATTTGGATTGGGTCCAAGTTCGCCATTTGGCCGGTCTACCTTTGGCTGCGTTCTGATTTTATGTGGCGAGCAAGTTGAGCAATACCCGTTTCCAGGTTCACTTTCGGCTCGTACCCTAACAGTGTTCGGGCCCGGCCATTATCAGCAAGCGCAAAGCGGATATCACCTGGCCGGAAATCACCAGAAATGCGCAGGTTTTTCTTGGTGGCGCCCAGTTCGCAGAGCAGACACTCAGCTGCATAACGAATCGTGGTGCTGACACCGCTTCCGACATTTATTGGCTCGTCATCGACGTTTCCGGAGACGGCAGCTAGCATCAGTGCCTCTACGATGTCGTCGATATAAACGAAATCGCGCACGATCTCGCCATCCTCATAGATATTCAGGACCTTTCCATCCAAAATCTGCTGGCCGAAGATGGAAAGCACGCCAGTATAGGGATTTCTACTGCTCTGGCCGGGTCCGTAAACATTTTGGAATCTCAGGATCACCGGTTGAATTGACGTGTTGTCAAGGCCTTGAACACAGATGTATTCCTGCATCAGCTTCGTGGAAGCATAGATGCTCGATGGACGCAGTGTTATGCCTTCAGGAGTCGCAACGGGAGTAGCCGGTGCGCCGAAGCTGTCATAGAGGTCAAAAACTCCTTTGGCCATAGTCTCGCTCGGACGTGGCTTCGGAGTGAAAATTTCGCCCGTGCTCGATCTGTAGGCGCCCTCGCCATAAACAGCCCTGGACGACGCCAGAACGAGCCGTCGCGCCTTGTCGGGGAGCTTACGCAAGCCCTCGATCAGATGGGCGGTTCCATTGATATTTGTATTACAATATCTCGAAATTTCGTGGTAGCTCTGCCCCGTCCCAGTTTCTGCCGCAAGGTGAAAGATCACGTCGGGATCATGTCTTTCAAGAACGCCCTCAAAAAAAACCCTGTCTGAAACCGATCCTTCTTCAACGACCGCACCGTCGAGAGACTTATCCGGTGTTTCGCCGTGGACCTGGGGATGAAAGTTATCAAGCGCGACCACGGACGTGACGTCCGTCCGTTGCGCCAGACGTGCAATGAGCCGCCGCCCGATGAATCCCATGCCACCGGTGACCAATACAGTGTTCTGCTTCACTTCCCAGAAACTCCTTGAGCATCATCGCGGGAACAGAGGGTGCGAAATTACGCCGCCTTTTCGGCGGCCAGTTTGGCCTCGTACTCTTTGATTGCCTTGGTACGGAGACGCTTGGCCTCGTATACGTCCTTGTGCGCAACATATCCTAGGCGCTTATCATTGGCCTTGTGATAACTGTACCAGAGCTTGCGCGCAAAAGCCGGAATCTTATTAAGATATTTGAGGTCAGCGATCAAAGAGGGTCGGAAATAGCTCATATCGACCTCTTTCTTGATCTGGCTCATAGCCAACCGCCCCTCGGCTATCATGCGATTCACTTCGTTAAACCAGATGTATCCCAGCGGATGGCCACTGTAGGTCCACGGCTGGGTATATACATCGGTGTAGTGCAGCAGGCAGGTGTTTGCATCCCAATGCTCAAGCGAGTTCCATTCAAACGGAACGCCGTACTTGACCTCACTTTCTTCTAATATGCAGAACTCGCTCATCAGTTGATCGTAATCGTATTTACGCTCATCCATCCCGAGGACAATTTCTTCGACCTTCCAGTCGCAAGCGGCGCAGTCGATCAGCATCACTGCGCACTGCTTCTTGCGCGCGGCGGGAGCACCTTCCTTCGCAGTCGTCACTTCGGTGTGCTTGACCTCTTGCTGGACAATGATCTTGGCGCCATCAAAGGGAATGTTCCACAGTCCTTGTATGTCTTTCATGACGATCATGTCCGCGTCCATGTAGATCGCCTTGCCCTTATATCCATTCAGCGCAGGAATGGTGAAGCGCGAAAAGGAGAAACCTGTGCGTTGACCATTGCGCGGATCCAGTGGTGCGGGCACTGGCAAATCTAGCATGCCGAAAACCTCGACCTTCGCGTCAGTATGACGCTTGATCGAGTATTCGAGCACGTTCACGGCAAGCATCTGAGACCTGTCCGTTCCGACAAATACGCGGATGGTGTCATCGTCCAGGTTGCGGGTAGCAAGATCATTAATCTCAGTGATAAAAGTTGGCATCGTCAATCGCCTTCCTACTGGTCGGATAAGTTGCGTATTTCACTCATACATTCTTCCCCGTCTCGGGATCAAACAGAATCAGAAAAAATCAGATAGCTTGTTGATATCGTTGAGGGCGATGAACTGTAGGCAAGGTATCACCCGCTAACGTCATTTTAGTGCGCTTCTGCGCTCGGTTTTCAACAGGCGGTCAATTTCACGAATGATGTTGGCCTCGACACGTCCCGGCGCCAGTACCTTTGACTTGAAGCTGCTAACCACATCCATGTTGGCGCGGCCATCGAGAGCGCGACTCGCAAATGCCTCTATGTCCTCATAACAGCGGCCAATCTCAAGAGGTTCGAACAGCGGCAAATCAAGCGTGTTGGCAAAAATCAAAACCGGCCTGCCGAGCTGCACGGCGTCCATGGCGATGGTAGAAGGAGTTGTGATTGCCGCTCGTGAGACGGCGAGCAAATCGGCGGCGGTAACGCCGGCGAACTTGGGATCATCTCTGCGCAATAGAAGCGTGTTGCCCCGGGCAGTCATCCGAGGGTTCTTTTGGAGCCAGACACCTGCTGGATGCGGCTTTATGACAAAAAAAACCTCCTTGAAAGTATCGGTTAATCGCTCGATATGTGCGCTGAAATGTCCCCGATATCCATCGGGTTCGTATCGATGCCAATGTAAGTTCTCAAAGATCGCTATCACGGGCAATTGACGAGAGTTGAGCGCCTCGAGGTTGCTCTGAAACGTAGCAAAATGTTGCGATCTACTCGGAGCGAATCGTCCCACGGGGATACAGCGTGGCGAAAGATCGGCAGACGCCTCCCTGGGTAGCCGCACCGGATCGCCGTAGGTGAATATTTGTGAGGACGCAATCTTCACGTCGCCAGTATGGCGATCGTCAAAATATGATAGACCAGGCGCTTCCAACCCATGCTGCATCGATATCGTCGGTATTCCGAGGTCATTGGCTTGTAACACCGCTGCGTGAACCAACCGATGAGGTCGCAGGGATGTCTCCGCACCGACGATAAGGACAGATGCGGAATTCACGTCAAGTGTCCGCAGATTACCCTCGTCGGTCTCTTCCTTGAGAAGACGAAGACGCGCTCCCGTATCGACGATCTCTCGCACTATATCAGGCTGTTGAAGATATACCGATTTCAGAAGCATCACCTCGATGTCGTAACGGTCGCTGGTCTTCCCGTCGCCAGCAGCTAAAACCTTCACTAATGGCAGAAGAACATGAACGTCCTGCAGAAGATGGATGAACACAACTATCCGTGGCGTATTAACGTGCTGAGGCTTTTCCAAGCTCATCAATCCTAGCCACTTTCGGCCGGTAGCCTCCGCCGAGAACTGTTCTTCAATAACCACCCTTGCCTTCGCTATGTCTGCTTTTGTCGCCTCCTTGTCAAAAAGATATCGCCTAAACCCCGCCTCCCAATCGTCTGTGACGATGCAGTCCTTCAGCGGCTCAAGAGACTTGAGA
This sequence comes from Rhizobium binae, assembly GCF_017357225.1. Taxonomy (NCBI): domain Bacteria; kingdom Pseudomonadati; phylum Pseudomonadota; class Alphaproteobacteria; order Hyphomicrobiales; family Rhizobiaceae; genus Rhizobium; species Rhizobium binae. The sequence continues at coordinate 838,642 of NZ_CP071604.1, read as the reverse complement.
CGCGATGCTATCACCGGAGTGCCACAGCTGAGTGCCAGGAGTGCGCGATTAGCCGATTTACACTCTGAAAACTCGTCCTCGATCTGCGGCATTAAGAAGGCGTCGCTCTCCTTCACAGCCTCAAAGCAAGCCTCCTGGCTCCAGACCTCGAACCTCGATGGGAATGGCAGCGGCTCTATGAGCGTCTTGTAATCATCGGATCGGCTGCTCATGACGAGCAGTTCGAAATCAACCGTCTGCGCAAGCCGGATCAAATCAGAGGCGATGAGGGTCAGTGTCTGCACGCCAGATTGAAAGCTGTCCGAACCCGCATTCCCGAACCAGATAAGCGTCTTGCCACCTTTGAACCTTGAGACCCGCACCTGATCTGCCGGTAACTGATTACGCCCTGCGACTGCGGGCAAGGCGACCTTCTTAAGACGGGACGTCCAGGAGTTCCGAAGCTTCTGATGGAGCCTCGCCGGCACGCTGCGCGGCGCACGGGAGAGTTCTGTTGCGAGAATTCGAAGAGACAGAAGCGACTCTCGTGCCTGTTGTCGCGTGCGCCCTATACTGCTTTTAAGAGCCATCAACCTAGCACGCGGACGAATGATCCGGCGAAGCTCAACAAAACTGTGGGTAGGCCTTTCGACGCGAAAATTACGGGTGCGCTCGATCAGCGCCCGGGTCTCTGCCTGATCGGGAATAACAACGACCGGAATCGAACCCGAAAGCGAAGCGGACAAGACTCTTCTCAGTTGCTCTGTGGGCACCACAATTGCGTCGATGTAGGGCGCCTGCGATAGAATGATGGCCTTGCGCAAGTCCCCGGTATTAGCACCGTACCTCGGATGCGTGACATAATCGCACAGGTCAAGAAAGACCTTTCGTCCGTATCGTTCATGGAGCTCCCTCATAACCGCCGTCAGAACATGGCTTATCGTCTTGACGAATACAACGATATCATAATCCTTTAGGCGCTCAATCTTGGCGTCTCGAACTGCGAAGTAGCCGTTCTCGATTCCCTGGTCAGCAAGGGCAAAACTGGGATAGAGCGCACGGTATCTGAAACTGGCTACAGTGGGAGTGATGTCTGCCGATACCCAAGCAATTTTCATTTGGCTTCCAGAAACCCTGTACTGTGCAAGGCGTCATCAAGAACCACTCTTGCTTTCAAACATGCAACTGCAGGACCTTTACAACCTGGCTCTCAAGCCTCGCAAGAGAATAAAATTCAGCGGTTTTATCCTGGACGTGCTGCAACAAGGCGGTTGCCTCGCTCTGCGGCATTGAAAGAAGTCGTATGATCCGCTCCGGCCACGCTTCGTTCCCATGCTGAGGCAAGCCGGTAACAGCGCAAATACCAGCATAGACCGGGCCTTCCGGCAGCACAGGCAAGACTCCAGCGCACACATATTCAATGAATTTTGTGTTTGCCTTGCAGTCATTGAACGGATTGCGCACAAGTGGCGCCAAGCCGACTTTCCAATCGAGTGCACGCATTCTAGCCAGGAAGCTGTTATAGTCGGCCGTTGGCGGGATGCTTCGAATCCTATCTCCATATTTCCGGGCTATTTCGGTCGGCATCTTGATTGATCCGAAGGTTTCGAAGCGTGCTTCCGGCAGACGGTCCAACACTTGCTCGATCGCCGGTATCATCTGTGCAAGATCCTCTGCGTGACCGGCAGTTCCCATGTAACCAAAGAGGCACTTATCCGAAAGTTCCCGCTTCACGTCATTCGAGGCCGGGCAATAGATCTCTCCTTCGATTGCCTCGGATTTGAAGCCATAGCGCTCAAAGCGCCTTTTCAGCTCTTTGGTGGAGAGATAGAGAAGATTAGAGCCTTCGCACAGCGTACGCATGCTCTGTTGGCGGCGCGGATCGTGGTAACGATCGAACTTTGCCTTGCCCAGCGACAGCGGAACGTCAAACAGGTCATCGTCAAAATGGCTGACGAGCGGGATGTCGGCCCCGCGGCAGTAATCGACAAGTTCCTTTGAACCGACGCCTCCATAGCGGCTCGCCACTAATATAGTGGGATTCACTGACGATAAGAGCGCAGTCATGTCTTGAGGGGCCGAAATGGCTGACTCATCATACAGAGCGAGCGCTACCTCTCCCGTCTTCCGACGTGACATGAGCGGCAGATCAAAGCTAATTCGCTGCGTCGCTCCGGCGCCATCAGCCAATATCATCACCCTATGCCGCGCATTGGAAAAATGGGGATCAAATATCAGCGGCGAGATCTTCGAAGCCGATTGGCCCTCATGAGCAGAGCGGAAGAGACGGGCGATATGGCGCAGCATTCAACGGCACATCATCGGTAGCAATACTCGCAGTGGTTCCTGAGTTGCCGCTTTGATATAGCAGGAGAAGGGCGACCGCAAACAATTATCCAAATCACGTGTGGAATTCCGCAAAACGGAGCGCTGGAGAAGTTTTCGCTGGCGCACCGGCCAAAAGCTTAATATCGGTGCCCGCTGACATTCACTCCAAATACAGGAAGTTTGTTTCTCCGCATGCAGACTGACAACGTTGACTTCGATGACATTGCTTCGCCGATCAGACAGGCCCGGCATTGTGTCGCGCTCGCCTATCAATTGTTCCGGCCGCAGCTCAAGGCGAAATTCAGCAGGTCTTTCCTTGGCTATTTCTGGATTATTTTTCCTATCGTTGTTCTGACAGGCGCAGCGTATGGAGCACATCAGTCCGGGATCGTATTCGCCCCAGACATCGATCTACCATTTTTCATCTTCTATATGATCGGCGTCGTGGCATGGTTGAATTTTGGCGAGGCTCTCATGCTTGGGGTGCGTTCCATTGAAGCCTCCCGCTCGTTCATCGCGCGCGTGCGTTTTCCGATGCTCAGCATTGTGCTCAGTCAATTGTTTGCAATGCTAGTCGATGGGTTGATCCGCCTTCTTTTTGTCGCGCTAATTTCGCTCTTTCTTGGAATTGGTCCGCTGCGAGTGATGTTCAGCTGCGCCATAATTCTTTTCGGGACCGTGTTTGGGGTAATGCTTGGCGCCTTCATTGCTCCATTTGCGTTGTTGGTGGAGGATGTGAAACGGGTGTTCCAGCTCTTTTTGTCGTTCGGTTTGCTAATTAGTCCCGTCTTCTTTCAGCCGCGGCCCGGCACAACCTTGGAAACGGTTTTATATTTTCACCCCATCGCTCCGATCGCTCTGCCAGCACGCAAGGCGATGGCAGGTTCTTCTGTTAATGTTCCTTTTTCGATTATGTTCGCCCTTATAGTGCTAGGCCTATTGGTTGTCGGTCTGCGCTTCTTCATCAAGGCAAAGCCGCTCATCGTCGAGCGTATGCTGCTGGGAGGGCGATAATGTCCGAACATCCCGTCGTGCGCATTAACGATCTTAGTAAAAAGTTCAATCGTGACCTAAAACGCTCTTTTACCTCGGGCATTCGAACGCTGCTCGGAGCCGCCTTCAGAGAGGATCCAAGTCAACTCAAGGCTGGGGAATTCTGGGCGCTCAAAAATATCGATTTAGAGCTCAAGAAAGGTGAATCTTTAGGCTTGGTTGGCGTCAACGGAAGCGGTAAGACCACCTTACTCCGATTGATCGCAGGGGTCATAAACCCAACTTCTGGAACAATCGAGACCCGCGGCAAGATCGCACCTATGCTGGCTTTGGGCGCAGGCTTTGAGCCAAGCCTCAGCGGTTCCCAAAATATCTACCTAAATATGTCTCTTCTGGGCATGACCACAGACGAGATACGAGCGCGTTACGACGAGGTCATTGATTTCGCGGAAATTGGCGAAAGCATTGATGCGCCACTCGGCACCTACTCCACTGGTATGAGGATGCGGCTGGGGTTTGCCTGCGCCGTCCACACCGATCCGCAACTTCTAATCGTGGACGAGGTATTGGCTGTAGGTGACGCGAATTTTCGCGTTAAATGCCGCAATAAGATCAACGATATCCGGAAGGGAGGCGCGTCTTTGATTCTCGTCTCCCACTCGCGTCTTTCGATAGAGTATCTCACGGATCGAGCGATCTATCTGCGTAAAGGCCAAGTCTTAGCAGAAGGAGATTCTAAGTCGGTTCTGGACGTTTATGAGATCGACCAAGCCAAGGCAACGGCGGAGAAGTTGAGCGGACGGAACAAGGCGAAGGCGTCCACTACATCAGTCGACACGGGAAAGAAAATTACGATCGATCATGTGCGTTTGCTGGACAAGGCGGGTTACGAGATCGACGAAATATTCCCTGGTGAAGATCTCACTGTCGAAGTCACGGTGACAGCCTTTGAAGACGTTGATGAATGCGCTCTCAACATCATGTTCAAGCCGGTCGTCGAACCCATGGTCTATCATCCTTCTTCCACACGAGATGAATTGGGATGGGTCCAGATAACCCGGGGCACGCATATCATGCGAATGAAATTTGACCCGGTGATTTTCTTGCCTGGCCTGTACTCGATTAGGGTCAATATTTCGCAGGGTTCCTTGATGGACATCCTATCGCAGGTTGAGGAAGGGAGTGTCCGAATATTGCGGCCTGAGGGAAAAATCATCCGTTCGCAATTTATACCACCGCTCCGCATTGATCTTGCAGGCTTGGCTGTTACAGCACTGGATGCTGAGGACATGGATTTTGAGGGGGCGGAAGATCTTTGAGGCGCGCGGACAGGAAAAAAAGGTCAGTGCAACTTGTTGTGTTTCACGTCGACAAAGGCGCCGCGGTTGTTGATCGAAGCAAGTACGGAGACTTCCGCGCGCGGGATTATCATAAGATGATTGCCCTGATGTGGGCGTCATTCCGACGCTTTCACCCAGGTTCTACGCTGACCGTTCTAACTGATATGGAGAGCCAATTTAAATTACCGGGTGCTACCATCTGGCGTCGCGAGCTCGACCCTAATCGGATCATGTATGAACGCATGGTCTGGCAGCGAGATGCGCTCTCCGGTCTCGGCAGTGAATATCCGGTATTCCTGCTCGACTCCGATATGCTGTGCCTCGGCAGCTTCTCTCACCTATTCGACGAGGGAACCGCCAGTTTCGACTTGGCGCTGACATTCCGGCGTTCGCATAACTCTCCGATAAACGGGGGATTATTGATCGTCAATACAGGTGAGGAGCCACGCAAACGCGTGATTGAGATGATGTCTCGTATGATCGAAAATTACGCCGGGATGAGCGAAGACGAAAAAACCTGGTTCGGGGACCAAGTCGCGCTGCGTGATTTGGTGGGCCTGCATCATAGCGAAATGCGTAACTTGAAAATCGTGGAGCGTGGGCTGGGGCGCATTCTCCTGTTGGACTGCAGCCAGTATAATTTCACGCCCAGATTAGGTGATCCTCTCAGACCGTCGGCTAAGTGCCTGCTGTTTCACTTTAAGGGTAATCTCAAGCATTACATGGCGCCTTATCTTCGGCTCACCAACGCGTTGCCTTTCAGACCGTCTGCATTCTTCGCCTACCCGTTTCTGCCGTGGGCGCTCTTAAAAATTTCGCGCCTAGAGCAGATCAGACACGCCGAGTCCCGTCGGAGCGAACAACAGCGTCAAATCGCAGTTGGCGTCTCGAAAGAAAAAAAAGAGCAGAAGCGGATCGAAATAAAGACGCTTTCGGATGAGCTGCGATCGCGCAACTTGACATATTGCGGCTATGATAAGCTCGCCATCCTTCACGACTGTATTGCTGATGTCGAAGAGAAGAAACTTGCAGGGCGGTTCATCGAGGCGGGCGTGGCGCTTGGCGGATCAGCCATCTTCATTTGCCACTATAAGTCTCAAACGAGGCCATTAGATCTGTATGACGTTTACGATCAGATTCCGGCTCCAGGACCAGAAGACGGAATTGATGCCCATGACCGCTACGCTGAAATCGAAGCCGGTCAGTCCCAAGGCCTCGGCGAGGACAAATATTATGGTTATCTAGGCGATACAACACAGCTTGTTGTAGGCAATCTGAAGGCTTTCGGCTTTACAGTAACGGAGCACAACATTCATCTCCTTAAGGGATTGTTCCAGGACACCATGAACCTGACAGAGCCTGTGGCGCTAGCCCACATTGACGGGGATTGGTACGACTCAGTCAAGACCTGTATCGATCGCATCGCCCCGCACATCATAAAAGGCGGTTACATCATTTTTGACGATTATTCCTCTTACTCCGGATGTCGAAAAGCCGTCGACCAGTGGCTGGAAGAATCTCCAGAGTTTCAACCTGTGATCGTCAAGCGTTCCATTGCAGTTCAGCGAAAATCGTAACAGCTCGCTGCAGCGTAAAGGACATTCGATCATACATTGTAGGCCGTTTAAGGACGGCCGGGAATGGCGTCTACGAAACGCTGCATCACCAATTTGCACGCCTGGGCTGAAGTTCTGACAACCTCAAGATCCGTATCGAGATGACGGTTGAGTTGCCCGGCATTGATGAGCTCGAAACCGAGAGCACTTGCAATCCCCGTCGAGCGCTCGTCAACTTTTATGAGAAAACTCCATTTGTTTTGACTTAACATGTGAAGATGCGCATGAAGACGGCTCCCGACATGCAAGTCTACGTGCTCGTAAAAGGCGAGTAGCGTGTCAACATCATTGGCGATCAGGATCTCATAGCCAAGTTGTCGAGCGAGCCTCCGCACGTGACGGCTCGTCTTTATCTTTTGGCTACCTAAGGGAATCGTGAGCCGGTCAGCCAGCGGCTCGAAGGCAGAGGGCGGATCGAAATCCTGGTGGAACACCAAGACTCGCCTCTTGTTCGGGAACAGTTCCGCCACTTCCTTTAGGATTGGAGTTTCCCTATCCCAGAAATCGCCTCGGTCGGTAATCGTTACCGCAATAGTCGATAGGTTGCGCTCGAACCGAGAGCCGTCCAGCAACGGGCGGTCCATCACGACCGGGCAACAAGTCATCAGAGCTTGTTCACGCAGTGCCGGCAGTGCCGTGTTCAGCAGCCCCGTTGTCAACGGGCAACGCCAACTCGAGTATTCGATCCGCTCATGCATGATGGACAGAATCTCCCTGGCGTTCTCCGTAAACCCTTCATTGAAGCCGGCTTCACCATGCAAACCGATGCCGAACGGTATGAATACAAGGTTCGACTTGCGCAGTGTACTTGCCTTCATTTTGGCAATCGGGGCGAAGTCATCTTTGAGTTGGTTGGCTCCAGCAAGGATCACATAGCGATGTAACTGCAGTTGAGCAAAATCATAATCGCCGAGTGGTACTCTAGGCGAAAAGGTCGCCGACGGAGAGAACCGTCCGACCTGCCTCTCAATCGCACGCAAGATAAAGCCATCACCATAGTTGACCTTTTTCTGGTGGCGAATGGAAGGTGGAACCAGAAACGGTGAAAGAACTGCGACCATTAAGAGTGTACCTATTTCCGGCCCGCGTGGACCGCGTATGGATGAAGATGGGCTCGGACGACGCGAGTTTGCCTTTATCCGCCTCCCGCGGCAAAGGCCAGCTTTTTCCGAGCGCGTCTTTTCGAAACCAATGGCAAGACGCACCTACAACCTGTTCAACAGCGCGAGGAACGGAAGAAATCTGGTTTGAAGTTGACTTTGGCGCCTTATCCCCGAGCTCTTGAAGACTGATAGTCGTTCAAATGGCCAAGCACCGTGGCGGGCTCGTAGAAAGGCGCAGAAAGCGGCACGATTTTCGGGAGTAAGACGATCCTCGAACGTTTTGATCGCGAGTTCGTGTACGGCGTTCCACGCACGCCATTGTCCTCGGAAAGCCCTCCACAACCTTAAGATTTGCCCGGAAATACTATTATTGGCGCCAACGAGGTTGCCCGCATGCTGACGGTATTTCAACACCGGCTCCGGGTCGTAGCGCACTATCCCGCCGCAGCCTGATACAACGATGTAGAACCACCAGTCATGGGAGATGAGCTGCATCTCCGGCAGGGTGTCGACCACAAGATTCCTTGCTGCCGAATTGAACATCATGGTGTTGCCACCACCGATGCTCTGGACAACGGCGTTGCGAAAACTTGGCTCCAATTTGTTCTGGGGTGACAAGCCTGCATGATTAAGGTGTTCATCAACGACTTCGGTCCGAGCGAAATAGACTGCCGGCATGCCTGCATCGATTCGTGCCAGCCAGTTGAACGCACGTTCGAGCTTGTCCGGGTACCAGATGTCGTCCTGGTCGCTAAACGCGTAGGCGTCGGCGTTTTTAAGCTTCGAAAGATTGTTCAGGAAATTTCCGCAAAAACCCAGGTTGGTCGCATTTTGTATTAAGGTGAAGCGATTATCCTTCAAAGTCAAAGCTGCAAGCGTTTCGACGGTGCCATCTGTCGAGCCGTCATCGAAGAACGTGACATGCCAGTCGGTAAGCGTCTGCGCCTCAATGGATGCGATCTGCTCCCGAAGATGGCGCATTCCGTTATAGGTCGCGCAAAGAATCTCGATCAACTAAACTTCTCCGAGCGTTCGGAAGCGGCAATAGCGCGACCACTAGAATATTTCTTGTTTTTTCTCCGACTCACAAAAAAGCTCTGCCTCTTGCTTCCACGGCTCGCGGTTCCAAATCCGCCGCAACTCCGGGATTGCTACCGGCTATCCACCTCCTGATCAAGTCAGCTATCACGAGCCTTAGAGTGCCGACATAACTGAGCGTTTGAAGGCTTTCAATCGGCATGTATCGGTTATCTGTTTTAACCGTCGCCTCGGATCGCCGAGGGAGCACGTACATGCATCTGCACAACCGCATTCTCATCTTGCCGCGCGGCTCTCGCCAAGGTATGTGCTCGGCAGCACTATTGGCCGTATTGCCGGCCTCGGGCGCTGTTCACAAACAGCGCGATTAGGCCCATGCAAGGATGTATGCGTTGAATTTAGATCAACTCGAGATTGAGGACGTAAAGAAGATCACGCCTGCGAGATTCGGCGATTCGAGAGGCTATTTCAGCGAGATCTTCAAAGATTCCTGGTTCCGCAGCAACGTGGCCGACGTTTCGTTCGTGCAGGATAATGAATCGCTATCAGCCGAGCCGGGGACCGTAAGAGGCTTGCATTTTCAACTGCACCCCTTCGCGCAAGGCAAGCTTGTGCGCTGCCTGCGGGGCGCGCTCCTCGATGTGGCCGTCGATATCAGGCAGGGTTCTGCGACCTACGGCAAATGGGTCTCCGCAGAGCTCTCTCCCGAAAATGGCGCGCAACTTTGGGTGCCGGGCGGATTTGCACATGGCTTCATCACCTTGCAGCCCGATACGATCATAAGCTACAAGGTCACCGCTCCCTATAGCGCGGAGCATGACCGCGGGGTGCGGTGGGACGATCCCGCCATAGGGATCCGGTGGCCGCGGATGGATGCCTACATTCTTTCTGACAAGGACGGCAAACAGCCGCTGCTTTCCGAACTTCCTCCCTATTTTCAATTTTCGTGAACGGAGAGCTTCATGCGTGTTCTTGTGACGGGTGGCGCGGGTTTCATCGGTTCGGCGTTGGTGCGACATCTCGTCAGCGAGGTCGGCGCCGATGTGCTCAATGTCGACAAGCTGACCTATGCCGGCAATCTCGCCTCGCTAAAGGCAATCGAGAACGCGCCCAACTATAGGTTTCTCAAAGCCGACATCTGCGACAGAAGCGCGATATCGAACGCATTCGAGGAGTTTCGCCCCGATTACGTCATGCATCTGGCGGCGGAAAGCCATGTCGACCGGTCAATCACCGGCGCGGCGGACTTCATCGAGACGAACATCAACGGCACCTTCAGCTTGCTGGAAGCCGCGCGGCACTATTGGGAGGGCCTCGCCCCGGAGCCAAAGGCGGCATTCAGAATGCTTCACGTGTCCACCGACGAGGTCTACGGCTCCCTCTGTGATGATGGGCTGTTTGCCGAGACAACACCTTATGATCCCTCCTCTCCCTATTCCGCTTCAAAGGCAGCAAGCGACCACCTGGCAACGGCGTGGGCGAAGACTTACGGCTTGCCGATGATCATTTCCAACTGTTCGAATAATTACGGGCCTTTCCATTTTCCGGAAAAGCTCATTCCTCTCATAATATTGAACGCGCTGGAGCGAAGGCCGCTGCCGGTCTATGGAACGGGCTCCAACATTCGCGACTGGCTCTATGTCGACGACCATGCCCGCGCGCTCTGGCTGATCGTGCAGCGAGGCCGTGTCGGCGAGAAATACAATGTCGGCGGACGCAACGAGCGTCGAAACATCGAGGTTGTCGAGCGGGTATGCTTGATCATGGACGAAGTCCGGCCGGGCACCGCGTCGCATCGCGATCTCATAAGCTATGTTGCCGACAGGCCGGGCCACGATGCCCGCTATGCCATTGACGCCACCAAGCTCGAGACCGAGCTCGGCTGGAGGGCCCAGGAGAATTTCGACAGCGGCATCCGCAAGACGGTCGAATGGTATCTGGAAAATGCATGGTGGTGGCAGCCGCTGCGCTGGGGCGTGTATGCCGGTGAACGGCTCGGCATGTTGAAAAAGGGATGAGATGCGCATCGCGGTAACAGGCAAGAGCGGCCAGGTGACTTCGGCGTTGCAAGCGTTGAAGCTGCCCGGCGTCGAGATCATCGCCGTGGGACGGCCGGAGTTGGATTTACTCGAGCCTTCGACGGTGCGCGAAACCATCGCCGGGATCAGGCCTGACGTCGTCGTCTCGTCGGCGGCCTACACGGCGGTCGATAGGGCCGAAAGCGACGAGGCGTCGGCATTCGCCGTTAATCGAGACGGCGCAAGTGCCGTCGCCGCCGCAGCTGCCGATCTCGCCCTCCCCGTCATCCATCTTTCGACCGATTACGTTTTCAATGGAGACAAGCCAAGCCCCTATGTCGAGAGCGACCCGGTCGGACCGGTCTCCATCTATGGCAGATCGAAGCTCGAGGGCGAATATGCGGTTGCCGCAGCGAACGAAAATCATGTCATTCTGCGCACGGCCTGGGTCTATTCGATTTTTGGCCACAACTTCGTAAAAACCATGCTGCGGCTTGCAGAGACGCGGGACGCGTTGAGCGTTGTGAGCGATCAACAGGGCTGCCCGACCTCCGCCCATGACATAGCCGACGCCATCGTCAAAATCACCGGCAGACTGACACAGGACGCCAATCCGCCCTTGCGGGGCGTCTTTCATTTGGCCGGCAGCGGTGAAACCAACTGGGCCGAGTTTGCCCGATATATATTCTCCATTCGCCAGGAAAAGACCGGAAGAGGCGTCACCGTCACGGATATCGCAACCGCCGACTATCCCACAGCGGCGAAACGACCGGCCAATTCCATCCTGTGCTGCGATAAGTTGAGGAGCCTTTATGGCGTGAGCATGCCGGACTGGCGGGTGTCGACGCGGACGGCGGTGACGAAGCTCTTGGAAGAATCGAAGGAGGCCGTATGAAAGGCATTGTGCTTGCGGGAGGGAGCGGCAGCCGCCTGCACCCGATGACTCATTCCATATCGAAGCAGTTGCTTCCGATCTACGACAAACCGATGATCTACTACCCGCTGACCACCTTGATGCTGGCCGGCATACGGGAAGTTCTGATCATCTCCACCCCGCACGATATGCCGCTTTTTCAGCGGCTGCTGGGTGACGGCAGCGAATGGGGCATGTCACTCAGCTATGCCGTCCAGCCAAGTCCGGATGGACTGGCCCAAGCCTTTATCATCGGAGCGGATTTCGTGGCGGGCGGCCCGTCCTGTCTTATCCTCGGCGACAATATCTATTTCGGCCACGGTCTTCCCGAACTGCTTGAAGAGGGCGTATCCAAGGGTGACGGCGCGACGGTCTTTGCCTATCACGTGCACGATCCCGAACGCTACGGCGTCGTCGAATTCGGCAGCGACATGAATGCGATCTCTATCGAAGAAAAGCCGGCGAAGCCGAAATCGCACTGGGCCGTCACCGGCCTTTATTTCTACGACGCCGACGTCGTCAATATCGCCGCCAATCTGAAGCCATCGGCGCGCGGCGAATATGAGATTACCGATGTCAACAAGACCTATCTGGAGCGGGGCAAGCTGCGTGTGTCGATGATGGGCCGGGGATATGCCTGGCTTGACACCGGCACACCCGAAAGCCTGCTCGAGGCCGGGGAGTTCGTCCGCACGCTGGAAAAACGCCAGGGCTTCAAGATCGCCTGCCCGGAAGAAATCGCGCTGGCGAAAGGTTTCATCACGAAAGAGCAGTTCGCCCAGATTGCCGCCAAAGCCGGCAAAGGCGATTACGGCCAATATCTGCGCGGCCTGCTGACCGAATAGTCGCGACCACGGCGCCGCGCGCGTCATCGAAGGCGTCGAAACGCTGGAGGGAGTGGCAGCGGTCAGAGAGCTCGGCGGCTCCTGATCCAGGGATATTTCTGTTTGCGGCCGATGCGCGAGGCCGAAAATCAGCGTTTTTGAATTTGCGGTCCAGCCTGTCGTTCCAAAACTGCGCTCGCCTTCACCAACCCGCCAGCCCGCTGCCCGACTGTGCGTAAGGTATGGGCTTACACATCCACCCTGCCACGCACCCCATCCGCAATCGCTGCCATCCTGTCAGACGGCGCATGGCCGATCAGCATGAAGGCGTGTTCCCCGTTCGACCAGTAGACGATGTTCATGCCTTTGCGGCTTTCGAGGTGCGGCGCCTTGGGACCGGCATCGGAGCGGACGATGCAAAGCGCCATCGGCCCGGTTTCAGGGTCCAGATAGGCGATCTGGGCGAGCGGCTTGCCGTCATATTGCAGCAGCAGGACGCGTTTGAAATCGACACCCGGAAGCGAGACGGCTTCGGCAGAGAGCGACAGGCCGAGCTTTTCGTCGAGGCGGGCGAGCTGGGCAGCCTGAGACTCCCTTGCGGGCGTCGGGCCGGCGAGCGTTTCCTCGGTATAGAGCGAGATATAGTCGGCCACCACGGCACGCCATTCGCTGGTTTCGTCCTTTGCCGAAAAGCCTCTGCCGAGGCCGAGGACGGCGCGATCGATCGCAATGCCGGCGACGAGCGAGGCAGCAAGCGCCCCAAGGAAGCGGCGGCGCGTGGCAGCGGGCGCTGAGAGCGTATTTGCACTCTCCCGCGCCGGGATGGTGGCGAGCATTCTCTCCAGCTTCTCGCGCGGAGCCTCCTGGAGCAGCGGGGCAAAGGCCTGCTCGAACGGCAGGCTGGCGCGTGCCAGGAACTCCAGCCGTTCGGCGACGCTCTCGTCCTGCTTCACAATAGCCTCGATCCGGGCTGCCTCTTCGGCCGTCAGTTCGCCATCGATGAAGGCGGTCAGATCCTCGTCGGAGGGAATGGTGGATTTCGTAATCATTGCCGTCCCCCTTCCCGCTCGTCGCCGGAGAGCCTGGCGCGGGCAGACGCCAGCCGGCTCATGACGGTCCCGATCGGAATATCCAGTATGCCCGCAACCTCGCGATAGGAAAGTCCTTCGACATAGGCGAGGAAAACCGCCGTTCGCTGCGCCTCCGGCAACGCACTCACCTGTTTCAGCACTTGGCTCGCCATCACATGGGTCTCGGTGTCGTGCGCGCCGTCGAAGGTCAGCACCTCGCCGGCATCGACGAAACCCTGGCCCTGGCGCACCCGGCGCGAGCGGATTTCGTTCAGCCAGATCGAATGCAGGATCGAAAACAGCCAGCGGTCGAGCCGGGTGCCGGGGACGAACTGATCGGCGCGCTCCAGCGCGCGCAGGCAGGTCGCCTGCACCAGGTCATCGGCGACATCGCGCTGATGCGAGAGAACGAAACCATAACGCCAGAGCCTTGCCAGATTTTCCGTCAGGCCGCTCCTGATATCCGCTGCGCTGGCGATGGCCGCCTCCGACGATTCTGCATGTTTCGGAACCGCCGGATGAACCGGCGATTCCGTCCTCGCGCGACTATAGGCAGGAAACGAGGTACGCGCGACCGACATTCTCACATGCCTTTCTGGTTCCAGCTTCCCGCCCATGCCGGCAATCAGATCTTCGACGGATCGAGGATGGCTGCGTTCAGATCCAGATACTCCTCGCAGGCTGTGCCGCAGATCGCCTTTATGGTTGTCAGTTGCTCCTTGGCGAGATCAAGCCGGCCCTTGATGACGTAAGCTTCACCGAGATATTCGCGGACCTTGGCATATTGCGGATCCATCTTCACCGATTGGAGGTAATAGGAGATACCTTCGTCGGTGCGGCCGAGCTTGCGGGTGGCATAACCGCGATAGTTGAGCACCTCGGCGCTGTTCTGGTCCTTGACCGTGTCGAGCATAGCAAGCGCCTCCTGATAACGGCCGGCCTTGGCCAGCGAGTAGGCATAGTCAGTGCGGTTCTCGTCCGAGACGTTGGCGCTCTGCTGCTTGACGCATTTCTTGGTCTTCTGGTCGTAGATCTCGCCCTTCTTGCAGGTCGGCATCGTGCTGCTGTCATTGCCAGCAGCAAACATCGGGCCGGCGAAACCGGAAGCGGCAAGGCAGCCGCCGAGAAGGATGGAAGCAAAACGGGCTGTGATGATTGTCATGGGAAACTCCTGGAAAGTGACGTTGCGAGGAGAAAACACCGCTGCCCCGGGCTTTATTCGTCAGCCCTCCTATTTTCTTCATCACGGCTTCGTGAAGCTACGGGGGCCGAATAAACCATCCGGACCGGGTGTTCTCGGCGTTACGCCAGGAAGGACAAGGAGAATTCTGTGACAGATAGCGTAAAACTGGCCGGCCTCGCCGTCGCCGCACCCGAACATGTCATTTCCCAGCAGCATGCACTCGAAGCCTCCGCCCGGCTATTTGCCGACCGTTTCGAGGACTTCCGCCATCTTGCCCGCGTCTTCGACAGTGCCGGCATCCAAAAGCGCCATGCTGCGCGGCCGCTTGCCTGGTTCGACGACGCCCATGGCTGGCAGGACCGGATGCAGGCCTATGCGGAGGTGGCAAGCGGGCTCTTCGTCGAGACCGCCAGCTCAGCCCTTCATCAAGCGGGCCTCGAGGCCGGGGATGTCGACTGTGTCGTCACGGTTTCGTCCACCGGTTTTACGACGCCGAGCCTTGATGCGCAGATGGCCCGCCGGATGGGTTTCAGGGCCGATATCGAGCGGGTGCCGGTGTTCGGGCTCGGCTGTGCCGCCGGTGTGTCGGGCTTTGCCATCGCCGCGCGGCTGGCGCGCAGCCGGCCGGGCGCCGTCGTGCTCTTCGTCTCGGTCGAGCTTTGCACGCTGGCTTTCCGCCTCGACGAGCTGACGCGGCCGAACATCATCGCAACGGCGCTTTTCGGCGACGGCGCCGCCGCCTGTGTGTTGCGAACGGGCGATGGCGGGATGGCGGAAGTGGAATCGACCGGCGAGCATCTCTTTCCCGATACCCTCGATATCATGGGCTGGAAGATCGACGATGGCGGCTTCGGCATCGTGCTGGCGCAAGCGTTGCCGCCCTTTGCCGAGCAGGAGCTCGGCCCGGCGGTGGCGGCCATTCTGGCGCGGAACGGGCTGACACCTGATGATATCGACCGCTTCATCTGTCACCCCGGCGGCACGAAAGTGCTGGCCGCGATGGAAAGCGCGCTGTCGCTGACGCCAGGCGCTCTCGATCACGAGCGTGGCGTGCTTGCCGACTACGGCAATATGTCCTCGCCGACCATTCTCTTCGTGCTGGAGCGGGCGATCCGCGCCGGATTGCCGGAGCGCGCGGCGATGATCGCGATGGGGCCGGGCTTCTCGGCGAGCTGCGTGACGCTGAGGAGAATTTGATGATGTGGCCGTCGATCGCGCTGCTCAGCTTCGTGACGTTGCAGCGGCTTGGCGAACTCGTCCTTGCCCGGCGCAACACCGCCGCCCTTCTCGCCAGAGGCGCCAGGGAAGTGGCGCCGGAACACTATCCCGCCATGGTGGCGCTGCATGCCGGCTGGATCATCGGCCTCTGGCTGCTGGCGCCGGGCAGGCCGGTCGATCTCTTCTGGTTTGCGGTGTTTATCGGGCTGCAGGCACTGCGGCTCTGGGTGCTGGCGACCTTGAAAGACCGCTGGACGACACGCATCATCATCCTGCCCGGCACACCGCTCGCCAGATCCGGTCCCTATCGCTTCCTCCGGCACCCGAACTACGCGATCGTTGTCGGCGAGATCGCCGCCCTTCCCCTGGCCTTCGGACTGCCGCTTTATGCGATTGGCTTCTCGCTTCTCAACGCCTGCGTTCTCCTTGTCCGCATGAAGGCCGAAAATGCCGCACTCAAAGCGCAATGATTTTGAAATGAATGCGATTTTTCGTTTGCACCGCACTATCGGCGGGGGCATTTTCACCCTGATAACAATGCGGAATCTAGGGGAATGACGAAAAATGCAATCGTGCTCGGCGCCGGTATCGTCGGCGTGTCGGCGGCCATCCATCTCCAGCGGCGCGGCCGGCAGGTGGCACTGATCGACCGCAAGGATCCAGGCAGCGAAACCTCCTTCGGCAATGCCGGCCTGATCCAGCGCGAAGGTGTCGCGCCCTACGGCTTTCCGCAGCAGCTCGGCCTGTTGCTGCGTTATGCTTTGAATAACCGCATCGATGCGCACTACCATGTCAGCACCCTGCCGAGCCAGCTCGCTTTTCTCGCCCGCTACTGGTGGAATTCCAATGCGCGGCGGCACGCAATCATCACCCGCGCCTATGCGCCGCTGATCGAAAATTCGATTGCCGAACACAAGGATCTGATCGAGGCTTCAGAGGCGCAAGCGCTGATCCGCAGGGATGGCTGGATAAAGATTTTCCGCACGCAGGCCAGGCGAGACGAGGCCCTGGCAGAGGCCGCACTCTGGCAGAATGAATTCGGGGTGGACTATGACAGCCTGACATCCGCCGATATCGCCCGCATCGAGCCCGACATGACAGGCGATTTTGCCGGCGCTATCCGCTGGCGCGATCCCTGGTCGGTGCTCGACCCGCATGCGCTGACCTCAGCCTATCGCCGCTATTTCGAAAGCCTCGGCGGCCGCTTCGTCACAGGCGACGCCGCCTCGTTCGGCCCGTTCGGCTCGGGCTGGAAGATCATGACTGGGGAAGGCCCGCTCGAGGCCGACGATGCGGTGATCGCGCTCGGCCCCTGGGCGGCGCTCGCAACGCGACGGCTCGGTTATTCTTTTCCGCTCGGCGTCAAGCGCGGCTATCACATGCATTATGCCGCCAAGGGCGATGCCGTGCTCAACAACTGGATGCTGGACGCCGAACGCGGCTATCTCCTGGTGCCGATGCGCCGCGGCATCCGGCTGACGACGGGAGCGGAGTTCGCAACGCTCGACGCACCGAAGACGCCGGTTCAGCTCGACCGGGCCGAAGCGGTGGCCCGCACGATCTTCCCGCTCGGCGACAGGCTCGATCCCGAACCGTGGATGGGCGCGCGTCCCTGCACGCCCGACATGATGCCCGTTATCGGCAAGGCGCCGCGCCACCAGGGCTTGTGGTTTGCCTTCGGTCATGCCCATCACGGGCTGACGCTCGGGCCGGTGACCGGCCGCGTGCTCGCAGAGCTCATAACCGGCGAAAAACCATTCATCGATATTGCGGCCTATTCGCCTGCGCGTTTCAACCCGTGACGCCGAGCGAGGCAAGGCCCTTGAGCGCCGTTGCCGCGATGCCGTCGATCGTATCGTCGATATCGACGGTGACGACGCCCGGCTCGCCTGTTGGCACCTCCAGCGTCGCCAGCTGGCTTTCGAGCAGCGAGACCGGCATGAAATGGCCCTTGCGCTCACCCATTCGTTTGGTCAGCAAGGCCTTGGAGCCTTCGAGGTAAACGAAGAACAGGTTGCCACCGGCCGCCGCCCGCAACCTGTCGCGATAAGTGCGCTTCAGCGCCGAGCAGGAGACGATGATGCCCTGGCCTTTTTCCAGCGAGGCCTTGATGTCTTCGCCGATACGGTCGAGCCAGGGCATCCGGTCCTCGTCGGTCAGTGAAATGCCCTTCGACATCTTCTCGACATTGGCGGCCGGATGCAGCGCGTCGCCTTCGATGAAGGCAAGATGCAGGGCTGCCGCCAGCTTCTCGCCGACGGAGGACTTGCCGCAGCCGCTGACGCCCATGACGATGATCGCATGGGGTTTGTTCAACCGCTCTTCCGGCATGATCCCTCCGAGGCTCCGGCTTCCCGCTCAATCGAGCGGGAAGTGACAGGCATATTTTTGCGCACCTTCTCCACTTAGTTCGGGAGAAACCTGACGGCAATAATCCTGCGCCTTCCAGCAGCGCGGATTGAAGTGACAGCCGGATGGTGGCTTCAGCGGCGACGGCAGTTCACCCTGAAGGCGGATGCGGTTCTTGGCGCGCTCCGGATCGGCGATTGGCGTCGCCGACAGCAGGGCGGCGGTATAGGGATGGCGCGGCCGGGCGAAGACCTCGGCGGCCGGACCGGTTTCGACCGGGCGGCCGAGATACATCACCATCACCTCGTCGGCGATGTGGTGGACGACGGAGAGGCCGTGCGAGATGAAGAGATAGGCAAGCCCCATCTCCTTTTGCAGGTCCATCAACAGGTTCAACACCTGCGCCTGGATCGACAGGTCGAGGGCCGAAACCGGTTCGTCGAGCACCAGCACCTTCGGCCGCAGCATCAGGGCGCGGGCGATGGCGATGCGCTGGCGCTGGCCGCCGGAGAACATGTGGGGATAACGGCCATGATGTTCCGGACGCAGGCCGACGCGAGCCATCATCTCCTCGACCTTGCGGCGGCGGGCGGCGGCATTAAGATCGGTGTTGATCTTCAGCGGCTCTTCAAGGATCGAGCCGACCTTCTGGCGCGGGTTGAGCGAGCCGTAAGGGTTCTGGAAGACGATCTGCACCTGGCTGCGCAGGCTGCGGTCGCCGATGCGCGCAGGCTTGCCGTCGATCAGCAATTCGCCGGCCGTCGGGTCTTCGATCATGGTGACCAGGCGGGCGAGTGTCGACTTGCCGCAGCCGGATTCGCCGACGACGGCAAGCGTCTTGCCGGAATAGAGGCTGAAGCTGACGCCGTTCAGCGCCTTGACGGTGGCGTCGGCTTTGAAGAGACCGCGGTTGACGGTGTAGAAGCGGGCGAGATCCCTGCCCTCGAGAACAGCGCCCGTCATACCAGGTCTCCTGCAGTTTCATTGGCCATGACGCCGGGATGCCCGAGCGGCTTGCCGTCCTTCAAGGGATAATTGCAGAGTGCCAGCCCGAGCTCCGGCCCCTGGCGCACGACGCCGCGATCACATTCGACCGTGGCGTAGCCGCAGCGCGGCGCGAACAGACAGCCTGTCGGGCGGCCATGCTGGCCGGGCACGACGCCGGCGATCGAGGGAAGGCGCTGGCCGACTTTGGCGCGCTCCGGCAGGGCGGCAAGCAGGGCCGCCGTATAGGGATGATGCGGATCGCGGAACAGCGCCTTCACCGGCTGCTCTTCGACCTTCTGGCCGGCATATTGCACCTGCACGCGCTCGGCGGTTTCGGCAACGACTCCCATGTCGTGGGTGATCAGCACCAGCGCCATGCCCTGCTCCTTCTGCAGGCGCACGAGCAGGTCGAGGATCTGCGCCTGGATCGTCACGTCGAGCGCGGTCGTCGGCTCGTCGGCGATCAAGAGCTTCGGATTGCAGGCAAGGGCCATGGCGATCATGACGCGCTGGCTCATGCCGCCCGACATCTGGTGCGGGAAGTTCGACAGGCGATCTTCCGGCGCCGGGATGCCGACGAGACTCAGGAGCTCGATCGAACGTTCGCGGCGCTCCTTCCGGTTGAGGCCCATATGGACGCGCAGCGTCTCACCGAGCTGGAAACCGACCGTGAAGCACGGGTTAAGGCTCGACATCGGCTCCTGGAAGATCATCGCCATGTCCTTGCCGACGATCCTGCGGCGCTGGCGGCCGGAAATGCCGCGCAGGTCCTGGCCATCGAACTGCATGCGGTCGGCAGTGATCTTCGCCGTCCAGGGCAAAAGCCCCATCAAAGCCAGCATGGCGACGGATTTGCCGGAGCCGGATTCACCAACGACCGACAGGATCTCACCCTTGTCGCAGGCGAGCGAGACGCCATCGACGGCGCGGAAAAGACCGGACGAGGTCTGGAATTCGACGGTCAGATTTTCGATTTCGAGAAGTGGCATCACGACCTCTTCAGCTTGGGGTCAAGCGCATCACGCAGGCCGTCGCCCATCAGGTTGATGGCGAGAACGGTGATGAGGATGGCAAGGCCCGGGAAAGTTACGACCCACCAGGCGCGCGAGATGAACTCGCGGGATTCGGCGAGCATCGTGCCCCATTCGGGTGTCGGCGGCTGGGCGCCCATGCCGAGAAAGCCGAGGGCTGCGGCATCGAGGATCGCCGCCGAGAAGGCAAGCGTCGCCTGGACGATCAGCGGCCCGAGACAGTTCGGCAGGATCGTCTTGAACATCAGGCGCAGCGTGCCGGCACCAGCGACGCGCGAGGCGATCACATATTCCTTCTCACGTTCCGAAATGACCGAGGCACGCGTCAGCCGGACGAAATGCGGCTGGTTGACCAGCGAAATCGCAATCATCGCATTGGTAAGGCCAGGACCAAGGACCGCCACCAGCACGAGAGCAAGCAGCAGCGACGGGAAAGCCAGGATGATATCCATCAGCCGCATGATCGCCGTATCGATCCTGCCGCGGAAATATCCGGCGACGAGGCCGATCAGGACACCACATATGACCGACAGCGTGACGACCACGACGCCGATGAAGAGCGAGAAGCGGGCGCCGTAAATCAGGCGCGACAGGATATCACGGCCGACGGCATCCGTCCCGAGTGGGAATGAGGCGCTGCCGCCCTCCATCCAGGCCGGCACGGCGAGCAGCACCTGGCGGTTCTGCTCGTTCGGCGTATGCGGCGCAAAGACCGGCGCAAAGACCGCGACGACCAGAATGAGGATGAAGACCCCGAGGCCGATGACGGCGCCCTTGTTGCGGGAGAAATAATGCCAGAATTCCGCAAGAGCGGATGGTTGGCCGGTTTTGACGGTGACCGTGCTCATGGACCGCTCCTAGTGACGAATGCGCGGATTGATGAAGCCATAGAGGACATCAACAATCAGATTGACCAGCATGATAACGCCGGCGATCAGCAGAAGACCCCCCTGGACGACGGCGTAATCGCGCTTGAAGACCGAATCGACCATCCATTTGCCGATGCCTGGCCAGGAAAAGATCGTCTCGGTCAGAATGGCGCCGGCGAGAAGAACGCCGATCTGCAGGCCGATCGTGGTAATGACGGGGATCATGGCGTTGCGCAGCGCATGCACGCCGACGACGCGCAAGGGCTTCAAGCCTTTCGAGCGCGCGGTGCGGACATAATCTTCGCCGAGAACTTCCAGCATCGCCGAACGGGTCTGGCGGGCGATGACGGCGAGCGGGATGGTCGCCAGCACGATGGTCGGCAGGATGAGATAGCTGACGGCAGAGGCAAAAGCCCCCTTCTGACCGGAGAGCAGACTGTCGATCAGCATGAAGCCGGTGACCGGCTTGAAGAAATACATCAGCGAAATGCGGCCGGAAACCGGCGTCCAGCCAAGATAGCCGGAGAAGAAGATGATGAGCAGCAGGCCCCACCAGAAAATCGGCATGGAATAACCGATCAGTGCAACACCCATCACGCTTTGATCGAACCACGTGCCTCGCTTGACGGCGGCAAAGATGCCGGCGGGCACGCCAAGACAGACGGCGAGGATGATGGCGCAGAAGGAAAGTTCCAGCGTTGCCGGAAACAGCGTCAGGAATTCGCCGAGGACGGGCCGCTTGGTGACGATCGATGTGCCGAGATCGCCATGCAGCACTTTTCCGAGATAATCGAAATATTGCACGTACATGGGCCGGTCGAAACCGAGATCATGCATGATCTGGGCGTGCCGTTCCGGCGCCATGACACGTTCCCCCGACAGAAGCATGACGGGATCGCCGGGAAGCAGGCGGATGAATGAGAAGGCAATCAGGGAAACGCCGAGGAATGTCGGGATCAGCACCGCGAGGCGGCCGATAAAAAAACGCAACATGGCAGATGTCCAATAGTTTCCGGCGGTCAGGAGGACCCTGACCGCCGGCTGCGCCCAGCTCTGCCGGGCATTCTTACATTATTCTTGTTATTCGGATACGTCGACGCCGTCGAAACGGTGAATGCCGAGCGGGTCCATCTTGAAGCCCGAGACCTTCTTGCTCATCGGAACAAAGACGAGCGAGTGGTCGAGGGTCGCCCAGGGGGCTTCCTTCTTGAAGATCAGCTGCGCCTGCTCATAGGCCTTAGTGCGCTCGCCGACGTCCGCGGTCAGCTTGGCCTTGGTCATCAGGTCGTCATATTCCTTGTTGCACCACTGGGCGCGGTTGTTGCCGCCGACGGCGTCGCAGCCGAGCAGCGTATCCATGAAGTTGTCAGGATCGCCATTGTCGCCGGTCCAGCCGAGGATAACAGCGCCGTCGCGCTTCACGTCGGAGGAGAGCTTCAGATATTCGGCCCATTCATGGGTGACGATCTCGACCTTGACGCCGATCTTGGCGAAATCGGCCTGGATCAGCTCGGCGGCACGGCGTGCGTTCAGCATGTAGGGACGAGAAACCGGCATCGCCCAGACCTTCATGCTGAGGTCCTTGACGCCAGCATCGGCCAGCGCCTTCTTGGCGGCATCAGGGTCGTACTTGTCGTCCTGGACGGCGTCGTTATAGGACCACATCGTCGGCGGGATCGGGTTCTTGGCAACGGCCGCGGCACCCTGGAAGACGGCGTCGATGATGGCCTGCTTGTTGATCGCCATGTTGAGCGCGCGGCGAACCTCCGGCTTGTCGAACGGGGCCATTTGGGTGTTGTAGGCGAGGAAGCCGACATTGAGGCCGGGCTGCTCGAGAACCGTCAGGTTCTCATCCTTCTTCAGCTCCGGAACATCGGCTGCGTTCGGGTAGGGGATCAGGTGGCACTCACCGGCCTTCAGCTTCTGCGCGCGCACCGCGGCGTCAGAGGTGATGGCGAACACCAGATCGTCGATCTTTTCCTTGCCCTTGAAGTAGGTTTCGTTCGCCTTGTAACGGATGACGGCATCCGGCTGGTAAGCGACGAAGGTGTAAGGGCCAGTGCCGAGCGGCTGCTGGTTGAGCTGCGCCATCTTGCCGTCAGCGGCAAGCTTGTCGGCATATTCCTTGGACATGATGGAAGCGAAATCCATGGCGAGGTCGGCCAGGAACGGCGCTTCGGGATGGTTGAGCGTGAACTTGACGGTGAGGTCATCGACCTTCTCGACCGACTTGATCAGCTCCGGAAAGCCCATGCCGGCAGCGTATTCATAGGAGCCGCCCTCGACATACTTGTTCCACGGATTGTCGGATTTCAGCTGACGCTCGAACGAGAACACGACGTCGTCAGCGTTGAAATCGCGCGTCGGCGTGAAGAAGTCGGTGGTCTGGAACTTCACACCCGGATGGAGCTTGAAGGTGTATTCCGTGCCGTCGGCCGAAACGCTCCAGCTGTCGGCGAGACCCGGTTCGATCTCGGTGCCGCCGTGCTTGAATTCGACGAGGCGGCTGTAGACGGTGCGCGACGATGCATCGAAGGTCGTGCCGGACGTATAGAGGCTCGGATCGAAGCCTTCCGGCGAGCCTTCTGAGCAATAAACAAGCGTCTTGGACCAGGCCGACGTCGCCATGACCGAAATCAAGGCCGTCGCTGCCAGCATGACAGAGATCTTTTTCATAATATTTGTTTCCCGGTTGTTCTTTTTTGATGTCTGGAGACCGCAGATTAGGCATCCCGATCGACGATCGATGGAACGACATTTATTTACTGAAAGCAACGGGCTACGGAGAAAATTTTTCCAGCTGGACAATTTTAGAAATTTTCAGTCAAAAATCAGCCTCAATCAGAAATATTCGGATAAAAACCGGCGGAATTTCGTCGCATTTTGGATATTTTGCGCCTCCTCGGCTGCGCATAATGGCCATTTCCCGCATCCGCGAGCCGGCGAAAACAACGCAACAAAAACCGCAGCTGCCTGAGGCAACCGCGGTTTTATAAGTCCGTTCTGCAGTGAATTCAGGCGGCCGGGACGACGATTGCGGGCTTGCGATAATCCTGCTCGCCGGTCAACCCAAGAAGGAAATTGATCTGCGGCCGCGCCTTGACCAGGTCATCGATGGTATAGTCCGACAGCACGGCGAAGAAAGCATTGAGCGCCTTGCGCAGCGCCGAATTCAGGCCGCAGCTGTCGACCAGCGGACACTCGACCATGCCGTCATCCTCGAAGCATTCGGCCATGGCGAAACTGTCTTCCGTGACCCGCACCACGTCGAAGAGGGTGATTTCGCCCGCCGGCTTGCCCAGGCGCACGCCCCCGTTGCGGCCACGCACGGTTTCGACCAGACCTGCCTTGTTCAGCGGCTGAAGGATCTTGAACAGAAAGAGTTCGGAAACACCATAGGCCTTGGCGATTTCCGGGATGCGACTCAACTGCCCTTCATTTGCAGCACAATACATCAACATGCGAACCGCATAGTTGGTCTGCTTCGTCAACCGCATGCCGATCTCCTGACTCATGCCCGTTCAGACCTATATAGGCGGTTTGGCAGTTTTGAACAATTCCAAAATATGAAATTCGCATTCAGCTTATGAGGCCAATTGCCGCGAGGGCTATTCCGCCTGCTGCGGCTGGAGATTCCAGCGCACCAGAGCGGAGCCGAGCTGCTTCCTAGACTTTAGATGAAACGGGGGCCGAAAGGCCCCCGAATTGCAAGTCGATTGATCGTGCAGATCACTTCATCGTCGGCATGACGAATTCCGCGCCGCTCTTGATGCCCGAGGGCCAGCGGGCGGTGACGGTCTTGGTCTTCGTCCAGAACTTGATCGAGTCCGTGCCGTGCTGGTTGAGGTCGCCGAAGCTCGAGGCCTTCCAGCCGCCGAAGGAGTGGTAGGCGAGCGGAACCGGGATCGGAACGTTGATGCCGATCATGCCGATATTGACGCGCGAGGCGAAATCGCGGGCGGCATCGCCGTCACGCGTGTAGATCGCAACACCGTTGCCGTATTCGTGCTTCATCGGCAGCGACAGGGCTTCCTCGTAATTCTTGGCGCGGACGACGGAGAGGACAGGTCCGAAGATTTCGGTCTTGTAGATATCCATCTCGGGCGTCACGTGATCGAACAGGCAGCCGCCGACGAAATAGCCGTCTTCATAGCCCTGGAGCTTGAAGTCGCGGCCGTCGACGACGAGCTTGGCGCCTTCCTCGACGCCGCGGTCGATCAGGCCGCGGACGCGATTATAGGCATCCTTGGTGACGAGCGGGCCCATGTCGGCCTTGTCGTCGGTATAGGGGCCGATGCGCAGCGATTCGATCTTCGGCGTCAGCTTCTCGACGAGGCGGTTGGCGGTTTCTTCGCCGACCGGGACGGCAACCGAGATCGCCATGCAGCGCTCGCCGGCCGAACCGTAGCCCGCGCCCATCAGCGCGTTGACCGCCTGGTCCATGTCGGCATCCGGCATGATGATCATATGGTTCTTGGCGCCGCCGAAACACTGGGCACGCTTGCCGTTCATCGCCGCCGTGCCGTAGACGTAACGGGCAATCGGCGTCGAGCCGACGAAGGAAACCGCACCGATATCAGGATCGGTGAGGATCGCGTCAACGGCACCCTTGTCGCCGTTGACGACGTTGAGGATGCCGGCCGGCAGTCCGGCTTCGATCATCAGTTCGGCAAGGCGGATCGGCAGGGAGGGATCCCGCTCGGAGGGCTTCAGGATGAAGGCGTTGCCGCAGGCGATCGCCGGCGCAAACATCCACATCGGAATCATGCCGGGGAAGTTGAAGGGGGTGATGCCGGCGCCGATGCCGACCGGCTGGCGGATCGAATACATGTCGATCGCCGGACCCGCACCCTCGGTAAACTCGCCCTTGGCGAGATGCGGAATACCGCAGACGAACTCGCAGACTTCCAGCCCACGGATGACGTCGCCCTTGGCGTCCTCGATCGTCTTGCCATGCTCCTTGGAGAGCATTTCGGCCAGCTCATCCATGTGCTTGTTCAGCAGTTCGACGAACTTGAAGAAGACGCGGGCGCGGCGCTGCGGGTTGGTGGCAGCCCATTTCGGCTGCGCGGCCTTGGCGTTCTCGACGGCGGCGCGCAGTTCCTCGACGCTTGCGAGCGCGACGGTCGCCTGCACTTCGCCGGTTGCCGGGTTATAAACATTGCTCACGCGGCCGCTGGTGCCGGCGACTTCCTTGCCGCCGATGAAATGACCGATCTCACGCATGGGTGCTCCTCCTGTTTTGGGATGACCTACAATCGCACTTCAATTTGCACAAATCAATGCGCTGATATAAGGAACCGTTGTGCACATACTGTAGTCCTGTGACACATTGCTGCCTCCAAACTTGGTACGGGGCAAGGACAAGTCAAACCCAAGGGAGGGTCGAACCGATGAGCCGGAAACCTGTTGTCAGAATGGCGGAGCTGGAGATCGAACCGGAGACGCTCGAAGCCTATCGCGCCTTGCTCACGGAAGAAATCGAGGCGTCGCTTGCGCTGGAAGACGGCGTTCTCTCACTCGACGCCGTTTTCATCCGGGACAATCCAAACCAGATCCGCATCCTCGAGGTCTACGCCGACCAGCGAGCTTACGAGGCCCATCTACAGACGCCGCATTTCCTCAAATATAAGCGTGAGACGGCCGGCATGGTGACATCGCTGACGCTGATCGACGTCGATCCGATTGCGATGCGTGCCAAGCCATGAACTGGGACGATGTCCGAATCTTCCTCGCCGTCGCCCGCACCGGGCAAATTCTTGCCGCTTCGAAGCGATTGGGGCTCAATCATGCCACGCTTTCACGGCGGCTGACGTCACTCGAAGAGGCGCTCAAGACGCGGCTTTTCATCCGCCGCACGAATGGCTGCGAGCTGACGGCCGAAGGCGGGGTCTTCCTGCACGCCGCCGAGCGGATGGAAACCGAAATGCTGGCAGTGCAGGCCAATCTCGGCCACACCGACACGGCAATCGCCGGCACGGTACGCGTCGGCGCGCCTGACGGCTTCGGCGTCTCGTTTCTCGCGCCGCGCATGGGCAGGCTGATCGAGCGCTATCCAGAGCTGAAGATCCAGCTCGTCCCGGTGCCCCGCTCCTTCTCGCTGTCGCAGCGCGAGGCCGATATCGCCATCACCCTGGAGCGGCCCGAACAGGGCCGGCTCGTCTCCTCCAAGCTCACCGACTACACGCTCGGCCTCTATGCCTCGCGTGATTACCTCGCCTCCCGGGGCGCGCCTTGTGATATCGAAGCGCTGAAGGCGCATCCGCGCATCGGCTATGTCGAAGACCTGATCTTCACCGCGTCGCTGAACTTCTCCGGCGAGGTAATGCGCAGCTGGGACGCCGGTTTCGAAATCTCGACGGCGATCGGCCAGACGGAGGCGGTGCGCTCTGGCGCCGGCATCGGCATCCTGCACGATTATATTGCCCGGCAGTATCCGGAGCTGCAGCGCATCCTGCCTGAGATTTCGATCCGCCGCGCCTATTGGACGACCTATCACGAAACGGCGCGCGACCTCGTTCGCGTCCGCAGTGTCGTCGACTTCCTGCAGGAACTCGTCAGCGCCGAGCGGCAGATCTTCCTTTAGGTCGCGGATACGTGCTTGGCCGGCTCGTCATTCTCATCGGGATTGGGAACAGGCGCCTCATCCGGAAGCCGGTCCGGCTCCGGTTCGCTGATCGGCGGCACCGGCTTCCAGCCGGGTGCCGGCATCGGCGGCTGATCGGGGATGGGTTCGTTGGGCACGGACATGGCCGCCTCCCTTCATGTTTGCGGGGTTCGTCGGGCTATTTGTCCGACTTCAGCGTCTCGGCAGCGCGCATCGGCATGCTGTCGATAATGGCGAAAAGCTCGCGATTGGTGATCGGCTCGCTGAGCTTGAGCTTGACGGTTCCGTCCTTGCCGAGCAGATAGCCGGCGAATTCTCCTGCCTCCGGTCCCTCGAGATCGTGGCGGATCGCTTCGCCGTCGAGGCTATCGGCAGCCCCGAAAAGAGCCCGCACCTTACCGCCCGAAACCTTCAGCACCACCATATCGCGCTCATCGAGCGCGCTGCGGTCGGCCAGCAGCTGGTTTTCCTGGCGCGCGGAGCGGGCATTGTCTCTGTCGGCGAAAAGAATGAAGACGCGGTTCCTCCACTGGAAGGCGGCAAGGCTGTCGATCGGCGCATAAGCGCTGTTCGTCTCATCAATCTTGGTCGCGCCGTAGAGAAGAGTTTTCGACATGCATATTCTCCCGTTAACTGGAGAACGGCGCGAGGCGGCATGGGTTCCATTGAAACCGCGGGAACCAGGTTTTCATTCTGATGGCGGGACGGTGTTACGGCTGAGTGGGATTTTGAGGCTCCTCGAGTTCCTTGAGCGGTGGGAGGGTAAGCTGTGGTGACAAGCAGATGATTTGGGATTCCGAGGAGCGGATCAGTTCAACACTTACTTTTGGAGGTCAGGCAGCAAAATCCATGCTCTAAGTGGATTCCAGCCAGCTGCCGGTTCTTTACGATCTTGGCCTAGGGAAGCAGAACGATATGGGGCTGGTCTGCGATCTCGTTCGTGGATTGCTAGCCAAACAGGTCCCTGCGGACCGCGCCTGTAGTGTGGACAACTTGCGCGACATCATCCTTGATCAGAGTGGAGGGCCGGTCATTTCGTCGCGAGCATCAGCTTCGCATATACGCAAGCGCTGGAGCAGCGACAGTTACTTCGCCAAGCTCAAACGATCGCGACGCCTCGCGACCCAGGTGTGACAAGCTCCAGCCAATTTCTTCGGCTTCATCAATCTGGAAGCATTCTTTGGCCCACTTCAATTTGTCACCACAGCCTTTCAAAATCTGATTGGTCTCGCCAGGTCTAGACCTTCGAGCCCCTGTCTGCTCTTATGGTTTGGCAATAACTTGGAGGCACAGTTGGCTTGCAATCTGTGGGATACTGAGCATGACGTCGTCTCCGGCGCGAATTCGTTGGCTTCGATAAACACTCTGTATTTGTTGATGGATAAAGGCCTTATTTCGCGGGAAGACGCCGCCGGCGTTCTCACTAAGACTGCTAATCAGGTTCGCGAGGGTTCCGAGCGTGGGCCAGATTCGGAACTGGGCGAACAGGTAGCGCGAAGATTTGAGGCGATGGCTGCTTGGTGCTTAAGTTATAGCCCGAGCAGGTAATTGCGGAGAAGGTACCGCCGAATCCGATCACGCAATCTAACGGCGTCCGCAAAACGTCTACGGCATTTGGTCGACGCATTCGCCTCTTCTGGCTATAAGCTGACGAATGAGTGATTCTAACGAGCAGCACAAAAAGGATGGCCGAGCTAAGCTGCCGCTTCCCAAGGTGAGAAATTTTTCGAACCCTGGGAAGAAGAATTTCGACGAGCATACAAGTCGGACGACTAGACATTCGAGTATTGAAGCGAAAAGGCGGACGGAAGCCCGTCACGTTTGTGTTGAGGAGTCGGCTCTGCTGCCGCAAGGCCCTTTGATCGCCGACCATTCGCTCGCATCAACAGCCCCAACCCTTTTGCCTGTATTGAAGCGAATGCCCGGCGTGGTGTTGGCGGCTCCTAGGCGGCGGAGTTGCACATCGTCGTCGAGGCCGTATGTGAACAACATCTCCGTGTACTCAGAGGCGACGCCGGAGAGATGTGAGCCGGCCAATTATTCCTGTTAGAACGCCCGCTTGCCCCTGTGACAACAGCCAGTTAGTACCTCAAAGATCAATGCCGCGGCCGCGGTGCGGAGTGCGCTGACGCCGTTCCGCGAGGATCTGCTGACTGCTTTCCCCGCGCACGGTTTGCTGCAGGACCTTCAATCTCTCCTGCATCGCTGCAAAGGCTTGGCGCTGCGCCTCTGGCACCTGGTTGATGAGATCCTTGTCACCGCGGATGATGGCATTGCGCCCAAAACGCTGGTCAAGCGCCTTGCTGATGTCGTCGAACTCCCGGCGGATGTTTGCGTCGAGTGATGCGACCGATGCGTTTTGCCGACGGCTATTGTTCCTCGCCTCCTCCATCAGCCGTGTGAGCGCGTCTTCCGCCAGCTTCGACAGGCCAGGAATGGCAACCGCCATGCGCCGGCGTTCGTCGATGATGCCCTGGCGCTCTGCATCGAAGATATTGGCATAGGCGGCGCCAAGCGAGCGCAGCCGCGCGGCTGCCTCCGGCACGGCCTGGACCGCCTCCTTTCGCTCCCGGCCGGAAGCCAGCATCCGGTCCATCAGACGGCCTGAACCGCGCAAGGCGCCATAAGCGGCCGGATCATTGGTCACCGCAGCAGCAATGCGATCGGCAGCCAAGCCTTTTGCGAGCAGTTCCTCGATCTTGCCGACAGCTCCTGCCGGATTGCGCCAGATCGTTCTTGCCGCGTTCGCCAGTGGCACACGCTGCTGACGATAAAGAGGAGCGGAGAGAGTTCGCGATCGCGCCTCGTCGTCGACTGCTGTCTTGAACTCGGTGACAGCGGCAAGCATCGGCACAACGGTCACATTCTCCTTGCCCGGCTCCCTCCCTGACTCGCTGCTTGTCACCGCACTGGCCGCCGCAACGACCTTCGAGCGGTCCTGACGTTCGGCCAGATGCTGCGCCTCGGCAAAACGCTTGACGGCTTCAAACAGGTGGATCAGCCTTTCTCGTTGGGCCGCCATCAGATCATCCGGCATGCGCTCGGCCATATAACGTTCAGCGATCGCATCCGCCTTTGCGGTGAAGGCGCTCCAGCCGAAGCGGGCGGTCAGCGCCTCGCTGACCGCCTTGACCTCCTGGACAACCGTGCGGTCCTTGGCGGCAAGGGCAAAGGCCGTCTTATAGGCATCGTCCCCGCCCCTGTTGCGAACCGCCTCGATCTCCATGAGACGCGCCATGGCGCCTTCGGAAAGCGCCGGGATCGACAATGACATATGCGAGCGCCGCGCCTGCTCGTTGAGCTCGAACCGTTCGGCGTTCCTGCGGAACCCGGTCGCATGGGCACGAACAATCGGAAGTAATTCCGTCACAGCCGCCAGAGCGGCATTCCGCTCATCACGCGCCGCGCGTCCGTCGACGAGAAGCTCGGAGCCACGCAGGCGGCCAAGCCGATCGGGGCTCACGGCAAGATCGTCGGCGAGCCTGCGGGGTTCGGTGCCGGCATCTGAAGCACGCGCATTCAGGGCGACAAGTGCCGCGTCCGGATCACGATAGATCTTCTCCAGCACCGGTCGCAGCAGCGTTTCCCGATCCTTCCACGCCGGCGAGGAAAGCTGCGCCAGCCGCGCATCCTCATTGAGGCTTCTGGCGAAGTCGGTGGCCGGTGGGATCAGATAACCGGTTTCGCCGGCGTTTGCGCCCGGGACGGGCTGGGGTTCAGTTGGCTGGGGTTCAGTTCGCACCTCGCTATAGGAGACGCGCCGTTCCCGCTCGATCGCAAAGCCGAGCGCCATGCTTGCCCGCTCCCAGAGCTTTTCCAGCTGCTCCCGCTTTGCGGCAATCCATGCAAAGCGCCGCGAGATGTCTCCCTCGATCTCGGCCGCAACCAGCGAGAGATGCTCGAACCCGCGGCGGCGGGCGAAGTCCTCTGCATGGGCCCGATAGCCGGCCTCGCTTGCAAAATCGAGCGTCGTCGTCTTGGCGCCGGAGCGCGACAGCCGTTCGACGAGCTGCTTGAACAGATCCGGCCGATGGCTTTCCCGCTCGATGCGGTCCTGTCTGGCTTCGGCGGTTTCGATCTGCCTGGCCGTCCAGACGTTGCGATCGACCTCCCGCTCCTCGTAACGCTTCTGACCTGTGTCTTCATCGACAACGGCAATCTCGACCTTGACCCGCTCGACGCCGTCCTTGCGCAGCGTGACGGTGTCGCCTTCAGAGATGCCGGCTTCCTCGAGCGCTTTCGGCAGGCTGACGCCCCACAGCCGATGGACGGCTCCGTCGTCGGTCCTGACATCGGCATAGGGGCTGTCGTCGGCATCCTCATTCTCCGGCCGGAACTTTGCTTCTCCGGTTTTGACAAGCTCGCCGGTCACACCCGCGGCATGATCGACACGCGGCTTGCGTCCCCATTCCGGCTTTGGCTCAAAATCCTCGCTTGCCGCATAAAGATCGACGCGATCGCGATGCCTCGTCATCGCCACATAGGTCAGGTGTTGGTCCATCATGCCGGTGGCAAGCACGAAGGTGCGCTCGACGGTGGTGCCCTGGGCTTTGTGGATCGTTGCGGCATAGCCGTGATCGACGTTGCGATAGCTGTCCTCGCTGAAGACGACTTTATGGCCGTTATCGAGACGAACCGAGATCAGCACTTCGCCGCGTTTGTCGCCGCTGGAGATGACCGTGCCGAGCATGCCGTTCTTGACGTACTGCGGACCGGAACGCCTGGCCCGCGGCTCGAGGAAGCGGGCATTCTCCAGGAAGATGATGCGGTCGCCGACGGCGAATTCCCGCGCCCCGCGTGCCGTTCGGAAGGTGCGGCTGTCGGAAAGCGCACCCTCGCCTGCCATCACCTGACGCAGCGCCTCGTTCAGCTTGCGGACATCGTCATTGGTGTGGGCAAGCACGAGCAGTTCGTCGCCGCGCAGCCGGCCATCCCTGCCCTCGGAGACAGACCGGCCGACTGCCTCTCTGCGCGCCTCGCTCCAGTCGCCAACAATCCGGTCGATTGCTGCCGCGCGCGTGCCCGCCTCGGCAACATGACCATGCCGGGCATAAGCGTCGAGCCCTTTCTCGATCTCGCCGCGGGCAAAGAGCCGCGAGGCCTCACGCGCCCATTCCTCACGCTGGCGGCGCACGCCGGCAAGCTCGGCAAAGCCGATGCGTTCGCTGATCGCCCGGAAGGCTGCGCCCGCCTGGATCGGCTGCAGCTGCATGGCGTCGCCGACGAGAACGACTTTCGCGCCCGCCTCCTCGACGATGTCAAGCACACGGGCCATCTGCTGCGAGGCCACCATGCCGGCTTCATCGATGACGAGCACATCACCGCGGTGGAGCGTGTCGCGCCCATTGGCCCAGGCCAGTTCCCAGCCGGCAAGTGTGCGTGACTTGATGCCGGAACTGTCTTCCAAGCCTTCCGCCGCCTTGCCGGCAAGGGCCGCACCGATCACCCGGCGCCCCTCGCCTTCCCAGGCAAGGCGGGCTGCCGCCAGCAGCGTCGACTTGCCGGCGCCGGCAAGTCCGACGATAGCCGCGATACCGCTGTCGCCGGTGACATGACGGATCGCATCGACCTGTTCCACATCGAGCCGAAAAGGATGTTTGGGATCGCCGCTTTCGACGCGCTCGATTGCCGCATCGACCCGCCGCGCCGAAACGCCGAAGCCTGCTTGCTCGGACAGAACCCGCGCCGAACGCGCCATGTCATATTCGATGCGCAGTATCGACCGTGTGGTGAACACCGCCGGGTCTGTGACCTTAAGCGTTTCTCCGTCGATCTCCTGCGGCTTGAGCATCACAAGTTCATCCGACGCCATCAGCCGGGCGCGAATGTTGGCGAAGTCTGCGGGATCATCGACATAGCGGTGCAGCGCCTTGGCGATGTCCTTCTCGTCGAAGGTGGAGCGTTCATTGCCAAGCTGCTTCAGGAGAAGCTCCGGCTCTGCCAGCAGCCGGTCGGCCATCTCCTGTCGGCGCGCGAGATCGGCCGGTGCGAAATACATCTCGCCCCCCTTGCGGGCGAGTGCGGCCTTCTCCGGACCCAGATGCCTTTGCGCGATGCCGTCGAGACCCTGTTCGGCATAAGAGCGGCCGTCGAGCTGGATCTCATGACCGGCGAGCGCCAGATGCCGGTTCGCCGTTTCCGCCCAGGCGATCTTCCAGGCCTTCAAGGTTTCCTTGTCGCCGGCCCAGCGCTCATACATGATCTTGCCGGTTTTTTTACGACGTAGTGGCTCGCCGTTTTCGCCTAGAATAGGCAAGTTTTTCGGACCAAAGCCATCTTCGGTCAACGCACGCAATGTCGTCATCATATGGATGTGTGGATTACCGTCCTTGTCATGATAGACCCAATCGGCGACAATGCCCGTCGCCGTAACAGTGTCCCGCACAAATTCGCGCACCAGCGCGACGTTCTCCACCCTCGTCAATTCCTCCGGCAGCGCGATGATCAGCTCGCGGGCGAGCCTCGCATTCGCTTGCATCTCGAACGCCTCGACAGCATTCCACAGTCCCTCGCTCGCCCTCGCGACCGAATAGCCGTCGATCAGCTCGCGCAGCCAAGCGGGAATGTGCTCAGGAAGCGCCACTTCCTCATGCACCAGCTCTGGACTCCCGCCGCGATAGCTGAAAGATCTGCCCACCTGGTGGTCCGTCATTCGTGTGCGATGACGATATGCGGCGGCCGCGACGACGCCGCGGCCCGCGCCTCTACTGATCACCTGCGCCCTCACAAACATGATCGCCAATGATGTCTCCTGCCCCTTGAATCAAGTTGCACCAGCGAGCCCGTAGCTACCGGGAATACAAGACCCGAAAGGGGCGAACGCCCGTCAACGCGGTGTTTCGAGGCCGCGCTTTGCACCAGTTTTCGATCATATGTCGTTTTACTGATTAATTCAAGCTAGTATAACATGCAAGGGTTTGAACTGCCTGTTTTAAGCTCCGCGGGTTGAGGTACCCAGCGACCAAGCGCATGAAAAGCGGTTGAGAAACTCAGGCAAATGGGCTTGGCCTTGCCGAATTTGTCGTGGACGGTGCAGGATCTTTGGCCTATCGATGGTGCTATGAAGTCGTCCCTCAGCCACATGCCGCTCCGCAAACAACGCGAGATTGGCCGCATCCTGGAGATCCTCCACGAGGAATTCGAGGATGCGCTTAAGGACGGTACGGCGGAATTCAAGAAGCGCGGGAGGATCCTGAAGATCATCCTGTTCGGCTCCTACGCTAAGGGCGGCTGGGTGGATGAACCCTTCACGATGAAGGGCTATCGTTCGGATTTCGATCTCCTTATCATCGTCAACAACCGCAAGCTCTGTGAGTTCGCCGAGTACTGGCACAAAGCCGCGGACCGGCTGATCCACGAAAAGACGATCGAGACACCGGTAAGCTTCATCGTTCACTCCAGGCGCGAGGTGAACGCCTATCTCAGGGAAGGACAATACTTCTTCTCAGATATTCGCAAGGAAGGCATCGTTCTCTATGAACTCGATGATGAGCCACTTGCCGAGCCCAAGCTTCTTACGTCCGAGCAGCGACTGAGTTTGGCGTCGGAGCATTTCCAGCGCAGGCACTCCACAGCATGCAATCTTAGAACTCTCGCAAGCTCGGCGTTGGGGGGAAGGATGCTAAACGAGGCAGCATTTCTGATGCATCAATCGATCGAGCAAGCCTATTCATGTGTGCTGCTGACACTCACCAATTACGGCCCACCTTCTCACAATATCAAGTTCCTCCGTTCACTTGCCGAGGAGCAGGACAGACGGCTCGCGGAGACCTTTCCG
Source organism: Rhizobium binae (assembly GCF_017357225.1). NCBI lineage: Bacteria > Pseudomonadati > Pseudomonadota > Alphaproteobacteria > Hyphomicrobiales > Rhizobiaceae > Rhizobium > Rhizobium binae. Next base: position 803,399 of record NZ_CP071604.1, on the reverse strand, counting down.
CGCGATCAGCATCGCGAGCGTGCCTGGTTCAACATGTTGAACGAGGCCTATGTGAAAGCGCGATATTCGAAACATTTCGAAATTAGTGAGGAGGCTCTTGGCTGGCTCGCAGAGCAAACCGCTTTATTGCTTGACCTGGTCAGGACGGTTTGCTCTGAGCATCTGGCGAACCTTCAGCGGCACTCCCAGTGACGTCCTCGGAAGTTCGTGTCGTCGTTGCCCAAAATAGCAAAGCCAACTGCGCACACTTCAAGGGGAGGCCGTCCCGGATCTCAGACCTTTACTGGCAAGCCGTGTTAGCGAAGACGGGACTAGAGCGAGCGCTGGCGTGAAGGAAACCACTCATAATGTATTCCTCATCCTCACAACTCGGGATTATGCACCATTACCTTCAGGGACTACAACTATCCCTTGCAGACATTAAGGCGCCGCAAGGTCGGAGCAAGGATCACGCAAACAAGAAGTCCCACGACTGCAGGCTTGAAAGAGCGACATCCTTTAACGTTATGGTGTTGTCGGAGTCGGCCTCGATTATTGTATCATTCCCCGACTGCTCGGTTGCAGCAAAAAGCGATTCCCAGTCGACGAAAATGTTGTGATCGATCGAAATCACATCATGTGCGGAGCCAGTTGCCACGAAGTTTGTGATTGTATCCTGGCCCCAATTCGGCGAATAAACGAACACGTCGGTTGCAGCTCCACCACTGAGGGTATCGTTGCCGGCGCCACCGGTCAGTGTATTAGAACCGTTGCCGCCTACGATAACGTTGCTCAGCGCGTTCCCTGTTCCGGCAAACGCCCCTGTTCCGATAAATGTCAGGTTCTCGACATTAGACCCCAATGTGTAGGCGGCCAGGTTCGTCCGAACCGTGTCGATCCCCTCGTCGCTATTCTCGGTGATCACATCCCCGGCATTGTCGACAATATAGATGTCGTTGCCCGCCCAGCCGATCAGTATGTCTGCTCCGGCCTTGCCGTCCAGGGTGTCGGCACCTGTCCAACCCCGGATCGTGTTGGCGAGGCTATTGCCTGTCCCGACAAAAATCCCCTCGCCGACAAAGCTCAGGTTCTCGACATCGCTGCCAAGCGTATAGCTTGCCAAAGCCGTACGAACCGTGTCGATCCCCTCGTCGCTGTGCTCGGTGACGACGTCTCCGGCATTGTCGACAATATAGGTGTCGTTGCCCGTCCCGCCGATCAACGTGTCAGCACCGGCCCCACCATCCAGCGCATCATTGCCCGCGCCGCCAGTGATCGTGTTGGCGAGCCCATTGCCAGTGCCGGTAAAGCTATCCGATCCCGTATAGGTCAGATTCTCGACATTGACCAATGCGGCGATCGAGTAGGCTGCAAGCGCCGTACGGATTTCGTCGGTGCCGGCGCTGACCGCCTCGTTGATCACGTCGCTCGCACTGTCGACCAAATAGACGTCGTTGCCGGCACCGCCTACCAGCGTGTCGGTGCCGCCGCCGCCGTCAAGCGTGTCGTTGCCAGCGCCGCCGGTGATGGTGTTGGCAAGGCTGTTTCCAGTCCCGCTAAAATCTCCGCTCCCGGTGAAGGTCAGGTTTTCGACATTGGCAATATTGGTCAGAGCATAGGAAAAAAGCCCCGTCTTGATTAGATCGGTTCCTTCATTCAGCCCTTCGGTGATCACATCCCCGGCATTGTCGACAATATAGATGTCGTTGCCCGCCCAGCCGATCAGTATGTCTGCTCCGGCCTTGCCGTCCAGGGTGTCGGCACCTGTCCAACCCCGGATCGTGTTGGCGAGGCTATTGCCTGTCCCGACAAAAATCCCCTCGCCGACAAAGCTCAGGTTCTCGACATCGCTGCCAAGCGTATAGCTTGCCAAAGCCGTACGAACCGTGTCGATCCCCTCGTCGCTGTGCTCGGTGACGACGTCTCCGGCATTGTCGACAATATAGGTGTCGTTGCCCGTCCCGCCGATCAACGTGTCAGCACCGGCCCCACCATCCAGCGCATCATTGCCCGCGCCGCCAGTGATCGTGTTGGCGAGCCCATTGCCAGTGCCGGTAAAGCTATCCGATCCCGTATAGGTCAGATTCTCGACATTGACCAATGCGGCGATCGAGTAGGCTGCAAGCGCCGTACGGATTTCGTCGGTGCCGGCGCTGACCGCCTCGTTGATCACGTCGCTCGCACTGTCGACCAAATAGACGTCGTTGCCGGCACCGCCTACCAGCGTGTCGGTGCCGCCGCCGCCGTCAAGCGTGTCGTTGCCAGCGCCGCCGGTGATGGTGTTGGCAAGGCTGTTTCCAGTCCCGCTAAAATCTCCGCTCCCGGTGAAGGTCAGGTTTTCGACATTGGCAATATTGGTCAGAGCATAGGAAAAAAGCCCCGTCTTGATTAGATCGGTTCCTTCATTCAGCCCTTCGGTGATCACATCCCCGGCATTGTCGACAATATAGATGTCGTTGCCCGCCCAGCCGATCAGTATGTCTGCTCCGGCCTTGCCGTCCAGGGTGTCGGCACCTGTCCAACCCCGGATCGTGTTGGCGAGGCTATTGCCTGTCCCGACAAAAATCCCCTCGCCGACAAAGCTCAGGTTCTCGACATCGCTGCCAAGCGTATAGCTTGCCAAAGCCGTACGAACCGTGTCGATCCCCTCGTCGCTGTGCTCGGTGACGACGTCTCCGGCATTGTCGACAATATAGGTGTCGTTGCCCGTCCCGCCGATCAACGTGTCAGCACCGGCCCCACCATCCAGCGCATCATTGCCCGCGCCGCCAGTGATCGTGTTGGCGAGCCCATTGCCAGTGCCGGTAAAGCTATCCGATCCCGTATAGGTCAGATTCTCGACATTGACCAATGCGGCGATCGAGTAGGCTGCAAGCGCCGTACGGATTTCGTCGGTGCCGGCGCTGACCGCCTCGTTGATCACGTCGCTCGCACTGTCGACCAAATAGACGTCGTTGCCGGCACCGCCTACCAGCGTGTCGTTGCCAGCGCCGCCGTCAAGCGTGTCGTTGCCAGCGCCGCCGGTGATGGTGTTGGCAAGGCTGTTTCCAGTCCCGCTAAAATCTCCGCTCCCGGTGAAGGTCAGGTTTTCGACATTGGCAATATTGGTCAGAGCATAGGAAAAAAGCCCCGTCTTGATTAGATCGGTTCCTTCATTCAGCCCTTCGGTGATCACATCCCCGGCATTGTCGACAATATAGATGTCGTTGCCCGCCCAGCCGATCAGTATGTCTGCTCCGGCCTTGCCGTCCAGGGTGTCGGCACCTGTCCAACCCCGGATCGTGTTGGCGAGGCTATTGCCTGTCCCGACAAAAATCCCCTCGCCGACAAAGCTCAGGTTCTCGACATCGCTGCCAAGCGTATAGCTTGCCAAAGCCGTACGAACCGTGTCGATCCCCTCGTCGCTGTGCTCGGTGACGACGTCTCCGGCATTGTCGACAATATAGGTGTCGTTGCCCGTCCCGCCGATCAACGTGTCAGCACCGGCCCCACCATCCAGCGCATCATTGCCCGCGCCGCCAGTGATCGTGTTGGCGAGCCCATTGCCAGTGCCGGTAAAGCTATCCGATCCCGTATAGGTCAGATTCTCGACATTGTCGCTGAGCCAATAGCTTGCAAGCGCCGTCTGGACCGTGTCCGTCCCCTGGTTCGCATTCTCGAACGCAAAATCGAAACTATCGCCAACAACAAAGATATCGTTGCCGGCACCGCCTAACATCGTGTCATTGCCGGCGCCGCCGTTCAGAAGATCGTTGCCGGCGCCGCCCCAAAGCCAGTCACTGCCGGCGCCGCCGTCCAACGTGTCGTTGCCGGAGCCGCCGGTGATGGTGTTGGCAAGGCTGTTTCCAGTCCCGCTAAAATCTCCGCTCCCGATGAAGGTCAGGTTTTCGACGTTGGCGATATTGGTCAAAGCATAGGAAGAAACCGTCGTCCTGATCAGATCGGTCCCTGCATCCACCCCTTCGGTGACCACGTCGGCCACGTTATCGACAGTATAGGTGTCGTTGCCCGTTCCGCCGATCAATGTGTCGGTACCGGAGCCGCCGGAAAGCGAATCATTGCCGGCATTGCCCCAGAGCGTATTGTTCGCCTCGTTGCCGACAATCGTATCGTCGCCGGAGCCGGCCTGAACATTCTCGATCAACGACGCAACATTGTCGTGATAAAGAAGAGCGTTGAAAATGTTGCCGCGGGCATAACCATAGTTCGGACCTCCTCCCAGGTCGGCCAATTGGTCCTGGGAAAAGACCGAGTACCCCCCTGCTCGCAAGTCGATCTTGAGGGCGGTCGTATAAGCGCTCAAATCATAGGTGTCGATACCGCCGCCGTCCCAGATTGTTGCGAAGATGCGGTTGGCAGCGGGTGTGATGGCTGCGACGCCGTTGACATAGGTGATGCCCTGGTTCGGATTCCACTTGTAGACGGTATCGCCACTGTTCGTAGTGTAGTCCGCACCGTACATTTCCTGCAGCGCGGCGATATCGAGCATCATGAAGGTTTGCGGCGCGCCATCATGCTCATACTTGTACCCACTCAAACTGTCCCCGACATACGTGTGGTAGGTCATGATCGTATATTCGAGCGAGTCGTAGGCGTTCGGAACGACCGTCGGATTGGTAACATCCGATTCATGAGCATGTTTCAGTCCGAGAGCGTGACCAAGCTCGTGCGCCAAGGTATGGCCGGCATAGTTGCCGAATGTCGGGAAGCGAAGATCATCTTCGGTGCCAGCATAGTCTGTGCCGAACCAGACATCGCCCGCCGGCTCGCCTGCATCTGGAGTATAGGCCCATGCCGTCGGAGGTAGCCACGATTGAGCAAACCGCACTGTTGCGGTATCCACGCTTCCGGCCTCAAAATTGGCGTTTGTGAATCCCTCTACCGAGAAGCCGTCATTTGCCGCACTCCCATAGGACTGCTCCATAAAGAACAAAGCGTGAGACTTCTGCTGGGACGAAATTGAAGAGAAAGAAAAGTATTTTTCGTAATCATAGCCATACGATGACGCGCTCGTGGGAAACGCATAGGTTATCGTCCCGTCCCAGGCAGTGCCGCTGAAGAGCCCGTCAACTTTCTGATCCCCAGTCGAAATGACGCTCTTCGTCGAAGTAATAAGGTCCGTCATAAAATCCCCGTTTGCCTATTCCATTTCGGCCGCGCCTAATGCCGATTTCCCTCTGCTCCATTTGAAGAGGAAATTCAACTAAGAGCTTTATTTTTGTTCGAGAGGTTTCTTGATCTTGGCGACTGACGCTTATGAAGCGCTTCCTCCGCAACCTCTAACAACGGCTACAAGACGTATCCCAAGATCCTGCGCTCTGCCCGTCCGAGCCTGCGCAATTGCTGCATGACGGCACTTAAATCGAAGTTACAGTCATCTGCTAAAATTTAGTAAGTCTCCAGGCGTCGGGAAATGAGGTCCGGATTGTTTCGGAGCCCGAATACTGTCTCCGCCTCTCTTGCCGCGGGTCGGCATCGCGGTTCGCATCTTTCGCAATTTTGCTTGCGCGGGCAGATCGTTCCGAATCGAGGTGGCGGACTGTCGCCATTGCGGACTCGCTTCTGCCGCGTGGTGCATTTTTAGCTCAGCCGGCGGTATGGTGCTTCGTAAATGTTCGAGCTTGTGTTGCAAATAAGCAGCAAATTCGCCATAGGAACCGAAAATTCTTAAACGTCTGAAGCGCGGTTTTTCAGTCGAAATGACGTAGCCAGAACGATTTGTCTGATAGGGAGTTGACGTGGGAAGATGGTACGGTTGGGGGGTCTCGAACCTCCGACCTCAGGTGCCACAAACCTGCGCTCTAACCAACTGAGCTACAACCGCACAAATCACGCTTGGCGCGATGGGCGTCACATACGAGGACTTGGCGATGAATTCAAGCCCCATTCCTCGTCTATATACAAAAAGGCTGGACGCGAGGTCCAGCCTTTTTGTGTCTGGTAGACAAAGCCCGATCAGGCAACCTTGAAGGAAGCCATGGCCTTTTCGGCGGCTTCCTTGGAGGGCTTTGCGAGCTTTTCGGCCACCTGCTTGGTGGTTTCCTGCATCGACTTCGCCTGGTCGACGGCGATTTCGGCCTGCTTGCGCAGGAACGAGGTCTGCAGCTCGACGAATTCGGCGATCGACTTGACGCCGAGCAGCGCTTCCATGTGCGAGAGCGAGCTCTCGGCATTGACGCGCAGGACGTCGATTGCCTTGAGGCCGATCTCGACGGTGCCGGCCTGGGCCGTCTGGACGGTGGCTTCGAGCGTCTTGCCGGCTTCTTCGCCAGCGGTCTTCAGCTTCGCATAGGCGTCTTTCGACTGCTGTGCGCCCTTTTCAGCGAATTCACGGAAGGATTCCGCGAGCTTGGACGGGTCGAAAGAAGCGATTGAAAAAACATCATCGGTCTTTATGGTAGCCATGTCGCATTCCTTTGGGTTGAGGCAGTCGCTGCCTGAGATCATCGAATGACGTCTATATAGGGCATTTCATTGTGCATTGCAACAATTATTGTGCAGTGCACACGTCGTTAACCCTGTGGGCCGAAACTGCCCCGCTGTTCTGGACCGGCATGCGACCTGCAGTTATTAATAAGCCGTTAATTTAGAAGGCCGACAGCGACAAGGTTCGATCATGCCCGCAGTCCAATATCCGTTCATCGATATCGCCGTGCATGCGCGGGTGCGGGAACGCTTTTCACGCGGCGAGGCGATGGTGCTGTTTTCGGCCGATCTTGCCCGGCTGCTCTGGGCGAACGGCGCGGGTGCCGAGCTTTTCGGCCATTCGGCGGTCTATGATCTGCTCGATCAAGGCGTTGATCGCACCGATATCACCTTTCGCCAGCTGGAAACGGCGGCGCGGCAACTCGCCGATATCGGTGACTACAGAAGCCTGATGATCCGCGTCGCCAAGGGCTTTCAGCGCGTGCAGGTGCAGGCGGCGGCCGAATTGATCCGGCTTTCGCAGGGCGAGAAAGCCATCTTGTTTTCGGTGCCGGTCTCGGCAAAGCCGCTCGCCGCCGACGCCTCGGCCGCCCAGATGCTGCAGGGGCTCGACGATCCCGACACGCATATGGCCGTCATCGGCGCCAATGGCGAGGTCATCGCGGCCTCGCCGGGCTTTGCGTCGCTAGCCATCTCAGGCGAAACCGCCAAGGCGCTGATCAACCTTGCCGGTGCGCATCCCGACCGGCTGGTGAAACGCCCGGTCGCCACCGGCAAGGGTTATCTCCCTGCCGCCGTCGGCAAGCTCAGCGAGGAGCCGGCCCTCAATCTGCTTTTTGCCGTTGAAACCGCGATCGGTCATCTCGACCCGGTCGACGCACCCGTGCGCGATCCAGCCGATAGATCGCCGCAGGCGGCTGACGCGCCCGCGGGGGAAGCAAGCGCGCCGCCATCCGAACTTCCTCGGGAAGAGCCGGTCGCCGCAACCGGCTTCACCGAGATCATCGACGCGGTGTCCGGCATTGAAGAGGTCGAAGAGACCCTCGAGGAGATCGCCGGCGAAAGCGGAAAGCCGGCAGAGGCAGCCGCCACATCCGCCGACGAAGTGATTGCGGAGATGCATCCGGCCGAACACGCGGCGCCGGAAAACGATGACGCTACGAGCGACAGCGGTGCGGACGAGCCGGCAAAGCTTTTCGACGGCGACGCGGCCCGTTCCGCTGATGAGACCGCGGAAACGAACGAGACGGCAGAACCGGCCGAAGCCAGCCGGACGCCCGTCGAAGAGGCGCCGGCAATGGCTAGTGAAGCGCCGGCCGCCGCGACGCCGTTGATTTCCGACGCACCCCCTGCCCCGGCACCTGCAGCGCAACCCGGCTTCGTCTTCCGACCGAACAGCCGCGCCACGCGCTTCGTCTGGAAGATCGATGCGGAAGGCCGATTCAACGAGGTCAGCCACGAATTTGCCGAGGCCGTCGGTCCGCGTGCCTCCGCCATCATCGGCTCCGCCTTCAGCGACATCGCCGCTCTCTTCAACCTTGATCCGGAGGGCAAGCTCTCCGAGGCGCTCGCGCGCCGCGACACGTGGTCGGGCAAGACGATCCTCTGGCCGGTCGAAGGCACCAGCCTCGTCGTTCCGGTCGATCTCGCCGCGTTGCCGACTTATACCCGCAATCGCGACTTCGACGGCTTCCGCGGCTTCGGCGTCGTCAGGCTCTCCGACGCACAGGAGGATCCGCTGGCGCTTGGCCTGACGCTCGGCCAGGATGGCGTCGGCCATGAAGCGGCAAGCCCCGGCCCGATCGCCGAGCCTGCCGCCGACCCGGCGCATGATATGGAAGCCACGTCCGAGAAGGCCGTGGCGGAACCGCCCGCGGCGGACGAGAACGGGAATGAGGCGCCGACAGCAGTGGCACCGCAGGCCGAAGAGACGGCGCCGGAAGCGGTGACCCGCGAAGAGACGACCTTCGAGGCGCCCGCCCGGGACAATGCTGCAGACGAACCGCCGGCGCTACGCATCGTCGAAACACCCAATCGCCGTTTCACCGACAAGGTCGTACAGCTTCACAGCACGGGCGCCGCACTGACGGCCGCCGAACAGGCGAATTTCCGCGAAATCGCCAAGCGCCTGGAAGCCTTCGGCGCCCGCGAGGAAGTGCCCGCAGCTCCGCCGCCCGGGGACGCCGGCGCCACGGAAACGGCGGCATTCGAAGAGAGCTTGGAACCGGACACTTTCAAGGACGAAACGCCGCTCGCCGATACGGACGACTTTGCTTCGGCCGATGAGCCGGCGCCGCAGGAAGCGATCTTCGAGAACGCGGCCGAGGCGCTGCGGGAAGAGGCCGAAGAGCCCGCCGCCTTGGAAGAGGACGAGGCGACCGAAGGGCTCGAAGAGACGGTAAGCCAGATCGAGGTGCTCACAAGCTTCATCCCGCCGCGCGTCAAGATGACAGACGGGCTGTCTGCCGGAACGGTCGATCAGTTGCCCGTCGCGGTGCTCATCCATGTCGGCGACGCGCTGATGCATGCCAATCCCGAATTCATGCGGCTGACGGGCTACGCCTCCCTCGATGCGCTGCGCGACGTGGGCGGCATCGACGCCCTGCTGCAGCGCCGCGACCTCGAGGAGAATGCCGCAGGCTCCGGCACATTGATGCTGGTCAAGGCCGACGACACGCTGACGCCGGTCACCGCGCGGCTGCAATCGGTGCGCTGGGAAGATGCCAACGCCCTGATGCTGGCGCTGATGCCGGTGGCAGGCAAGGAAGACGCCCGGGCTGACGCCGGACGGTCTGAAGCCCGTCCCGAGCGGATGGTCGAGAAGGTGGCCAAGCTTCAGGTCGAAGTGGAGGAATTGCGCTCGATCCTGGAAACGGCGACCGACGGCGTCGTCGTCATCGGCACGGAGGGCGACATCCGCTCGATGAACCGGTCGGCAAGCGCGCTCTTCAATTACGACGAACAGGAGACGCGCGGCAAACCCTTCGTCATGCTGTTTGCCCATGAGAGCCAGAAAGCCGTTCTCGACTATTTGAACGGCCTCTCCGGCCATGGTGTGGCCAGCGTCTTGAACGACGGGCGCGAAGTGATCGGCCGCGAGGCCGCCGGCGGCTTCGTGCCGCTGTTTATGACGATGGGCCGGCTCACCTCCTCGAACGGCTATTGCGCCGTCATCCGCGATATCACGCAATGGAAGCGCACCGAGGACGAGTTGCGCAACGCCAAGGGGGCGGCCGAAACCGCCAATGCCCACAAGACCGATTTCCTCGCCCGCGTCAGCCATGAAATCCGCACGCCGCTCAACGCCATTATCGGCTTTTCCGATATGATGGCCGGCGAGCGCTTCGGTCCGATCGGCCATCCCCGCTATATCGAATATGCCAACGACATAGGCCGCTCCGGCCGGCATGTCCTCGACATCGTCAACGACCTGCTCGATATTTCGAAGATCGAGGCAGGCGAGATGGATCTGGATTTTGCCGCTGTCGGCCTCAACGAAGCGGTCTCGGAGGCGGTCGCCCTGGTCCAACCGCAGGCGAACGGCCAGCGCGTCATCATCCGCACGGCATTGTCGCATGCCGTGCCCGATGTCGTGGCCGACCTGCGCTCGATCAAGCAGATCGCGCTCAACATCCTGTCGAACGCCATCCGCTTCACCCCCTCGGGCGGGCAGATCGTCGTTTCCACCTCCTATGAGGCGAACGGCAGCGTGGTATTGCGGGTCCGCGATACCGGCGTCGGCATGACTCGCGCCGAACTCGACCAGGCGATGAAGCCGTTCCGGCAGGTCTCCTCGACCCAGTCGCGCCATCGCGGCGACGGCACCGGGCTCGGCCTGCCGCTGACCAAGGCGATGGTCGATGCCAACCGCGCGACATTTTCGATCAATTCGGCGCCGAACGAAGGCACGCTCGTCGAAATCACCTTCCCGTCGCAGCGCGTGCTGGCCGGCTGATCCTTAATCTGTGGCGCAGCGAAAAAAAGGCAGCCAGAGGCTGCCTTGAATTTGGTGCTGTTCAACAAGAGCTCGGTCGATCCACGTCATGTTTCGCAAGCCCGCCTGCATGATTCCCTAAATCGGAATCGATTTAAGGAATCATGCAGCAACTTAAAGTGCTACAGCGTCCTTTGCGCGTCTGCGACGCGCGGCGCTGTAGGGCTTCAGGCCGCCTCGTTCATGTGCGGCCCCCAAGTTGTTTCACCTTTGACGAACCTTTCTTAACGAAGGGTTTCTATGACAAGGGATTGCTGAATGGTGAAAGCTCGTAGTTTACAATCTGTTATCAGGACCGCAATTCCTCCAATCCCGAGAAAAGCCGAAGCGCCTCGGGGTTGGCGAGCGCCTCCTGGTTCTTGACCGGCCGGCCATGCACGACCTCGCGCACCGCTAGTTCCACGATCTTGCCGGATTTGGTGCGGGGAATATCGGCGACCGCGATGACCTTCGCCGGCACGTGCCGCGGCGAGGCGCCGGTGCGTATCCGTGTCTTGATCGCCTTGACGAGGTCCTCGGTCAGCGTCACGCCCGCTGCCAGGCGAACGAACAGGATGACGCGCACGTCATCATCCCATTCCTGGCCGATGCATAGCGCCTCGGCCACCTCCTCCATCTGCTCGACCTGATTGTAGATTTCGGCCGTGCCGATGCGCACGCCGCCGGGATTGAGCGTCGCATCCGAACGGCCGTGGATGATCAGGCCGCCATGTTCCGTCCATTCGGCGAAATCGCCGTGGCACCAGACATCGTCGAACCGGTCGAAATAGGCGGCGCGATATTTGGCGCCGTCAGGATCGTTCCAGAACATGACGGGCATCGACGGGAAGGCCTTCGTGCAGACGAGTTCGCCCTTCTCGCCGCGCACCGGCTTGCCGTCATCGTTCCAGACGTCGACGGCAAGGCCGAGGCCCGGCCCCTGGATCTCGCCGCGCCACACCGGCTGCAGCGGATTGCCGAGCACGAAACAGGAGACGATATCGGTGCCGCCGGAAATCGAGGCGAGTTGCACATCCTTCTTGATGCCTTCATAGACGAAGGTGAAGCCCTCCGGCGACAGCGGCGAACCGGTCGACGTCATCAGCCGCAGGCTGGAAAGATCATGGCTCTGGCGCGGCGTCAGCCCGCCTTTGCGCACCGCATCGATATATTTCGCCGAGGTGCCGAAGATTACGAATTTTTCGGTCTCGGCATAGTCGAACAGCACGTTGCCGTCAGGGGCAAACGGCGAACCGTCGAACAGGCAGAGGGTCGCGCCGCTGGCGAGCCCGCTGACCAGCCAATTCCACATCATCCAGCCGCAGGTGGTGAAGTAGAAGAGCCTCTCGCCGGCCTCAAGGCCGCAATGCAGACGTTGCTCCTTGAGATGCTGCAACAGCGTGCCGCCGGCCGAATGGACGATGCATTTCGGCACGCCTGTCGTGCCCGAGGAAAAGAGGATGTAGAGAGGATGGGCGAAGCCGAGTTGGGTGAATTCGATCTCGCCCGCCTCATAGGGCGCGATGAAGGCTTCCAGCGTCGAAGCGCCTGGCGTGTTGCTCGCCACCGCCTCGGCATCGCCGGCATAGTGGACGACGAGTGTGGGGACACCCAAGCTTTTCGCCACAGCGGCGACCTTGGCGCCGACATCCTGCAGCTTGCCGGAATACCAATAGGCATCGCAGGCGATGAAGAGCTTCGGCCCGATCTGGCCGAACCGGTCGAGCACGCCCTGCTCGCCGAAGTCGGGGGAACAGGACGACCAGATGGCGCCGATCGAGGCAGCCGCCAGCATGGCGGCGACGGTTTCCGGCATGTTCGGCATCATGGCTGCGATGCGGTCGCCTTTACCGATACCCTGCGCCTTGAAGGCTTGCTGCAGCTTCGACACCAGCGCGCGCAGCCGATCCCACGACCAGCGATCCTCGACCTTATCCTCGCCGCGAAAGACGATGGCGTCGCCCTCGCCGCGGCCGGGCAGCAGGTTTTCGGCGAAATTCAGCGTCGCATCGGGAAAGAAGCGGGCGCCGAGCATGCTGTCGCCGTCGACAAGCACTTCCGCCCCGCGTTTTCCCTTGACGCCGCAGAAATCCCAGACGGTTGACCAGAATTTCTCGCGCTCGGCGACCGACCATGCATGCAGGTCCTCAAAGCCTGAAAGCGATAGCCCGAAGTCGGCGTTGCAGCGCTGCATGAAGGCATGGATCGGGCTTTTTGCGACGGCTTCGTCCGATGGCACCCACAGTGGTCTGTTGTCCTGCATTCAATCCTCCTCCCCAATGTCGTCCTTATATCATGCTGCATTGCATTATAAAGGGCCCGAACCCGACCAGATCCGACGCCCGGCGAACAGGTGAGAAAGCGGACCCCATTTCAGCGCGATTCAAAATACCCGCGAACGCGCCGCGCTGGAGGTATTTGCATCAGCCTGATATTTCCTATATCCGGCGAAATCAGCGCTTAACGGCTTAACCGGCTGATGACCGGCGGAGATCATGGGTACGTCAAGACATCGCAGGTGGCGCAGAAAGATCGGACCCGTTTCGCGCTGGCTGCCGACTTTCGCGCGTCTTTCAACCGTGCTGCTACTGATTGCCCTTGGGCTCTTCGTGGCGCTGAGGGTGGCCGCGCCCTATCTCATCACGACCGGCTTCGTGCGCTCCGGCATCGAGGACGCGCTGTCGAAATGGACAGGGTATCAGGCCGAGATCAAAGGCGATCCGGTTCTTGAGTTCTGGCCGACGCCACGCATCACGCTGAACGAGGTCACGATCCGGCAGCCGCGCGAGAGCGGCGACAAGCTGCTCGGCAGAATTGAAAGCCTCTCGGCCGATTTCAGCCTCATCGATGCGCTGAGAGGCCGAACCAGCTTCCACGAATTCCATCTGCTGCGCCCCAGCCTGGCGCTGACGCGTGACGAAAAAGGCCTGATCGACTGGAGTTATGCCGGTCTTCTTGCCCGTGCGATCAACGGCGCGCGTTACGAAAACGGAGCCGAGGTGCTCGATCCGGCTCTCGATGCCGAGATCGGCGCGGTGACCGTCGAAGACGGCACGCTAGCCGTCACCGACATCATGAGCGCCAAGATCTATCATTTCGACAGCGTCACGGCCGATATCGCCTGGCCGCGGCTCTCGGGCGCGATCTCGGCTGTCGTCATCGCCCGCATCAACGGCGAGGACCTGAAGGTCGATTTCGCCTCGCGCCAGCCGCTGCTCGCCTTTGCCGGCAAGAGCGCCGAGACGCGGACATCGCTGACGTCAAACCTGCTGACCGCGCATTTCCGAGGAATTGCCAGCATCGTCAGCCTCTCGGCCCTTTCCGGCAATATCGCCGTCAGCATTCCCGATGTGCCGGCGCTTCTCAAATGGTCGGGCAAATCGATCCCCGGCATCGGGACGCTGAAGAGCGCGTCGCTGGAATCCGACATCATCTCGTCGGGCAGCGGGCTGCGCTTCAACGAACTCAGCCTGTCGCTGAACGAGGCAAGCGCCACCGGCGTCATGGACCTTTCGACCGAAGCCGGCAAACGTCCGAAGATCGGCGGCACGCTCGCCTTCGACCAGATGAACCTCAAGCCGTTCCTCGACGCCTTTGCGCTCAGGCTTGCCGCCGGCCAGGCGGAGGAAATCTCCGGCATGCGCGAACCGCCGCAACTGCTCGATATCGATGTCAGGCTTTCGGCCCGACGCGCGCAGATGGGCCTCTTCGAGCTTTCCAATGTCGGCGCCAGCATGATCGTGACTGGCGGCGAGGCGAAATTCGATATCGGCGACAGCGCCTTCGAAGGCGGTGAAATGAGCGCGCATCTAGAAGCGACGCGGCGCGATTTCGCCGGCGGCGGCAAATTGCAGCTGTCGATCCGCGATGCCGACTTCGCCGCCCTTGCCGAGCGGCTGCAGCTCAAGGGGCCGCTGCCGCTTTCGACGGGGTCGCTCGATCTCGACCTGCAGTCGCCGAAGGCGATATGGACGACCGGCCTTGGCGACGTCACCGGCAGGCTGCACTTCTGGACGAAGGAGGGCACGATCCCCGGCATCGACGCCGCAGCGCTGCGGAGCCAGGCCGCCGAAAAGGCATTCTTTCCGCTGAGTGCTGCGGCAGGCGGCGCCTTCACCTTCAGCCAGCTGGACCTCCAGGCCGATTTCGCCAATGGTTCGGCCGAGATCGACGATGCCCATATCACCGGGCCTGCACAGACGCTGACACTATCCGGTCTCATCACCTATCAGTCAAACGGGCTGGCGCTGTCCGGATCGCTGGAGGCAACCGATCCGGCCAAGGCAGCAGAGCTGCCGCTTCTGCAGTTCTTCATCGGCGGCTCGTGGCCAAACCCGGTGATCTCGCCGGTTCCGCTTCTCAACGCACCGGCGAAACCCTAGTTCAAGACGCCCACTGCGGTTCAGTAACGTTTCGCGCACGATCTCCGGCGACGGTGACCGTGCCGCCGCTCCGGCTTCGGCGCAAGGCGATCGGCGGCCTTTATGCCGGCTAACGGCCCGCCGTCGAACGCCCCAATCAAGCCCAATTCGACCGCCTGACAAGAGTGTGGTCGAGCTGGGTTATGCTTGATGCCCCCAGCAGGGCCATGCCGCGCTTCAATTCATCGGTTAAGATTTCAAGGCATCGTTCAACACCCCGCTCGCCGTCGGACGCCAAGGCATAAAGTATCGCTCGCCCCAGGCCCACAATTGTAGCGCCCAAGCAGAGGCTGGTAAGCGCGTCCGCCCCACGCCTGATGCCACTGTCCAACAGAATTGGGATCTGGACACTAGCGGCAATCTCCGCAAGCACTTCCAAGGGAGAGATAGTTCCGTCCAGTTGTCGAGCGCCGTGATTTGAGACTATCAACGCATCCACACCGCAGGCAGCGCATTGGACTGCGTCTTCGGCCCGGAGCACGCCCTTTACCATCAACTTCTTGGGCCACCATTCACGAAGCTGCCGTAACGCGTCCCAATCGAAGCTCGCATCCATCTGTCTTTTCAACAATGCGGCCTGCGCTTCCGGGCCCTGGGCTTCCAGAGTTTCGAAATTTCGGAGTTTAGGCGTTCCGCTTCTCAGAAAATTGATAGACCATCGTGGATGCATCAACCCGTCTGCCAGCGTTCGCAGACCATATGTTGCCGGTAATGCGAACCTGTTGCGCATGTCCCGCTCTCGATATCCGTTGACTGGGACATCAACAGTCAAGATCAGTGCTTCGTAACCAGCGGTCAGAGCCCTTTGGCACATCGTCTTGGCAATATCTCGATGCAGTACGTACAACTGGAACCAACGTTCGCCATCCCCCGATGCAGCGATGTCCTCAATCGACAAGTTCGACGCGGTGGAGAGAACAAAGGGAATGCCCGCCTTGGCCGCCGCCTGGGCCAAGATTCGGTCCCCGTCAGGGCGGATGAGGCCGTTCAGTCCGGTCGGAGAAACATAGAAGGGGAGACTGTATCCCCTTCCAAGCAACGTAGTCTCCAGCGAGCATTTGCTAACATCGGCAAGGCGCCTGGGGACGAAGTTCCATTTTCCAAAAGCGTTCACATTTCGAGAGAGGCCAGACTCGCCCTCTGATCCACCCTCCAAATAATCGAAGACCATCTTGGGAAGGAAATTTTTCGCCCTCATCCGAAAATCTTCAACACTGAACACATCCTTCAATTTGGCCTGCTCCTGTTCGAGGGTTCAGAAGGGGTAGTGCTGGTGCGGATCTTCGATCGTGATCCAGCGCAGATCAGTGAATTCGTTGATCGCCGCCTTGCCCCCGAAACGACCGTAACCGGAACCCTTGACCCCACCGAAGGGCATCTGCGCCTCGTCATGCACGGTCGGCCCGTTGATGTGGCAGATGCCGCTTTCGATCCGAGCGGCGACCGCCATCGCCCGCTGCGGGTCACGGCTGAAGACGGCGGCTGACAGACCATATTCGGTATCGTTGGCGACACGGATCGCTTCTTCGTCGTCGGCGACCCGGATGATCGGCTTGACCGGACCGAAGCTTTCCTCGCCATAGCAGCGCATGCCGCTCTTCACATTGTCGAGCAGCGTCGCCTCGACCACGGAGCCGGTCCGCTTTCCGCCGGCGACGAGCTTGGCGCCCTTGGCCACGGCGTCGGCGATGAATTCCTCCATTTTCACCGCCGCCTCCGTGGTGACGAGAGACCCGAGAACCACATGACCGCGGGGATCGCCGGCAGGTAGTTTCGAAGCACGGTCGCAAAGCTTGGCGACGAATTCGTCGGCGATGTTCTTGTGAACAATGATCCGCTCGGTCGACATGCAAATCTGACCCATATTCGCAAAGGCCCCGAAGATCGCCCCGTTGACCGCGGCATCAACATCGGCATCGTCCAGAACCACCATCGGCGCCTTGCCGCCGAGTTCCAGGAGAGCGGGCTTGAGATGCCGCCCGCAAAGCTCGCCGATACGGCGCCCGACATGGGTCGATCCGGTGAAATTCACACGCCTGACCTCCGGCGCCGCGATCAGGGCTTCGACGACGGCGGCGGCATCCTCCGGCGCATTGGAGATGACATTGACCACCCCGGCAGGGAAACCCGCTTCGTTCAGCGCCTGGCCGATCAGCATGTGCACTCCCGGGCAGGATTCCGATGCCTTGAGGATAACGGTATTGCCGCAGGCGAGCGCCATGGCGATCGCCCGCGTACCAAGGATGATAGGCGCGTTCCACGGCGCTATCCCCAGGCAAACGCCTGCGGCCTGGCGTACGCCCATGGACAAGGTGCCGGGCTTGTCCGACGGAATGACTTCGCCAACAACCTGCGTGGTCATCGCCGCAGCCTCCCGCAATATCCCCGCTGCAAGCATGGTATTGAAGCCGGCCCAAGGCGCGGTGCCGCCTGTCTCCTCGATCGTGATCCTGATGAATTCTTCGACCTTCGACGCAAGGTTATCAGCGGCCTTCATCAGCAACGCCCTGCGCTCGCCGGGACCCCTCTTCGACCAGGCGGGGAAGGCGGAATGCGCCGCAGCCACTGCCTTCTGGACATCCTCTATGCCGGATGCCGGGGCGCGGGTCGCAACCTTGCCAGTGAATGGATCGATCCTGTCGAAGGTCTTTCCGGAGACGGCGGCGACCGAGTTGCCCCCGATAATCTGCTTTATTTCCAACATGTCGTTCCTCCCCGCATGTTTCTTGCCGCGTGGCCTCTCCGATCGCAGAGTTCGATCCGTCTCAGGCTACGCTCAGGACAAGAAAGCTATCGGTTCAGTCTCTCGAGCAGCATCCACATTTTTGTGGATGGTGCAGATCCTCGATCGGACGGATCGTACCCCCCGCAAAAATAAGGGGAACTCTAATGAGCATCACTACGCGAAATGCCGCGCTCATCACGCGCCGCACACTTCTAGGATCTGCTGCCGCCGGAGCAGCGGGAATGGCTGCTTCGAGCATCTTTCCCGCTCCCGCATTGGCTCAAGCAGCCAAACTGAAGATCGGATATGTCAGCCCGGTCACCGGAATTTACGCGACCTTTGCCGAAGCGGATCCGTTCCTGCTCAAACAGGTGCGGGAGGCTTTGAAAAGCGGCCTCGTCAACAATGGCAAGACCTATGAAGTCGAGATCATCGATATCGACGACCAGACCAATCCGGATCGCTCGACAAGCGCGACCCAGCAGCTCATCAATTCCGACGAGGTGAACCTCGTTCTCGCCCAGGGGGCTTTGGGCATCAAGAACGTCAGTGCCCAGTGCGAACTCGCCGGGGTGCCTTCGATTACGACAATGGACCCATGGCAGGGCTGGCTGTTCCCGCAGGGAGGCAAGCCCGACACCGGGTTCAGATATGCAAACCATTTCTTCTGGGGCATCGAGGACATCATCTCGACCTACGTCGGCATGTGGTCGGCGCTCGACACCAACAAGAAGATCGGTTCCTGCTTCTCGAACGATCCGCCGGGACAGACATTCTCCAGCAGTGAGATCGGCTTCCCGCCAGCGCTGAAGAAGGCCGGATTCGAAATGGTCGACGTCGGCTTGTACGAACCCGGCTCGAACGACTTCTCGCGTCAGATCGCCGCGTTCCGCGACGCAGGCTGCGATATCATGAGCGGTCTGTTCGACCCGCCGGACTGGGTCGTCTTCTGGCGGCAGGCGATGCAGGCGGGCTTCAAGCCCAAGGTCGTCACGATTGCCAAAGCTCTTCTTTTTCCCGCAGGCGTGCAGTCCCTCGGTGTTGCTGCGAACGGCATGTCCACGGAAGTCTGGTGGACTCCGGACTATCCATTCAAGTCGTCGATCACGGGCCAGTCGTGCGGCGAACTCGCCAAGGCCTACGAGACCGAAACCGGGAAACGCTGGACGCAGCCCATCGGTGTGGTTCACGCGCTGCTGGAAGCCGGGATCAACGCGCTCAGAACGGCTGACGATCCCACCGATCCCGACTCCGTCGCCGATGCGATCAAGAAGATGCAGCTCAACACCGTCGTCGGCACTCTCGATTGGGCCAATAGTCCGGTCAAGAGCGTGGCCAAGATGGCAATCGCGGGCGGACAATGGCATGTCGACCCGAACGGCGACTTCAACCTCGCGGTGGTCGCTAACCAAGGCATGCCGCAGGTGCCCGTCACGGCGCCCTTCCAGATGAAGATCGGCGTATGAGTGACGCGCGTGAGAGCATGATGCCCTCGCCGAATAGGTCTCTCGCCGTCGAAAACATCAGCAAGTCGTACGGCGGCGGACTTCCGGTGCTCAAGGATTTGACACTGGAAGTCCTTCCCGGCGAATTGTTGGGTGTCATCGGACCTAATGGCTCGGGCAAGACGACCCTGTTCGGCGTTATCGCCGGACAGCTTTCGCCCAATTCCGGCACGGTACTCGTCAACGGCATAGACGTTACCGGGCTTTCCGCATCCGAAAGGGCGCGCAAGGGCATCGGGCGCACCTTTCAGGTTCCGCAGTCCTTCTCGAACATGTCCGTGTTCGAGAATCTTCTCGTCGGCGCGCGTTATGCGGGCGACCTGAGCCACGAAGCGGCGACGCTCGCCGTCCACGGCATCATGGAGCGAACGGGTTTTCATGGACGCGGCCATCTGCGCGCAGGGGACCTGCCGCTGCTCGACAGGAAGCGGTTGGAACTGGCGCGGGCATTGGCGACGAACCCTTCGCTTCTTCTCCTTGATGAGATCGCCGGAGGACTGACGGACAATGAGGCCGCGGAGATTGCCGAACTCGTGAAGGAGGTTAACCGCCAGGGGATCGCAGTGATCTGGATCGAACACCTCGTTCATATCCTCACCTCCGCCGTCTCGCGCATCGTCGTCCTTGGCGAAGGCAAGATCATCGCCGACGGGGAACCGCACGCGACGATGGCAGAGCCGGCGGTGCGGAAAATATACCTTGGGATGGAGCCCGATCTAGATGCTGAGCATTCGTGATCTGGAAGCGAGCTATGGCTCGATGTCGGTATTGTTCGGTGTAGGCCTCGACGTTGCGGCCGGTGAGACTCTCTCTCTGATCGGCTCGAACGGCTCCGGCAAATCGACGCTGTTCAGCGCGATCACCGGGCTGTTGAGACCGACGGCCGGAGAGATCGAGCTCGATGGGCTCGCCATGATCGGAAAGTCCACCTCTGCGATCGTCGATCACGGAATAGTCATGGTGCCGGAAGGCCGGAAACTTTTCCCGAGCCTGTCGGTCGAGGAGAATTTGCTTCTGGGCGCCTATTGCAAGAGGCCGGGCGAATGGTCGCTCGACCGGGTGCTGGATACGTTTCCCGTTCTGAAAGACCTGCGCCGGCGACCCTCCCAAGCTTTGTCCGGCGGCCAGCAGCAGCTCGTCGCGGTCGGTCGCGCCTTGATGGCAAACCCGAAAATCCTGCTCTGCGACGAGCTGTCGCTCGGACTTTCACCCTCGGCGGTCGAGGTGGTCTACGCGGGGCTCCAGAAGGTCAAGGAGACGAAGGTGTCGCTGGTGCTCGTCGAACAGGACATCGCCCGGGCACTCAAGGAAAGCGATCGGTTTGCATGTATGCGGCATGGCCGCATCGTTCTGCAAGGTAAGTCCCTGAACGCCGACCGCACCGAAATTTCAAACGCGTATTTCGGAGGCTCGCATGATTGAGCTATTTCTGAATGGCCTGTTCGTCGGAGCGCTCTACGCGCTGTTCGGGCTGGGATTGGCCGTCACCTTCGGTCTGATGCAGCAGATCAACCTTGCCCATGGCGACATGATCATCTTCTCGGCCTATCTGGCATGGTTTGCCGGTCAGGCCTTCGGCCTTCATCCGCTGGTGGCCCTTCCGATCGTCGCCCTCCTGATGTTCGCACTCGGCTATGTTCTCCAGCGTGTCGTGCTCAACAGGACGATCGGCCGAGGGCCGATGCCGCCCCTGCTTGTCACGTTCGGTCTCTCGATCGTTTTGCAGAACCTCATGCAGATGGGCTTCAGCGCCGATACCCGCAGCCTTCAGCCAGGTAGCATCGGCTCCGCATCGCTCCCGCTCGGTTCTTTCTCGATCGGGGTGATGCCGCTTTTCTTCTTTCTGTTCGCTTGCCTGGCTTTCGCCGCCACGTGGCTCGCATTTTCCAAAACCAGCTTCGGCCGAGCGGTAAGGGCGACATCCGACGACCACCGCACGGCAAAGCTCATGGGCATAGAGACCGGGCACATCTTCTCGCTGGCGCTCGCGCTTTCGCTGTCCGTCTCCGCCATCGCGGCGATCTTTCTCGGAATGCGGTCGACCTTTGCTCCCGCCGCAGGGGTGGAGCGGATGCTGTTCGCATTCGAGGCGGTTATCCTCGGCGGTCTGGGATCGATCTGGGGCACCTTCTTCGGCGGCCTCGCGCTCGGCCTGGCTCAAGCCGTCGGGATCGCGATAGCGCCGACATTCGGACCCCTCGCCGGGCACCTGGTTTTTCTGGCCGTGCTCATCCTCCGGCCTGAAGGCATGTTCGCCAGAGGTGCATCCAGATGACGAAGAAGATCGACAACGCTTATATCACATTGCTCGTCATCGCGCTGGCGCTCTGCCTTATGCCGATCGTTTTGCCGAAAGCTGGGCTTGCCCTCGCAACCGAGTTCTGTGTCGTGCTTACCATCGCGCTGGCCTGGAATCTCTTGGGCGGCTTTTCGGGCATTGTCCTGATCGGCATGCCGCTCTTCATCGGCATCGGGGGATACACGCTTTACATCGTCGCCAACTTTCTCGCGGTTCCCCCCTATCCGGTCATAGCCATCTGTGCCGCCGTGTCGGCCATTCTCGCCTACGTCCTTTCGCCTCTGCTGTTCCGGCTTCAAGGCGCGCAGTTGGCCATCGGTTCATGGGTAATGGCCGAAATCGCCCGCCTCCTTTGCCTCGTTACGCCTGCCGTCGGAGCCGGCGGCGGATTGAACCTCGAGGTCATGAAGTCGGTCGCCAGGAACTGGCGGCTTCCGCTGAATTTCGCATCCGCAGCATTGGTGCTCTTCATCACGCTCCTGGCGATCGTCGTGCTCTTGAAAAGCAGGTTCGGTCTCGGTCTGCGGGCGATGCGGGACAGCGACGCCGCGGCGGAAGCGATGGGGGTTCGCACAAACCGCGTGAGGCTCTACACCTTGGTTCTGGCGGCGGGCATCTCAGGTGCCGCAGGCGCGTGCTACTATATCACCAGCATCCAGATCACGCCGAACAGCGCTTTCTCCCAGAACTGGATCGCAATGACGATCTTCATCGTCATCCTGGGGGGTATCGGTTCGGTCGAAGGCCCGATCTTCGGAGCGATCGTCTATTTCCTGCTGAGGGAGACACTGTCGGGTCTCGGACCCGGATACTTTGTCATCAGCGGCCTGCTGGCGATCGTCGTCACCATCTTCCTGCCTGAAGGCGTATGGGGTCTTGTCAGGAGAGTCATACGGATCGACCTTCTTCCGGTCGCGCACCAACCATCGGCCGAGCCCCCGGCATTGCCGTCCGCCCATCTGCAAACTCAGGAGATCCTGTCATGAAGCCGATCAAAGTCGCCGCGGTTCAAGCCGCCCCCGTGTTCATGGACCTGAACCGCTCCATCGACAAAGCTGAAGCACTTGTCGCTGAGGCGGCCAGAAACGGCGCCAAGCTGGTTGCCTTCCCCGAAACCTGGCTGCCCGGCTATCCCTGGTTCGTCTGGTTGTCGTCGCCCGCAGAATCGATGCAGTTTTACGGTGCCTACCACCAGAACAGCATGACGGTCGACTCTCCGGAAATGCGCCGTCTCCAGAACATAGCGAGGCGGCACGAGATTTTTATCGTCATGGGCTTTTCCGAACGGGAGGCCGGGTCCAGGTACATGTCCCAGGCGACCATCTCCGACGCCGGCGACCTGCTGCAGGTGCGCCGGAAATTGAAGCCGACCTTTGCCGAACGGATGGTCTTTGGCGAAGGCGATGGCTCCGACCTCGAGGTCGTTGAAACCACGATCGGCCGCGTTGGCGCGCTCAACTGCTGGGAGCACGCACAGCCACTGGTGAGAATGGCCATGCATGCTCAGGGCGAAGACATACATGTGGCTGCTTGGCCGAGCTTCTGCCTCTACCGCGATATCGCACACGCTTTAGGCCCCGAGGTGAATAACGCGTTCTCAAGGACATATGCCGTCGAAGGAGGCTGCTACGTTCTCGCCCCATGCGCCACGGTCAGCCAGGAAATGTTCGACCTGATGGCGCAGACGCCGGAGAAGGCGCACCTTCTCAATCCTCGCACGAGCAAGCCAGGTGGAGGGTTCACGATGATCTACGCCCCAGATGGCAGGGAGATGTGCGAGCCTCTGGCCGATGACGAAGAGGGCATTCTCTACGCTGATCTGGATCCAACCATGATCGACCTCGCCAAGGTCGCCGCTGACCCGCGTGGCCATTACGCAAGGGCAGATGCCGTCCGCCTCGTGGTCAACAAGGAGAAGCGACGGGTAATGTCGGAGATCAATCGCCCCGACACGCCGCCGGTGGTCCGACTTTTCCAGGAAGAAGAATAGGCGGGAGCGGCATTCAATGGCCGATAGAACTTCCAAAACTCTTCTCAGGATCGGCGTCGTCGGCGCGGGCGCCATGGGCTCCCTTTTCGGAGGCTGCCTTTTCGAAGGGGGCGGCGCTGATGTCACGCTCATCGACATCAATCCCGCGCATATCGGCGCCATCCGGGAACACGGTCTCAGGATCGTCGACGACCGCGGCGACCGGCTGCTTGATATCCCCACCGTGACACCCGACGCGGTTAGAGGGACATTCGATCTCGTGCTCGTCTTCACCAAGACACTGCACACGCGGTCGGCGCTCGCGGGCATCGCAGGAACGATCGGTCCGGAAACATATCTCTTCAGCCTTCAGAACGGTCTTGAGAACAAGGAGACCCTCCTTGAGTTCGCAGCGCCGGATCGGGTGTTGATCGGCGTGACAACATATCCGGCCGATATCAAGGGACCGGGACACGTCGAGTCGAACGGAGAGGGCGTCGCACGCTTCGCGGCAGCCGCATCCGGCGAGCCGCCGATCTCGACTGCCCTTATCAGGGCGTTCGAACCGTCCGGACTCCGTTTGGTTTATGACCCCGACGTCGAAGCGGCGATCTGGGAGAAAGTGGCGTTCAACGCGGCACTGAACAGCATCTGCGCCATTACGCGGTCGACCGTGGGGCAGGTCGGCGCCGACGAAGGGACTCGCTCTCTCGTTTTCTCGATCGTCGGCGAGGTTTGCAGAACGGCGATAGCGAGCGGAATAGCCGCGGACATCGACCATGTCGAAGGCATGGTCGAACATGCCCTGTCCCATCACACACACCACAAACCGTCGATGCTCCAGGATCTTCTCGCCGGGCGCTTAACCGAAATCGAAACGATCAACGGCGCAGTGGTCCGCAAGGCCGTTGCCGCAGGGATCGAAACGCCGGTCACATCCGTGGTTTTGAAGCTTGTCCGGCATGTGCAGTCACCGCCTCAAGTTTAATGACAGGCCCCTTCCAGAATGGTCGCGACCGAGAGGACGAAGATGAACATATCCGAATTGAGTTGCTCCGAGTTGGCCTCCCTTGTTTCTTCCCGAACGCTGCATGCGGTCGAGATCGCCGATGCACTCATCGAACAGGTGGGCAAACTCTCTGATGCCAACGCCTTCACAGACTTCGATGCGTCTTCTGTGCGGGCGGATGCAGAGCAGGCAGATCGGGACCTGGCAGCCGGCCGCTCCAAAGGCCCGCTGCATGGAATTCCGATCGCGTTTAAAGACAATATCAACGTGAAAGGCTACGCGACGACCGCGGGCACGGCGGCAATGCGGCATTTCCGACCGCAGGACGATGCTCCCGTGGCTGCGAAATTGAGGCAGGCAGGAGCCATTGCATTCGGCAAGAACAATATGCACGAACTTGCATATGGGGCCACGACCAATAACGCTCTCTTCGGTCCTGCCAGAAATCCATTCAACCCAGACCACGTCTGCGGGGGCTCGAGCGGCGGCAGCGCATGCGCTGTCGCTCATCGGATGGTCCCTGCGAGCATTGGCACGGACACGGGTGGCTCGGTCCGTATCCCAGCCGCCTTCTGCGGCCTCTGGAGCTATCGACCCAGCCCCGGCCGCTGGCCGAAAGCAGGCATCGTTCCGATATCGAGTACACGCGACACGCCCGGCCCGATCGCCCGCACGCCATCCGACCTTGCGCTGCTGGACAGCGTCGTTGTCGGACATTCCGAAGTGTCGAAGACGTCGATGATCCAGGGATTGAGAATAGGAGTTCCGGACGAATTCTTCTGGGACCTGGCAGATCCGAGCGTCTTCAAGGTATGCAGCGATGCGCTCGACCGCCTGAAGTCAATGGGCGCCATTCTGAAAAAAATCGACGCGCGGCGGCTACTCGATCATCACGTGGCCTCGACAACGATCATTGCGTTCTTCGAAGGCAGGGTCACCCTGGAAGAATTTCTCGAGGCCCACGACGTTGGGAACTCTTATGAGACCGTCGCTCAGTCGGTGGCGGCGGCTGATGTAAGGTCGATCCTGCTGGATCAACTGAAAAGCGAAACCGCGGTGGGACCGGAGCGGTACGCAGAGGCCGTCAATATCCACCGCCCAGCACTGCAGGAGGAGTACCGCCGTATATTCCGCGATAACTCGCTTGATGTGCTCGCCTTTCCGACTGCGCTGATTGCGCCTCCCCTAATCGGGGACGACGCGACGGTCGTCTTGAACGGGCAAGAGCAGCCGCTTTTTCCGACGACCATTCACAACACCGACGTCGGAAGCAATGCGGGTATTCCCGGAATCACGATTCCTGTCGGATTGACGGACACGAACCTTCCCGTCGGCCTGGCCTTCGATGCCGCCGCCGGCGCAGATCGGCTGCTCCTCGAGGTGGCTATCTGCCTGGAAGAGCAATTTCCTGCACTGAAATCCAGATTTCTCTAAGGAAGGAGACGTCGATGTATACGGCGAGCAGCGCCTTGTTGGACGCATTGACCGACGCGAACGTGTCTTACATCTTTGCGAATTTCGGAAGCGATCATCCCGCGCTTGTCGAGGCGATCGCCGAGGCCCGGGCAAATGGCAGGCCGATACCCGAGGTCATTACCTGCCCGAACGAAATGGTCGGCATGAGCGCCGCACACGGATTCTGGCAGGCGAGCGGAGTGGCGCAGGCGGTGGTAGTCCATGTGGAATGCGGAACCCAGGCGCTTGCCGGCGCGGTCCACAACGCCGCCAAGGGGCGCGCGCCGATGATGATCTTCGCCGGCGCGTCTCCGTTCACCCAGGACGGGGAACTGAAGGGCTCGCGCAATGAGTTCATTCAATGGATTCAGGATGTCCATGACCAGCGCGGCATCGTTCGGGGATATACAAAATATGACAACGAGCTGCGGACGGGTTTCAACGTCAAGGACATCGTCAACCGGGCACTCCAGCTCGCATATTCGGACCCGAAAGGTCCGGTCTACCTGATGGGCGCGCGCGAGGTCATGGAGCAGGAAGTTCCTCCCAAACCCTCGGTTCGGATGTGGCCACCCGTCCAGGCTGCGGGGCTGACGAAACAGTCTGTGGCCATGCTCGGCGAGGCTTTGCGGAAGTCGCGCCGGCCGCTTGTCGTGACGACCTATCTCGGCCGCAACGAAGCGGCGTTCAACGCCTTGGTGGAATTCAGCCACAGGGCGGGAGCCGGAGTTCTGGAATCCGTGCCGACCTGGCTGAACTTCCCGCACTCGAACCCGATGTATCAGGGCAACCACTGGAATCATCCCTGGCAGAACAAGGCGCTGGCCTCGGCCGATCTCGTCCTCGTGATCGACAGCGACGTGCCTTGGATTCCGGCACACAACAGGCCCGCTCCGGATGTTCCTATTTTCCACATCGATGTCGATCCGCTGAAGACGCAAATGCCGCTATGGCACATCGATGCAACGGCATCCTGGCAGGCGGATGCGGCCACCGCCCTGTCGGAACTCAACGAATGGCTTACCGACAATCCGATAGAGCCGGATGACATCGCCGGACGGGCGGACCATTGGCGCATGCTTCATGAAGCGCGCGCCGGCGAACTGGCCGCGCTGGAGAAGGAGCCCGAGGACGGCGTGATCACCTCGGAATTCGCAGTGGCGTGCCTGCGCGAAGAAATCGGCGATGACGCGCTTTTCGTCAACGAAGGCATTTCCAACTATCACACGGTCTTCAACCATCTCAGGCGGAGCGACCCGCTGACGGTCTTCACCAGCGGCGGCGGTTCGCTCGGTTACAACGGAGGTGCTGCGATCGGCGTGAAGCTTGCCAGTCCCGAAAAGACCGTGGTCGCCCTATGCGGTGACGGCTCCTACATGTTTAGTGTCCCGTCATCGGTGCACTGGATGGCGGCGCGTTATCAAACGCCGTTTCTCCAGATCGTCTTCAACAACAGGGGCTGGAAGTCGCCAAAGCTTTCGACCTTGGCGGTTCATCCCGACGGATTCGCTTCAAGAGCCAATTCGATCGACGTCTCCTTCGATCCTCCACCGGACTATGCAGGTATCGCCGCAGCCGCGGGCGGCGCCCATGGCAAGCAAGTCCGAAATCCTGCCGAAGTCCGCGTAGCGATCAGAGAGGCGCTGGAGGTTGTCCGAACCCAAAAACGCTGCGCAGTATTGGATATCTGGATTTCTCATCTTTGAACGCGGACGAGAAAAGAAGAAAGCTGCATCCTTGCGCATTGGCACATTCTTTGCTTAACTTCGGAGGGCCTAATACCATCGCGAGGTCAGGAATGACGGGTCATATCTACGACATGTCAGGACAGGAGGCGCGAATTTTCGCCAATATCATCGGCGCGCTCTCCTCCGGCAATCTGAACTTCGACGTTCGCGAAGAGGTCTTTCCCGACATTCTGAAACTGTTGCGGGCGGATGTGCTGGCCTCGTTCGAGTGGAACAGGCGGTCCAACTCCTACGGCAACGCCTTCATCATCAATCAGGATCCCGAAAACGTGGCTCGCTACCACCAGTGGTTCCAGTACCGAGATCCGATGACGGACAAGCTGCGGGGGTTGAGAAGAGCGGCCCATGTCGAGGAGGTTATCTCCAGGCGCGACCTCACCAAGACGGAATTCTATAATGATTTCCTCGCCCGTGACGGCATGCAGCACGGCGTCAACCTGTTCATGCAGGCAAACGGACGCGAGCTTGCCGATCTCAGGGTATGGCGCTACGGCAGCCGTCCCGATTTCAGCGATCGGGAAATAGACTTGTTGACCATTATGGCGCCCTTCGTGCGCCGGGCGCTCTCGACAGCACCTTCCGTCAGTCTCGACATGCTCACCGACAGGGAAAGAGATGTCGCCCTTCTGGTCGCCCGAGGCTGCTCCGACAAGGACATTGCGCGCGTCCTCGGCATCGGCTTTGCCACAGTAAGGACGCATGTCGGTAGCTGCCTCGCCAAACTGGAATGCTCTAACCGGGCGGAAATTGCGGCACAGGTTTCAAAGGTTTCGCACTAGAAGATTCAGGTTCGCCGGCAGTCCTCCCGCTACTAAGCGGTCGCCGCCGCGGCCCGCTCGTCGCGCTCGCGCTGAACTTCGCGCCGCTTGGTGATTACGGATGCACAGATAACGCCGACCGCGACGACGGCGATCAGGATGGTGCAGACCGCATTGATCTCCGGCGTCACGCCGAGGCGCACCTGGCTGTAGATCTTCATCGGCAGCGTGGTTGCGCCCGGGCCCGAGGTGAAGCTTGCAATCACGAGGTCATCCAGCGACAGCGTGAACGCCAGGATCCAGCCCGAAAACACTGCCGGGGAGATGATCGGCAGGGTGATCTCGAAGAAGGTCCGCACCGGCGGCGCGCCCAAATCCTGCGCGGCTTCCTCGATCGACTGGTCGAAGCTCAAGAGCCGTGATTGCACGACGACGGCGACGAAGCACATGGTCAGCGTCGTATGCGCCAGCGTAATGGTCCAGAAGCCGCGGTCGAGGCCGATTGCGACGAAGAGCAGCAGCAGCGACAGGCCGGTGATGACTTCGGGCATGACGAGCGGCGCATAGACCATGCCTGAAAAGAGCATGCGGCCGCGGAAGCGGGTATAGCGCACCAGCGTTAGCGCCGCCATCGTGCCGAGGATGGTCGCAAAGGTGGCCGACAGCAGACCGACACGGATCGTCACCCAGGCAGCATCGAGCAGGGCCTGGTTCGACAGCAGCGAGACGTACCATTTGGCGGAAAAGCCGCCCCAGACGGTGACGAGCTTCGACTCGTTGAAGGAAAAGATCACCAGCAGCACGATCGGCAGATAGAGGAAGGCAAAGCCGAGCACAACGGAAATGATGTTGAAACGGGTCCATCTCAGCATGGCTTATTTCCCCCGCTCCTCGGCCTTGGCCTGTGCATTCTGGAAGAAGACGATCGGGATCACCAGGATCATGAGCAGGATTGTCGCGACTGCCGAGGAGACCGGCCAATCGCGATTGGCATTGAACTCGTTCCAGAGCGTCTTGCCGATCATCAGCGTCTGCGAACCGCCAAGAAGATCGGGAATGACGAACTCGCCGACGGCAGGGATGAAGACCAGCATACAGCCTGCCACCACGCCGGGGATCGACAGCGGGAAAGTGACGCGCCAGAAGGCGCGGATCGGCGTGCAGCCGAGATCCTGGGCCGCTTCGATCAGCGTGCCGTCCATCTTCTCCAGCGCCGAATAGAGCGGCAGCACCATGAAGGGCAGGTAGGAATAGACGATGCCGATATAGACGGCCGTCGGGGTGTTGAGAATGATTAGCGGGTTGTCGATGATATGCAGCGACAGGAGCAGCTGGTTCAGCAGGCCTTCGGGCTTCAGGATGGCAATCCAGGCATAAACGCGGATCAGGAAGCTCGTCCAGAACGGCAGGATGACGAGCATCAGCAGCGTCGGGCGGATGGTCCGCGGCGCCTGCGCCATGCCATAGGCGATCGGATAAGCGATCAGCAGCATCAGCAAGGTCGATGTACCAGCGATGATGACGCTCGAGAGATAGGCGTTGAAGTAGAGCGGATCGTCGGTGAGATAACCGTAATTGTCGAAGGAGAAGGTCGCCACCTTGCTCCAGAAACCGCTCCAGCCATCGGCAAAGGAGAAGACCGGCTCATAAGGCGGTATGGCGATCGCCGTCGTCGACATCGAGATGCGGAAGACGATGAAGAACGGCGCTAGAAAGAAGAGCAGCAGCCAAGCATAGGGAATGATGATGACGAGGCGGTTGTAGAGGCGTGATGCCAGCGTTCCCATCATCTCAATCCTTCAGCAGCACGCCGGCATCCTCATCGAAGGAGATCCAGACGTCCTGATCATAGGAGAACGGGTCTTCGACGGAACGCTGTGCGTTGAGGGAAGAGGCCCTGACGAATTTGCCGCTCGCCAGCTTGATGTGGAAGACGGTCATGTCGCCGAGATAGCCGATATCCCAGATCTCGCCCTTGGCCGCATTGACCGGGGCGTTCGCGGGTGCGGCGCGGCTGACGCGGATCTTCTCCGGACGGATCGCAAAACCGGCCGTGCTGCCGATCGCCGGAGCGTCGCTGGCGGCAATGCGGATGGTGAAACCGCTGTCGACCGATATCTCGACGGCGCCGTTTGCCGACGTCGTCACCTTGCCGTCGAAGATGTTCACGTCGCCGATGAAGTCGGCGACGAAACGGCAATTCGGCGCCTCATAGATTTCGGCCGGCGTTGCCACCTGAACGACCTTGCCGTGGCTCATGACGGCGATCCGGTCGGCCATCGTCATTGCTTCTTCCTGGTCGTGGGTGACGACGACGAAGGTAAGACCGAGGCTTTGTTGCAGGTCCATCAGTTCGAACTGGGTTTCCTCGCGCAGCTTCTTGTCGAGCGCGCCGAGCGGTTCGTCGAGCAGCAGCACTTTAGGGCGCTTGGCCAGCGAACGGGCGAGCGCCACGCGCTGGCGCTGACCGCCGGAAAGCTGGTTCGGTTTGCGGGAGGCAAATTGCTCGAGCTTAACGAGCTTCAGCATCTGCGCGACGCGCTCGGCCATTTCGTCCTTCGGCATGCCGTCCTGCTTCAGGCCGAAGGCGATGTTTTTCTCGACGGTCATGTGCGGGAAAAGCGCGTAGGACTGGAACATCATATTGACCGGCCGCTTGTAGGGTGGCGTGCCGGCGAGGTCGGTGCCGTCGAGAACGATTTGACCCGCTGTCGGCTGCTCAAAGCCGGCGAGCATGCGCAGAAGCGTCGATTTGCCGCAACCGGACGCGCCGAGCAGCGCGAAGAACTCGCGGTGATAGATGTTCAGCGACAGATCGTCGACGGCGGTGAAATCGCCGAAGCGCTTGGTGACGTTCTTGAAGGCTATGAAAGGTTTTGCTGACGGATCGGTCCAGGGTGCGAAAGCGCGGCGGATATTGCCTAAGGACTTCATATTATTCCCCGAGAATATAAGTTTTCAGCCGGCCTCCACCTAGAGCATGATGCCGAAAAGTGTGAGCGGTTTTCGGAACGAAATCATGCTCTAACTCTTCAATTTAGAACAGGATTCAGATTTTAGGCCGACCGGCCTAAAATCATCCTGTTCTAGGCCGGTAATTGAAAGGCCCGGACGTTTCCGTCCGGGCCTGGCATCGACTTACTGGCCGGTGACGACCTTCGTCCAGATCCGCGTCGCGGTACGCTGGGTCTTCGGGTCCCATGGCTTTACCGTGAAGAGTCCCTTCATCACCTCTTCGGTCGGGTAGATCGCCGGATCTTCCAGCACCTCCTTGCTGACGAACTGCTGCGAGGCCTTGTTGCCGTTGGCATAGAAGGTGTGGTCGCTCGCCTTGGCGATGACCTCGGGCTTCATCATGTAATTCAGGAACTCATGCGCTTCGGCCACATGCTTGGCATCGGCCGGGATCGCCATCATGTCGAACCACATCTGGGCGCCTTGGACCGGGATCGAGTAGTTGACCTCGACGCCGTTCTTGGCTTCGGCGGCCCGGTCGCGGGCCTGCAGCATGTCGCCGGAATAGCCGAAGGCGATGCAGATATCGCCGTTGGCAAGGGCGTTGATATATTCGGACGAGTGGAACTTGCGGATATAGGGGCGCACCGCCGTCAGCAATTCCTCGACCTTCTTGAAATCTTCGGCCTTGGTGGAGTTCGGATCGAGGCCAAGATATTTCAGCGCCGTGGTCATGACGTCCTTCGGCGTGTCGAGCACGTAGATGCCGCAGTCCTTGAATTTTTCGGCGACCTTCGGATCGAAGATCACTTCGAGGCCCGGCTTGGCATCGGGACCGAGGATCTCGGCGACCTTCTTGACGTTATAGCCGATACCGTCGGTGCCCCACATGTAATCGACCGCATATTCATTGCCCGGATCGTATGCGGCGGTGCGCTGCTGGATCACGTCCCACATGTTGGACAGGTTCGGCAGCTTCGACTTGTCGAGCTTCTGGAAAACGCCCGCCTGGATCTGGCGCTGCAGGAAGTCGGCGGTGGGAACGACGACGTCATAACCGGTGCCGCCGGCAAGCAGCTTGGTTTCTACGGTCTCGTTCGAATCGAAGGTGTCGTAAACGACCTTGATGCCGGTTTCCTTGGTGAAATCGGTCAGGATGCTGTCGTCGATATAATCCGACCAATTGTAGACATTGACGACGCGCTCCTGCGCAACGGCTGGAGCGGCGGCAAAGAGCGCGGCGATGGCGGCGGCCGTCACGCTTGCGATGGTTGACCTCATGACTTCTCCTGTTTGTTCAAAGCGCCCGTATCTCCGGACATCTTTTCCCTCTGGTTTGTCCGCAGACTAAGAAGGAATTTCTAAGCTCACAAGCGCAAAAACTGCGCTCTCAACGATTTCACAATCACCGGAAGTCGAAGGCGCTGAGACCCGCCACCATCTCGTCGAGCCCGAGCGGCCTCGTCACCGGCGGCTCGGCGCGGGAAAGACAGCCGCGCCGCTCGCAGAGGCGACAGGCCGGGCCGATCGTGACCGGATCGAGCGCCGTCGCCTGCCCATAGGCCAGGCCCTCGCCAAGGGCGGCGTCACAGACAATCAGGATTGCGGTCCGCCTCACCCTTTCGCCGAATTCAACGCTCGGCCCCTCCAGGGTGCGGGCAACCGTCAGGAAGGATGCGCCATCCGGCATGACCACTGTCTCGGCGAGAATCTGACCCGGCTGCAGGAAGACGGCATGGATATTGAGCTTCGGACAGCCGCCGCCGAAACGGGCCTGCGGAAAGCCCTGAGCGCCGCCTCGCCGCAGCCGGTGGCCGGCGGCATCGATCTCCATCATGAAGAAGGGAATAGCCGCCGCCCCTGGCCGCTGCAGCATGGTCAGACGCGTGGCGGCATGGCCGAAGGAGACGGAAAAGCGGGCCCGAAGAATATCGATGTCGTAGCGCACCGCCTTGGCCGCCGACAGGAAGGCCTCATAGGGCATGGCGAGCGCCAGGGCCGCGATGCGGGCCAGCTCGAAGCGGGCGATGCGGCGCGCCTCGGCGGAGGAGAGCGAGAGATCGTCGAGTTCGGCATCGATGGCCGGGAGCAAGGCGAGGCTGGCGGCCTCGATAGCGATCTCATGCGCACGGTCGGCCGGCGACAGGCGTTCGGAAATGAACAGCCGCATCGAATGACGATCGAAACGGCGGCGCAGATCCGGCATGACGTGCACCGGCAGGACGCGCACCGCAATGCCGCGCTCGGCCCGCAGCCAGTCCTTCAGCCCGGCGGCAAGATCGGCGCCGCCGGGAAGCGTCGCGGCAAAGGCTTCCGCCGCCGTCTCGATCCGTCCGAAATAGGCCGACCTGCGCTCCAGCGTCTCGCGCAGCTCGTCGAGCGGCAAGCGGCCGACGGCGACCGGCGCATGTCCCTCGGCGGCCATCAGCCCCGTCAGGTCGGAGAGCCGGGCGGCCTGTTCGCGATAGGCGCGATAGAGCTTGATCATGCCGCTTGCGGCATTGGGTGCGGCCTCTGCCACCTCGACCAATTCCTGGTCGCCGGGCAGTTCACCCGAAAGCAGCGGATCGGCGAAGACCTCCTTGAGCTGGCCGAGGCTGCCGCCGGTCTGCCCCCGCAATTCCTCCAGATCGACCTTGTAGACGGCCGCGAGCTTCAAGAGGAGCTGCACCGTCAAAGGCCGCTGGTTGCGCTCGATGAGGTTCAGATAGGAGGGCGAAATCTCCAGCGCCTCGGCCATGGCGGTCTGCGTCAGTGCCAGCGCATTGCGGATGCGCCGCACTTTCGCGCCTGCAAAAATCTTCCGTTCCGCCATGTCACACTCTTTTACAAAAAGCCAGGCAACCGGATTTACAAAATTTTACAAATTCACAGCACGGGCCTGTAAATCCTCCGCATAATAACCCGTTTCCGCCGCCAATATCAAAGGTTTTTCTGGCAATCTCGGGCGTCTTTGTAAATTCTAGAATGCGACACCGGAGACGGCAATTTTAAGTAAGGAGAGCAGCATGACCGATTTTTACAAGCTTGTCCAAAACGCACCGGCAGGCCGCTTCGACAGCATCGAACGGCCCTACTCGGCCGCCGATGTGCAGCGGCTCAGAGGCTCGGTGGCGCTCACCTATACGCTGGCGGAAATGGGGGCGGACCGGTTGTGGCGGCTTCTCCACCAGGAGGATTTCGTCAATGCGCTCGGCGCACTTTCCGGCAACCAAGCCATGCAGATGGTGCGCGCCGGGCTGAAGGCGATCTATCTCTCCGGCTGGCAGGTGGCGGCCGACGCCAATACGGCATCGGCGATGTATCCCGACCAGTCGCTTTATCCCGCCAATGCGGGGCCGGAGCTTGCCAAACGCATCAACCGCACCCTGCAGCGCGCCGATCAGATCGAGACGTCGGAAGGTAGCGGACTTTCCGTCGACACCTGGTTCGCGCCGATCGTCGCCGATGCGGAAGCCGGGTTCGGCGGGCCGCTCAATGCCTTCGAGATCATGAAGGCCTATATCGAGGCAGGTGCTGCCGGCGTCCATTTCGAGGACCAACTCGCCTCGGAGAAGAAGTGCGGCCATCTCGGCGGCAAGGTACTGATCCCGACAGCGGCCCATATCCGCAATCTCGACGCCGCACGGCTTGCCGCCGACGTCATGGGCGTGGCGACGCTGGTGATCGCCCGCACCGACGCGGAAGCGGCAAAGCTGCTCACCTCCGACATCGACGAGCGCGACCAGCCCTTCGTCGATTACGATGCCGGGCGCACCGTCGAAGGCTTCTACCAGGTCAGAAACGGCATCGAGCCGTGCATCGCCCGGGCCGTCGCCTACGCGCCGCATTGCGACCTGATCTGGTGCGAGACTTCCAAGCCGGATCTCGAGCAGGCGCGCCGGTTTGCCGAAGGTGTCCACAGAGTCCATCCCGGCAAGCTGCTCGCCTATAATTGCTCGCCGTCCTTCAACTGGAAGAAGAACCTCGACGAGGCGACGATTGCCAAGTTCCAGCGCGAACTCGGGGCGATGGGTTACAAGTTCCAGTTCATCACGCTCGCCGGGTTCCACCAACTGAACTACGGCATGTATGAGCTGGCGCGCGGCTACCGGCAGCGGCAAATGTCGGCATATTCCGAGCTGCAGGAGGCCGAATTCGCCGCAGAGGACTATGGTTATACCGCCACCAAGCATCAGCGCGAGGTCGGCACCGGCTATTTCGACGCCGTGTCGCTCGCCATCACCGGCGGCCGGTCGTCGACCACGGCGATGCACGATTCAACCGAACATGCGCAGTTCAAACCAGCTGCGGAATAACCCGAAGAGGAGGACAGAACCATGGCATCCATTTCACGCGTCCGGGAACGGGCCGAAGAGCAGACGACCAGCATGAGCGAGGATCAGCAGACGACGATCCGCATGCTCGCCAACGACCTGCACCGGCTGAACCAGTCGGTCATGAAAGCGGTCGAGGCCGGCGTTTCGGTCGAACTGGTGCGCTCGGCCCGTCATCACGGCGGCGACGGCAACTGGGGCGACCTGCTCATTCCGGTCGTCGTCACCAACCGGCACTGACAAGCATAGCCTGGCGACCTCGGGTCGCCGGCCTTCATCCAAGTGCCCGCACGTCCCGGAGATGCGCGGGCGCTTCATCGTTAACGTCAACCGCGGCTCGGCCGTTTTCCGGCGAAGAGATCGGCATAGCTTCGGATGAGCTTGGTCATTCGGTCGGCAACGGTGCGGATTTCGGGGCGATGGCGGTCCTCGGCGTTCATGACGATCCATTGACGGTGGCGCAATTCCGGCAATTCGCCGCCCTGGCGCTGCAATTCCGGATGGAGATCGCCGACGAAACAGGGAAGCACCGTCTTGCCGGCGCCGGCGCGCACCAGATCCGGCAGCGAACGCGGTCGATTGACGGTGGCGACGATCCCGGATGCGGCATGGGCGTGCGGCCAGCGCAGATACGCCGATATCGCCTCCTCCTCGCCGACGGCAATCCAGCGTTCATCGGACTCGGCGGCGTTGCGTCTGGCATAGACGGCATAGGCCACCTCCCCGAGCAGGCGTGCGGCCAGGTTGGCTTCCTCCGGCTCGAAGGCGCGAAGGCCGATATCGCTTTCACGATAGGCAAGGCTTGCCCGCGCCTCGCCGATGCTGAGCGCAATGGCGAATGCATCGCCCGGCATGCGGATCGCGGCAAAATTCTCGGTCAGCAGCCACGCGACCCAGGTGCCGGCGGTGATCCTGACGGTCGTGCCGCCCTCGCCCGATTGCCGCCAGGCTTCCACCTTGCGGGCGGCGGCCTCCATTTCCTGCAGATGATCGAGCAGCGCCTGGCCATCCTGCGTCAGCCGATAACCGGTCTGGCTGCGCGAGAACAGGGCGCGGCCGACCTCCTGTTCGAGCTCGAGCATGCGCCGGCCGACCGTAGCGGGGCTGAGCCGGCTTGCGACGCTTGCTCCCGTCAGGCCGCCGAGCCGGGCGACCTGCAGGAAAAGCTGATAGGAATCCCAATTCGCGTTTTTCATCAATGAAAAACATAGCGGGATTTTTCCTGTTTATGAAGACAATATTGAGGCCTAAATGAAGTGATGTCTGATACAGAAAGGACATCGCCATGATCGACATGATCACCATCGCCGGCGTCCACGGATACCGGCATTATTGCAAGCCAAGCGGTTCCAAAGCGGATGAAGACCGGTTTTATGCCGAGTTCGGCGACAGCAGCATCGTTCGCTTCGCCGCCTGGCTGGCCTCGATCCACCTCATTCTAAGGCGGGTCGGATCGAACGGAAGACGCCGCAGCGTTGCGGCGCAATCCTGCGGCCGTCACGGCCGCGCTCCTCAGGCGATCTTCCTTGCGCCGAGGTGAGCGGGCGCCGGTTCTGCGCCGATGCGGAAACGCTCGATGAGCGCCATCAACGTATCGGCTTCGCCGGCGAGGCGGCGGCTTGCCTGCGTCGCCTCGGCCACCATCGAGGCGTTCTTCTGTGTCATCTGGTCCATGGCGTTCACCGAACCGTTGACCTCCTGCAGCGCCGCCGACTGGTCGCGACTGGCGGTGGCGATGGTTTCGACATGACCGCTGATCGCAATGATTTCCTGGCTGATCGAGGCAAGGACGCTTCCGGTCCTCTGGACCAGTTCGGAGCCGGCCGTCACTTCACGGCTGGATGTTTCGATCAGCGACTTGATCTCGCGCGCCGCATCGGCCGAACGCTGGGCGAGTTCGCGGACCTCCTGGGCGACGACGGCAAAACCCTTGCCCGCCTCGCCGGCTCGTGCCGCCTCGATACCGGCGTTAAGCGCCAGAAGATTGGTTTGGAAGGCGATATCGTCGATCACCTCGATGATCTGTTCAATCCGCTGCGAGGCCTCCTCGATGCGCTCCATGGCGGCGACGGCATCACCGACGACGGTGCCGGAATTGTCGGCCGTCTTCTTGGTCGCGGCCACGACATTGTTGGCTTCCCGGGCGCGCTCGGCGGAAGAGCGGACCGTGACGGTGATCTCCTCGACCGCAGCGGCAGTCTCCTCCAGGTTCGCCGCCTGCGCCTCGGTGCGCTTGGAAAGCTCGTCGGCAGAGGCGGAGACGGCGCCACTATTGCGCTGGATCATCGAGGCGCTGTCGCGGATACCGGACAGCGTATCCTGCAGCCGCAGCAGCGATGCGTTGAAATCGACGCGAAGCTGCTCCAGCCGGCCGACGAAGGGTGTGCCGATCGTTTGCGAGACATCCCCCTGCGACAGACGCCCGAGGCCGGCGGCAAGCTGGTTGACGGCAAAGTCGATCTGACTGTCGAGCGAGCGTTTGTCGGCATCGTTCCTGGCGCGTTCGGCATCGCTCAAGGCGCGCTGTTCGGCCGCCTCGGTTTCCAGGTCGCGCCGTGCAAGGGCGCTGTCGCGGAAGAGCGAGAGGGCGCGACCGATCTCGCCGAACTCGTTGTTCTTCTCGAGACAGGGGATCGCCCCGTCGAGATCGCCTGAGGAGATCGTGTGGACGCTCGCGGTCAGGGCCTGCAACGGCTTTACCGACAGGCGGATCGCATAAAAGGCGAGAACACCGACGAGCAGCATGACGACGGCGCCGATGCCGAGAACCAGGATCAGCAGCTCATTCATGCGCTGATAGTAGAACTCCATCGGAATGCCGATGAAGAGAATGCCGACACTGGCGTTCGCTGCATTCTTGATCGGAAAGTAACCGGTCATGAATTTGCGGCCGAACAGCTCGGCCGGGCCGAAATAGGCCTCGCCCCGGGCGAGAACCGGCTGGGCCGGGTGCTCGGCTGCAAGCTTGGTGCCGACGGCGCGGTCGCCGTTTTCCTTCTTGACGTTGGTGGATATGCGGACGTAGTCGCCGCCCTGTTTCTGGAAGATGGTCGCAACGCCGGCAATCGACTGGGCGGTGCGGTCGACCAGCGAATGATCGGCAAGGGCCGGAATGGCCTCTTCGGTGACGGCGGAGAGCTTGTTGTCCTTCACCTCGACCTTCGCAGCCTGATCGGCCGCGCCGTAGAGGACGGCCATGGCCCGGGCGGCGTCCCTGGCGTCGGAGACGGCGCCATCCATCACGTTGCGGCTCAGATTGTAATAGGTCACGCCGACGATGGCCGCCGTGCTGATCGCCAGCAGAAACAGTGTGATCGCAACGATCTGACGGACGATGGATGTAAAGAAAAGGCGCGGCATGAAAATCCCCGGCGGTACAATGAGGGCTAAATTAGAGGAAAAGCGTTAAGGAAAATTTTCCGTAAATCTGAATTGGGCGGGCTAGCCCCTCGGACATTCCGATTGGCCTGCCAAGGCGGCTGATCGTGGCCGTCCCGATATGCAAACGGCCCCGGAAAACCGGGGCCGTCGAAAGAACGGAAATCTAGCGTTGATCAGGCGGCGCGGTAGACCGGCGCTTCGCCCGCCCCGCCGTCAATCTTGAACTGCTGGATGAGGCGGCGCAGCGCATCGGCCTCGTCGGCCAGTTCGCGGCTGGCGGCGGTCGTTTCCTCGACCATGGCAGCATTCTTCTGCGTCATCTGGTCCATCTGATTGACGGTCGAGTTGACGCTCTGCAGCGCGTTGGATTGGTCGTGGCTGGCGCGGGCGATCATCTCGACATGCTGGCTGATCGTGACGATCTGGGCGCTGATCTTGGCGAGCACCGTGCCGGTCTCCTGCACGAATTGCGAGCCGGAGCTGACCTCGTTGGTCGACTTGTTGATCAGTCCCTTGATCTCCTGCGCCGCGGCGGCGGAGCGCTGGGCGAGTTCGCGGACTTCCATGGCGACGACGGCGAAACCCTTGCCGGCCTCGCCGGCGCGCGCCGCTTCGATGCCGGCGTTGAGGGCCAGCAAATTGGTCTGGAAGGCGATCTCGTCGATGACGCCGATGATCTGCTCGATCTGCCGCGCGGCATCCTCGATGCGACCCATCGCGTCGATCGCATTGCTGACGACGACGGCGGAATCGTCGGCGCTGCGCTTGGCCTGGCGGACGATCTGGTCGGCATCCTTGGCGCGTTCGGCCGAGGAGCGGACCGTGACGGTGATCTGATCGACGGCAGCGGCAGTCTCTTCGAGCGAAGCCGCCTGCTGTTCGGTGCGCTTGGAGAGATCCTCGGCCGACTGGGCCATCTGGTTGCCGTTGCCCTGGATCAGCTCGACATTGTCGCGGATCTGGCTCATCGTCGCCTGCAGGCGCAGCATCGAACCGTTGAAATCCTGACGCAGCTGTTCGAGGCGGCCGATGAAGGGCGTTTCGATGGTCGTCGAGATATCGCCCTGCGACATGCGCTCGAGGCCGGCGGCGAGCTCATTGACCGCAAATTCGATCTGCCGGTCCATCTCGCGCTTTTCGGCGTCGTTGCGCTGGCGCTCGTGTTCGGCGGCGGCGCGCTCCTCGTCGCTCTGCTCCTCGATCCGGATCTTCGAGATGGCATTTTCCTTGAAGATGCCGAGCGCGCGGGCCATGTCGCCGATTTCGTCGTAGCGCTGCTCGCCTGAAATGCTGGTATCCAGCGCCCCTTCGGCGATGCGGCGCATGGCGGCGGTGATCTGGCTGATCGGGCGCTGCAGCGTCAGCACCAGGGCGATGCCGCCGAGGATCGACAGCAGGATGCCGAGGCCAGTGGTCAGGACCGAGATGCTGTTTGCCTGGGTGCGCTCGGTGCCGGCAGTCTGCTTCTGCAGCTCGGCGAAATCGGTCAGCTTCGTCCAGATCTGGTCGAGCTCCTGGCGGGCGGCGGCATAAGCCGTGACGCGCTCGCCGATCGTATCGACGATCTTCGAGCCGCCGCCGGAAATGGCGTCGAGGGCCGGCTGGATCGCCTCGGAGATGCCTTCGGCAAAGCCCATGCCCTTGGCGCTGGTGGTCAGCACCTGCATATCCTTGCCGAGCGTGCCGGCCTGCTGCTGCAGGCGCACGAGGTTATCCTTGCTCGAATTGGAGAGGAAATCGGACAGCACGATCTGCAGCGCATAGACGGAATTTTCCAGGCGCCGCGTGTCCTGAAGGACGGAGTTGGTCTGGGCGATGCGGCCTTCGAGCTCGGCAAACCGCTGGGTCGCCTCGCGCATTTTCTGCGTCGCGGTCAGCTGCGTATAGGTCGAGGTCTGGCGGAAGCGGGAGACGAGACGGCCGAGTTCGGCGACGTTCTCGTCGGTCGGAGCGGGCATCTGGGCAATCGCCTTGATGCCGTCGATGGTCGCAGCCAGGGCGTCGATGACGTTTTTCTGGTTGGTCGGGACCGAAATGGCGATCAGGCGCTGGGCCTTGATGATCTCCGGCATCTGCTCGTTGATGAAGGCGATCTTGTCCTGGGGCGTCTGGGGCTTGCTGAAGCCGCTGGCGACGGTGCCGAGGAAATCGCCGCCTTTCAGCAGGCGGTCGGCGGTGCGAAGGGTGACGGTGGCGGCGCTTTCGTCGCTCTGCAGCGCCGTCTGCAATTCCTCGGCCTGGTAGGAGACCGTGAAGCGGGTGCTGATCAGGCTCTTCTGCGCCGCGTCGATCTGCTGATGCAGCGCCTCTTCCTGCTCATGCAGGGCCCAGAGCTTGTCGACGACACCTGAAATATCCTTGGTGCGGCGGGAGGCCTCGGCAAGGCTGTCGCGGCCGGAAGCCTCTTCGCCCACCTGGCTCAGCGTCTGGTCAAGCACGCCCTGCTGGGTCTTCAGATCGGTGAGCAGCTTGTCGCGCGCCTGCTGGCTGGTGATGCGCAGGAAGTCGTCCATCGAACCGTAGAGATCCTTGAACCCACTCAGCGACTGCAGCACGCTGTTGGAGATTTCCATGCGGCCCTGCAGCAGTCCGGAAGCATAAAGGCCCGTCAGGCCCACCGCCGAAATGGTCACAACGAACGGCAGAACGAAGATCAGAACCTTCGTCTTGATCTTGAAGCGGGAAAGAATCTTGTCAATCAACATCGCGTTCCGGGCCTTTCATACACTACTCCTCCCGCGGGCAGCCGTCAGGCGCGCCAGCCGAGTGCACATCGAGCTATTCTCTCTACATTGGGGAACCCGGAAGCCAGGCGGCAGTCATTGCCGGTTCATGTCCAAGCAAGTTGGAGATGCCCAAATAATCGCGGGCAATTGTGTCAGATTAGATATTAATTTTCGGATAAGCGGTGATGGCTGGTTCAGCCAAGACGGTGAATTAGTTGCAATTTATGCGTCAAAGGATCGCGATGTCGCGATCGAAGGCGGCAAGGTTACTTTGGGATGCGAGAACCGGTCAGAGGAAATGCGCGAGCAGCAGCGCCAGGCTGGCGGCTGTGGCGCCGGCTGCGAGCATCAAATATCGCAGGACTGCCGTGCGGGCGTCAGGCTTTGCCTGGGTGATTGCGATGGCGCGGGCGCGTCGTGCGTTTCTGGTCATGCTCGAAACCTCACTCTTCTGACACAACAATCCAACAAAACGGCTTGCCGGTAAAGCTTAATTTAGTAAGAGCTTTGCAAACCGCCATTGAGACAGGATGGCGCACCTCTCTTAAGAAGTCTTGAATCGGTATTTCTAATATACGCAACAGCGGTTCCGCCGATATGCTGAAGACGAAAGCTTCAGACGCATTCACCCGCGGCAAATCCAGAGGCCCAGGCCCATTGGAAATTATAGCCGCCGAGCCAGCCGGTGACGTCGACGCATTCGCCGATGAAATAGAGGCCGGGCACAGCCTTGGCCTCCATGCTGCGCGAATCGAGCGCGGCCGTGTCGATGCCGCCGAGGGTCACTTCGGCGGTGCGATAGCCTTCAGAGCCGGAAGGTTTGACCGCGAAGTTCTGGGCGCTCGCGGCAAGACGCAGCAGCACCTTATCGGGTAGGTCGGCCATATTGCCGGAGATCTTTTCGCGCTCGACGAGGAACTGCGCCAGCCGCTTCGGCACGATCTCGCCAAGCGCGGTCTGGGCCGACTGGCGGCCGTTCAGCTGCTTTGCCGTCTTCAGCTGCGCGGCGATGTCGATATCCGGTTCGA
Source organism: Rhizobium binae (assembly GCF_017357225.1). Taxonomy (NCBI): domain Bacteria; kingdom Pseudomonadati; phylum Pseudomonadota; class Alphaproteobacteria; order Hyphomicrobiales; family Rhizobiaceae; genus Rhizobium; species Rhizobium binae. The sequence continues at coordinate 760,726 of NZ_CP071604.1, read as the reverse complement.
TGGCAAGGACGATCTCGTCGCCTTCGCGCCAATAGGAGGAGATCTGTAGTATGGCAGGTCCGCTGAGGCCGCGATGGGTAAACAGCAGCGCTTCGCGGAAGGCGGTCCTGCCATGGCGGATTTCGGCGGGAGCCGAAATGCCGGCAAGCGGCGCAATGCTTGCGAGCAGGCCGGGATCGAGCGTCAGCGGCACGAGGCCGGGGCGGGTTTCGAGCACGGCCAGGCCGAACTGCTCGGCGAGGCGATAGGCAAGGCCGGTGGCGCCCATCTTCGGGATCGATTTGCCGCCGGTGGCGACGATCAGAGACGCTGCTTCGTAAACGCCGTCGCCGGTCGAGACGCGGAAACCCGTCTCCAGCCTGTCGACGGCCGATATCTCGGTGCCGAGCTGCAGCACCGCGCCGGCGGCGCGCATCTCGTCCAGCAGCATTCGGATGATATCCTTGGCGCTGTCGTCGCAGAAAAGCTGGCCCAGCGTCTTTTCATGCCAGGCAATGCCGTGCCGCTCGATCATGGCGATGAAATCGGCAGGCGTGAAACGGGCAAGCGCCGACTTGCAGAAATGCGGATTGGCCGACAGGAAGTTCTTCGGCCCGGCATTGATATTGGTGAAATTGCAGCGGCCGCCGCCGGATATGCGGATCTTCTCGCCTGGCGCGCGCGCATGGTCGAGGACCACGACCGAACGACCGCGTTTTCCCGCGCGGATGGCCGCCATCATGCCCGCCGCCCCGGCGCCGATGACGATGACGTCGCTTTTGCGCTGCAAACCCGTTTCCTTGATCAAATCGGCGCTTTCTTTTTCCATCGCAGAGCGAAAGTCAACGTTCTCAACCCCTCGCCAATTGGCAAAGTCCGGTTATGATGGCGCCAAGATCAACCAAACCGGTGTGTCATGTCCCCAAAAAAGACGACGCTGAAGCCTGCCAGAACCGTACCCGCCTCGACGAAAACTCCTCCGGACCCCGGATCCCTGCGCGGTGTTGCAAACTGGAAGGAAGCGGCGCAATGGCTGAGAGCCAGGGGCATCGAAGACATCGAATGCATCACGCCCGACCTTGCCGGCGTGCCCCGCGGCAAGATGATGCCGAGCTCGAAATTCACCTCGAACACCTCGCTGGCACTGCCTTCGGCGATCTATCGGCACACGATTTCCGGCGAATATCCCGAGGAAACCGAGAGCTTCCGCTACGAGCCGCGTGACAGCGACCTGAAGCTGATGCCCGATCTTTCGACGCTATCGGTCGTGCCCTGGGAGAGTGACCCGACGGCGCAGGTGATCTGCGACATCGTCGATTCGGACGGCGGCGAAGTGCCGTATACGCCGCGCAACGTCTTGAAGCGGATCATGAGCCTTTATCATGACCGCGGCTGGAAGCCGATCGTCGCGCCCGAGATCGAATTCTATCTGGTCGCCAAGAATGACGATCCCGACTATCCGCTGCACCCGCCAAAGGGCCGCTCCGGCCGCTCGATCCTCGGCGGCCAGGGTTATTCGATCGCCGGCATCAACGAATTCGACGAACTGATCGACGACATCTACCATTTCTCGGAGAAACAGGGGCTGGAGATCGACACGCTGATCCACGAAGAAGGACCGGCCCAGCTCGAAATCAACCTGCGCCACGGCAATCCTATCGAGCTTGCCGACCAAGTGTTCCTGTTCAAGCGCACGATCCGCGAGGCGGCGCTGAAACACGACATCTATGCGACCTTCATGGCCAAGCCGATGCAGGGCCAGCCGGGGTCGGCGATGCATATCCACCAGTCGGTGGTCAATATCGAGACGGGCAAGAACGTCTTTTCCAATGCGGACGGATCGGCCTCGAAGGAGTTCTTCCATTTCATCGGCGGCATGCAGAAATTCGTGCCGAGCGCGATGGCGATGCTTGCCCCTTACGTGAATTCCTACCGGCGCCTGCAGCCGGACATGTCATGCCCTGTCAACAATGCCTGGGGCTACGACAACAGGACCACCGCTTTCCGCGTCCCGGTGTCCGATCCGCAGGCCAGGCGCGTGGAAAACCGGCTGCCGAGTTCGGACGCCAATCCCTATCTGGCGCTCGCTGCCTCGCTCGCTTCCGGCCTGCTCGGCATCATGAAGCAGATCGAGCCGACGGCGCCGACGGAGGATTCGGCCAACGAGGGCTCGATCGACCTGCCGCGCGGCCTGTTGGAAGCCGTGGCGCTGATGGAAGATGAGCCTGCCTTCGAAGAGGTGTTCGGCACGCAGTTCATCGGCCTTTACGCCGGCGTCAAGCGCGGCGAGTTCGAGACCTTCATGCAGGTGATCAGCCCCTGGGAGCGGGAATTCCTTCTGCTCAACGTGTGAGGGATAGGATGGCATCGCAGGAGATGTGGCAGAGCCCGATCGCGCCCGGGCTGTCCTGGTATCAGGCCACCGTCGGCGAGCGGCCGACCTATGCCGCTCTCGACGGCTCGAGAACATGCGACGTCGCCATCATCGGCGGCGGTTATACCGGTCTGCAGGCCGCCTATCATCTCGCCAAGTCAGGCGTTTCGGTGGTGCTGATCGAGGCCTGGCGCTTCGGCGACGGGGCGTCCGGGCGCAATGGCGGCCAGCTCGGCACCGGCCAGCGATGGTGGCCGGAGGAACTCGAGGAAAAGATCGGCTATGAACGCTCGAAGGCGCTGTTTAACGTTGCCGAGGCGGCCAAGCACCATCTTCTCGATTTCGCCCGGGAACATGACATCGAGATCGACTATGTGCCCGGCCAGCTCAACGTCGCACACAAGGCAAGCTACGAACGCGACTATCGTCAGAATGCCGAAATCGCCGCGCGGCGCTACGACTATCCGCATCTGCGCTTCATGGACGGGAAGGAAACGCAGGAGCGGCTCGGCTCGAAGCGTTTTTATTGCGGTGTGCGCGACGTCGGCACCGGCCACATCCATCCGTTGAAACTGCTCGTCGGGCTGGCGCGGGTGGCGGCCGCTGCGGGTGCTGCCATTTTCGAGATGACGCCGGCAAAGGCGATCTGCCAGGGCGGCGGCAAGGTGACGATCGAGACCGCAAGGGGCACGATCACTGCCGATCGGGCGCTGATCGCCTGCGACGGGCATATCGACGGCCTCGAACCGGTGACGGCAAGTCATGTCATGCCGATCCGCTCCTTCATCGGCGCCACCGTTCCGCTCGATAAACATCCCGAAGTGCTGCCGGGTGGCGAGGCCGTCGCCGATTCGCGCTTCGTCGTGCGTTATTTCCGCCGATTCGAAGGCCGTCTGCTGTTCGGCGGACGCGAGGCCTATACGGCCGACAATCCGCGAGACATTTCGCAGCATATCCGCCGGCAGATCGCCGAAATCTATCCTGATCTGAAGGACATCGAGATCACCCATGCCTGGGGCGGCAGCGTCGGCATCACCATGCCGCGCCAGCTCTTCGTGCGCGATGTGATGCCCGGCGTCACCTCGATCGGTGGTTACTCCGGCCATGGCGTCATGCTGTCAAACTACTGTGGCAAGCTCTATGCGGAAACGGTGCTTGGGAAATCCGGCGATCTCGACCTGTTCGAATCGCTCGATATTCCCGCCTTTCCCGGTGGAGCCCGTATGCGGGCGCCGCTGCTTTTCCTCGCCTTGTCGTGGTTTGCGCTTCGCGACAAATTTTAGTCCGATTGCGGATTTCCTCTCATGGAAATTCGCTTTAAAACCGGTGCCCGACAGATTCATTGCACTGCACACTGGCTTTTTTAAATCGATTAGATTAAAAGGGCCGCCAACCAGCCTGATTGAGAGACAAGCTCATGAGCAGCCAGATCATTCCCGTTGAGCCCTTTGATTGCGTCGTCTTCGGCGGCAGCGGCGACCTTGCCGAGCGGAAGCTTTTGCCCGCGCTCTACCATCGCCAGATCGAGGGTCAGTTCAAGGAGCCGACGCGTATCATCGGCGCCTCGCGCAGCCCGCTTTCGCATGAGGAATATCGCAAGTTCGCCAGGGACGCGCTGAAGGAACACCTGAAGAAAGGTGAATACGACGAAGCCGAGGTCGAGAAGTTCTGTGCCCGCCTCTACTATGTTTCGGTCGACGCCCGCACGGATACCGGCTGGGATGAGCTGAAGAAACTGCTCGACGAAAGCAAGGATCGGGTGCGCGGCTTCTATCTGGCGGTCGCACCTGGCATCTTCGGCGACATTTCGCAAAAGATCCATGATCACAAGCTGATCACCAAGTCGACCCGCATCGTCGTCGAAAAACCCATCGGCCGCGACCTCGCCTCGGCGCTGCAGCTCAACGACACGATCGGCCGCGTCTTCAAGGAAGAGCAGATCTTCCGCATCGACCACTATCTCGGCAAGGAGACGGTGCAGAACCTGATGGCGCTGCGTTTTGCCAACGCGCTCTATGAGCCGCTGTGGAACGCCAACTACATCGATCATGTGCAGATCACCGTGGCGGAATCGGTCGGCCTCGAAGGCCGCGCCGGCTATTACGATACGGCCGGTGCGCTGCGCGACATGGTGCAGAACCACATCCTGCAGCTGCTCTGCCTGACCGCGATGGAAGTACCATCGTCGATGGATTCGGAAGCCGTTCGCGATGAGAAGCTGAAGGTGCTGCGCGCCCTGAAGCCGCTCGACGCTTCCAATGTCGAGCAGGCAACGGTTCGCGGCCAGTACCGGGCCGGCGCATCGAGCAGTGGCCCGGTCAAGGGTTATCTCGAAGAGCTCGAAGGCGGCGTCTCCAACACCGAGACTTTCGTCGCCATCAAGGCGGAGATCAACAACTGGCGCTGGGCGGGTGTGCCCTTCTACATCAGAACCGGCAAGCGCCTTACCGGACGCATGTCGGAGATCGTCATCACCTTCAAGCCGATCCCGCATGCGATCTTCGACCAGGCGGCCGGGCGCATCGTCGCCAACCAGTTGATCATTCGCCTGCAGCCGGATGAGGGGGTCAAGCAGTCGCTGATGATCAAGGATCCGGGTCCGGGCGGCATGCGCCTGCGCAGCGTATCGCTCGACATGAGCTTCGCCCAGGCCTTCAATGTCCGCAATCCTGACGCCTACGAGCGCCTGCTGATGGACGTGATCCGCTCCAACCAGACATTGTTCATGCGCCGCGACGAAGTCGAGGCCGCTTGGAGATGGGTGGATCCGATCCTCAAGGGTTGGGAAACGACAGGTCAGCAGGTGCAGGGCTATACGGCCGGTACCTGGGGCCCGAGTCAGGCCATCGCGCTGATCGAGCGCGACGGCCGCACCTGGCATGACGATATCTAGGACGACATCGATGGCATCGACCCTACATTCCTTCGCCAGTGCCGCAGACCTCGCAGGCAGCCTCGCCGACAAGGTCGCCGATACGCTTTCGGCGGCGATCGCCGCCCGCGGCGCCGCCTCCATCGCCGTTTCCGGCGGCTCGACGCCGAAGGCCTTCTTTCAGGCGCTTTCGACACGCGACATCGCCTGGGACAAGGTGACGATCACGCTGGTCGACGAACGTTTCGTGCCGGCCGACAATCAGCGCTCGAACCATCTGCTGGTCGATGCCAACCTCTTGCAGAACAAGGCGAAGGCGGCGCGTTTCGTTCCGCTGTACCAGCCGGCAGCCTCCGTCGAGGAGGCCGCACGGCTGGCGACGGCAAAGAGTGCGGAGATCGGCATCCCCTTCGACGTCGTCATCCTCGGCATGGGCGGCGACGGCCACACGGCCTCGTTCTTTCCCGGCGGCAGCAATCTTGCCGAGGCGCTCGATGCCTCGACGCCGCGCAGCATCATCACGATGGAGGCGGAAGGCGCCGGCGAGCCGCGGCTAACCTTTACCTTCTCCAGTCTTCAGGATGCCGCACTCCTGGTTCTCCATATCGAGGGCGAAGGCAAAAAAGACGTTCTCGCCAAGGCGGAAGGCAGCGGTGACGAAGCAGAAATGCCGATCCGCGCCGTTCTGCGCCGGGCCACTTCCCCGGTCGAGATCTACTGGGCTCCCTGATACGGCATGACAACCGCCGGAGCCGGCGAACACATTGAGACGAACCAGAACAAGGCAGGGATCTTCCATGTCCGCTCACGCACGCATTGCTGCGATCACCGATCGCATTGTCGAACGCTCCAAGCCAAGCCGCGAGCGCTACCTGGAACGCCTGCGCGCCGCCGCTTCCAAGGGTGTCGCGCGCTCAGTGCTCGGATGCGCCAATCTTGCCCATGGCTTTGCGGTCTGTTCCCCCGCCGAGAAGGACGCGCTTGCCGGCGACCGCATCCCCAATCTCGGCATCATCACTGCCTATAACGACATGCTTTCGGCTCACCAGCCGTTCGAGACCTATCCGGCGATCATCCGCGAGGCAGCCGCTGAGGCCGGCGGCGTCGCCCAGGTGGCCGGCGGCGTGCCTGCCATGTGCGACGGCGTCACCCAGGGGCAGCCGGGCATGGAGCTCTCGCTCTTCTCGCGCGACCTGATCGCCATGGCCGCGGGCGTCGGCCTGTCGCACAACATGTTCGATGCCGCCCTCTTCCTCGGCGTCTGCGACAAGATCGTGCCCGGCCTCGTCATCGCGGCGCTCTCCTTCGGGCATCTGCCGTCAATCTTCGTTCCGGCCGGGCCGATGACGACCGGTCTGCCGAACGACGAGAAATCGCGGGTGCGCCAGCTCTTCGCCGAAGGCAAGGTCGGTCGCGCCGAACTCTTGGAGGCGGAATCGAAATCCTATCACGGCCCCGGCACCTGCACCTTCTACGGCACCGCCAATTCCAACCAGATGCTGATGGAGATCATGGGCTTCCATATGCCCGGCTCTTCCTTCATCAATCCCGGCACGCCGCTGCGCGAAGCGCTGACGCGCGAAGCCGCCAAGCGGGCGCTGGCGATCACCGCGCTCGGCAACGAATTCACGCCGGCCGGCGAGATGATCGACGAACGCTCGATCGTCAACGGTGTCGTCGGCCTGCATGCGACCGGCGGCTCGACCAACCACACGCTGCACCTCGTTGCCATGGCGCGGGCAGCCGGCATCCAGCTCACCTGGCAGGACATTGCCGAGCTTTCGGAAATCGTGCCGCTGCTTGCCCGCGTCTATCCGAACGGGCTTGCCGATGTGAACCATTTCCAGGCGGCCGGCGGCATGGGCTTCCTGATCAAGGAACTGCTGAAGCACGGCCTGGTGCATGACGACGTGCGCACGGTCTTCGGCCAGGGCCTCCAGGCCTATACGGTCGATGCCCGCCTCGGCGAAAACCGCGGCGTGTTGCGCGAGCCGTCGCCGGAAAAGAGCCATGATCCGAAGGTGCTCTCCAGCATCGAAACACCATTCCAGGCCAATGGCGGGCTGAAGATGCTGCGCGGAAATCTCGGCAAGGCCGTCATCAAGATTTCTGCCGTCAAGCCGGAGCGCCACATCATCGAGGCGCCGGCGATTGTTTTCCACAGCCAGCAGGAACTGCAGGACGCCTTCAAGGAAGGCAAACTCAACTGCGATTTCGTCGCCGTTGTGCGCTTCCAGGGACCGAAGGCGAACGGCATGCCGGAACTGCACAAGCTGACGCCGCCGCTCGGCGTGCTGCAGGATCGCGGCTTCCGCGTGGCGCTGCTGACCGATGGGCGCATGTCCGGCGCATCCGGCAAGGTGCCGGCGGCGATCCACGTGACCCCGGAAGCCGTCGACGGCGGCCCGATCGCCCGCATCAAGAACGGCGACATCATTCGCCTTGACGCGATCAAGGGCACGCTGGAAGTGCTCGTCGATGCCGCCGACATGGCCGAGCGCGAACCGGTAACCGTCGATCTCTCCGACAATGAATTCGGCATGGGCCGCGAGCTCTTCGCGCCATTCCGCCGCGCCGTCGGCGCTTCGGATCAGGGTGCGAGTGTGCTGTTCCACAGCTGAGCATTGAACTCCGCAGCTCTTGAGGACAAAGAAAACCCGCGGGCGCGTCAAGCAGCCCGCGGGTTTTCTTTTGTCTGTCCGAGGCCGTCAGGCGCGGATGTCGAGAACGTAGTCCTTGTGCGCCGGGTGCGTGCTGTAGACGAAAATCTTGTTCAGCTCCTTCTGCGTAAGCAGGCGCAGGAAGCGGACTTCGATCGTATTGTTGGCGTTGACCTTCATCAGCAGGCAACCGACCTTGGTGATGCGGGCATCCGGAATATCCAGATAAAACTGCTTCGGCAGGTTGAACTGGGTCAGAATCGCGAGCGTCGCGCTGCTCATCGAAATCCGGACGATGTCGCAACGGCGCGAAGCCGCGTGCATGACGCCCTTTTCCGTATATTCGATGCGCGCAGCGTTCATGGTCTCCTCCATTTTGAACCGCGCCTCGCGGTCGTACATGAAGGATTCTTCCTTGCTCAGGAAATGAGATCTCGGCTGTGACGGATTGGAAGCGGCCACGTGCTTATCCCCCTCATAAATTGACGAGGAAAAGGTAGCAGCCGATCTTTAACAGAAAGTGAGAATCCGGTCCGCCAAGTATAATTCTGGGGGTTATTACCCCAAAAATGGCGATCTCATTTCCGATAGGTATGGCCGCTTGCATCAAACAGATGCAGCTTCTGCCGGTCGGCGGCAAAGCGCATCTTCTGGCCCTTATGGACATCGTAAATGCCAGGCAGCTTGACGACGATCGGCTCGCCGGGAACCAGGCCCTCGATATAGAGCAACGTCACTTCGCCGAGCGCTTCGACGATCGACACTTCGCCCTCGAAGACATAATCGGCGCCGTCGGCAATCCTCAGATCCTCCGGACGGACGCCGAAGCTCGCCTGCTTGCCCTTCTCGGACGCGTCGGTCGCGACATCGAGCGTCACCGACATGCCGCCAGTGAGCGTCACGGTCGTCTGGCTGCCGGTGCCTGATATCGTCGCCGGAATGATGTTCATGGCCGGCGAGCCGATGAATTTGGCGACGAAGAGGTTGGCCGGGCGCTCGTAGAGTTCCAGCGGCGCGCCGACCTGCTCGATATTGCCGGCGGAGAGAACGACGATGCGGTCGGCGAGCGTCATCGCCTCGACCTGGTCGTGGGTGACGTAGATCATCGTCGTATCGGCCATCTGCTCGTTCAGGCGGGCTATCTCGATACGGGTGGCGACGCGCAATGCGGCGTCGAGGTTAGAGAGCGGCTCGTCGAACAGGAAGACCTTCGGATCGCGGCATATGGCGCGGCCGATCGCCACGCGCTGGCGCTGGCCGCCCGAAAGCGCCTTCGGCAGGCGGTCGAGATATTTGGTCAGCTGCAGGCTTTCGGCGGCCGCCCGCACGCGCCGATCGATCTCCTGCTTGCTTTCGCCGGCGATCTTCATGCCGAAGGCCATGTTGTCGTAGACGGTCATATGGGGATAGAGCGCGTACGACTGGAAGACCATGGCAATGCCGCGCTTCGACGGCGGCACATCATTGACGAGTTGGCCGTCAATAAACATCTCGCCGCCAGTAATCGCCTCGAGACCGGCGATCATGCGCAGAAGCGTGGACTTGCCGCAGCCGGACGGACCGACGAAGACGATGAATTCGCCTTGCTTGATATCAAGGTCGATCCCATGGAGAACGTCCACGGAACCGTAGGATTTGCGGATATCCTTCAGCGTCAGTCCAGTCATTTCTCACTCCCCTCCTGGTCCTTAAGCGAGACGGGCGAAATACGCCCCCCAAGCCGGAATATCGATCTTGTCGCCATAGTTGTTGCTGATAAAGCCGTGCCCCGTCAACGCCTGCCATTCTCCCGCAGGCAGGGTGACGCTCGCCTCGGCCGGGCTCATGTTGAAAATGCAGAGCAGCTTCTCGTCACTGTAGTCGCGGGTGAAGACCAGGATATCGCCCTCGGTCTCCTCGAATTCGATCTCGCCCTTGGCAAAGGCCGGGTGCAGCTTGCGGAAGGCGATGAAGCGGCGATAGTGCTCGAGCACCGAAGTCTCGTCGCCCTGCTGGACGTTGACCGCGCGCAGAATATGTTCGACCGGCACCGGAAGCCAGGGCTTGACGGTTGAAAAGCCGCCCTGGGCAACGTGGCTGTCCCAGACCATCGGCGTGCGGCAGCCGTCGCGGCCCTTGAATTCCGGCCAGAACTGGATGCCATAGGGATCCTGCAGATCCTGATAGGCGAGATCGGCTTCGGTCAGGGCCAGTTCCTCGCCCTGATAGAGGCAGACGGAACCGCGCAGCGTCATAAGCAGCGAGGCATAGAGCTTGGCAAAGGCGTCGTGATCGGCGACCAGCCCGCCCCAGCGGCTGACATGGCGCATGACGTCGTGATTGGAGAAGGCCCAGCAGGCCCAGCCATCGGGCGCGGCAGCTTCGAAATCCTCCATCACCTCCTCGACGCGCTCCGGCGTCAGCGGATCGGGGGCAAGGAATTCGAAGGCGTAGCACATGTGCATCTTGTCGTTGCCGGAGGTATATTCGCCGACGATTTCGAGGCCGCGCTGGCTGTCGCCCACCTCGCCGACGGCGGCGATTGCTGGGAACTCTTCGAGGACGGCGCGGAAGCGCTTCAGAAAGGCGAGATTCTCCGGCCGGTTCTTGTCGTAGACATGCTCCTGGAAATTATAGGGATTGACCGCCGGCGCAGTCGAGGCGTTGCGGCGTTCGGGGGCAAGGGCCGGATTGTCGCGCAACAACGGGTCGTGGAAATAGAAATTGATGGTGTCAAGACGGAAGCCGTCGACGCCGCGATTGAGCCAGAAGCGCACGACATCGAGCAGACGGTCCTGCACCTCCGGATTGTGCAGGTTCATGTCCGGCTGCGAGGTCAGGAAGTTGTGCAGGTAATACTGCATGCGCGTCGGATCCCACGCCCATGCCGAGCCGCCGAAGATCGACAGCCAGTTATTCGGCGGCGTGCCGTCCGGCTTGGCGTCGGCCCAGACATACCAGTCTGCCTTGGCGTTGGTTTTGCTGGAGCGGCTCTGCACGAACCAGGGATGCTGATCGGAGCTGTGCGAGATGACCAGATCGATCATCACGCGGATACCGAGGCGATGGGCCTCCGCGATCATCGTGTCGAAATCCACCAGCGTGCCGAAGATCGAGTCGACATTCTCATAATCGGAAACGTCATAACCGAAATCGCGCATCGGCGAGGTGAAAAAGGGCGAGATCCAGATCGCATCGACGCCGAGGCTTGCCACATGCGGCAGGCGGGCGGTGATGCCCTTCAGGTCCCCGATGCCATCGCCGTTCGAATCCTGGTAGGAGCGCGGATAGATCTGATAGATCACCGCGCCGCGCCACCAGTCCTTGTCGGCGGTCAAGATCGATTGGGAAGCCACGTTCATGGAATATCCTGTCTGAAGTCACGTTTGGAAATGGTTAGCCGCCCTTGACCGAACCCGCCAGCAGACCACGCACCAGATAACGCTGCAGTCCGAAGAAGACCAGCAGCGGCACGACGATAGTGACGAAGGCCGACGCCGTCAAAATCTCCCAATTGCCGCCGCGCGAGCCGAGCAGCGCGTTGAGCCTGCCGGTCAGCACGAGATGATCCTGGTCGGTGCCGAGGAAGACCATGGCGACGAGCAGGTCGTTCCATACCCACAGGAACTGGAAGATGGCGAAGGAGGCGAGTGCCGGGAAGGACAGGGGCAAAACGATACGAACGAAAATCTCGAAGTCGCTTGCGCCGTCGACGCGGGCGGATTCGATGATCTCCTTCGGCAGGCCGGCGATGTAGGCCCGCAGGAGAAAGATGGCGAGCGGCATGCCGAAGGCGGTGTGCGCGAACCAGATACCGGGATAGGTCTTCGAGGGCTGGCCGAGCATATTGCCGATCTCGTTGTAGAGGCGAAGCAGCGGAATCAGCGACATCTGCAGCGGCACGACGATGAGGCCGACGACCAGTGCGATCAACAGCGCGCGGCCGGGAAAGTCCATCCAGCTCAAGGCATAGGCAGCGAAAGCGGCAATCAGGATCGGGATGATCGTCGCCGGTATCGTCACGGTCAGCGAATTGATGAAGGACTGGCCGATGCCCTCGCCGGTCAGAACCGTATTGTAGTTCTGCAGCGTGAATTCCGGCGGCGCCGAGACGGAGACGTAGATGCGCCGCGGCCGTTCGTCGGGAGAGAAGGCGGCGTTCTTCATGTAGCGATAGCTGCCGTCGCTGTTGATCAGCAGGCTTTCGCCGTCGCCGAGATCGGCCGTCTGGCCGGCCTCGAAGGCCGCCGGCTGCTGCACGCGGTTACCGAAGGCCTTTACCGAGCGGCCGGTCTGCCCTTCCAGCACATTGCCGGAAATGACGTAGGTTGCGCCTTCCTGCTTTTGCTGGTCCGGCGTGCCAAGGCGCACGGCGACCGTTTGCGTCGAGCCGACGAAGGCCGTCCACCAGCCGGACACAACGATCTGGTCCTTGTCGCGCAAAGCACTGACGAAGATGCCGAGCGTCGGGATCAGCCAGATGATGACGATCAAGAGAACCGCAAGGTGAACGAAGAGGCGGGCGGGACCGATCTTGAAGTAGTTGCCGACAGCGGTCATCTCAGTGGCCCTTCAGTTCGCGGTTGGCGCGGCGCACGTTCCAGACCATGATCGGCGTGACGGCGAGCATGATGATGATGGCGATGACAGCACTTCGACCGGAATCGCCGCCGCCGCGGAACATCCAGTCGAACATCAGGTTCGCCAAGACCATCGTCTGCCACTGGCCGTTGGTCATTGTGAGCACGATATCGAAGACCTTCAGAACGAGGATGGTGATGGTCGTCCAGACGACGGCGATGGTGCCCCAGACCTGGGGCACCATGATGCGCCAGAAGATCTGCCAGCCATTGGCGCCGTCGATGACGGCGGCCTCGATCGTCTCCTCGGGGATGCCGCGTAGAGCTGCCGACAGGATGACCATGGCAAAACCGGTCTGGATCCAGATCAGGATGACCATCAGGAAGAAATTGTTCCAGAACGGCACCGAGATCCACACTTCGGGCGTACCGCCGAAAAGCTGGACGATGGCGTTCAGAAGCCCGATCTGCACATCGTTGCCGCCGCGATACTCATAGATGAACTTCCAGATGACAGAAGCGCCGACGAAGGAGATCGCCATCGGCATGAAGACGATACTCTTGGCGATATTGCCCCACCAGATGCGATCGGTCATGACAGCAATGACGAGGCCGAAGAAGGTGCAGGCGGCCGGCACGACAGCGAGCCAGAGGATGTTGTTGAAGATCGACTGGCGGAATTCGCGGTCGCCGATCGCCCATTTGTAATTGGCGAGGCCGACGAACTGCAGGCCGGCGCGGTCGTAGAAGGATAGGATGAAGGTCGCAACGACCGGATAGACGAGGTAGACGAAGAGCAGGATGAGCGCCGGGCCGATGAATAGCCACGGCCGGATGAGGGCGCGGCGGTTGAGATTGCGCGATGCCGTGCGGATGTCGCCCGCCACCGGCAGCGCGAGGTCCAGAATCTTGTTGGAAAAATAGAAATAGGCCGAGCACGCAAAAACGGCGACGACCACGACGCCCAAAGCGGACACAATCTGCGACAGCATTCCGTCCCTCCCCTGTTTCCCTGATCTTATTCCGACCGGCTTTCATTCTGACGGGTCAATGCCGATCACCGTCAATCCCTTTATATTGCCCAATCACAATATATCCTGCGATGGCCGGGCTGTTGGCGAGCCCGGCCACTCATGCAAGCCATGCCGCCGGCAAGCCGGCGGCATATCTGAAAGATTACTTGATGCCGTCCCAGGCGCTCTGAATTTCGCCTGCAGCTTCCTCGGCGGACTTGCCGCCGACGAAATCGACCATGCCGGTCCAGAAGGCGCCGGCACCGATCTTGCCCGGCATCAGGTCGGAGCCGTCGAAGCGGAAGGTGGTGGCGGAGGTCAGGATCTCGCCTTCCTTCTTCATCTGCGGATTGGCATAGGCATCGACGCTGACGCCCTTGTAAGGCGTCAGGAAGCTCGACTGCGCCATCCAGACCTCATGCGCGATCGGGGTCTTCAGGAAGTCGATGAAAGCGCGGGCAGTCTTCGAGTCCTTGGCGATCGAGACCAGCGTGCCGGCGCCGAGAACCGGCTTGCCGAGCTCGGGATGCGACGCGAAGGTCGGCATGTAGAAGAAGTCGGCATCCTGGCCGAGCTTCGTGCCTTCAGGGAAGAAGGACGGAATGAACGAGGCCTGATGGTGCATATAGCACTTCGGCGGAACGGCGAAGAGACCCTTCGGACTGTCGCGGAAGTCGGTCGATGCTACGGCCGCAACACCGCCATCGACATATTTCGGGTTCTTGGCAAACTTTCCGAATTCTTCGATCGCGGCCACGACGGTCGGATCGGTGAACTTGAGCTCGTTGGTCGTCCACTTGTCGTAGGCTTCCGGCGGCTGCATTCGCAGCATGAGATCTTCGACCCAGTCGGTCGCCGGCCAGCCGGTGGCACCGCCGGAACCGAGACCGATGCACCAGGGAACGCCGCCATCCTTGACGATCTGGTCGGTCAGGGCATGCAGCTCTTCCATGGTCGTCGGGATCTTGTAGCCGGCTTCCTCGAAATTCTCCGGAACGTACCAGACGAGCGATTTCACGTCAGCCTTGTAAGGGAAGGCGTAAAAGGCTTCCTTGCCGTCCTTGCCCTTATAAGTGCCGTAACCGACCCAGCTGTCGCCGGCGCCGTAGTTTTCCTTGAGCCACTTGGAGTTATCGTCGCCGAGCGGCGTCAGAAAGCCCTTGCCGGCGAGGTCGGCAAGTAGGCCCGGCTGCGGCAGGATGGCGATGTTCGGCGGCGAGCCGGCCTGCGTGTCGATGACGATCTGCTGCTCGTAGTTTTCAGACGAAGAATATTTGGCGTCGATGCCGGTCGCTTCGGTGAAATAGGCAAGAACGCTCATGAAGAACGCCTCGTCCTCGCCGCGCCACGGCCCGAAGATCGTCAGCGGCTGACCCTTCAGATCGGCATGCGCAGCCTTGAATTCGTCATAGCTCTTCCAGTTGAACTTGGAATCCTGCCCCGGGGCAAATTTCAGATCGGCCGCGGACGCAGCACCGGCAAATAGCGCCGCAACGGCAACGCCCATCAAAAATGACTTTTTCATGTGATCTACCTCCCATCACAATCCCAACCCGCGCCGAATTCCCTGAAAAAGAAATTTCAAAGCGCTTTGACAACGCACTCATTTCACTTCCGGTGGAATGAAGTCAAGTCAATTCGCGAGAACCCGCAAGAAACCCGCGGAATATCGCAGCGCGACGGCGCTTATCGGGGAATATGGAGCGATTTTTCTTGAGTCAAGCGCGCGAGATGCTACATATTTGAAAGCGCTTTGGGTGCCATTGGGAGGCAGGCAGGCCTTTTAGAGCGGCCGACGGGCGGGCCGGGAGGAAGCATAACAGGTGAATCTCAAACAGCTATCGGAATTGCTTGGGCTGTCGCAGACGACGGTGAGCCGGGCGCTGAACGGTTATCCCGAGGTCAATGAAGCGACCCGGGAGCGCGTGCTCCAGGCCGTCAAGGAAACCGGATACCGGCCGAACAAGGCTGCTCAGCGGCTTGCGACCGGCAAGGCAGGCTCGATCGGCCTGGTCATGCCGACGGCGCCCGGCCACCAGTCCGACGTGCATTTCGGCGAATTCCTGGCCGGGCTCGGCGAGGAGGCCGTGCGCCACGATTTCCATTTCGTCATCATGCCGTCCGATCCTGATGACGAGGTGGCCGCGCTCCGGCGGCTTGCGATCAGCGGCAATGTCGATGCACTGTTCGTCGCCTATATGCGCGGCCACGACCCGCGCCTTCCCATGCTGAAATCGCTCTCCATGCCCTATGTCGTGCATGGCCGCTCCTTCGGCGCGGAGCCTGATTATCCCTATCTCGACATCGACAATGAAGGCGCGTTCTACGATGCGACGCGGCTATTGCTGCAGCTCGGTCATACACGCTTTGCGCTGATGAACGGGCAAGTGCATCTCGATTTCGCCATCCGCAGGAAGAACGGCGTCGTAACGGCGCTTGCCGAGCGCGGACTGGCTCTCGAGGAGGATTGCGTCATCCACGCGCTGATGACCGACGAACAGGGTCTGGTGGCGATGGAACGCTTCCTGCAGCTGCCGCAGCGGCCTACGGCCATCCTCTGCTCCAGCACGGTGATGGCGCTCGGGGCGATCCGCGCGGTCAACCAGGCGGGATTGCGGCTCGGCGAAGATATTTCGCTGATCGCCCATGACGACGTTCTGCCGCTGTTGAAGCCGGAAAATTTCTCCGTGCCGCTGACGACGACCCGCTCGTCGCTGCGTGCTGCCGGCGTTCGCATCGCCCAGCGGCTGATCGGCACTGTGAAACAGGCTGGGCCCTTCCCCGAGCAGGAGCTCTGGAAGACCGAGCTGATCGTCAGGGCCTCGACCGGCCCTGCCCCCAGTTAACACCAGTCTGCCTTAAAACTGCGGCGGCGTCTGCCCCGCGGCGCGGTGGGCAGCGATGACCGTATTGGCCATCAGCATGGCGATGGTCATCGGGCCGACGCCGCCTGGAACCGGGGTGATGGTGCCGGCGACTGCGCAGACCTCGGCGAAGGCGACGTCACCGACGAGCCGGGTCTTGCCCTCGCCTCTGTCGGGCGCCGGCACGCGATTGATGCCGACATCGATGACCGTCGCGCCCGGCTTGACCCACTCGGCCTTGACCATTTCCGGCCGGCCGACGGCTGCCACCAGAATATCGGCGTTGCGGCAGACCTCGGCGAGGTTCTTCGTTCTCGAATGCGCCATCGTCACCGTCGCATTGGCGTTGAGCAGCAATTGCGCCATCGGCTTGCCGAACAGGTTGGAGCGGCCGATGACGACGGCGTTGAGACCGGAGAGATCCTCGCCATGGGTGCGGCGGACGAAGACCATGGCGCCGGCCGGCGTGCAGGAGACCAGGCCGGTCTTCAGGTCGCCGGTGGCAAGCTTGCCGGCATTGACGACGCTCAGGCCATCGACATCCTTTTCCGGCAGGATCGACTGGATGATCGGCTCGCTGTCGAGCGGTTTCGGCAAGGGCAGCTGCACCAGGATACCGTGGATCGACGGATCGGCGTTGAGGGTGGCGACGAGCGCTGCGAGTTCTTCCTGCTTCGTGTCCGCCGGCAGCGTGTGCTGGACGGACTTGAAACCACATTCCTTGGCCATGCGGCTCTTGGAGCCGACATAGGCGTGGCTTCCCGGATCGTCGCCGACGATGATGACGGCAAGGCCGGTGGTGACGCCGCTGCTTTTTTGCAGCGCTGCCGTCGCACTCTTGACTGTCTGAATTACGGATGCAGCTACAAGCTTGCCGTCGATTACTGTCGTCACGCGTCTCTCCGCCCTGTTTTCATGTCAATCTAGGGATAGTTGACGAGCGTCAAATGCCCGCTAACGCCCTATCCTGTCGGAAAGCGGCAAGGCAATATCAAACTTGCAAGGAAATGTTGGTTCAGCGGCGCGGCTGCCGCACTTCAATCCCATGACCACGCAGCCGGTCACGCAGGCCGGAGATCTCGGAGCGCAACTCCTGCATCTCGTCGAGCGCCGCCGCGGCCGGCGCGGGCTCTGGTGGCGGGGACACAACCGACGGAGACACAACCGGCGGAGACACTGGCATTTCCGTTGCAGAGGCCGCGACGGATTTGCGCAAAAACAGCAGGAAAGCCAGGCCAAGACCGAGTGCCAGGCCGGCGGCGGCCCCGGTCAGCGCGCCGCCGATCGAGCCATTCGTTCCCGCCACCTTCGACACGAGCGGCGATTTCAGCACGATCAGATGGCCGTCGTCGGCTGCCCCCGTTGTGGAGGCGGCCTCCTCCAGGCGCACGCGCGCGGCATTCGCCTTCTCGCGCAGCTCGGTCAGCCGGGCCAAATCGACGCCGGTATCCCGGCTCTGGGCGATCAACGTGTTGCGGCGATCGTTCAGCTCCTTGCGCGCATCGACCGCAGCCTTGGCGGCGGCATTGGCGAGCTGGGCAATATGGGCAAGCTCCTTGCCCATGTTCTCCTTCAGTCCATCCGTTTCGGCCTGCTGCTGCAACAGCCGCGGATGGCGCGGGCCAAGCTCGGCCGAAAGCTGCGCCAGCGTCGTCCGGGCGACGGCATATTTGTCGCGCCAATCCTGCAGCGCCGGCGAAAGCATGTTGGACGGAAGCGACCCATCCAGGACGGCCGCGAGTTTTGCCGCCTTCAGCCGGTCGGCCTGCGCCTTCGTCGCGAGGATATTCTGGTCGGCCTGTTTCAGATCGGCATCGAGCCCGTCGATCTGGCGGCGCAGGTCGCTCGCTACCTTGACGTTTCCCTCTCCGCTTTTTGCCGTGAAGGCGGCAAGCTCCGCCTTCGCCTCTGCATAGGCCTTGCGCAGCGCGGTCTCGGTTTCGGAGTTCCGGCCCGAACCGCTGCCTGCTGACACCGCTTCGCCAAGCCGTGCGGCAATGCGCATGGATTTGCTGCTGTCGCCGGTCGTCACCGTGACGAGGATCGTACCGGCGGCGACATCGGGCACGACCTCGACCGCATGTTTCAGCGCCGCCTCGGCGCGCGAGGCCGGATCGGCAGCAGCTCCGGTGGCCGAGAGGAGATCGAGCGCAACGCCGAGCGCATTGGCACTGGAGCCGGCAAATTCCGGGTCGTGATCAAGTTTCAGCGCAGCGACCGTCGAGGCCATCACCCGCGCCGACAACAGGCCTTTCGCCGCAGCCTGGGTGAAAGCGCCGCGGCTTGACGCATGCGTCTTTACCGAAAGCGTCGTCTCGGCGCGGTAGAGGGCGGGCGCGACCGGCCTCAACGCCGGCAGCCCTGCGCCGAGGATCGTGGCGGTGACGACCGTCATGACAAGCCCGAAGCGGCCGGCGAGGTAACGCGGCGCGGCCGGCTGGGATCCGGCGGCCTCCTCAGGGATCACGGCCAGCGGCGCGGGTGAGAACGTGGGTTCGGCGGCCGCAGCGACTGGCTTCTCATGGGCGGCCGGCTCCGCCGCAAGAGGACGGCCGATATCGTTGGCAGCCCGAAGGCGGTTGCCGAGGATGGTTTCGATGCGGTCGACCAGCGGCGCCGGACGCGCCGCCATCGCGCGCTGCTCTTCGAGGGCGCGACCGATCGCCCGTAGCAATTCGGCCTCGGGCAGCGCGATATCTGCCCCCTTCGACCGCCGGCGATAAGGATCGTCAAAGGGGCGCGGCTCCGCGGCTGCGCGATCCTGGAAGCTGTTTCTCGCCCTGATATCGTACATTTGCGCCACTTCTCATGCACATGATGGCCGAGTTCAATGATCCGCACGCGATGCAGATGATTAAACGACTCTAAATATTCATGGCAAAGAAATGGTTAACCGCGACCGGCAAGAATTGCGGTCCGACGTCGAATTCGAACCGGTGACGCCCTTCGCAGATGTGGCAAACGCGATAGAACAGGATGTCGTCCGAAAACACCCTGCACTTTTCGGCATCATGCTCTAGGCGCTGCCGGTTCAGCTCGCCTTCCTGCGATAGGCAGCCGGCTGCGAGACGCTGCGAGGCTCTTCCGGCTGGCTGAGAATTCTTTCGCGGCGGCGGAAGCGATAACGCAGGACATGGAAGAGGAAGACCGGAATGCCGATGATGTAGCGCCGCCAGAGGCGCGCGGGTTCCTGTATCAGCCGATAGGCCCATTCCAGTCGCATCATCCGCACCGTCTTCGGCGCCCGCGGAACGGCGCCGGAGACGAAGTCGAAGAGCGCGCCTACCGTCAGCACCAGACGCGCATGGTCGGCGCGGATGTTGTCGTGAACCCATTTCTCCTGCAGCGGCGTCCCCATGCCGACGATCAGAATGTCGGGCTTCTGGCGTTCGATCTCCGCTGTGACATCAGTGGAATCGACCTTGTCGAAAAAGCCGTCGGAAATGACGACAAATTCATGCCAGGGGGTGTGCCTGCGGAAATTTTCGGCCGCTGCCTCGACGACCGAACGCGTGCCGCCGATCAGGCCGATGCGGCGCGGAGCCTCCATGAAGGTAAGGAAGGCCGGCACGAAATCGGTGCCGTTCAGATTGGCGGGAAACGGCGAGCCATGGGCAATCTGCGATGCGATGTTGAGGCCGATGCCATCCGGCAGCACCAGATTGTGCGACATGATCCGGTAATATTCGTCGTCGCGCAACGCCGTCAGCATATTATGGGCGTTGACG
This sequence comes from Rhizobium binae, assembly GCF_017357225.1. Lineage (NCBI taxonomy): Bacteria > Pseudomonadati > Pseudomonadota > Alphaproteobacteria > Hyphomicrobiales > Rhizobiaceae > Rhizobium > Rhizobium binae. Next base: position 740,677 of record NZ_CP071604.1, on the reverse strand, counting down.
AAGCAAACGACGGTCTGGCCGACGGGAATGGAGGCCAGCTCGTTGATGAAAACGAGGGCATCGTCCCAGCCGAGATCGCAGACCGGCAGATCGAAGATCGTCCGCCGCGACGCAAGCACCGCGAAGTTTGCAATCAAATTCATTCCTACCTCCTGCCGAGGGTGCGTCATGCGCCCGACATCCCGGAAAACAAGCCCATATTTTTCCGCACCCGGAGGACTCGAAAGGACCGGTCGCGTCACGCATGGACGGCGTCGCCCCGATCACGGAAAACGGCGCATGCCAAGCTGTGACACCTGATATAACAGGAGGCTTTCAAACAACCCTTAGGAAAATTCCTTGGATTTCGATGCTCGCATAAGTGGTTTATTAACCACGTCAGGCCCAACGACAAACGGCGCCCGAAGGCGCCGTTCGTGCATCGATGATCCGTTGTTTCAATGGCCGGTCGGCGCCGGCGTTTCCCCGGCCGAGGCGCCTTCGATGATCTTGACGGGAGCGCCGAGCTTCTTCGGCTCACCGGCCGCGTTTTGCCTGACCTCTTCCTTGGAGAGATAATCGAGCTGCTCCAGCATCACTTCGGCGACATATTCGCCGCCGAGGCGCTCGTTCATGCCCTTCTTGATCTCCTCGCGGAACGCCTTCGGATCGAAGGATTTGATGTGCGCGAGATCGACCATCTTGTTGCCGATGAGCAGGCTGAAAAGTTCGTCGGTCGTCATCTCGGTCAGCGGCAAGGTCACGCCCTTCAGCATGTCCTTGTTCATCATGAAGGAAATGCGGCCGAGGAAATAACCGGTGATCGCGCCATCGCCGATGACCGGGACCGTGATCGTTTCACCCTTCACCAGTTCGAGCGCGCTCTGCTTGGAATCCGTAGCCGCGGGCGCTGGTGCCGTCGCCATGTACACCGAAAAGTAAACCGAGGCCAAGGTGATGGCGCAAACCCAGATACCGGTGAGGACGAGCTTGATCATCAGTTCCCACGCGCGGCGAATTGTTCCTGGGAATAGGTGCCGTCGCCGTCGGCGTCCTGAACGGCATTCTTCAGGAGGTCGGCGACGGCGCGAACCGCCTCAAGATGGGCTTCGACACGCCGGGCGTTGAGCACCAGCTTCTTCTTCAGGCCGTGCAGCTGATCGAGATGGGCAGCGGCAAGCTCGGCCGGATCGGTATCGCGGAAAAGCATCGACAGCTCGTAGAGGCAGCGGCTCTTGTGCGCATTGGAGACCTTGAGATCGAACTGCGGATCGTTGCCGATCCGAGTATTCTCATTGTCGATGATCATTTCGAGGCGTCCGAGAACGGATTTGATCCTGTATTCGTTCGAGATTATTTCCATTGTACCCTCGATTATGCGTCGCTTGCCGTCTTGGCGTCCGCCGTCGGCGTGCCAAAGGTCTTGCGCTGGAAGTCGTCGATCATGCTGAGTGCGGTGTTGCGGTCACGATCATCGGTCGAGGCATTGACGATCTTGCCTTCCTGTCGGCGCAGCTGCTCGCTGTACATCTGCTTGGCAATGCCGATGCCGTCGCCCTTGGCCATGGTGTTGCCGAGCTGCTCGGCCATCATCCCCTTCCAGATATCGCCGGTCGCTCCCTTGCCGTAGACGTCTTCACTTTCACTCGGCAGCATCGACTTGACGAAGTTCTGCAGCACCATAGCCTCGAACTTCCGGTAGCTTTCCGGAACCTCCTCGGTCTTGGTGCGGTTCTGAACGTTGGAAAGGCCGCTCTTCTGGCCGATATGATCGAGAACGTCGACCGTATTGGAGAAGCCCTTGCCGTTCTCGGCGAGGCTCGTTGCGGCAAAGGCCGCACGGTTTGCCTTCAATTTTTCCTGGGCCGCCTGAACCTCCATGGGGTCGGCGGCTTTGACCACGTCCAGGACCAGATCACTGGGGGGCGAAATAGCCACGTTACAATCCTCTAAATTAAGATCGTAACGACTATGGTTTTTGAAGCTTGCTGGAGGCTGGTGTTGCGAATTGTTGATCGATCACATCATAGACGGCATTGTCGTCGGCCTCGCGACGCTCGGCATCGAGAGCCTCTTTCATGCCCTCTTCCAGCCGATCTGCCTTGGCGCGTTCGCGCGTCAGCCGCATCTCGTGGATCTGCTGCATGCCGGTCAGCTGCTGATCCTTGATCGTCAGCCTGCCGAATCGGTCGGCGTAATTCTGCGAGAAGGCGTGGTGAACGGGGTCCATCGAACCGAGAGCGACGATGACATCGTCCATCGCCGCATTGACCTCGATGCGCTGACGGCTGGTTTCGGCCAGGTCGTTCTCCGCCATCCTCTCGATATGCCGCTGCACCGACAGCAGACGCTTGAGTTTTTGGGAGCGGCCCTTCTCGATCATACCAGCCTCATCGCCCCATATAGATCGAACCGAAGGCCTGGCCGAACTGGCTGACCAGCGCCGCGACCGAGACATAAAACAGGAAGAGCCCGCCCATCAGCAGATAGGGCGTGGAAATAAAATAGACCGGGATCTGCGGCGCCAGCTTGTTGATGAAGCCGATCGAGACGTTGAAGATCATGCCGTAAATCAGAAACGGGCTCGACAGCCGCAGCATGATGTAAGTGGTCTGCTCCAGCGTGTCGGTAAAGGAGATCAGCGTCGCGCGCATCTGCGTCAATCCGCCGAACGGCATGGTCGTGTAGGAATCGACCAGCGCGCGGAAGACGATGTGATGGAAATCCATGATGAAGAGGATCATGATGCCGGCAAAGGTGATGAAGCCGGAAAGGCTGGTCTCCGGCGCGTCTTCGATGACGTCGGCGGAGCCCGGCTGGGTATAACCGACCATCATGGCGATGATCGTTGCGGCGAACTGCATGCCGAGCGTATAGATTCTGGCCAGCATGCCGTACATCACGCCGACCAGCGATTCGCTGAAAATCAGGCCGATATAGGTTGCAGATCCGGTGTGGACAGCCGGATAGACCGTGTCCCAGAGCAGCGGCATGAGCGCGATCGACAGCGCCCCGGCGATGAAGACGCGCAGTTGCTCGGGCACGCGCGCCGAGGAAAAACCCGGAAGGGCCAGCACACAGCCGCCGATCCGGCAGAAAACCAGAAACAACGCGAGAACGGTCCCTTGCGGGTCTGATATCATGAAATCGAGCCCAAAATCTTTATCTCGATGCCCTTGGCCAGTTCGACATGCGACAGGACCGGCAGCGTGGCGAACAGCCGTTCGATGATCATGCGCACATAGGAGCGTGTTTCCGGCGACGTGACAAGGGCGAATGGCAGGCCGCGATCCATGAACTCACGGATAACTTTGCTTGCCTGCTCGCTAAACTCCTCCAGGCTTCTGGGGTCGATGTCGAACTCGATCACCTCGCCCTTGGAATCGCGTTTCAGCGCCTGGTGGAAGGCCAGATCCCATTTGCTGCCGAGCCTCAGCACGCGCAGCACGCCGTTGTCGGCAAGATCGCCGCAGAGCTGCTGGGCCATGCGGATGCGGACGTGCTCGACAATCTGCTCGGTCTTCCTGACATGCGGCGCAAGCTCGGCCACCGCCTCGAGAATGAGGTGGAGGTTGCGGATCGAGACGCGCTCGGCAAGCAGGAGCTTGAGAACCGCCTGCAGGCCGGAATAGGACATGTGCGAAGAGCAGATCTCGTCGGCGAGCTTCTTGTATTCCGGGTCGAGGCGATCGATCAGCACCTTGACGTCCTTGTAGGACAGAAGCTGCGGCAGGTTGTTGCGAATGACCTCGCTCATATGGGTCAGCACCACGGAGACATTGTCGATCGGCTGGAAACCCTCGCGTTTCAGATCGTCGGCGAAGTTTTCGAGGATCGAGACGGCCGGCATGCCGAAAGCGGGCTCGCGGATTTCGTCGCCCGGAATGCTCGGGCGCCGGCCGGCGCCGGTGACGACCAGGACCTCGCCGACGCGCAAGAGATTGGAGGCGACCGTCGTGCCATGAATGCGGATTTGATAAGATTTCTCGGCGATGGCGATATCGTCGGTGACCTTGATTTCAGGGACGACAAAACCGTATTGCGTGGCGAACTTCTTGCGCATCTTGCCGACGCGGAAGGCCAGTTCCTGATGGGCGCCGAGCAGTCGCGTCGAGACCATCTTGCCGAGCGCCAGCTCGATTTCGGAGGTGCGCAACACGGACTTGACCGAATCCTTCTCCAGCTCCTTGCTCTGGACGACCTTCTTTTCCTCCTGTTCGCGGCGAAGCTTGTTTTCAGCCTCGACCTGACGCGGAATGAACCAGGCGCCGAAGGCGAGAAGGCTGCCGAGGATCACGAAGGGGACGAACGGCAGGCCCGGCATCAGCGCCAGGACGAACATCAGCACGGCCGAGATGGAGAGCGCGCGGGGATAGCCGCTCAGCTGGTTGACGACCGCCTGGTCGGTGGAGCCGGTGGTGCCGCCGCGGGAGACGAGAAGGCCGGCGGCGAGTGAGACGATGAGGGCCGGCATCTGCGAGACCAGGCCGTCGCCGACGGAGAGCTTGACGAAAACGTCAGCCGCCTCGCCAATCTGCATGCCGTGACGGAAATAGCCGATGATGATGCCACCGAAGACGTTAATGGCGGTGATGATGAGGCCGGCGACGGCATCGCCGCGCACGAACTTCGAGGCACCGTCCATCGCACCGAAGAAGGAGCTTTCCTCCTCGAGCTCCCTGCGCCGGCGCTGGGCTTCCCTCTCATCGATAATGCCGGCCGAGAGATCGGCATCGATCGACATCTGCTTGCCGGGGATGGCATCCAGCGTGAAACGGGCGCCGACTTCGGCGATACGCGTGGCGCCTTTGGTGATGACGATGAAGTTGATGGTGATCAGAATCAGGAAGACGATCAGACCGATGACGAAGTCGCCGGACATCACCAGGCTTGCGAAACCGGCAATGACGCCGCCGGCGGCATCGTGGCCTTCATTGCCGTGGGACAGGATGACGCGGGTGGTGGCGATGTTCAGCGCCAGCCTGGTCATTGTCGCGATCAGCAGGATGGTCGGAAAGGACGAAAAGTCGAGCGGCTTCTGGATCCACAGCGCGACCATCAGGATCAGCACCGAAAAGGCGATCGAGAAGGCCAGTCCCATATCGATCAGGAACGGCGGAATCGGCAGGAAGAGAATGCAGATGATGCCGACAATGCCGAGGGCAAAACCGACATCGCGCAGGCTGGGGGCGACTTTCGGAAGGGGGAGTGCAGGTGGTTGCGCCATGACAGTTCCGTCTCTTCATGAGAGGAGGCGGAAACGAGGTCCGCCCAGTTCGCACCGACAGTTAAATGGCGAAGCTTGCGCGAAGGTGGCTCAGAAGCCGGATTGAATGCGCGAGAAGACCAGATTGGTGAAAATCGAGATCTGGGAGCCGACAAAGGGCGCGGTAACGCCGACCGTGATGAGCACCGCGACGATCTTCGGCACGAAGGTCAGCGTCGCTTCCTGCACCTGGGTCAAGGCCTGGATCAGAGCGATCACGAGACCCACCACCATCGCGGCGATCACGGCAGGACCGGCGGCAATCAGGACCGTCCAGATCGCGGCCTGGAACAGATCCAATGCATCAGCTTCATTCATCTGAAGGCAACCTCATATCGCCTCGAAGCAGCCCGCCATAGCCGGGCTGCGATTGATCGGCCAACCAGGCGCCTCGGCGCCTTTCGCATCAGGAGCTGCTGCTCGGCGCCTCGTCGGCAACAGTGATTCCCGCCTGCACGAGTATCTTACCGCCATCCGCCGTCGTCGCAATGATGCCGTCGGAATAAACCTTGACGGAATCGATGACACCTTTGACGGTGCCGTCGGCGCTTTCCATATATTTGCCGACATAGCTGCTGGCCTGCGTCAGGCTCGAGCTTGCCAGAAGCGTGTCCAGCTTGGTGTTGGTCTGGATCGTCTGCTCGACCTGCGAGAAAGTGGCAAGCTGAGCGACCTGCTCGCTGGCATCCATCGGATCGGTCGGATCCTGGTTCTTCATCTGCGCGATGAGCAGCTGAAGGAAGTTGTCGTAGTTCAGCGTCGCCTTCTGGGTCGAGCTTGACGTGCCGGTCGAGGTCGAGCTCGTCACCTTTGACGTTGCATCTACCGCCATGGTGCGATCTCCTTGCGGATCTGCTCGACCATCGTCGGCGGCAGTTCGTGGTTGTTGAGAATATTGTCTTCGATCGCGTAGAGACCGCGGATCGCCTTCAGCGCGTCGAAGGCGCGGCCGGTCGACACAAGTGCGTCGATGCGCTTCAGTTCGGCGAGGATCTCTTCATTCTTGAAGCAGGTGAGCAGCATGGTGATCGACTTGCGGAACATCGCCGTCGAGTGCTCCTTGCCCTCGGGGTTGATGAGGATCATCTGCGCGATAAAGTAGAGCTGGCGCAGGGGCGTCGTCGCACCTTCCGGCTGCAGGACGTGATTTTCGAGAAGGAACGTCACATCATTCAGGAATTCCAGCGCGACCTTGCGGTCGACACGCAGGACGGCGCCGTTGATGAAGATTCTTTCCCCGGCTTTCAGAGAAATGCGTAGTGTACTTTTCATTTAAGTCCATCCCTGATGATGGTGGTAACGTCGATGATGCCCTGGTAGTTATTAGACAGACGTTTTCTGATCCGGTCGCATTCCTTCAATATCCAGATTGCGATCGAGATGAGATTGGCCCTGAGCTGAACATCCAGCTGGTTGTCCGGATGCTTCAGATCCTCGATGAAGCTGATCCACACCCGACGCGTATAAAACAGGGCATCAATGGCTTCCCGACCGTATTTTTCCTTGTCGCGCGCCAACGCCAGCAGTTCTATGGACCGGTCAAGAACCTGCCATTCCCGCTCTTTCGCGTCGGCCACCGAGTCCTGCATGACTTCGGCATATGAGAACTGATACATTCATGCATCCTTCTTTATATTGCGCGCCTTTGCTCATCAAAGGTAGTTTACGAGACTCAACTGCTGGATCTTCGAAACGATCGTGTAAGCGGTTTCAAGCTGTGTTTCCAAAGTCTTGACAAGGGTCGAGGCTTCGTAGGGATCAACGCCCTGAAGATCCACCAGCTTGTTCTTGATGATGTTCGACTGCGCGTCGAGAGCGTCGTTGGATTTCTTGACACGCTCCTGGGAGAGGCCAAGCTGGCTTGCCTGCGTCACCAGGCCGCTGGTCGCCTTGGCCGTGTAGCTGATAGCCTGCTTGGAGACAGTCGTCATTGCATCCGTGCTGAGGTTCTGGCCGAGCAGCGCGGAGGTCATGACCGAGGCGAGCGCAAGATAACGCATGCCTTCGGAATTGGCGTTGGTCGAGGATTCGATCACTTCCGAGTTGCTGATGCGGCTCGTCATGTTCTGGCTCGATGCCTGCGACCATCCGGTCGCCGCATTGGTCCAATTGGCCTCACTGAACATCGGCTCGACCGTCGTCGTGATGAAGGTCTCCATTTCGGTGCCGGTGAGATCGCTGACGGCCTTCGGCGGAGCAAGACCAGCGGCGTAGCTGTTCAGCGCCGTGACGATCGCCGCACTCGTGGCGGTCGTCTTGTCGGTCAGCGGCTGCACGTCGGTGTTGATGCCGGAGAACAGATATTCGCCGTTCACCATGGTATTGGCCGTATCCATCATGGTCGACAGCGCGCTGGTCGCCGACTGGATGGCGACGGTGATGCTGCCCGGATCGTGACTGCCCTGCAGCGCGGTCAGCTTCGAAACCAGGCCATCGCCGACGTCCTTCATCTTGGACAGGCCGAGCTGCGAGGATTCCATGCGGGCGCTGACAAGCGAATTGCTTGATTTGATCGAATCGATCCGGTCGGTCTCGCGGGTGAAGTCGACGCTTCTGGCAGCGTTGCCGCCGAGCGAGACACCGATATCCGCATAGACTCCCGTCGTTGCTTCCATCGTCGCCTTCGTCATCTGGTTCTGTGCCTGACGGATCGTCAAGCGCATCGCACTTTGAATGGCGCTACTTGAAATAAATGAGCTCTTCATGGCTTAACTCGCGATATCCAGCAATGACTTCAACATTTCGTCGACAGCGTTAAGAATCTTGGTCGCCGCTTTGTAGGACTGTTCGATATCGAGAAGCAGCGTCAGTTCCTCGTCGAGGTTGACACCGGTTTCGTTGGAATAGGCTTCGTCGGAGCGCGACAGGGCCGCCGAGGTATTTTCCGCAGCCGTCGTGGCATTGCTGCGATACTGCTCGAGCCAGCCGAGGGAATTGGTCGCGTATTCCATGATGCTGACGTTCGAATCGATCCCCGTCGTAGCGTCGAAGCCGACTGCCGGACCTGCCGCCGGATCGAAATCGATGTCGGCGCCCAAGGCGGTGTAAAGGCGGTCGAGGTCCGTCGTGTAGCCACTGAGGCCGGCGGGATTGTTGACGACGCCGTTGACGTTGACGCCGCCATCGCGCAGCCGCATCGGGTCGCCGCCCTGCGATGTGATCACACGGCTGCTGACGCTGATGGTCGACGCCATGCCGGCAATCGCAGTGCCGCCGGTATCGACGGTGCCGCCGCTCCAGGTAAACAGGCCGGGCACATAGGCCGGCGGCCCAGCGGTATTCTGCTCCTTGAAGAGAGAAACAAGGCCGCGGGCGATTTCGTCGAGCTGCTTCTGGAAGTTGGGGGCGATCTCGTCGCGGACCTGAAGGAGCGACTGGAGGCTCCCCTGCGCCGTCGTCGTCGATCCACCGCCGCGCGGCAGCGCGACACCGTCGATATAGACCGCATTGCCAGTGATGCTGGCGTTGTAGACATCTTGCGCCTGGAACGTCACCTTGCGCGGGATCGTCTCGAAGAGGATCGTCCCGTCGGGCGTGCTCAGCACCATGTCGTTGTTGTCGCGCGTCGTCGCGCTGACACCGACGATCTGCGAAATCTGCTTCAGCACCTTCTCGCGTTCGTCGAGCGCGCCGGATGCATCCGCACCCGAGGACGTCGCGGTCTTCACCGCGTTGTTGGCCTTCTCGAACTGGCTGAGGAGCGTGTTCAGTGTATCGACCGCGGTAGCGATCTGCTTGTCGGCGCCGGCACGAACGTCCTGAACGGATTGCGAGGCATTGTTCAGCGAGTTGGCGACGTCCTGAGCGGCGGTGATGGCGCCTTGGGCGGCGACGGTGCTGCCGGGCGACGTGCGGAAGGCCTGGAGCTTCTGCTGGAACACCCCGAGATAGGTGGACGGCGACGTTTCATAGTCGTTGCCACCCATAATCGACTTCAGGTCCTCGAGGCCGCTCAGCAGGGTCTGCTGAGCGCTGTCCTGAGAGGACGACTTGAGATATTGGCGCAGCAGGGCGTCTTCCTGAGCCCGGTCGATCTTGACGACCTGCGCGCCGTTCAGGGACGTGGTAAGCATTGCCTGCCGGCGCACATAATCCTTGTTGCCCGCATTCGAGATATTGTTCGATACGACACTGCTCTGCGTGCCGGTATTGTTGAATATGTTCTGCGCGGTATTAAGTGCGGATGTGAGCGACATGGCTTACCCGTTACCCTGACTATCTCTTGAGGTTGACGAGGACGTCCATGATGTCCGAACCCGTCTGGAACACTTTCGAATTGGCGGTGTAGCTGCGCTGCGCTTCGATCATCTCGGTCAACTCGCCGGCGAGATCGACGTTCGACCCTTCGAGAGCGCCCGATTTGATCGTGCCGAGGCCGTTGGTCTGCGGGAAGCCGGTGACGGTGACGCCCGATTGACCGTTGGCGCTGTAGACGTTGCCGCTCATCAAGGTCAATTTGTCCGGGCTTGCGACGTTGGCGAGAGGGACGCGGTAAAGGGGCTTGGTGCTGCCGTCTTCATATTTGGCGTAGACGATGCCATCGCCATCGATGGTGACATCCTTGACCGGGCTCGCCGCCTGGCCGTTCGGCGTACCGGTGCCGGCAAAGGCGGCGCCAAGCTGCGTGAAGCCCGAGAGATCCATGTCGATCGACAGAGCGTTGCTTGTATCGGCAATCGTGAGGGCACCGCCCGTCAGCATCTTGCCATCGCGGTCGAATGTAAGGTTTCCGGAGGCGACAACGGCACCGGCGCCGCCGGTGTAGGGGAAGGAAGTCGTGCCCCCCGTCGCCGCATCGGCGTTGCGGAACACCGCAACCTCCCAGGTGCTGGCAGTAGCACCTGCGGCCGGCACCGGTGTCACCACCGAGGTCTTCGTGAAGTAGAAGTCGTACATCACCTTGTTGCCGAGATGGTCGTAGGCGACCATCGAGAACTTCTTGGTATCGGCCGTCGTGGTGGCGGCGTTGGCGCTCGGCAGCGTCGCGGGGGCGACCGGAGCGACATTGGCGCCGGAATCGAGATTGCCCTTGAAGACACCCGATGTCGAGGCGACGGCGGTCAGCCCTTCCTGGTTCACGTTGACGGGAACGAGGCCATCGAAACCATTGACGACGACGGCAGGCGCGCCGGAATTGTAGGAATAGCCCATCAGCTGGAAGCCGGCGGCATTGACGAGATTGCCTTCGTCATCCTTCTGGAAGTCGCCGGCGCGGGTCAGGACCGGCGTGCCGTCAGGGCCCTGGACGATGAAAAAGCCGTCACCCGAAATCGCAAGGTCGGTGGTGGAGGTGGTGTAGGAGATGTCGCCCTGGTCGGAAACGGCCTGGCGGACGGAGGTCTGAACGCCGCCGGAATTATAATTGCCGCCCGAGGAGGGCAGGACCAGCGAGGAGAAGCTCGTCGACACTGCCTTGTAACCGGTTGTGTTAACGTTGGCGATGTTGTCGGAGACCGTGCTGAGGCGGTTCGCCTGCGCGTTCATTCCCGATACCGCCGTCTTCATGCTGCCGAAAATGCTCATCTGAAAACCTCGTTTTACCTGTTGAACTCGAGAGTATTTGTCGGGCCTTGCGTGAAGCTGTCTGTGACTGCGAGCTGAAAGGCCAATCTCGAGGTCCAGCCGGGCGCCGCCACCCGGCCGGGAAAATCAGGCCCAATCGATGCAGTAGCCAAGGAAGCGCTTGGAATCGACCGGATCGACGCCGAGCTTCTTGCGCAACTTCTTGCGCAGCTTCGAGATGTGGCTTTCGACGACGTTCTCCTCGACCTCTTCGTCGAAGATGCCGTAGATGGCATTGAAGATCTGGGTCTTGGTGACCCGGCGACCGCGATTGGCGATCAAATATTCGAGGATGCGGCGCTCGCGCCTGGGAAGCGCGAAGACCTCGCCGTTGATCTCGGGGTCGCGACCATCCGAGAAGACGCGGATGCCGCCGATGTCGGTGTAGTTGGCGATCGCCTTCAGCCGGCGCCGGATCGCCGCCGCCCTGGCGAGAATTTCGCGCGGATGGACCGGCTTGCGCACTACGTCGTCGACGCCGCAATCGAAAAGCGCAAGCGTGTTTTCCAGCGAGGGCTGATCGCTGACCGCGATCACCGGCGCCATCGAGCGATCCCGGATCGCCCGCGGCAATTCCAGGCTGCGTTGGCCCTGACCGATGAGGAAGGCCTCGACGGCCGCAATATCCGAATCGGCGGCGGTCTGAACCCAGTCCCCAAATTCCGATGGATCAAAACCGGTAGAGGGAATGCCCTCCCGGCCAAATAGAGATGTATATCCGTCTTTCACGAGCTCACGCTCATCAACCACGACGATCATTCGTCCGCCTCCGAATCAGTGTGGCACTTCGATGATCTATCGGTACGAATCGCACGAATCGGCGACAACTCGTTAAAGTTAATGGCAGAAATTAATAGTTGATTAAGATCTGCGTGGCGATTTGATCTACATATAGTAGGCACACCAAGTTATGCACACAAAAATTTCGTGGAAAAGTTAACGACCTCTTAATTATGGCTTGCGCATGCGTTTCCTGCCGGAATCCCGCCACATTATGACACATTTTCGTCACAATCGGTGCATTCTATCTTCGGTTGAATCAATCTTGGCAGAAGTTACTCGCATTGGGAGTCCACTTGCCGTAGCCCGTGGCCACCAGATTGGCGATGACGCGGCAGACATACTGCTTTTGCGCGGGATCATTGTTCGGGCCTGCATGGTATCTGGCTACCGCCATCGTCCAGGTCTCATGACGGTCATGCAGGTCGCGGAGAAACCTCGCCGCATATTCGACGTTGCGATGCGGATCGAACATATCCTCGGCGGAGGCGAAATTCTCGCCGTGATAATAATGATTGATCTGCATGCAGCCGATGTCGATGAGCTTCGCCCCGCTTCTGCGGGCCACGTCGAACTGCCTCATCGCGTCCGCTTCCGAGGGCGGGAAGATCGCCTTGCCTTCAACGTTCATGGCATAGGGATAGAGCGAGCCCTTGCGGCCGGTCTCCGTCAGACCGACCGAATAGAGAATGCCTTCCGGGATGCCGTATTTGGCGGCAGCCGACTGGATTTCGCGTTCGCAGGCGCCGGTGGAGGCAGCGGCCTCAGAGGTAAACGCCGCCAGCGCCGCGGCTGCGAGCCCCGCCAGCAGAAGCGTCTTCAATCCCGCTCTCGCCTGCACCATTGAAGCCTCCATCCGTCCGCTGCGCCGTCTGATTGTGGCGCTCGCGCGCCGCCCCGCCCTGCCCCTGCTGGGGCAGCGACTGCTGCTGAGAGGCCTGTCCCTGGCCACCCGCCTGGTTGCCGGCGTCGGCACGCTCAACGGGAGCCATGCTGATGGTGACGTTGTCGACCGCATAGCCCTGGCTGCGCAGCGCTTCGAGAATCTTGCCGTGATCCTCCTTCAGCTGCCGATAGGCTGCGCCGGTTTCGACCTTGAGGTCGACGTTCAAGGCATCGCCGGACAGGCGCATGGTCGCCGTCACCAGGCCAAGATCGATCGGGTTCATCTGGATCTTCAGCGTATTGACCACCTTGCCGGTGCTCGTCCATTCCGCCGCGTTGGAGAGCGCCGAACTCGGCTGCATGGCGCGCGCCCATTCGGAATCGCCGGAGAGGGCAGCGGTGACGGCGGCGGAATTGGTGTTCTGCGCCAGGCCGATATAGCGGCGCGCTTCGAGAACCGAGACGTTTTCGACGTCGGCCTTCTTCGAGCCGTCCTTCGGCCCGGCCTGGTCCGCACCGATGTGAACGTCCATCGATACGCCGCGGCCGTTGGCGCGGCTGAGCCGGAAGGTCCTGACGTCAGTGGCGTCGGCGTTCTCCGCGCCTGGAACCCCGATGTCATCCGCCTTGGCGTCCTCGACATTGCCGCTGACAGCCGCCAGGGCGTCGGATGCGTGGCCGCTCGTTTTCCCGTCAGCCGCGGTCTTCTTGTCGACAGGCCCGGCCTCCCCGGCCGTGGCGGCGGCCAAATGAGCAGCGCCTGCGGCCGGCGAGACGACCGTCGCGCCGGCTGTCTCCTGCTTCAGCAGGCCGAGAACGTCGGAAATGCCGCCGTCATCGTCCTCGCTGTCGGCATCCGTATCTGTTTTCGAGAGATCGGTCTTTGCGTGCTTGACGCCCCTGGCTGCCTGCGCGGCCAAGTCGGTGGAGGGATCTTCGGCATCGCGCTTGCCGCGATCGGCCGGCAATGTGAGCTGATCCTTTACCTTTGCAGGCTTTGCGGGGGTCTTTTCGCCATTGGCGATCGTTTCCGGCTGCACCTCGGCCTGCGCCTTCAGGGCGGCGTCGCTGAGATCGATCAACGGTTTGGCGCGGCTGCGGATCGTCCGCGCCACCTTCGCCGCGTCGCCATCGGCAGCCGCGCCCTGATCCGGCGCCGCGTCGTCGGGCGCGTCGTTGGCGGCGCTGCCGCTCGCCTTGGCAAGCACATCGGAGAAGTCGCCCTTTTGACCGGTGGCGTCGCCCTTTCCAGCCGTTTTGGTGGATTTCGCAGCCGCGGCCGCCTCCGCACCAGAGGCTCCGCCCGAGACGCTCAAATCCATCATTGTTCGTTGCCTTCCTGCGCCAGAAGACCATCGATCTCGTTGAGCTTGGATCGGCTGGTCGTCACAAATGCGTTGAATGAGGAGTCGGTATCCTGGCTCAGGCCAGTCGATGCCACACCTCCCGGAACAGGCTCGGGATGCGCGCCTGGCGCTCCCGGTTGCATGGCGATTGCCGCGGCCTTTTCAGAAGTGATTTCTTGATGAGAAGTGTTAGGATCGGATGCTTGCGTCAAGCTTGCCGGATCCGGCGCGCGCAAGATCTGCTCGGCGACGGATCGCGCCGCCGCCTGCAGCGCCTGATCCCGCGGCGACAGTGCATTGCCGTCGATGCCGCTGACATTCTTCACCGCCTGATCGATATCCTGCGTGGGAAGGCCGGCCATGCCGCCGTAAAAATCGGCGAGCGGGCCGAAGGCATTGTCGGTGCCTGCGCCAAGCGATTGCACACGGTCGACCGCCATGCGCGCCAGTTCCGGCTTGCCTGATATCGCGGCAGCACGGGCGATGCGCAGATAGACCTCACGCTGGCGCGGAGCATCCATGAAGGACAGGATGTCGACGACGTCCTGCGGTTTCACGTCGCGATCATGGGCGACGACGAGCTTGACGAAGAAATCGGCAAATTGGCTGGCATAGGGCGAATGCAGGAAGCGGCGGGCATAACGCTGCGAATAGGCTAGCCCCTTGTCGAGCATTCCCTTGTCGACGCAGATGGCGACGGAACGGCGCAAGGCCGCCTCCTCGACAATCGTTCCCGGCGCGGCAAGACGCGCCTGGTCGTAAAGATTAAGCGCATCTGTCGGTTTCGTGGCGATCAGCACGTTGCCGCCGATCAGCGCCAGGTAGGGACCGATTTTCCTGTCGCGATATTCCCTGGCGGTTTCCTCCAGCGTCTTGGCGACGAGGAGCCCTTTGCCGCTCAGATATTTGCGCAGCACGTCAGTGACGCGGTTGTCGAAATAGCCGTTGACGTCGTGGGCGACCAGATATTCGAGCGTCTGCGGATTGCCGCCGCTCATCGCATAAATCAGCGCAGCATCGACATTGCGGTCGTCGTCGTAGATCGACGTATCGGCGGTGCGCAGGCGCTCGTCGATCGTGCCAAGCATGAAGCGCTGCATCTCGCCGGCCGAATGATCGCCGGCGACGACCGAATCCTGCACGAACTGCAGCGACCGCAGCATCTTGTACGGCGAGAGGTCGTCCGGATCCTGCGCACTGCCTGCGGCAGGCGAGAGCATCGCCAGGCCAAGGGCGATAAATCCGACGTAACGATGCTGCCGACGCGCCATCCGACTATCCTTAATCCGCCTGCACCAGGATCTCGATCCGGCGGTTGGCCGCGTTGAACGGGTCGGCAGGCAGCTTCAACCGACGGTCGGCGAAGCCGGAGACCTGCGAGATGCGCTTCTCGTCCAGGCCGCCGCGCACGAGCATGTAGTAGGCACTCTGGGCGCGATCCATCGAAAGCCGCCAATTCTCGTTCTGCGTGCCCTTGTACTGGCGCCCGTCCGTGTGGCCGCGGATGGCAACGGCGCCGCCCCTCTCCTTCAGGATCGTACCGATCCTTTCCATGGCGAGCACCATCTCCTGGCGCGGAACAGCGGAACCGATATTGAACATCGAATCGTCGTTCTGGTCGGAGATGCTGACCAGCAGGCCGCCTTCGGATGCCGTCACCGTCAGGCCTTCGGCAAGTTTGCCGGCAACGCCGCCAATCTGTTGGGCGATCTGCTTCTGAAGCTCGTCCGCCTGCTTCTTCTGCTGTTCGGTCTCGGCCTTGCTCTTGTCGGCGTCCTTCCGATGATCGGTGTCCTTCTCGGTCTCCGCCTTCTTGTCATCGGACGTCTTGCCATCCGTCGCCTTGCCGTCCTTGGTCCCGGCGGCGCCCTTGGTTTCCTTGGTTCCCTTGGTCTCCTTGACGTCCTTGACTGGCTTCTGGTCGGTCGCCAAGGGTACCGGCTTCATATCCTCTGCCTTGGCAACCTGGGTCGCCTCGCTTTCGGCCGCCTGCTCCTCGCTCTTGCCAGGCGGCAGGGTTTTTCCAGCCGTTGTTACCTCGACCTGCTTCGTCCAGAAATCCGGATCGAAGGGATCGCGATAGGCTTCGCCACCATCGGCGCCGGTCGCCGGGCCGGAATCGGCCGCGCCGCCATCGCCCTTGGCGCTGACATTGGCCTGCTGGCCGACTTCCTGTGCGATCTCGGCAAGAACCGAATAGGGATTTTCAAAGAAGTCGGCTTCGGAATAATTGGTCTGGTCGCCCGAAGTCGATGTCTGGTCGTCACCATCCGCGGCGGACTTGCCCTCGGTCGGATTCTCTTCCTTCTGTTTCGACTTTTCCTTCTTCTCCTCGCCCTCGGCATGGTCGACGGGCTTCTTCAGGCCCTTCTCCGTCGGCTTTTCGTCGGCGAGCTTGATCGGATTGAAATAGGTCGCAACCGCGGCCTTGGTTTCCTCATTGGCGGCGTTGACCAGCCACATGACCAGGAAGAACGCCATCATCGCCGTCATGAAGTCGGCATAGGCAATTTTCCACGCACCGCCATGGGCACCATCGTGATCACCGCCGCCATGCCGCTTGACGATGATGATCTCGTTCCTGCCGTGGTGATGGTTTTCGCCTTCGCTCATTCGAGAACTTTCTTCAAGCTGGCCGCCCAGGCGGACATACGGGTGACGATGACGGAGTCACCGATTTCGACGGCAAGATCGATATCGTCGCTCTTCAGGTGGCGAACCACCGTGGCATGTTCGCCGAGCTCGGCCTTCAATATGTTAAAGAGCCGGGTCGGCCCCCTGACGACGATCGGTCCGGCAGCCCCCTCGAGGATCGCGTCGCGCAGCAATGCGGCGAGGCTTTCGGCGGCCTTGGCCGCAAGCGCTTCCGTCATGACCGGCGCAATGGCCGCAGCCGCGCCGGCGCTGACCAGCTGCGCGATCTCCTCGGCGATATCACGGACGCGCGATGCGATGACCGCGGCCGCCTCGACTTCATAGCGGAGCTTCAGTTCTTCGAGCTCGCGTGCATTTACCTCGGCCAGAGCGCGCGCTTCGCTTTCGTATTTCTCGGTCAAATCAGCGGTCGCCGCGGCATGGCCCTGCGCATAGGCATCGCGACGCTCCGCCTCGACGTCGACCGGCGGCTCGCTCGGCGCCTCGGGAAAAGCATCGCCGGGGAAATCGTCGATGTCGATGATCGGTGCCGACGGTTTCGGTTCGCCGAAATCCTTCAAATACCGAGAAAGCGAAATGCTCATAGAAACCATCCAGCGTCCGGGAGACATGCGGCATGCTGCCCCCGATCAAAATGACCTTGCGCGCGACATGTCCTTCGCAGCGAAGGGCTTGACCTTGCGCCGGCATGATTTCGGACGATGCCTTCATGCCGGAAACTAGGAAGTCAAACTTGCGCGAGGATGAATGGCGCCGCCGCCATCGACGATCGCGCCCCGCTCTATTCCAGCAGAATGAGGATCTTGCTTGCAGCCGTGTTCAGGATCGAGATCGCTTCGACGGCCATCTGTTTCTGGGTTTCGATCGCCTTTTGCCGGATCGCAGCCTCGTCCATATCGGTATCGACGAGCGCGCCGACACTCTTGTCGATCGAATCGGACAAATCGGCGGTGTAGTCGATCTGATCGTCGATCCGCGCCTTCATCACTCCGATCGAGGCGGATGTCGTCGTCAGCGAGGCGAGCAGAGAGTCGGTCACATCGAGCATGTCGGCGAGCTGGGCGTCGGTGGTGTTCTTGTCGATCGCGACTTCCGTGCCTGTCGCCGGCGTCGTCGAATCGGCGTCCAGCAGGTAATAGTTCCGCGGTCCCGTGCCGCTATTGTTGATCGCCTGGGCATCGACTGCCTTGGTGAACAGGCCGCCGCTCGCATTGTTCTTGTCGATGAGAATGGTCTGCGACGACGGGAAGTCGATGCTCTGAGCCTGGTATTCGCCGGTCGAGGCGCGCACGAAGCCCGAAATGACCGACCATGTCGGCGGCGCTGCCTTGTCACTGTTCAGCAACCAGTTCTCCCCTGCAAAGGACGTCGATTCAACGACGGTCCTCAGCTGGTCCTTGTATTCGCTGATCTCGGCGTTGATCTTGTCCTTGTCGGTGCCGGGTTCTCTTGCCGCAACCAGCTTGGTGCGAATCTGGGTGACGAGATCGATCGCCGACGTCATCGCCGTATAGGTCGCATCCACCTTGGCGGCGCCGAGACCGAGCGCGTCGCCGATCGTGCCGAGATTGGTGCTGTCCGAACGCATGACGGTCGCGACCGACCAGTAAGAGGCGTCGTCGGCGGCCGTCTCGATCCGATATCCGGAAGACACTTGCTGCTGGGTCTGGCTGGCTTCTTTGTTGATGCTGCGCAGCACCGAAAGTGCATTCACCGCGGCCGCGCTAGTAATCTTAACGGTCATCGACAGGGTCTCGGAATCAGATGAAAGGGCAGGCCGAACTGGCGGCGGCGACGGACGTGGCGTCATGCCTCCGGTGGATATCCACCGGCGTGTCGCAAAAGCAAATCAACTCGAGGTCAGGTTAACTCGATCGCAAGCTGTTGAGCAAGAGCGCGGCGACGAGCCGCAGCCGGCGAAGCCTAGCACGAGACAACCTGTTGATATAAAAGAAAGAACCGCGCCTTTTCAGGCGCGGTCCGGAAGGTTTTCTGCGCGCCGCCGGATGGCGGCGCAAGATTCGGTCCAGCTTCAGCGACCGATTTAGCTGCGGAACAGGGTGAGGATGTTCTGCGCGCTGGAATTGGCGATCGAAAGCGACTGGATTGCCAGCTGCTGCTGGGTCTGCAACGCCGTCAGCTTGCTCGATTCCTCTTCCATATCGGCATCGACGAGGCGACCGACGCCTGAGTCGATCGAGTCGCTCAGCGCTCCAACGAAGTTTTCCTGCAGCTCGATGCGGGTGGAAATCGAACCGAGCTGCGAGGCAGCCTTGGTCATGGCTTCAAGGCCTGCCTCGATCGAGGTCAGCGCCATGGAAATCTCAACCGAACCGAAG
This sequence comes from Rhizobium binae, assembly GCF_017357225.1. Lineage (NCBI taxonomy): Bacteria > Pseudomonadati > Pseudomonadota > Alphaproteobacteria > Hyphomicrobiales > Rhizobiaceae > Rhizobium > Rhizobium binae. The sequence goes on along the minus strand of NZ_CP071604.1, from coordinate 721,865 downwards.
GTGCTGATATCCATCGAGTAGATCGAGCCGATCGTACCGTATGATGTGCCGATGATGCCGGCGCTCGTATCGATCGTGCCGGTCGAGGTCATGCCGAAGAGAACGTTGCCCGAGGAGCTCGTGTCCAGGACATAGTCCGTGGTCTTGACCGAGACGTTGCCGTTGCCGTCGCGCACGAAGGTCGACACGACGCTCTTGGTGCCATCAGCGCCGGCGACCCAGTTTTCACCGGAGAAGGAGGCCGACTGAGCGATGCTCAGAAGCTGCTGCTGCAGCTGGCCGATTTCCTCCTGCACCTTGGTTTTGTCGACGCCCTTTTCGGTTGCGGCAACGATCTTCGCCTTGATCTCACTGATGACGTCGATGGCGCTGTCCATGGCGGAATAGGCGGTGTCGACCTTAGCGGCGCCGAGGCCGAGAGCGTCGGAAACGGCCGAAAGCGCCTTGTTGTCCGAACGCATGGTCGTAGCGATCGACCAGTAGGCGGCATTGTCGGCGGCCTTTTCGACGCGGTAGCCCGAGGATACGCGGTTCTGCGTACCCTCCAGGCTGTCGTTGATTCCACGCAGTGTCTGAAGGGCGGCCATCGCCGCGACGTTCGTCAAAATGCTGGTCATGAAATGATTGCCCCTTGTTGGCATCTGGGAAAAAGGGACATTCCGGAAGTTACCGGCAACGGGGATCAGCCTCATGCCTGTTAACCGGTTTTAAATTTCGGTTAACCCGCCGTCTCGTTGGCCTCAGAAAACAGCATTATGGTTAATCAACCATTAACGGAAATAAAAAAGCCGCGCTCCATCGAAGCGCGGCTCGCCTGCGAGGTGCCCGCCGGAGACCGGCGGGCCATATTTTCGGATATTAGCCGCGGAAGAGCGACAGGATGGTCTGCGAAGAGGAGTTCGCAATCGACAGCGACTGAACAGCCAGCTGCTGCTGGGTCTGCAGGGCGCTGAGCTTGGAAGATTCTTCTTCCATGTCGGCATCGACGAGACGGCCGACACCGGAGTCGATCGAGTCGCTGAGAGCCGAAACGAAGTTTTCCTGCAGTTCGATACGCTTGGAGATCGAGCCGAGGGCAGCGCCGGCGCTGGTCATGGACTTCAGAGCCGATTCGACGTTGGTCAGAGCGGTCTGGATCTCGCCGAGGGTGAAGTTGGTGATGTCCATCGCGTAGACCGAACCGGTCGAGCCATTCGCCGTGCCGAGGATGCCGCTGGAGGTCTCGACCGCGCCGCCGCTCATGCCGAACAGAACGTTGCCTGCGGACCCGCTGTCGAGAACGTAGTCGGTCATCACGACCGAAACGGCGTTGGAGCCGTCGCGGACGAAGGAAGCGACGACGTTCTTGGTGCCGTCAGCGCCGGCGACCCAGTTTTCACCGGAGAAGGAAGCCGACTGAGCGATGCTGAGCAGCTGCTGCTGCAGCTGGCCGATTTCTTCCTGAACCTTGGCCTTGTCGACGCCGTTTTCAGTGGCGGCAACCAGCTTGGCCTTGATGTCGCCGACGACGTCGATGGCGCTATCCATGGCGGAGTAAGCGGTGTCGACCTTGGCGGCGCCGAGGCCGAGAGCGTCGGAAACGGCAGAAAGTGCCTTGTTGTCCGAACGCATGGTCGTTGCGATCGACCAGTAAGCAGCGTTGTCGGCAGCCTTGCCGACGCGATAGCCGGACGAAACGTGAGCCTGGGTCGTCTGGAGACCCTGGTTGATGCCGCGGAGAGTCTGGAGGGCTGCCATTGCAGCGTTGTTGGTGTTGATGCTCGTCATAGTCTGCTTGCCCCTTGTTGGCAGAATTTAAGAAGGGACATTCCGGATTTGGCCGGCCCACAGCGATCAGCATCATGCCTGTTAACCATTCTCGTTAGGGTTAACTCGCCGTTTCGATGGGCCTAGAAGACAGCAAGATGGTTAAGGAAAGTTAAATTCAAAATGGAAATAGTGTAAAAATATCTGACACTTAGATGGATTTTCATTAACCTTATATTAAAACATTTCGCGGCCGGGATGACCCGGCCGCGAAACTTGGACGCCTTGTGCCGACCGCTTTTAGCGGAAGAGCGACAGGATGTTCTGCGAAGAGGAGTTTGCGATCGACAGCGACTGGATGGCCAGCTGCTGCTGGGTCTGCAGGGCGCTGAGCTTGGAAGATTCTTCTTCCATGTCGGCATCGACGAGACGGCCGACACCGGAGTCGATCGAGTCGCTGAGAGCCGAAACGAAGTCTTCCTGGCTGTCGATGCGGCTGGAGAGCGAGCCGAGAGCAGCGCCGGCGCTGGTCATGGACTTCAGAGCCGATTCGACGTTGGTCAGAGCGGTCTGGATCTGGCCAGCGGTGAAGTTGGTGATGTCCATCGAGTAGATCGAACCGGTCGAGCCATTCACCGTGCCGAGGATGCCGGTGGAGGTTTCGACCGAACCGCCGCTCATGCCGAACAGAACGTTGCCTGCGGACCCGCTGTCGAGAACGTAGTCGGTCGTGGTGATCGAAACGGCGTTGGAGCCGTCGCGGACGAAGGAGGAAACAACGCTCTTGGTGCCGTTGGCGCCGGCAACCCAGTTTTCGCCGTTGAAGGAAGCCGACTGAGCGATGCTGAGCAGCTGCTGCTGCAGCTGGCCGATTTCTTCCTGGACCTTCGCCTTGTCGACGCCGTTTTCAGTGGCGGCAACCAGCTTGGCCTTGATGTCGCCGACGACGTCGATGGCGCTGTCCATCGCGGTGTAGGCGGTATCGACCTTCGCTGCACCAACGCCGAGAGCGTCGGAAACGGCGGAAAGAGCCTTGTTGTCCGAACGCATGGTCGTTGCGATCGACCAGTAAGCAGCGTTGTCGGAGGCCTTTTCAACGCGGTAGCCCGAAGAAACGTGGTTCTGCGTGTTGTTGAGGCCCTGGTTGACGTTGCGCAGCGTCTGGAGCGCGGCCATTGCGGAAGAATTGGTGTTAATGCTTGTCATAAATCTGTCCCCTGGAAACTAGATACAAAAAGGAGGACATACCGGACTGTAGTACCGGCGATGACGGACCAGCTTCATGCTACTCGGCGCCTGCTTGTTTGGCCCAAACCCGTCATGTCCAGGGCAATCTCGCAGCCAATGCTTGCCAACTTCTTAAATATCGAGGGTCCGTGCCGGCTCCTTACATCGCATAGTTAATGCTGGCTGAATCTATTCGTTCGCATGCTAACATACCGGGAAAGATACCATTATCCCTCGGAAGGGAAGCGTCTTCATCAGGCGCACCGGTTTCAAGCAAGCTTCGGATGCCAACGTGGCAGGTGCCGGGATAGCACCATCGGATCATCCACCCGTTTTCGGGGAGGACGCTCCCTGCCTGCGCCGGGCGATCGACAGTCATGCCAGAACATTTCCTTCACGGAGTTGGGTTTTGAACAGCAAAGTTTCGTTCTCTGCGGCATCCAGAGATTTTCAGGCGGGCCGCTACACACAGTCATTGGCGACGCTCAACCAGCTCATGGATATCCAGCAGGACGCCAAGACCTATGCGCTGCTCGCCAAGAACCTCATGCAGCTCGGCTTCAAAGCCGATGCCGCGAAAGCCTATGGCCTGGCCGGCAATTGCGAAGGACCGAACGCCTACGAATATCAGAAGCAGGCTGCCAAGCTCTATTACGAGACCGGCAGCGAGGACGAAGCGCTGCTGATCGCCATGCGCAACCTCACCAGGGCGCAGGAAGATGCCGAACTCGCCTTCATCATCACCGCGATCTACCTGAAGCGCCAGCAGCGGGATATCATCCGCCCGTTCAAGACGGTGCTGTCGGAAAGCACGAACCCCGATCACCTGCGCCTGGCGGCCCTGCTGCTCAGCGACGATCTGAACGACGCGACCAACCAGACGCTGGCGCGCAACCTCTTCAAGCGTTTTCCGGGCAATCACGCCTTCCGCTTTCTCCATCTTGTTTTCGCCCGCGAATTCAACGATTTCGAAGAGGCGGCCAAGCATCAGGCGGTCATCGACGGGGCCCTGGCAAAGGGCGATCTCGATATCCTGCGCAAGGACAACCCCTTCTATCATCTGCACTGGTGCGGCAACGAGGCTTTCAACCAGCATGCAACGATCGGCACGACCCCACTCAACCGGGAACGGGTCGCTTTCCGCCGTAACCAGCCGCACACGTGGTCGGACAAGATCCGGATCGGCTACATGTCGTCGGACTTCTGGGATCGTCACGCGACGATGAAGCTGCTGCAACGCATCCTCGAGCTGCACGACAAGGACCGGTTCGAGGTGACGCTCTTCTGCCATACCGGCCCTGAATATCTGAAGCACAATGACACCGATCGCAGCCGCTGGGGCCGGATCGTCGACATTCACGGCTTCTCCGACCAGGCGGTGCTGGCAGTCGTGCGCGAGCACAATATCGACATCATGGTCGATCTGAAGGGCCATACGTCAGGCAGCCGCGCGGCAGCCTTCAACCTGCCGCTGGCACCCGTGCACGTCGGCTGGCTCGGCTTTCCCGGCAGCACGGTCAACATCGACCTCGACTACGTCATCGGCGACCATTTCGTTTTGCCCGAAGCGGCAAAGCCGTTCTACCATGAAAAATTCTGCCGGTTGCCGGAGAGCTATCAGCCGAACGATCCGATGCATCGTCCGAAGCCACGTCCGGTCACCCGCGAGCAGCTCGGCCTGCCGGAAGACGCCTTCATCTTCGCCTCCTTCAACGGCAACCGCAAGATCACCCCCGAGGTCGTCAACAGCTGGTGCCGGATTCTCAAGCGGGCGCCGAACAGCGTGCTCTGGCTGATGGCGAACTCGCCGCGCAACCAGGCGAACCTGTCGAAGCACTTCCAGGCGGCAGGCATCTCGCCGAAGCGGATCATTTTCTGCCCGCGCGCACCATACGAGCAACATATAGACCGACAGCAGGCCGCCGACCTCGGCATCGATACCTTCCCGGTCAACGGCCATACGACCACCTCGGAACAGCTCTGGGGCGGCCTGCCGGTTCTGACCGTCAAGGGCACCAACTTTGCCTCACGCGTCAGCGAGAGCCTGCTGCAGGCGATCGATCTGCCCGAACTCGTCGCCAGCGATCTGCAGGCTTACGAGGATCTCGCCGTCGAGCTGGCGCAGAATCCCGGACGGATCGCCAAGTACAAGGCACGACTGAAGGAGAAGCGTTATATCGCGCCACTCTTCGACGCCGAACGCTTCTGCAATCATCTGGAGCAGGCCTACGAAACCATGGCAGACCGCGCCAGACAGCGTCTTGCCCCCGAGCACATGGACATTCCGGCGCTGCCGCCGCGCACCGCCCCGTTCGGGTCCGAGTGAGCGCGACCTGCATGAAAACCCCGCCGGATCGATCCCGCGGGGTTTTCTTACTGCAAATATTCAAGTGTGTTATGGCGTCCTCTGCGCGTCTGAAAAGACGCGCGGCGCTGTAGAGACCTGGCCGGCGATCAGCTGAACGAGCGCACCAGGCTACCGACCAGCAGGTTCCAGCCGTCGATCAGCACGAAAAAGAGAATCTTGAACGGCAGCGAGATCGACGTCGGCGGCAGCATCATCATGCCCATCGCCATGGTGATGGTCGCGACGATGAGATCGATGACGAGGAACGGCAGCACCACGAGGAAGCCGATTTCGAAACCGCGGCGGATCTCGGAAATCATGAAGGCGGGGATCAGCACCCGGTAATCGATCGGATCGGTGGTCTGGATATTCTGGCCGCGTTCACGCGCCAGATCAACGAACAGCGCCAGGTCCTTGTCGCGGGTATTGGCCGCCATGAAGGTGCGGAAGGGTTCGGCGATGCGCTGGACCGCCTCGGTCTCGTTGATCTGGTTGGCAAGCAGCGGCTGCACGCCGTTCTGCCAGGCCTGATCGAAGGTCGGCGACATGACGTAGAAGGTCATGAACAGCGACAGCGACAGCAGGATCATGTTGGAGGGGGTCGAGGAGAGGCCCATGCCCGAACGCAGGATCGAGAAGGCGATGATGAAGCGCGGGAAGCTCGTCACCATGATCAGGATGCCCGGCGCGACCGAAAGCACGGTGAGCAGGCCGAAGGTGCGAATGATCCAGGCAGCGACGGAGCCGTCGACCGGCACGTTCAACAAATCAGTCGGCAGCTGCTGCGCCACCGCCAGTTCCGGTACCGCCATCATGGCGGCAAGGAAAATTATAAATCGAATCATTCGATGACAAATGTCCTGAACATGACCTTCGATACCCGCCCTTGCGAGCGAAGGTCAACACGTTCCTGGATGTCATCCTTGAGATATTGAAAGCCCCGCGGCCCCTCGATCTGCTGGAGGGAAACGGTCCTGATATAGGCCAGGATATCCTGGTGAATATCCTCGGCAACCTTGACGTCAGGCGGCCCGTTGAACAGCAGCGCGACTTCCAGCCGCACCCAGTTTTCCGAGGGGTAGGCGAGGTTCGAGGTGATCGGCTCGAGCTGGACGACGTTGTTGGCCTCGGTCGAGATGCGCGCCAGGCCTTCCTCGGCCTTCTTTTTGGCCTCGGCCTCCTTGGCCTCTCCGACCTCCTTGGCGACCTTGATCTCGGGCGCGACGATCGTGCCGACCGCCCAGCCGCCGCCGGCGCCGAGCAGGGTCAGGATAGCGACGCCGATGATCGTCATCAGCGGGCCGGATTTTTTCTTCGGTTGACCTGCGCTTACGTCTGCATCTGCCATCGTTATTCGGCCTCAAAGCGGCGAGAAAAGGTCGACGGCCTGCTGGCCGCGCGGCGGCTGCTGCACTTCCATCAGGCGGCCGCGACCGCCATAGGAGATGCGGGCTTCGGCGATCTTGTCGTAGGAGATCTGGTTGTCGGCATTGACGTCCTGCGGACGCACGATGCCGGCGACGTTCAGGATGCGCAGCTCCTGGTTCAGGCGTACTTCCTGCGAGCCCGAAATGACGAGGTTGCCGTTTTCGAGAATGCCGGTGACGACGGCCGCGACCAGAAGGGTGATCTTGTCCGTGCGCTCGATCTTGCCCTTGCCGTCGGTGCTGGTATCGGAGCCGTAGGTCAGGTCGGTCTTGGATTCAGGCGTCCAGCCGAAGATCTGAGCGTTGACATCCCAGTTCATGCCGCTCGAATTCGTGCGGCTGCGGTTGGTCTCGTTGTCGAAGGAGGCCTTGTCGTTGATCTGGATGTCGACGGTCAGGATGTCGCCGACGTTCAAGGCGCGTGCGTCCTTGAAAAGGGCGGCCTGCGAATCGCTCCACAGCGAATAGCCCTGTGCCACGGCGCGCGGCTGCTTCGGATAGAGGGCCATCTGCGGCGTCTGGCCATAGGCAAGGCCGCTGCCGATCGGGCTCATGGCGGGCGCCCGGCCGATCTCGCTGACCGCCGTCGGAGACTGGCAGCCTGCAAGGAGTGCGAGGGCGGCGAACGCGGCCGGGAAACGCATGTTCATGAAGGATCCTTCGAGGTATTGGGATCGGACGCACTGGCGATGATGCTGGCGATGGCCGCCGCCTTCTTCGGGTCCATCTCATTGAGGATGAGGCTCGACTGGCGCGGGCTGAGCCGCATGATCACGGCGGAGGCCACCTCTATATTCATATCCTGCAGCTGGAGCGCGGCCGCATCCGGCTTCATCTTCTTGTAGATTTCAGTGAGACCGGCTTCCGCCTGTTTCAGGAAATCGTCGCGCCGCTTCAGCCAGTCCTGGTATTCGGCCTTGCGCTTGTCCATCTCGGCGACGCGGGCGTCGATGTCGGCGCGAAGCTTTTCCAGTTCCTGCTTCTGCAGGAGATAACGCTGATCGCGGGCGGGATCGGCGATGTTGGTGCAGAACTGCTTGATCTCGTCCTGGGAGGTGATGTCTCCCTCCGGATGCTCCTGCGCGAAGGCGCTTGGGATCGACAGCAGGACGAGGCCTGCCGCCGGCAGCGCCAGCCGGCGCAGCAGCTGCAGAACCGTCATGTCGTGGTTCAGGATCGTCTTCATTGCAGCACAAGCTCCGCCTGCAGGGCGCCCGCCGACTTGATGCCCTGGAGAATGGCGATGATGCCATCCGGTTTGACGCCGATATTGTTGAGGCCGGCGACAAGGGTCCTGAGGTCGGGACCGTCGATGATGGCAACGCGTCCGCCGGTCTGCTCAGCCGCGATATCGGTCTGCGGCTGGACGGCGGTCCGACCTCGCGAGAAGGGTTCGGGCTGGATGATCTGCGGCGTCTCGGTGACCTGGACCGTCAGGGTGCCGTAGCTGACGGCGACCGGCGAAACGCGGACATCGGAGCCGATGACGATCGTTCCGGTGCGCTCGTTGATAACAACCTTGGCCGGCGTATCGGTTTCGACGATGAGGTTTTCGACATCGGCCATCAGCCGGGTGAGATCGGCCGTGCGCGGCTTCTGGATCACCACCTCCTGCGAATCCTTGGCTTCGGCGACCGGACCGCCGAAGCGCGCCGAGGCATAACCGTTGACGATGTCGGCGATGCGGATCGCCGTCGAGAAGTCGGGGTTGCGCAACTGCAGCACGAGATTGACCGAATCCTTGAATCGGGAGGGCAACTCGCGCTCGATGATGGCGCCGCCCGGCACGCGGCCGGCGGTGGTCACACCTTCGGTCACGGTCGCGGCCTGGCCCTGTGCCTGAAAACCGGAGACGATGACGGCACCCTGCGCGACGGCGTAGATCTGGCCATCGGCGCCTGACAGCGAGGTCATGACGAGTGTGCCGCCGCGCAGCGACGTCGCGTCGCCGAGCGAGCTCACCGTCACGTCGATACGGCTGCCGGGACTTGCGAACGGCGGCAGGTTGGCGGTGACCATGACGGCGGCGGTGTTTTTGGCGTTGGACTGGCCGCCCTGCGTCGAGATGCCGAGATTCTGCAGCATCGCCCGCATCGACTGCTCGGTGAAGGGCGAAGAGCGGAAACCGTCGCCCGTGCCCTGCAGGCCGACGATAAGGCCATAACCGATCAGCTGATTGTCGCGGCCGGCCTGGAGAGAGGCAATATCCTTGATGCGCGAGGTCAGCGCCCAGGCGGGCGCGACGTCGGCCAGACTCATGGCGAGAACCGCGGCAAGGGTCAGGAAACGGAACAGCAATCTCATTTTGCCCTCACATGGACCGTGCCGTCCGCAAGCACCGTGCCGCTGACGATGACGCCGGAATCCATATTGCGCGCGCGGATGAGCTGCCCGGTGGCGCCGTCTTCGAGCGGCGTGCCGGCGGCCGAGATCGTCATTGCGCCGAGCGAGAAGACCAGGCGGATCGAAGAGCCGCGTGTTACCGTATAGGGTTCGCGCAGACCCGAAATCGCAATGGTGCGGCCCGGCAACAGCGTGCGCTTGGAGACCAGGCCTTCGACCTGGGAAATGGATTTGGCAAAATCGCCGGCAAGGTTGGGGTTGGTGACCTCGACCTCCTGAAGCTGGCTGGCCGACAATGTATCGCCGGGGTAGATGATTGTCGTCGGGACGACGGCATAACCCATGCCGGCGTCGGCGCCTGCGGGCACCACGATCCCCGCGATTGCGATCATGGCTGCCGCCACCCATCCCGAGATGTGTCCTGCCCGGCAAAACATCATGTTTCGGCCCTTCCCTTTACTTCAGGTTCTTGCTGACGATGGAGGCCATTTCATCAGCGGTGGTGATCACCTTGGAGTTCATTTCGTAAGCGCGCTGGGCCGATATCAGCTCGGTGATTTCCTTCACCGGGTCGACGTTCGAGGACTCCAGATAGCCCTGCTTCATGTAAGCGAAGCCTTCCTCATCGGGACTGCCGACGACAGCCTCGCCGGAAGCCGCCGTTTCCTGGAAGAGGTTGTCGCCGATCGGCTGGAGGCCCGCCTCGTTGACGAAGTCGGCAAGCGTCAGCTGACCAAGCACGGTCGTGGTGGTCTGGCCGGGCAGCTTGACCGAGACCTCGCCGGAGCGGCTGATGGTCAGTTCGGTCGAACCCTGCGGCACGGTGATGCCCGGCAGGACTTCATAGCCATCGATCGTGACGAGCTGGCCCTGGTCGTTCTTGTTGAAGGCGCCGGCGCGGGTATAGAGCGTGGTGCCGTCGGTCGACTGGATCTGGAAGAAGCCCTTGCCGATCAGCGCCACGTCGAGATCGTTGCCGGTCTGGGTGAGTTCGCCCTGGAGATGCAGATTGCGCACCGCCGACGTCTGAACGCCGAGACCGATATTGGCGCCTTCCGGGACCACGGCCTGGTTGGCGCGGTTGGCAACACCCTTGGCGCGTTCGGTCTGATAGAGCAGATCGGTGAACTCGGCGCGGGCGCGTTTGAAGCCTGTGGTGTTGATGTTGGCGATGTTGTTGGCGATGACTTCCAGATTGGTCTGCTGGGCATCCATGCCCGTTGCTGCAATGGCGAGCGCTCTCATGTGTTCGTCCTCAAATCAGTTACATCTGCATCTTGGTGACTTCGAGAAAGGCCGAGACGACCTTGTCGCGGATGGCAATCGCGGTCTGCAGCGTCTGCTCGGCCTGAAGCATGGAATCGACGACTTCACGGGTCGTCGCCGTGCCCTTGATGCCGGCAAAGGACATGCTTTCAGCGCCTTTCAGGCTGTTGACGGCTTCGGTCGCCATGTTGCCCATGACGGAGGCGAAGCTCATGCCGTTGGCCGCACCCGCGGTGCCGGGCATGGTCGTTGCGGACGATGAGGCGGAATTCTCGGTGTCGACGGCGCCGAGCGCGCGGGTCATCGAGAGGTTGCTGACATTCTGGACGCTGCTGATCATTTATTATTGGCTCTTCAGAAGATCGATCGTGGACGAGATGAGGTCGCGGGTCTGCTTGATGGTCTGCAGGTTGGCGTCGTAGGAGCGGTTGGCTTCACGCATGTCGGCCATCTCGACCAGCACGTTGACGTTCGGCAGCTTGACGACGCCCTTGGCGTCCGCCGCCGGGTTGCTGGGGTCGAATTCGGTGCTGAAATCGCCCTCGTCGACACCGACCTTCTTGACGTTGACCGTCTCGACGCCGCTTACGCGGTCCATCTGCTGGCCGAAGGTGATCGTCTTGCGACGATAGGGATCGGCGCCGGGCGTGTCGCCGGTCGAACGGGCGTTGGCGATGTTTTCCGAGACGATGCGCAGACGCGTCGATTGCGCCTCGAGCCCCGAACCGGCGATTTTCATAGCTGCGGAAAGCGGATCCATGACAATTACTTCCTGACGGTCATCAGCATCATGCGGTTGAAGGAGCTGACCAGCGAGGTGTTAAGATCGTACTGGCGTTTGATGTCACCCGACTTCGAAAGCTCCTCGGCCAGTCCGACGGTGTTGCCGGATTCCTGAATGCCGATTTCCTGGTCGAGCGCGGCGTCCTTGACGTCGATATCGCCGGTCTCGCTGAAATCGTTGCCGCTGAAGTGCGCCGGGTTGGTGCGCGCCATGGTAATGTCGGACTTCTCAAGCACGGCGTCAAAAGGCGTGACGTCCTTGGCGTGGAATTTCGGGGTATTCGCATTCGCGATATTGCCCGCGACAACCTGCTGACGGATCGTCAGCCATTCCGCCTGTCGCGAAGCCAAGTCGAAAAGTTGGATCGGTTGCATGAGAACTCTCCGTTTTTACCAACCCGAACCTAGTGCGGTAATCTTGCGTGGGACTTACCGGAAACCGGGCTGGGCGGCGCTTTCTCGGCGAGGCCGCAAAGAGAGGGGCTCCTGCCGGTTTGCGGCGGAGCCCCTGTTGCCATCGGCTTGCGAAGAGGTTCAGTCGTTCTTGTAGATCTCACCCTTCGAAGTAATGATCACCCACTTGCCGTCCCGCTGCTCCAGCGTCGCAAGGCGGCTTTCGTCGGGCAGGATCGAGCCGATACGCACCACATACATGCCCGAGGGGTCCTCGATTAACGCCCGGCCGTTGGAGACATGCAGCAGGCGGAAGGAAGATTTGCCGGGGAACGGCTGCTCTTCCTGCAAGTCGCCGCCATCGCGTGCTTTGCCGAGATCGGAAACCGTTGCCGTCGTCAGCGGATCGATCGGCGGAACCTTCTTGGTTGCCTCATTCTTGTTGACCATGGCCAGCGGCGAGACGCTGAAGACGTTGCGGGCCGGCCAATCCGGCAGATCGCGCGAATTGCTGCTGGCGGCGACATTGATGCCGAACTTGTCGGCATTGAAGAAGACGTACCAGGGGAAAAAGGCCGAAGCGCCGGCAAGCGCCAGGCCGGTGTAGGTGAGAAACCGATCCAGCATGGCGGCCTTCCTGCGCTGCTTCAGCGAAGCAATGCGTTCGTCGTCGAATTCAACCACGTCTATCTCCTCTGGATGGGTGCGCCCTGATTGCCCATGCCGGCTGCGGCCTTCAGCGCGCCGGCGAGGTCAGCAAAGGCGTCGACCGATTCACGATCGCCCGGCGCCTGTTTCAGGACGTCGTAGATGATGGGGACCTGCTTGACCGCCATGTCGAGATCGGGATCGGCGCCCTGGCGGTAACCGCCGATCAGGCGCAAGTCTCGCGTCTCCTCGAAGCGGTGAATTAGCACTTTCAGCCGCGATACCAGCTTTTCCTGGTCCGACGTCCAGGCCTTGCGGGCAAGACGCGAGATCGAGGCGAGCGGATCGATCGGCGGATACCGCCCCTCTTCGGCGAGGCTGCGCTGCAGGACGATATGACCGTCGAGGATGCCGCGCGTCGAATCAGCGATCGGGTCGTTGTGATTGTCGCCGTCGACAAGGATCGAGATGATCGCGGTAATCGTGCCGGTGCCCTCGGGGCCAGGACCGGCGCGTTCCAGCAGGCGCGGCAGTTCGGTGAAGACCGACGCGGGATAACCGCGCGCGATCGGCGGCTCGCCGGAGGCGGTTGCCACCTCGCGGATCGCATGGGCGAAACGGGTGACGCTGTCGACGATGAAGAGGACGTTCTCGCCCTTGTCGCGGAAATGCTCGGCAATGGTGATCGCCGTCAGCGGCGCCATCTTGCGCAGCATCGGGCTCTCGTCACTGGTGGCGACGACGGCAATCGCCTTCTTCATGTTGCTGCCGAGCGTATCCTCGATGAACTCGCGCACCTCGCGGCCGCGTTCGCCGACGAGCGCGATGACAACCTTGTCGAAGGCGTCGGCACGGGCGAGCATGGACAGAAGCGTCGACTTGCCGACGCCGGATCCGGCGAAAATGCCGAGGCGCTGCCCGAGGCAGAGCGGCGAGAAGATGTCGATCGCGCGCACGCCGGTCTTGAAACCGGTCCCGACCCGCTGGCGGGTCATCGACGGCGGCGCAGTGTTGGAGATCGAGCGGCGATCGAGGCCCTCGGTGATCGGACCCTGCCCGTCGATCGGCTCGCAGAGCGAATTGACGGTGCGCCCGCACCAGCTGTCGGACGGCGAAATGCGGAAGGCGCCCTTGCGGATAACGGTATCATCAATGCCGATCGGCTCGCCGGGTTCGATCGGGCAGACGTAGATCAGCTCCGGCTCGACACGAACGACCTCGCCGAGATGGACGCCGGAGGCCGATTTATGCGCCACGAACTCGCCGAGACGAACATGGCGGGAAAGACCGCGAACGGTGTAGTGGCCGGCGGCAATGGTCTGCACGCGACCGCCATGGGCCACCGCGAACTCCGGCGATGCATATTGGTCGACGAGACCCGCCAGATGCGCCAGCTTCGGGGAAAGGCCGTCCTCGGACAGTAGCGTGCTCATGTTTTAGCGGCTGCCCCCGAGCGTCTGCACGGCTTCCTTGAATGAATCTTCGCTGTCGCGCATCAGCGACGAGATGCTCTCGAAGGCGCGGTTGACCTCGATCAGCTGGGTAATCTCGCGCATGGCGTTGACGTTGGAGTTTTCCAGATATCCCTGCTCGACGCCGACATTGAAGCGGTCGACCACGGCGCGCGGTTGGTCGGTGGTCATGATGCCGCTGTTTTCGTAACGCAGGTAACCCTTGCTGATATCGGCCTCGAACAGCCCGAGCGATCCGACCTGACGGCCGGCCTGATAGATGATGCCGTCGGTGCCGACCGCCGGCTCGCCGGCTTTCGTATCGAGCTGGATCGGTGCGCCGCCGGCGTCGAGAACCGGATAGCCGCGGATCGAGACGAGCTCGCCGGTTTCTTTCAGGGTGAAGCGGCCGTCGCGCGTCAGCACGCGGCCTGCCGGCGTATCGAGCGAAAACCAGGCATCGCCCTTGACGGCGAAATCGAGCATGTTGCCGGTGTGCTGCAGCTCACCGCTTTGCTCGTTCAGATAATCATTACCCTGGGAGACGAAGGCAACCTTGGTGTTCAGCTTGTTCTTGGTGGCCGCCACCATCTCGTCGAACTTAACCTCGGTGGCGCGAAAACCGGTCGTGTTCACGTTGGCCATATTGTCTGCGATGGTGTTCAGGCGCTTTTCGAGAGCCATCTGCGACGACAGAGAAACATAAAGACCGGATTGCATGTCGGAACGCTCCAAGCATTGGCGATGAACGGAACGAAAAGCCGGGCGTCGTCTGATCTGGTTCGGCCGGAATTTCGCTGAGGCGGCATCTCAGAAACGGGCGCGAACGCCCATTCGTCTCCTTCAGATTGACGACAGATGCTTGCGCGAAGCTGGTAGGCTGCAAAGCCCGCATGCGGCCCGTTCATCAGCCTCACGCAAGGCAGAAACCCTATCCGTCTCAAAGAAAAGCAACGTTCAGATTGGGCTGACGATGAACATCATTATCGGATTTATAGTGACCTGCGGCTGTATCGTCGGCAGCTTCATGGCGATGGGCGGCGAAGTGGATGCGCTGTTCCAGCCCTTCGAATTTCTCATCATCGGGGGCGCCGGCCTCGGCAGCTTCATCATGGCCAACCCGATGAAGGTGGTGAAGGATTCCGGCAAGGCGCTCGGCGAAGCCTTCAAGCATGCCGTGCCGAAGGAGCGCAATTATCTCGACACGCTCGGCGTGCTTTATTCGCTGATGCGCGACCTGCGCACCAAGTCGCGAAACGAAATCGAAGCCCATATCGACAATCCGGCCGAATCGACGATCTTCCAGCAGGCGCCGACGGTTCTGAAGAACAAGGAACTGACGGCCTTCATCTGCGATTACGTCCGCCTGATCATCATCGGCAACGCCCGCAGCCACGAAATCGAGGCGCTGATGGATGAAGAGCTCAACACCATCATGCACGACAAGATGAAGCCCTACCACGCGATCCAGATCATGGGCGACTCCTTCCCGGCGATCGGTATCGTCGCGGCCGTTCTCGGCGTCATCAAGGCGATGGCCCACATCAACGATTCGCCCGAGGTGCTCGGCCACCTGATCGGCTCGGCGCTCGTCGGCACCTTCCTCGGCATTCTGTTGTCCTACTGCGTCTGCTCGCCGCTGGTCTCCCAGATCAAGGTCGTCCGCAACAAGCAGCATCGCCTCTACGTCATCGTCAAGCAGACCCTGCTGGCCTATATGAACGGTTCGGTGCCGCAGGTCGCTCTCGAATACGGCCGCAAGACGATCTCGGCTTACGAGCGTCCGTCCATCGACGCCGTCGAACAGGAAATGATGAACCCAGGCGGCGAAAACAAGGCGGCTTAAATGACCATGAGCGATGCTTCGCATGACAAACCGGCAATGGATCCTGCCCTTCTGGCCAAGCTGACCGGCGGGCTTGGCGACAGAGGCCGCGTGTCCAAGATCTGCAGCGCATTCGGCGAGGTCTACAGCGAGTTCTTTCCCGATGTCATCAAAAGCGAGACCGGCCTCGATGTGACGGTCAATTATCTCGGCTGCGAGATCGGCTACAAGAACCACCTGATCGATGACCTCAGCGCCAACGTCACCCTCGTCGATGCGACGTTGCGCAACTGGTCGCAGAACATCACGCTTGCCTGCGGCAATGGTTTCGTCATCACGCTGATGGAGCACCTGCTCGGCGCCACCGCTGATACGATCGAGGAGCCGGCCGACCGGATGCTGTCGATCATCGAACTCGATCTGGCGGTCATGGTGTTCGACAAGATCGCCAAGGTGCTGCGCTCGGCGGTCAACGCGCCGGGCGGTTTCGAACCGAGCCTTTCGGCCCCGCACGCCCATGACACGCGCGCCCGGCCGCCGGAAGACAAGCCGGACGAATTCGCCGCCGCCATCAACATGTCGCTCACGCTTGCCGGCATCGTTTCCGAATTCTCGCTGATCGTTCCGCAGACGGCGCTGCTCAAGACCAAGGTGACGCCGCCGAAGCCGAAGCGCCAGCCCGCCGGCGCCTCTCCTGAATGGACGGAGCAGCTCGGCGACCAGGTGCGCCGCTCGCATGTCACGCTCGAGGCCAGGATCAGGCTGCAGGACCTGACACTGCGGACGATATCGAAGCTGATGGTCGGCGACGTCATCCCCTTCCGCGACAGCGGCGAGGTGCGCGTCGAGGTCAGCGCCAACAGCAAGGAATTGTATGTCTGCGAGTTCGGCCGCTCAGGCGAAAACTACATGGTCCGCGTCAAGGATACGATGAACTCTGATGACGAACTCATCCGTCATTTAATGAATTAGTCGGTTCTCTGGCTTTTGGGCTGCAAAGGCAGTTTGAGGCAAGTTTCAACTGGAATAGTAATTTCATGGCAACGAAGAAAACACAGCAGAACAGTGACCTCTCCCTGGATGTGCCGGGCAGCGAAGCGGATCTCGACCAGGCGATCGACGATCTGCGCGGCGTGCTGAAGCAGGATGCCGATGGCGACCTGTCGCAGTTTGGCGGCGACCTGGAGAATGATGCCTTCGGAGCAGGAACGGATCTGGCCGCCTTTGGCGGCGAGATCTCGGATTCCCCTTTCGGCGGCGACGATTTCGGCGGCGATTTCGGCGCTGGCAATGCAGGCACGGATTTCGGCGGCAGCTCTTCGTTCGAGGCGTCGCCGGCCCCGCTCGGCAGTGCGCTGACGTCGAACTTCGAACTGATCATGGACATTCCGATCGATGTCCAGATCATGCTCGGCACCAGCCGGATGCAGGTCTCCGGCCTGATGAATCTCAACGAAGGGGCGACGATCGCTCTCGACAAGAAGATCGGCGAACCTGTCGAGATCATGGTGAACGGCCGCCGGATTGCACGCGGCGAGATTACGGTGCTTGATAACGACGACACCCGATTCGGCGTAAAACTGATAGAAGTTATGAGTACAAAAAAAGCCTGATCCCTGTGGGGACGGAGAGGTTAGACCATGATGGACTTTGACGATTTCGGCGGCGCGCTAGCCGGGAAACCGTTGACCCAGGCTGAAAAGGCGGCGGCGGTCCTTCTCGCCATGGGAAAGGGTGTCGCCGGCCGGTTGTTGAAATATTTTACCCAGGCCGAGCTGCAGACCATTATCGCATCCGCCCAGTCGCTGCGCGCCATTCCGCCGGATGAACTGCTGTCGCTCGTCTCCGAGTTCGAGGACCTCTTCACCGAGGGCGCCGGACTGATGGACAATGCCAAAGCGATCGAGGCTATTCTGGAAGAAGGCCTGACCCCCGACGAGGTCGACAGCCTGCTCGGTCGCCGCACGGCGTTCCAGGCCTACGAGACCTCGATCTGGGATCGCCTCAGCGAGGCGGAGCCGGCATTCGTCGCGCAGTTCCTGCTGCGTGAACATCCGCAGACCGTCGCCTATATCCTTTCGATGATGCCCTCCTCCTTCGGCGCCAAGGTGCTGCTGCAGCTTCCCGACAACCGCCGCGCCGACATCATGAACCGCACCGTCAACATGAAGGCCGTCAGCCCGAAGGCTGCGCAAATCATCGAGAACCGGGTGATGACGCTGCTTGCCGAGATCGAGGCAGAACGCAACGCAGCCGGCTCGACGAAGGTCGCCGACCTCATGAACGAGCTCGACAAGCCGCAGGTCGACACGCTGCTCACCTCGCTGGAATCGATCAGCCGCGAGGCGGTCAACAAGGTCCGGCCGAAGATCTTCCTCTTCGAGGACCTCATGTACATGCCGCAGCGCAGCCGCGTCCTGCTCCTCAACGACATTTCGACCGACGTGCTCACTGTCGCGCTGCGCGGCTCGCCGGCCGAGATCCGCGAATCGGTTCTCTCCGCCATCAGCCCGCGTCAGCGCCGCATGATCGAATCGGATCTGCAGAGCGGCATGGGCGGCGTCAATCCGCGCGAGGTCGCCATTGCCCGGCGCGCCGTGGCGCAGGAAGCGATTCGCCTGGCCAACTCAGGCCAGATCGAGCTCAAGGAGAAGGAAGGCGACGCTTCGGCGGCGGCCTAGTCTTCCGAGACTGTTGACAAATCCGGCCGCCCGAAAGGCGGCTGTTGATCGCCCTGCGACAGACGACTACCCTTCATCGATAGGCCGCGCTCTATCGCGCGTCGCAGAAAACCCGGTTTTCGCGACGCGCTACAGCTGTTTGTTTTGGTGCATGTCGTCATCCCAAAACCGCTGCCTTTGGGTGGCATGCATTCGCTGCGCCTGTTTCTTTGACGGAGGGCCGCGACTTGGCAGACGATGACAAGGACAGCAAAACAGAAGCCCCGACCGCGAAAAAGCGAAGCGACGCCGCGGAAAAAGGCAATGTGCCGTTTTCGCGAGAACTGTCGATCTTCGCGACCATCCTTGCCACTTTCATCTATCTGGTGTTCTTCCTTCCCGAAAGCGTCGGGCGCATGAGCGAAACGCTGCGCGACATTTTCGAGCAGCCCGACCAATGGAAAATCGAGACGGGACCGGACATTCTGGCGCTCTTCGTTCGGCTGGGCTGGGCAGGCGCTGCACTGGTGGCGCCTGCCTTCATCCTGTTCATGGTTTTCGGCATCGCCTCCTCGATCTTCCAGAATCTGCCGACACCGGTGCTGGAACGGATCCGGCCGCAGGCATCACGCATTTCTCCGGCCAAAGGCTGGACGCGGCTCTTCAGCCTGCCCGGCCTCGTCGAGTTCGGAAAGTCGCTCTTCAAGGTCGTCGTCGTCGGGGTCATCCTGTTCTTCGTGCTCAGGAGCGAATATTTCGGATCGATCGACGCGATGTTCTCCGATCCGCAGACAATCCTCGTCAGGATGATGACGGCGATGCGCAAGATCATCATCGTCATGCTGATCGCAACCGCGATCGTGGCGATCGCCGATCTTTTCTGGACGCGCCATCACTGGTTCACCGAACTCAAGATGACGCGCCACGAAGTGAAGGAGGAAAACAAGCAGGCGCAGGGCGATCCCTTCGTCAAAAGCCGGCAGCGCTCGCTGATGCGCGACAGGGCGCGCCGGCGCATGATCGCCAACGTGCACCGCGCAACGCTGGTCATCGCCAACCCGACGCACTACGCTGTGGCGCTGCGTTACGCGCGTGAGGAAAACGACGCCCCAGTGGTGCTGGCAAAGGGCCAGGACCTCATTGCGTTGAAGATCAGGGAGATCGCCGAGCAGAACGGCATCCCGGTGTTCGAAGATCCGCCGCTTGCGCGCTCCATGTTTGCGCAAGTCTCGGTCGATAGTGTCATACCGTCAGTCTTCTATAAGGCCGTTGCGGAGCTCATACACAGGGTCTACGCCGCAGACGCCAAGAACAAACGGGTAAGATAAGCCGAATGAAAAAATGCCCTCACTCTGCCCAGCGTGAAAAGATCCTCGCAGACGCGATCAGCCCGGTTGCCACTGAACTGCGCCTTCTGGATGCCTCTGACCTTATTTCACTGCTGCGCTTCGAGTATTACGGCAATCTGGCCGATCTCGTCGCTTCGGCCGCAGAGCTTTTCTTTCATCCGGGCACGGTCAATTTCGGCCTGGGCGGAAACTATACGCTGGAATGGGGTGGCAAGCCGGAGGTCGTTCTCGACCTGGAAATCAAGCCGCGCGGCGTTACCGTCTATGCGCAGCTGACCCTTGCCGAAGATCATGCCGGCATCGAAATCAACCACATCGCCTTCCAGGATCCCTCTCCCGACCCCGACGAGAATACCGTCTTCTTGGAAAGAAGTCTTCGGCAGGCCCGTTACAGCCTGAAACCGCCGAGCGCGCTCGCCAGCTGATCGGCCTTGATCAATTACGCTTTCGCGCCTCTGTCAAGCCGGCAGGCTCGGCTTCAGCTGATGTAGCCAAGCCGGATCGCCTTGGCGATCGCCTGGATGCGGTTGACGGAATCGAGCTTGATCGTCGCCGAGCCGAGATAAGCGTTGACCGTGTGTACGGACAAGCCGAGCTTTTCGGCGATCTCTTCGCTGATGCGGCCGTCACCGGCAAGCTGCAGACAGGCGACCTCACGTTCGCTCAACGCCTCGGCGGCGGCCGTGCGGCGCTCGTCGAGCGAGAGCAGATCCATCATGATATGGCTGCAACGGCCGTGCAGCTCGACGATCATATCGCTTGAAGGATCGATATCGTCGCCGGTAAATAGAATGAAGCCATTGCCGACGGCGCCGAGCCGCACCGGAAAGGCAAGCCCGGAAAAAGGCAGGATTCCATCCTTCAGGCGCGTCATGAATGGCGCGAAGTCGGCCGGGCCGGGGGCCGCCCGATCGTGAGCACCGGCCCAGGAAAGCGGAAGCAGCGACTTTTCGAGATGATCGAGAAGGATATCGCCATAGGCATCCGTGAAGGCCTTGCCGAAACCGGCATTGGACGATCCCCAGTTCTCGAGTTCGCAGACGAGGCGCTGCTTTGCCGACAGGCCGGAGCCGCTGACGCGGTAAATCGCGAAGCCCTGAGCATCGGCGAGTTTCTGCATCGCGATCAGCCGCGGAAAAAGATCGGACCGGCTGGAAATCCTGTTCACCCGCACCATGCGGAGCGGATCGGCGCCGTTCATCACCCTGCTTGATGGATGCCCCATGGATCCCCCTATACGAGATTGTTGCGGACCGCGAAGGCAATGGCCTCCGACCGCGTCTTGGTCGCCGTCTTGCGCATCACGCTGGTGATATAGTTGTTGATCGTGTTGCGGGAGATTCCGAGGATCATCGCGATCTCGTCGCTGGTCTTGCCTTCGGCGATCCAGAACAGGCATTCCAGCTCGCGGTCGGTCAGCTCGAAATCGCGGTCAACTCTGGCGCCGCCGCAGCGAAGGAAGCTCGCGACATAGCCGGCAAGCAGGCCGACATCCCGCAGCCGCTCCGGCGACAGGATGAACCCTTCGCCGAACAGGAACATCAAGGCCAGCCGCGAGCGGCCGACATTGAAGGTCAATGAACAATATTGGCGGCTGGCGCCCTCCGGCGCGGCGGCGCTTTCGGGCAGCAGCGCGAAATTCGGCTGGAAAACCTGCATGCATTTTTCCAGCTCGGTGGAGCGGGCATAGCCGCTGACGAGATCGTTGGCGATGTCCTTGACCAGGTCGAAGGGCCAATCCGAGGAGACGACGAAATCGAGGCCGCTTTCCTGGATGAGATCACAACGTGCCAGCAGATAGTGCGAAGCGCCGACATACTCCGTCAGCGCGCGCAGACCGGACTGCAACCTGCCAGTGCCGGCGACATTGTGCAGCCGCTGGATCAGTTCATCGCGCGGCAACAGAGCCGGCGCCACTGCGCTTGCGAAATTCATTATCTGCCTCTCGCCTTTGCTCGCCTGAAATATGTTCATATCCATTGGCAACGTCCTGCGGCTGAGAAACGATCACGCTCGGTGCAACGGCAATTTTTCTGTAAAGGATTCAATTCATGTCCCGCTGGAATCCCACTTCGAATCACCCAAGGGTAAGCCAGCTGATGTAAAGTACCATCTCCGACTTCTAGGGATTTACTTTCTCCACCGTCCATGCGCTGATTCGAATGCCGATCATGCCTATGAAGACAGAGTCGAGGCTAAGGTGATTCTGGCCATACCGCAACTCGATTCGCGTTTTACGCGAGTGAGGCCAGCAACTTTACTCACCTTGGCCGAAGGGCGATACTGGGCTTTGCGGAGACCGGCAAGAGCCTGAACGGGAAGATCCGGCATGGACGTGAAAAAGGCCGGTTTCCCGGCCTTTTCTTATGCTGCTTCGTCGATTGCCCATTTCCGGAGGATTTTCGCGGCGCGCTCCTCGTTGATCTCGACCATGCGGGCGAGCTTGCGTTCCGGGCCTTCCTTGACGCGTCGGTTGAAGTTGCCGTCGTCGTCGCCGAGACTGAGCAGATCCTCGGTGCTGTCGAAGCCGAAGTCGGATCCGAAGCCGTCCATGAGAGCGCCTCCGGACACGCCTGCCGCCGGCGCAAAGTCCGGGAGCTCGAGGCCGGCCGCTTCCGGTGTGGCGTCGCCGAGAACGGCGCCTGCACCATTGCCGGTGACACTGCGGACCAGCGGGCGCAGGCCCATCCAGACCACCACGAAGGCGACCACCACGAAGGCGAGCGAGTTGATGATGCCGGCAAGATTGCGGCTCAGCATATCCATGACCCGGACACCGCCGGTGGCTTCCTCGAGCAATTGATTTTCCAGGAAGTCCATCGCCGTGACGGTGATGACGTCGCCGCGCTTGGCGTCGACGCCGGCGGCCGAAGCGACGATCTTCTGCATTTCGGCGAGATAGGCATCGATCTTGGCCTGATCGACAGGCTCGCCGACCATCTTGGCGATACGACCCTTGTTGACCACCACGGCGATCGACAGCTTGTCGACCCTGTAGCTGTTGCGGGTCGTCGCCGTCGTCCTGCTGTTGATTTCGTAGTTGGTCTGCTCTTCACGCTTGTCGGACTTGTCCTGCGATTCGGGGCCGCCGGAACCGCCGGCATCAGGGGCTGCCTGCGGAATGTTCTGCTCGACGGTCGTCGCATTGTCGGACTGCTTCTGCTGCGACTGCTGGGCTTCCTTTGTCGAACGAACCGAGCGCTCGACCTTGGATTCGGGATCGTAGGTGGTCTCCTGGATCTGCTGAGCGTCGGTATTGAGGTCGGCGGTGACGCTGGAGCGGAAATTGTCCATGCCCAGGAACGGCGCCAGCGCCTTGTCGATGTTGGATTCGACTTCCTGCTGAACGTTCTGGACGATATTGAGCGAACGGTTCAGCGAGCTGTTGCTCGCCTCGTCGCCGGAAGCCAGCAGCTGGCCGGCTGAATCAAGAATCGTCACATCATCAACATCGAGCCCCGGCACGGCCGAGGCAACGAGATGGCGGATCGAGGTCGCTGCGCCGCGCCCGGTGGCCGCGCTCGCGCGTATCATGACGGAGGCCGTCGGCTTCTGCTCCGCCTTCCGGAAGTTCCCGACCTCCGGCATGACGATGTGGACACGCGCGGCCGTGATGCCCGAGATCGACTGAATGGTGCGGGCGATTTCGCCTTCCAGTGCGCGAACCCGCGTCACTTCCTGCATGAAGGAGGTCAGACCGAGCGAGCCGACATTGTCGAAGAGTTCGTAACCGGCATTGGCGCTGTTTGGCAAGCCGCGCTCGGCAAGCATTAGGCGGGCCTTGCCCGTCATGCCGGCCGGGACGGTGATGCTGGCGCCGTCCGTGCCGACCTGGAAATCGATATTGGCTTCGGCAAGGGCCATGCTGATCTGGTTGAGATCGGGAGAGTCGAGACCGACGTAGAGCGTTTCCTGTGCCGGCTTGTTGACGAAAAGGGCAGCCGCAAGAATGATCGCGATGGAAACGGCGCCGACGCCTCCCAGAATCATCAGCCGCGTTCGACCCAGGGCAGCAAAGTTCTTAAAAATCTGAACTAATTGATTTAACAGATTCATTCTGTTCTCGCACGATCCGTCAAAGACAAAGCAGGCTTATTGCCTCATCTGACGAATAATCGGCGAAACTTGTGCGAGCGTTTCGTGGAGCGCGCGGGAGCGAAAGGCTCACCCCTGCCATGCAACGATTTTACGAGAACGATCCTCGGTTAAACGAAGGCCGAAGGCGGGAGAAGCGAAGCTGAATGCTAGAAGAAATCAAAGTCGCCGGCCGCCTTGCTCAGCGGCTGGGAATGGCCGTGGCGGGTGGCGCCGCCCAGCGCCTTCTGCATCTCGGCCAGCTTGACGAGGCTCAGCGCCGTTGCGACGTCCACCGTCCAGCCGAGCGGGATTTCGCCGGTGATGGTGTCGATGAATTCGGCAAGGCCGCGCGATTTCTGCACCGCCAGATCGATGCCCTGCATGACCTTCATGGCATCAGGCGAATTCAGAACTTCGGCTCCGCCGAGCTCGAGAAGCTGCGGTTCGATGCGCTCGATCAGGTAGGCGACATCGTGCAGTTCGGACACGATGCGCATAAGGATGTCGCTCAACGCTTCGACAGGCGCGGGTGGCTCCAATACCGGAGTGAATGTCATATCAAAATCCTCGCCCTCAAAAAAATTCGATACTGGTTTCGACGGGCTTCTGCGGAGCGGCTGGACGCTGCTCGAGAGCGACGGTTCTCTGCGTTTCGGCGCCGGTCAATGGATATTGCCGGGCACGGCCGGAAACCGGCCAATATTCGAGCTTGCGCCCGTGCTCTCCGCCGGTCGAGGAGCCGACCACCGGAATGCCTTCATCCCTGAGGAACTGCATGGCGAAGGCCGCGTTCTGCTCACCGACATTGGAGAAGGTCGAGATCGTCTTGGCACCGCCGAAGATCTTTGCCTCCAACCGGTCGCGCCGGGCGCCCTGCTTCAGGAGACCGTTGATCAGCAATTCCATCAGATGCACGCCGTAGCGCGTGGCATCCCCGCCTGATGTCGGCGAGGTCGCCGAACCTGGCAGCAGAAAGTGGTTCATGCCACCGACGCCGGCGACAGGGTCTCTGAGGCACGCCGCCACGCACGAGCCGAGAATGGTCGAGAGGACCGCATTCGGATCGCTCAGAACCTTATACTCGCCTTGAATGATGTGCACGCGGCGGGCTGCCCCATCAGCGATCATTTCAAGGCTCCAAACACGGCTTCGATGGCCGCCTTCATCTTCTCGATCGTGAACGGCTTGGCGAGCACGTTGTTGGCGCCGAGCTGGGCTGCCTTCTGCACCAGCGCGCGATCGCCCTGGGCGGTGAGGATGATGAAAGCCGCCTTCTTGGTGTTCGGGTTGGTGCGCACGGCCTGAAGGAAACCGATGCCATCCATCTTCGGCATGTTGAAGTCCGAAATCACCAGATGATGCGGCTGCTCGGTCATGATCTTCATGCCCTGCTCGCCGTCGCCCGCCGACGTGATCTGCTTGAAACCGAGCTGTGTCAGCGCGTCGCTGAGCAGCAACCGGCTCGTTACCTGATCGTCGACGATCAGAACTTTGATTTTCTCCGCGATCGACATTTATTCGGTCCCTTCCTTTCGGGCGGCTGTCATTTTCAATATTTCCTCACCGATGGCAGACAGTGGGAGCTGCTGCTCAACGGCGCCAAGTTCGTGCGCAACCCTTGGCATTCCGTAAACGACACAGGTTTTTTCGTTCTGGCCGAGGGTTCTGGCGCCGGCGTGACGCATTTTCAACAATCCGGCAGCGCCATCGCGGCCCATTCCGGTCAGAATCACGCCGACGGCGTTGCGGCCCGCCAGTTCCGCAACTGAATCAAAGAGTACATCCACCGACGGGCGATGGCCGTTGACCGGGGGGCGGTCGACGAGGCGGCAGCACGGCGCCGAAGCGCCGGTGACCTGGAGATGGCGTTCGCCGCCCGGCGCCAGATAGATCTTGCCGATCTCGAGACGGGCGCCGTCGGTCGCTTCCTGCACCACCGGCGCGCACAGCCGGTTCAGCCGTTCGGCAAAGCTCCTGGTGAAAGTCGGCGGCATGTGCTGGGTGATGACCGTTGGCGGGCAATTGGCCGGGAATTTCTGGAGCACGGCAATCAGCGCCTCGACGCCGCCCGTCGACGAGCCGATCGCGACGATCTTGCGACCGACGCGGAAATCGGCGACGGAGGGCGGCGGCGCGGCGGCCGCCACGGGCTGGGAAAACTGGCGCTGGGTGCGGGCGGCGGCCTTGACCTTCTCGGCGAGGTCGCCGAAGGGCCTGGGTTCGCCCGGCCCCGGCTTACCGACACAGTCGAATGCGCCGATCTCAAGGGCTGCAAGCGTCGCCTCGGCGCCGCGATGGGTCATCGTCGACACCATGATGACGGGCATGGGCCGCAGCGTCATGATCTTTTCGAGAAAATCGAGGCCATTCATGTTCGGCATCTCGATGTCGAGCGTCACGACGTCGGGATTCAGGCGCTTGATCGCTTCGCGGGCTTCCAGCGCATCGCCGGCCTGGCCGATGACGTTGACCTCCGGATCGGAGCTCAAGACGGCTGTGATCAGCCCGCGCATGGTCGGCGAGTCGTCAACGACCAGAACCCTTGCCGGCGCGCTCATGCCTTCCTCCCAGGACCCTTGGTCGTGTAGCGGTAGGTCGTGATGCCGATATTGTCGAAGACGTGCTTCGCCTCGCCGGACACGCGCTCGGAATGGCCGATATAGAGATGGCCGCCTTCCGGCAGCAGGCCGGCGAAACGCTGCCAGATCTTCATTTGCGTCGGCTCGTCGAAATAGATGACGACGTTGCGGCAGAAGATGACGTCGAACTTGCCCTTGAATGGCCACTGCGCCATCAGGTTCAGCTCATTGTAGGTGATCAGCCGCTTGACGCGGTCGTCGACCTGGAACTTCCTGCGGCCCTGCACTTCGACTTCGCTGAACCATTGCTTGCGCATGGCCGGCGAAACGGTTTCGAGGGCGCTCTCGTCATAGGCGCCGGCCCTGGCGATCGCCAGGATTTTCGGGTCGATGTCGGTCGCCAGGATCTTGAAGTCATAATCGGCGACATTCGGCATCAGCGACAGCACGGTGAGCGCGATCGAATAGGGTTCCTGCCCGTCAGAGGAAGCGGCCGACCAGATGCGAACCCTGCCGCCCGCTCTCGCCCGCTGCAGAAGCTCCGGCAGCACGTGGTCGCGCAGATGCTCGAAATGATGGTTTTCGCGAAAGAAGCGGGTGAAATTGGTCGTCAGATGCGACAGCATTTCGCGGCGCGGCGCGGCACCCGCCGGCGAAGCGACGAGTTCGCAATATTCCCGAAAGCCGGAAAGACCGAGATTGCGGATATGTTTCGACAGACGCGAATAGACGAGCGAAGCCTTCGTCTCGTTGAGGAAGATGCCGGCATCCGAGTAGATCATGGCGGCGATTTCCGTGAGGTCGCGGCGCGTCAGCGGATATTCTCCGCTCGCCAGCACCTCGTCGGCTCCCTGCCTCTGATCCTTTGCACCCATTGCACTCATGCGGCTTCGCTTTCGGTCTCGGAAAAGAGGGCTTCAAGTTCGATCAGGCAGATCATGCGCTTGTCGATGGCGAGAATGCCTCGGGCAAATTGGCGCTCGAGGTCGGAGGAAATTTCCGGCGTCGGCTGAATGACCTCGTCGGTCACCGTCAGAATGTCGGAGACGGCATCGACCAAGAGGCCGACGACCTTGCGACGGACCTGGGCGACGATGATGACATGACGGGCGGTCGGATCGGCCGGCTTCATGCCGAGGCGGGCGGCGAGATCGATGATCGGCAGCACCGCGCCGCGCAGGTTGATGACACCAAGCATATAGGCAGGCGAGTGCGGCATCGCGGTCGCCGGGGTCCAGCCCCGGATTTCGCGAACCGACATGATGTTCACGCAAAATTCCTGATCGCCGATCCGGAACGCGATCAGCTCACGGTCCCCTTCGTTCAGACTTTTTACGGAGTACGACATTGCCTTATCCTACCGCTGCTAACGACATTTCCGCCTTGAGCGACTGGCCGCGCGAAGCGCCGACAACCGCGTCGACATCGAGGATGAGAGCCACGCGACCGTCGCCGAGGATGGTGGCGGCGGCAATGCCCGGCACGTGGGTGTAGTTGGCTTCCAGGCTCTTGATGACCACCTGACGCTGCCCCTGGATGGCATCGACCATCAGGGCGCGCTGGCCGCCGCCTTCGGATTCGACCAGAAGCGCCACACCCTCGACCGGATTGGCCTGGGTCGCGCGGAAATTCAGGATGCGGCCGACATCGACCAGCGGGCAGAAGGAGTTGCGGATCGAGATCAGCCGGTGGTTGGCGCCGAAGGAGTGGATCGCGGCAGCTTCCGGCTGCAGGGTTTCGACGATCGCGGTCAGCGGCACCACCAGCGTCTGGCCGGCGACGGTGACCACCATGCCGTCGAGGACGGCGAGCGTCAGCGGCAGGCTCATGGTGAAGACCGAGCCGTGGCCCGGCTTGGAGGTGATGTTGATGCGGCCGCCGAGCGCCTGGATCGAACGCTTGACGACGTCCATTCCGACGCCGCGGCCGGAGATGTCGGAGATCTTGTCGGCGGTCGAGAATCCCGGCAGGAAGATCAGGTTGTCGATTTCCTCGTCCGACAGGTTGGCGTCGGCCGGGATCAGGTCGTTGTCGATCGCCTTCTGGCGCACCTTCTCGCGGTTGATGCCGGCGCCATCGTCGGCGAGCTCGATCAGGATGCGGCCCGAGCGATGCTTGGCGGTGAGGCGGACGGTGCCTTCGGTGTTCTTGCCGGCGGCCGCGCGCTTTTCCGGCGTTTCGATGCCGTGGTCGACGGCATTGCGGATCATGTGGGTCAGCGGCTCGGCCAGCTTATCGATGACGGTCTTGTCGACTTCGGTGTTTTCACCTTCGGTGATCAGGCGGATCGACTTGCCGGTCATGTCGGCGATTTCGCGGACGATACGCGACATACGCTGGAAGACCGGCTTCACCGGCTGGGCGCGGATCGCCATCACCGAGTCCTGGATCTCGCGGGTGAGCTGCTGCAGCTCTTCGAGGCCCATGTTGATCGAGGAGGTGCCCGTCGTGTCGTTCTCGATGACGCTCTGCGACAGCATCGCCTGGTTGATGACCAGTTCACCGACAAGGTTGATCAGGCGGTCGACACGGTCGAGATCGACGCGGATCGTCTGGCCGGCACCGGCGGCATTGTTCTGGGCAGCGGCATTTGCTGCAGCCGCTGCTGCGGCGGCTGCCGATTCCTTCTTCTCGACGCGGGCCGCGGCTGCGGCCATCTGCGTGACGTTGGAAGCGGTTTCGGCGGCGGCAACGGCCGCAGCCGTCTCGTCAGCCCGTGCGCCGGCGGAAGCCTCTTCCATTGCGCTCGTTTCGTCCAGGATCGACAGGTCGAAAGGAACCGGCACCATCGGCAGTTCCTCGTTGGCGCCTGCATCGCCGGCCGCTTCGTCGACCGGCTTTATCGTCAGCTCGCAATCCCACTCGGCGAATTCGAAGACGGTGCGGATGGCATCCTCGCCCTTGTCCGTCTTGATCGTGATGTTCCAGAAGAAGTAGGCGCCTTCCGGATCGAGCTCCTCGAGGCCCGGCAGCTCGTCCATGTTGCAATAGATGGTCATCTCGCCGAGGCGGGAGAGGTCGCGCAACAGCAGCGTTGCGTCGTTGCCCTTGGAATAGAGCTCGAAGCGCGGCTTGAACGTGACTTCATACGCCGGCAGGTCGGAGCCCGCTTCGTCGCCGCCGAAATCGTCGAAGGAGAAGGGGATCGGCTGAAAGCCGCTATCGTCCGTCGGCTTGGGAGCGGGCGCGGCAGCAGCCGGCGCGGGTTTGGCGGTGGCCCTAGGCGCAGGCGCCTCTGCGGCGGCCGACGGCGACGGTAGTTCACCGTTGGCGAGCGCTTCCAGCTCCTTGACGAGGCCGCGGCTGCGGCTCTCATCGACACTGCCGCCGTCGCGTGCGGCATTGGTCAGGTCGGCGAGCACGTCGGCCGACTTCAGCATCACCTTCAGGACGTCCTGGGTCGGCTCGAGCTTGTTGGAACGAACGCAATCGAGAGTCGTCTCGAACACATGGGCGAAGGCAACCAGATCATCAAGGCCAAAGGCGCCGGCGCCCCCCTTGATCGAATGCACGGCACGGAACACCGCATTGACGGTTTCCGGATCGCGATCGCCATCGTTCATTTTCAGAAGACCGGATTCCAGTTCGGCGAGCTGTTCCTCGCACTCCTGGAAAAAGATCTCTTTGATTTCGTTCATATCCATAGGAGCAAATCCTGGGTTTAAGCGGTTACACGCTCAATTGCATCGATGAGCTTGGCCGGGTCGAAAGGCTTGACGATCCAGCCCGTGGCGCCGGCCTGGCGGGCGCGATTCTTCTTTTCCGCGTCGCTCTCGGTCGTCAGGACCAGGATCGGGATCGCCCGATATTTCTCGTTGCGGCGAACACCTTCGATAAAGCCGAAACCGTCAAGGCGCGGCATGTTGATGTCGGTCACGATGACGTCAGGATTGGACTCTTCGAGAACCTCGAGACCTTCGACGCCGTCTTCCGCCTGGATCGTCTCGAAGCCGGCATTGTTCAGCGTCACGAGCAGCATGTTTCGGATGGTGCGGGAATCATCCACAGTCAGCACTTTTTTCTTCATTGCCGAATCTCCTTGGCAAGCAGGTGGTCAATATTGACGCCAACCAGCTGCATGGTTTTTTGAAATGCGTCGGACACCTTGGAGAAGGTGAACGGCTGCTTGTCCTGTGCCCAGGTCTTTTCGGCGGACATCAGGACCTGTGCGCAAAGAGCACCGATCCGCTCGACGCCGGATGCGTCGATCGAAAGACCGCTGCCCCTGAACGAGAGAATTTTTTCACGCAAGGCGGAAGCCTCGTTGAGGTCGAGCACCGCTGTCAGATTCAGCGTCTTGCCACTCTTCTTTGCTACCATCAGCTTGTCCTTGTCCCCTTGTCCCCGGCCCGAAAAAATGAGCTGAAACGATAATCCGAAAGGTTAGTAAACATTCCGCCCACCTCCGACGCTTGCGAACGGCTGGGGAAGGCCAAAATCGTCATTTTCATATTCGCCCTCGACCGCTGCTGGGCGGGCGGCGGCGTCGATGGCGCGCGACGGCGCGACGCGGACCGGCGCCGGCCGGCCGGCATGGGCGTTTTCGCGCGCGATGCGGAATTCGCGAACCGTCCGGCCGAGCTCGAGAATGACGGTGTGGAGATGGTCGGCGCCATCAGCCGAGCGCTCCGCAAGGCCGGCGCTATCGGCCACTTCGGCCCCCAGACCCCTGACGTCGGCGGTGACGCCGTCGAGGTTTGCGGCGTGTTCGCCAGTCTTCGTGGCGATGCCTGCAATGGCGGCATTGATGTCGGTGACCTGGCGCACGATGCTGCCGATCGAATCCTGTGTGCGGCCGACCATCTGCACGCCGGCGTCGACCTGCGCCTTGGTGGTCGTCACCAACGTCTTGATCTCGCGGGCAGCTTCGGCCGAGCGCTGGGCCAGTGCCCTAACCTCCTGGGCGACCACGGCAAAACCGCGGCCGGAATCACCGGCGCGCGCCGCCTCTATGCCGGCATTCAGCGCCAGAAGATTGGTCTGGAAGGCGATCTCGTCGATCGCGCCGATGATCTGGCCGATCTTTTCGGCCGACTGTTCGATATCGGCCATGGCGCTGATCGCGCGACCGACGACCTCGCCGCTTTCCTCGACGGCGGCGCGCGTTGCGGCGACCGCCTGTTCGGCGGTGCGGCTGTCGGCAGCGCCGTCACGCACGCTGGCGGCAATGCCGGCAAGGGCGGTGGCGGAAAGCTGCAGCCGGTCGGCCTGGCCGGACGCCGTGCCGGCAAACTGCCGCGACAGGTCGGCAAGCGAAGCCGTTGCCGCTTCCGCCTTGACGGTGCGCCCGGTGATGGCGGCGAATTCGGCCTGAAGACCATCCAAGGCGCCGTTCAGCGCGGCGGCGATCCCGGCATAGGCGCCGTCGGCGTCGACGGGAGCGCGCCGCGTCAGATCGCGGGCGGACAGGCCTTCGATGACATCGCCGAAGATCCTGGCGATCTCGGCCTCATGATCGGCGCGCTGATCGGCAAGCGCGCGGTTCTGGGCGGCGCGCAACGCATTGAAACGGAGCGACACGGCGATTTCCACATCGACCATGACAATGCGGACGATCGCCGTCATCAGCTCGGAGATTTCGCGGGTGCGGCGCTTGGCCGACGGCAGCAGCGGCCGGCCGGCGATCTCCTCGGCGAGGCCGGAGAGGACATGCTCCAGCATGACGCCGTGACCGGCCACGTGCCAGCGCGGGTCGAGACCCATCTTGTTTTCGGTATCGGAGAGAACCTTGACGCGCTCGGCATAGAGGCTGTCGAAGCGGGCATCCGTCAGCACGTCCCAATGCGAGGACTGCAGATCATGCAGGCGTTCGAGCTGGCGCTCGCTTTCGAAATTGCGCGAGGCGTCGGGGAATGACTGGAACCTGTGAAAGAGATCCCTGAGACCCGCCTTCAGATGTGCTTCGAGGGCCGGCCGGTTGCGGCGCACCAGTTCGCACTGGTCGGCATCGAGACCGGCAAACCGCAGGCGATCGCGCAAGCTGCCTGCCTGCGCTCCACGAGCCTGATCTGATGGCATGTCCTGCCTCAACGCCTGTCCCCAACCCACGGTCCGGGCGAACGCCCGGCTAATACTGTCGCTGCATCCGATGAACGCAAAGCGTGGAGACGGTTCTCGGCCTCCGGGTAAACCGGCGGCTCAAAACCCCCTGATCAGCTATGTTTCGGAGCTGTCTGAAGAGATGGATACCGGATCGACCCGGTACGGCGGTACGGCGTCATGCCTGGTGGGAACGAGTGCATCTTCCCATTCCGACGTGTAACCCAATGTTTATGGTTAATTCCTTGCCTGAAGGTTAATAAGTCTGTTCAGGCGCCGGCTTTTGAAGCAATTCAAGGCGGTTCGCGAGAAATACTGCCGGAGAGTTGCACGGCCGCTACAAGGTACACGCAAGCTCCGTGTTATATGCCGGTCGACAGCCAAGACATGACGTCTACAAGGACAGAGCAATGATTGTTCTCGGATTGGGTTCCTGCTTGATCGCAATGGGCGTGCTTGCAGCCATCGCCCGGCTCGATTCCCTCGCCGCAAACCGCGACATCCGCATGCTTCGGGTGTTGTAAGCCCCTTCCCCGTTGGCAGTCCGGCGCCTTTGGTGTAATCGCACTCGCGCCTTTCATGTCAGCGGAACACTCAAGTTCATGTCCCCCAAATCCGGTCTTCTCATCGTTCTCGGCTTCACGCTCTGGCGCGTCGTCACGCTCCATTTCGATGCGACGGACCTTTTCGTCGATGAGGCACAGTACTGGTTCTGGTCCCAGAACCTCGATCTCGGCTATTACTCCAAACCGCCGATGATTGCATGGGTGATCCGGACGATGACCGAGTTTTCCGGTTCAAATGCCATTTACTGGATCAGGCTCTCGGGACCGCTGATCCACATGGCGGCCGCAGTGGTGCTGATGAAGGTTGCAAACCGTTTCGTCGGGCCGGAGATCGAAGGCTGGACGGGCGCCACCTATATCACGCTGCCAGGGGTGGCGCTTTCCTCGGTGTTCTTCTCGACCGACGTGATCCTGCTGTTCTTCATCGCCATCGCCCTGCTTGCCTATTTCGGCCTGACGCAGCGGCGCTCGGTCGGGCTGGCGCTCGTCATGGGCCTCGGGGTCGGCCTCGCCTTCCTGACGAAATATGCCGTGCTGTTCGTCGTTCCGGGCGGCGCACTCGCACTCCTCCTCATTCCGGCGGCGCGCATCGCCATCCGGGATTTCATCATCGCCGTCGCGGTCGCGACAGTCGTTGCCTTGCCGAACCTCTGGTGGAACCTCAAACACGACAATACGACGGTGCGCCATACGCAGGATATCGCCCATTGGAGCGATCTCGGCATCAATCTGCGCCGCGGGCTTGAATTCTTCACCGCGCAATTCGGCGTCGTCGGGCCGATCATCTTCTTCGCGATCCTCTGGGCGGTCTACCGCATGATCAAGGGCCGGAGCGACGACCGCGAGAAGATGCTGGTCTGGCTGTCGATGCCGGTGGTGGCGCTCATCACCCTGCAGGCGACGGTCGCCAAGGCCTATGCCAACTGGGCCGTGACCGCCTATGTTGCGGGCACGGTCCTCGCCGTCTGGCTGCTTTACCGGTTGTGGCCGAAGGGGCTCAGGCTGTCACTCACCATCAACGGCGTCGCAAGCCTGCTGTTTCCGCTGGCGACGATCTTTCCGCAGCAGGTGCTGCTGCCGAATGGCGACGAATTGATGAAGCGCTATCTCGGCCGCGCCGAAGTCAGCCGCGAAGCCGCAGCCCTCGCCGATCAGGCCGGCACCGACATCATCGTCACTAACAACCGCGACATGGTGGCCGATCTTTTCTATACGCTGCGCGACACACCCCACCACATTTATGCGCGGGCGCCGGCAGGCCTTCCGGAGAGCTATTACGAGCAGGAATTCGCCCTGCCCGCCGAGACCACCGGCAAGGTGCTTTTCCTGACGGACGGTCCCCTCGCCTGCGCGGCCGAAACGCCTGAGGTGTTGAAGAGCTGGCAGCCGACCGCAGGGTACTATAAAGGCAAGACGCTCTATATCTACAAAGTCTTGGCCACCTGCCTGGCGCCCTGAGTCCGGTTAAGTCGCTGGCGCTGCGAACGTCTTCGAGGCCTGTCGCATCGCCGAGCCGGTGCTGAGCAATCCATCCATTCTCATCGTCGCGGCGCCCGTTCCGACGCTATGGCCGACACCGTCATCATCGGCGAACGCGAAATCGCACCGGGCATGGTTGACCGGCTGGCTCAAGTGCATCATGAGAGTGTGGCCTATGAAGACAATCATCGGCCTGATACAATTGTCGCGACGGATGATCTCCGCCGGAAAGAGAATGAAAGATTGGCGCGCTTTTGAGCCGATACGGGAGTGACATCGCCGGAACGGAGGAGATGGAGCTGGACCAGCGCCGTTTGACGAACCGTATCGCCGCTTCCCTGCTCTTCGCCGTTCTTGCCTATATCGGCCTGCTTTTCGGCGGCAATCTCGTCATTGCGCCGGTCACCGCCGTCAATACGCTTTCCACGTCCGGCCGCGATCCGCAGCCGCCGCAACTGAGCGCGCGCGATGCCGTGCGCGGGGTGCTTGCCGCCGAACGCAAGCTTGCGCCGAAGCAGGCCGCCTACGACGCCGGGTCAGCCGCCCTTGCCGCTGCCCCGGCTCTCGATCTGTCCGGCTGGAACGTGAGCGCTCATCTTGCGGCATTCGAACCTCCGCTTCATGCCCCAGGTTCCAAGACACATCAGGCACGCGCCCCGCCGAACGTCGCCTGAGGCCTGCGCCGAGCGCGCTTCCGACCATTGACGACATGCCGCCAGCGCCCGGGCGCGCCGGCCCTCGATTATCTAAGGAATACAACATGCGTAATTCACCATGGCTGGTGTTCACCTATTCGGTGATCATCGTAATCGGCCTATTGATCGCTCTGCCGAACGTTCTGCCGCAATCCACCCTCCAGCGCCTCCCGGCTTGGCTGCCGCATGAGCAGGTGTCGCTCGGCCTCGACCTTCGCGGCGGTTCCCACCTCGTCCTCGAGGTCGACGAAGCCGACCTCACCAAGGAGCGGCTGCAATCGCTGCTTCAGGACGCGCGCCGCGTGCTGCGCGAAAAGGGCATCCAGCCGAAGGCCGTGGTGCGCAGCCAGAACCAGATCGTCGTGACGCTCGCCGATGCCGCGCAGAGCGATCAGGCCGTCGCCGATCTCAAGACGCTCGCCAACCCGATCAGCACCGGCCTCAGCGCCGGCCAGTCCGACCTCGCCGTCACGGCGAACGGCGCGACCATCACCATCGGCTTCTCGCCGGCCGGCATCTCCGCCAATGTCGACAATGCCGTCCAGCAGAGCCTGGAAGTCATCCGCCAGCGCGTCGACCAGGTCGGCGTTTCCGAGCCGACCATCCAGCGCATCGGCGCCAACCGCGTGCTCGTCCAGCTTCCCGGCGCGCAGGATCCCACGCGACTGCGTCAACTTCTCGGCTCGACGGCGAAAATGTCGTTCCACATGGTGGCGCCGAACAACCAGCCCGGTCCGGGCGTCACCATGATGCAGGACGAAGAAGGCCGGTCCTATGCTGTTCTCGACCGCGTTGAAATCTCCGGCGACCGCCTTTCCGATGCCCGCGTCAGCTTCGACCCGAACACGCATGAGCCGGTCGTCAGCTTCCGCTTCGACAGCGCCGGCGCCACCCGCTTTGCCGATATCACTCGTCAGAACGTCGGCAATCCATTCGCCATCGTCCTCGACGACAAGGTGCTGAGCGCACCCAATATCCGCGAACCGATCACCGGCGGCTCTGGCCAGATCTCCGGCAACTTCTCGGCCGAGAGCGCCACGACGCTTGCCGCCATGCTGCGCGCCGGCGCCCTGCCCGCCAAGCTGACGGTCATCGAGGAGCGCACAGTCGGCGCCGACCTTGGCGCCGATGCCATCAAGATGGGCATCTATTCCGGCATCGTCGGCTTTGTCCTCGTCGCAGCCTTCATCTTCGTGCTCTACGGCACCTGGGGCATTCTGGCGAACGTCGCGCTGCTGATCCACACGATCCTGACCTTCTCGGCCCTGACGCTGGTCGGCGCAACGCTGACGCTGCCCGGTATCGCCGGCGTCGTTCTTGGCATCGGTCTGGCGGTCGACGCCAACGTTCTCATCAACGAGCGCATCCGTGAAGAAACGCGCAAGGGCCGGAGCGCCTTCGCCGCTATCGACACCGGCTTCCGCCGTGCCTATTCGACCATCATCGACGGCAACATGACGGCCCTGATCGCCGCGGCCATCCTGTTCTGGTTCGGTTCCGGACCGGTGCGCGGCTTTGCCGTGACCATGGCGCTCGGCCTGATCATCTCGATGTTCACTTCCGTCGCCTTCGTACGCGTCGCGATGATCGAGATCACCCGCCGCAGCAAGATGAAGGTGCTGAACATCCGGCCGCTGATTCCGTTCAGCCCTTACGACAAGCATATCCAGTTCATGAAGGCGCGCTTCTTCGGCGTCACCGTTTCGGCGCTGCTTTCGATCGCCTCCGTCGTGCTGTTCATTCATCCCGGCCTGAATTACGGCGTCGACTTCCGCGGCGGCATCCAGATGTCCGTCAAAACCCAGGGGACGGCCGATCTGGCCAAGTTCCGCGAAGGTCTGGACAGTCTCGGCCTCGGCGAAATCACGCTGCAGTCCTTCGGCGGCAACAACAGCATCCTCGTACGCGCGCAGCGCCAGGAGGGCGGCGAAGAGGCACAGACGGCGGCGGTCACCAAGCTGAAGGCCGAAGTCGCCAAGATCGATCCGACCGCCACCGTCGAAGGGACTGACGTCATCGGCCCGAAGGTCAGCGGCGAGCTCGCCTCGGCGGGCATCCTGTCGGTGGTGATCGCGAGCTTCGCGATGCTGATCTATATCTGGGCGCGGTTCGAATGGCCCTTCGCCGTCGGCGCCATCGTCACGCTGGTGCTCGACGTCACCAAGGCGATCGGCTTCTTCGCCATCACCGGCCTCGACTTCAACCTGACGGCCATCGCCGCCATCCTGACCCTGGTCGGCTACTCGGTGAACGACAAGGTCGTCGTCTATGACCGCATGCGCGAAAACATGCGGCTTTATAAGTCGATGCCGTTGCGCGAGATCATCGACAAGTCGATCAACGAGACTCTTGCGCGAAGCCTTTATACGAATGCGACCGCCTTCCTCGCCCTGGTGCCGATGGCAATCTGGGGCGGCAGCGCCGTCTCGAGCTTCGCGATCCCGATGGTCTTCGGCATTCTGGTTGCCGGCGCCTCGTCGATCTTCATCGCCGCACCCATCCTGCTGTTCCTCGGCGACTGGCGCCGCCGCCACGCCAAGGCGCCGGCAACCGATGCCGGCGTCGACATCATCCCGCCGGAAGAGGGCCGCTCGCGCAAGTCGGCGAACTGAAACGGTTGTTAACGCATCCTTGAAGAGGGCGCCGGTTGCAGAGCTGGCGCCCTCTTTTTATTATTGCCTATTGCCAAGATAAAATTATGCAGCAATTCAAGCTATTACAGCGTCCGTTGCGCACCTGAAAAAAGCGCGCGATGCCGCAGCAGAGATCGGGGAAACCGTCAGATGTCACCCAACCCGACGAGACCGCTTGAGACCACGATTGCCGGCGACAACGAAGAGCGCATCAAGCGTTTTCTCGCCACCGCCTCGCACGATCTGCAATCGCCGCTTCGCCATATCGCCATGTATGCCGAACTGCTGCTCGACGATCTCGAGGAGACGCTCGACAGCGAACAGCTTCAGAGCCTCAAGATGATCATGGAAAAGGCGCAAGTCGCGCAGCGCCTGACCAAGGCATTGATGAACTTTGCCGGTGGAGCGCCTCAGCTGTCGCCCGAGGTGGTCGACCTCAAGGCGCTGGCCGAACGGATATGGAGCGAGCTGGTGGATGAGACGGGGTCCCGCGACGCCACCCTCGTCTGCCAAGACCTGCCCCCCATCCGCACCGACCCGCCACTGTTCGGCATGGTGCTGCGGCAGCTCATTTCCAACGCCCTCACCTATCGCGGCTCATCGCCGCCGCATGTGGTGATCGCGGCGGCGCAAGAGGGGGCGATCTGGTTGATCCGGATTTCCGATAACGGAACGGGCATCGATCCCGCCCATCGCGAGCGGATCTTCGAGCCCTTCTGGAAATTGCCGAGGGCGGGAGCCGTCCCCGGCGCCGGTCTCGGACTGACGACGGCGCAGGAGCTTCTGAAGGCGCTTGGTGGGGATATCCGCCTTGAACATTCGGACGAAAGCGGCAGCCGCTTTGCCATTCGCCTCCCGGTCGCCTGAGGCTAAATGCTGTAATCGTCCTTCCAAAAATCCGGGACGTCGTAGTGCACATATTCGCGGATGATGTGCTGTAGCGACTGGACGTCGATTTCGTCCTTGCCGATCCGGAAGTCGACGCCGTAATCGGGAAATTCCTGGAAATAGCCCCCCGAAATATCGGTCGAGACGACGCCGATCGGGCCTGTATAACCGATGCCGCGCAGCTCGGGCACCGTTTCGCGGAAATCCGCATTGGGCAGCAGGCGGTTGTCGAGCAGGATGAGATCGAAGCGCGCTGCGCGGATCTTATCCAGCGCGTCGCCGATCGACGACGAATATTCGACTTCGACCCGTGGCTCGGAGAGATCGGCGATCTTCTTCTTGAGCGCGCGGAATTCGATGAATTCATCGTCGACAAAGAGAACCCTTACCGCATCCTTTCGGACAGTTTCGCTGGTCATCTCATTTTCCCCAGTCCCAAAGTCCATTGTCACGAAACCAGACCGTTTCTCAGGGCGATCGCCACCATGTGGACGCGATTGACCGCGTCGAGTTTGCGCGCGGCCGCGGTGATGTGCGAATTGACCGTGTGTTCGGAAAGACCAAGAATGATGGCGATTTCCGCCGAGGTTTTGCCTTCGCTCGTCCATTTGACAATTTCCGATTCGCGCTGGGTCAGCCGTCCGGACATTTCCTGAGTCAAGATTTCCTCATAGAGCTTGTCGAAAATCCGCATGGCGTCGAGAAGCATGTCGGCGATCTCGCCCTGATCCGGTTCTTCACGCTCGCCGCTCAGCACCAGGCAATATCGCCGCCCCTCCGGCGTGAACAGCGGGATGAAAAGGAAGACGCCGTTGCGGAACTCGTTGAACAGGCGATCGGAGGGATAAGCACCCGGCTCAGCGCTCCGGCCATGGACCGGCGTTGCCAGAAACTGGGCGCTCTTTGCCCGGACGGTCCCGAGCGCATCCTTCAACGTCGTAATGAAAAGGCCGACGCGGCGCTCGGGGACATTGGTGATGACGACATCGCGTTCACCGAAAGGAGCCGACGCTTCGGAAATCCGGGCAAGCGCGAAATTGTCGAAGTGATAATGCTGCGCCGCCGCTTTCAGCAGACGGAAAAAATCGGTGCGATTGATCGCCCGGCTCAGTTCCGGTCCGGCATGAAAAGGAGTTGCCGCGGCATTGCTCATTCCCAACCTTCCTCTTCTCCCGCCTTGCCCCCGATCCCCAAATCTTGGGATATACGTCTAAAAGGCGAAGAGCTACAAAAATTGCGAGACGGTTGATGAGACATATCGAAACGGGGACTTTCGGTACGCAAGGCGGATATCATCAGTTATCTCAACTACAGGTGATGCACGGGCAGATTATACTGAGGGGCAGTAGTTCTTACCTGGGTATCGTAAATCTTCACGTGTTCAACATCCATGAATGCGAGAAGGCAGTGCCAGACGTAAGCGCGAGAGAGCCGATAGGCCCATTCAGCTAAGGGGTTGGCTGAAGTTCGTGGCGGCGAACGCGGGTCAATTCGGTTCTCTCAGCGCTTACTTTTTATTCCGTCCGCTTCGTTTTGGTTGCATCTTGGGATGCACACTCGGCCTTGTCAATTGCGGTTTGGCATATCGCCCCTGATGAACGCCAGGAACGCACCATCGGCGTTTCGCCGTTTCCTACACTTCAAGATTGAGAACGATCGCGGCGAGGTCAAGCGGCTTCTCGAGGTAAAAATCGGCGCCGGCCTCAAGCGCGCGGGCGCGATCCTCATCGGCATCCGATCCGCTGCAGATCGCAAGCCGCATCGCGCTGAACCGATTGTCGCCGCGCAGCCTGCTCATCAGACCGATGCCGCTGTCGAGAGGCATGTAGAGATCGGCGACCAGCAGCTCCGGCGGGGCCCAGCCTTCGGCCACGCGCTGCTTCAGCGCCTCCAGCGCCGTCTCGGCCGTCGAAAAACAGAACAGATCGACGTCTATCTGCTGCTTCCTTCGGATATAGTCGAGATAGAAGAGATCATCCCTGCTGTCGTCGACGTACACGATTGTAGGCATCCAGCACCATGATTTGGATATTGTTCGAATGAACCGCGCCGTCCTTCGACCTCACGATATCGCGATTTCACGAAAATTCGATCCATCTTATCGAAAAATCATTTCGCAAAAAGCGCGGCGGCGGCGTCGCCTGCCTATTGAGTATTCCTTGATTTCGGAAAAAATGGCGGCCGTGCCAACCGCGGGAGGATGCACGGGTGCAGGATAAGGGCAACGTGGACCTGCAGGATCAGCGAAGGCGGCGCTACCGTGCCTTCGCGATCGCTGTCGGCTGCCTGATGTTGCTTCTCGGCGCCAGCGCCCTGGCCGGCTGGTTGTTGCAGATCGCGATCGTCATCTGGCTCATCCCCGGCTTCCCGTCGATGGCTTTCAACACCGCGCTCTGCTTCGTGCTTT
This sequence comes from Rhizobium binae, assembly GCF_017357225.1. Taxonomy (NCBI): domain Bacteria; kingdom Pseudomonadati; phylum Pseudomonadota; class Alphaproteobacteria; order Hyphomicrobiales; family Rhizobiaceae; genus Rhizobium; species Rhizobium binae. The sequence continues at coordinate 681,037 of NZ_CP071604.1, read as the reverse complement.
CCGGCGTCGGGCTTGCCGCCTCGACGCTGGCCGGCCGCCGCTTTCGCATAGCGGCAACGGTTCTGGCTGGGCTTGCAGCGGCGATCGCGGCGGCCCGGCTCGTGGAAATAGCGACGCTCGGGCGACGTTTCCACAATGTCGATATGCTGATCTCCCAGTTCGTGGTTCCGCCCGACTTCATCGCCGAGATCGGCGGCGGCATGGGGCCCAACACGGCGTTGATCTTCCTGATCGCCAACCTTTCGCTGCTGCTTTCGCTCCACCTGGAGAGGCCGAGAAGCCAGGTGGTGCAGGAGCTGACGAGCTACGTCGTCATCACGCTCGGCATGATCGCGCTCGCCGGCTATGTCACCGATGCCGAACAAGGCTACCGCTGGGGGCCTTATGCGGCGATGGCCCTGCATACGGCGATCGGCTTGGTATTCTTCGGCTCGGGCCTTCTTGCGCGCTCCTGGTGGCTGCAGCCGGCATACCGGGCGCAGATCCCGCTCTGGATCCCGGCAGCGGTCTGCTTCAGCGGCCTTATCGTCGATCTCTATACGCCGCTTGGCCTTGCCAACGGCATTCTCTACGTGCCGCTGGTGCTGACCGCCCTCTGGTTCGGCAACAGGAATGCGCCACTCTTCTTCGCCTTTGCCTGCACCGTGTTGCTGATGCTCGGCTTCTTGGCCGTCCAGCACGACCAGACCTCGTTCTGGCAGGAGATCGCCAACCGCACGATCACCGCCGCCACGCTCTGGCTGATCGCGATCCTCGTCTTCTATTTCCTGCGCAACAACCACAATCTCGAGGCTGAACGCATCCGCTTCGGCGCGCTGGTGCGCAGTACGCCCGACGCCGTCATCGTCATCGACGAGCGCGGAACGATCAAGAGTTTCAATCCGGCGGCCGAAAGCATGTTCGGCTATTCCCCGCAGGAGACGATCGGCCGGAACATCAAGATGCTGATGCCGGAGCCCTATCATTCCGAGCATGACGGCTATCTCACCCATTACCGGCAGACCGGCGAGGAACGCATCATCGGCACGACGCGCATGGTCTCCGGACGACGCAAGAACGGCATCGTCTTTCCGATCGAGGTGTCAATTAGCGTCGTCGCCAGCGGCGAGACAAAGACCTTTGTCGGCATCGTTCGCGACATCAGCGAACGCGCCCGGCAGGAAGAGCGGATGAAAACCACGCTTGCCCAACTCGAGGCTTATACCGCCGAGCTCGAGCGCAGCAACCACGACCTCGACGAATTCGCCTACATCGCATCGCATGATCTGAAGGAGCCGCTGCGCGGCCTGCACAACCACTCCCGCTTTCTCCTCGAAGACTATGAGGACAAGCTCGACGATGACGGCGTGCGCCGGCTGAACCGTCTGGTGCGTCTCAGCCAGCGCATGGAGAAACTCGTCAATGACCTGCTTTACTTCTCCCGGCTTGGGCGACAGCAGCTGGCGGTCAAACGCACCGATATCGGTCTGATCATCAAGGATGTGGTTGCGACGATGGAGCTCCTGCTGGAGGAGCGGCATGCCAGGGTCGTCATCGACGGCCGGCTGCCGGAAGTGGTCTGCGACGCGCCACGGCTGACCGAAGTGTTCCGCAATCTCATCACCAACGCGATCAAATACAACGACAAGCCGGCGCCGCTGGTCTCGATCGGTTATCTCGAACGCTATGTCGGCCAGAACGGCACGATTGCCCGCAACGTGTTTTTCGTTAGGGATAACGGCAAAGGTATACCCCAGGAATTCCATGAGGACATTTTCCGCATTTTCAAACGTCTCGAAAAGTCGCAGGATTCCGACGACGGGACCGGAGCAGGCCTCACCTTCGTCCGCAAGATCATCGCGCGGCACAATGGCGACATCTGGCTGGAATCCGAAGTTGGCGCCGGCACCACATTCTATTTCACCCTGGGAAAAAAGCGCGAGGGGCAGAATGCAGCAGCGTGACACGCAACCGATCCTCATCGTCGAAGACAGCGAAGACGATTTCGAAGCGACGATGCGCGCCTTCAAGCGCACCAACCTGCGCAACTCGATCCGCTGGGCAGCCTCCGGCCAGGAAGCGCTCGACATGCTTGCGGTGATGGTGCCGAAACCCGGGCTGATCCTGCTCGACCTCAACATGCCGGGCCTCGACGGCCGCAAGACGCTGGAGGCGATCAAGTCGAACGACGGCTGGCGCAAGATTCCCGTGGTGATCCTGACGACATCCGACGACGAGCGCGACATCGAAGGCTGCTATGCGCTCGGCGCCAATACCTATGTACAGAAGCCGGTCGATCTCGACGGCCTCTTCGCCGCGATCCAGCGGCTGAAGGAATACTGGTTCGAAATCGCGATCCTGCCGCTCGAGGACTGACGGTTTGGCGGAAGACTGCTGCATTCTCATCATCGACGACAATATCGACGATCGCGAAGTCTATCGCCGCATATTGGGCCGCGTCTCCAGCACCGCCTATACCGTCGTCGAGGCGGAGACCGGCGAAGAGGGTCGCGTGCTGAACGGGCGCAAGCGGCCGGACTGCATCCTGCTCGACTATTCGCTGCCGGGGCGCGACGGGCTCGGCGTGCTTGCCGATATATTGGAGGACGATCCTGTCGCCAATGTCATCATGCTGACCGGCCAGGGCAGCGAGACGGTTGCGGTCGAAGTAATGAAGGCCGGCGCACGCGACTACCTCACCAAGGATTCGCTGTCGCCCGAAACGCTGCACCGCTGCATCCAGAACGCCATCATGCACGGCATGCTGGAAGCACAGCTGGAGCAGAAGCGGCAATCGCTCGAGATCTTCACGCGCGCCATGGCCCATGATCTGAAGGAGCCGCTCAGGACGATCAAATCCTTCAGCCGCATCCTGCATGGTTCCGCAGCACTTCCGGCCGAAGACCGGGAACTGCTCGATTATGTGCTCAGCGCCGCCGACCATATGGAAGACCTGATCGTCAAGGTCTCGGGCTTCACCAAGCTCGAAGCCTATGGCGGGCCGGCGCTGACGCCGGTCGCGCTGTCGGATGTGCTCAACCAGGTGGAGGACAATCTGCGCCAGCAGGTCGAGAGCCGCGGGGCGGTCGTCATCCGCGGGGCGCTGCCGGAGGTCATGGGCGATGCGACGCTGCTGACCCAGCTTCTCCAGAACCTGGTGTCGAATGCCATCCGCTATTGCGATCAAAAAGCTCCGGAGGTGACGATCTCGGGCGAAGCGCAGGGAGACACCTGCCGCCTGACGGTCCGTGACAACGGACCGGGCATCGATCCCGAGCACCGCGAGTTGATCTTCCAGCCGTTCAAGCGGCTGGTCGGCCGCGGCATCGAGGGCACCGGGCTCGGCCTTGCCATCTGCCGCCGCATCGCACAGCTGCATGGCGGCTCGATCTGGTGCGAACCGGACAAGGGGCCCGGCGCCACCTTCATCGTCGAAATACCGCTTTCTGCGGCGCGGCCGGCGCCGCCCGCCGCATCGGCTGTTCCGCCCACCGCAAAGCCTGCGGAGCAGCCGGGCGAAGGTTCCGGCAGGCTTGCCGAAGTGCTGCTCGTCGAAGACAGCCCGGCCGACATCCAGATTCTGAAAATCAAGCTGATGCGGCGGGAGAAGGTGACCTTCAACCTGCATGTCGCCACCAACGGACGCGAGGCGATGCGGCTGCTCGAAGAACGCGCCGGCATTGCCGACGTGCCGCAGATCGACCTGATGCTGCTCGACATCAACATGCCGATCATGGACGGCTTTGAAGTGCTGAACGCACTTTCGGCCGACGCCCGACTGAAACGGATTCCCGTCTGCATTCTCAGCACCTCAAGCGACGAGACCGACAGGCAGCGGGCCAGAAATCTCGGCGCGCGCGCCTATATGGTCAAGCCGCCGACCCTGCAGCAACTGGAAGAGGCACTCGAGGACGTCGATCATCTGGAGCTGCTGCAGCGCGGCGATTCGCTTGCGCTTTGTGCGGAACAAAACTAAGCGGTGGTCATTGGCAACGGTATGATCTTTGCAACTTTCATACTCGCGCTCCTGACGACGCCGCTTCAATCAGGACTGCTCTCGATGGTATCAGGCATACATCACGTGACGGCCATCACCCGCAAGGTGCAGGCAAACGTGGACTTCTACGCCGGCTTTCTCGGCATGCGGCTCGTCAAGCAGACGGCCGGTTACGAAGATGTGATGCAGCTTCATCTGCTCTACGGCGACGCGGCGGGAACGCCGGGTTCGCTGCTCACCTTCCTCGTCTGGGAAGACGGCGCCCCCGGCCGGGCGGGCTACGGCCAGATCAGCGAGATTTCACTGGCGATCAATCCGGCGAGCATCGGTTATTGGCTGACGCGCGCCATGAGCTTTGGGCTGCGCTCGGAGGGGCCGGCCGACGAATTCGGCGAGCCTGTGCTCAGGCTGAAGGATCCCGACAATATCATCCTCAAGCTCGCAGGCGCCAAGAACGTCACCTCGCCGGCCGCTTGGGACGGCGCCTCGATCCCCGTCGAACATGCCGTCCAGCGCGTACGCGGCGCGACCATGCTGACAGAAAAGCCCATCGAAAGCCGCGGCTTTCTCGAGCGCCATTTCGGATACCGCTTCCAGGCCAATCGCGGCACGATCGACAGGCTGGTTTCGCAATCGGGCGACATTATCGACGTGCGCGATGCGCGCGGCTTCTGGTCCGGAGCGCCCGGCACCGGCACGGTCGATCACGTCGCCTTCCGCGCACCCGACGAGGAGACGCTGCTGTCGGTCGGCAAGGCCCTGGAGGCGACCGATGCGTCGCCGACCAACATGCATGACCGCAAATATTTCCGCTCGCTCTATGCCCGCGAGCCGGGTGGCACGCTGGTGGAGCTTGCGACCGACAAGCCGGGCATGACCGTCGACGAAGAGCACGCCGCACTCGGAACGAAACTTTTCGCGCCACCCGACGCGATCACCAATCTCGACGAGCTGAAGGTGATGCTGCCGCAATTTTCGATGCCCGGCCAGCCGCGCATCAATTATCGCGAACTGCCCTTCGTCCATCGCTTTTACACGCCGCCGGATCCCGACGGCAGCGTCTTCGTGCTGCTGCACGGCTCGGGCGGCAATGAGACGACGCTGATGCCGCTCCTCAACAAAGTGGCGCCGCGCGCCACGCTGCTCGGCGTGCGCGGCCGCGCGACGGAGGAAGGTTTTCCGCGCTGGTACAAGCGCATCACGCCCTTCTCCTTCGACCAGAACGACATCAAGACCGAGGCGGAGGCCTTTGCAGCCTTCATCGAAGGCGCCGTCAAGTCCTATGGACTCGATCCCAAGAAGGTCGTCTATGTCGGCTATTCGAATGGCGCCAACCTTTTGAACTCGCTGCTCTACCTGCACCCGAATCTCGTTCACAAGGCGGTACTGCTGCGCTCCATGCCTGTCCTCAGCGACTATCCGCATGCCGACCTGAAGGGCACGGACCTGCTCGTTATCAGCGGCAAGACCGATGCCTACGGCAAATATGCGAGCGAGTTGGAAGTGCGGCTCAAAAGTTCGGGCGCCACCGTCGATTCCGACGTCATTCCCGGCGGCCACGATCTCGGCGATGCCGACGTGCCGATTATCCAAAAATGGCTGCTGCAGGAAAATCGCTGACGTTGCGTCCGGATGCTTAGACGCGTGATGCCCTGGCGACCATGATGCCGGCGAGCACCACGGCGGCCCCCAGCGCCTGCATGGTGCCGATCGCCTCGTTGAGCAGCGCCCAGGCGAGGATGGCGGCGACGACCGGCTGCAACAGCAGTGTCAGCGAGGAGAATGCCGGCGGCAGGTAGGCCAGCGCATAGGTGATGGCCACCTGCCCGCCGGCATGGCTGATAAAGGCGAGACTGAAGAGGATCGACCAGCCATAGAGGGTCGCCGGCAGCATATGGCCTTCGAACAAGAAGGCCAGCGGGAAGACGCAGACGGCGGCGGACGCCGTGCTCCACAACATGATGCGGATCGTATCGAACCGGCTGCGCAGCCTGCCGATCGCCAGGATATAACAAGCATAGAAGAAGGCGGCGACCATCGCGGTGCCGTCGCCACGCAAGTCGCCATTACCGAGCCCCGCCGGACCGCCTTTCAGAATAACGACTCCAGCAAGCGCCAGGAGCAGCCCCAGCACAAAGATTCCACTGGTTCTCGCCCTGAAAAACAGGACGGCGATCAGCGTGACGAAAACAGGCGCGAGATTGGCTAGCAGCGTCGCGTTGGCGACCGAGGTCATGGTGAGAGAAAGGTGCCAGGCGGCAAGGTCGAGCGCCAGCATCACGCCCGGCAGAACCAGCATGCCGTAGTCGGCAAGGCTTTGCGGTCTGGGGCCAGCATCCCTCTTCAGCAGCGAGACGATGAAGATCGGGATCAGCGCCAGCGCCACGCGCCAGAAGGCGGTGGCCATCGGACCGACCTCGGACAGCCGCACGAAGATCGGCGATCCGCCGATTGCCGCACCGCCGAGAACGAGCGCCGCAAGAGCGAGGCGATTGGAAGGCGAGGCTTCGGAAAGGGTGGAAGCGGACTGCGACATGATCTCGATATTTCTGATGGCCCGAAGGCGGGTTATTGACTGCGGACTGCGTAGCAGAAGTCGATGGCCTGAGACAGTCGGAGAACGACATCGAATGGAAAATCAGGCGGGATGCGCCTTTGTCTCAGCAAGCCGCAGCTTTGCGGCGATTTCGGCCGCAATGAAGAAGGCATGCTCGGTCACCTGCGGCAGCCCCATCAACTCGCCGAAGGTGCCACGCGCCAGCGGACCGGAGATCAACAGCGACGGATCGGCCTTTCCCGACGGACCGATCGCCTCCGAGCGCGCGGTGCAGGCAAGACCGAGGCCGGTGGGATCAAGCGACAGATGGCCGTCTGCCGCAAGCGCCGCGAGCCAGGGCTGGGTTTCGAGAATGCCGCCATGGGCCGGACCGGTGGTGACGACGACGGCGTCATAGATCCGCTCAAGCGGCTGGCCCCGATGGCGCGGCTGAAGCGTGCAACGGATGAGTTCGCCTTCGATGCGCGCATCGGCGACGGAGCCGGCAAGGATTTCCAGGCGACCGGCAGCAATCGCCATATCGAGCACGGCTTCCACCTGCGGCGCGACGCGGAAACGATGCACATCCCAATAGGAGCGCAGATGGCGGACGAGACGACGCCTTTCGGCCACCGGCAGCGCCTGCCAGAGATCAAATCCCTGCGCCCGCACCTGATCGATCACCCCATGCCAGCTTATGCCCTGCGCCTTCGCGGCGCTGATGGCGGCGCGGATTCCCGCCAGCAGCGAAACGGCGGAATGAGCCGCTTCGGCAACGAAATCGCCATAGAGCGGTTGCGGCACCGGCGCATGCCCACGCGAGCGCAGGCCACGGCGCGAGATCGCCGTCACCGGACCATCATGTCCGCGGCCGGCAAGCGAGGCAATGACGTCGGCGGCGGTCAGGCCGTTGCCGATGACCAGCACACGGTCGTGGGGACGGATGACGTCGAGCGCGCCCGATCTGGTGGTATCGGCGACGAAACGGGGATGGGCGGCAAGCCGGCTTGCAAGTCGGCCGGGAGCTGCCGGCGGCGGATGGCTGGTGGCGATCGCGACGATATCGGCCTCCGTCACGCCGCCTTTGTTATCGCGGATCGACCAGCGGCCGGCCCGACGCTCGACATGGCTGACGGCCGCGCGACAGTGACGCACGCTGCCGTCCGCCAGCAGCGGTTTCAGCAGGGAGGCGACATAATCGCCGAAGAGCCGACGCCGGGGAAAGACTTGACCATCAGGGCGTTTTGCCTCGGGGTCGCAGGCGACGGCGTCGCGGGCGTCGATCCAAGCCTGGAATTCGGTCTGGTCGTCAGGCTGCAGGCTCATCTTGGCGGCGGGAACGTTGATGCGGTGAGCCGGGTCATCCGTGTCATAGGCAAGACCACGACCGAGCTCGGCGCGTGGCTCGAAGACGACGATGACGGGAAGCGCGTCGGCCATCGCCCCGGCGAGATGATAGGCGACGCCCGCGCCGGAGACGCCACCGCCGATGATGGCGACGACGGGTTTTCCGGACGTCGGCAGAGGCTTGGGCTGCATGATGGCCGAGACCGTTGCTTCGATAGCTGAGCATAGAAGCCGGACATTGCCCGCGCAATGCTCCATCTGCGATTGTCGATTTGTTGATCTCAGTCCGATGCCGCTAACGTCGTCGAGAATTCGGGATTGCCGCGGATGGTGTTGCTGACCGTGCAGATCTCATCTTCGGCGGCATGGACGATTTGGCTGCGGGTCTCCTCGTCGATATCGCCCTTGATCGAGAAGACGATGTTGAACTTCGCAACGCGTGAGTGCCCTTCGGTCGCCTTTTCGCCGGTGACGTCGGCGGTGATCTCGCTGATCCTGTCGAGAACGCCCATATGGCTGGCGGCAATGCGGGCGCTGAGCACGAGACAGCCCGAGAGCGACGCATAGAGCAGATCGAGCGGGCTGAAGCCCGGCTGCGAGGGCGCGGTGACGATATCGATCTCGCCCTTCGTGGTGGAAGTGACATGCGGAAAGCCGGTGCGGCCGAGAGTGGCGGTGGCGCCGGTCGGACGGGGGCGAGCCTTGAGATCAGCCATGAAGGAATCCTCTGACAACAGCTTCGCAGAGATAGGACAATCCGCACCGGCCGGCAACGGCGCCGGCGGTCGCCGATAGCGGAACCTTTCCATCCGCCATCAGTTGACTACACCTGAGCGAAAGCAGTGACAAAGGTGGATTGCGATGCCGCATGTCCGCAAGATGGATCGTCAGGACCGGCGGATGGATGCCCGCGACCGGCTGATCGTCGCGCTCTATGCGCAGCTGAAGGCCGAGCGGGAAACACGCGAGACGCTGGAATGGGCGATCCGCAACGGCGCCATCTCGGAGGAGGTGCTGGAGGCGATTGCGGCCGATCCGGTTCCCGTCGTCACCAGCGAGGATATTGCTTCGCTCGAGAAGATCATCGCCCTCGATGAAAGGCGCAAACCAAATCGGAACTAGGAGCAATTCCAGCCGAGCTCCGCAGCGGTCCTGAGTCCCGACCTGCGCAAAAGGCGTTCGAAGAAGAGGAGATCCGAAATGGCCGATATCACCTATCAGGTCGTCCCGCATGACAATGGCTGGGCCTACAAGCTCGGCGACACGTTATCGGAAACCTATCAGACGGCCGAAGAAGCGATCGCCCGCGCCAAGGACGCCGCGTCGCGGCAGAAGATCGGCGATGGCGATGCGCTGCTCGCCTATCCCTCACCCGACGGCGGCTGGGCATTCCAGGAACTCGAAACCGACAAGAGCAGCAGTCGGCTCTGATTTGTCACGGAGGATGGAATGGCCGCGCGGGCAAGCTGGAAAGGTCATCTGAAGGTAGGCGACCTTGCTTGCGCCGTCGGGCTCTATACCGCCATTTCTTCCTCGGACCGGGTTTCCTTCAACATCATCAACCGCAGGACCGGCCATCGGGTGGAACGACAATTCGTCGACAGCGAAACCGGCAAGCCGGTGGAGCGCGACGACCAGGTTAAGGGCTACCAGATGGAGAATGGCGATTACATCATCATCGAAGGCGACGAGATTGCCCAGCTCATGCCGGAGAGCGACAAGGTGCTCGATGTCAAAGCTTTCATCGCCTATGACAATATCGACAAGCTCTATTTCGACCGCCCCTATTATCTCGCACCCGTCGATGAGCACGATGAACAAGCCCTGTCGCTGATCATCCGGGGCATGCGGGACGCCAAGGTGGCGGCGCTGGCCGAAGCTGTGCTTTTCCGGCGCCACCGTACGCTGCTGATCCGGCCGCATGACACCCATATTATCGCGACCATGCTGAACTTCGATTATGAGGTGCGCTCGGCCGACACCGTCTTCAAGGATATTCCCGATATCAAATTCGAGAAGGAAATGCTCGAGCTCGCCGGGCATATTATCGAAACCAAACGTGGCAGCTTCGATCCCAGTGAACACGAGGATCGCTACGAAACCGCCCTCGTCGAATTGGTGAAGGCGAAGATCGAGGGTCGGGCGCCGCCAAAGAAGAAACCGGCGCCGGAACGCAAGGTCGTCGATCTGATGGAAGCGCTGCGCCAGAGCGCGAAAATGAGCGGCAAGAGCGCAGCGAAGAAGACGCCGGCGCGCAGCGACAGCCAAAGGAAGAAGGCAGGCTGAGATGGCTCTCGAGACCTATCAGGCGAAGCGCAATTTCAAACTCACCCCGGAGCCGCGCGGGCGCAAGGGCCACAGCAGCGGCAACAGTTTCGTCATCCAGAAGCATGATGCGACAAGGCTGCACTATGACTTCCGGCTCGAGATGGATGGCGTGCTGAAGAGCTGGGCAGTGACCAAGGGGCCGAGCCTCAATCCGGAGGACAAGCGCCTGGCGGTGCATGTCGAAGACCACCCGCTATCCTATGGCGATTTCGAAGGCATCATCCCGAAAGGGCAGTATGGCGGCGGCACCGTAATCGTCTGGGACCGCGGCACCTGGACGCCGCTCGGCGACGCTGACAAGGCCTACCGGAAAGGCCATCTGGAATTCGAGCTCGACGGTGAGAAGCTGAAGGGACGATGGCACCTCGTGCGCATGCACGGCCGGCCGGGCGAGAAGCGCGAGAACTGGCTGTTGATCAAGGGGGATGACGCCGAGGCGCGCCATGACGGCGACATTCTCGAGGAACGGCCGGAATCGGCCAAAACAGGTCGGCAGCTTGAAGAGGTGGCGGAAAATCCCGATGCGACCTGGAAGTTCAAATCGGGGAGCGGCAAGGCGGTTGCCGCCAAGAAGCCGGCGCAAAAGGCGACGTCGTCGGTATCCCGGCAACGCGAATGGCCTAAAGGCGCGCGCAAGGGCGCAATGCCCGACTTCATCGAACCGGCGCTCGCCAAATTGAAGCCGAAGCCGCCGGCAGGTGATCGCTGGATCCACGAGATCAAGTTCGACGGCTATCGACTGCAGGTCAGGGTCGAGGACGGCAAGGTCCGTATGTTGACCCGCAGCGGCCTCGACTGGACGGCAAAATTCGGCAAGGACGTGCTCGACGCCTTTGCCGCCCTGCCGGTGCAATCGGCGGTGATAGATGGCGAAATTGTCGTCGAGCGCGATAGCGGCGCCTCGGATTTCGCAGCGCTCCAGCGCGATCTGAGCGAGGACCGCAACGACCGCTTCGTCTTCTATGCTTTCGATCTCCTTCATCTCGACGGCCATAGCCTGCTGGACGCCACGCTCATTGATCGCAAGCATCTGCTCGAAGGCCTGCTGCCTGCCGGTGATGACAAGCTGCGTTACAGCGCACATTTCAACGAACGCGGCGGCCTGGTACTCGATCATGCCTGCCGGCTCAGCCTCGAAGGTGTGATCTCCAAGCTGCGCGACAGCAAATACACCTCGGGACGTAAGGGCGACTGGATCAAATCGAAGTGCTCGCACCGGCAGGAATTCGTCATCGGCGGCTATGTGCCGTCGACCTCGATGAAGAATGCGGTCGGCTCGCTGGCGATGGGTTACTACCAGGGTGGCGAGCTCAAGCATGTCGGCCGTGTCGGCACCGGATATACGGTGGCAACTGCGCAAATGCTCTATGAGAAGCTGTCAGGGATGGCGCAGAACGAGAACTCCTTCGATGACAAGCTCACCGCCGATGAGCGACGCGGGCTGATCTATGTCAAGCCGCAGCTGGTCGGCGAAGTCGAGTTCCGCGCCTGGTCGGCCGACGGGAATCTGCGCCATGCCGCCTTCCGCGGACTGCGCGAAGACAAGCTCGCCAAAGAGGTGACGCGAGAGACGGAACAGACCGCAGCCCGCCCACTGCCGAAAGCTGCTGTGACGCTCAGCCACCCCGACCGCATCTACTGGCCGGACGAGGGTGTTACCAAGGAGGGGCTGGCGAACTATTATGCGCAGGTCTGGCGCTTCATGGCGCCCTTCGTCGTCAACCGCCCCTTGGCGCTCTTGCGTCTGCCGGACGGAATCAATGGCCGTCAGCGGTTTTTCCAGAAACACGCCTGGAAGGGCATGAACCCGCATATCGAGCAGATAATCGATCCGAAGGACAAGCAGGGCGAGAAGCTGCTGCGGATCACCGATTTCGACGGGGTCGTGGCGCTGGTGCAATCGGCAGTGCTTGAAATTCATCCGTGGGGCACGACGACCGACAATTGGGAAAAGCCGGACATGATCACCATGGACCTCGATCCCGGCGAAGAGGTGGCATGGGAGAATGTGATAGCCGCTGCTTACGAATTGAAAGAGCGGCTGGAAGCCGAAGGTCTCGCCGCCTTCGTCAAGACCTCGGGCGGCAAGGGACTGCATGTCGTGACGCCGCTGACACCGAAAGCCGGCTGGGTGGAGGTGAAGGCTTTTGCCAAATGGCTGGCCGACAGCATGTCAGCCGACGATCCCGATCGTTATCTCGCAATGGCGACGAAGGCCAAGCGCAAGGGGAGGATCTTCATCGATTATCTGCGCAACGGCCGCGGCAACACGGCGGTTGCCGCCTACTCGACGCGGGCAAGACCGGGTGCGGCCGTCTCCATGCCGCTGGAATGGAGCGAACTGACCGCCGACATCGGGCCGGCCTATTTTACCGTCGACAATACGCCGACGCGGCTCGACGCCTTGCCCAGAGATCCCTGGGATGGATTTTTCGCGGCGGCGAAGCCCTTGGAAAAGAAGAAAAGATAGGAATTATCGCGGCTTCCTGCCGCCTTCCGCGAGGCTCTTCTTCAACGCGTCCATGATATTGATGACGTTGCCTGTCGATTTCACCGATGGCGGTTTCTTGGCGGGCGCCGCCTGCTTCAAGCTCTTCTGTTTGCCGCGGATCATAGACTTCACGCGTTTCTGGATCGGGTCCTGCACCATGGCCGGGCTCCAATCCTTGGTCTGTTCCTTCACCAGTTGCTTCATCAGCGTCAAAAGCTTGCTGTCGATCTTTGTCCTGCCGTCGATCTCGGCCAAGGGTTCACGCACCTCGTCGCCATAACGCAGGGTCCAGAGAATGATGCCCTTGCCTTGCGGCTCCAGCAGCACGGCCCGCTCGCGGCGATAGAGAACCAGACGGGCAATGCCGACGACGTCGTTCGCCTTCATCGCCTCGCGGATGACGCAGAAGGCTTCCACGCCGACCTTGTCCTCGGGCGCCAGAAAATGCGGCTTGTCGTACCAGATCCAGTCGATCGAGCCGCGCGGCACGAAGCTGTCGATATCGATGGTGCGGGTGCTTTCCAGCCCGACTTCCTCGATCTCCTCGTCTTCGAGAAGAACATAATCATCCTCGCCGCGCGGATAGCCCTTCACCTGGTCCCTGTCGGCCACCGGTTTGTGGGTCAGGCTGTCGACATAGCGGCTTTCGACGCGGTTTTTCGTCTGGCGATTGAGGACGTGGAAACGCACTTTGTTGCTCTCGGTCGTCGCCGGCGTCAGCGAGACGGCGGCAGTGACGAGCGAGAGCTTGAGATAACCTTTCCAGAAAGTCTGGCGTGCCATGGCTGTCCTGTCTCCGGGACACGGGGTGGGACATGGCGATCAACGGTAAAGCCGGGCCTTTGGTTCCCAGGGCGACCCGTGGCTGCGCGCGGCGCCGTTCAGATCGAGAGATACCGCTTCTGCCAGGGCAGCATTTTTTCCTGCCATGCGCGCGGGATGAATTCGTCATAGGCTGTTTCGGCGATCGCCAGCATCCAGTTGCGACCCTTGCGGGCGAGCAGCACGCAGGACAATTCCATGCCGGGCTCGGCGGCAATGGAAGGCCGGTTGGCGCCGGGGATATCTACCCCTTTGTCACGCCATTGGATGCTGATCTCATCGGGCTCGGATGTCCACTCGCCCGAGGCGACGGAGACTTTACCGTCGGCATTGAAGCGAAGCGGCGGCGGCGTCACGTTAAGGAAGCTGCCGTCATTGTGATAATTGCCGTCAATCTGGCCGGCCGTGGCTTCGCCCTTTCCTTTCATAAGGATGTCCTGCCGGCAACGCATGAATATGTTGCGCCGGAAGCTCCCCGACCACGGGCGATTGGCGAAGAAGGCGACGTCGCATTCGCTGATGACGTTGTCGTGGATGTCGATATCCCTGCGGAGTGCCAGCTCCTGGTCGGAAAAGCCGCTGAGACTGATACCGCGATTGTTGTTCTCGATCCAATTGTCGTAGAGGTGATGGCCGGAATGGTCGGCCTTGTCGCCGATGCCGTAGCCGAAGGAATAGTCGTTCATCCTGCCATCGCGCATGATGTTGCTGCGCACCACGGCATCGTCGCCGATCGACGAAAAGGAGAAATTCTTGCCGCCGATGAAGTTGTACTCGACGCGGTATCGCCGAGTTTTATCGCAGACCAGCGCACCCTTGTTCGACGTGCTCGTCGGCGACTGCAGGAAGAGATTGCCGCGGATCACCACGTCCGAACTGATATTGTCGTCGCTGTTTTGATAGGCGAACTGGCAGCAATCCGCGCCCTCGCCCGGCGCGGCACCCATGCGGTTGTTTTCCAGAAGCACATTCGACGTCTTCGTCAGATAGATGCCGTCGCCCCTGACATTCTCCGTTTCGCAGCGCCTGACGACGAGGTTCTTGCCATTGTGAAATTTGAAGCCGCGCGGCGAATTCTTGACGATGACGTCCTCGACCACCGTATCGGAAAACACCTGATAGGCGACGCCGACATCTTCCGCACCATCGATGACCTGCGCCCTCGTTGAGACGCCATGAGCTTTCTTTCGCAGGATTGCGGGCATCGGATCTCCATCGGCGCGACTACCTGCGGCCCCCGCACCTTTTGTCAGAGGCGCAGGGAAATGCGGTAACGCATTGAGCTGCTCATGGCCTACCCTTAAATCAATTCCGATTTAAGAAATACGCGGTCGCGCCGAATTAATGCAGGGCATGTGGCAGGAGTTTGACGGCCTGCTTCACTTCGCAGGCCGCCATGCGATCTCTAAAGCGCGTCGCATCGAATTTGATTCATCCGACGCGCTTTAGCCCTTTGTTTTGACGCATGTCGTTGTCCCGGAACCGCTACACACTTCCGGGCGACATGCATTGAGGCCAAAGCCCTGCAATCGGTCACCGGGTCTCGAGTATCCGCATCAGCCGGCCGCGATAGCTATCGAGGATAACCGCAAGCACGATGACGGCGCCGATGACGATCGGCTTGATGTTATCGTCGGCGCCCAGGAGCTGCAGTCCCGTCGACAGCACCTGCAGAATGCAGGCGCCGACCAGCGTTCCGACGATCGAACCCTTGCCGCCCGAGAGGCTGGTTCCGCCGATGATAACGGCGGCGATCGCATTCAGTTCATAGCCGATGCCGGCAACCGGGCTGCCGACGTTGAGGCGGAGCAGATAGACCATGGCGGCAATGCCGGAGGTCAGGCCTGAGATCGTGAACACCGCGATCTTGTAGCGCTTCGGCTCGTGTCCCGACAGCCGCACGGCCTCTTCGTTGGTGCCGATCGCAAAGACGAAGCGCCCGAAGACCGTATAACGCAGCACGAACCAGCCGACGAGGACGACGACGATCGCAATCAGGAAGATCGACGGGAAAATCCCCCAGAAGATCAGATTGCCGAAATCGACGAAGGGCTGCGGCAGGCCGGTGATGGTGGAGTTGTCACTGACGACGCGTGCCAAGCCGCTTGCCACATTCAGCATGCCGAGCGTGACGATGAAGGACGGAAGCTTCCACTTTTCGCAGACCCAGCCATTGATGGCACCAAGGATCGCGCCGGTGCCCATCGAGGCGAGCGACGCCAGCACGATCGCCTGCCAGGGGGAGAACCTCGGGTCGATCATGATCGTTGCGCCGATGACGGTACAAAGAGCCAGCAGCGAGCCGACCGAAAGATCGATGCCGCCGACCAGGATGACGAAGGTCATGCCCGAGGCGAGCACGGTGTTGATGGCGATCTGCACGAAGATCTTCAGGAAATTCTCCGGCGTGGCGAAATAGGGCGCCGTCACCGAGAAGAATATGACGATCAGGACGAGGGCGATGGCGACACCTGCCTCCTTCATCGAGATCCGGATGAGCTTGTCCCAGAAGCCTGTCTCTTTCGCTTCGATCTTGGTTTCAATGTTGCCGGACACGACTGTACTCCTTGTAAGCGAGTGAGAGGATCCTGCTCTCTTCGAATTGATCCCGCGCTATTTCGCCGGCCATCTTGCCGTCCGACAGGACGATGATGCGATGGCAGATGCCGATGAGCTCCGGCAGGTCAGAGGAGACGACAAGAACGCCCTTTCCTTCGGCGGCAAACTTCCAGAGAAGTTCATAGATTTCCGCCTTCGCGCCGACGTCGATCCCGCGGGTCGGCTCATCGAAAATCAGCACCTTGGGACCTCGGAACAACCATTTGGCGATCACGACCTTTTGCTGATTGCCGCCCGAAAACGTCCTGACCATCTGATGGATCGACGGGGTTTTGATGCGCAGCTCGCGCACGAGACGCTGCGCCTGCTCGTTCTCCGCCTTTCGGCTGATCAGTCCCTTGCGGGAGATCTTGCCGAGATCCGTCACCGTGGCGTTTTCCGCGCAGCTCATGTCGAGCATCAGGCCCTGCAGCTTGCGGTCTTCGGTCGCCAGGCACAAGCCGGCGGCAACCGCGTCTTTGGGCGAATGGATCGCAACCGGCTCGCCGTCGACGCGGATTTCGCCGCCGGCTTTGGCGTCGGCGCCGAATATGGCGCGCACCGCTTCCGTCCGGCCGCTGCCGACAAGACCGGCAATGCCGACGATCTCGCCCTTGGCGACGGAAAACGACAGTTCCGGACTTTTGCGTGTCACCTTCAGGCCGGAGACGCCAAGCGCTTCGCCGAACACGGCGCTGTCGCTGCGAAAGACGCCATGATCCGAAAGCGTTCGCCCGACCATCAGCTCGACGATATCGGGGATCGCCAATCCGGACAGCGGTCGGGTGATGACATGCTGGCCGTCGCGCAGCACCGTGACATCGTCTCCGACTTCGAAAATCTCCTCGAGCCGATGGGAGATATAGAGCGTCGTGACGCCGCGCGCCTTCAGCCGCTTCAGAATTTCGAACAGCCGGTCGACTTCCTTGGAGGTCAGGGTTGCCGTCGGCTCGTCGAGAACGAGCAGCTTGCTTTCATAGCAGAGCGCCTTGGCGATCTCGAGCAGCTGCAGCTGCGCGACGCTGAGGCGGCCGGCAAGCGTCGTCGGCGCCACGTCGAGGCCGACTTCCGCCAGCAGTTCGGCCGCGCGGCTGTTCATTTTCCGGTAGTCCACCAGGCCGTATCGGCGCGGAAGATGCTCGAAAAGCAGGTTTTCGGCGACGGTGAGATTGGAAAGGGGATGGAGCTCCTGGTGGATGACGCGAATGCCCGCCTTGAAGGCTTCCAGCGGCGAGCCCGGGTGATAAGGCTTGCCGTCAAAAGAAATGTGCCCGTCATCGGGCTTGAAGACGCCGCCCAGCAGGTTGATCAAGGTCGATTTGCCCGCGCCATTCTCACCGAGCAGGACGTGGCCCTTGCCGCGGCCGATCCGCATGGAAACATTGCGAAGGGCGACAACGCCGGGGAAGCGTTTGCCGATCCCATCCAGCGTCAAGATGTAGTCGTCTGCTGCGTCTGACACGTCCACCTCGTGCATGATCCGTTGAAATTCGAGATGGCCACCATCCGCACAAGCCGCAGTCCGCGAAACCCGCAATGAGCCTCATTCGCAGCGATCATCATGCAATCGGTTGGCAGCGGTCAGCACCGGCCTACAGCCGGCGCTTCCTTTGGCCCAAGAGCATGATGCCGAAAAGTGTAAGACGGCATCATGCTCTAACTCCTTAATTTAGAACAGGATTCAGATAGACCGACCGGGTCCAAAATCATCCCGTTCCAGGCCGAGAGTCTCGATTATTTGAGGTCGTCGGCAGTGACGAGCTTGATGTCGGTCTTGACCCAGCCGGTGAATTTCTCGCCGGCAAGTTCACGCATGCCGTAGTCGATGCCCATGACCGCCATCTGGGCGCCATACTGTTCGACGGTGGCAAGCATCTTTCCATCCTTGATCAGCGGCTGCACCGGCGGGATGTTGTCGAAGCCGACGACCTTGATCTTGCCGGCCTGGCCGGTTGCGTCGAGCGCCTTGACGACGCCGAGCGCCATCGAGTCGTTGGCTGCCATCACGCCTTGGATATCCTTATACTTCGTCAGGAAATTGGTCATGACGGTGTTGGCTTCTTCCGTCTCCCAATGGGCGGTCTTGCTGTCGAGAAGCTCGAGCTTGCCCGACTTAACGGAGTCCATGAAGCCTTCCTTCCGCTCCTTGGCGTTGTCGGCCTCTGGATTGCCCTCGAGGATGACAACCTTCGCTCCCGGGCCGAGATCCTTGGCCAGTGCGTCACCGGCAAGCTTGGCGCCTTCCTGATTGTCAGGACCGAAGAAGGCCAGGTCGATACCGGCCGCCTTCTTGGCATCGGCGTCGAGCGGCACGTCGATATTGATGACCTTGACGCCTGATTTCACGGCCTTGGCCAGCGGCGTTGCCATCGCCTTCGAATCGGCCGGGGCAACGACGATGATGTCGTATTTCTGCGTCACGAAGTTTTCGACGGCATCGACCTGGGCGGCGAAATCGCGCTCGTCCTTCATGCCGACGGCCTTGAAGTCGAACTTGTCCTTGTTCTCAGCCGCATACTTATCGGCGCCGGCCTTCATCTGCTTGAAGAACTCATTGGACAGAGACTTCATGATCAGGCCGACCTTGGGCTTGCCGGCCGCAAAAGCGGGCGACACGCCGCAGGACAGGGCAAGCACCAGGGTGCCGGCAAGTCCAAGCCTCAATGCCGCACGGCGCGGCGCACTCATCAGGACGGAATCACGCTTTGTAAAATGGGACATTTCTCTCCTCCGAACGGTTCCGGGCCTCCTCACCTGAGTGCCTTCGCAGATGAACCGTTTCCAACAACGCTTGCGTAACAATGCCTAGATCGATTGTCAAGGCACCGGAAACTAGAGGAACACGGCGCAAATTGGATCAAACCCTGCGCTTTATAGCCGAAGATAATGAACCGTTTCCATTGAGCGCGACCGAGCCTCGTGCTATCGTGATGTCATCACGTTTGACGAAGGCGCTGGAGATCATTAGCTGAGAGCTGGATGGGGCGCCCTCGGACGTCCCGACAATGAAGATGAAGGGACATGTTCTTCCATTATGCCAAAGGTCGGAATTCGAGACGTTGCCAAGCTTGCCGGCGTTTCCACCGGAACAGTCTCACGCGTCCTGAATGATCACCCTTCGGTGACGAATGAACTGAGGGCACGCGTCAGACGCATCATCGACGACCTCGGATATATGCCCGATCCGTCGGCGAGAAGCATGCGCAGCAAGGTCAGCCGCCTGATCGGCATCATCATTCCGGATCTGACCAATCCGTTCTTCTCCGAACTTGTGCAGTCGGCCGAACAGGCGGCGGCAAGTCATGGCTACAATATCATCGTCATGACGTCGTTTGACGATGCGGCCAAGGAGGCCGACCGCATCGGGCAGCTGACAAGCCGGAAGGTGGACGGGATCATTCTCGTTCCCAGCAATGATTTCCATACGCTGAAGCTGCCGAAGGCTCTACCGATCGTAGTCGTCGATCGCCTGATGCCGGGATATTCCGGCATCGCCTCCGATCACCGCAGCGGCGTGCGCCTCGGCGTCGAACATCTCTTGAAGCTCGGCCATCGCCGCATTGGCTTCATTTCGGGCCCCAGGCATTCCGTGCCTGCCAATGATCGCCTCAAGGGCTACCTTGATGCGATGGGACAATCCGATGACGACGGAGAAATTCAAGCTTCGCCGCTGATCGCCGAGGCGGCCTTCGACTATGAAAGCGGCCGGTCCGCAGGAAACTATCTGCTGGCGCGCGCGCGCAGCGAACGGCCGACCGCCATCTTCGCGAGCTCGGATCAGCAGGCGATCGGCTGCATGAGAGCGGCGCATGATCTGGGAATTCCGGTCCCCGCAGCCCTTTCCATCGTCGGTTTCGACGGCATCCCGCTGTCGAGCATGACGACGCCGCGGCTGACCACCGTCAAGCAGCCGATTCAGAAGATTGCCGCAGCCGCGGTCGCGGTTCTTTTGAACAAGCAACCGACGCCCGGCGTCGGCCATCCCATCCTGCTTGACTGCGAACTTTCGGCAGGGGAAACGACCTCTTCCCCGCAACCCGATTGACCAGATCCGTCGCCGGGCGCTTCTCCGACTTTCACCGATCATAGATTCGGCCCGCACGATCCGGACCGAAGCCACCGGCTGCGGCGCGGGCGAAACGCATCCGCCTTCCTCTGCCGCGGCGCAAGCTAGCTGATCTACCGCGCTTAAATCAAATCCTGTTGACGGATATCCTACAAGTGGATATGTTTCACCATCATCATTGCAGATCGAATGGGAACGGCATGTCGCTGAAATCGATGAAGCCCCTCGCCCGTGCGCCGCTTCTCCACGTCTCCGTGCAGGAAAGCCTGCGGGCCTATATCAGCGACAACGGCCTGAAGCCCGGCACGCTGCTTCCGGCCGAATCCGACCTGGCAAACCAGCTCGGCGTCAGCCGCAATTCCCTGCGTGAGGGCATCAAGGCGCTGGAATCCGTGGGCGTGCTGGAATCGCGGCGCGGCGTCGGCATCTTCGTCAAGGCCTTCTCATTCGAGCCGCTGCTCGACAATCTCGCCTATGGCCTCGGCGGCGCTCTGCGCCAGATCGAGGAGGTGATCGAGATCCGCCGGACCCTGGAAGTCGGCCTGATCGACAAGACGGTCGAAATGATCGGCGACGAGGATATCGCCGAGCTGCGCGCCACCGTGGACCGCATGCGGGTCCATGCCGAGCGTGGTCAATCCTTTGCCGACGAAGACCAGCTCTTTCATACCCTGCTGTTCCGCTGCCAGAACAACGAGACACTTGCCCGGCTGATCGATGTGTTCTGGCTCGCTTTCTACAAGGCGTCCGATTTCGTAAACCTCGACAATGTCGACCCCGTCGCGACCTGGAGGGATCATGCGGCGATCGTCGATGCCATCGAGGCAAGGGACGTTGCGGAAGCGCAGAAGCGCCTGGACCGCCACTATGACGGCATTTCCCGGGTGATCACCGCCAATAAGAAAAGTGCCAATGTGGGAGGAGCACAATGAAAGGACTGTTCAGATTATCATCCGCCATCGCGCTTGCTGCAATGATGGCGACGACCGCCATTCCGGTCTTCACCGGCCCGGCGCAGGCCGCGACGCTGTCGGGCGGTTTCGATGTCGGGCCTGGCGGCTTCCAGGGCAATTTCAACCCGCTCGCCGCGACGGGCGGCTTCACCTGGCTCAGCGTCTATTTCGAGCCGCTGGTGACCTATGACGAGAAGCTCGAGAAAGTCGTCGGCCAGCTCGCCTCGTCCTATGAGGTCAGCCCAGACCAGATGACCTACACGTTCAAGCTCGCCGACGCGAAATGGCATGACGGCAAGCCCTTTACCGCAAAAGACGCGAAGTTCACCATCGAGCTTGCCAAGAACGCCAAGACCGGCTCGGTTCTCGCGGCTCGCCTGAACGCCGTTTCCTCGGCCGACGCCAAGGACGACAAGACCCTGGTCATCAAACTGTCGGCCCCGTCGGCAAGCCTGATGGACACGCTGACGAAGGTGATGATGCTGCCGGAGCACGCGCTTTCGCAGATACCCGCCGATCAGCTCGCCAAGAACAGCTGGTGGTCGACCACGCCGATCGGCACGGGGCCGTTCAAGTTCAGCAAATATGTCACCGATCAATATGTCGAACTTGCCGCCAACACCGACTACCGGGGCGGCAAACCGGCGCTGGAAAAGATCATCAACCGCTATTTCGCCAATCCGGCTGCGGCAATCGCCGCACTGCGGGCCGGCGAGATCCAGTTCACCTATGTCGATTCCAACGATCTGAAGGCCTTCAACGACAATAAGGATTTCCGCGTCATCGAAGGCAATTCCTTCGTCGTCAACTATCTCGGCTTCAACCATGATTCGCCGATCTGGAAGGATGTCCGGGTCCGTCAGGCGGTGATGTATGCGATCAATCGCGACGCGATCATCCAGAGCCTTTACGGCGGCGCCGCCAAACCCGCCAACTGCGGCTATATCGCCGACCAGTTAGTGCCGAAGGGCATCGAGGCTTATTCCTATGATCCGGAAAAGGCCAGGCAGTTGCTGAAGGAAGCCGGCTGGGATGAGATCAACGGCGACAAGCCGATAACGCTTCTGACCTATTACACGACACCGCTTGCCGCCAATGTCATGGCTGCGGTCCAGGCGATGCTGGCGCAGGTCGGCATCAACGTCACGCCGCGCGCCGTCGACACGCCGACCTATAACAGTATCGTGCTCAACCCGACGCCCGATGTCGCGCAATTCCAGATGGTTTATGCCGGCCTGCAGAACGGCCCGGATCCGGGCAGCATCAATGTCGGCCTCAACGAAAAGCAGATTCCACCGGCCGGCCCGAACGTCGCGCGCGTGCGCATGCCGGTGCTGACCGCCGCTCTCGATGCGGCCCTTGGCGAGACGGATGCCGCCAAGCGCGACGGCCGCTACCAGGAGGTCTGCAGAGTAATGAACAAGGAACTGCCCTGGGGTCCGCTCTGGGTAGCGAAACGTTACGGCGTCGCCTCCGCCAAGCTCAAGGACTTCATCTGGACGCCTGCCCCCGGCGGCGGTCCGTACCAGGCGCACCCGGAAAAATGGGCGATCGCCGAATAGGGCGCGCCACGCATCCTGAGAAGCCAAGGGCGGCCAGCTAGCGACCTGTCTGCCCGCACCGGAACGGATTTTCCATGCTGAGATACAGCCTCCGGCGCCTGCTGATCGGAGTGGGCATGCTCATTGCCTTGAGCATGCTGATCTTCATCATGCTGCGCCTTACCCCCGGCGATCCGATCGACGCCTATATCGACCCGAATGTGCCGATGTCAGCGTCGGATCTTGCCGATCTGCGCCTTACGCTCGGCCTCGACCAGCCGCTGCCGGTGCAATATGTCGCCTGGCTGCAGCAGGCGCTGGTGGGAAATCTCGGCTATTCGATCAAACGGCCCGACCAGCCGGTGCTCGGCCTCGTGCTGTCGCGGGTCGGTCCGACGGTTCTGCTGATGGGATCGGCGATCGCGATTGCGATCATCGCCGGCATCGCGACCGGCATCGTCGGCGCGGTTCGTCGCAACTCGATCGCCGACCTGTCCTTGTCTGTCTTCGCGGTCACCGGCATTTCCAGCCCGCCCTTCTTAAGCGCGCTGGTCGGCCTCTATCTATTTTCAGTCTATTTCCACTGGATGCCCTCCGGCGGCATGCTGACGCCCGGCCTGGAATTTTCCGTCGCCGACCTCCTCCACCACCTCATCCTGCCGGCGACTCTGCTTGCCGTGGCGCAGACAGCGCTGATCATGCGCTACATGCGCGCTTCCATGCTTGAGGTCTTGAACCAGGACTATGTGCGCACAGCGCGCGCCAAGGGCGTCTTCGAATTCTGGGTCATTGCCAAGCATGCCTTGCGCAATGCGCTGCTGCCGGTCATCACGCTGATCGGGTCGACCATCGGCCTTGCGATCGGCGGCGCGATCTTCATCGAAAGCGTTTTCAACTGGCCCGGAATGGGCCTGTTGATGGTCGACGCGGTTGAGGGTCGCGACTATCCTGTCATCATGGGTTCGACGCTGGTGATCGGCGCCTGCGTCATCGCCGTCAACCTTCTGACCGACCTCGCCTATGCAGTGGTCGATCCGCGCATCAAGGTGGGCTGAACGATGCTGGCACGAAACCCTGCCGGCAGCCCGGGCCCGATCGCACGCTCCCTTCATCGCTTCCTGCTCAACCGAGCCGCCTTCGCCGGCCTGTGCATGATCACGCTGGTGATCATGGCGATCCTTTCCTATCCGTTGTGGTGGAGCTTCAAGCCCAATGACATCGATCTTCTGGCGATGAATGCGCAGCCGGGATCGAGACACTGGTTCGGCACCGACGGCGTCGGCCGCGACATCTTTGCCCGGGTCATGGACGGCGGGCGGATTTCACTCCTGGTGGCCATCACCTCGACCGTCATTTCCGGCGTCATCGGTTTCCTGGTCGGTGCGGCCTCGGCGCTTGCCGGCCGCTTTGCGGATGCCGTCACCATGCGTTTCGTCGATCTTGTCATGACCCTGCCGCCGGTCATCTTCCTGCTGGTGCTCGCCTCGATCGCCGGCACCGGCATCTGGCCGACGGTCTTCGTCATCTCGTTGCTCTCCTGGCCGCTGCTGGCGCGCATGGTGCGCTCGCGGCTGCTCGAACTTCGCGAGCGCGACTTCGTGATGGCGGCAAGAGGCATGGGGGCAGGTCTGCCGCACCTGCTCTTCCGCCACGGCCTGCCGAACTCGATCGACATCCTGGTCGTCTTCGCGACGCTGCAGATCGCCAATGCCATCCTGCTCGAGGCCGGCCTCTCCTTCCTCGGGCTCGGTATTGCGCCGCCGGCGGCAAGCTGGGGCAACATGCTGAATGCCGCCCGCTCCACCGCCGTGCTCGAACAATATCCCTGGCAATGGCTGTTTCCCGGCGGCTTTCTGGTGCTGACCGTCCTTGCAATCAACTTCATTGGCGATGGTCTTCGCGATGCCTTCGACCCTCGCGCCGAATTAAACTGACGATCGAAAGAAAGCGAAAATGAGCAAATTCAAGGGTGTCGTTCCTCCCGTCATAACCCCGCTGAACGAGAATTACAGCGTCGACTACCCGTCCTATACGCGGGTGCTCGAAAACCTCATCGAGGCCGGCTGCCACGGCCTCTTCGTGCTCGGCTCGACCAGCGAGGTGATATTCCACGACGAAAAGACCCGGCAGGAGATCATCGAGCATTCGGCCAAGGTCATCAACGGCCGCGTGCCGCTGATCGTCGGCGCCATCGATCCCACGACCGACAGGGTCATCAACCACGCCAGGATCGCAAAATCGGCCGGCGCCGACGCGGTTGTCGTGACGGCGCCGTTCTACACAGTCACCGGCCAGGGCGAGATCATCGATCACTTCCGCTGTATCCGCGATGCCGTCGACGTGCCGCTGATCGCCTACGACATTCCCGTCTGCGTCCATGTGAAACTGCAGCGCCAGACCAGCGTGACGCTGGCGAAGGAGGGAACCATCATCGGCATCAAGGATTCGAGCGGCGACGACGGCAATTTTCGTTACGTGCTGCTCGATCTCGCCGACAACAAGGACGTCTTCCTGATGACCGGCTCCGAGATCGTCGTCGACACGGCGCTGCAGATGGGCGCGCATGGGGTCGTCCCCGGCATCGCCAATGTCGATCCGCACGGCTACGTCAGGCTCTGGAATGCCGCCCAGCGCGGCGACTGGGTCGCGGCCCGCAAGGAACAGGAGCGGCTCTGCCGGCTCTTCGAAATCGTCTGGGTCGGGGCGGGCCGGGTCAGCGGCGGGGCGGCCGGCATCGGCGCCTTCAAGGCGGCGATGAAGAGCCTCGGCATCATCGATACGGCGCTGATGCCGCGTCCGCGGGCGGCCCTTAACGAGGCCGAAACCGCAAGGATCGACGAGATCCTCCGCGTCACCGGCCTGCTTTCCTGATGGATGCCGTGCCACAGACCGCCGACACCATTCTCGACATCAAGGGGCTGCGGACCGTCTTCCGCATCCGATCAGGCGAGGTGACAGCGGTCAACGGCATCGATCTCAGCGTGGCTGCTGGCGAGACGCTGGCGCTCGTCGGCGAGTCCGGCTCGGGCAAATCGGTCACCAGCCTTTCGGTCATGCGTCTCCTCACCCGCAATATCGGTGCGATCGCCGCCGGCCGCATCGATCTGAAGCGCAAGAACGGGACCGTCAGCAACCTTGTCTGCCTCGCCGAACAGGAGATGCGCGCCGTTCGCGGCAATGATATCGGCATGGTCTTCCAGGAACCGATGTCGAGCCTCAACCCGGTCTACACCGTCGGCGACCAGATCTCGGAGCCGATCCGCATCCATCGCGGGGCGAACCGGAAAGCCGCCATGGATGCGGCCGTCGCGCTTCTCGACAGCGTCGGCATCCCCGACGCCAGGCGCCGTGCTGGCCAATATCCGCACGAATTATCCGGCGGCATGCGCCAGCGCGCCACGATCGCCATGGCGCTTGCCTGCGACCCGACGCTGCTGATCGCCGACGAGCCAACGACGGCGCTCGACGTCACCATCCAGGCGCAGATCCTCGCGCTGCTGCAGGCGCTGCAGCGCGAGCGCGGCATGGCCATGCTCTTCGTCACCCATAATCTCGGCGTCGTCGCCGAAATCGCCCATCGGGTGGCGGTCATGTATGCCGGGCGGATCGTCGAGACCGGGCCGGTGGCCGAGGTTTTCCGCAACCCGCGGCATCCTTATACGATCGGCCTGCTGGCCTCGATGCCGAAACTCGGTGATGCCAGCCGGATGAGACAGGCGGGCGAAAGGCTGGCGGCCATTCCGGGCGTCGTGCCGAGCCTGATGAACATGCCCGGCGGCTGCGCTTTCCAGCCGCGCTGCCAATTTGCCGTCGACGCCTGCCGCGCGGCGGTACCGCCGCTGGCCGACGTCAATCCGCGCCACAAGAGCCGCTGCATCCGCTGGCAGGAGATCTAGATGAGCGAGCCCCTTCTCTCAGTCCGCGACCTTGGAAAAGATTATACGTCCCGCGGCGCTAGGCTGACCATTCTGCGGGACATTTCCTTCGATATCGGCAGGGGCGAGGTGGTCGGGCTGGTCGGGGAATCCGGCAGCGGCAAGACGACGATCGGGCGGTCGGTGCTGCGCCTCATCGAACCCTCCGCCGGCAGCGTCCGCTTCGACGGCACCGAACTCACCAGCCTGTCCTCATCGGCAATGCGGCGCCTGCGGCCCCGCATGCAATATATTTTTCAGGACCCGTTCGCCAGCCTTTCACCGCGCATGACGATCGGCGAAATCCTGACCGAGGGACTGAATATCCAGGGTCTCGGCACGGCAAGAGAGAGATTGGAACGCGCCCGCGCCGCGCTCGAACAGGTCGATCTGCCGCCGGACGCCGTCAATCGTTACGCCCACGAATTCTCGGGCGGCCAGCGGCAGCGGATCGGCATCGCCCGGGCGTTGACGCTCGCGCCGGAATTCGTCGTCGCCGACGAGCCGGTCTCTGCACTCGATGTCTCGATCCAGGCGCAGGTGATCAATCTTCTGCGCGACCTGCAGCAGCGCCTTGGTCTGACCATGCTGTTCATCAGTCACGACCTCGCCGTGGTCGAATATATCTGCGACCGGGTGATTGTCCTCTATCTCGGCCGGATCGTGGAAATCGCCTCAAGTGCTGCGCTTTATGCCCGGCCGCTGCATCCCTACACGCGGGCGCTGCTCTCGGCGATCCCCTCGCCCGATCCTGATGCGCCGCGCAACCGCCAGATCCTCAAGGGGGATATTCCGAGCCCTGCCGATCCGCCGAGCGGTTGCGTTTTTCGTACGCGCTGTCCGAACGCCCTGCCGGCCTGCGGCGAAACCGTGCCGGAGCTGCGCGAAATGACGCGGGGGCATTACAAGGCCTGCATCCGCGATGATCTCGATTGAAGGAGATGAGAGGCCGATGACAATGCGCCGTCACCCAATTGCGGGCAACTGGGCAAGCCTGCTCTTACCAATTGCCGAGGACGACAGCATCGATTTCGAAAAGCTCGGCGAGGAAATCGACCTACTGATCGCCGCCAAGGTCGACGGCATCTATTCAAATGGCACGGCGGGTGAATTTCATAACCAGACGAACGCGGAATACGAGCGAATTCAGGAGATGCTGGCGTCGCGTTGCCGGGCCGCCGGAATGGCCTTCGTCATCGGCGCCTGCCAGCCCGATCCGATCATCATGCTCGATCGCCTGCGCCGCGCCACTGCCCACAAACCATTGGCAATCCAGGTGATCCTTCCCGACTGGTGGGCGCTCACCAATCTCGAAGCCATCGATTTCCTGCACCGGGCGTCGGAGACCGCCGAAGGCATCCCGCTCATCCTCTACAATCCCCCGCATGCCAAACGTGTCCTGTCGCCAGCCGAGCTCAGCGACGTGTGCGGCCCCTGCCCATCGGTGGTCGGGATGAAGATCGCCGATGGCGACGACGCCTGGTACGCGCAGGCGCGGGCATATCTCGGCGAATTCTCGCTGTTCATTCCCGGCCACCATCTCGCAACCGGCATCAAACAGGGCGTCGCTGCCGGAGCGTTTTCCAACGTCGCCTGTCTCAGTCCCCGCGGCGCCCAAGCCTGGACAAAGCTGATGCACACCGACATCAACGCCGCGCTGGAGATCGAAAGCCGCATCTGCGCCTTCATGGACAGCCACATCGTCCCGTTTCGACGTGAGCACGGCTATTGCAATGCCGCGCTCGACAAACTGCTCGCGGCGGTCGGCAATTGGGGCCCTGTTACCACCAGGCTGCGTTGGCCTTACCGCTTTATCGGCGAGCAGGAAGCGAAAGGTCTGCGCGATCGCGCCCGCGCGATGATCCCGGAACTTTTCGCTCGTTAGGTCGGATCCCACGCTTCCATCGTCTGAGGATCTGCCGGCTGGATTGTCGCGGATCATGCATTCGAAGGGATGCGGGCGATCACCTTGATCTCGAAATCGAAGCCGGCCAGCCAGTTGACGCCGACTGCGGTCCAGTTCGGATAGGGCGCCTTGCTGAAAATCTTCTGCTTGGCGGCCATGATCGTTTCGAACTGGTTTTCGGGATCGGTGTGGAACGTCGTCACATCAACCAGATCCTCAAAGGTGCAGCCCGCGGCCTCCAGCGTCGCCTTGAGGTTTTCGAACGCCAGTCGGACCTGGCGTTCAAAATCAGGCTCCGGCGTTCCATCGGAACGGCTGCCGACCTGGCCAGACACGAAGAGAAGATCGCCGGATCGGATGGCGGCGGAATAGCCGTGTTGCTCGTAAAGAGCATGCCGGTCTGCGGGAAAAATTGCTTCGCGTCGGGTCATTGTCGATCTCGTTTCGATAGCGTTGACTGGGAATCCTGTGTGCGCCGCAACAGGAGCTTCCCATTGCTGCCTCAGTTGATATACGGTGCGTATATAAATATACCACATACGCGACGTATGTCAAATTGATATACGCCGCGTATGTGAGATTGGAGTTGAAATGGCCAACCGCCGTGTCGAGACGATGGAGGAAAATCGCCGAAAGCTGATCGCCGCCGCGCGAAAGGCCTTTGCCGAGAAAGGATATGCAGCCGCCTCGATGGACGAGTTGACGGCCGAAGTCGGGCTGACGCGGGGCGCGCTCTACCACAACTTCGGAGACAAGCGCGGGCTCCTCGCCGCAGTTGTCGACCAGATCGACACGGAAATGGCCTCGCGCGCCCAGGAGATCGGCGCCCGTGCGGGTGATGGTTGGCAGGGCCTGCTTGCCGAAGGTATTGCCTATATCGAGATGGCGCTCGATCCGGAGGTCCAGCGCATCGTTCTGCTCGATGGACCCGCGGTGCTGGGCGATCCTTCCCAATGGCCGAGCCAGAGCAACTGTCTTCAAGCGACCAGGCAGGCGGTCGAGCGCCTGATCGGACAAGGAGCATTGAAGCCGGTCGATGCGGAAGCAGCCGCCCGGCTGCTCAGCGGCGCTGCGCTCAATGCCGCGCTCTGGATCGCTGCCAGCAACGAACCGCAGGAGGTGTTGCCGAAAGCTGTCGAAGCCTTCGGCGCTTTGGCTGCAGGCCTTCTCAAGACATCGGCGTAAGTTCGGTTCTCGATTGTACGGAACGGAGCGGGCGGCGCGGCCAGGTCGCCCGTCACAGATAACTGCCAAAAGCCAGAAGAAGCGCACCGACCGCGATGGTCGCAAGCGCCGGCCAATTCCGCGACAATCCGAGGAATCGCAAGCCCTGGCGCCGCGGTTCCAACGTCACGCCGCCTTGCGGCATCAGGTGCGGATCACTCGGTCTTCGACGAAGCGTCGCCTGCAGAAGAAAAAGTAGGCCGCCGATTATGAGAACGGCACCAATCAGAACTGCCCACATCGTCGCCTCCGCCGGGAATACGGATCTAGCCTAAACCAGAAAAGGTCGTGATTGTTCCGTTGCTCCAGCAGGCTTGTTCAGAGGCGCGCCATATTCATGACGCAGCAGAAATCAGGTCGGCGATGCGTCGTGCCCGCCGGCGGCTCTCTGAATCAGGCGGGCAACCACTTCAGTCCGGTTCTGCGCCTGCAGCTTGCGCATGATGTGCTGCAGATGCATCTTCACCGTATGTCCCGACAAATTCAGCTTTCCTGCAATCACCTTATTTGAACAGCCGCTTTGCAACTCTGCGAGGATATCCGCTTCCCGGGGCGTGAAATCGGCAATCGCGAGGTATTGCGTCCTATCATCCATTCTTCTTTCGGCCTCGTTTCGGGCGTGACCATGCTCGTTCGAACCGTTGGCAACAGTGCCCAACAGCTGCGGGAAAAATGTTCCTCCTGCCAGAACGAGACGAAGGCCGGCAAGGGCAATGTCAACGGCAAGCGAAGTCGAGAAAAAGCCGCGGATGCCCATCTTGAGCGCCTGACGGGCGATGATGGCGTCATCCGTTCCTGAGAGCAACGTGATAGGAGCATCGGGAAAACGTGCGGCAATCGCCGCGAGATCTTCACGCAGGCTGGCGCTCTCGACAGCTCTGCCGGCCAGATCCAGTGCAATCAAACGCACCTCAGTTCCAAGTGCCCGATCGAGACTCTCGGTCGAGACCAGATCGATAAGGTTCCACCCCGCAAGTTCGCGCTCCAGCAACTTCACCCCGGCGGTGCGCGCAAGGGTTGAATTCCCGATGATGATCACGGTCGGTGTATTGCGCCCCACACGGCGCCTGGCTCCAGAACTGTCGGACATTGCGGGCTCCCCGGAATATTTGCAACCCAACAGCTAATCATATTAATCTCGTTCTCACTACATGTCATGATAAAAAGCGAGTGTATTACCGATACCAATAGTCCGTTCCCTTCTGATAATTCTTATAGTCTATAAGATTTCTGCAAGAGATAACCGGGCTCGCAAGAGCACGTTTCATGCGGGTATGCTGGTTCGACTTGTCGTCGCGGACTTCCAGCCTTGGCGCAATTCACCTACGGCAAGTGAGTCAAAGAAGGTTTCAAAGGGATTGAAAAGGCAACGGATTTGAGACAGGCCCATTTGGCAAGGCGGTGGTGGATAGATCGCGCCGCCGACCGGCGCAGCATTGTTTCCATATCACAATTCAAAGCTGCCGCGGACCCGGCGGCAAAACGACAAATGCGAAAGGCAACGAAAGCGCGAGATCGGTGCCTACCCGTTATGATTATTGAAGAACTCGGGGACTATCGACGCATTTAATACCAGTTTCGGTCGTAGTCTCTCCGGCGCCCAGTTTCGGGCGTGGGCAGATGCCGGGAAGATCTCAGAGTTTCTGTAGGCCGAGATCGGCGACGATGCGATGAAGCCATGGTGGAATGTTCGCCATCTCGGGAAGCGCGGCGTCATGCAGGCGCAAGAGACGAAAGCCGGGCGGAGGAACGACCGATACACGGATTGAAAAACGGCAGGAGGAATGTTTCCTGCGGTTCAGCCTCGGCAAGGCAATTGAGAGCTTACCGATAGATTAGCTGTGCATGAAGGTCAGAATGTCGTCGACGAGAGCCGAATGGGCGTCCGTCAGGTTACCCTCTCCGCCGTTGCCTGCGATGCCGGCCAGTTGGAGCGCATGCTGATCATAGAGGACATGATCGATCTGCTGGGCATCGGCCGTCCCACCGGCGGGAACGGCAATATTGATGGGATGGAAATAGCCGAAATTGACGTCGACCATGCTGCCGGTCGCCGATCCGACTCCGCCACCGCCGCCGGCATGGTTCCCGGTAAAAATCGTGTCCGACGACAGATTGAAGCCACCGCCGTTGCCGCCGACGCCGGCGATCTGCACAGTGCCCTGATCGAAAATCACATTGTTTGTCTGATGAGCCTCGGCCGAGCCGCCTGCGGCGCCGATGGCGATGTTGATCGGCGAGAAGATGGCGATGCTCACGTCGACCATGCTGCCGACGAAATATCCATCGCCGCCGTGGCCAGCATAATTGTCGCCGGTGAAAGTGAGCGACGTTCCCGGGCTCATCGACGGGCCGTGGCTGGCGACATTATGGTCTCCGCCCGAGCCGCCCATGCCGCCGATCTGGGTTGCGCCCTGCAGGAACAGCGCGTTGTTCGATTGCTCGGAGTGCGCCACTGCGCCGGGGCCGGCAGCCACGGCGGCATTCACGGGGGCAAACAACCCGACTTCGGTGCTGACGAGCCCACCGTAGAACAGGCCGGCGCCCCCGCTGCCGGCATGACTGGCGTCACCGCCGCCGATGGCAACATTGCCGCTTCCGCCATTCCCGCCTATCCCCGCCATTTCGGTGGGATGCTGATTGATGAACGCGTCGTTGCCCTGAACGGCCTCGGCCGTCGAATGGGGCCCTGCAATGGCGGCGTTGGACGGCATGAAGACGGCCAGCGCATTGCTGCTGATCACGCCGTCGCTTATTCCATCACCACCGCTGCCGGCTGAGCTATAGCCTGGCCCGGAAGCGACATCCAAGGGAAGCCAGGTCGGCACCAATGCGAGATGCCCCGCGGCCACATTGAAGGCGAGGTGTTGATCGGAACCTGACTTGGGCAGGTCTTCCGATAAGGGACGAGCTTCCGTCATTACCGTCTCCATTCCGCGGACAACCGCACGGCCACCGAGCGTGCAACGGATGTAGGCTGAATTGTTCAGGCCCTGGATTGTTCAGGCCCTGGATTGTTCAGGCATTGTGCATCTGAAAGCAGGAAAAGCGGAGCCTGCAATTCGTCTATATCCCCTCGGCTAGGGCTGTAGCCATTTGGCTGTCATGGCGCAGCGCGTGTTTGCGAACACTAAATCCGCCTTCGGGTTGGAGGCCCTGCATCTTGCACCCCGCGTTCTTGCGGCGTGTCATGAGAGTTTTCAGCCCGAGGCAGGGTCTTCTTTGCCGGGCGCAGCCTAATCAAAACCCCGCAACAATCCCGGTTCGTCCGGGCGGCCGTGCTTCGAAAAACGGCGGCGCTTCGGTGGGGTCGCAGACATGATCGTAACAATGCCATCCGGCACCAGATCATCAAGGACTGACCCCAAACAACGCTCTGGTACTTGCAAGTATACATCCGAAAGGACGTCACCGAATATCTAGATAGTTCAAAGTTTAAATCGCAGGCAATATTCGCTCGCGGTTGTATTG
Source organism: Rhizobium binae (assembly GCF_017357225.1). Taxonomy (NCBI): domain Bacteria; kingdom Pseudomonadati; phylum Pseudomonadota; class Alphaproteobacteria; order Hyphomicrobiales; family Rhizobiaceae; genus Rhizobium; species Rhizobium binae. Next base: position 647,864 of record NZ_CP071604.1, on the reverse strand, counting down.
GCTGGCGGTGAGATCCTGAATACCCACACCGTAGGGGGAACGCCGTACGAAAGAAACCCGGACGAAACCAAGTAGAGGAGCGACATCATGCCTATTCCACAAATATCCGACACGATTCATCTCAACAACCCGGATGCCGGTGACGCGAATGCCGGCAACGGCGGCGACGGCATCAATCATGGCAACATCGACTACAACCCGGTTGCCTATATTGACCCCGTGCAAAAGGTCTACGGGGCGGATACCGATCTGCACAACGGCGATCATGTCTGGCAAAAGGCAGACTGGGACGCCGGCAATGGCGGACCCGGTGGCTATGCCGAGGCTAAGAACGGCTTCCTGGCGAAGATCTCGAACAGCGGCGACGGCGGCGACGGGGGAGATACTCACTCCAACGGCAATCAAGGAAACGAGAGCGGCGGTGACACGGCTTCGGTGGCTGCGGCGACGACCGCGACGCAACATACGCAGCTGATGGCCGACCAGCATGCCACCATCCTCGCAGGCGTCGGCGGCAACGGCGGCAACGGCGCCATGGCCCGTGGCGGCGATATATCGTCGGCTTTGGTCCACACCGACCCCGAAACGACGACGGTACACAACTCTCTCGATCACTTCTTAAACGCCTTTGGCGATATCGACCTCAGCCATCTCGGCTCATGAACTCAGGTCCCGAGGGCCGCCGGTTTCGGCCGGCGCCCCTCAGGCGTTAATGAAGCAGTCAGCAGCCTCTCCTTGTCAGTATCAAATGCAGCGAGATCTGATAATGACAACGACTTCGACAAAACCAGCGCGTCCGCAGACACATCTCGTCGTTGCACTACGAGCTTGTGCCGGAGCCTTCGGCTTGGTCTTCCTCTACAGCTGCGGCTACAATCTCTTTCTTCTGGCGCCGTCCATCTATCTGCTGCAGATCTATGACAGGGTCCTGTCGAGCCGCAGCGCCGACACGCTCGTGATGCTGACGCTGATCATCGCCGTCGCCGTGTTGGTCGGGTCCATGCTGGATATCGTGCGCAGGGCAGCGCTTTCGCGCGTCGGCAGCTGGATTGATCACAGGCTACGACCGATGGTGCTGACCGCATCATTCGAATATGCCGCACGCGCCGATGCGGGAGCCGCCACGGAGTGCTACAGGGATCTTGGCGCGCTGCGCCAGTTTCTCGATTCACCGGCGAGCTCGCTGTTTTTTGACGTTCCCTGGGCGCCGGTATTCCTGCTCTTGCTCTTTCTTGTTCATCCGCTGCTTGGAACCATCGGTCTTTTGAGCGCAGTTGCACTTCTGCTGTTTGCGTTTTTGACGGAACTGGCGACGCGCGAGCCGCTTGCCCACGCCAATCTCGCCCTTTCCAGGAGCTATTTCCGATTTGCGACCGCCCTCAAGAACATCGAGGTGATCCGGGCAATGGGCATGCAGGATGGCGCAGCGATGATCGTCTACCGCGATGCGGAAATGGCAAGAAGGGCGCAGGACGTCGCGATGCATCGCACGGAGATCGTTCTTGGCTTCTCCAAATCGATCCGCACGCTCGCGCAGATCCTGATGATGGGATCGGCGACGTGGCTGGTGCTCGTCAACAGCGGTAGTCCCGGAATCATCTTCGTTGCGAGCTTGCTGCTCGGGCGCGGGCTTGCACCGATCGAGGGCGCAATCGGTGCATGGCGCTCCTTTACGTTTGCCAGGAATGCCTTCAATCGCCTGAACAGGATGCTGATAACTGTTGCATCCGAACAGGATGGCCGAATCGTGCCGTTCCCGGAGCCCAATGGGCTGGTTCTCGAAAACGTCAGCTATGTCATTCCGTTCCCCGATCGGCCGATATTGACTGATGTCACCTTGCGCCTCGCACCGGGCGATTGCATAGCGCTGATCGGTCCGTCGGGGTCGGGAAAATCGACCCTCGGTCGCGTCATGGCGGGCGTGGTGCCAGCAACGAGCGGATGCGCCCTTCTCGGCGGGGTCGATATCTCGGCTCTGCGCCTCTGCGGCGGGACGCGGCACGTCGGATACCTGCCGCAGGACATCGAGCTCTTCGGCGGCGCCATCAAGGACGTGATCGGCCGGCTGGACGGCGAGGACCCCGGCAAGGCGATCGATGCCGCAAAGCTGGTCGGATTGCACGACGCGATCATGCGGTTGCCCCGGGGCTACGAGACCGATATCGGCGAAAACGGCAGCCTGCTCCTCAGAGCCCAGCGCCAACAGCTGGGGCTGGCCCGGGCGGCCTATGGAAATCCGTCGTTGATCGTTCTCGACGATCCGAACTCGAGCCTCGATTATGACGGCGAACGGATGCTGTTTGCGGCCATCGAGCGCATGAAAGCCCGGCGGATGACCGTCGTTATCATAACTCACCGGATGGGGATCCTGCCCGTCACCAACAAGATCGCCATCATGCGCAACGGCACGGTGGCTGCCTTCGGCGACAGCGAACGGATTTATGAAACCTATCTTCAACCGCCGTCTCGAACAGGAACATAGGGAGGGATGCCGCCATGACCCTTGTTTCACTGGACGCAACGCCGGCGAGACTTTCAAATTCGCCAAGAACGGGCCAGCGCTTCGCTCGACGATCATCAGCGACAGCCAGGCAAGAGACGGCCTATGCGCCTGTGATCAAACAGAAACAGCGCGGCCCCGCCCCCGCTTCACCCATGCCGGGGCTCAGGGGCGTTGTCTGGATGGGGAACCTGTTGATCCTGCTCTTCGTCGTCGGCCTGGGATTCTGGTCGGTTCTGGCGCCGCTGAAAAGTGCGGCGGTCGCGTTGGGCGTCATCGAACCGGAGTCCAGCCGCAAGACCATTCAGCATCTGGAAGGCGGCATCGTGCGACGGATCCTCGTCAAAAACGGCGATACCGTCATGGCCGGGCAGATCGTCATCGAACTCGAAGACACGAAGTTCCGCGCGGAGCGCGACAGTGTTCAAGGGCAGCTTTGGGATGCCGAAGGAAACCGCGCCCGCCTGCTCGCGGAGCAGGCGGGCGACGACCATGTCACCTATCCCGAAGATCTGAGGGCGGCCATGGACAGATATCCTTCCGTCAGCGCGATCCTGACCGGGCAGCAGAAAATCTTCGAGGCCCGTCGCCGGGTCGTGCAGGCGGAAATTCAGATCACCAACGAAAAAATTGCGCAGGTGCGGCAGGAAATCGTCGGACTTGAGGCGCAGAAGGCGGCACTGGCCGGCCGAGCCGCAATTTCGAGCCAGGAACTGGACCAGGTTACCGCCCTCAGCGCCAAGGGGCTGGAAAAGAAGAGCAGACTTCTCAACCTGCAGCGGGAAAAAGCAGATCTTGATGGCCAGCAGGGCGAAGTCGCGGCGCAGATCTCTCGCGCCTACCAGGTGATCAGCGGAGCACAGGCCGATCTCGCAAAGCTCGAGAGCGACCGGCTGAGCGAAATCGCCCAAGGCATGCGCGATACGGAAAGCCGGATCATGCAGATGCGCGAGCGCCTGCGGGCCATCGACGACCAGCTTTCGCGGACCGATATCCGGGCTCCCGAGAATGGCACCATCATGAACCTGCGCGTCCACACATCAGGCGGGGTGATCGGCGCGGGCGAACCGCTCGTCGATCTTCTGCCACGCTCCGATCGGCTGATCGTGTCTGTCCACGTCAGGCCGGAAGACATCAATCTCGTCCGCGCGGGGCTGGAGGCTCAGGTTCACCTGCTCCCCTACAATCAGCGGCGCGTTCCACTCCTGAAAGGTCGGGTCGACTATGTCTCGGCGGACCGTCTCATCGATACGCAGACCGGCCAACCCTATTTTGCCGCGACCATCCGTGTCACGGACGAGCGGTTGGCGAAAATGAATGATGTCGAACTGGTTGCCGGCATGCCTGTCCAGACGCTTATCGAAACTGGCGAAAGCAGCGTGGCGTTCTATGCCGTCAGACCACTTTTCGACAGCTTCAACAGAGCATTTCGTGAGGATTGAAGCGGTGATGGGCAAGCGAAAATATGACGACGACCAGATTTCGGGCATCCTGAAGGAACACCAAGCCGGCGTGACGGTGGCGGATGTTTGCCACAAGCACGGCATCAGCGAACCGACCTTCTATCGGTGGCAATCCCTGCAGTCCGGAAATGCCGGCCTCCATGCGAAAAGGATTAGAGCCCTGGAGGAAGAGAACCAGAAGCTGAAGAAGCTTTTGGCCGAATCCATGCTCTCGGCGGCAACGCTGAGCGAAATGCTGGCGAAGACAACGAAAGGGCGGCACTAACCTCTGAACAAAGGGGCTTTTGGCTGCCCTACTCGACGACCGCACGGGCAGGAGAACCCGAGAGCTCGACCCATGGAGCGGGAGGCTCGGCCTCCCGAGCAGGGACGGGAGAAAAGGCAAGATCTGCACCCGGCATTGCAGAGAACACCGCGGCCACCTTTAAGAACGCCTCTGCCTCATTCCCATCGCCCTGCGTTTCAGGCGAGCTTGAGAGGTGGGTGGTTTCTGGTCCGGACCTGTAAACCCAGGCCGACCGCATGACCTCGCGGTCGTCTGCCCCGGTCGCCTGCATTTTTCAAACATTGAGATAATTTTGCCAGGCTACCACGGTCAAAATCATCGAATACGTCAGGTGATGCGCGAGCTGATCGCTACCATGCAGTATCCAGAATGAACGCGCATTCACTGCGCAAGGATGACGGCGACCGTGAACGGCTTTGAGATGATCGATTAGGAAATGAACCAGAAACTCGCCGGCCGCAACAGCGACACTCCACATCGGGAATGGCATTGATAACGACAGGATTGGCAGAGTGGCGGCCGCGTGAATGCCTGCGTGGACATATCCCCCCGGTTTCCTGAAATCGCCTTTGCCTCCTATCATCCAGGCAGGCTGCAGCACGTAATCGGCCACGAAATGCTTGATCTGCAGCCAAACGAGACTTGTCAGGAGGAGGCAATCAATAGCCATGTCGCGCTACCTGCTCCCGCTTGGATCGATCGTATGCACGCATACTGGCGCAGTCTTTCCTCGAATGTCTACTGCTCCCAGCAATCTTGCATGGATATGGCCTCGCGTCCTGAGGAACGTTTCGTCGCTCAGCGCGATCTCCACGCCCTTTTCCTTCGCGGCACCGACGAGCCGGCTCGCGAGATTGACGACGTCGCCGATCGCCGTGTAGCTCAGCCTTTCTGCTGAGCCAATATTGCCGACAAGCGCCACGCCGCTATTGATGCCGATACGCACGCGAATGGCATCGTGCTTCGACGCGATGGGAGGCATGGCGTGCATGGCGTCACGGATTGCGGCTGCGGCACGACACGCACGCAATGCGTGATCGGGTTCGTCATTTGGCGCATTCCAGATTGCCATCACCGCATCGCCGATGAACTTGTCGACCGTACCGCCTTCGGCATGAATGGCGGCGATCGACGAGGTCAGGAAGCGGGTCAGGCTCGGCTCGACGCCGCTGCCGAGCTCTTCGGTCAGCTCCGTGAAGCCGGGTAAATCGGCAAACAGGACGGTTATTTCCCTCAGTTCACCGCCCGGACGAGGCTCGATGCCGCCATCGACAAGCGGACGAACGACCTCGATCGGCATAAAGCGTGCAAAGGCGGAAAGGCCACTCGACATGCGTTTCAGCGCGAACGAGAAATCGTCGAGTTCGGCCAGCAGCGCCGGCCGGTGCTCAACGGCCTCGAGTTCGAACCTCTCGATCAGGTGCAGTTGCCCGGCAAGGCGAGACAGTGGTCGAGTGAAGAGCGTCCTGGCAAACAGGATCGCAGTCACTGCTGCGAGCAATGCGATGGCGCCGATGATGAAGATCACGCGCTCGGTATTGGCATCGATATCGCCGGCAAAGGTCGCTCGCGGTATCGCGGTGACCAGCCGCCAATCTTCGAACGGCAACTTACCCGACGACACGAAGACCGGACCGAGGAGTTTGCTGTCGACCTGCGTCCGGAAGCTGTCGACCTGGTCGCGAGTCGCCGCGGTGGCGACCGCTGCAGCCAGTGCATCGGATGGAGGGAAATCCTTGAGATGAGCCGCCACGCCACCATCGGATGGTTCTGATGTCGCCAATACCATATCGTCTCTGGCGAGGAGGAAGGCCTTGCTGCCTTTCGGAACTTTGAGTGCGGAAAGCGTGGCCGACAGCCGATTCAGACTGACCGCCACCATCACGACGCCTTCGAAATGTTTGAAGGCTTCAACCCTTTTGGAAACCACAATCGCCGGCTCGAAGCCATTGGGCAAAATGCTGACGACAGTCCAGGCCGCTTCCGTACTCATGCTGCCGCGCCGATACCACGGCGAACCCTCCGAGACATAGACGCTTTCGGACTTCAGGCGGTTCTCGAAGAAGATATCACCGGGTATTGGCTTATAGAGATCACGGCGCAACGGGCGCGGCTTTCCCGGCGCCGCTGCGCCAATCTCCACCATTTCGATCTCACCGTCCGGCATCGCGTGCGAGCCAAAGAAACGGCCATCCGGGAAGCCGAACCCGATCCAGGCGATCGCCGGCTGCTCGCGCAGCAGCGACAGGAACAGGAACTCACGCTTGACTTCGTCGTCTGGCCGGACCGCGCCCTGAAAAAAAACCGATCTGACGATTTCCGCGCTGCTGGATACCAGCGCCAGATTTGAGGTCAGCGCATTGCGGACGGCGGCGGTGCTTTGGGCGTCGAGGCTGGCGACAACCGTTTCGACATTCTGGGTGGCCGTGCGATACCAGACCAGATGGACAAGCGCTGCCGTGGACAACACTGCAAGCAACAGCAACGCGGTGACTGCGCGTCCCATTTTAACCCGTGGGAAAGCCCTAGCGTTCATGGCGATCGGTAATCAGACGGGCACTGCGATCATAGCGAACGTAGGCCAGGGCCCAATCCACGAAGACCGCGGCGCGATTGCGGAAACCGACAAGAAACCAAAGATGCGCGATATTCCACACCAGCCAGGCACCCAAACCCGACAGCCGGATTCGCCCGAAGTCGGCAACCGCCGCCTTGCGCCCGATCGTCGCCAGACGGCCAAAATCACGGTAGCGGAACGGCCCGACGGCCCGACCGTCAATATTGGCGAGAATAGCGCGTGCTGTGTGCTCGCCCATCTGCTTGGCGGCCGGCGCGACACCCGGAACTGCCCGGCCGCTTTCATCCGTCACCGCCGCGGTGTCGCCAATTACGAAGATGTCATCGTTGCCTGGCGGATTAAGATTTCGGTCGACATGGACGCGGCCTGCGCGATCGGCAGGCACGGCTAACCATTTCGCTGCTTTGGAAGCCATGACGCCGGCCGCCCACAGCACACAGGATGATTGAATTTCCCGCCCATCGGCAAGTGTGACACCTTGAACATCGCAGCGCGTCACCGCCGCCTTAAGAAGTACCTCGACGCCAAGCATCTCCAAGTGCCGCCGGGCTTTCTCTGACAGTTTCGGCGGCATGGCGGGCAGGACGACTCCACCGGCTTCGACCAGGACAACGCGCGCGGAGGACGAGTCGATGCGTCGAAAATCGCGAACGATGACTTTTTTCGCCAGTTCGGCAATGGCGCCTGCCAGCTCAACGCCGGTCGGGCCGCCGCCGACGACGACGAATGTGAGCAAGCGCTCGCGGTCGGCCTGATCTTCGGCAGCCTCGGCGCGTTCGAAGGCCGACAGAATACGGGCGCGGATTTCGGTGGCATCGGCGATCGTCTTCAATCCGGGTGCTGTCTCCGCCCATTCATCATTGCCGAAATATGCGTGCCTGGCGCCTGTCGCGATGATCAGATAGTCGTAAGCAATGCGGCGGTTGGCCGTCTGGACGATCCGGGCCTCCTTGTCGATCCCTTCGACGCGCTCCATCAGAACGGTGACATTGGCTTGTCGCGAGAGGATGCGGCGGATCGGCATGGCAATTTGCGCCGGAGAAAGCCCGGCTGTCGCCACCTGGTAGAGCAAAGGCTGGAAAAGATGGTAGTTGCGCCGGTCAATGACCGTCACATCGACATCCGCATGGCGGAGTCCCATAGCCGCGGCAAGACCGCCAAATCCGGCCCCGAGGATGACCACCTTCTGACGGCGAATTGTTGCCTTGAAAGCATTCCGATTGATCGCAGGCGAACCGCTATCGGCCTCCTCTACCGTGATACGCATGTCTCAGCGCTCCCTCAGAAACAGGCGGCTGGCGACATAGTCGAGCGAAACAACACCGGCTCCGCGCGTCAGGATCAACAACAGCGGCGCGGTCCAGAGCAAATGATCGGGCCAGTTCTGGGGATAGACGAGGAACTGGATCGCCGAAATCACGCCAAGCAACATCAGGGTGGCAAGGCGCGAGAACAGGCCGAGAAAAATCAATATGGAGCCGCTCAGCTCAGCCGTCGTCGCGAGCCCAGCGGCCAAGCCGGGATCGATGACGGGCAGCCTGTATTCAAGCGTGAACAACTGCACCGTCGCCGGCCAGGAGGCAAGCTTGCTCTGCGATGACTGCCAGAAGACATGAGCGACGGCCAGGCGGGAGACGAGTTGGACAAGCGAGAGCGGCAGGATGTTCAATCGCTCCAACGCGGAGACGTAGAGTCCGGCGATCCCGGCTTTGCGGCCCGCTGCGGCAGGGTTCATCATTGTCATGATTTCCATCCTTCAATTGGTTGCGAGTTCGATGTGGCGGATGCGAGCTACGAGGCCTTCGGCGAACAAGCCGCTCAAGGCAGTCGCGAGATCGAAATCAGGCGTTCGCAAAAGGATGCGGTCGACTGTCGCCTCCAGACTTGCACGCTTCTTCAGTGCATGCAGGAATGCGAAATGCCGAGCTTCGAGGCGCAGAAAACGCACGCTTTCGTTGGTTCGCCATAAAGCGATGCGCTCAGGTCGGCGGCACAATCCCGTCAGCATCCCGATCTGTCCGCCCGGCTGATGCGCCGACCAGATCTCCAGTGCCGGCCAGCGACAGACGAGCAGACGCAGCGACGGCTGAAGAAAGAGTTGTGGAACCGTGTCGGCTTCGCCGTCTGCAAGCTGCTCCAAGATGCAGCCCGGCAATGCCGGCGCGTCAAGCGCTTCGGCAATCATCCATTCCAGCCGGGCAGTTTCGGCGATGAAGGGCATCGAACGAATGCCTTCGAACCCGGCCAGAAAGCGGGGGAAATTGCCACCATAGCGAACGAGCCGCGCCTCCTGTGGCGGATTGCTGCGTATGAAGAGACCGGCAACGTAACGAAAGTAGTTTTCGCTTAAGAGCTGCACCGTGACCGGGAAAACCGCGATCAAGGTCGCCGTCAGCGAGGCGAACGTGTTGTTGCGGTAGATGTTGAACCGGCGCAGCGGATCGAAGGCGGCCTTGGCCAACACCGGAGCAACGTCGCTACGATCGCCGTGCAGAACGGCCTGGGCAATCCGCGACTGCAGGGCGCAATCAGAAAGCATGGCCGCTCCTCCTCGCCCTTGGATGATTGGCAAATACGGACGGCTTGATCGTCGCCAGCGCGGCAAGTGCCGGCATTGGTCCCTTCGTGCTGGCGGGCTGCAACGGCAGCACCATGGCTTCGAACCGGCTCGTCTGAGACGCTGGCCTTGCGGCCAGCATTCGATCTTCGAAGGCGATCGATTGGCCGAGCAGATCGGCCCACATGGCTTCGCCGAGCAGCACGTCCAGGGCGGGGACATCGGTATCCCATTCGATGAGCGTGGGGCGATGTCCGATTTTCCGGATCGCATAGGCATAGAGTGACCAGACGGCCGGCGGAACGCGGGAGCCATGGTCGTCGATCAGCACGATATCGCCCTCAACCTCGTTAACCGCATGGCCGGCGAGGTGAATTTCGCCGACGGCATGCGCCGGGAGCTGATCAATGAAGGCTTTGGCGTCGAAGCCGAGATTGCATGCCGATACATAAACGTTGTTAACGTCGAGGAGCAGACCGCAACCGGTGAGCCGGACGAGTTCGGCGAGAAATTCCGCCTCGGTCATCGTTGAGCCCTCGAAGGCGATATAGGCCGAGAGGTTTTCAATAAAGACGCGCCGCTGAAGCGTATCCTGAAGCCGCAAGACATTGGTGGCGACGATGGCCAGTGCCTGCGCATCATAGCGCAGCGGCAGAAGGTCATTCAGATAGGCGCCATCGGCAACGCTCCAAGCAAGGTGTTCGGAAACAAGGCTTGGCTGGAAACGCAGGCAGAGCTTGCGCATACGTTCCAAGTGATCGCGATCAAGACCGGAGCTGCTGCCGAGCGACAGGCCGACACCGTGGATCGACAGGGGATAGCTTTCCCGCAGCCGCTCAAGCGCATCGACGGCCGCCGAGCCGCCCATATAATTTTCCGCATGGACTTCGAGCCACCCCGCCGATGGGCGGCGGGACAGCATTTCGCCGATATGCTGGGAGCGAAGGCCGATGCCCGCAGCGTTCGGTACCGGATTGCTCGGAAATATCTTGGACATCGGTTGCTCCTTTCGGATGTGCAGTTGAGAGCTTGAGAGGGGTCAGGCCTTGGGTTCGGTGCTGCCGCCGGTAATCTTGCTGCAGGTGCCGGCCGGAATATAAATCCACGAATCCTTCGCGTTATCGGCCGTCGCCGTGCCAGCGCAGGAATGGCTGGCGGTCTGGCAGTCGTTGAGGCCGGCCTTGACGACGCCAAAGCATTTTTCGAATGAGAAATCCGGCTTGGCAGCCGGGCCGGCAAAGGCGCTGGCGGCGCTCATGGAGGCGGCAGCAGCAATAGCCGAGCTGATAAGAAAACGTGAAGCACTCATGAGAAGTCTCCTGGTTGGTGGGTCAAACCGCCATCGGCTTGACCAACTCACTTTCCCAGAAGTCTGCTTCCGTCTGAAATGCTGTCTCCGCATGGTTTCGATACGCCGTCTCTATGCTTCGGCAGTCGATCCCATCCAAAAAAAGAGCCCCCGTTGGAAAAGACGAGGGCTCAAGGGGCAGGAGGCAACTGCCGGGAGTTGAGAATTGTCGAGGATCAAAGATAGCGTTCGCGGATGTCCACCGTCGATCGTTTGCCGATGTCGTCGTAGTTGGCGACCAGCCAGTGTTCGGCGCATTCACGGCCGCGATCCCTCAGATCCACGAGCGCTCCCCAGTCTGCGTTCAGCTTGCTCGACGCGCTGAGATTCTTCATCGTGTCGTCGTCGGAAATACCGTGCACGAAAACACGCTTGAGATTGGGGGGCGGCGTCATCTGGGCGTCGATAAGCTGCGTCACGAAAGCCACCGCGCGCATCTCCCTCAGCAGCGACGAGTTGAAGCTGATCTCGTTGATGCGGTTGAGAATTTCGCCTGCGGTGCGCGGCACGTCGGCTCTTTCGATCGGGTTGATATGGACCACGAGGACATCGGGCGTATCGCAGCCATAGATCAGCGGGAATATTGCGGGATTTCCCATATAGCCACCGTCCCAATAGGCTTCCCCATCGATTTCCACCGCCTGGAACAGGAAAGGCAGGCAGGCGGACGCCATAACCGCATCGATGGAGAGCTCGTCATTGCCGAAGACCTTCACCTTGCCGGTCCTCACATTGGTGGCACAAATGCTGAGTTTGACGGGGCAGCGCGCCATTCGGATGGCGTCGAGATCGATCGATTGTTCCAGCACCTTGCGCAGGGGATTGAAGTTGAATGGGTTGAACTGGTAGGGCGACATCAGCCGGGTGACCAGGTCGAACATGATAAATGCCGGGGAGAACTCCAGCGATTTCGAACCAGTAAGACGGTCGAGCAAAGTCGGCTGCAAAGGTCCCGATGCGGCCGCATGGCTGACGCGGCGCCAAAAATTGGAGAGCGCGCTTTGCGCCCCGCTTCGTCCGCCCGCGGCAAGGCCGTAAGCCATCACGGCAGCATTCATCGCGCCGGCGCTCGTCGCCACGATGCCTTCAAAAGAAAGGCTGGGCTCATCCAGCAGCCGATCGAGCACGCCCCAGGTGAAGGCGCCATGCGCGCCCCCGCCCTGTAACGCGAGATTGATCATCCGTGGTTCACGCCCGGCAACGGAAAATTCGGGCTGCATTCCAGACTGTCTTCCTATGTGCTTGTTCACGATTGCCTCCCCTTGGTTCGAATGATTGGTCAGTGCGCGGTCCAGCCGCCGTCGACCGGAATAGCGGTCCCGGTGATCGATCCGGCAAGGTCGCCGCAGAGAAACACCGCGAGCGCACCCATTTCTTCGATGGTGGCAAAACGCTTGGTCGGTTGATCCTTCAGGAAAACATCGCGGATCACCGCATCTCGGGCGATCTTATGCGACTTCGCCTGATCTTCGATCTGGTGTTCGACAAGCGGCGTCCAGACATAGCCGGGGCAGATCGCATTGGATGTGACGCCGAATTCCGCACCTTCGAGCGCGATCGTCTTTGTGAAGCCGACGATGCCATGCTTGGCCGCCACATAGGCGGACTTGAACGGCGATGCGATCAATCCATGAGCCGAGGCGACATTGATGATCCGGCCGTAACCTCTGGCGCACATGCCGTCGAATGTCGACTGCACCAGATGAAAAGCGGCGGAGAGATTGATGGCGAGGATGGCGTCCCACTTTTCCGGCGGAAATTTGCCGATCGGCGAAACGTGCTGGATGCCGGCATTGTTGACGACGATGTCGACCTGGCCAAACCGCGCGACCGCCCTCTCGACCATCATCCGAATGGCCTCCGGTTTGGCCATGTCAGCCGCGTCATAGGCGACATCGACGTCGTTGTCGCCGGCGATGCCGGCGCGCAGCGTCTCGATCTCGGCTGGGTCACCAAAACCGTTCAACATCACGGCCGCACCTGAGCGAGCAAGTGCGTGCGCAATGCCAAGACCAATCCCGCTGGTGGAACCGGTGACGATGGCGCTGCGCCCCTCCAGGGGCTTGCGGCCGACGAGACTATCAATTTCGGGATCAAAGGCGTTCAACATATGCGCTCTCCACTGCGATCGACGACACTTTCTGGCGTCATGGCAGTCACAGTGGAGTATCGGCGCTCACTTTAGAAATGCCGGTGTGGTATGGAATTGATAAATCCATGGCATTGGATGAGAATGCCGCCGCGGTAGAGATTTGCAGCATAGTAAAGATCGCGTTCACCCCGGGGGCAGCGATGGATATTCATCATATACGTTATTTCCTGGCCGTCTGCGAAACACGCAATTTCACGCGTGCGGCCGAAAAGTGCAATGTTACTCAACCGGCCCTCAGCCGCGCCATACAGCAGCTTGAGGACGAGGTCGGTGGCCTGCTGTTCCGTCGAGAGCGCAATCTCACTCATATCACCGATCTCGGCAATCTGCTCCGGCCACGGTTCCAGCAGATTCAGGATGAGCTCATGGGCGTTCGGACGGAGGCCTCGCGATTTCTATGTCTGAGCGAAGCTAATCTCAAGGTCGGGATCATGTGTACGATCGGGCCGCGGCGGTTCACCGGTCTCCTGACCGACTTCAACATGCGTCACAAGGGTATCCAGCTGCAACTGATCGAAGGCGTGCCCACGAGACTGTCCGATCTGTTGGAGACCGGCGAAATCGATGTGGCGCTGATGTCGACTGCAACGAATTTTCCGGAGCGGTTCGACGTGACCTCCCTCTTCCACGAGAGGTTCATGCTCGCCTTCCCTGCCGGCCACAGGCTCAGCCAATACGACGCCATTCCCATCGCGGCGATCGACGGCGAAGTCTATCTGCGTCGCGTCAACTGCGAATATTGGGACTACCTCTCGGATCTTTGCGATGCGCAAGGTGTCAAGACGCTCGTTTCCTATTCCAGCGAACGCGAAGACTGGATCCAGAACCTTGTAGCCGGCGGCTTGGGCATTTGCTTCATCCCTGAATACAGCGCCGTCATTCCCGGCCTGCAGGTGCGACCCGTCGCGGAGCCGGAGGTCAGCCGGGAAGTCTGTCTCGTGACTGTCGCCGGCCGTCGCTTTTCGCCGGCGGTTTCCGTCTTTGTCGGCGCCGTGAAATCCTATGGCTGGGCTTCCCCGCCAACCAGACCGCATTAACGACCCTATCGGACTGACCCTGCCGAACATCGCCTGGCAATTCGCCGGGCTTTTGGTCCTTGTTTGGCAATCGGCAATAGCCCACGGCTATCGAAATCAAAAGCATCTGGCATTTCTCTTTGGATCGGCGCTCCGCCACTCTCCACACATGCTCGACACCGATCTTGCCGAGCCCAACAAGGAGAACCACCGATGATGCCTTCATTCAAAACCAGCCGAGTCTCTTTGGCTATGCTCGCCTTTAACGCGCTGACGTTCGCCTCCTGCCTGCACGCCTCATCTGCCTTGGCCGGTGACTGCCCAGCCGATCAGGTTGCCGAAGACGGCATGAAGCCTGGCCCGATGATGCCGAAGGGCGTCACCGACAGCGTCCTCGAAACAATCGATCTTTCCTCCAAGGGTGATGCCTGGAAGGGCAGCATGCTGCGCATGCGAAAGCTCATCGTGCAGCCGGGCGGCGTCGTTCCCTGGCATTCGCATGAGATGCGTCCGGCCAACATCCTGATCGTCTCAGGCTCGATCACCGAGTACCGCAGCACCTGTAAGGTGCCGATCCTGCACAAGGCGGGCGAGGTTGCCGGCGAGTTCGGCCACCTCTCCCATTGGTGGAAGAACAACGGCAAGGTTCCGGCCGTGCTTTATTCCTCCGATATTTTGAGCCCGGAAATGCACGACGTGTCAGCGATGTGATCGCTGATACGTCCGGTGACTCAGACCATTGAGCTACTCTGCGGCGCTTTCGGCCATTGCCGAAATCGCCGCGCTTCGGGGAACCCAGCAATGACCGATATCGAACAGCCGCTCGCATCCATTCATCCAGATAAGACACTTCGTGCGGACAGTTGGCGATTTGGACTGATCGCCCTTATTGCCTTCCTGACCCTTGTCGACCTCTTCGCGGCACAGGCGGTGTTGCCTTCGCTGGTGGAGAGATTCCAGGTGAGCCGCGCGACGATGGGCTTTGCCGTCAATGCCAGCACATTCGGCATGGCAGTCGCCGGTCTGCTCGTGGCTTTTTTTGGCGGTGATGTCGACCGGCGCAACGGCATCTGGATCAGTCTCGCCCTTCTGTCCATCCCGACGACGCTGCTGGCATTTACCGACAACATTATCGTCTTCGCAGCGTTACGGGTGCTTCAGGGACTATGCATGTCGACCGCCTTTACGCTCACGGCAGCCTACCTGTCTGAACATTTTTCCTCCGGGAAGACCGCAGGGGCCCTGGCAGCCTATGTGACCGGCAATGTCGCGAGCAATCTCTTTGGCCGTATGCTGTCTGCCGCTATTGCCGGCGTCGGCGGCCTTTCGCTGAACTTTCTGATATTCGCCGGACTCAATCTCCTCGGCGCCGCCCTGGTCTGGTTCACGCTCAAAAAAACCGCGAGCATGATGCGCATGAACAGCCGAGGCAGCCTGACCAGGCACATCTGGAGCGTTCACCTTGCCGATCCGGACCTGCGCCGCGTCTTCGCGATCGGTTTCCTGATCCTGTTCGTGTTCATCGGCACCTATACCTATGTGAACTTCCAGATCGTCGCGCTGGGCGTGGCGCCGATGGCGCTCGGCCTTGTCTACCTTGTCTTTCTCCCTTCGATCGTGACCACGCCGTTTGCCGGGAAGCTCGCAAGCCATGTCGGCTCGAAAGCGGCAATCGTCTTGACCCTGGCAATGGCCGTCCTCGGCCTCGTGGCGCTTCTCAGCACAAATTTGCCAATCATCCTCGGCGGATTGACGCTGGTGGCAATAGGCACTTTCCTGGCGCAGGCGATTGCCACAAGCATCATCGGCCGGCGTGCGATGAGCGACAAGGCCGGTGCCAGCGGCATCTACCTGGCATCCTACTATACCGGCGGCATGATCGGCAGCCTCGCTCTCGGACAGGTCTATGACCATCTTGGCTGGAACGCCTGCGTGCTCGTCCTGAGCACCGCACTCGGCACGGCAATCTTCCTCGGAGGGTCGCTGAGCGCGCCAGAATCATAAGCCCAGCCTATCGAAGCGGAGGGAACGATGTTCCGCCCCGACCTGACGACTACGCCCAAAAATCTACCCAACCAAAGGAGAGAATGACATGCAAAGAGTGATCAACCTATTCTTCACCGCAATGCTTTCATTGGCAGCCGCAATCGCAGCAACGCCCGCCTCAGTCGCCCAGGCAGGTGCGCGCGACGGGGTCGTTGTTCTGAAAAGCCGTTACTCGGTTGACGAGACTGTCAGTAAGATCAAGGCCAATGTCGCGGAGAAGGGCATCATGCTGTTCGATGATATTGATCAAGCGGCTCTCGGTACGGCCGCTGGCAACAAGGTCCTGCCTTCACGGTTGATTCTGTTCGGCAATCCGGCACTCGGAACGACATTCATCACTGCCAATCCCACAGCCGGCCTCGATTGGCCGGTCCGCGTTCTCGTCTACAAAACGAGGGATGGGTCGGTTCGCGTCGCCTACACGGATTTTGCCTGGATCGCGCGACGCCACGGCATCACCAGCCGCGACAAGGAATTCAAGATGGCGTCTGACGTCATTAAAGCGGTGACGGAACCGGTCGGCCAATGAAATATCAGGCCGGCGTGACGGTAGCGGTTTGCCACGAGCACGGTATCAGCGAACCGAGCTTCTATCGGTGGCAATCCCCGCAGTCCGGAAATGCCGGCCTCCATGCGAAAAGGATTAGATGTGGAGTTCTGGAGGAAGAGAACCAGAAGCTCAAGAAGCTCTTGGCCGAATCCAGGCTCTCGGCGGCGACGCTGAGCGAAATGCTGGCGAAGACAACGAAAGGGCGGCACGAAGCTCTGAACAGACGGTCTGTTGGCCGGCCTATCCGATACTTTTCATGGGAGATCAGTTATAGAGGATTGAGTGGTGCCCAGGACCGGAATCGAACCAGTGACACGCGGATTTTCAATCCGCTGCTCTACCAACTGAGCTACCTGGGCTAACCCGCTTCTCAAGAGTTCTTCGCGAAAAGAACCGCGGGGCCTTGGTTCGCCCCGGAAGCGAGCGGGGTTATAGCATCTTGTTCGCTCATGGCAAGCGTCAAATGACTCTTTTTTGACGGTCTTGCCGAATTTGCCGATTCATGAGGAAAAATAAGAGCTTCGCTGGCGGATTTCCCTAGTTTTCCTCGTCGGGATAATCGGCCTTCGTCTCGTCATCGGCAACCGGAATGGCATAGGAGCCGGTCAGCCAGCGGGAAAGATCGACCTCGCGGCAGCGGTTGGAGCAGAAGGGATAATGTTCGCGATTCGACGGCTTGCCGCATTCGGGGCAGGGGCGCGTCTTGCGCAGCGGTTCGACCTTGGCGGCGGCTTTGTTGTCATCGGGCATGATCGGTCCGTCCTATGGCGTCGGCCGCGGGCTCAGGCCTCGGGCCACCGGCTATGCACATCGAAGCCTTCGCCGGTCAGAAGCACAATGGTTTCATAAAGCGGCAGGCCGACGACATTGGTGTAGGAGCCCACCATCTTCTGCACGAAGGTGCCGGCAAGCCCCTGGATGCCGTAGGCGCCCGCCTTGCCGCGCCACTGGCCGGAGGCCAGGTAGTTCTCGATCTCGAAGCCGGACAGCCGCTTGAAGCGCACCTTGGTCTCGACGATCTTCTGGCGGATCTTGCGATCCGGCGTCACCAAGCAAACGCCGGTATAGACGAGATGGTTGCGCCCCGACAAAAGATGCAGCGAGTTCAGCGCCTCATCGGCGAACTCGGCCTTGCCAAGGATGCGCCGGCCGACGGCGACAACCGTATCGGCTGAGAGGATATAACTGCCCTTCCAGATGACATCGCCCTTAATGGCGGCAAGGGCGGCTTGCGCCTTCTCGGCCGAAAGCCTTCGGGCGAGCGAACGCGGATGCTCCGACTTCTTCGGCGTCTCGTCGATATCCATCGGCATCAGGCGCGAGGGCTCGATGCCTGCCTGGTTGAGCAGGTCGACGCGACGAGGCGAGCCCGAGGCGAGAATGAGCTTATATTTCAGCGTCATGGAACCTCGACCATCGGCAGACGGGAGAAAAACCCTTGCAGGACCTTGGGCAAGCTTACTTGAAACGGTAGGTGATGCGGCCCTTGGTCAGATCGTAGGGCGTCATTTCCACAAGCACCTTGTCGCCGGCGAGAACGCGGATGCGATTCTTGCGCATGCGGCCGGCGGTATGGGCGATGATCTCGTGTTCGTTTTCGAGCTTCACGCGAAACGTCGCATTCGGCAGAAGTTCGGTGACGATTCCCGGGAATTCGAGGACTTCTTCTTTCGGCATATAGCGGTTTTCTTCCTGTGGGTTGAAGAGGCAGCGCAGCGCGCGCCTTTAAAATTTGGGCGGAAACTACACAATCAAGGCGGGTTTGTGAACCTTGTTGATCGGGCTTTCCGTCATTTGTTTTCAAGCCGATTGCGCGGCAATGCCATTTCGTTTGAGCAGCCGGCTTTCGATGAGGCCGGCGAGGTGATTGCGGACCTCGCGATAGCTCTCGAGAATCTGCTCGCGCGTCCCGGTGACAACCGTCGGGTCCATGGTCGGCCAGTAGACGACGTCGATTGCATTCGAGCGCGTCAGCTCGAGTGCGGCGTGGTGGGCCTGCGGCGACAGCGTGATGATCAGATCGAAATAATCGTCCTCGAGTTCTTCCAGCGTCTGCGGCTGGCGGCGCCCGAGCGAAAGCCCGATCTCCTCGAGCACGACATCGACGAAGGGATCGCGCTCGCCGGCGCGAACGCCGGCGGACCTTATATAGATATTGGACGGCAGAATGCTACGGGCGATGATTTCCGCCATCGGCGAGCGGATGGCGTTCAGCCCGCACATGAAGAGGATGGCGCCCGGCCTCTTTCCCTCCCCAACGTCGGCGGCGAGCTCCATCTTCGTCATCCGCGCCAGTAGAGCACGCAGACCAGCGTGAACAGCCGCCGGGCGGTGTCGAAATCGATGTCGATCTTGCCGTTCAGCCTGTCCTTCAGCGTCTGCGACCCCTCGTTGTGGATGCCGCGCCGGCCCATGTCGATCGCCTCGATGCGGCTCGGCGTCGCCGAACGGATCGCTTCGTAATAGCTCTCGCAGATCATGAAGTAATCCTTGACGATCCGCCGGAAGGGCGTGAGCGACAGGATATGGGTGGCGACATTGCCGCCATCTTCGGTGGTGATGGCGAAGACCAGCTTCGAATCGACCAGCGAGATGTTCAGCCGATAGGGCCCGCCGGCATGGCCGATCGGCGCAAAACTGTTCTCCTCAATCAGATCGAAGATGGCGACGGCGCGCTCATGCTCGACATCGGGCGTCGAACGGCCGATCGTATCGTCCAGGACGACGTCGCAAAGCCGGAAATCGCCCGCCGCCATGCCCTCACCTTTCGAGGTTGAGGCGGATCGCGACGGATCGCGCATGGGCATCGAGACCTTCGGAGACCGCAAGCGCGATCGCCGCCGGCCCAAGCGTGCGCAGCTCACCCGGCCCAAGACGCAGGATCGAGGTGCGCTTGACGAAATCGAGCACCGAAAGACCGGAGGAAAAGCGCGCCGAACGCGCCGTCGGCAGCACATGGTTCGAACCGCCGACATAATCGCCGATCACCTCGGGCGTATGGGCGCCGAGGAAGATCGCGCCGGCATTGCGGATGCCGTCGAGCAGCCGGTCCGGATCGGCGACGGCAAGCTCGAGATGTTCGGCGGCGATGCGGTTGGCGAGCGGAATGGCCTGTTTCAGGTCGGCAACCAGGATGACCGCGCCGAAATCGCGCCAGCTGGCGGCCGCCGTCTCCGCGCGGTTCAGCGTCTTCAGCTGGCTCTCGACTGCCTGCTCCACCGCCTTGCCGAATGCGGCATCGTCGGTGATCAGGATCGCCTGGGCGCTGGCATCGTGCTCGGCCTGCGCCAGGAGATCGGCGGCAATCCAGTCGGGATTGTTGTCCTCGTCGGCAATCACCAGCACCTCGGAGGGGCCGGCGATCATATCGATGCCGACGGTGCCGAAGACATGGCGCTTGGCGGCGGCGACATAGGCGTTGCCGGGGCCGGTGATCTTGGCGACCGGGGCGATCGTCTCGGTTCCATAGGCGAGAGCGGCGATCGCCTGGGCGCCGCCGACGCGGTAGATCTCGCTCACACCGGCAAGCCTGGCGGCGGCGAGCACCGCCGGATTGACGGCGCCGCCGGTGGCGGGAACGGCGATGACGATACGGTCGACGCCGGCGACCTTGGCCGGCACGGCATTCATCAGCACCGAGCTCGGATAGCTCGCGGTGCCGCCCGGGACGTAGAGCCCGACCGCCTCGATCGCCGTCCAGCGCGAGCCGAGACGGACGCCGAGATCATCCTCGTAGATATCGTCCTTCGGCAGCTGCCGGCGATGATGGCTTTCGATGCGCAGCGCTGCGAGCTTCAGCGCCCCCAGCACTTCCGACGGCACCGCCTCGATGGCGGCATCGATCTCTTCGGGCGTGACGCGCATCGGGACGGTGGCGAAATCGATGCCGTCGAATTTCAGCGAATATTCGGCAAGCGCCACATCGCCGCGTGCCCTGACGTCATCGATGATGGCGCGCGCCACCGCGTTCACATCCTCGGAGACTTCGCGCTTCGTCGTCAGGAAAGCGGCGAAACGCTGCTCGAAACCTTCCGATGCCTGATCCAGCCAGATTGCCAAGGCCGATATTCCTTCTCAACTCGAAACCGCAACATTCAAACGTCTGGCGCGTCAGGGATGGCGCGGCCTGGAAGCCGCCTCCCAGGCGCCGCCGATATCGGCGAGCTGCGCCTCGATGCATTCGACATCGAGGGCAATCGAGGCCGTGCCCGACAGCGCCAGCTCGACCGTGCCATCCGGCCCCTCGCCCTTCTTCTCGAAGCGCAGCGCCAGGAGCGACAGCACCTCGTCCCGTTTTCCGCGGTCGATGCCGAGCGAGCGGACGGCCAGCACGCGCTTAAAGACCAGCGCAGCCCGGCGGCGCTCGAAACCCCTGCGCTTGCGCCCGGCACCTTCCCAGACGAAACGATTGGCGGCAAGGGCGAATTGCGCCTCGCGCGGCGACCAGTCGATGTCACCGACCTTGAAGACGCTGTCCTGCATATGCGCGGAGATGATGGCAAGATCCTCATCATCGAGCGCAACAAGCTTCAGATCGGTCATTCGGTCATATCCCAGCAGGCACCGCCGGAATGGCGATGCGTCAGACAAGGGAAATAGGATGCTGTGGCCGATTACGCAACCGGGGATGAACGAGGCCTACTCGCTGATGCGCTGGACGACGGCGCCGCAACGGGTCAGCTTCTCCTCGAGCCGCTCGAAACCGCGATCGAGGTGATAGACGCGGGAGACCGTGGTTTCGCCCTCGGCGGCAAGGCCGGCGATGACGAGCGAAACGGAAGCGCGCAGATCGGTCGCCATGACGGGCGCGCCGCGCAGCCGCTGGACACCTTCGATCTTCGCCGTCTGGCCGGAGAGCGTGATCCTGGCGCCGAGGCGGGCAAGCTCCTGCACGTGCATGAAGCGGTTTTCGAAGATGGTCTCGGTGACGTGCGAGATGCCGGAGGAGCGGGTCATCAGCGCCATGAACTGCGCCTGCAGATCGGTGGGGAAGCCCGGGAAAGGATCGGTGACGATATCGACCGGCTTGATGCCGGCGCCATTGCGCTTGATGCGCATGCCATTATTGGTCGCGGAAATATCGGCGCCGGCGCGGCGGAGCGTCTCCAGCGCCGTCTCGAGCAGCGCCACATCGGTATTTTCGAGCACGACGTCGCCGCCGGCCATGGCGACGGCCATGGCATAGGTGCCGGTCTCGATGCGATCCGGCAGGACGCGATGACGGGCGCCGGAGAGCGAGGTGACGCCCTCGATGGTGATGGTCGCCGTGCCGGCGCCGGAGATCTTGGCGCCCATGGCGTTCAGGCAGTTGGCGAGGTCGACGACTTCGGGCTCGCGGGCGGCATTGCCGATAACCGTGGTGCCGCGGGCAAGCGTTGCCGCCATCATCATCACATGGGTGGCGCCGACCGAAACCTTCGGGAAGGTATAGCGCGCGCCGATCAGGCCGCCATCCGGGGCCTTGGCGTTGATGTAACCGGCATCGATCTCCATGGTGGCGCCGAGCGCCGTCAGGCCTTCGATGAAGAGGTCGACGGGGCGTGTGCCGATGGCGCAGCCGCCCGGCAGCGACACGCGGCAATGGCCCTCGCGGGCCAGCAGCGGGCCGATGACCCAGAAGGAGGCGCGCATCTTCGAGACCAGTTCATAGGAAGCGGTGGTATCGACGATGGTGCGGCAGGTGAAATGGATCGTGCGGGCGTAGGAATCCTCCTGGCGCTCGCGTCGGCCGTTGACGGCGACGTCGACTCCGTGATTGCCGAGGATGCGCATCAGAAGTTCGACATCGGCCAGATGCGGCACGTTTTCCAGCGTCAGCGTATCGCTGGTCAGCAGCGAGGCGATCATCAGCGGCAGTGCGGCATTCTTGGCGCCGGAAATCGGAATGATGCCATTCAGCTCATTACCGCCGACGATTCTGATACGATCCATGTGCGCCTACGGGCCGCGCCCGCCTTTCCTGAAAGTTCTGACTTGAAAGAAGGAGTGGGTGTTTAGGGGATTTCTTGCGGAGCTTCAATTCGTGCTGGACGGAACATTACGATTCGTCCATTTTTGCGGCGGGCAGCCCATTTGTTTCGTCGGCCTGGCCAGAGCGGCGGGCGCGCACCTGCTGTTTGCGTCGGCTGAGATTTTCCCTGAGCTTTTCGGCCGCGCGCTCGCGGCGCAGTTTCGCCTGTGCCTCGATCGCCTGTTTGCGGCTCTGCTGGCCGGTTTCGGTCTTGTCGTTCATGTGACAGGATTAGCCGAATTCGCGCCGATCCAAAAGTCCCCCGCATCGCAATCCACGCGAAGTTGGAATTTGTTGCTTGCGCTTGCCGTCAAGCTGTGGCAATAGCCGCCCCGTTCCCGCGATTTGAGCCGCCCGGCTCGCACGGGTCCTGGTCCTGCTGCCGTAGCTCAGTGGTAGAGCACACCCTTGGTAAGGGTGAGGTCGGTGGTTCAATCCCACTCGGCAGCACCAGTTTTCTGATCCGACATCATTTCTCCCGCACTCGACAAGCCCCTCATCTGGCTGCCGCCACTGACCGGGGCCTGTCCACGGGTCTCGAACCGTCCTTCGCACCCCCCGAAAACGGGGCGAAGGGTTATGTCGCAACCTCTCCGTCCTCGCAGGCCTCTCGCCGGGCACGTCCCCTCGCCGCTTTTACCGTGAGAGGGTTAGGCTGAGGGGCAGCCGTCCGCACGAAGCGGACTGCATGCCAGTGCAATCGGGAATGTCGGTTACCTCAAGATAATAGGGTACGAACGGCGAAAACTGCCACAGCTCGAACATTTCTCCGGTTACTAACTCTTCGCCTGGAATTGGTGTGTGGGGCCATGCAGTTGTTCCATCGAACGTGCCTTCAATATACCATCGCTCAAAGTTCTCCGACCAAGCGTAGGCAGCAAGATCTATCACCCCGGCCTCAAGATACCGACGTAGGGCGGCCCGCAGATACTCCCGCTGCATTGTTGGAATGACCTCGGTAGAAATGCGGATTAGGAAAGCCTCTTCTGAGGACGTCTCTGCGCCACCGGCAAGGGCAGGCATTGCCAGCGCACCGCACAGAAACGCAGCCCAGATCCATTTTCCATCGAAACCCATGTCGAGCCCTCGGCTTTCTCGAGCACGGTAGCGGTAGTAGCGCGCAAACGCCATACAACTTATCTTCGACCATCCAAAAATCCTCTTACGGCGGGACGCGACTCCACCCGTCTTACAAACGCTGGCATTTCGCCTCATCGGCAACAAACGATTCACCATTGTTGACCGCAAAATTCTCGCTAGAATGGCTATCATGGCGGCGGCCCCCTGAGGACAGGATGGCGCAGCACACTTGGTTCTGTCGAAACCCCGGAGGAGCATCGATGGCAACTGAAAAATGGAACGACCCGGTCAAGGTCGGTTTCGAAGGCGCTGACCTCAAAACCGTCAACGGGCCGTTCGATGCGCTGAAATGTCTGGCGGATCTCTGGCCGAGTGCGCGCGGACTGCATTATATCAAGGCGCGCAGTACCTGCCGGGCGGCACTCGACGGGCGCAAGAGCGTCGAAGAGGCAAGGGCCGAGTTCCTGGCGGCGGCCGAAGAAGCGAAGCTGAAGCTGCTGCATTAACACGGCAGGAACGTCCGGCTGTTTTTCGATTTGTTCGGCAAGGCGTGCCGGAACGATGCATTGTTTAATTTTCACTTAACCCTGGATCGAGCAGGTGCCGGGTTCTGGCGCAAAGGGCGTTGCGCCCGGGACAGCTGTTTCGATAGAAAACACGCAGCCATCATGATGATGGTCAGAGGCTCGTCACCGGAAACGCCGGCGAGCCTCGTCCGAACAGATCGGATTCTCAGCAGCCCGCGCCGCTTTCATTCTCCACCTCGACATAGCCGACACCGATGATCGTGCCGTCCGCCGTGCGGATGAAGGACGGCAGATAGTGCGGCTCTGCCGGCTGACAGGCGGCCGTTCCGGTATATTCGTTGAGCGCGATCTGGTCCTTCGGAAGCGCGGAATAGTCCGTGCCGGTTTCGAGCGAGGCATAGGCGGAGCCGGCAAAGACACCGCACCCGATAATCAAGGTCGTTGCCCAAAGGCGAAGAAGCACCTGCATGATGGTCTCCAGCGTTTCGATCCGGCATTTCAACACGTCAGGGCTCACTTGGTTCCCTCAGCGCCGCATGTATGGACGGCCTCCGCGTGGCAAGGGGCAGTTTGGTGTTTCCGGCAGATTGGTCGGGTGCAGGCATGTATACGGCCTTTGATTGCGGCGCGTTCATGCCGCTGGCCCTGATGTAGTCCGCTGATCGGATCCCAGACAGGTCAACGCGCTTTCAAGCGGCACCCACTGATCGGGTTTGTCCGATCCCGGCTCGACCGTTCGCCATCACGCCATCAGCACCTCACCAATTTCTGCATTCTCTGTGAGCATTCAAAGGGCGGCGGTCGCCTCAAAGAGCGCCTGCCCGTCGTCATCAACGCCCAGACGATCCGCGCCATCTTGTTGGCCAAAGCAACAGCGACGACGTTGTACGGCTTCTTCACCAGAAGTTCGGCGGCCCAAAGCGTCGGTGCAACTTTAGCTTTGCCGCTGAAACGAAGCACCGCGTGCGCGCCCACAACGAGAAGCCGGCGGAGATAGGGATCGCCTTGTTTGCTGATCCTTCCGAGGCGGTCCTTGCCACCCGATGAGTTCTGCCGCGGCACCAGGCCTATCCATGCCGCCAATTGTCGGCCGGATTTGAAGAGCGACGCGTCGGTCACCGTCGCGGCAATTGCGCTGGCAGTGATCGGGCCAATTCCAGGGATCGTCTCAAGGCGGCGGCTCAGTTCGTTCGAGCGATGCCAAGCATGAATTTGGCGATCCAACTCGCTGACCTTCTCGTGCGCCTCCCGCAACTGCCGATCAGCGGAAGAAGCGCGGACCGCGCAAGCGGCGGGATTAGATCGTGATCATCGTCGTCGACCAACGCGATCAGCCGAACCTCGTGACCCAGCGCCATAAGAACCCGAGCCCAGTGGTGTCCAGTCGCGCATGCCTCTATTCCGATCAGGCATGGCGGCAATGCCTTGAAGAATCCAACGACATCGTCGCGGCGCAGCTTGCGGCGGCTCACCGTCGCGCCGGCACCATTGATCCCGTGAACCTGAAATACATGCTTGGCGATATCCAGACCAATTGTGGTAATCTTCTCCATGGACGGCTCTCCCTTATGTGACTTCGACAGCCACACTTTGGCACATTGCGATGCCGGGAGCGGAGGCCGTCCACCACATCAGGTCATCTAGCGCCAACACCGGACGTCGCGACTGCCGCAAAACTCGAGGAAACTGATCTTAGTGCTGTGAGCCTTGCGACGCATGGTGCGAGCGCATAACAACGTGAATTCCGGCCGTCTTGGTCCACACGACGGTAAAGGGATTGATCTGATGGTATCTGCAACATGACACTGCAAGAATTTTACGACGCGTACATAGGTTGCCTAAATCGACAAGATTGGGATGAGCTGAGGCGGTATGTTGCCGACGATGTTAAACATAATGGGCGACCGCTTGGGCTGTCAGGCTACCGCTCGATGCTGATCAAAGACTTCGAGGACATCCCCGACCTACGTTTCGTCATAGATCGTCTGGTATGCGACCCGCCCCTTATTGCGGCGAGGTTGATGTTCAATTGCTCACCAAAAGGCAATTTCCTTGGCTTAAAGATCAACGGCCGACGCATTTCCTTCGCAGAAAACGTGTTTTACGAGGTGAAGGGCGGTAAAATAATCGATGTGTTATCCGCGATCGACAAAACCTCGATCGAAAATCAGATTGCTTGAGCCGCTTTTTGCGACGGTCAATGACAGCTTTGGGCCGAGTAGCGACGAGAGGTGTTATGATCTGGAATCTTGGCCGTCGGCAACAGTCGGTGGTCTCTCTCGCGCCATAAGCGGTCGTGCCGAAGCTATTTCTCTTCTAGTTCTTCTCGGTCTATGGAAAGGCTTAGAGGGTGCAGTTTAGGCGGAAGAAGAAAATGGCCAGCGAAGATGCCAGCTCCGAAATAGATAGCGATGCGCTGGCCCTTGCGGAAAATCTGCGCATCACGCTCGGCAGATTCGTTCGCGGCGTAAAGGCGCAGGCAAATACACCGACAACCTCGCAGTCAGAAACACTGTCGCTTCTGGATCGGGCGGGTCCGCTCAGTGTCGCAGAACTGGCAGGCCGGCGCAACGTCAGGCATCAGAGCATGCGGCTGGTTGCCGGTCAGTTGGAAGCTGAAGGCCTGATCAGCAAAATGCCGAACCCAGCGGACGGGCGGAGCCAGCTTCTTTTCATTACCGAGAAGGGAAATGAGGAATTGTCCCGCGCCCGCGAAGCCCGAACATTGCAGATTGCCAGTTTGATCGAGGAACGCCTGTCCGGCACGGACAGACAAACGCTCGAAGCCGCAATCGCTGTTATCGAACGGCTGTGCTAGCTCGTCGCATCAATCCTTCGACAAGGCAGCGAGTACGTTGGATAAGGTGTTCACGCCCCAATGTTCTGCATATTTACCGTCCTGAATTCGCACAATATCGATAGCGCCAATGGAAACGTCCCGTCCCGTCGCCGGAACGCCCAGCAGGGTACCGGTATGAACTCCGCTTATCGTCTTGCGCGTTGTGACCTTATCGCCCTCGGCGATCTGGTCATGGATCGTTACCGCCAGGTTTGATAGAGCTGGGCGAAGGACATTCTGGAAGGTGTGCCACATGCTTTCCGGGCCGTTCGGCATTCCTTGCGGCGCAGAGTGATTCACAAAGTGAGGAGCCATCAAGGAATGAAATTCGGTTTCGCTCCCATTTTGAATGACCTCAATGTTGAAGCGGCGAACCACCTCTTTGCAATCGGTTGACATGATTCATCCCTCAACATACGCCGATAATATATACAGTTTACCTGTATATATTATGCATAAGCCTTTTGCGATCCTGTAGCAAGTCATACCTCCTGCAGTGTCCGCTTTGGGCCCGAAAGCGGTCGTTTGGCATTTGCAAGACAATTCCGCAAAACTCGGTCACGAACCTCTGGATTTTGTGAGGGATTTTTGCGACCTGGTTATGTCAGACTTTGGTGGAGAGTGCTGAACGTGCGAGATGGCTTTAACTTTGTTCGCTAAGGGTCAACCATGGGCATAATGTGGACTGTATGGCCCTTAGACGCCGAGATGATGATTTGGTTAAGCGAGCAAGGAATCTCATTTCCAGCATTGCCTTCGCGATGGCCCACAGGTTCCGAGGTCAAGCGAGCTTTATCAGACCTCGACCTCACAGCAGAAATCACCGACAACGGGGCAATGGCTCCGTGGCATGCACTCGTTCGGGACGCTGCAGATAATCCCGACATTAAATGGGCGCTCCTGATAATCCCGGATTACTCGGGAGATCACGAACCGCAAAAGCTCTATTTCGAGAAAGGGCATGAGCCGTTGATCCGTCGCATCCTCTCTCATATCGCGTTGGCGTGCGGACCACTTGTGCTGATCAATGACGCTGACTCTTTCCCTGAGATCATTGGCGCAGACGCGTAGAGTCGGGTATTGGGTGACAGCCGAAATGGCCCGTCGGAAAACTCTACGACACTTGTCTCCTGAATTTTGCAATGTAGCCGGATAGTCAACTTCAATGACCGCTGTTGGCGTAAAACGGCCACCGCGCACGATTACCGGCTGGTGGCATTTGCTACATAATTCCCGGATTTCTGCCGGCCAATCCTGACCCGCTCTTGGCGGAAGGTGCTGCGGCTTCCATATCTTGCTGCAGTCGAAAGAGGGATGACGACGATGAAAGTGCTGATGCCCGCCTTGTTTGCCGGGATATTGCTGACCGGCTGCTCCTCGGCCGATAGCCCGGCGCTGGATCCCATTCCCGGCAGCATCACCTATGGCGGCCAGCCGCGAACGAAGCTCACCAAATCGCCGGTCGGCAGCGCCGTCCATCACCAGTTCTACAACGAGTTCGGCCAGCGGGTGGAAGAGACTTATATTCTTCAGCCGGATCGCAGCCTGAAGCTGGTGCGGCGTGTGGTGGGGCCGGATTTCCCCGATTAAGCTTGCGCCGTTCCAGGCTTGACAGCGGCGGCAATCGCGAACATTCAAGGAACATCTAATCTTCTCGCAGTGATTCTGCGGGAGCCCGACCGGACGGCTGGATGTATCTCGAAAAGCTCAATCCCCAGCAGCGCATGGCCGTCGAGCACGGCACGCTCACCGACGGCAGCCATATTGCGGGGCCGCTGCTGGTCATTGCCGGCGCCGGTTCGGGCAAGACGAATACGCTGGCGCACCGGGTCGCCCATCTGGTCGTCAAGGGCGCCGATCCCCGCCGCATCCTGCTGATGACCTTCTCGCGCCGGGCGGCCGCGGAGATGGCGCGGCGCGTCGAGCGCATCTGCCGCGACGTGCTCGGTTCGAATGCCGGCGTGATGACGGATGCGCTTCATTGGTCCGGCACGTTCCACGGCATCGGCGCCAGGCTGCTGCGCGACTATGCCCAGCAGATCGGCCTCGATGCCGATTTCACCATCCATGACCGCGAAGACAGCGCCGACCTGATGAACCTGATCCGGCACGATCTCGGCTTCTCCAGGACGGAAAGCCGGTTTCCGGCCAAGGGCACCTGCCTTGCCATCTATAGCAGGGCGGTGAATTCGGAAACGGCGCTCGACCAGGTGCTGCGCGACGCCTTTCCCTGGTGCGCGGCCTGGGAAAAGCAGCTGCGCGAGCTATTCGCCTGCTATGTCGAGGCCAAACAGAGCCAGAACGTGCTCGATTACGACGACCTTTTGCTCTACTGGGCGCAGATGGTCGGCGAGAGCGTGATCGCCGAGGATATCGGCAGCCGCTTCGACCATGTGCTGGTCGACGAATATCAGGATACCAATCGGCTGCAGGCCTCGATCCTGATGGCGCTGAAGCCCGAAGGCCGGGGGCTGACCGTTGTCGGCGACGATGCGCAGTCGATCTATTCCTTCCGCGCAGCCACAGTCCGCAACATCCTCGATTTTCCCGCGGCCTTCAGCCCGCCCGCCAATATCGTCACGCTCGACCGCAACTATCGCTCGACGCAGCCGATCCTGACGGCTGCCAACGCCGTCATCGATCTCGCTTCGGAGCGCTTCACCAAGAATCTCTGGACCGAGCGGCAGTCCTCCGAGCGGCCGCGCCTCGTCACGGTACGCGACGAGGCCGACCAGGCGCGTTATGTTGCCGACAAGGTGCTCGACAACCGCGAGGAAGGCCTCAAGCTCAAGCAGCAGGCGGTTCTATTCCGCGCCTCGCATCACAGCGGACCGCTGGAGGTCGAGCTGACCCGGCGCAACATTCCCTTCGTCAAGTTCGGCGGGCTGAAATTTCTCGACAGCGCCCATGTCAAGGACATGCTGGCCGCCCTTCGCTTCGCGCAGAACCCGCGCGACCGGGTGGCCGGCTTCCGGCTGATGCAGATCCTGCCGGGCGTCGGACCATCGACGGCGCAGAAGGCGCTCGATCTGATGGCCGAGGATGTAAGCCCGCTGTCGGCGCTGGCCGCCATGCCGGCGCCGCCGCGCTCCGGCGAGGATTGGGCAGCATTCGTTTCGATGCTGCAGGAGATGAAATCCGGCAAGGCCGGCTGGCCGGCGGAAATCGAGCTGGCGCGGCAATGGTATGCGCCGCATCTGGAACGGCTGCATGAGGACGCGGCAACGCGGCAGGCCGATCTCCTGCAGCTCGAGCAGATTGCCGGCGGTTATGCCTCGCGCGAGCGCTTCCTCACCGAGCTCACCCTCGATCCGCCGGATGCGACCAGCGACCAGGCCGGCGTGCCGCTGCTCGACGAGGACTACCTCATTCTTTCGACCATCCATTCGGCCAAGGGCCAGGAGTGGACGAGGGTGTTCATGCTAAACGTCGTCGACGGCTGTATTCCGAGCGATCTTGCCGTCGGCGCCAGCGCCGAAATCGAGGAGGAACGCCGGCTGCTCTATGTGGCGATGACGCGCGCCCGCGACGGTCTCGACCTCGTCGTGCCGCAGCGCTTCTTCACTTATGGGCAGAATGCGCAGGGCGACCGGCATGTCTATGCCTCGCGCAGCCGCTTCATTCCGGCGACCCTCCTGCAATTCTTCGAGGCCTGCAGCTGGCCGCAGGTGAAATCGGATGCCGCCGCGCAAGCCCAGGCGCGGCAGGTGCGCATCGATGTCGGCGCCCGCATGCGCGGCATGTGGCGATAGGTAACGCCGCACGGTGCCGCACATCGGGCCTTCAGAGGATGAGAGCGTCAAAGCAAAAGCGGCGGTTCGGCCGGCTGCAGGAAGCGCTCGACGGCTGCCGCCTCCACCGCCTCGACTGACGCCGGCGACCATTTCGGATTGCGGTCCTTATCGATGACGGCGGCGCGGATGCCCTCAAAGAAATCCGGATTATTGAGCATCCGCAGACAGGCGCCGAGTTCGCGGCCGAGGCACTCGGCGAGCGAGGCGCTGCGGCGGCCGGCCCTCAAGAGCTGCAAAGCGAGCTTCAGGCTGGTCGGCGAGCGCGTCAGCAGCACCCGGCGCGTCTCGGCGGCGAATTCGCCGTCCTCCCCGGCGAGCGCCGCCAGGATTTCCTCAACGCTGTCGAAACGAAAAGCGCGATCGATCATTGGTGCGTTCTGCCGCAGCCGGCTCTCGCCCGGAGGCTCTGCGTACAGCTGCAGGACGCCATCGACATCGCCCGACGAACTGCCGCGCGGCAGGCCCGACAATGTCTCGATCACATCGCCGAGCCGCGACGAGGCGATCCGAATATCGGCAAGGCGGGCGTGGATCGCGTCGGCGGCGTCGATATCGAGGCCGGTCAGGCCGAGCCACGTTCCGGCCTCGCCGGGTGCCTTCGGCAGCAGCCAGGTGGCGCCGACATCGGGGACATAGCCGATGCCGGTTTCGGGCATGGCAAGGCGGGTGCGCTCGGTGACGATGCGGTGGCGGCCGTGCGAGGACAGGCCGACACCGCCGCCCATGGTGATGCCGTCCATCAGCGCGACATAGGGTTTGGGGTAGACGGCGATCATATGGTTGAGACGGAATTCCTCGCGCCAGAAAGTTCCGGCGAGGCCGTCGCCGGCCCGGGCGCTCTCATGCAGGGCGCGGATATCACCGCCGGCGCAGAAGCCGCGTTCGCCCTCCCCTATTGCCACGACAGCCGCAACGTCGGCATCGCGGGCAAAGCCATCCAGCGCCTGGGTGATCCTCCGGATCATCGCCAGCGTCAGGCTGTTCAGCGCCCGCGGCCGGTTGAGCCGGATGATGCCGGCAGTGCCTCGCCGCTCGATGATGACTTCGCCGTCCTGCATGGTTCACCTCCACTGTTGAACCATGAATAGACGACGATGCAAGATCGCTCCAGAGCATTTCAGGCCAGCCGGGATTGATCGGTCAGGCCGAAAGCGAATCCCGGGCGGATGCTTTGGCCTCGCAGCGGGCGGCATAGTCAACGGCAAGTTCCAACGGCAGCGGCCGCGAGAAATAATAGCCCTGGGCGAGGCGAACGCCGATCGCCTTCAGCCCCTCGGCGATCGCTTCGCTTTCGACGCCTTCGGCGACCGAGGCAATGCCGAGATTCTGGCAGAGGTTGGCGACCGACCGGGTGATGCTCATGCAGCGGGCGTCACGGTCGAAATTCATCACGAAACCCTTGTCGATCTTCAGCTTGTCGAAGGCGAGGCGATGAATGTGGCTGAGGCTCGAAAAGCCGGTGCCGAAATCGTCGAGCGCGATCGAGATGCCTGCGGCGCGCAGCATCGTGATCACCCGGTCGGCGGTATCGAAATCGGAGAGCAGCGCGGTCTCGGTGATTTCGAATTCGATGCGCCTGGGATCGGCGCCGGAGCGATTGATCATGGCGAGCAGCGCCATCGAGGTCTCGTGGTCGCAGATATCGCGGGCCGAGAGATTGAAGGACAGCCTCAAATGGCGCGGCATGATCGCCAGCGCTTCGAGCGCCTGGGCAAAGAGAATACGCGTCATGCGGCCGATCACGGCGGTGCGCTCGGCGGCGGGGATGAAGGCTGCGGGACTGATGCGGCCGAAGCGGGCGCTGTCCCAGCGGGCGAGCGCCTCATAGGCGACGACGCGGCCACTCTGCAATTCGACGATCGGCTGATAATCGAGCCTCATTTCGCTGGCGAAGTCATTTGCCTGCAACTCGAGTTCGATCAGGTGGCGCTGAGTCAGGATCTTCTCATGGTCGGCCGAGAAGAACTCGACGCCGCTGCTGCGCTTGCTCTTGACCTGATAGAGGGCGAAATCCGCCTTCTCGTAAAGATCTTCGGCCGTGTAACTGCCGGCATCGGGACAGACGATGCCGCAGGAACCGAAGACGCGGACCGAGCCGTCGGGGATTTCGTAAGGGTTGCGGACAGTGGCGCAAAGCGCCTGGCCGAGATCGGCGATCGCCTGGCGCGTCAACGAGCAGGGAAAGATGATGCCGAATTCATCGCCGCCGAGACGCGAGACGACGCCCTCCTCGCCGACCAGCACCGTGAAGCGCCGGGCCGTCTCCTTGAGCACCAGATCGCCGGCGGCATGACCGAAGACGTCGTTGACCGGCTTGAAGCCATCGAGATCGATGATGCCGATGACAGGCGGCGCAGCCGGATTTTTCTGCAGCCGTTCTTCCAGGGAGAGGAAGAAGCTGCGGCGATTGGCAAGGCCGGTCAGCTGGTCTTGCAGCGCGTTGCGGCTGTTGACCAAGTTCAGCTCCTCGGCTTCCTCCTGCTTCTGCTTCAGCTCCTCGGTCAGTTGCACCAGGCCGACGAAATTCTGGAAATAGCTGTTGATCACCCTGAGGAAGGGCAGGATCAGGAAAAGGCCGCTGACGGCGGTGGCGACGAAAACCGGATTGCCGGAAAACATGAAGGTCGCAATCATGGCCGAGAAGGTGATGACCGTGGTCATCGCCGCCGCCATCGGCAGGTGCGTCAGGCAGAAGATGCAGGAAATGCCCGCCACGACGAGGAAATAGGCTATCTGACCCTGTTGGGAAGCGTCGCCATATTGGTAAAGCGCGATAGACCAGCCGCCGAAGGCGACGGTCAGGATGCCGGCGCCCGATATGGTCACCTTCATCAGCTTATAGGCCCGCTCGGCGGTGATGTCTTCCTTGCCTCTGATCTCCCACCAGCAGAGACGGAAGACACAGACGACGCTCAAGGTTACTGGAATATAGAGGGAAAGCCACAGGGGCGCGGATTCGAGATGGGTGATCGCCACCGCAAGCGCATTGATGATCAGCAGGATATAGAGAGTGGGGATCTGCGCCGACAGGGCCCGAAACTGCGCCACCAGAAGCGTCGGATTATCTTTTCGCAGCTGCAATGAGGCCAGAAAGTTCTTCATCTTCTCCTATCCGTCGGCCGGCGCCAGCCTGAGAAAGCTTGGGTGTCCCCTTTTTCGTACCGTCATCGGCCCGCCGGCGCGAGGATTGCAAGCAGGCTGCTGCCGCGCACCGTTCAGAACGATGCGGCGGCCAGCGCCCGGTGGATGCTGTGCAGGTCGTCGATATCTCTGTTCGACAGGAAGAGCTCCCAATCGAGTGAGCTCTGGACGATGGTTTCAAGCGAATCGTGGCGGGGCTTCCAGTCGAGCACCTGCCGGGCGAGCGAAGCGTCGGCGACGACGCTCGCCGAGTCGCCGGGGCGGCGCGGCGCCATATGGATCTTGAAGGAATGCCCGTGCAGGCGGGTGACCATGTTCAGCACGTCAAGCACCGAATAACCGCTGCCATAACCGCAATTGGCAACCAGCGAGCCTTTGTCTTTGCGCAGATGCTGCAGCGCTTTCAGATGCGCATCGGCGAGATCGGTGACATGGATGTAGTCGCGCACGCCGGTCCCGTCATGGGTGGGATAGTCGATGCCGTAGACATGGACGCTGTCGCGTTTGCCAAGTGCTGCCTCGCAGGCAACCTTGATCAGATGCGTGGCCCCCGCGGTCGACTGGCCGGTGCGGCGATCAGGGTCGGCGCCGGCGACGTTGAAGTAACGGAGCGCGACATAGTTGAAATCATAGGCGGCGGCGGCGTCGCGCAGCATGAATTCGCTCATCAGCTTCGACTGGCCGTAGGG
Organism: Rhizobium binae; assembly: GCF_017357225.1. Taxonomy (NCBI): domain Bacteria; kingdom Pseudomonadati; phylum Pseudomonadota; class Alphaproteobacteria; order Hyphomicrobiales; family Rhizobiaceae; genus Rhizobium; species Rhizobium binae. The sequence continues at coordinate 613,288 of NZ_CP071604.1, read as the reverse complement.
ATTTTCCGGATTGAGGGAGGCATTCTCCTTCACCGGCCGGTCGGTCTGCGGCTGACCGTAGACGGCCGCCGTCGACGAAAAGACGAAATTGCGGATGCCGGCCTTGATCGCGGCGGAGAGAAGCGCCCGGGTCTTGCCGGAGTTGTTGTCGTAATACGAAAGCGGATCGGCGACCGAGACCGGGACGACGGCGGAGCCGGCGAAATGGATGATCGACTCGATGTCGTTTTCGATGAAGATCTTCTTCAGGATGTCGGCATCGGCAATGTCGCCGAGGTAGAAACGCGCCGCCGGGGCCACGGCCCAGCGGAAGCCGGTGGAGAGGCGGTCGAGCACGACCACATCCTCGCCCGCATCGATGAGCGCCCAAACCATGTGACTGCCAATATAACCGGCCCCGCCCGTCACCAAAACCGCCATGTCCCACACCCCTGCTTTCGCTTTTTAGAAGCAGGGGCATCAGGCGCCGGTTTTTCTTTCCAATTTTCTTATCGCGGGGCCGTTCGAGGGCCTTTGAACCGGTATGTTTGGAGTCGTGGTTAGAGGCTGATTTCGGGCTTTGCTCAAGTTTTAGCGATCGGTCGATTCCGGCACGAAACCGACCGGCCGGGCAACTTCTCAGCGCCTGAGGATATAGTCGCAGAGACGCTCGGCAGCGACCGCCACCTGGCCCGGATCGCGCAGGAAACAGGCCCGCAGGAAAAGCTCGCCGCCGGCGCCGAACGCGGTCCCGGGGGCGAGACCGACTCCCGTCTTATCGACGATGTTGATCGCGGCCTGGCGGCTGTCGCTGACCCCGTCGATCTTCAGAAAGGCATAGAGCGCGCCGTCCGGCTTCAGCGTTTCGACGCGGTTGGTGGCAATCAGCGCATCGCAGAGAATGTCGCGGCAACGGGCGGCCCTGGCGATGTTGGCGCTCACGAAATCGTCGCCTTGATCGAGCGCCGCGACGGCGCCTTTCTGCATGAACTGCGCCACACCCGATGTCGAATATTGGATGAGGTTTTCGAGCACCTGTCCCATCTCCGGCGGAGCGACGATCCAGCCGACGCGCCAGCCGGTCATCGACCAGTTCTTCGAGAAGGAATTGACGAAGATGATCTTGTCGCCCTCTTCCATGATGTCGAGGAAGGACGGCGCACGGCCGCCGGCAAAGTGATAGAGCACGTAGATTTCATCCGCCATGATCCAGAGATCATGTTTGCGGGCAAGGGCCAGGATTTCGCCGAGATCCTTTCTGGTTGCGGTCCAGCCGGTCGGATTCGACGGCGTATTGATGAACAGACCCCGGGTCTTTGGCGTGATCGCGGCTTCGATGCGGTCGAGATCGAGCCCCCATCTGCCGCCTTCGAACTGCAGTTCGACGCCGACGGCGCGCGCACCGGCTATTTCCAGCGCGGCAGCGATATTCGGCCAGGCCGGGGTGAGATAGACGAACTCGTCGCCGGGCGAGGTCAGCGCCTGCACGGAGATCTGGATCGCCTGCATGCCGGAGCCGGTGACGTAGAAATGTTCGACCGGCAGCCGGACGGAAAAATGTCTGACATAATAATCCGACAGCGCCCGGCGAAGCTCGGGAATGCCGCGCTGCCAGGTGTAGAAGGTCTCGCCGGCGGCCAGCGCTTCCATCGCCGCCCGGCTGATGAAATCGGGCGTCGGCAGATCGCCTTCACCCACCCAGAGCGGCAGCAGGCCTTCGCGGCCGCGGGCATAATTGACGACTTCGACGATCCCGCTTTCGGGCGCCGCCAAGGCGCGCGGGCTGAGGCTGTTCATGATCGACATGCAGATCTCCGGTTTGCGCCTTCATAGAGGATTTGCGACCGCAAATCCCATGATAACAAGTGATGGCATATCGATTTTCGTGATGGATGGCCGGCGCGGCCGACGTGCTGAGGGCGGGCGGAGCCCTTGTGGAGCCACCACGACGTGCATCAATATGCCGGCCTGAGCCGCCGGTCCCAGCCGCGATCAGACCGCCGGGCGCTTGGCGAGGAGATCGCGGATCTCCGTCAGCAGCAGGACGTCCGCCGGCGGCGGGGGCAGTTCTTCCGGTGCGGCCTTCTCCTGGCGCTCGACCTGCATGCGCAGATAATTCACGCCCTTGACCATCAGGAAGATGATCCAGGCAAGGATCAGGAAGTTGATGAGCACGGTGAGGAAGCTGCCATAGGCAAAGACCGCGCCTTGTGCGCGGGCGGCGGCAAGCGTCGGCGCGTTGACGGCCGACGAGAGCGGCAGGAAATAATTGGAAAAATCGAAGCCGCCGAAAATGGCGCCGACGATCGGCATGATAAGGTCATCGACCAGCGATTTGACGATGCCGCCGAAGGCGCCGCCGATGATGACGCCGACCGCAAGATCCATGACATTGCCGCGGGCGATAAAGGCCTTGAACTCATTGAGCATCCGATCCGTCTCCCTTCGATCCATTTCAGAGATATGCAGTTGTTTTCATTAGCTACATCTTCACTGCAATTAATCAATTGCAAATCGCAATAATCCCGCAAAGGACTGCGCGCAGTCTTTGACTTAAGGCTTAGACGGGCAGGAATTTTCAAGGCTCCTGAAATGACTTAAGCTCACCTGCATTGCGGGAGGTGCCGGCGCCTGTCGCCGGCGGAGGGTCAATGCTTCCAGGCTGGGTCATATTCGCGTCTGCCTTCGGCTATCTGCTGCTGCTGTTCGCCGTGGCAAGCTATGGCGACCGCAAGAACCGCGGCCCGGGCTCGCTGGAGGGCGGATGGCCGGTCGTCTATGCGCTGAGCCTGGCGATCTACTGCACCTCCTGGACCTATTTCGGCAGCGTCGGGCTTGCCGCGCAGCGCGGCCTGGAATTTGCCGGCATCTATATCGGCCCGATCCTGGTCTTCACGCTCGGCATGCCGCTGCTTCGCCGCATCATCGAGCTCGCCAAGGCGGAGAAGCTCACCTCCGTCGCCGATTTCGTCGCCGCCCGCTACGGCAAGAACCCGACGGTCGCCACCATCGTCGCGCTGATCTCGCTGATCGGCACCATTCCCTATATCGCGCTGCAGCTGAAGGCGATCTCCAGCACCGTCAGCGCCATGGTCAACCCGTCCGATTACGGCATCGGCAGCGGCAATCTCTATTTTCTCGATCTGCCGCTCGTCGCGACGCTGGTGCTTGCCTGCTTCGCCATCATGTTCGGGACGCGGCATACCGATGCGACGGAACATCAGGACGGGCTGATCCTCGCGGTTTCGATGGAATCGGTGGTCAAGCTGGTTGCCTTCCTGACGGCCGGCATCTGCGTCATCTGGTTTCTTTTCGATGGTCCGACCGACCTCTGGCAGAAGACCGTCGAAAACAGCCTGGTGATGTCGGCGCTGAATTATCACACGCCGATCAGCCGCTGGATCACCCTGATCGCACTGTCGGCCTTCGCGATCATCATGCTGCCGCGGCAATTTCACGTGACGGTCGTGGAAAACCGGACGGCGAAACAGCTGAAACTCGCCGGCTTTCTGTTTCCCGTCTATCTGATCGCAATCAATCTCTTCGTGCTGCCGGTGGCGATCGGCGGGCTGCTGACCTTCGGCGGCGCCGGCAATGCCGATTTCTACATGCTGTCGCTGCCGCTTGCCGGCGAGATGCCGGTGGTTTCGCTGATCACCTTCATCGGCGGCTTCTCCGCCGCAACGGCGATGGTCATCGTCGATTCCGTGGCGCTGTCGATCATGGTGTCGAACGACATCATCATGCCGATCTTCCTGCGGCGCAAACTCGCCGGCCGCACCGGCCAGCGCGACGATTTCGCCAAGACGCTGCTGAACATCCGCCGCAGCGCGATCTTCGCCGTGCTGTTGTTCGGTTACGCCTACTACCGCTCGACCGACAGCACGGCGGGGCTGGCCTCGATCGGCCTTCTCTCGTTCGCGGCGATCGCGCAGATCGCCCCTGCCCTGTTCGTCGGACTGATCTGGCGGCGGGCAAATGCGCGCGGCGCCATCCTCGGGCTGACGTCCGGCTTCGTCATCTGGATCTATCTGCTGTTCCTGCCGTCGCTCGGCGGCCCCGATTATTCGCATGTGGCAAGCGCCGTGCTCGGCTTCATCTTCCCCGGCGCCACGCTGTTTACCGCGCCCGACGCCGACCCGCTGGTCAATGCGACCCTAATGAGCCTGCTCGTCAACACCGCTTTCGTCATCGTCGGATCGCTCACCCGCAATGCCAGGCCGCTGGAACGCATCCAGGCCGGCATTTTCGTCAAACGGCATTCACGCTCGCAATTTGCCACGCGCGGCTGGAAAACCCGCATCAGCGTCGGCGACCTCAAGGCGGCAATCTCGCGCTACCTCGGCGAGGAGCGCATGCAGCGCTCGCTGACGACCTATGAGCAAAGTTCCGGCCGCAAGCTGGAGGACGAGCAGCCGGCCGACATGGCGCTGATCCATTTCAGCGAACAGCTGCTCGGCAGCGCCATCGGCTCCTCCTCGGCGCGGCTGGTGCTGTCGTTGATCCTTCAGAAGATCGAAGATGCCTCCTCCGACACCGCCTGGCTGCTCGACCAGGCGAGCGAGGCGCTGCAATATAACCAGGACATGCTGCAGACCGCGCTGTCGCAGATGGACCAGGGCATTGCCGTCTTCGACAGCTCCAACCGGCTGACGATCTGGAACCGCCGCTTCCGGCAATTGCTCGACCTGCCGGAGAATGCCGGCCAGGTCGGTTTTCCCCTGGCCGATATCGTCACCATTCTCAGCCAGCGCGGCGACATCGCGCCCGGCGACCTGCAGCAGACGGTGCGGCATTTCCTGACGCTCGACAAACCCTTCGCGCTGGTGCTCGGCGGCGGCGAGCGGATCATCGAGGTGCGCTCCAATGCCATGCCCGACAAGGGCATCGTCGCCACCTTCACCGACATCACCCAGCGCGTCAGCGCCGATCAGGCGCTGAAACAGGCGAACGAGACGCTGGAGCAGCGCGTCGCCGAACGCACGGCGGAACTCACCCGCGTCAACCGCGAACTCGCCGAAGCGCGGGCCGCCGCCGACGAGGCGAATATCGGCAAGACCCGTTTCTTCGCCGCCGCCGGCCACGACATCCTGCAGCCGCTCAACGCCGCCAGGCTCTATTCCTCGGCGCTGGTCGAGCGCATGGCGCAATCCGACAACAGCCCGATCGTGCGCAACATCGATTCGGCGCTGGAATCGGTCGAAACCATTCTCGGCGCGGTGCTCGATATCTCCAGGCTCGACACCGGCGCCATGCGGCCGCGGCTTGCCTCAGTGGCGCTTTCCGACCTGTTGGAGCGGATCGAGACCGATTTTGCGCCGATCGCCCGGGAAAAACAGCTGAAGCTGGTGGTCATGCCGACGTCGCTCAGGGTCCGCTCCGATCCGAACCTGCTGCGCCGGCTGGTGCAGAACCTGGTTTCCAACGCCATCAAATACACGATTAGCGGTAAGGTGCTGGTCGGGGCGCGGCGGCGCGGCAACCAGGTGATCATCCAGGTAATCGATTCCGGCATCGGCATTCCGCCGTCGAAATTCCGCACCGTGTTCAAGGAATTCGCGCGGCTCGACGAAGGAGCGAAAACCGCCTCCGGTCTCGGGCTCGGCCTTTCGATCGTCGACCGCATCGCCCGCGTTCTCAATCATCCGGTCGAGCTGCAGTCGACACACGGCAGGGGAACGGAGTTCCGCATCGCCATGCCGCTCGACGTCTCGCGCCCGGCCGAGGCGGTCGCAGCCGCGGCGCCGACCGACCGGCCCGCGCAGCCGCTCAAGGGGCTGAAGGTGCTCTGCATCGATAACGAGCCGAAAATCCTCGAAGGCATGCGGTTGCTGCTCAGCGGCTGGGGCTGCGAGGTGACGGCGGCGGACCGCCTGGCCGATGTGAGCGCAGCTGATGGCCGTGACAGACCGCCGGACCTCGTCATCGCCGATTATCATCTAGACGACGGCACCGGCATAGCCGCGATCCTGCATCTGCGCCGGCAGTTCGGCGTCGATATCCCCGCTTTGCTTGTTACCGCCGACCGCACGCCGGAAGTGCGCAGCGAGGCCGAGCGGCACGATATCGCCGTCCAGCACAAGCCGGTGCGGCCGGCAGCGCTGCGTGCCTATATCACCCAGATATCCGGGTTGAAACGCGCGGCTGCCGAATAACAGGCAGTTCAGTCGCTCGCGCGTACGACACGCGAAACGAGATCGCGCACATGCGCGGTATCCGGCACGTCGGCGAACAGGATGCGATACATGATCGGCGCCACCACCTGATCCATGACACTGTCGACATCGGGGAAGGTCTCACCACGAAGCTTTGCCCTCTCGGCGATGACGTCGATCTGCTGACGCGTATATTCTGCGCATTTGCAAGCGTTAACCCCCGCCTGCGCCGCCAGCACGTCGCGGATCATCTCTCGGCCCGGCCCCGAAGCCATCTCCTCGGCATATTGCTCGGCCCAGGCTTCAAGATCGGCCTTGCCGCTGCCGGCATCGACCGGCTGCATGTCCGGCCGCAGCCGCTCGACGGCGACATCGGCAAGCAGTTCCTGCAGATCGCCCCAGCGGCGATAGATGGTCGACGGCGTCACACCCGCCCTGGCGGCGATCAACGGGATGGTCACCTCGGCGCGGTTCATCTCGGCCAGCAACTCGCGGGCAGCTTTGTGCACCGAGGCCTGAACCCGGGCGCTTCTACCGCCCGGCCGGAGATTTTCTTTCACTGCCATTTCGACGCCGGCTCCCCCTGACACTTATCGTTCAAATTCTTTGACAGACCCATAAACGCAAATAATTTGCCTTTATGATCCATCCGTCCTACATGGAGCTAACGCAACGCCTTAGCTTTAAGAGGGCTTATACATGGTCGCCGCAGCCAAATCCACAGAGAATGCGCCTCATCCCTCGATCGGCTTTCACGCGCTGACGCTCGCCACTTTTTTCGGCGCCTCGGCGGCGCCGACGCCGCTCTATCGGATCTATCAGGAGAATTTCTCGCTCTCGCCGGTGCTGATCACGGTGGTCTTTGCCGTCTACGCCTTCGCGCTGCTGGCGGCGCTGTTGATCGCCGGTTCGATCTCCGACCATCTCGGCCGCAAGCCGGTGATCTTCTTCGCTCTCGTGCTCGAAATCGCAGCCATGGGCCTCTTCGTCGTCGCCAGCGGCCCCGGCTGGCTGATCGCGGCGCGGATCGTGCAGGGTATTGCGACCGGGATTGCCGGCGCCTCGCTCGGAGCCGCTCTCGTCGATGTCGACCGGGCCAAGGGGCAGATCGTCAATTCGATCGCGCCGCTTTGCGGCATGGCGGTCGGCGCGGTCGGCACCAGCGCCCTGATCCAATATGGGCCTTTCCCGATGCATCTCATTTATGCGCTGCTGCTTCTTGCCTTCATGCTGCTGGCGGCGGCCATCTGGCTGACGCGCGAGACCGGCGGCAGGCGGCCGGGCGCCCTCGGCTCCCTGATCCCCAGGGTCGCCATTCCCCCGCAGGTAAAACGGCCGCTCTCGCTGGTGACGCCGATCAATATCGCCAACTGGACGCTTGCCGGCTTCTACCTTTCGCTGGTGCCGTCGCTGGTCGCCAGCACGACCGGCAGCAGGGCGCCGCTAACCGGCGGGGCCGTCGTCACCGCGTTGATGGTCAGCGGCGCGATCGCCGTCTATCTCAGGCGCAGCAAGACGGCATCGGCCAATCTGGGTTTCGGCGTGTCGGCAAAGACGCTCGGGATCCTGACGGTCGTTGCCGGCGTGCATCTCGCCAATGTACCGCTGCTGCTCATCGGCACCGTCTTCACCGGCGCCGGTTTCGGCACCAATTTCCTCGGCTCGATCGGCACCATCATGCCGCTCGCCAAAGCGGATGAGCGCGCCGGCCTGCTTGCCGCCTTCTATGTCCAGAGCTATCTCGCCTTCAGCCTGCCGGCGATCCTCGCCGGCTTCCTGGCGAAATCGGCCGGCTATGGCTTGACCACCGATATCTATGCGACAGCGATCCTGCTTCTGATGGGCATCGGCATCATCGCTGTCCGGAGCGGCCGGCGGAAGCTGGCGGAGAACCCTGCCTGACATCCGAGGTCCGAGTCACGGCTGAAGATCGAGCAGTGCGCGGCCGCTGCCATCCATGGCGAAGGGCACCGAGGCGTGCTGGTGAGCGACGATCCATTTCCCGTCACGCTTGACGAGGCCGAGGGTCTGGCGGAACCAGAGATCGACTTCGGTGCCATCGGTCTTGGTTCCGGTCATGCGCATGAGACCGCTCCAGAACGCGACATCGCCGCCGACCGTCAGCTTGGCATCGCGCACTTCGCCGCCGATCGGGCCGTCCCACGTGTCGAACCACGCCCGCAGACTCGCCTCGTCCCGGCCGTAAAAGGCGAGCGGCGGCGCCAGGGAAAACTCGACGGAATCCTCCGCCTCGTAGGAAAGCGCCTCCTCGGCGTTCTTTTCGCCGAGCGCCCTTGCCCGCATCATCAGCATGGCGATGATCGCTTCTTCCTCGATCCTGACCTTCGTTTCATCGTTCACGCTCGTTCTCCTTTTCGCTATGGACAGAGGACGAACGGGAGGACGACGATCCGACAAGGGAGCATTCCGCTCGTGCAGTTCCGAACGCAAAACCGCTGGAATTGCTTCAGAGATAACTCGTCACCGCCGGCTCGTTCCACCAGGCATCGTGCCTGCCGTCGGCGTAACGCACCGGCAGCGCCGCCAGTTCCTCAGGGGTGATATCGTCGAGGCAGGCGATGTTGATCGAGACATAGGCGCCGCCGATCGCCTCGACATAACCGTCTCCAAATGCTGGCACGCCGCAGGTGCGGCAGAAGCGGTGATGGCCGCTCATCGTGTTGAACTGATAGTCGGCCATAACCGCTTCGTCGCACATCAGCCGGAAATCCTCGGGCTTGACGTTGGCGCCCCAATAGCGCCGCTTGGCGCAGATCGAGCAATTGCAGCGACCAGTGCCTGCTTCGAGATCGATATCCACCTCGTAATTCACTTTGCCGCAGTGGCAGCTTCCTTTGTAGGCCTTCTTCATGATGATCTCCTCCTTGGCGTTGCAGCGGGCGCAGACTTAGGACAATATGTTGTCATTATGAATGAGTTACAGAATCGACAACATGTTGTCAAACAAAATCGACCGGAGCGAACCGTGGGAGGGGATGCCTTTGCCGCTTTCGCGATCACGGCCCTGCGTCTGGCCGCCCATCTGACGGCGGCCGGTGATCGGCTGGCAAAACCGGCGGGACAAACGAGTGCGCGCTGGCAGGTGCTGGCGACGGCGCGGCGTGGTGACATGTCGGTAGCGCAGATCGCCCGCACCCTCGGCCTCGCCCGCCAGGGTGTGCAGCGGCTTACCGATGTGCTGGCGGGCGAAGGCCTGATCGCCTATGCCGAGAATCCGCAGCACCAGCGCGCCAAGCTGGTGCGGCTGACGGGCGAAGGGGCGGAGCGGCTGGGGGTGATCGAGATGGCGCAGGCCGGATGGGCGGATGGGCTTGGGGCGGCGTTTGCATCGGCGGAGCTCGATGCGGCGCGGGCTGTCATGGCGCGGGTGATGGGAATGCTGGAGGAGGCCGAAGTGTCGAGCGGGTGAGTGCTGCCCTGCGACCGCCGAGAGAAAATGGCGCGATCTCTTTAATGTCGTGCCGTGTGGCGGCCACCTCTGCCCTGCCGGGGCATCAAGACGGAGAATGGATTCGGTGAGCCGGCAACTTGCCGATCTGCCCACCTGTGGGAAGATACCCGGCAAAGCGGAGGGGGCTGCCACGGCACGACAGAAAAGGCAGTCCGCCCAAAAACAGCCTTACGCCGCCTTCCCGATCTTCGCATAGGGATCGAACCGGCCATAGAAGGCCTCGCCCTTGGCGGCCATGTCCTTCAGCAGCGGCGTCGGCTTGAAGTGATCTCCGTAAGCCCCTGCTAACTTTTCTGCCAATTCGACGAAAGCCTTCACACCCATGCCGTCGATATAGCTCAGCGCCCCGCCGGTATAGGGCGCGAAGCCGAAGCCGAGGATCGAGCCGACGTCGGCTTCGCGCGGGTCGGTGACGATGCCTTCCTCGACGGTGCGGGCGGCCTCCAGCGCGATGGTGACGAGGAAGCGCTGTTTGAGGACGGCAACATCGACCTCGTCCGCCGTCTTTTGCGGATAGAAGCTCCTAAGCTCCGGCCAGAGCGATTTCTTCGCCGGTTTGGGCGGATAGTCATAGAAGCCCTTGGAGTTTTTGCGGCCGAAGCGGCCCTCCTTTTCCACCATGCGGGAGATCAGCTCCATATGCCTGGGGTCGATCGCCTTTTCGCCGAGGTCGGCAACGGTGGCCTTGAGGATCTTCAGTGACAGGTCGATCGCCACCTCGTCGTTGAGCGCCAGGGGACCGACCGGCATGCCGGCCATCTTGGCGGCATTCTCGATCATGACCGGCGGCACGCCCTCGATCAGCATGTCGTAGCTTTCCGACATGTAGCGCAGCACGCAGCGATTGACGAAGAAGCCGCGGGTGTCGTTGACGACGATCGGCGTCTTCTTGATCGCCGCGACATAATCGAGCGCGACGGCCAGCGCCTTGTCGCCGGTCTCCTTGCCGAGAATGACCTCGGTCAGCATCATCTTCTCGACCGGCGAGAAGAAGTGGATGCCGATGAAATCGGCGGGGCGTTTGGAATTCTTCGCAAGGCCCGTGATCGGCAGCGTCGAGGTATTGGAGGCGAAGATCGCGCCCTCGGGCAGCACGGCTTCAACCGCCGCGATGACTGATTTCTTCACCTGGCGATCCTCGAACACCGCCTCGATGACGAGATCGGCAGTAGAGAGCCCGGCATAGTCGGCCGAAGGGGTGATGCGGGAGAGAAGGGCTGCAGCCTCGTCCTGCGTAAACCGCCCCTTACCGACGGAATCCTTGACGAGCCCCTCGCACACGGCCTTGCCCTTGGCGGCAGCTTCCATGTCGCGGTCGATCAGGGTCACCGGGAGACCGGCAGCGGCAGTGACATAGGCGATCGAAGCGCCCATGAAGCCGGCGCCGACGACGCCGACATGCTTGAGTTCGGACTTGGGGATGCCGGCCGGGCGGCGGGCGCCTTTGCCGAGTTCCTGCATCGAGATGAACAGCGAGCGGATCATCGAGAAGGCTTCGCGGGTCTGCAGCACCTCGGTGAAATAACGCTGCTCGATCTTCAGGCCGGTATCGAAGGGCACCTGCAGGCCTTCATAGACGCATTTCAGGATGGCGAGCGCGGCGGGGTAATTGCCCGAGGTTTCGCGGCGCAGGATTGCCGGTGCAGCCGGCCAGAGCTGGGCCGAGGCCGGCGTCCAGATGCCGCCGCCCGGCAGCTTGAAGCCCTTCTCGTCCCAGGGGGCGACCGGCTTCAGGCCGTCCTTGATCATCTGCTTGGCGGCGGGGATCAACTGGTCCGGCTCGACCACCTGATGCACGAGGTTCATTGCCTTGGCGCGGGAGCCGCTCAGCGACTGGCCGGTCGTCATCATCTGCAGCGCATCCTGGGCATTGGCGAGCCGCGGCACACGCTGGGTGCCGCCGGCGCCGGGGAAGATGCCGACCTTGACCTCGGGCAGTGCGATCTTGACGCTCTTGGCATTGGAGGCGACACGGCCGTGGCAGGCGAGCGACAGTTCGAAGGCGCCGCCCATGCAGGTGCCGTTGATCGCCGACACCCAGGGCTTGCCCGAGGTTTCGAGCTTGCGGAACAGGCTGCTCATGCGGCCGACAAGGCCAAAGAGCGTCCGAACGGCCGTTTGCGGGCTCCTTGCCTTCTCCTCCTGATAGGAACTGAACATCGACTTGATCATCGACAAATCGGCGCCGCCGGAGAAGGAGGACTTGCCCGAAGTGAAAACGACACCCTTGACGGCGGCGTCAGCGGTCGTTGTGTCTATGATCGCATTGAGCTCTTCCATCACCTCGGCGGTGAAGACGTTCATCGATTTGCCGGGCATGTCCCAGGTGACGAGAGCGATGCCGTCGGCGTCGGTTTCGAGCGTGAAATTGGTATAGGTCATTGGGTTCCTCCCGATCAGCCCGGCAAGTGGCTGCGCTGCGCGTCTACGGTCTTGGTCTTTTCGGTGATGACATCGCCGGTATGCTTTGTCTGCGACGGCTCGAAAAGCACGATCCAGCATTCCTCTTCGGCGATAGGATTATGCTCGACACCCCTCGGCACGACATGAAAATCACCGGCTTTGAGATGCACATGCGGGCGATCGCGATATTCGATGGTAAGCGCCCCCTTCCAGATGAGGAAAAGCTCGTCCTCGTCGCGGTGGGAATGCCAGGTGAGCTGGCCCCTAACCTTGGCGAGCTTGACGCTCTGGCCGTTGAGATCGGCGATGACGCGGGGCGACCAGTGCTCGGCGACCTCGGCATATTCGGCTTCGATCGTGCCGGTGTTGAAGCCCATCGTCAGACCCTCTCGATAACCGTTGCGGTGCCCATGCCAGCGCCGATGCAGAGCGTTACCAGCGCGGTATTGAGATCGCGGCGTTCGAGTTCGTCGAGCACCGTGCCGAGGATCATCGCGCCGGTGGCGCCGAGCGGGTGACCCATGGCGATGGCGCCGCCATTGACGTTAATTCTGTCGTGGTCGATGTCGAAGGCCTGCATGTAGCGCAGTACGACAGCCGCGAAGGCCTCATTGAGTTCGAAGAGGTCGATGTCGGCAAGGCGCATGCCGGTCCGCTTCAACAGCTTTTCGGTCACGTCGACAGGACCGGTCAGCATCAGCGCCGGATCGGAGCCGATATTGGCGAAGGCCTTGATGCGGGCGCGGGGCTTGATCCCCATGCTCTCCCCACCCGCCTTCGAGCCGAGCAGGACGACGCCGGCGCCATCGACGATGCCGGAGGAATTGCCGGCATGGTGGACATAGTTGATGCGCTCGATCTCGGGATGCGCCTGGATGCCGACGGCTTCGAAACCGCCCATCTCGCCGGGCATCTGGAAGGAGGGGTTGAGCGAAGCGAGCGCCTGCATGTCGGTGCCCGGGCGCATATGCTCATCCTTGTCGAGGATCGTCAGGCCGTTCTGATCCTTGACCGGGACGACCGACTTGTCGAACCATCCCTGCTCCCAGGCATGTCCGGCACGCTTCTGGCTCTCGACGGCATAGGCGTCGACATCGGTTCTGCTGAAACCGTATTTGGTGGCGATGAGATCGGCGGAGACGCCCTGCGGCATGAAATAGGCGGGAAAATTCACCGAAGGGTCCATGAACCAGGCGCCGCCCGACATGCCGAGACCGACGCGCGACATGCTTTCGACGCCGCCCGCGATGACGATGTCGGCGGCGCCCTGGGCGATCTTGCCGGCACCGAAATTGACGGCATCGAGGCCGGAGGCGCAGAAGCGGGAGATCTGCATGCCGGGTGCCTTGGTGGAATAACCAGCTTCGAAGGCGGCCGCCTTGGGGATGACGGCGCCGGCATCCATCACCGGATCGACGCAGCCCATGATGATGTCGTCGACCGTCTGCGTATCGAGCCCGTTGCGGTCGCGGATCGCTTCCAGCGTCTTGGCCGCCAGACGGACGGAGGGCACCTCATGCAGGGCGCCGTCCTTCTTGCCGCGGCCGCGCGGCGTGCGGACGTGATCGTAAATGAAAACCTCGGTCATTGTCTCGTCTCCCTGACGGCGCCGATGCGCCTTCGAAATCTGCGAAAACCAGATAGCCCTTCGTCTAAACTCAGGGCGTTCGGCGCTCGAAACGATTCACCGGATCGTTTCGTCGGCTACGCCGACCGCTTAAAACGCTTCGGCGGCCAACTCCATCATCGTATCGGCGCCGGTTTCGATGCGGGCCTTGCGCAACGCGGTTTCCGGCATGATGCGTTCCATGAAGAAGCGGGCGGTCACCAGCTTGTTCTTCAGGAAATCCTCGCGGCTCGGATCGCCGGAGGCAAGACCGTCCTCGGCGGCTTTCGCCATCTTTGCCCACATATAGCCGAGAACGACGAGGCCGAAGAGATGCATGTAATCGGTCGAGCCGGCGCCGGCATTGTCGGGCTTGGCCATGGCGTTCTGCATGAACCACATGGTCGCGCCCTGGACGTCGTTCAAGCCTTTCTTCAGATGCTTGGTGAAGAAGGAAAGCTTTTCGTCGCTGCGGTTTTCCTCGCAGAAATCACCGATCTCCTTGAAGAGGGCCATGGCGGCGCGGCCGCCGTTCAGCGCAAGCTTGCGGCCGACGAGATCGAGCGCCTGAATGCCGTTGGCGCCTTCATAGATCATGGCGATGCGGGCATCGCGCACATACTGGCTCATGCCGTGTTCTTCGATATAGCCGTGACCGCCGAAAACCTGCTGGGCCATGACGGCATGATCGAAGCCCTTGTCGGTCATCACGCCCTTGAGGATCGGGGTGACGAGGCCGAGAATATCGTCGGCCGTCTGGCGCTCCTTCTCGTCGGTAGCGCGGTGGGCGATATCGGATTTCAGCGCCGTCCACAGCAGGAAGGCGCGGCCGGCCTCGTTGAAGGCGCGAATGGTCATCAGCATCCGGCGGATATCCGGGTGGACGATGATCGGATCGGCCTTCTTATCAGGCGCCTTGACGCCGGACAGCGAGCGGCCCTGGATGCGGTCGCGGGCGTAGGCGGCGGCGTTCTGATAGGCGATCTCGGAAATGGCGATGCCCTGCAGGCCGACCATCAGGCGAGCCTCGTTCATCATCACGAACATGGCGTTGAGGCCGCGGTTTTCGGCGCCGATCAGGAAACCCGTCGCCTCGTCGTAATTCATGACGCAGGTGGCGTTGCCGTGAATGCCCATCTTGTGCTCGATCGCGCCGCAGGAAACGGCGTTGCGGGCACCGGGCGCGCCGTCCTTGCCGACCAGGAACTTCGGAACGATGAACAGCGAAATGCCCTTGGTGCCCTCGGGCGCGCCTTCGATGCGAGCCAGCACCAGATGGACGATATTGTCGGTTAGGTCGTGTTCGCCGGCGGAGATGAAGATCTTCTGGCCGGAAATCTTGTAGCTGCCGTCGGGCTGCGGCACCGCCTTGGTGCGCAGCATGCCGAGATCGGTACCGCAATGCGGCTCGGTCAGGTTCATGGTGCCCGACCAGGAGCCGTCGACCATCTTCGGCAGGTAGGTCTCCTTCTGCTCCTGCGTGCCATGGACGAGGATCGCCGCGATCGCGCCCTGCGTCAGGCCCGGATACATCATCAGCGACATGTTGGCGGCGGAGGTATATTCGCCGACGGCGCAATGCAGCGTGTAGGGCAGCCCCTGCCCGCCGAATTCCTCCGGCACCGCGAGACCGATCCAGCCGCCTTCGCGATAGGCCCTGTAAGCCTCTTTGAAGCCCTCGGGCGTCGAGACGCTGGCATCGTCGTGGCGATGGCAGCCTTTCTGATCGCCGGAATAATTCACCGGAAAGAGCGCCTCCTCGGCAACCTTTCCGGCCTCGCCGAGGATCGTCTCGATCATGTCAGGCGTGGCATCGGCAAAACCCGGCAGATTGTTGTAGCGTTCGAGGCCCAGTACGTCGTTCAGGACAAAGAGCGTATCGTTCACCGGGGCCTTATAGACTGGCATTTCGCGAATTCCTCCATTCGACTGACCGGGTCGAGCCGGCCTCGGGCACTGTCTTACAAAATATTGACGTTTGCGTAAACGTCAAATTCTGCAGCTTCGCCATCTTTCGCGAAAAAATTCGCGACGACGAATCTGCGCGTGAGGAGGAGACGTGATCTCCCCTTCCTTGTCTATCGGGGAACGGCGTATAAGGACGATCGTCTTCTATCCGCAATTCGGGCAATGCTTCAGGGGCGGCCGGCATGATCAGTTTCGAGGCGATAAGGCAGCGTGCGGAAGAACGGAAAGGCGGAGCAGCGGCGCTGCAGGCCTTGCTGGAGAGGCATCGGCCGGATCACGACCGGCTGCGCGCCATGCCTGATGACCGCATTCTTGCCGACATGACCCGGCGGGTTTTCTACAGCGGCTTCGTCCAGAAGGTGATCGATGCGAAATGGCCGGGTTTCGAGGCGGCGTTTTCCGGTTTCGATCCGGCAATGCTGAATATCGCGCCCGACGATTATTGGCATGAGCTGACCTCGGACGAGCGGATCATCCGCAACGGCGCGAAGATCATGTCGGTTCGCGCCAATGCCGCTTTCGTCCGGGATCTGGCGAGGGAATACGGCAGCGCCGGCGCCTTCTTCGCCGGCTGGCCGCGGGAGGACCAGATCGGTCTCCTCGACCTGCTGAGCAAACGCGCAAGCCGTCTCGGCGGCATGACCGGGCAATATTTCCTGCGGGGCATCGGCCGCGACAGCTTTGTCGCGACGATGGATGTGCTCGCCTGCCTGAGGTCGGCCGGCGTGCCGCTGTCTGCCTCCGGCACGGCGAAGAAGGACCAGCCGATGATCCAGAAGGCCTTCAACGACTGGGCCGAAGAGACCGGGCTTTCCTTCATCCATCTGTCGCGCATCAGCGCCTATTCGATCGATGCGGCAGCGCCGCACTGAAATTCCCGCCAGGGCGCTGGCACGAGCCATCGGCACTTCCTACCTCTTTCGGACGATCCACGCAGGAAGATACTTATGTCCGACTTTCCCTATGCCAGCGCCCTCATCGTCGGGGCGGGTTCCGGCATCAGCGCATCGCTCGCCCGGCAATTGTCGGCGCTCGGAGTCAAGGTCGGGCTTGCCGCCCGCAACATCGAAAAGCTCCAGGCGCTCTTGGCGGAAACAGGCGCCAGCGGATTCAGCGGAGATGTGTCGCAGCCTGCCAGCGTCGCGGCGCTGTTCGAAGAGGCTGCCGCCACCATCGGCGGGCCAGAGGTCGTGATCTTCAATGCCGGCGCCCGGGTGCGCGGCCCGCTTGCCGAACTCGACCCCGCCGAGGTGGAAAAGGCGATCGCGACCACCGCCTTCGGCGGCTTTCTGGTGGCGCAACAGGCGGCGCAGCACATGATACCGCGCGGCCGCGGCGCGATCTTCTTCACCGGCGCTTCGGCAAGCGTGAAAGGCTTTGCGCAATCGGCTCCCTTCGCTATGGGCAAGTTCGCGCTGCGCGGCCTTGCCCAGAGTGCCGCCCGCGAGCTCGGGCCGATGGGCATCCATGTCGCCCATTTCGTCATCGACGGCGGCGTGCGTTCCGAAACCCGGCCGGACCGGGCGGAGAAACCCGACGGCACGCTGCTGCCGGACGCGATCGCCCAGACCTATATCGACGTGCTTCGCCAGCACCGCAGTGCATGGTCGCTGGAAGTGGAAGTCCGGCCATGGACGGAGAATTTCTGAGCTGCCGGCTGCGCAGAAGAGGCCGCTTTCGCGGCGGTTACGAACAGACTATGTTTCGTCGAAAGAGCTGGCAGGGAGGAACCGATGCCGCGCCTGGACCATGTCACGATCGATACCCGCGATGCGCCTCGCATGATCGGCTTCTTCAAGACCGTGCTCGGCGTCGAGGAAGGCTACCGGCCGCCTTTCCCCTCGCCCGGCCACTGGCTCTATCTCGACGACCGCCCGGTCATCCATCTCAGCCTGACATCGCGCAGCGGTGATTTTCCACCCGGCATCTTCAACCATGCCGCCTTCAGCCTTTACGAATTCGCCCCGGCGCTGGAGCGCATCAAGGCGAGCGGCTATCGCTACGAATATTATGACATCCCCGACACGGATCTCGGCCAAGTCTTCGTTTACGGCCCCGAGGGCGTGAAGATCGAGCTGCAATATAAGCGGCCGGCCTGAACGCGGCACCACCGTTCGATCCGACCAATTGGCCGGCAATTGCCGCCAAAAACGGCGTTTGAGGCACAAAGGTTAAAAAATTCTCATCGATATTAACGGCTTGTTTACCACGTTTCGTGAAAGGTGCGGGTTGAGCAGTAGCGATCCGCATTCCTTTTTCCAGTCTCGCGTTTCCCAGAGATGCCGCTACGTCGTCCAGCCTGAGGAAAGTCTAATTGACTATCTTCTTATGGATGATGTGCTCCGGTCCGCGTGAAGACGCTGGCCACAGACGGAAAAGCCACGGATCGAGCTCTGACGAGAGATCGAGCAGTCGAAGCGAGCAAGAAGATGAACGGATCGCGACCAAATCCTTCCCGGCAGTCCGACAGGACCTCGCTCGATGCGCTGAACCGCACGATCGAAGGGCTGGAGGCGCGCATCGAAGGGCTCATGGGCAGCGGGCGCGACCAGCGGCCACGCACGGCAACGGCCGAGCGCGACGCTTACGCCGGCTCCAATTCGCCGCGCCCAGCAAGAGCGCCGATCGAGCCGCGGCCGGATCCGCTCGCTGAAATCCGCCAGCGCCAGCGCGCGCTGGAAGCCGGCCGCGAGCGGCCTTACGGGCGCGAGCCGGCCCCGCAGCTGCGCGAACCCGCGCCGCGCGCCGCGACGTCACAGCCGGCACCCGCCTTCCGCGTCGGTAACGATACGATGACGGAGATCGCCCAGGCGCTTGTCAACCTGCGCCAGGACCTGAAACGCGATATTTCCGAAGGTGTCACCCGCGAGATGAACGCGCTGCGCACGGAGCTGCGCGAGATCAAAACAAGTGCCGGCGACGGCCGCTTCGCCGACGACATCCGCGCCGACATGAGCCGCCTCGCCCAGAGCATCAATCAGCTGACCGGACGCTCGGCCGGCGCGGAGGCGGCCGGCCTGCGTGAAGATTTCGAGGATCTGCGATCGCTGATGGACGGGCTGGCGCGCGAGGAATCGCTGCGTCACATGGAAAACCGCTGGGACGGGTTCGAGAACCGGCTTGCCGCACTCGATACCGAAGGGCTGCAGGAAGAGCTCGTTTCGCTCGCCTACCGGCTCGACGACATCAAGCGCCATATCGGCGGCATGGGCGAAAGTCCGGCGGTTCGCGCGCTGGAAGACAAGCTCATCGCCATCGCAACGGCGATGGAACAGTTCGGCAATATGATCCAGCCGCATGACCGGATCATGGCGGAACAATTCGCCGCCATGGACATGCGGCTCGACGAGATCAGCCGGGCGATCGCGGCCAGCGGACGTGCGGCCGCCAATAACGATCCGACGCTGATGCAGCGGCTGGAAAGCCGGCTTTCGGCGCTCGCCGACCAGATCGACGTGATGAGCCATGATGCCGCCAGCCGGGCGACGCCGGCCGATGAGCTGGCGATGCGGCTGGAAGCGCTGACGGAGCGTGTCGAGGAACTGACCAGGGCGGAAGCGACGTCGCGGCTCGACGAGCGGCTGGAACATCTTTCCTATCTTTTGGAGCGCACGCAGCAGACGGCGGCGCAGCCCGATCTCAGCGGACCGCTTTCCGACATCTCCCGCAAGATCGACGCGCTGGAGAACGGCGCCGTTAACGAGGTGCTGGCGCAGCGGCTCGATTATCTCGCCCGGCGCATCGACGAGATGGCCCATCCGCAGTCGGCGCCGGCCGCCGCGATCGACGACGGCGCCTTCCGGCGCCTCGAAGGACGGCTGAGCGACATCGCCGCCCGGCTGGAAGAGAGCACAGCAGCACCGCCGACCGATCCGCTGGCGCTGAAGAACCTCGAGGATCAGATCGCCAATCTTTCGGCGCTGATGAGCGAGCCGCGCGATAGCGCTGCGATCCCCGCCGAGCTCGACCGCCGCATGGGCGCGATCGAAGATTACATGGCGACGAGCGACGAATACATCATCGAAGCGGCGCGTCAGGCGGCGGAAGCCGTCGTCGAGGCCTATTCGCGCAATGGCGCCCTGCAGGGGGCCGTGCCGGCCGCCGACATGTCGGCGCTGACGGCGCTGGCCGAGGACCTGCGCCATCTCGAGGATATCAGTCGCGACAGCGAGGAGCGCACGCACAAGACTTTCAAGGCGCTGCACGAGACGCTGGTGCATATCGCCGACCGTCTCGACGGCATGGAAGAGCGCGGACGGCCGGTCGCCCAGATGCCGATCGCCGACGTCGATTTCGACGTCGACCCTTACGCGCTGATGGTGGCCGAGGCCGCCCGGACGCCGGAAGCTCCCCCGGCAGCGACGGCCTCGCCGGTCATCCGCCCGGCAGAGATCCCAGCCGAACCTGCCGCCCCGGCGCAGGCCACAGTCATGAGCGCAACCAGCGCGATCGCCATCGAAGCGGCGACCAGAACGCCGGAGGCCACGACGCCGGCGCCGACAAAATCCAGTCTGCTGGCCAGCCTCGGCAAGCGGTTGCGCCCCGGCAAGAAGGCCGAGACAAAGGCCGCCGAACGCGCGGTGATCGACCCGGCGCCGTCGATCGATCCTGCCGACGTGGTGCCGACGGATGCGGCGAACGAACTGCTCGAGCCGGGTTCGGGCGCGCCTGACGTCAAGAAGATCCTCGAACGGGTGCGCGCCAGCCAAAGTGCCGCACGCGGCAAACCTCCCGTCGAGACCGATCGCGCCGATTACATCGCCGCTGCGCGCCGGGCGGCGCAGGCGGCCGCCATGGAAGTGGACGCCAATCCGAAGCAGGCTGGCAAGAGCGAGAAGAAGGGCGCGACTGCCAAGGCCGGCAGGACCGACCAGACGGGCAAAACCGGCAAGGTCAGCGCCTTCTCGCGCTATCGCCGGCCGATCCTGCTCGCGGTCGGCGCCGTACTGCTCGCCATCATGGCCTTTCCGCTGGCCCGAACGCTGACGAGCGGCGAATCCGCGCCGCAGCCGCCGGCGGAGGTCTCGGCGCTGACGGGAGCAACGGAAAACCCGCAGCCGGACTTGCCGGACGCGACGTCCGCCCAGCCCGACGCCGGCGCCGCGGCGGTGAAAGCTCCCGCAGCCGAGACGGCTCCCCCAGCCGCCGAACAGGCGCAGCCGGAAATAACCCCACCCGCCAGCGGCGATCATCTGACCGACGCTGCCCCGCTCGACGGCGAAGGAGCGGCAGGTTTTGCGCCCGCCGCTTCCGGCGCACCGCAGGAAACCTCGGGCTTCGTGCCGAATACGCCGGCCGCAGCACTGCAGGCCGCCATCACCATTCCCGACACCGTGCAGCCGAAATCGCTTGCCGATGCGGCGCAGGGCGGCGATGCGCTGGCGCTGTTCGAGATCGGCGCGCGCTATTCGGATGGCCGCAACGGCGTGACGGTCGATCAGAAGCAGGCGGCCAACTGGTATCAGCTTTCGGCCGACAAGGGTTTTGCGCCGGCGCAGTACCGGCTCGGCAGCATGTATGAGAAGGGCAACGGCGTCGAACGCGACATCGCCAAGGCAAAGACCTTCTACGAACAGGCGGCAAACCAGGGCAATGCCAGCGCCATGCATAATCTCGCCGTGCTCTACGCCTCCGGTGCGCTCGGCCAGCAGGATTATGCGACGGCGGCCTCCTGGTTCACCAAGGCCGCCAATCTCGGCATCACCGACAGCCAGTTCAACCTGGCGATCCTCTGCGCGAGGGGCAACGGCGTTCCGGCCGACATCGAAGAATCCTACAAGTGGTTTGCGATCGCCGCCAAGGCCGGCGACAAGGACGCAGCGCAGAAGCGCGACGAAGTGGCCAACGCAATGAAGCCCGATCAGCTCCAGAGGGCCCGCGCCAAGGCCGATCTCTGGAAGCCGGAGCCGCTCGATCACCGCGCCAACGGCATCGACATCCCCGACGAATGGGCGGGCACGGGCGCCAAGACGGCCTCCGTCGACATGAAGAAGGCGATCCGCAACATCCAGGCCATCCTCAACAATAACGGCTTCGACGCCGGCGTGCCGGATGGCGAAATGGGCGCAAAAACCGTCGCTGCGATCAAGAACTTCCAAAAATCGATCGGCCAGGAGCCGGACGGCAAGGTGACCGACGCGACGGTCAAGGCGCTGCTCGAGCGCAACAAGCAGGTGGCCAAGGCGATCTAGAACGGTTGCCGCTGGCTGCCGACATGACGATCTTGTTTGCGCCAAGCCGGGCGCAAACCGCACGGCTGCTTTGCCGGAATCGCGCTACAGAAGACCTGCGGCACCAAGACATTCGCCATTTTTTCCGCCGCCTGTCACGCGATCTGAAAAAAGCCGGATTATGCGGGACAGATCGCCTGGCGCATCCGTCGAATCGTCCACGCGCGATCTCCGTCGCTCCTGGGGCTGATCGAAAGCCTCTGGCAACGATTTGGCAGTAAGGTGCGCATTCGAACGGGGACGTGACGGAAACCGCCCGGCAGGGACGGTCATCATTCGGGGTCGGTTGTGACAATCTATCTGCCCATCGCAGAATTGTCGGTGAACATTTTCATCATTCTCGGCATGGGGGCGGCCGTCGGATTCCTGTCAGGAATGTTCGGCGTCGGCGGCGGTTTTCTCATCACGCCGCTGCTGATCTTCTACAATATTCCCCCGGTCGTCGCTGTCGCGACCGGGGCCAACCAGGTGGTGGCGTCGTCGATATCGGGCGCGATCACCCATTTCCGCCGCGGCACGCTCGACCTCAAGCTTGGCACGGTGCTTCTGGTCGGCGGCCTGTCGGGCGCCACCGTCGGCATCTGGATCTTCTCGCTGCTGCGCGCCCTCGGCCAGCTCGATCTGTTCATCTCGCTGCTTTACGTGATCTTCCTCGGCACCGTCGGCGGGCTGATGCTGCTCGAAAGCATCAACGCCATGCGCCGCGCCGCCCGCAACGAGCCGACGGCGCCACGCAAGCCCGGCCACCAGCACTGGGTGCACAAGCTGCCGCTCAAGGTGCGCTTCAAGAAATCGAAGATCTTTCTGAGCGTCATTCCGATCGTCGCACTCGGCTTTGCAATCGGCATCCTCACCTCGGTCATGGGTGTCGGCGGCGGCTTCATCATGGTGCCGGCGATGATCTACCTGCTGCGCATCCCGACCAATGTCGTCGTCGGCACCTCGCTCTACCAGATCATCTTCGTCACCGCCTATACGACGATCGTGCAGGCGGCGACGAACTTCTCCGTCGACATCGTGCTGGCCTTCATCCTGATGGTGGCGGGGGTCATCGGCGCCCAATACGGCGTTCGCGTCGGTCAGAAGCTGCGCGGCGAACAGCTGCGCGCCCTGCTCGGCCTGCTGGTGCTGGCCGTCGGTCTGCGTCTTGCGATCGCACTGGTGGTGACGCCGGCGGATATTTATTCGGTGGTGATGGGGACGGGCAACTGATGCGCCTGCTTGCCGCCGTCCTCGCGCTTCTTTGCCTGCTGCCGGCAGCCGCCGGCGCACAATGGCTGCCTGGGCAATCGACGGAAGCGGTGCGCGAAGGGCTTGAGATCGGCACCTCGACCAGCGAAATCGCCATCACCTCCGATTTCCACGGCGCCGATCTGACGATCTTCGGGGCGCTGTCGAACACCGACCAGCTGCTGCTCGCCATCGGCCAATATGACGTGGTCGTCGTGCTGGAAGGTCCGCGCCAGGATGCGACGGTGCGCAAGAAGGAACGCGTCTTCGGCATCTGGGTGAATACGCGTTCGATGACCTTCGAGGCGGTGCCGCACTCCTATTCGATGTCGAGCTCGCGAATGATCGACGATCTGACGACACCGCTCGAGCTGACCGATCAGGGAATCGGCATCGATCACATTCCGCTGACGCCGGTCGGCTTCGTCGGTGACGGCAGCAATCTCGGCGAATTCCGCCAGGCTTTCCTGCGGCTGCAGCAGGGAGGCGCGCTTTACGACCGCAACCCGAGCGGCGTGCGGTTCGTCGCATCGAACCTGTTCAAGGCGAGCCTGCGCCTGCCGGCAAATATTCCGAACGGCGTGCACACTGTGCGCGCCTATCTCTTCAAGAGCGGCAATCTCATAACCGAGAAATCGCTGCCGCTGCGCGTCATCAAGACGGGCATTGAGCAGACGATCACCGATGCGGCCCATGACCGGCCGATCCTCTACGGCTTTGCGGCCGTGGCGCTAGCCGTCGTCACCGGCTGGGGCGCCAGCCTGATCTTCCGCAAGGACTGAGCCGCCGCGCGGCACCGCGCGGTGATCCTGCGCTACCAGCCCGTCAAGGCTTGAGGGATTAGACTATGTGTTGAGGGAAGCGGCGGCTTTCGCCTTTGCCTGACAAAGCGGCGCCTCTATCATCGCCCCGCAACGGACGGAGTGGGAGCATGGCAGAGGGGATAGACTTGCCGCTTGCGGAAGCGCGAAACGGCCGGCCGGCCGAGGGTGCGCCGGTCGAGATCCGCTGCAGCGACGGCGTCGTGCTCGGCGGGCATGTCTGGGCTGCCGGCAAAGCCAGGGCTTCCGTCATCATCAATCCGGCGACCGGCGTGCTCGCGCGTTATTATCACTATTACGCGCGCTTTCTTGCCGCTCACGGCTTCGACGTCCTCACCTATGATTACCGCGGCATCGGACTGTCGCGACCGGCCCGGCTCAGCGGCTGCGGCTACCACTGGCGCGAATGGGGTGAAAAGGATTTCGACGCGGCGCTGCGCTTGATGGATGCGCGGGCGGACCTGCCGCTCTACGTCGTCGGCCACAGCATTGGCGGCTTTCTGCCGGGCCTGTCGAAACATGCCAGGCGCGTCGATCGCATGCTGACGATGGGCGCACAATATGCCTATTGGCGAGACTATGCGCCGGAGCGCCGGATGCAGCTGTTCCTGAAATGGCACGTCGCCATGCCGGTGCTGACGGCGCTCTTCGGTTATTTTCCCGGCAAGCGGCTCGGCTGGCTCGAGGATCTGCCAGCGGGCGTCGCCAATGAATGGAGCTTTCGGCGCGCGCGCATGGAGATGAGCCATCCGCCCGCAGAACGGGACGAGGTGCTCGAGCGTTTCTCGGCGGTGACGGCCCCTATTCTTGCTGTCGCCATGTCGGACGATGAACTCGGCACGGAGCCCGCCATTCGCCGCACCCTCGCTTATTACCGCAATGCCGACGTGAGCCAGGCGCTGTTGCAGCCGGTCGATTTCGGCTTTGATGCGATCGGTCATTTCAACCTGTTCCATGCCCGTCATACCGAGGGCTTCTGGCGCGACAGCCTCTTGTGGCTGCGCGACGGCGTCCATCCGTGGCCGCACAAGCAGCCGCGGGGAAAGATGGCATTCGACTAAAAACCGCTTCTTAACGTTTACGAGTTAGTAATCTCTCTGAAACGAGAGGTTTTGTTATGCGTACTCGTATCGTTCTGACCGTCGTGGGTCTGGCGCTGCTTGCCGGCTGCGCAACGGCGCCGAAGCAGACGAGAAACATCTGCGCCGTCTTCGACCAGCGCGAGGGACTCTTTACCAGCTGGCAGAGAGCGGCCGAGCGGACGGAAAAGAAATACGGCGTGCCTGTGCCGATCCTGATGGCGACGATGTATACCGAATCCGGCTTCCAGCCCTATGCGCGGCCGCCGCGCACCAAGCTGTTCGGCTTCATTCCCTGGACCCGGCCATCGACCGCCTATGGCTATTCGCAGGCACTCGACGGGACGTGGGATCATTATCAGTCGCAGACCGGGAACTGGACGGCACGGCGGACGAACTTCACCGACGCGATCGATTTCATCGGCTGGTATCACTATCAAAATAGCGTGGAGACCGGCATCCCGCTGAACGATGCCTATAATCTCTATCTCGCCTATTATTCCGGCCCGACGGGATACAAGCGCGGCGACTGGCGCTCGAACGGGCAATTGCAGCAGACCGCGCAGAAGTTCGCGCGGATGGCCGGGACCTATCAGCAGCAGTTGCAGGGGTGTGACTGATCATAATTAAGGGCGTGCCGTGGACGCCCTATCCGAATAGCAATCGCTACCCCCGCAGATTCCCGTACCTGACCGAATAAATCCGATCCCGCCCCAAGAGATGCGCCACCAGCGAGGATGTGTCGAACAGGCCTTTCATCGCCTGATGGCCGAGGTCCAGGCCGCCGCTCATGACGCCGAAGGCAGGCATGAGCAGGCGGGCGCCGTCGGTGGCGAAACAGGGGCGGCGGATCGATCTCTCGCGGCGGCGCACGGTCGCCGACGGGTGCAGATGGCCGGCGATTTCGCCGCTCTGCAGGCCGCCTTTCGGCTCGTGGCGGAAGGTCAGGCCGGCATAATGCATCTCGTCGGCGCAGGCGCCCGGAAGATCGACGACGCCGTCGGGATCATGGTTGCCGTTGATCCAGAGCCATTCGCGGCCGCGCGCCATGCCGACGATCAGCGCGCGGAAATTTTCCGGCAGATGCGCGGAGCCGATGCGGTCGTGGAAATTGTCGCCGAGCGAGACGACGAGCTTCGGATCATACCGCGACATGACGGCGGCCAGCACAGTCAGGGTCGCCAGCGTATCATAGGGCGGCAGCATCATGCCGCGGCGGGCGAAGGCGGCACCCTTTTCGAGATGCAGGTCGGAGACGACGAGCAGACCGGCATCCGGCAAGTAGAGAGCACCGAGCGGATCGCAGACGGCGGCAATGCCGTAGACCGACGTCTCGATTCCCGGCACCGCGGCCGATCCGGATAGGTCGCGCGCGAGCGCCAGGCGGTTCATCACAGTCGTTATTCCCAAACAGGTCTCAGGCCAGCGCTTCGGCGATCAGATCGTCCGCCGCTTCGGCGAGCAGTGCGTCATGGGCCTCGCCCGGCACCGCTTCGCGTCCGATCTCCAGCATCACCGGCACGGCGAGCGGAGAAATATGATCGAGCGGGCGATGGGTGATGTGGCCCCTGATTCGCATCAGCATATCGCCAAGTCGGCTTATATCCAAAAGTCCGATCGCCGCATCCTGCCGCGTCGCCTGCAAGAGGATGTGATCCGGCTCGTGGCTGCGCAGCACGTCATAGATCAGATCGGCGGAGACGGTGATCTGGCGGCCGCTCTTTTCCTTGCCGGGATGGCGCCGCTCGATCAAGCCCGCAATCACGGCGCAATTGCGGAAGGTGCGCTTCAGCAGGAAGGATTCGTTGAGCCAGGCTTCGAGATCATCGCCCAGCATGTCCGCGTCGAACAGGTCGGAAAGACTGAGCCGGCCGTTGCCGATCATCAGGCCCATATCCTCCAGGCCCCAGATGGCGAGCGAATAATCGGTGGCGACGAAGCCGAGCGGCTTGGCGCCCGCCCGGTCCAGCCGGCGTGTCAGCAGCATGCCGAGCGTCTGATGGGCGAGACGGCCCTCGAAGGGATAGGCGACCAGATAACCACGGCTGCCGCGCGGGAAGGTTTCGATCAGGAACTCGTCGCGCTTCGGCAGCATCGACTTGTCTGTCTGCAGCGACAGCCAGTCGCGCACCTGATCCGGCAGCTGGCGCCAGCGGTCGGGATCGGCGATCATCGCCCGTACCTGTTCGGCGAGATAGGTCGACAGCGGAAACTTGCCGCCGTTATACGAGGGGATCTTCGGATCGAGCGAAAAGGCCTGCGAGGCCAGGCATTCGTTCTCGCGGATGCCCTCGAAGCGCAGCACCTTGCCGGAGAAGACGAACGTATCGCCCGGCGACAATTGCTCGAGGAAATATTCCTCGACCTTGCCCAGCGTTGCGCCGCCGCGGCCGATCCGGCCACCCTCGCCGCGCTTGACCATGCGGATGTTCAGCATCGGGCTTTCGACGATGGTGCCGAGATTGAGGCGGTATTGCTGGGCGACGGCAGGATTGGAAACGCGCCAGCGACCCTCCTTGGTCTTGCGGATGCGAGCGTAACGCTCATAGGTCCTCAGCGCATAACCGCCGGTCGCGACGAAATCGACGACGCTCCCGAAGGTCTCCCAGGTGAGATCGGCATAGGGCGAGGCGCTGGTGATCTCATCATAGAGTTCCAGCATGTCGAAAGGTTCGGCGCAGGCCATGCCGAGCACGTGCTGGGCGAGCACGTCGAGCGCGCCGCGGCCGACGGGGGGCGTATCCTGGGCGCCGATATAATTGGCGTCGAGCGCCGCCTGGCACTCCATGACCTCGAAACGGTTGGCCGGCACGAGGATCGCCTTCGAGGGCTCGTCCATGCGGTGATTGGCGCGGCCGATGCGCTGGGCAAGACGCGAGGCGCCCTTCGGCGCGCCGACATGGATGACCAGATCAACATCGCCCCAGTCGATGCCGAGATCGAGCGTCGAGGTGGCGACGACGGCGCGCAGCCGGTTCTCTGCCATCGCCGCTTCGACCTTGCGGCGCTGGGCGACATCGAGCGAGCCGTGGTGGAGGGCGATCGGCAGGTTGTCGTCGTTGATCGTCCAGAGTTCCTGGAAGAGCATCTCGGCCTGGCTGCGGGTATTGACGAAGAGCAGGGTCGTCTGGTGATCGAGGAGCTGCCTGTAGACATCGGGAATGGCATATTTGGCGGAATGGCCGGCCCAGGGAATGCGCTCTTCGGTCGACAGGATCGAAATATCGGGCTTGGCGCCGCCTTCGACGACGACGAGGCCGGCGTGATGCTCTTTCTCCTCCTCCTGGGCGACCAGCCATTTCTGCAGGTCCATCGGCTCGGCGACGGTCGCCGACAGGCCGATGGTCTTGAGGCCTGGGGCAAGGCGGCGCAGACGGGCAAGGCCGAGCGACAGCATGTGGCCACGCTTGGAGGTGACGAGCGAATGCAGCTCGTCGAGCACCACATATTTCAGGTCCTTGAAGAAGCGCTCGGCCTCGCGATTGGCGAGAAGCAGCGCGACCTGCTCGGGCGTCGTCAGCAGAATGTCCGGCGGATTGAGCTTCTGGCGCTGGCGCTTGGCGTTCGGCGTATCGCCGGTGCGGTTTTCGATGGTGACCGGCAGGCCCATTTCCGCGACCGGCTTCATCAGGTTGCGCTCGATGTCGATCGCCAGCGCCTTCAGCGGCGAGACATAGAGGGTGTGAATGCCGGTGAAGGCGGAACCGAGCGGGATCCTGCCGCGGCGGCTGAGATCGGTGAGCGACGGCAGAAAGCCGGCGAGCGTCTTGCCGGCGCCGGTCGGCGCAATCAGCAGCGTGCTTTCGCCGGCCTCGGCACGGGCGAGCAGCTCCAACTGGTGGGCGCGCGGGCGCCAGCCCTTTTCCGCAAACCAGCGGGTAAAGGCAGCAGGAAGCAGGGCGCGGGCTTCGGAATCGATCTGGTCCACGCCCTGAAGGTAGTGAAAGCTCAGGGAAAAAGAAGAGCCGCCATCCGCTTACACGGCGATATAGCGGTCCTTGCGATGATTGATGGCGAGCGTGAGGTTGAACACGATGGCGCCGAGCACGGAGCAGGCGATGATCGAGGGGCTGGCGACCAGGAAGGAGAGCGCCAGGATGAGGCAGTCGAAGCCGAGCTGGACGAGGCCGGCGCGCCAGCCGAGACAATCCTGGATATAGAGGGCGAGGATACCGATGCCGCCGAGGCTGGCGCGGTGGCGGAAGAGCGCCAGCATGCCGGCGCCGATGACAAGGCCGCCGAAGAGGGCCCCGGCAACGGGATCGACATGCCCAATACCGATGAAGCCGGGCACGAATTCGGACAGAACGGAGGTCAACGCGATGGCGGCGAAGGTCTTGATGGTGAAGGCAGGCCCCATGCGGCGGAAGGCGAGATAATAGAATGGCAGGTTCACGGCAAAGAAGCAGAGACCGAAGCTGAAGCCCGTCGCGTAATGGGCGAGGAAAGCGAGACCGGCCGTGCCGCCGGCAAGCAGCCCAGCGCCGGAGAGCAGCGAGACGCCGAGCACGGCGAGCATGCTGCCGGCGACGATGCCCTGGGCGTCGTCGAATAGCGAATGGCGGTCGGCGCTGGAGTTCAGAAGGCCCGTAAAGGCGTTGGATGCCATGATGTTCCCCTGTCGGCTTCTTTCGTTTCTATCCGCCGTCACAATAAAGGCAAGCGGCAAGCAGCGAGGACAGCAGTTGACAGTCGCAATAATCATAGATATACTTTATCCACGATTAGAGGATCATGGCGATGAAGATGAGCGACGGCGTCGAGCAGGCCATCCACAGCGTTGCGATGCTTTGCGGCCTTTCCGAAGGCGGCGTGCTGTCGGCTGCGGCCCTGGCGGAGTTCCACGGCGTGTCGACGAGCTATCTGTTGAAACATCTGCAGGCGCTGTCGGGTGCCGGCATCCTCGACACCGTACCCGGCCCGCGAGGCGGATATAAGCTGGCGAAGGCGCCGGAAGAGATTTCGCTGCTCGACATCCTGCTTGCAGTCGAGGGGCCGGCGCCGGCTTTCCGTTGCGCCGAAATCCGCCAGCGCGGCCCGAACCCGGTACCCGACCGGTTCTTTTCCAAGCCCTGTAACATCAGCGCGGCGATGCTCCGGGCCGAACGGGTCTACCGGGCCGAACTCGCCAAGACCAGCATTGCCGATCTCGGCGTCGAACTGAATGCCCTCGACGACGGATCGATCGCAGCCCGAGGCTGCGCCTTCCTTGAAATCCATGAACGCAAAACGGCTCGTTGAGCCATATCACAGGAGAAAGACATGCAACCGCGTTTCAACTTCGCCAAGGCTGCTCCCGATGCCTACAAGGCTGTCGCCGCGCTGGAACAATATGTCCAGTCTTCCGGGCTGGAGCGCCGCTTCATCCACTTGATCAAGCTGCGCGCCTCGCAGATCAACGGTTGCGCCTACTGCGTCGATATGCATGTGAAGGAAGCTCGCCATGACGGGCTCAGCGAACAATGGATCAACCTGATGTGCGTCTGGCGGGAATCGCCGGTTTATGACGCCCGCGAACGCGCCCTACTCGGCTGGGTCGACGCGGTGACCAATATCGCCAAGACGGGCGCGCCGGACGCAGATTACGAGGCGCTGAAGGCGCATTTCTCCGAGAAGGAGATGACCGAGATTACGGTGGCGATCGGTGCGATCAATATCTGGAACCGCCTTGCCGTCGGCTTCCGCTCGCAGCATCCGATCGACCAGGTGACGAAGGCAGCATGAGGTCAATGCCACGAGAGAGGTGAGCGGGGGACGGAGAGGTTGCCATAAATCTCTTCTCCCCAGCGGACAAAGGTGCCGGCAGGCGGATGGGGGCCACACGGCATCACGCTGGATCAAGAAGCGTGACGCATCATCGGCTACGCCGACGTCGAGTTTGGCAGCAACAGGCTCCCACTCTCCGTCATCCCAGGCCCTGAGCCTGGGATCCATGCCCGCTGCTGATGGAGACCGGCGTAGATCCTCGGGTCAAGCCCGAGGATGACGGAGGGTGGGGTGGCTTGTGGAGCAAGAACAGCGAGAAATGGCGCGCAGCTGCGACTTTTCCATGGGCTTCAGCCCCCCATCATCCGCCCTACCGGACACCCTTGCCTAGGTTGAGCCACCGGTTTCGCCCCAGGCACAGACGTCGCCACGGCGATCGATGGCGAGCAACCCTCACGACCGACCCGAAATCTCGGGTCGGTCGAATATCCGATCACTCGCGATCGGCGGTGCCCTGCACGGCAACGGCGTCAAACCCGTCGTCCGAGAGGTCAATGTTGTTGAGCAGATCACGTACGACCTTCGCGATTTCCTTTGCGGAAGCGCCCTTGGCGTATTCTTCCTGCATGCGGCGTCTCACAAGTTTTTCCAAATCTGACATGGTTCACCTCATCAAATCCGGCGCGGCGAGAAATGTCGCGCCGGAACCGGTCGCAGGCAAGTTACCTTTTGTTCAGAATGGATTACGGATCTGTAATGTCAGAGGGCGATGTAGCGGTCGGCGCGGTGGTTGATGGCAACGAAGAGGTTGAGGACAAGGGCGCCGAGGACGGAATAGAAGACCACCGGCGGCGTGGTGACGAAGACGGCGGCGGCCAGCACGCACAGGTCGATGACAAGCTGGACGAGACCGGCGCGGATGCCGAAACGTTCCTGCAGATAGACGCCGAGAATGCCGACGCCGCCGAGGCTGGCGCGGTGGCGATAGAGCGCCAGCGCGCCGAAGCCGAGCAGCAGGCCGCCGAGCAGGGCGGCCCAGGCCGGATGGATGCTCGAGATGGAAAAGAGGCGCGACTGCAGATCTGACATCACCGAGGTCAGGCCGATGGCGATGAAGGTCTTCATCGTGAAGGCCATGCCGAGACGCTTCCACGAGAGATAGAAGAACGGCAGGTTGAGCAGGAAGAAGGCGAGGCCAAAATTGACGCCGAAAACGTAGTGCAGAAGGAAGGCGACACCGGCGGTGCTGCCGGTGAGGAGGCCGGCGCTGGCAAGCACGTAAAGGCCGAGTGCTGCGACGAGACTGCCGGAGAATATGCCCTGCACGTCTTCGATCGGCGAGTGGCGCGTCGCGTTCGTATTCCAGACGCCGAGGGCATTGATGAGCAGTGTCATGTCGCCAGTCTCCGATAGCAGACGTGTTCGGGAGCACGTCCGGAGACACCCGGACGCGGTGGATTTTTGCCTGTGAAATGAGCCGGAGCGCTCGGCGTCTTATCGCCGCCCTCTTCGGATACCCCTGCAATATCAGGCTTTCCGGCGGCCGATCAAGCGAAATAGGTAAGCAATGCTGTCCTAATTAAAAATCGCAAGAAACATTCGCTCAGGCCGGCTTGCGTGTAAGGAACAGAATGCCGGCGACCGGCTTGCCGCCATCTTTGCGAATGACGGTCTTGGCGATGTCGAGGACTTCGAAGCCGTGACGGACAAGCAGCATCCTCACATAGGCCTCCGAATGGGCATAACGCAGCGACGGCGCGAGATGGAAGCTCTCGCCCTCCCCGGCATCCTCGACGGAAAAGGCGAGATCGGCGCCGGCGGCGGCGAGCTCTTCGATGATGGCAAAGACGCTTTCGAGATTGCCGAGGTACATCAGTACGTCGGCTGCCGTCACCAGGTCAGCGCGGCCGCGTGGCCCATCGGCAAAGAGGCCGGAGTGATTAGGCGCAAGCGACAGGTCGGCCTGGGCGAGGTGATCGTAGACCGCCTTCTCCGCCGCCTTGGCCAGCATGTTCTGCGACAGGTCGAAACCTTCGAGGCGGCCGACACGGCCATGGATTTCGGGGCCGAGCAGACCGGTGCCGCAGCCGAGATCGACGGCGCATGCGTAATGCCTGCCGGTGGCGGAAACGAGGGCTGCGAGCTTCTGGGGGACGCTGTATTCGAGTTTGTCGACGAGCGCGGTTTCGAAACGGTCGGCATAGTCGTCGAACAGGCGCTCGACATAGCGGCTCGGCGGCCGGTCGGGTGTGGCGCCGTCGCCGAGCACGGCGAGCTTGAGGGCCGAACCGAAAATATCTTCGGGGTCGAGGGCGAGCGTATTGCGATAGGCTTCGATCGCGGCCTCCGCCTTGCCCGCCTTTTCGCGATAGGTGGCGAGGCGATACCAACCGGCGGCCCAGGCCGGTGCGAGTTCGAGCGCCTGTTCCATCAGCTCGACGGCCGCCTCCGGCTCACCGCCCTCTTCGAGCATCCGGGCATAATCGGCGCGGCGGTCGGCGATGACATCGCCTGAGGAAAGCTGGTGGGGCTGCATGATTGGACCTGTTGGATCTTAGGCATGTCGCGCAAACCGCCGCAGACTTTGCGCGCCTTGCGTTTGCCCGCATCTGGCGGCGGCCACAAAAAAACTCAAGTCCTATTTCACAGGCGAAGCGGCCAATTCCGGAAAGGGCTTGCGAGCGGCGCGCCGCAACCTTATTCCAAGGGCAAACAGGAGATGGCGCATGTCCGATCAAGTGAACAGGTTCCTCGGCGATTCGCTCGGCCGCACATTGATAAAACTCGTCGTCGTGTCGCTGATCGTCGGTTTCGTCATGACCGTCTTCGGCCTGACGCCGTGGAACATCATCTATGGGTTCCGCGACTTCATCCTGGAGATCTGGCACCGCGGCTTTTCAGCGCTCGGGCGCGTCGGCGACTATCTCCTCCTCGGGGCGACGATCGTCATTCCGCTCTTCCTCATCCTTCGCCTTTTCAGCTATCACCGGTAACATGACCTCCATCGATCTTTCCCGGCGCAGCCTGCTGCGTCTTTCCGGACTCG
Source organism: Rhizobium binae (assembly GCF_017357225.1). Classification (NCBI taxonomy): domain Bacteria; kingdom Pseudomonadati; phylum Pseudomonadota; class Alphaproteobacteria; order Hyphomicrobiales; family Rhizobiaceae; genus Rhizobium; species Rhizobium binae. The sequence goes on along the minus strand of NZ_CP071604.1, from coordinate 579,593 downwards.
CGTTCGCCGCCGGCATCGCCGGCTGCACCACCACGCCGCGCCTCGCCGGCACGCCTTCGAATGGCGAGGACGAGACGGCAAGCGTGTTGCCGCTCGTCAACCAGCTGAGGGCCAAGAACGGCCTGCCGCCGCTTGAGGTCGATCCGGCGGCGCAGACGGCCGCCCTCTTCCAGGCCAAACGCATGGCAAGCGTCGGCAAGATGGCGCATCTCATGGGCATGACCGACAGTTTCGGCGCTCGCGTCAAGGCGAGCGGCGTCCGGCTGCCGGCGGCGGAGAATATCGCTTCCGGCCAGCAGAGCGTCGATGCGGTGGTGACGGCCTGGATCAACTCGCCGCATCATCTGGAAAACATGCTGGGGCGCTATGACGGCCTCGGCGTCGCCGTCGCCCACAATTCATCTTCCAGAAACCTGCCCTATTGGGCGATGGTGCTTTCCAGCTGAGGCGATTCGGCCGCATAAGGCCTGAAATCGGAATCGGCTCAGGCGCTGGAGACCAGGCCGGCATGGATACGCGCAGCAACAGTCATTCCCTTGCCTTCGAGGTGACGCACCGGCTGGTGCTCTCGATCGCCATTCCGATGACGCTCGGCTTCATGACGACGCCGCTGCTCGGGCTGACAAGCACCGCCGTCGTCGGCCATATGGGCGACCCGCAAGCGCTGGCGGGGCTCGCAATCGGCGCGATGCTCTTCGATCTCATCCTGGGCAGCTTCAATTTCCTGCGCGCCTCGACGACAGGGCTGACGGCGCAGGCCTATGGCCGGCGAAATCAGCACGAGCAGCAGGCGGTCTTCGCCAGGGCGCTGATCTCGGCGCTTGGCTGCGGGCTGGCGCTGCTCTGTCTTTCGCCGCTGCTCAAGGCGGCGGGTCTGAGGCTGATGGGCGCGGAAGGCGCGATCGCCGAGGCGACCGCCACCTATTTCTCGATCCGCATGCTGGCCGCGCCGGCAGCGCTCGCCAATTACGCCATCCTCGGCTTCGTGCTCGGACGCGGACAGGGCGGCCTCGGGCTGCTGCTGCAGGCGCTGATCAACGGTATCAATATCCTGCTGTCGATCTATCTCGGCCTGTCGCTCGGCTGGGGCGTGGCCGGCGTCGCCTGGGGAACGCTGGCCGGCGAGGTGGCCGGCGCGCTCGCCGGCTTGTTCATCGTGCTCGGCGGCTTTGCCAAAGCAGAACGGCCGGCGTGGTCCGAGGTCTTTTCCCGGCATCGGCTCGCCGAGCTTTTCGCGCTCAACCGCGACATTCTGATCCGCACCTTCGTGCTGATCGGCGCCTTCACGATCATGACTCGGATCGGCACCGGCTTCGGCGCGGTGACCCTTGCCGCCAATGCCGTGCTGATGAATTTCTTCCTACTGTCGGGCTATTATCTCGACGGGCTTGCCAATGCCGCCGAGCAGATCACCGGCCGGGCGATCGGCGCGCTTTACCGGCCGGCCTTCGATCGCGGGCTGAAGCTCACCACCTTATGGTCCTTCGGCCTGGCGGCGATCGTCTCCGCCTTCTTCCTGCTCGCCGGACCCTGGCTGATCTCGGTGCTCACGACCTCGCCCGAAGTGCGGCAGGCGGCCGGCACCTATCTGCCCTGGGCGGCGGTGACGGGGCTCACCGGCGCGCTCGCCTTCCTGATGGACGGGGTGTTCATCGGCGCGACGTGGTCGGCCGACATGCGCAACCGGATGCTGATGTCCTTTGCCGGCTACCTCGCCATGCTCGCCGTCTTCGTGCCGCTCTTCGGCAATCACGGCCTTTGGCTGGCGATGAACGCCTTCCTGCTGTTCCGCGGCTTTTTCCTGGCGATGCTGGTCAGGCCGCGGGCCGATCAGACCTTCCGCGCCGCCCAGTAATCCAGCCTGCTGTCGCGCAGTTCGCGGATCGAGCCGGCCTTTTCGCGGTCGAGCAGCGTCGAGAGGCCTCGGACAATATCGCCCGGCAGGCCGGGACCTTCATAGACCATGCAGGAATAGAGCTGGACGAGATCGGCGCCCGCCCTGATCTTCTCCAGCGCGGTTTCGGCCGAGGAGACGCCGCCGACGCCGATAATCGGCAGCGCGGCACCGACGCGCTTGCGCATCCGGGCAAGCACGGCGGTCGACTTTTCGAACAGCGGCACGCCGGAGAGGCCGCCCATCTCCTTGGCCTGGCGCTGATCTTTCAGGCCCTCACGCGACAGCGTGGTGTTGGAGACGATCAGCCCATCCAGCGGATGCGCAAGCGCCTCGGCGGCGATATCGTCCATGCCCTCCTCGGTCAGATCGGGGGCGATCTTCAGAAAGACGGGGATATTCCGGCCGGATTTCTCCGCCATTTCATCGCGCGCCGCCAGCACGGCCGACAGCAGCGCCGCAAGGCTTTCGCGCGCCTGCAGATCGCGCAGGCCGGGCGTATTCGGTGAGGAGATATTGGCGGTGAAATAGCGCGCGACGGAATAGAAACAGCGGATGCCGGCGACATAATCGGCGATTCGGTCCTCGCTGTCCTTGTTGGCGCCGATGTTGACGCCGACAATGCCTTTGCCCGTCAGCGCCGAGAGCCGCTCGAAAGCAGCCTCATGGCCTTCATTATTGAAACCGAGGCGATTGATGACCGCTTCATCCTCGACCAGGCGGAAGATGCGCGGACGCGGATTGCCGGATTGCGGCTTCGGCGTCACCGTGCCGATCTCGGTAAAGCCGAAGCCGAGCCTCAGCAGCGCCTCCGGCACCTCGGCATTCTTGTCGTAGCCCGCCGCCATGCCGAGCGGGTTTTCGAAGGTAAGTCCGGCGACGGTCTGGCGCAGGCGCGGATCGGGAGTGATCTGACAGGCCGGCACGAGGCCGGACTTCAGCGCCGCGATCGACATGCCGTGCGCCGTTTCCGGATCGAACAGGAAGAGGCCCTTGCGGGCGAGACGCTTGAAGGGGTCGATCATGGCTGCAGCTCCGGGAAAATATGAACGCCGGTCTCATCGAGCGGCAACGGCACCTCCCAGAGCACGGCCGCAAGCGGCAGATCGGCATAGAGATGTGGGAACAGATCGCCGCCGCGCGAGGCTTCGAAGATCAGCTTGTCACCGAGGCCGCCGCCATCGACGGCTACCAGAATCAGGCCGGACTGGCCGGTAAAATGCAGGGCCGCGGTCTGCTTGACCTGGCCGGCCGTCGAGAAATGGATGAAACCGTCCTTGAGATCGATGCCGGCGCCATGAAAAACACCGCTTTGTCTGGCTTGCTGCCAGAGCGTTTCCGTCACGATCTTGTAAAGGGTCGGTGTCAGGGTCATCATGGCCTCGCGATTGCTGGTCCTCGATCACAGCGCTTTGCCGGAAAGAGGCGGCAATGTCCACGCCCCGGCGCTTAAAAAACAGGACCCGCACAGGCAAAATCCGGAGGATGAGACGATGAAGATTTTGGCTCTCGCACTTGGCGCTGTTCTCCTGCCGCTCGGCGCCATGGCGGCCGAGGCCGATGCGGGCCGGTTCCAGCTGGAGAAGAGCGGCGATCATTTCGTCCGGCTCGACCGGCAGACCGGCGCCATGTCGATCTGCCAGGACAAGGACGGCGCCCTCGTCTGCCGCATGGCCGCCGACGAGCGGGCGGCCTATGAGGACGAACTCGACCGGCTTTCGCAGCGGGTGACCAAGCTCGAACAGCGCGGCCTCGTCGAGCGGGCGCTGCCGAGCGATGCCGAAATCGACCGCTCTATCAGCATCATGGAAAAGATGATCAAGAGTTTCATGGGGATGGTGAAGGAGTTCCAGGCCGAGGAAAAGGCCAATCCCCTTCCGCAGAAGACCTGATCTGATATAGTCATATCAGCAGGCATGCATGGAGCGCAGTGGGGACGGCGTCGCATGCAGCGTGATCGGGCTCTTGGGAGGGAGTTTTCGATGCAGGAACAGACCATCATCATTGCCGACGACCATCCGCTTTTTCGCGATGCGCTGCGCCAGGCCGTCAGCGGCATGGAAGGCCGCCAGTCGATCGTCGAAGCCGGCGATTTTGCCGCGGCGCGGACCGCCGCCGGCGCCCATCCGGACGCCGACCTGATGCTGCTCGACCTCGCCATGCCGGGGGTCAGCGGCTTTTCCGGCCTGATGGCATTGCGCGCCGAATTCGCCAGCCTGCCGATCATCATCGTCTCGGCAAGCGACGACGCGACGACGATCCGCCGGGCGCTGGAACTCGGCGCGTCCGGCTTCATCTCGAAATCCTCCGGCATCGAAGACATTCGCCGCGGCATCCAGACGGTGCTCGCCGGCGATATCGCCACACCGGAAAGCTATCGCGACGGCCAGGAGCAGGACCCGGACGTCGCCGACCTGATCCACCGCCTGCACACGCTGACGCCGCAGCAGAGCCGGGTGCTGACCATGCTCGCCGAAGGGCTGCTGAACAAGCAGATCGCCTATGAACTCGGCGTCTCCGAGGCGACGATCAAGGCGCATGTCTCGGCGATCCTCTTGAAACTCGATGTCGACAGCCGCACGCAGGCCGTCATCCAGCTCGGCAAGATCAACATGGCAATGGTTGCCTGAGGGCCGTCGAAACTGCCGATGGCAGGATTTTATTCCTCTTTTACCTTTACGCGCGCCGCCCGGTCGGTTAGACTTCCGGCCGGCTGAAGCGCGGCCTTGGACAGGCCGCACGGAATTGGGCGCTATGCTGTCACACGACCAGATCTGGGAGGCGATCGACAGGCTTGCCGAACGGCACGACCTGACGCCATCCGGTCTTGCGCGCCGCGCCGGCCTCGACCCGACCTCCTTCAACAAGTCGAAACGGCTTTCGGCCGACGGACGGTTGCGCTGGCCCTCGACCGAATCGATCGCCAAGGTGCTCGATGCGACAGGGGCGAGCATGGAGCAGTTTCTCGCCCTCCTGCCGCGGGGCATTCCTGCCCAGCAGCCGGGAAACCGGTTTCAGCTGCACGGCGGCGCCATTCCGCTGCTCGGCTTTGCGCAGGCGGGTGCGGGCGGCTTCTTCGACGATGGCGGCTTTCCGGCCGGGCAAGGCTGGGACGTGGTCGAGTTTCCGGCTGCCCCGTCGCAGAAATCGAGCGTCTATGCGCTGGAGGTGCAGGGCGAGAGCATGATGCCGCTCTACCGCGACGGCGACGTGCTGATCGTCGAGCCCGGCGCGCAGGTGCGCCGCAACGACCGCGTCGTCGTGCGCACCCGCGAGGGTGAGGTGATGGCCAAGGTTCTGCTGCGCCAGAGTCCACGGTCGATCGAGCTGATGTCGCTCAATCCCGAACATCCAAACCGGACGCTCGAACTATCCGACGTCGAGTGGATCGCCCGTATCATCTGGGCCAGCCAATAGGAAGATATTCCATGCGCCCTGCCGCCGTCTTCACCGGGCTCGCAGGAATGGCGGTCGTGTCCGGCCTGCTGATCGCCGCAGAAGCAAGGCTGCGCGGCGGAACGGGCGGCGAGGATATGATCACCGTAGAGGCGCCAGCAACCGAAACGGCGGCGGAACCCGCCCCCGAGGCAGCAGGCCCGTCGGCGACGATATCGGACGCAGATGCCGAAATCATTGCACGCGGGGCACAACCGGCCGCTCCCTCCCCCGCGCCGGCCGAAGGCACGACGGTCACGCCGGCCGATCCGCCGCGCCCAGCGGAGACACCCGGCCGGCAAGCGGCGGAGCCGGCCGCGAAGAAGCCGATCGAGCTGGCGCGGCCGGTGGCCGAAAATGCCGGCCTGCTTACCTTTGGCGAGCGCCGGCTTCAGCTTGCCGGCATCATCCCGACACCGGCCGACAGGATATGCGGGCCGGCAGGCCGGCAATGGCCCTGCGGCATGATGGCGAAGACGGCGCTGCGTCAGCTCTTGCGCAACCGCAGCCTCACCTGCGACCTCGACATGGCGGAATGGAAGGAGATGGCGACCGCCGCCTGCCGGCTCGGCACGCAGGATCTCGGCACATGGCTCGCCGAAAACGGCTGGGCCGAAGCAGAGGCGGGCTCGCCGCTCGGCGCCGTCGCCGAGAAGGCGAAACAAGCACAGAAAGGCATTTACGGCGGCGACCCGCGCCGCAAATGACGGAGGTCCACGGCTGGCGATGCTGCCGATCCCTTGTAAAGGCGGCCGCCAATTCTTAATCTCCGCTCACCGAAAAAGGAATCAGAGATGAACAAGCCGCTATCCGCCCATGATGCCCTGATTTATGTGATGGTGATGGCCTCCGCCGTCGACAGCACCATGAACGACAGGGAGATGGAAAGGATCGGCCAGTTGATCGGCTTCCTGCCGGTTTTCCGGGATTTCGACGACGACAAGCTGATTTCGGTGGCGCGCGATTGCGCCTCGCTGCTGGCCGGACCGGAAGGCCTTGACGTCGTTCTCGAAACCGTGCGCGACACGCTGCCGGCAAAACTCTACGACACGGCCTATGCGCTCGCCGTCGAAGTGGCTTCCGCCGACCTTTCGGTCAAGGCCGAGGAATTGCGGCTGCTCAGCCTGCTGCGTGACCGTCTCGGCCTCGACAAGCTCACCTGCGCGGCGATCGAGCGCAGCGCTATTGCCCGCTTCCGCAAGGGCTGATCAGTAAAGGCCGTAGGGGAAATAGCGCAGATAGATTTCCTGCAGACGGCCGTTGCGCGACAGCGCGGCGAGCGCGTGGTCGATGGCTGATGTCAGCACGCTGTCCTTCTGCCGCAGCATGATGGTCATGCCCTCGCCGAGGAAATGTTCGGAGAGATAGGGACCGTCGAACAGCGCGCAGCATTTGCCGGAAGCCGGCGAAGGTACCCAGAAGGAAAGCTGCAGCGCATCGGCGAAGGCGGCATCGACCTTGCGCTCCTTCAGCGCCGCAAGCAGAGCCTCCTTCGTGTCGAAGGTCTGGGCCTTGAGCGCCGGGAAAAAGGCGGCCAGCATCGCTTCGTGCACCGTTCCCTTGACGACCCCGACCGGCCGCCCGGCAAGGGCGGCCGCCGTCTTGCCCTCGACCGGTGCCGCAAGATTGCGCACGAAACGCGCCGGCAGCATCAGATAGGGCCGGGAAAAGACGAACCGCCGACGCAGCTCTGGGGTCACCGCAAGTCCGGCGATGACGGCATCGCCCTGCGAGGCGGCGAGCGCATCCTTGAGATCGGCAAAGGGGATCGCCTGGATCTGGCACTTGTCCGAAATCTCCAGCTCGCTGCAGATTTCGCGGGCGAGATCGACGTTGAAGCCGGAAAGCTTGCCGTTCTGATCGGTGAAATTGAAGGGCGGGAAATCCACCGACGTCAGGAAGCGCAGGCGCACCAGCGAGGAAAGATCGGGTCTCGCAAGACGTTCACGGGCATCGAAGAGCAGCGGCAGAGAGGGTGCCGCCTGCTGGGCGGAGGCGGCCAGGCTTGAAAAGAGCAACAGCCCGAACGCGAGAAATCCCTTCAGACTGAGGGATGCCAGCTTGGATTCAATCATCGTGATCCAGTCTCGGGTTCAGCGCGAAGCGGTGCGGGGTTGGAGAGATGTAGCAGAGTCATGCGTGGCGGGGAATATGCGTCTATCCGACGCCGGAATGCCCGCCCCGTCCTTCGAGCCTCTGCGGGGCACCTCAGGAGAGGCAGGGGTTCCGGCGTAATTCTTCATCCCTCAAATTATGGGCTTTCTCCACACCGCCATTAGGGCGGCATTAAAGAATAGTGCCCTTTATTTGTGGCGACGTCATCGGACCCCGCTGGCCGATCGCATGATGCAGGCGTCAGCGCTCTGTTTGACCAATTGATTTGACAGCGCCGGTGCGGCACGCCCGGCCAATCGGGTAACGTTTCCATGCTGAAGCATCTGAAAATTCGCACGAAAATCCTATCGGTCGTGGCGCTGCTGGGGCTGATCATGATGGCCGGGCTGATCTATATCATCGCCGATTTTCGCCGTGCGGACGCTGCTTACAGCGCCTTCATCGATCATGAGGCGCTGGCCTCGATGCAGAGCGCACGCGCGAGCGCCTCGGTGGTGGCCTCGGTGCTGCAGGTCACGCTGCTCGCCGACATGAAGCCCGATACGCCGGCTTTCGAGACGGCGCTCGCCACGCCGAGCAAGCTGCCGCAGGCGCGCGACCGGCTGAAGCAGGCGCTGGCGCTGGTGCCGAGCCGCAAGGCTGCGATCGACGAGCTGCAGGCTGGCATCGATGACATCGAAGCCCTGGCGAACAAGATCATCGAACAGAGCAAAGCCAAGGACAGCGCCGGCGCGCTCGCCAATGTCGCCCTGATCAACGCCAAGCTCGATGCCCTGACGCCGAAGATGATCGCCAACAATGATGCGATGATGGCGCTGCTCAACGACGGCGGCGACGCGCTCTCGGCTTCCGTCAACGGCAGGATCAGCTTCTGTCTTATCCTGATCGGCATTGCCGTTCTCGCCGCAATCGGCATCGGCGTCGCGGTCGCACAGGCCGGCATCGCGGGCCCGATGGCGCAATTGCGACTGCGCATGACGCGCCTTGCCGAGGGCGACACCGACAGCGAGATCGGCGGCCTCGACCGCGACGATGAAATCGGCCAGATGGCCAAGGCCGTTTCGATCTTCCGCGACAACGCGATCGAGCGCCGTCAGATCGAGGCGCGCGCCGAGGCAGACCGCAGCGTCAGCGATGGCGAGCGCCGCGAACGCGAGGCGCAGAAGACCCGCGAGGCATCTGAACTCGAACACGCCGTCTCAGCCCTCGGCGACGGCCTGCGCCGCCTTGCCGCCGGTGATCTCGCCTCGCATATCGGCGAGCCGTTCGTCGCCCATCTCGACGCGCTGCGCCAGGATTTCAACCATTCGGTCGAGAAGCTCAACGAGACGCTGCAGGCGGTCGGCGCCAATGCCCGGGCAATCGGCGCCGGCGCCAACGAGATCCGTTCGTCCGCAGACGAGCTTTCCCGGCGGACGGAACAGCAGTCGGCCTCGGTCGAAGAGACCGCAGCGGCGCTCGAAGAGATCACCACGACGGTGCGCGACGCCGCCAAACGCGCCGAGGAGGCGAGCCGCCTCGTTACCCGCACCCGCCTCGGCGCCGAAAAATCCGGCGAGATCGTCCGCAAGGCCGTCTCCGCGATGCAGCAGATCGAACAGTCCTCGGTCGAGATCGGCAACATCATCGGCGTCATCGACGACATCGCCTTCCAGACCAATCTGCTGGCGCTGAACGCCGGGGTCGAGGCAGCGCGCGCCGGCGAGGCCGGCAAGGGCTTTGCGGTCGTCGCCCAGGAGGTGCGCGAACTCGCCCAGCGTTCGGCCAAGGCGGCCAAGGAAATCAAGGGCCTGATCACCAATTCAGGCACGCATGTGCAGACCGGCGTCTCGCTGGTCGGCGAAACCGGCAAGGCGCTCGATGCGATCGTCACCGAAGTTCAGGAAATCAACCAGCATGTCCACGCGATAGCCGAAGCCTCGCGCGAACAGTCGATCGGGCTGCAGGAGATCAACACCGCCGTCAACACCATGGACCAGGGCACGCAGCAGAACGCGGCGATGGTCGAGCAATCGACCGCCGCCAGCCACAGCTTGGCCACGGAGGCGACAGCGCTCAACAATCTGCTTGGCCAGTTCCGGCTGACCGGCACCGGCAGCCTCGCCGCCGCCGCCCCGATCGCCTCAACCCGGCCGCCGGCCCCAGCCCCGCGCCCGCCCGCGCGCCCGGTGGCCAAGGCTCCGGCGATCCGCGTCGCCCGGGAAGGCACTGCCCGCCCGACCGCCTCACCCGCCCGCGCCCTCGGCCAGACCCTCGCCAACGCCTTCGGCGGCGGCAACGCGCCGAAAAGCCAGGATGGTGAATGGACGGAGTTCTGAGACAAATATCTCAGCGTTCGCCGCCTGCCGGCACCAACCGGGGTCGAGCCACGGGTCTCGAGCCCGGTTGGGTTAGGGTGAGGGGCAGCTCGCAGCAAACACCTCTCGCCCTTTTCTAACCCGGCCGCCAGCCCACCTCGACGAGGATATTCCCCGGCGCCGTGCAATAGAACAGCCAGCCGCCCCGCATAACGGCCGGCGGACCGGAGAGCATGGCACCAGCAACAATAAGCCCGGCATGGACAGCCTCGACATCCGCCTTTTCGGGCAGAATGAAGCCGATGTGATAGGTCTGACGCCCTATCTCCACCTGGTCGGCGGTGCCGAACTTGGCGATGGCGTGGCTGAGGACGATTTCGAGGCCGGAATCGTCCTCCAGGATCGCTAGGCCATTGTTGCCGCGCAGATCCTTCAGCTTCAGGCCGAAATGGCGGATGAAGAAATCCGCCGTCTCGGCAATATCGGGTACGTGAAAATCGAGATGGTTCAGGCGCATGGACAGTCTCCGTTCAAAATAATCCCGGGACTGCCTTTTGCCCTCTCCGCACGCCGCCGGGATCCCGCATTTGCATGCGGATCACGTCGCGGGTTCTCGCGCCCTGGGGCACGGAGCAGAGCTTCGCCAGAGCGCTTCGACGCTCAGACGGAAGGGATCGGGCTTACCTCAACCGACCCTGCCTTTTTCGACGATGCCGATCTAGCAGACGGCCGCGGCTTCGGCAACGGAAAGGCTGAAGCGATCACGACGTTCCAGGCGATGCTTCGCGAAGGCGTGAAGGCGCAGATGGCCTTTCATCTGGCGAGCACGATGCAATCAGGAGTAAGATCGCCGCTTCGGCGCATCGGAAGGGATGGACATGAAACCCGCACTCCTCGGCCTCATCGGCACCCTCATTCTTGCCGGGTGCAACAGCGTTTCCTACTATAGCGGCCCCGGCCTCGAGCCGATCCCGGGCAGCATCACCTATAACGGCCAGCCGCGCAGCAAGCTCACCAAATCGCCACCCGGCTCCAGCTTCCCGCATGATTTCATCGACCAGTACGGCCAGCAGGTGGAAGAAACCTACATCATCCAGCCCGACCGAAGCCTGATCATCGCCCACCGGCGATACAAGCCGATCCGGTTTTTCGGGGATTAGGTGGGCGTCGCCGGAAGGATAAGTGGAGCGGGTGAAGGGAATCGAACCCTCGTATTCAGCTTGGGAAGCTGCTGCTCTACCATTGAGCTACACCCGCGATGCGCTGAGATTTCCAACAGATGGGGGGCGCTGTCAAGTCGCGTTTCAGATGCGGAAGTGCTTCGAGAGTTTCAGGCCCTGGGCCTGGTAGTTGGAGCCGAGGCCGGAGCCGTAGAGGCTGGCGGGTTTTTCCTGCATGTGCTCATAGACGAGGCGGCCGACGATCTGGCCGTCTTCGAGGATGAAGGGCACTTCGTGGCTGCGCACTTCGAGCACTGCGCGGCTGCCACGGCCGCCGGCCGGGGCATGGCCGAAGCCCGGATCGAAGAAGCCGGCATAGTGGACGCGGAATTCGCCGACCAGCGGATCGAAAGGGGTCATCTCGGCGGCATAATCCGGCGGCACATGCACGGCCTCCCGCGAGACGAGGATATAGAACTCGTCAGGATCGAGGATCAGCTCGTTGCGGCCGCGGCTATAGAGCGGCTCCCAGAAATCGAAGATGTCGTGCTGGTCCTTCTCGTCGACATCGACGACGGCTGTGTGGTGCTTGCCGCGATAGCCGATCAGGCCGTCCTTGTCGCCGGTGAGATCGATCGACAGCGCGATGCCGCCGCCCGATACGTTCGGCTGCTTGCTGGCGACCAGCGTCTCGCTTTCATGCAGCTTCAACAGTTCCGGCTCGCCGAGCAGGGACTGACCGACGCGGAAGCGGATCTGCGACAGGCGCGAGCCGCGGCGCACGACGATCGGGAAGGTGCGCGGGCTGATTTCGAGATAGAGCGGGCCGGAATAGCCTGGCGGGATCTTGTCGAATTCCTGGGCATAATCGGTGATGACGCGGGTGAAGATATCGAGCCTGCCGGTCGAGCTCTTCGGATTGGCCGAGGCCGACATGTCGGCCGGCAGCGCCAGGCTCTCCATCAGCGGAACGATGTAGACGCAGCCGGTCTCGAGCACCGCGCCCTGGGACAGATCGATCACATGCAGGCTGAGGCGATCGAGCTTGTCGGCCACCAGGTGCGAAGGCCCCGGCATGAAACTGGCGCGCACACGAAAGGCCTTGCTTCCCAGGCGCAGGTCGAGACTTGCCGGCTGGATCTGGTCGCGGTCCAGCTCCCGCTCGGAGTTAAGACGCCCCGTTTCAAACAGCGCGGAGATCGCGCGGTCGGCCAGAATTCCAGTTTCGCGAGCCATCATGCCCCATCCATCTTTTGCGCCGACAAAACCAAATACGGGGAATTGACGCAAGCAGCTAAGAGCAGTATTGCAGAATTATCCCGTGGTGATTTGGCCGGTCGGCTTGCAGCCACGTTAAACAAGTGGCTAAAAAGACCGGGTTGTGAACCGGTCTGCTTTTGCGGCCGGTTTTTTTGTTATGTGAAGGTGATGGCATGAGCAAGACCTGGCGCCCAGCAACTCAACTCGTCCATGGCGGCACGCTGCGTTCGCAATATGGCGAAACGTCCGAGGCAATCTATCTCACGCAGGGCTTCGTCTATGAAACGTCGGAAGCGGCCGAAGCCCGCTTCAAGGGCGAGACGGACGGCTACATCTACGCCCGCTACGGCAGCCCGACCAATGACATGTTCGAAAAGCGCATGTGCATGCTCGAAGGTGCGGAAGACGCCCGCGCCACCGCTTCCGGCATGGCCGCCGTCAGCGCGGCGATCCTCTGCCAGGTCAAGGCGGGCGACCATATCGTTGCCGCGCGCGCCCTCTTCGGCTCCTGCCGCTGGGTGGTGGAAACGCTGGCGCCGAAATACGGCATCGAATGCACGCTGGTCGACGGCCGCGACCTGAAGAACTGGGAAGAGGCGATCCGGCCGAACACCAAGGTGTTCTTCCTGGAAAGCCCGACCAACCCGACGCTCGAGGTCGTCGATATCGCCGGTGTGGCCAAGCTCGCCAACCAGGTCGGCGCCAAGGTCGTGGTCGACAATGTCTTTGCCACGCCGCTCTTCCAGAAGCCGCTCGAACTCGGCGCCCATATCGTCGTCTATTCCGCCACCAAGCACATTGACGGCCAGGGCCGATGCCTCGGCGGCGTCGTGCTGGCCGACAAGGCCTGGATCGACGAGAACCTGCACGACTATTTCCGCCATACCGGTCCGGCCATGTCGCCGTTCAACGCCTGGACGCTCCTGAAGGGCATCGAGACGCTGCCGCTGCGCGTGCGTCAGCAGACGCAGAATGCCGCGAAGATCGCCGATTTCCTCGCCGATCAGGGCAAGGTTGCCAAGGTGATCTATCCCGGCCGCAAGGACCATCCGCAGGCCGATATCATCGCCAAGCAGATGACGGGCGGCTCGACCCTCGTCTGCTTCGAACTGAAGGGCGGCAAGGAAGCGGCCTTCGCGCTGCAGAATGCGCTTGATATCGTCAATATCTCCAACAATCTCGGCGACAGCAAGAGCCTGATCACCCATCCGGCGACGACGACGCACAAGAACCTGACGGACGAGGCGCGCGCCGAACTCGGCATCTCGCCGGGCACCGTTCGCCTTTCGGCCGGCATCGAAGATACGGAAGATCTGATCGAGGATTTCGCCAAGGCGCTTGCCAAGGTTTCGGCCTGATCGACAGCATCGGCGGCCGAGCCTCCGGGTTCGGCCGTACCGGCCGCGGGATCGGCGCCGGTGCGCCTAAGTAAAATTAGTATTGACAATTAGGCTTAACGATCGAAAACCATGCGATCACGGCTGTTTCATCGCCGATCAACGTTCCGTTTCTTGACGGATGGGGTCTTCTTATAAGATACGGGTAACATATCTTGACTAAGGTGCAAGGCATGTATCGCGCCCTCACAAGAGATATCGAAGTCGTCGTCGAACCATTCTATCTGGAGGAGCAATCCGATCCGGAAGACGATCGCTACGTCTGGGGTTACCGGATTGTCATCAGCAACAATTCCGGCGTCGCCGTTCGCCTTGTCAACCGCTACTGGAACATCACCGACCAGAACGGCGTCGTGGACGAGGTGACCGGCCCAGGCGTCGTCGGCGAACAGCCCCGGCTCAGCCCCGGCGATACCTACGAATATTCCTCCGGCTGCCCGCTCGACACGCCTTCCGGGCTGATGTTCGGCCATTACCAGATGGAAACGGACGAAGGCGAACTGTTCGACGTCGACATCCCCGCCTTCTCACTGGATTCACCGGGGCTGCTGCGCGTGCTCAATTGAGCGCACAGGTTCGCGGTCGCTTCGTCGGGGCGAACAGGATTGCCGTGCTTGCCGCGTGGGTCCTCGGGTCAAGCCCGAGGGCGACGGAGGGTGGGTAGCTTATCTCGCAAGTAGCGCAAGCGCACAGCGGTTTTGTTGGAACTGCCGTCTTTGATTGCCCAATCCCGTGCAAAACCCCTCGCCCGTTTTGCTGGAGTTCCCCCCAGACGTCTCGCTTCCTGCCGATCGCGCCCGCCACTCTCCGTCATACTCGGGCTTGACCCGAGTATCCATGCCGCAAGCACTCCGCGTGCCTGTGTTCGGCTGCGGTCGGATCGCCCCTGAGTACCAATTGGGACGCAGTACCCGCGGCCATGGATCCTCAGCGCCAACCGGGCCTATTCGGCCGGCTGAAGTTCGGTCGGCTCGAAGCGGTAGGTGGTCGAGCAGAATTCGCAGGTGACTGCGATTTCGCCGTTTTCCTGGCTTTCCTCGATCTCTTCGGCCGAAAAGCCCTTCAGCACGCCCTTGATCTTTTCGCGCGAACAGCTGCAACGGTCGAAGACGGCGCGCGGTTCGTAGACGCGCACACCGCGCTCGTGGAACAGCCGGAACAACAGCCGTTCGGTGCCGACAAGCGGGTCGGTCAGCTCGTCGGCATCGATGGTCTCGACCAGCGAGCGGGCTTCGACCCAGGCGTCGTCCTCGCCATGCGGGCGCTCGCCATTGTCGCCGTCGCCGCCGTGGAGATCCGGGTGGCGCATGCGTTCGGGCGCCTCCGGCAGAAACTGGGCGACGAGGCCGCCAGCCCGCCAGCGATGGCGGGGCTTGCCGGCATCGTCGCGATCGAAGAGCTCGGCCGCGGCCAGGCGCACGCGCGTCGGGATCTGCTCCGACTGGCGGAAATAGACGCCGGCAATCTCCTCGAGCGAGGTTCCGTCAAGCGCGACAATGCCCTGATAGGGCTGCGTGAACTTGCCCTGGTCGATGGTGAAGGCGAGCACCCCCTTACCGAGCAGCTGTTCCGGCTCGGTTTCACCGGCTTCCACCGCCTTGGCAAGCAGTGCCTGATCAAAACGGGCATAGGCGCGGACATTTTCCGGCGTCGAGAAATCGGCGACGAGAAGATCGACCGGGCCATCGCCCTTGGTCTGCACCGTAAACTTGCCGTCGAATTTCAGCGAGGTGCCGAGCAGCACCGTCAGCACGACGACTTCGGCGAGCAGCCGGGCGACGGGGGTGGGATAATGATGGCGCTCGAGGATCGCATCGAGCATCGGGCCGAGCTGGACGGCGCGGCCGCGCACATCCAGACCCTCCACCTGGAAAGGGACGACATGGTCATCGCCGGCGAAATCGAACTGGCCGAGGGCGGCTGCAGCTTCTGCCATGGCTTTACTCCTAGTTTTCAAGCGATGAGCAAGGGTGCCCTTCGCTCGCGCGGCCGCGGGTTTTGACGCGCGGCGTCCGATTATGGTTCAGATCGCGCCCAGGCACCAAGCAAGAATCGACTTCTGCGCGTGAAGACGGTTTTCCGCTTCGTCGAAGACAACGGATTGCGGGCCGTCAATCACCTCATCCGTCACTTCCTCGCCGCGATGAGCAGGCAGGCAATGCATGAACAATGCATCGCTGCCGGCCTTGGCCATCAAGGCCGCATTGACCTGATAAGGCTGAAAGACGTTGTGTCCCCGGGCCCGATGCTCCTGATTCATGGAGACCCAGGTATCGGTCACCACGCAATCGACGCCTTCGACCGCACGGTCGGCATCATGGCAGAGCATGATTTCGGCGCCCTCATTGCGGGCCCAGTTCAGATAGTGATCCTTGGGCTCCGAACCAAGGGGTACGGCCATGTTCATGCGATAGCCGAAACGCGCAGCACCTTCGACCAGCGAATGCAGCACATTGTTGCCGTCACCGGTCCAGGCGATGGTCTTGCCCTTGATCGGGCCGCGATGCTCTTCGAAGGTCATGATGTCGGCCATGATCTGGCAGGGATGGGTATCATCCGTCAGCGCATTGATCACGGGTACGGTCGCATGTTCGGCAAGCTCCAGGAGCCTCGAATGCTCGGTGGTGCGGATCATGATCGCATCGACATATCGCGACAGCACCTTGGCAGTGTCGCCGATCGTCTCGGCGCGGCCGAGCTGCATTTCGGTGCCTGATAGAAACAGCGTTTCGCCGCCAAGCTGGCGCATGCCGACGTCGAAGGAGACGCGGGTGCGCGTCGACGGCTTTTCGAAGATCATCGCCAGCATCTTGCCGGCGAGCGGCTTGTCGCCCTGGCCGGCCTTGAAGGCCTGCTTGCGGGCCAACGCGTCGTTCATGATGGTTCTGAGGTCGGCAGATGTGACCGCCGAGAGATCGAGAAAATGTTTAGGAGCCATGTTCTTACCTGTCGTGCGCCCGCAGGCGCCAATCCTTCAAGCCGTTTTCTTGACCTTGGCGGCGCGGATGCTCTCGGCGGCGCGTTCGAGGCGGGCGAGACCCTCGCGGGCTTCTTCGGCGGTGACGACCAGCGGCGGAAGCAGGCGGATGACGTTGTCGCCGGCCGGCACGCCGAGGAGATGCGCGGCGCGGATCGCCTGCAGCAGTTCGGTCGAGGGAACGGCCGCCTTGACGCCGAGCAGCAGGCCCTCGCCTCTGATTTCTTCGATCACATCGGGATAACGGTCCTTCAGCGAGGCGAGCCCCTGGCGGAAGACCAACGCGACATCGCGCACCTGCTGGAGGAAGCCGTCGGCGAGAATGACATCGAGCACGGCGCTGCCGACGGCCATGGCCAGCGGATTGCCGCCATAGGTCGAACCATGGGTGCCGGCTTTCATGCCGGAGGCGGCCTCCGCGGTGGCAAGGCAGGCGCCGAGCGGGAAACCGCCGCCGATGCCCTTGGCGACAGCCATGATGTCGGGCGTGATGCCCGACCATTCATGAGCGAAGAGTTTGCCGGTGCGGCCGACGCCGGTCTGGACCTCGTCGAGGATCAGCAGCAGGCCGTTCTCGTCGCAGATCTGGCGCAGCGCCTTCATGAATTCGGGGGTGGCGGGACGTACGCCGCCCTCGCCCTGCACCGGCTCGATGAGAATTGCCGCCGTCGCATCGGTGACCGCGGCGCGGACCGCTTCGATATCGCCGAACGGCACCTGATCGAAACCCGGCGCCTTGGGGCCGAAGCCTTCGAGATATTTCTCCTGGCCGCCGGCGGCGATCGTCGCAAGCGTGCGCCCATGGAAGGCGCCTTCAAACGTGATGATGTGGAAGCGCTCGGGATGGCCCTTGGAAAACTGATAGCGGCGCGCCGTCTTGATCGCGCATTCGAGAGCCTCGGCACCGGAATTGGTGAAGAACACCTTGTCGGCGAAAGTGGCGTCCGTCAGGCGTTTGGCCAGGCGCTCCTGGCCGGGGATCTCATAGATGTTGGAGAGGTGCCAGACCTTGTCGGCCTGCTCCTTCAGGGCGGCGACCACATGCGGATTGCCGTGGCCGACCGACGTGACGGCGACGCCGGCGCCGAAATCGAGATAACGCTCGCCGCTTTCGGTGATCAGCCACACGCCCTCGCCTCGCTCGAACCGCAACGGGGCACGAGAATAGGTGTCATAAAGCGGCGCGGCTTCTGCCATGGCGCGGGTCTCCCGATCAGCGTTGTCAATCACCGGACTCCGGCTAAGAAAACCAGGCCCGAAAAATCAAAAATGCCGCCTTGCGGCGGCGACCAGCACTATTTCCTCTTCGCGCTGCAATGTCAACAAAACTGCGCCCTTAGCGCATGCAGCAAGCTTGTACAGCGGCATTTCCGGCCTTCAACAGGCATTATTGCAGAAATGACACGCACAGGCAGCAAGTTGGGGAAAACTCCGAATTCGATTCATCCGGATTCCCGCGACTCTTGTCACGGAGTCAGGCTCACACTAGGTTAAAGTTCAATTACTAGACTGCATGCGGCGGAACTAGTCACCAAAATTGATCAGGCGTTTCCTGTTTCGGAGGCTTCCGGGACAACGGTGAGGGATTCTGCCATCACCAACGCAGAAGGTGGAGACAGGGCATGAACTGGACAGACGAGCGGGTCGAGAAACTCAAGAAGCTGTGGTCCGAAGGGCTGAGCGCCAGCCAGATCGCGGCACAGCTTGGCGGCGTGAGCCGAAACGCCGTTATCGGCAAGGTGCACCGGCTGAGCCTGCCGGGCCGTGCCAAGGCCGGCGGCACGGCGACGGCGGCGCGCACGCCGAAGCGCCAGACATCGACGCCGCGCGCGCCGAGCTACGCCTCGCGGATCACCACCCGCACCGTGACCCGCCAGCAGGGCGCAACGATGCTGAAGGAGGAGATCGAGGTCGATGCGGTCGAGGACATGGAATATGTGCCGGCCGGCAACGTGGTCGTTCCGATTTCCCGCCGCCTCGGCCTGACCGAACTGACCGAACGCACCTGCAAATGGCCGGTCGGCGATCCGCTCAAGGACGATTTCCACTTCTGCGGCTGTGAATCTCCTGACAATTCGCCCTATTGCAGCTATCATCAGAAGCTCGCCTACCAGCCGATCAACGAACGCCGCCGGGCGGCGGCGCGGGTCAGCTGAGCGGCCACGCCATCGTCAGAATGCAGAAGACGGGCCGAGTGGCCCGTTTTTTATTGGTTGGAGTGGGAAGCTGTAGGTTTTTCCTCGACGCTGTGCGAATTCGGGCTGCGGCTTCTCTCGTGCTCTTCGCATGGATCCGAGGGTCAGGCCCCTGGGATGACAGAGGAGAGGTGGTGCCTAGACGCATAAGCCTCGCCGGCGCGATGAAGTTACGGCAGAAGCGCCGCTTCACAAGCTACGTCAGCGGTGCGTTTGGCGAGAACGCCAACCCACACTCCGTCATCCCAGGGCTTGACCCTGGGATCCACAACCAGGCACCCGGCTTCGATAATTTCCCTGCAGTTGAATGCCATCGCTCCTCCCGCAGCGCCAGCCGCATGGATCCCAGGGTCAAGCCCTGGGATGACGGAGGAGAGGTGGTGCCTGGATGACAGAGGTGAGCTGGTGCCCGCTCATACGCCGCGCCGGTGCGATGAAGGCCTGGGAAAGGCTGCACCGGCGGAACGCCAACCCCACACTCCCTCAGCCTCAGGCTTCCATCGAATAGCCGGCGCCGCGGACGGTGCGGATGACGTCCTGCATGTTGGAGAAGTTCAAGGCCTTGCGCAGGCGGCCGACATGGACGTCAACGGTGCGTTCGTCGACATAGATGTCGTGGCCCCAGACGCCGTCGAGCAGCTGCGAGCGGGAGAAGACGCGGCCCGGCGACGACATCAGGAATTCCAAGAGGCGGAATTCGGTCGGGCCGAGGCGAACTTCGCGGCTCTTGCGATGGACGCGATGGGTTTCGCGGTCGAGCTCTATATCGCCGCATTTCAGCACCGAGGACAGCACCTCCGGGCGGGCACGGCGCAGCATGGCCTTGACGCGGGCGACGAGTTCGGGGGTCGAGAACGGCTTGACGACGTAATCGTCGGCGCCGGTGGACAGCCCGCGGACCCGCTCGCTCTCCTCGCCGCGCGCCGTCAGCATGATGATCGGCAGCCGCTCGGTTTCCGGCCGCATGCGCAGGCGCCGGCAGAGCTCGATGCCGGAGACGCCGGGCAGCATCCAATCGAGGATCAGGAGATCGGGCGTGCGCTCCTGAAGCCTGATCTCGGCCTCGTCGCCGCGCAGGATGGTATCGACCTCGAAGCCTTCCGCTTCGAGATTATAGCGGAGAAGCACGCTGAGGGCCTCTTCGTCTTCAACAACTGCAACTCTCGGGATCATGCGTGTCCGTCTCCTCGCGCACGATCCTTAAACCGGGAATGATTTAAGCAAGGGATCCCGCGCAAAATCAGAAATTGGCTGCGACCGCTTTGCGCGCCCGGACGGGCGCGCACGCAATGGGCTGGTTCGGCACGGTTATTCCGTGGCGGCACCGACGGTGTTGGCGCTGTCGTCCTTCGGACGGTCGCCTTCCGGCTGGGCGCCGGTCGCCATGTAGTAGATCGTTTCGGCGATATTGGTCGCGTGGTCGCCGATGCGCTCGATGTTCTTGGCGCAGAACAGAAGATGCGTGCAGCTCGTGATGTTGCGCGGATCTTCCATCATATAGGTCAGGAGTTCGCGGAACAGCGACGTGTACATCGCGTCGATCTCGTTGTCGCGTTCGCGGATGGCATTCGCCTTGTCGGCGGCGCGCGTCGTATAGACGTCGAGCACTTCCTTGAGCTGGACAAGCGCCAGCTCGGACAGGTGCTCGAGACCGCGGGCGAGCTTGCGGGGAACGCCGGTGCTCTGCACGGCGATGACGCGCTTGGCGGTGTTCTTGCCGAGGTCGCCGACGCGTTCGAGATCGGCGGCGATGCGGATCGAACCCATGATTTCGCGCAGGTCCGAGGCCATCGGCTGGCGGCGGGCGATGGTGACGATCGCCTTGTCGCCGATCTCGCGCTCGGTGTGATCGAGGATCACATCGTCGGAAATGACCTTCTGCGCCAGCGCGGTATCACCGTTGACCAGCGCCCGGACGGATTCGGCGACCATCTGCTCGGCCAGGCCGCCCATCTCGGAAATCCGCCTGGACAGGAACTTCAGATCATCATCATAGGCAGAATAAATATGTGTCGATGCCATGGGGCTTTGTCCTCGAATAACGGGAAGGCTTCGGATAACCGCAATCAGCCGAAGCGACCCATGATGTAGTCCTGGGTGCGCGGATCGTCCGGATTGGTGAACATCTTGTCGGTGTCGTTCTCCTCGACGAGGTTGCCGAGGTGGAACATGGCGGTGCGCTGCGACACGCGCGCCGCCTGCTGCATGGAGTGGGTGACGATGACGATCGTGTAGTTCTCGCGCAGCTCGTGGATCAACTCCTCGACCTTGGCGGTGGCGATCGGGTCGAGCGCCGAGCAGGGCTCGTCCATCAGGATGACCTCAGGGCTGACGGCGACGGCGCGGGCAATGCACAGGCGCTGTTGCTGACCGCCGGAGAGGCCGGTGCCGGATTCATGGACGCGATCCTTGACCTCGTTCCAGAGGCCGGCGCGCTGCAGGCTGGTCTCGACGATCTGGTCGAGATCGGCCTTCGATTTGGCCAGTCCATGGATGCGCGGGCCGTAGGAGACGTTTTCATAGATCGACTTCGGGAACGGGTTCGGCTTCTGGAAGACCATGCCGACGCGGGCGCGCAGTTCGACGACGTCAATGTCAGGATCATAGATATCGTCGCCGTCGAGGGTGATCTTGCCGGTGACGCGGCAGCCCTCGATCGTGTCGTTCATGCGGTTGAGGCTTCGCAGGAAGGTCGACTTGCCGCAGCCCGAAGGGCCGATCAGCGCGGTTACGGTGTTTTCGCGGATGTTCAGGTTCACATCGAAAAGCGCCCGCTTTTCGCCGTAGTAAACCGAGACATCCTGTCCGATCATTTTATACGGGACGTTGCTCATCTTCTGATCCAGCGCCTTTTCAACTGCAGCTTCCGTCAACATGTTCATGATGTTTAACTCCGTTTACCAGCGGCGCTCGAAGCGACGACGCAAGAGAATGGCGCCCATGTTCATGATGATCAGGAACAGAAGCAGGACGATGATGGCACCCGAAGTACGTTCCACGAAGGCACGTTCGGCCTCGTTCGCCCACATATAGACCTGCACCGGCAGGGCCGTCGAGGGATCGAGCGGTGTCGCCGGCACGTTGGCGACGAAGGCGACCATGCCGATCAGGAGCAGCGGCGCGGTTTCGCCGAGCGCGTGCGCCAGGCCGATGATCGTGCCGGTGAGGATGCCGGGCATGGCAAGCGGCAGGACATGGTGGAACACCATCTGCATCTTCGAGGCGCCGAGACCCAAGGCTGCGGCGCGGATCGAGGGCGGCACGGCGCGCAGGGCCGCGCGCGTGGCGATGATGATCGTCGGCAAGGTCATCAGCGCCAGCACCAGGCCGCCAACCAGCGAGGCCGAGCGCGGCAGGCCTACGAAGTTGATGAAGACGGAAAGGCCGAGCAGACCGTAGACGATGGAGGGCACGGCGGCGAGGTTGTTGATGTTGACCTCGATCAGGTCCGTCAGCTTGTTCTTCGGCGCGAACTCCTCGAGGTAGATCGAGGCGGCAACCCCGATGGGCAGGGACAGCGCCAGCACGATCAGCATCAGGTAGAGCGAGCCGATGAGGGCGACGCCGAGGCCGGCAGCCTCCGGACGGCTGGAGTTGCCGTTGACGAAGAGGCCGGTGTTGAACTGCTTGTGGAGAGCGCCGTTCGCCTTCAGCTGGTTCATCCAAGTCAGCTGCTTGTCATTGACCTTGCGGTTCTTCTCGTCGACGGAGAGATCGATCTGGCCCTTGTTGGCACTGTCGATATTGGCGTCGGCGAGCAGCGAGACATTGACCGTCTTGCCGATGAGCGAGGGATCGGCGACGACCATGTCGCGCAGCTGGATCGGCGCGCTCTTGGAGAGCATGGCGGATGCATCGCGCACGTCAGGCTTGCTCGAGGCGTTGATATCCAGCTGCTTGACGATCGCGTCGCGCAGGAGAACCGGGTAATTGGCCGCGATCAGCACCGAAGGGTCGGCCGCCCGCTTGTTGCTGGGGTCGATCGTCTTCTCGGTGAATTCGATCGGCAGGGTGATCGCGGTCTGCTGAAAGGCGGTATAGCCTTTGCCGATCACCGTCCACAGCAGGATGAAAAGGAAGACAAGGCCGAAGGAAATGGCGGCGATGCCATAGGCCTGGAACCGGCGCTCGGCGGCGTAGCGGCGCTTGATGCCGATATCGCGGCGCGCCGGCGCCTTGGAGATGGTGACGCCTGTTGTGGGAGAAACAATATCCGTCATTCGTACTGCTCCCGGTATTTGCGCACGATGTAGAGCGCGTAGATATTGAGGCAAAGCGTGATGCAGAACAGCGTGATGCCAAGAGCAAAGGCAACCAGCGTCTGCGGGGAGGTGAACTCGAGGTCGCCCGTCAGCTGGTTGACGATCTTGACGGTCACCGTCGTCATCGGCTCGAAGGGGTTGATCTGAATGCGCGCCGCGACACCGGCGGCCAGCACGACGATCATGGTTTCGCCGATGGCGCGCGAGGCGGTCATCAGCAGCGCGCCGACGATGCCCGGAAGGGCTGCCGGCAGGACCACCCTCTTGATGGTTTCGGAGCGGGTGGCGCCGAGACCGAGCGAACCGTCACGCAGAGCCTGCGGCACAGCGGTGATGATGTCGTCCGACAGCGAGGAGACGTAGGGGATGAGCATGATGCCCATGACGATGCCAGCGGTCAGAACGCTCTGCGCCTGGATGAAGTTGGTATAGTTGCCGGAGAGCAAGCCGCTGATCTGAGCCGAGAAATCGCGCAGGAAGGGGCCGACGGTGACGAGGGCGAAGAAGCCGTAGACGATCGTCGGAATGCCGGCGAGCACCTCGAGAAGGGGCTTGGCAACGCCGCGCACCTTTGGCGAGGCGTACTCGGCCATGTAGATGGCGGCGAAAAGGCCGACCGGTACGGCGACCAGCATGGCGACCAGGCCGATATAGAGCGTGCCCATCAGCAGCGGGATCAGGCCGAACTGACCGAAGGAAGAGCTGCCGGCGCCGGCAAAGCGCGGATCCCAGACGGTTCCGAAGAAGAAATCGCCGGCGGGAACGACTGCAAAGAAGCGTGTGGCTTCCGACAGCATGGACAGCACGATGCCGATCGTCGTCAGGATGGCGATCGAGGAGGCGAGCAGCAGACCCCAGAGCATGACGCGCTCAACGCGATTACGGGCCCGGAAGCGGGGTGCGATGGCGCGCAGCGCGTAGAAGGCGCCGGCAACGGCCAGAACGAAGACGATCGCGGTCATGGCGATGCGGCTCGTCAGGCTCATGGCGTTGAGCTTCTTGGCGGCCTCGACCATGTAAGGCTGCGGCTGGCCGGCGAGCGGCACACCCTTCTCGCTGAGCTTGGCCTGCAGGGCAGCCGGATCGTTTGCGACCGCGGCCGCTTCGTCCGAAGTCAGCATCGTCAGGCCGCGGGCGACCGTCGCCACCATCGAATAGTTCAAATCCTGCTCGACCGCGACCTGGGCCTTGACATCGTCAGGGAAAGCATTGCGAACCGAGGACTGGATGATGCCGGGGCTCACGGAGAGCCAGACGCAGAGAACGATGAGGGCGGGAAGAACGGCCCAGATCGCAGCGTAAGCGCCGTAATAGGCCGGGCGTGAATGCAATGCGGAGGACCTGCCCCCGGCAAGTGCCGCGGCACGGCTGCGCGCGACCAGATAGGCGGCGGCGCCGATTACCACAAGGCACAGAAGTATGACGGATGTGCTCATTCGTTACGTCCCCAGGCCCGCAGCCCCCATAAAGCCCGGCGGTTCATCGAACCGCCTTCGGCTTCCAACCATTGGAGAAGGAATTCCAGCCCCGCGTATCCCGGCACGCCCGGACGCAAGGCAGTGCCGGCGCGGCATCGAGACGCCGCGCCGGCAAAGTCATCACATAGTCTTGCCGGCTTCGACGTCCTTGCGGATCGCTTCGCGCTCGGCATCCGGGGCGGCAACGAGACCGTATTCGGCGAGCGGGCCGTCGGGGCCGATCATCTGGTCGGATACGAAGAAGTTGACGTATTCCTTCAGGCCCGGGACGGCGCCGAGATGTGCCTTCTTGACGTAGAAGAACAGCGGACGGGAAACCGGGTAGGTGCCGTTGGCGATCGTTTCCGTCGACGGAACGATACCGTTCACGGTCGCGACCTTCAGCTTGTCGGCATTGTTTTCATAGAAGGAAAGGCCAAATACGCCGACCGCGGTCTTGTTGGCGGCGATGCGAGACAGCGTCTCGGTGTAGTCACCGTCGATGTCGACTGCAGCGCCGTCCTTGCGAACTGCGACGCAAGCCTTGCCCTGAGCGGCCTTGTCCGATACGGCGGCCTTGATGACTTCTGCGGCGCCCGAGGCTTCGCAGCCAGCTGCCAAGACCTTTTCCTCGAAGACTTCGCGTGTGCCGTGCTTTTCGCCCGGGATGTAGGCAGCGATATCGACAGCCGGGAGCTTCGGGTTGACTTCCGACCACTTCTTGTAGGGGTTGGCGACGAGCTTGCCGTCGACGACGACCTGGGCAGCCAGCGCCTTGTAGATGTCGGCCGGAACGTAGGCGACGTCGGGGTTGCCGGAATCGGTGGCGAAGACGATGCCGTCATAACCGATCTTGACTTCCTGAATGTCGGTTACGCCGGCGGTCTTGCAGGCTTCGATCTCGCTCTTCTTGATGGCGCGAGAAGCATTGGCGATATCGATGGTATCTTCACCGACGCCCTTGCAGAATTCCTTGAGGCCGGCGCTCGAGCCGCCGGATTCGACGACCGGCGTCTTGAAGTTGGTGAATGTTTCGCCGAACGACTCAGCAACGATCTTGGCGTAAGGCAGGACGGTGGACGAACCAGCAATTTGAATCTGATCGCGGGCAACGGCGGCGCCAGCGAAAGCAGCAGTTGCAGCGAGCGCCGCAACGGTGAGCTTGAGGGTGTTCATTTGAAATCTCCCGGCATTGGACTTGTGTGAGTGCGGCCTATGAGAGGCCCTCGCATTGCCTTTTTTCATTGGCCGGACTCTCTTAGCGCTGTAAGCACCGTCCTTTTATGTCAAATCGGTGAAACATTTGTGACAGGTTAATGCGCTGTTTTATAACGATAAATTTTATGGATCCCGCCTGAACGTGTCGACGGTTGGCAAAGTTTGGGTCGCCGCTCGACCTTGCATTGCAGTTTACCACACGTAGCCCGGCGGTTGCGGAAAGGCATCCTGGCCCTTCCCGCCTGCATTCTTTCATTCAGGTCCGCCCGTGGGATCTGCCCCTCATCCGCCTGCCGGCACCTTCTCCCCGTTTTGACCGGGAGAAGGGGATATGCCGCGACCTCTCCGTCCCACCCAAAAATCTCGCCAGGGCACGTCCCCTCTCCCCGTCATTACGGGGAGTGGGTTAGGGTGAGGGGCAATCGCGCGGCACGCCATCGTTATTAACGCACGGCTGGAAAGAACCGCAAATCCATTGCCTCGACGCGTTCGATCAGCCGCCCGTCGCAGATCGCAACGAACCATCTCCCCGTTTTATGGGGAGAGGGGACCACGAGAGATTTCACCTCAGAAGCGCACCGTAAAATCAGTGCCTTTACCCACCTCCGATCTGACGATCAGCCGTGCCCGGTGGCGGGTGAGGATATGTTTGACGATGGCGAGGCCGAGGCCGGTGCCCTTCTTCGAGCGGCTGTCCTCGATGCTGACGCGGTAGAAGCGTTCCGTCAGACGCGGCACGTGCTCGGCCGGTATGCCCGGCCCCTTGTCGACGATGCTGACCTCCACCGGTCCGCCGGCGCCATTCTTCAGCCGGACGTCGACGACCTTGCCTTCCTGACCGTATTTGCAGGCATTTTCCATCAGGTTCTCGAAGACCTGGACGAGCTCGTCGCGGTCTCCCAGCACCTCGACCCTGCCGTCGGGCAGATGCAGGTTGATGTCGACGCCGACGTCTCTTGCCAGCGGCACCAGCGAGTCGCGGACATGGCCAAGCAGCGGTACCAAATCGACCTTCTCGTCCGGGGCGATGTGCGATTTCAGCTCCAGGCGCGAGAGCGACAGGAGGTCGTCGACGAGCCTGCTCATGCGCGTCGTCTGATCGAGCATGATGCCCAGGAACTGCGCCTGCGCCTTCTGATCGTTCTTCGCCGGGCCCTGGATCGTCTCGATGAAGCCGCGCAGCGAGGCAAGCGGCGTGCGCAGCTCGTGGCTGGCATTGGCGACGAAATCCGACCGCATGCGGTCGATGCGGCGCACTTCCGATATATCGCGGAAGGACAGGATGAAAAATCGCTCACGCTGTCCGTCGGCCTTGAATTCGACGGGCGCGCTGCGGACGATATAGACCCGCTCGGATGGCAGCCGCTCGGCATGTTCGATCTGGTTTGGCGCATTGGTGGCGATGGTTTCGCGCACCATGTCGAGCACACCGGGCGAGCGCAGGCGGGCCGATATATGGGCGCCGAGCGCAACCTCGCCGAAGGCCTTTTCGGCGGCGCGGTTCTGGAAGAGCACCGAGGCATCGTCCGACAGCACCATGACGGGAATATCGAGGCCGGCAAGCGTGGCGGAAACGTCTTGCAGGCGGCTCGGCGGCGTTTCCGGCTCCGTCTCCTCCGGCTCGGCCGGCTCCACTTTCAGCACCGGCGCCTCGTTGAACAGCGCGGTCAAGCTCATGACGAGCAGGAGGACGAGCACGACCCACTTGTTCATGCCGGCGGCAAGAGCAATCAAGGCGCTGAGGATGGCCGCAAGCAACACCGGCCGTTCGCGCCGGATGCGCGCCAGGAGACTTCTTCTCCACGGGATTTCGTCTGGCAAGGGGGCCTCGCGGCGTCGATTCGTTTTTCTTTATATTGAACTCTGCCTGATAGCGGCAATTCATGACAGAAGTTTTCGGCTGGCGCCGCTTGAAGCGAAAGACCGCAGCGCGAGCGCGAGAAATATCGCCGGCGTGACGCGAAAGATTTGATTTTCAACGGCAACTATGTTCGCCTGCGCAGAGAGCCACCAGCGCAGGAGGAGCACATGGGCGAGGATGTCGAAAGCAGGGCCGTGGAACTGGATATCCGCGGCAAGAAGCGCATCTTCGACGTCGACGATCCTGTTCTGCCGGACTGGGTGAAGGAACAGGCGCTGGAATCCGCCGAATTTCCCTACAAGAAGAAACTCAACGAGGAGGACTATCTCTCGCAGCTGAAAAAGCTGCAGGTCGAGCTCGTCAAGGTGCAGTTCTGGCTGCAGGCGACCGGCAAACGGGTAATGGCGCTGTTCGAAGGGCGGGACGCGGCCGGCAAGGGCGGCGCGATCTCGGCGTCGTCGGCGCATATGAATCCGCGCCTTGCCCGCGTCGTGGCGCTCGCCAAGCCGACCGAACGCGAACAGGGACAATGGTATTTCCAGCGCTATGTCGCGCAGTTCCCGACATCGGGCGAATTCGTCCTCTTCGACCGCTCATGGTATAACCGCGCCGGCGTCGAGCCGGTCATGGGCTTCTGCACGCCGCAGCAATATGAAGCCTTCCTCAAGCAGGCGCCGCAGCTCGAAAAGATCATCGCCCATGAGGGCATCTTCCTGTTCAAATTCTATCTCGATATCGGCCGGGAGATGCAACTCCAGCGGTTCCATGACCGCAGGCACGATCCGCTGAAGGTCTGGAAGCTGTCGTCGATGGATATCGCGGCGCTGACAAAATGGGGCGACTACAGCGAAAAACGCGACCGGATGCTGAAGGAAACCCACACGGATTTCGCGCCCTGGACCGTCATCCGCGCCAATGACAAGCGTCGTGCGCGCCTGCAGCTCATCCGCCACATGCTCAACCGGATGGACTATGACGGCAAGGACAAATCAGCGCTCGGCGAGGCCGACGAGCAGATCATCGGCTCCGGCCCGGGATTCCTGAAATAGACTGTCTGCCGCGGTAAAAAGCCGGTCACTGCCCTGGCAGGATGCGGATGGCGAAGAGGTTGACGCCGCGCGCCTTGCCGTCGAGATCGCTGTTGATCACAAGCGTGCCCGGCGAATTCGGGGCGAGCGAGCGGTCGAACTTCACCTGCAGCAGCGCATCCGACTTTTCGCGGGTGACGCTGAAACGATGGCGGGCGCAATTGCCGAGCGACTGGAAATTGCATTCGACCGTCACCTGCGTCGGCTCGTCGGTGGTCGACTGCAGCGTCAGCGCGATGGTCGAGGATTTGCCGGCAAGCTGCTGCAGCACCGAAGAGGGAACGCTGACGGAGATATTGCCGTCAGCCGCGCCGCTTTCGGAAATCAGGCGGACGGCGGGACCGTCATTCTCGGTGACGTTTTCGGTGCGGGCCCGCGGGCCGGTTGTGATCTTGTCGGCCTCGCCAGGCTTGAACACCGGGATCCAGTCGGCCGAGAAACTGTTCTGCGGATCGATGGTCACCGGCTGATCGGTATGGGTGGCGGCGTCGCCGGCGCTGTCGTCATTGCCGGTAAAATCCTCCGGCTGGGTGCTCGCCGGCGGATTGGCGACGCTGGTGTCGCGCTCAGCCGCCGTCAACAACAGGCCCGACGTATAGGCCCACCAGGCACCGATGCCGATGAAGGCGAAGAGCACGCACCAGACGAGAAGCCGCGAAAAGAACTTGCGCGGCTTGCGGCGGCCCGCAGCCCGCTCCGGGCGGAAATCCATGCTGGCGGCGCGCTGGCCGCGCTGCAGCCGCTCCTCGCCGAGCGGGGCGGCCGAGAGATGATCGGCGGTGCTCGCATGCACGTCGTCAAGGCGCGACTCGTCGCTGCGGTGCATGATCACGTCCGGGCTACGGGTCTCGCCCGCCGCCACGGGATTGTCGATCAGGCTGTCGATATCGGCCACATCCCCTCGGTGAGCCGGCGGCACCGGCATGTCGACGACCGGAGGTACCGGCACTTCAGGCGGCCGCTGGCGAGGGTGAAGCCGGTCGCGCTCCTCGCCTTCGATGGCATGAATGGTGGTTTCCAGCCGGTGGCGGTGGTGGGCGACGGCGTCGGCATCGGTGATATCCTGCTTGCGCAGGCCGGCTTCCAGCGCCTGGCGGGCCGACTGGTAGATCCTCGCTCGAACTTCCGGATTGTCGCGATCGGCATTTTCGAGCGCTGTTCTGATGGCCGTTTCTAATCCGCTCACTTCACGTCCTTCACCTTGAACCCGGCGTCGGTCCGCAATCCCCGCCGTTCTTCATCAAAATTCGGTAGCGGCAAGTGCGGCAAACCGCAAGCCTTGCAGGCCCGCCCGCCGTTGATCTCAGGCGATATTCGCCAGCTTTGACGAGCCGGCGGGCCTTCCCTATCCGTTCTGCAGGCCTGATATATCGGGCGGAAATCGACGAAGGCATGGCAGCCGCTCTTTTATCGGCTTTTCTTCTCTGCTAAGAGATTGACGTTTTCGTAAACGTCAATGCGAGCGGTAAACCATGGCCCTACCCCCGATCCTCAATGACAATCTCAGACTGCCGGTGATCGGCTCGCCGCTCTTCATCATTTCGCATCCGGCATTGACCCTGGCGCAATGCAAGGCAGGCGTTATCGGCGCCTTTCCGGCGCTGAACGCCCGGCCGGAAAGCCAGCTCGACGAATGGCTGGCCGAGATCACCGAGGAGCTTGCCCACCACAACGCCGCCCATCCGGAGAGGCCGGCCGCTCCCTTTGCCATCAACCAGATCGTCCACATGTCCAACAAGCGGCTGGAGCACGACCTGTCGCTCTGTGTCAAATACAAGGTGCCCGTTGTCATCTCCTCGCTCGGCGCCGTGCCGGAGGTCAACGCCGCGGTCCATTCCTATGGCGGCATCGTGCTGCACGACATCATCAACAACCGCCACGCTCATTCGGCGATTCGCAAGGGGGCGGACGGGTTGATCGCCGTGGCGTCAGGCGCCGGCGGCCATGCCGGCACGCTGTCGCCCTTCGCCCTCGTCCAGGAAATCCGCGAGTGGTTCGACGGGCCGCTGCTGCTTGCCGGCGCGATTGCGACCGGCGGCGCCATTCTTGCCGCAGAAGCCATGGGCGCCGACATGGCCTATATCGGCTCGCCCTTCATCGCCACGCAGGAGGCGCGCGCCGCAGACGCCTACAAGCAGGCGATTGTCGAAGGGGCCGCCGCCGATATCGTCTATTCCAACTATTTCACCGGCGTGCACGGCAATTATCTCAAACCGTCGATCATCGCCGCCGGCATGGACCCCGACAACCTGCCCGTCGCCGACCCCTCGAAGATGGATTTCGAGCAGGCCACCGGCGGCGCCAAGGCCTGGAAGGACATATGGGGCAGCGGCCAGGGCATCGGCGCCGTCAAGGCGGTGGAGCCGGTGGCAGATCTCGTCGACCGGCTGGAGGCCGAATACAAGGCTGCCCGCGCCCGCCTCTCGCTCTGAAGATCTTCCATACCCTCCCTCTTTTTTGCCAAAGGCATGACAGGGTGCTTGAAATCTTCAGACAATGCCTGTATCAGCGCCATGCAAATCGCAGGCCGCACGCTTCGGCCGCCAAAGTGCCGCTTTAGCTCAGTCGGTAGAGCACATCATTCGTAATGATGGGGTCACGTGTTCGAGTCACGTAAGCGGCACCATTTTCTTTATCCTTGAATTTGTTCACGAAATTGGCGATGGCCAGCAGCCTTCTGGGATTACCGTCTCCCGAAATGTTTTCCAATTTGATTTCATTCAGGAGACGTCACACGTTTCGACGTAAGCTCGCCGGAAGGATAGCTGACAATATCGAGGCTACGACGATAGTCAGCCGACCCCGAGGATATTCCATGCCGGCTGAACCTTAGTGATCAAGCCTGCCTCCAGCCCGGCCGACATATTGACGGGAAGCCCGTTCCAGGATCCTTCCTCCGGCGACGCGATGAGGACCTTTACCCGTTTCCCTGCCGACAGCGCTTCGAGGATCAACGCCTTGACCCTAGCGTTGGTTCTCTGCCTTTCGTGGCCCCGCCTGTAGCCGTCGAGGCGCTGCCTAAGGCCTCGTTGCGTCAAGCCTACGTACATGACGACGTCGTCCACGACGAAAGAGTAAACTCCGCCATCGGTTGGCGCTGCTGCATCCAAACGGAAGCTCTCATCCTCGCCGGGCGTCCACTCGCCAAGGAAACGGAACCCTGCACGAAGAAGCACTTCCCATGATGTCGGTGCGACTGTCGTCGTCGCTGCATCCTCTTCGACCTGGATGGACACGGGCTCGCGCTCGAGCTGGACCTCTTTCTTCAGACCTTCCGAGATCCCCGCATCGGCGAGAACTTTTCGAACATGCTGGTACCGAATCGCAAGGAGCGAGCTGATTTCGGTGCGAAGGTAACCTGCCCTCGCCAGCGCCCTAATCTTGTCGGACTTGGTCTCCAGTCCTGCCGTAACATCCTCGAATGATTGCCTGCCTGCCATCGACGATCGTCCCATCTGCCAGTGAAACCACTAACTCACTTCTTCTTATGGCCGAGTTCGGGCTGCGTTGTCACCGCGACGATTGCCGACAACTGCAAATTTGCAGATACGGCGAGCGGGCTGTATGTCTGATGCCTGCTCGCTCACCCACATATAAGTCTCTCTTAATAACCTGCGTCCACTAATCAGCCATCGCCGCTTGGCGGGCAAATCGCAATGGGTGCTGGGCTACTTCTCAAGGCAATCGGCCTGCCCCTTCGGCTTCACATGAGCGACTGATGTCGATCGAGGCCGAGCGGGCCAGTCAGATAGGAGTGACGGAACGCTGGTCCGAAGGAGCGGTACGAATTCGAGAAATGCGGTGATGGAAGGGAACGTCAATCAGGCCAACTTCCAGGAATACTGCGAGCGAGACCCGGGATACGAGACGGTCGCACCTAGCGGGAAATTGACTGTCGAGCAGTGCGTTGGCGATGTATATCAAAGGAGATGGTAAAGACACCTATCGTTCCACGGCCGATTGCCGCAAGGGCACCCTGTCCTTCTTTCCTTCTGACGGCGAACCGCTACACCTGATTTTCCCGTAACCAGAGAATGCAGATGTGTCGTGCGCCTCAGGCATGCCGCCGCTAATCAGGCAGTTCACGATGCTCTGGCCTCAGGCGGCGCGAAAGTTTAAAATGCTGGACGACGAATGACAGATCCCCGCAGGAACCTGCCGCTCCCGAACTGGTTCTCCCCTTGAGACAATAAGGATGGAGCAAACCATGGCCTGCAAACTCATCGCGATATCGCTTCTTTCCGTCGGCCTTGCCGGCTCGGCGCTGGCACAGACGACCGGGGGCGCGAATTCCAGTGGGCGGCTTTCGGTGGCGCCTGTCATCGGCGGCTCAGGGGACTCGGGCACGGGTTCGGCCGGGACCGGATCCGTCGGTACGGGCGCGGCCGGCACCGGCTCTGTCGGCACCGATCCCAGTACGACCGGCAGCACGACCGGCACTGGTGGCGTCGATCTCAACCGCGACCGCAGCACGATCAATCCCGGTGGCGTCAATCCGGATCTTCAGCAGGTGCCGGGTTGCACGGCAGGTACCGGCTCACTCAGCGAGGCATGCCGGCAGTGAGGTGAGCAGGCACCCGCCTCTGACAGAATGAGGGCCCGGCCGCGGTCGCGCCGGGCCTTCATTTCGGCTGCGTCGCTCAAAAACGACGGTTGCCGCGAGAATAGCTTTACCGACCGGCTTTCAGGTCGTAGAACTACCGCATCCCTCCGCACATGGCGATTGCCGCACCCAGCCAGCCAGCCGATATTTTCCGGCGTCCGCGGAGCACCCGAAGAGGATCGTCATGTCGAATGCTGCGCATCGCTCGAACCGCGTGCTTGTCGTCGCGACCATC
Organism: Rhizobium binae; assembly: GCF_017357225.1. Lineage (NCBI taxonomy): Bacteria > Pseudomonadati > Pseudomonadota > Alphaproteobacteria > Hyphomicrobiales > Rhizobiaceae > Rhizobium > Rhizobium binae. Next base: position 546,139 of record NZ_CP071604.1, on the reverse strand, counting down.
ATGGTGGCGACCTTCATGGTTGCCATCGAGGCGACGATCGTGGCGACCGCGATGCCGCGCATCGTCGGGCAGCTCGGCGGCTTTTCCTATTACAGCTGGGTATTTTCGGCCTTCCTGCTGGCGCAGTCGACGACGACGGTCATCTACGGCAAGCTTTCGGATATTTTCGGGCGCAAGCCGGTACTGATCGGCGGCATCCTAATCTTCCTCGCCGGCTCTTTGCTCTGCGGCTTTGCCTGGTCGATGATGTCGCTGGTGCTCTTCCGGCTGCTGCAGGGGCTGGGTGCCGGCGCCATCCAGCCGGTGACGATGACGATCATTGGCGACCTCTTCAAGCTCGAGGAGCGCGGCCGGGTGCAGGGGGCGATGGCGACGGTCTGGGCGACCTCGGCCGTCGTCGGGCCGCTGGCCGGCGGCATCATCGTCGACAATATCTCCTGGGCCTGGATCTTCTGGATCAACCTGCCGATCGGCATCGTCTCGATCGTCGCCTTCATGATCTTCGTGAAGGAGGACGTTGCGCACAAGCAGGCAAGGATCGATTATCTCGGATCGGTGCTGTTTTCGATTTCGATCGTGGCGCTGCTCGTCATGCTGACGGAGACGGATGCGGGCACCTCCATCCTGCTTTTGCTTTTCGCCGTGTTCGTGGTCGCGGGTATTCTCTTCCTCGCCCAGGAGAAACGGGCGCCGGAGCCGATCATTTCGATCGCGCTCTGGAGCCGCCGGCTGATCGCCACCAGCAACGCGGCGACGCTGCTTGCCGGCATGGCGCTGATCGGACTTTCCACCATTCTGCCGATCTATGTGCAGGGCGTGCTCGGCCGCTCGCCGATCGTTGCCGGCTTCACGCTGACCATGCTGATCGTCGGCTGGCCCCTGGCGGTCATGCTCTCCGGCCGCTTCTACAGGGCTTTCGGCATTCGCCGCACGCTGCGCGTCGGCAGCCTGATGTTTCCGTTCGGCGCCTGCTTCCTCCTGTTCCTGACGCCGGAAAGCTCGCCGGTTCTCGCCGGCACCGGCTCCTTCTTCATGGGCTTCGGCATGGGCCTGATCAGCCTGACGAGCATCGTGCTGGTGCAGGACAGCGTCGAATGGTCGATGCGCGGCAGCGCCACCGCGTCGATCATCTTTGCCCGCAGCCTCGGCAATACGCTCGGCGCCACCGTGCTCGGCGCCATCCTCAATGCCGGTATCGGCCATTATGCGAGCGGCGAAACGGCGGCCGCCCTTCATAAGGCGCTGAACCAGCCGACCGGCCTCTCGGCGCTCGCGGCCGATCCGGCGAGCCGCGGCATCTTCGATGCGGCCCTGCACTGGAGCTTCTGGGGCGTGGTCGTCGTCGCGGTGCTGACCTTCTTCACCACCTGGCTGATCCCGGTCGGCCATATCAGGAAACGCGAAGAGCCGGCGGTCGCCGGCGAAGCGGCCTCGCACTAGGTGTGTCGAATTCTTTCATGAGAGCGCCTAACGGCGGGTGTCCAAAACCCGCATGATCAGGCTGCGCCTTGCCTTGCGCGGGCCAAGATCGATATCGCTGACCAACTTGGCGCCGCCTTTGCGCCGCTCCAGGGTGATCTTGCGGCTGTGGAAGGCTTCGAGCTCGGCGCGATGCGCGACGCTGATGATCGTCACCGTCGGCATTTCTTCGATCAACGTTTCCATCATCCGGTCCTGGCTTTTCTCGTCGAGCGCCGAGGTCGCCTCGTCAAGCACGATGATATCTGGATGGTGCAGCAGCAGCCTGGCAAAGGCGAGCCGCTGCTTTTCACCGCCCGACAGGATCTGGTCCCATGGCGCGTCTTCCTCAATCCTCTCGTTCAGATAGTCCAGTCCCACCTTGGCGAGTGCAGCCTTGACCTCCTCCGCCGTCCAGCTGTCGGCGGCGCGGGGATAGGCGACGGCCCGGCGAAGCGTGCCGGACGGAATATAGGGCCGCTGCGGCAGCATGAAGAGGCGGCGGTCGGCGTGGAAGTCGACGCTGCCGTGACCCCAGGGCCAGAGGCCGGCAATGGCACGCACCAGCGTGCTCTTGCCCGAGCCGGATTCCCCGGCGACGAGCACCCGCTCGCCCGGCGCGATCTCGACCTGGGTTTCCTTGACCACGGCGGTGCCGTCGTCGAGCGATACGGAGAGATCGTTAAGGTTCAGGATCGCATTGCCCTCGGTTTGACCGTGCTTGATGCGCCTCAGTGCATCGCTCTGTTCGGCGCGCTCAAGGCCGTCGAGCGACGCCATCAGCGAGGCGATGCGCCGCGCACAGGCGTTCCAGTCGGCAAGACGCGGGTAGTTGTCGACCAGCCAGCCGAACGCGTTCTGAACGATGGCGAAGGCGGAGGCGGCCTGCATGATCTCGCCGAGCGTCATTTCGCCGTGAAGAAACTTCGGCGCACACAGCAGCAGCGGCACGACGGGGGCAATCAGCATCGACCCGTGCGACACGAAGGTCGTGCGCATGTGCTGGCGCGCAAGCAGCGCCCATTGCTTGAGCACGTTGGAAAATGTCCTGTCGAGATCGCTGCGCTCCTCCTCCTCGCCGCCGAGCAGTGCGATGCTCTCGCCGTTTTCGCGCACGCGCGTCAGCGTGTAGCGGAGCTCGGCCTCCACCTGGTTCTTGACCTCCGATACCTGGACGAAGTGGCGGCCGATGATTGCGATCACGGTTGATGTGATCACGGCATAGAGAACCGCGGTGACGACGAGAAAGCCGGGAATGGTAATGGTCATCCCTGCGACCGGCAGGTCGAGCGCTCCGCCGATCGTCCACAGCACCACGATGAAGGTCGAGGCCGACAGGAATGCGGAAATGACGCCGGCGATGAAATCGACCGGCGCTTCGGTGGCAATGCGCAAGTCCTCCGAGATGCGGGCCTCGGGATTTTTGTGATCACCGCCGATCAGGTTCAGCTGATAATAGCGGCCGTTGGCGAGCCAGCGCGCGATAACCGCCGCCGTCAGCCAGGAGCGCCAGCGGCGCTGGATCATCATGCGAACATAGACTTGCGCGGTCACAAGCGCGACGCTTCCGAGCACGAGCGGCACGAAGACGGCGCTGAGGTAATAGACCGTGCCGGCGTCGTGCCGTTCGATGGCGTCGAAGATCCCCCGGTTCCAGCGATTGATTCCATATTGGAAACCGACATTCATGCAGATCATTGCCAGCAGAATGATCGAGCACGGCCAGGCAAACCTGTCGCCGCCGCGGCCCCAGTAGCGGCGGGCGCTGATCCAGAAACGCCTCAGCAAATATCGCTTGCGCGCCTGCTCGGCCTCCTCGGGCGTGAGGTCCGGACTGGGTTCGATGGCATCTGGCGGCGGGCCAGCCTCGACAGTCGATGCCTTCTCGGGGCGCGACTTCTCGGCACCGTGCTCCTCGGTGCCGTCGACCGATTTCGGTTTGAGTTTAGCGTCGGCCATAAGCTTGACAACGGCTTACAACTCAAAAGGTTTCATGCGGGCCGCGCCGGGCGCGGCATCGCAGGTCAAGACGATGAAGCGCAACCGCACCGGCGCCGTTACGACGCCTTGTCTGCGCCGATGACATTGCTGTCATTCGCCACGTTCTGAACAATCGCGATGGCGACCGGCGGAACTTCCCTGGCCTCTGTCGCGAGCGCTCATTGGAGAGATCGCCAGGAGTCATGATGAGAACCGGCAATCCGAGCGGCACAAGGATCCCGACCGGGGGGCTACAAGGCACGACTTCCGTCGTCCTTCGCTTATGCTCCTCACGCGCTCTCCGTCGCGATTTGTGGCAGGGATTGCAGCAGGGTCTGGCGGGCGGAGCGCAGGTGGACGCGGCAGGCTTTCTCGATGGCCGCCTGGTCGCCGGATTCGAGTGCGGCGATATAATCGAGATGTTCGTGGATGGCGCGCTCGTTGCGCTCGCGGGCGGCGGTCTTGTTCCACTGATAGTGATAGTGGAAGACGATGGCGATCGCATCGTAGAAATCGGCGATGAAGCGGTTCTTCGAGGCGCGGTGGATCAGGAGGTGGAAACGTTCGTCAAGGACGGAGAAATCCTTGAAGCGCTGGTTGATGTCGGCAAGCATGGCGTGATGTTCGTCGCGAATGGCGGCAAGATCGGTCCAGGCCTGGTTGTCGCGAGGAAGCCTGCCGAATTCGGCGGCCGAATGCAGCTCGAACATCTCGCGGACATCGGCGAGTTCGAGAGCGAATTCGCGGGTGAAGCCTTTCAGCGTCCAATGGCTGTTCGGCCGCTTTTCGATGAGGCCGAAGCGGGAGAAGCGGATCAGGAATTCGCGCACGCTCGTCGTGCCGGTGCCGATCTCGCGCGCAAGCTCCAATTCGTTGATCTGCATGCCGGGGGCGGCGTCATCGGCCAGGATGCGCCGCATGAAACTGCGCTCGATGATGTCATGCAGCGAATCCGTCTCTTCGGAGGGAAAGAGGTCGCGGTCGGTGGGCTCGCGCAGCACGATCTTCTGACGTTTGTTCCAGCGGATGATGCCTTCATCGCTGAGGCGTGTGAGGATGGCGCGCGCGGTGGAGCGGCTGACGCCGAGCTGGGCGGCGATCTCCGGCTCGGACGGGAGCGCGGTATCCGTGCGCAGGGCCGCGGCGTACCTGTTATAGGCTTCCTTGAAGACCGTGTTCTGCCTTGCCATCAGATCCCCGCTTTCCGCCCGCGCGCCGCAGCCGCCATCCCGGCTCTCAAAGCAGGACGGGATCGGGTCGGGGCTTGTCCAAACGACCTTTAGCTTATTTCCGGCCGCCTGCGGCGCATCGCCTCCCTCGTCCACAGGATCAATATTCCCGTTGACTTGAAAATGTTTATTGTAGATAAAAAACAAAATCAATGCGCATTTGCCATGCGGCGGGCGCTCCCGAAAACAGCTCACACTTTTTCGGCATCGTGCTCTAGGGAGAAGAGATTGGACAAGCAGCCTTGGATCATCCTGTCGGCCGGCGACAATGTCGCGGTCGCAACGGCCGCCATCGCGCCGGGCTCGATGGTTGCCGGCGTCGAGGCCCGCCAGAAGATCGAGCCGGGCCACAAGGTGGCGATCGCCGATATTCCGCTTGGAGCCGCCGTGGTGAAATACGGTCAGGCGATCGGCCGCACCACGGCCGAGGTCAAGGCCGGCGACCATGTGCACAGCCACAATCTGCATTTCGAAAACGACCGGCTGGCCGCCACCGCCAATTCGGCGCCGGAAAAAGCGACCGCCGAAGACAAGGCGCGCACCTTCATGGGTTATCGCCGCGCCGACGGCCGGGCGGCGACCCGCAATTATATCGGCATCATCGCCAGCGTGAACTGTTCCACCACGGTCTGCCGGGCGATCGCCGACGAGGCAAACCGGACGATCCTGCCGCATTATGAAGGCATCGACGGTTTCGTGCCGATCGTGCACGACCAGGGCTGCGGCATGAGCTCGACCGGCGACGGCATGAACGTGCTGCACCGGACACTGGCCGGTTATACGCGACATGTGAATTTCGGCGGCGTGCTGATGATCGGCCTCGGCTGCGAGGTCAACCAGCTGACGCTGTACGGCCAGAGCGGCGCCGGCGCCTCGAAGCGGCATTTCAACATCCAGGACGCCGGCGGCTCGCGCCGCGCGGTCGAGCGCGCCATGGGCATGCTGCGCGAAATCGCCGCCGATGTCGGCAGGGAAAAGCGCGCGCCGATCCCGATCGGCGAGATCATCATCGGCCTGCAATGCGGCGGTTCGGACGGCTTTTCCGGCATCACGGCCAATCCGGCGCTCGGCGTGGCCGCCGATCTGCTGGCCGCGGCCGGCGGCACGGCGATCCTGTCGGAAACCTCGGAAATCTATGGCGCCGAGCACCTGCTGCGCAGCCGCGCCGTCAGCGACGACGTAGCGAAAAAACTCGACGAGAAAATCGCCTGGTGGGAGGCGTATGTGGCGCTGCACGGCGCCTCGCTCGACAACAACCCCTCGCCCGGCAACAAGCGCGGCGGCCTCACCACCATTCTGGAAAAATCGCTCGGTGCCGTCGCCAAGGGCGGGCGTTCACCGCTGACGGCCGTCTATGGTTATGCCGAGCGGGTGACGGCCCCCGGCCTCGTCTTCATGGACACGCCCGGCTACGACCCGGTCTCGGCAACTGGACAAGTGGCCGGCGGCGCGAACATGATCGCCTTCACTACCGGCCGCGGCAGCTGCTTCGGCTGCCGGCCGGCGCCGTCGCTGAAGCTTTCCAGCAATTCGGCGCTCTATGCGGCGATGGAAGAGGATATGGACATCGATTGCGGCACCATCGCCACCGGCGATGCGACGATCAGCGGCAAGGGCCGCGAGATCTTCGACCTGATCATCGAGACGGCCTCGGGCAAAAGGACGAAGAGCGAACTCTTCGGCTATGGCGACAATGAATTTGTGCCCTGGCATCTCGGCGCAACGCTCTGATGTGAAATAGAAAATTGCAAGGCTTGCCGAGGAGGCATGATGAAGACGAGACGGATCGGCAAGACCAAGCTCGAGGTGACCGAATTCAGCTTCGGCGCGGCTGCGCTCGGCGGCCTCTACCGCGCCTGCCCACGCGAGCAGGCAATGGAAACCCTGCAGGCCGCCTGGGACAGCGGCATCCGCTATTTCGACGTCGCACCCTGGTACGGGCTCGGCCTTGCCGAACGGCGGGTCGGCGATTTCCTGCGTGACCAGCCGGATGCTTCCTTCGTGCTCTCCACCAAGGTCGGCCGGCTGCTGCGGCCGGTGCCGACGGGAACCGTGCCTGACTACAGCTATGTCGATCCGCTCTCCTTCGATGCCGATTATGATTATTCCTATGACGGCATCATGCGCTCGGTGGAGTTCAGCTATGCCCGCCTCGGGCTCAACCGCATCGATATTCTCTACGTGCACGATATCGGCGGCTATACGCATGGCGCGGCGAAGAACGCGGTCTATCAGAAGCAGCTTCTCGATTCCGGCGTGAAAGCGCTCGAAGAGCTGAAATCGTCGGGCGCCATCTCCGCCTTCGGCCTCGGCGTCAACGAGGTTCCCGTCTGCCTCGACGTCATGCGCCATGCCGATCTCGACTGCATCCTGCTTGCCGGCCGCTATACGCTGCTCGACCGCTCGGCGGTCGCCGAATTGCTGCCGCTCTGCCGCCAGAAGGGGACCTCGCTCGTCGTCGGCGGCGTCTTCAACTCCGGCATCCTCGCCACCGGCCCGGTGCCAGGTTCGCATTTCGATTATATGCCGGCCACCGAAGAGGTGCTCGCCAAGGTCGGCGCCATGGAGGCGATAGCCAAGCGTCACGGCGTGCCGCTCGCGGCAGCCGCCATGCAGTTTCCACTGCGCGACCCGATCGTCGCCTCGGTGCTGATCGGCACGGCGAAGGCTTCGAGCCTGACGCGCAACATGGAAATCGTCGCGCCGCAGCTGCCCGACAGCATCTACGGCGAATTCGAGCCCTATACGCTGGTCGCGCCGCCGCTCGGCGCCGAAGCGGTCCGCGTCTGAGGAAGAAGATATGCTCAAAGGAATTCATCCACTGCTCGGCCCCGACCTGCTCCATGCGCTGAAGACCATGGGGCACGGCGACGACATCGTCATATCGGACGCCAATTTTCCCTCGGGCTCGATGGGTCCGCCGGTCATCCGCGCCGACGGCGTCAGCGCCACCGCCATGGCCGAAGCCATTCTGACCCATATGCCGCTCGACACCTTCGTGCCGGAGACGGCATGGCGGATGGAGGTGGTCGGCGATCCCCAGGCCGTGCCCGAAGTCTGCGCCGAATTCCAAGAGATCGTCTCGAGGCGCGCCGGCGATTTTCCCATCGTCCCGGTGGAGCGCTTCGCCTTCTATGCGATGGCGCGCAAGGCGGCCTATATCGTCGCGACATCGGAATTCCGCCTGTATGGCAACCTGATTTTGAAGAAGGGCGTCGTGCATCCCCATGAGGTTGAATTCGGCCGGTAGCTATTTTAGGCTATCGTGGTATTGAAATAAAATCAGTAGCTTGAAAGGAGTTTTCAGAAGCGAAAAAGCGAGATCGACACCCTTGCAATTTGAATGCGCCTCGGCTAGCTTCTGCCTGCAAATGTTTTTTATCGATAAAAACCTTCCGCCAGCGTTCAGCGGTCCGGTTTATTTGGAGGAGAACGCATCCTGAGAGGAGAACCTTTATGAGCATTGTTAAATCCCTTCTGTCCCGCCGCGCCTTTACCGCGCTGGCAGGTGCAGCCGTCATCGCCACGGCGATGCCGGTCACGTCCTTTGCTGCCGACGTGACGATCCCGATCATCGTCAAGGACACGACGTCCTTCTACTGGCAGATCGTTCTGGCAGGCGCCCGCAAGGCCGGCAAGGATCTCGGCGTCAACGTGCCGGAGCTCGGCGCGCAGGCAGAATCCGACATCAACGGCCAGATCAGCATTCTGGAGAATGCCGTTGCCGGCAAGCCGGCCGCCATCGTCATCTCGCCGACCGAGTTCAAGGCGCTCGGCAAGCCGATCGACGAAGCCGCCAAGTCGGTTCCGATCATCGGCATCGACTCTGGTGCCGACTCCAAGGCGTTCAGCTCGTTCCTGACGACCGACAACGTCCAGGGCGGCCGCATTGCCGCTGACGGTCTTGCCGCCGCCATCAAGGAGATGACGGGCAAGGAAGAAGGCGACGTCGTCATCCTGACCAATCTTCCCGGCGTCGGCTCGCTGGAACAGCGCCGCGAAGGCTTCCTGGATCAGATCAAGACCAAGCATCCCGGCCTGAAGGTCATCGCCGACAAGTATGGCGACGGCCAGGCGACGACCGGCCTCAACATGATGACCGACCTGATCACCGCCAATCCGAACCTCGTCGGCGTCTTCGCCTCGAACCTGATCCTGGCGCAGGGCGTTGGCCAGGCGATCGCCGAAAACAAGCTCGGCGACAAGATCAAGGTCATCGGCTTCGACAGTGACGACAAGACGGTGGGCTTCCTCAAGGATGGCGCGATCGCCGGCCTCGTCGTTCAGGACCCCTATCGCATGGGCTATGACGGCATCAAGACCGCGCTTGCCGTCTCCAAGGGCGAAAAGGTTCCTGAGAATGTCGACACCGGCGCCAACCTCGTCACCAAGGCGAATATGGCCGATCCGAAGATCGACGCGCTCCTGAACCCGAAGATCAAGTAAGACGACAGACGGGCCGCGCCGACTCAAAAACCGGCGCGGCCTTTTCCATCCATGGTATGGTTCAGCAGGGATGGAGCAGACGCGACAAGAGGAGGAGAGGTCCATGATCGGACTGGAAGAGGTCAGTCATCGCCACGATGACAGCGCCACGCTGAAAGAAGCCAATCGCATTCCCGCCGGATCGCCTATCCTCGAACTGAAAGGCCTGCAGAAGAATTACGGTCATGTGCAGGCGCTGAAGCCGGCGACGATGACCTTCCTGGCCGGAGAGATCCACGCCATCGTCGGCGAAAACGGCGCCGGTAAATCCACCCTCATCAAATTGCTCACCGGTGTCATCACCCGGACGGCCGGCGAGGTGTTGTGGTGCGGCCATCCGGTGGGGCTGTCGACGCCGAACGAGGCCATCGCCCGCGGCATCAACGCCGTCCACCAGGAAGTCGTGCTCTGCCGGCACCTGACGGTGGCCGCCAACCTCTTCCTCGGCGACGAGGTCAACCGCTACGGGCTGATGCGCAAGAAGCAGATGGAGAAGATGGCGCAAGCCGTGCTCGACGATCTCGGCTTCGGCCTGCCTGCCGGCGCGCTTCTGAGCTCGCTGACGATCGGCCAGCAGCAGCTGGTGGCAACGGCGCGGGCGGCGATGCGCGGCACGCAGTTCCTGATCTTCGACGAACCCACGGCCTATCTGACGCGCCAGGAATCGGCGCAGCTCTTCAAGCTGATCCGCCGACTGCAGGGCGAAGGCGTCACCATCGTCTATATCAGCCACCGCATGGAGGAAGTCTTCGAACTGGCCGACCGTGTCTCGGTGCTGCGCGACGGCACGCATGTCGGCACGCGGCTGATCGGCGAGACCAACGAGGCCGAGCTGATCGCTTTGATGATCAACCGCTCGATCGAGCAGATCTACCACAAGGAAGAGATCGCCATCGGCCAGACGATCGTCGAGGTCAAGGGTCTTTCAGGTCCGGGCTTCGAGGACGTGTCGCTCAGCGTCAAAGCCGGACAGATTGTCGGTCTCTACGGGCTGATCGGCGCCGGCCGCAGCGAATTTGCGCTCGGCCTCTACGGGCGCCAGCCGATCAGCGCCGGTGAAATCCACTGGATGGGCAAGCGTGTCGATATCCGCAACGAACGCACGGCGATGGAGCTCGGCATTGCGCTGGCGCCGGAAAGCCGGCGCGACCAGGGGCTTTGCCTCAACCTTTCGATCGGCCTCAACATCAACCTGCCGGTCTTCGGGCGGCTTAGCCATGGGCCGGTCATCAACCACGCGCGGGAGTCGGCCAATGCCGACAGACAGATCCGCGATCTCAGCATCAAGACACCGAGCCGGCGGGTTCCGGCCTCCAGCATGTCGGGCGGCAACCAGCAGAAGATCGTCATCGGCAAGTGGCTGAGCCACGGCGCGAGGCTGTTCATCTTCGACGAGCCGACCGTCGGCGTCGACGTCGGCACCAAGGCGGAAATCTACCGGCTGTTCGCCAAGCTGCTGAAGGAGGGGGCGGGCATCATTCTGATCTCCTCCTACCTGCCCGAAGTCTACGAACTGGCCGACCGGCTGCACGTCTTCCGCGGCGGCAGGCTCGTCGCCAGCCATGATTTCCACGCGGCGACGCATGAACAAGTGCTCAGCGAAGCGATCGGCGTCTGAGCCAGAAGAATAAGAGGGAGAAAATTCATGACTGCCACCCCCACCGAAATCGTCGCGCCGCCGCCACGCCGGAAAATGAACATCCTGTTCGGCCTGACCCTGATCGGCCTGCTGATCTTCCTCTGGATCGTGCTCGGCTTCGTCACCACCAGCTTCTGGACGCCGCTCAACATTTCCAACCTGCTGCGTCAGGGCGCCATGACGGCGATCCTGGCGCTCGGCCAGACCTTCGTCATCATCACCGCCGGCATCGACCTCTCGGTCGGCGCGATCGTCGGCTTCTGCACCGTCATCATCGCCTGGCTGTTGCAGGCGGGCGTGCCGCTTTGGGCAGCGATCGTGCTGACGCTTGCCATCGGTGTCGCGATCGGCGCCTTCCACGGCTTCGGCATCGTGCATATGGGCCTGCCGCCCTTCATCATCACGCTGGCAACCCTGACGTCGCTGCGCGGCATCGGCCTGCTGATCACCAATGGCTCGACGATCAGCATCACCGACGAGAGTTTCAGCAATTTCGCGCGTGCCGATTTCCTCGGCATTCCGAGTCTGTTCTGGATGGTCATCCTGGTGGCGGTGCCCTCCTTCGTCTTCCTGCATTTGAGCCGCTGGGGCCGCTATCTCTTCGCCGTCGGCTCGAATGCCGAAGCCGCGCGCCTCTCCGGTGTCAACGTCAAGGGCATGATCTACCTTGCCTATATCCTCTCGGCCGGCTTCGCCGCCTTCGTCGGCGTGCTGCTCGCCTCGCGCATCGCCATCGGCAATGCGACACAGGCCGACGGCTGGGAACTGCAGGCGATCGCCTCCTCGGTCATCGGCGGCACCAGCCTGTTCGGCGCGGTCGGTTCGGTGCACGGCCCGCTGATCGGCGCCTTCATCCTCGCCACCATCAACAACGGCGCCAATCTTCTGAACGTCAACTCCTTCTGGCAGCGCATCATCACCGGTCTGCTGATCATCGTGATCGTCTTCTTCGACCAGCTGCGCCGCCGCAAGAGCAATTGAGAGACATAGAGAAAGCCGGTCCGGACGGCCGGCTTCTTCAAATTCCAGGAATGCGAGACCTGTCATGAAAGCAGTTGTTTGCCGCGAGCCCGGCGTGCTCGAGATCGTCGAACGGCCATCCCCCGCCGCACCGGCGCCCGGCTGGGTGCGGCTCGCCGTCAGCCATGTCGGCATCTGCGGCACGGATTATCATATTTTCGAGGGCAAGCACCCGTTCCTCGAATATCCCCGGGTGATGGGGCACGAAATCTCGGCGACGGTCATCGCAGCCGGCGACGGCGTAACGCTTGCGGCCGGCACGCCGGTCATCGTCAACCCCTATCTCTCCTGCGGCCAATGTGTCGCCTGCCGCCAGGGCAAGCCAAATTGCTGCACCAATATCAAGGTGCTCGGCGTCCATACCGACGGCGCCTTCTGCGAGGAGATTTCTGTTCCGGCAGGCAATCTCTATCCCGCCGAGGGTCTCAGCCTGGAGGCGGCGGCGACGACGGAATTTCTGGCAATCGGGGCCCATGCAGTGCGCCGCTCGCTGGCCAGCGCCGGCGCACGCGCGCTCGTCATCGGCGCCGGCCCGATCGGCCTCGGGGCGGCGATCTTCTCGCGTATTGCCGGTCACGAGGTGACGCTGCTCGATACCAGTACCGAACGGCTGCAGATGGCTGCGGAACGATTTGGTTTTACCTCAGGCATCGTCGCCGATGAGAAAACCGCCGATGCCGTGCGGGAAAAAACTCATGGCGACGGATTCGACGTGGTGTTCGACGCCACGGGTTACGGCCCCTCGATGGAGAAAGCCTTCTCCTTTGTCGCCCATGGCGGCGCATTGGTGCTGGTCAGCGTCGTCAAGGACGACATCCGCTTCTCCGACCCGGAATTCCACAAACGCGAGATGATGTTGATCGGCAGCCGCAACGCCACCCGCGCCGACTTCGAACATGTGGCGGATTCGATCGCCAAGGGGCTGGTGCCGGTGGATAAGCTCATCACCCATCGCACGACGCTTGCCGATGCCCCGCGCGATCTCGCCCGCTGGGCGCATGAGAAGAGCGGGCTGATCAAGGCGGTGATCCGGGTTGGTGGGTAGGTTACACGCATAATATCCGCGCGGATGTGCTCGGCGTGGATACTCGGGTCAAGCCCCAGTATGACGGAGAGTGAGGAAACCCGTGCTGCAAGAGGCGGGACGTGCGGAGGAATGGCAGCAAAATGCGAGGCGGTTTGCGTAAATAAAGACGGCAGTTCCAATAAAACCAGACGCCTTGCGGTCCTTGCCACACGCGCTCCCCCACACTCCGTCGCCCTCGGGCTTGACCCGAGGGCCTATGCGGCAAGCACTGCATTCGCGTTTCAAAAGCGCAAAGCGCTTTCCGTCCGGAATGGCGAAGCCGCTAACCCGCAGCCTCGATCGCCCCGCGCATCTCCCTGACCACCGCGACATCCGTCCTATTGCTGCTCTTCGCCTCGAAGCCGAAGGCAACCGCTCGCGGATCGACGCCTTCGACCCGCGAGCTGCAGGATCCATGCACCTCGCGGGCGCCGGTTGCCTGCAATATTGCGCCGACGTTGGCGGGGCGGATGCCGCTGCCGGGCATGATCGATATGCGGCCGGTCGCCTTTGCCGACAGGCGCTGCAGCGTTTCGATTCCGTCTATGGCGTTTGGCGCGCAGCCGGAAGTAAGGATGCGTTCGCAGCCGAGTTCGATCGCCTGCTCCAGCGCCTGGTCGGCATCCGGCACCAGGTCGAAGGCGCGGTGCAGCGTCGATCCCAAGCCGGCAGCATGCGCCTTCAGGCGGTAAATCAGCGGCATGTCGAGCGTGCCGTCCGGCCGGTTGGCGCCGATGACGACGCCGGCAAGGCCGGCGGCGCGCACGGCGTCGATATCGAGCAGCATGGCTTCCTCGTCGGCGCTGCCGAAGATGAAGGGGCCGGCATGCGGGCGGATCATAGCGTAGACCGGGATGGGCGCCCGGGCGGCGATCCGCATCAGGCTCGGTAGCGGCGTCAGGCCGCCGAGCTCCAGCGCCGAGCAGAGCTCGATACGAGAGGCGCCGCCTTCGATCGCGGCGGCAAGGCCCTCGGCGCTGTGGACACAGACTTCCAGCAAGATCGTCATGCGGCGCTCTCCCTCGTTCCGTCGGTTTTCGCGACGGCTTCCGACGTTATTCTTGCCGCCGCCGCGATGATGACGGCGCAGGCGTCGGCGGCGGCTTTGCGATGGTTGAAGGCGACGTGATAGGACATCGGCAGGGCCTCGTCGAGATCGACGATGCGTACCTTGTCGGCGATCGGCATGGCGCTGACCCGGCCGAGGAAGGAGACGTAACCGTGATTGGCGACGAGGTCGACGATCACGGGCAGCGAATCCGCCGCGGTGATATCGCGGCTGCGCAAGCGCCGGTCTGCGCGCTCGTGGCTGAAGGCCATGGCCGCATGGCCGAGGCCGGTGCGCGGGCTCGGCATGCAGATCGCATGGGCGGCCACCAGTTCGGCGACCGTCGTTTCCGTGCTTTGCGGCGGGGCGATCACCACCATGTCGGTCTGCAGCAGTTCGCGATGGCGGAAGTCTTCCAGGCCGAAGACCGAATCCAGGATCGCCACATCGATGCGGCCGCTCTTCAGCGCTTCGCGCAGATCGTCGGCGGTCATCGCGACCAGCGAAATTGCATTGTTGCTGCGGCGCGCGTTCCATTCGGAGACCAGCAGGCCGAGGCAGCGCGCCACCCAGCTTTCCGATCCGGTCGGGATGATCGAGCCGATGCGAAGCGACCGCGCGGTGCGGCGATAGCGCTCGTCGGCGGCCGATTTCAGATCGTTCCACGCCTGGCTGATCGCCATGAAGATCTGGTAGGCGCGCCTGCCCTCCTCCGTCAGGACCGAGCCATGCGCCTGCCGCTCGAACAGCCGGCGCCCGAGAAATTTTTCAAGATTGGCAAGCTGGAGCGAAAGCTGCGGCTGACCGAGATGAAGGCGGCACGCGGCGCGGTTGATGCTGCCGTGATCGGCGACCTCCAGGAACCGCTCGATCGCGACGATCTTGACGGGAATACGAGCGGCCCAGGCCTCATCGATCCCGCCGGCGCCGGCGTGGTCGGCGAATTGGCAGAGCTCGCCGATCGCGACCGTGATCGGCTCCAGGCCTTCGAGCAAGCCGCCGCTTGCGATCAGCGTCACCAGCTCGCCGGAGGCGCGTTCCGTCAGCTTCATCGCCAGTTCCGTCTCGGCGTTGCGGATGGCCGCAGACACGGTGGAGGGCGACAACTGGAAGCGGCGCGCGGTCTCGCGGACCGAGGCCGAGGTCAGGACATGGCGGATGATGAACAGGGCGCCGAGATGCAAAGGCTGGCTCCGGAAAGTACTTTAAAAACCGGACGATATGATGTGTTCGCGAAAAAAGATATCCCAGCTTCGACAGAGCCGGGCTATCGTCGGCGTCATAAAAATCCGGGCACATCCGCGCAAGAGCACCGGAACCATCGCGGAAACACGCAAGGGAACAAAAACAAATCGCGCTCGCCCCGGAAAAGGGAATAGCTTTCCGCGCGCCGCGCCGCGTTCGTCGCCATAATCAAGGGCGCGAACGCAAATACTGGAGGGGGCCTGCATCGATTTTTCGAGCGTGGACACTATTTCCATCACGCACGCAATTCCGGCATGATGGGGGCCTTGTCGCCTTCGCCGGCGGATTCCTGCGCATACGCCTCCCACCGGGGGGCTTGCGCCACCTCAACGGTTTTCAAACAGGGGATATTCCATGCTGAAGAAACTCGCACTTGCCGTCTCGCTCTCCGCCTTCGCGGCGGGTGCGGTTCAGGCCGCAGACGTCGTCGTCTCGTCGAAGATCGACACGGAAGGCACGCTGCTCGGCAATGTCATCGCACTGGCGCTCGAAGCAAACGGCATCAAGACGCAGGACCGCATCGCGCTCGGCGCCACGCCCGTGGTGCGCAAGGCGATCACCGCAGGCGAAATCGATATCTATCCTGAGTATACCGGCAATGCCGGGTTCTTCTTCAACAAGGCCGACGACGCGGCCTGGAAGAACAACGACCAGGGTTATGAACTGGCAAAGAAGCTCGATTATGACGCCAACAAGATCGTCTGGCTGACGCCGTCGCCGGCCAACAACACCTGGGCGCTTGCCGTGCGCAACGATGTGGCCGGCCCCAACAAGCTGAAGACCATGTCCGATTTCGGCAAGTGGGTTGCCGGCGGCGGCAGCGCCAAGCTTGCGGCGTCTTCCGAATTCGTCAATTCGGCCGGCGCGCTTCCCGCCTTCCAGACGACCTACGGCTTCCAGCTGAAACCCGACCAGATGGTCGTTCTCTCCGGCGGCGACACGGCAGCGACGATCAAGGCCGCCGCCGACCAGACGAACGGCGTCAACACCGCCATGGTCTACGGCACCGATGGCGCGATCGAAGCGGCCGAATTGACGGTTCTCGAAGACGACAAGGGTGTGCAGCAGGTCTATGCGCCGACCCCGATCATCCGCGAAGCGGTGCTGAAGGCCAATCCGAAGATCGAGGAAATCCTCTCGCCGATCTTCAAGAGCCTCAGCGCCGACGAGCTGCGCAAGCTCAACGCCAAGATCCAGGTCGACGGCGAGCCGGCAAAATCTGTCGCCGAAGCCTATCTCAAGGAAAAGGGCTTCCTGAAGTAATCATCGCCCGCTCCGCCCGGCAGCGGGCGGAGCCTTTCCCCACAAGGTTGGATCGATGGACGAAACCTCAGCGGTCCGCAGGCTGGACCGGCTCGGCCTGGTACTGGTGGCCGGCGGCATTGCGGCCACCGCTCTGATGCCCTTCATCTACGTCAAGGCGAATCGCATCGCCGCCGGCAAGCCGATGCTGCTGGCCCAGCTCCTTCCCCAGCCTTCCGTCGTCATCCTGACCGCCCTCCTCATACTCACCGCCCTGGCGACGCTGTTTCTCCGCAGCGCAGTAGCGCGGCTCGTCATCGCGACACTCTGCCTCGCGGCGCTGGTCGTCGCGATCGGTCTGGTCTCGACCGCGGCGACGCCGGCCGGCAGCACCGTGGCGCGCATGACGCCGGGCGGCGGTTTCTGGACGCTGTTCGCGGTGATCGGGCTCGTCATCTCGGATGCGCTGGTGAAGATAAGGCTGGCGCCGTGGATGCGGGTCGCAGCGCTTGCGGCCTATGCGGCGCTTCTGTTCATCCTGCTTGCCTCCGGCCTGCTCGACAGCCTGTCGATCATGAAGGAATTCTCGACGCGGGCGCCGCAATTCGAGACCGAAGCGATTTCGCATCTGCTGCTGGCCCTCGGCTCGCTTGCCATCGCTATTCTTCTCGGCCTGCCGCTCGGCATCCTCTGCTTCTGGGTGCCGCGGCTGCGGGCCGTGGTGCTGCAGGGCCTCAGCCTCATCCAGACGATCCCGAGCCTGGCGCTCTTCGGCCTGCTGATGCTGCCGCTCGGCTACCTCGCCACCCATGTGGCGCTGGCGGCCGCGATCGGCATCCGCGGCATCGGCACGGCGCCGGCGCTGATCGCGCTGGTGCTTTATTCGCTGCTGCCGATCGTCGCCAATACCGTCGTCGGCCTTCAGGGCGTCGATCCCTCGGTGCGCGATGCCGCGGCCGGCATGGGACTGACGCGTCGGCAGATCCTCGTTCGTATCGACATGCCGCTTGCCTTTCCTGTCATTCTCACCGGCATCCGCATCGTGCTGGTGCAGGCGATCGGCATGGTGACGATCGCCGCGTTGATCGGCGGCGGCGGCTTCGGCATCTTCATCTTCCAGGGGCTCGGCCAGACCGCCATGGATCTCGTGCTGCTCGGCGCCGTGCCGACAGTCTTCTTCGCCTTCTCATCGGCCGTCATCCTCGATGCGGTCATCGACAGCATCCGGGGGCCCGCCGCATGAGCATGATCGAAATCCGCAATGTCACCAAGCGCTATGGTGCCGCCACCGTCGTCGACAATGTCTCGATGGAGGTCGAAAAGGGCTCGATCACTGTCATCGTCGGCACGTCGGGCTCCGGCAAATCGACACTGATGCGGATGATCAACCGGCTGGTGCCGATCACCGAAGGCAAGATCTTCGTCGGCGGCCGGAATGTCATGGACGTCGAGGTGACCGAGCTTCGCCGCCGGATTGGCTACGCCATCCAGGGGCACGGCCTGTTTCCCCATCGCACCGTCGCGCAGAATATCGCCACCGTGCCGCAGCTTCTGGAATGGGATTCGGCACGTATCGCCGCCCGCGTCGAAGAACTGCTCGGACTGTTCAACCTCGATCCGGCAACTTTCGCCGACAAATATCCGCATCAGCTTTCCGGCGGCCAGCAGCAGCGCGTCGGGGTTGCCCGGGCGCTGGCGGCCGAGCCGGAACTGCTGTTGATGGATGAACCCTTCGGTGCCCTCGATCCCGTCATCCGCGGCAAGGCGCAGGACGATCTGCTGGCGATCCAGAAGCAGTTCGGCACCACCATCATCCTCGTCACCCACGACATGGACGAGGCCTTCCATCTCGGCAATCAGATCGCGGTGATGAGCCAGGGCAGGTTGCTGCAATGCTCGACGCCGGAAAAGATCCTCACCGAGCCGGCCGATCCCTTCGTCCAGCAACTGACCGGCACCTCCGACCGGGCGCTGAAGCTGATGTCGCTGCTGCCCCTGAAGGAGAGCATGGGACCGGCCAAGAGCGGGCTTGCCTATGCCCTGCCGCAGTCGCTCAGCCTGCGCGACGCGCTTGCCGAAATGATCTGGCAGGGGGTCGACGAGGCGGCGGTGCAGGATGGCGAGAAGGCGCCTGTGGGATCTATTTCAATGACACGGCTGCTCGAACTGGGCCGCAAGGCATGAAACTCGTCGTCGCCAATCTCTTCCGGCTGGCCGCACTCGTCCTGCTCTTGATCCTGCTGTTCAGGACCCAGTGGCTTTCCTTCCTGCTGACGCCGCTGACCACCAACAATGCGCCCGCCGTCTATACGCAGAACAGCCTTGCGTCGCTGGCTGCCGGCCATCTGCAGCTCGTCGTCGGATCGATCGCCTGCAGCGCCGTGCTCGCCGTTCTCGGCGGCATCTTCGTCACCCGCGAAAGCGGCGCCGACTTCCTGCCGCTGTCGCGGGCGATTGCCAATGCCGGGCAGACCTTTCCGCCGGTCGCGGTGCTGGCGCTGGCCGTTCCGGCCACCGGTTTCGGCGCCATGCCGACGCTGATCGCACTCTTTCTCTATGGCCTCTTGCCGATCTTCGAAAACACCGTCGCCGGTCTCAAGCAGGTGTCGCCGCAGGTGCTCGATGCCGCCGACGGCATGGGCATGAGTGCCACGCAGCGGCTGTTGCGCGTCGAGCTGCCGCTTGCCCTGCCGCTGATCCTCGAAGGGCTGAAGGTCGCGACCGTCATCAATATCGGCACGGCGACGATCGGCTCGACGGTTGCGGCAAAGGGCCTCGGCGAGGTGATCATCGCCGGGCTGATATCGGACAATACGGCCTTCATCCTGCAGGGCGGGCTGATCGTCGGCCTGATGGCGGTGCTGCTCTACGACGCCATGGGTCTCGTCGAAGCGGCGATCACGCGAAGAATCGGCTTGCGCGCGGCGTAGAGGGACCGCTACCACAGGCATGGCCGAAAGAATGGGAGGCAGAATTGGCGAAGATGATCCACTCCATGATCCGCGTTCTCGACGAGGCGCGTTCGGTCGACTTCTATCGCAAGGCTTTTGGCCTTGCGGTTGCCGATCGCGTCGATTTCGAAACCTTCACGCTGATTTATCTCAGCAATGCCGAGACCGGCTTCGAACTGGAGCTGACCGTCAACAAGGGCCGGACCGAGCCCTATAATCTCGGCAATGCCTATGGCCATCTCGCCGTCTCGGTCGAAGAGGTGGCGGTCGAGCGTGAGCGCATGCTGAAACTGGGGCTGAAACCGGGTGAACTGGTGGAGCTCAATCGCGACGGCAGGCTCTTCGGCCTATTCTTTTTCGTCAGCGATCCCGACGGCTACAAGATCGAAGTGCTGCAGCGCCATGGCCGGTTTCTCTGACGCGCCGCGCCGCTGCCGATCGCCGCGGCGCCACTTCTAACAACACCCCACCACAATTGCGAGCGGCATAAATCAGGAGCCCGCCATGATCGAGAAGACCGCCCTCAATTCCGGCTGGACGCTTTCCTGCAACGATACAGCAAGGCCTGGTCTGCCGGAAACAATCCCCGCGACGGTGCCGGGCTGCGTGCATCTCGATCTTCTCGCCAGCCGGCTGATCGCCGATCCCTATATCGACGTCAACGAGATCACCAATGACTGGATCGGCAAGACCGACTGGACCTATCGCTGCAGTTTCGAGGCAGCGCCCGATGATGACAGGGTGCAGGAACTCGTGTTCGACGGGCTCGATACGGTCGCGGTGATCGCGCTGAACGGCGACGAAATCGGCTGCAGCTTCAATATGCACCGCACCTATCGTTTCGATGTTTCCGGGCTGCTGAAGTCCGGCCGGAACGACCTCACCGTCACCTTCCGTTCCGCCTATGCTTATGGCGCGGAGATGGAGAAACATTACGGCTACCGGCCGAACAATTATCCGGGACCGGGCAATCTGATGCGCAAGATGGCCTGCAATTTCGGTTGGGACTGGGGGCCCACGCTGGTGACCTCGGGTCTCTGGAAACCGGTGCGGCTGGAAAGCTGGGACCGGGCGCGGCTTGCGGAAACACGGGTTTCGGCAACGCTTGCCGGCGGCGACGGGCTGGTGAAGATCCACACCCGGCTGGCACGGCATGGCGCTAGCGCTCCGTGCCGGCTCGTCGCGACAATCGGCGGCATAACGACGGCGGTGGCGATCGGCGCCGGCGAAGCCGAGGTCGCCCTCGAACTTCGCCTGCCGTCGCCGCAGCTCTGGTGGCCGCACCATCTCGGCGCGCAGCCACTTTATCCCCTGACGCTTGAACTCTTCGACGAAGCCGGCGGCGATGTGCTCGACACTTATCGGCGTGAGCTCGGTTTCCGTTCGTTGCGGCTCGACACCTCGCCCGACGCCCACGGCTCGGCCTTCACCTTCGTCATCAACGACGTGCCGCTGTTCATCGCCGGGGCAAACTGGATTCCCGACGATTGTTTCCCATCGCGGGTGACGGCCGAGCGCTATGCCGCCCGCATCGAGGAGGCGAAGGCCGCCAATATCCACATGCTGCGCGTCTGGGGCGGCGGCATCTTCGAGCGCGACGAATTCTACGCGGCCTGCGACCGCATCGGCATGCTGGTCTGGCAGGATTTCCTCTTTGCCTGCG
This sequence comes from Rhizobium binae, assembly GCF_017357225.1. NCBI lineage: Bacteria > Pseudomonadati > Pseudomonadota > Alphaproteobacteria > Hyphomicrobiales > Rhizobiaceae > Rhizobium > Rhizobium binae. The sequence goes on along the minus strand of NZ_CP071604.1, from coordinate 525,113 downwards.
CCGCCTACCCGGAAGAGGAGCCGCTTCGAAGCGAGGTCGAGGCTGAGGTGCGCGACAATGTCGTGCGACTGATGCCGCATGCCTCACTGATCCTCTGGAACGGCAACAATGAGAATATCTGGGGCTTCGACGAATGGGGCTGGCGGCCGATCATCAAGGCCGGCGAGAGCTGGGGGCTCGGTTATTATCTCGATCTGCTGCCGAAGCTCTGCACTGAGCTCGATCCCGACCGGCCCTATTATCCCGGCAGCCCCTATTCCGGCTCGATGGAGATCGAGCCCAATGCCGACGCGCATGGCTGCAAACATATCTGGGACGTCTGGAACGACGTCGGCTACGAGGTCTACCGCAACTATATCCCGCGTTTCTGCTCCGAATTCGGCTGGCAGGCGCCGGCCGCCTGGGCGACGATCGCCGAAAGCGTTCATGACACGCCGCTGACGCCGCAAGCGAACGGCGTCTTCCATCATCAGAAGGCGACGCTCGGCAATGACAAGCTGATCCGCGGCCTCGCCGGCCATCTGCCGGAGCCGAAGACGATGGACGACTGGCATTTCGCCACTCAGCTCAACCAGGCCCGCGCCATCCGCTTCGGCATCGAGCACATGCGCTCTCATCGGGAGATCTGCAAGGGTGCGGTGGTCTGGCAGTTCAACGACTGCTGGCCGGTGACCTCCTGGGCAGCCCTCGATTCGGCCGGTCGCCGCAAGCCGCTCTGGTATGCGCTGAAGGCCGCCTATGATCCACGCCTGCTGACGATCCAGCCGCGCGGCGGCGGACTTGCGGCAGTGGCGGTCAACGAGAGAACGCTGTTCTGGCGGGCGAAAATCAGCGGCAGGCGTTTGAATCTCGACGGCACCGTGCTGGCCGAATTCGAATTCTGGCGTCTGCTCTGCGACCGCTTCGAGGCCAACGAGTTTCCGCTGCCCGACGATATCGTCAGGCCGGACTTACCGAAGGACGAGGTCGTGGTCGTCGACATGCTCGACCGGCGGGCGTTCCATTATTTCGTCGAGGATATCGAGCTTGCCTTGCCGGTGCCGCGGCTGACGGTGGATGTTGCGACGATCGAGGGCGGGTATGCGGTGAAAGTGACGGCCGAGAACTTCCTCAAGGATCTCTGCCTGATGGCGGACCGGCTGGATCCGGATGCGGTGGTCGATACGATGCTGGTGACGCTTCTGCCGGGCGAGAGCCATGTGTTTGCGGTAAGAACGGCGAAGGTAATTGAGGCTGATGACATCGTCGGTACCGTTCTGCGCACGGCCAATGATCTTGTCGCCGGTTCGCGCTAGCTGCCCCTCATCCGCCTGCCGGCACCTTCTCCCCGCTCGCGGGGCGAAGGGACGATGCCGCAAGCTCTCCGTTCCCACCACCTCTCGCGGCGCACGTCCCCTCTCCCTGTCAGAACGGGGAGAGGTGAGGGTGAGGGGCAATCGCCACTCGACACCAAAAAGGCCCCGCATCGCACGGGGCCCTTCCAGCTCGGTCCATCGGACGAGATTACATCCAGTAGGGCGGCACGCCGTAGTAGTCGTAGACCCGGCGGCCATTATCGTTGTACCAGGTGTCGTCATCGTCCGAATAGCTCGGGGCGCCTTCGATCTGCTCCTTCGTCAGGTCGATGCGATAGCCGTCCAGCTGGGTGTCATAGTTCAGCTTTTCCCAGGGGAGCGGATAGTGATCGTCACCGATGCCCAGGAAGCCGCCGAAGCTCAGCACGGCATAGGCGACGCGGCCATCGAGCTTGCCGATGATCAGCCGTTCGATCGAGCCAATATGCCTGCCATCCGGGCCGTAGACGCGGGTACCTTCGACCCGGTCGCTGGCGATCAGCGAAGGCGTATCCTTTACGTTCGGGTCGCGGCGGCTGGCGTCGGTATCCTGATTCAACATTGTGTACCTCCTTTGGTGTTTCTTCGTGGTGAGTATGCAGGATCAACGTCACGGCGGACTCAAAGTTCCCGGTTTTGTCGCCGATCGCGACATCCGCAAATGTTGACGTTTACGTCAAGGTTAGTATAGCGTCATTCAGCTTGAACCGTTCAGGCAATGGCATAAGCTGCCGGGCAGGAAGATGGAGGATGCTTCCGGTCAATCGCGGGCCAGCCGATAGCGGCTCGGCACAGGCGCGGCGACCGCAAGGGAGAGAGACACACGATGACCAGCATTTCCGTCCATCCGAACGGAGCAAAAGCCGACAAGCCCTGGCTTGCAACCTATCCCGAAATGGTTCCGGACGAGCTCCCGCCGCTGGAACATGCCTCGCTTGCCGAACTCCTCGAAAAATCCTGCGCCCGTTACGCCGACCGGACGGTTTTTTCCAGCATGGGCAAGGCGATGAGCTACCGCGAGCTGGAGGACAAGACACGCAAGGTCGCCGCCTGGCTGCAGAACATCGGGCTGGAGAAGGGCGACCGCGTCGCGGTGATGATGCCAAACGTCCTGCAGAATCCGGTCGCCACCTATGCCATCCTGCGGGCCGGCTTCGTCGTCGTCAACGTCAATCCGCTCTATACGCCGCGCGAACTCGAACACCAGCTGCGCGATTCCGGCGCCAAGGCAATCTTCGTCCTGGAGAATTTCGCCCGCACGGTCGAGCAGGTCCTGAACAAGACCGATCTGCGCCATGTCGTCGTCACCTCGCTCGGCGAAATGCTGGGGCCGAAGGGGCTGATGGTCAATTTTGTCGTGCGCAAGGTGAAGAAGCTCGTTCCCTCATGGTCGATCCCGCAGCATAAGAGCTTCAGCCAGGTGCTGCGCGAAGGCGCGAAGAAGAGCCTTCGGCCGGTCACGCTGACCGGTGGCGACGTCGCCTTCCTGCAATATACCGGCGGCACGACCGGGGTTGCGAAGGGCGCGGTGCTGACGCATCAAAACCTGCTCGCCAACAAGCTGCAGCTGTCGCTCTGGCTGCGGTCGGCCTTCGAGCGCAAGAAACAGCCCGAAGCGCTGAACTTCCTCTGCGCGCTGCCGCTCTACCACATCTTCGCGCTGACGGTGAACTCGCTCATGGGCATGTCGCTCGGCGCCCACAATATCCTGATCGCCAATCCGCGCGACATTCCCGGCCTCGTCAAGGAATTCGGAAAGTCGAACATTCATATCTTTCCGGGCCTCAACACGCTGTTCAACGCGCTGATGAACAATGCCGAATTCGCCAAGCTCGACTTCTCCTCGCTGATCATGTCGCTCGGCGGCGGCATGGCCGTCCAGCGCCCGGTCGCCGAACGCTGGCTGAAGATGACCGGCACGGCAATTACCGAGGGTTACGGGCTGTCCGAGACCTCGCCCGTGGCCACCGCCAACCGCTTCGATTCGATCGAGTTTACCGGCTCGATCGGCCTGCCGCTGCCCTCCACCGAACTCGACATCCGCGACGAAGAGGGCCGTCCGCTGCCGCTCGGCGAAATCGGCGAGATCTGCATCCGCGGGCCGCAGGTGATGGCCGGCTATTGGCAGAAGCCGGAGGACACGGCGCGGGTGATGACGGCCGACGGCTATTTCCGCTCCGGCGACATGGGCTTCATGGACGAACGCGGCTACACCAAGATTGTCGACCGCAAGAAGGACATGATCCTGGTCTCCGGCTTCAACGTCTATCCGAACGAGATCGAGGAGGTCGCCGCCATGCATGCCGGCATTCTCGAAGCCGCGGCGATCGGCGTCCCGGACGGGCATTCGGGCGAGGCGGTCAAACTCTTCGTCGTCAGGAAGGATCCGAACCTGACGGAGGCCGAGGTGAAGGCCCATTGCATCGCCAATCTCACCAATTACAAGCGCCCGCGCTTCATCGAATTCCGCACCGAGCTGCCGAAATCCCCCGTCGGCAAGATCCTGCGCAAGGACCTGCGCGGCTGAATTTGACGATCTGATGAAATTAAAGCCATCCGCTTGCCGCGGGTGGCTTTTTTCATAGTGGAGCAGCGGCTGAACTTGATTTGGGCCCGATAAAGCGAATAGTTTCCGCAACCTTTCCGCCTCAAAAGGAGCCTCCCCATGAACGCAATCGTCGAACAGCTGAAAAGCACCGCCGCCGCCACCAAGGCGACCGATCTCCGCGCGGCCTTCGCCGCCGATGCACAGCGCTTTTCGCGCTTCTCCGTCGCGCTCGACGACCTCCTGATGGATTTTTCCAAAACCGCGGTGAATGACGACATCCTGAAGCTGCTGGTGAAACTCGCCGAAGACGGCGGCGTCGAGAAGAAGCGCGAAGAGATGTTCTCCGGCAAGGCGATCAACTTCACCGAGGACCGCGCCGTTCTCCACACGGCGCTGCGCAACCGCTCCAACACGCCGGTTCTGGTCGACGGCAAGGACGTCATGCCGGATGTCAACGCGGTGCTCGCCGCCATGGGCAAATTCGCCGACGATATCCGCTCCGGCGCGCTGAAGGGCGCGACCGGCAAGGCGATCACCGACGTCATCAATATCGGCATCGGCGGCTCGGATCTCGGCCCTGTGATGGCGACGCTGGCGCTTGCGCCCTTCCATGACGGTCCGCGCGCCCACTTCGTCTCCAATATCGACGGCGCCCATATCGCCGATATCCTCAAGCTGGTTCAGCCGGAGACGACGCTGTTCATCGTCGCCTCGAAGACCTTCACCACCGTCGAGACGATGACCAATGCGCAGACGGCGCGCAATTTCATCGCCAAGGCGCTCGGCGAAGCGGCCGTGCAGCACCATTTCGCCGCCGTCTCGACGGCGCTCGACAAGGTCGCCGCCTTCGGCATCGACAGCGCCCGCGTCTTCGGCTTCTGGGACTGGGTCGGCGGCCGCTATTCGATCTGGTCGGCGATCGGCCTGCCGCTGATGATCGCCATCGGCCCGGAGAATTTCGGCAAGTTCCTCGACGGCGCCCATGCCATCGACAATCATTTCCGTCAGGCGCCGATTGCCGAAAACCTGCCGATGCTGCTCGGCCTGATCGGCTTCTACCACCGCAATGTGATGGGTTATCCCACCCGCGCCATCCTGCCCTACGACCAGCGCCTGTCGCGTTTCCCGGCCTATCTGCAGCAGCTCGACATGGAATCGAACGGCAAGGGCGTCACCATCGACGGCACGCCGGTCGAGGGCAATTCCGGCCCCATCGTCTGGGGCGAGCCCGGCACCAACGGCCAGCACGCCTTCTACCAGCTCATCCATCAGGGCACGAGCATCATCCCGGCCGAGTTCATGATCGCCGCCAATGCCTTCGAGCCGGAATTACGCCATCAACACCAGCTGCTGGTCTCCAATGTTCTCGCCCAGTCGGAAGCGCTGATGAAAGGCCGCACCTTCGCAGAAGCCAAGAAGCAGCTGACCGACAAGGGCATGGACGACAAGAAGGCCGATTTCATCGCGCCGCACCGCGTCTTCCAGGGCAACCGGCCGTCGATCACCTTCGTGTACGACAAGCTGACGCCTTACGCGCTCGGCCGACTCATCGCGCTGTACGAACACCGCGTCTTCGTCGAAGGCGTGCTCTTCCGCATCAACTCCTTCGACCAGTGGGGCGTCGAGCTCGGCAAGGAACTGGCGACTGGCCTGCTGCCTGTCGTCGAGGGCAAGGAGAGCGCGGCAGGCCATGATTCCTCGACGCAAGGGCTGGTCGCGGCGCTGGCGAAGCTGGCGAAGTAGGACCAGCCGGCCCGTCGTCTCACCTATAGCCGCCAGGCCGGGCACGCCGCCCGTCCTCCGGTGCCCACCTCTGTGCAAAGCGGGCGCCGCTGCGACGGGCTGTGATTGGCAGGCCATCAAGGGCCGACGGCTACCGCCTACATCGACGTGGCGGCCGCAGATGATGAACTGGGCAGCGCGCCCTGCCGCAATGGATCGCCGCGCGAATCCGGATTGAATGTTCTACTAATAGAAAATTGTAGAAAGAATTCTTTCAATCTGCGGCAATCGCCCTAGATTCAAGCAAAATCTGTGCGCAAGGTATTTCAGACGACATGGCCTATCAAGCCGGGGATGAAGCCGGTTTCATTGCTTTCACCGGCCTGTGCACCGGGCCACTCGCGTCCTGCTCTTTCGATGTCGGCGCCTGCACTGCATCGCGCTTCCCGCGATCCGGAAAGCCCCCGAGACGTTGCCACAGAGCATTTTCACGATCCATCTCAACTGAAGGAAGCTCATGAGCCGTCTTATCGTCGTTTCCAATCGTGTCCCCATGCCGGCCAAGGATGGCAGCGCCGCGGCCGGTGGCCTCGCCGTCGCGTTGCAGGCAGCCCTGCAGGCGCGCGGCGGCATCTGGATGGGGTGGTCCGGAGAATCGAGCGGAGACAGGGAGCCCGGCCCGCTGGCGCAACTGCAGAAGGGTAACATCACCTATGCGCTGACTGATCTCACCGACACCGATGTCGAGGAATATTATCGCGGCTTTGCAAATCGCGTTCTCTGGCCCATCTGTCACTACCGCCTCGACCTCGCCGAATATGGCCGGAAGGAAATGGCCGGCTATTTCCGTGTCAACCGCTTCTTCGCACATCGGCTGGCGCCGATGATCGAGCCGGACGACATCATCTGGGTTCATGACTATCATCTCATTCCGCTGGCGGCCGAACTGCGCCAAATGGGGCTGAAGAACCGGATCGGCTTCTTCCTGCACATTCCCTGGCCGCCGGCCGATATTCTCGTGACGATGCCGGTCCATGAAGAAATCATGCGCGGCCTCTCCCATTACGACCTCGTCGGCTTCCAGACCGATTACGACCTGCAGAACTTCGCCGGCTATCTCAGAAGGGAGGGCATCGGCGACGACCTCGGAAACGGATTGTTCGATTCGCATGGGCGGATCTTCAAGGCCGGCGCCTATCCGATCGGGATCGAAACCGCCGCCTTCGCCGAATTCGCCGAAAAGGCCGCAAACAACGTGATGGTGCAGAAGACCCGGCGCAGCGTCGAAGGCCGTGACATGATCATCGGGGTCGACCGCCTCGATTATTCGAAAGGCATCATTCAGCGGCTGGAGGCGTTCGAACGCTTCCTCACCAGCAATCCGGCCTACCAAAACAAGGTCACCTATCTGCAGGTCACGCCGAAATCGCGGTCGGAGGTCCCCGAATACGAGCATATGCAGAAGATGGTCGCCGAACAGGCTGGCCGCGTGAACGGCGCCATCGGAACGGTCGACTGGGTGCCGATCCGCTATGTCAACCGATCGATCAGCCGCAACGTGCTCGCCGGCCTCTACCGCCTGGCGACGATCGGACTGGTCACGCCCTTGCGCGACGGCATGAACCTCGTCGCCAAGGAATATGTCGCCGCCCAGGATCCGCATCGGCCGGGCGTCCTGGTTCTATCGCGCTTCGCCGGCGCGGCACGGGAGCTGAAGGGGGCGCTGCTGGTCAACCCCTACGATGTCGAGGGTACCGCCAATGCGCTTGCCAGGGGGATTGTCATGTCGCTCGCGGAGCGCCGCGACCGCTGGAACATGATGATGGAACATCTGCGCTCTCACGACGTCTCGCTCTGGTGCGAAACCTTCTTGGGGGATCTGATGATCGCTCCAGAACTCGGCCGTAGCGTGGCTCCCCAGGCAGCCTCCTGATCGATCGGCGTCCACATGAGTCGTCGAAGGCCTGACGCAAGGGCTGGCTGCGGCGCTGGCGAGGCGTTAAACATGCCCCTCACCCTAACCCTCTCCCCGTAAACGGGGCGGGGGACGTGCCACACGCAATGTCGACGGCGGAACAGAGAGGCCGCGACTATCCCCCTTCGCCCCGCAAGCGGGGGTCCGAAGGACGGGTCGAGACCCGTGGCTCGACCTCGGTCGGTGCCGGCAGGCGGATGAGGGGCTGATGCTCGGTCAAGCCTTAAAGCCCGATCTCATGCGCCCAGGGCGGGTTGGCGCCGGCGCGGGAGACGGTGACGGCGGCGGCTTTGGCGCCGAGCGTCAGGGCGTTGCGCACCGCCTGTTCGTCGAGCGAGGCGACCTGCGCCTTGGTCAGCAGGCCATCCCTCTTCAGCGAGGCCAGCACGCCGGCATCGAAGGTGTCGCCGGCGCCGACGGTGTCGACGACCGCGACGCGCTCGCTCGGCACCGTCACCTTGCGCTCCTTGGTATAGCCTGAAGCGCCTTCGGCACCCTTGGTGATAACGACAAGCTTGACGCCATGGGCGAGCCAGTGGGCGGCGAGTGCATCGTGGTCCCCTTCAAGACCGAACCAGTCGAGATCCTCGTCGGAGAATTTAACGATGTCGGATTTGGCCGCCATGCGCTCGATGCGGGCCAAATGCGCCGGCTTGTCCTTGATGAAGCCGGGGCGGATGTTGGGATCGAGCGAGATAACGCGCTTCTCGGCTTCGCGGTGGAGCAACGCTTCGTAGGTTTCGCCGCAGGGGCTCGGGATCAGGCTGATCGCCCCGAAATGCAGCGCTTCGCAATCATCGCCGAGGACGGGCAGGTCGGCCTCGGTGATCATGCGGCCGGCCGTGCCCTCGTCGTAGAAGGCATAGGTCGCCTGGCCGTTGACGAGCTTGACGAAGGCGATCGTCGAGGGGCGCTGCGTGATGGCGCAAGGGCCGTAATCGACATTGGCGGCCTTCAGCGTCGCAAGCAGGATTTCGCCCATCATGTCGTCGGCAATGCCGGTGAAGAAGGCCGTCGGGATGCCGAGGCGGCCGAGCGCGATGGCGGTGTTGAAGATCGCGCCCCCGGCATAGGGGGCGAAGCCTTTTTCGCCCAGGGTCGTATCTCTCGGCAGCATGTCGATCAAGGCTTCGCCGCAGCACAAAATCATCGGATTCCTCCCAACAGGACTTACGCGTCCTTCAATCGATTAAGCGAGCTTTTGTCAAAAGGCTAGAGCGAAAGCTCACTGACGCCACCATTCCTTCCCGACCAGGCGAGCGGCGCATCGAGGAAGGCTTCGACTTCTTCGAGCGTCTTGTCGTCGAACAGCTTCTGCGCCCTGGCGACGGCGAGAACATTGCGCCAAGTGGCGATATGATGCAGCCGAACCTTGCCTTCGGTAAAGCGCTGTTGACCGAAGATGTCGTAGAAGAACAGCGCGATGCCGTGATCGACGATGCCGCCGGCGGCGCGGACCGCATCGATGAACTTGAACATGCTGCCGCCGGCCGTCGTCAGGTCCTCGATGACGAGCACGCGCGACCCTTCCGGCATATTGCCTTCGATCTGGGCATTGCGGCCATGGCCCTTCGGCTGCTTGCGGACATAGATCATCGGCAGGCCGAGGCGGTCGGCGAGCAGGGCGGCGAAGGGGATGCCGGCGGTCTCGCCGCCGGCGATGCAATCGAACTGCTCGAAACCGGCATCGCGCAAGAGCGTGCTGGCGGCAAAATCCATGACCGTCGAACGGATGCGGGGGTAGGACAAGAGCTTGCGGCAATCGATATAGACCGGGCTCGCCATGCCGGAGGAGAGCTTGTAAGGCTCGCCCGCATTGAAATGCACCGCCTTGATCTCCCAGAGCATCTTGGCCACCAGTTCGGCCATCAGGGCGCGGTCGGGAAACGTAGTCTGGATCATGCGGCTCTCCTTCAACTTTGCTCATTGCGGCAATAGCAGCAAGAGCCCTGAGTTTCCAGACGCAACACGGTTGTATCAGCCCAGCAGCCGGCTGAAATCGACGACCTGCATCGTCTTGAACAAAGCGATCGCCCGAGCGCCCTCCTCCGCATCCAGTGATACGGCGTAACGCACGGCAGCAGCCAGCAATTGCATCGTCAGCCGGGCAATCGCCAGAAGCTCGCCGTGGTCGCGATCGGGCCACAGGCGCAGCAGCACGGCGAGAAACGCCCGGGCGTGGAATTCCATGTCCTCGGCATCGATCTGCTGCAGCAGCTTGTCGGTATGGGTCGCATGCCAGAGATCGCGCATGACGGGCTCGCGGCGGAAAAAGGCATAATATTCGTCGACGATATTGGCGAGCGCACCTTGCAGGGCCGCGGCGTCGGCGACCTTTTCCAATTCCGCCTCGACACAGCGCCTGCCCTCTTCGTTGAAGCGTTCGGCCAGCGTCCGGATGATTGCGCTCTTATCCGGGAAATACTGGTAGAGCGCGCCGAAGGAAAGCCCGGCCTTCTCGACGATCTCGCTCATCTTCAGGCCGTCGCTGCCCTTGCTTTCGATCAGCTCGGCGGCGACGGCGAGGATTTTTTCGAAGCGCTCGCGGCCGCGCTGCTGGCTGGGGATCCGGCGCGGCTGGCCCGCATGCTGCTGCTGACGCCTGCGTGACGCGACCACCTGTTCCGACATGCTCTGCTCCTTCACGATTGACAATCAAAATAAGAGAGTTTATCTCATTTCGCAAATGAGAGAGTTTCTCTTATTCCATCCCGGAAGGAGCTTCGACATGCAGATCGTCCTTATCCTTTCCCTCGTCGCCGCAGCGATCGGCAGCGGCCTCGTCGCCGGTATCTTCTTTGCCTTCTCGACCTTCATCATGACCGCCTTTTCGCGCATCCCGGCGGAACAGGGCATTGCCGCGATGAATTCGATCAACGTGACGATCGTCCGCTCGCCCTTCATGGCGCTGTTCGTACCGACGGCGATCCTCTGCCTGGTCATTGCTGTGCTGGCGCTGATCAACTGGCGCGGCGGGGCGTCGGCGCTGATGCTGGCGGGAGCGGCGCTCTATGTCTTTGCCTCCTTCCTCTCGACGATCATCTTCAACGTGCCGATGAACGATGCGCTGGAGAAGGTAAGCGGCAGCGGGCCGGAAGCGGTTGCGCTGTGGAGCACCTATCTCAGGGACTGGACCTGGTGGAACCATGTCAGGACGGTGGCCTCGCTGCTGGCCTCGCTCGCCTTTGTCAGGGCGTTGATGATCGTTTGAAAAACATGCGCCGGCAGCCAAGAGAGCCTCATCCTGAGATGCCCCAAAGGCGCCTCGAAGGACGAGGCGGGCGTTCTGCGTGGATGCTCGCCGGGCGTCACGGCGCTGGCCGCATCCGGCTGGCGGCGATGCTATGCCGCATTCAAGACGCCGTGCGCGACACCTCGGCCGAAACCGCTCTGAGATGGGCGGCAAGCTCGACGCGGTTGCGGCCGGCGCGCTTGGCGGCATAAAGCGCCTTATCGGCGGCACTCAGCATGGTGTCGAAATCCAGTGGCTGCGAGCGGCCGGGCGCAACGCCGACGCTCACTGTGCATCTCAACACCTCACCGTCGATCGGAATCTCTCGCGCCTCGAAGGCCCTGCGGATCCGCTCAGCCGTCAGTTCGGCCCGGCCTGGCATGACTTCTTTCAGCACCAGCGCAAATTCTTCGCCCCCGAGCCTCGCGGCGGTATCGCCAGGGCGGCAATTGGCGGCGAGTTCCTCGGCGAAGACGGTGATCACGCGGTCGCCGCTCGCATGGCCATAGCGGTCGTTGACGGATTTGAAATGGTCGATATCGAAGACGATGACGGCGGTGGTCGTGCCCATCGAGCCCTTCCCGTATTGGTCGAAGACGGCGCGGCGGTTGAGCAGGCCGGTGAGCGGATCGGTGATCGCCTCGAGCCGGTGGCGGGCGGCCAGACGCCATTGGTGCAGCGCCAGCGACAGCGCGCCGATCCCGGTCATGCCGGCGATGCAGACGGCAAGACTCAGATCCTCGGCCCAGTTGCTGGGCGCTGCGCCCAGCACCAGCTTGCCGTCGGCAATCAACACGGCGGCACAGAGCACGAAGGAGATCGCCGTGGCGGTATAGAGTGCGGCAATGCCGAGGATCGGTGCCGGCGCCTCGGCGCGGGCGAGCCAATATTGCCGGGCGGTGGCAAAGAGCATGAGCGCGATGGCAAGATTGTCTGAGATGAAGGCCAGGCCGTCATAACCCGCCAGCATCGGCACGACGGAAGAGATCATCGCAGCCAGCGCGCGCATAGCAATGGCCGGGATCGACAGCCGACCGGCGAGGAACTGTTTGCCGGCGCCCCAGATGGTGGCAAAGCCGGCATGGAACAGGACGAAGCTGCCAATGGCGAAGGCTACTTCCGGTCGGTTGACATAGGCGCTGTAGACGAAGATCCCGCTGACGACGAGGACGAGGCCGATGGTGGCGGTCAGCAGCACGGTTTCGGTCCGGCGGACCAGCCAGCTGCCCATCAGGGTCACGGCAAGGCATGCCGCGGAGACACCGAGCGCCAGCAGGAGGGAGTTATAGTCAAGCGTCATGCTTTTCAGTCTCCGCAGCTGTCGTCGCGCCGGAATATGGGCAACGGGTAGGGTCGACGAGGACTTTCTTATGCATCCGTTAACAAATGATGCACCGCACAATGAAAATGTTACGCGTCTAACGTCGCGGAAAAAAATTAGATGAATTTTCGATTTTAAATTGAAATCGGGGCGCCTACGCCTGCGGCATCACCTGCCAATGCAGGGGAAACATCGGATCGAAGACGGTGACCGACCCGGCGCCTGTTTCAATCTTCGCGGGAAAGACGACCGGGTCGGTCTGCCGTGAGAGCGTGATGCGCTCGTCGTTTGGCTGAAGCCCATACCAAGCCGGCCCGTTCAGCGACGCGAAGGCTTCGAGTTTGTCCAGCGCGCCCTCGTCCTCGAAGACATGGGCGAGGCAGCTCATCGTGTTGATCGAGGTGTAGATGCCGGCGCAGCCGCAGGCGCATTCCTTCAGGGGATCGACATGCGGGGCCGAATCGGTGCCGAGGAAGAAGCGGGGGTTACCGCTCACGGCGGCGGCGCGCAGCGCCAGGCGGTGGTTCTCGCGCTTGGCGACCGGCAGGCAGTAATAATGCGGGCGGATGCCGCCGACCAGGATGGCGTTGCGGTTGATGATCAGATGGTGGGTGGTGATCGAGCCGGCCAGATTGGCCTCGGCGGCCTTGATGTAATCGATGCCGTCTGCTGTCGTCACATGCTCCATCGTCACCCTCAGCTCGGGCAGGCGCCGGCGCAGCGGATCGAGCACGGTGTCGATGAAGACGGCCTCGCGGTCGAAGATATCGACCTCAGGCGTCGTCACTTCGCCGTGGACGCAGAGCGGCAGGCCGATCTTCGCCATGCGCTCCAGCACCGGCATCGCCTTTTCCATGTCGCGCACCCCACCATGCGAATTGGTGGTGGCGCCGGCCGGATAAAGCTTGACGGCGGTGATGAGGCCGGTTTTCGCCCCCGCCTCGACATCGTCAGCGCTGGTATGCTCGGTGAGATAGAGCGTCATCAGCGGCTGAAAACGGTGGCCGGCCGGCAGGGCCCTGAGGATGCGCTCGCGATAGGCGCTGGCGTCTGACGTGGTGACGACCGGCGGCACCAGATTGGGCATGATGATGGCGCGGGCGAAGGTGCGGCTCGTATCGGCGATCACGCCCTCCAGCATGGCGCCGTCGCGCAGATGCAAGTGCCAGTCGTCAGGACGGCGGATGGTGATCGATTGCATGGCAGGCCTCCGAAGCGATGCGTCTGCGGCCTCGATAGCACTAAAGTGCGGCGCATTGAAATCGATTCGTGCGCCGATTACGCCAGCGCGATCTCCAGCGTCACATCGGCCGGGCGGCGGTTTTCGAGGATCAGCCTTCCGTTCGGCAGGTCATTGCCATAGACCTTGGCGCTGGCCGCCTCTTCGCTGAGATTATAGCCGCGCCAGCGTTCCCAGAGGCGCTCCTCGAGCACCTCGATCGGCGGCGCCAGCATGATGGTGAAATCGAAGATGCCGTCGAGCTCGGCCCATTTTCCCTGCGTGAACAGCAGATAATTGCCTTCGACGATGATGAACCGGTCCTTGGGATCGATCGGCCGGGCCGAGGCGATGGCGAGTTCGCGCGAGCGGTCGAAGACCGGCACCAAAACCTCCTGATCGGCCGGCCTGACGGCCCGGACGATGTCGAGGAAGCCGCGGACATCGAATGTTTCGGGAATGCCCTTGCGGGCCAAAAGGCCGCGTTCGATTAGGATGGCATTGTCCATGTGGAAGCCGTCCATCGGCAGGACCGCAGCGCTCTCGCCTTTGGCCTTCAGCGCTGCCGCCAGATTGTCGGCCATGGTCGATTTGCCCGAACCAGGCGGTCCGGCGATGCCGATCAGGAAACGCCTGCTATCGCCGGCGCGGCTAAGAACCTCGCCGGCGATTTCGTCGATGCGTGCACTCATGCCGCAACGGGCTCCGTCGGCACCGCCTTGGCGCCGGTCATGAAGGCGACGGCGTCCGACATGGTGTATTCCTTCGGATTAATCACCGTCAGGCGCCGGCCGAGGCGGTGAATATGGATCCGGTCGGCCACCTCGAAGACATGCGGCATGTTGTGCGAGATCAGCACGATCGGCAGGCCACGGGCCCGCACATCGAGGATCAGTTCCAGCACCTTGCGGCTCTCCTTGACGCCGAGAGCGGCTGTCGGCTCGTCCATGATGATGACCTTCGAGCCGAAGGCGGCGGCGCGCGCGACGGCGACACCCTGGCGTTGGCCGCCCGACAGCGTCTCCACCGCCTGGTTGATGTTCTGGATGGTCATCAGGCCGAGTTCGGAAAGCTTGTTGCGGGCCAGCTTTTCCATCGCCGGCCGGTCGAGCATGCGGAACAGCGAGCCGAGCGGGCCCTTTTTGCGGATCTCGCGGCCGAGGAACATGTTGTCGGCGATGGAGAGTGCCGGCGACAGAGCGAGGTTCTGGTAGACGGTCTCGATGCCGGCCTCGCGCGCTTCCATCGGCGAGCGGAAATGCACCGGTCGGCCTTCGAGCGTGATCACCCCCTCATCGGGCGTGACGGCGCCTGAAATCGCCTTGATCAGCGAGGACTTGCCGGCGCCGTTATCGCCGATAACGGCAAGGATTTCGCCTGGATAGAGGTCGAAATCGGCATTGTCGAGCGCGGTCACACGTCCATAGCGCTTGACGAGACCGCGGGCAGTGAGAATGGGTTCGACAGCCATGATTACACCGAAACCTTTCTGATCCACTGATCGATGGCGACGGCGGCGATGATCAGCACGCCTGTCAAGAGGACTTTCCATTGCGGATCGGCGCCGAGCATGTTGAGGCCCATCGACACGACGCCGACGATCATGGCGCCGAAGAGGGTGCCGAGAATGGAACCGCGGCCGCCGAAGAGCGAGATGCCGCCAATCACGGTCGCGGTGATCGCCTGCAGGTTATAATCGGTCACCGCCGAGGACGGCGAGATCGAGCCGTTGCGGCCGATCGACACCCATGCGGCGAAGGCGGCGATGACGCCCGAAATCGTGTAGACGGTGAGCAGCACCTTCTTCGTCTGGATACCGGAAAGCTTCGCCGCTTCCGGATCGTCGCCGACGGCATAGACATGCCGGCCCCAGGCGGTGTGGTTGAGCACATACCAGAGCAGCAGCACGAGCAGCACCATGGCGATGACGCCGAGGGTGAGCACGGCGCTGCCGAGCTTGAAGCTCGCGGCAAAAAGATGCAGCAGCGGCGCCTGTTCGTCGACGTCGGTGTCGCGGATCGTCTCATTGGCGGAATAGATGAAATTCGTCGCCATGACGATGTTCCAGGTGCCGAGCGTGACGATGAAGGGCGGCAGCTTCATGAAGGCGACAAGGGCACCGTTCAGCAGGCCGCACAGGCCGCCGACCAGCAGGCCTCCAATCACCGCGATCGGCGTCGGTATGCCGTAGGTGATCGCGACATTGCCCATGATGACGGCCGAGATCACCATGATGACGCCGATCGAAAGATCGATGCCGGCCGTCAGGATGACCAGCGTCTGGGCGGCGCCGAGTATGCCGACGATGGCGATCTGCTGCAGGATCAGCGTCAACGTATACGACGAGAAGAAACGTCCGCCGAGCGCCATCCCGAAAATGATGATCGCCAATACCAATACGATCAGCGGCACGGCGGCCGGTGTCGAGTGCAGAAAATGCTGGGCGCGCTTTATCAGCGGGACGCTCTGGTGCTCGAAGGAGGCGACGTTCTTGTCGCTGCCGTCGAGGACGCGTTCGAATTCCTGTGCTCCGGTCATGGTTCCTCCTCCGCATCCGCGCGCCGAACCCGCGCGGAGGCCGTCACTCCTGTTCATCCGTTCGTTGCTTAGCCGGTGGAGCGACGGCACATCGTCCGTCCAAAACGGCCGGGGATCAAGCCCCGGCCGTTCTCTGTTTCAATAGATCGGGCTCAGCCCCAGCACTTGTCGGTGCCTTCCTTGGTGTCGATCGACTTGACGCCGGAAACCGGCTTGTCGGTGACGAGCGAGACGCCGGTGTCGAAGAAGGACTTGCCTTCGGTCGGCTTCGGCTTTTCACCCGAGTCGGCGAACTTCTTGATCGCCTCGATGCCGAGCGACGCCATCAGCAGCGGATATTGCTGCGAGGTGGCGCCGATGACGCCTTCCTTGACCGACTTGACGCCGGGGCAGCCGCCGTCAACCGAGACGATCAGCACGTTCTTTTCCATGCCGACGGCCTTCAGCGCCTGGTAGGCGCCGACAGCGGCCGGCTCGTTGATCGTGTGAATGACGTTGATGCTCGGATCCTTTTGCAGAAGGTTTTCCATGGCCTTACGGCCGCCTTCCTCGTTGCCGTTGGTCACGTCGTGGCCGACGATGCGCTTGTCGTCTTCGTCGCCGATCTTGTCCGGGTTCTTCGGGTCGATGCCGAAGCCGATCATGAAGCCCTGGTCACGCAGGACGTCGACCGTCGGCTGCGACGGCGTCAGATCGAGGAAGCCGACCTTGGCATCCTTGGCCTTGTCGCCGAGGGTTTCCTTGGCCCACTGGCCGATCAGCTTGCCGGCGAGCAGGTTGTCGGTGGCGAAGGTGGCGTCGGCGGCATCGGCCGGCTCGAGCGGCGTGTCGAGCGCGATGACCAGCAGGCCGGCGTCGCGGGCCTTCTTGACCGCAGGCACGATGCCCTTGGTGTCGGAGGCGGTCAGCAGGATGCCCTTTGCGCCGTCGGCGATGCAGCTTTCAATCGCTGCGACCTGGCTTTCGCTGTCACCGTCGATCTTGCCGGCATAGGACTTCAGCGAAACGCCGAGTTCCTTGGCCTTGGCCGTCGCACCTTCCTTCATCTTGACGAAGAAGGGGTTGGTGTCGGTCTTGGTGATGAGGCAGGCGGAAACGTCAGCCGCCATCGCCGGAGCGGAAAAAGCGACACCGAGCGCGAGCGCGCCGAAAGCGAGAACTGATTTCTTCATGAACTCCTCCCAGAGTTTGCCGGCGCCGCCCGTGCGGGCCGGAATTTTCGAGATGTGACACTTCGCTTCGGTCGCTGCCGCTTCCGAAGCCGTCCGTGCCCTTGACGCTGGCAATTAAGAGGGAAAGAAATCGGCTTGTCAATAAATAAATCCAATTGAATTATTAATTCGATGTGGCATGCTCAATTGAATTAGGGTGTACAGCGAGCGCCGCGGGTCTCAGACGGAAGGAGGCTGTACCGCTTTGAGTTGCTGCATGTTTTTCAAATCGCCTTCGATGAGGAGAAGGAGGCGAACGCTCGGGAGGAGCGGCCATGTCGTCTTTGGATGGACCGGAACATACGCCGGTCCCGCCGCCAATTCTAAATCCGGCCGGCGGTGCGAACCAGGTCAGGGTGCGCGCCTATAACGAACGGCTCGTGCTGTCGCTGGTGCGCCTTTACGGCGCGCTGTCGAAGGCCGATATCGCGCGCCGCAGCGGGCTTTCGGCCCAGACCGTCTCGGTCATCATGCGGGTGCTGGAAAAGGAAGGGCTGCTGTCGCGCGGGGCGCCGGTGCGCGGCCGTGTCGGCCAGCCGTCGATCCCGATGCATCTCAACCCTGATGCCGTCTATTCCTTCGGCCTGAAGATGGGCCGGCGCAGCGCCGATCTGGTGCTGATGGATTTCGTCGGCCGCATCCGCATGCAGCTGCACCAGACCTATGCCTATCCGCTGCCGGATGAAATCCTCGCCTTCGTCACCGCAGGCATCGAGGAGATCGAAAGCCAGCTCGACGACAAGCAGCGCAGCCGCATTGCCGGCCTCGGCATCGCCGCCCCCTTCGAGCTGTGGAACTGGGCCGAAGAGGTCGGCGCGCCGCCGGGCGCCATGGAGGTTTGGCGGGATGTCGACCTGCAGGCCGATATCGCCGCGCGCGTTTCCCATCCCGTTTTCCTGCAGAACGATGCGACCAGCGCCTGCGGCGCCGAGCTCGTCTTCGGCGTCGGCCCCTCCTATCCGGACTTTGTCTACTTCTTCATCGGCTCCTTCATAGGCGGCGGCATCGTGTTGAATTCGGCGATCTTTTCCGGCCGCACCGGCACGGCCGGCGCCATCGGGCCGCTGCCGGTGCGCGACAGGAACGGCGAAACGAAGCAACTGCTCGAAATCGCCTCGATCTTCGTTCTGGAAAACATGCTGCGCGAGCGCGGCATCGATCCTGAGCCGCTCTGGTATTCGGCCGACGACTGGGTGGATTTCGGCGAGCCGATGGAAATCTGGATCCAGGATACCGCCAAGGCGCTGGCGCAGGCGATCGTCGCCGCCGCCTCGATCGTCGACTTCAGCGCCGCCGTCATCGATGGCGGCTTTCCTCATTGGGTGCGCAGCCGCGTCGTGCAGGCGACGATCGACGAGGCCGCCAAACTCGACCTGCAGGGCGTCGTCATGCCCGAAATCATCGAGGGCGCGGTCGGCGCGCAGGCCCGCGCCATCGGCGGCGCCAGCCTGCCGATCTTTTCGCGTTACCTCACAGACCAGAACGTACTCTTCAAGGAGATAGACCATGCTGAAGGGACTTGATCCGCTTCTGAGCCCGGAATTGCTCGCAACACTGCGGGCCATGGGCCACGGCGACGAGATCGCGATCGTCGACGGCAATTATCCCGGTGTCGAAGATGCCCGCCGGCTGATCCGGCTCGACGGCCACCACCTCATTCCGGTGCTCAACGCCGTGCTCAGCGTGCTGCCGATCGACGATTTCGTGCCCGAGGCGATCTTCCGCTCGACCGTCAAGGCCGAGCGCGACAAGCTCGATCCCGTGCATGAGGAGATGATCGACTGCTGCGCCCGCCACGAGCCGCACCGCCAGGTGGTGCCGCTCGTCGGCCAGGATTTCTATGGCCGGGTGCGGGCCGCCCACGCGCTGATCCAGACCAGCGAACCCAGGCTCTATGCCAACATCATCCTGCGCAAGGGCGTCATCTATCCGAAGGAGCCGGGCACGCAGGCGGCCGAGGTCGATCCGTTCGTCTACTGATCGGGAAAAAGTTGCCGCAGATGGCACCGCGCGAAAAAAAAGCGCGGTGCCATCTGCGTGCAGTGCGTCTCCATCACAACGGCTGCCTTTCCGCCAACATTAATGATCATGACATCGGCCAAGGATATCTGCTGGGCAGACCGGCGCCGATTGAGGAGATCACCGCACGTCAAGTCGACAGAGGGATTCTGCGGCGTCGTTGACGGGACTATGCCTTCGTTTATCGGGGCCGAAGAAGAGTTGCCGCTTTTCCATCGAACTCTGTGCAGATTGCGTAGGATGCCGGCACCTGCGCCCCGGAATGCCGTCTCCGCTCCGCCTTCGATCCTGAGGTGCCTCGAAGGGGCCTTCGACGGATGAGGGCTGAGCGGCCTGCTATGTGGCTGCCGGCCATCGGTGTCCTGACGAGCCACGGACGGGGAACATTCCTGCGATGGGTCGGTTAGTCGGCATCCAACCAGGAGGATGCCAATGTATCACCATGTAAAGAAGCTCATGTATACCGTTCGGGTTGACGAACCTGATCCAAAATTCGGCAATATGCTGCTTGAGCAGTTCGGTGGCGCAAACGGCGAACTTGCCGCAGCCATGCAATACTCTATTCAAGGTTTGAATTGCGAGGATCCCAGTCGCAAGGACCTCCTGATGGACATCGGAACCGAAGAACTCAGCCACCTCGAGATCGTCGGGACTCTTGCGAGGATGCATCTCAAGCCGCTGAAGTCAGTCAGAGAGGAGGCGGAAGCCGACCCGCTGATCGCCATCGCAGGCGGCGGTGGGGTGAACCTTTTCAATTCGATGGGAAACCCCTGGACTGCCGATTATCTGAAAATAACGGGCGAGTTGGATGTGGATCTGCGAAGCAATATAGCCGCGGAGGCCCGTGCCAAGATCGTCTACGAACGCTTGATCGACTTCTGCCGCGATCCGGGGACAAAGGATGCGCTGCAGTTCCTGATGACCAGGGAGATCACCCACATGCGTGCTTTCGCCCTGGCCCTCGAAAGCATGGGCAAGCCGCCGCTGAGCGTCGGCAGGATTGCGCCGACTGCAGGACTCGTCGATCAGTTCTTCAACGATTCCACGGGTCGAGGGGATTTAGGTGAGGTTGACGCCCGCGGTCCATGGAATGAGGGAGAACCTTGGGAATTTGTGGAGGCGCCCGCCTTCCAGGATCTCCCGGGAGCCGAAAACGGGGGAACGGCGATCCGCGCTGAGAGCGCCTCCCCTGAAGGAGCGGAAGCGATTCAGGAAGTCCTCGTGGATGAACTCCGTGACCTGCTCCACGCGGAAAAACAGCTGTTGAAAGCGCTTCCCAAGATGCAGAAAGCCGCGCGCACTCAGCAGCTGCAGACCTTGCTGCGCAACCATCTTGCCGAGACGGAGGGGCAGGTCGAGCGTTTGAACGAATGTCTGCGCATCCTTGGCACCTCGGCTCGCGCCAAGCCATGCAAGGGCATGGCCGGCCTGATTGAGGAAGGCGAGGAAGTGATGGCGGAAGGCAAGAAAAAGGAAGACGCTCCCGCTGATCTGGCTTTGATCGGAGCGGCGCTGCGGGTCGAGCACTACGAGATCGCCGCCTACACCACCGCTCGCAATATGGCACTTCAACTTGCGCAACCGGCGGTCGCTCAATTGCTAACACTGTCGCTGGGTGAAGAGCAGAATGCCGGCCAGTTGCTGGATCAGGTTGCCCAACCCCTGATGTCGGCGGCGAGAATGCCAAGGAGCGTCCTTCTGACAGTTTAAATATCCCGGTAAGCCCAGATGATCTCGCGGTGACGACGCAAGAGCGTCAGTTGAGGCTCCTCACTGCATCAGTGGTGAACGCACGCGGTTGTCGGGCCGCGGCAGCGCATGTCGTGGAGCGCTTTGGAATATACCTAGACGCGGGACATTTTGCATCGGGATGCGGTACGTCGGTGAGTGCCGCCGAGTGGCCGTTCTCCTCGTCGATCGGCGCCGAAAAGCGGACAAAACCGCCGGCTCAAATCTCCCCCGCCGATGGCCCCCAGACATCCGTGAGCGCAAAACCTGCGGGATGCGGATCGAAGGGGTCGAGCGCCACCTGGGTCAGGCCGAAGGTGAAGCCGCGGCCGGTGATGGTGGGGATGACCGCCGGGCGGCCGGCGACCTCGGTCACCGCCTGCAGGCCGACCTCGAACTGCGATCCGATGATCGATTTCGAGGTGAAGACGTCGCCGAGTTTCGCCCTGCCGCGGGCATGGAGCGCGGCGAGATTGGCGGAATTGCCGGTGCCGCAGGGCGAGCGGTCGGCCCGGCCCGGCCACATGGTGGTGCAGGTGCGCACCGTGCCGTCGGCCTCGGTATCGCGAAACATGACATAGGCGACGCCCGAGATTGCCGGGATTTCGGGATGGACGACCTTGATGTCGCGGTTGATCAGTTCCTTGAGGATCATGCCGGCCTGGACGAGGCCGGCCGCATTGGCCTTCTCGATCGTGAGATTGATCTGGTCGACATCGACGAGGGCATAGAAGATGCCGCCGTAGCAGAGATCGGCCTTGATCTTGCCCCAATGCGGCGTGTCGATCTCGACATCGAGTTCATGCACGAAGGACGGCACCATGGTGAGCCGGACTTTTTCGCAGCGCCCGTCGCGGCAGGTCGCGGTCGCCTTGACGAGGCCGGCTGCCGTTTCCAGTGTGACGATTGTCTCCGGCTCCTGCATCTCGACGATTCCGGCTTCGAGCAGCGCCGTCGTCACACAGATCGAGTTCGAGCCGGAGCTCGCATGCGCCTGGTCGGGCTGCAGGATGATGAAGGCGGCGTCCGCTTCCGGATGCCTTGCCGGCAGCAGCAGGTTGACCGAGCCGATCGGAGCGCCGCGCGGCTCCAGGCAGAGGAAGCGGCGAAGCTCGTCGCCCTTCGGATCGGTGTTCAGCCAATGCAGCTGGGCGGCGATCGTATCGCCCGGTATCTTCGGCACGCCGCCGATCGCGACGCGGCCGATCTCGCCTTCGGCATGAACATCCAGTAGCTGGATCGTGCGTTTCCATCTCATATCGAAAACTCCGGTTCCGAGATAACGATTCTCATTCAGTATCGGTCGATGCGGAACGGGCGGATGTCGACCGGCGGCTCAATGCCGCTCACCATATCGCCGATCAGCCGCGCTGTCGTCGCGGCATAGGTCAGGCCGAGATGGCCGTGCCCGGTCGCATAGAAGACCCCCGACATTTTCGACGACGGCGAAATGATCGGGATCGTATCGGGCAGCGCCGGGCGATGGCCCATCCAATCCGTCGCCTCCTCAAGCTTCAGCCCGGGCAGCGCCCGCTGAGCGTGGCGCACGAGCACGCGCGGGCGGCGGAAGTCGGGCGCGGCATCGAGCCCGGCGAGCTCGACATTGCCACCGACACGGATGCCGCCGGCCGTCGGCGTCACCATGAAGGCGCGCGCCGGCCAGATCACCGAATAGCGCATGGAAATACCCGGCTTCATGATCTGGGTGTGATAGCCGCGCTCGGTTTCGAGCGGGATCGGCTCGCCGAGCTTTTCGGCCAGAAAGCGGGTGTGGACACCGGCGGCGAGCACGACGGAATCGGCCTCGAGGCGGCCGCCATCTTCCAAGAGAACGACGACGGCGCCATCGCCCTTGCGCTCGATGTTCCTGACAGCGCCGGAGACACAGGACGCGCCCGCGGCCTTGGCCGCCTCGGCCAATTTGACCACCAGACTATAGGGATCGCGGATCGACTTGTTGTCGGGCAGCAGCACGGCCTTGGCGACGGCAGGCGAAAGGGCCGGCTCATGATATTGGATGGCGCCGTTGCTCAAGACTTCGAATTCGAGGCCGTAGCGCTGCATCATGGCGAGGTGGCCGCGGTCGGCGGCAAATTCCGCTTCCGTCTCGTAGATCGCCAGACACCCCTCCTCCGTCATCAGCTCGGAGGCGCCGATCGCCTGGAGCATCTCCCTGAAATCGCCGAGCGCGCGCTGCGACAGGCTCATGCCGGCATCCTCGATTTCTCTGAGGCGCGACGGGCGGCCGGCGGCGAGGAAGCGCAGGAACCAGGGCAGCATTTTTGCCGCATAGGAGGGGCGCAGCCAGACCGGGCCTTCGGGATCGAGCAGCCAGCCGGGCATTTTCTTCCAGGTCGAAGGGCCCGACCCGGCGGCGAAATCGAGCGCGATGCTCGCCATGTTGCCGAAAGAGGTGCCGCGTCCCGGCTCGCCTTTGTCGACCAGCGTCACTTGATTGCCACGCCGCTGCAATTCGAAAGCAATGGAGGCGCCGACCACCCCCGCGCCGACCACAACAACCCTCTTCTTCGTCTCTTCAGCCATGCCATCAACCCAACCGCACGGCAGACAAGACCGCCGCTTCGCCAACGTGATATATCAGATCGGCGATGATTGCCTACGGAATTTTCACTGGCTTTCTGGCAGGCCGGCGCCGACGCTGTCACCCACCGATCCGACGGTATTATTCACCGACTGGCCGAGACGCTTCAGCTGGGCGTCGTAATTGCGCCTCGTGCGCGGATCGAAGATGGCGATCGGCGTGCTGACGGCGACGCCGACGGCACTTCCGGCGGTCTGGGCAGCGCCCATCGCGACGGCGCCGACGGCCTCGCCGAGGCCGACATTGGAATCGGTGATCGTCTGGCCGGCGATCAGCCGGTCGCCGATCAGCTTCACCACTTCCGGGCTTTCGGCGAATTTGCCGTGGTTCAGCCGGTCGCCGCCCTTGAGCTTGGTGAGATCGAGCACGGTGATCCCGGCCGCTTCGAGCTTGCTGCGATAGGGCTCGGCCGAGGGGTCGATCTGGCCGAGGCGATCGATATTGCCGGAGATGCGCCGCGACAAGGCGAGCGCCCGGTCGTCCTGCGAGACGAAGATGGTGAAATGCGGCTTGTCCTTGCCAAGGCTTGCGAACTGGCGGCCGAAGACGTCGACATCGAGATCCGGCGAGGCGAGGATGACATTGTTGATCTTGCCGGCGACCTCACCATTGCGGATCGCCATCTGCCTGAGCGCTTCGACGGTGAGCCAGGTGCCCATCGAATGCGCCATGATGGTGATGTCGGCGACGGCGGGATTGGCGGCGGTCCGGGTCAGCAGCTCCTCCAGCGCGTCGCGGGAATAGTTGGTGCTTTCCTTGTCGTAATTGTAATCGAAGATGCTGGCGCGCGAGGGCCAGGTGAAAACGACAGGTGCGACGTCGGCATGCGAATCATGAACGATCTGGGCGAAGCGGTAGACGGCATCCTCGTAACGATTGTTGAAACCGTGCACGAAGACCAGAACGCGGCGGCTTTTCGGCATATGGGTCTTCAGCCAGCGCTCGCCCGCCCGCTCGCCTTCCAGCGGATCGACGGACACGGTGACGAAATCGCGCAAGGGGTCTGCCGGCAGCCGCTTTGGCCATTGCACCTGGCCGACCTTGCGATTGGCATCCGGTGGAATGGAGACATCGACGGCATTGACGGTGAGCCCGGTGCCGCGTTCGCCGGAGAAAAGCACGGCGGGATTGTCATCGGCAGCCCGCGTCGTCGCCACCAAGAGATCGACCTTCGAGGTGCCCGGCGGCACCGCACCGGCCGCCTGCATGACGCCGACCGGCCTGCCGCCGCAGCCGGCGAGCACAAGCGTTGCAACCAGAAGACCTGTCAGGGCCGCATGCGGGGCGCGCCATTTGCCGATCATGACCGAACTCCAACCGGTGCGCGCACCGGACAGAGGGGCGCCCGTTCAAATAGTCCGACGACGCTTGCCGAGTCAAACCGCGGTGAAGAACTTGATGGGAAAAAGAAAAGAGCCTGGCGCGGGAGGAGGTGCGCCAGGCTCTTGATACTGACTGACAACTGGGAGGAGGAGTGTTGTCAGTCCGATGTAAGAGCGCTGGGAGGAGGAGTGCGCTGCTTACGGAGATATAGATAGCCCATTCATTTGATCGGGAATAGCGAAAATACCGCAATGCAGCAATGCACCCAACGCAACGCTTGCCCTCAAAACAACAGATCGACGCCTCATTTTGCGGCATCTTTGACCGGATGGTCAAATTCTGCTGAAAAATGAGGCCTCGACGTTAGAGCGCGCCGCCTGCCCTCATCCGGCTGCCGCCACCTCCCCGCTCGCGGTCGCTCGCGGGGAAAATCGGCTGCCGTCACTCCTTAAGCCGCCTTGAACACTTTCCGCCCCTCGGCATCCAGCGCCGAAAACTCCTCGTCGGAGAGGGTGATGTCGACGGCCGCGACGTTTTCTTCCAGGTGCTTGACCTTGGAGGTGCCGGGGATCGGCAGCATCACCGGGCTGCGCTTCAGCACCCAGGCGAGCGCGATCTGGCTCGGCGCGGCACCATGCTTCCTGGCGATCGTATCGAGCAGCGAGCCGGGCTTGGTGAGATCGCCGGCGGCCAGCGGATACCAGGGGATGAAGCCGATATTGTGCTTGGCGCAATAATCGAGCACGTCTTCGCTGGTGCGATCGACGAGGTTATAGCGGTTCTGGACGGTGGCGACCCTGAAGTGCTTCGAGGCCGCCTCGATCTCGGCGACGGAGACTTCGCTCAAGCCGGCATGGCGGATGAGGCCGGCGTCGAGCAGCGACTTGATCGCATCAAACTGTTCCCTGGCCGGCACTTTCGGATCGATGCGGTGAAGCTGCCAGAGATCGATCCGCTCGACCCCGAGATTGCGCAGGCTCTTATGCGCCTGCTGGATCAGATATTCGGGACGGCCGACCGGCAGCCAGATGTCGGGGCCGTGGCGGGTCAGGCCGCCCTTGGTGGCGACGACGGACTTGCCGCCATAGGGATGCAGCGCCTCCTTGATCAGCCATTCGGAAACGTCGGGGCCGTAGGAATCGGCCGTATCGATGAAATTGACGCCAAGCTCCGGCAGGCGCTTCAGTGTGCGGATGGATTCAGCGTGATCTTCGGGCTCGCCCCAGATGCCCTTGCCGGTGACGCGCATGGCGCCGAAACCGAGACGATTGATCTCGATCTCGCCGCCGATCCTGAAAGTGCCCGACTTGGCTGCGTTGTAACTGGCCATGATCTTTCCTCTGTTGGTCAATGGAATAGTTGAAGTCAGCGGGAAGGCCGAAAGCCGCCCGGCTGCCACTCGCCGCGGCTGGCGGCGTTTGAAACGCGCATGTCTGCCCGCCCTGGCGGTGCCGATGGTGATGAGCCGGCAGTCGCCGCGGCATTGGCGAGCGACCGCTGCGACTCTTGAGATATAGGACAGCACTATTGAGATAACAGGGATTGCGCCGGAAACATCGGCGTCAAGGCGATGCCGGAGCGGCGACAGGAAAGCCGGCGGCTCTTGCGTTGACGCCTGTTTTCAGCCGCCCGTTTCGCCGGAAAAGGCGGCGACGTCGATGTCGGCGTCGCCGTCCCGGTATCGCAGGCGCTCGCGCGAGAGTTCGAGCGGCTTGCGGCGCGAAATCCGGTAAACGGAGGCGGGCGGCAGGTTGCGCACCGTGCCGCCGATGCGCACGGACTCCAGGCCAAGGCGGTCGAGGATCTGCCGCGGCACCGGGCAGCGCGGGCCATAGGTGAACTGATAGACCGCCCCGCCCGGCCGCATATAGGCGAAGACGCCGGCAAGGATCGCGGCGATCTTGGGCGGCGACATGGACAGAAGCGGCAGGCCGCTGATGACGGCGCCGACCGGTTCGTCCTCGAAAATTTCGGCCTGGGCAAGATGGGCGGCATCCATCTGCAATACGCGCGCCGCCGGGAAACGCGCCTGCAGCGCATCGATAAATTCAGGCCCATATTCGATCAGGGTGAGATCGGCCTCGCTGACGCCGCGGGCGAGCAGCGCCCGGGTGAACACGCCGGTGCCCGGGCCGAGCTCGATGATCGGCCCATCCAGTGCGGCAATTTCGCTGGTCATGATCCTGGCCAGGGAATCACCCGACGGCGCGATGGCCGCCACCCGAAGCGGGTTGCTGATCCAGGAGCGGAAAAAATGCAGGAAATCGGAGCATGCAGCCTTTGCGGTCATGACTGTTCCACCTGTCTGAAATTCAATTGAGTATCAATGCGACCATCGCGGCCAGCATGGCAATTCCAAGGCAGCGACATCAATCGCCTGTGTAAGCCGGCGTTTGCGACGATTTTTTCCATCGGCGTCCGGCATATTTTCGCATCATGGCCATTTCCCGCGACCACAGGGAGAAGGGGCGGCCCGGAAGCCACCCCTCAGCCCGATCGCGAGGCCTCAATAGTTGCAGCCGGAGCTGCTTGTCGGGTTGAAGCCGAGCTTGCAATCCATGTTCAGCGGCTTCTTCGGGTTCATCATGTAGGGTGAAGCCATGGTGTCTGGGCCGCGCTCGCCGATCGAACCGGTGGTGCGACGATCGTGCTGCATCTGGGTTTCTTTCCGGGCAACCGGCTGCTTGACCGCGCCCTGCTGCGTCGCACTGGACTGGAGGGGAGCCGCTTCGGCCGGGAACGAGGAAAGGCCGAGCATTGCGCCGATGGCCACGGCCGCCAGGCCGCTCTTGAACGTCGTGATCATGATCGTCTCCTTGGGAGGATTTAAGGGAATTTACGCCGAGGAGTTAGGAAGCGGATCTGTCACATACTACCGCACTGCAACAGGGGTCACGAATATGTGAGCGGCGGCCCGACCGAGAAAGACGCGGCTCGTCGCCGCTTCTTTCCTTTGCCGGCTCAATAGCCGTTATTGCAGGGCATGCTGCCGGGGCCGATCGATCCCGAAAGCGTAGGGTTGCACGTTGTCGGCGCCGCCGGCCTGTTCACGGGCTGGCGAATGATTGAGCCGGTCATGCGGGGTCGACGCCGAAGGTGGCCAGCGGATACCAATTGCCATCGGAATGGCGGCCGGTGCCGTGACGCTCCGCGGCAAAGCCCCGATAGCCGTGCAAGGTGCCGGCATGTACCTTAAATTGCACTGTTTTCGCCTTCGAGACGATGGACGGCGGACGTATGGGAAGGGGCGCGGCCGCAGCCGGCGGGATCGCCGCGAGGGCGACAGGGGTCGCAAGGCGATCCGGCGTGACCTTATCGCGATGAATTGTAAAATGCCGCAATGGGCTGAAAGGCGCTGGCGACACCGCTGAGGCGTTATGAATTCTCTGTTCTCAGTTCGCGTATAATGTGCGGTAGCCCTGGCCGGAGAGGCAGGCGACATATTGGCGATGCGCGGCGGCGCGAGCAATCGTTTCCGCTTCCAGCGCATCGGCCTGCGCATATCCGGTCAGCTGGGCGCGCAGCTCGTACTGGCGCTTCGCCTCGTCATACATGGCATTGCCGTCGGTCATGCAGAGGCTGTGTGCAACGGCCGGCGGATTGACCGGCACGCCGACGGCCAACAGCACCGGCTCGTTGGCGCGGTCGATGCAGCCGGCAAGAGCCGCCATCAAGGCCACGGCGCCGACAGCTCGAAAAATTCCTATCGCCATGCATTCCTCCGGCCGAAAGCGCGTCAAACATCGTCACGCTCGCGGATACACCAGCAAGGTTGCGCGAAACTAGGCATGCCGATAGCAGGCAACCGCTCCACAAGCCATGGTCTGATCTTGCGGACTCAAGAGGAACTCCCCACCAGAATCTATATAGCACTGCGGAATCCCGAAATTGGTTGCGGCATTGAAATCATTGCCTCTTCCCTCGCCGCGCGGGCTCACGAGGCGCGGCGAATTTCGGGATCCCGAAGCGGGGGAATTTCGGGATCCCGAAGTGGCGTTTTTTTCTTCCTGCCGACCCGGCCGCGTTTGTCGGCGGCAAACTTGCGGTCGATCTCCGACCACTTCCGGCATCTCTCCGCCGTGCATCGCCGCCAATCGTCCGTGGGCGGTGCGCCTTCATGGTCACCTACAAAGGTCAGCGTGAAGAGGTTCGGATGCGCGACACCGCTGCCCGCCCGGCCGCGGCGAACCTTGATGAGGCCCTTATAGTCCAGCTCGTCGAGCGCATCGGCCACGTATTCGCCGGTGACACCGTAAGAGACGAACTGCGGGTGGGTCACGACAAGCCTGCCATTTGCCAGGGCGGCGTGTGCGGTGTGCTCGATGATGATGCGGAAGAAGGCGCGGCTGGCATTCGCGCTCAGTGATGTGAACGCCGGCGATTCCAGCAGCTGGATCGTCAACCATTGCCAGCGAAGGCTGCCGTCGTCGCCTCCGTTCGGCGGTGCGGTATGTTTGCGCACGAGCGACCGCGTCTTGCCAGCACCGGTGCGGCTCTTGTCACGAGGGTTCAATTCGGCCATCAGATCCTCACCTTGGCTGTCGGCACGTCCCTGCGGGAAACGACAGAGGAACTCGTTTTTTCACGCCTGCGGAGGGAACGACCGGCCCAAGCGGCGCCATCGCCAATCGCTGCGATATTCTTCGACATTCAACATTCCATGGCTGCAACCGCGGGCAATCTAGCGTAAGGACGTTCCGTGAACTAGGAAAATAATCTTAGGTGTTTTGACGTCCTGATTCGGTCAGACGGTGACAGGCAGTTGCACATGATTGGAAGGCCAGGATGCGAAAGTTCGGCGTGGGGGAGAAGGGCGCGTGGATCTATGGCCAGCGGCTGCTGGCACTGGTTTCGATCTTGATGGCAAGCGCCGTTCAGGCTTTTCCCTGCGATCAGCCGGTTATGATTGCCAACTGGTCTTTCTGTGCGACCGGCAATGTCAGCGCTGAGGGCGGCGAAGCTGATTGGAAAGTCGTTCCTCCGTGGACTCGCCAAAAGCCATAAGCGCGTATTTCGGAAACGATCCACGGCTCGTGGCAAACGACGGACTTTGCAACGCAAAATTCCATCGGGTCGCCCTCTGCCAGCCGGGATGGCAAACGGGCAACCCGGATGAGTGCTCATATCTGGTTTGCAGCGGTTACTACTCATCCTTGTTCGGGAAGGAGGAAAGGGAAGCCTATGAAAGAGACTTCCCGGCCGAGCAATAATTTTTCGCTTCGCTGCCTTGGAGCAGAGGATGGGGGCGACCGTCGCGGCAAACTTGATTTCATCACCCGTATTCCTGAACACGGGGCATTGGGTGAATCAGTTGCCGCTTTCCACTGCTGCAGACCAATTCACCATAATTCGGGACCGGAAGAGCTCCATCGCCTGGTCGCGACCCGGCGGCAAACGTTGCTCGGTACAAAATCACGAGAGCACGTCAGATGACGTTACCGTTCGGAGCCATGCAAAATTTCAGATGGTGAAAAAGGAATGGCGCACCCGAAGAGATTCGAACTCCTGACCCCCAGATTCGTAGTCTGGTGCTCTATCCAGCTGAGCTACGGGTGCGTGGCAGAAGCGGCGGTACCGCTTGCGTGGGCGATCCTCTAAAGGGTCCTTTCGGACAATGCAAGAGCATTTCTGAAAAAATCGCGGGTTTGCCTGTTTGCGGCCGCGGCGGGCGAAATTCCCTCACTTCTCACTGTGCGTCCGGCTGCGGTAATCGTCCAGCGAGACCGGGCGGTCGGGAATTTCGATGCGGAACTGGGTGCCGACCGTCGGTTTTTCCACAAGCGCGATGGTGCCGCCATGGGCAAGCACCAGTTCGCGGGCGATGGTGAGGCCAAGGCCGGTGCCGCCTGAACGGGCCGAACCGCGGAAAGCGGCAAACAGGTTCTGGCGCGCCTTCAGCGGCATGCCGGGGCCGGTATCGTCCACCGTGATGCTGACGACGCTGCCGACGCGCTGGGCGGAGACGGTGATGCGCCTGACAGCACCGGGGCCGCCCTCGCCCGGCGAGGTCAGCGCCTGCAACGCGTTGCGTGTCAAGTTGTGAATGATCCGGAAGAGCTGTTCACCATCGGCATCGACCTCGAGATCGGCAGCGAACTGCTCGATGAACTCGATGCCGCTCTGCGGATCGATCGCCAGCATATCCCTGACGTCCTGGGTCAGCTCCAGCAGCCGGACACGGCGGCGGCGCGGGGCCGATTCGCTCGCCTTGCCGTAGGACAGTACCTCAGTGGTATAGCCGACCGCCCGGTCGATGGTGCGCAACAGCTTCGGCGCGAAGCTCTTGACCATCGGATCATCGACATCGACCAGCCGGTCCGACATCAGCTGCGCGGAAGCCAGGATATTGCGCATGTCGTGATTGATCT
Source organism: Rhizobium binae (assembly GCF_017357225.1). Lineage (NCBI taxonomy): Bacteria > Pseudomonadati > Pseudomonadota > Alphaproteobacteria > Hyphomicrobiales > Rhizobiaceae > Rhizobium > Rhizobium binae. The sequence goes on along the minus strand of NZ_CP071604.1, from coordinate 493,973 downwards.
TGGAAACGGCCAGGCCAAGGGCCGCCAGGTTCTTCTGCTGCTTCAGCGTCTTCTGCAGCTCCATCTGCATCGAGGTGAGATTGCGACCGGCGACCGCCAGCTCGTCGCGGCCGCCGTCGCCGATATAAATATGGGCCGGATTCTCAGGATCGGAGGAGAATTGCTGCATACTGCCGGTCAGCCGGCGGATAGGCCCGATGAGGAGGCGGTTGATCGTGAAAAAGATCAGCGTCGCCGTGAACAGCGAGATCAGCACCGACAGCAGCAGGACGTTGCGGGAATAGGCCAACATCGCCGTGCGCAGCGGCCGGTCCTTCATCACCACCTCGACGCCGACCTTGGTGTCGCCGACCGGGCCATAGACGCGGATCATTCTGCCGCCGCCGAAAATCAGCGTGTCGAGGGCGTCGCGGATCGCCGTCAGCGGCGGCACGTCCGTCAGGTCGTAGGACTCGTCGACCGAGGTCGGCATGTCTGTTGTCGCCAGGAGCCGCGAGGTGCCTTCCTTGCGCAGCACGATCGCCTTGGTACCGGTCGCCTCCAGCGTCTCCTTCTGCAGCGCGCGCGGCAGCTCGATCGGCTGCAGCCCGTCGATGACGATGGCGGCGGCGGCGGCCGTGTTCAGCCTGTCCTGCAGCCAGCGCATGCGCATGCTGGCGACCGAGGGGAAGAAGATCAGGATTTCGGCGAGCATGATGAAGAAGACGGTGAGCCAGAGCAGCTTGCCGGACAGCCCGCCGAATATGCCGGCAGACGGGCACCGTCCCCTGGCGGCCTCGCCGGCCGCCGGGATTTCTGCCGAAGGATCGTTGTGCTGGTTTCGAACCGGCATCTGCGTCTCGCCCGATCGGCGGCACCTGGCCGCCCTCATGGAGCCTTATATTAGACCAACAGGCTCCGCTTTCAAATCTTTGCGATCAGCGTCACGTCGTCACCAAGAAAACGCCGCCCGGAGGCGGCGCTCGAAGATGCGTGAAGGGCCGGAGATCAGAACTCTTCCCAGCTCTGCTCGGCCGCGGCCGCATTGCCGCCGCCGAAGGCGCGGGCGACCTTGGCGATCGCCCGGCGGGCGGGCGAGGCGACCGGCTGCCGGTGCGGCTCGTTGCGGACGAGCGCCACGGGTGCCGGCCCATCCGACAGCTTGAAGCGGGCGATGAGATGCACCAAACCGTTGGCTTCGGCCGAAAGCCTATGGGTGGCGGCGGACGTTTCCTCCACCATCGCGGCGTTCTGTTGCGTTACCTGATCCATCTGATTGACGGCGGTGTTGACCTCCTTGAGGCCGGTCGACTGCTCGACCGCCGCGGTGGCGATCGAATGGATATGATCGTTGATGGCGATGACGCGGGTGCCGATTTCCGAAAGCGCCTCGCCGGTCGCCTGCACGAGCTTGACGCCGACCTGCACCTCGTCGCCCGACTTGGTGATCAGCGCCTTGATGTCCTTGGCGGCCGTTGCCGAGCGCTGGGCAAGTTCGCGCACTTCCTGGGCGACGACGGCAAAACCCTTGCCGGCCTCGCCGGCGCGGGCCGCTTCGACACCGGCATTCAGCGCCAGAAGATTGGTCTGGAAGGCGATTTCGTCGATGACGTTGATGATCTGGCTGATCTCGCGCGAGGCCTGTTCGATGCGACCCATGGCCTCGACGGCATTGCGCACGACGACGCCGGAGCGGCCGGCATTTTCCTTGGCTTCCGACACCATGACGGTGGCTTCATGCGCCCGCTCGGTGGAGTTCTGGACGACGGCGGTGATCTGATCGAGCGCGGCGGAAGTCTGCTCGAGGGCGGCGGCCTGCTGCTCGGTGCGCTTCGACAGGTCGTCGCTGGCATTGCGCAGCTCGGCGGTGTTACCGTTCATCGCTTCCGTCGTCTCGCGCACTTCGCGCATCGTCGCCTGCAGCGTCACGAAGCTGTTGTTGACATTCTGCTGCAGCTCGGCGAAGGCGCCCTGGAAGTTGCCGTTCATCGTCTGGGTGAGGTCGCCTTCGGCAAGGCTTGCGATGACGCGGCGCGTCTCGCCGATCCCGGCATCGACGCTCGACAGCAGCGCGTTGATGTTGCCGGCGAACTGGTTGAGGTTCTCGTCCTGATAATCCTTGTCGATGCGGTGGCTGAAATCGCCTGCTGCAGCCGCAGCGACGACGACCGACATGCTCGACTGCAGATCGTCGCTCTTGGCGCGCATCGCCGCCTCCTGGGCGTTCAGGCGCTTGACGGCAAGGCCGTTCTCCTTGAAGACCGCAACCGCGGCGGCCATCTCGCCGATTTCGTCCTTGCGGCCGGCAAACGGAACCTCGGCGTCGAAATTGCCGTCGGCGACCTCCTTGATCGCATGGGTGACGCGCTTGATCGGGCGGCTGAGATGGCTGGTTCCGATATAAAAGCCCATGCCGATGCCGGCCGCGATGCCGATGCCGGTGATGCCGAGGACGAGCATCAGCACCCGGGAACGGAAGCTCTCGATCTCGGCGTCGACGGCTTCGAGCGCTGCCTTGTCGACGGTGACGACTGCATCAATTTCTGCCTGGAACGCCTTGCGGTTGGCGCGGTTGGCCTCGTTGTTGCCCTGCTGGTTAGCGGCCTCGGGGCCGACCTCAGTGCCCAGGCGGACCGTTTCCGCGCGGAAGGTGCGGAATTCCGCGGCGCGGGCGACAAGCTTGGCGAAATCGGCCTTTTCGCTTTCGGGGACCAACGGAGCCCAGCCCGCGATGACCTTGTCGATCTCGTCGAGATCGGCCATCAAGCCCTTGGCAAAACCTGCCGTATCCTTGATCGACTTGGCGGCATAGATGCCGCGCGCTTCCATGACGACAGCCGTGACGAAACGGTTGAGGCGTTCGCCGGCATAGGCGCGGGCAGCGGCCTGCTCGTAAGCCGTGAGATTGCGGCTGTATTCGCGCATGGCGGACAATGCCGTCGCGCCGATCAGAAGCGCCACCGCGCCCATCACGCAAACCAGCAGATTAATTTTCCCGCGGATCTTCAATGCAATGCTCCTCTACGCCACTGCCTGGAAAGCAAATTCCAGTCGATGCGCTGACTATCAGCGAAATTGATTAAAGTTAGATTTCCAATATTTACGATTAGGCGAACAAAATATTGGCGCCCCGGCCCTTCCCCGCGGTTTCAAACCGTTGAAATTTCATGCTATTCAGCCAATCTGGCGCCCAAGTACAACTTCTCGGAGCGGATCTAATTTATTAACACCACAATGCGAAAATAGCAGCCGGCGGCGACGGCGCCGGTGAAAATCTCGGGTATAATTGACTTTGCCGGGCTTCATCCGTATAAGCCGCCGCACGTCCGGTCATTCAGGCCTTTCATGGCCCGCCCGTTCGAAAAACAACGCTCCTTGCATCATGCAAATTCAAGAAGGGCCGCACTCCGCGGTGTTTAAATAAATGAAGCGTACCTACCAACCATCCAAGCTTGTTCGCAAGCGTCGCCACGGCTTCCGTGCGCGCATGTCCACGAAGGGTGGCCGCAAGGTCATCGCTGCCCGCCGCGCGCAGGGCCGCAAGCGTCTTTCGGCTTAAGGCCGGGTTGCCCGGTAAGAGATGGCGGGCGAGTTGACGACCAGTGAGAAGAAATATGCTGTCGGGCGGCTGAAAAGCCGCCCGCAGTTTCTTGCCGTACGCGGTGGCGAAAAACGCCGCGGAGGTCTCTTCCTTCTCGAAGTCCTCGACCGGAAGGAACCCGACAGCCAGGCTCGCGTCGGTTTCACAGTCACCAAAAAACATGGCAACGCGGTCGAACGGAACCGCATGCGCCGCCGCCTGAAAGAGGCGGTGCGGCTTCATGCGGGATTTGCAATGCAGCCCGGACACGACTATGTGGTTGTCGCGCGCAGGGACGTGCTTGATGCGTCCTTCCAGGAATTGGCCGCGGAGCTGAAGCTTCGCGTGGAAACCAGGCCGAAACACCGGCGCTCCGGAGACGGACGCCCCAGGAACGTATGATGGAAAACAACCGCAATTATTTCATTGCGATCGCTCTCTCGGTGCTGATCGTCCTCGGCTGGCAGTTTCTCTATATGAATCCGCGCATCGAGGCCCAGCGCAAGGCGCAGGAAGCCCAGAAGGCGCAGCAGCAGACCGAGCAGGTCCAGCAGCCTGCCGCCGGCGGCGCGACGCCGGCCCAGACGAGCGGTGCAGCACCTTCCGGCCAGGCCGTCGCAACGGCGACGCTCGAGCAGGCGCTCGCAAAGACCCCGCGCGTTGCCATCGACACCCCCGCCCTTTCCGGCACGATTAACCTTGCCGGCGCCCGGCTCGACGACCTGAAGCTCAAGGGCTATCACGAGACCGTCGACGACTCGAGCCCGATCATCACCCTGTTCAGCCCGGCGGAAACCAAGGACGGTTACTTCACCGAGCTCGGCTATATCGGCAGCGATGCCACGGGCAGCGTTCCCGGTCCCTCGACGCTGTGGACGGCGCCGGAGGGCGCCAAGCTCACCGAGAAGACGCCGGTGACGCTGACCTATACCAACGACAAGGGCCTGACCTTTACCCGCACGATTTCCGTCGACGAACGCTACATGTTCACCGTCGTTGACAAGGTCGCAAACACCGGCCAGGCGCCCGTTTCGCTCTCCTCCTACGGCCGCGTGACACGGTACAATAAGCCGACGACGCCATCGGCCTACGTCCTGCATGAAGGTTTCATCGGCGTCATCGGCGACGACGGCCTGATCGAAAGCAAGTATACCGCCGTCGAGAAGGAAGCCGTGGCCCCGGCGAAATCCACCGGCGGCTGGCTCGGCATTACCGACAAATACTGGGCCGCGACGATCGTTCCGCCGCAGACGTCCGCCTACGAGGCGCACTTCTCGTATTTCTCCGACGGTCAGCCGCGCTATCAGGCCGACTACAAGGACGATGCCTTCACGGTTGCCCCCGGCCAGTCGATCGAGCTCAAGAACCTGGTCTTCGCCGGCGCCAAGGAAGTGCCCGTCATCGACGGCTATGAGGCCAGCTATTCGATCCCGAAGTTCGACCGCCTGATCGACTGGGGCTGGTTCTATTTCATCACCAAGCCGATGTTCAAGCTGATGGATTTCTTCTTCCGCTTCTTCGGCAATTTCGGCGTGGCGATCCTTTGCACCACCATCGTCGTCAAGGCACTGTTCTTCCCGCTCGCCAGCAAGCAATATGCGTCGATGGCGAACATGAAGCGCATGCAGCCGAAGATGGAAGAGCTGAAGGCGAAATTCGGCGACGACCGCATGGGCCTGCAGCAGGCAATGATGCAGCTCTACAAGGAAGAGAAAATCAATCCGATCGCCGGCTGCTGGCCGGTAGCGCTGCAGATCCCGATCTTCTTCTCGCTCTACAAGGTGATCTACATCACGATCGAGATGCGCCACGCGCCGTTCTTCGGCTGGATCCAGGACCTTTCGGCACCCGATCCGACGACGATCGTCAACCTGTTCGGCCTGCTGCCGTTTACGGCACCGACATTCCTGCACCTCGGCGTCTGGCCGCTGATCATGGGCGTCACCATGTTCCTGCAGATGCGCATGAACCCGACGCCGCCCGATCCGACGCAGGCGATGATCTTCAACTGGATGCCGCTGGTGTTCATGTTCATGCTGGCAAGCTTCCCAGCCGGCCTCGTCATCTACTGGGCCTGGAACAACACGCTCTCGGTGATCCAGCAGTCGGTGATCATGAAGCGCCATGGCGTCAAGATCGAGCTCTTCGACAATCTCAAGGGCCTGTTCCGACGAAAAACGGCGCCATCGAAATGACGCTCTCAAGCCCCGCTCCGGCGGGGCTTTTCATTTGCGGCCGGCCCGCGAGGCGCGACGCGGACCGCCTGAAAGCTTGACAACCGCCCGTAAAACCACGAAGCCGACACAAGACCGAACCCGGAGATTGCCGAGCCCCGCATGCCCGAAACCGAAAAGCCGCTCTTCGGCCACCCCTGGATCTTCATCCGCGGCGTCCCGTCGCTCACCTTCCTGCCGCCGGAGGGACCGTCGGAAGTGGCCTTTGCCGGCCGCTCGAATGTTGGCAAATCATCACTGATCAATGCGCTGGTCGGCCAAAAGGGCCTGGCGCGCACCTCGAACACGCCGGGCCGCACGCAGGAGCTCAATTACTTCGTCCCGGACGGCTATTCCGGCGAAGGCGCGGACCTGCCGCCGATGGCGATCGTCGACATGCCGGGCTATGGTTACGCGCAGGCGCCGAAGGAGCAGGTCGACAAGTGGACCAAACTCGTCTTCGACTACCTGCGCGGCCGCGCGACGCTGAAGCGCGTCTACGTGCTGATCGACAGCCGCCATGGAATCAAGAAGAACGATGATGACGTGCTTGATCTGCTCGACAAGGCCGCTGTTTCCTACCAGCTGGTTCTGACAAAAACCGACAAGATCAAGGCGCCGGCCGTTCCCAAGCTGCTTGCCGAGACGGCGGACAAGATCCGCAAACGCCCGGCCGCCTATCCTTTCGTGCTGTCCACCTCGTCCGAAAAGGGCGACGGGCTCGATGATCTGCGCCAGGCGATCGCCGAAACTGTCGGGATCGCAAACTGGAAATAGCGATCCGACCTCTATTATACTCACTGAAACAGCTAAAAGTTTATTTTCCCGTCAAACAGAAAAACTAAAGGTTGACGCGCCGGAATAGGCGACCTATATAGGGCTTATCGAATTTTGCTTGCTGGCTTGGTTATCGCGCGATTAGCACCGCGGCCTGAACGAACTTCCTTTCAAAAATCGTTACCACCATCCGCATCGCGTTGACGCCTTGCGGTTTCTCAATATTGCTATGAAAGGGTTCATCATGACCACTGGCACAGTTAAATGGTTCAACTCCACCAAGGGCTTCGGCTTCATTCAGCCCGACAATGGCGGTGCTGACGCCTTCGTTCATATCTCCGCCGTCGAGCGTGCCGGAATGCGCGAACTCGTCGAAGGCCAGAAGATCGGCTTCGATCTCGAGCGAGACCAAAAGTCGGGCAAAATGTCCGCCTGCAATCTCCAGAAGGCTTAAATCGGTATCTGCTTCCCTTTGACCACGGATGTACTGGCACTGCCGGAAGCACCGATTTAATCAAGGCCGGGCAATTTGCCTGGCCTTTTTGTTTTCGCTTGCAGCCGAACCCTTCAATGTTGGAGAAGAAATGACAGAAACATACAGCAAATCCCGCCAGCGGGCGGAGATCGCCTTCGGCAACATCCAGTCCCAGTTTTTCGCGAAGAATAAGGCGGTGGAAGAGCTGGAATCCTACGCCCAGTCGCAACAGGCAAAGACACTACGGTTGCGGGAAGCACGGTTGGCGAAGCAGCGCGACGATCGCGCCTCGGCAATGTCTGCTCTCCTTGCGAAACGCGCCAAAGCCTGCTGATCACCGGCAAAGATCGCTACATGCCGAGCTGCGCCGGTTCTCGCGCACGAACCGCACCGCGTCGCCCTGTCCGACGCAACTTTCAAGAGGAAGTATTCGCGCGTTCAAAAAGCGGCAACAGGACGGGCTGAGCCGTGCTGACAGTTCACTCATACCAAAGGACGCCGCAATGGCAGAGGATGCGAAGGAACTTCAGTCGATCAATACAGCATGGCAGATCGCCATCCAGGAGATTTTGCGCATGGTCATCCGAGACATGTATCATGGCGGCGGCGAGGCGTCGTTCAAGTCCCATATCAAGCGCATAGAGGAGGCAGCCGTGGACAGTATTTACACGGATTTGCGGCTGCGCGGGACGGATGAGTGGACGGAAGTTCTGGTCAAAGAAAGGGCCAGCAATTTCGTCACCACGCTGCTGACCTCCTTCACTTATGACCGGGCGTAAGCTCGCGACCGTCGCCGACGCATGATCTTGCGGCCAACAGAGGCCTGCCGACCAGTGACCTCGACCGCCGCGTTCACGGCAGCTTTGAAGAGCATCGAGATCCCCGACGGTTGCCGCATTTGAACAGCGGCTGTTTAGACGTGCGACATCGATTGTGCTTGCGCCATTGCAGTTTTTGAAGCAACGCTTGATCTCATGCTGTTGAAGCGCAGCGGCGTCCGCGAGAAACCATCCATGACTGACAGCAAAGACGAAGCCCTTTCGCCAGAAGGCGTCGGCAACCTGCCCCATCTTGCCGAAGCCCTCGACGATGATCGGTTTCGCCATTTTCTCGATCACGTCCCATTTGCAGTGGCTGTCTCCGAGCTCGGCGCCAGTGAAAAGCTCATTTACGTCAACCTCGAATTCGAACGGCTGACAGCGCTGACCGCCAGGCAGGTGGAGGGAAAACGCTGGACCGACATCGAGGTGAATTGCACTGCAGTTTCCGGGGAGACAACGCTTACAGCGGCTGTGACCACGGCGGAGGAATATATTGGCGCCTTCTCGCTCGTGGCAGAACCCGAAAGCAATGTGATTATCGACGTGTGGTCGAACACGATCGTCAACGATGATGACGTCCCGCTTTTTCGTCTGGTCGCCTTTGCTGCCCGCAACGAGCTGACGGGTGGCCAGAGCTTCAGCGAGCTGCTGGCCGAGAAGGATGTCCTTCTGCGAGAACTTCAGCATCGTGTGAAGAACAATCTGCAGATGATAACGGCGCTGATCCGAATGGAAGCGCGTAATGCTCAAAAGAACGAGGAGAGCGAGCGGTTTGCACGTCTTGCGGGCCGGATCGAAGCCCTGGCTCTGCTCTACCGCGCACTGTCGGACGAAGAGAAAGGCGCGATGATCGATCTCGGCAGCTATGTGAGCCAGATCGCAGCCTCGGTCATGGCCGCCCACGCGGTGGAAGGGATCCGACTCGACATGAAGGTGGACACCTGGCCGGTTTCCGTGAACGTTGCGATGCCTGCCGGACTCGTCGTTAACGAGCTCCTGACCAACACGTTCAAGCATGCCTTCATAGGGCGGGATGGCGGAGAGATCACACTGCGCTGTGTCGTCAGCGACACCGGATGCAGGATCACCGTCGCCGATAACGGGGTGGGTCTTCCTGAGAATGTGCCTTGGCCGAACCCCGGAAAACTGAGCGCCATGATCATCCAGTCCCTGAAACAGAACGCCCGCGCCGAGGTCGAAGTCAGCTCTTCCCCCGCCTCCGGCATGAGTGTCTCGCTCGTTTTCCCAAGGATCGAAGCACCCCAATAGCCATGTCAGCGGCGCGCCCTATTCAGGGAACCGCTGGAGCATGTCTCGCAAAAGTGTGCGGCGGTTTTGCGCTAGAGACATGCGTAAAAACAAAGACCTAAAGCGTGACAAACGAATCTGAAAGATCGCGACACGCTTTAGACGCTGAGCACGATTCGCAGTTGGTCTGGGGCGCGCCCGAAGAGCGCGCCCTCTGCGATACACACACTTACATCTTCGGCAACAGCACCTTGTCGACGACATGGATGACGCCGTTCGACTGTTTGACGTCGGCGATCGTCACATGCGCGACATCGCCGTTTTCGTCAGTCAGGGTGATCTTGCCCATATTTTCCCGGGCTTTGATCACGCAGCCGCCGACGGTCTTGATGTCGTGTTCGCCGCCATCAGCCTTGATCATCTTGGCGACGGTCTTGGCCATCGCGTCGGCAGCCACGACGTGGCAGGTCAGAACCTTGGTGAGCGTCGCCTTGTTTTCCGGCTTCAGCAGCGTCTCGACGGTGCCTTTCGGCAGGGCGGCGAAGGCTTCGTTGGTCGGGGCAAAAACGGTGAAGGGGCCCTTGCCCTCGAGTGTGCCGACGAGGCCGGCGGCCTTGACGGCAGCAACCAGCGTCGTGTGATCCTTGGAATTCATGGCGTTTTCGATGATGTTCTTGCTGTCGAACATTGCCGCGCCGCCAACGATCGGGTTCTTGGCGGCAGCAAAGGCGGCAGCGGAAAGGGCGGTGGCAAGCGCGAAACCGCGCAACAGGGACTTGATCATGATTTTCTCCTCACCGGACACCATCCGCGGGGCTTTATGCCCGAGCGTCGTCCGGATATGTCGAACTACGGAGGTCCGCGCCGAAGAGTTTCAGCAGGAGAAAATGATTTTACGACCAGCGCACGATCATGGCCGGTGCACCGTGCCGCTTGCGACGATCGGGCCGGTCGCCTGACCGGTCGGCGAGCCGCCGAAGGGTTCGAGGCTGACGGCAAGGGTCGCGCCATCCGTGACATTGTTGCGCAGTTCGGCGGGAATGATCAGTTCGCCGCTTTCGCCGGGCTGGAAGACGCCGAGCGATTTCGCCAAGCCGCTGCCTGGCACGAGCCAGAGTTCCAGCGATTTCTCCTCCGGCTTGCCGGCAGCGACCGGCACGATCTTCAACCGGCCGCTTTGCAGCTCGTAGGACGCGCGGAGATTGATCGCGTTGTTTTCGCCCGCAAGTTCGGCCACCAGCGGTGCCGGCCCCTGCGGCTGCGGCACAATGCCGGAGGCGAAGATGACGGCGCTGACGGCGACGACGATACAGGCGAAGGCCAGAGAGCGCCAGAAAACCGCAGAATTCCACAGTCCCTGCGAGAAGGATGCGGGCTTGCCGGCGTCGCCGAACAGCCGCGCCTCGATCTGCTTGAGGGTTTCACGGCTCGGGGCCACACCTTCATATTCATCGTTGAAGGCGGAGAGATTGGTTTCCCACCGGCTGACGATCGCAGCGAATGGCCGATCGTGGCGCATGCGCTCTTCCACCACCCGGCGATCCTGCAGCGACAGAACGCCCAGCACATACTCGCCGGCGAGAACTTCGTCGCGGGAGCGGTCTCCCTTGCTTTTGTCGGGCGATGTCATCGTTCCATGCACTCTCTCAGTTTCAAGAGGCTGCGCCTGAGCCAGGTCCGCATCGTGTTCAGCGGAACGCCAAACTGATCCGCCAGTTCCTGATAGCTCAGCCCTTCGACATAAGCCCGTTTCACGGCGACCGCACGATCAGCTTCCAACTCTTCCATGCAGGTGTCAATCCGCCTTCCTTCATCCTTCGTCACCGTCTGCATCTCAGGATCGAGAGCGGAATCGGCGAGGTCGTCGGCGCTGCCCAATTCGTCGGCGATCGGCTTGCGCGCCCTGAGTACATCGATCGACCGGTTGCGGGCTATCGCCGAGAGCCATGCCGAGGACGTGCCCGATGCAGCTTGAAAGCTTCGGGCGCGTTGCCAGATGCTGATATAGACCTCCTGCAGGACTTCTTCGGCCTCGGCCCGATCCTTCAAGATACGCAGGCAGATTGAAAAAAGTTTCGGCGCTGTCTGGTTGTAAAGAGCTGCGAATGCCCTGCGGTCGCCGAGTGCGACGCGGCTGATCAACTCTTTGATCTCATCGCCTTGCATGCCGTTCCTCATATCGTCTTGGCTGAGCAGGGGAAGTTTTCCGGTTCCGTGCCAGATACGAAAAACAATTGCGCTCTGGATTATTCCCTCTGTCAGAAACTTGCGATAAAAGGCCGCCATCAATTCTGCGGGGTTCCTATGAACGAGTCCGAAAGCGAACTTCAGGCACGGCTTCTCGCCAAGGCGCTGCCTTTCATGCAGCGTTACGAGAACAAGACGATTGTCGTGAAATATGGCGGCCACGCCATGGGCAATCCCGAGCTCGGCAAGGCTTTTGCCAGCGACATCGCGCTCCTGAAGCAATCGGGCGTCAATCCGATCGTCGTTCACGGCGGCGGGCCGCAGATCGGCGCCATGCTGAACAAGATGGGCATCGAATCGAAGTTCGAAGGCGGGCTGCGCGTCACCGACCAGAAGACGGTCGAGATCGTCGAGATGGTGCTTGCCGGCTCGATCAACAAAGAGATCGTGGCGCTGATCAACCAGACGGGCGAATGGGCGATCGGCCTTTGCGGCAAGGACGGCAACATGGTCTTCGCCGAAAAGGCGCGCAAGACCATCAAGGATCCGGATTCCAACATCGAGCGGGTGCTCGATCTCGGTTTCGTCGGCGAAGTGGTCGAGGTCGACCGCACGCTGCTCGACCTGCTCGCCCGCTCCGAGATGATCCCGGTGATCGCGCCGGTGGCGCCCGGCCGCGACGGGGCGACCTACAATATCAATGCCGATACCTTTGCCGGCGCCATCGCCGGGGCGCTGAACGCCACCCGCCTGCTGTTCCTGACCGACGTGCCGGGCGTGCTCGACAAGAACGGCCAGCTGATCAAGGAGCTTTCCGTCGCCGAAGCGCATGCGCTGATCGCCGACGGCACGATCTCCGGCGGCATGATCCCCAAGGTCGAGACCTGCATCGACGCGATCAAGGCCGGCGTCCAAGGCGTCGTCATCCTGAACGGCAAGACTGCCCATTCCGTCCTGCTCGAGATCTTCACCGAGCACGGCATCGGAACGCTGATCGTTCCCTGATCGAGAACTGCGCCCCTTTGCTCCACGAGGGGCGCATCTTCCTCACGCCGGCGCAGGGGCGCAAATCGGAGCCTATAGCAAGCTCTCAATCGTCGCCCCCTTTTGCTTTGCCATCGGAGACACAAGCGTCTCCCCCAAATCCCTCTTCCCAACGTCCCTCCTCTGGCGACCAGGCCATCGTAGGATCTGTCCGACGCTCAAGGCGCCTGCTTCACGCGGGTGCGCCTCTGGCTTTCCTTCTTGATCGGCCGGCCCACCGGGCAGACCTCCTGCACGAAGCCGTTGAGCGTATTGACGAGATTGTTCTCAATCAGGGAATAGTGCACGAACTGGCCCTGTTTCTCCCGTCTGATCAACCCCGCCGTTTCAAGAATGGAAAGATGCTGCGAAACGGCGGGCTTGGACATGCTGAAGCGGTCGGCGATCTCGCCGGCGGTCAGCCCCGATGCCGAGAGGTAAGCGAGGATCTTCCGCCGCGACGCACTGGAAAGCGCGTGGAACACCCGCTGGGCGGCGCCGACCGAGCTGCCTTCTGAAAGGTCATCGAAGTTCTCGTCTTCCAAGTCCGTCTCCAGGCATATGATTAAGCAATTAATGTATTGCTTAATCATTGCCATTGGCGCAAGGTAATTAGGTAATTGCTTAATTAATTGATTGACGGGCGTTGTTCAACTGGACAATGCGCCCGATGGGAGGAGTTTTGCCATGCGCAGCATTTCCACCGGACGCATGATCGACAACTGCAGTGATTCCGTGAAGGGCAGCGTGGTCTGGATGCCCACAAAATCGATCTGGATTACCACCATGACCGTGGTTGCCGTGGTGGGCGGACCACTGACCTTCAGCTGGAGCGCTGTTAGCGTCTTCGTTCTATCGACCGCTATCACGATCTGCCTTGGTCATTCGGTCGGCATGCACCGGCTGCTGATTCACCGTTCCTTCTGTGCTCCGGTCTGGCTCGAGTATCTGCTCGTCTATCTCGGCACACTTGTCGGCATGGCAGGCCCGCACGGCATGATCTACGCCCACGATATTCGCGACTGGGCGCAACGACAGCGAGACTGCCATGACCTCTATGCCCATCGGCGATCGTTCTTCGTAGACGCCTTCTGGCAGATGCATTGCGCCGTGGCGCTCGATGAACCGCCACGTTTCGTCCTCGAAGCGCGCGCGCGGCGCGACCGCTTCTATCGCCTTCTGGAGGCGACGTGGATGGCGCAGCAAATTCCCTTGGGACTCCTGCTCTTCACTCTCGGTGGGCTGCCGTGGCTGGTCTGGGGAATTGCCATGCGGATCTCGGTGTCGCTGACCGGCCACTGGCTGGTCGGTCATTTCGCCCATCGGAACGGCCATCAAGGCTGGAGCGTCGATGACGTCGCGGTGCAGGGCTACAATCTGCCGCGTTTCGGGCTGGTGACCTTCGGCGAGAGCTTCCACGGCAACCATCACGCTTTTCCGGAATCGGCTCGGCTCGGTATCGAACCGGGACAACTTGACCTCGGTTGGCATTTCATCCGGCTGCTGGCAGGGCTCGGCCTTGCGTCGGCGATCAAACTCCCGCACACGATCGTACCGAGGGATGGGTTGAGACGTGTTGATATCTCCGGAGACGCTGCTGGGGCTCATCCGGCCGGACAGCATTGAGCGGTACCACAGAATAAAGCACCGCGTTCAAGAGAGCCTCCCCTCAGGTGTCGCGAACGGTCGAAGGGCGGGGCGGGCAGGTTGGAGGCTGCCGCGCCGGCGCACAGGCCGGGAGAACAGCTCGGCCTCTGCATGAGGCGCCCTCGCCGCAGATCATTGTCCGCCTGCAAACCCACCACCCAAGCCGCAATATCCGTCCGACAGGTCGCAAATCGCACGATCTAGACTTGGCAAGATTTCGAATCGTGCTTTAGGTTGCGCCCCGAAACTTAACGGGTCGAGCAAACAGATGCGCCTTACAGACTGCTATAATTTCCACGACTTCCGGCGCATGGCCAAACGACGGCTTCCCGGACCGATCTTCGATTATATCGACGGCGCGGCCGATGACGAGGTGACCTATCGGCGCAATACGGCAGCCTTCGAGGCTTGCGATCTGGTGCCCAGCGTTTTGCGCGGGGTGGCCGACATCGATATGTCGGTGACGGTCATGGGACAGAAGCTGGCGATGCCGGTCTATTGCTCGCCGACGGCGCTGCAGCGGCTGTTTCACCACCAGGGGGAACGGGCGGTCGCCGCGGCAGCGGCGAAATACGGCACAATGTTCGGCGTTTCCTCGCTTGGCACGATCAGCCTGGAGGAAGCCCGGCAGATCAGCGACGGGCCACAGGTCTATCAGTTCTATTTCCACAAGGACCGCGGGCTGAACCACGAAATGATGGCGCGGGCAAAGACCGCCGGTGTGCAGGCGATGATGCTGACGGTCGACAGCATCACCGGCGGCAATCGCGAGCGCGACAAGCGCACCGGCTTTGCCATTCCCTTCAAGCTCAATCTCGCCGGCATGGTGCAGTTTGCGATCAAGCCCTCCTGGGCGATCGGCTGGATGACGCATGAGGCTTTCCGGCTGCCGCAGCTCGAAAACCACGTCAAGATGGACGGCGGCGCGCTGTCGATCAGCCGCTACTTCACCGAAATGCTCGACCCCTCCATGTCTTGGGACGATGTAGCCGAGATGGTGCAGGCCTGGGGCGGGCAATTCTGCCTGAAAGGCATCATGTCGGTGGAAGACGCCAAACGCGCGGTCGAGATCGGCTGCACCGGCATCGTGCTTTCCAATCATGGCGGCCGCCAGCTCGACGGTTCGCGCAGTGCTTTCGACCAGTTGGCCGAGATCGTCGATGCCGTCGGCGACCGGATCGACGTGATGATGGATGGCGGCGTGCAGCGGGGCACGCATGTTCTCAAGGCCTTGTCGCTGGGGGCGAAGGCCGTCGGCCTTGGCCGCTACTATCTCTTCCCGCTTGCCGCAGCCGGACGGCCCGGTGTCGAAAGGGCGCTGGAGACGATGCGCACCGAGATCGAACGCGGCATGAAGCTGATGGGTTGCACCTCCGTCGACCAGCTGACGCGGCGCAATCTGCGCTTCCGTTCCTGAAGTCATTTTCGGGCCGCAGCCTTCGTGGGGATGCGGCCGGAAAACATCTCATAGCAGGCCGTAAATCGCCGCCGCCTCCTGTTTCAGCTTTTCCATCATCGACCGGTAGGGCCCCGGCCCGTAGCTGATGCGGCCGACGCCGAGCCGTGCCAGGGTTTTCACATCGGGCGCGCCCGCCCGCATCATGACATTGACCGGCAGCGACGATGCCGCACAGATCTTTTCGATCAAGCCAGGATCGATCAGGCCGGGCACGAAGAAGCCGTTGCCGCCGGCGGCGGCATAGGCCTTGCCCCGCTCGATCGCCTCGTCCACCAGACCGGCATGTTTGGCAAGATCGCTCTCCGCCAGGAAGAGGTCGGTGCGGGCGTTGATGAAGAAGGGGACGTCCTTGGCGTCGGCCATGGCGCGAATGGCGCGGATGCGGGCCGCCTGGCTCTCGACGGGATAGAGCCCCTCGCCGGCAACGACGCGATCTTCAAAATTGATGCCGACGGCGCCGACCTCGACCAGCCTGGCGACATTGGCCGCCGCACCCTCGGGCTCCGCCGAATAGGCGCCTTCGAAATCGACCGAAAGCGGCAGGTCGACGAAATCGGTGATGGATTTCGCCGTCTCGACCAGCACCGACATCGGCAGCTTCTCGCCGTCGGCAAAACCGTGGGCCGCGGCGACCGACCAGCTTCCCGTCGCGAGCGCCTTAGCGCCGGCTTCCGCCACCGCCTTCGCGGTGCCGGCATCCCAGATATTGTAAAGGACCACCGGATTGCCCTTCTGGTGAAGCGCGCCGAATACCCGGGCCTTTTCAGTCTGGTTCATGCTGTCTCCTCCGTCTTTGCTTCTGTGCTTATCTTCTCTTCATGGCGCAGCAGCCATTGCTTGCGCCAGAGGCCGCCGCCGTAGCCGGTCAGCGACCCGTCCGCGCCGAGGACACGATGGCAGGGCACGATGATGGCCAGCTGGTTGGCGCCATTGGCGCGGCCGACGGCGCGCACCCCCTCCGGCCGTTCCATCTCCCTCGCAAGATCGCCATAGGTCCGCGTCTCACCGACGGGTATCTCCATCAGCTTTGCCCAGACATGTTTTTCGAAGGGCGTGCCGCCGAGCGCCAGCGGCGTCCTGAAGACGCCGAGCCGGCCCTCGAAATAGTCCCGGATCTCCGCCTCGATCTGATCGATGACCGGGGTGCGGCCGATCGCGACCGAGGAACGGACGCGTCTCTGCAGCGCTTCGAGCTCGGCCGACAGCGCCTTGCGATCGTGAAATTCGAGAAGATGCAGATGCGTCTTGTGGGCAACCGCGATCATCGGTCCGAGCGGGGTGTCGAACCAATCGGCAAAGAGCAGTTCGCGGCTCTGCGAAAGCGCCGGCGCCTTGCCGACGAGCCGCTGGAAAGCCGCGCGAAAACCGCTCGGCGATTCGTATCCGGCGTCGATCTGCGCATCGATGACGCGCGCGCCGGCGGCGAGCTGCCTGGCCGCCTCGCCGAGCCGGCGATAACGGACGAAATCATGGAAGGTCACGCCGAACGCCCGCTTGAAGGCGCGGCGCACGGTCGAGGGCTCATGGCCGCGGCGAACGAGCTCGTCTTCGCTCCAGCGGACCTCCGGCTCGTCCTCGAGCCGGGCGAGCAAGGTGTCGACGATCGGCTCCCGGCCCGGCTGCTCCAGCGGCCTGCAGCGCCGGCAGGGACGGAAGCCGGAATGCAGGCAGGCGGCGATCGTGTCGAAGAACAGGGTATTTTCCCGCTTCGGCTTGCGAGCCGGACAGGTCAGCCGGCAGAAGACGCCTGTTGTCTTGACGCAGACATAGGCCTGGCCCTCATAATCGGCGCTGCGCGCGACCAGGGCCTCATAAAGCGTATCATCGTCGGGGCGTTCGAACAGCATGCCCGCTTTCTAGCATCCCGCGCCTGCCGCGTCCGCCGAAAATCGGGCGTCTATTTTATTCCGCCGCGTCGAGGCTCTTGATATGCCGCTGCGGGCGCAGCATCGACTCCTCCTCGGCATCCTGTGGCGCGCCCCAGAAATTCTCGAGCGTCGGGCCATTCCTCAGATGGCGGCGGCGGAAAAGAAATTCGAAAACCTCATGAAACCAGACGCGGCGGCCCATCTGCGTGTACCAGCGCATGGAATGGCGCTGCTCGCGGTCGCGATGGAAGAGAGTGCGCATCAGCGCCTTCGGCCGCGCCTGGACCGTAACCTCGATAAGCTTGACGCAGGCGATCAGCACGAACGGGTGGAGGTACCGCATCTTCAAGACCTGATGCTTGTAATCCCATTTACGGATATCGGTCTCGATCACCTGCCGGTCACGGGCGATGCGGAAGAAGGGCGTCCAGCGATGCGGAGTGACGTAAAGCGCCTGGATCTGGTCGGGATCGTAGGAGAGCAATTGCCGGAGGCCTCGCCAGAGGTCGCTGAGCTTCTCTTCCTCGAAACCGACGACCCAAGTCGCCATCGAGAGGATATCGTGCTGGCGCAGGAGCCGGATTGCCTCCCTGTCGGTTGTTTTGGCTCCGCCCTTCTTGATCAGCGCCAGGGTTGCCTCATCGGTGTTTTCCATGCCGAGCAGCCAGCGTACGACGCCTGCCTTGCGATAGAGATGCAGGATATCGGCGTCCCGGACGATATCATCCGCGCGCGTCGAGCCGACGATCTGCACCGGCACATTCTCGGCGATCATCGCTTCCAGGAACGCCAGCCAGGCCTTGCGCGACGAGGTCGGGTTCTCATCAGCGAGATTGATGAGTTCGACACCCCGCTCGCGATAGAGTCTGGCGATCTCGCGGGCAAACAGTTCCGGCGAGCGGTGACGCCAGCGGGTCCAGAAGCCGCGCTGGCCGCAATAATTGCAAAGATGCGGACAGCCGCGGGAGAACTGCATCACCACCGCCCGCTTGCCACCCCAATAGCTGTAGCTGGCATGGTCGATCAGTTCCCAGCCGATGCGATAGGCGTCGAGATCGGCGATCGCCTGCGCTGGACGGGTTGCCCGGATTTTGCCGTGGCCGTCACGATAGGCAATGCCGGCAATGGCATCAAGCGGACGGTTGGCGGCCAGGCCATCGGCGAGGCGCCGCATCGTTTCCTCGCCCTCGCCGCGGACGAGAAAGTCGAATGCCTCGGTCTCGGCCAGCACCTCCCGCCAATGGTAGGTGGGGAACACCCCACCATAGACAATGCGGATCGCGGGATCGCTGCGCTTCACCGCTTCGGCGATCGCGCGGGCCGTGGGGTGGGCCGAAGTCGAGCCGGAATGGCCGATCAGCACAAGATCCGGACCGTTTGCCTTGGTCCGGTCGATGATTTCCACCATCGTCATCGGTCCGAACTCGGCATCGATGAGGCTGACATCGTGACCGTCATCGATCAGCGGGCCTGCGACCGCGAGAAGGCCGAGCGGTGGAAGGTGATCATCGGGAATACGGCTGCCGATCGCGGTATGCGGCGGATTGATCAGAACGATCTTCATGCGACTTTACCCTTCCGGGTCCCCCCTGTCTGACGCAGGCAGAAGTCACCAGCGATCCATGGCCATATTCAGCCAGAATCTCTTTAAAGTTGTGAAAATCTGGCGGCATTTTCAAGAAGGCGGCGGAAACCGGACACTTGCAAAAGCCTTTGGTTTCCCACCGCAGCCATGCGATAAGACCACATGACAAAGATCGACCGCACCCCCGAAAAAGCCGATTTCGACCACGTTACCGACTGGGTTTTCGACCTCGACAACACGCTCTATCCCCATCATGTCAATCTCTTCGCGCAGATCGACAGGAACATGACCGCCTATGTCGCCGCGCTCTTACAGTTGGAGCGGGAAGAGGCGCGCAAGCTGCAGAAGCAATATTATCTCGAGCACGGCACGACGCTGCAGGGTCTGATGATCCATCACGGCATCGATCCGAACGACTTTCTCGAGAAGGCTCATGCAATCGATTATTCGGCGCTGATGCCGCAGCCGGAACTCGGGCGGGCGATCAAGGCGCTGCCGGGGCGTAAATTCATCTTCACCAACGGCAGCGTCAAACATGCGGAGATGACGGCGGGAGCGCTCGGCATTCTCGAGCATTTCGACGACATCTTCGACATTGTCGCCGCCGATTACGTGCCGAAACCGGCGCAGGCGACCTATGACAAGTTTACAGCGCTGAAGCGCGTCGACACCGGCAAGGCGGCGATGTTCGAGGATCTGCCGCGCAATCTGACGGTGCCGAAAGCGCTCGGCATGCAGACCGTCCTGCTCGTGCCGCGCAATCTGGAAGAGACGGTCGTCGAGTGGTGGGAAAAGACCAGCGGCGAGGAGGATCACATCGATTTCGTCACTGACGACCTCGTTGCGTTTCTCGGCAAGGTGACCAGATCCGGCGATTGACGTCACCTTACCAAAGTTTCACCCAGCTTACCGATGTTTAACTGGGTCTTTTCAGCCCGCTGCCATAGCCTCTTTCGTCAAGGGACGCCTTACGAAAGGGAAACACGATGTACCGCAACAAGCTGATACTGGCAGCGCTCTCCTCCGTCCTCGTTCTCGGCGCAGCCGCCGGGACAAGCTTTGCCGCGCCCGGCAACGGGCCGCGTCCGCATGATGCCGGCATGGACGGTCCGGGCCGCGACGCCTTCCTCGAAATCACCTATGTCCGCATGCTCAAGGAGTTCGACGCAAACAAAGACGCAAAGGTCTCCAAGGAGGAGGCGACCAGCGGCCTCGACAAGGTCTTCGCCGAGATCGACACCAACAATGACGGCTCGCTGACGCCCGGCGAAATCCGCCAGTACCGGCAGACGCAGCTGCAGGCGATGAAAGATCAGCACAAGCAGGAGGCCGGCGACGAACAGGACGCGAACGCGGCGCCCGACATGCCGGACGACGAGCCCGGGCAGCCGCCCCGCGGCGGTCATGGCGATCATCACTGGATGCGCCATGGCGGCAACTTCATGCGCGCCTCGATGATGATGCGCCGGGTCGACACCGACGAGAACGGCCAGATCTCCAAACAGGAAGCGGTCGCCGCCTTCGATAAGCTGTTCACCCGCATGGACCGCAACAAGGACGGCGTCATCTCGATCGACGACATGCCGGACCGGCCGCTCCTGTAAGGGTCGACGAACATTGCCCCGCTCTTTCCCCGCTCCGGCGGGGGGAGATGTTAGTGCTCGTAGAAATCCTGGACGATCTTCCATGCGGCGTCGGCCGTGTCGACGAAGCTGATCAGCTTGACGTCGTCAGGCGCGATCGTACCGAATTCGGCCAATGCCTCGAAATTGATGATGCTTCGCCAGAAGGCCTCGCCGAACAGGATCAGCGGCAGGCGCTCCATGCGCCCGGTCTGGATCAGCGTCAGGCATTCGAAGAATTCGTCGAGCGTTCCGAAGCCACCGGGAAAGACCGCGATCGCCTTGGCGCGCACCATGAAATGCATCTTGCGAATGGCGAAGTAGTGGAAGTTGAAGCTGAGCTCCGGCGTCACATAGGCGTTCGGCGCCTGCTCATGCGGCAGCACGATATTGAGGCCGATCGAAGGTGCGCCCTCGTCGGCCGCGCCGCGATTGCCCGCCTCCATGACGCCGGGCCCGCCGCCGGTGACAATGACATATTCCTGGAAGTCGAAGCCCGCCGAATATTTCGAGCAGAGCCGGGCGAATTTGCGCGCCTCGTCATAATAGACGGACGCCGCCTCCAGATTGACGCGCTGGATGTCGTTGCGCGCCGCCCAGGCGCTCTGGCCGGGGGCGGGAATGCGGGCGCCGCCGAACATGACGACGGTCGAGCGGATGCCACGTTCCGTCAGCATCATCTCGGTCTTCAGCAGTTCCAGCTGCAGGCGGATCGGCCGCAGTTCTTCGCGGCAGAGGAAATCCTCATCGACATAGGCAAGGCGATAGGCAGGCGACATCGTCTGCGGCGTCTTCGGCACGGCTTGCGCCCGCTGCCTGTCGGTCGAGCTGCTTTTCAGCGGGTCCCATACGCCGTCCTTGCGCCTAGAACCGCCGTTTCGTCCCTTCGCCATGTCGAAATGCCTTTCAGTACTGCCGGCCTCAGTGCCGGATATGTCGCTATAACGCCTTGAAACCAGATTGATCCTGCCCGAAAAATAATTCCATTCTACGGGCGCATGCTGTAGAGCAGGACACAATCCCGCCAACCGCAGTTCCGGAGACCGCGCCGTCTCCACGATAAAGATCGAAGTTTAAGGAATTCCCATGAGCGCCACCGACCTTGCATCCCTCGAAAAGACCATCGAAACCGCTTTCGACAATCGTGACAATGTGAACATGTCGACGAAGGGCGAGGTCCGCGATGCGGTCGAAGCAGCGCTCAACCTGCTCGATGAAGGCAAGGCGCGTGTCGCCGAACGCGGTGCCGACGGCGTCTGGACGGTCAATCAGTGGCTGAAGAAGGCCGTGCTCCTGTCCTTCCGCCTCAACGACATGGAGGTGGTCAAGGGCGGCTCGGGCAATTCCACCTGGTGGGACAAAGTTCCCTCGAAATTCGAAAACTGGGGCGAGAACCAGTTCCGCGCCGCCGGCTTCCGCGCCGTTCCCAACTGCGTCGTGCGCCGCTCGGCCTATATCGCGCCGAACGCCATCCTGATGCCCTCTTTCGTCAACCTCGGCGCCTATGTCGGCGAAGGCACGATGGTCGATACCTGGGCGACGGTCGGCTCCTGCGCACAGATCGGCAAACATGTGCATCTGTCCGGCGGCGTCGGCATTGGCGGCGTGCTGGAGCCGATGCAGGCCGGCCCGACGATCATCGAGGACAATTGCTTCATCGGCGCGCGCTCGGAAGTGGTCGAGGGCTGCATCATCCGCGAAGGCTCCGTGCTCGGCATGGGTGTTTACATCGGCAAGTCGACCAAGATCGTCGACCGCGCCACCGGCGAGGTCATGTACGGCGAAGTGCCGCCCTATTCCGTCGTCGTCGCCGGTTCGATGGCCTCGGCCAATGCGACGATGGCCAACGGCCTGCCGGCGCCGCACCTTTACTGCGCCGTCATCGTCAAGCGCGTCGACGAACAGACCCGCTCCAAGACCGGCATCAACGAGCTGCTCAGAGATTGATGACACCGGCACTTTGATCCGGTAAACAGACGGCGTCTTTTTAGGCGAGGCGACTCCGCCTTGCCATGTCTTTGCCATTCCCGCCGGATAGTTCGACCGCCATGACCGCAACCGACCCCGTCGTCAATCTCCAGGCTTTGATTCGCTGCCCGTCCGTGACGCCCGCCGAAGGCGGCGCGCTCACGGCGCTCGACGCCATGCTCACGCCGCTCGGCTTTACGGTCGACAAGGTGATCGCACGCGAAGAGGGCACAGCCGATATCGAGAACCTCTATGCCCGCCTCGGCAGCGACGGCCCGCATCTGGTGTTTGCCGGCCACACCGATGTCGTGCCGGTCGGCGACGAAGCCGCCTGGACGCATCCGCCCTTTGCCGCCGAGGTATCAAATGGCGAGCTCTTCGGCCGCGGCGCCGTCGACATGAAGGGCGGCATTGCCTGTTTCGTCGCCGCCATCGCCCGCCATATCGAGAAGAACGGCCCGCCGGCCGGCTCGATTTCCCTGCTGATCACCGGCGACGAAGAAGGCCCGGCGATCAACGGCACCGTCAAGCTGCTGCAATGGGCTACGGAACGGGGCGAGCGCTGGGACGCCTGCCTGGTCGGCGAACCCACAAATCCCGACAGGCTCGGCGACATGATCAAGATCGGCCGGCGCGGCTCGCTGTCGGGCAGGATCACGGTGCACGGCGTGCAGGGCCACGCGGCCTATCCGCACCTTGCCGACAATCCCGTGCGCGGCATCGTCCAGCTGACGCAGGCGCTGATGGATCCGCCCTTCGACGGCGGCACCGACGATTTCCAGCCGTCGAACCTCGAGGTGACGACGGTCGATGTCGGCAATCCCGCCACGAACGTGATTCCGGCAAAGGCATCGGCGAGCTTCAACATCCGCTTCAACGACAGCTGGACCGTCGACACGCTGCGCGCGGAAATCTTGCGGCGGCTCGATGCCGCCGCCGGCAACGACCAGCTGCGTCCGGGCCGGGAGCCCGTGAAATACGATATCGTCTGGGCCGACCGGCCGAGCCACGTCTTCCTGACGCGCAACAATGCTTTGATCGCCTCGCTGTCTTCGGCCATCGAAAGCGTCGCCGGCCGCTCGCCGGCGCTTTCGACCACCGGCGGCACGTCGGATGCCCGCTTCATCAAGGACTATTGCCCGGTCGTCGAGTTCGGCCTCGTCGGTCAGACGATGCACATGGTCGACGAGCGTGTCGCCGTTGCCGATCTGGAGACGCTGACGGCGATCTACGAGACCTTCATCGACCGCTGGTTCGCCCATGCCGGGTCTTAGGGAAGTCCAGTATTATCTGGCCGGCCTCTGGCTGCTGATCCGGATGGATCCGCGCGGCTTCCGCTTCCTCGATCTGTCGGAGCGCGGCGTCAACCGCTCGTTCTGGGCGATGGTCTGGTGCCTGCCGCCGATGGGCATTTCCTGGCTCTGGTGGCGACAGGCCTTCCTGCGCTCGATGCCGCCGGACGCCGA
The DNA here is from genome assembly GCF_017357225.1 of Rhizobium binae. Taxonomy (NCBI): domain Bacteria; kingdom Pseudomonadati; phylum Pseudomonadota; class Alphaproteobacteria; order Hyphomicrobiales; family Rhizobiaceae; genus Rhizobium; species Rhizobium binae. Next base: position 470,055 of record NZ_CP071604.1, on the reverse strand, counting down.
TGTCGACCTCGCCTTCTTTATCAGGCTCGGCCTCGTCGAGATCGCCAACTGGATCGTGCCGCTGGTCTTTGCCGGGCTGCTGCTGCTTGCCTTCCGCATGGGCGAACGCTTCGCCCCCGTCGTCGTCAGCGTCAACTGGCTCGGTGTGCCGCTCTCCTATATCAACGGCTTGCTGCTGGCACTGGTGTTCTTCCTGCCTGGCGCCGTCGGCCTCGTCTCACTGCTGCTGCTCGCCTTCATGCTGGCACAGGTCTTCGTGCTGGCGCGCATCCTCAGGATGATCTGCCACGATCACCCGCTGATGGTCGGCGCGCTGACGCTGGTGCTGCTGGTGCCGTCGATGATCCTTTCGGAATATCTGCAGCACTTTCTCGGCATCTATCCGGCCTGACCCAAGCTGGTCGCATGAGATCCCGCCTGGACATCATGAGAGATCGTCGTCGCTTTCGTCGGCGGGCCTACGGCGATCGGTGATCACTCCGGGATAATCCACCTGCAGGAAATAGAGCCCGTCGGGCGGCGCCACCGGGCCGCAGGCCTTGCGCTCGCGCGCTTCGAGCGCCGCCTCGACATCGTCGGGCGTCCACTTGCCCTCGCCGGCAAGCTTCAGCGTCCCGGCGAAGGAGCGGATCTGGTTGTGAAGGAAACTCTGCGCCGTGGCACGGATTTCGATCAGCGCGCCGCTACGGGTCACGTCGAGCCGGTCGAGCGTGCGCACCGGGCTGTTCGCCTGGCAATGGGCGGAGCGGAAGGTAGAGAAATCATGCCGGCCGACCAGCCGCTGGGCGGCGGCATGCATGACCTCGTGGTCGAGAGTCTTCGGCACCCACCAGGCCTTGCCGGCTTCGAGCGCCAGCGGCGCCCGGCGGCTGACGATACGGTAGAGATAATGGCGACGCAAAGCCGAGAAGCGGGCGTCGAAGAATTCGGGAACCGCCTCGACGTCGAGAATGGAGACGCGCTCGCCGGCAAGCCTCAGATGCGCATTCAGGGCGTTCTGCAGCTGGTAGGGCGACCATTCCTTCGAAAGATCGGCATGAATCACCTGTCCCATGGCGTGGACGCCGGAATCGGTGCGGCCGGCGCCGCGGATCGAAACAATCTCGCCGGTCAGCGACAACACCGCGGCTTCGATCGCACCCTGCACCGAAGGACCATTCTCCTGCCGCTGCCAGCCGACATAGGGGCCGCCGTCATATTCGACGGTCATGCGGAAGCGCGGCATCAGGAGAGCCTCGTGCCCGCCGCCAGCGGCGTGCCCCTGAGGAAATCGGCCGCGGCGAGCGGCTTGCCGCCTGCCTTTTGCAGCCGCGTCAGCCGCACAGCGCCAGAGGCGCAGGCCACGACGAGATCGTCGGTCAGCAACTGTCCGGCCGCCCCCTGCCCCTCAGCCAGCTCTGAGCCCAGCACCTTCACCCGTTCAGGCCTGCCGCCGATCTCAAGCTCGAACCAGGCGCCCGGAAACGGCGCCAAACCGCGGATATGGTTGTGCACTTCTAGCGCCTGCCTGGCGAAATCGATGCGCGTCTCGGCCTTGTCGATCTTGGCGGCATAAAGCACGCCGTCTTCCGGCTGCGGCGTCAGTGGCAGGTCGTTCATTTCAAGCTTCACCATGGCTTCCGCCATCGCCTTGGCGCCGACCTGCATCAGTCGGTCGTGCAGTTCGCCTGCCGTCATGTTCGGGCCGATCTCGACTTCGCGGCTCAGCGCGACGGCGCCGGTATCGAGACCCTTGTCCATCTTCATCACCATCATTCCGGTCTTTGCATCGCCGGCCATGATCGCCCGCTGGATCGGCGCGGCACCCCGCCAGCGCGGCAGCAGCGAGGCATGGCCGTTATAGCAGCCCTCGCGGGTGCCGTTCAAAACCGCCTCCGGCAGCAGCAGCCCGTAGGCGACGACGACGGCGACATCGGCCTTGAACGCGGCAAACTTCTCGCGCTCCTCTGGATCCTTGAAATTGACCGGCGTGAAGACCGGCAGACCGAGCAGTTCGGCCGCCTGATGCACCGGCGATTTCTGCAGATCGAGCCCGCGCCGGCCGCCCGGCCGCGGCGGCTGCGTATAGACGGCGACGATCCTGTGGCCGGCGTCGACGAGCAGGCGGAGGGTCGGAACCGAGAACTCCGGGGTTCCCATGAAAATGATGCTAAGAGACATTCTATCTCGCCAATTGAGGATCAGCCGTCTTCAAACCGGTTTACGAGCTTGAACCTCCATCATGGCATCAATGATATCATGATGCCTCCCCGGTGCATTTTCAACGCAACACTCAGAGTGCCTTGGACTTGGCCGCCTTGGTGAACTTCTTGATCACCATCTCGCGCTTCAGCCGCGAGATATGATCGATGAACAGCACGCCGTTCAGATGGTCGATCTCGTGCTGCAGGCAGGTGGCGAGCAGGCCGTCGGCTTCCACCGTCTGTTCCTTGCCGTTGCGGTCGAGATATTTGACCGAGACCACCGCCGGACGCTCAACCTCGGCATAATAATCGGGAATCGACAGGCAGCCTTCCTCATAGACCGAGCGATCGTCGGAGGATTTGACGATCTCCGGATTGATGAAGACCTGCGGCTGCTTTTCTTCGCCTTCGCGCGACACGTCGATCACCAGCATGCGGCGCGGCACGCCGATCTGGATGGCGGCAAGGCCGATGCCGGGGGCGTCATACATGGTTTCCAGCATGTCGTCGGCAAGGCGCTGCAGGTCGGCGTCGACCCGCTCGATCGGCTTGGACAGCTGGCGGAGAATGGGATCTGGAAGAATGATGAGTGGCTTGATGGTCATGGGCGTTCCCATAACCCATCTTTTCTCACTATGGAATTATCCGGCGGGCGGGGAAGACGCTTTTTTGCATCCCCGCCCGGAATTCTGCCATATTCGCGTCAAGCCGCCCGGCGGGCAGCGGCGACCGAACGGCCGTCCGGCCTAGCGCGGAAACGCTGCAACAGCGCGATCAGGCTTTCCACCTCGTCCTTGAGGCGGCGGGTTTCTGCCGAGGTGCGCTCGACCATGCCGGAATTCTGCTGGGTGATTTCGCCCATGCTGCGGATCGCCACGCTGACCTCGTTGACGCCGGTTGCCTGATCGCGGGCGGCAGCGGCGATATCGGCGACGAAGCGGTTGATGATATCGATGCGGCTGATCATGTCGTTCAATGCCTCGCCGGTGCTGGAGACGATGCCCACACCCTCATTGACCTGGATCGAGCTCTGCGAGATCAGGTTCTTGATCTCCTTGGCGGCTTCGGCCGTGCGCTGGGCGAGCTGGCGAACTTCCTGGGCGACGACGGCAAAACCCTTGCCGGCATCACCGGCACGCGCCGCCTCGACGCCGGCATTCAGCGCCAGAAGATTGGTCTGGAAGGCGATCTCGTCGATGACGCCGATGATCTTGGAAATTTCGGTCGAGGATTTTTCGATGCCGGCCATCGCCGAGACGGCGCTGGTGACGAGTTCACCTGAATTCTTCGCCTTCTGCTGCGTCTCACGCACGGCGCCGGATGCCTTTTCGGCGTTGGCGGCGGTCTGGCCGACGCTGACGGAAAGCTGCTGCAGGGCCGCCGAGCTCTCTTCGACGCCGGCCGCCTGCTGGGCGGTGCGCAGCGACAGGTCGTTGGTCGCATTGGAAATGACGTCGGCGCCGCTCATGATCTGGCCCGACGTATCGCGTACGGATGCGAAAGACTGGCGAAGGGCGCTGACGGCGCGGTTGTAATCCTCGGCCATCTGCCTGAAATCACCCGGCAGATCGGCGGGTAGAGTGGCTTCGAGATCGCCGTTCGACAGTGCTTCCAGGCCGCGGCGCAGTTGCTCCAGGGCGATGGCCTGGTCGGATTGCGTCTTGGCGCGCTCCTCTTCCAACGCACGGCGTTTGGCTTCCAGCGTCTCGAGATAGACCGAGATGGAATAATCCATGTCGAGCATGCCTGCCTTAATGACGGCAGACAGCTTCTCGGCCAACTGCCTGCCCTGCTGGCGCGCGAAGAGCGAAGGCCACTGCTTCTCCATGATGCCTTTGACGAGTTCGGACATGACGAGAGCATAGCCACCGATATACCAGCGCGGCTCCAGTCCAATGCGGGCATGGGTGCGACCGACCGCAGTCACGCCATCGACATAGCTTTGGTCGAAGCTACCGCCTGCAAGATTGGCCCAATGATCCTGCTGCCGCTTCTTGGCATGGCCGACATGGTTCTTGTCCGTGAAGAAGCTCGAGACCGCGGGGGTCTTGGCGATCTTGGCATAGAACTTATCGAGAGCGCCGCCGATCAGCTCGGCAATAACAGGGCGCAGGTCCCGCATCGAGTTGCGCGCCGTCTCGTCCAGTTCGATGAAATCGAGGCGCTGTCTGAGCGCATTGTCGGTCTGCTGGGATGTCATGGGTGTCTCTGTTTGTTGGCGCGACGACGCGGGAGGGAATTCTGCGCCACAGCTTTTGGCGAATATGATTGAGCAATCGTTAAATCCAGCCGTGATTTTCGCGCGTTGGCCAGCAAGGCGCGGCGGCCCGCGAAGATATTGAGGATCGCCGCTTTCGTTCACGGTTTGATCTATATATTGCCGCGTCTTCTGTTATGGTTGCGCCATGACCGTCACGTCCGAATCACTCGCAGCTTCCGTCGCCTCGATCAGCCCGGCCATGCTGGCGCTGACCGGCGGCGTTCTTGCAGCCCTCATCCTGCTGGTGATCATCCTTTTTCTCCGCGCCGCCGGCCTTCGCCGAGAACAGGCGGAGGAGGCGGATCTGCGCGCCAGGGAAAGTGCGATGCGCATGGCCGAACTTTTGAAGATCCAGGCGGAGATGCAGGGCCGCATCACGGCGATGGCCGAAGTCTTCGGCGCACGGCAAAGCGAACTCAACCAGGCAATCAACCAACGCCTCGACGGCATGTCGCAGCGCATGAGCTCGACGATCACCGAGCAGACCAAATCGACGCATGAGAACCTGCAACGGCTACAGGAGCGGCTGGCGGTCATCGACGCGGCGCAGAACAATATCCAGACGCTCGCCAAGGACGTCGTCGGGCTGCAGGCCATCCTTTCCGACAAGCAGACGCGCGGCGCGTTCGGCCAGTCGCGCATGGAAACGATCGTCGCCGACAGCCTGCCGATGGGCGCCTATGCCTTCCAGCAGACGCTGTCCAACGGCTCGCGACCGGACTGCACGATCCGTATGCCGAATGGCGCGCCGCCGCTCGTCATCGACGCGAAATTCCCGCTCGAAGCGTGGAACGCCATCCGCGACGCCGCCGGCAGCCCCGATGCCGCCAAGCTCGCCGGCCAGCAGTTCCGCCGTGACATGGAGATCCATATAAGGGACATTGCCGAGAAATATCTGATCCAGGGGGAAACCCAGGATACGGCCTTTCTCTTCGTGCCGTCCGAATCGATCTTTGCCGAGCTCCACGAAAATTTCGAGCCGGTGGTGCAGAAGGCGCACCGGGCGCGCATTGTCATCGTCTCGCCGTCGCTGCTGATGCTGTCGATCCAGGTCATCCAGGCCGTCCTGAAGGACCAGCGCATGCAGGCGCAGGCGCATCTGATCCAGGGCGAGGTGGCGCTGCTGATGGACGATCTCGGCCGTCTCGACGAGCGGGTGCGCAAGCTGCAGGGCCATTTCGCCATGGCGCAGAAGGATATCGACATGGTCGTCACGTCAGCCGACAAGCTCACCAGGCGCGGCGCCAAGATCGAAGCGCTGGAATTCGAGGCGGGCGGCGATATCCGGCCGGCCCGTGACGACGAGACCCCGGCCAAATCGGTGGAAAGCCGCACCGGTCTTCTCAAGCTTCGGGTGGTTGACGAGGAGTGACCGCTTCGGGCAGTGTCTGCCCCGCATTTCAGATAGGAGTTGGAGCATGACGTCGCCGGCATGTTCCAAAGGACGGGACATCCTCATGATCACAGTTTTCGGGTCCATCAACATGGATCTCATCGCCACGACGGACCGCCTGCCGAAGCCCGGCGAGACGGTGGCCGGCAATAGCTTTGCCACGGCCGCCGGCGGCAAGGGCGCCAATCAGGCGCTGGCAGCCCGCCGCGCCGGCCGCTATGTGCATATGGCCGGCGCCGTCGGCAAGGATGGTTTTGCCGCCGATGCGCTCGCCCTGCTCGATGATGCCGGAACCGACCTCTCCCTCGTCAAACATGTCGACGGTCCCACCGGCACGGCGCTGATCCTCGTCGGCGGCGATGGCGAGAACATGATCGCCGTGGTCCCCGGGGCCAACGGCCTGGTAACGGCAGCCGATGCCGAGGCGGCAGTCGGCAAGATGAGCGAAGGCGACATTCTGATGCTGCAGCTCGAAGTGCCGGTCGACGCCGTCGAACGCGCGCTGTCGGCCGCCCGCGCCAAGGGCGTCACCAGCATCCTCAACCTGGCGCCGCTGACTCCAGACGCGCCGCGTCTCGGGCGCCTGGCCGATATCGTCATTGCCAATGAGACCGAATTCGAGCGGCTCGCCGGACAGGACGGCATGGACGTCGAAGCGCGCGAGACGGCACTTCACCGCCTGCATGCCGAAACGGGTCAGACGCTCATCGTCACACTCGGCGGCGACGGGGTCATCGCCATTCGCGACGGGGCGATTTCCAGGGCGCAGGGCCTGAAAATCGAACCTGTCGATACCGTCGGTGCGGGAGATACCTTCTGCGGCTACTTCGCCGCCAGCCTCGACGAAGGCCTTGATTTTTCCTCGGCGCTGCGCCGCGCGGCCGTCGCCGGCTCGCTCGCGTGCCTCAAGGCGGGAGCGCAGCCTTCGATCCCGGCAAGCCAGGACGTCGCGGACAGAATATAGTTTCAGTTTCTTTGCGAAGCCGCCGAGAAACCAATCATTTTTGAGGGAAATTTCGGCGGTTTTCCTTGCCTCGGCCATTCGAGTTTCATTCAAATTTAAGGTATTTCCGGCGATCTTCCTCGTGGTCGCCGGCGTCCTTCGTGTTTGCAGCCGGCCGCCAGTTCAAAGTGCTGCAGCGTCCCATCGCGTCTTGAAAGACGGGCGCCGCTGCAGGCGGCTGCTCCATGACGGGGCGATGCCTTCGCTCCTGCGCCGGAGAATGCCCATTCGGCGTATCCTTGCCCGAGGACCCCATGTTTATTTTTCGCATGAAATCGCTTGCCGCGAAACTTCTCGTCATCACCGGCATCGCCATCGCACTTGTTCTTGTCGTCTCGAACTTTTTCCTCATCGACCAGACACGCGATCGCGTCCAGACGCTGACGATGGATCAGGCCAACCTCGAGGCAAAATCGATTGCCAACGAAATCGCCGCCAATGTCGGCGAACTCGCCAGTGCGGCGCGCACCATGTCGGGGGTCATCGGCCGCGGCCATGAGGGCAAGTCGCTCGACCGCAAGGGCATGATCAACGTGCTGAAAGCCAATCTCGAGCAGAACGCCTTCGCTTTCGGCAGCTGGTTCTGCGAGCAGCTCGGGGCGCTCGACGGCAAGACGACCGAGATCGCCAACAACAATGACGAAGGCACGAACAAGAACGGCGCCTTCACCCCCTACTGGTCGAAAACCAAGGATGGCGGCGTCCAGTACTCGACCTTCGACAATGATTATACCGCCGAATGGTGGAAGCTCGCCGCCGACAGCGGCAAGGGCGCGATCACCACGCCTTACCTCGCCGAGGGAACCGATGTCCCGACGCTGCTGACCTCGATCGCCTATCCCGTCACGGCGGGCGGCAAGATGATCGGTCTCGCCGGCGTCGACATTTCGCTGAAGTCGCTCACCGACAAGCTGCAGGCGCTGCATCCTTTCGGCTCCGGCCGCGTGACACTGCTGTCGCAGGCCGGCAACTGGATCGTCGCGCCGATCCCTGACCTGATGACCAAGCAATATGACGGCGAGGGCGCCGACGTCGTCAAGTCGGCGCTGTCGAACAAAGAGCCCGGCCTCGTCAGGAACCTGGCCTATGACGGCCTCGATCCCTTCGACCGCGTCGTCTATCCCTTCGCCGTTCCCGGCGTCAACGCCACCTGGGTCGTGCTCGTCGATGTCCCGCACACCGCCATCAATGCACCGGTCAAAGACCAGACCTACATGATGATCATCAACGGGCTGATCGTGCTCGGCGCGGTCATGCTGGCGCTCTATTTCGCCGTCCGTTCGCTCGTGCAGCGGCCGCTCAGCGGGCTGGTCGCCAGCGTCAAGGCACTCAGCGACGGCCACTACGAGGGGGCCGTCGCAGCTCAAGATCGGAGCGACGAGGTCGGTTCGGTCGCCAAGGCGCTCGAAGGCTTCCGCTTTGCGCTCGCCGATGCCAGGCGGTTCGAAGACGAAGCTGCCAGAGAGCGGCAGGCGGCGGAGGCCGAGCGCGGTCGCTCGGAATCGGAACGCCAGGAATCGGTATCGCTGCAGCGCCATATCGTCTCGATCGTTGGCGCCGGTCTTTCCGAGCTGTCGCGCGGCAATCTCGGCCACCGCATCACCGACGACTTCCCCGGCGAATACAGCAAGTTGAAGCAGGACTTCAACGCGGCGCTTGCAAGCCTCGAAGAGACCATCAACACGATGACCCTCAGTGTGGCCAATATCGGTTCGGGCACCGGCGAGATCAGCAACAGCGCTTCCGACCTCGCCAAGCGCACAGAACAGCAGGCGGCAAGCCTGGAAGAGACGGCGGCCGCCCTCAACGAGCTCACCGCCCAGGTCGATTCCAGCGCCGATAATGCCCGAATGGCGGCCGAAAACGTCAGTCTCGCCTGCCAGGACGCCGAAAGGTCCGGCGAGGTGGTGCAGAAGGCGATCGCCTCGATGCAGGGGATCGAACAGTCTTCGACGGAGGTATCGCGAATCATCGGTGTCATCGACGAGATCGCCTTCCAGACCAATCTTCTGGCGCTGAATGCCGGCGTCGAAGCGGCCCGCGCCGGTGAGGCCGGCAAGGGCTTTGCAGTCGTCGCCCAGGAAGTGCGCGAACTCGCCCAGCGCTCGGCCAACGCCGCCAAGGAGATCAAGACGCTGATCAACACCTCGGCCATCCAGGTCAAGGAAGGCGTCGATCTCGTCGGGCGTGCCGGCGGCGCGCTGCACAAGATCGCCGATCAGGTGATGGGCATCAACGACCTCATCCGGCAGATCTCGGCCTCGGCGAGTGAGCAGGCCGTCGGCCTCAAGGAAATCAACCAGGCGATGAACCAGATGGACCAGGTGACGCAGCAGAATGCGGCAATGGTCGAGGAAGCGACCGCCGCCAGCGTGGCGCTCAACGACGAGGCGCAGACGCTGAAGGCGCTCGCCACACGCTTCCGGGTCTCCGGTTCGGGCAACGCCGCTCATCTCACCGCCGTCGCCCAGCAGATGCGGGCGCCGGCTGCTTCGCCTCGGGCCGCGGCCCCGGCAGCCCGCCGAGCGGCGGCGCCGTCGCGCGGTTCCGCCGCCGTGGCGCAGGAGAGCTGGGAAGAGTTCTGATCGCTCCGTTCCATTGCAATGAAAAAGGCGCCTGCGAAATCAGGCGCCTTTTTCGTCAGGAACAGAAGCGGTTCAGGCCGCGTTCGAGGTCTGCTCTTCGTTAAGGAAAGCATAGATCGCCGAAGCGGAATCGGTGGCGCGCAGCTTTGCCACGAGATCGTGATCACGCAGGACGCGGGCGATGCGCGACAGCGCCTTAAGATGATCGGCGCCAGCCCCTTCCGGCGCCAGCAGCAGGAAGACGAGATCGACCGGCTGGTCGTCCAGCGCCTCAAAATCGACCGGCTGCTCCAGCCGGGCAAAGATGCCGACGATCGAATGAATGTTCACCAGCTTGCCGTGGGGAATGGCGATACCGTTGCCGACGCCGGTCGAGCCCAGGCGTTCGCGCTGCAGGATGACGTCGAATATCTCCCGTTCGGAGAGCCCGGTGATCCTTGCGGCTCGTGCCGCCAATTCCTGAAGCAACTGTTTCTTGGAATTTACTCTGAGGGCGGGAATGATCGCATCCTGATGGAGCAAATCTGCCAATGCCATTTCTTTTTCCTTCTGTCGCCGGGATCAGATGCTGCGGGGGAGCGGCGGCGATACCGCCGCTCACCGCCCTGACCTCAGCCTTTGATACTGGCCGAATCGATCCAGCCAATATTCCCGTCGTGGCGACGGTAAACAATGTTCAGATGTTCCTTGCCGGGGCTGCGGAACAGGAGAAGCGGCTCGTCGGTCATGTCAAGTGCCATCACGGCGGTGGCGACTGACATGGTCTTCAGCTGCTTCGTGCTTTCAGCGACGATAGCCGGGGCGAAATCGTCGGGAATTTCATCCTCGTGATCAGGAACGGAGTCCATGACCGTGTAGGAGACTTCTGCAAAACCATTCAGGTGGTTTCCGGCATGATGGTCCTTCAGCTTGCGCTTGTAGCGGCGCAGACGCTTCTCGATGCGCTCGGAAGCGGCGTCGAAGGCGAGCTGCGGATCGGTTGCTTCGCCGGCGGCATGCAGCACCACCCCGCTGTCGAGATGAAGCTTGCAGTCTGCCGAGAAACGAGAATTCGCCTTTTCCACGGTCACCTGGCCGGAATACCCCCCGTCGAAGTATTTCGTGATGGCCATACCAATTTGGTCCTCGATCTTTTGACGGAAGGATTCACCAATTTCCATATGTTTCCCGGATACACGCACACTCATGGAGTTTCCCTTCTTATGGTCGTTTGCGGGTATCAGTTTACGCCAAGCCTCAGGTTCATCCAAGCACTTCGCGCAATCTCAAGCAAGATCGGCGTGGGCCTGCGGGTCCTCGGTGCCCTTGGGATGATGGGGATAACTTCAAAAAGCGCTCACGGCGCCGATTGCGGCGGGCTTCTAGCCAGAGCTTACCCAAAAGTCAATAGGCGACAAACCGCCCCACCGGGAAGCGCTCTCATAGGCTGCGGAAGACCCCTTGGACAGAAGGCTTGCGGCCGATCTCCATTTCGACAGCCTCAGGCGCTTCGCGCTGGCGTTGCAATGGCTCGGGCCGGGATCGTCATGGCGATAACACCGAGAATGACGCAAATCAGTCCGATCCACGCCGTCGGGCTCAATCTTTCGCCGAGGAAGACGATACCGGTCGCGACGCCGATCGGCACGCGCAGATAGGCCTGCGAGGTGGTCCCGACCGAACCCAGCGTCTGGACGAGGCGGAAATAGATCGCAAAGGCAAGCGCCGTCGAGAAGGCGGAAAGAGCAAGCAGCGCCAGCATCGATGCGGCCGAAGGAACGAGCGTCCACGGCCGATCGACGAGCAGGCTCACGGGCATCAGGATCACCGCGCCCGAGATCAGCGAGCCGGCGGCCGGCACGGCGGGATCGAGCCCTTTGAAGTTCTTGCTGAAAATGGCGGCACCGGCATAACAGATGGTCGCCAGGATGATGGCGAGTTGTGCCATCAGGCTTTCGCCTAGACCACCGAGCGCTTCGACGCCGATGACGAAGCAGATGCCGGCAAGCCCGGCCACAACGCCGAAGAGCTTGCGTAAGGTCACCTGCTCATGGCGGATCAGCAGCGCGGTCAACAGGAAGGTGAAGATCGGCGTCGCCGAATTCAGGATCACCGCCAGCCCGGCATCGACGGACTGTTCGGCCCAGGCGATCAGCGTGAAGGGAATGACGCTGTTGAGGCAGGCCTGAACGACGAAGCGGCGCCATATGGCCGGGTCGCGCGGCAGACGGACGCGCCGATGGCGAAGCACGGCGAGCAGAATGGTGCCGGCGATCAGCGTACGCACCGCGATCAAGGTTACCGGCGGGATGGTTTCGACGCCGATCTTGATGAAGGTGTAGGAAGAGCCCCAGAGGGTCGCCAGCACCAGAAGCAGGGCAAGTTCTCTGGCAAGGCTCGGACGTTGCGGTGTCATGGTCGGCACTTCGATCTTCGTTTCAGACACCGGAGAGTTAGCGGAATTTGCGCAGCGGATGTTTCGATCAAGACCGAAGCGTCAGAAGCCCGCGACCTTGGCGAGCGCCCGCTTCTCGCGGCGTCGCTGGACCGAGGAGGCGATGTTCATCGCTTCCCGGTATTTCGCCACCGTGCGGCGGGCGAGATCGATGCCGCCCTTCTTCAGCATATCAACGATGTCGTCATCAGAGAGCACCGCTTCCGGGCTCTCCTGGAGGATCAGGGCGCGGATCTTGTGGCGTACGGCCTCGGCCGAATGGCTGTCGCCGCCTTCGACGGCGCTGATCGAAACGGTGAAGAAATATTTGAGCTCGAAGAGGCCGCGCGGCGTCAGCATGTATTTGTTCGAGGTGACGCGGCTGACGGTGGATTCGTGCATCTTGATCGCCTCGGCCACGGTCTTCAGGTTCAGCGGCCGCAGGTGATCGACGCCGTTGAGCAGGAAGGCATCCTGCTGGCGGACGATCTCGCTTGCCACCTTCATGATGGTCTTTGCCCGCTGATCGAGGCTGCGCGTCAGCCAGTTGGCGCTCTGCAGGCACTCGGAAAGGAAGGCATGATCCTCACCGTTCCTGCTCACGCGCGAAAAATAGGACTGGTTGACCAGCACGCGCGGCAGCGTATCCGGATTGAGTTCGACCAGCCAGCCGCCGTCTGCCGAGGGCCTGACGACGACATCCGGCATGATCGCTTCGGAAACACCCGCCTCAAATCCGCTGCCGGGCTTCGGATTGAGCTGGCGGATCTCACCGAGCATGTCGAGAAGGTCTTCCTCGTCAACGCCGCAGAGCCGCTTCAGCGTGGCAAAATCCCGCCGCGCCAGCAGTTCGAGATTGTCGACCAGCGCCTGCATGGCAGGGTCGTAGCGGTCCTTCTGCCTGAGCTGGATCGCCAGGCATTCAGCGAGGCTGCGGGCGAAAACACCCGGCGGATCGAGCGTCTGGAGGGCGGCGAGCACGTGTTCGACCTGTTCGAGGCTGGTCCCAAGCCGCTCGCCGGTCTCGACGAGATCGGTCTGGAGATAGCCGGCGTCATCGAGTTGATCGACGAAATTCTGGGCGATGAGCCGGTCGGTCATGTCGGGCAGGACGAAGGGGATCTGCTGAGCGAGATGGTCGCGCAGCGACAACTGGCCGGCGACGAAATCGTCGAGATCGTAATCGGCGCCCTCGGCGCTGCCCGGCATCGACTTCCACTGGCCGACAAGCTCCGGCGCATCGAGGCGCTGCGGGCCACCGTCATCGGGAAAGACATTGGTATAATTGGCGTCGAGCTCGTCGTTCAGCCGTCCGGTGCTTTCGCTGCCGCCATTGTCGTACCAGTCGCTGGAGAGCGCCTCGGCACGATTGTCGGCGCCGTCGTCAGAGCCGGCATCCTCCGGCGGCTGGCCGAACTGCTCGTCCTCGCCGGCACCACGTTCGTCGCCCGCCTCGCCGTCGTTCGACGGGAATTCGAGCAGCGGGTTCTTTTCCACCTCCTGGGCGATGAACTGATTGAGCTCGAAATGCGTCATCTGCAGCAACTGGATGGATTGCATCAGTTGCGGCGTCATCACCAGGGACTGGCTCTGGCGCAGGAAAAGATTGGCGGACAGTGCCATGACGGACGCGAAACTCCCCTCAATTCCTCCGGGAAACCGCGTCCAGTTAACGCTCCAGGCCACGGAAACCAAGTTGGCCCAAAAATTGCTTTTTTATCTCATTTGGTCAAGCGGAACTACGCGGCAAGGTGAATTTCCGTGCCGGCGAGAGCATGACGGATTCCAATGTCAGGCCGATTTGGCCTGAAATCAGCCTGATCCAGCGTCAGAGGCTGAATTTGTCGCCGAGATAGAGCCGGCGCACTTCCGGATTATTGACGATGTCATTGGCTCGGCCATGGGTCAGCACTTCGCCGGCATGAATAATATAGGCGCGATCGATGAGGCCAAGCGTCTCGCGCACATTGTGGTCGGTGATGAGAACACCGATGCCGCGCGCCGTCAGATGGTGGACGAGGTTCTGGATGTCGGCGACCGAGATCGGGTCGACACCGGCAAAGGGCTCGTCGAGCAGCATGAAGGTCGGGTCGGTCGCCAGCGCACGGGCGATTTCGAGACGGCGGCGCTCGCCGCCGGAAAGAGCGACGGCGGCACTCTTGCGCAGCTTCTGGATATGAAATTCCTCCAGCAGCTCGTTCAGCTTCTGCTCGCGCTCGGCCTTGTCCTTGACATGCACTTCCAGGACGGCGCGGATATTTTCTTCAACCGTCAGGCCGCGAAAGATCGAAGCTTCCTGCGGCAGGTAACCGACGCCGAGGCGGGAGCGGCGGTACATCGGCATGGCGGTGACGTCGTTGCCGTCGATCTCGATCGTACCTTCATCCACCGGCACAAGGCCCGTAATCATGTAGAAGCAGGTCGTCTTGCCCGCACCGTTCGGGCCGAGCAGGCCGACGGCTTCGCCGCGACGCACCACCAGGGAGACGCCGTTGACGACACGGCGCGTCGCATAGGTCTTGGTCAGACCACGGGCGATCAGCGTTCCCTGATAGCGGCTCTTGTCGGCGGCACCCGCATCTTGCGGCTCAGGCCTGCCGAACATAGTGGATAGCGATGATAATTTCACGTGGGAGGCCGGTTCAGTTCTGCTTCTGCGCGTTCGGCTGCGATTTCGGATCGAGCTGAATCTGGACACGACCGCCGCAGCTTTCAAGCTCCGCCTGGCCGGTTTGCATGTGAACGGTCAGCTTGCAGCCGGTGAAGACGTTCGGACCGTCCGACAGAATGACCTTGTTTCCCTGATCCGCGGTCAGGATGAATGTCTGCGAGGCCATGTCGAAATTGCCGTCGTCGGCAGTCGCCGTCTGCGTGCCCGAGACCAGGTAGACCTTGTCCGTCACCAGGATCTTGTCGATATCGGCACTTCCGGATGCGAGCGAAGCGGACTTTTCCGGCTGGGCGGCGGGCTGAGCCCCATCGGCGGCCGGCTTTGCCGCCTTGTCCTTATAATAGACGGTCATCTTGCCGGACTGCATCGTCGTCGTGCCCTGGACGACCTTGACATTGCCGGTGAAGAGGGCGGTGTGTTCCTGATCGTGAATCTCCAGCTTGTCGCTCTCGATCTGAATCGGCTGATCGTTGGAAAGTTTCATGCCCGACATCGTGGTCGACTGCGCGCCAGCCCCCGAGGCTGTCAGGATGAGGGCAAATGCGCCGGCAATGAATGCTACGCCCGTCTTGCGAGCTGAAATGCGACAATCTTTTGTCATGGATGACCCGGCTGGTTAGGTGCCCTGTTTATGGATGGTGGATGAATCGACATTCATGCGAACATTCCCCTCGAATGTGATCACCCGCCCCTTATCTGTTATCTCAAGCGTCTTCGCAACAATGGAGGCATTGTCCTTGGTGATGGTGACGGGGTCGTCGCTGCGCATGTTGCCGCCCTTGATGTCGAGCCGGGCGGACTGGAATTGCGCGCTGAGGCCGCTGCTCAGAACCAGAGTGAAGGGCGCCGTCATATGCAGATTGTCGGTGGCGCGATTGTAATCGGCGGTCGAGGCGACGACGCGGGCGATCAGGCCGTCATTCATCGGCACGGCGGCCTTGATGGTTTCGAGAGTGATGAGATCGGGATTGCGGATATCCTGCAACGCCCGTTCGGCGAGCATCGAATAGTTGATGCCGTCGGAATTGCGGCCCGCGATCGCCGGCTTTTCCATCACGACCTTACCGTTCTCGATCTTGGCACCTTCGAACTTGATGTTTTCCGGCAGGTAGATGCTGACCAACGCCACCGCCGTCAGCCCAGCGGCGACGATGAGGGCCGCCACCGGCAGCAGGATCTTCAGCCGCCGCACGCGGGCGGAATGGAACAACGCATCGCCATAGGCGCTCCTGCCGGAGCCCACATAAGCGGCATTTCCGTTGTTCTTCAGGGTATCGAGCATAGGTCTCGTTCCATGTGCGGTGATTGCCGCGCCTCATAACAAAGCCGGCCACCAATCACAGTTCGTTTCGCATTATTACATTGGCTTGCCAATATGGAATTTTTTCTGCAACAAGCAACAAAACGGAAAAAATCGAAAAGTGGCATTCGTGCGCGCCGCTGCCGCCTATTTCACCGGATCGATCGGCGCCATGCCGACGCCGGCCAGCGCTGGAGGTTTTTATGGACAGTTCGATCATCGCCGATCGCCGGCGGCTGCGCCGCAAGCTCGGCTTCTGGCGCATCGTCGCGGTCGCCCTCGTCGTGGCGCTTGGCCTGGCCTTCTACGACTTTGCCTTCGGCGGCGCGGGAACCGAACGCCCACATATCGCCCATGTGACGATATCCGGTCTGATCGTCGACGATGATGAGCTTCTGGAGCGGCTGAAGAAGGTCGAGACCAGCGATCAGGTGAAGGCAGCGGTGATTTCGATCTCCTCGCCCGGCGGCACGACCTATGGCGGCGAAAAAATCTTCAAGGCGATCCGGGCCATATCGGCCAAGAAGCCCGTCGTCTCGGACGTGCGCACGCTTGCCGCCTCGGCCGGCTATATGATTGCCACGGCCGGCGATACAATTATCGCCGGCGACAGCTCGATCACCGGCTCGATCGGCGTGATCTTTCAGTATCCGCAGATCCAGCCGCTGCTCGACAAGATCGGCGTGTCGCTGCAGGAGATCAAATCCTCACCGCTGAAGGCCGAGCCTTCGCCCTTCCACGAGGCGAGCGAGGACGCCAAGGCGATGATCCGCAACATGGTGGTCGACAGCTACAACTGGTTCGTCGACCTTGTCGCCGACCGGCGCAAGCTGCCACGCGAGGAAGTGCTGAAACTCGCGGACGGCACGATCTATACCGGTCGGCAGGCGCTCAAGGTAAAGCTCGTCGATACGATCGGCGGCGAGCCCGAAATCCGTGCCTATCTGAAATCGCGCGGGGTCGACACCAATCTGCCGATGGTGGACTGGGACAAGAAGAGCAACACGCCGTTTTTGCTCGCTGGGGCTGTTTCACGGTTGATTACGATCCTCGGTTATGATGATCTCGTCAAAGGCCAGGATATCAATGGAATCCTACCCCCGAAGTTGCTTCTTGACGGGCTGCTTTCAGTTTGGCAGGTTGGCCGCGATTGATAAGAAATCAATAATTTAAGGGGGCGACTGTGATCAAGTCCGAATTGGTGCAGATTGTTGCGGCACGCAACCCGCATCTCTATCATCGCGATGTCGAAAATATCGTCAACGCGGTTCTCGACGAGATCACCGATGCACTGGCTGCGGGCAACCGCGTCGAATTGCGCGGCTTCGGCGCGTTTTCGGTCAAGAACCGCCCTTCCCGCTCCGGCCGCAATCCGCGCACCGGCGATACCGTCTTCGTCGAGGAGAAGTGGGTACCCTTCTTCAAGACCGGCAAGGAGCTGCGAGAGCGGCTCAATCCCGGCCAGGCCGACGAAGAGGATTGAGCGCACAGACGACCTGCGGCGAAACCGCACTTGAACTTGCAGGCGGTTTTCCTATTCTGCTGGCGCATCGGCCCGAAAATCGGAAATCGATCTTCGGGCCGATGCGTAGACACAACGCGCCATTCGAAGAGAGCGGCGCCGTCCGACGCATGGAGACCTCAATGGCCAAGAAGATTATCAACCTCTTGATTCTGCTGCCGCTCGGCGTCGTTCTCATCGTCTTCTGCGTCGCCAACCGGCAGAGCGTCACGCTCGCCTTCAATCCGTTCCGGCCTGACGATCAGGTGCTTGCGGTCTCCGCGCCCTTTTTCGTCTTCCTGTTCATCGCGCTGATTTCGGGCATGCTGATCGGCTCGGCCGCCACCTGGTTCAGCCAGGGCAAACACCGCAAACGGGCACGCACCGAGGCCAAGGAAGCCATTCGCTGGCAGGGCGAGGCCGATCGCCACCGGACGCGCGCCGAGGATATCGCCGGCCAGCTGCCGGCACGGTAAGAGCGTTGGCCGCACGTCAAACGGGAAAGAAGCTCAGCTCCTCATAATCGCCCTCCGGCGACGCGCCGTTGCCGGTCACCTGGAAACCGTGGGAAAGGTAGAAGGCCTTCGCCCGGCGGTTGTTCACCAGGCATTTCAGCCGGTATGCATGTCGCGGCCATTCCGGCAGCGCCTGCAACAACGCCGTGCCGGCGCCGAACCGCTAGAATTCCGGTCTTATGTAAAGCATGTGAATGAAATCGTCCTCCGGCCAGAGCGACAGGAAGCCGGCAAGGCTGCCATCGGCTTGCTCGCAGACGAGGATCGTCTCGCCATTGGTATGGGCGGCAAAATCCTCGCGATGGAATTTGCCGGGATCGACCCAGACGAATGTCTGGCGCCGAACGGACAGATAGATATCCGCGAGCATGTCCTGGTCTTCCGCCCGCGGCGGCCTGATGGTCCATGTCATGATGAGCCCTTAAACCAAGCGCCTGCCGCCGCCAAGTCCACAGCGAACGGCGCTCATTCAGCCACCATTCTTGCAACGACGGCGGCATTGAAGTCGGAGAAGAAGCCTTCGGCGAGCCTTTGCGAGGTCGAATCGATGAGGCGCGCGCCGAGCTGGGCGAGCTTGCCGCCGAGTTCGGCCCTCCCCCGGTAGTGCAGGGTCGTCTCCTCGCCCCGATCTTCGAGCACGACATCTGCGCTGCCCCTGGCAAAGCCGGCAAGGCCGCCCTTGCCTTCGACCGACAGCGTATAGCTTTTCGGCGCATCGACATTGGCAAGCGTCAGCTGCCCATGAAAGGTGGCCGACAGCAGGCTGAACTTGACCCTGATCGTCGCCTCGAAGCTATCAGGCGACAGTCGCTCGATGTTTTGGCAGCCCGGAATGCAGCCGCGCATGATGTCCGGATCGTTGAGCGCCGCCCAGACCATGTCTCGCGGCGCCGTGATACGTTCTTCGCCGGTGAAATCCATTCGATAGCCTCATCTGCGATTCGCCTATCTTATCCCAACGGCGAAGCGCTTTGCCAAGGCGGGGAGCGAATGTTATCCGGCGATCCCGGGCAGCAGTCGGCGGCGCGGAATTCTCCAACGCTGCTCATTGCATTCATCCAACGTCAGCGCACCCGCCCCGCCCTTCGAGGCCCCTTGCGGGGAACCTCAGGATGAGGCTCTCTCTCGAGTCGCGGTCTGCATCCGCTACGCATCCATACCTCCGCACCCGACCATGGCTATTCGTGATAATTGGCTGGGCGCATCGGCAGCCGAGAAGTGCCGGCGTGCAGTTGATCCGGCACGGTTTTCTAGGCTACTGCATAATTCAAAGGGTGCGGCAGAGGACGCAGTCCCGTAAACATACCCCGACAGAGACGCGGAAGAGCACGTTGAAACAGAGAGAACGCCGGCCGGGCCAGAAGAGAACATCAGGCACTGCCGGTGAAAGCCGCAGGGATGAACGGACCGGACGGACAGCGAAGCCGGTTGCACGGCCCGCACCTGCGCGCGAGTCAGTGGGCGAGGCCGCGGCTCCGGTAGCAGCCGCACGCGCTTTGATAACGCGCGCCGGCGAACGTCCGGCGGAACGCGTGCCTATCATCCTCGAATCGCTCGGGGCCGGCGATTTCCACCTGATCGACAGCGGCGACGGCCAAAAGCTCGAGCAATACGGTCCCCATCGCATCGTCCGCCCGGAGGCCCAGGCGCTGTGGCGGCCTTCGCTGGCGCCGCAAATCTGGGAAAAGGTCGATGCAGTGTTCACCGGCGATACCGATGAGGAAGGCGCCGGCCGCTGGCGCTTCCCGAAAGCCGCACTCGGCGAGACTTGGCCGCTCAACCTGCTCGGCGTCGATTTCCTCGGCCGCTTCACCTCGTTCCGTCATGTCGGCGTCTTTCCCGAACAGATCGTGCACTGGAGCTGGATGAAAGATCAGGTCCAAAAGGCCGGCCGGCCACTGAAAGTGCTGAATCTCTTCGGCTACACGGGCGTCGCCTCGCTGGTCGCCGCTGCAGCCGGCGCCGAGGTCACCCATGTCGACGCGTCGAAGAAGGCGATCGGCTGGGCGCGGGAAAACCAGGCGCTGGGGCGGATGGAAAAGCTGCCGATCCGCTGGATCTGCGAGGATGCGATGAAATTCATCCTGCGCGAGGAACGCCGCGGCAGCCAGTACGACATCATCCTCACCGATCCGCCGAAATTCGGCCGCGGCCCCAATGGCGAAGTCTGGCATCTCTTCGAGCACCTTCCGTTGATGCTCGATGTCTGCCGCGAAATCCTGTCGCCGCGGGCCGCCGGCCTGGTGCTGACGGCCTATTCGATCCGCGCCAGCTTCTATTCGATCCACGAGCTGATGCGCGAGACGATGCGGGGTGCGGGCGGCGCAGTCGAATCCGGCGAGCTGGTGATCCGCGAGGCGGGCCTCGACGGCAAGACGCCGGGCCGCGCACTTTCCACCTCCCTCTTTTCCCGCTGGGTGCCGAAATGAGCAAGGACTTCGATCAGGGACCGCGCAGGGTCGGCCAGGTGAAGGAAGTCACCTCGCTCGCCAATCCGATCATCAAGGACATCAAGGCGCTGACGAACAAGAAGTCGCGGGAGGAAAGCGGGACTTTCCTCGCCGAAGGGCTGAAGCTCGTCATCGATGCGATCGAACTCGGCTGGACGATCCGCACGCTGGTCTATGCCAAGGCCGCCAAGGGCAAGCCGCTGGTCGAGCAGATGGCGGCCAAGACCGTCGCCTCGGGCGGGCTGGTGCTCGAAGTCAGCGAAAAGGTGATCGGCTCGATCACCCGCCGCGACAACCCGCAGATGGTCGTCGGCATCTTCGACCAGCGCTGGAAGCCGCTCAAAGACATCCGGCCGAGGGAGGGCGAGACCTGGGTGGCGCTCGACCGCGTGCGCGATCCCGGCAATCTCGGCACTATCATCCGCACAGCGGATGCGGCCGGGGCTTCCGGTGTCATTCTGGTGGGAGAGGCAACCGATCCCTTCTCGCTCGAGACCGTGCGCGCCACCATGGGCTCGGTCTTTGCAGTTCCGGTCGCACGCGCGACGCCGGAGGAATTTCTCGCCTGGCGAAGATCGGCCGGCGTTTCCGTCGTCGCGACCCATCTTGCCGGCGCGGTCGATTACCGCACCATCGACTATCGGAAGAAGCCCATCGTGCTCTTGATGGGCAATGAGCAATCCGGCCTGCCCGAGCAGCTCGCCAAAGAGGCCGACGCGCTTGCCCGCATTCCGCAGCAGGGCCGCGCCGATTCCTTGAACCTCGCGGTCGCCACCGCCGTCATGCTTTTCGAGGCGCGCCGCCACCTCCTCTCACTTGCCGAGGGCAAATGACCGAACCGACGCATGCACGCCCCGCGCTTTTTGCGCGCCCGGCGCCGATCCTCTTCTTCGTCGCCGCCGCCGTTCTCATCGACCAGATCGTCAAGATCACCGTCGACCATTACCTGCCGCTGCAGGAGGCCGTGCCCGTGATCCCGATGCTGGCGCTCTACCGCACCTATAATCTCGGCGTCGCCTTTTCGATGCTGGAGGGCATGGACGGCTGGTTCATCGTCGGCATGCGGCTCATCATCGTCGCCTTCGTCGTCTGGTTGTGGTATCGCACCGCCAAGGACCGCTGGCTCGCCCATCTCGGTTACGCGCTGATCATCGCCGGCGCGATCGGCAATCTGATCGACCGTTTCGCCTACGGGCATGTGATCGACTACATCCTCTTTTACACCGCAAGCTGGTCGTTCGCGGTCTTCAATCTCGCCGACAGTTTCATCACCATCGGCGCGGCCTGCGTCGTTCTCGATGAGCTCCTGCTGCCGAAAAAGGCCGGCCGCTAAAATCTTATCGAATTCCTGAAGGCATTCGGAAGGGGCCTCATGTTAGCCAGATAGCATGCACAACCTGGGACAGTTGCAGGAAAGATTGTCCGCCGCATTCGGCGGACCCGCCGCCAAGCCGCATCAGGAGCGGATGGGGCAGCCCTCCCCGCGACCAGGTACCGCGGCACCTCAGGAAGCCGATCAGCGCCAGACGCCCGCCCCGACACGGCGCCTACTGTCCTACTGGCTGAGCGGCGCCGGCCTCCTTGCCGCAACGATCCTCATGCTGCTTGCCCATGCCGGCGATCCGCTGCTGCTTCCAGGCGGGCTTGTCGTTCTCGGCCTTGCGGTGATGGCCGGTTACCTTCTCCTGACGATCCGCCGGCGCGGGACAAACAAGCCCGGCCGCCAAACCCTGCTGGAGTGCAACGATGGCGCAAAGCTGTTTGCCGACGTGCACGATGTGCTCGGCGACATCACCGTCTCGCGCACCATGGACCGGCGCATCATCTCCGCCAACGATACGTTTCGGCGACTGACCGGACGGCTGCATCCGGAAGGGCGCAGCTGCGAGGAGATCGGCCTCGCCTTCCGCCCCGGTCCGATCCCGCATTGCTACGATGTCGAAATCTCGACACCGGAGGGCCAGCGGATTTTCGTCTGGCGCGACGTCGTCACCCGCGATCCGGCGAACGGCCGTCTGCTGCTGCAGAGCGTCGCCCGCGACGTCACCGAAGAGCGGTTGATCGCGCAGGGCCGCGAGGAAGCCCGCCAGAAGGCCGAATATAACAGCGCCGCCAAATCCAGGCTGCTCGCTACCGTCAGTCACGAGGTGCGCACGCCGCTTTCCGGCATCCTCGGCATGACGCACTTGCTCGCCGAGACGCGGCTGACGCAGGAACAGCAGAATTATCTGGCGAATATCCGTCAATCCGGCCACGCGCTGACACAGCTCGTCGAAGACCTGCTCGATTTCTCCACCATCGAGGTTGGCCGTTTCGAGCTGCACCCGCGCTCCGAATCGCTGCGCAAGCTCCTCGAGAGCGTCGTCGAAATGCTCGCTCACCGGGCGCACGAAAAAGGCATCGAGATCGGCGCCACCGTGTCATCCGATGTGCCGGAGCAGATGAGCTTCGATCCGGCGCGGCTGCGCCAGGTTCTGTTCAACGTCATCGGCAACGCCGTGAAGTTCACGCAGGTGGGCGGCGTCTTCACCCGTGTCTCGCTCGACGCCGGCAATCTGGTCATCACCGTCGCCGATAGCGGGCCTGGCATGACGGCGGAGGAGCAGGCGCGTGTCTTCGGCGAGTTCGAGCAGGGCGGCACCGTCGCCGACAAGAGCGCCGGCACCGGGCTAGGCCTTGCGATCTCGGCCCGCATCATGCACGAATTCGGCGGGGCATTGACGGTAGCCAGCGAAAAGGGCCTGGGCAGCGAATTCACCATCCGCTTTCCCGTCGATGTCGGCAGCGAAAGGTCGGAGCGGCGAAACACGCTGCTTGCCGGCAACAGCGTCGTGCTTCTGGCGCCGGCAGGTGCGGCGCGCACTGCCATCGCCGAGACAATCACAACGCTCGGCGGCATCTGCCATCTCGTCGGCGACGGCGAGGCGGCGCGGGAAAAGCTGCTCGGTATGGCCAGTGGCGGCCGCCGGCCGACCGACATCATCGTCGATCATCGCATGTCGGTGGAATTTTCCACCCACCTTGCCGATCGTGCCGAAATCGCCGCCCTCGGCCTGCGCAAGGTTCTGCTCGTCAATCCGGAAGAACGCAGTGCCCATCCGCTCGACCTGTTCGATGCCTGGCTCATCCGGCCGCTGCGCGAACAGTCGCTGATCGATGTGCTGCGCGGGCGCATGCGCGGCATGGAAAAGCGTGACGCGCTGAACGACAATCAGCCGGGTTTCGGGCTTTCGGTGGCGGAGACGAGGGTGGCGGCGAGCGGGCTCAGCATCCTGCTCGGCGAAGACGATCCGATCAACGCCATGCTGGTGCGCGTCGTCCTGGAAAAAGGCGGGCACAAGGTACGTCATGTCGAGGATTTCGAGACGCTGCTCGATTTCGCCCTCGGCGAGGCGGATGCCCGCCCCGACATCATCATCAGCGATCTGTCGATGCCGGGCGGCAATGGCATCGACATGCTGGGACGGCTGCGCGGCCACGAACGGCGGCTCGATCTTGCCCCCGTGCCGGTGATCGTTCTGACCGCCGACAAGAGCGACGAATCACGCCGCCAGGTCCTGCTCAACGGCGCCAACCGCGTGATGGTGAAGCCGGTCGATCCGCTGCGGCTGCTGACCGAAGTTCAGGCAGTCGCGGCCCTTTCGGCCCGCCGGGCAGAGGCGCGATAGAGCCCCCGGGGGACCGGCACCCGTCTTGCCTCGGGAAATGCAATATGTCACTTTCCTGTCGTACAGAAGTGTTTTATGGCGTCGATAAGCCGGCAACCGGAGAATCGCCATGTCCTCCATCGACATCCTCAATCGCGACATCACCTCGGAGGCTGCACGGCCGTCGACGGCTGCTGCTGCCCAGAAGGACGGCGATATCCTCGGCCGCATCGGCAATCTCGAAACGCGCCTTGCTCGCACGGCGCGCGAGATCGACGTCGCCCAGGCGGTGCGCTACCGAGTCTTCGTCGACGAAATGAAAGCCCAGCTGCCGCTGGACGCCATGCGCCGCCAGCGTGATGTCGACGCTTATGATGCCTTCTGCGATCATCTTCTTGTCCTCGACCGTGCGATCGAGGGCGATCCTGAAGACCAGATCGTCGGCACCTATCGGCTGCTGCGCCAGGATGTCGCCATGGCCAACGGCGGTTTTTACTCGGCTTCCGAATTCGAGATCGAAGGGCTGATCGCCAGGCATCCGGACAAGCGCTTCATGGAACTCGGCCGTTCCTGCGTGCTGCCGGAATACCGCACCAAGCGCACCGTCGAGCTTCTGTGGCAGGGCAACTGGGCCTATGCGCTGAAGCACGGCATGAGCGCCATGTTCGGCTGCGCCTCATTCCCCGGCGTCCATCTCGAAGGCCATGCACTGGCACTATCCTTCCTCTATCACAATGTGCTGGCAAGGGACGAGTGGGCCGTCGGCGCACTGCCGCATCTCGCCCGCAACATGGACCTGATGCCGGTCGAAGCGGTCAATTCGAAGCGCGCGCTGATGGCCCTGCCGCCGCTCATCAAGGGATATCTGCGCCTCGGCGCGATGGTCGGCTCCAGCGCGGTCGTCGATCACGCCTTCAACACGACAGACGTGCTGATCGTACTGCCGATCTCCAGCATTTCCGACCGCTATCTGAACTATTACGGCGCCGACGCCGGCCGCTTCGCGAGCTGATCACGATCTGAGCAATAGCGGTGGCTTTGCCGAGGTCATCGCCTGATGATGTCGACGATCCTCGCTTTGGCGCGCCGTGACGCCGAGATCGGCGACACGAACCCCTCGTAAGGCTTGCGCCGCGGCTGCGCCTCACCCTGACCCCTGCCGGGTCGGCCCCCGTGGCGCGCGCCCGGTTGGTGGCGGCAGGCGGTTGACGGCCAGGTCCGCCGATCTCTCGGCTGAATGCCGTATGCTGACAAGCCTTACGACCCCGCCCCGTAGGCGGCGATCGCCGCCATGTTGACGATGTCGCTGTCCTTGGCTCCCATCGAGGTGATCTGCACGGCCTTGTCGAGGCCGACGAGGATCGGACCGATCACCGTCGAGCCGCCGAGTTCCTGGAGCATCTTGGTGGAGATCGAAGCCGAGTGGAAGGCGGGCATGACCAGCACGTTGGCGGGGCCGGAGAGCCGGCAGAACGGATATTGCTCCATCACCTTGCGGTTCAGCGCCACATCGGCGGCCATCTCGCCGTCATATTCGAATTCGACGCGGCGCTTGTCGAGGATCTTCACCGCCTCGCGCACCCGCTCGGAACGTTCTCCGGAGGGATGGCCGAAGGTGGAATAGGCGAGCAACGCGACACGCGGCGGATAGCCCATGCGCCGTGCGAGGCCGGCGGCCTCCTCGGCGATATCGGCAAGCTCTTCGGCGCTCGGCATGTCGTGCACCGCGGTATCGGCAACGAAGACGGTGCGGCCGCGGCAGAGCGCCAGCGACACGCCGATGACACGGTGGCCGGGCTTTGCGTCGATGCAGCGGCGCACATCCTCGAGCGCGGTCGAATAGTTGCGGGTGATGCCCGTCACCATGCCGTCGGCGTCGCCGAGCGCTACCATGGTGGCGGCGAAATGGTTGCGGTCGTTGTGGATCAACCGCTGGGCATCGCGGTGAAGGTAACCCTTCCGCTGCAGCCTGGCATAGAGGTAATCGATATAGGCTTCGACACGGGTGGAGATACGGGCGTTGACGATCTCGAGGCCGGGGCGGTTGAGATCGATGCCGGCGCGCTCCGCGGTCGCCCGGATCAGGTCTTCGCGGCCGAGCAGGAGCGCGGTGCCGAGCTCCTGGTTGGCATAGGAAAGTGCTGCGCGCAGGACCTGTTCTTCCTCGGCTTCGGCAAAGACGATCCGCTTCGGGCGGCGGCGCACGCGCTCATAGAGGCTGGCGAGGGTCGAGGCGATCGGATCGCGGCGGGCGGAAAGCTCGCGGGCGTAACCGGCCATATCGGTGATGACCTTGCGGGCGACGCCGGTCTCGATCGCCGCCTCGGCGACGGCGACGGGGATGGCCGAAATCAGCCGCGGATCGAACGGAACCGGGATGATGTATTGCGCGCCGAAACGCGGCCGGTTGCCCTGGTAGGCGGCGACCACATCATCGGGCACGTCCTCGCGGGCAAGATTGGCCAGCGCCTTGACGGCGGCGATCTTCATTGCGTCGTTGATCGTCGAGGCGCGCACGTCGAGCGCGCCGCGGAAGATATAGGGGAAGCCGAGGACGTTGTTGACCTGGTTCGGATAGTCCGAGCGGCCGGTCGCCATGATGGCGTCGTCGCGGATGCGGGCCACCTCTTCCGGGGTGATTTCGGGATCGGGATTGGCCATGGCGAAGATGATCGGCCGATCCGCCATCGAGCGGATCATCTTGGCCGAGAAGGCGCCCTTCTGCGACAGGCCGAAAATGACATCGGCACCCTTCATCGCCTCTTCCAGCGTGCGGGCGTCGGTCTTTGCCGCATGCGCCGATTTCCACTGGTTCATGCCCTCGGTGCGGCCCTGGTAGATGACGCCCTTTGTGTCGCAGAGGATGATGTTGTCAGGCGCAAAACCCATTGCCTTGATGAGCTCGACGCAGGCGATCGCCGCAGCACCCGCGCCGTTGCAGACGAGCTTGGTCGTCTTCAGGTCGCGGCCGGTCAGTTCCAGCGCGTTGATCAGGCCGGCGGCGGCGATGATCGCCGTGCCGTGCTGGTCGTCATGGAAGACGGGAATGTCCATCAGCTCGCGCAGCCGGCTTTCGATGACGAAGCAATCCGGCGCCTTGATGTCCTCGAGGTTGATGCCGCCGAAGGAGGGGCCGAGGAAACGCACGCAGTTGATGAACTCGTCGACATTTTCCGTATCGATCTCGAGGTCGATGGAATCGACGTCGGCGAAGCGCTTGAACAGCACCGACTTGCCTTCCATGACCGGCTTGGAGGCGAGCGCGCCGAGATTGCCGAGGCCGAGGATCGCCGTGCCGTTGGAAATGACCGCGACCATGTTGCCGCGTGCCGTGTAATCATAGGCCGTCTGCGGATCGGCGGCGATCGCCTTGACGGGAACGGCGACACCCGGGGAATAGGCGAGCGACAGGTCACGCTGCGTTGCCATCGGCTTGGTCGGGTTGATCTCCAGCTTGCCGGGCCGGCCCATCGCATGAAAATCGAGCGCCTCCTGGTCGGTCACTGATGTCGTCGGCCGGTCCTTCTTATCGATATCGGGCATAAATCCTCCAACGTCCTGTGGGCGACGCTTTGCTCTTCCTCAAATGCTGTTGTCATCTATAGCGGCGCGCGGATAGGGTTGGCACCTGTTTTTTTGGGAAAAACTGCACCTCCGTGAACGCACGAATAGACACAGGAAATGAAGCCTTTTCGGCTGCCGAGCTTGCCACGGCGGAAAGCCGTGCCTCGGCGACGCCGATGATGGAGCAATATATCGAGATCAAGGCGAACAATCCGGGTTCGCTGCTCTTCTATCGCATGGGCGACTTCTACGAACTGTTCTTCGAGGATGCGCTGGAGGCTTCGCGCGCGCTCGGCATCACGCTGACGAAACGCGGTCAGCATATGGGTCAGGATATCCCGATGTGCGGCGTGCCGGTGCATGCCGCCGACGACTATCTGCAGAAGCTGATTTCGCTCGGCTTCCGCGTCGCCGTCTGCGAGCAGGTCGAGGATCCGGCCGAAGCAAAGAAACGCGGCGGCAAATCCGTCGTCAAGCGCGATGTCGTACGGTTGGTCACGCCGGGCACGATCACCGAGGAAAAGCTGCTATCGCCCTCGGAATCCAACTATCTGATGGCGCTCGCCCGCATTCGCGGCGGCGCCGAACCGGCGCTGGCGCTTGCCTGGATCGACATTTCCACCGGCGTCTTCCGGCTGGCGGAGACGGAAAGTTCGCGGCTGCTCGCAGACATTCTGCGCATCGATCCGCGCGAGCTGATCCTGCCCGATACGATCTTCCACGATCCCGAGCTGAAACCCGTCTTTGACGTGCTCGGCCGCACGGCGGTGCCGCAGCCGGCGGTGCTCTTCGACAGCGCCAGCGCCGAAGGCCGGATCGCCCGCTATTTCGGGGTTTCGACGCTGGACGGCTTCGGCAGCTTCTCGCGCGCCGAGCTTGCGGCGGCCGCAGCCGCCGTCGCCTATGTCGAGAAGACGCAGATCGCCGAGCGTCCGCCGCTTGGGCAGCCCGAGCGGGAAAGTGCCGCCTCGACGCTTTTCATCGACCCGGCCACCCGCGCCAATCTCGAGCTTGCCCGCACGCTGTCGGGCGATCGCAACGGTTCGCTGCTGAAGGCGATCGACCGCACCGTCACCGGCGGCGGCGCCAGGCTTCTCGCCGAACGGCTGATGTCGCCGCTCACCGATCCCGCCCGCATCAATGCCCGGCTCGATTCGATCGGCTTTCTGATCGACGAGCCCTCGCTCTGCGGCCGGCTGCGCGACACGCTGAAACACGTGCCCGACATGCCGCGGGCGCTCTCCCGCCTGGCGCTCGACCGCGGCGGTCCGCGGGATCTTGCCGCCATCCGCCAGGGGCTGCAGGCCGCAAGCGGCCTCGCGGATCTGCTCGCCAACGCCATGCTGCCGGAAGAACTCGGCGACGCGCTGTCGGGGCTGAAAGCGCTTCCCGCGAGCCTGGAAACGCTGCTTGCCGAGACGCTCGCCGACGAGCTGCCGCTGCTCAAGCGCGACGGCGGTTTCCTGCGTGACGGCGCCAGCGGCGAACTCGACGAGGTCCGGGCGCTGCGCGACCAGTCGCGCCGCGTCATCGCCGGGCTGCAGCTGCAATATGCCGAGGAGACCGGCATCCGCTCGCTGAAGATCAAGCACAACAATATTCTCGGCTATTTCATCGAGGTCACCGCCGGCAATGCCTCGCCGATGACCGATACGGCGGAAGCCAAGGCGCGCTTCATCCACCGCCAGACGATGGCGAGCGCGATGCGCTTCACCACGACCGAACTTGCCGATCTCGAAAGCCGCATCGCCAATGCCGCCGACCGGGCCCTGTCGATCGAGCTCGAAGCCTTCGACAGGATGACGGCGGCCGTGGTCGCTGAAGCCGAGGCGATCAAATCGGGCGCCCGCGCGCTGGCCGTGATCGACGTCGCCGCCGGCCTCGCGCTGCTCGCCGAAGAGCAGGCCTATTGCCGGCCGCAGGTCGACGGCTCGAAGATGTTTGCCATCGAAGGCGGCCGTCATCCTGTTGTCGAGCAGGCGCTGCGGCGGCAGGCGGGCGGCCCCTTCGTCGCCAACCATTGCGATCTTTCGCCGAAGGACGGTGCCAAGGACGGCGCCATCTGGCTGCTGACCGGCCCGAATATGGGCGGTAAATCGACCTTTCTGCGCCAGAACGCGCTGATCGCGCTCCTGGCGCAGATGGGCTCTTTCGTGCCGGCGACATCAGCCCATATCGGCATTGTCGACCGGCTGTTCTCGCGCGTCGGCGCCTCCGACGACCTGGCGCGCGGGCGCTCGACCTTCATGGTCGAGATGGTGGAGACGGCTGCGATCCTCAACCAGGCAAGCGACCGTTCGCTCGTCATCCTCGACGAGATCGGCCGCGGCACCGCGACCTTGGACGGCCTGTCGATCGCCTGGGCCGCTGTCGAGCACCTGCACGAGGCCAATCGCTGCCGTGGCCTGTTCGCCACGCACTTCCACGAGCTGACCGTGCTGTCGGAGAAACTTGGCCGGCTATCGAACGCCACGATGCGCGTCAAGGAATGGGACGGCGACGTGATCTTCCTGCATGAGGTCGGGCCCGGTGCGGCCGACCGTTCATACGGCATTCAGGTCGCCCGGCTCGCCGGGCTTCCGGCCTCGGTCGTGGCGCGCGCCCGCGACGTGCTCACCCGCCTCGAGGATGCCGACCGCAAGAATCCGGCGAGCCAGCTGATCGACGACCTGCCGCTCTTCCAGGTGGCCGTGCGCCGCGAGGACGCGGCCCGTGGCCCGTCCAAGGTCGAGGAGGCGTTGAAGGCGATGAACCTCGACGACATGACGCCGCGCGAGGCGATGGATGCGCTTTACGATCTCAAGAAGAAGCTGAAATAGGAGCGCGGCCGATGTTCATGGAAAAGCTGGTTCGCGAAACCGAGCGCCTCTCGCTGATCTGCTCCATGCTCGACACGATGCGGCGCGCCGACCGGGACCGCAATGCGCGCGGCTGGACCTCGCCGATCGGCCTGCTGAAAATGACGCGCAGTTGCGCTACAATCTCAGAGCTCGCCACTTCAATCGCCAAGGCAGGCTATCGCGAATGCGACCGCCAGACGCTCGAGGAGATCCTGAGCGAGACACGGCAGGTCTTGTATTCGCTGCAGGCCGAGTTCGCGAGCTGAGGCTTTTCGGGAAAGTCCGCTGCTTGCGTCAAAGCGTCCCGCATCCAGCAGCGGACCAACACCATTTCGCCAAATTTAAAGGTTCTTGCAATATGAAGGCCCGTGTCAATCGCCGGGCAAAGAGGCTATAGCGCATGCAGACGAAACCATTGGCAGGCCGCGAACCGGCAGCCCGGCATGAACAGGGCGCCACTCCGGCGAAAGCAATGCGCGACCTCGATTTCTCCAGGATCCTCGACACCGAACTGCTGCAAAACCAGTGCGATGCCGTTGCCGAAGCCAACCGGAACCGGCCCGACATCATGCGCGCCGATCTCCTCGCCATCCTGAAGAAGGCGAGCACCGAGGGCCGGCAGAAGGCGCGCGCGGCCCTTGCCGCCGATGGCAGCGGGCTCAACTGCGCCTACCGGATCTCCTGGCTGCAGGACCAGATCATCACCGTCCTCCACAATTTCGCCACCGCCCATATCTTTCCGCAGCAGAAGGACAAGTTCGCCGTCACCGCCGTCGGCGGCTATGGCCGTGACACGCTGGCGCCGGGCTCGGATATCGACCTGCTCTTCCTCTTCCTGCCGCGGCCGGCGGAAGAGACGCACAAGGCGGTTGAATTCATGCTCTACGTGCTCTGGGACATGGGCTTCAAGGTCGGCCACGCCACCCGCACGGTGGACGAATGCATCGCGCTTTCCAAGTCCGACATGACGATCCGCACCGCCATTTTGGAAATGCGCTTCATCTGCGGCTTGCAGCGGCTGGAAACCGAGCTCGAGGCCCGCTTCGACAAGGAAATCGTCACCGGCACCGGCCCGGAGTTCATCGCCGCCAAGCTTGCCGAGCGCGACGAACGCCACCGCAAGGCAGGCGACACGCGTTATCTCGTCGAGCCGAACGTCAAGGAAGGTAAGGGCGGGCTTCGCGACCTGCACACGCTGTTCTGGATCTCGAAATATTATTATCACGTGCGCGACCAGGCGGAGCTGGTCAAGCTCGGCGTGCTTTCCAAGCACGAATACCGCCTGCTCGAGAAGGCCGACGATTTCCTCTGGGCGGTGCGCTGCCATATGCACTTCCTGACCGGTAAGGCCGAGGAGCGGCTGTCCTTCGACATCCAGCGCGAGATCGCCGAAGCCTTCGGCTATCACACCCGCCCCGGCCTTTCGGCCGTCGAGCGCTTCATGAAGCATTACTTCCTCGTTGCCAAGGATGTCGGCGATTTGACCCGCATCCTGTGCGCCGCGCTCGAAGACCAGCAGGCGAAGTCGATCCCCGGCCTTACCGGCGTCATCAGCCGGTTCACGCACCGCACCCGCAAGATCGCCGGCAGCGTCGAATTCGTCGAAGACCGCGGCCGCATCGCGCTTGCCGACCCGGATGTCTTCAAGCGCGATCCGGTCAGCATCCTGCGGCTCTTCCATGTCGCCGACATCAATGGGCTGGAATTTCATCCCGATGCGCTGAAACGCGTCACCCGTTCGCTTGCCCTGATCGACAACCGCCTCAGGGAAAACGACGAGGCCAACCGCCTGTTCATGTCGATCCTGACATCGAAGCGCGACCCGGCGCTGATCCTGCGCCGCATGAACGAGGCCGGCGTGCTCGGCCGCTTCATTCCCGATTTCGGCAAGATCGTCGCGATGATGCAGTTCAACATGTATCACCACTATACGGTCGACGAGCATCTGATCCGCACCGTCGATGTTCTCTCCGAGATCGACAAGGGGCGCGCCGAGGATCTGCATCCGCTGGCCAACAAACTGATTGCCAATATCGAGGATCGCGAGGCGCTCTACGTCGCCGTTCTTCTCCACGACATCGCCAAGGGCCGGCTGGAGGATCACTCGATCGCCGGCGCCCGCGTCGCCCGCAAGCTCTGCGCCCGTTTCGGCCTGTCGCATAAGCAGACGGAACTCGTCGTCTGGCTGATCGAGGAGCATCTGACCATGTCGATGGTGGCGCAGACCCGCGACCTCACCGACCGCAAGACCATCACCGACTTCGCCGACCGGGTGCAGTCGCTCGACCGGCTGAAGATGCTGTTGATCCTGACGATCTGCGATATCCGCGCCGTCGGCCCCGGCGTCTGGAACGGCTGGAAGGGCCAGCTTCTGCGTACGCTCTATTATGAAACCGAACTGCTTCTGGCCGGCGGTTTCTCGGAAGTCTCCCGCAAGGAGCGGGCGAACGCCGCCGCTGAGGCGCTGCGTGGTGCGCTCTCCGACTGGAGCCAGAAGGACCGCAATACCTATACCAAGCTGCATTACCAGCCCTATCTGCTCTCCGTGCCGCTGGAAGACCAACTCCGCCATGCGCATTTTATCCGCCAGGCCGACAAGGCGGGCCAGGCG
This sequence comes from Rhizobium binae, assembly GCF_017357225.1. NCBI lineage: Bacteria > Pseudomonadati > Pseudomonadota > Alphaproteobacteria > Hyphomicrobiales > Rhizobiaceae > Rhizobium > Rhizobium binae. The sequence goes on along the minus strand of NZ_CP071604.1, from coordinate 437,119 downwards.
CTCGCCACCATGGTGCGGACCGACAGTTTTCACGCCATCACCGAGATCACGGTGCTGTCGCCCGACCATCCGCGCCTGCTCGCCGTCATTGCCGGCGCCTGTGCGGCGGCCGGCGCCAACATCGTCGACGCGCAAATCTTCACGACGTCGGACGGACGGGCGCTCGACACGATCCATGTCAGCCGCGAATTTGCCGACGACGCCGACGAGCTGCGCCGCGCCGCCACGATCGGACGGATGATCGAGGACGTGCTGTCGGGGCGCAAGCGCCTGCCTGAAGTCATCGCCACACGCACGCGCAACCGCAAGAAAAGCAAGGCCTTCGTCATTCCGCCGTCGGTCAACATCACCAACAGCCTGTCGAACAAGTTCACCGTCATCGAGGTCGAATGCCTCGACCGGCCCGGCCTCTTGTCGGAGATCACCGCCGTGCTCTCCGATCTGTCGCTCGACATCCAGTCGGCCCGCATCACCACCTTCGGCGAGAAGGTGATCGACACCTTCTACGTCACCGATCTGGTCGGCCAGAAGATATCGGGCGACAGCAAACGCGCCAATATCACCGCCCGGATGAAGGCGGTGATGGCCGAGGAGGAGGACGAACTGCGCGAGCGCATGCCTTCCGGCATCATCGCGCCCGCCGCCACCCGGACATCGCCCCCAGCCGAAAAGAAAGCCGATTCCCCAGCATGAGCCTCGTCAAGAAATTCGCGACCGTCGGCGGCGCCACCCTCGGCAGCCGCATCTTCGGCTTCGCCCGCGAAACGCTGATGGCGGCCGCACTCGGCACCGGGCCGATGGCCGACGTCTTCTACGCCGCCTTCCGCTTCCCGAACCTCTTCCGCCGGCTGTTTGCCGAAGGCGCCTTCAACGCCGCCTTCGTGCCGCTCTTTGCCAAGGAGATCGAGGCGAACGGCACGGATGGCGCCAAGCGCTTTTCAGAGGAAGTCTTCGGCGTCCTCTTTTCGGTGCTGCTCCTCATCACCATCGTGATGGAGCTTGCGATGCCGCTGCTCGTGCGCTTCGTCATCGCGCCGGGCTTTGCCGACGATCCAGAGAAGTTCTCGATCACGATCCGCATGGCGGCCGTGATGTTTCCCTATCTCATGTGCATGTCGCTAACGGCGATGATGAGCGGCATGCTGAATTCGCTACATCATTTCTTCGCCGCCGCCATCGCCCCCGTCTTCCTCAACGTGGTGATGATCGGGGCGCTGTTTTACTCGCTCTATACCGGCGCCGATCCGCTCGCGACGGCCTGGTATCTCTCCTGGGGCGTTCTTGCCGCCGGTGTGCTGCAGCTCGCCGTCGTCTATATAGGCGTGCTTGCGGCCGGCATGAGCATCGGCCTGCGCTTCCCGAAGATGACTGCGAATGTCAAGCGGCTGCTGATCCTTGCGGTGCCCGCAGCGGTGACGGGCGGCATCACCCAGATCAACCAGCTGATCGGCCAGGCGATCGCCTCCTCGCGCGACGGCGCGATCGCCGCCTTGCAATATGCCGACCGCATCTATCAGCTGCCGCTCGGCGTCGTCGGCGTCGCTGTCGGCGTCGTGCTGCTGCCGGAGCTTGCCCGGGCACTGAAGGGCGGGGCCTTGCGCGAAGCGGCAAACCTGCAGAACCGCTCGATCGAATTCGTGCTGTTCCTGACCATCCCCGCCGCCTTCGCGCTCTGGATCCTCTCCGACGAAATCATCCGCGTGCTCTACGAGCGCGGCGCCTTTCATCAGGAAAACACCGCCGTCGTCGGCTCGATCCTGGCGATTTACGGCATCGGCCTGCCCGCGTTTGTGCTGATCAAGGCGCTGCAACCGGGCTTTTATGCCCGCGAGGACACCAAAACGCCGATGCGCTTCTCGGCGATCGCAGTGGGGACCAACTGCGCGACGGCGCTGACCCTCTTCCCCTTTATGGGCGCGCCCGGCATCGCCGTCGCCGAAGCCACAGCCGGCTGGATCAGCACGCTGCTGCTGTTCACCACGCTTCTGCGCCGCGGCCATCTGACATGGGAATGGGCGCTGGCAAAACGCGCCGCCCTGCTGATCGTCGCCTCGGCCGTCATGGGCGCGGCAATCGTCTTCCTTAAGCACTATTGGGCGCCGTGGCTCGCCTCCGGCGCGCCGCTTCTGAGCAAGGTCGGTACGCTGGGGCTGCTGATCGCAATCGCCATGCTCATCTATTTCGCCGCCGCCTTCCTGATCGGCGGGGCGGATCTCGGCATGATCCGGCGCAACCTGAACCGCAAGCCGGTGAAGACGGAAGGGTGAGGTCGTTCAACGGTGAAGCCCCCCAGCCCTCCCCCTTGGAGGGATTGGGGAGGGGTTTTAGCCCTGCACACCTTCCTCTCTCGCTTAACAATCGACCCATCGCCGTTGCGGGCCGACATCAACATGAATGATGCCGTTGCAATAGCTGCCGATGCCGCCGATGCCTGGAGCTGTCCTGGCGGCAGCAATGATTGTTCGTTCCGAGAGGCCCGGCACCCTGATATCGGCCGCGAGGCATTTTCCATGCAGGGAGCCATGACGGCTGGGATGCGGCCGGAGGCCGGAGGTGACGATCGGGCGGCGTCCGGTCTTTGTGGCGATATGCGAGAGGATCGCTCGTAGACGCACTGGAAAACAGCCGGCACGCACGCTGACGGTCTGGACCGCGTAGGCGAGACGCGCCTCATGCTTGGGAAGATGAATGGCCGGCCTCTTGCTATCTTGACTGATGGCGCCGGTTGCGGATTGTAGGGCGAAAAGGCCTGCCATGGCGAGCAAACTGACGTTCTGCATGGTCTCCTCCGGGCGGTTCGGCTGGCGATAAGGACGCGGCCAACCGGGCGAGGATTTTCAATTCAAAAAGAGCTTTTTCGTGAAATTTTATACTCAATTCTAACTAGCTTCGCTGATCAATTCGGCTTAAACATGAGGCCTGCTCAGGTTCTTAGTGAAATAAACTTCCAAATGCAGGCGATCACATGACCGTCCAGTCTCTTTTCCTCGTCACTCTCGTCGTCGACGACTACGACCGCGCCAAGGGCTTTTATTGCGGCGCCCTCGGGTTCGATTGCCTTCAGGATGAGAAGCAGCCCGGCGGCAAGCGTTGGCTTGTCGTGAAGCCGAAAGGCGGGGATGGTGCCGCTTTTTTGCTGGCCCAGGCGACAAACGATACGCAGCGCGCGGCGATCGGCAATCAGACGGGAGGTCGCGTCGGCTTCTTCCTGAAGACCGACGATTTCGCCCGCGATCATGCCGCCATGCTTGCGGCCGGCGTGCGCTTTCTCGAAGAGCCGAGGCACGAGGCGTACGGCACAGTCGCGGTCTTTGCGGATCCCTACGGCAACAGCTTCGACCTGATCGAGCATGCTGCAGGCTGAACCCCTTGATTGCGACGGGCTGCCCGTGCATAAGCCGCGGCGTTAGCAACATAGGCGAAAAGCCTTGGGGCCCTCCACCAGCCTTTTGAGGACGACATGAGCGAATTCAAGAAACTCGTATTCTCCGGCGTGCAGCCGACCGGCAATCTGCATCTCGGCAATTATCTCGGCGCGATCCGCCGCTTCGTGGCGCTGCAGGAAGGCAATGACTGCATCTACTGCGTCGTCGACATGCATGCGCTCACTGCTCAGCTCGTCCACGAGGACATGCCGAGCCAGACGCGCTCGATCGCCGCCGCCTTCATCGCCGCCGGCATCGATCCGGAAAAACATATCGTCTTCAATCAGTCGGCCGTGCCGCAACATGCGGAACTTGCCTGGATCTTCAACTGCGTCGCCCGCATCGGCTGGATGAACCGCATGACACAGTTCAAGGACAAGGCCGGCAAGGACCGCGAGCAGGCTTCGCTCGGTCTCTACGCCTATCCGAGCCTGATGGCCGCCGACATTCTCGTCTACCGCGCCACCCATGTGCCGGTTGGCGAGGACCAGAAGCAGCATCTGGAGCTTGCTCGCGATATCGCGATGAAGTTCAACCTCGATTATGCCGAGCATATACGCAAGAGCGGCTACGGCATCGACATCACCGTCGGCGACGAGCCGGTGCATGCCTATTTCCCGATGGTCGAACCCTTGATCGGCGGACCGGCGCCGCGTGTGATGTCGCTGCGCGACGGCACCAAGAAAATGTCGAAATCCGATCCCTCCGACCTTTCGCGCATCAATCTGATGGACGACGAGGAGGCGATCTCGAAGAAGATCCGCAAGGCCAAGACCGATCCGGACGGTTTGCCGAGCGAGATCGACGGGCTGCAGGGCCGGCCGGAAGCCGACAATCTGGTGGCGATCTATGCCGCCCTTGCCGACAAGTCGAAGGCGGACGTGCTTGCCGAATTCGGCGGCCAGCAGTTCTCCGTCTTCAAGCCGGCGCTGGTCGATCTGGCCATCCAGGTGCTGGCGCCGATCACCGGCGAAATGCGCCGACTGATGGACGATACAAGCCACATCGATGCGATCCTGCGCAAGGGCGGCGAACGCGCCCGGGCCCGCGCCGAGGTGACGATGAACCAGTTGCGCGACGTCATCGGCTTCCTTTACTGAGGCAGATCTCCTCTTCCTGCCCTTCGGGGAAGACGACCTCTTTCGGACGGAAAAACGGCAAAAACTGCGCTTGCAATTTTTCCGCTTCGGGTGTCAGAGTCCGCGCCATGGTATCGAAGCGACTCTCACGGCTCGAAGGTCACCGGCGCAAATTCATGGCGGTGATCGACGGGACACCCGAATGCCAGCGCGCCGTTCATTATGCCGGCCGGCGCGCGAAGAATTCCAATGGCGGCCTGGTGCTGCTCTATGTGATCCCCGACGGCGATTTCCAACAATGGCTCGGCGTCGAGGAGATCATGCGGGCCGAGGCACGCGAGGAAGCAGAGGCAACCGTCGCCAAGATCGCCCAGATCGTACGCGAGACGATCGGCATCGAGCCCGAGATCGTCATCCGCGAAGGCAGTGCTGCCGAGCAGATCAACGCCGTAATCGAGGATGACCGCGATGTGGCGATCCTGGTTCTTGCCGCCGGTTCGGCGAAGGAGGGTCCGGGACCGCTGGTTTCGTCGGTCGCCGGACGCGCGGCGGCGTTTCCGATTCCGGTCACCGTGCTGCCGGATACGCTGACGAACGAGGAAATCGACGCCCTCTGCTGAGTCTATTTCTTGAGTACAAGTCTCTTGATTAGATCTGGCAATGGGCCTATTTTCTTTTGAAGAATTCTAAAGACGGCCGAGGTCACGGGCCTGCCGCATGGAGAGCCAGATGTTCATTCAGACCGAAGCCACGCCGAATCCCGCCACGCAGAAGTTCCTGCCGGGCAAGGTAGTCATGGAAAACGGCACGGCCGAGTTCCGCAGCGCCGCGGAGGCCGAAGCCTCGCCGCTTGCCTCCCGGCTGTTCGAAATACCCGGTGTGACCGGCGTCTATTTCGGTTATGATTTCATTTCCGTCTCCAAGGACAATGCCGAATGGCAACATCTTAAGCCGGCTATCTTAGGCTCGATCATGGAGCATTTCATGTCCGGCAAGCCGGTCATGGGCGACGCTTCGATTCTGTCCGAGGACGCCGATGCCGGCGACGAGTTCTTCGACGAAGGCGACGCATCGATCGTGCTGACCATCAAGGAGCTCCTGGAGACCCGCGTGCGCCCGGCCGTTGCCCAGGACGGCGGCGACATCACCTTCCGCGGCTTCAAGGACGGCAAGGTCTATCTGAACATGAAGGGTTCCTGCTCCGGCTGCCCGTCTTCGACGGCGACGCTGAAGCACGGCGTCCAGAACCTGCTGCGTCATTTCGTACCCGAAGTGCAGGAAGTGATTGCCGCTTGAAAATCTCGAATTCGTTCCGGCCGTTCATCTCTTGTTCGGCCCGGCGGGTTTATGGTTAGCGACAAGAGTTTATTCGGAAATTGATGGCATGATCGTTCTGGCGCTCGAGACGGCAGGTGTAGATTGCTCTGCCGCGGTTTATGACAGCGGCAGGAATACGGTGCTGGGGGAGGCATCGGACATGATCGGCAAGGGGCATGCTGAACATCTGATCGATATAGTCGACCGTGCGCTCGGTCAGGCCGATATCACGCTTTCTGAGGTCGACCGTCTTGCCGTCACCGTTGGCCCGGGCTCCTTTACCGGTATCCGCGTCGGCGTGGCCGCAGCCCGGGGCTTTGCCCTGTCCCTGCAGATCCCCGTCGTCGGCGTCACCACCCTCGAAGTGATGGCCGCCGCCGAGCGTGAGAGGACACCCGGCCGCGCCGTGCTTGCGGCAATGGACGCCAAGCGGGACGAAATCTATCTCCAGTCCTTTGCAGCGGATGGTTCTCCGCTCGATGCGCCGCGGGCGGCAAGCGTCGCCGAGGCCCAGGCTTTCGCCGCCAGCTTCGACGGCGAGATCACCGGTTCGGCAACGCCGCTCCTGAAGGCCGGCGCCGGCGGCGACCATGCCAACGTTTTTCCGATTTCGGTGGTGGCGCGCCTCGGTGCTGCCGCCGCGGCCGATGCCGGAAAGCCAAAGCCCCTTTATTTGCGCGGACCGGATGCCAAACCGCAGGCCGGATATGCAATTGCGCGACGAGTGTGACGATGCTGGAAGCCTATCTGACGCTGAAGCCGGAATTCGAGATCATCGCGATGGAGCGCGAGGATTGCCGCGATGTCGCCGCGCTGCACGGCGAGCGTTTCGCAAGGCCCTGGGGCGATGGCGAATTCCATAGCCTGCTGTCACAGGAGACGGTGTTCGGCTTCGTCGCGCGCCAGACCAATGCCATCCTGAAAAAGCCGCTACCCGGCTTCATCCTTGCCCGCCAAGTCGCCGGCGAGGCGGAAATCCTGACGATCGCCGTGCAGGCGAAGGCCGCCCGTGCCGGGCTCGGCTGGCGGCTGATGCAGGCCGCGATGCGGGAAGCGCGGGCGCGCGGCGGCGAGAGCATGTTTCTAGAGGTCGATAACGGCAATACGGCCGCCCTTGGCCTCTACCGCAAGCTCGGCTTCGAGAAGGTCGGAGAGCGCCAAGGCTACTACAAGCAGGAAAACGGCGCCCTTTCCACGGCGCTTGTCATGAAGCGCGTTCTTCGGTAGTTCCCTGGCAGGAGATGACAGGCTGGCCGGCGCGATGACCGTGCGGGCGTTGTCGAAACGCGAGTATTTTTGAAGGCGGGCCATGTCTGATGTAGCCAAGACCCTTGAGGAGCTTTGCGCCGAACGCGGCATGCGGATGACCGAGCAGCGCCGCGTGATCGCGCGTATCCTGGAAGATTCGGCAGACCATCCCGATGTCGAGGAGCTCCACCGCCGCTCGGTGAAAGTCGATGCGAAAATCTCGATCTCGACCGTCTATCGCACCGTCAAACTGTTCGAGGATGCCGGCATCATCGCCCGCCACGACTTCCGCGACGGGCGCTCGCGCTACGAAACAGTGCCGGAAGAGCATCACGACCACCTCATCGACCTGAAGACCGGCACGGTGATCGAATTTCGCTCGCCTGAGATCGAGGCGCTGCAGGAGCGCATCGCCCGCGAGCATGGCTTCCAGCTGGTCGACCATCGCCTGGAGCTCTACGGCATTCCGTTGAAGAAGGACGATCTCTGAAGCAATGGCCGCCCGGGAGCAGCACATTTGATCGTCTGGCTGCGCATTGTCTTGGCTGCGGCCGTCATCCTTGCCGTCAGCATCGTGCTCATACCGCTGCAGTTGCTGGCGCTGCGTTTCGACTGGCGGCTGCGCCGCCGCCTGCCGCGCGTCTGGCACCGCATCATCTGCTATTGCCTCGGCATCCGTGTGCGCGTCACCGGCAGGCTGGAAGACCGGCGGCCGCTGATGCTCTGCTCCAACCATTCATCCTGGATGGATATCATGGTGATGTCGGCGGTGGCCGACGTCGCCTTCATCGCCAAGATCGAGGTGGCCGACTGGCCGATCTTCGGGACGCTCGCCAAGCTGCAGAAAAGCGTCTTCGTCGTGCGTGAGGAGAGGCGCAAAACCGGCCATCAGGCCAATGAGATCGCCGGGCGGATGGCCGACGGCGAAATCGTGGTGCTCTTCCCAGAGGGCACGACCTCGGACGGCAACCGGCTGCTGGAGGTGAAATCCTCGCTGTTCGGCGCCGCCGCGATGGCCGTGCCCGCCTCGCCGACGGGAACTGTCGTGGTGCAGCCGGTGGCAATCGCCTATACAAGGGTGCACGGCATCCCCATGGGACGCTATCACAGGCCACTCGCCGCCTGGCCGGGGGACATCGAGCTACTGCCGCACCTCATCGACATCTTCAGATGCGGCGCCCTCGACGCGGAGGTTTCCTTCGGCGAAGCGGTGGAATACCACGCCGACACAAACCGCAAGGAGGTGAGTTCGACGATCGCCTCACGCATCCGCAACCTGCTGAACAGCCGCCTGCGCGGGCGAGAAATTTTCTAAAGCCCGTCGCGATCTTTCAGATGCGCTGCTTGCGCTTTCGCTCCTTGTTTTCTCGCATGTCGTTGCCGCTGGGTCGCTGCAACACTTTTGCGCAGCTGCTCAAACAAGATTTTGATTTTCTCGAGCTTCAAAAACCACTACATAGCCCGCCATGACACAGGACAGCGCCCTTCTCCAGGCCCCGGAGCCGATGCTCCGCGACCCCAACAGCCGCAAGGTTTTCATCAAGACCTATGGCTGCCAGATGAACGTCTATGATTCCACGCGCATGAGCGATGCGCTCGTCCGCGACGGCTACGAGCCGACGGAAGACATGGAAGAGGCCGACCTCGTCCTTCTCAACACCTGCCATATCCGCGAAAAGGCGGCCGAGAAGGTCTATTCCGCGCTCGGCCGGCTGCGCGAGATGAAGAAGAAGAAGAAGGCGGACGGCCGGGAGATGATGATCGGCGTGACCGGCTGCGTCGCCCAGGCGGAAGGCGAGGAGATCCTGCGCCGCGCGCCCGCCGTCGACGTCGTCATCGGTCCGCAGACCTATCATCGCCTGCCGGAAGCGCTGCGCCGGGCCCAACAGGGCCAGCGGGTCGTCGACACCGAATATGCGATCGAGGACAAATTCGAGCATCTGCCGATCGCCGAGAGCCGGAAGATCCGCGCCCGCGGCGTCACCGCCTTTTTGACGGTGCAGGAGGGCTGCGACAAGTTCTGCACCTTCTGCGTCGTGCCCTACACACGCGGCTCGGAAGTGTCGCGGCCGGTTTCCCAGATCGTCGAGGAGGCCGAAAAGCTGGCCGAAGCCGGCGTGCGTGAGATCACCCTGCTCGGGCAGAACGTTAATGCCTGGCACGGCGCCGGACCGCGGGGCGAGGCATGGAGCCTCGGCGACCTGCTCTACCGCCTGGCCGAGATCCCCGGCCTCGCGCGGCTGCGTTATACCACCAGCCATCCGCGCGACATGGATGACCGGCTGATCGAGGCGCATCGCGACCTCAGGGCGCTGATGCCCTATCTGCACCTGCCGGTGCAATCGGGCTCGGACCGCATCCTGAAAGCGATGAACCGGCGCCACACGGCCGCCGAATATCTCTCGCTGATCGAGCGCATCCGTACGGTGCGGCCCGACATCGCGCTGTCGGGCGATTTCATCACCGGCTTTCCGGGGGAGACAGACGCGGATTTTGAGGATACACTGAAACTTGTAGAGGAGGTGCGCTACGCGCAGGCCTTCTCGTTCAAATACTCGACACGGCCGGGCACACCCGGCGCGGAACTGAAGGACCAGGTGCCGGAAGAAATCAAGGCAGAACGGCTGGAACGCCTGCAGGCGCTTCTTTTGAAGCAGCAGCAGGAATTTGCCGAATCCTGCATCGGCAAGGAGATCGATCTGCTGCTCGAAAAGCCCGGCCGCATGCCCGACCAGCTAATCGGACGTTCTCCCTGGCTCCAATCAGTGAATGTTGATGCAAAAGCATCGCAAATCGGTGACATTATTAAAGTGCGAATCACCGGAACCGGAACGAACAGCCTGTTTGCCGAACGCGCAGAGGCTGCGGTCTAACCCAAGGAGCCCGACCGCTTGAACGGACAAGAATTGGTTTCTTCTTCACCGCGCCACCCCCGCACGCCGAGCGACACCAATCACTTCGTCCTGACGTTCGAGAACAATCGGTTCGCCAGCGAACTCTTCGGTCAATTCGACCAGAACCTGAAGCTGCTCGAGGAGCGGCTCAACATCGATGCGCGTGCGCGGGGCAATTCCGTCGTCATATCGGGTGATGTCGTGACCACCAACCAGGCACGGCGCACGCTCGACTATCTCTATGAAAAGCTTCAGAAAGGCGGCAGCGTGGAAAGATCCGACGTCGAGGGCGCAATCCGCATGGCGGTCGCCGCCGACGACCAACTCAGCCTGCCGACGATGGAGCGCAAGGCCAAGCTGACGATGGCGCAGGTTTCCACTCGCAAGAAGACGATTATCGCCCGTACCCCGACCCAGGACGCCTATATCAGGGCGCTGGAACGCTCCGAACTGGTCTTCGGCGTCGGCCCGGCCGGCACCGGCAAGACCTATCTCGCCGTCGCCCATGCCGCCCAGCTGCTGGAGCGCGGCGCCGTCGAAAAAATCATCCTGTCGCGTCCGGCCGTCGAGGCCGGCGAGCGCCTGGGCTTCCTGCCCGGCGACATGAAGGAAAAGGTCGACCCCTATCTTCGCCCGCTCTATGACGCGCTCTACGACATGATCCCCGCCGACAAGGTCGACCGGGCGATCACCGCCGGCGTCATCGAGATCGCGCCGCTCGCCTTCATGCGCGGCCGCACGCTTGCCAATGCCGCCATCATCCTCGACGAAGCGCAGAACACCACGTCGATGCAGATGAAGATGTTCCTGACGCGTCTCGGCGAGAATGCCCGGATGATCGTCACCGGCGACCCGAGCCAGATCGACCTTCCGCGCGGCGTCAAATCCGGCCTCGTCGAGGCCCTGCAGCTGCTGAACGGCGTCGAGGGCATCTCGATCGTGCGCTTCAAGGATACCGACGTCGTGCGTCATCCGCTGGTCGGGCGTATCGTCAGGGCCTATGATTCCACCTATGCCGTCGACACTGACGACGTCAGCCGGCAGGACTAATGGCCGAGCTCGACATCCAGATCAGCATCGAGAACATCGGCTGGCCCGAGGAGGAGACGCTGCTGGCCTTTTGCGGCCACGTACTCGGGGCAGCGGCGGTCTATCTGCGCGACAGCGAAAAGCAGCCCTTCCCGACGACGCCGCCGGAGGTTTCGCTGGTCTTTACCGACGACGCTTCGATCCAGGACATCAACGCCGAATGGCGCGGCAAGGACAAGGCGACCAACGTGCTCTCCTTTCCGGCCTTTCCGGTTCAGCCGGGCAAAATGCCCGGCCCGATGCTCGGCGACATCATCGTCGCCCGGGAGACGGTGGAGCGGGAGGCCCATGAGCTCGAAAAGAGTTTCGACGACCACCTGACCCATCTTCTGGTGCACGGTTTCTTGCATCTTCTCGGCTACGACCATATGAATAGTGCCGAAGCCGAAATTATGGAGGGGCTGGAGACTCGCATTTTGGCGCAGCTCGGCCTATCTGATCCTTACGAGGGTCAAGACCTTAAAATGGAACCATGAGCGACTTTACCACGAAGCCGGCGGCAGACGCCAAGGACTCCGAGTCATCCTCATCTTCGGACGAGGCGGGCAGTAGTAGTCGGCCATCCGGCCGATCCCAATCCTTTTGGTCGCGCGCCGCGCGCATTCTTCGCCCGCAGCAGGGCTCGCGACTGCGCGAGGACCTGGCCGACGCGTTGATGACCGACGCGGCCGGCAATGACGCCTTTTCGCCCGACGAGCGGGCCATGCTGCACAATATCCTGCGCTTCCGTGAAGTGCGCGTCGCCGACGTAATGGTGCCGCGTGCCGATATCGAGGCGGTGGACCAGAACATCACCATCGGCGAATTGATGATCCTGTTCGAGGAATCCGGCCGTTCGCGCATGCCCGTCTATGCCGATACGCTCGATGATCCGCGCGGCATGGTGCATATCCGCGACCTGCTTTCCTACATCGCCAAGCAGGCGCGCAACAAGCGCCGCGGCCCGGCAAAACCGGCCGTCGCAGTGCCGGCGATCGACGTTGCGCCCGAGAATATCCAGAAGCCGACGCGATCGACCAAAGCGAATTTCGATCTCGCCCGCGTCGACCTGCAGAAGACGCTGGCCGAGGCCGGCATTATCCGCAAGATCCTGTTCGTGCCGCCGTCGATGCTTGCCTCCGATCTGCTTCGCCGGATGCAGGTCAACCGCACGCAGATGGCGCTGGTCATCGACGAATATGGCGGCACCGACGGTCTCGCCTCGCACGAGGACATCGTCGAAATGGTGGTCGGCGACATCGACGACGAACATGACGACGAAGAGGTGATGTTCAAGCGTGTCGCCGAAGATGTCTTCGTCGCCGACGCCCGCGTCGAACTGGAAGAAATCGCCGAAGCAATCGGACCGGATTTCGACATCACTGAACAGGTCGACGAAGTCGATACGCTGGGCGGGCTGATCTTCTCGGCACTCGGCCGAATTCCGGTGCGCGGCGAGGTGGTTCAGGCGCTGCCGAATTTCGAGTTCCACATCCTCGACGCCGATCCACGCCGCATCAAACGGCTGCGCATCACCCGCAAGCGCCACGCGATCCGCCGCCGCGCCAAGGAGGCCGGCGACATCCCGCCCGGCTCCGAGACCGGCGACGACCGGCCAGCTGAATCGACCGCCAACTAGCCCCTTGCTTTTGCAACATTTCGCCATTGCGGAACCGATGCGCGGTTCCTGGCGACATGCATTAACAGGACAAAGAGCCGCTTTTTTGAAAGACTGCGGATGGGTTGATTCGCGGCTTGATGGGAGTGCGCATGGAGCGGCTTGCGGATAGGATTATCCTCGTCTGGGGGTTCAAAAGGTCGTTGCTGGCGATCGGCGCAGGGGCATTCGCCGTGCTGGCGCTGCCGCCCTTCGGCTTTTTCGCGGCGATGTTTTTATCCTTCACGCTGCTCGTCTGGCTCATCGACGGGGCGGCGGCTTCTCCCGATAGCGGCCTGATCGGCAGGCTGTGGCCGGCGTTTGCGGTCGGCTGGCTGTTCGGCTTCGGCTATTTCGTCGCGGGCCTCTGGTGGCTCGGCCATGCGCTGCTGGTCGATTCGGAGGAGTTCGCCTGGGCGCTGCCGCTCGCCATCCTCGGTCTGCCGGCCGGTCTGGCGATTTTCTACGGGCTGGCCGTTGTGCTGGCCCGCATCTTCTGGTCCGACGGCATGGGGCGGATCGCCGCACTTGCGGCTGGCTTTGGGCTGATGGAATGGCTTCGCAGCGTCATCCTCACCGGTTTTCCCTGGAACGCTATCGGCTACGGCCTGATGCCGGTTCCGCTGATGATGCAGTCGGCGCATGTGATCGGGGCGATGGGCGTGACTGCCCTTGCCGTCTTCGTCTTTTCCGCCCCCGCCCTTGTCGGGACCCGACAGGGCGCACGCACCGGCATTGCGCTGGCCGTGCTGCTGTTTGCCGCCCATCTCGGCTACGGCGCCTACGCTCTCTATCTGGCGCCGCGGCCCGCGCCGTTGCCCGAGGATAAGCGGCCCGTGGTGCGGCTGGTGCAGCCGGCCATCGACCAGGCGGCGAAGATGGACAACGACGCCGATCGCAATGCGATTTTCGAGACACATCTGAAGCTTTCGGCCGAGGCGCCGAGGAATGGCGGGCGCAAGCCCAATATCATCGTCTGGCCGGAAACCTCGATCCCCTTCATCCTGACCGACAACCAGGATGCCCTGACGCGGATCGCCGACACGCTCGACGACGACCAAATCCTGATCGCCGGCGCGGTGCGCGCCGAGGAGATGGGACCAGGCACGCCGGTGCGCTACTATAACTCCATCTATGTCATCGACGGCCGCGGTCAGATCATCGCCGCCTCCGACAAGGTGCATCTGGTACCCTTCGGCGAATATCTGCCCATTGAAGACCTGCTCACCGAACTCGGCATCCAGAACGTCGTCGAGATGCCGGGCGGGTTTTCGGCCGCCGCAAGCCGGCACCTGCTGGCCCTGCCCGGCGGACTGAATCTTTATCCGCTGATCTGCTACGAGATCATTTTTCCCGGCGAGATGACCGGCGACATAAAAGACGCCAACGCCCTCCTCAACCTCACCAATGATGCCTGGTTCGGCGTGACGCCCGGGCCCTACCAACATTTCCTGCAGGCGCGGGTGCGGGCGGTCGAAACCGGCCTGCCGCTGATTCGCGATGCCAATAGCGGCATTTCGGCACTGGTGAACGCACACGGAGAAATAATCGCCGGCCTCGATCTTGGAGAAACCGGCTTTATTGATGCAACTATCGATAGCTTCGGCGAAGGGTTCGGAACCACATACCCCCACCAGACATACTTCTGGTTGACCGAGGCTCTGCTGATTTTGATTGCGCTGATCTCGCGCGGAGGTTTTATTTTAGGGTTGAATTGACCAAAAACCCCTAAAATTGCATAGTGATGACAATCGGCGTTCTTAACGTATGTTTGAAGGTGGGTTCCCACTGACTGCAACGTGGCGTTTTGGGATGGATCAGGGGCATGCCGGTTAGAAACAGGTTGAAATTCGTAGCTAGGGCACGACCATGATTGAAAACAAAAAGAAGCCGAATCCGATCGACATCCATGTTGGCAGCCGCATTCGCCTTCGCCGAACGATGCTCGGCATGAGCCAGGAAAAGCTTGGCGAGAGCCTTGGCATCACCTTTCAGCAGATCCAGAAATATGAAAAGGGCACCAACCGCGTCGGCGCAAGCCGTCTGCAGAACATCTCGAGCATTTTGAATGTTCCGGTCTCCTTCTTCTTCGAGGATGCGCCCGGCGAACATTCCGGCTCGATCGGCGGTATGGCCGAAGCATCCAGTTCGAATTATGTCGTCGATTTCCTCTCCTCCTCCGAAGGCCTGCAGCTCAACCGCGCCTTCGTGAAGATTTCCGATCCCAAGGTTCGCCGTAAGGTCGTGGAACTGGTCAAGGCGCTTGCCGCCGAAGCCGACGCCGACTGATCGCAGCGCCCGTCACGGAATGGAAAGGCGGCCGAAAGGCCGCTTTTTTGCGTTTTTGGGGCAAAATTTGTCACTTTGCGGCAGATATAAAGATATATTTATGTCCTTCTGCGCTTGTCATCGGCGCCCGAACTGAGTACCTACTAGCAGGCTATTATTCTTTGAGGGGAATCCCGGAATGCGCGCGAATTATCTCTTTACCAGCGAATCTGTTGCCGAAGGTCACCCGGACAAAGTGTGTGACCGCATCTCCGACGAGATCGTCGATCTGGTCTACCGCGAAGCGGCCAAGACCGGCGTCAATCCGTGGGGCGTGCGCATTGCCTGCGAAACGCTGGCAACGACCAACCGCGTCGTCATCGCCGGCGAGGTCCGCCTGCCGCCGAGCCTGATGAAGAAGGACAAGGACGGCAACGACGTCATCAATCCGTCGAAGTTCAAGGCCGCCGCCCGCCGCGCGATCAAGGATATCGGCTACGAGCAGGACGGCTTCCACTGGAAGAAGGCAAAGATCGACGTGCTGCTGCACTCGCAGTCGGCCGACATCGCCCAGGGCGTCGACAGCGCTGCCGACCAGCAGGGCGACGAGGGCGCCGGCGACCAGGGCATCATGTTCGGTTATGCCTGCCGTGAGACGCCGGACCTGATGCCGGCGCCGATCTATTATTCCCACAGGATTCTGCAGCTGCTGGCCGCCGCTCGCAAGAAGGGCGACGGCGAAGTCGCCAAGCTCGGCCCCGACGCCAAGAGCCAGGTGACCGTGCGTTACGTCGACGGCAAGCCATCGGAAGTGACCTCGATCGTGCTTTCGACCCAGCATCTCGACGAGAGCTGGGATTCCAAGAAGGTCCGCGCCGTCGTCGAACCCTATATCCGCGAGGCGCTCGGCGAGCTGAAGATCGCCGATGATTGCAAGTGGTACATCAACCCGACCGGCAAGTTCGTCATCGGCGGACCGGACGGGGATGCGGGTCTCACCGGCCGCAAGATCATCGTCGACACCTATGGCGGTGCCGCCCCGCATGGCGGCGGCGCATTCTCCGGCAAGGACACGACCAAGGTCGACCGTTCGGCCGCCTATGCCGCCCGTTACCTCGCCAAGAACGTCGTGGCCGCCGGCCTTGCCGACCGCTGCACGATCCAGCTCTCCTACGCGATCGGCGTCGCCCAGCCACTGTCGATCTATGTCGACCTGCACGGCACCGGCAAGGGCGTTTCCGAAGACCAGGTCGAAGCGGCGATTCGCGAGAATATGGATCTGTCGCCGTCGGGCATCCGCCGTCACCTCGACCTCAACAAGCCGATCTACGCCAAGACCTCGGCCTATGGTCACTTCGGCCGCAAGGCTGGCCGCGACGGCTCGTTCTCCTGGGAGCGCACCGACCTCGTCAAGGCGCTCAAGGAAGCCGTCAAGACCAAGGCTGCTGCATGACGGATATGGAGCGCCGGGGACGGGCGACCGAAGCCTTTTTCGGTCGCCGCAAGGGAAAGGCCCTGCGCGAACAGCAGGCGGAAACGCTGAACAGCCTGCTCCCGGCATTCCTCATCGATCTCTCGGCGGCTCCCCCGGAGCCGCTGACATCCCTCTTCCCGATCCCGGTAACGGCATTGCGGCTGGAAATCGGTTTCGGCGGCGGCGAACATCTGATCCATCGGGCGCTGGAGACCCCGTCCACCGGCTTCATCGGTGTCGAGCCCTTCGTCAATTCCATGCAGAAGCTGTTGTCCCGCATCGGCGAGACGGGCGCGCGCAATATCCGCGTCTACAACGACGA
Organism: Rhizobium binae; assembly: GCF_017357225.1. Taxonomy (NCBI): domain Bacteria; kingdom Pseudomonadati; phylum Pseudomonadota; class Alphaproteobacteria; order Hyphomicrobiales; family Rhizobiaceae; genus Rhizobium; species Rhizobium binae. The sequence goes on along the minus strand of NZ_CP071604.1, from coordinate 420,367 downwards.
TGCGACGCAGCTGCTCGACTGGCTGCCGGACGCGTCGCTCGATCAGATCGACCTGCTCTATCCCGATCCTTGGCCGAAGCGGAAACACTGGAAACGCCGCTTCGTCTCGAAGACCAATCTCGACCGCTTTCACCGGGTGCTGAAGCCCGGCGGCCTGTTCTGCTTCGCCTCCGACATCGACACCTATGTGAACTGGGCGCTGATCAAATGCCGCGACCATGGCGGCTTCGACTGGCTGGCCGACAATGCGGCGGATTGGCTGACCCCCTATGAGGGCTGGCCGAGCACCCGCTACGAGGCCAAGGCACGCCGCGAGGGCCGCTCTTCGGCCTATCTGACCTTCAGGAAGATCTGAGGCTGTCGGCAATTTCCGGCATCCGGCTCTAAAACCGACGACGACAACAAACCGAACTGAACGCGCTACGCTCTCACTTGTGGCGCGTAGAGTTCCGCCGTGGAACGGTTGCAATTGCCGCTGACGCGACTATTTCCGTGCTGGCCACCCTCCGCTCAAATGGAAGGGAGAAAATGACCGGGAGCATGTCATGTGCCGAAATATAAACCCCTGTTCAAATTCGATCCGCCAGCGACGGACGGCGAGGTCCACGATGCCGCGCTCCAGTTCGTGCGCGAGGTGAGCGGAACGACCAAACCGTCGAAGCGCAATGAGCTCGCATTCGAGCACGCGGTCAGTTCGATCGCGGCTTGTGCCCGCGAGTTGCTCGATTCGCTGGAAAAGTCTCAACCTCCTCGTGATCGCGAAGAGGTTGCGGCAAAGGCGCGCGCGATCAGCGGTCCGGTTCGCGTAAGAGAGCCCCGTTACGCACGGGAGATCTCAATCAAGCCTCAAGTGGCCACCTGACGGCTTTCGGTCCGAAGCGGACTATCAGCTCATTTCAGGTGGACGGCCGCTATGCACAAGCGGACATGGGCGGCCCGCCCATCGACACCATTTGCCAAATCCGCGATCTGAACCAGGCTGCTATGCATCAGAAGCCCATCAAGCGCGAGGGGGTCACGTTTCCGATACGACAATCCGGCGGAGAGAGTCGCCGCCAATAGGTGATGGCCAAAGCCTTAGTTTCATCGTTGATGATCCTATATCTGGCTTCCACTGCGGCGACAGTGTTGATTTTTCAGATCGGTATTGGCTTCATGAGCGGCGACTGTGTTCAGGAACCGGTCGAGAATCGAGTTGAAGCTCTCCGGCTTTTCCCAGAAGGGCGCGTGTCCAGCCCCTTCTATTACATGCGCTTTGCCTTCGAAGAGCAACTGGATGTTCAGGCGCGAAAAATAGCTGAGTTTGACAAAGGGGTCATAAAATCCATTCACAAAAGCAATGGGTATATCAGCCTGTTCGACGGTGCGACGCTGATCCACCCCCTGCCCCCGCAACATTGCGCGAGAAAAAACGCTCCTTAGTCTCCCGTCGGCGCGCGTTATGGCATCGCGAAAGGAGGGGTTGCTCGTGTCTCCAAAGCAAAGAGACTGAAACCGCTCCACATCACGCAATGTAAAGTTCTCTTTTGATGCCAGAAGAATATCAAATGATGGATGGAATCCCCGCAGCATTCCGAGGAGACCGCTGTGGATCGGTGGCGTGCCGCACAACATCAGGCCCGAAATGCCGTTGCTGCTGCCCGCCATCTCAATCGCGACGTGACCGCCAAGCGACCATCCCAGCACGGGAAAGCGATGAAGCCCCAGGCGGGCTGCCACCTCTCCTATGCAGTCGGCAAGACCGGTGACGGTGTAAGTTGACTGCGGATCTCGAGCGTCGCTCGATTCGCCATGTCCCGGAAGATCGAGCGCAATCAGACGCCAATTCCGGGACAAATGGCTGTGTAGTTGCTGTGAAAAGACCGTCCGTGAGCTGCCCGAACCGTGTATCATAACTAGTGGTGCAGCGCCATCAATAGTGTCACTGATGCGCACAGCGCCGTGGCTGGTGTCGATTGTACAGTGAGATATGTCCATAAACTGCGACCCCTAACGCGCAGCCAAAGTCTTGCACGAAAATATCTATGGCAGGTGCATGATCATCGTAAACCAGATCTGAACCAGGTCGTGCAATCACGACACGTTTCGGTGCGGTTACGCATCAATACACAATCATTTGCCTTGGCGTTGTATACGGGTTAGGTCTGTCGCAGCAGCAATTGCAACCAACCTTTCAAGGTGGGCATCACGATGCAATTTCTTCTGGACTTTGTTATTTCGATCACCAGCCTGAGTGTCGTCGGGTTCTACGCGTGGTCGTTGCGAGGCCACTTCAACTCGCCGAAGATGGAAGCCGGAGCAAAGCTGATCACCGTCGTCGTCATCGCGACGACGGCGTTTTTCCTGTACCTGGTTTGGTCCGGGACGCAGATGCTATGGGTACAGGTAGTCGGACTGGGATTTGAAATCGGGTCGGCGGGCTTGTTCTGGTGGGCGGTGTCGGCGTCGCGAGAGGCCAGGTTGCGCTTTGTATTCACCCTCGATCACCCAGATAGTCTTGTCACCGACGGTCCCTATCGCTACCTGCGGCACCCTTTTTACACGTCCTACCTGCTCTTCTGGTCGGGGTGGGCGCTGGCATCTTGGTCGATATGGTCGATCCTGCCGGTCTTATTTTTTACGGTTGTCTACGTGATTGCAGCCCGCAACGAGGAGAGGAAATTCGCCCTATCACCGCTGGCATCCGAATATGAAGCCTATCGGCGCAAGACGGGCTTGCTGACGCCGTGGTTCGATTGGCGATAATGTCGCGACATCCGTCCCGACCGCAGCGAAATCGAATAGATCGACCGTGCACCGCAAGCAGTGAAACGTAGCAGACGGTCTTGACGGTCAGTGCAGGCTGACCGTCTTCAATTCGTCCTCGGCCGCCTTGAAGAAGGTGCTGGAACGGTTGTCCGTCAGCAGAATCGGCGTGCCGTCGGCGCCGAAGAGCGCCCAGAGATCGACGTTCGGATCGATATCCGGCGCCTCGGGGAAACACTTGGCGACCTCTTCGGTGCGCATTTTCCTGATATAGGCGACCTCGCCGTTGCCGATGTGGGCAAGCTCGGATTTGGTCAAGTGAGACGTGGCTTCTTTCATCAACATTCCTGTTCCTCCGGAAGAAGGGACCAACGGTTCGAGAAAAACCGTTGTGCTACTGTGAAACCGAAATGTTAATTTTCTTGACCATGCGCGCGGGTTCCGGCCGAATTAGATCGACCGAGAGCAAGCCGTTCTTCAGGCCGGCGCCGAGCACCTGCATGCCGTCGGCAAGAACGAAGGTGCGCTGGAACTGGCGGGCGGCGATGCCGCGATAGAGATAATCCCGCTCGCCCTGCTCCATCTGGCGGCCGCGGATGACAAGCTGGTTCTCCTCGGTGGAGACGTCGAGTTCCTCCTCACCGAAGCCGGCCACCGCAAGGGTGATGCGCAAACGTTCCGGCGCGCCGCTGTCGGCGGCAATGCGTTCGATATTGTAGGGCGGATATCCGTCGCTCGCCTTGGAAATGCGCTCCAGCGTCTTTTCCATGGCGTCGAAGCCCAGAAGCAGCGGGCTGGCGAAAGGGGTAACTCGGCTCATCTCTTTTCAAGTCCTTGATGCAAGCGACCATCCCGGACCTCAAGTGCAGCATCCGGATGGCGCTAATATGGGGAGAGAAGCCCGGCGCTGCAAGGCGCGCGCGAGCGCTCGGCGCCGCCTCGCGATTTTCAGATCCGCTCGACTTAAGACGGTCGACGCCCTCCTCCTTGCTTGACAATGCAATGGCTGCCTCGCATCAAAACATGCCCGCGCGAACTGTGCTGATTTGTGACGGGAAATGAAGAAATGCTGCATGCCGAAGCAGCGGGTATGGCGAGGAACGGAACGATCGGAATGGCAAACATCAGAAAAATCATCATCGACACGGATCCCGGCCAGGATGATGCGGCCGCCATCATGCTGGCCTTCGGCAGCCCTGATGAGCTGGAGGTGCTGGGGATCACCACGGTCGCCGGCAATGTGCCGCTTTCGCTGACCAGCCGCAATGCGCGCATCGTCTGCGAGCTCTGCGGCCGGCCGGAGACCAAGGTTTTCGCCGGTGCCGACAGGCCGATCGCGCGCAAACTGGTGACGGCGGAGCATGTGCACGGCAAGACCGGCCTCGATGGCCCCGCGCTCGCCGAGCCTACGATGGCACTGCAGCCGGTCCATTCCGTCGACTTCATCATCGAGACGCTGCGCCGCGAGGGGGAAGGCACGGTGACGCTCTGCACGCTCGGGCCGCTCACCAATATCGGCATGGCCTTCCAGAAGGCGCCCGACATCATCCCCCGCATCCGCGAACTGGTGATGATGGGCGGCGGTTTCTTCGAGGGCGGCAACATCACGCCGGCGGCCGAATTCAACATCTATGTCGATCCGGAAGCCGCCGACATCGTCTTCCGCTCGGGTGTGCCGATCGTGATGATGCCGCTCGACGTGACGCATCAATTGCTGACGCGCAAGGACCGGGTGAAGCGTATGGCCGATATCGGTACGGCGCCGGCACAGGCGATGGTCGAGATGCTGGAATTCTTCGAGCGCTTCGATATCGAGAAATACGGCTCCGACGGCGGGCCGCTGCACGATCCGACGGTGGTCGCCTATCTGTTGAAGCCGGAACTTTTCCAGGGCCGGGACTGCAATGTCGAGATCGAGGTCCGATCGGAACTCACCGTCGGCATGACCGTGGTCGACTGGTGGCATGTGACGGATCGCAAGCGGAATGCGAAGGTGATGCGCCATGTCGATGCGGACGGTTTCTTCGACCTTCTGATCGAACGCTTCGCCCGCATCTGATCTTTTGGTTTTCCTTCTCTCGCGAAGGAGAAGGAAACCGATGTCAGGCGTCCTTCTCGTCGAAGACGGAATTGGTTTCGGCTTCGACCGGCTTCGGGCCGCCCTTGGCGACACCGACCATAGCCGGGCGCAGCACGCGTTCGCCGATGGTGAAGCCTGCCTGCACGACCTGGACGACGGTATTGTTCGGCACCTCGGGGTTCGGCACCTCGAACATTGCCTGATGGAAATTCGGATCGAACTTCTGGCCGACCGGCTCCAGCTTGCGCACCCCATGGCGCTCGAGCGCCGACAGCATGGCGCGCTCGGTCATCTCCACACCCTCGATCAGCGTGGTCAGGCCGGCATCGGCCGTGGCCTTTGCCTCCGGAGTAATGGCATCCAGCGCCCGGCGCAGATTGTCGGAAACCGCGAGCATGTCGCGGGCGAAACCGGCGACGGAATAGGACTTGGCGTCCCTGACCTCGCGCTCGGTGCGGCGGCGCAGATTGTCCATCTCGGCGGCAAGGCGCAGATAGCGGTCGCGCAGCTCGCTGTTTTCGGCTTTCAGAAGCTCAAGCGGATCTGGCTGGGTGGTCTCTTCCTGCACGGTCTGGTTCTCGACGTAGGCGGCAGCGTCGGCTGCGGCATCGGCCGCAGTTGCGTCAGGTCCGTTTTTCGTCGTTTCATCGGTCATGACGGTCTCCGGTTGGTGTCTTCAGATGCGCCCGATATCGAGGTTTGACCGGAAAAAATCAAGTCTGCGTGACAAAGAAGCGTAAATTCCGCGGAGTCGCGCGCTGCGGCGTCAAAGCGGATTGCGCGAAAGGCGGGAGACGAGCTGGGCGGTGTAATCCACCATCGGCACGATGCGGGAATAATTGAGCCGCGTCGGACCAATGACGCCGACGGCGCCGACGATTCGATCATCCTCGTCGCGATAGGGCGCGACGATCAGCGACGAGCCGGACAGCGAGAAGAGCTTATTTTCCGAGCCGATGAAGATGCGCACGCCCGAACCGCTTTCGGCCAGATTGAGAATCTCGATCAGGCTGTCCTTCTTTTCGAGATCGTCGAACAGCATGCGCAGCCGGTCGAGATCCTCGGCGCCGCCAAGCCCTTCGAGCAGGTTGGCGCGGCCGCGAATGATCAGCTGGGCTGGCTTACCCTCATCAGGGCTGCCGGCCCAGACGGCGATGCCCCGCTCGACGAGATCGCGCGACAGCGCATCGAGCTCGTGGCGGACATCGTCCTTCAGCAGGCTTAACTGCTTGCGCAGTTCCGGCAGGGTCTGACCGGACATGTGCGCATTGAGGAAATTCGCCGCCTCCGTCAGCTGCGAGGAGGTGACGCCGGCCGGCAGTTCGATGATGCGGTTTTCCACCTGGTCGTGATCGCCGACGAGCACGGCGAGCGCCTTTGTCGGCTCCAGCCGGATGAACTCGACATGCTTCAGCACCGGATCGCTCTTCGAGGTGATGACGAGGCCGGCGCCGCGCGAAATGCCTGACAGCATGCGGCTGGCTTCATTCATCATCGATTCCACCGGATTGCCGCCGCTTTCGGCCCGCACCTGGCGATCGATGCTGGCCCTCTCCTCGGCGGATAGATCGCCGACCTGCATGAAGGCATCGACGAAGAAGCGCAGGCCGATCTGGGTCGGCAGCCGGCCGGCGCTGACATGCGGTGAATAGATCAGGCCAAGCTCTTCGAGATCGCTCATGACGTTGCGCACCGAGGCCGGCGACAGCGACATCGGCAGCAGGCGCGACAGATTGCGCGAGCCGAGCGGTTCGCCGCTTTCCAGATACCCTTCGACGATGCGGCGAAAGATTTCCCGGGAGCGCTCGTCCAGCACAGCAACGGCATCCGAAACCGACGTCGACCTGATGCCCATGAACCTCTCGAACCCACACTGATGATGCTTTCGAAAATATAGTCAAACTCGCCCCCGTGGCAAAAGGGAATTTGCAAATGAGCGCCGCCAATCGTAGAAGCGGTCAGCAACTCCAGGAGATAAGAATGCGGCCTTCAGGCAGAAAAACCGACCAGATGCGCAAGGTCTCGTTCGAGCGCAACTTTTCCAAGCATGCGGAAGGCTCCTGCCTGGTCAAGTTCGGCGATACGCACGTGCTCTGCACCGCAAGCCTCGAGGACAAGACGCCGCCGTGGCTGCGCAATACCGGCAAGGGCTGGGTGACGGCCGAATACGGTATGCTGCCGCGGGCGACCGGCGAACGCATGAAGCGCGAGGCCGCTGCCGGCAAGCAGGGCGGCCGCACCCAGGAAATCCAGCGGCTGATCGGCCGGTCGCTGCGCGCCGTCGTCGATCTGCAGGCGCTCGGCGAACGGCAGATCACGCTCGACTGCGATGTCATCCAGGCCGATGGCGGCACGCGGACCGCGTCGATCACCGGCGGCTGGATCGCGCTCTACGATTGCCTTAAATGGATGGAAAGCCGCAACATGATCAAAGTCGAACGGGTCCTCAAGGATCATGTCGCCGCCATCTCTTGCGGCGTCTTCGCCAACCAGGCGGTGATCGATCTCGACTACCTCGAGGATTCCTCGGCCGAGACCGATGCCAATTTCGTCATGACCGGCGCCGGCGGCATCGTCGAGATCCAGGGCACGGCCGAAGGCACGCCGTTTACCGAGGAGGAATTCACCTCGCTGATGGGTCTTGCCAAGAACGGCATCGGCGAACTCGTCGCCCTGCAGAAACAGGCGATTGCGGGATGAACCCCATGCTGGAAGGCATGCTGGAAACGGCCCTCTATGCGCGCGATCTTGATCAGGCCGAGGTCTTCTACAAAGACGTGCTCGGCCTTGAAAAGATCAGCCGTGCGGCCAATCGGCATGTCTTCTTCCGCTGTGGCCCCGGCGTGCTGCTGATCTTCAACCCAGCGGAAACAGTAAAGCCGCCGGCGTCCAATGCACTGCAGGTGCCGCCGCACGGCACGAGCGGCGAGGGCCATGCCTGCTTCCGTGTCTCCGGCCGCAATATCGATGCGATGGCCGAACGGCTGAAGGCGGCAGGTGTGACAATCGAATCCGAGGTGCATTGGCCGAACGGCGGCCGCTCGATCTATTTTCGCGATCCGGCCGGCAATAGCCTGGAATGCGCGGAGGCCAAAATCTGGGGCATCGAACAGGATATCTGAATGCGCAAGCTTGAAACGAAGACCATCGTCGTCGCCAGCCACAATGCCGGCAAGATCCGCGAGATCCAGGAACTGATCGGGCCGCTCGGCTTCACCGCCAAATCGGCCGCCGAGCTGAATTTCGTCGAGCCCGACGAAACCGGCACCAGCTTCGAGGAGAATGCGACAATCAAGGCGGTCGCCTCCGCCAATGCCGCCGGCATGCCGGCGCTGTCTGACGATTCCGGGCTGGTGGTCGACGCGCTCGGCGGTGATCCCGGCGTCTACACCGCCAATTGGGCGGAAAGAGCCGACGGCACGCGCGATTTCGACATGGCGATGGCCAAGGTGGAAAAGGCGCTGCAGGATGCAGGCGCCACGACGCCTGAGCAGCGCACCGCGCGTTTCGTCAGCGTTCTCTGCCTCGCCTGGCCGGACGGGCATACCGAACTCTTCCGCGGCGAAGTGGAAGGCAATGTCGTCTGGCCGCCGCGCGGCACCCAGGGCTTCGGCTACGATCCGGTCTTCCAGCCGGAGGGCTACGGCGTTACCTTCGGCGAGATGAGCGGCGAGGAAAAACACGGCTGGAATATCGGCAAGCCGCAGGCGCTGTCGCACCGGGCGCGCGCCTTCAAACTCTTTGTCGAAACCTGCCTGGAGGCATAAGGTCACCACGTGGACAATTTCGACATGCCAGGCTCCCCGCGCGATGCGGCGCTGCTGCCCGATACCGGCGAGCCCGGCTTCGGCGTCTATGCCCATTGGCCCTTCTGCGCGGCGAAGTGTCCCTATTGCGACTTCAACAGCCATGTGCGCCACCAGCCGGTGGATCAGGAGCGGTTTGCCGCCGCCTTCCTGAAGGAGATGGCGGCGGTGCGGGCAATCAGCGGGCCGAAGACCGTGACGAGCATCTTCCTCGGCGGCGGCACGCCCTCGCTGATGAAGCCGGAAACCGTCGACGCCATTCTCCAGGGTATTGCCCGGCACTGGCACGTGCCCGATGGTATCGAGATCACCATGGAGGCCAATCCTTCCAGCGTCGAGGCCGAGCGCTTCCGCGGTTACCGGGCAGCCGGCGTCAATCGCGTGTCGCTCGGCGTGCAGGCGCTGAACGACCGGGACCTGAAATTTCTCGGCCGGCTGCATGACGTCGCCGATGCGCTGAAGGCGATCCGGCTGGCGCGCGACATTTTTCCGCGCATGTCCTTCGATCTCATCTATGCCCGGCCCGACCAGACGGTCGAGGAATGGGAAAGCGAGCTGAAGCAGGCGATCTCCTATGCGGTCGACCATCTGTCGCTCTATCAGCTGACCATCGAGGAAGGCACGCCGTTCTACGGCCTGCACAAGGCGGGCAAGCTGATCGTGCCGGATGGCGAGCGATCGGCTGTGCTCTACGAGGCGACGCAGGAGATTACCGCGCGTGAGGGCATGCCCGCCTACGAGGTCTCCAACCACGCCCGGCCGGGTGCGGAAAGCCGGCACAATCTGACCTACTGGCGTTACGGCGATTATGCCGGCATCGGCCCGGGCGCGCACGGCCGGCTGACACGCGGCCGCGAAAAAATTGCGACGGCGACCGAGCGCAAGCCGGAAGCCTGGCTCGAGATGGTCGAGCGGGACGGGCACGGCATTCTCGACGAGGAACGGCTCGGCTATGAGGAACAGTCCGACGAACTGCTGCTGATGGGGCTGCGGCTGCGCGAAGGTGTCGATCTCGCCCGCTGGCAGCAGCTTTCCGGCCGCGAGCTCGACCCGAAGCGCGAGGAGTTTCTGCTCGAACACAAATTCATCGAGCGGATCGGCAATTCACGGCTGCGCTGCACACCAGCGGGCATGCTGATCCTCGATTCGGTCGTCGCCGATCTCGCCTGCTGATATCAGGACAATGAATTGTTTCCAGCGCGGCGGCGATGTCGCCATCCGCGCTGGAAAGCATGCTCACTTGTGGCTGGTGGCGTCCGCCTTGAACAGGCTTCCGGTCGGCGTCTTCAAGAACATCTCCAGCGGAATATGCTCCTGGTGCAGGAAACCGGTCGCCGGCAGCAGCCCGTCGCGGACCATCTCGATGACGGCGACGACCGAAGCCGAGGTCGTCCAGGCGATCGCCGTGCGGCGGGCGCCGGCAATCTCGATCGGATAATAGGCGCGCACGAATTCCTTGCGGCGCAGGCTGCCGTTCTCCGTCCCCTCGGCGGCGACATGGACATAGACGACATCATCTTCAACAGGCGGCTTGGCGTTGGTCAGGATCTCGCCGGCGAGCTTACGCTTGTCGCGCATCAGCAGCTCATGGAAGAAGAAGTTCATCAGCTCCATATGGCCGGGGTAGCGCATGGTCTTGTAGTCGAGATTGTCGATCTTGGCGAGCATGGTGTCGCACATGGTGCCAAGACCGCCTGAGGTGGTGAAGGCTTCGAGCTTGACGCCACCGACATAGACCGTCTCATGCCATTCCATCGGCGAGACCAGCTTGCGCACACCGCCCTCAATGACCTCGCAATCATTCAGATATTCGTTGACGACGCCCTCCGGCGACCAGTTGAAGGCATAACCGAGAAGGCCGGTCGGATGCTGCGGCAGGGCGCCGACGCGCATGCGGATCGAGCGGCAGCGATCGAAGCCGTCGGCAAGGCTTGCGCCGACGATGCCGACGAAGCCCGGCGCCAGGCCGCATTGCGGCGCCATCAGGCCGCGGGCCGTCTTCGACAGTTCGATGATGAAATTGGTGGTGGGAACGTCTTCGGTCAGATCGAAATAATGGATGCCGGCAAGATGGGCGGCACGGGCCAGTTCGATGTTCAGATGGTAGGGAAGGCAGGAGAGCACCGCCTCGACAGTGGAGAGCAGTTCGCCAATCACCTGAGCGTCGGAAATATCGCCGGTGCGGCACCGGAAGGGCAGATCGCCCAGCGGCAATTGCGCATCGACGCCGATGACCTCGAAGCCGCCTTCATGCAACAGCGTCGCCGCCAGCCGTCCGACCTTGCCCAGGCCGAGAACGGCAATCTTCTTGAAACTCATGCATATCCTCCCACGCGCCGGGTTCGGCGCTTTCGTTTTTTTCCGATGCGCGCCGCTTCAAATCGGACATGCACGGGATGGGCGGAGGTATAGAATAAAAAGCTTATAAATGAAAACGGCCGGAATCGCTCCCGGCCGTCGAATGTCCTCGGAAATCCACCAATTATTCGTTGATCAGCCGCTTCAGCAGCTCGATTTCGTGCGAAAGCTTGGTGTCTCCCGAAATCAGCTCCTCGATCTTACGCACGGCATGCAGCACGGTCGTGTGATCACGCCCGCCGAAGCGGCGGCCGATCTCGGGGAAGGAGCGCGGCGTCAGGGTCTTCGACAGATACATGGCGATCTGGCGCGGCTTGACGATGACGCGGGTGCGGCGATTGGAGACCAGTTCCTGGCGCGAGACATTGTAATGCCGGGCGACGATGCGCTGGATATCCTCGATGCGCACGCGGCGCGGCTCGCCGGAACCGACGAGATGGGCGAGCAGTTCGTCGACACGCTCGATCGACAGGTTCGGCTCGAAGGAGCGGCGGAAGATCAGCTGGTTGAAGGCGCCTTCAAGTTCGCGGCCGCTGGCCGTGATGTTGCGGGCGACGTGCTGGAGCAGATCGGCCGGAATTTCCAGCGACGGATCCTCCTGACGGGCGGCCGCAAGGCGCCGCTTGAGGATTTCGAGACGCATTTCGTAATCCGGTGCGTCGAGTTCGATCGCCACACCGCCCTGCAGGCGCGAGCGGACGCGGGGATCGAGCGATTCCAGCTCCCAGGGCGCGCGGTCGGCGGCGACGACGACCTGCTTGGCGCTGTCGAGCAGCATGTTGAGGAGATGACAGAATTCGTGCTGGATCATCTTGCCCTGCAGGAACTGCATGTCGTCGATGATCAGCAGGTCGATGTTGCGCAGCGAATCCTTCAGCGTCAGCGCGTCGTTGTCGCGGATCGCCGTGGCGAAGCGCCACATGAAATATTCCGCAGTGAGATAGACGACGCGCAGAGCTCGCGGGTTCTGCACCGCCGCATTGGCGATCGCCTGCAGCAGGTGGGTCTTGCCGAGCCCGACGGTCGAATGGACGAAGAGCGGATTGAAGCGCACGGCGCCGGAACCCGCCTCGGCGATCGTCTTGGCAGCCGCAAGCGCGACGCGGTTCGAGCTGCCTTCCACGAAGGTGTCGAAGGTGAAACGGCTATCGAGCGGCGAGCCGAAGAGCGGCGACCCCAGGCTTGCCGGCCTTGTGGCGGCAACAGCCGAAACCGTCTGCTGGACGGCCTGGCTGGCCGGTTGGGCGCTTGCCGGGCGGCGCATCTGAGTTGGAGCGGGCTCGGGCTGGACCACCTCGTCGACAGTCTTCATGCCGCTGCGCGTTGCCGTGCGCACCAGAATTTCGATCTTGAGAATTTCCGGATCTTCGGCCTGGAACAGACCGGTGATGAGATCGAGATAACGATTGTTGATCCACGACTTCAGAAATGTCGTGGGAACCGAAAGGCGAACGACGCTCTTCGATACCGAATGCAGCTTCAACCTGGCAAACCAGCTGGCATAGACGTCGGGACCGACCTGGGCCTTCAAGCGCGCGCTGACGCGCTCAAACAAGATGCTCTGCTTCATTTCCGCCTTTACTTCCCCCATTTCCAGGCGAATGGAGCCGAACGCCTGCGGTGCCGCATCTCCATTGTCGTGCCCGCCTGCCGTCATCGTATTGATCTGCATAGTGCCGCCTTTCAATTCCACCGGGCGGCCTCCGCTAAACAGCCGCCCGAGCATTCCCCGTCTTTGACGGGCTGGCGGCATCCTCATGAAGCCGCTCGCCTGCCGGTTCACTCAAACACTGCCCCCGAAGGGACCGGCGCAGAACTCCGGTGCAGGTACCGCGGTCATGCGGCAACCTTCATCGGCGTTCCGTGCCAGGCTGGCGATCGATCCTCGTTTTCGGCCGACCAGCCCGAACGCAATATTACTATCCCCTATCCCGCAGCCTCACGTTAAACGTGTGGTTGCCATAGGCACAAAACATCCCTGCCCCGTAACAGCCACGTTACGGCTCAAATCCGTCAAGTGCTTGAAAAAACGGAAGCGCAAAGCCCCGTCACAAATGACACAAACTCATCGCCCTGCCGACGTGGCAGTTAAGACCGAGCCTCTGCAGGTGATGTCCGCGCCCTTTGTTGGAAGCCATTTAGGCAGGATCAAATGGCAAGATCAACGATGAATTTTACGCAAAATTAAGATGCGGCCATTGACTCCGCCCGCCCTTTTCGGGCGTCACACTAGCGTCAAAAAAGAATCGCTTTTGAATCAAGGAGATTCCCCGTTCGGGCTATTTTGACACGCAAAGAAAGAAAAAAAATAAAAATCTTCTTGACTCGCCCAGGGTCGCCGGAGCGCAGGCCAGAGTCGCGCAGCGCGAAAGCATCCTTGCGCAAGCCATTGTTTTTTAAAGACTTTTCCTGTCATGGCCCTGACACGAAACAGTCGTGTGATTAACCATGAAGACGCCGATCGGCGGAATCGAAAAAGCCCGGTAAAATTACCGGGCTAATCATAACGAGGAGATCGTTAATGGAAGATTACGCGGTCGCGGAGACCGAAAGAGCCTTCACACGAGCGGCCAGGCGCGAGACCTTGCGCGATGCCGTGTTCGAGTGCAGCACTCCCTTGCTGGCGGCGCGAGCAAGCTCCGGCTGAACGGCCAGGAAAGCGGCCCTCGCCTTGTCGGCGTCACCGGATGCGATAGCCTCTTCGACCTGGCGAACGAAAGTGCGAACGCGCGAGCGACGAGCCTTATTGACGTCGGTACGGCGGGCGATCTTGCGGGTCGCTTTTTTCGCCGAAGTTGTATTGGCCATGGATGCCTCTCTCAAGAATTCGAACAAACTCCGCCATCACCGCGGGCCCTGCGGCCACCAAATCCAGCAATGCGGGAGCAATCGCGGAAAACCAGAGCGGCTTTCCGAACCGTGGGCGGGCATATAACCCTAAAGCCGGCCCACGTCAACGCGGATTTTCAAGCTTTCCCACGGCAAGCGCCGAAAAGCATTCAACGGTGCTTAAAGGCAGGTTTGCGCTTCTCGACAAAGGCCGCCATGCCTTCTTTCTGATCATCGGTGGCAAAGAGACTGTGAAACAGGCGGCGCTCGAAGCGGAGCCCCTCATCCAGCGTCGTCTCGAAGGCACGGTTGACCGCCTCCTTGGCCATCATCACCGAGGGCTGCGATAGCGAGGCAATCTTTTCCGCTGCGGCAAGCGCCTCGTCGAGAAGACGCTCGGGCGCCACCACACGCGAAACGAGTCCGGATCGTTCGGCTTCCGCCGCATCCATCATCCGGCCAGTCAGGACAAGATCCATCGCCTTCGCCTTGCCGACGGCGCGCGTCAGCCGCTGCGAGCCGCCCATGCCGGGGATGACGCCGAGGGTGATTTCCGGCTGGCCGAATTTCGCTGTCTCCGAGGCGATGATGAAATCGCACATCATGGCCAGTTCGCAGCCGCCGCCGAGGGCAAAGCCGCTGACGGCGGCGATGACCGGCTTGCGCGCCTTGGCGATGTCGTCCCAGCCGCTGATGAAATCACTCTTATAGATGTCGGCGAACTGGAGCGACTGCATCTCCTTGATATCGGCGCCGGCGGCAAAGGCGCGTTCGGAGCCGGTGATGACGATCGCGCTGATCGCCTCGTCGGCATGGAAGGCGGCGTAGGCCGCCTTCAATTCCTTGAGGACGGTGGAATTCAATGCATTCAGCGCCTGCGGGCGGTTCAGCGTGACGAGGCCGACATTGCCTCGGGTTTCGACGATCAGGGTTTCGTAAGCCATGCTGGTCTCCCGGTTCTCTCTTATTTCTGACAGGCGGCGCAATAGAAGGTGGAGCGACCCGCCTGCACAATACGGGCGACCGTACCGCCGCAGCCGGGCGTGCCGCAAGCCTGACCTTCGCGATCATAGACGGAGAAGGAATGCTGGAAATAGCCGAGCGATCCGTCGGTTTGGATGTGGTCGCGCAGCGACGATCCGCCGGCGGCGATCGCAACGGCGATGACGTCGCGGATCGAGGCGACGAGCAGGCCGAGTCTTTCCTTCGGTTTGCCGCCCGGCGTCACCAGGGTGCCGGCGGCGCGGATCGGCGAAAGATGCGAACGCCACAGCGCCTCGCAGACATATATATTGCCGAGACCGGCGATGTTCTTCTGGTCGAGAAGCGCGCTCTTCAGCGGCTGCGCCTTGTCGCGAAAGCGTTCGGCAAGATAGGCGGCGCCAAGTTCGTTTCCCGTCGGCTCCGGGCCGAGATCGCGGAAGAAGGGATGGGCGGCGAGATCGGCACGCCCCACCATATCCATGAAACCGAAACGGCGCGGATCGTTATAGATAACGCGGCGCGGGCCACCTGAACCTTCCAGATGAAAGACGACGTGATCGTGCTTCTCGTCCTTCGAGCGGGCATGGTGGAATTCTCCCGGCGTGGCCGAGCCGGCGCCTTCTTCGATGCGAAACGAACCGGACATGCCGAGATGGGAAATCAACGTGTTGCCGTCGTCGAGGTCGACCAGCAGATATTTGGCGCGGCGGCCAAGCCCGACGATGGTGCGGCCGGACACCCTGTCCGCCAAGGCATCGGGAAAGGGGAACCGCAAATCCCTGCGGCGCAGCTCCAGCCTTGCGACACGAGCCCCCTCCATCGCCGGCGCCAGCCCGCGTCTGACCGTTTCGACTTCTGGCAATTCCGGCATCTTAACCCATCTATATCGAACATGTTTCAACCGAGGACGATGTGCGCTATAGCGCCAGTGGGCCGCGGAGAGCGCGGCCCAGTGATAACGTCGCGCGCGGTCTTTCGCTATGGCCGCCGTGCCTGAATCTTGAAGGAACGGAGCAGCCTGATGTCAGAAAGCCGCACTTCCGCCGATGGCGGCATGGAGACCTCCTACGGCTTTCGCGAGGTGCCCGGCGGCGAGAAGCAGGGCCTGGTCAACCAGGTGTTCCACAAGGTCGCCAAACGCTATGACATCATGAACGACGTCATGTCGATGGGCATGCACCGCGTCTGGAAGGATGCGATGATCGCCGCGCTCAATCCGCGCAAGGAGCCGGGCTACAAGGTGCTCGACGTTGCCGGCGGCACCGGCGACATCGCCTTTCGCATCGTCGAGGCTTCGGGCCGACAGGCGCATGCCACCGTGCTCGACATCAACGGCTCGATGCTCGGCGTCGGCGCCGAGCGGGCGGAAAAGAAGAAGCTTTCCGGCAATCTGACCTTCGTCGAGGCGAATGCCGAGGAACTGCCCTTCGAGGCTGCCAGCTTCGACGCCTATACGATCGCCTTCGGCATCCGCAACGTGCCGCGGATCGATGTCGCGCTGGCTGAGGCCTATCGTGTGCTGAAGCGCGGCGGCCGGCTGCTGGTCCTGGAGTTTTCCGAAGTCGACATGCCGCTGCTCGACACAATCTACGACGCCTGGTCGTTCAACGCCATTCCGCAATTCGGCAAGGCGATCACCGGCGATGCCGAGCCCTACCAGTATCTGGTGGAATCGATCCGCAAATTCCCGAACCAGGAGAATTTCGCGGCGATGATCCGCCAAGCCGGCTTTTCGCGCGTCAGCTACACCAATTATACCGGCGGCATCGCCGCACTGCATTCCGGCTGGAAGCTCTGAGGGAATGAAGAAAAAAGAGACGAACCTCCGTCACCGGGGCATTCCGGCATGAGCACTTTCGGAGCCTATTTCCGCCTTTGGCGCGTCGGCTGGGTGCTTGTGCGTGAGGGCGTCGTGTCGGCGCTTCCTTCCGAAGGCTTGCCGCCTTCGGTCGCGCTCGCCAAATCCCTCGTCGCGATTTTCGAACGAAGCAAGGCAAAGCATCAGAAGCGCAGCGACCGATTGGCGCAGGCAGTCGAGCGGCTGGGCCCCTCCTATGTGAAGATCGGGCAGTTCCTGGCGACGCGGCCGGATGTGGTCGGGGTCGAATTCGCCAACGACCTGTCGCAGCTGCAGGACCGCATGGCCTTCTTTTCCTCGGCTGCCGCCAAGGCAAATATCGAAGGCTCGCTCGGGCGGCCGATCGGCGAACTTTATGCGAGCTTCGGCGAGCCGATCGCCGCCGCCTCGATCGCACAGGTGCATCCGGCCGAAGTCGAGACATCGCAAGGCCGAAAGAAGGTCGCCGTCAAGATCGTGCGACCCGGGGTGCGCCAGCGTTTTGCGCACGACATCGAGGCCATGTACCTCGTCGCTCATATGCAGGAGCGTTTCATGCCGTCGAGCCGGCGGTTGCGGCCGGTCGAGGTGACGAAGACGCTTGAACAGACGACGAAGGTGGAGATGGATCTCCGTCTGGAGGCGGCAGCACTTTCGGAGATCGCCGAAAATACCGAGAGAGATCCCGGTTTCCGCGTCCCGAAGGTCGACTGGGAGCGCACCGGGCGCGACGTCATCACCATGGAGTGGATCGACGGCACGAGGATGTCCGATGTCGAGGGTCTGCGGGCGGCCGGCCACGATCTCAACCTGCTTGCCGATACGCTGATCCAGTCGTTCCTGCGCCACACGCTGCGCGACGGCTTCTTCCATGCCGACATGCATCCGGGCAACCTCTTCGTCGATGCGGACGGCATGATCGTCGCCGTCGACATGGGCATCGTCGGGCGGCTCGGCAAGAAGGAGCGGCGGTTCCTCGCCGAAATCCTCTACGGCTTCATCACCCGCGATTACATTCGCGTCGCCGAGGTGCATTTCGAGGCGGGCTATGTGCCCGGCCACCACAATGTCGAGAGCTTCGCCCAGGCAATCCGCGCCATCGGCGAGCCGATCCATGGACAGCCGGCCGAGACGATCTCGATGGGCAAGCTGCTGACACTGCTGTTCGAAGTGACCGAGCTCTTCGACATGGCGACGCGGCCGGAACTGGTGATGCTGCAGAAGACCATGGTCGTGGTCGAAGGCGTGTCGCGCATGCTCAACCCGCGCTTCAACATGTGGAAGGCATCCGAGCCCGTGGTCGGCGACTGGATTCGCAACAATCTCGGGCCGAAGCGGATCGCTACCGATCTCAAGGACGGGCTGAAGGCGGCGGTCAAGCTTGCCGAAGCCGTGCCGGAAATTGCGGCAAAGACAGAAAAATTCCACCATCAGCTCCTGCATATGAGCGAGCATGGCCTGCGTTTCGACGAGGAGACAGCCGAGGCGATCGGCAAGGCGGAAGCACGGCACAACCGCTCGGCCAGGATCGCGCTGTGGGTCATCGCATTGACGCTTCTCTATATTGCCTGGATGCTGAGCTGACCGCCTCCCGATAACATGCTGTGTTCGGCATTTAGGATATCCCATGTAGCGGAGGGCTCGCTTAGTCTCACCGTTTAGGAGATCTGGCCCATGCAGCACGAACGCCCCGGCATCGAACTTTCCGGACGACCGCTTGGTTTTGCCGAGATGGTGAGCATCGGTGCGGGCAAGGCGGCGATTTCTGTCTCGGCAACCGGCATGGCCCGCATCGCCATCGCCCGCGAGATCGTCGAGGATGCGATCGCTTCCGGCATGCCGGTCTACGGCTCGACGACAGGTGTCGGCGCGATGAAGGATGTGGAGTGGTCGGCCGACGAACTCGACACTTTCAATCTTGGTCTGGTGCGCGCCCATCATTTCGGCACCGGCACGCCGTTTTCCTGCAACGTCGTGCGTAACGCCATGGCGATCCGCGTCAATACGGCGCTGACCGGCCAGGTCGGCTGCACGCCGGAGCTGATCGAGGCCTATATCAGGATGCTGGAGGCCGATGTCATCCCGGTCGTGCGCCGCACCGGCTCGATCGGCTGCGCCGATATCGGCCTGATGGGGCAGATCGGCGCGGTGCTGACCGGCGTCGGCGAAGCCGTCTATCGCGGCAAACGGATGCAGGCGGCCGAAGCCTTCCGGGCCGCGGGACTGGAACCGGTGCGGATGGCGCCTCGCGACAGCCTCGCCTCGCTCAGCATCAATGCGGTGAGCTTTGCCGCAGCTGCGGAAACGACACGCAACGCAGCGGCCTCGATCCGCATCCTGCTGGCGACAGCGATGATGGCCGCCGGCGCGCTCGGCGCCTCCCGCGACCCGTGGAAGGCCGTCCGCCATGTGGGCACGGCGCGCGAGGCGCTGATCGGCGCCTGGCTGTGCAATGCGTCGGACGAATGGAACTGGCCGGTCGCGACGCATGTGCAGGATCCGCTCAGCCTGCGCATGATCGCCCAGGTGTTCGGCGCCGTCATCGAAAACCTGCTGTCGACCGGCCACAAGATCCTTGCCGCCACCGGCCGCTCGGACGACAATCCCGTGGTGGTGGAAGGCAGGGTGATGACGTCGGGCGGATCGCTGCCGCTCGATGTGACCATCCTGCTCGAATCGGCGGCGCTGTGCATGGCGCACGCGGCACGCAACGCCTTCAACCGCTGCGTCATTCTCGGCAATGGCCAGCGGCGCGACCTGCCGGTCAATCTCGTGCCGCAGGGCCGGATCGCCACCGGCTTCGGGCCGATCATCAAGCTTGCCGGCGAGATCTTTTCGCGCGTCTTGTCGATGTCCCATCCCGTTTCGGCGCAGTCGCTGGTCGTTGCGGCCGGCCTGGAGGACGAGGCGGCCTTCCTGCCGCTCGTCATCGAACGCTTCGAGCGTCAGATGCAGGCGCTGAAGCGGCTTGCGGCACTCGAGGCGCTGCTGTCGGCCCAGGCAATCGACATTCTCGGAGACGAACCGAAGGGCGTCGCCGGCATGCTTTACCAGGTCGTGCGCAAACACGCGGCTTTTTATATTGTCGACCGGCCGCTTTCGGCCGAAGTCGAAGCGATCGAGGAAGAGCTCGGATCGGACGAGTTTCTGGCAAAACTGATCGAGCAGGTTCCAATCGCCTCCTTCGACGATTTCTTCGCACTCGGATCGCCGGAGCCCATCGAGGAGCTGCTGGCCAGCCGAACAGGATGATGTCAGGCCAAGGCCTGAAAATCTGAATCCTGTTCTACATTAACAAGTCGGGGCATGAACGCCGTAATAAGTCGCTCGCGCTTGCCACCCTGCCCCGGCCGTCAACGGTCTGACTTCAGTTAGGAGGAAGCGGCATGGACTTCGATCTCGTTCTGCAGGGCACGGTGGTGCTGCCGGACCGCATCCTCGAAGAGGGCTATGTCGCCGCCCGCGGCGGCAAGATCGCCGAAATCGGCTTCGGCGCGCCGCCCGCAGCGCGCGAGCGGCATCTGCTCGGCAAAGCGCTGATCATGCCCGGCGCGATCGACGCCCAGGTGCACTCGCTTTCCCAGAAGGATCAGGAGGATTTCATCTGGTCGACGCGCTCGGCGGCGGCCGGCGGCGTCACGACGATCGTCGACATGCCCTATGACGAGGGCAATCTTGTCTGCTCGGCCGCGGCAGTGAAAAGGAAGATCGACCATGCCGGCCCGCAGGCGCGCGTCGACTTCGCGCTTTACGGCACCGTCGATCCGGAGGAAGGCCCGGCGCGGATCGGCGAGATGGTCGAGGCCGGTGTCGCCGCCTTCAAGTTTTCCACCTTCGGCACCGATCCGAAGCGTTTTCCGCGCATACCCCCGGCCCTGCTCGACGCCTGCTTTGCGGCCATCGCTCCGACGGGGCTGACGGCAGGCGTGCACAATGAGGATGACGAGGCGGTGCGCAGCTACATGGAGCAGGTAAAGGCGAGCGGCATCACCGACTGGCGGGCGCACGGCCTGTCGCGACCTGCAATCACCGAACTCCTGGCGATGCACACGATCTTCGAAACGGGCGCCAATACCGGCTGCCCCTCGCATGTCGTGCATTGCTCGCTCGGGCGCGGCTACGATATCGCCCGGGCCTACCGCCGCGACGGTTTTGCGGCGACCGTCGAATGCTGCATCCATTATCTGACGCTTGATGAAGAGAACGATGTGAAGCGCCTGGGCGGCAAGGCGAAGATTAATCCGCCGCTGCGGCCGCGCGCCGAGGTGGAGAAGCTCTGGCGGAAGGTGGCCGACGGCGATGTCTGGCTGGTTTCGACCGATCACGTCAGCTGGTCGGAGAACCGCAAGACCAATCCCGACATGCTCGCCAACGCATCCGGCGTGCCGGGTCTCGAGGTCATGGTGCCGCTTTTTGTCAAAGGCGCCATAGAACGCGGCATTCCACTGACTTGGGCGGCCCGGCTGATGGCGGAAAATCCGGCGAAACATTTCCGACTCGACCATATCAAGGGGGCGCTGACGCCGGGCAAGGATGCCGATATCGCCGTGCTCGAACCGCGCGACAGCATCTATGATGCATCGGCAAGCGGCAACAATGTCGCCAGCTGGAGCCCCTATAACGGCATTGCCTTGCCGTGGACGGTTGCGGCCACCTATCTGCGCGGCGAAAAGGTCGCCGAAGGCGGCAAGGTGCTGGCCAAGCCCGGCACCGGCCGGTTCGTCCGGCCGCCGCCGCGCCACATCGTTGCGGGAGCCAGCGCATGAGTCGCAATCTTGCCGTCAATGCCAGCCGGATCGCTGAGGATATCGTGGCGCTGGCCGAAATCACCGAGGCGGGACATCCCTGGACGCGGCGGGCCTTCTCGCCGCTCTTTCTCGAAGGCCGGACCTATCTCGAAGCGCGGATGAAGGCGGCCGGACTGGAAACGCGGATCGACGCAGCCGGCAATCTGATCGGCCGGCGCACGGGCCGCAAACCCTGGCTCGGCACGATCATGCTCGGTTCGCATTCCGACACGGTGCCGGACGGCGGCCGCTTCGACGGCATTGCCGGTGTGATTGCGGCGCTTGAGGTGGCGCGCGCGCTCAGCGACCAGACGATCGAGCTCGACCACGATCTGGAGATCGTCGATTTTCTCGCCGAAGAAGTCAGCATCTTCGGCGTCTCCTGCGTCGGCAGCCGCGCCATGACCGGACAATTGCCGGAGTCCTGGCTCTCGCGCGTCAGCGGCGATCTCGACCTTGCCGAGGGCATTGCCCAAGTGGGCGGTGAACCCGGTGTACTGGGGCAGCAGAAGAGGCCGGATATTGCAGGGTTTCTCGAATTGCACATCGAGCAGGGGCCGGTGCTCGAAGCCGAACGGAAGGATATCGGCATCGTCACTGCGATCGCGGGCATCACTCGCATCGAAATCACCGTCGAAGGGCGGGCCGATCATGCCGGCACGACGCCGATGGACCGGCGGGCGGATGCGCTGGTGGCGGCATCGCAGCTGGTGCTCGACATCCGAAACGCCGCCGCTGAACTTGCCACAACGCCGGGGCATTTTGCGGCAACGGTCGGCGAATTCAGGATCGAGCCGAATGCCGCCAATGTCGTGCCGTCGAAGGTCGTGCTGCTGATCGACGGGCGTGCGGAAATCCGCGCCGACATGGAGGCCTTCTGCCGCTGGCTCGACGGCCATGTCGAAAAGCTGGCGACCGCCTACGGCGTGACGATCGAGGCGCCGAACCGGGTGTCCGACAATCTGCCGACGCCGGGCGATGCCGGGCTGCTTTCGACGCTCGAAACCGCCTGCGAGCGGGTCGGCGCGAAACATCGGCGTATGGCGTCGGGTGCCGGACACGACACGGCCTGGATCGCCAAGGTGGCGCCGGCGGCCATGATTTTCGTGCCCTGCCGGGGAGGCCGCAGCCATTGCCCCGACGAATGGGCCGACAACGACGACATCGCACTTGGCGCCGCCGTGCTGTTCGAGGCGGTGCGCGAGATGGACACGGATTCGAAACGGGAGAAGGCCAATGGGACGCATACTGGTTGAGAAGGATGTTGAAGCCGCTGTCAAGGGCGGCTCCGTCTATGCCGCCGGCGGCGGTGGCTGGGCCGATCACGGGCGGATGCTTGGGCTGGCGGCCGTCAATGTCGGGAAACCGGAGCTGGTCTCGATCGACGAACTAAAGGACGAGGACTGGATCGCGACGGCCGCCGCCATCGGCGCGCCGGCCTCCACCACGCCCTGGGAAATGCAGGGCATCGACTATGTGAAGGCCGTGCAGCTCTTGCAGGAGGCGCTGGGCGAGAAGCTTTCCGGGCTGATGATAGGCCAGAACGGCAAATCCTCGACGCTGAACGGCTGGCTGCCCTCGGCGATCCTCGGCACCAAGGTGGTCGATGCAGTCGGCGATATCCGCGCCCATCCGACCGGCGACATGGGCTCGATCGGCATGGCCGGCTCGCCCGAGCCAATGGTCCAGACGGCGGTCGGCGGCAATCGCGCCGAGAACCGCTATATCGAACTGGTGGTGAAGGGGGCAACGGCGAAGATCTCGCCGGTGCTGCGTGCCGCCGCCGATCAATCCGGCGGCTTCATCGCCAGCTGCCGCAACCCGCTGCGCGCTTCCTATGTCCGCAGCCATGCCGCACTCGGCGGCATCTCGATGGCGCTTGCGCTCGGAGAGGCGATCATCGCGGCGGAGAAGGGCGGCGGAGCTGCCGTCATTGACGCGATCTGCAAGACGACGGGCGGACATATCCTCGCCGAGGGCGTCATATCTAGAAAGGACGTCGTCTACACCAGGGAAGCCTTCGACATCGGCACGGTCATCGTCGGTTCCGGCGCAAAATCGGTGACGGTGCATGTAATGAACGAATATATGGCCGTGGACGACGCCGATGGCGGCCGGCTTGCCACCTTCCCCGCCGTGATCACCACGCTGTCTCAGGAGGGCGAGCCGCTCAGCGTCGGGCAGCTGCAGGAAGGCATGTCCGTCTTCATCTTGCATGTGCCGAAGGACATCATCCCGCTGTCGGCAAGCGTGCTCGATCCCACCGTCTATCCCGTCGTCGAAAAAGCGATGGGCATCGAGATCGCCCGCTATGCGCTGGAAACGAAGGCCTGAGCCATGACGCGCGATCCCGGCCTCGAAGAATTGCTGCGCGAAGAACTCGGCGATCGGCCGGGGCTGACCGAAAAATCCATGTTCGGCGGCCGGGCCTTCCTGCTGAACGGCAATCTGCTTTGCGGCGCGCGCAGCGACGGCATGCTGATCCGCCTCGGCAGGAGCAATGACGGCTGGGCGCTGGCGCTGCCAGGCGTGATCCAGATGCTATCGGGCGAACGGATAATGCAGGGCTGGGTGCGGGCCACGGCCGAGGTTTACGGCGACGATGCACTGAGACGGCGTTTGCTCGATGGCGCGCTCGCCTATGTGGAATCGCTGCCGGGCAAATAACCTGCCACTCCCTTTTCCCCAGCGGGGTTCCGAAGGAAAAAGTTGAAAACAAAGCGAGGAAACGACCATGCCGAAGGCCAATCCGCGTCATCCGAAATTTCCCATTCCCGGCGGGCCGGAGCTGCGCGCCAGGGGCTGGCGGCAGGAAGCGCTGCTGCGCCTGCTCGAAAACGTGCTATCGGTCGGCGAGGATCCCGAAAACCTGATCGTCTATGCCGCGCTCGGCAAGGCGGCCCGCAGCTGGGCGGCGCATAAGGGCATCGTCACCGCGCTGACCGAGATGGAAGAGAACCAGACGCTGCTGATCCAGTCCGGCAAACCGATCGGGCTGGTGCGTACGCACGCCAAGGCGCCGCTCGTCATCATGGCGAACTGCAATCTCGTCGGCCAATGGGCAAAGGCCGAGGTGTTCTACGAGCTGCAGCGCAAGGGACTAATCTGCTGGGGTGGACTGACGGCCGGCGCCTGGCAATATATCGGCAGCCAGGGCGTCATCCAGGGCACCTACGAGATCTTCATGCGCATTGCCGAGCGGCGCTTCGGCGGCGATCTCGCCGGCCGCTTCGTGCTGACGGCCGGCCTCGGCGGCATGGGCGGGGCGCAGCCGCTCGCCGGCCGCATGGCGGGCGCTGCGATCCTCTGCATCGACATTGATCCGGAGCGCGCCCGCAAGCGCCAGCAGATTGGTTATCTCCAGGAGATCGCGCCCGATCTCGATACCGCCCTTGAAATGATCGATGCGGCGGTGAAGGAGAAGCGGGCGCTGTCCGTCGGGCTCGTCGGCAATGCCGCCGAGCTCTATCCCGAAATCGCAAGGCGCGGAATCGTGCCCGATATCGTTACCGACCAGACCTCGGCGCACGATCTGGTCTATGGCTATGTGCCGAAGGGCATGAGCCTCGATCAGGTGAAAGAACTGCGTGACGACGGCCAGGGGCAGTTGATGGCGGCAAGCCGCGCCTCGATCGTCGAGCATGTGACGGCGATGCTGGAATTCCAGAAGCGCGGCTCGGAGGTCTTCGACAACGGCAACCTGATCCGCACCCAGGCGAAGGAGGGCGGCGTCAGCAAGGCCTTCGACATTCCGATCTTCACTGAAGCCTATCTGAGACCGCTCTTTGCCCGGGCGATCGGCCCGTTCCGCTGGATGGCACTCTCGGGCGAGGAGAGCGATATCGCCCGCATCGACGATCTGCTGCTCGAACTGTTTCCCGAAAACAAGATCATCACCAACTGGATCCGGCTGGCGCGCGAGCATGTTCCCTTCGAGGGGCTACCGGCCCGCATCGCCTGGCTCGGCCACGGCGAACGCACGGCACTTGCCCTTCGCGTGAATGCGCTGGTGGCGAGCGGCGATCTTAAGGGCCCGGTCGCCTTTTCCCGCGACCATCTCGATGCCGGCGCCATGGCGCATCCCAATATCATGACCGAGCGGATGAAGGACGGTTCCGACGCGATCGCGGACTGGCCGCTGATCGACGCGATGATGCTCTGCTCGTCGATGGCCGATCTCGTCGTCGTCCATTCCGGCGGCGGCGGCTATGCCGGCTACATGACGAGCTGCGGCGTCACCATCGTCGCCGACGGCACCGACGCCGCGGACGAGCGGCTCGACCATGCGCTGACCAACGACACCGCCCTCGGCGTCATGCGTTACGCCGATGCGGGCTACGAGGAGGCGCTGGATGAGGTGGTGAAGAAGGACGTGCGCTATATCCGGCTTGGTTGAAATGTAAGTCGAGGGCCGTGACATGGAAACCGCAAAAATCTTCTGGTCAGGGCGGTCCCAAGCCGTCCGCTGCCGAAGGAAGCGCAGCAGGAACGACCTGACCTCGACTCCATCAAATGAAATACCTGCTCGATGCAAATGCCGTCATTGCCATGATAAGGGGCAATGAACGTCCCATCGCCGAACTGCGCAAGCACACGCCAACGGATTTCGCCATGCCGGCGTCGCGCATGAACTCTTTTGCGGCGCTTACAAAAGTCTAGATATCGATCAGAATGTGGCGCGGATCGATGCGCTACTTCGCCATCCTGGAAATTGACCGGAACGACGGGCGCAAGGCGGGAGAAGTTCGCGCAGCGCTGCGAGCATCGGGAGCGCCCATCGGCCCCTATGCTTTTATCCTTGCAAGACGCTGAGCGACACAGGCGGAGATAAAGGCGAGCGCCAGCAGGACAAGGGTGAAGGTGACGACGGCGGCCCAGCCGTCGGTTGCCCAGAACCAGCCACCCGCCGACCCCACGAGACTGGAGCCGACGTAGTAGGCCAGCATATAGAGCGACGAGGCGTGGCCCTTGGTGCCATGCGCCAGCCTGCCGACGAGGCCGCTGGCGATGGAATGGCTCATGAAGAAGCCGGCCGTCAGCACGACAATGCCGAGGATGATCGATGGCAGCGCGGCGGAAAGCGTCAGAGCACTGCCGGCGGCGGTCAGCGTAAGGCCGAAGAGCAGCATGGAGAAATGCCCGATCCGATCTCCGACCAGGCCGCCGATCGAGGCGGCGGCGATGCCGAAGAGATAGACGGTGAAGATCAGGCCGAGTTCCGTCTGGTTGAGGCCATAGGGCGGCGCCACCAGACGGAAGCCGGTATAATTGTAGATGGTCACGAAGGAACCCATCGCCAGGAAGGCGACGGCGAAGAGGAAGGGAAGCGCCGGATTGGCGAGATGGCCGAGCCAGGCCCTGGCATGGAAACATGGGTCGAAGCCCGGCCGGCGGACGAAATTCCGCGATGGCGGCAGCAGGGCGATGAAGCCGAGCGCGGCGGCAAGGCCGATGACGCCGATAAGCAAAAGCGCCGGACGCCAGCTGAGATATTCGGCAAAGATGGCGGTCAGCACGCGGCCGGACATGCCGCCGAAGGCCGTGCCGCCGACATAGAGGCCCATGGTGGCGCCAAGGCCGCGCGGATCGATTTCCTCGGCTAGATAGGCCATGGCGACGGCGGGCACGCCGCCGAGAGCGAAGCCCTGCAGGGCGCGGATGACGAGCAGCAGCTGCCAGTTCGACGCAAAAGCCGTGGCCACTGTCAGCAAGGCCGCGCCGAGCAGCGATATCGACATCAGACTGCGGCGGCCGAGGCCTTCCGAGAGGGCAGCGGCGCAGACGATGGCGAGTGCGAGGAAGCCGGTGGAGAGCGATAGCGACAGCGAGCTTTCGGCCGGGCTGACGGAAAATTCCTGCGAAAAGATCGGCAGCAGCGGCTGCACGGAATACAGCAGCGAGAAGGTGGAAAAGCCGGAGAGGAAAAGCGCCAGGCTGGCGCGGCGATAGGCGCCGGTACCGCGCATCAAATAGTGCTTTTCTGCGGTGAGCACGGTCTTCACGACGTGCGCTGAGGGCGGCATATCTTCATCCTGACGACCCTTCGAATCATGGATTATCCGCAATATCCCAATAGGGCGGATCGCCAAAACTCTTCTTCAGATGATCGGCGATAGCACGCAGTTTGGCCGAGGGATTGCGACCGGCGGGACGGGCCATGTAGATGAATTCGGCTTCCGGCCTGTGACCGACATCGATTTCGGCAAGCAGGCCCTCGCGGATTGCCGGGCCGGCAATGAAGGCGGGCAGCAGCGCAATACCGAGGCCGGCGATGGCCGCGTCGCGGAGCATATCGCCGTTGTTGATGCCGAGCGCCGGTTTTGCGCGGACGAGGATCGCGCCCTCTAGCGTCTGGAAGCGCCAGTCGGCGACACCGCGATTGGTGTAGAAGATGCCGCGATGACTGTTCAAGTCGGCGAGCGAGGTCGGCATTCCCTGGCGGGCGAGATAAACCGGCGAGGCGCAGAGAAGGCGGCGGCTCGGCGCAAGCTTCCAGGCGACCAGCCGGCTGTCGGCGAGCGGGCCGTTGCGGATGATGGCGTCATAGCCGTCCGACGCGGCATCGACACGGCGGTCGTCTATATCCAGCGTCAGGTGGATATCGGGATGTTCGGCGAGAAAGGGATAGAGCGCCGGACCGAGATGCATGCGGCCGAAGGTGACGGGTGCAGCAATACGGATCGGGCCGGACAGCGTGCCGCGCCGCTCAGCCATGTCGGCGGCCGCCTCCTCGATCTCGCGCACGATGCGCCCGGCCCGTTCCAGGAAGACCGCACCGTCCTCGGTCAGAGTGAGTTTGCGCGTCGTTCGGTGCAGCAGCGTGCCGCCCAGCGCCTTCTCCAGTTCTGCCAGCCTTTCGCTGACGACGGATTTTGAGAGCCTGAGCCGCCGGGCCGCCTCGCTGACCGAGCCGGCCTCGACGACGGCAACGAAAGCGGCAATGCCTTCGATCCTGATCATTGTTCGGACTTTCCGAATTCGACTTCCCCGATCTGGATACTAATCCGAACAAAAAGAAAATGCCATCTTCCATTCAACGGAAGGGACGGCAGGGGCCGCCTCGCTGCAACATAGGAGATGGAACCATGAACCGCTTGAACAACAAGATCGCAATCGTCACCGGCGCAAGCTCCGGCATCGGCCGCGTCACCGCAAAGCTCTTTGCCGCCGAAGGTGCCAAGGTCGTCGTCGGCGCCCGCCGCGAGCGTGAACTCGACAGCCTCGTTGCGGAGATCAAGGCGGAAGGCGGCGATGCCATCGCCGTTGCCGGCGATGTCCGCTCGGAAGACTATCACAAGGCGCTGGTGGCGGCGGCCGTGACCAACTACGGCAAGCTCGATATCGCCTTCAACAATGCCGGCATCATCGGTGAAGCCGGTCCGAGCACCGGTGTCTCGGAAGCAGGTTTCAGCGAGGCGCTGGCCGTCAATCTCACGGCCTCCTTTCTCGCCGCCAAACATCAGATCGGCGCGATGGCGGACAATGGCGGCGGCTCGGTGATCTTCACCTCGACCTTCGTCGGCTACAGTTTCGCCTTTCCCGGCGTTGCCGCCTACGCCGCCAGCAAATCCGGCCTGATCGGCCTGACGCAGGCGCTCGCCGCTGAATTCGGGCCGCAGGGGATACGCGTCAATGCCATCCTGCCGGGCGCCGTCGATACCGACATGTACCGTGACGTGAACGATACGGCGGAGAAACAGGCTGCCATCACCAATATGCATGCGCTGAAGCGCGTCGCGACCCCGGAAGAAATCGCCCGCTCGGTTCTCTACCTCGCCTCCGACGATGCGAGCTTCGTCACCGGCACGGCTTCGCTGGTCGACGGCGGCATTTCGGTCACCCGCAGTTGAGATGGCGCAGTATGATATTGGCCGGCGGACTGGGGATCCCTCTCCAGCCCGTTCGCGCGATTGCATGTTCTGCGCCAAAGGCTTAGGGTCGGGGCCGGTCAATAAGGCGACGGGTAGAAAGCCATGGCTCTCAGCGGAAAACGCATCCTCCTCATCATTTCCGGCGGCATCGCCGCCTATAAGAGCCTGGACCTGATCCGCCGGCTGCGCGAGCGCGGCGCCAGTGTGCGCCCGATCCTGACCAAAGGGGCTCAGGAATTCGTCACGCCGCTTGCCGTCGGCGCGCTGGCGGCGGACCATGTGTTCGTCGATCTGTTTTCGCGGCAGGACGAACAGGATGTCGGTCATATCAGGCTGGCGCGCGACTGCGACCTCGTGCTCATCGCTCCCGCCACCGCCGACCTGATGGCGAAGATGGCGAACGGGCTCGCCGACGATCTCGCCTCGACCGTGCTTCTGGCAACGGCGAGGCCGGTGCTTGCGGCACCGGCGATGAACCCCAGAATGTGGGCGCATCCCGCGACCCGGCGCAATGCGGCAAGGCTGAGGGACGATGGCGTCCGCTTTGTCGGGCCGATGGCCGGCGAGATGGCGGAAAGCCACGAGGCCGGGCTCGGCCGGATGGCAGAGCCGCTTGATATCGTCGCTGCCGCCGAAACCATGCTCGATGACGGGGAAAAACCGCTGAAAGGACGCAAGGCGATCGTCACGTCAGGACCGACGCATGAGCCGATCGATCCGGTGCGCTACATCGCCAACCGCTCCTCCGGCCGGCAAGGCCATGCGATCGCCGCAGCCCTTGCCAAGCTCGGGGCAGAGGTGACGCTCGTCTCCGGGCCGGTCGCGATCGCCGACCCCGTCGGCGTCCACACCGTCCATGTCGAGCGGGCCGAGGAAATGCGTGATGCCGTGCTGGCGGCGCTGCCGGCCGATATCGCCGTGATGGTGGCGGCGGTGGCGGACTGGCGCGTCGCCTCGGCCGCCGACCAGAAGCTGAAGAAACATCCGGGCGAATCCATTCCGACGCTGGCGCTGACTGAAAATCCCGACATTCTCAAAACCATCGGCCATCACACGATGCGGCCGAAACTGGTGATCGGCTTTGCCGCCGAGACGCAGGACGTGGAGAGCAATGCGAGGGCGAAACTCGAGAGGAAGGGCGCCGACATGATCGTCGCCAACGACGTTTCTCCGGCGACCGGCATCATGGGCGGCAGCCGCAACAGCGTCAAACTCGTCCGTCACGACGGTGTCGAGCAATGGCCTGACCTGGCGAAAGAAGAGGTTGCCGAAAGGCTGGCGGCGCTGATCGCCGAGCGTTTCCACGCGTAGCTAGAGCATGTCTTGCAAAAGTGTGCAGCGGTTTTGCGATGAAGACATGCGTGAAAACAAAGACCTAAAGCGTGACAAGCGAATCTGAAAGATCGCGAACGCTTTTGAAATCGCTTTCGATTTCGACGACGATTATGCCGAGACAGCCAAAGGCTGCAGCTTGGCGGCGCGCTGATTTTCCGGCCGGAAATCCGCGACGTCGATGCCGTCTTTGCCGACGGTGACGGCGCTGCCATCGGGAATTTCCGCCCAGGCGTCGACATCGTCGTTCAACGGCTCGGAGACGAGGCAATAGCCGGCGCCGACCGGCGAGGCATAAAGCGTCGGGGCCTTGCGATCCGTGGCATAGCGGATCGCATAGAGCGTATTGCCGTCGGAGAAGGCGGCGGTAAAGCGCAGCAGGATCGAGCCGATGATGTTTTCGGCCAGGTCTTCGACGAAGCCGACCATAGCAGCCATCGCGGCGATCGGCGCCTCGCGCAGGCCAAATTGCAGCGCCAGAAGGAACATCAGTTCGGAATCGGTCGTGCCGCTGCGGGCATTGAACAATTCGTCGTCGAGCATCGCCTCCATCGGCCGGCGCAGGCGCTCAAAGCCGGAGATCTGGCCGTTATGCATGAAGGACCAGGTGTCGTGGGTGAAGGGGTGGCAATTGTCGCGGCGCGTGCCGCCGCCGGTGGCGGCGCGGACATGGGCGAGGAAGAGCGGCGAGCGGATCTGCCGCGCCAGGCTCTTCAGATTGCAGTCCGACCAGGCCGGCAGGATATCGCGGTAGCGGCCGGGCTCGGGCCTGTCGCCATACCAGGCGATGCCGAAGCCGTCGCCGTTCGTTGCCGTCTTGGCACGGGTGGCGCAATGGGACTGCTCGATCAGCGAATGGGCGGGCGAAGATACCAGCTCCTCAAGATAGAGAGGGTCTCCGCGATAGGCTGCCCAGCGACACATGGCTCTTGCTCCGGAACCCGCCGCCGCATCGGCGGGAATGCTGAAATTGTCTGACGGCGCGGCTAACAACAGCTTAACGAGCGACCGGTTTGCAAGCCGATCATGACGGATTCGTGACTGGGCAGCGCTTCAAATTCGACGAAACGCTGTGTTCTTTTGTGAACACCTTCCTGTCCCAGCAGAAACAATTTCTTCTTGAATCGGAGAAGAATCGGCCTACCTTCGATCTATCGGCAACAGAACGAAAGGAAGGTGATCCAATGTCTAATGAGATTTCGGACCTCGTAACGGGCATGGAAGAGGTGATGAAAGCGAGGCAGCCCTCGCTCTAAAACCCGCCTTCCTGGGGCTGCTTTGACAGTCCAGGCCAGTTCGAGGCCAAACTCATGGAAAGGGTCGCTGAGGCGGCCCTTTTTATTGCCCGAATTTTACTTTGACGAAAAGGAGAAAGTCAGCTACTCATAAAGTCATCCGATGACTTTATGAGTAGCGACATGCGTGCGATCAGCAGGACAAATCTCGCCGATGAGGCGATCGAGGCGATCCGCAGTGACATCCTCGGCAAACGCTGGGCGGTCGGCGATAAATTGCCGAATGAAGCATCGCTGTCGGCCATGCTCTCCGTCAGCCGCGGCACGGTGCGCGAAGCGGTACGCGTTCTCGTCTTCCAGGGCTATCTCGAAACGCGGCAGGGTTCCGGCACCTATGTCCGCTCGGTCAGCGATGCCGGCCGGCCGCTGACGATGGCGCGGCGCGCCAGCCTGCGCGACCAATTCGAGGCGCGCCTGGCGCTCGACGTCGAGGCCGCCCGGCTGACGGCGGTTCGCCAGACGCCGGAGACGGTAACGGAGCTTCGTCGGCTGCTTTCCGAGCGCGGCACCTATGACGGCGGCGATAAGGCCGGCTTCATCGAGCGCGACCTCGCCTTCCATAAGGCTGTCATCGCCGCGTCGGGCAACCGGGCGATGGTCGAGATCTATGATTTCTTCTCGGCCTCGATCGCCGAGACGATCGCGGCGACCCTGGGGCAGGATATCCCCGAACCGGATATCCAGGCTCATGCCGATATCGTCGACGCGATCGAAACTGGCAATCCGGACAAGGCGGATGCAGCGGTGCGCCGCTTCATGGCGCCGGTTCTCGCCGCCCTTGAGCGGATGATCCTGTCATGAGCGCGCCTTCCAACGATCTCGCCGCCACGCTCGACCCGGCCGACGAACTGCTGATCGATGCCGAGGCCGGCAGCCTGCCGTCGCCGCAGGCGACACCGGTGGGCGGTGCCGCGGATCGTGTCCTGCTCGGGGCGAGCCTCGTGCTGATCGCTTTCAACCTGCGCCCGGTCTTTTCAAGCGCCTCGGCACTGCTGCCCGAGATCCGCTCGGAACTTGGTCTCACGGCACTCGGCGCCAGCCTGCTCACGACGCTGCCAGTCGTCTGCCTCGGGGCCTTCTCGCCGCTGGCGCCGCGCCTCGCCCAGCGCTTCGGTTCGGAGCGCACGCTGCTCGGCGTTGTCCTGCTCCTGGCGCTCGGCACTGGTTTGCGCGGTCTTTCCTCGGTACCGCTGCTCTTCATCGGCACGGCGCTCGCCGGCGCCTGCATCGCCGTCGGCAACGTTCTGTTGCCGGGTTTGGTCAAACGGGATTTCGCCACCCGCACCGCGCTGATGACCGGCTTCTACACGATGGCGCTCTGCGCAGGTGCGGCGAGTGCCGCCGGGCTGACACTGCCGGTCGAGCACGCTCTCGGCGGCTCGCTTGCGGGTGCGCTCGCGATCTGGGCGCTGCCAGCGCTCGTCGTCGGGCTGATCTGGCTGCCGCAGGTTATGCGCAGCAGCGGCCAGGCGAGACGAAACGGATTCCACCTTAAAGGCCTCTGGCGGGACCGGCTTGCCTGGCGGGTGACGCTGTTCATGGGGCTGCAATCGGCGCTTGCCTACTGCGTCTTCGGCTGGCTGGTTCCGATCCTGCGCGAACGCGGGCTCGACGGCGTCACCGCCGGGGCGATCGTTTCGCTCTCGGTGATGGTGCAGGCCGCATCCTGCCTTGTTGTGCCGCATATCGCCGTGCGCGGCCGCGATCAGCGGCTGATCAATGCCAGCCTTTGCGCCGTCGCCGTCACTGCCCTGCTCGGCCTGCTCTTCGCGCCGCTATCGACGATCTGGCTCTGGGCGGTGCTACAGGGCATCGGCCAGGGCGGGCTGATCGCGGCGGCGATGACGACGATCGTGCTTCGCTCACGTGATCCCGATGTCGCCGCCCATCTTTCCGGCATGGCGCAATGCGTCGGCTACCTTCTTGCCGCCGTCGGCCCGCTCATCGTCGGCCTCATCCGCGGCTGGACCGGCAGCTTTTCCTGGTGCGCGCTTCTTTTCGTCGCGCTCGGACTGGCAGCGGCGATCAACGGCTGGAAGGCCGGCCGCTCGGTCGAGGTCCATGTCCGTGCGGTGGCGCGGTCCGGCTGAAATCAGCCTGCTCAATTTCGGGGCTCAGCGACTCATCACCTTCTCTTGATGCCGGTCGCCGGCCGCGGATGCTACGCTAAAGCGTGTCGCAATCTTTCAGATTCGCCTGTCACGCTTTAGGTCTTTGTTTTTACGCATGTCTTTATCGCAAAACCGCTGCACACTTTTGCGAGACATGCTCTATCTCAACCAGCATGCCGCACCGCCGGAGGAGAGAATGCGCCTAAGATTCCTGTTTCTGCTGGCCGCGCTTGCGGCGTCGCTGGCCCCTGCCCTTTCTCTGGCCCAGGAAAGCGCCCAATCCAGAGCAAACGCCGAAATCGGCGCGCGCGATGGCGTGCTGAAGCTGCTGCCGGCCGATTCCGTCACCGCGCACGAACTGACGATCGGCGGCCGGAAGATCGCCTATACGGCGACCGCCGGCACGCTCGATCTCTTCGGTCAGGACGGTGCCCTGACCGGGGCGATCTTCTACACCGCCTATGTCGCGAAAGACGCAGGGGCCGACCGGCCGCTTACCTTTCTCTTCAATGGCGGGCCGGGCGCGGCCTCCGCCTACCTGCATCTCGGGCTGGTCGGGCCTAAAGTGCTCGATTTCGGGCCTCAGGGCCGCGACGGCGCCAATTCGAAGCTGGTCGATAACGCGCATAGCTGGCTCGATTTCACCGATCTCGTGCTGATCGACCCGATCGGCACCGGCTGGAGCCGGACGGTCAAGGCCGACGACGCTTCCAATTATTACAACGTCAACTCCGATGCCCAGAGCATTGCCAAGGCGATCGCGCTCTATATCGCCCACAACAACCGTTCCAATTCGCCGAAATATCTGCTCGGCGAGAGCTATGGCGGCTTCCGCGCCGCCAAGGTCGCCTCCGTGCTGCAGGAAAGCCAGGGCATCGTCATCGCCGGTGCGGTGATGCTTTCGCCCTTGCTGGAAGGCCAGTTGATGTTCAATGCCGATCAGTTCGCGCTCGGCGCCGCACTCGAGCTGCCGTCGTTGGCGGCGGCCGAACTCGACCGGCACAACGCCTTCGACGAACAGAAGCAGCGCGAGACAGAGACCTTCGCGCTCGGCGACTACCTGACGACGCTCGCCGGACCGCCGCCGACGGGCGCCGCCGCCGCCACCTTCTATGGCAGGATCGCCGGACTGACGGGCATTCCCGAGGACATCGTCGCCCGCAACCGCGGCTTCCTCGGCAATTCCTTCGTCAAACATTCGGACGGGGGCAGCGGCGCGGTGATGAGCCCCTACGACGCTTCCTTCGCCGCACCCGATCCATACCCGGAATCGGATTACGACCGCGGCAACGACGCCATTCTCGACGGCTTCACCCGCGCCTATGGCGGCGCCTTTTCCGACTATGCCCGCAATACGCTCGGCTTCAGGACCGAAATGACCTATTCGCTGCTCGACGGCGATATCAGCCGGCGCTGGGATTGGGGCGGCGGACGCGGCGGCGGATCACGCCTGCAGGCCAGCGCCACCGACGACGTCAGGCAGTTGCTCGCCTCCAACCCGGCATTCCACTTGCTGATCGCCCATGGCTACAGCGATCTTGTGACGCCTTACGGCGTCAGCCGCTACGTGGTCGACCATCTGCCGCCTTCGCTCGCCGGCGGTCGCGTCGGGCTGAAGCTCTATCGCGGCGGCCATATGTTCTACACCAACGACGACCAGCGGGCCGCCTTCACGGCGGATGCCAAGGCCTTTTATGCCAAGCGGCCGGCGGCGCCGCCGGCGGATTGAGGACTTGCCGATGCAAATCACCGGAGGATGCCATTGCGGCGCGATCCGCTATCAGGCGGAAATCGACGCGGAGCGGGTTTCGATCTGCCATTGCACCGATTGCCAGCGGCTGACGGGCTCGGCCTACCGCGTCACCGCGCCGGCGCAACCGGAAAGCTTCACGCTTATTTCGGGTGAACCGCGCAGCTATGCGAAACATGGCGACAGCGGCGCCCTCAGCCGGCAATTCTTCTGTGCGAATTGCGGATCACCGCTCTATCGCACCGATGGCGAAGGCGGCTCGATCGGTATCCGTCTCGGCAGCATCGACCAGCGGCGGGACCTGACGCCAAAGAAACAGATATGGTGCCGGTCGGCTCTGGCCTGGGCGGAAAATATTCAGCCGCTGCCGCGGTTTGATGGCGAGGACTAGCTAGCCGAAGGAGGTTGCGAGGGCCCAACTATAACCGGCAAGGAACGCTGGGGTCTAAGGTTATCCATCGAGTTGATCTCAGCGCGAGAGAAGTTTCGCAATAAGGTTAGTAACTCAGAGCTAATTGACCATCTTTGAACCATGTCATCCTATTCTACGTTGTCGAGTCCCTCCGGCCGGCGGCACGGGTAGTGCAAAATGCCCCGCAATTTGCGGGGCATTTTGCTTGTTGGCCGGCTGCCTCGACATGGAGCGAGGCAAGATGTCGATCGGCAAACGCCGCCAAGACCCGGGCGTCAGGCCTCGATAATGTAGACGATCGTCAAAGCATTCGGATCGACGATAACGATCCGGCCATCCGCAAGGATGAAGAAGCGATAGCCTTCATACTGCGGAACGATCTTCACGATGCGCGGCGGCAGTGGTTCGAGCCGCACCTTCTTCGGGATTTTCACCCCGAGGGAGACCGTGAAGTCAACCTCCTTCACCGGCGCTACATGGACCTCCTTCACCACCGACCGAATTTCGGTCTGCTGTTCGACCGAGATGTTGACGTTGGTTTCGGACGAGCTCTTGTTTGTCGTCGCATTCTGGTCGGTCGACTGCTTCGTCGCATCGCCGCCCTGCGTGGTGGTGCTTTTTGCGCCTGAGGTGGCCCCGCCGCTGGTATCGGTGCTGCCAGATTTGGCGGCGGGCTTCTGTTCGGTGGTGGTGCCACCGCCGGCGTCTTGCGATCCGGGTTTAGTTTCCGTTGAAGCCTTGCCGGAGGCAGTTCCGCTCGTCGAGCTATCGGTTGAAGGCTGCTCGGCGCTCTTCTGGGTGTCCGAACTGCCGGACTTCTGCTGCGATGACTGAGCCTTGCCCTGTGGGCAGGCTCCCGAAGCGTCGGGGGTGCAGTCGGTGCCGGTCTTGCCGGAGCCCGCCTGCGAACCGGAGTCCGTGCTCTGGGAACCGGATTGGGCTTGATTGCCGCTCTTGGTGTCCTGCTGGGCTACAGCCGGCAGTGTCGCCAGCGGCGATACGCTGAGTGACAGTGCTGCCACGAGCATGGCAAAATGGTTGCTTTTCATAATTCATTCTCCAACGTTCGAACACGCCCTGCAGTCCGCATTCCAATGCGCCACATGCATGCCCTGATTATTTGGAAGGGGCGGCGGGAGCTGCCCTTCGGTCACTGAAGGACCTGGATCACCTTCCGGGAGGAAGGTTCGACGATCACACGCTCATCGTTGACGATCGCGTATGCATATTTCGGATCATCGGGAACCGGCGTCACGACGACGGTCTCCGGCAGAGGCTGTCCGACGACGACCTTTTCCTTCACGACGACGCGCTTGGTCGGGGCGGGAGCCTGTTGAACATAGGTGACGACCTTCTGCGGCGGCGGATCGATGACGCTGCCCGCAACACCGCCGACAATGCCGCCAACCGCCGCGCCCACCGGGCCGCCGACAACTGCACCCGCTGCAGCGCCACCTGCAGCACCAGTCACCGTAGATGACTGAGCGAAGGCAGACGTCGATGCCAATAGAAGACTAGCGGCAATTCCTACTGCTTTGATATCCATGTGTTTTCCTCCTTTGATGCGGTTGATTCCGCTGGAGGGTCAAACCTGAAACCGGAACAAGTGTTCCGGCACCGGGACTTCGTGCCGTGGACGTTGTCGGACTTTAGTCCTAGCCCGCAAGTACAGTCCATTACTGCGTCGGGAAGCGGCTTAGCATCCGGTCGTGGACGTTCTCCCCGCCCACGATCAGCGCGGCAACCGAGATGACTCTGTCACGGTCTGCGGCTTTTGTGATATAGCCTTCGAGTAGTACGACAGGGCCGAGCATCCTGATCTCGATGGCGCTGCTGTCGATGTCCGGATCGGCAGAAAGGGCTGCTTTGATCGTTGCGATGATCGAGGCAGAGCGATGACCTTCCGAGCAACGCTCCTCATGATTGTTGGCGCCGAACTTCATATCCTCCTCCTGATACACCCCTCCGCGGACCTTCACGTTATTTGAATCAGTATATGCGCAGCCCGTCCTGAGACGGCCAGTCCGACTTAGGTCCGTCTTTCCGTCGGCACGATCAGGCTAGGTTTCCTCATCCCTGCTGAAAGGACAGAGGTTTTAGCGATGTTGCCGTATTCAGTCAGAACTTCGCTGGTGAAGCGTTGTCGACCCATGTCGGGCGTCGCTTTTTGAGAGTAAAGGGGCTCTTCATGCAAACGATTGGATAGTGGATTGGCATAGAAGCGAAGCTTCGCCCTTCCTATGCTTGCAACGAGCGGTCAAGAAAAGAATGGTTGATCCGATCGCTTGGCAAGGTTGCCGGAGCCCTTGTCGCGGTATGGCCGACAGTGACGGATGGCGTTTCCTGGTTCATGACATAGGTTTTGACCTCGCCAGGAACGACAAGCGTCGCAGTCTGCGCGACCGCAACTCCCCCAAGTGATAGAAACACCGATACGGCAGAGATGACCAGTATTTTTATGTTATCCTCCGAGGGATCTTGAGTGTCCCGGCAGAGCGCTACCGATAGGATATGGTTCCTCCGCTACACGGAATGCCTGCGGGCATGTCGCTCCCGGATAGCCGGCGCGCGTCAGTTTCCCGGCCTTTGCCCGCTACAACCTGCCGCTGCTCGACGGCGTCGTGGAGATCGTATCGGCCGACATGATGGTGGAGGAGCGCAGCTGCGCTCCTTGTTTCGCCGCGACCGTTTTGATCGACCAGAGCGAACTTTCCAAGCTGGAAGGCGGCAAACTCCTGCCCGGCATGTCGAGCGAGACGATGATCCGGACCGGTGCCCGAACCGTGCTTTCTTATCCGGCCGAGCCGATCACACAAAACTTTCGCCGGGCGATGCGGGAAAAATTACCGCAACGCCCACGCTTCCAAGAACCCCAATCACGCCGCCTTGGCGGCGTGATATTCCTTGATGGCGACCATCTTGATTGCCGGGTAACGCTCCGCCTCGTAACGCAATGAGAAGGCGTCCTGGGCGAGGAAGACGGGATCGCCGTCGAGATCGCGGGCGATATCGCCGCGTTTGACGGTGAGGAACTTTTCCAGATCGGCCGGCTGATCGGCCGAGATCCAGCGGCAGACGGAGAAGCGGGACATTTCGAAGGAGACCGGCAGGCCGTATTCGGCCATCAGCCGCTCCTTCAGGACGTCGAGCTGGAGGGCGCCGACGACGCCGACGATCGCCGGCGAGCCGTCTTCCGGCGAGAACAGCTGGACGACGCCTTCCTCGGCCATCTGCTGCAGGGCTTCCTTGAGCTTCTTCGCCTTCATCGCGTCTTCCAGGCGCACGCGGCGCAAGATCTCCGGCGAGAAGTTCGGCACGCCCTGGAAGACCAGCGATTCGCCTTCGGTCAGCGTGTCGCCGATGCGCAGCGTCCCGTGATTGGGGATGCCGACGACATCGCCGGCATAGGCGGTGTCGGCGAGCTGGCGCTGCGAGGCGAAGAAGAATTGCGGCGCCGTCAGGCCGAGCTGCTTGCCGGTACGGGCGAGCCGCGCCTTCATGCCGCGTTCGAGCTTGCCGGAGCAGATGCGGGCAAAAGCGATGCGGTCGCGGTGGTTGGGATCCATGTTGGCCTGAATCTTGAAGACGAAGGCCGTCATCTTGTCGTCGGTCGCATGCACCGTCCTGGTATCGGCCACTTGGTCACGCGGCGGCGGCGCAAATTGTCCGAGTGCATTGATGAGATCGCGAACACCGTAATTGCGCAGCGCCGAGCCGAAGAAGACGGGCGTCATATGGCCTTCGAGAAAAGACTCGCGGTCGAAGGGGCGGCAGGCTTCGATCGCAAGCTCGGTCTCGTCGATAAACGCCTGCCGCTCATTTTCCGGCAGCCTGTCGGCGACCGCCTGCGGGCCATTGACCGGCGTCGTCTCGACCTCGGTGTCGGAACCACGGGCGGTGCTGTTCGCCAGATGATAGGAGCCGCAGAAGGTCTTCGAACGGCCGATCGGCCAGGTGATCGGCGCCGTATCCAGCGCAAGCTTCTCCTCCACCTCGTCGAGGATCTCGAAAGGATCGCGGCTTTCCCTATCCATCTTGTTGATGAAGGTGATGATCGGGATGTCGCGCATGCGGCAGACTTCGAAGAGCTTCAGCGTCCGCGGCTCGATACCCTTGGCGGCGTCGATGACCATGACCGCGGCATCGACGGCGGTGAGCGTGCGATAGGTGTCGTCGGCGAAATCCTCGTGGCCGGGTGTGTCGAGGATGTTGAAGACATTGTCGTTATATTCGAAGGTCATCACCGAGGTGACGACGGAAATGCCGCGTTCGCGCTCGATCTTCATCCAGTCGGAGCGCGTCTGCATGCGGTCCTTCTTCGCCTTGACTTCGCCGGCAAGCTGGATGGCGCCGCCGAACAGCAGCAGCTTTTCGGTGAGCGTCGTCTTACCGGCGTCAGGGTGGGCGATAATAGCGAATGTGCGGCGGCGGGAGACCGCCTCGGCGAGACTTTCGGCCATGGTGTGAATCCTGTGGAATTGCGGCGTATCTAGCGATTAAAGGCCGAGATTGCAATTGACCCCGGCCTTCACTGCGCAAAGTAATGGGCCATGACCATTCATCACGACACGCGCCCGACGCTGAACCTCATCCGCCTGGCCAATGGCGAAGGCCTCGACCTGCCCGCCTATGAAAGCAAGGGAGCGGCCGGCATCGACCTGCGCGCCGCCGTCGACGCGGATGCGCCGCTGACGCTTCTGCCCGGCAAACGGGCGCTGGTGCCGACGGGCTTCATCTTCGAAATCCCGGAGGGGTTCGAAGGCCAGGTGCGGCCGCGCTCCGGCCTTGCCTTGAAACACGGCATCACCTGCCTCAATTCGCCCGGCACCGTCGACAGCGACTATCGCGGCGAGGTGAAGGTGCTGCTCGCCAATCTCGGCGCAGAAGCCTTCACCATCGAGCGCGGCATGCGCATCGCCCAGATGGTGATCGCGCCGGTGACCCAGGCACGGGTGGCCGAGATCACAGCGGCAAGCGAAACGGCGCGCGGTGCCGGCGGCTTCGGCTCCACTGGCGTGTAATGAGGAAGCGCCTCGACAGCGCAGGCCTCACCTTCCGACAGGAGTATTTCGGCGATCCCGCCGGCTGGGCTGCGCTTGTCCGCCTGCTCCGGGATATTTTCAGCATCGATATCGGTCCGCAGCAGCGGCTTGGCGGTCCCGATCTCACCAGCATGCCGTTCGGCTGGTTCGATGCCGAGGGCGAGCTTGCGGCCAATCTCTCGGCTTTTGCACTGCCCTTCGTCCTCAATGGCCGGATCGTCCATGCCGCCGGGCTGCAATCGGGCGCCGTGCGTCCGCCATGGCGCGGGCGCGGGCTCTACCGTGACCTGACGGTGAAGGCGCTCGACTGGTGCGAGCGGCAGGGTTTCGAAGCCGTCATCCTCTATACCGACAAGCCGTCGCTCTACGAGACCTACGGTTTTCGGGCGATCGTGCAGCATCGATACGAAGGAGCGGCCCCTGCGCCCTCTCCTTTCGCCGGCCCCGCTCGGCTGCTTGTGCCGACCGACGCGGATGATCTTGCCCTGCTGCAATCGCTGCTGGAACGACGGAGCCCGGTTTCGACATCGCTCGCGGTGACAGCCAATGCGGCAATGTTTCTCATCAACACGCAGCTCGATCCCGATGTGCGCGTCAGCTTCCTGGAAGACCGGGGAGCAGCCATCGCCTGGAAGACGGATGCGGCGGGCCGCTTCAGTCTTCTCGACATCGTAGCGGCGGAGATGCCGACACTGGCAGAAATCCTCGGCGGGCTCGACATTGCCTCGGCCGCCGTCGAGGTGCTCTTCCGTCCCGACAAGCTCGGCTGGACGGGCGCTCCGCAGCCGTATGAAAGCGGCACGGTGCTGATGCTGCGCGGGCTCGGCGACGATGCCCAGCATTTTCCGGCGATGCTCTCGCCGATGGCGGATTTCTGACCCGTTTCGCGATTTACTTACCGCGCGAAAGCGGCGGCAGACGCCGCTTGACCGGCGAGGCTTTGATCATCGCGGTGTTGGTTTCGGCGCGTTCGGCGACCCTGTCCAGGAGGCCGTCGAGTTCCGCCATCGAGCGGATGACCAGGCGGGCAATAAAACAATCCTCACCGGTCACCTTGTCGCATTCGACGATCTCGGGAATTTCCTGAATGAGGCGCTCGACGATATGCAACTGCCCCGGCAGCGGCCGTACACGGACGATCGCCTGGAGGGGATAGCCGACCGCGGCAGGATCGAGATCGATGGTGAAGGCCTTGATGACGCGGCGCTCCTCCAGCCGGCGCAGACGCTCGGCTGCACTCGGCGAGGAAAGCCCCACCTGCTGCGCCAGCTCCTTCAGCGAGATGCGGGCATTGCCGGCCAGCGCTTCGAGAATGGCCTGATCGATTTCATCAAGCATCTGGAAATCGTTAGGCATTAGCGTTTCTTTTCCTTTTATTATTAGGCTATGTCGAGAAAGTTGATTCCTATTATTATATAATTTCGCCTGCAGCCGCAATATTATCACCGCAGCAAAAATGGAGGCGATCATGAGCGGCGACATCAGAAGAGGCACGGTGGAAATGACGGCAGCGATGCTGATCTCGGGGACGATCGGCTGGTTCGTCGTCATGTCGGGGCAGCCGGTCAGCGGCGTGGTTTTCTGGCGCTGCCTGTTCGGCGCGCTCACCCTGCTTGTCATCTGCGGCGCTCTCGGGCTGCTGCGGCCCGGCATCATCACGCTGCGCGCCTTCACCATTGCCGTCTTCGGCGGCATCGCCATCGTCGTCAACTGGCTGCTGCTCTTCGCCTCCTACTCGCATGCGACGATCTCGATCGCCACCACCGTCTACAACACCCAGCCCTTCATGCTGCTGGTGCTCGGGGCGCTGTTTCTCGGCGAGAAGATCACCGCCACCAAGCTGTTCTGGCTGACGCTCGCCTTTGCCGGCATGATGGCGATCGTCGAGGGGAAACCCCAGGCGGGCGGAGCATCGGATGGCTACGGTCTCGGCATTCTGATGGCACTCGGCGCCGCCTTCTTCTATGCGCTGGCAGCGCTTGCCGCGAAATGGCTGAAGGGCACGCCGCCGCATCTGATCGCACTGATCCAGGTCGCAACCGGCATGCTGATGCTGGCGCCGATGACGGATTTTTCGCAGTCACCTCAGGATGCCGGAAGCTGGGCGATCCTCGTTTCCATCGGCGTCGTCCATACCGGGCTGATGTATGTGCTGCTCTACGGCGCGATCCAGCGGCTGCCGACGCATCTGACCGGGGCCTTGTCCTTCCTCTATCCGATCGCCGCGATCCTCGTCGACGGGCTGGCCTTCGGCCACGCGCTGCAACCGATGCAGATCGCAGGCGCCGCCATCATTCTCTTGGCTGCCGCCGGCATGAACCTCGGCTGGACGCCGCGCTGGCTGCGGCCGCGGGCGCTTCAGGGCTGACGCGAGGCAGGCGGGCACGGATGCGGCAGGCATTTCTTCTGGTGATGGACCCATCAACGCCGGTCGATTGATGGCATGGCTCGGCGGATATAAAACTACGCGGAAGAGGGAGCCCACACATGAGCCTTGCCGCCTTGCTTGCCTATGCCGGAGCGCTGTTCATTGCAGCCGCCATTCCCGGACCCGGGATTACCGCGATCGTCGCCCGCGCGCTGGGCTCGAATTTCCGCGAGACCTTCTTCATGGGTCTCGGCCTGGTGCTCGGCGACATGACCTATCTCACCGCCGTCATCCTCGGCCTTGCCTTCGTGGCGCAGACCTTTACCGAGGTGTTCATCGCGATCAAGATCGCCGGCGCCCTCTATCTCGCCTATATCGCCTGGAAACTCTGGACGGCGGGGCTGCTGCCGCAGGATATCGCGGCGAAGAAATCCAGCAATATCGGCCTGTCCTTCCTGTCCGGCCTGCTGGTGACGCTCGGCAATCCGAAGACAATGCTGTTCTATGTCGCGCTGGCGCCGACGCTGATCGATATCGGCAATATCGGCTTGCGCGACTATGCGCTGCTGCTCGCCGTCACCTTCGTCGTGCTGATTGCCGTGCTCGTACCCTATATGCTGCTCGCCTCGCGGGCCCGCACGATGTTGAAACAGCCGCGCGCCCTGCAGGCGCTGAACCGGGTTGCGGCCGGCATCCTGGCGGGTACCGCCGCCTTCATCGCCACGCGGGCGGCCTGAAATAAACATCCGCCAAGAAACGGTTTTCAAAGCTTTTTTTCTCCGCGGCCGGCTCCGCCGGCATCAACGCGGGCTGGCCTCATTCGGCCTTTGCCCCTATTCTCCTTTCGATTTCAGAGACCGAAGTCCAA
The DNA here is from genome assembly GCF_017357225.1 of Rhizobium binae. Taxonomy (NCBI): domain Bacteria; kingdom Pseudomonadati; phylum Pseudomonadota; class Alphaproteobacteria; order Hyphomicrobiales; family Rhizobiaceae; genus Rhizobium; species Rhizobium binae. The sequence goes on along the minus strand of NZ_CP071604.1, from coordinate 375,892 downwards.
AGGGAGGCATCCATGTCGCACAAGCCCGGCCGCGGCCGCATCTATTCCTCGATCACCGAGACCATCGGCAACACGCCGCTCGTGCGCTTCGACAAGCTGGCGCGGGAAAAGGGCGTGGTGGCCAACCTGATCGGCAAGCTCGAATTTTTCAATCCGATCGCATCGGTCAAGGACCGCATCGGCGTGGCGATGATCGAAAGCCTCGAAGCACAGGGCAAGATCACCCCCGGCAAGTCCGTGCTGATCGAGCCGACCTCCGGCAACACCGGCATCGCGCTCGCCTTTGCCGCCGCCGCCAAGGGTTATCGGCTGATCCTCACCATGCCGGAAACCATGTCGGTCGAGCGCCGCAAGATGCTGGCGCTGCTCGGCGCCGAACTGGTGCTGACCGAGGGACCGAAGGGCATGAAGGGCGCGATCGCCAAGGCCGAGGAACTGGCGGAATCGCTTCCCGACGCCGTCATTCCGCAGCAGTTCGAGAACCCGGCCAATCCCGAAATCCACCGCAAGACGACCGCCGAGGAAATCTGGAACGACACCGACGGCACGGTCGACATCCTGGTCTCCGGCATCGGCACCGGCGGCACCATCACCGGCGTCGGCCAGGTGCTGAAAAGCCACAAGCCCGAAATCCAGATCATCGCCGTCGAGCCCGCCGATTCACCCATTCTCTCAGGCGGCAATCCCGGCCCGCACAAGATCCAGGGCATCGGCGCCGGCTTCGCCCCGAAAATCCTCGATACCGGCATCTACGACGAGGTCGTCACCGTGACCAACGACGAGGCCTTCGAGCAGGCGCGCCTCGTCGCCCGGCTCGAAGGCGTGCCGGTCGGCATCTCCTCGGGTGCAGCGCTGACCGCTGCGATCAAAGTCGGCAGCCGGCCGGAGAATGCCGGCAAGAACATCGTCGTGATCATCCCGTCTTTTGCCGAGCGTTATTTGTCCACGGCGCTTTTTGAAGGGCTGGGGAGCTAAAGATGGCTGTGGCCGGGCCTTTCCTAACCTTCCGCCTTCGGAGAATAGCGGGGCGCTTCGGCGCCCTTTCTGTTGTGCCGTCACCTGCATCCCAATCGAAGTGGGACGAGAGTTCTGTGGTAGTCCGTAATAATGATCGTCGACGTCCCACCTGGGCTCGTTGAATGCAAGTATTTGCCAACCTTCACCATGACTTCCACCAGCGTCGCAGCTAAACGATTCAGCTCAGTGTGCTCTCTGGCCTGCTCCGGAGCATATCGCGAGATGAAGTACTCACGCTTTGCCGTCATTGCCTGTAGATGCAGTGCGGTCTTCTTTCTCAGCTGAAGTTGAGCAACGAACCTTTGATCAACGAGGTTGTGCATCCGCTTTCGTATTTCCTCTGGAGCAACGCCCTCATGGCGCAGGAAGGCATTCAAGTAGAGCTCAATAGCGTGAATGGCGCACATCCGAGCAGGTGCCATGGATAGCGCAACATGCCTGTGACTCTCACTGAACAGGCATTTGGAAGCGAGAAAGTAGGCGTTCGCCAAGTCTAAAACTTCCAAGGCGTTGGCGTTTGAGCCCGGATATTCATTACTCATGGGCATTCCCGGTAGAGGCTTCTCATCCGTGACCTCCGATCGACTATGTCGAACGGACCGAAATCCTTCTCGAAATTTTTCAGTCGAAGCTAATATTGTAAAGAGCGACGAAGTGAGGAGAGGCCGTTACCCCTAACGGATAAGCAGCACAGGGGAATGCTTAATCGTCCGAGGCAGCAAGAATTTCGCTGAGAACGGCCATCAGCGCCAGCGCGATCGGCGAAGTGGTGAGGGCCCTGGCGACCAATGCGTCAAAATATCTTCACGCACCCGCCCTTTTTCTTAGGCCGCCGCCGTCAACCTCTCCCCTGCTATCCGGTAGGAGATCGCCTCAGCCAGATGCAGGCGGCCGACCGTCGGTTTGTCGTCGAGATCGGCGAGCGTGCGGGCGACCTTGAGGACGCGGTGGTAGCCGCGGGCGGAGAATTTCATTTTTTCGGCGGCGTCGCGCAGGAGCTGCAGGCCCGCGGTGTCGGGTTCGGCGAACTTCTCGATCATGGCGGTGGAGCAGCGGGCATTGGTGCCGATGCCTTTGGCGCCGGCGGCCTCGAAACGCTGCTGCTGGAGTTCGCGGGCGCGGGAGACGCGGCGGGCGACGTCGGCGCTCGCCTCAGCGGCCATCGGCCGGATGAGATCGGCGGCGGAGACGGCGGGCACGTCGATGCGGATATCGATGCGGTCGATCAGCGGGCCGGAGATGCGGGCCTGATAGTCGCTCATGCAGCGCGGGCCGCGGGCGCAGGTGTGGCCCGGCTCGCCGGCCATGCCGCAGCGGCAGGGGTTCATCGCCGCGATCAACTGGAATTTCGCCGGGTAGGAGACGCGGTGATTGGCCCGGGCAATGACGCATTCGCCGCCTTCGAGCGGCTGGCGCAGAGCGTCCAGCGCCTGCGGCGTGAACTCGGGAAATTCGTCGAGGAAGAGCACGCCGTGATGGGCAAGCGAGGCTTCGCCGGGACGGGCGCGCAGACCGCCGCCGACAAGGGCCGCCATAGTGGCGGAATGATGCGGCGTGCGGAAGGGCCGGCGGTCGGAGAGCTTGCCGCCGGAGAGCTCACCGGCGATCGAATGCACCATCGAGACTTCGAGCAATTCGGCCGCCGAAAGCGGCGGCAGGATCGACGGCAGCCTTGCTGCAAGCATCGACTTGCCGGAGCCGGGAGGGCCGACCATCAAGAGATTGTGGCCGCCGGCCGCCGCCACTTCGAGGGCGCGCTTGGCGCTTTCCTGTCCCTTGATCTCGGCAAGATCCGGCAGGTTGGCGGCATTGGCGCGGATCGACGGCTCGGGCCTCGACAGAACCTGGGTGCCGCGGAAATGATTGGCAAGGGCGATCAGGCTGCGGGGAGCGAGGATATTGACCTCGGCGCCGGCCCAGGCGGCTTCGGCGCCGCTTTCGGCCGGGCAGATCAGCCCCTTGCCGAGCGCATTGGCGCCGATCGCGGCCGGTAGCGCGCCTGCGATGGCGGCGATCGTGCCGTCGAGATTGAGCTCGCCGACGACGACATAATCCGACAGCGCATCGGCGGGAATGGCGCCGAGCGCCGCCATCAAGGCGAGGGCGATCGGCAGATCGAAATGCGAGCCTTCCTTCGGCAAATCCGCCGGCGCCAGATTGACCGTCACCCGCTTGGCCGGCAGCGCCAGGCCGGAGGCGTGAAGAGCGGCCTGCACCCGCTCGCGGCTTTCGGCCACCGCCTTGTCGGGCAGGCCGACGATCTGCATGCCGATCTTGCCGGGCGCGATCATGACCTGGACCTCGACCGGCACGCCTTCTATGCCCTGGAATGCGACCGTACTGACACGCGCGACCATCCGCCTACCCCTTGCCCAGCAAACTTTACTTACCGCCCCGCGGCCTTTAGGGCCAGCGGTTGCAATCTTGCATGGAAAAAAGAATAAAACAAGAACAGTCGCGGAACATATTCGGACAACTCAACTGACTTCGGTTGCATCCGATCATGCCCGCAGCCCCGGCTGCGGCCGGGAGGCTCAGCCGCGCTTGCGCTCGATCGCGTCCCAGAGAAGGGCTGCGATATCGGCGCCGCCGAACTTCTTGACCTCGCGGATGCCGGTCGGCGAGGTGACGTTGATCTCGGTCATGTAGTCGCCGATCACGTCGATGCCGACGAGCAGGAAGCCGCGTTCCCTCAGCGCCGGGCCGATGCGTTCGCAGATTTCCTTTTCGCGCGGCGTCAGCTCGGTCGCCTCGGCGCGGCCGCCGACATGCATGTTGGAGCGGCTGTCGTGTTCGGCCGGCACGCGGTTGATGGCGCCGGCGAATTCGCCGTCGACCAGGATGATGCGCTTGTCGCCCTTGCGCACGTCGGGCAGATATTGCTGGGCGATGAAGGGCTCGCGGAACATCTGGCCGAACATTTCGAGCAGCGAGGAGAGATTGCGGTCGTCGCGGGTGGAGTGGAAGACGCCGGCGCCGCCATTGCCGTAGAGCGGCTTCAGGATGATGTCGCCCATCTCGTCGCGGAAGCGGCGGATTTCGGCCGGGTCCTTGGTGATCAGCGTCTTCGGCATCAGATCGGAAAATTCGGTGACGAAGATCTTCTCCGGCGAATTGCGCACCCAGGCCGGATCGTTGACGACGAGCGTCTTCGGATGGATGCGCTCGAGCAGATGGGTCGAGGTGATATAGGCCATGTCGAAGGGCGGATCCTGGCGCAGCAGCACAACATCCATGGTGGAGAGATCGACGCGCTCGGGCGCGCCGAGCTCGAAATGATCGCCCTTGACGTCGCGCAGCACCATCGGCTCGACGCTGGCAAAGAGCTTGCCGTCGCGGAAGCTCAGGCGTTCAGGGGTATAGTGGAACAGGCGGTAGCCGCGCGCCTGGGCTTCCAGGCTCATGGCGAAGGTGGAATCGCCTGCGATATTGATGCCGGCGACATGATCCATCTGGACCGCTACATTGGTGATCTTGGCCATTTCCGTCCCTCGCTGAATGCCGGACAGATGTAGGTCGGCCCGGTATCAAACGCAACGGTCAATCGGGGCTTGCCGCCGCCACCCCTCTTCAGGCGGCGATCCCCTGGTTGCCGTTGTTGCGCAGCAGGTTGCGCAGGCGATAGGCGATCGCCAAGGGCTTCGGGAAGGGCTTGCGCAGGAAGGCGACCTTGCGGACGTAACTGTCGACCCGCCAGCTTGCCCAGGTTCCGCCGGCGAAGAAGGCGACGTCGCCGGCGCACAAGGTTCGTTCGGTGCCGTCCTCGGCGGTGATATGGACCTCGCCTTCGAGGATCATCACCGTCTCGTCCCAGCCGAAAAACCAGCGGAATTCGCCTGCCGTGCAGTCCCAGATCGCCGTCAGCGAAGCCTCGTCATGGCCGCGCGAATGTTCGGCGGTGCGCGCTTGCGGATTGCCGCTGATGATCCAGTCCGAATTGATCGGCGTCGATTTCAGCGGCAGCAGGTCGCTTGCATGGGCGATGAAGGATTTCCCCGCCGGCTTCGCCACGGCATAAGGCACCGAACGCGCGGCCATGGCGACCGCACTTGCCAGCATCAGCTTCCAGGCCATGAAACAACCCCCAATTGTCACCCCTAAGCTCTTTGTATTTATGCATGTCGTTATCCCGGAACCGCGGCACACTTCCGGGCGACATGCATTGCGATTGCGATAGCAGAGAGTCGTAAGGAGCTGGTTCAAGCCGGCACTAAAATTTTAACAATCCGAAAAACCGTGGGCCGGAATCGCTAAAACGCATCCGGAAAGTGACGCGGCAGCCGGCCGGGGGTGACCGCGACGATATCGTAGCGCTGGGAAAGACGGGCCCGATCGGCCTGGCGGGCGAGCCAGAGATCGCTTGCTGCCCGTATCCGCTTCTGCGCGGCGGCGGAAACGGCGTCGACCGCGGCAGCCTCGCCATGGCGGGCCTTGACCTCGACGAAGACGGCGAGATCGCCCTTGCGGGCGACGATATCGATCTCGCCGAGCCGGGTGCGGTGGCGCAGCGCCAGGATGCGATAGCCCTTCAACATCAGAAAGACGGCAGCGACATATTCCGACACCAGGCCGCGGCGCAGCGCCTTTCTTCTGATGGCGGTGAGGTCGTTATCGCCCATCGGCGCCCTTCATCTCCAAGAGGCGCTGATAGAGCGCCTTGCGCGGCAGCCCGGTGAGACGAGCCGCTTCGGTTGCGGCCTTTGCGGTCGGCATCGTCTTCGAGAGATCGGCGAGCACGGCCTCGACGTCGGCCTCCGGCGTTGCCACCGGCTGCGGCGGACCGACGACGAGAACGATCTCGCCCTTGACGTTGTCCACCTCCTGATAATGGGCGGCGAGCTCCGCCAGCGTGCCGCGGCGGAACTCCTCATAGGTCTTGGTCAGCTCGCGGCAGACGGAGGCCGGCCGCGTGCCGCCCAGCACATCGGCGGCCGCGAGGAGCGTGGCAGCGATGCGATGCGGCGATTCAAAGAAGATCAGCGTCGCGGGAGCGGCGGTGAATTCGCCGAGACGGTCGCGGCGCGCCTTGTCTTTGGCCGGCAGAAAACCGGCGAAGAGGAAGGCGTCGTTCGGTAGGCCGGAGCCGACAAGTGCTGCAAGCGGCGCCGAGGCGCCGGGGATCGGGACGACACGGTAGCCCGCTGCAATCGCCTGCTGTGCCAGCCGATAGCCGGGATCGGAAACCAGCGGCGTGCCGGCATCCGACACCAGCGCCACCGAGCGGCCGGCCTCGAGCGCCTGGATGAGCCGCGGGCCGGCCTCGTCGGCATTGTGCTCGTGATAGGCGAAGGGGCGGTTCTGGATGCCGTAGCGGTCGAGCAGAACGCGGGTGACGCGCGTATCCTCGCAGGCGAGCACGTCGGCGCCGGCCAGCGTTTCCAGGGCACGCAGCGTGATGTCGCCGAGATTGCCGATCGGGGTCGCGACCAGATAGAGCGCCGGCTCGAGTGGCCGCGCCGGCACTGCCATATTGTGCAGGCGAAAGCTTCGCCGCGTGGCCGCCTCCGCCGTCGTTTCCTCGTTCATGCCGTTTGCTTTCGTCCCGCCGTCGTCGAACCTCTATGGGGAACCTTTATGGGCGAGCCGCACCGCTTCGGCAAGGGTTCGGATTTCTGTGAGGATTGCTCCGGAAAACCTGAAATGCGGGCCTCCCACCGCCCATGCCTCTTGCAAACCGGTGCTGAAGTCTGCCATTTTGCCCGTCCACTCCCCCGACCTCAATCGGGAAAGCATTCTTCGGGTGCTCGATGCGCCCGGACAGTCACGGTCGAAAGCGGTAGCATCCCATGCGTATTACTATTGAGCGGTCAAACCTGTTGAAATCGCTGAACCACGTCCACCGCGTGGTCGAACGTCGCAATACGATCCCGATCCTGTCCAACGTACTGCTCAAGGCCGACGGCCAGAACCTCGACATGAAGGCGACCGACCTCGACCTCGAAATCACCGAGGCGACGCCTGCTAGCGTCGAGCAGGCCGGCGCCACCACCGTGCCCGCCCATCTTCTCTACGACATCGTGCGCAAGCTGCCCGACGGCTCGGAAGTGCTGCTGGCCACCAGCACCGATGGCGGCTCGATGACGGTACAGTCCGGCCGCTCGAAATTCTCGCTGCAGTGCCTGCCGGAATCCGACTTCCCGGATCTGACCGCCGGCACCTTCACCCATTCCTTCAAGCTGAAGGCGACCGATCTGAAGATGCTGATCGACCGCACGCAGTTCGCAATCTCGACGGAGGAGACGCGGTATTACCTCAACGGCATCTTCTTCCATACGATCGAGAGCAAGGGCGAGCTGAAGCTTCGGGCGGTCGCGACCGACGGCCACCGGCTGGCGCGCGCCGACGTCGACGCGCCCTCCGGCTCGGAGGGCATGCCGGGCATCATCATTCCGCGCAAGACGGTCGGCGAACTGCAGAAGCTGGTCGACAATCCGGACGCGGTCGTCACGGTCGAGGTTTCCGACGCCAAGATCCGCATGACGATCGGCTCGATCGTCCTGACCTCGAAACTGATCGACGGCACCTTCCCGGACTATCAGCGCGTCATCCCGACCGGCAACGACAAGGAAATGCGCGTCGACTGCACCACCTTCGCCCAAGCCGTCGACCGCGTCTCGACCATCTCCTCCGAGCGCGGCCGCGCCGTGAAGCTGGCGCTGTCCGAGGGGCAACTGATGCTGACCGTCAACAATCCCGATTCCGGCAGCGCCACCGAAGAAGTCGCCGTCGGCTACGACACGGATGCAATGGAAATCGGCTTCAACGCCAAATATCTGCTCGACATCACCGCGCAGCTTTCCGGCGAGGAAGCGATCTTCCTGCTGGCTGATGCCGGATCGCCGACGCTGATCCGCGACACGGCCGGCGACGATGCCCTTTACGTGCTGATGCCGATGCGCGTCTGACGGGAACGAAGGCCGCCTGCCATTGTTTTCCTCCTGTCAAAACGGGAGGATCTGCTCATGAAAAAGACCGGAACTGTGCGCATCGGCATATCCGGCTGGACCTATGCGCCCTGGCGCGGCCAATTCTATCCCAAGGGCCTGCCGCAGAAGCACGAGCTTTCCTACGCCGCCCGGCATTTCCCTTCGATCGAGATCAACGGCACTTTCTACGGATTGCAGCGGCCTGAAAGCTTCGGCCGCTGGCGGGACGAAACGCCCGAGGATTTCGTCTTCGCGGTCAAGGGCTCGCGCTTCATCACTCATATGAAGCGGTTGCAGGAGATCGAGACACCGCTTGCCAATTTCTTCGCCTCCGGCCTGCTGCGGCTCGGCCCCAAGCTCGGGCCCATCCTCTGGCAGTTTCCGCCGAACATGGCCTTCGACGCTGCGCTTTTCGAAACCTTCCTGTCGCTGCTGCCGCATGACTGCGATGCCGCGATCGCGCTGGCGAAACGCCATGACGGCCGCCTCAAAGGGCGCGCCTGGCTCAAAAGCGACACCGATCAGCCGATCCGCCATGCTTTCGAGATCCGCCATGACAGCTTCCGCTCGGCAGCCTTCATCGAGATGCTGAGGCGTCACAACGTCGCGCTCGTTTGCGCCGACACGGTGGAATGGCCGCTGTTGATGGACATCACCGCCGATTTCATCTATTGCCGCCTGCATGGTTCCGAGCAGCTCTATGTCAGCGGCTATGAAGATGAAGCGCTCGATCTGTGGGCCGAGCGCATTCGCGCCTGGGGAACCGGTGGGGAACCGGAACGTGCGACGCGGGTGCTTGCGCCCCTGCCGTCGCGCAGGAAGGGCCGCGACGTCTATCTCTATTTCGACAATACCGACAAGAAGCTGCGCGCGCCCGTCGATGCCGATCACCTCAGTGAAAGGCTTGCCGACCTTTTGCCTCGCTCCGACCGAAAGGCCGCATGAGCTGTTGATGTCCGGTGTCGTCGTTGCGAAAATTCTTGTCCTGACAGCGACAAAGAGCATATTAACACAGTCGGTCAACATGCGGATGGGTGGAGAAGAATGCGCTTACCGGTCAAGGTGAAGGAACATTTCGGGAAGAGATTCGATGAGGAGATCCGCTTCTTCCGTGGCATGATGCAGGGGCCGAAGACGGTGGGCTCGATCGTGCCGACCTCCTCGATCACCGCCAAGCGCATGGCCAGCGTCATCGATATGCATTCGGGGCTGCCGGTCCTCGAACTCGGGCCGGGCACGGGCGCCATCACCAAAGCGATCCTCGGCCGTGGCGTGAAGCCGGACAATCTGGTCGCGATCGAATATTCGACGGATTTCCACCAGCATCTGCTGCGAACCTATCCCGGCGTGCACTTCATCAACGGGGACGCCTTCGATCTCAAGACGACGCTTGGCGCCTTCGGCGACCAGACCTTCGATTGCGTCATCTCCTGCATTCCGCTGCTGAACTTCCCGATGGCGATGCGCATCTCGCTCTTGGAAAGCCTGCTCGACCGCCTGCCGCCCGGCCGGCCGGTGGTGCAGATCTCCTATGGCGCGATCTCGCCGATCGCCGCCAATCCCGATCGCTACCATATCCAGCATTTCGACTTCGTCATGCGCAACATTCCGCCGGCGCAGCTCTGGATCTACAGACGCGGCTGAAATGTTCGGGATCTATATCACCCATCCGCAAGTCAGGATCGATCCCAACGTGCCGGTGCCGAAATGGGGGCTTTCCGATCTCGGCGCCGCCCGCGCCCGAAAGGCGGCCGAAAGCGGCTGGGCAAGGCAATTGCAACGCATCGTCTCCAGCGACGAGACGAAGGCGATCGAGACGGCCGAAATCCTGGCGGAAGCGTCCGGCGTGACGATCGAGATCGTCCACGGCATGCACGAGAACGACCGTTCGGCCACCGGCTTCCTGCCGCCGCCGCAATTCGAAGAGGCGGCAAACTGGTTCTTCGCCCACCCGGAAGAGAGCTTCAAGGGCTGGGAGCGCGCCGTCGACGCGCAGGCCCGCATCGTCGAGGCGGTGGACGCCGTTCTGGCTGCGCATGATGCGGCAGCGCCGATCGCCTTCGTCGGCCATGGCGGCGTCGGCACGCTGCTCAAATGTCATCTAGCCGGCAGACCCATCTCCCGCGACCGCGACCAGCCGGGCGGCGGCGGCAATCTCTATGCTTTCGGCCTTGCGGATCGCCTCTTATCATGCGACTGGACACCCATCGAAGACTGGCGGGGGTGAGTTGAAATGGACGCACGCGAGCGGTTGATCGTCGGCCTGGATGTTCCAGCGATCGGCGAGGCGGAGAAACTGGTTTCCACGCTCGGCGACGACATCCTCTTCTATAAGATAGGCTATCAGCTGGTTTTTGCCGGCGGCCTGGAGTTTGCCCGCGATCTTGCCGCAAGCGGCAAGAAGATCTTTCTCGACATGAAGCTGCTCGACATCGACAACACTGTCGCCTCGGGTGTCGAAAACATCGCCAGGATGGGCATGTCGATGCTGACGCTGCATGCTTATCCCAAGGCGATGCGGGCGGCGGTGGAGGCCGCGGCCGGCTCCGGCCTCTGTCTGCTCGGCGTCACCGTGCTGACCTCGATGGATGCAGAGGATCTCGTCGAGGCCGGCTACAGCCAGGATCCGCACAGCCTGGTGCTGCGCCGCGCCGAACAGGCGCGCGCCGCCGGCATGGGCGGTATCGTCTGTTCGGCAGCGGAAGCGGCCGAAGTGCGCGAGGTCCTCGGACCCGACATGGCGATCGTCACCCCCGGCATTCGCCCGACCGGCAGCGACCATGGCGACCAGAAGCGGGTGATGACGCCTTTCGATGCGCTGAAGGCGGGGGCCACCCACCTCGTCGTCGCCCGACCGATCGTCAAGGCGCCAGACCCCAGAGAAGCCGCCCGCGCCGTCCTCAACGAGATGGTCGGCGCGCTCTGGCCGGCAAACCGCTGACGAGAACCAAAGGGAGAAGATCATGACCAAGGGATACTGGATTGCCCGCGTCGACGTTCGCGATGCCGAGCGCTACAAGGATTACGTGGCGGCGGCCAAACCCGCCTTTGAGAAATACGGCGCCAATTTCCTGGCGCGCGGCGGCGCGATCACCGAGCTCGAAGGCAAGGCGCGCGCCCGCAACGTCGTGATCGAATTCCCCTCGATGCAGCATGCCGTCGACTGCTACAATTCACCGGAATACCAGATCGCCGCCAAAATCCGCCAGGAAGTGGCGGATGCGGAAATGGTCGTCGTCGAAGGAATCTGAACGACTTCGCACCTGCAAAACTCACGGCGCGATGGGCCTTCCCGTCGCGCCGGGATTGGGCTAAGACGGGTGCCGATACAGCATTCCGCACAGCCTTTCGAGGAGCCTGCCATGACCCTTGCCAACCTGCCGCCGCTCGTCACCGTGTTCGGAGGGTCCGGCTTCGTGGGCAGGCACGTGGTTCGGGCGCTGGCCAAGCGCGGTTATCGCATTCGCGTCGCGGTGCGCCGCCCCGATCTCGCCGGCTTCCTGCAGCCGCTCGGCAATGTCGGCCAGATTTCCTTCGTGCAGGCGAACCTGCGCTACCGCAACTCGATCGACCGCGCCGTCGACGGGGCAAGCCACGTCGTCAACTGCGTCGGCATTCTGCACGAGACCGGCCGCAACACCTTCGACGCGGTGCAGGAATTCGGCGCCCGCGCGGTCGCCGAGGCGGCGCGCAATGCCGGCGCGACGCTGACCCATATTTCGGCGATCGGCGCCGATCCCAATTCCGATTCGGATTATGGCCGCACCAAGGGCCGCGCCGAAGCCGCCATCCTTTCCATCAAGCCGGATGCGGTGATCTTCCGTCCGTCGATCGTCTTCGGGCCGGAAGACAGCTTCTTCAACAAATTTGCCGACATGGCGCGCATGTCGCCGGTCCTGCCGCTGGTCGGCGGGGGCAAGACGAAGTTCCAGCCGGTGTACGTCGAGGATGTCGCCGAGGCCGTCGCCCGCGCCGTCGACGGCAAGGTCCGCGTAGGCAAGGTCTATGAACTTGGCGGGCCCGAAGTGCTGAGCTTCCGCGAATGTCTCGAGATGATGCTGAAGGTGACGAGCCGCAAGAACCCGCTCGTCTCCCTGCCCTTCGGCATCGCGTCGATGATCGGCAGCATCGCCTCGCTGATCCCCTTCGTGGCACCGCCGATCACCCCGGATCAGGTGCGTCTTCTCAAGCGCGACAATGTCGTCTCCGCAGAAGCAGAAGCGGAAGGCCGCACGCTCAAGGGTCTCGGCATTGCGCCGACCATGGCCGCATCGGTGCTTGAATCCTACCTGGTGCAGTATCGTCCGCACGGCCAGTACACCGGCTCCGGCAAGGCTGCCTGAACAACTTTTTGCCTTCGACATCGCGCCGTTCGCGCATAGCGCGGACGGCATTTTGCGTGTTCGCCGGAAGCAATGCCGGCGCAATTTTCAAATGTTGTTGTTCCGATCATATCAACTGCAGTTGCATAAAAGACGCAGCGGAAATTTTGTGGAATTAACGCCAAATTTAGCGGGAACGTTTATTGCTATTTGCCATTCCACTGACTACCAAACCCCGCGCGTCTTCAAAGGACTCAACGCCTGCGAAAGGCGTGCGGCAATCACTGTGAAAGGCAATACTCGATGGGCAAGTCAATCGCGCTCCTGTTTGCGTGTGCGGCGCTGGTTATCCTTGCAGGCTCCTTCGTTGCGTCCGGTTCGGTCGCCGCGGTAAAGGGTGGTTGCTCGCCGGCCTACGGCGTCGATCCTTGCTCGACGGCTTCGATCCGCCATTGACGAAAAGGCCGGCTTTGACTCCGGCCCGATAAAGACAAATAGCGGCCGGAGCGTCTGACCCAGGACGTTCCCAAATGAACGCTCGGTCTTGCCCGCTTCAAACAGCGGATGCTTACCCTCTAAAATATTGCCGGCTGAAACCTGCGCCTGCGCGCAAGTCTCGTCGCGACATCCGATGGCAATTGCACCCGCGCCTGGGAGATGCGCGAATGCAATGCGAGGGGAATGGCTCAGGCGATCAGGCCGGTGGTGGCCATGCCGAGCAGCAGGACACCGAGAATGATGCGGTAGATCGCAAACAGCGTAAACCGGTTGCTCCTGATATAGGCGAGCAGCCATTTGACCGCGATGAAAGCGACGATCGTGGAAACGATGAAGGCGATGCCGAGCGCGGTCCAGTCTTCGCCTGCCGCGCCGCCATCCTTGAAGGTCTTCAGCAGTTCGTACCCGCTGGCGGCATACATTGTGGGAATGCCGACGAGAAAGGCGAATTCCGTCGCAGCGGCGCGGTTGCCGGTGCCGGCGAGCATGGCGACGAAGATCGTGGCGCCCGAGCGCGATGTTCCCGGAAAGACGCCGGCAACGATCTGGGCGATGCCGACCAGGATGGCGACGAGCCAGGTGATCTCCTTATGCGGCGCCTTGCGCGCTGCCGCCCATTCGGCAAAGATCATCCAGATGCCGCCGATGATCAGCGCCCAGGCGATTGGGGTCGCGGTCTCCGGCAGTTCAAAGCCGAGCTTCTTGACGACGAGTCCGAGAATGGCGGTGATGAGGAAGGCGACGATCAGCTTGGCGGCATAGTCGCGATTCTCAGGCTCGCGCCAGCCGAGCACCAGATCGAGCAGGCGACGCCAGTAGATGATGGTGACGGCGAGGATGGCGCCGGCCTGAATGACGATGTTGAACATGTCCGACCGGTGGCCGAGCCATTGCTCCGCAATGATGAGATGGCCGGTGCTCGAGATCGGCAGAAACTCGGTGATCCCCTCGACGACACCGAGAATGGCAGCATTGATATAGTCCATAAATTGTCTCCGGTTTAAAGGTCAGTCGGACTTGAACAGCGCTTGAGCCGATCAGGCGCTGCATTTATCCTCATATGCAAGACGGCTGTTTTGTCCCTTGTCAGATGGCGTGAAAGCCGATTCGCTTGTATTGGCCGGGCCAAGCTCCTATAGCTTCAACCAATGAGTCACGACTAAGGCGCTATAAACGAGCTGCCACACAGTCCTGTAACAGCAATTATAAAGCCCGAGTATCGATGCCCACGCTTTATCATCATCCCATGTCATCCGCATCTCGCTTCGTCCGGCTGATCCTGGCCGAATACGGCTATCAGGCGGACCTGATCGAGGAGCAGACATGGGAGAAGCGCCGCGATTTCCTGGCGCTCAATCCGGCCGGCACGCTGCCGGTCTATGTCGACGACAGCATGCGCGCGCTCTGCGGCGCGACCGTCATTTCCGAATATCTGGACGAGACGCACGGCGTGTTGAAGCGCGACCGGCGACTGCTTGCCGAGGACCCTTTCCAGCGGGCGGAAATACGCCGGCTGAGCGAATGGTTCATGCAGAAAATGGAAAACGACGTGACGAAGCCGCTCGCCCGCGAGCGTGTCTACAAGTTGCAGATGACCGCCGATCAGGGCGGCGGAGCGCCGGATTCCAAGATTTTGCGCACGGCTCGCGCGAATATCCGCCAGCATATGCGTTATCTCACCTGGCTTGCCGGCTCGCGTCAGTGGCTGGCGGGCGAGCGGATGAGCTATGCCGATCTTGCCGCCGCCGCCTCGATCTCGATCCTCGATTATCTCGGCGAAATTGAGTGGGCCGAGGCCCCGGTCGTCAAGGAGTGGTACCAGCGGCTGAAATCGCGCCCCTCCTTCCGGCCGATGCTGACCGAGCGGGTGCGCGGCCTGACCCCGGTTTCGCATTATGCCGATCTGGATTTCTGACGAGGGCGCTTGATGCCCGACAATGATGACAAAGAGCGCCGCCGCCGCGACAATTTGACCGAGTTCGTCCGGGCGGAATCCGCCGCCAAGGGGTTCGATCTCTGCCGAATCACCCGGCCGGATGCGATCCCTGAAGCGAAACAGCGCCTCGGCCAGTTCATCGATGCCGGACGCCACGGGACGATGGAGTGGATGGCGGAGACGCGCGAGCGGCGCGGCGATCCGCTGACGCTCTGGAGCGAGGTCCGGTCCGTCGTCGTCTTCGGCCTTAATTATGCTCCGGAGGAGGACCCGCGCGACATCCTCGACAAGCCGGACAGGGCGGCAATCTCCGTCTACGCCCGCAATCGCGATTATCACGACATCATCAAGGGCCGGTTGAAGGAGATCGCCACACGCTTTGCCGCACGCGCCGGCGCCGACGTGAAAGTGTTCGTCGATACCGCGCCTGTTATGGAAAAGCCCTTGGCGGCCGCCGCCGGCCTCGGCTGGCAGGGCAAACACACCAATCTCGTCAGCCGCACACATGGTTCCTGGCTGTTTCTCGGCACGATGTTCACCACCGCCGACCTCGTCACCGATGCGGCGGAGACCGATCATTGCGGCTCCTGCCGCGCCTGTCTCGACATCTGTCCGACGGCGGCCTTCCCGGCCCCCTATCAGATCGATGCACGCCGCTGCATCTCCTATCTCACCATCGAGCACAAGGGGCCGATCGACCCCGATCTCAGGCCACTGATCGGCAATCGCATCTATGGCTGTGACGACTGTCTTGCCGCCTGCCCCTGGAACAAGTTCGCGGCCTCTGCCTCCGAAATGAAGCTCAAGGCCCGGGAAGATATGAAGGAGCCGTCGCTCGCCTTTCTGCTGACGCTCGACGATGCCGCCTTCCGCGCCTTCTTCAGTGGTTCGCCGGTGAAGCGGATCGGCCGCGACCGCTTCGTCCGCAACGTGCTGATTGCTGCCGGCAATTCCGGCGAGAGGTCGCTTATTTCGCAATGCCGCCTGCTCACCGGCGATGCCTCGCCGGTGGTGCGGGGGATGGCGGTCTGGGCACTTTCAAGGCTGATGGCGGCTGGCGAATTCTCGGCCTTTGCCGCAGCACGGGCCGATGAAGGCGATGACGACGTACGCAACGAATGGCGGCTGGCGGGAGTGGGCTGATGCATGTGATGATCTTTGGCTGCGGTTTTTCCGGCACGGCGATCGCCAAGGCCTTCGCCGGCGAGGGCGTGCGCGTGTCCGGAACGACCCGTTCGGCAGAAAAGATGGAAGCGCTCCGCCGCGCCGGCATCGAGGCATTCCTGTTCGATGGCGAGACCATAGAAGAGGAACTTGTCCGGGCTTTGGCCGATGCCACCCATCTTGTGCAGTCGATCGCCCCCGGAAAGGCCGATCCGCTGCTGCGACTGCTCGATGAGGATGGCGCGCGCCTGCTGCCGAGGCTCGAATGGATCGGCTATCTCTCCACTGTCGGCGTCTATGGCGATCACAAAGGCGCATGGATCAACGAGGAAACACCCTGCGTGCCTGTCTCCGGACGGTCGAAGGAGCGGCTCGAAGCAGAAGAGGGATGGCTGGCGATGGGCGCGAGGCGCGGCGTGCCGGCAGCCGTTCTTCGGCTTTCAGGGATTTACGGGCCGGGCCGCAATGCCTTCTGCAACCTGGAAAGGGGCACGGCGCGGCGGCTGATCAAGAAGGACCAGGTCTTCAACCGCATCCGCGTCGAGGATATCGGCGCGGCGACGCGCTTCCTGTCGGAACGCGGGCTTGGCGGCATCTATAATGTTACCGACGACCGACCGGGGCCGCCTCAGGACGTGATCGTCGAAGCGGCACGCCTGATGGGTATCGAACCGCCGCCGGAACAGGCTTTCGAAACCGCCCAACTGACACCGATGGCGCGCTCCTTTTACGGCGAGAACAAACGGGTCTCGAATGCCAAGCTGAAGGCGGCCGGCTTCGAATTTTCCTTCCCGGAGTATCCGATGTCGCTCGCCCAATTGTGGCAGCGGGGACGCTGGCGCGGTTAAATCCGGGCCGGTCGAAGTGACTAGGGTTATCACCCAAATTGGGTAGGAAATTCCTACTTTGCGCTGTTGGCAGAACAATTCTCGCCGCATATCATGGTTAACAGCCTTTGAATTTGCGCAAATGTGGCGGGAAATATGACGAAGTCAGAAAAAATATTCCGTGATTTTTGTGAGAGCCGCGAAGTTTAAGGCTTTCTCGGAAAAATCATTTGAATTTTAGCTGATTTCATTGCGTTTTTTCCTCATCCTGCCATACGCGGCAAATTCTCATTTTTTATCAATGGCCTGAGGAATATTACATGCTGTAATATTCCGTGATCAGATGCGGCACCTTTTTGCCATTTTTCGACGGATTTAAGCCCCGCCGCCTGCAAGGGCGTGAGTTCAATAGTTGAGGGATACTCTGTTTTGAAGAAAATACGTCGTTCTATTATCGCTGCCGTAACTATTGCAGCCTGCTCTTCTATGCTTCCGGCGGAGAGCTATGCTGGGAATGGCTGCGGCGGTGCTTCATGGTACGCGCTTCACTCCAAAACTGCTTCCGGGGAACGTATGAACCCGGCCATCTTGACTGCCGCGCATCGTTCGCTGGCGTTCGGCACCAAGGTGAAGGTCACCAACCGCAACAATGGCCGCAGCGTCGTCGTCCGCATCAATGATCGCGGTCCGTTCATTCGTGGACGCGTCCTCGATCTGTCGCGCGCCGCCGCACAGAATATCGGCATGGTGAGCTCGGGCACGGCGAAGGTCTGCTACCAGGTGATCAGCTGAGAGGCTGACAACCGAAATGATCAGCTAAAAGCTGACAGCCGAGGTGATCAGCTGAGGCTGACAACCGAGGTGATCAGCTGAGGCGCACGGCGCCGCACAACCGGCTGCGCCCTGACCGGCGCTTGCTCTTGCCGCCAATCGCGGTTACCACGCGGTTGAAACTTGTCGACAATCCGCCCGGCCTGTGTGCGGATCGTTCACACGTCACGGCAACAGGAGATATGTAATGCGTCTGGGCGGCCGCCTCGAAGGGGCGATTTCTGTGCTCGCGGATATCGATGCCCGCAAGCGGCCCGTCGCCGACGCGCTCAAGGACTGGGGCCTTGCGCACCGCTTCGCCGGTTCCGGCGATCGTGCGGCGATCGGCAATATCGTCTATGACGCCTTGCGCATGCGGCTCTCTCATGCCTGGCTGATGGATGACGACAGCGCTGCGGCCATCGCCCACGCCGTCATGTTCCGCCAATGGGGCTTCACGCCCGATCGCCTTGCCGCCGAACTGGCCGACGACAAGTTTGCGCCGCCGCCGCTTGCAGCTGATGCCCTCGCCGCCTTTGCAAGCCGCTCGCTCGACGACGCGCCGCCGCATATCCGCGGCGATATTCCCGAGTGGATCCAACCCTCCTTCGAACAGGCCTTCGGCGCCGACTGGCTTGCCGAGGCACAGGCGCTCGCGGCGCGCCCGACACTCGATCTGCGCGCCAACATCCTGAAGTCCTCCCGCGACAAGGCCGTCAAGGCGCTCGAACGCGCCGGCGCGCGTGCTGCGAAGATTGCCCGCTACGGCATCCGGATTGCCGCCGGCGAAGGCGCCTCGCGCCTTCCCAACGTGACAGCCGAGCTTTCGTTCCAGAAAGGCTGGTTCGAAGTTCAGGATGAGGGTTCGCAGATCGTCGCCGACCTGGTGCTCGCCAGGGACGGTGAGCAGATTCTCGACTATTGCGCCGGCGGCGGCGGCAAGACGCTCGCCATGGCGGCCGCCATGCAGAACAAGGGACAGGTTCACGCCTATGACGCCGACCGGAAGCGGCTGGCGCCGATCATCGAGCGGCTGAAGCGGGCGGGCACGCGCAATGTCCAGGTGCATGACGACGCCCGAGGGCTTTCCGGCCTTGCCGGGCGCTGCGACAAGGTGCTGGTCGACGCGCCCTGTACCGGCACCGGCACATGGCGCCGCCGCCCCGATACGAAATGGCGGCTGACGGCGAAGAACCTCGACGAACGGACAGCCCAGCAGCAGGACGCGCTGGCGCAGGCGAGCGGCTTCATCAGACCGGGCGGCGAGTTGATCTATGTCACCTGCTCGGTTCTGCCTCAGGAAAACGAGGAGCAGGTGCGCCGCTTCGCCGCCGACAATCCCGATTTCCAGATCGTCAGCGCCTTGCCCGACTGGGACGCGCTCTTCGGCAGAGATGCCCCGCGGCCGCACTCGTCCGACGCCCTGACGGTGACGCTGACCCCGGCTTCCACCGACACAGACGGCTTCTTCTTCTGCCGCATGCAGCGCAAGGGCTGACGTCGCCAGCCGAAGACGTCAGGCTGCCGCTCGGCAATAGGGCAGCGCGCTAATCTTTCAGGCAATGCCCCCGAAAGAGGGGCGTATCCCCGTCTCCGTCCTTAAAATAATTCCAAACTAGAGTGTTTGACACCAGTTTACTTTTGCGCGAAGAGACGGGGCCGATTACAGCGCTGCGCGTCTTATCAGACGCGCAAAGGACGCTGTAACATTTTTGAATTGGCGCATCGTGCTTTCCGAAATCCGATTCCGATTTCGGGCCGATGCGCTCGACGGACGATCCGTCACAGGAGAGGATTATGAAGCTCAATAAATTCCGCGCAGCCGTGCTGGCGATCGCCCCCGCAGCCCTGCTCACCCTTCCCGCGCAGGCCGAGACCGATGCTGCCGCCGTGGTGAAACACTATGCCGATGTGGCGCATGCGAAATACGAAGACTCGCTGACGACGGCAAAGGCGCTTGATGCCGCCATCGACGCCTTTCTGAAGGCGCCGACCGACGAAACGCTGAAGGCGGCCCGGGATGCCTGGATCAAGGCGCGCGTTCCCTACCAACAGACCGAAGTCTATCGCTTCGGCAATCCTGTTGTCGACGAGTGGGAAGGCAAGGTCAACGCCTGGCCGCTCGATGAAGGCCTGATCGACTATGTCGACCCCTCCTACGGCACCGAGAGCGACGAAAACTCCCTCTATGTCGCCAATGTCATCGCCAACAAGACGATCAAGATCGACGGCAAGGATGTCGACGCCTCCAAGCTGACGCCGGAATTCCTCTCCGGCACGCTTGCCGAGGCCGGCGGCATCGAAGCCAATGTCGCGACCGGCTACCACGCCATCGAATTCCTGCTCTGGGGCCAGGATCTGAACGGCACGGGACCCGGCGCCGGCAACCGCCCGGCCACGGATTACGACCTGAAGAACTGCACGCACGGCAATTGCGACCGTCGCGCCGAATATCTGAAGTCCGCCTCCACCCTGCTGGTTTCCGACCTGCAGGAAATGACCAACAACTGGAAGCCGGACGGGGCAGCGACCAAGAACGTCGAAGCTGATCCGAAGGCCGGCCTCGTCGCGATCCTGACGGGCATGGGCTCACTCTCCTATGGCGAGCTTGCCGGCGAGCGCATGAAGCTCGGCCTGCTGCTGCACGATCCGGAGGAAGAGCATGATTGCTTCTCCGACAACACCTATAATTCGCATCTCAACGACGCCATCGGCATCGCCGCCGCCTATACTGGCAACTATACCCGCGTCGACGGCACCAAGCTCAGCGGCCCATCGCTGCACGACCTCGTAGCCGCCAAGGACAAGGCGCTCGATGCGGAGCTGGAAGGCAAGCTCAACAAGACGCTCGATGCGATGAACGCCATGGCCAAGCGCGGCGAGACGGTCGAGAAGTACGACCAGATGATCGGCGAAGGCAACAAGGAAGGCAACGCCGTCGTCCAGGCCGCCATCGACGGGCTGATCGACCAGACGAAATCGATCCAGCGCGTTGTTGCCGCACTCGATCTCGGCACGGTTCAGCTTGAAGGTTCCGACAGCTTGGATAATCCTAACGCCGTCTTCAAATAAGCAAAAGGCGGGCCGCTTCAATCGGAGCGGCCCGGACTCTGAAATGCCGTCTATTGCCTCCCCCATTCCTGTGGCCTCAGGGCTTTGCCCTGGGGACGTCACAGGAATCCAGCCACGGCGCGTCCGCGCCGTGAATGACTCGATCAAGGGGGAGTCTTGCGCGCCCAAGGACCTGGGCGCACTGGATTCTTGTGACATCCCTCGGGTTAAGCCCGAGGAAGGGAATGAGGGCGTGGAAAGGGAAGCGCGGGTCAGCACCGTCGAGCTTGCCGCTCGCGTTCATCGCCTCATCTCAAGATTCCGTCTCTCCCTCCGCGTCGCCGGTTACGCCGCCCTTGCTGTAGCGCCCGCAACGATCGCCACCGGTTTCGATCTTCCGCCGAAAAGCGCCGACCTTTCCGAGACCGATCTCAAACGCGTCGCCGACGTGACGCGGCCGACGGCGGATTTT
This sequence comes from Rhizobium binae, assembly GCF_017357225.1. Classification (NCBI taxonomy): domain Bacteria; kingdom Pseudomonadati; phylum Pseudomonadota; class Alphaproteobacteria; order Hyphomicrobiales; family Rhizobiaceae; genus Rhizobium; species Rhizobium binae. The sequence continues at coordinate 354,869 of NZ_CP071604.1, read as the reverse complement.
TCCAGGGCCGAACAATATGAAGCGATGCAGGCGGGCGGCGCGACATCGGTCGATCCGGTCACCGAAGACAGCTTCTCGCATATTTCGGCCAATATTCCCTTCGAGGAAGAGCAGAATTTCAAGCTCGGCAATGCGCTCTTCCGCAAGCTCTGGGTTTCCTCGCCCTCCTCGACCCAGGCCTCCGATGGGCTCGGGCCGCTCTTCAACGCTCGCTCCTGCATGAGCTGTCACGTCAATGATGGCCGCGGCAAACCGCCGGAAGGGGGGCCGAGCGCCGTCTCGATGTTCCTGCGGCTTTCCCGCGCAGCCAGGACGCCGGAAGAAGAAAAGGCGATCGCAAGCGCCGACATTCTCAATTTCCCCGATCCGGTCTATGGCCATCAGCTGCAGGACCTTGCCGTTCCCGGCCTTGCCGCCGAAGGCCGGATGACGATCCGCTATGATGAGCAGACGGTAGCGCTTGGCGACGGCGAGACCGTGTCGCTGCGCCGGCCGCATTACGCGGCAACCAAGCTGGCCTATGGACCACTCGATGCTTCGACGACGATCTCGGCGCGTGTCGCTCCGGCCATGATCGGCCTCGGGCTGATCGAGGCGATCCCAGAGGCCGATATCCTTGCCCATGCCGACCCTGACGACGCCAATGGCGACGGTATCTCCGGCAAGGCGGCGATCGTCCGCGATCACCGCAGCGGCGAGATCGCGCTCGGCCGCTTCGGCTGGAAGGCACAGAACGCCACGGTGCGCGATCAGAATGCCGACGCCTTTGCCAATGATATCGGCATCTCGACCCCCGATCACCCGAAAGCGCACGGCGATTGCACCAAGGCGGAGGAAAAATGCCTCGCTATGCCGACCGGTGTGCAAAAACGGCTGGGCGAGGAAGAAGCGCCGGGTCCCATTCTCGATCTCGTGACCTTCTATTCCGAAAATCTTGCCGTTCCGGCGCGCCGCAAGGCAAGTTTCCCCGAAACGCTGAAGGGCAAGCGGATTTTCTACGAAACCGGCTGCGTTTCCTGCCATGTGCCGAAATTCGTCACCCGCAGGGATTCGCCTGAGAAGGCGCAATCCTTCCAGCTGATCTGGCCCTATTCCGACTTTCTCTTGCATGACATGGGTGACGGACTTGCCGACGGGCAGCAGGTCGGACTTGCAAGCGGACGTGAATGGCGTACGCCACCGCTATGGGGTATAGGACTGACCCGGACGGTCAGCGGACACAGTTTTTTCCTGCATGACGGTCGTGCGCGGGATCTCACCGAGGCGGTCCTCTGGCACGGCGGCGAAGCTGAAAAGGCCCGCAACGCTTTCTCCGCCCTGTCAAAAGACGACAGGGCGGCCCTGATTACTTTCCTGGAGTCACTTTGATGCGCCTTTGGCACCCCCTGCTCTGCCTCACTCTGATCGGCCTTGCCACATCAGCGGCTGCCCAGACCGCTGCTCCTCCGGCAGGGCTGAACGAGGATGCCGTTCCCGCCGTCATGCAGCGCGCCGTCGACGAAGTGATCCGCCCCGGCTATCGCAACATGCAGCAATCGGCCGCCCGGCTGACGACGGCAATGAAGGATCTCTGCGACGGCGGCACGCAGCAGACGCTCGACAAGGCGAAATCGGCTTTCGACGATACGATCCGCTACTGGTCGATCATCGAGATCGTCCAGACCGGGCCCGTCATCCAGGACAATCTCTTCGAGCACATCCTGTTTTATCCCGACCGCAAGGGCGTCGGCCTGAAGCAGGTGCAGGCGCTGATCGCCAAGGCCGATCCGAAGGATGCGACGGTCGATGCGATCGCCGGCAAGAGCGTGGCGCTGCAGGGCCTGACGGCCCTGGAATACGTGCTCTACGGCAACGGCTCGGAAAATCTTGTCGGTCAGAAGGGCGGCTTCCGCTGCCTTTATGGCGCCGCCGTCGCCGGCAATATCCAGCGCGAGGCCGGCGAAGTCGTCGCTGCCTGGGAAAAGCCGGACGGGGTGCAGGCGAGCTGGAAACATCCTGGCCCGCAGAGCAACGATTTCATGGACAACAAGGAGGCCGCGACCGCGCTGCTCGGCATTCTCGTCCACGGTGCCGAGAATGTCCGCGACCAAAGGCTGGAACAGTTCTACAAGGGCAAGGATACCCCGCCGCGACCGCGAATGGCGATCTACTGGCGTTCGAAAAATACCTGGAAGTCGATTGCCGCCAATCTGGAGGGCCTGCGCACGCTCTGGCAGAAGGCTGGCATGGCCGAGCTTCTGCCGCCGGACAAACGATCGATTGCCGCTTCGATCGACGAGGACTTCAAATCGCTGCTCGACAGCGTGCCGAAACTCAATCCCGATATGGACGCCGCCACCAGCGATGCCGAAAAAGCCAAGCTCGACACGCTTTTGGCCGAAAGCCGTGATCTGATCACCCGGATCAGCGACGACTATGGCGCGGCCATCGGACTTTCGGCCGGCTTTTCCTTTTCGGACGGAGACTGAAGCGATGATGCGGAGCGCCCTGATCAATCGACGCAGTTTTGTCAAGGCGGCAGGGCTCGCTTTCCTCGCGAGCTTGACGCCAAGAGCGCTAATGGCACTCGAACGGGCCGATGCGGTCTACGCTTCGGGCATTCGCACGGCAAACGGTTCCTTTGCCATCGCGACCGTGACCGAGCGCGGCGAGATCATCGATCAGGTGGCGCTTCCCGCCCGCGCCCACGGTATGGCCTTCAGCGCCGCCACCGGCAAGACCGTCGCCTTCGCGCGCCGGCCGGGCACCTATGCGATGATCTTCGATCCACGAGATAAGGGCGAGCCGATCGTCATCAACTCCCGGGAGGACCGCCATTTCTACGGGCACGGCGCCTTCTCGCCCGATGGCCGGATCCTCTACGCCAGCGAGAATGATTTCGACGGCAATCGCGGCATGATCGGTCTCTACGACGCGAGCGATCGCTTCACTCGCATCGGCGAATACGAGACCTGTGGCATCGGTCCGCACGATATGACGGTTTCCGATGACGGACGCCTGCTCATTGTCGCCAATGGCGGCATCGAGACGCATCCGGATTTCGGCCGCACCAAACTCAATCTCGGGGCGATGCAGCCGTCGCTGGCGCTGATCGACGCGGCGACGGGCGCCTTGATCGAAAAACACGTGCTGCCGGCCGAATGGTCGCAGCTGTCGACCCGCCATGTGGACCTCGACGGCGAGGGCCGCATCTGGTTCGCCTGCCAGTACGAAGGCCACCGCAAGGACTTGCCGCCGCTCGTCGGCCATTTCGCCAAGGGCGAGGATCTTTCCTTCGTCGCGCTGCCGGAGGAGACGACGCGCAGGCTCGCCAACTATGTCGGGGCGATCGCCGTCAACCGCAGCGAGGGTCTCGTCGGCATCACCTCGCCGAAGGGCGGCGCCTCGGTGACCATCGATGCAAGAACGGGCAAGGTTCTGGCCGAGAGCGCCGTTCCGGAGGCCGCCGGCATCGCGCCGGCAAAAGATGGCTTTGCCGTCTCCTCCTATGACGGCGATTTCCTGTCGACCCGCAGCGATGTCGCCTGGGATCAGCACATCGTCCGGGTCTCTCATCGGGCGCGCGCATAGGCCTTCTGCTCGGCGCTGACGCTCGATGCCGCGGCCCTCGCCGCCTCATGCAGCCATTCGGGTCCCCGCATCTGCACGTCCCGATGGATTGCCGCGGCCGCCGCCGCATCATCGGAATGGCAGTTGGCAATCTCGAAGCCCATCAATTCGAGCATTGTCGGCGAAAGCAGGATCTCCGGATGCTTGTCGATCTCGATCTTGCGGCTGTTCGGCGAGAGCCGGCGCACCAGGATGCGGCCGTAGACGCCATAGTGAGGATCGGCCGAGCGCGCCCGGCCGGCCGCGATTTCACCCGCGCGGATCGCCCCATCAAGCGGCCTGTGGCGAAGCGACCAGGCCGACGGCACCAGCGCCTTCGCCTCGCGCAAGACCGGCCCGCCCTGCCATTCGGCATAGGCGACGAAGCGCGGGCGGCCGAGGCTGCCGGTGCCGGCGCTTCGCGGCTTGGCCGTGAAAGGTCCCGATCCCGATGGCAATGCGTGGGAAAGGGCCTCGATATAGGCAGCCGGCGCCTTCGTCTTGCCCGTAGGCAACATCTCGTATTTTTCCCAGAATTCCCGCCGTTCCGAATTCGGCAGCATCAACGCCTTGCGCAGCCATTTATGGTCGCGTTCGAGGATGATCGGCAGCGGATTTTCAAGACCTCTGCGATAACCGCCGAGGATCAGCTCACCGATCATGCGGACCGAGGGACCGTCATCCCCGCGCGCCAGGATGGCGCTTGCCGCAAGGCGAACGAGATCCAGCGCATAGGGCATCACCGCGGCATCGTCGAAATCATTGACGCCCCAGACGAGCCGGCCCTCGCTGTCGCGCCAGGTGCCGAAATTCTCCAGATGCGTATCGCCGATCGCCAGCACCTCGGGCGCACGGCCGAGTTCCGGGCAGATATCGAGGATGATCTCGCACCAGCGCCAAAAGGTGGCGCGCAGGAAGACGAAATCGTCGCCGCGCATCTTCTCGTGCTTTTCCAGGAGATCGTCCGTGACTAGATCGCCGCCGAGTTCGCTGGCCAGCCAGGTCTCGAAATTCCGAACCGATTGCGATATCGTCGTCATGGCGCCGGCGCTTTCCCTCATTTCGAGACAGGATGCCGGAGAATACCCGCTGCGCGCGAAGCTGCAATTGTCTTCGCAGGAATTGGCAACGTGTTTGCGCAACGGCGGCACGGCGAAAGGTTGCGCTGGCGACACGGCTTGAGGTTTCCATCACCGTCCGGATCGATTTCAGCAATGTCCAGCTTGTCGAATCCGGCCTGCCATGCCACTTTCCCGACTTCGAGAGGGGTAGCCATGAGTGAGACTGACAGGGGCGATTTCCGCGCGCGAATCCGCCGCAACTTTGCGCGCCAGGCGGCGATGCAGACGATCGGTGCGGAGCTGACGCGCGTCGAGCACGGCGTCGTCGAGATCGAGCTTCCCTTCGACATCAAACTGACGCAACAGCACGGCATCCTACATGCGGGGATCATTTCCGCCGCCCTCGATTCAGCCTGCGGCTTTGCCGCCTATAGCGTCATCGATCCGGAAGCCTCGATCCTGACGATCGAATTCAAGGTCAACCTCATGTCGCCCGGGCGTGGCGAGCGATTCCTGTTTCGCGGCGAAATTACCAAGCCGGGCTCCACCATCATCGTCGCCGACGGGCGAGGCTACGCGATCAGCGACGGGCCGGCAAAACTCATCGCCTCCATGACCGGAACGATGATGGTCATCCGCGGCAGAGAGGGAATTAAAGGATGAAGTTCGAACTGAAATCGGTCGCGGGAAAATCCATCCTGTTCGTCATGGCGGCGGAGGCCGAATACGGCCCCTTTCTGCGTTCGCGCATCGAGCCCTTGATGACCGGCGTCGGCCCTGTCGAGGCAGCGGTCGCGCTGACCAAGACGCTGGCGCGGCTCGATGCGGCCGACGACCTGCCGGATCTCGTCGTTTCGCTCGGCTCGGCCGGCTCGGCCAAATTGGAACAGACCGAAATCTATCAGGTTACCTCGGTTTCCTACCGCGACATGGACGCCTCGCCGCTTGGCTTCGAAAAGGGCCGGACCCCCTTCCTCGACCTGCCGGCGACGCTCGAGCTGCCGCTGCGCATTCCTGGTATTGCCGAGGCAAGCCTTTCCACGGGCGGCAACGTCATCTCGGGCGCTGCCTATACCGACATCGACGCCGACATGGTCGATATGGAGACCTATGCGGTGTTGCGCGCCTGCCAGGGCTACAAGCTGCCGCTGATCGGTCTTCGCGGCATTTCCGATGGCGCGGTCGAGCTGCAGCATATTTCCGGCTGGACCGAGTATCTGCATATCGTCGACCGCAAGCTCTCCTACGGCGTCGACAGCCTGTTCACGGCGCTGGAGGACGGGGTTTTCTGGTTCTAAACCCTCAAAGCCCCGCCTTTCCCGGCGCGCGAGGGACAATCGGAACAATAAAAACCCGATGCCGCCGATTTCCCGGATTGCCAGGCGAGGCGCTTTTCATTAAAGCCTCGCCATGACCCAGACAGCACATCCCGACTCCGTTCTCATCGTCGATTTCGGCAGCCAGGTGACCCAGCTCATCGCACGACGCGTGCGCGAGGCCGGTGTCTATTGCGAAATCGTTCCCTTCCAATCGGCTGAAGAGGGCTTCAATCGCCTGCAGCCGAAAGCCGTGATCCTGTCCGGGAGCCCGGCTTCGACGGTGGACGAGGGATCGCCGCGGGCGCCTGACATCATCTTCGACAGCGGTCTGCCGGTCTTCGGCATCTGCTATGGCCAGCAGACGATGTGCATGCAGCTCGGCGGCAAGGTCGAAAGCGGCCATCACCGCGAATTCGGCCGCGCCTTCCTCGATGTCGACAAGGACTGCCAGCTGTTCGAGGGCCTCTGGTCCTCCGGCTCGCGCCATCAGGTGTGGATGAGCCATGGCGACCGTGTCACGGCGCTGCCCGATGGTTTCGAAGTGGTCGCCACCTCCTCCAACGCGCCCTTCGCCTTCATCGCCGACGAGAAGCGCAAATATTACGGCGTGCAGTTCCACCCCGAGGTCGTGCATACGCCCGACGGTGCCAAGCTGATCGGCAACTTCATTCACAATGTCGCCGGCATCAAGGGCGACTGGTCGATGTCGGCATACCGCCAGAAGGCGGTCGACGAGATCCGCAGGCAGGTCGGCGACAAGCGCGTCATCTGCGCGCTTTCGGGCGGCGTCGACAGTTCCGTCGCGGCGCTTCTGATCCACGAGGCGGTCGGCGACCAGCTGACCTGCATCCTCGTCGACCACGGGCTGATGCGCAAGGACGAGGCGGCTGGTGTCGTCGCCATGTTCCGCGAGCACTACAATCTGCATCTGCTGCACGTCGACGCGTCCGACCGCTTCATCGGCGAGCTCGAAGGCGTCAGCGACCCGGAAACCAAGCGCAAGATCATCGGCCGGCTGTTCATCGAAACCTTCGAGGAGGAGGCAAAGAAACTCGGCGGCGCCGACTTCCTCGGCCAGGGCACGCTCTATCCCGACGTGATCGAGAGCGTTTCCTTTACCGGCGGTCCGTCGGTGACGATCAAGTCGCACCACAATGTCGGCGGCCTGCCGGAGCGCATGAAGATGCAGCTCGTCGAGCCGCTCCGCGAACTCTTCAAGGACGAGGTGCGCGCGCTCGGCCGCGAACTCGGCCTGCCCGACAGCTTCATCGGCCGCCATCCCTTCCCCGGCCCCGGCCTTGCCATCCGCTGCCCCGGCGGCATCACCCGCGAAAAGCTGGAGATCCTGCGCGAGGCCGATGCGATCTACCTCGACGAAATCCGCAAGGCCGGCCTCTACGACGCCATCTGGCAGGCCTTCGCCGTGCTGCTTCCCGTCCAGACCGTCGGCGTCATGGGTGATGGCCGCACCTATGAATTCGTCTGCGCGCTGCGCGCCGTCACGTCGGTCGACGGCATGACCGCCGATTTCTACCATTACGACATGGAATTCCTCGGCCGCGCCGCCACCCGCATCATCAACGAGGTGCGCGGCATCAACCGCGTGGTCTATGACGTCACCTCAAAGCCGCCCGGTACGATCGAGTGGGAGTAAGGGGGGCATAGTTAGTTGTATCAAACGGCTACATTGATTAATTGCTGGTCGAATTTCTTCCAACGGCATTGTGCCCATCGATAGAAGCGGACCAGATAATTGGCGACATGATACGGCGGGCGTCATCGTTCTCGCTGTCCGTCCCGATACTCCCGACGGTTCACGCGCACCTGAAGTCGTACGAACTTCGCTGCTCGCAACGCATAGCGGCATGAGACGCGCACTGACGAAGGTCAGGCTCATCCGGATGGGCGGACCGCAGGTGCGGTCGATCCGTCACGACAGCCGTCGCGGCTGCGCACTCGTCGATCCGTCCGACAGCGTCAGCATCGCCGCGACTTAACTGATGCGGGTCCCTTCTTCGCGCCCTACTCAGTCGTCGTCCTGCCACCTGCGCAGATCCGTCTGGTCATGGTAGGCCATGCGGTCGGGCGTGGTGATAAACTCAATCGTCGTGCCCCATGGCATGCGGCAATAGCAGACCTTGTTTCCAGGACCTTTTTCGGTTGCGTAGGGAATAGCGCGCGGCGCGGTAAGAGACGTGCCTCCAGCCTTTTCGAAGCGCTCTACCGATGCGTCGATGTCGTCGGTGTAGACACCGAAGTGCGTAATGCCGAAGTCGCTCGCTCGAACCGGCTGCGCTTGTTCGGAGCCGTGCATTTCGAAGAGCTCTATATCAGGTCCGGTTCCGATTTTGACCATCGCCTGCGCCCGCACGACCGTTCCGTGGAAAGCACCAGTGGCCCGCTCGAATTCGGGTCCCTGCCGCGGCGGATCCTGCGGTCCGAAGGACTGGTAGATCATCTGGCCGCCGAAAGCTTCCACCAGGAACGATTTTGCTGCTTCGATGTCGGGCACCGTGATGCCGATATGATTGACGCCGCGAATGACAGGTGCGGTCATGATAGTTTTCCTTTTTTCTTTAATCATCGGCGATGGGTGCGGGCACAACCCGCCCGCAATGCCGCGACCCCCTAGCCTACGACGGGGCGATTGCAGAGTTTCAATTGGCCTTGAGGAAATCGATCAGAGCTGCTGCCACCTCATCCGGCCGCTCGTCAGCGACATAGTGACCGCACCGCGCAATCGAGCCTCCCGTCACATTGCTGGCGAACTCCTTGAGCATCGGCACCATATGCGCACCGAAGCGCTGATCCCCGCCGAGACCGAGCACCGGTATATCGAGCGGTCGCTTTTTGTACTCGAGTGCGGCCGCATGGTCGGCAGCAAGGGTACGATACCATTCCATGCCGCCGCGCGTGCGGCCAGGAAGGACCATCGCTTTCGCGTAGATCTCGACGTCCGCCGGGTTGAAGGTGCTGTGATCGTAGAACCGTTCAGCCATGAAGGCCGAGATATAGTCATATTCACGGCCATGGATCAGGCGCTCGGGCAGATCCCGGTTCATATGAAAGCTGAAGTGCCAGATCCGTGCCGTCGTCGCCTCCCATTGCGTCCAGCCGGGAAGTGGAACGTCGAGCACGGCCAGACGGGTAACAGCCTTCCAATAGATGGCGGCCTGCGGCAGCGCCACCATTCCGCCAATATCATGGCCGCACACGGCATAGCGTTCATGTCCAAGGGCAACCATGACTTCGTGCGCATCGCGCGCCATCGTCGCCTTGTCATAACCGTCGAGCGGGCAGTCGGAAAAACCCGCGCCACGCAGATCGATGGCCACCACACTAAAATGCTCGACCAGCAACGGCATTACATGGTGCCATTCCCACCATGTTTCCGGCCAACCGTGGAGCAGAAGGATCGGCGGACCAGAGCCCCCCGTGACGGCGTTGATCTTGATGCCATTCACCGGCACCAGCTGTTGGGTGAACCCCTTCAAGGTTGCGATCATGATCACTTTCCAGTCGATGTTGAAGTCAAAGAGAGGTTGCGGCCAGCGCTCAGGGTTGGTCGAAATCGGTGGCGATCGTGATGTCGCGCCAGGCATCGATATCGCTCCGGAAAGAAGCCAGCTTTCGCTCAGCAATCGTATGCGCGGCGGGGCCGAGCGGCAGATGAAGCGGGGCGTCATCGGCATCGACTGCCTGCAGGATCACCGCGATCGCCTTATCGGGATCGCCCGCCTGATTGCCGTCGTTGGTTTCGCGATAGTGCCTGCGCGAGCTCGCAGCGTATTCCAGCATCTCGTTGGCTGCCATTGTGATCGAACGGCCAAGGAAATCGGTGCGAAACGGCCCAGGCTCGACGATCAGCACGCGGATGCCGAACGGCTTCAGCTCGCCCGCGAGCGCTTCGGAGATCCCTTCCACGGCAAACTTGGCGGCATTGTAATATCCGGCACCGCCGCTGCCCGCGATGCCTGCGCCCGACGACATGTTGACGATCGTTCCGCCCGAACGTCGCAGGGCTGGCAGAGCTGCTCTGGTGGTTTCGATCAGACCGAAGACGTTCACCTCGAACATCGGCCGATATTCCTCAGGCGCGCCTTCCTCGATCGCGCCGAACAGTCCATAGCCGGCATTGTTCACGAGCACGTCGAAGCCGCCGAATGTGTCGACCGCCTTTGCGACCGCAGCTCGGGCTGCAGCCGCATCGGTCACGTCGAGGGGCAGGGTGATCATGCGGCCGCCGAAAGGCTCGGCCATTTCTTCGATCGTTTTGATATTGCGGGCCGTCGCGATGACCCCATCGCCGCGCTGTGCTGCAGCGAGTGCGAGCCGTTGGCCAAAGCCGCTTGAGCAGCCTGTGATGAGCCAAGTTCTCATTAGCTTTCTCCGAGTTGTTTTCAGACGACGCCGATAGCGCGTTTCCTTCACCCGAGCGGCCTCATAAAGGTCCTCAAACAGGCAGAAGGAGCGCCCCCAAGCGATGGCAAAAATCTAGGTGCTTAGATTTGTTCTTTAAGTGACAGAACTGTATTCTCGGCGTTCAGTTTTGTGGGGGTGGCGATGGAATGGAGTGACGTGAGAATATTTCTTGCTGTCGCGAGAGCTGGTACGCTCGGCGGTGCTGCGCGTTCGCTTCAGACGAGCCATCCGACCGTCGGCAGGCGCCTGCGCGCACTTGAGCAGGCGATCGGTCACACGCTCTTCCAGCGGACTGCGGATGGTCTTGTCCTGACTGAAGAGGGCCACGGGATCATCGCGCTGGCGGAGCAGATGGAAGAGGGTGCGCTGGCCATGGAGCGCCGGCTTGCGGGGCAGGAGAAGAATCTCAAAGGCAGTCTACGCATTTCGTCAGCGGACTGGTTCGGGGCCTATGTCCTGCCTCCCATCCTGGCGGATTTCTCAAACGCCTACCCCAATGTCGACGTCGAGATCCTCACCGGCACCCGCCTGTTCAACCTCGCCCAGCGTGAGGCAGATATCGCCTTTCGTATCGTTCCGTTCAACACTGCCGATGTCGTCCAGCGGCGGCTCTTCAGGCTTGAATACGGCGTCTACATCGCCGAGGATTCGGCTGATCCCAAATATGGCGACGGGACTGGTTTCCGGCTGATCACCCACGATACGTCGACCGGACAGTTCCCCGATATCGCGTGGCTCATCGAGAGTTTCCCCAACGCGAGATCGGTCCTGCGATCGAACAACCGCAACGTCCAGGGGCGCATGTGTAGGCAAGGCGTCGGTATCGCCGTCCTGCCCCGCGTGGTCGGCGATCAGATCGCGGGTATCCGCAGACTGGAACTGCCGATGCCGCCGCCGGCGCGAGACATCTGGATGGGATATCACCGTGACCTAAGACGTCTTCAGCGCCTTCGTGCGTTCATCTCGACCGTATCGGACCATCTCGTCAACGCGACCGCATGATGAGCGGCCCGAGGATGATTCAAGGTTCCCGGAGAAGCACCAAGATCGCTGTGGGCCTCTCGGTCGGTCGCTCCTCGGGATCCAGCGCCCGAGTGCCTTGGAATTCGATCATAGTCGCATGCTGCGCTTAGCGATCAAGGAAGGCCTTGACGAACGGTGTGCTGATCCCGCTGGTGCCGAGCACCGGCACGGACAGCTTGGGATACGCGTCCATCGTGGACGTCCTGACCGATGGTCTGGTGCCACCGTTCCCGGCCCCGATCGCCTCCAGGCCCCTGAGCGGCCGCCCTATGGATGGAGCGGTCGAACGGGGCAATCGATCCCGGCGTGTGATTGAGGTAGTCGGAGATCCAGTCGAGTAGGATACCGCCCAATACGCAGACTTTTGCGACGATAGCCCACGTGTCGAGGCGATCATCAGCCAAGTGGGCGACGCGCTCGATGCCAAGACCGTGATCGAGACGATGAACCTGCTCGGTGTCACGGCAGATTCTCAGCATTGTCACGATCTGGACTTCATGCGCGACAGCTCGACTTCCGAAGAAAGATCTGCAGCGACCTCTGCCGAAGGCCCGGATCGTCAAGGCATTCAATCTGCTGGCGTCGCCGCCTGCTTGAGGCCGTAGCGTGGTCGGAAACGCCGGTACAGCCCAAGTCCTGTATGCCAGCGACGATACATCTGCTGGGCAGGTGACGCGCGGTTTGATCGCTGATGCCGGCTTCAAGCCTGTCCGTCCCGGAAGCAAGCCGCAACCTTGGGCCTGTGCTGCTACAACTGCAAACGTTTCACGCACGTAAGGGCGGACGTGAGCCGCATCCTGCGAACGAGCAGGAAGTGGCGCGAAGGTTTCAGTGTGCGGCGCCTGATTCCTCGCGTGCCCTCACGATGGCGTCCGCTTCCTTGCCGTATAGCTCCTCGAAGTGATCGAAGGTCTTGGAAAAGTAACCGATGCCCTGCGTCGCCGAGCGCAGCGCCCGCGCCAGATCGTCGAGTGCGCCGCCCGGAACAAGTGCCCGGAAGATGTCCCATCCCTTGGCGGTTTCATCCCGGTCGAAGCCGAGAACCTGACCCTTGAGAGCGGAGACGATCTGGACGAGGCTGCCGGAATAGATCGACGGAATGTGAATTTCGCTGCGGAAGACCGGTTGCATCAAAACGGCCGCCCCTTCGGAAAGCGCCTGTCGCACTCCCATTCTCGACGCAGTCCTGAAGGCGTGTTCCGAACTGTCGACTGCATGGTACTGACCGTCGAACAGCGTTACGCTGACATCGATGACCTGGAAGCCGAGCGGCCCTTTCTCCATCGCTTCGCGCGCGCCCGCTTCGACGGCAGGGATGTAGTTGCGTGGAACGACTCTACCCTTGACGGTTTCGCTGAAGGTGAAGCCGCGGCCGCGCTCGTTGGGGCGAATGCTCAGCTTCACATCCGCGAATTGGCCGGCACCGCCGGTCTGTTTGCGATGCCGGTAATGAACCTCCGATGGTTTCGCGATCGTCTCGCGGTAGATTGGGCTGGGGGTTCGATCGGTCACGGAGATGTGAAAGACATCGGACAGCGTTCGGCAGAGATCGCGCAGATGCACCGGTCCCTGGGCGCAGACGAGCTGGGCGCCCGTGCCTTCCTCATGCGAGACTTTCAGACCGCGATCGGTTTCGGAAAGTTTCGCCAGCGTTTCGGAGAGCTTGTTTTCATCGCGCTCGCTGCCCGGGACAAGGATCCTTTCAAGCATCGGCGTCGGTGGCTCGGTCCATTCTGGCGGGGCGACCGTCGCGTCTGATGTCAATAGCGACGGGACGGGCAAGTGGTCGGACTTGACCGTGGCGAAGACATCCCCCGGCGCCGGCAGAACCGCCGAGCTGGACCGCCCGTTTGCGGGATCCTGTACGGCGCCGAGGCTGGAGCCGCCCAGTGATGCGCCTTGCCGCAGGCCCTCGCCAAGCGCGCGCACGAGCACCGTCTTGCCAATATTCTGACGATGATAGGCATGGAAGCTCACGGCCACCAGCTTGCCCTCATCGACAGTTCCCGCATGAGCGAGACGCTGCCGAAGAACCCCTACCGGCGGCGCCTCGTGGCGCAGCGCCTTCATCAGCCTCGTCATGCCGTTGCCGTGACTTGCTGCACCGATCAGGACCGGGATAATTCTGTTTTCCTTGAGAACCCGTGACGAAATGGCATAGATCGCGTCACTGGATGGCTCGTGGTCCTCGATCAGTTCCTCGAGAAGCCAGTCATCATATTCGGACAGGTGTTCCAGGAGCTCGGTGCGCGCTTCGTGCTCGCGTTCGGCAATGCTTTCGGGGATTGCGATCAGCGCCGAAGTCTGGCCTTCCCGGTAGCGCCACGCCCGTTCCGAAATCAGATCGCAACTGCCAATGACCCTGTCCCCCTCGCGGATCGGTATCTGGCGAAGCAAAAGGGTGTGGTTGGCGTAGTCTTGAAGCGCGGCGATCACGTCCCTCAACCGCCCTCTCGGTTCGTCCATCCGGTTGACGAAGAGGATGCAAGGCGTCCCCGAGGCTTCGATTACCCGCAGATAGGGCGCGGCGAGCACAGCCTCTTCGGGTGCCGATGAAACGCACAGTATGCAGGCGTCGCTGGCAAGAAGCGCCTGTTGCGCATGCACCAACGCTTCGTTGGGTCCCGGCGCATCCAGTGCACACCACGCCTCGTTTCCAAAGGTGAATTCCGTGAGGTTCAATCCATAAGGGGAGCTGGATTTCCTCGGCGTGCCCTCCAGCGAGCCGAGCTTTTCCACGACTGTCGATTTTCCGGTCTGCGAGGGTCCAAGCACGGTAAAGCAGCGCATCGGCATTCCTCCAACTGCCATAACCACAATTCTCAGCCATCATAGGATGCCCTGAACCGCTGCAAGGCGCCAGAGGTGTTCAGCTTAACAACGCTTTGACCTAGGCTTGCATTGAGGCTGATCCACTCAGCGGCTGAGAACGCATTGACGAGTTTGCGATGTTGACGTCTACGCAGGGTCGCGACGAAATGCAAAGTTGGATGAAATCTCGACGCGAATGACATCAGTGAAGCTCTCATGGGGTTTTTCGTCAGTCGTGCCCGTGTCCGTCCAGCAAGTGGCCCGCCCGCGAAAAAACCGATTGCACATCACAATCGGTCAATCTACGCTGTGATTGATCGCGCAACCCCATCTGATCCATGCGGATGGACCTTCGAGGGAAAGGAAGTGAGCATGGCCAAGCTCGTGTTCGGAATGAACCAGTCGTTGGACGGTTATGTAGATCATATGGCGTTCGGGCCAAGCCCCACGCTCTTCCGTCACTTCGTCGAGTCGACGCGGGGGCAAGCGGGCAGCGTCTACGGTCGCCAAATGTATGAGGTCATGCGTTACTGGGATGACGATCATCCTGAATGGAACGCAGACGAACGCGACTTCGCAGCCGCTTGGCGGATCCAGCCGAAATGGGTCGTCTCGCGCTCGTTGAAATCGGTCGGTCCCAACGCCAGGCTGGTCGAGGACGATCTCGAGGGTACGATCCGCACGCTGAAAGCCGAACGCGACGGGGAGATCGAAGTGGCCGGCCCGGATCTGGCGCAAAGCCTCACCGATCTTGGGTTGATCGACGAGTATATCATCTATCTGCACCCCGTCGTGCTCGGTCAGGGCAAGTCATATTTCGCCGGACCCCGACCGCGGCTGCGCCTTATGGCCAATGACAAAATTGACGAGGATGTGATCCGGTTGGTCTACGTTCCTGCTTAGTCACGATCTGCGCTGCAAGGCCCGCGATTGGGCGCGCCTCGGACGAAGACGTAGTGGAAGGCACCAGTTCTTCTGACCGCCGCCGTCGCGATCGGCAGTCCGGGCCTGATCGCTGCATGCCGGTGCAGCCCTGTCCCTCCGCCGGTTCCTTGCCAACCTCACCGACAGTCCTTTCTCCTATGTCGCCGCGGTCGCTCTTGCGCTGCTCGTCGCCATAAAGATCGGCTTTCTCGGATGGATGCATCGCCGGGGCGGCGGGCTCCTCGGCGGCCGGCTCAACGCGTGCCATGAAGCGGTCGATGACAGTAAAACCGGTCGGAGATCTTGCCACGACCAGTTTATCGGGGTGATATCCGCCACGGCCTTGGCGCGCCATGCCGGCGCATGTGCAGTGTCGGGAAGAATATGATCATCGAACTAACGCCTGGTGATTTTGACGCGCTGCTGAAGGGCACCCCGCCCTTTAACCTGCGCCTTGTCCCCGACAGCGCGATTGCGCCTGCTGAGGTATTGGAGATGCTGCGCCGCCTTGCGGCCGACATCGGCGCCGTATTCTCGCCGTCGGCCTGGATGATCGTGGAGGAGGACGAGGTCGTCGGTCTCTGCTCCATCGTCAGAACGCCGCGACATGGAAACATCCGTATCGGCTATGGGATTGCGCCTTCCCGCCAGGGCCGCGGATGCACGACGCGGGCCATAGGACAGTTGCTCGGATGGGGACGGAGCGATCCTCGCGTGGCTCTGCTCTCTGCGGAGACAGGGGTCGGGAATATCGCGTCGCAACGTGTTCTCGAGCGCAACGGGTTCATCCGCACCGGCGAGCGCATCGATGCCGAAGAGGGTCCGTTGATTTGCTGGGAAGCGGTGACGGGTTAGTTTGCCTGGATGAGCGGGTATGGCCGGCCAAAGTTTCCTCGGCCGGCCCGTTCGATAGGGATCAGGGCCGTGACGACGGCGTCAGCGGCCGTAGGTGACCTCGATCGACGCCCTGTCGAGCGTATTTGCCCGGACATAAAAGCCAACCATCGCGCCCGGCGCCGTCTCGGGAAGCGGCAGCTTGTCCACCGACAGCGCGTAGACGGTGAACTGGTAGTGGTGCGGCGCATCGCCGGCCGGCGGACATGCGCCGCCATAGCCTGATGTACCGAAATCCGTACGGCCCTCGACGGCGCCTGCGGGAAGCTTCTTATCTCCGCTTGCGCCGGTGGCAATCTTCGAGGCGTCTGCCGGAATGTTGAATACCGACCAATGCCACCAGCCCGAACCTGTCGGAGCATCCGGGTCGTAAACCATGACGGCGAAGCTCTTGGTTCCATCAGGAGCACCCGACCAGGTGAGTTCCGGCGAGATGTTCTTGCCCGTGCAGCCGAAGCTGTTGAACACCTGCGCATCAGCCATGGTCTTGCCGGAAGTCAGATCTTTCGAAGTGAGCTTCATTTCGGCCTGGGCTGCCGTGGCGCCAAAGACGGACACGGCCAGAAGTGCTGCTGTTATAAGACGCATGTTCTTTTCCTGCGGTTGATGATGCGGGATAGCTACCGTCATCACGGCAGCGCATCTGTCCCGCTATGCTCAACTTCTGCCCCGATCCGCTCAAAGTGCTCGGAGCCGCTGCGCACGTGGCGCGGATTGACGCCGAACCGTTCTTTGAATCGCGCCGAAAATTGCGACGGCGAATCGTAACCGACTTCGAGCGCGACCTGCGCCATCGGCAGGGTTGTGGTTTGAATGAGGGCCAGGGCGCGATTCATCCGTGTATCGCTCAATATCTCGCTGAAACCTGTCTTTTCCGCGGCGAGCTTACGCCTGAGCGTCGCTTCGCTCATGTTGAAGGCGCGCGCCGCGTGCCCCAGCGTCCAATCGTAAGCCGTATCACCTTCAATCATCTGCCTCACCCTGTCCTCCAGTCGAGGACTTTGGGATTGGCCCAGTACCGCGCCGCAGAGAGCAAACCAGGTGATCAGTTCCATCAGGCGGACTCTCGCAATGGCGCCGGGAAGCCTCGTCAGATTGCCGGGCTGGCAGCAATAGTCAAACAATGCCGCCGCTTCCTCCGGCAGGTTCGAGGCGCTTGCCGGGAGCGGCCGCGAGGGCACGGCGATCGACCCCATGGCGGTATAGGCTTCCTCGAACAGCTGTCTTGGAACAGGAAGCGCCAGGGTCTGATACTTCTGCGGCGCCTTCGGAATGTTCTCCATAGTCAACGGCCGATAGTCAGGCAGCAGGGCATAAGCGCCCGCCTCAAGATGCAAAGCATTGTCATCCGCCATGACGATCTTGATTCCCGATTGCACCTGGATCAGCAGGGGACTCGTATTGACGAGACGAAAAAAGCGGGCCCGTCCACCCTGGCGGATCAGGGCCCTGGCCGGAATGCGAAAGACGTCGTTGAGCATACGGTCTCCGGCAGCATGAGCCATTTGAAGCGGAAGGGATTACGCGCACCTCGATACGGGACGCCGCTGACCGTTTCCGCTCTCTCAGGACCGGAATTAGCAAAAGCGCGTGACAGGGGCAATCTTAGGGGCGCGCAGCGACCAGTTCGACGCCAAATTTGCTTGGATCCGCCGTGGCGATAGATCGCCTACCGCTTGCCGGACCTCTTGATATGCTCGACCAGCGCCCGCAGCTTCAGCGGCTGCCGCTCGCGCCGGGGATAATAGAGATAGAAGCCGGGAAAGGGCGGGCAGAAATCTTCGAGCAGCCGCATGAGTTCGCCGCGATCGAAATAGGGCTGGAAGGTTTCCACCATGCCGAAAGTGATCCCGGCTCCGGCACAGGCCAGGCGGATCATCATTCCCATATCGTTCGTTGTAACGGCGGGGTCGACAGCGACATCGAAATCGCGATCATTCTCAGTGAATTCCCAGCGATAGGGCGCCGTATCGGGGCGCGGCCGCCATCCGATGCAGGCATGGTCCCGGAGTTCGCTTGGATGGCGGGGGCCGCCGTGGCGCTCGAGATAGGCGTAAGACGCGGCCGCACATTGCCGCTGCGGCTCTGAGACCGGGACTGCAATCATGTCCTGTTCGATCACTTCACCCAGACGGACAGCCGCGTCGAAACCGGTTTCGACGATATCGAATTCGTCATCTGTGACGGTGATATCCAGTTTGATTTCGGGACAGGCCTGCATGAAGCCGGCCAGCAAGGTGCCCGACAGAAAGCTCTCGGCGATCGAGGAAACAGTGATCCTCAGCACGCCGCTCGGACGCGCCTGCATGTCCCGCACCGTCTGTATTGCATCCCTGACCTGCCGGACCGATGGACGAACCGCCGCAAAGAACACTTCGCCGGCTTCGGTCAGGCTGACGCTGCGGGTCGTGCGCTGCACCAGCGCAATGCCAAGTCGATCCTCCAGGCGCAGCAGCGCCTGGCTGACAGCGGAACGGGTGACGCCAAGCCGCTCGCCCGCGAGCCGGAAGTTACGCGCTTCCGCCACGGCAAGAAAAACCGAAATGCCTTCGAGATCGTCGACCATTGGTTAGCGCTTCTAACCAAGGCATGTGAGATTGGCAACTTATTCGGCATAACCGACCGCATTATGTTCAGTCCCGTCAGCGAAGCCTCAACAAGCAAGTGAGAACACGAATGCAGGACCATCCCTATGCCGGCATGTGGGTGACGGATGACGGCCGCGTCCGCCACCAGCTTCTGCCCAACGGCCGTTATGACGAGGCCCGCGGCAACCGGGAAAGCGCCTATCAAGGCCGTTACGAGGTCACCGGAAGCCACATCGAATACTGGGACGATACCGGCTTCACGGCCGACGGCGATTTTGTTGACGACAATACCCTCCATCACGGCGGCATGGTGCTTCGCCGCAAATGACAGGTTCAGCAAGGCCGTATCCGGCCGGAAAGGATGACGATCATGTCTTCCGTCACACCCATCTGGTTCGTCACCGGGGCATCGTCCGGCCTCGGCAGGGCGCTCGCCGAAGCCATTCTGGCGCGTGGCTGGCGCGCTGTCGTGACCGCACGCAACCCTGAGACCCTGCGTGAACTCGCAGCACAGCACGAGGATCGTGCGCTCGCCCTTTTCCTCGACGTGACGGACAGCCGCTCCATCGCCAGCGCGGTCCGAGAGGCCGAAAGGCGTTTCGGTGCGATCGACGTCCTCGTCAACAATGCGGGCTACGGCTATCTCTCGGCGATCGAGGAGGGCGACGACGCGGAAATCCGCGCCCAGTTCGAGACCAATGTCTTTGGATTGATAGACGTCACCAAGCAGGTCCTGCCGGGCATGCGCTCACGCCGGCGGGGACACATCTTCAACGTCTCGTCGCTCGGCGGGCTCGTCGCCTTTGCCGCGACCGGCTACTACCACGCCACCAAATTCGCGGTCGAAGGACTGTCGGAATCGCTGTCCCATGAGGTCAAGCCGCTCGGCATCAAGGTGACGATCCTCGAACCCGGCGCCTTCCGCACCGACTGGGCCGGCCGGTCGATGATCGAATCCAAGAGGATCATCGACGACTATGCCGAAACATCAGGCAAGCGGCGCCAGGCCACTCGTTCGGTCTCCGGCAAACAGCCCGGCGATCCGGTTCGCGCCGCCGCTGCCATCATATCGGCGTTCGAGTTGGAGGAGCCGCCATTGCGTCTGCTGCTCGGCGCGCCCGCCCTGAAGATCGCACGGGAACGGCTCGATGCGCTGCGGGCAAATTTCGACGCCTGGGCGCAGATAACGCTCAGCGCCGATTTCCCCAACTGAGCCGCGCCCGAAAAAAACTCTCAACCGACAAATGGATCTTGAAATGTCCAATATCGAAGGAAAAGTCATTGCCATCACCGGCGCCAGCAGCGGCATCGGCGAAGCGGCGGCAAAGGTGCTGGCTGCGGCCGGCGCCCACATCGTGATCGGCGCCCGCCGCATTGAGCGCCTGGAGAGGCTCGCCGGCGAAATCGAAGCCCGGGGCGGGACAGTACGTCTGCGAAAGCTTGACGTCACCGACCGATCCGACGTCGAGGCCTTCGCAGGTTTCGCCAGATCCGAGTTCGGCCGGCTCGACGTGATCGTCAACAATGCGGGGGTCATGCCGCTCTCGCCGCTCAAGGCCCTGAAAGTCGACGAATGGGACCGGATGGTCGACGTCAACATCAAGGGCGTGCTCTACGGCATCGCGGCAGCTCTGCCGATCATGAAGGCGCAGGGATCGGGGCAGATCATCAATCTGTCGTCGATCGGCGGCCACGCCGTCTCGCCGACGGCGGCCGTCTATTGCGCGACGAAATTCGCCGTCCGCGCCATCTCGGACGGGCTGCGGCAGGAGACCGATCGTATCCGCGTCACCGTCATCTCTCCTGGCACGACGACATCGGAACTGGCCGACACGATCACCGACCCGACCGCGCGAGAGGCCATGATTGCGTTCAGGGCGGTGACGATCAGTCCCGAGGCTATCGCCAAGTCGATCCTCTATGCCATCAGTCAGGCCGACGATGTCGATGTCAGCGAAATCATCATCCGGCCGACGGCCAGCCCCCACTGAACAGTCGATCTTGCGCAGCCGAAAGGCGGTTTTCGGGCGGCATCATGTTCTAACTCGCTAATTTCGAACAGGGGTTTAGATTTTTAGGCCGACCGTGCCTAAAATCATCCTGTTCTATATGCCGCCGCCTAAAACCCCAGCGACTGCTGGGCGGGCGGCGGCGGGCCGAGCTGGACGCCTTCGAGTTCCAGCATGCGGGTCTTCGACGACGCGCCGCCGGGAGCGGAGAAGCCGCCGATCCTGCCGCCGGCCGCCAGCACCCGGTGGCAGGGAATGATCAGCGCGATGGGATTCTTCGCCATCGCCTGGCCGACGTCGCGGGCCGCTTCCGGCCCGGCGCCGAGCTCTTTTGCCAGCGCGCCGTAGGTGGTCGTGCGGCCCCAGCCGACGCGCCTTGCTGCCGCATAAATCTCCCTGAAAAAAGCGTCCTGGCCGGCAAGATCGAGTTCGACATCAGAGAAATCCGTCTCCTCCCCCTGGAAGTAGCGCCTCACAGCCGCCACGATCTCGAACACCTGAGGCGTCGGCGCACCGGGCAACCCACCAGGCAGACGGCGCAGCAAGAGCCGCTCGGTCGCCTCCGCAGTTTTCGTCGGCAGCTGGAAACGGACGATCCCGGCGTCGCTCCAGGCGATGCCGCAGAAACCGCCCGCGGTTTCGAAGATGAGATAGTGATGGATCGTCTGGGCCATGATCACAGCCTCCGCGTTTTCGAATGTCACCAAAATCGTATGGGACGACCGCTGTTTCAACCCGATTCTTGCGCGCAGAGTTCTTTTTTTGTTCTTACTATTTACCTTTCCGGCGTCTCTTTCCTTGCTCTGCGCCCAAGGCTTTTCTCCTTGCCGCGATCAGGCTTGCCGGAGGAAGCGGTGTTTGCGGCTCGCCAGGCTTGCGCTTGCCGGAGTTCCGCGCATAAAGCTTGAAAGAGCGTTCGGACGGTAAAAGCGGAGCGAAGACAGCATGGACGTTTCAGAGATCATCATTCCAGGCGATACGCCGGGAACGGAGTGGCGGCTGCCGGTGCTGCGCTTCAAGGGCAGCCATCCGAAGGCGCCGAAGATCTACATCCAGGCGGCCCTCCATGCCGGTGAGTTGCCGGGAACGGCGCTCCTGCACTTCCTCTGCGACCGGCTGAGGCAGGCGGAACGCCAAGGCGTGGTCGCCGGCGACATCACCATTGTGCCGCAGGCCAATCCGATCGGCGCGGCGCAATCGCATTTCGGCGACTTGCAGGGCCGCTTCGACCTCGGCTCCCGCACCAATTTCAACCGGGATTTCCCGCTGATCTCCATCGCCGACCGGATGGCGCTGATCGAGGATCTCGATGATTATCCGGCTACCGACAGACTGAAGCGACAGCTACTGCATATGGCGCTCGGCGCCGATCTCGTGCTCGACCTGCACTGCGACGACGAATCGCTGCAATACGCCTATATCGACGAAGCCTTCTGGCCGGAGGCGGCCGATCTTGCCGCTACGCTCGACATGCAGGCCGTGCTGCTTTCGGACGGCGAAAGCTCGGCCTTCGAGGAGGCCGTCGGTTTCGCATGGAAACATGAAATTGCTGGAGAACGACAATCCCGTCTGCCGGGCAAACTCTCAGTCACGGTCGAGCTGCGCGGCAAGCGCGACGTCGATCCGCTGCTGGCGAAGCGGGATGCGGACGGGCTCTGGCGTTTCCTCGCGGCACGCGGGATTGTCAGGGACGAAACGGTGGCACCGTCGACCTTTGCCGGTCCGGCCGTGCCGCTCGACAATGTCGAGATCATCCGCGCGCCCGAAGGTGGCGCCGTGCTCTTTCATCGCACGATCGGAGACCGGGTTGCGGAAGGCGAGCCTCTGGCGACGATCATCACCCGACCGGGTCAGGCTGATGGCAGCATCGACCTGCCGGCGCCGCAGGACGGGCTGGTCCTGACCCGAACCTCCGACCGGCTGGTACGGCGGCGCGGCGACCTGATGAAGATCGTCGGCGCCAGGCCCAGCAAGGCGGCGCGCAAGGCCGGCACGCTGGAGAATTGAGCAGGCGCTGCCGGGGGCAAGTGCCGCATGGCGTTTGCGCCGGCCCCCGCGCGTGCTATCCCGCTGGCGTCACAGGGAGATCGATCGGTTATGGCCGTCACCATTTATGGCATCAAGAATTGCGACACGATGAAGAAGGCCCGCAGCTGGCTGGAAGAACACGACGTCGCCTACGCGTTTCACGATTACAAGGCGCTCGGCATCGACCGCGTCCATCTCGAAGCCTGGATCGACCAGGCTGGCCTCGACACCGTGCTCAACCGCGCCGGCACGACATTCCGCAAATTGCCCGACGCCGAGCGCGAGAACCTCACCCGGGAGAAGGCGGTCGCGCTGATGCTCGACCAGCCGTCGATGATCAAGCGGCCGGTGCTGGAGGCTGGCGGCAAGCTGCTGATCGGCTTCAAACCGGAAATTTATGCCGCCATATTCGGCGGCTGACAGGTGCCCCATGTCCAAGACCACGCGCGCGACACAGGTTCTTTCCCAGGCAGGCATCGCCTTCACCATCCACACCTATGACTATGACCCCGGGGCTGAGCGCGTCGGGTTGCAGGCGGCCGAGGCTTTGGGCGAAGCACCGCACCGGGTGTTGAAAACGCTGATGGCGGAACTGGACGGCAAGCCGGTCTGCGTCGTCGTCCCGTCGGATCGTGAAGTCAGCATGAAGAAACTGGCCAGCGCCTTTGGCGGCAAGTCGGCCAACATGATGAAGCCCGCCGATGCCGAGCGGCTGACAGGCTATCATGTCGGCGGCATCAGCCCCTTCGGCCAGAAGAAGACGGTGCCGACGGCGATCGAGGAAGCTGCCCTTGCCGAGCCGCTCGTCTATATCAATGGCGGCCAGCGCGGCCTGCAGGTGCGGCTCGACCCGAAGGATGCGCTGACGGTTTTGAAGGCCGTCAAGGCGCCATTGATCGCCTGATCACAGGAAACGCGCGAGCAAGGCCGAGATGCTGTTTGCCTCGCTTTCGGTGAGTCTGCAGCCGATATTCGCGTCGATGGATTTGGCATAGACCGCCCACATGCGCTCGCGCAGCTGCAGCCCGGCATCGGTGATGACAACCCAACGGCCGCGTGCATCCTCGCCGAACGTCTCGCGGCAGACCAGGCCCTCCCTTTCCAACCGATCAACGAGGCGAGATAGATTATATTGTGCGAGCAGCGTCCGCTCTTCGATCTCGTAAGGACGCAGCCGCCTGTCCTCTGTCCTCGCCAGTTCCCAAAGCACGTCATACCAGGACAGCGGCGGCATTTTCGCCGCCTTGAAATCGCTTTCGATCGCAGCGAGCAGACGGTCGCGGGCGCGCATGATGTGGATCCATGCGCCGGTTACAGCGTTGCTCGGGGTCGGGTGTTTATCAGACATAGATGCAATTACATTTAGCTTGAATGCCGGCGCAAGAGCTATTATATGCATATGCATCTACTTTTGTCACCGATCGTTTTCAGCCGCGTTTGCGGCGACAGGAGACCACCATGAGCAAGCTTACCTTGATCAGTCATCACCTCTGCCCCTATGTGCAGCGCGCCGCGATCGCACTTTCCGAAAAAAACGTGCCTTTCGAGCGCATCAACATCGATCTTGCCAACAAGCCGGACTGGTTCCTGAAAATCTCGCCGCTCGGCAAGGTGCCGTTGCTGCACATCGAGCAAGCGGACAGCAGCGAGGTCGTATTGTTCGAAAGCAGCGTCATCTGCGAATATCTGGAGGAAACCCAGCCGGGCGCCGCCCTGCATCCCGCCGATCCGCTGACCCGCGCGCGCCACCGCGGATGGATGGAATTCGGCTCGTCCGTGCTTTCCGATCTGTGGGGTTATGAAACGGCAGAGGACAGGCTCCAGTTTGAAGTCAAGCGCACAGCCCTCATCGCCAAATTCACGACGATCGAAGGCGCGCTGGCGGACGGACCCTATTTTTGTGGCAGCAGCTTCAGCCTCGTCGATGCCGTCTTCGCGCCGGTGTTTCGATATTTCGATATTTTCGACACGCTCGGCGACAGCGCAATATTTGACGGGCTGGAGCGCGTAAAGCGCTGGCGAAAGGCGCTGGCGGAGCGTGCAAGCGTCAAAGGCGCCGTGGGCGAGGATTATCCGCAGCGGCTGACGGAGTTCCTCAAGACCCATAACTCCATCCTGCTCAGGCCATCGGTGGCTGCTTGAAGGGCCTCCCCCTCGATGCGGCCGCGCCTGGGTTCAGGCCGCACCATTCGGCAGCGGCATGCTTCATTTTCGCCGCAAACCGGTCTAAGTCTTCCAACCTCCACCGTCGATCACAGAAGGCAGGTTGAACCATGACTTTCATGCCCCAGAGCCAGAACACCGTTGATCCCGTCAAGCTGGAGAAGCTTGCGGAAGTTGCCGTCAAGGTCGGCCTTCGGCTGCAGAAGGGCCAGGACCTGGTGATCACCGCGCCCGTCGTCGCGCTGCCGCTCGTGCGCCTCATCACCAAGCACGCCTATCAGGCCGGCGCCGGGCTGGTCAGCGCCTTTTATTCCGACGAGGAAACGACGCTTTCGCGCTATCAGTACGGCAGCGACGAGAGTTTCGACCGTGCCTCCGACTGGCTCTATGAGGGCATGGCCAAGGCCTATGCCAATGGCGCGGCCCGTCTTGCGGTTGCCGGCGACAATCCGTTGCTGCTGTCCGAGCAGGATGCCGGCAAGGTCGGCCGGGCCAATCGCGCCAACTCCACCGCCTACAAGCCGGCGCTGGAGAAGATCGCCAATTTCGACATCAACTGGAACATCGTTTCCTATCCCAACCCGTCCTGGGCCAAGGTGGTCTTTCCCGACGATCCTGAACCGATCGCGATCGCCAAGCTGGCCAAAGCGATCTTTGCCGCCTCGCGCGTCGATCTGGACGATCCCATCGCCGCCTGGGCCGAACACAATGGCAATCTCGCCAAGCGTTCCGCCTGGCTGAACGGCGAACGCTTCGCCTCGCTGCATTTCAAGGGGCCCGGCACCGATCTGACGGTCGGGCTTGCCGACGGGCATGAATGGCATGGCGGCGCCTCCACCGCCAAGAACGGCATTACCTGCAATCCGAACATTCCGACCGAGGAGGTTTTCACCACGCCGCATGCGCTGCGTGTCGAAGGCCATGTTTCGAGCACCAAGCCGTTGTCGCACCAGGGCACACTGATCGACAATATCCAGGTGCGCTTCGAGGGCGGACGCATCGTCGAGGCCAAGGCATCACGCGGCGAAGAAGTGCTGAACAAGGTGCTCGATACGGACGAAGGCGCGCGCCGCCTCGGCGAAGTGGCGCTGGTGCCGCATTCATCGCCGATCTCGGCGAGCGGCATTCTGTTCTACAACACCCTGTTCGACGAAAACGCCTCGTGCCACATCGCACTCGGCCAATGCTATTCCAAGTGCTTCCTCGACGGCGCGACTTTGAGCCAGGAGCAGATCAAGGCGCAGGGCGGCAATTCCAGCCTCATCCATATCGACTGGATGATCGGCTCGGACAAGGTCGATATCGACGGCATTACGCCGGATGGTTCGCGGGTTGCGGTGATGCGTCAGGGCGAATGGGCCTGACCGGCATCATCGTCCGCTGACTGAGCCAGACGCTGGCGAGCACCATGGCGAAGCCCGCGATCTGCGCCGGCGTCAGGCTCTGGCCGAGCGCCAGCCAGCCGAGCAGGGTTGCGATGACGGGGCTGAGAAAGCCGAGCGATGCCGCCGCCGAGGGCTCGATGCGCGACAGGCCGCGAAACCAAAGCAGATAGGTGAAGGCTGCGCCGATGAGGCCGAGATAGGCGATGCCGAGAAGATTGGCCGGCGTCGGCACGGGAAGCGCCGGCTCCAGCAGGAAGGCCAGGGGCACGAGCAGGACGCCGCCGGCTGTCAATTGCCATGACGTGAAGGTCAGGCTGGAGACCGGCGGCTGCCAGTGGCGGCTCAGCACCGTGCCGAAGGCCATCGACACCGCTCCGGCGAGACCGGCGGCAATGCCGATGGGATCGAGCGCCGCATTCGGCGTCAGCACCAGAAGCGCCACGCCTGACATGCCGATCAGGCCGGCGATGACAGCGAGGAAGCGGATCGGCTTGCCGAGGAACAGCCGCGACAAGGCGATGACGATCAGCGGCTGCACGGCGCCCACTGTGGCCGCTACGCCACCCGGCAGACGATAGGCCGAGACGAAGAGCATCGCCCAGAAGAACGAGAAGTTCAGCGCGCCGAGAATGAAGGCGCGGCCCCACCAGACACCCGTCGGCAGCTTGCGGACGATGAGCAGCAGAAGCAGGCCTGCCGGCAAGGCGCGCAGCATGGCAACAGTCAGCGGATAGCCATGCGGCAGGAAAGATGTGGTGACGAAATAGGTGCTGCCCCAGATGGCCGGAGCGACAGCGGTGATCAGCACATCGGCGAAATATCGCGAGTTTGTCTTCATATCAAGAATCTCTATATCAAGATAAATACACGATAGCGCAATTTATCTTGACGTCAAGATATCTCCTGCTATCGATGTGACATGGGTGAAGAACAACAAGATCATGTCGACAGAATCCTGGCGCAATGGCGGCGCGAGCGACCGGACCTCGATGTCGAACCGATGGGTATCCTCGGGCGGCTGAAGCGCCTCGGCACCCACCTCGGCCGCGAAGTCGAAACCGTGCTCATGACACACGGGCTTTCCACCTCGGCCTTCGACGTACTGGCTACGCTGCGCCGCTCCGGCGCGCCTTATCGGCTCTCGCCGGGCGAGCTTCTGGAGATGACGATGGTCAGCTCCGGCACAATGACGAACCGCATCGACCAGTTGGAGAAATCGGGCTTCGTCGAGCGCATCCACAATCCGGAGGACAGGCGCAGCGTCCTGATCGCCCTGACCGAAAAGGGCCTTGCGACCGTCGAAGAGGCGGTCGGCGCCCATGTCGCCAACCAGCAGCGGCTGACACGAAATCTGACAGCCGAGGATAAGGCCGAGTTCAACCGGCTGCTCAAGAAGTTGCTGTCGGATTTCGAATAGTCAGATTGCGGCGAGCGCCTTGCGAACACGTTCCAGATGCGCCTGGCGCCTGGCCTCCGTCGCGCGATCCATGTCGTGCAAGCTCAGCATGCGGAAGACGAGCTTCTTCGAACAGAAATTGGCGATGCCCCGCTTCAGCAGGCGGCGAACTGGATTGCCCATATAGAGTTGCACAAGCCACCAGGGCGAGCCCGTCGTCGTCAGCGCAAAAAGCAGGCTGATATTGGTGAGCTCCGGCACGATGCGGCCGCCGGCGGCATCATGGATGAAGGCCACGCCCGGTGCGAGGATGCGATCGAAGAACCCTTTCAGAATGGCCGGGAAATTGAACCACCACTGCGGAAAGACAAGGACGAGCCCATCGGCCGACCGCAGCCGGGCAACGATATCGGCGACGGCCGAGGTGTCGTAGGGCACATCGAAATAAGCGCGGCGCTCCGCCTCGGTCAGGCGCGGGTCGAAATCCTCGGCATAGAGATCGAGCAGATCGACGACATGGCCGGAGGCTTCCAAGGCCTCTCGTGCCGTGCGCGCCACCGAAGCGGCAAAACTTTCCTGAAGCGGATGGGCAAGAACCAGCAGGATCCGCATCGTCAGAACAGGCTTCCCTGTTTCGTCGGCTCCGCCGGCTTTCCACTGCGCTTCTTGGCGCCAGCGGGCGGGGCGCCGCCATCCGTCGTCATTGCGCCGACGCGGCCGTCGGCGAATTCGATGGCGATGCCCATGCCGGCGGAGAGAGCCGAGGCCTGCGACACCGGCCTGTTATCCTCATCGCGAATCACGGCGTAGCCGCGCTTCAGCACGTTCTTGTAGGAGAGCGACTGCAGCACGCGATCCTGCGCGGAAAGCTCGGCGCGGGCGCGCGTCAACTGGTGGCGGATCGCCGTATCGGCATGACGGGTGAGATTGCCGAGGCGTTCGCGGCCGCGGTCGGTCTGCGTCTTCAGCCGGGCAGGCAGCGAGGCGAGGATGGCCTCGGCGCGGTCGATGCGGGACTTCGAGCGGTCGAGCAGCCGTTCGACGGTGCGTTCGGCCCGCGCCATGCGCTCGCTCAGAAGCTGGCGGCGCTCGGCGATGCGGTTGGAAAGCACATCGGGCCGCAGATGTGAGGCGACACGCTCGAAGCCGCGGCGCTTGTTGATGGTGTTGAGCGCCAGCCCGCGGCCGAGGCCGGCGGCGGCCTCGTCGAAGCGACGCCGCGGCAGAGCGAGAAGCTGATCGAGCGATGGCAAAGCGCGCATCAGGGCGCGGACGGACTGGCGGCGCTGATCCATCTGCCGGTTCATGCCGCCCTGCAGGCGGGCGGCAAGAGCCGCAAGCTGCGCCTCCAGCTCCGCCTTGACGGGCACCGCCATTTCCGCCGCACCCGTCGGCGTCGGGGCGCGGACATCCGCGGCATGGTCGATCAGCGTCCAATCGGTCTCGTGGCCGACCGCCGAGATCAGCGGTATTCGGCTTTCGGCTGCCGCACGCACGACGATCTCGTCGTTGAAACTCCAGAGATCTTCCAGGCTGCCGCCGCCGCGTGCGACGATCAGCATGTCGGGACGGGCAATCGCACCTCCCGGCGCCAGCGCATTGAAGCCGCGGATGGCGTTCGCCACCTCTTCGCCGGCCCCCTCTCCCTGCACCCTGACCGGCCAGACGAGGACATGCACGGGAAAACGATCGGAGATGCGGTGCAAAATATCGCGGATCACCGCGCCGGTCGGCGAGGTGACGACGCCGATCACCCTGGGCATGAAGGGCAGCCGCTTCTTGCGGGCGGCATCGAACAGGCCTTCGGCGCCGAGCTTACGCTTGCGCTCCTCGATCAGCGCCATCAGCGCGCCGGCGCCGGCCGGCTCCAGCGTCTCAATGACGATCTGATATTTCGAGGAGCCCGGAAAGGTCGTGACCTTGCCGGTGGCGATCACTTCCATGCCCTCTTCCGGACGGAACTTCAATCGCGAGAAAGTGCCCTTCCAGATGACGGCGTCGATGCGGGCGCGATCGTCCTTCAGCGCGAAATAGGCATGACCCGAGGAGTGCGGCCCACGATAGCCTGAAATTTCGCCGCGCACGCGCACCTGGTCGAAGGCCGTCTCGACGGTACGCTTGATCGAGCCGGAAAGCTCCGAAACCGAATACTCGGCAAGGTTGGTCGGCGAATCGCTGTCGAAGAGGTTGCTCATCCCTTCTTTCTATGTCCATCGGCAGCAAACGGGAAGCTCGGCATCGGCCGGAGCCTGTTTCCCGGCTATTGAAATCGCCGGCGTGCCGCCTGCGCGGCGATGCCACGGCGGTCGGCGGCCTGGGTGACGACAGCGACATTCGTAATCCGGTTCGCTACGGAACGCATAGTTATAATGCGCGTTTCATACGAAAGAGATTGCTAACCACCGCAATACAAAGGCTTTTCGGCCAAGATGGCCGGTAAATCTTTGTTAGGTGGGGCTTCCTATTCTTCCCCTCGTTCTCTTCGGGAAGGTGCTGAAATGATTATTCTTACAGCCGCAGCATTGGGAATCAGCGCCGGGCAAATGCGCTCGGCCGGCGCGATCGCGTTGATCGCCGCGCTGATCGGAATCAGCTTCGCATTGGCGGCGGTATTCTCACCGGGGCCGGTGTCATTTCTGGCGCTCCTCTATGCCGTTCTCGGCTATAATGGCGGCCTTATCCTCTTCGTGCTTGGCCTTTATGCCCATGCACGCTTTCGCACGCCGCGTGTTTCGCACTGACGATTTGCCATAACGATGATCGCCGGCGTCAGTTCGTCGCCGGCCGATAGCGAAAGAACTGCACGGCCGCGTCCGCCGCATTCGGAACCGGCTCCAGAAAAGGCGGAATATTTCCCTTGCCGAGCTGCGCATAGAGGCCGTCCGGCTTCAATTTCGCGAGCTGCCGCGTCTGCGGATCACCAGGGCAGAAGGCGAGCGTCGTGACGCCTGCCCCCTTCAGAAAGGCTTCCGCCTCCTGCGGCTCAGCCATGCCGATATGCAGCTCCGTCAGCATGCCGCCCTGATTGCGGTGATAGGGGGCCGCAAGAACGCGGTTTTGCGTAAAGCGGAGAATTGCGACGCCCATTTCCGACGGCGCGGAGACGAGGCCGACAGGAAGCCCGGCAAGCGGCGCCAGCGCCTCTCTCGATGCACAGGCCTTGTCCTTTGCCGGTTCCGACGCCTTCTTCTGCGCCCCATTCTCCATCTGCAGCGAGATGAGCCCACCGCCAAGGCCCCATGCGGCGGGGACGCCTGCAAGCACCGTCACCACATAGACGAAGGCGACGGCAATATTTTCGCTGTCGCTGTTGGAGATGCGCCTTATGTCGATGATCAGCAGGGCAAGCGGCAGGATGGAGATGAGGTTGGAGAAGGTCGAGCCGCGCACCTGGACGAGCGCGATCGTCCAGCTGATGGAAAGCAGAAACAGCAAGATCAGGTGGACCTGCATGCGGTCGCGCTGGAGGATGCGGAAGATGCAGACGGCGATGCCGAAGAGACCGGCCGCATAGAAGGCGCCGATATCGAAAGGTTCGCTGCGCGCCAGAGCGAAGATCGACTTCGCTTCGGAAACATTGCGTAGCCAGAGTTCGATCAGCATGGGATCGAGACCGGCAAGCGGATCGCTCAGGCACTGCGGCGCGATCACGACAGCCGAACCGAGGACGCCGGCGCCGACGACGGCAAGCGCCGCAAAGCGCAGCGGCCTGGAAAGCCCACTCGCAAACACCGCGCAAAACAGCAGAAGCCCGCCGCCGATCGCCGCCAGGCTGTAGTAACCGAGCGAGAGATTGTCGCAGGTGACCGTCGAATAGAGTCGCGGCGGCACCGTTGCGAAGAAGAGGATGCTGATCGCAATCGCCAGCGCAAGCCCGAAGGACTGGGCGGCGACAGCGAAATCCTTGCCCTCCCACGCCCAGATAACCGCGACCGTCAGGCAGACGGCGGCAACGAAGGGCGTCGTCTCGGCGCCGATGGCGATGGCGATTGCGGCCGCAACGCCGGCAACCGTATAGCTCCAGCCGCGACGCTTCGGATCCAGCAGCATCGCCGTCATCGTCGCGACCAGCGCCAGTTGCGCATTGTGATGATCAATGGCGCCAGGCGCGAACCGGTTTCCGGTATAGATGGCCAGCGCGGTCAGCCCGAGACTGATATGCATGCCGGCAACGCCGCCGATGCGCCGGCCGGCAACGGCCATGGCGAGCATGGCGGGCAGGATGAGCGATACGGGCCAGATGCCGAGGGCCAGCGCCTCGGCCGTCTCGCGCGGCACAAGCAGGCCGAAGAACCAGATCAGCGAGGCGATCGGCAGGTCAATCAACCGCGACCAGTGCATCAGCGTGCCGCCATTGAGGCCGAGACGATATTGCATCAGATCGAACCAGCCCTGGCCGGCGAGAAAATCGCGAACCTCGACGAGGCGCATGCCATCGTCATTGTCGGGGCCGACGTAATCGGTAGCACCATGGAGCCTGGTAACGGCGATGACGGCGGCGAGAATGACGCAATAGGCGATGACGGTCGGCCACAGACGCGTCAGCAGGCCGCGGACGCCGCCGCTCGGGATATCGGTCACGTATGATGCGTTGGTGATCGGCTGTACGGCGTTCATCATCGTTAGCGGTTCGTTTCCGGATGATCGAACATTAGCCTTCACCGATCAAGAAAGTGTAAAACACTCGCGGCGACTGGAGATTTTGCCTGCGTCATAGGGTCTTATTAACGCTGGGCGATTAGGCTCGGCACGGCTTTTGTGTAACGAGTAGAGTCATGGCCCCATCACGCCGCGGTAATCCTGAGATAGCCGTCCTGCTTCCCTGCTATAACGAGGCGGCAACAATCGGTTCTGTCGTGCGAGGGTTCCGGGCGACGCTGCCGGAGGCCGCGATTCACGTCTACGACAACAATTCCACCGATGGGACCGCGTTGCAGGCAATGCTTGCCGGCGCGCATGTCGTGCGCGAGCGGCGACAGGGCAAGGGCCACGTGGTGCGCCGAATGTTCGCCGACATCGAGGCCGACATCTACGTCATCGCGGACGGCGACGGAACCTATGCGCCCGGCGATGCCGAGGAACTGGTGCGCACGCTTCTGACCGAGCGCGCCGACATGGTTGTGGGAGCCCGGCGCGGCGTGCATGCCGATGCCGGCCGCCAGGGCCATGCGCTCGGCAACCGGCTTTTCAACCTGCTCTACCGGACGATTTTCGGCCCTGATTTCACCGATATCTTTTCCGGCTACCGCGCCTTCTCGCGCCGCTTCGTCAAGAGCTTCCCGGCTGTCTCAGGCGGCTTCGAGATCGAAACGGAAATGTCCGTGCACGCCTCGCGGCTGAAGCTGCCGGTCAGCGAGTTGGAGCTCGACTACGGCCGCCGGCCGGAAGGCTCGCATTCCAAACTTTCGACTTTCCGCGACGGGGGCAAGATCCTCTGGATGTTCGCGATGCTGATGAAGGAGACGCGGCCCTTCGCCTTCTTCAGCGCAATCAGCATCGTCTTCATGCTGGCGAGCCTAGGCTTCATGACGCCGGTGCTGGCGGAATATATCGCAACGGGCCTGGTCAGCCGCATGCCGACCTGGGTGCTGTCGATGGCGCTGATGATGATCTCTTTCATGCTGTTTACCGCCGGGGTCATCCTGGATTCGGTTGCGCGCGCCCGCGCCGAACAGCTGCGTATCCACTATATGAGCCTGGAGACGCCGAGCGCAGCCAAACTGCCTGATCGCGAGGCCGCGCCGGCGCTGCGTGGCGGCCGCGGCAAGGCGGATGCCGCGTGAAGAAGCTCATCCGTTTCGCGATTGCCGGCGGCATCGGCTTTCTCGTCGATGCCGGTGTGCTGTCGGCGCTCATCGATCTGACGCCGCTCGGCCCCTTCGTGGCGCGGCTCATCGCGATTGCCCTTGCAATGGCGACGACCTGGGCTTTCAACCGGAACTTCACCTTCGATCGCTCCGGCCGTTCGCTCGCCGCCGAAGGCTTCCGCTACGGCTCGGTCGGCGTCACGACGGCGCTCGTCAATTACGGGCTTTATTCCGCGCTGCTGCTTTCGCTGCCAGGGCTTCAGCCGCTTGCGGCGATGGTGGTCGCCAGTATCGCGGCAATGATCTTCAGCTTCTTCGGCTATTCGCGCTTCGTCTTCCGCGGTTAGTCACACCGCCTCCCAGCCGTCCTTCTCGCTGGCGCGATAGATCGCATCAATGACCTTCTGGTTCAGCTTCGAATTTTCGAGCGTGACGATCTCTTCCTTGCCGTTCTCTACCGCGCGAGCGAAAGCCTCGACCTCGCGCCTGTACTGGCGGCTGTCCTGGAAGCGGAAGATGCGCGATTCATTGTGGCTGCGATCGGCCAGTTCGATCTCTTCCGGCCCCCAGCGATTGGCGTTGAACGGCGACTTGACCTCAATGTAACCGTCGGTGCCGTGAAAGACCATGATCTGGCGGTTGGCCATCTGCGTCGAGACATAGAAGCTCAGCTCGAAATCGTCGAATTCGGCCTTGACGCTCGAATAGACATCGGTGCCGAAATCCGGATCGCGCTCGGTAATCGCCTGGATCCGGAGCGGCTCCTTGCCGGTCGAAAAGCGCGTGCTCATGACGGGGTAGACGCCGATATCGGGAAGGCCGCCACCACCGAGCTCGGGGATGTTGCGCATGTTGGCGGCATCGCGATTGAAATAGGTGAAGACGCCCTGCACATGTCGGAGCGAGCCGATCGCTCCCTCCTCGATCAGCGAGCGTACCTTCTGCCAGACCGGCGAGTAGGTGATCATATAGGCTTCCGTGACCACCACCTTATTGCGGTCGCGAGCGGCGATCACCGCGTCGATATCGCCAGCCTTCAGCGCCAAGGGCTTTTCGCAGAGCACATGCTTGCCGGCATCGGCTGCTTTGATCGACCATTCGATATGCTGCGAGGTCGGCAGCGGGATATAGACGGCGTCGATGACATCCGAAGCCAGCATCTCCTCATAGGAGCCGAAGGCGTGCGGCACGGAGAAGCGGTCGGCCATCTCCCTTGCGCGCGCGAGATCCCGGCTCGCAATCGCCGTGACGACACAATTTTCCGCATCCTGGATGGCGGGAACGACATTGTCGCGCCCGATCTTCGCCGTCGAAATGATACCGAAACGCAGCATGTCCAAGCCTCCCAGACTGATGTCCGCGAACCATATTCAGGGCTTGGCTGCGGCGCAATGGTGCGACATGAAATCACGGAAGTTTGGTTTTCAGGATGCAGAGATCGCGCTAGTTTAACTCGGGCGGCGTTCTGCCGCATCCGCAATTTCACTCACTTAACCATTTTGGAGAGCGTCATGGAAATGCGTCGGCTTGGAAAAACAGGCCTTTCGGTCGCGCCGATCGTCATCGGCGGCAATGTCTTCGGCTGGACGGCCGACGAAAAAACTTCCTTCGCCATTCTCGACGCCTTTTTCGATGCTGGCCTGAACGCGATCGATACGGCGGATGTCTACTCAGCATGGGTGCCGGGCAACAAGGGCGGCGATTCCGAGGAGATCATCGGGCGCTGGCTGAAGCAATCAGGGGTTTCGCGCGACAAGGCCCTCATCATCTCCAAGGTCGGCTCGGACATGGGTCAGGGAAAGACGCTGAAGGCGGGCTATATCCTGAAAGCGGTCGAAGCGTCGCTCAGCCGACTGCAGACCGACTATATCGACCTCTATCTCTCGCACTGGCCGGATGCCGATACGCCGCATGAGGAGACGCTCGGCGCCTATGCCAAGCTGAAAGAGCAGGGCAAGATCCGCGCCATCGGCTGCTCGAATTTTGATGCCGGCCTGCTGCAGGCGTCCTTCGACACCGCCGAAAAGGCCGGCCTGCCGCGTTATGACGTCCTGCAGCCGGAATATAATCTCTACGCGCGCGCAAGTTTCGAGGGGCCGCTCGCAGAGCTTTGTGTCGCGGAAGATATTGGCGTCATCACCTATTTCAGCCTCGCGGCCGGCTTCCTCACTGGAAAGTACCGCAGCAAGGCCGATACACAGGGCCGGGCACGCGAGGGCCGCGTTTCGACATATTTCGACGAAAAGGGCCTGCGCATTCTCGCCGCGCTGGACAAGGTGTCTGCCGAGACCGGCGCCAAGCCGGCGGAGATCTCGCTTGCCTGGCTGTTGCGCAAGAGAGGCGTGACGGCGCCGATCGCCAGCGCCACCAGCCTGGCGCAACTCGAGAGCCTGGCGAAAGCGGCGACATTGTCTCTCTCCGATCAGGCTATGGCGCTGCTCGACGAAGCCGGCGCTGAAGGAACAGAACCATGACAGTGACGATACGCGAAGCCCGCCCTGAGGACGAAACCCGCTGGCGCGAACTCTGGGCGGCTTATCTCGACTTTTACGACGTGACCGTCGAGACCGATATCACCGATCAGACGTGGCGGCGGGTGTTCGATCCCGCCTCCGCAATCGCGATGCGGGTCGCCGACGTCGACGGCAGGATCATCGGCTTTGCGCTCTATCTCACGCATGAGGGCACCTGGATACGCGGCAGGGACTGCTATCTCGAAGACCTGTTCGTCGATGCCGATGCACGCGGCAAGGGCGTCGGCCGGGCGCTGATGGACGATCTCGTCGCGCTCGGCAAGGTAAAGGGCTGGTCGCGACTTTATTGGCATACGAGCGAAAACAACAAGACGGCCCGTGCCCTTTACGACAGCTATGTCGAGAGCGATGGCCATATCCGCTATCGCATCAGCTTTGGAAACCCCTCGTAGAACGCGCCATGATCGCCCTCCCAGTTCGCCATACCCGGCTTGGTGAGGATCCCGCGCGGGCTGACATAGCTATGGATGATTCGCTTCGGCCGTTCGTGCCACTGGATATTAAACGCCCAGAGCTTGGGGAAGAAGCAGAGCGATGCATAAGGCAGGTGGTCGTGGATCCACCAGGCGAGCCGCTGCCAGTCGCTTTCATCACGATAGCGGTCGATCATCCACGGCACGGCGATGCAGACGGCGGCACCCATGCAGCCGTCGAAATCCCTGACATCCCAGATGTGATGGGCTGATGTAGCGGCATTGGTCGAGCAGTTCAGCTTGTTCTCGTTGCCGAACCTGTTGACATCGGGCGAGCGGTAGCCGGAGCGGATGTGCAAACGCCCGAAGGTTGCCTCCAGCGGCTCGAGCAGTTCCTCGCAAAGCCGCCTCCCCGCCTCGATTGCCAGATCGGGATCCTCGGGAATGTTGGGGATGCGGTAGAAATCGGCAATTTCGGAGTGCAGGAAATCGCGGAAGAAGAAATTCCGCGAAAGCCGCACCCGGCCAAGATCCTCCAGACCTTTCATCGAACCCGGCTTCCGCATGATTTTCTCTCCCATGGAAACGGTGGGATGATTGCCCGGAGCCGATTTCCAGTCCACCCGAAATCGATCGGGAACAATTTGCGCGGTCCTCGCTTCTTAATGTGTCGCCGCGTTCGCGGCCTTTCCCAGAACAAGGATCGAGAAAATGGCCAAGGAAAAGACGTTGGAAGATCTCTTCTATGACACGCTCAAGGACATTTACTTCGCCGAGCGA
This sequence comes from Rhizobium binae, assembly GCF_017357225.1. Taxonomy (NCBI): domain Bacteria; kingdom Pseudomonadati; phylum Pseudomonadota; class Alphaproteobacteria; order Hyphomicrobiales; family Rhizobiaceae; genus Rhizobium; species Rhizobium binae. The sequence continues at coordinate 317,724 of NZ_CP071604.1, read as the reverse complement.
CAGATATTGCGCGCCCTGCCGAAGATGGCGCGGGCCGCCCAGTCCTCCGAACTGAAGGCAGGCTTCCAGAAGCACCTCGAGGAAACCGAAGCCCAGGTCGAGCGCCTGCAGCAGGTGTTCGAAAAAATCGGCAAGCGCGCTCAGGGCAAAACCTGCGAGGCGATCCAGGGTATTATCGCGGAGGGCGAAGAGATCATCGAAGAATTCAAGGGCACCACAGCGCTGGATGCCGGCCTGATCTCGGCGGCCCAGGCTGTCGAGCATTATGAAATCGCCCGTTACGGCACGCTGAAGACCTGGGCTGCGACCCTCGGCCTCAAGGACGTCGTCAGCCTGCTCGACCAGACGCTGCAGGAGGAAACGTCCACCGACAAGAAGCTCTCCCAGCTCGCCACAACCGCGGCAAACCAGAAGGCAAAAGCTGCCTGACGGATGCAGAAACGGGCGGCTGTCACTCCTGCCGGCCGCCCTTATCCTTCTCGGAATATCTGAAGAAATCGATAAAGGCGCGCAGCGCCGGACGCATCTGCCGGCGGCTCGGATAATAGAGAAACGGCCCTGGATAGGGCGTGCACCAATCCTCCAGCACGCGCACGAGCCTGCCGCGCGCCAGTTCCGCATGCACCCGCATATCGAAGAGATAGGCAAGGCCGGCGCCGTTCAGTGCTGCAAGCAGGGCCATCCGGTCGTCGCTGACAACCAGCGGCCCGTCGACGGCAACAACGAGTTCCTGACCATCCTTTTCGAATTCCCAGCGATAGATCGAGCCATTCGTGAAGCGCCGCTTGATGCAACGATGATGGACGAGATCACGCGGATGCTCCGGTTTCGGATGGCGTACGAAATAGTCCGGCGAAGCGGCGATGACAGTCGTCAGATTGGGCGAGAACCTGACCGCGATCATGTCGGCCTCCAGACTCTCTTCCAGCCTTAGCCCGGCGTCGAAACCTTCCTTGACGATATCAGTGAAGCCGTCCTCATTGGCGATCTCCAGGGTGATATCGGGATAAAGGTTGAGAAAATCGCCGAGGCGCGGAGCAAGCAGGATATCGGAGGCGAAGCGCGGGGCAGTGATGCGCAGGTTTCCGGCGGGCTTGGCGCGTGTGTCGCGAACGGCCTCCAACGCAACATCGATCTCCTCCAGCGCCGGTCGCAGCCTCTCGAGAAGCAGGCGTCCTTCTTCCGTCGGCGCGACGCTGCGGGTGGTGCGCGCCAGAAGCCTGACGCCCAGGCTTTCCTCGAGACTTGAGATCGCGTGGCTGATGGCCGACGGCGCGACGAGAAGTTCCCTGGCCGCGGCACGGAAGCTGCGATGCTCCGAGACGGCGGCAAGAACGGCGAGTTGGGAGAGCTGTGTTCTGTTCATTGATCGAAATCATAGAACAGCCTGTTAGAAACTGCATGTATTTTCTGATCGGTCGGTGGCCGATATGTCTGTCCGTACCGCCAAACAATGATTTCTCCGGACGCGTGGTGTCATCCGAAATCACTCACACGTGTCGGCATCATGCTCCAGCGGTTCAAAATCAGCTCAGAAAAGGAACCCATCATGAAGACCCGTAAACTCGGAAATGATCTGACCGTCTCCGCCGTCGGCCTCGGCTGTATGGGCATGAGCTTTGCCTATGGCGCCAGCGACGAAGCGGAATCGATCCGGACGCTCAATCGCGCCGTCGATCTCGGCGTCACCTTCTTCGACACCGCCGAAGTCTATGGCCCGTTTACCAACGAGGTTCTTCTTGGAAAGGCGCTGAAGCCTGTCCGCGACCGCGTGGTGATCGCCACCAAATTCGGCTTCAGGATCGATACCAGCCAGGCGGGCGCTGCCGCGATCGCCGGCGTCGACAGCCGCCCCGAACACGTCAGGGAGGTTGCCGAGGCTTCGCTGAAACGTCTCGGCATCGAGACCATCGACCTGCTCTACCAGCACCGGGTCGACCCCAACGTGCCGATCGAGGAGACGGTCGGCGCCATGGCCGAGCTGGTGAGGGAAGGCAAGGTCCGCGCGATCGGCCTCTCGGAAGCCGGCAGCGCCACCATCCGCCGCGCCCATGCGATCCATCCGATCGCAGCGCTGCAGAGCGAATATTCGCTCTGGACCCGCGATCCCGAAGAGGAGGTGCTTGCCACCTGCCGCGAACTCGGCATCGGCTTCGTGCCCTACAGCCCGCTCGGCCGCGGTTTCCTGACCGGCGCGATCCGGAAGGCTGACGATCTCGCCGCCGACGATTTCCGCCGGCAGGTGCCGCGCTTCCAGGCGGAAAATTTCGACGCCAACGCTGCCCTCGTCGCAACGCTCGAGCGGCTTGCCGCCGAGAAGGGCGTGACGGCTGCGCAGCTGGCGCTGGCCTGGGTGCTGAGCCAGGGCGACGACATCGTGCCGATCCCCGGCGCCCGCAGGCTTCACCATCTCGAACAGAACGCCGCCGCTGCCGATATCACGCTGAGCGCAACGGAGATCCGGCAGCTCGGCGACGCGATCCCCGCCGCACAGGTGGCTGGAAAACGCTATTCGGATGCCTCGCTTGCGATGACGAATCTTTAATCGAAAAAGCCCGGCTTAGACTACCGCAGCCGGCCGGGCTTGCCTTCGCGGCCGGCGAAACTATTTAACGCCATCTCAGAGAACGGGATGGAAACATGTCGGACAGGCAGGCAGTCGAACAGACGGTTCATCTCTATGTCGAAGGCATGGCCTTCGCCAATGCGGCGGCCTTGAAGAAGGCCTTTCACCCGAAAAGCTCGATCATCGGCTATTATCAGAATGCCGTCGAATGGCTGACGCGGGACGAATTCATCACCGCGATCCTGGCGGAGGAGCCGGCTGCACCCGGCACCCAGCCCTTCATGGATATACAAAGCGTCGATGTCGAGGGTGACGCGGCGAGCGTCAAGGTCACCGACGATTTCGCCGGAATGCGCTTTACCGACTATCTCTCACTTCTGAAGATCGACGGCCGGTGGGTCATCGTCAGCAAGCTCTACCATCTTCACACGTGAAAGAGCCGGTCGTCGCAACGACCGGTCCCTTGTCTTTGGCGAAGACTGGCAGGATCAGCCTCTGAGGACGCCGCCGGTGAACTTCGCGACACTCGCGACGATCTTCTGCGTCAACGCTTCGAAATCCTCATCCGTCAGCGTGCGCTCGACCGGCTGGATCTGAACCTCGATCGCCACCGACTTCTTGCCTTCGCCGACAGACGCACCTTCGAAGACATCGAAGACGGTGACGCCGGTGACGAGCTTGCGGTCGGCCCCGGTCGCAGCCTTGATGATCGCGCCCGCTTCCACCGTCTTGTCGACGACGAAGGCGAAGTCGCGCTTGACCGCCTGGAAGGGTGAAAGCTCCAGCGCCGGCTTGGTGCGGGTCGCCTTCTTCTTCGGCTCGGCCATCGCGTCGAGATAGACCTCGAAGCCACAGAGGGCACCGGAGACATCGAGCGCTTCCAGTGTCAGCGGGTGGAATTCACCGAAGTAACCGAGCACCACCTTCGGCCCCATCTTGATCGTGCCCGAGCGGCCGGGATGATACCATTCCGGGCCGCCCTGCTCGATCTGGATATTTCCCATCGGCAGGCCGCAGGCTTCGATGACGGCGAGCGCATCGGCCTTGGCGTCGAAGACGTCGACCGGTTTGCCCCCGCCCTTCACGGCATTCGACCACATGCGGCCCCCTCCAGCGAGCGAGGCGGTGCCGCGGCGGATGCCGCCGGCAACGCGGCGCTGGCCGTCCGGCCTGTCATTCTCATAGGTGCCCGAGACTTCGAATATCGCCACGTCGCCGTAGCCTTTGTCGGCATTGCGCTGGGCTGCCGTCAGCAGGCCCGGCAACAGCGAGGGCCGCATATCCGACATTTCGGCGGCGATCGGATTGGCAAGCTTGAGGCCCGGCGAACCGCCGCCGAACAGCCTTGCCTGATCCTCCGGAATGAAGGACCAGGTGACGGCCTCCAGCATGCCGCGCGAGGCAAGAGCACGCTTGGCCGCGCGGGTGCGGATCTGCAGCGTCGTCAGGATCCTGCCATTGACGGCGGCATGGCTTTCGAGCGGCGCCGGCTTGATATTGTCGACGCCGTGGATGCGCATGACCTCCTCGACGAGATCGGCCTTGCCGTCGACATCGGGGCGCCATGAAGGAACGGAGACGGAAACGCGTTCTCCGGAGCCGGAGACCTTGAATCCGAGACGGACGAGGATCGCGTTGCTTTCCTCCGTCGAGACTTCCAGGCCCGTCAGGCGCTTGACCTCGGAATAGGGGAAGTCGACGACCTTCGGATCATAGCCCTCATAACCGACGATCTCGGCCCGTGCGGCCGTGCCGCCGCAGAGCTCGAGCACCAGTTCCGTCGTGCGTTCGAGACCGGGAACCATATATTCCGGATCGACGCCGCGTTCGAAGCGGTAGCGGGCATCGGTGATGATACCGAGGCTGCGGCCCGATTTGGCGATGTTCATCGGGTCCCAGAGGGCCGATTCGATCAGCACGTCGACGGTGTTCTCGTCGCAGCCGGAGTGTTCGCCGCCCATGATGCCGCCGATCGATTCGATACCGTCTTCATCGGCGATGACGACGTTGCTCGGACCGAGCCTGTATTCGCGCTGGTCGAGCGCCAGCACGGTCTCGCCTTCCCTGGCGCGGCGGACGGTCAGGTTGCCCCTGACCTTGGCGGCGTCGAAGACGTGCATCGGCCGGCCCTGATCGAAGGTCATGTAATTGGTGATGTCGACCAGCGCGTTGATGGGACGCAGGCCGATGGCGATCAGCCGCTGTTGCATCCAGCGCGGGCTCGGGCCGTTCCTGACGCCGCGCACCAGACGCAGCGAAAAGCCGGGGCAGAGTTTCGGATCGTCGAGATCGAGCGTCAGCTTGACCGGTGTATCACCCTCGACGGCGAAGGACGGCGCGGCCCGTGTCTTCAGCGTACCGAGACCGGAGGCGGCGAGATCGCGGGCGATCCCGTGGATCGACGTGCAGTCGGGCCGATTGGGCGTCAGATTGATTTCGATGACCGGATCGTCCAGATGCGCATAGGCCGCGTAACTCTGACCGACCGGCGCATCGTCGGGCAGATCGATGATGCCGTCGTGATTGTCGGAGATCTGCATTTCCTTTTCGGAGCACATCATGCCGCGGCTTTCGACGCCGCGGATATTGCCGACGGCGAGCGTCACGTCGATACCGGGAACATAGGTACCGGGAGCGGCGAAGGCGCCGATAAGGCCGGCACGCGCATTCGGGGCGCCGCAGACGACCTGGACCGGCGCGCCGGAACCGGTGTCGACCATCAGCACCTTCAGGCGATCGGCCTGCGGATGATTTTCCGCCGAAACAACCCTTGCGATGACGAAGGGCTTGAACGCCGCCTTGTCGTCGACATGCTCCACCTCCAGACCGATCTGGGTCAGGCGAGTGCAGATTTCATCGAGTGTGGCATCCGTTTCCAGATGCTCCTTCAGCCAGGAGAGCGTGAATTTCATCGTTCCATTCTCCGTTCAAGCGCTCAAACCGCCGAACAGCGTCGGCATGTCGAGCGGGCGGAAGCCGTAATGCGTCATCCAGCGGACGTCGGCGTTGAAGAAGTCGCGCAGGTCGGGCATGCCGTATTTCAGCATGGCGATGCGGTCGAGGCCCATTCCCCAGGCAAAGCCCTGATACTCGTCGGGATCGAGCCCGCCATAACGCAGCACGTTCGGGTGGACCATGCCGCAGCCGAGGATCTCCATCCAGTCGCTGCCTTCGCCGAACTTGACGATCGGACCCGAGCGGTCGCACTGGATATCGACCTCGAAAGAGGGCTCGGTGAAGGGGAAGAAGGACGGGCGAAAGCGCATCGTCACGCTGTCGACCTCGAAGAAGGTCTTGCAGAACTCCTCGAGCACCCAGCGGATATTGGCGACATTGGCCTTCTTGTCGATGACCAGGCCCTCGACCTGATGGAACATCGGCGAGTGCGTGGCATCGCTGTCCTGGCGATAGGTCTTGCCGGGAATGATGATGCGGATCGGTGGCTTCTGCGATTCCATGGTGCGCACCTGCACAGGCGAGGTGTGGGTGCGCAGCACCTTCCGCTCACCGTTTTCGTCAGGATTGAAGAAGAAGGTGTCGTGCATCTCGCGGGCCGGGTGGCCTTCGGGGAAATTCAGCGCGGTGAAATTGTAGTAATCGGTCTCGATATCGGGACCTTCGGCGATCGAGAAGCCCATGTCGGCGAAGATTGCGGTGATCTCATCGACGATCTGGCTGATCGGATGAATGCGCCCGCGCTCGGTCGGCGAGGAGCGCACCGGCAGGCTGACATCGACCGTCTCGGCCTTCAGCCGCGCATTGACCGCCGCCATTTTCAGCACCGACTTGCGTTCGGCAATGGCGTCCGTCACCTCGTTCTTCAGGGCGTTGATCGCAGCACCGCGGGTCTGGCGCTCCTCCGGCGTCATCGCGCCGAGCGTCTTCAGGAGTTCCGAGATCGAACCCTTCTTGCCGAGCGCGCAGACACGCACGGCTTCGAGCGCGGGCTCATCGCCGGCGGCGGCAATATCGGAAAGCAAAGAGGATTTAAGCTGGTCGATATCTGACATTGTCTTCTTTCCGTCCAGATCAGGCGGCGTTCGAAATGCGGGCTGGGGAAGCCGGCGCAAGGAGTACAGAGAAAGAAAAACCCGCGCTAGCCCAAACCAGCGCGGGTTTCCCAAATTTCAATAGAGCATAAAGCCTGGGAAGCGCTGGTTAACGAACCGCGCCTTCAAACTCGTTGGCCGTACCGGTTTCCTTGAGGTACTCAAGCGCCTTCTTGGCGGCGTTGACAAGTGCGCCGAATGCTTCCGGCTCATGGATCGCCATGTCGGAGAGAACCTTGCGGTCGACTTCGATGCCGGCCTTGTTCAGACCATCGATGAAGCGGCCATAGGTCAGACCGAATTCGCGGACGGCAGCGTTGATCCGCTGGATCCAGAGCGCACGGAAGTTGCGCTTGTTGACCTTGCGGTCGCGGTAAGCGTACTGCTTCGACCGGTCGACAGCGGCCTTGGCGGCGCGGATGGTGTTCTTGCGACGGCCGTAAAAGCCCTTGGCGGCCTTCAGAACCTTCTTGTGCTTGGCGTGGGCGGTGACGCCTCTTTTTACGCGTGCCATATCATGATCTCCTTAAATCTAGCGTTCGCGGACGAGTCTCAGAGACCGTTCGGCAGATAATTCTTGATAACCTTGCGGCCATCCGGTTCTGCGAGAACCATGGTGCCACGTGCATCGCGAATGAACTTGTTGGTACGCTTGATCATGCCATGGCGCTTGCCGGCAGCGGCAGCCTTGACCTTGCCTGTCGCGGTGATCTTAAACCGCTTCTTGGCAGAGGACTTCGTCTTCATCTTGGGCATTTTGCTACTCCTTCTGTCCTCCCTGCGCGCTTCATCAAAAAAGCCCTCTCGCGAAGTCCGGTTCTCCGGCCGTCGCAACAAGGTGCGGGAGCGTTTGTTGTTGATCTGCGGCTCCGGCGACGAACCGTTCCGCAAGCATTCGAAACTGCCACGGCATGCCCTGCCGGTCAGTTCGGACGCGCGCTTATAACCGCAGCGTCATCAAAGTGCAACGGGGCCGCGGAGGAATCTTCGCCAGCCCGAGATCGGGATGGCCGAAAGCACAAAAGCCGCCCTTGCGGACGGCCTTGGGCGAAAAAGGCATCTGGCGCTTACTTCGGCGCCAGTACCATCATCATCTGGCGGCCTTCGAGCTTGGGCTCGGCTTCGACCTTGGCGATCTCGGTCGTATCGGCCTTGACCTGCTGCAGAAGCTTCATGCCGAGTTCCTGGTGGGCCATTTCACGGCCGCGGAACTTCAGCGTCACCTTGACCTTGTCGCCCTCGTCGAAGAAGCGGCCCATCGCCTTCATCTTCACCTCATAATCATGGGTGTCGATGTTCGGGCGCATCTTGATTTCTTTGACTTCGACGATCTTCTGCTTCTTGCGCGCCTCGGCAGCCTTCTTCTGGTTGGCGTATTTCAGCTTGCCCAGATCGAGGATCTTGCACACCGGCGGTTCGGCATTGGGGGAAATTTCGACGAGATCGAGGCCGGCTTCTTCCGCCATTCTCAAGGCCTGGTCGGTAGGCACGATGCCCATATTCTGTCCGTCAGCCGCGATCAGCTGAACTTTGGGAATGCGGATTTCACGGTTCGAGCGCGGGCCGTCCTTCACGGGCGCATCGGTCTTAAAAGGTCTGCGAATGGTCGTATTCTCCTCGCGTTGTTTCGGAACGTTGCAGCCGCGCGCTCCCGATCAGGGTGCACAAACGTATCTCGTTATCGCTGCAACGGAGTCAATATCATCCTTTAGCGGAAAAATCACGTGCTGTCAGCCTGCCAAGAATCTGTTTTATAGGCCGAAACAACAGGAGTTACGTCGATGTCCGATCAGATGCCCAATGTCCAGCCGCAGTTCCTGACGGTCGGCGAAGGCGAAGCGGCGCGTGAGATCGCCATGCTGGTGCGCCCGGCGCAAGCCGGCAATAACGCCCCGACGCTTGTTTGGCTACCCGGCTACCGTTCCGACATGAGCGGCACCAAAGCATTGGAACTCGACGGCCTGGCGGGCGAACTCGGTACCGCCTGTGTCCGCCTCGACTATTCCGGCCATGGGCTTTCCGGCGGCAGTTTCCGCGACGGCACGATCTCGCGCTGGCTGGAGGAGGCGCTGGCCGTCATCCGCCACATCGCGCCCGACCGGGTCATTCTGGTCGGCTCCTCGATGGGAGGCTGGATTGCGCTGCGGCTGGCGCAGGAGCTGGCGCGACTGGATGGGCCGAAGCTCGCGGGCATGGTGCTGATCGCGCCGGCGCCCGATTTCACCTATGAACTGATCGAGCCGAAGCTGAAGGCGAAGGAGCGTAGGTCGCTGGCGGAGCGCGGCTATTTCGAGGAGCGCTCGCAATACAGCCCGGAACCAAACATCTATACGCTGGCACTGATCGAGGACGGCCGCAAGAACCGCGTGCTCGACGGCATGATCGAGACGGGCTGCCCGGTGCATATCCTCCAGGGCATGAAGGATCCCGACGTGCCGCATGCGCATGCGATGAAACTTGTCGAGCACCTTCCTGCCGACGACGTGGTGCTGACCTTCATTCGCGACGGCGACCATCGCCTGTCCCGTCCCGGCGATATCGCCCTTATTCTGGGCGCCGTCAAAGGCATCATCCGTACCGCCATGGCCGGGCAATAGCTGCTGAAACAAGCCCCGTCTTGTTGCATTTTAACCATGTCGACGGGTCGCAAGGTCCTCCTAAGAAGTAACGATTGACTCTTCTCGGCCCTCTCCATTAACAATTTGTTAATAATTAAGGGGCGATCGAGGAAAGAGCGGGCGTGCGGATCAAAGGTATCTTTGTGGCCATGATGGCCGTGTTTGCGATGGCGACTGCCGCCATCCCAGCTCCAAGCAGAAATGCTTCCATGGTAACAGGCAACGCCACTTCGCAGCCGATCGGCCATTACGATTTCTGTCAGACCCACAGCAACGAATGCGGCGCAAACCGCAACGCGAGCCCCGTCGAGATGACCCCGGCAGAGTGGTCGCTCGTCCGTTCGGTCAACGCCATGGTCAACCGCACGATCACGCCGATGACCGACAAGGAAATCTACGGCAAGGATGAGGTCTGGGCCTACCCGACCACCGCCGGCGACTGCGAGGATTTCGCGCTTTTGAAGCGCCGCATGCTGATCCAGCGCGGCATTTCGGCCGCCGATCTGCTGATGACCGTCGTGCGCAAGCCCGACGGCGAGGGCCATGCCGTCCTGACGCTGCGGACCGCCGAAGGCGACTTCGTGCTCGACAACCTCGCCGCCGACGTCAAGCCGTGGTTCGGAACGCCTTATTCCTTCGTCAAGCGGCAGTCGAGCTACAATGCCGGCCGCTGGGTCACCATCGAGAACGGCCGCGACGTTCTGGTCGGCGCACTGCGCTGACATTCTAAGAGCGATGCGGGAAAAAGGCCGGCGAAAGCCGGCTTCAGACAGCTGACAAACCCGTCGATATTTTTCGGCGGGTTTTATTTTGGAGTTGGCTGCTTCGAATTGGGTGCGGCTGCGGAGCGGAGGTGGCGGCCTGTGGCCCTCATGCCATGGCTGGTTTGGGTGCTTTGGTGAGCGCCATTGCGATCTTCTTGATGTTTTGGGCTGCGGCGGCCAGCAGGCACTGACAAGCGACGCGGGTCAGACTTCGAAAGCGCGCATAGCGGTGCCCGTGAAGCTGCTTGGCATCGGCGAAGGAGCGCTCGACTGTCTCCTTGCGGCGCTTGTAGATCGCCTTGCCCCAGGGCGTCAGGCGATGAGCGTCGGTGCGCTCCCGGGCGTCTTGCCAGACATGACGGGTGATGGTGCGGACGGCCTTGCTGTTGCTGGTGCACGACGCCAGCAACGGGCAGGAACAGCAGATGGCCGGATCGGATGTGTAGTGTTTGTAGCCGTTGCGGTCGGTGGTGGCATAGGTCAAGAGCTGACCTTCGGGGCAGCGGTAGCCGTCTGTCTCGGGCTCATAGTCGAATTTCGACTTGCGCATCATGCCGGCCTTGGGCGGCGTCGGATTGCGGTAGCCGGTGACGCCGAGAATAGTGCGATCTTCAAGACCCTTGGCGATGCCGGATGTGGCATAGCCGGCATCGAGCCCGACCGCCTTCACATCGAAGTCGAAGCGATGCCGCTGCCGGTCCAGCCGATCGAGATAGACGATACTGTCATGCACATTGGCCGGCGTCACATGCGTGTCGGTGATGATGGCGAGCTTGCCGTCCACCGTGCGGTGATCGAGATAGAAGAAGCCCTTCGGCTTGCCGTCGCGCACCATGTAGCCGGCCTGGGGGTCGGTACGGCTGACCTTGGTCTGCTTCACCTGCGGCTCGCGCTCCTTCTCCGTCAACGGCTTCTGCCCATGCAGCGCCCGCTCAGCCTCGATCGCCCGGTCGAGATCGGCCCAATAGTCGGCACGCGACTTCTCGATCATGGCAAGATCGTACTTGCCCTTGTTGGCATTGGCCTTCAGATGCGTCGAGTCGGTATAAAGCACCGTGCCGTCTACCAGCTTGTGGGCGATCGCCTGTTCGACGATATGGTCGAAGATATCCTGGGCCACCGATGTGTCGCTGAAGCGCCGACGCCGGTTCTGGCTCAGCGTCGAGGCGTCGAACACGCCATCTGCCAGCTTCAACCGCAGGAACCAGCGATAGGCGACGTTGACCTCGATCTCGCGCACCAGCTGACGCTCGGAGCGGATGCCGAACAAATAACCGATGAACAAGGCCCTGAACATCAAGGTCGGATCAAGCGCTGGCCGGCCGTTGTCCGGGCAGTAAAGCAAAGCCACACGATCATGAATGAAGGAAAAGTCGATCACCTGATCAATCTTGCGAAGCAGGTGATCCTTCGGCACTAGGCTATCGAGCGTCACCATCTCGATCGCCGTCTGTTCGGCAGAGGGTTTCTTCAACATGTCCCAATGAATCACAAAACCCCCGGCATCGCCAGGGGTTTGTCAGCAGTCTGAGGCCGGCGAAAGCCGGCCTTTTGCTTTTGGGGATGCAGATGCGCTCTTTCCAGTCCTGACGAGGGCTGATCGCTGTGCCGCACCCTCGCGTGAGATAAGCACCGTCTCCCGGCCCTTCGCTTGGGCTCAGGGCGTTCGTCGCTGCAATCGATTCACTGGATCGATTGCTCGGCTTCGCCGACCGCTCCTCACCCATTCCCAATCAAAATCCCGGCACCGAGAACCAGGCCGCCGCCCAGCACCACCTGGAAGGCGGCGCGCAGGAAGGGGGTCTCCATGTAGCGGTTCTGGATGAAGGCGATCGCCCAGAGTTCGAAAAAGACGATGATCGCGGCAGTGATCGTCGCCGTCCAGAAATGCGGGATCAGATAAGGCAGTGCGTGGCCGAGGCCGCCGAGCGCCGTCATGATGCCGCAGGCAAGGCCGCGTTTGATCGGCGAACCCCTGCCGGAGATCTTGCCGTCGTCATGGGCGGCTTCGGTGAAGCCCATCGAGATGCCGGCGCCGACGGAAGCCGAAAGGCCGACGAGGAAGGTCTGCCAGGTGTCCTGGGTGGCAAAGGCGGCGGCGAAGATCGGCGCCAGCGTCGAGACCGAGCCATCCATCAGCCCGGCAAGACCCGGCTGCACATAGGTCAGCACGAATTGCCGATGCGCCGTCTCGTCCTCGTCGCGCCTGACATCCTCGGGCGTGTGCTTGTCGCCGAGCATGCGGGCAATATCTTCGTGCCCCTGTTCGGCCAGCGCCAGATCACCGAGAAGTTTTCGCGTCGAGACGTCCGAGGTCCGCTTCACCGCCTCGACGTAGAATCGATAGGCCTGTTCCTCCATTGCCTCGGTCTCCTGCCGCATCGCATCGAGCGACAGGTTGGCTCTGAGCCAGTCGGGCTTGCGTTCGTAAAAGCCTTCGACATGCTCGCGCCGGATCAGCGGGATGCGCTCGCCGAAACGCTGACGATAAATTTCGATCAACGATTTGCGATGCGTATCCTCGACCTCGGCCATATCCTCGAAGACCTTGGCCGATGCCGGAAACTCGGGCCGCAATTTGTCCGCATAGGCGAGATAGATGCGGGCGTCGTCTTCCTCGGAGGCAATGGCAAGCGCGAGGATCTCCTGCTCGGACAGCGACTGAAAAGATCGTTTCGAGGATCTGAAAAACCGCGCCAGCATGACTTGCTCCAATAATTTAGAATAATTCTAAACCTAAAGAAGGCGTCGGTGGCGGTCAAGTGGCTGAGGCACATAGGCTGACAGATTGCCGCAAGCACACGGTTGCCTTTGGCGCGCCGGCACAAACACCTATATGAGAGGGCGCCGCATGATGCGGCGCCGGGGTTTATGATGGATAATGACATTCAGGGCCGTCCTGCCCATGTCGCGGCGATCCGCGAAAGGGCGGAGGCGGAGATGCGGGCGATGGGCATCGACGAGGCCTTTATCGGCAGGCTGGTCGAGACTTTTTACGGGCGAGTGCTGGCGCATTCGGATTCGGTCCGGTGTTCGACGCCAGGCTCTCCGGCCGCTGGCCGGAGCATATGGAGAAGATGAAGAGCTTCTGGTCGGCCGTCGCCTTTCGCAGCGGCGCCTATGGCGGCAAGCCGGTGCAGGCACACACCGGCGTCGCGGATCTGACGCCGGATCTCTTTCCGAAGTGGCTGGCGTTATTTGCCGCAACGCTCGACGATGTCGCCCCGTCGCCGGAGGCCAAGGCCTGGTTCATGGCGACGGCGGAGCGGATCGCCAAGAGCCTGACGCTGTCGCTGTTCTACAATCCGGCGCTCGACGATCCGGCCATGAAGGCGGGCTGACGCGTCATTGCCCGGCCGAAAAGGTCGCGCCGGCGCTTGCGGCGACGACCAGGGCCGTTCCTGCCATCTGCAGAAGCGTCATCGGCTGCATCAGAATGATGAAGCCTGCCAGAGCCGCAATGGCCGGTTCCAGGCTCATGAGAATGCCGAACGACGTCGTCGGCATGCGCCGCAGGGCGATCAGTTCCAGCGTATAGGGCAGCAGCGGCACGAGCACGGCGAGGCCCGCCATTTCGATCAGACCATAGGTGTCAAGCGCCGGCGCGGCGCCCGAAAAGCCGAAGGGCGTGGCAACCGCAGCGGCAACCATCAGCGACATGGAAAGCCCTTCCAGCCCCTTGAAGCTGGCGCCGATCTTCTTGGTCAGCACGATATAGATCGCCCAGCCGCTCCCCGCGCCGCCGGCAAAGAGAATGCCCCACATATCCCCGATCCAGCCTTCGCCGTCATGGGCAAGCGCCAGCACACCAAGCGCGGCGATGAGCGGCCAGACGAGGCGCCGGCTGAGACCGTAGCCGATGGTCGCCACCGAAAGCGGGCCGAGAAAATCGATCGCCACGGCAAGGCCGAGCGGAATGCGCTCGATCGCCGCGAAAAAACTCATGGTCATCAAGGCTGTCGTCGTGCCGAGAACGAGCGCGCTTGTCCATTGCTCTCTCGAGTAACGGAATATGCGTGGACGGATGGCGACGACCAGGATGACTGCGGCAAAGACGAGGCGCAGCCAGCTCGCGCCGGCCGGTCCATAGGTAGTGATCGCGTGGGAAGACAGGGCTGCGCCGAACTGGATCGAAGACATGGACAGGAGGCACATCAGCCCGCCGGCCGCCTGGCCGGAGGAGGAGGCTGCGGGCGTTTCCAATGCCAGCACGCCGGCGCCGTCGCTCTTTCCGTCTTTCATCTGCATCTCCGATCGAGTGCTGTTCATACGGAGGCGGCTTGCAACCGACAAATTCAATCTTCTGATCCAGGCAGCAAAAGAGCTGATGCATATCAGAGGCGGCCGGAGAGGATCACCTCTTCGGCCTCTTCGAAACTCATATCGAAGACCTTCCTGCCGATCTCGAAGCTGAAGCCATTGCGGGCGAAGGCGGACAGTTCCTTTGCCTTGCGCTTGTCGTCGAGGTCGCCACGGCGAAAGGGGCCGAAGGCGCGTTTGCGGGCGAATATAGCCGCGGCATAGAGGTCGTCAGCCTCTACGAGCGTCGCCTCGACCTTGTCGCTCGCGACACCCTTGGCAGCAAGCTTCTGGGCGATCGCGCGCTTCGATTTGCCGCCGCGCACGGCAGAGCGCGTGCTGACTTCGGCATAGGCTCCATCATCGATCAGCTTATTGTTATAGGCAAACTTGACGGCGAAATCGGCGACGGCCTTGATCTGGCCCGCGCTGATGTCTTCGAACTTCTCTCTGGCCTTGCGGGTGATGGCGTCGAAGAGCTGCTTTTCCGTCATCATCCGCCGCTCCAGGCGATAGATGGCGGAGTTGCGCGCCCAGCTCAGCATGCGGGGTGTCGGGGTATCGGATGGAACGGTCTCGTCGGTCATCTCAAGCGATCAGGCTTCCAGACCCTTGAGGACATTGGCGACATTGCGGCCGATCTCCGGCACGCCGTAGCCGCCTTCCATGCAGGCAAGCACCGGCAGGCCGGCAGCGGATATCATTGCGCCCATGCGGGTGAAATCGTCGGAGGTGAGACTGAAGAAGGAGATCGGATCGCGCTCGAAGGTGTCGACGCCCAGCGCCAGGACGATCGCTTCGGCGCCGAAGGCCTTGATGCGGGCGAGCGCATCGGCAAGGGCAGAAGACCAGGCCTCGAAGGGCGTGCCGGGCGGCATCGGATAATTGCGGTTGGTCCCCGCGCCCGCCCCCTCGCCCTCCTCGTCGGCATGGCCGAGGAAATAGGGAAAGGCGTGCATCGGATCGCCATGCAGCGAGACGGTGAAGATATCGCCGCGGCGATAAAAGAGATCCTGGGTGCCGTTGCCATGGTGGAAGTCGACATCGAGCACGGCGACCCTGGCCGCACCATGATCGAGCAGCCGCTGGGCCGCGACCCCCGCATTGTTGATGAAGCAGTAGCCGCCAAAGAGATCGATGCCGGCGTGATGGCCGGGCGGGCGGCAGAGCGCGAAGGCGAAACGATGGCCCTCTGCCAGCCAATCGGCGCCCGTAACGGCGCAGCGCATCGAGGCGATTGCCGCTTCGTAGGAGCCCTTGGTGATCGAGGTATCGGCAGCATTGGCATAATGGCCGATCGCGCCGACGATATTGTCGGGCACGCGCTGGCTGGTGCGGCGCACCGGGAAGGAATTAGCGATCGCCTCGCCCTCGAAGCCGGCCGCCGCCCAGCGGTCCCAGACGGTGGCGAGAAAATCGAGATAGGCGGGATCATGCACCTTGTTTGCCGTTTCCAACCCGTGTGCATCGGGAGCGACGACATCGGCAAAGCCCGCCTCCTTGACCGCTGCCAGGATCCATTCGGCGCGGAGCGGCGCCTCGAAGGGCGTCACCAGCTGGCCGGCATAGAGCTCGGTCCTGGCGTCGCGCAGCTTATGATCCTCGGAATAGATGACGCGCATTGCAGATCCTGCCCCTGATTGACAATCGAGATTTACACGGCTTCGCCCCAACGAAAAAGCGGTGTGTCGGCTGGATCGCAGCGCTAAATGACACCACCTTCGCCGATGTTTTCAGATCGAGGATATTTTCCGCATGAAAGTGCTGATGGTCGATGTCGACGGCGTGCTCATTCATGGCCGGCCGACCGACGGCCTGCCGCACTTCACCTATCTCGAGCGCGATCTCGGGCTGCGCCTCGACCTGCTGCAGCAGGCGTTCTTCCAGACCTGTTGGAACGACATCGTCATCGGCCGCGAGGCGTTGGAACCGCGGCTTTCGGCCGTGCTTGCAGAGATCGCGCCGCATCTCAGTGCCGCAACCCTGATCGATTATTGGTTCGAAAATGATTCCCGCCTCGATCTCAATCTCCTGGAAGAGCTTGCCGCCCTCCGGCAAAGCGGTGTTGCCCTCTTTCTGGCGACCAATCAGGAACATAGGCGGGCGCGCTACCTGATGGAAGAGGCCGGCCTCGGCGCGCATGTCGACGGCATCATCTATTCCGCCGCGCTCGGACACCGCAAACCTTCGCCGGATTTTTTCCGGCTGGCGACAGAACGTGTCGGCGCCCTGCCCGGCGAAATCGCCTTCATCGACGACATGGCGGAAAATATCGAAGCGGCGCGGCAGTTCGGTTGGAACGCGGCGCAATGGACGGCGGACACCACACTTGCCGGGGCATTTCCGGGTTTGCGCCGGCTGGCGTGAGCGGAGCCGGCGCAATCAGGCGAGCCGCTTGTAGAACAGGGTGGTATCGCAGAAGCCACCCTGCGGCCACAGCGCATAATCGGGAATGACGCCGACGCGCTCCCAGCCCAAGCGCGGATAAATCGCCTCCGCATCGCTGCCGGTTGCCGTGTCGAGCACGAGCAGGGTTTTGCCGCGCTTTCTCGCCTCCCGCTCGGCGGCTTCCATCAGCAACCGGGCGATACCCCTGCCGCGGGCGGAGCGATGCACCAGCAGTTTCTTCAGATCACCGCGATGCGGCTGGTTCGGCATCTGCGCAGCACCCACCTGCACGGTACCGACGATGCTGCCATCGAGTTCGGCGACCAGCAACAGATTACCGCCCGCCGCAACGGCATCGGCGACGTCGCGCCAGTAGGGCTCGGCATCGTCAGGCCCATAGGGCTGCATGAAGCCGACCGAAGCGCCGCCAGCCACGCAATCGGCAAGCACCTGCGATAGCGCCGGAATGGCGGCGCGCGCCTCTTCGGCGGAAAGGGTGCGAATGTCAGGCATGTTCTTCTCCTGAAATGAAAGTCGTTATCGGCCGCCGCGATCGAGCACGACGCAGTAGTGCGCCGGCGCGTTGCCGGGATTGTGGAAGACATGACCCTCGCCGACGGGCATGAAGAGGCAGTCGCCGGGACGCAGCCGGTAGACCATCTCACCGGCCGTCATCTCCAGCTCGCCATCGAACAGCCAGACATGCTGGGTCATGCCGCGGGAGGCCGCATGCGGGGGAAAGCTGACGCGGGCGCCGGCGGGAAATTCGACTTCGACAATATCGACATCGGAGGCGGTGCCGGGCGCCGAGACCGCGCGCCTGCGATAGCCGGTTTCCGGATCGCGCCAGACCTGCTGGTCCTGCCGGCGGGAGAACGGCGAGGCCTGCTGTCCCTCCTCTGCGAAGAAGGCCGAGAGCGACAGGCCGAGGGCGGCGCAGATCCTTGCCAGCAGCGAGGCGGTCGGGCTCGCCTCGGCCCGTTCGATGCGCGAAATCATAGCCCGGCTGACGCCGGAGGCGGTGGCAAGATCGTCCAGCGTCAAGCCCTTTTCCAGCCGCAGCTTGCGGATGCGAATGCCGATCGCCTGTTCGAGTTGCTGGTCCATCGTCCACCCGTGATTCTACCATAGGAGAAATACATGATCCAATGATGGAATCAAGCCAATAAGCGGCGCGCACGCAGCTTGCCTTCACCGCAGCCTCGCCGGTATATGTCAGCGCGATCGATGGAGAGAATAATGGACGCCAGCACCCAGAGAACGGAACTGACGGGAAGCTTTACGGCCGCCGCCTGGGACAGGATTGCGCCCATCATGGCCGAGATCGAGGCGCTGCCGCTGCTGACGCGGCTCTCCGACGGCACGCTGCCGGCGGAAATCTTTCGCCACTACATTCTGCAGGACGCGCTTTATCTCAAGCACTATGCGCGATGCCTTGCCATCGTCGCGGCCAAGGCGCCCGACAATGCGCAGGTGCTGCGTTTCCTCGGCTCGGCGCAGAAGGCGATCACTGTCGAGCAGGGCCTGCATGCGGGCTTCCTCACCCAGTTCGGCATCATGGCCGCGGATGTGACCTTGGCCGAGCCGTCGCCCACCTGCTTTGCCTACACCAATTTTCTGCTGGCCACCGCCTATCACCGCTCCTACGCGGTGGCGCTTTCCGCCATTCTGCCCTGCTTCTGGATCTACTGGCATGTCGGCGAGGCGATCAAGAACCGGCCTGTTATCGAGGGCAATGCCTTCCAGGCCTGGATCAACACCTATGGCGATCCGCAATTTGCCGCCGGTGCGCGCGAAGTGATCGCGCTGACCGACATCGCCGCTCGCGCCGCCTCGCCGGCGGAGCGCACAGAGATGACCGATGTCTTCGTGCGCGCCGCGCAATATGAATGGATGTTCTGGGATTCGGCCTGGCGGCTGGAGACCTGGCCGGTCTGAGACGCGTCCGCCGGCTCGTAAAATAGCGTAAACGGCGGGATAATTACCGCTTTGCGGCCGGGGGCGGCGCTGCTATATGGCGCGCATGAGCACCAATTCGACCACTCCGCTGTCCCATATCCGCAACTTCTCGATCGTGGCCCATATCGACCACGGCAAGTCGACGCTGGCCGACCGCCTGATTCAGACGACAGGCGGCCTTGCCGAGCGCGAAATGTCCGAGCAGGTGCTCGACAATATGGATATCGAGCGCGAGCGCGGCATCACCATCAAGGCCCAGACGGTGCGCCTGCACTACCAGGCAAACAATGGCGAGAAATACATCCTCAACCTGATCGACACGCCCGGCCACGTCGACTTCGCCTATGAAGTCTCACGGTCGCTGTCGGCCTGCGAGGGTTCGCTGCTGGTCGTCGACGCCTCGCAGGGTGTGGAAGCGCAGACGCTCGCCAACGTCTATCAGGCAATCGACAACAATCACGAGCTCGTCACCGTGCTCAACAAGATCGACCTGCCGGCCGCCGAACCCGACCGCATCAAGGAACAGATCGAGGAAGTGATCGGCATCGACGCGTCGGAGGCGGTGCTGATTTCGGCCAAGACCGGCCTCGGCATTCCCGACGTGCTCGAAGCGATTGTCCACAAGCTGCCGGCGCCGAAGAGCCCCGGCGGCGAGAAGGCGCCGCTGAAGGCGCTGCTGGTCGACAGCTGGTACGACACCTATCTCGGCGTCATGGTTCTCGTGCGCATCATCGACGGCGTACTGACCAAGGGTCAGACGATCCGCATGATGGGCACGGATGCGAAATATCAGGTTGAGCGTGTCGGCGTGCTGACGCCGAAGATGGTTAATGTCGACAGCCTCGGCCCGGGCGAGATCGGTTTCATCACCGCTTCGATCAAGGAAGTGGCCGACACCCGCGTCGGCGATACGATCACCGAGGACAAGCGGCCGACCGCACAGGCACTGCCGGGCTTCAAGCCGGCGCAGCCGGTGGTGTTCTGCGGCCTCTTCCCGGTCGATGCCGCCGATTTCGAAGATCTGCGCGCCGCCATGGGCAAGCTTCGCCTCAACGACGCCTCCTTCTCCTTCGAAATGGAATCATCTGCGGCGCTCGGCTTCGGCTTTCGCTGCGGGTTCCTCGGCCTGCTGCATCTCGAAATCATCCAGGAACGGCTGGAGCGCGAGTTCGACCTCGATCTCATCGCCACCGCCCCCTCGGTCGTCTACAAGATGTACATGACCGACGGCACGGAACGCGAGCTGCACAACCCGGCCGATATGCCCGACGTCGTCAAGATCTCCGAGATCCACGAGCCGTGGATCCGCGCGACGATCCTCACACCCGACGATTATCTCGGCGGCATCCTGAAGCTCTGCCAGGACCGGCGCGGCATCCAGATCGAACTCACCTATGTCGGCACCCGCGCGATGCTGACCTACGACCTGCCGCTCAATGAAGTCGTGTTCGATTTCTACGACCGGCTGAAGTCGATCTCCAAGGGCTATGCCTCCTTCGACTATACGCTCACCGACCACCGCGAGGGCAACCTCGTGAAGATGTCGATCCTCGTCAACGGCGAGCCGGTCGACGCGCTGTCGATGATGGTGCACCGCACCGCCGCCGAAAAGCGCGGCCGCGACATGTGCGAGAAGCTCAAGGAGCTGATTCCGAAGCACATGTTCAAGATCCCGATCCAGGCGGCGATCGGCGGCAACGTCATTGCCCGCGAGACGATCTCGGCGCTGCGCAAGGATGTGACCGCGAAATGCTACGGCGGCGATGCCACCCGCAAGCGCAAGCTGCTCGACAAGCAGAAGGCCGGCAAGAAGCGCATGCGCCAGTTCGGCAAGGTCGAGATTCCGCAGGAAGCCTTCATAGCAGCGCTGAAGATGGGCGACGAGTAACGCTTCTCAATGGCACCTTATGCGCACATGATCTGCGCATAAGGCAAAGGAGATCGTTACGGCGCAGCGGCCAAGGAAAGCGGCGAACCTCTCTCGATGATGGACTCGTGTCGCAGGTGCGTGAGAAGATCAATATATCCCGGGCGGCGGAAGATGGAATCGCGAAAGCCATAAAGGCGGAACGCGAACGATCGTGGCGTATCGGGAACGCGGAGGCCATTGCCGCCTCCAATGCCTATGTCGAAAAACACGGCCTGCCGTTTCAGAAACATCGGCAGTTCTGATGGCTCGGTTTCATGTCTGCAATGTGATCCATGGGATGCGCTTGCGCTTGATCTGCAATCAGGCCTGCATGGCGACCTGACGACGCGGATCATGGCGCCAATGCTTCCGCTGGAAGCTTCCCAAAATCATGTGTCAGCTCAACCCGCAATTCGTGATCAACGGCGAGCCATACGTTATGGCGACCAGTTTATCGGAGCGATTTCCGTTAAAGAGATCGGCGTCGCCGCCGACCTCGCGGCCGACGGTGATCGTATCATCACCGCCCTGAACTTCCAGGGCCTCTGAGATCAACCTCGCGCCATATACTCCTTCACCAACCCCTCGTAGGCCGCCATCTCCGGCAGCGCCGCGTAGCTGTGCACCGCACCGGTCTCCGCAAAGGCCAGCTTCTCGCTCGTCCATGTCTCGATGAACGGCGTGAACCAGCTGGGGTCATCGAGCATGGTGACGCGCAGATTGACGAACCAGTCCATGCCTTCCGGACGGGTGAACATCCAGCTCATGCAATGCGGGCAGAAATAATGTTTCGTCGTGCCATGCAAGCCACCAATGACAGGCTCGCCCCTCGTCACTTCGAATCCTTCGCTGGGGATGGCGGCACTCAGCGAATAGGCGCTCGCAGTCATCCTCTGGCAGCCCGTGCAGTGGCAGGCCATGGTCAGCAGCGGCGGCGCACTGATCTTCAACCGCACCCGGCCACAACGGCAGCCGCCTTCCATGGGTAAGTTCTGTGCCGTCATGATATCTCTCCCCTTGCGCCACGTGATTTAGCGGAGCAGGCGCCGTTGTCGAGGGAGCCCGCCGGCATAAATCTCAGAGGCGGTTCATCGGGCGCGCCGGATTGCCGACCACGGTTACACCCGCTGGCACATCCTTCGTTACGACGGCGCCAGCGCCGACGAGTGCCCCATCGCCGATCGTCACCCCGCCGAGGATAATGGCGCCGCCGCCGATCCAGACATCGCTGCCGATCGCAACCGGCCGGGCGATCTCGATGCCCTGGCCGCGAAGTACGGGATCCTTATGATGTTCGGCACAATAGATCTGCACGCCCGGCCCGACCATCGTGCGGTCTCCAACCGTCACGCGGCCGGAATCGAGGATGGTGCAGCCGGCATTGAAGTAGACGCGCTCGCCGAGAACGATATTGATGCCGTAGGAACAATGAAACGGCGCTTCGATGAAGATATCCGACGCCGCCCCGGCAAAGAGCGCTCTGAGGGCCGCGGCGACGGCCCCGCGCTCATCCGGGGGCAGCGTGTTATGGGCGTGAACGGCACGGCGCGCCTGCTGGCGCAGGCGATCGAGTTCGTCGTCGAGGCAGCAATACCACTCACCCGCCGCCATCTTTTCATAGTCGCTTGCCGGCATCGAATCGCCTCTCACGCCGAGGCCTCCGACAATATTCCAATCTCTGCAGGCTCAATCAGGCTGACCCAGGCACGCGCGATGGCAAGGCCGGCGGCATCGGCGGCGACGCCGTGGCGCGCCGCCAGTTCGGCATGATTTTCCAGCCAGCCGGGGGCGATGCGGGCGATCGTTTCGGGAAATTCCGCCTTCCACTGCTCGACGACCGCCCGGTCGGCCTCGAAGTGGAACTGGGTGCCGTAGACGGCGCGGCCAATGCGGAAGGCTTGGTTTGCGGCGACGGGGCTCGCCGCCAGACGCACCGCGCCCTCCGGCAGGGCAAAGGTGTCTGCATGCCATTCGAAGATGGTGAACTCGCCGCCAAGCGCCGACAGCAGCGGATCGGCCCGGCCCTCGGCGGTGACGCCGATTCGGTGCCAGCCGAATTCGCAAGCGGTGCCGAGATGATTGTCGGCGCCATAGGCGCGGGCGAGGATCTGGCTGCCGAGGCAGATGCCAAGCACGGCCTTGCCGGCATCGCCGAAGTGGCGGGCAAGCCGGGCGAGCTCCGGCAGGTAGGGATGCGTCTCGTCATCCAGCGCGCTCTGCTCACCACCGAGGACAACCAGCGCGTCATGGCCTGCTACATCCCGCGGCAGGATGCCGTCCTGCCAGACGCGAAACCACTCGATCTCCGCGCCCGCCTCGTCGAGCGCTGTGGCAAGCGCGCCAAGACCGGTATTCTTCATGTTTTCGACGACTGCGACTCGCATGGGCGTTCCCGATATGATCGACGCGGAGGAAACCATGGCGTAAGCCCGTAGGCAAGACGCTTCCATCAGAGCAATTGCGCGGCCACGTCACCGCGCTTAAACCAAGCGGAACGAAAGGAAATCGCCATGACCGAAAAACCGCGCGTCTCGATCCTCTACTGCACACAGTGCAACTGGCTGCTGCGCTCCGCCTGGATGGCACAAGAGCTGTTGCATACTTTTTCCGACAGCCTCGGCGAGGTGGCACTGGTCCCCGGCACCGGCGGCAATTTCGAGATCCGCGTCAATGGCGATCTCATCTGGGAACGCAAGCGCGACGGCGGTTTCCCCGGGCCGAAGGAGCTGAAGCAGCGGGTTCGCGACATCGTCGAGCCCGGCCGCGATCTCGGCCATGTCGACCGAGCCTCGCTCGAAAGCTGACCTCAGCGATAGGGCGAGCGGCAGACTCGGTAGACGCCCTCATAGGTGAGGAAGTGATCCGTCCGCGGATTGTAGGAGCGGTACTCATTGGTGCACCAGGCGATATGCTTGTTCATGTCGCGCGCCGCCGGCTGCACGCGGCGCACCGGCGGCGGATCATAGGTTAGCTGCGGCCGCCCGGCCGCACCCGGCAGATAATAGGTCGGCCCCGCGCCGCGCGGACGGTA
Source organism: Rhizobium binae (assembly GCF_017357225.1). Lineage (NCBI taxonomy): Bacteria > Pseudomonadati > Pseudomonadota > Alphaproteobacteria > Hyphomicrobiales > Rhizobiaceae > Rhizobium > Rhizobium binae. The sequence goes on along the minus strand of NZ_CP071604.1, from coordinate 294,141 downwards.
GTTCGGCTGAACATAGGCGGGCCGATGCCATTGCTGCGGCCCGAAGCCGAAGCAGCCGCGAAAATCGCAAAGCGTCGAGCCGGTATTAAGCGGCCCGAGCCCCGGCCTGCCCACCTTCAGCGAATCGGCGGCTGCAATTGCGGGCAACAGAACGGCCAAGAGGCCGGCGAGCAGAAAAGTGCGGGAAGCAGGCATCGTGCTTTTCCTTATGATCCTCTCTTATATAGGACGCCCGATGACAGGTGCTATGCCTGTCCGGCAGCCCGCCTGCTGATGTGATCGGCAGTTTTTTGCCAACTGTCAGGAAAACTTCAAAAACCCAGTTGACAGTCGCGGGCCACCCCCTTACATCGCTCTCCGTCGCCCAGATGGCGGAATTGGTAGACGCGCAGGTTTCAGGTACCTGTGCCGCGAGGCGTGGAGGTTCGAGTCCTCTTCTGGGCACCATTTCCTTTTGATCGCTGCCAAGATCAGATATCAAACTTTCCAAAATTGCACATTGGCAACTTCCACGAAGGCCGGCGCCGATGCTCGTTATCGACAGACTGGTTCCATGATGCTGGTTCTGAAAGCCAAACCAGGGCGGTAGGTGATGGCGCGATTCCCGGCCTCTACGCCGCCATGTGCGGCGCCGCATTCCCGCCGTCGGCAATCACCGACAAAACCCCGATACCGGCTTCTCTGGCGGCGCTCAGAAGCAAGTCCCTGAGTTCGTCCATTCCGGCCTGCCCGATAATCGCGTCGGCGCAAGCCTTCACAGCCGCGACGTATTCCTCTCCGTCGTCAAGCGGCCATTCGATCATCAGAAGCTCGGCTGCGTCACGGAGCGTCCGGACGATCTTTCCCCGCCCCCCAACAAAGAGAACGAGAGGCGCAAAATCCACCGATGTGTCCCATTGCATGGCACTTTCTCCCCAAGGATTAGAATATTAGTAATAATGCAATTATCATGCCGCGCAAGATGAAAGCGGCATCGATGCCGGATGGAACGGTATTCCTCTTTTGACGGCCTCGGCAACGAAGTGCGTCAGCGTTGCTGATCCAGCTCAGCGGTTCCATTGCTGCTTCCCCGTCCCTGTCCCGCAGGCCTATGGTCTTTTCTCTTTCGCTGCTCGCCGAGGTCTTTGCCACCCACGGCCTGAAGCTATTCGACGTCGAGGAACTGCCGACTCATGGCGGCAGCCCGCGCATCCTCGCCTGCCGCACGGCCTCGGCGAACCACGCGACAGGTCCGGGGCTGGCAGGGTGCGGGCCGACGAAAAGGCCGCCGGCTTCGATCGAGCGGAGACATATGAGTCGTTCCTTCCAGGGGCGTGTCGCGCCAATCAAGGAAGGCTACTCTCCTTCCTCCAGGAGGCAAAGCGGAACGGCGAGAGCGTGGCCGCCAAAAGCGTGGGCGGACAAGCAGGGATCGTCTTCATGGCGTAGGTCGCAGGAGGAAGGCATGGTCAGATACTCGGTCGTCGAGCGATCGCAAGCAAATGCCGGATTCGACTATCTGAGGATGGCGCTTCCGGCCCAGCGGTTCCGACAGGCGCAGCCAACGGCTTTGCTGACCGGCTGAAGCGCCTATCGCACCGGCTGATAGTGGCCGCGCAGCGGCACCTTGCCGCCCATGGTGACGAAGCCGTCGCGTTCGCAAACATACATCAGCGTCGGCATGCCGCCGGAGCGGAAGATCTCGTCGTAGCGACGGCGGACCTGGACCGTTTCAGTGCGGCAATTATAGGATTCTTCTTCCTTCTTGTCCGGCTGCGCCTTGACGCCGGGCAGCCCCCTGTAGGGATAGAGGGCCTGAACGTCCGCATTCACCGGCTTCGTCCAGTCGACGGCAAAGGCGGACGCTGGCGCAAGGCCTGATAGGGCAACGAGCACTATCGGAAACATCATCACAAGCCGCATGGAACTCTCCTGCCGGCATCGTTGCGCCGCTCATGGGATGTAGGAAAACCGGAGATGCTGATCAAGCAGCCGCAACGGGCGATCTCCTGAAATAACCTTTGATGATCGGATGGCTGAGGAGGCCGGCGAGAATGGCAAAGCCGGCACCGATGACGAAACCGGCAAGGAGACCGCCGATGATGCCGGCGACCAGCAGGATCTTCTTTCCCGGGCCGTCGGCCCTGACCGGCGGCTCAGCCGGCGAGATGACGCGAATGTTGCTCTGGCTGAGGTTCTGCTCCTCGCTGGTCTGGCTCGAGCGCTTCAGCACCGTCTCATAGATATCGCGCGCCGCCGTCGCCTTGCGCTGCAATTCGTTCAATTCCACCTGCTTGTCCGAGGTCGTCGCCTGCAGCGCCTTCTGCACCGCAAGCTCCTTGGCGATGCTGTCTTCGGCGGCTTTTGCCTGCTCGTATTCGCCGCGTGCCGAAGTGGCAAGACGCTGCAACTCACCCTTGATTTCGCCGGCTATGCTCTGCAGCGACGAGCGGGCCGCCTGCAGGCGGGGATGACGCGTACCCATCTGGCTTTCGAGGCTGCCGACGGCGGCGGCCTGGCTGGCATATTGCTGGCGCAGGCTGACGAGCGGCGAGGTGGGGCCGCCCTCGGTCTGATTGCCGGCGACGATGTCCTCGACGCGCAGATTGGCGACGGCGTCGGCGCGGGCCTTCGCCTGGATGGTCTTTTCCTGCGCCGTCACCAGCAGCGTGTTCAGCGAGCCGAGTCGCTGATCGGAAATCAGGTTGCCCTCGGTCGCGGCCATGTCGTTGTCGGCACGGAAGGTCTCGACCGCCTGCTCGGCCTCCAGCACCCTCTGGCGCAGGTCGTCGAGCCGTCCGTCGAGCGTCGAGGACGTGTTTTCGTAGAGGCCGTTCGAGGCGCTGTTCTCCTCTTCGGTGAAGGCGGTGACGACCTGGTTGGCGAGCCTTGCGGATTTTTCCGGATCATTGGTCGTCGCGGCAAGCGAAACGACATAGGTGCTGGCCTGGCGGGTGATGACCAGCGCCTTCTGCAGGGAGCCGATGACGGCGGCACCGTCAGTCCGGCCGCCAGTGAATTCCGGATCCTGATCGAGCTTCATCGCCTCGACGACGCGGCGCAGCACATTGCCCGAGGTCAGAATCTGCACCTGGCTGTCGATCAGCGCCGAGATCATTTCCGGCGACGGCCCGGAAGATTGCGCACCGACATCGGCAAGGCCGATTTGGCGCGGATCGAAATAGAGGCTGCTGACGGCAGTGTATTTCTGGCCGATGAACGGCGCCAGTGCGCCGCCGGCGACGGCGCCGATAAGGGCCAGAACAAGCACGACCCGCCGGCGGCCCCAGATCGCCGCGATGCTGGAGCGGAGATCAAGAAGCGGGACTCCGGGTCCCGACGTGCTCTGCGGCGGCAAATCGGCCGCAGGCCGCTCGGCAGGCCCAGGCGACGGCGGCTCGGGTCGGCGGGTTTGTGCAACCTTTGCCAGCGGCGGCACGAAAGGCGGAGGAGTGGGTTCGGGCACCGGGCGAGCGAAATCATCCGGGCGGACGACAGGACTGCGCAGGCGCACGCCTTCCGGCGCAGTCTGAGGCGGCTCATAACTGCGCCAGCCGGGCAGCCGGCTCACTCTATTCGTGTCATACTGGCTCATACGCGCACTCGTGTCCCGCCCAGTGTGAAAGACTGAAGCCGAGGTGCCGAGACTTTAGAAATTCTTAGCTAACGGACCGTTAAGATACTGGCGACCATAGAGATGTTGCCGTTTGCCGCGACTGCGAGGGATATCCATGAGGACGACACGACACCTGACGGCGCCGCTGCTTGTGGCCGCCCTCATCGCGTCTCCGGCGCTTGCGGCCGACAAGCCCTGCTATCGCGGTGTCAACCTGTCCGGCGGCGAATATGGCGAGCGCGACGCGATTTACGGCACGAATTACCTCTATCCGAGCGAGGCGACGATCGGCTATTTCGCCAAAAAGGGCATGACCATCATCAGGATGCCCTTCCGCTGGGAGCGGCTCCAGCCGGCGCTCGGCGGCCGGCTCGACGAGGACGAGATCAAGCGGATCAAAGAGACGGTTGCTCTGATCCGCAAGCATGGCATGGCCGTCCTGCTCGACCCGCATAATTTCGGCTACTACGACAAGGTACAAATCGGCACCGCGCCGGCGACGGACGCCGCATTCGCCGACTTCTGGGCGAGGCTCGCGGTCGAATTCGCCAATGAGAACGGCGTGCTCTTCGGCCTGATGAACGAACCGCATGACATCAAGGCGACGGACTGGCTCGATGCCGCCAACGCCGCGATCCGCAGCATCCGGGCCGTCGGCGCACGCAACCTCATCCTCGTGCCGGGCACCGCCTGGAGCGGCGCTCATAGCTGGGAACAAGACGTGATGGGCGGCGCCAACGGCACGGTGATGCTCGGCGTGCGCGACCCGCTCGACTTCTACGCCTACGAGGTCCATCAATATCTTGATGTCGATTCGTCGGGAACCCATCCGACCTGCGAAGGTGCGGCCACCGCGGTCAAGGCAATCGCCGGCGTCACCGCCTGGCTGAAGCTGAACCACAAGCGCGGCTTTCTCGGCGAATTCGGCGCCTCCGCCGACAAGGACTGCATGGGCGGGCTGAGAGAAATCTACGCCACCATGTCTGGAAATAGCGACGTTTGGCTCGGCTGGTCCTATTGGGCGGCGGGTGAATGGTGGCCGGCGGACGAACCGTTCAACGTTCAGCCGCATGCGGGCGCCGAGCGGCCGCAGATGCGGCTTCTCGCCGAGTCGGCCAAATCCGATCGCGGCGCCTGCACCGCCGTGAAGCCCGCGGAGAACTGACCGTGGCAGCCGTCGATCAGAAAGCAGCGACTTTCACTGTGGCGGGCAAACGGCTCGATGCGGCCGCGAGGGCATCGCGCGTCGACTATCCGGTGTTATGGCTCGGCCTGCTTTCGGTGCTCTATAATGGCATTCTGGCCTTCATCAACCACAACATCATGCCGCTTTCGTTGACGCATGTCGCCGCCAGCGAAGGCCTGATTATGGCGAGTGCCATCATCTACATCCTTCACAAGGGGATCTACGAAACCGACCTGCCGGCCTTCCTGTTCCTGCTGTTCACGCTTGTCGTGACCATCTATGTCAGCCTGCTCAACCGCCTGCCGTTCGTCGATCATTTCCGCAACGTGCTGATCATCTTCTGCTTTTCCGGCCTCGGCGGCTGGAGCAACGAGAAAACCATGAAGCTGGCCTTTCGCTGGGCCAGCCTTGCGGTGCTGATCTTCCTGGTCTTCGAGATCGTCAGCGTGCCGTTCTATGTCAGCATCGTGCATCCCTCCGACTATTTCGCCAATACACGCGGGCTGCTGCCGCTGAGCTACAATAAGACGGGCCTGTTCCAGAACGCGCTCGGTTTCCCCGAGCGCTTCTCCTTCGGCATCATCGATCACCGCTCGTCGTCGATCTTCCTCGAACAGGTGTCGCTTGCCAATTTCTGCGGCGTGATCGCGATCTATCTGATCTCCATGTGGGAAAGAATAAGCCGTTGGGATCGGCTGCTGTTCGTCGCTACGGCGGTGCTGATCCTGGTGACGAACGATACGCGCACGATGCTGATCTTCTGTTTTGCCTGCATCGTCGGCTATTTCATCTTTCCGAAGATCCCGAAGAATTTCAATCTGGCGCTGATGCCCCTGATCGTTGCCGCAGGTTTCCTCGTCTACACCATGAAGCCCAATGCGACAGGCGACAATTTCACCGGCCGCATCAATCTGACGATGAAGAAGATCATGGAGCTCGATCCGCTTGCCGTTCTCGGGCTGTCGGTCGACAGGGTCGCCGAGTTCGCCGATAGTGGCTATGTCTACCTGATCTACGCGGCGACCATTTTCGGCGTCATCGCCTTCTGGCTGTTCGTCTGTCTCTTCCCTGCCGGCCGCACGGCGGCGCAGCGGCGTTGCGCCCATTCACTTTCTCTTTTCATTTTTCTGAATATGATGATCGGAGGGACCGCCGTCTTCTCGATGAAGATTGCCGGCCTCCTGTGGTTCGTCGTCGGATATATGCGCTTCCACGACAGCCCGCGCATCCGGCAAGGTCGTGCGGCAGATGTAGAGAGTTGACCGCAGCGGCACGGGAGAGACCGGCGCCCGCGCGAGCCCGAGGAGCAAGACGCTCGATGCTTGTCCAGCTTCAATATCTACGCGCTGTCGCGGCGCTGATGGTCGTTTATTTCCATGCGATATTGCAGCTTGCCAAAGTCAATCCCGCCGTCGACGCGACGGCCTTTCTCTATGGTGAAACCGGGGTCGACATCTTCTTCGTCTTGAGCGGTTTCGTGATGTGGCTGACGACGAGCGGGCGCGCGATGAGCCGGATCGACTTCGCCCGCCGCCGCCTCAGAAGAATCGTTCCGCTCTATTGGCTGGCAACGCTGTTTTCAGCCGTCGTGGCGCTGGCGGCCTCATCATTGCTGAAATCGACCGTGTTCGACCTCCCGCATCTCATCGCCTCGCTGTTCTTTCTGCCATGGGCCAATGCCGCCGATCCCGGCACGATCACCCCCGTCGTCGTGCCCGGCTGGACGCTGAACTACGAGATGTTCTTCTACCTCGTGTTTGCGCTCTTGCTGCCGCTCACCGAAGGCCGCCGGATTCCAGCCATGTTCGCCGTCTTTGCCGTGATCCTGATCGCCTGCCGGCTGCTGCCGGAAACAACGGCCACGCGGTTCTACGGCGCACCGATCATGCTGGAGTTTCTCGGCGGCGTCGTGCTCGGCTGGCTCTATGGTCAGAAGGCGCTCCTGCCGAACCGCTGGGCGTGGGCCGCGCTCGCCACCGGCTTTGTGTTCCTCTTCGTCAACGAGGCGCTCATGCAGCCGGAGAGCCGGTTCTACGCCTGGGGAATTCCGGCGGTCTTCATCGTCTACGGCGCGGTCTCCATCGACTTTTCCAGACTGCCGGTTCTCGGATGGCTGAATTATCTCGGCGACTGCTCCTACGCCATCTACATCACCCACGCCTTCACGCTGGCGTTTCTGAGGGTTGTCGCCGACCGTCTTGCGATCGGCATCCTGCAGCAGCCGGTGCTTTTCGTGATCCTGTCGCTGGTGCTTTCGTCGTTCGGCGGTGCCATCGTCCACGAAATCACCACGCCCCGCCGGAAAGCGGCCGTCGCAAGCGGTCCGCCGGCCTGACTTTCGTGCCGAAGGCGAGAATACGCATCCCCACGGCGCTGGCGGCACAGTTTTCTGCGCAACTTCTCTTAAGCTAGGACCTGGAAGCAAGAGGACTTGCACAAACCTGATGGTTCCTCTTGCAATTTGTCGCATGAATGAAAGTGCGCCGGCCTATTCGCGGCCCGGGCTTTGATCTAAGCACGGCTGCGGTCTTGAAGAGGGAAGAGCGAGAGACATGACAAGCTATGTATTGACGGTATCCTGCAAATCGACGCGCGGCATCGTTGCGGCGATTTCGAGCTATCTAGCCGAGAAAGGCTGCAACATCATCGACAGCTCGCAGTTCGACGATCTCGATACCGGCAAGTTCTTCATGCGCGTCAGCTTCATTTCGGAAGAGGGGCTGTCCGGTTCCGAAATCAGCGCCGATTTTGCCGCCGTCGCCGCGCCCTTTGCGATGGACTACGATTTCCACGACAGCGAGAAGCGCATGAAGGTGCTCTTGATGGTGTCGCGCTTCGGCCATTGTCTCAACGACCTGCTCTACCGCTGGAAGATCGGCGCACTGCCGATCGACATCGTCGGCGTCGTCTCCAACCATTTCGATTACCAGAAGGTCGTCGTCAACCACGACATCCCCTTCCACCACATCAAGGTGACCAAGGAGAACAAGCCGCAGGCCGAAGCCCAGCTGGTCGAGCTCGTCAACCAGACCGGCACCGAGCTGATCGTGCTTGCCCGCTACATGCAGGTCCTCTCCGACCAGCTCTGCAAGCAGATGTCGGGCAGGATCATCAACATCCACCATTCCTTCCTGCCGTCCTTCAAAGGCGCCAACCCGTACAAGCAGGCCTATGAGCGCGGCGTCAAGCTGATCGGCGCCACCGCCCATTACGTCACTGCCGATCTCGACGAAGGCCCGATCATCGAGCAGGACACGGCCCGGATCACCCATGCCCAGAGCGCCGACGACTATGTCTCGATCGGCCGCGACGTCGAAAGCCAGGTGCTGGCCCGGGCTATCCACGCCCATATCCACCACCGCACCTTCATCAACGGCAACCGCACCGTCGTCTTCCCGGCAAGCCCGGGAAGCTATGCCTCCGAACGCATGGGCTAAGGCCGGTCAAGGCCGGCATCTCTTTTGCTGGCAAACGACGATCACCCGTTGCCTGCCGGCAGCAAGTATTTGATTATCTCGCTCAACGGGTAATCGAATCATGCTGCGGGAGGGGGTGTCATGACCGACGAGGCGCTTGTTGATCGCATGGCGCTGCCGCGTCCCGACGTCACTGTCGCGGACGCGGAAGAGATCCTTCTTGATCACTACGGTCTGTCCGGCACCGTTGTCGAACTGGGCAGCCAGCAGGATCGGAACTACCGGGTCGACAGTGATCGCGGACGCTACGTCCTGAAAATCTGCCATGCCGCCTACCAGACCCGCGAACTCGAAGCGCAGAACGCGGCAATCCGTCACCTCAAAAGCAAGTCGGAAGCGCCGCGTGTTCCGAACGTCGTCGTCACGAATGACGGGCGAGAGATCCTTGTCCTCACCGTGCGCGGGCAGGGCTATCAGGTCCGGCTACTGGAATATCTCGAAGGTCGGGGGCTGACGGAACTGACATATGTCGCGCCGGCTTCCGTTGCGGCGCTTGGCGCTCTCTGCGCCAGGCTGGCGCAGTCCCTTGCCGATTTCGACCATCCGGGGCTCGACCGCAACCTGCAATGGGATCTGCGACGCGCCGGGCCAGTCGCCGTGCAGCTGCTTTCCGCCATCACCGACAGCGCCGCCCGCGACCGGATCGCCAAGACCATGGTGATGGCCGTTCGCCGCATCCAGCCCCTGGCGCCTTCGCTCCGGCTGCAGGCTGTCCATCACGATGTCACCGGCGACAATGTCGTCGGTCATCGTGACGCACGCGGCCATACGATCCCCGATGGAGTGATCGATTTCGGAGACATCATCCGCGGCTGGCTGGTCGGCGACCTCGCGGTCACCTGCGCCTCGCTGCTGCATCAGGCGAATGGCGACCCCTTTCATATCCTACCCGCCGTCACCGCCTATCAGGCGATCTATCCGCTGAGCGACGACGAACTGAAGGCACTGTGGCCGCTGATCGTCGCCCGCGCGGTCATCCTCGTCGCCAGTAGCGAGCAGCAGATTTCAGTCGACCCTGACAACGACTACGTCCGCGGCAATCTCGACCGCGAGCGGGCGATCTTCGATACGGCGATGTCGGTTCCGTTCGAACTCATGGAAGCCGCCATCCTCAAGGCAGCCGGCACGGACATCGCCATTCCGCAGACATCGGAATGGCTGCCCCTGCTGCCCGACATCGATACCACCGCAATCGACTATATCGACCTCGGCGTGCGAAGCCCGCATTTTTCCGCCGGCAACTGGCTGAATGCCGATATGGACTGGCGGCTGCTGGCCCGGGCTGCGACCGAAAGCGGCGCGGCGGCAACGCGTTACGGCGAATACCGGCTCTCCCGCGCGACCCTTGGCAGCACCAAGGAACATGCGACCTGCGCCCTGCATGTCGACATATGCCTTGCCGCCGGAAGCGCGGTCACAGCACCCTTTGCCGGCCGCATCGGCTGGAAGGACCAGCATCTGACCCTGACCTGCGAGACGACGACCCTGCACCTCGACGGGCTCGACCCTTCAATCGAGGATGGCGCCATGCTTGCCGCCGGCGATCCGCTGGGCTCGGTTTCCGGAGAGGCGTCGTCGCTCGGCGGGCTGCGCCTCCAGCTCTGCAGCGTCGCGGGCCTCGAACCGCCGCTCTTTGCCACGCCGCGAGAGGCGGCGGCCTGGTCGGTACTTTGCCCTTCACCCTCGCCCCTTCTCGGCCGGCAAGCGGAAGCGCCGCAACCGGAAACTGCCGGTCTGCTCGTCAGGCGGCAGGCGCATCTCGCAAGCGCGCAGAAGCACTATTATGCCGCGCCGCCGCAGATCGAGCGCGGCTGGAAAGAATATCTGTTCGATATCGAGGGCCGCGCCTATCTCGATATGGTCAACAATGTCACCATCCTCGGCCATGGCCACCCCAGGTTCGCTGCGGCAATCGGCGCGCAATGGCTGCGGCTCAATACCAACTCGCGCTTTCACTATGGCGCGATCGCGGAATTTTCCGAACGGCTCGCCGCGCTTGCGCCGGAGGGACTCGATACGGTCCTTCTGGTCAATAGCGGCTCCGAGGCGAACGACCTGGCAATCCGGCTGGCGCAAGCCCATAGCGGCGCACGCAATATGCTCTGCCTGCTTGAAGCCTATCACGGCTGGTCGGCGGCGAGCGACGCCGTCTCCACCTCGATCGCCGACAATCCGCAGGCGCTGACCACCCGGCCGGATTGGGTGCATGCGGTCGTTTCGCCGAATACCTACCGCGGCGCATTTCGCGGGCCCGACACGGCAGCGAGCTATCTTGGCGCCGTCACGCCGATGCTGGAGACGATCGACGCCGGCGGCGAAGGCCTGGCCGGCTTCATCTGCGAATCGGTCTACGGAAATGCCGGCGGCATTCCGTTGCCGGACGGTTATCTCCGGGAGATCTATGCGCAGGTGCGGGCTCGCGGCGGCCTCTGCATCGCCGACGAGGTGCAGGTCGGTTATTCCAGACTCGGTCATTATTTCTGGGGTTTTGAACAACAAGGGGTCGTGCCTGATATCATCACCGTCGCCAAGGGCATGGGCAACGGCCATCCGCTCGGCGCCGTCATCACCACACGCGCGATCGCGCAGTCACTGGAGAAGGAAGGTCCCTTCTTTTCCTCCACCGGCGGCAGCCCGGTCAGCTGCGTCGCCGGCATGGCGGTGCTCGACATCATGGCCGAGGAAAAGCTGCAGGAAAATGCCCGCACGGTCGGCGATCACCTGAAGGGGCGGCTTGCGGCGCTGATCGACCGCCACCCGATCGCCGGCGCCGTGCATGGCATAGGCCTCTATCTCGGCCTGGAATTCGTCCGCGACAGAACGACGCTGGAGCCGGCGACGGAAGAGACGGCAGCAATCTGCGACCGGCTTCTGACACTTGGCGTCATCATGCAGCCGACCGGCGATCACCATAATGTGCTGAAGATCAAACCGCCGCTCTGCCTCAGCATCGAAAGCGCGGATTTTTTCGCCGACATGCTGGAAAAGGTGCTCGACGAAGGCTGGTGAACAAGGCGCTTGCCGCCTTAACCAAATGGATCATTTCGAGGCATTTCGATTTTTGCCGACGCGGCCCATTGCCGGAATCAGCAAGGCTTCCTATTTCTGCTGCGGCGGTCGAAAGAGTTTCGATTCTGTCATGCGAATTTTACGAAGAGCTGATATGTTGCTTTCCGGTAAGTTCAGCGGGAACGGAATGATTTTTTTCGAATCGTCGATATTTTGACACGTTTCGGAATATGTTTCTGACAGGCTGTTGGATAATCTCACCTAAGTTTGTAGATAATGATGACAGCCATCGCCGGTCCCGGGCTCGGGACCACTCAAGCGCAACGCCAACGCAAGGAACGAGACATGATAGACATCGATATTCTCGCCGATCTCCTTGGGCGATCTGTGCTTGGCAATGACCGTCCGGGCGCCCTCTCCCGCCCGAACTGTCGAATGTGACGCTCGTCCTCCTTTCAACGGTACCAGACAAGTCAATTCGCCATGGCTGCGCATGCCGCGCAGCAGGAGTTCTATCCATGAAGAAGCAAGTTATCGAATATGCCGGCGTTCCTGTCGGGATCGTCATTCCAGACGAAGACCGGCTGAAGTTCATCGCCGTGAAATACCATGTCCACGACCTCGACGAGCAGCGATTCGGCTCGCCGGACGAGGTACGGCTGGCCATCCATGACCTGATGACCCGCCGCCATCCGAAGCCGCTTCATGCCTGAGGGCAATGGGGCCGCTGCCGAGTTTGGCGGCTTTCCTGTCGTGACCGGTCCTTAGGGGCCGGTCTTGTTTTTTGAGGACAATTGCAGTCCTATTCGGCGGCCCTTCGCGCACAAGGATCCGCCCTTGCCCGACCTTCTCAACCTGATCACCGATATCGACGGCGTCGCCGTCGGCCATGCGACCGATCTCGCCCTCGGTTCCGGCGTTACGGTCATCGTCTTCGACGAGCCGGCCGTCGCATCCGGTACAGTGCTCGGCGGCGCGCCGGGCGGGCGCGATACCGGCCTGCTCGACCCGTCAATGACCGTCAGCGCCGTTGACGCCTTCGTGCTTTCGGGCGGCTCGGCATTCGGGCTTGATGCCGCCGGTGGCGTGCAGGCGGGATTGCGCGAGGTCGGCCGCGGTTTTGCGGTGGGTTCGGTGCGCATCCCGATCGTGCCACAGGCGATTCTGATGGACCTGCTGAATGGCGGCGACAAGGATTGGGGGCTCCATTCACCCTATCGCGACATGGGCTATGCGGCGTTGAAGGCGGCCGCCAAGGGCCCATTCGCGCTCGGCACCGCCGGCGCCGGGACGGGGGCGACGACGGCCACCTTCAAGGGCGGGCTCGGCTCGGCCAGCGCCGTCAGCAGCGCCGGACACCGCGTCGCGGCTGTTGTCGCCGTCAATGCGCTCGGCTCCGCAACGATCGGCGACGGGCCGCATTTCTGGGCGGCACCCTTCGAAAAGGACGGCGAATTCGGGGGGCTCGGCATGCCTGCGGTTTGCGACCACCGGATGCGGCTCAAGGGGACGAATACCCCGGCAACGACGATCGGTGCGGTGGTGACCGACGCGCAGCTGACGAAGGCGGAGGCGCACCGGCTTTCGCTGGCCGGCCACGACGGCTTCGCCCGGGCGCTTTTGCCGGCGCACCTGCCGCTCGACGGCGACACCGTCTTTGCCGCTTCGACCGGCAGGCATCGACGAGACGACATGGCAAGCCTGATGGAGCTTTGCCACCTCGCCACCATCGTGATGGCGCGGGCGATCGCCCGTGGCGTCTACGAGGCCGGCGCCCTTCCGGCCGAAGGCGCGCAGAAGGCGTGGCGCGACCGCTATCCTGACGGTCATTGATCGAATAAACATGTCTCGCAAGACGTGCAGCCTTTGCGTCAAACAGATGCGGAAAACAAAGACTGGAAGCGCGGCAGGCCGATCTTAGGATCGCGGCAGGCTTTATGGTCGCAACCTGGTGGGGAATGCGCATGATGAATAAGGTTTCGTTTGCGTCGTCGGCACGTTTCGTCCGGCGGCTTTCCCTCGGCGCCGCGCTTTCGCTCTGTCTCGCGGTGACGGCGATGACGCCGGCGGAAGCGGCGAACACCAGCCTGAAGCTTGGCATGAGCGTCGAGCCGACCGGTCTCGACCCGACGATCGCTGCGCCCGTCGCAATCGGCCAGGTCACCTGGCAGAACGTGTTCGAGGGATTGGTGAGGATCGACCAGACCGGCAAGGTCCAGCCGCAGCTGGCAAAAAGCTGGGAGGTCTCGCCCGATGGCCTGACCTACACATTCAAGCTGCAGACCGGGGTTAAATTCCACGACGGCGAGGCCTTCGACGCCGCCAGCGCCAAGTTTTCGCTCGACCGCGCTCGCGGCGCGGATTCGGTCAATCCGCAGAAGCGCTTCTTCGCCTCGATCGCCTCGATCGATACGCCCGATGCGGAAACGCTGGTGCTGCATCTGTCGGCGCCGACCGGCAGTCTGATCTACTGGCTCGGCTGGCCGGCCTCGGTGATGGTCGCGCAGAAGACGGCCGACGACGACAAGGTGACGCCGATCGGCACCGGCCCCTTCAAATTCGTCAGTTGGGCAAAGGGCGACAGGGTCGAACTCGCCAGGAACGCCGACTACTGGAACAAGGATGCTGCCGCCAAGCTCGACAAGGTTACCTTCCGCTTCATCGCCGATCCACAGGCGCAGGCCGCCGCGCTGAAATCGGGCGATCTCGACGCCTTTCCGGAATTTGCCGCACCCGAACTGATGAGCTCGTTCGACAGCGATGCCAGGCTCGTGACCAGGATCGGCAATACCGAACTCAAAGTCGTCGCCGGCATGAACAATGCCAAGAAGCCGTTCGACGACAAGCGCGTGCGCCAAGCCCTGATGATGGCGATCGACCGCAAGACGGTGATCGACGGCGCGTGGTCGGGCCTCGGCACGCCGATCGGCAGCCACTACACGCCGAACGATCCCGGCTATCAGGACATGACCGGCGTGCTCCCCTATGACGTCGAAAAGGCCAAGGCGCTGCTGACTGAGGCCGGCTATCCCAACGGCTTCACCTTCACGATCAAATCGCCACAGATGGCTTATGCGCCGCGCAGTGCTCAGGTGATGCAGGCGATGTTTGCCGAGATCGGCGTGACGATGAATATCGAGCCGACCGAGTTTCCGGCGAAATGGGTCCAGGACATCATGAAGGACCGCAACTTCGACATGACGATCGTCGCCCATGCCGAGCCGCTCGACGTCGACATCTATGCGCGCGATCCCTATTATTTCAATTACAAGAATCCGGCCTTCAACGCGCTGATGAAGAAGGTCCAGGAGACGGCCGATCCCGCCGCGCAGAATGCAATCTATGGGCAAGCACAGAAGATCCTCGCCGAGGACGTGCCAGCGCTCTACCTCTTCGTCATGCCGAAACTCGGTGTCTGGGACAGGAAGCTGAAAGGGCTGTGGGAGAACGAGCCGATTCCATCCAACGTGCTGTCCGGGGTTTCCTGGGAGGAGTGATCGGCATTTGAATGCATGAGGCGCGGAGATGAGCGAAACGAAGCCTGATGGCGAGCCGTCCAATGCCGGTCCCCGCCCTCCGTCATGCTCGGCCCTGAGCCGAGCATCCACACGGCATCCACGAGCAGCCGCAACATGGATCCTCGGCTCAAGGCCGAGGATTACGGAGAGTGGGTTTGACCTTCTCGCCAAACCCATCGCCAGCGCATCGAAGGGCTGCCGTGCCACACCGAAAGCGTGGCCCGCATGATCGCCCTCCTCGCCCGCCGCTTCGCCGGCCTTGTCATTACCCTCGTCATCGTCTCGCTGCTGATCTTTACCGTCATGGATCTGCTGCCCGGCGATCCCGCCTCGATCCTACTCGGCACGTCGGCGAGCCCGGAGACCTTGGCGGCGCTACGCCATGATCTCGGTATCGACCAGCCGCTCGTCCTGCGTTACGGGCAATGGCTGGCCGGCCTGTTGTCAGGCGATCTCGGCCGATCCTACACCTATGGCGTCCCGGTGGCGGGATTGCTCGTCGAGCGCCTGGCGGTCACGCTGCCGCTGGCGTTGATGGCGATCGCACTTTCGGTGGCGATCGCCCTGCCGCTCGGGGTGCTCGCCGCCTCGCGCCGCGGCCGCGTCTTCGATATCGCCGCAACGCTGTTTTCACAGATCAGCATCGCAATGCCCGCCTTCTGGGTGGCCTTGCTGCTGGTCATTCTCTTTTCTACGATGCTCAGGCTGATGCCGGCCGGCGGTTTCCCTGGCTGGGGTGCCGGTCTGTTGCCGGCATTCCAGGCGCTTGTTCTGCCGGCAGTCGCGCTGGCGATGCCGCAGGCGGGCGTATTGACGCGGGTGGCGCGTTCGGCCGTGCTCGAGACGATGCATGAGGATTTTGCCCGTACCGCGGTGGCCAAAGGGCTTTCGCGCAGCGCCGTGTTGTGGCGTCACGTCGTACCGAACGCGCTGATCCCGATCCTCACCATGATCGGGCTGCAGTTCACTTTTCTCGTCGCCGGCGCAGTGCTGGTGGAAAATGTCTTCAACCTGCCCGGTCTCGGGCGGCTTGCCCTGCAGGCGCTTTCCCAGCGCGACATCATCGTGATGCAGGATGTCGTGCTGTTCTTCGCCGCCCTCGTCATCGTGGTGAACTTCATCGTCGATCTCTCCTACATGGCGATCGATCCCAGGATGAGAAAGGCGGCCTGACCCATGGTGCCGATCGCAGTCATTGCCACGTCAAGTGGCCGCCGCCCTTTCAGGATTAGCCGGCGAAGGAACATGATCTCGGGTGCTGTCATCGTCGGCCTGCTGATCGCCGTCGCGCTGCTGTCGCTCGTCTGGACGCCGCTGCCGCCGGCAAAGATGCAGATCGTCCACAAACTGCAGCCACCTCTCGCCTTCGGCCTGCTCGGCACCGACCAGTTCGGCCGCGACGTGCTGTCGATGCTGATGGCGGGATGCTGGAATTCGCTGTCGATCGCCATTACCGCGGTTGCGATCGGCGGGACGCTCGGTTCGATCGCCGGCGTTTCGGCGGCAGCGATCCGCGGACCTTTCGAAGCGCTGCTGATGCGCATCTGCGACGTCATCTTTGCCTTGCCGCCGATCCTGTCGGCGATGGTGCTCGGCGCCTTTCTCGGGCCGGGGCGGTTCACCGCGATTGCCGCGATCGCCGTCTTCATGATCCCGGTCTTTGCGCGGGTGACGCTGGCGACCTCGCTCCAGGCCTGGAGCCGGGATTATGTGACGGCGGCGCGCGCGATCGGCAATACGCGCCTGACCATTTCGCTGCGCCATGTGCTGCCGAATATCATCAGCCAGATCATCGTGCATGGGGCGATCCAGCTGGGGCTGGCGATCCTGACCGAAGCCGGTCTCAGCTTTCTCGGGCTCGGCATGGCGCCGCCGGCGCCGACATGGGGCCGGATGCTCGCCGATGCGCAAACCTATCTGGCGCAGGCCCCCTGGCTGGTGGTTCTGCCCGGCCTTGCCATCGCGCTGACCGTGCTCGGCTTCAACATGCTCGGCGACGGCTTGCGCGATCTTCTCGATCCACGGGAGGCAAGCCGCTGATGTCCTCCCGAAACGAAAGGCCGGAGACCGAGGCGATGAGCGACACCAATCTGACCATCCGCGCGCTCAGACGGCGCTTCGCCGATAAAAGCCTTTCGCCGCTCGACTACTGGCTCGCCCTGGAAGACCATATCGCTGCCTGGGAGCCGTCGATTTCAGCGCTCTATCTCTACGATCCGGAAGCGGCGCGGGCGCAGGCGAAAGCATCGACGGCGCGCTGGGCAAAGGGACGGCCGCTCGGCCCGCTCGACGGCATTCCGGTGACGCTGAAGGAATTGATCGCCACGAAGGGCCAGCCGGTGCCGTACGGCACCAAGGCGGTGGAGCCGAAACCGGCGGAAGCCGATGCGCCGGCTGCCGCCCGGCTGCGCGAGGATGGCGCGGTGATCTTCGCCAAGACCACCTGCCCCGATTACGGCATGCTTTCCTCCGGCCTTTCGAGCTTCCATGCTCTCAGCCGCAATCCCTGGAACATCACGCAGAATCCCGGCGGATCGAGCGCCGGGGCTGCCGCCGCGGCGGCGGCCGGCTACGGGCCGCTGCATATCGGCACGGATATCGGCGGCTCGGTGCGCCTGCCCGCCGGCTGGACCGGCATCTTCGGCTTCAAGCCGAGCCACGGGCGCATCCCGGCCGATCCCTATTATGTCGGGCGCTGCCTCGGCCCGATGACACGCAGGGTCGAGGATGCGGCCTTTTCCATGGCGACGCTGTCGCGCCCGGACTGGCGCGACGGCACCAGCCTGCCGCCGAACGATTTCAACTGGATGGATCTCGATATCGACATGTCAGGCATGACGATCGGGCTGATGCTCGATGCCGGCTGCGGGCTTGCTGTGGATGACGAAATCACGGGTGCGGTCGAAACAGCGGCAAAAGCTTTCGAGAAGGCCGGCGCCACCATCATATCCGTCCAGCCGGTGCTGACGCGCGCCATGCTTGACGGGCTCGACAGCTTCTGGCGCGCCCGCCTCTGGAGCGAAATCGCAGACCTGGACGAGAAGCGGCGCGACAGTATCCTCCCCTATATAGGCGATTGGGCGAAGGTCGGCGCCGACGTCAGCGGCGTCGATGCGGTGAGAGGCTTCAACCAGACGATCGAAATGCGCAGGAGTTGCGGACGGTTGTTCACGACGATCGATGCGCTGCTTTCGCCGACCAACCCGATCATTTCCTATCCGGCCGAATGGGCATCGCCGACCAACGATCCGGCAAGGCCGTTCGAACATATCGCCTTCACCGTGCCGTGGAACATGTCGGAACAGCCGGCCGCCTCGATCAATTGCGGCTTCTCCCGGTCGGGCATGCCGATCGGGCTGCAAATCGTCGGGCCACGCTTCGACGACATGCGGGTCCTCAGACTGTCGAAAGCCTTCGAAGATTGGACGGGCGGCGTGAGTGCCTGGCCGCGGGCCACTGGTCACTTGAACGGGCGGCGATAGCCGGTCGGCTGCTGGTAGAGCGAGCCGATGCGCGCGACGGCGGACTCGAAATTCTCACGCGCCACCGTCATGCTGTGACCATTGGCATGAAGGATGGTCTGCGGATCCTCGAAAATCGCCACATGGCCCTTCCAGAACACCAGGTCACCGCGACGGATTTCAGAACGGTCGATCGCTTCGCCGACGCCGGCTGCCTGCATGTCGGTATCACGCGGCGCCTGTCGTCCGGTCATCAGCATCGCAAGCTGCACGAGGCCGGAGCAATCGATGCCGAGACCGGAGCGTCCGCCCCAGAGATAGGGCGTTTCCAGGAATCGGCCGGCGATCTCGACGTAATCGGCACCGTCGAGGGCGCCGATCGGCTGGACGTGCGTGGCGAAGATCGCGGTTCCATCCTCGAGCACGACGTAATGATTGCCTCGCACTTCAGCCTCGTTGGCAACGTGAACGCGGCTTCCCATCGAAAGCGTCGTCAGGTGCGGTTTGCGCAGTTCGGGCTCCGGGTAGAGCAAGGTTCGCGGCACGGTGACGATATGGGTCGGTACCGGGTCAATTTGCGAAAGCGCGTCTGCGGCGACATAACCGACATAACCATCCGAAGCGGCTTTCACCCAGCACCAGCCGTCGGCGCGATCGAAAACCGTCACCTGCTCGCCAAGGAGCAGTTCCGTATCGATGCCGCGCGCCAATTCCGGCGCAGGGCGCAAGCCAATGACGGGAACGGCGACACGCGCCGGGGTGCCTTCCACGAAGCGCGACGCCTCCACCTTGCCTTCGAGTGCTGCTTCCGCGAGATCGGACCTGTAGGCATGCAGGCGGCGGTCGAACATCGTCATTCCCATTCCTTTCAGATCGTCCGTTCAGATCGGCAGACGGCGACCCTGATCACGAACGAGATCGCCGAGCTTTTCCAGGTAAAGCGCGCCGCCCACGGTACGCTTGATGATGACGTTGCGCCGATCGGCATCGTCGCGCACGCGATCGACCAGGCCCATCTCGCCCATCGTGTCCAGCGCGCGGGTAATGACCGGCTTGGTGACACCGAGCGTGGCGGCAAGCCCGCGCACGGTGTGGGGCGGCGGCACCAAGTAAATATGCAGCAGGATCGCCATCTGGCGCAACGTCAAATCGCGATCGTCAAGACGCACCTGATCGAGCGCCACGCCATGCCAGAGCCCCAGCGCCTGCGAGGCGGTCAGTTCGATCGGCACGGCCCCTCCGGAAAATCGTTACGCTAGCGTTTCATTTTCCGGCAGTTGCCATGGACATGCAAGGGCCGCCGGCAATTGCCGTCCGGCAGGGTGAATAAAATTTTAACGATCGCCCTCCGCCCCAACGCCGGGGCAGTTTCGGGCAGCCCCTTAGAACAGGATGATTTCAGGCCCGATCGGCCTAAAAACTGAATCCTGTTCTCAATTAAAGGTCGGAGCATGATGTCGCCCGAAAACCGCTCACACTTTTCGGCACTAGCGCAGGCCCGTGCGGATATGATGGAAGAGCGCGCGGATCGCCTGTGCTTCGCCGCCGCCCGGCGAATGCGGCCGCTCCGACTGGGCCCAGCCGTAAATGTCGAAATGCGCCCAGCTCTTCGCCTTGCTGACGAAACGTTTGAGGAAGAGCGCGGCGGTGATCGCCCCTGCCATGCCGCCAGCCGGCGCGTTGGTGAGATCGGCGAATTTGGCGCGGATGTCCTTTTCATAGCCGGGATAGAGCGGCAGACGCCAGATCGGATCGTCCGTTTCCAGGCTCGCTTCGGTCAGGTCATGCGCCAGATTGGCGTCGTCGGTGAAGAAGGGCGGAAGATCCGGGCCCAGCGCAACGCGAGCGGCACCGGTCAGCGTCGCCATGTCGATCAGGAGCTCGGGTTCCTCCTCGTCGGCATAGGCCAGCGCATCGGCAAGGATCAGACGGCCTTCGGCGTCGGTATTGTCGATCTGGACGGTGAGGCCCTTGCGACTGCGATAGATGTCGCCGGGGCGGAAGGCGTTGGAGGAGATTGCGTTTTCGACGACAGGGACGATGACACGCAGATCGACCTTCAGCTTGGCATCCATGATCATCAGGGCGAGGCCCATGACATTGGCGGCGCCGCCCATGTCCTTTTTCATCAGCAGCATCGAGGCAGCAGGTTTGATGTCGAGGCCACCGGTATCGAAGCAGACCCCCTTGCCGACGAGCGTCACCTTGCGATGGCCCTTCTTGCCCCAGCGCAGTTCGAGAAGGCGCGGCGCGTCGGCGCTGGCGCGGCCGACGGTATGGACGAGCGGGAAGTTTTGCTCAAGCAGTTCGTCACCCGTGATAACCGATAGTTCCGCCTTGTAGTGCTGGGCCAGGCCGCGGAATGCTGCCTCGAGCTGGTTCGGTCCCATGTCGTTCGTCGGCGTGTTGATGAGATCGCGGGCGAGAAAGACGCCGGCAAGCTGGCGCTTGATGTCGGCGCCGTCGGCATCGGTCGGAATGAGCATTGTCGCGCCGGCAGATTTTTCAGATTTGTAACGGTCGAAACGGTAGCTGCCGAGCCCGAAGCCGAGTGCCAGGCGATTTGCCGTCAGCGGCGCGGTCTCGATGTGCCAGTCGCCGGCCGGCAGCGCACGCGCGAGCCTACCGGTGATATAGGGCTGTTCGGATGGATTGGTGCCGAGGCCGAAAAGCGCGCCACCAAGATGGCCCTCGGCGGTCGGGATCAGCAGCAGCGAACCGCTCTCGGCCTTGTAACCTGCCTTTTTCGCCCAGTCGAGCGCGATCGGATCGATCGTGCCGGTCTCGATATGGGCGGGCGTGACAGCGAAGATCGGCAGCGTCGAACCGCCCTTCGTGCTGAAGGGGGTCGGTCTTTCGATGAACTGATAGGGGGCCATGTTTGTCCTTCGGCGGTCGTCAGGAATCACTCCTTAACGGTCTGTTAGGGTTAACAGACTATTGCTGGAGCGAAGATTGCGTCAAACCTTTCCCTGTTCCGCGTTCCAGGTGAGGCGCCGATTTCGGAATCAGGAACGCGTCATGCCTGCCTCGCTCACGACCATATCTACCAATCGCTTCCTGCAGGGCGTCGCAGCGTCGCTGATCATCCTCGCGCTGGCCGGCTGCTCGACGACCAGGGACCGGATGACGACAGGCTCGGTGCCGAAACTTACCAAGCCGGTCGAAGAGATGGACGCGACCGAACTGCGCTCGGCAACGGACCGGCTCGGCCAGGCCTATGAAAAGAACCCGCGTGATCCCGTTACCGGCGTCAGCTATGCCAATCTGCTGCGCATGAACGGC
Source organism: Rhizobium binae (assembly GCF_017357225.1). Classification (NCBI taxonomy): domain Bacteria; kingdom Pseudomonadati; phylum Pseudomonadota; class Alphaproteobacteria; order Hyphomicrobiales; family Rhizobiaceae; genus Rhizobium; species Rhizobium binae. The sequence goes on along the minus strand of NZ_CP071604.1, from coordinate 272,611 downwards.
CGCGACGCCCAAGCCCTCGCCGTCATGCAGCAGGTGGCGATCGCCAATCCGGGCGACCGAAACGTGCTGGCAGCCTATGGCAAGGCACAAGCGGCCGCCGGGCAGTTCCAGCAAGCGCTCGACACGATCAGCCGGGCGCAGACGCCGGATCGACCGGATTGGAAGCTGGTCTCGGCCCAAGGCGCGATCCTTGATCAGATGGGCCGGGCAAGCGAGGCCAGGCAGCGCTACCGCGACGCGCTCGATATCCAGCCGAACGAACCGTCCATCCTGTCCAATCTCGGAATGTCCTACGTGCTGACCGGCGATCTGCGTACGGCCGAAACCTATCTGCGCTCCGCCGCCGGCCAACCAAACGCCGACAGCCGCGTCAGGCAGAACTTGGCGCTCGTCGTCGGCCTGCAGGGACGTTTTGCGGAAGCCGAGCAGATCGCGCGGCGCGAGCTTTCGCCGCAGCAGGCCGATGCCAATGTCGCCTATCTCAGAGGCATGCTGTCACAGCAGAATTCCTGGCAGAAACTCGCCGCCAAGGACAAGGCGCCGGCAGCAGCGGGCGACAGCAATACCAACTGACGGGCGTCAACCCAAGGGCGGATCTCCGGGTGATGATTTAGAGCCTTTCCTGGTTAGATTGAAGCATTCTGTTGGCTCAAGCGGAGTCGGATGGTCGACCGACCGGCGCGCGTCGTAGCCCAGCCCCACGGCCAAGCCGGCCGGTCGATCAGCCGGCCCGTTTCAGCCAACCCTCCCGCAGATTTGCTCGGCAAATCTGCAAGACTCCAGAATCGCCGGACGCACTTATCGCTTAGCCACGGCGAAGCGGTGCGGCCGGTGGGCCGGGCATCTCTAGCCAGGACCAGAGGCGATCGGTCGGACGTATCTTGGGGTATGAACATCGCCAATCGCCTTTGCCCTGACGAAAACCTGCTCCGGCAGAATGCTTCAATCTAACCAGGAAAGGCTCTAACGGGCGCTCAGGCCCGAAAGAATGAGACGGAGACCGAGGCCGCCCATGACGGCGCCGGCGGCCCGGTCAATCCAGCTCTTGGCAGCCAGATAGAAGCGCCGCGGACGGCGAGCGGAAAAGGCGAGCGCCACGATCGAATACCATCCCGCTTCCACCGCGAAGACACCGAGCGGCAAGGCAACGATCAGGTCGAGCGGGACCGTCCTCGGAAGAAGCGCGGCAAACAGGCTGGCATAGACGATGATCGTCTTCGGGTTGCTGAGCTGGGTCAGCAGGGCCGTCATGAAGCTGCGCGTCGGCGCGCGGCGGCCATTGACGGTGTCGGACACCGCGAGCGGCTGCGCAGCACCTCTCCAGATATTGACGGCGATATAGAGGAGATAGGCCCCTCCCGCGACCTTGAGCAGCAGATAGAGCCATTCAAACTGCGACAGCAGCGCCGTCAGCCCGGCGAGTGCCAGCGCCGCAAAAACGACGCCGCCGGCACCCATGCCGAGCGCGGCCGCAAGGCCATCGAAACGCGACCGCGAAATGGCGATCCTCGAGACGACGACGAAGCTCGGGCCGGGGCTTACCGCGCCGACGGCCAGAGCCGCCATGATGCTGATGAAAATTCCAATCGAAGACATCGAAGCTTTCTCCGGGAATGTGCGAGCGCCAGGGCAGGTACACGCGGGCGCCCGATGGCCGCCGATCTCTTTTACCAGCGGTTCCCGCGCCGGTCACGTAAGATTTGACGGCTTGGAAACCGTCAGAACTTGTCCGCCACCTGGATGCCGGCCGGACCGAGGATAACTGCAATCAGCACGGGCAGGAAGAACAGGATCATCGGCACCGTCAGTTTCGGCGGCAGGGCGGCCGCCTTCTTTTCCGCTTCGTTCATGCGCTCGTCGCGCCCTTCCTGAGCGAGAACGCGCAGCGCCTGGGCAACCGGCGTGCCGTAGCGATCGGCCTGGATCAGCGCCTGGGTCACCGAACGCACCAATTCGATCTGCGTGCGTGTGGCAAGGTTTTCGAGCGCCACCCGGCGATCCGGCAGGAAGGAGAGCTCTGCCGTCGTCAGGACCATCTCCTCGGCAAGCGGCGGCGACTGCTCGCCAAGCTCCTCCGACACGCGGCGCATCGCCGCCTCGATCGAAATGCCGGATTCGACGCAGATCAGCATCAGGTCCAGCGCATCCGGCCAGGCGCGCTTGATCGAATGCTGACGCTTGCCCATGCGGTTGGAGATATAGATGTTGGGCGCGTAGAAACCGACATAACCGATGCCGATGACGGCAAAGAGGCGGATGGGCATGCCCCTTTCGGCGAGGTTTCCGAGGCCGAAGACCCAGAGGGCGGCAAGCGCCAGGAAGAGGAAGGGCAGCAGGAAGCGCGCGACGAGGAAGGTATTCAGCGCATTCTCCGAGCGGAAACCGGCGGCACGCAGCTTGTTGACCGTATTTTCGTCGACGAGCGCCTGACGCAGGTTGAACCGCTCGACAATCTGGCGGACCGAGCGGTTGTTCTGGCTGCGGAGCGACGCCTTGCCGGCGCCCGGGTCGGCATTCATGCGGGCGCGTTCGCGGGCGCGGATCTGCTCGCGCTCGGTCGAAACGGCCTTCATGCGCTTGGTGAGATCACCGCGCTCGAAAAACGGGATGGCGATCGTATAGAAAGTGGCGAAGACGGCGATCGCGACGAAGACGGCGATCAGCATGCCCGGGTTGGTCAGCGTTGCGGCGAGGTCCTGCGACATGGTGCTTCCTTCCGCTAGATATCAAAATTGACCATGTTGCGCATGACGAAGATGCCGATCGACATCCAGATCGCCGAGACACCCATGATGAAATGGCCGCGCGGATCGGTAAAAAGGATCATCATGTAGTTCGGCGAGGTGAGGTAAACGAGGGTCGCGACGATGAAAGGCAGCGCGCCGATGATGACGGCCGACGCCTTGGCTTCCATCGACAGCGCCGACACCTTGGCCTTCATCTTCCGGCGCTCGCGCAGCACCTTGGAGAGGTTACCAATCGCTTCCGACAGATTGCCGCCCGCCTGCGACTGGATGGCGATGACGATTGCGAAGAAGTTGACTTCCTGGAGCGGCATGTGGAGCGTCATGCGGGCGCAAGCGTCGGGAATGCTGAGGCCCACCTGCTGCGCCTCGATGACCCGCCGGAACTCACTCTTGACCGGCTCGGTGCCTTCAGTACCGATCAGGCGGATCGCATCGTTGAGCGGCAGGCCTGATTTGATCGAGCGGGTGATGACGTCGAGCGCATTGGGCAGCTCGTTGAGGAATTTGTTCTGGCGGCGTTTGATCAGGAAGCCGAGAACCCAGCGCGGCAGGCCCAGACCGGCGACGACGGCGACACCGGCCATGACCAGCAGGGATGCGCCGAGGACGAAAGCCACAAGCACCAGAACCGAGGCGAAGATAGCGCTGAAGAGATAGAACTGCGACAAGCTGGCCGTCAGGCCGGCCTGCACCAAACGCGATTTGGTCGACAGGGTCTTCCTGGTCTTTTCGTTCTGGCGCTTTTCGAGGTCCTTCAGATTGTCCTGCACCGATTTGCGCCGCTTCGACATTTCCTGCACGCGATCGCGGGCGGCCTTGACCTTAACCCGGTCGACCTCTGCCGATTTCACGCGATTGATGCGGCTTGCCGATTTCTTGTCGGCCTCGATCCGGGAAAACATCAGGGCATAGGCGACCGCCGCCGCGGAAACTGCGGCGAGGACGACGATTGCCAAGACTATCGGATCGAACGCGAACATCAGCCTAATCCTTGGTTTTCGCTTCCATCGCGTCGAGGGCGGCAGCCAAGCGCTTTTCCTCGTTGAAATAGCGAGCCCGATCCCAGAAATGCGGTTTGCCGACGCCGGTCGACATGTGCCGGCCGATCAGTCGACCGCCGGCGTCTTCGCCTTCGATCTCGTAGCGCATCAGATCCTGGGTGATGATGACATCGCCTTCCATGCCGATCACCTCGGTGATCTGAGTGATGCGGCGCGAACCGTCGCGCAGGCGCGCCGCCTGGATGATGACGTCAACCGAGGTGGAGATGATCTCGCGCACCGTCTTTGCCGGCAGCGTGAAGCCACCCATGGCGATCATCGATTCGATACGGCTCAGGCATTCGCGCGGGGTGTTGGCGTGGATCGTGCCCATCGAGCCGTCGTGACCGGTGTTCATCGCCTGCAGCAGGTCGAAAACCTCGGGTCCGCGCACTTCGCCAACGATGATGCGCTCGGGACGCATACGCAGGCAATTCTTGACGAGATCGCGCATGGTGATCTCGCCCTCGCCTTCGATATTCGGCGGACGCGTTTCCAGACGCACGACATGCGGCTGCTGCAGCTGCAGTTCGGCCGTGTCCTCGCAGGTGATGACGCGTTCATCGCGGTCGATATAATTGGTCAGGCAGTTCAGGAGGGTCGTTTTACCCGAGCCCGTGCCACCTGAAATGATGACGTTGCAGCGCACCCGCCCGATGATCTGCAGCACGGTCGCGCCTTCCGGCGTGATCGCGCCGAAACGGACGAGCTGATCGAGCGTCAGCTTGTCCTTTTTGAACTTGCGGATGGTGAGCGCCGGCCCATCGATCGACAGCGGCGGCGCGATGACGTTGACGCGCGAACCATCGGGCAGGCGCGCATCGCAGATCGGGCTCGATTCATCGACGCGGCGGCCGACCTGGCTGACAATGCGCTGGCAGATGGAAAGAAGCTGGGCGTTGTCGCGAAACCGGATTTCCGATTCGATGGTCTTGCCGCCGACTTCGATGAAGGTCTGGCCGGCGCCGTTGACCATGATGTCGGCGATGTCGTCGCGCGCCAGCAAGGGCTCGAGCGGACCGTAGCCCAAAACGTCATTGCAGATATCTTCGAGCAGTTCCTCCTGCTCGGAGATCGACATCGCGAAATTCTTGATGGTGATGATGTCGTTGACGATGTCGCGGATTTCCTCGCGCGCGCTTTCGCCATCGAGCTTGGAAAGCTGCGAGAGATCGATCGTGTCGATCAGCGCAGAAAAGACCTGCTGTTTGGTGTCGTAATATTCGTCGGTGCGGACCGGCCGCTTGCGCGGCGGCGCCTGCATCGGCGGCGGCGTCACCTGCTGGCGCTGGTTCTCGCGCGCGGGTTCGACCAGAATGGAAGGAGAGGAAGCCACGGGCGCGGGCGCGGCCGGCGGCGGGGGAGCGATCGCGCCTCCAGCCTTTCCGAAACCTTCGTTTCCGCGTTTTCCAAACATGCTGCTTGATCCAATCTGCTCGTTCTAGTCGTCTATTTTCGCTTCAGAAGGCCCAGCAGGCCGCCCTTCTTCGCCTTCCTGATCGCGACCCGGCCGGTGACGATGTGCGATATCTGCGAAAAGGTTTCAGCCGTCGGCGACCGGGGATCGACTTCCGAGATCATCCGGCCGCTGTTGGCGGCGTTGCCGAAGAGATTGATGTCGAAGGGGATGATCGCGATCGGATCGATCTCCAGCGGCTCACAGAAATCCGACGGCGAGATCTCGGGACGTTTCGGCATGCCGACCTGATTGAGGATGAGATGCGGCGGCTTGTCATTCGGCCGCATCTTGCGCAGCGCATCCAGCAAGTTTTTGGTGTTCCGCAGGTTGGCAAGATCGGGAACCGCCGCGATGACCACCTCGTCGACGCTCGCCAGCACCGAGCGGGTCCATTCCGACCATGCATGCGGAACATCGAGCACGGTGACCGGGGCGCTGCGCTGCAGGACGTCGAGCACCGGCTGGAAAGCCTGGCCGTCGAAATCATAGGCGCGGTCGAGCAGCGAGGGGGCTGCGAGCAGCGACAGATGCTCGGAACACTTCGTCAGCAGGCGGTCGAGAAAGACCTCGTCGAGTCGGTCGGGCGCGAAGACCGCTTCGGCGATGCCCTGGGCCGGATCCTGGTCGAAGTCGATATTCGCCGTGCCATAGGGCAGGTCGAGGTCGGCGAGGATCGTCTCGGTGGAGAAGAGATTGGAAATGCCGAAAGCGCAATTATGGGCGATGGTCGAAGCGCCGGTGCCGCCCTTCGAGCCGATGAAGGCGATGCTGCGGCCGAGGGGCTCAGCTTCCGGATCGACGAAGATCGAGGCCATCGCCGCAAGAATATCGGGCATGGCGACGGGCTGGACCATATATTCGGAAATGCCGTTGCGGATCAGCTCGCGATACAGTCCGATATCGTTGTAGTAGCCGACGATGACGACCTTGGTCGTCGGATCGCAGACGGCGGCGAGCGGAGCGAGTTCGGCAAGCAGGCTTCCGACATTCGCCTTGGTCTCGAGGATGATGAGGTTCGGCGTCGGCGCGCCGGAAAACATATTGGCGGCAGCGGCGATACCGCCGCTGGTGATGCGCAGGCTCACCTTCGCCATGCGCCGGTCATTGGCGCAACGTTCCATGACATGCTGCAGGGTCTCGCTCTCGCAGAAGGCGTGGACCGAGATGCGCGGCAGCGGCCGCATGGTTTCCAGATCCGCCATGCGTACCGCCTCTTCGGCATGACGAAGCTCGCTGGGATTCTTGATCTCGTATTCGATGGCGCTCATCATCCCGTCTCGCCTCAGAAGCTGCTGTCGCTGCCGGCGACATCCTCGATCGTCGATGTCGTCGTTCGGTATTCCTGGATCGCGTTGTTGCGCCGCTGCGCGTCGATCGGCGTCATTCCGCGAGGCGCCACCAGATCCTCCGGATTGGCGATCTGGGCGGCGAGGTTGTTCTGCGTGGCGCAGCCGAAATTATAGTAATTCTGGTTGGCGAAATCGTTCGAGATATCCTTCGGCCACTGACCGCACTGCGTGGTGATCGCGGTCGTGCCGGTGAAGCTCAGGCGGATCGGCGCCGCATCGCCAGCGCCGGCAGCGGCATAGGAGGTATTGATGATTTTCGAGCTGGCGATCCCTCTCGACGCCAATTCCGCCCGAACCTGATTGCGCAGCTGATGGGCCGCCGCCGAGTTCGGCGAGCCTTCCGGCGACAATACATAGACCGGGCCGGAGGCGCGGGAGATATAGTTTGCAGCAAAGCCGCGAATGAGATCGCGCTGGGCGATGGTCAGGCGCCGATCGGTGGAGGCCACTGGAATATCCACCGTCTGCTCGGCCTCGGTGACGATGATCGGGTGGCGGGCACGGTAATCATCCGGAATGCCGCCGGTTGTCAGCTGGTCGTGCGGGCCGGCGCATCCGGAAAGGATCGCCATCGAAACGGCGGCCGTGACGAAAACCGCCCTGGAGATTTTAGGCCGGCGTGTCGACGAATTCATGGAGGCCATCGCCTGATCTCTGTTCTGTGCCATTGCTGCCGATGCCCCTCCGCTCATTTGTAGATAAACCCGATCGAGCCGTGGAACTGAGCATCCGCGACGGGTGCCTCGCGGCGGCCATAAACCTTGTTGACACGGTTGAGGAAGAAGGTCGCACCGTCGTTCTCGGGGCTGAAATTGTCATCCGGCCGATTGAGCTGATTGCGCGCCACCGGACGCACCAGATAGGGCGTCGCGATGATGACGAGCTCGGTTTCCTGACGCTCGAAGCCCTTCTGGCGAAACAGCGTTCCGAGCAGCGGGATCTTCGAGACGCCGGGCGTCCCCCCCATCGTCTGGGAAACATTGTCGCGGATGAGGCCGGCGAGCGCGATCGAGCCGCCCGAGGGCAGTTCCACCGAGGTCTCTGCCGAACGGCGCTGATAGGTGGCGTTGCCGCTGCCGGCGACCGGCTCGGAGACGTTCGTCTTGATCTCCAGGCTGATGCGGCCCGACGACAGCACGACCGGCTTGAAGGCAAGGTTGATACCGTAATTGAACGGTACGACCGTGACGTTGCCGTCATTGTCGGTCGTCGAATAGAGCTGCTGACCACCGGAATTGAAGGTCGCTGCCTGGCCCGAGATCGCCGTCAATGTCGGCTCGGCCAGGGTCCTGACGACCTTGGCCTGTTCCAATGCGTTGAGATAGGTGGAGATATCGTATTTGCCGATCGAGCTCTTGAAGAGAGCCGCCAGGCCGCCGCCAACCGTCGCCGTCGCGCTGTCGGCGCTCGGAGTGCCGAGCTGGGCAACAGTCATGCCGGAGGAATTGGATATCAGGTTGTCGAAGCCGAGCTGCTTCAGGACCTCACGACGGACCTCGGCGATCGTTACCTTGAGGGTAACCTGGTCCTCGCCTTCGATCTTCAGCAGATTGACGACCTGGGACGTCTGCCGGCCTTCGGCAAACAGTGCTACCGCGCTGTCGCCGCCGGTGCCGGACGCCGTCTCTGTTCGCGTTGTCGCCTCGCCGCCCTTCAGGAAGACCTGGGCCAGATCGGCAGCCTGCGTGGCGTCCTGCGGCGTGCGCACGGTGCCGGTCAGGACGATGTTGTCGGAGACGATTTCGACGTTGATATTGGAGTCGGGAATGAAGCGGCGGAGATTGGCCTCGAGACCCGAGACGTCGCGTTCGATCTCGATATCGAGGTTGATGATCTCCTGCCCGCCGGCGCCGAAGACAAATATATTGGTCTGTCCAACCTTCTTGCCGAACAGATAGATGCGACGCGACGTCCGGGTCACGGCATCGGCCATGCTTGGATCAGACACGAGAATATCATGCGCATCCTCCGGCAGATCGACGACGACGGCCTTGTTCAGACCGAGCTTCAGCCGGCGGTGGGCGTCGGGGCCGGTCTGCGCAATGCGGATAAGGTTTCCAGAATCGGCACGCGCTTCATCAACGGCGAGAAGCGGCCCGAAAGAGGCCGGCGCCATGCCCGTGACGCTGATTGCAAGCGAAAGGCTGCCTGTCAGGAGAAGCTTGGCGCGCCGCGTTGAATTGCCCATTTGCACGTCCCTTTACTCCGGCTTCGGCGCTGCGCCGGCATCCGTTACGATGGAGCCCGACTTGATGACCTGAATGATCGCGCTGCCGTTGTCGCCGCTCAGCAGATAGTCGGCGGCGCTGGTGTCCTGCTCCTGGGCATCGGCGACCGAGCGCAAGGCGAGCGACAGCCGGTCGGCCATCTGTTGAGCGACGGCGAGAACCTTGGTCTGATCGGGCGTAAGCTCGAGCGTAGCGGTCGTTCCCACAACCGACTTCGAACCATCGTCCTTTTCCTGGATCTGCTGGTCGATGGCCAGAACGCGGACATTGCTCAGCACCGTCTCGGTGATGAGCTTGTTGGCCTCGGTGCCCTTACGGACCATGATGACGTCGACGCGGTCGTTCGGCAGGATGAAGCCGCCGGCGCCAGTTGCCACGGAGATCTCGGTCGCAACGGCGCGTTTGCCGGCCGGCAACAGCGATGACAGGATACGGCTGCTGGAATCGGCAACCTTTTCCGGTCGGATCGGCTCACCTTCGAAGATTGGCAGGCGCACGACGGCGCCCTGCAGGTCCTTGATCGCATCCGGCTTGTCGGCCTCGGTGATGAGGCCTGGGACAACGCCGCCCTGCGGCCAGGCCATCCAGTGAACCGAGCCCTCTTCCAGCCGTTGGCCGACCGCCAGGTTGCCGCTGGAGACGAGGACGTTGACGGTGGGTTCCTTCTCGATGACCGACTGCACCTGGGTGACGACACTGCCACTGCCGGCCATTTGCATCGCCAGAAAGCCGGCGAGGCCGGCTGCCACCAGGGCAACGGCTAAGATAATCAGGCGGGCCGGTTTCATCGATCATTCCTCAAGGCACGATACGTTCGCCCTGCAGAATGCTCAGCAATTGGTATAATTATGGTTAATGGAACGCTTACATTTTAAGTTAACGGGCATTTAAAATGCCGCTATTTCAGGCTTTCCAGCGCGGCGATAAAAATCGGCGAGGACGGGAAGGCCATGAAGCCGCCGATCGCGATCGCGATGCCGTAAGGGATCTTCTTGGCAATCAGCACCGAGTTCGGGACCGGTAGGCCAATCGCGAGGATGGTGTTCGACTGTGCCCTTACCAGCAGGATGAGCAAGGTGATGAGACCGCCGACCGCCGCCACGTCGGCCATCAGCAGGGCAAGCGACTGGTTCAGGCCGAACCAGAGCGCGGTGGCGCTCAATAGCTTGGCGTCTCCGCCGCCCATCACGTTGAAGGCAAAAAGCCCGAAACAGGCGGCAAGCACGATAGCGCCAGCGGCAAGGTGCATGCCGATTGCCTGCAGGCCAAAGCCCGAGAACGGCGCCAGCACCAGGAACGAGCCGATAAGAATCAGGGAAACGCGGTTCGGAATCGTCATGGTGAGAAGATCCGAGAAGGCCGCCATGGCGAGGCAGAGTGGCAGAATGACAAAGACTGCAGCTGCGATCATGCATATTCCCGATCATCGTAAGATATGAAAAGGCTCACGGCCGTGCAGCGCGTGAGCCCGCTCGATAGACCGGCCAGAGCAGATCCGGCCAGAAAGAGGGAGATGCCGCCTCGCGGCACCTCGCTTAGTTGGCCGCCGAAGTGGCGCCGTCCATCTTGGTGCTCAGGCCGTTGAACGTGTTGCCGATCTTGGAACCGAGGCTCGTTGCGCCGGTGATGAGCGCGACGGAAATGAGGGCGGCGATCAGGCCGTATTCGATTGCGGTCGCGCCGGATTCGTCCTTCAGAAAACGGCTAAAAAGCTTGGTCATGGTTACTCCTAACTCCAGTTGATGTTCAGCACGTCCGCCAACTGTTGCCGTTGATCGGATTACTGCAATCTAGTGAATGGGCGTTTCCATCGGCTTAAGAAAAAGAGTTAACGGGATGTGAAGGCAGTAAGAGGCCGCTGTAGGGTAAGTATAACCTTATTCAATCCTCTCAATATTTAACGATATTGCTGGGTTAACGACAGGTTTCATCTAAAAATAGCACAGCCGCCGTACCCAACTGGGACGTGCACCGCCCGGAGCGCGTGCCAAATCGGATCATCCTGCTCCACCTCGAAACACCATGGTGAGTTTAAAGCTTCATTCACCATTTTTTTCCATTCTATGCGCCTGTTGCGCTGTGATCGTGAAAGAGGACCAAATGTCATCGAACGGCAAAACCGCTTTCTTTGCCGGCATGATCGCCGTTTTCGGTGTTTCGGGAATTTCCGCGGCCGCAGACGATGACATGCTGCGCGTCTATATGGATCACGCGCGCGTGTTGAAGCTCGACCGCCCCGTCAGCAAGGTGATCGTGGGCAATGCCAAGGTCGCCGATGCGACCGTGGCCGATGCCAAGACGATCGTGCTGACAGGACGCAGCTTCGGCACCACCAATCTCGTTCTGCTGGACGCCGACGGCAACGCCATTCTCGACGAGCGCATCCTGGTCTCGATCGACGAGGGCAACACGGTACGCGTCTACCGGCAGACAGAGCGCTCGGTGCTGTCCTGCACGCCGAACTGCGAGCAGCACGCGCAGCAGGCCGCCGACAGTACCACGTCGCCCTGATCGGCCGGCTGGGATCTTCGCCGGTCGTTAAAATCGTCGTATCGGACTGAAACGGAAAATCAACGAACGGCCCCTAGTGTGGCATGCAGATGTCGCTCGGGTCCAGGCAATGACGGTAGTTGATCAAAAGACGGATGGGGAGCGCGCCTTCGCGCCGTTCCGTTTCTCCCGGTTTCGCGCTGCCGCCCGATCGCGCGACGGTGCAGCGGCGATCGAATTCGCTCTGCTTGCCATTCCCTACTTCGTCGTGATCTTCGCGATCCTCGAAACCTTCATAGCCTTCGCCGCCGAAGAACTCGTCTCCAATGCCGTCGATACGATGAGCCGGCGGATGCGGACCGGGCAGATTACCTACAATCTCGGCCGTACGACGGATATGACCCAGACCCAATTCCGTCAGGCCTTCTGCGACGAGATCGCGATCCTGATCAGCTGCTCGGCAACCGAAGCGGCCACGCCGAGCAAGCTCTATCTCGATGTGCAGACCTTCGCCACCTTCTCGGCCATTCCGACGACAATCCCCAAGCTCTCGAGCGACAGATATTCCGACCTCAACACGGCCGCCATCAAATATTCGCCCGGCGCCGCCGGCTCGATCAACATGGTGCGCGCCTACTATCGCTGGGAAATCATCACGGATCTGGTCCGGCCTTACATCACGACGATCCGTCCCTCCGACGGTTCGATGCCAACGCAATATCTGATTATCGCGACCGCAGCCTTCCAGAACGAGCAGTATCCATAATGGCATTGCGCAACCCGTTCACCAGACTGGCACTGACGGCGCGGCGGCTGATCCGGGAGCGCAAGGGAGCCGGCGCGATCGAGTTTGCGATCCTCTTCCCCGTGCTGGTCATGCTCTATATCGGCGCTTTCGAGATCACGATCGGCCTCAGCGTCTCCAAGCGCGCGACCCGTGCCGCCAGTTCGATCGCCGATCTTGTCACCCAGCAACAATCGATCACGAAGAGCACACTCACGGAGATGCGGTCGGTCGCAACCGCGATCTTCGTGCCCTACAACTCGACCTCGCTGACGCTGAAGATCACCGGGATTACCGTTGACGCCAGTGCCAATGCCAAGGTGCTCTGGTCCTGGGCGCAGGACGGGAGTGCGCCCTATGCCAAAAACACCGCGGTCAGCGGCATACCCGCGGACATGAAGACGGCCAACAGCTTCCTCGTCCGCACCGAGCTCAGCATTCCCTATACGATGTTCCTGTTCGCGCCGAATTTCATGCCGGACGGCATGCGCACGATCACCATCAGCCGCAGCTATTTCTACCGCCAGCGACAGGGCGAATCGATCCCCTGCGGCGACTGCTGACGCCCCTTCCCGATCTCGAATTTGCCAAGCCGGGCGCGGCATTATATGCCTGGGCCGCAAACCGCTTCCGAGATCCCGGAGGTCGGCGATCGGTCCTTTCGGGGGTAAAATGGCGCGTGCCTTTCTTTTCGTTCTCGATTCCTTTGGCGTTGGCGGCGCGCCGGATGCGGCCGCCTATGGCGACGAAGGCGCCGATACGCTCGGCCATATCGCCGAATTCTGTGCCGCCGGAGCCGGAGATCGCGCCGGGCTGCGCAGCGGACCGCTCTGCCTGCCGAATATGTCCGAGCTTGGGCTGATGCATATCGCGCACGCGGCCTCCGGTCAGTTTCCGGCCGGTATGCCTCTGCCTGAGAAGGTCTACGGCGTTTATGGGACCGCCAACGAAATCTCCCGCGGCAAGGATACGCCCTCGGGCCATTGGGAGATCGCGGGAACCCCGGTCAATTTCGACTGGGGTTATTTCCCGACGGAGGGCGACGCCTTCCCGCCGGAACTGATAGAGGCCCTGTGCAGAGACGGCGATGTGCCCGGCATTCTCGGCAACTGCCATGCATCAGGAACTGAAATCATCGCCCGGCTCGGCGAAGAGCATATCCGCACCGGCAAGCCGATTTGCTACACTTCTTCGGATTCAGTCTTCCAGGTCGCCGCACACGAAGCGCATTTCGGCCTTGATCGGCTGCTCACCTTCTGCCAGATCGCCCGCGGGCTGCTCGATCCCTACAATATCGGCCGCGTCATCGCCAGGCCCTTCATCGGCCAGTCGGCTTCCACCTTCCAGCGTACCGGAAACCGGCGCGACTTCTCGGTGCTGCCGCCGGAGCCGACATTGCTCGACAGGCTCGTCCAGCAAGGCCGGCACGTGCATGCCGTCGGGAAGATCGGCGATATCTTCGCCCATCAGGGCATATCGAGGGTCATCAAGGCGACAGGCAACGAGGCGCTAATGGATGCGTCGCTGTCGGCGATCGACGCGGCGAACGACGGCGATCTCGTCTTCACCAATTTCGTCGATTTCGACATGAATTACGGCCATCGCCGTGATGTGCCGGGTTATGCCGCAGCCCTCGAAGCCTTCGATGCGCGCCTGCCCGAGGTTCACAAGAAGCTGAAGCCCGGCGACCTCGTCGTGCTCACCGCCGATCACGGCTGCGATCCGACCTGGCGCGGCACAGACCATACGCGCGAACGCGTGCCTGTCATCGCCTATGGCCCCGGCATCCGGTCGCGTTCGATCGGAGTGCGCCGCACCTATGCCGATATCGGCGAAAGCATTGCGCGTCATCTCGGCATTCCGGCCGGACCGCATGGAAGGAGTTTTCTGTGACATCCCATTTGAAGAAGGTCGAGCTGCACTGCCATCTGGAGGGTGCGGCACCGCCGGCTTTGACCGAGGCGCAGGCGCGGAAATACGGCATCGACATCAGCGGGGCGCTTCGCGACGGCGCCTATGTCTGGCATGATTTCGCAAGTTTCCTCGAATGCTACGACACGGTTTCAGAGGTCTACAAGACCGAGGAGGACTATGCGCTTCTGACCGAAACCTACCTTGATGAACTCGCCACCATCAACGCGATCTACAGCGAACTCATTGTGTCACCCGATCACGGCAAACGCATCGGGCTTGGTGCCGACGCCTATATATCGGGTGTCTGCGAAGGCATTCGGCGCGCCAAGGAAAAGAGCGGCATCGAGGCCCGGCTGATCGTCACCGGCGAACGGCATTTCGGCCCCGAGAGCGTGATCGCTGCAGCCGAATATGCGGCAAAGGCCGGCAATCCCTTGATCACAGGCTTCAACCTGGCCGGCGAAGAGCGCATGGGCCGCGTGGCCGACTATGCCCGCGCCTTCGACGTCGCCCGCGATGCCGGCCTGGGGCTCACCATCCATGCCGGCGAAGTCTGCGGCGCCTTCAGCGTCGCCGATGCGCTCGATGCGGTTCGCCCCGCGCGCATCGGCCATGGCGTGCGCGCCATCGAAGATCTCGACCTGGTGAAGCGGCTTGCCGATCTCGGCACCGTGCTCGAGATCTGCCCCGGCTCCAATATCGCACTGCGGGTCTTTCCCGATTTCGCTTCGCATCCGCTGCGCCGGCTGAAGGAAGCGGGGGTGCCGGTGACGATCAGCTCGGATGATCCGCCTTTCTTCCATACGTCGCTCGAGCGGGAATATGCGCTGGCCGCTGAAGCTTTCGGCTTCGGCGATGCGGAGATCGACGCCATGACGCGCACCGCGATCGAAGCAGCCTTCGTCGACGAGGAGACGCGGAAGGCGCTGCTCACCCGCCTGTAAGGCTGGAGCCTTTCTTCACCAGGAAAGGCTCCGGAGATTGGGGAAGATCGGCGCAAATTCGGCTCAACCCTTGCGGTCGAGCCGATTTCCGTGAAAGAAACAGTCGACAGAAAGAATGAAAGGCTTCCCCATGGACGGCGTCACGGTCATCGATCACCCGCTTGTGCAGCACAAGCTCACCATTATGCGGCGCAAGGAGACATCGACGGGAAGTTTCCGCCGCCTGCTGCGCGAAATCTCCACGCTGCTCTGTTACGAGGTGACTCGCGATCTCGAGCTGACGATGGAGACGATCGAGACGCCGCTGCAGACGATCGAGTCTCCGATCCTTGAAGGCAAGAAGCTTGTCTTCGCCTCGATCCTGCGCGCCGGCAACGGGCTGCTCGAGGGCATGCTCGATCTCGTGCCTTCCGCCCGCGTCTCCCATATCGGCGTCTACCGCGATCACGAAACGCTGCAGCCGGTCGAATATTACTTCAAAGCGCCGGAAGATGTGGCCGAGCGCCTGATCATCGTCGTCGACCCGATGCTGGCGACCGGCAACTCCTCGATTGCGGCGATCGACAAGCTGAAGGAACGCGGCGCCCACAATATCCGCTTCCTCTGCCTGCTAGCCGCCCCGGAAGGCATCCGCAATTTCCGCGCCGCGCATCCCGACGTTCCCGTCTTCACGGCTGCAATCGACAGCCACCTGAACGAGAAGGGCTATATCGTGCCCGGCCTCGGCGACGCCGGCGACCGCATGTACGGCACCAAGTAATTTCAGCCTTCCTTTACCAAATCGAAAGAGTTTTACGGCCGGCGGTTCGCCCCGGGCCGTTTTCCTGCCGATATTAGCAACTTATCAGCACTTGCGGCCTAGCAGTATGGAAGCATGAGGCCCCGCATGAAGCGGGGTTTATACAGGAAGGATTTCTGTTTCATGCTCGTGCGTACCGTCATATTCGCCAGCATCGTCGCGGTGCTCGCCACACAGGTGCCGTCCTTCTTCGCCGGCACCGACCAACAGCCCGCCGGCACTCCTTCCGCCAATTACATCTCGAGCGAAAGCGGCATGCCCGCCGCCCCCGCATCCATCTCCGGCAGCAATGTGATCCGTCTGCAGGCAGATGCGCAGGGCCACTATACCGGTAATTTCAAGATCAACGGCAAGCCGGTGCAAGGCCTGATCGATACCGGCGCCACCTATGTCGCGCTCAACGAAACGCTCGCGCGCCGGATGGGCTTCACAGCCAACCAGCTCAATTTCCGCTATGGTGTCAACACCGCGAACGGCCAGACCAAGGCCGCGCATGTGACACTCGACCGGATCGAAATCGGCGGCATCCGGGTCCGGGATATCGAAGCCTTCGTCCTCAAGGACGAAGCGCTGACGACAACGCTGGTCGGCATGAGCTTCCTGAAGAAGCTCGCCTCCTATTCCGTCGCTGACGGCTCCCTCAGCCTCAAGCAGTAGACTGCGTCAGACAAGACCTGCAATGACGGGGTTCAGCGCCGGCTCGTCCTCGGTGATGCGGTAGTGCGCGGCAAGTGCTGCGGCTGCCCTCTCCGCCGCGGCTTCGTCGGCGGCGTGAACGAGGGCGATCGGCTCGCCGGCATTTACGCGGGTGCCAAGCGGCAGAAGTTCGGAGAAGCCGACGCGGTGATCGATCCGATCGGCGGGATGGCGTCTTCCGCCGCCGAGATCGATGACACTGACACCGATGCCGCGGGCGTCGCAGGCGGCAAGCCAGCCGGACCGGGCAGCTGTGACACGCTTTTCGACCGGGGCTCGAGCCAGGTATCTGTCCGGGTTTTCGATGAGATCGGCCGGGCCGCCGAGCATGGATACCATGCGCGCAAAAACCTCGGCCGCCTTCCCCGACGACAGGGCCCGGCGCGCCATTGCCTCGCCCTCATCCGGCGAAGCGGCAATGCCCGATTTCTCCAGCATCTCGGCGGCAAAGGCAAGAACGACAGTCTCGAGCCGAGTATTTCCTTTCCTGCCCGCCAGGAAATCCAGGCAGTTGCGCATCTCGACGGCGTTGCCGGCGCTATCGGCGAGCGGCTCGTTCATGTCGGTGATCAGTGCCGAAGTCTTCACGCCCGCGCCATTCGCCACCTCGACCAGCGACCGTGCCAACATTTCCGCCTGCTCGCGGTCGGCCATGAAGGCACCGTTGCCGAGCTTGACATCGAGCACCAGCGTCTGAAGACCGGCGGCAAGTTTTTTGGAGAGGATCGAGGCCGTGATCAAGGGAATGGAATCGACGGTGGCCGTCACATCGCGCACGGCATAGAGCCTGCCGTCGGCCGGCGCCAAGGCGCCGGTCTGGCCGATGATGGCACATCCTGCCTGTTTGACCGCTCGGTGAAACAGATCCGCATCCGGGGCGATCATATAGCCGGGAATGGATTCGAGCTTATCGAGCGTGCCGCCGGTATGGCCGAGGCCGCGGCCTGATATCATCGGAACGGCAAGGCCGCACGCGGCGGCGATCGGCGCCAGCATCAGTGAAACGTTGTCGCCGACGCCTCCGGTCGAATGTTTGTCGGCAATCGGACGGTCGATATCAGCCCATTGCAGCCGATCGCCGGAATCGGCCATCGCCAGCGTCAAGGCCACGATTTCCTCGCGCGACATGCCCTTGAACCAGACGGCCATGGCAAAGGCGCCGATCTGGCCCTCGGACAATCGACCGGCGGCAAGCGCATCGATGAAAGATCGGATATCGGCGGCATCAAGTTCGCCGCCGTCGCGTTTACGCCGGATGATCTCCTGCGGGATCATCTCAATAGCCCGACGCCGCCGCTGATGCTGGCTGCGCCCCGCTTAGAACCGCCAGTATGTCGTCAAGCAGGCCGGAAGCGCCGAAACGGAAGGTCGAGGGCATCGCCCAATCCGGCGCCATGATGGTTTCGGCAAGGCTGAGATAGAGCGCCGCATCGGCCACCGAGCCGATGCCGCCAGCCGGCTTGAAGCCGACCTTGCGACCACTTTCGCGAATGGCCCGGATCATGATGTCGGCGGCCTCGAGCGTCGCGTTGACGGCGACCTTGCCTGTCGAGGTCTTGATGAAGTCCGCGCCGGCTTCAATGGCAAGTTCGGAGGCACGGCGGATCAATGCCGCCTCCTTCAATTCACCGGTCTCGATGATGACCTTCAGCAGAACGGGGCTGGTGCATTCGGCGCGCACCGCCTTGACCATGTCGGTCACCGCCTTCTCGTTGCCCGATATGAACCTGCGATAGGGAATCACCAGATCGATCTCATCGGCGCCGTCGGCAATCGCCTCGCGGCTTTCGGCGGCGACATCGGCCACTTCCATCTCTCCCGCCGGGAAATTGACCACGGTCGCGATCCGCACGGCATGGCCGGTGCCGAGGATATTGCGGGCCTGGGCGACGAAGCGCGGCCAGATGCAGATCGCGGCGCTGTTGCCATAGGGCGTCTGGGCCCGGGCGCAGAGCGCTTCGATCTGCGCCTCGGTACAATCGTCCTTCAGATTGGTGAGATCGAGAAGGGAAAGGGCGACAGCCGCCGTTTCCCGGATGGAATGACTATTCATTTTCACTTCCTCTAGAGCATGATGCCGAAAAGTGTGAGCGGTTTTCGGACGACATCATGCTCTCACTATTTAATGTAGAACAGGATTCAGATTTTAGGCCGACCCGGCCTAAAATCATCCTGTTCCGGCCGCAATCATCTCTTTCAGTATGGCGGCGAGACGGGCGCCGCCGATGGGCGCCATGTCCTTGGTTTCTTCGTGGCTGAGTTCATTGCCGGTCATGCCTGCTCCATAGTTGGTGATAACGGAGGCGGCCGCAACCCTCAGGCCCAGCATTCTTGCGATGATCACCTCGGGCACCGTCGACATGCCGACCGCATCGGCACCGAGGATGCGCGCCATACGGATCTCGGCCGGCGTTTCGAAGCTTGGACCGGAGAACCACATATAGACACCCTGCGCCAGCGCGATCTTGAGCTTTGCCGCAGCCTTCTGCATCGCGCTGGCAAGACCGGCATCATAGGCATTGGTCATGCCGACGAAACGGAGATCGCTTTCCTCGCCGATCAGCGGGTTCATGCCGGAATAGTTGATATGGTCGGTGATCTGCATCACCGAACCGGGCGGCATGTCCTCGCGCAGCGATCCTGCCGAATTGGTCAGGATCAGCGCCTCGACGCCGAGCGCCTTCAAAACCTCGATCGGCAGGCGCATCGCATTGGCATCACCCTTCTCATAATAATGGACGCGACCGGAGAGCATGACGACAGGCACGCCGCCGAGCCGGCCGGCAACGACTTCGCCCGCATGCCCGGAGACGGCGCTGACGGGAAAGCCCGGCAGGTCGCGATAGGGAATACGCACGGCGCCGTCCAACTGGCCAACGAGGGAGCCGAGGCCGGAGCCGAGCACGATGCCATGGCGCGGCTTGATCGCGCCGAGCAATGCGGCGAGCAGTTCGACCGTCGCCTTCATCCGAGTTCGGTCTCGAAGCTGAAAGGAAGAAGCTCTTCCATCGTCATGGTCTTCTGCACGCCGGCCTCATCGCAGAGATAGATCTTCGTGTCCTTGGAAGCGAATTCGGAGATCTTCTGACGGCAGCCGCCGCAGGGCGGGCAGAGCGGCAGTTTTTCGGCAATGACCGCCAATTCGACGATCTTTCGGGCGCCACCCATGATCATGGCGCTGATTGCAGTCGGCTCGGCGCACCATCCTTGCGGAAAGGAGAGGTTTTCGATGTTGGCACCGGTATAGACCTTGCCGTCCTCGGCGCGGATCGCCGCCCCGACGGGGAATTTCGAATAGGGCGCATGGGCAAAGGCCATGGCGCCGCGGGCGGCTTCGAACAAGTCATGAGACATGATCAACGCTCCTTCGTATAGGGCACGCCGCCGGCCTTCGGTGGGGTCGCGACGCCGATGAAGCCGGCAAGCAGAATGCAGGTGAGGACATAGGGCAATGCCTGGAAGATCTGCACCGGCACTTCGCCGAGCAGCGGCACCTGCTTGCCCTGCATGAAGTTCGCCAGTGCGTCGAGGAAGCCGAAGAGCAGGCAGGCGAGCATCACCGGCACCGGTTTCCACTTGGCGAAGACCAGAGCGGCGAGCGCGATGTAGCCCTTGCCCGCCGACATGTCCTTGATGAAGGCGGCGGACTGGGCAATCGCGAGATAGGTGCCGGAGAAGCCGCAAAGAATGCCGGCGCACATGACGGCGCGGTAGCGTAGCCAGGTGACCGAGATGCCGGCGGTATCGACTGCGCCCGGGTTTTCGCCAACGGCGCGCATCCGCAGGCCGAAACGCGTGCGGTAAAGCACCCACCAGGAGAAGGGCACGGCGAGGAAGGCGAGATACGTCAGGATATTATTGCCCGAAATGACACCGGCATAGAGCGGACCGATGATCGGCACATCACGGATGGCGTCGGCGCCCGGCAGGATGATCGGCGCGAAGCGCGCTTCCGGTGACAGCTGCGGCGTGCGACCGCCCTGGCCGAACCAAGCCTGCCCGAGGACGATGGTGATGCCGGCGATGAAGAAGTTGATCGCCACGCCCGAGACGATCTGATTGCCGCGATTGGTGATCGAGGCGAAGCCGTGCACGAGGCTGAGCGCCACCGAACAGACGATGCCGGCGCCGAGCCCCAGCCAAGCCGAACCGGTGAGATAGGCGACGCAGGCGGCGGCGAAGGCCGAACCGAGCATCTTGCCTTCGAGACCAATATCGAAAACGCCCGCGCGCTCGGAAAACAGGCCAGCCAGCGCCGTGAAAATCAGCGGAATGGAGAGCCGGACCGTCGAACTGAGGACGTTGATGAAGATTTCGTAGTAATCCATCGTCCGCTCCTCAGGCTCGCTGGAACTGCTGGTAGATGTGCACCATTGCCGGCCGGAACATGTATTCCAGCGCGCCGGCGAACAGGATCACCAGACCCTGGATGACGAGGATCATCTCACGGGTGATGTTCGGCATCTCGAAGGAGATCCAGTCGCCGCCCTGGTAGAGGGTGCCGAACAGGATCGCCGCCAGGATGATGCCGAGCGGATGGTTGCGGCCCATCAGCGAGACCGCAATGCCGACGAAGCCGGCGCCGCCGACGAACTCGACCTGCAGACGGGCGGAAGAGCCCATGACGGGATTGAGCGCCATCATGCCGGCGAGCGCACCGGAGAGAAGCATGGCGATGATGACGATCCGCGCATAGGGAATGCCGGCATAGGCGGCGGCCGTCGAGCTCACGCCTAGCGTACGCATTTCGAAGCCGAGCTTGGTGCGCCAGATGAGGATCCAGACAAACCACGCGGCCAGAAGCGCGATGATGAACGAGACGTTGAAGGGAGCCGCACCGAGCTTCGCGCCGAACATCGACATGGCCCAGCCGAGCTTCGGAAGCTGACCGCCTTCTAGGAAGGTGCGGGTTTCCGGCGCCATCTTGCCGGGCACAATCAGCACGTGCACCAGCAGATAGACCATAAGGGCGGCGGCGATATAGTTGAACATGATCGTCGTGATAACGATGTGGCTACCGCGCTTGGCCTGAAGGAAAGCGGGGATAAAGGCCCAGGCTGCGCCAAAGATGCCGGCCCCGACGATGGCGAGCGGCATCGTCACGTACCAGGGCACGTATTTGTCGAGCGCCAGCGCCACCAGCGCGCAGCCAAGGCCGCCGATATAGGCTTGGCCTTCGGAGCCGATATTGAAGAGACCGGCATGGATCGCCACCGCGACGGAAAGGCCGGTGAAGATGAAGCTCGTCGCATAATAGAGGGTGAAGCCTATGCCTTCGCCACTGCCGAATGCACCTTCGATCAACAGCGAAAGGGCAGCAAGCGGGCTTTCGCCGATCAGCCAGACGACGAAGCCCGAGATCAGGAAGGCGACAATGAGGTTCAAAAGCGGGATCAGGCCGTAGTTGATCCAGTTTGGCAACGGAACGGAAGCAGTGCTCATAAGGGCCTCACGCGGCAATGCCGGCCATCATCAGGCCGAGGGTCTGTTCACCGGCATCGGGCGTCTTCTCGCCGACGATGTTGCCGGCAAACATGACAAGGATACGGTCTGAGAGGGCGCGGATTTCGTCGAGTTCGACGGAGACGAGCAGGATCGCCTTGCCCGCATCGCGCATTTCGATGATCCGGCGGTGAATGAATTCGATGGCGCCGATATCGACGCCGCGCGTCGGCTGGCCGATGATCAGCATCTTCGGGTCGCGCTCGATCTCGCGGGCGACGACGATCTTCTGCTGGTTGCCCCCGGAAAAGTTTGCCGTCTTCAGCCGCGGATTCGGCGGGCGGATGTCGTATTTTTCGATCTTTTCCATCGCATCCTTGCGGAGCGCCTCGAGATCGAGCAGCGGGCCCTTGCTATAGCCCGGGCGGCGGTGATAGCCGAGCACGGAATTTTCGTACTCCTCGAATTTCAGCACCAGGCCCATGTGATGACGGTCCTCGGGAATATGGGCAAGGCCGAGATCGCGCAGTCGAGCCGGATCGGCCTTGTCGATCGTCTGGCCGTCGAGAAGGATTTCGCCGGAGGCGGGCTTGCGGATACCGGCAATCGCCTCGAGCAATTCGGACTGGCCGTTGCCGGCAACGCCGGCAATGCCGACGATTTCGCCGGCGCGGACATCGAAGGAGACGTTGTCCACCATGATAACGCCGCGATTGTCCTTGACCGTGAGGTTGCGGACGGAGAGCACGGCCGCCCCCGGGTGTGCCTCACCCTTCTGGACGCGCAGCAGCACGCGCCGGCCGACCATCAGTTCGGCAAGCTCTTCCACCGTCGTTTCCGCCGTCTTGCGGGTCGCGACCATCTCACCGCGGCGCATGACCGAGACCGTATCGGTGATCGCCATGATTTCGCGCAGCTTGTGGGTGATGAGGATGATCGTCTTGCCCTGGTCGCGCAGCACCTTGAGGATGCGGAAGAGGTGATCGGCCTCGGCTGGTGTCAGCACGCCGGTCGGCTCGTCGAGGATCAGAATCTCGGCGCCGCGATACATGGCTTTCAAGATTTCGACGCGCTGCTGCAGGCCGACCGGAAGCTGCTCGATCAGCGCATCCGGATTGACCTCGAGGCCGTATTCCGTTTCCAGCCGCTTCAGCTCGGCACGCGCCGATGCGACGCCCCTTGCCAGTAGCGAGCCGCCTTCGGCGCCGAGCATGATGTTTTCGAGCACGGTGAAATTATCGACCAGCATGAAATGCTGGTGCACCATGCCGATGCCGGCGGCGATTGCTGCCTGGCTGTCGCGGATGATGACGGGACTGCCGTTGACGCGGATTTCGCCGCTGTCGGCATGGTAGAAACCGTAGATGATCGACATCAGCGTCGATTTGCCGGCGCCGTTTTCGCCGATGATGCCGTGGATCGTCCCCTTGGCAACGGTGAGGTTGATGTCCTTGTTGGCATGGACGGCACCGAATTTCTTATCGATGCCGACAAGCTCGATGGCGGGCTTATCTGTCACAGCAGGCTCCAAATAAGAAAAGGGCGTATGGCGAAAATCCCCTCCGCCATACGCCCGATCTCAATCGTCGATTACATCAGGGCGCGGATCACTTCGGGCAAGCGTTGTCCGTGGTGTAATCGTGAACCTTGACGGTTCCGGCAATGATATCGGCCTTGGCCTTGTCGACGGCAGCCTGCATTTCCGGCGTGATCAGCGACTTGTTGTTGTCGTCGATCGCAGCGCCGACGCCATCTTCCTTGACGCCGAGCGCCTGAACGCCGCCGGTGAACTTGTCGTTCTTGGTGTCGGTGTAAGCGTTGTAGACGGCGAGGTCGACACGCTTGACCATCGAGGTCAGGACCGAACCCGGATGCAGATGGTTCTGGTTGGAGTCTACACCGATCGACAGCTTCTTGTTGTCGGCGGCGGTCTGCAAAACGCCGAGACCGGTGGCGCCGGCTGCCGCGTAAATGACGTCGGCGCCCTGATCGATCTGGTTCTTGGTGAGCTCACCGCCGCGAACCGGATCGTTCCAGGCCGCACCGGTGGTGCCGGTCATGTTCTGGAATACCTGGATATCGGCCTTGGCGGCGCGGGCGCCCTGCTCATAGCCGCATTCGAATTTGCGGATCAGCGGAATGTCCATGCCGCCGACGAATCCGACCTTGCCGGTCTTGGAGGCCATGCCGGCGAGGATGCCGACGAGATAGGAGCCTTCTTCTTCCTTGTAGACGACCGAACGGACGTTCGGCTTGTCGACGACGGAATCGACGATGATGAACTTGGTGTCGGGGAATTCGGCTGCGACCTTCTCGATGGCCGAAGTCCAGGCGAAGGAAACGGCGACCACGGGGTTGAAGCCGCGGCTTGCGAAATTGCGGATGGCCTGTTCGCCCTGGGTGTCGCCCGTCGGCTCGAAGTCGCGATAGGCAATGCCGGTCTCGGCCTTGAACTTCTCGGCGCCGTTATAAGCCGCTTCGTTGAAAGACTTATCGAACTTCCCGCCAGTGCCGTAGACCAGCGCCGGCTTGACATCGGCGGCAAGCGCCGTCGTCGACATGGCAGCCACGGCAAGAAGAGTGAGAAGGGATTTTTTCATGAGTTGCAGCCCTGTTGTTGCTATTTGTTTGGGGTCCTCCCGCAAGCCCTTTACGGACATGTCTGCGGAACCACCGACCTCCCCCCGGAGGCCTGGCTGCGCGCATCCTTGCATGGCTCACGGAAAAATTCACCAGAAATTTTTCAGGTGGTAAAGATTTGCAGCGATTGCTGAAAATCAGTTCTCCCCGGCTGATTTTTGGACATTTTCATCGACGGGGATGCAGATTTTTTAGCCGATCCGCGGGCCGTCCCTGAAACCGGGCCCTAAACCGGGCAAGGCCAAATGCCGCCGTTCTTTTGCCGGATCGCACCGGCTCGAACACCTTCGCTATGCGATGAATCGGCCGGAGACCTGCGGCTTCTTGTAGCCGATCATCCAAAGAAGCAGGGCGATCACCAGAAAGACCGCAAAGGCCGGCTGGAGCATCAGCCACTGGAAGATGAAGGCATAGAAACGCGGGTGTATATAGTAGGAAAGCGCCGATTGCAGCGAGGTCAGCGTATCCGGGCTCACATCCTGCCAGGCGTCGGACATCGGCGTCATGACAACGGTGGATGCCGCAACCGACTGGATCGAATCGATGGTCCCGGCAATAACGGCCGCCGCAAGCGCGACAAGACTGGCCAGACGCAACAGGAAACGCATCAATTCCTCCGACGCTTCGATATACCGGACAATTCCGGCGGACCCGCGCCATTTTCAACCTTGAGAATTACATAGTCATCAATGGGGTGAAGCACAACGGACGGGCGCAGGCGAGTTTTATCGGAAGAAGTCAAAAAACTGTTAGATTTGGGTTGATCGGCAAAAATTCATCGGTATATATCGCGCCGTTCCGACGATTTGCTCCTCTCCGGGCGCGAACGCCAAAGGACAGGTGGCCGAGTGGTTTAAGGCGCACGCCTGGAACGCGTGTGTACGTGAAAGCGTACCGAGGGTTCGAATCCCTCCCTGTCCGCCATGTTTCGTCGATCTTGCGTCATAGTGCGGTACTCTGTGCGGCGGTGCGAAAATACCTCTGCCACAGGTCTACAAAGACGGTCCAGCCATCCTCTCGACAGGGAACCATCGCGGCCTCTCATGTCGCTCGTTTCGATTGGATTCACGCGTACCTGGATATTCTCAAGAGCGCCGTAGCAGGGCGCGTCCGATCGGCTTCGGATTCTCGCTGCGCAACACAAGAGATGTGGTCACGGCGCCAAAACGTGCGATCGTATCGACGATGGTTTCCAATTCTCCCGGAGACGGAACCAGCACCTTCACGAGGAAACAATCCTCTCCGGTAAGGCGCAATACTTCCATGACTTGCGGCATCTCGGCAAACTGTTTCAGGCAAGCCTTGATATGTTCATGTGTCGTGCGCAGGCGAAGCACCGCCATCATTCCAATGCCCAGGGCCGCGGGGTCGATGCGGGCGGAATAACCGACAATGATGCCGCGGTCTTCCAGCCTCTTGACCCGCTCCGATGCCGCCGGCTGGGAGAGCCCGACCCGTCGACCGAGTTCCGAAATCGCAATGCGGCCATTTTCCTGCATCGCCTCGATAATCGCGACATCGGTTGGATCGAGCAACATGCGATTGTTTTCCTGCAAAGCCATGGGATCACCTTGAAATCATCGGAGAAGGATGCGGCTTTCCGATGATCATTCATTCCGATGCAAATGAAAATGCATCATTTTCACCTGCACGAATGATCAGAGGAAAACGCATGAAAGACATCATCACGTTGCCAGGCATTGGCGGTTCTGGCGACGATCATTGGCAGACCCGCTGGGAAATATCGCGCCCGGAAATGCGGCGTTTCCAGCCAAGCGATTGGGATAGGCCCGACTTGGCGGACTGGATTTCGGCCATTGATCGCGCCGTCGGCGCATCGGCAACACCGCCCCTGCTGGTCGCCCACAGCCTAGCCTGTCTGGCGGTTGCGCATTGGCAGCAGCTTTCATCGCTTGCCGTTGCCGGAGCCTTTCTCGTGGCGGTCCCGGATCCGCAGTCCGCGTCATTTCCCGAGGAGGCGGCGGGCTTCGGCAATCCGCCATCGCAAAAGATGCGTTTCCCCACTCTGATTGTCGCAAGCGCCAATGATCCTTTCGGCACACTAGACCATGCCCGGGCGCGAGCCAATCGCTGGGGTAGCGGCTTTGTGGAGATCGGTGCTTTCGGCCATATCAACGGGCAAAGCGGCCTTGAGGAATGGAGCCAGGGCAAGGCTTTGTTGACGGCCTTCTCAGCCGGATTGGCAAAATCTGATCAGGCGTGATCTGGCCGAAACGGGCTTTGCGGTGGCGGATGTTTAGACACCAGACGATTCCGGAATTTTTACCATGCCGCTTCACCGGGTCTTTGCACGTGACGCGGTATGCTCTGGAAAATTAAAAACCAGAGGTAAAACAGGTGGAAGAACTTTCGGTGAAGTCGAAGATCATCAAATCCGTCTATTTCAGCCAGGAAGATGGACGGCTCAGGATTTGCTTCAAGAATGGCGAGGAGCGGCTGTTCGAAGGGGTTCCCTCGTCGGAAGCCCATGCGATGACAGCGGCAGCGTCTCCCGGCCATTATTACCTCGACCGGATCCGGACCCGGTTTCGCCGACTGGCTGCCTGAACCGTCGAGGCATGCCGCAGACGACCTGCCGGATCGTGTGGAATCGGTACAGATCCGGTGGATGTTAACCGGCTGTTCACCGTCCGTATCATCTTGGTTGGATCGGCCTGGCCGGAAGGCGGCAACTTGTCGATGCTGCCGTTTTGCGATTCGGCCAGCCGGGAGGCCCGGAGGCGGACCCCAGCCAGGAAGCCGGGCCTCCCCGTCACTCTCAGTGCATCGAGATAGCGAATTAGGGCTAATCCTGTGAAAAACCGGAATCGCCGCATCCGGACTCGACAAGGTTCCATTAGCGTGATTGCATAGACCCATCAAAAGAGGGGTGACGATGTTCGAGGATCTGCTTGAGATGCAGGAACGCGGCGCGCGCGACCGTGCGCTCGGCCGCAGCCTGGCCGACAATCCGATGTCGAAACCGGATATGCTGCCGATCACCGATCTGCAGGAATGGTTTTCGATGTTCGAGGCCTGGCGCTTCGGCTGGTCGATCGAGGACGCGATGGCCGGGCACATCGATATGCCCCGGGAGGGCCACGCCGTATCCGGGAACGGCCGCGCCTTATCCGGGGATAGCCGCGGGGCGCGGCGCGCCTAAACCAGGACGGTCTGATCGACCCTGTCCTCAGTGCCGAAGAATTTCAGGTAACGTTCGACCTCCGCCGGTTCGCCGGTCGCCTTCTGCGGATTGTCCGAGAGCTTCACCGCCGGACGGCCATTGGCGTCGCTGACCTTGCAGACGATCGAGATCGGATTGAGGCCTGAGATTTCCGTCGGCGCGCAGCCGGCAAAGTCATTGGTGAGGTTGGTGCCCCAGCCGAAGCTCATCCGCACCCGGCCTTCGAAATGCCGGTAAGTGTCGATGATGGCGTCGACATCGAGGCCGTCGGAGAAAATCAGCAGCTTCTGGCGCGGATCGCGGCCCATCTTCTTCCACCAGTCGATGATCTTCTCCCCGCCTTCGATCGGCGGCGCGCTGTCCGGGCGAAAGCCCGTCCAATCGGCCACCCATTCCGGCGCGTCGCGCAGGAAGGCCGCGGTGCCAAAGGCATCCGGCAGGACGATCAGAAGGTTGCCGCCATAGAGCTTGTTCCAGTCGCGCAGGATCTTGTAGGGCGCGTTGCGCAGCTGCTCGTCGGTCTGCGCCAGGGCAGCGGCCACCATCGGCAGCTCATGGGCATTGGTGCCGACCGCCTCGAGATCGGAATCCATGGCCAGCAATACATTGCTGGTGCCGGTAAAGGCCGGCCCGATGCCTTCCTTCAGCGCCTCGACGCACCAGCGCTGCCAGAGAAAACTGTGGCGGCGGCGGGTGCCGAAATCGGAAATCCGCAAGCCCGGCAGTTCCCTCAGCCGCTCGACCTTCGACCACATCTTCGCCTTGGCGCGGGCATAGAGCACATCAAGGGTGAAAGGGCCCAGCGCTCTCATCGCCGAGCGCGACCGCAGCTCGTTGACGATCGCGAGCGCCGGGATCTCCCACATCGTGGTTTCCTTCCAAGCCCCGTGAAAATCCAGCACATATTGGCCGTCCCTCTTCGACAGCTCGTATTCGGGAAGCTGGAAGTTGGAAAGCCAGGCGAGGAATTCCGGCTCGAAAATCTGGGCGCGGCCGTAGAAGCTGTTACCCGCAAGCCAGATCATCTCCTTCTTGGAGAGCCGCAGCGTACGGGCGTGATCCAGCTGTTCACGCAATTCGCCTTCATCGATCTCCTCGGCGAGGTGGACGCGTTTGGTCCGGTTGATCAGCGTGAAGGAGGCATTGACGTCTGGATAGAGCTTCCAGATCATCTGCAGCATGAGCAGCTTGTAGAAGTCGGTATCGATCAGGCTGCGGATGATCGGGTCGAGCTTCCAAGCGTGATTGTAGACGCGTCTTGCAATATCGGTCTTGGCCATGAATTCCTGCCCCTGTCCAATCCGGTCAGGTGCTGCCAAGTATCCGGGCCGGCGCACGAAACCGGCTCGTGCGTCTTCTTATCGAAAAATCAGCGGGCAAAGTCCAGATAAAACATAAACATCCCGCCGCGGCATGGCGGCGGGATGGAAGATCATCTGGAATTGCTCTATTGCGCCGGCGTTGCAGGCTGGGCCGGTACGGCAGGCGCAACATTCGGGGCCGGCGCTGTTGCAGGCGTCTCGGTCGGCACTGCATTGCCATTCTGCTGCGTCGGGGCAGGTGCTGCGTCCGATTGCTGCTGCTGGAGCTGCTGGCCGGGCTGCCGCGGCGCCACCTCGTTCGCCTCGCGATTGCCCCAGATCTCGACCGGGATCCAGACCACGAAAGCGAGGATCAGCGCGACGAGCAGTACCGTCAGGATGCGGTATCCCATGCGCCCCTGCTTCGCCTTGACGGGCGGGATCTGCGCTTCCTTGTGAAGCTTGCCGTCGGATTTTTCCCAGCGTGTTTCCGTCTGATGCGCCATCATCGTCTCCTTCCGCTGTCTTGCCGGCCGATCCGGCCGGAAGAAACTGTCGCAGAGAAAACGGTCAGTCGTCTCGAAGGTTCCGGACGCTCAATAGCCGGCGGCGCGGTCGATCACGAATTGTAGCGGCTCACCGCGCTCGAAACGGGCGATCTGCGTCTCGACATGGCGGAACAGCGCGTTCTCTTCCGAGACCGCCGCGTCATGCGGGGTGATGAAGACGTTCTCCAACCGCCACAGCGGGTTATCTGACGCGAGAGGCTCGACCTCGAAAACATCAAGCGAAGCGCCGCCGAGGATGCCGCTCCGGATGGCCGAGACGATGTCGGCCTCGACCTGGCTCCGGCCGCGGCCGGCATTGATGAAGACCGGCCGCCCAAGCGCACCGTCGCGGCGGAGCTTTTTAAATAGCCCGCTATCGTAGAAACCCGTGGTGTCGGGTGTCAGCGGCAAGAGGCCGACGAGAATGTCGGTCCTGGCGAGAAACCCGGCCAATTGGTGCGCGTCGAAGGTCTCGACGCCGTCGATCTCTTTGCGGGTACGCGACCAGCCGATGACGTTGAAACCCATCACTTTCAGCTTGGCGACCGCGTCTTGCCCGAGCACGCCGAGGCCCATGACGCCGACCGTCACCTCCGCTGCTTCGGGCGCGATCAACTTCGCCCATTCGCCCCGCCGCTGGTGGCTGTCATGGGCGTATTGCCCGCGCAGATGCATGAGGCATTGCATCACCACCCATTCGCTCATGCGGGTGGTCAGGCTGCGATCGACGAAACGAACGATCGGTATCTCAGGCAGGCCATCCATGCCGATGATGTGATCGACACCGGCGCCGCCCGAGAAGATGACCTTGAGGTTCGGCGCCCGGTTGAAAAGATCGGCATCCGGCTTCCAGAGGAGCGCGTATTCGGCAGCGCTGAGATCCCGCAGGCGATCGGCCGGATCGGCGAGATTGATGCTGCCACGGTCGGCAAAAGCCGTCTTCAGCACGCGGGCGACACCTTCGGGATTGAACTTGATGTCGACGAGAACAGGAGGAGGTGCGGACATGATGCTCTTTACTGCTGCACGGCGGGCGTCGGCACCGCCTCGATGTTGAAGGCGGCGGCCATCAGCGCCTTGGTGTAATCGTCCTTCGGCGCACGGAAGATTTCCGCTGACGGCCCCTGCTCCACCACCTTGCCGAACCGCATGACGATGACGTCGTTGGCAAGCGCCTTCACCACCTTCAGGTCATGGCTGATGAAGAGATAGGCGAGGTCGTGCTTCTTCTGCAGGTCGCGCAGGAGATCGACTACCTGCGCCTGGACGCTCATATCGAGCGCCGAGGTCGGCTCGTCGAGCATGACGAAGCGCGGTTTGAGCACCATCGCACGGGCAATGGCGATGCGCTGGCGCTGGCCGCCGGAAAATTCATGCGGGTAACGCCAGCGCGTCAGAGGGTCGAGGCCGACCTCCTCCAGCGCCCAGCAGACGCGCTTGTCGCGCTCTTCGGCGCTCAAGGAGCGCTCATGCACCTTCAGCCCTTCGGCAATGATATCGCCGACCGACATGCGCGGGCTGAGCGAGCCGTAAGGATCCTGAAAGACGATCTGCAGCTGGTTGCGCAGCGGCCGCATCTCGCTGAACGAATAGCCGGCTATATCCTTGCCGACAAAAGCGATCCGCCCTTGCGAGGAGATCAGCCGGGTGAGTGCCAGGCCGAGGGTGGTCTTGCCGGAGCCGGACTCGCCGACGACACCGAGCGTCTGCCCGGCGCGCAGTGAAAGATCGATGCCGTCGACCGCCTTGACGTGGTCGACGACGCGGCGCATCAGCCCCGCCTTGATCGGGAACCAGACGCGAATGTCGGAACCTTCCATCACCACCGGCTTCGACGGATCGGCAAGCGGCGGCTCGCCGCGGGGCTCGGAGGCAAGGAGGTGGCGGGTATAATCGTGCTTCGGATTGGCGAAAACCTCCTCGACCGTTCCTGCCTCGACGATCCTGCCCTTGGTCATCACGCAGACGCGGTCGGCGAATTTGCGCACAATGCCGAGATCATGGGTGATGAACAGCATCGACATGCCGTGCGCTGCCTTCAATTTCCGCAGCAGTTCCAAGATCTGCGCCTGCACGGTGACGTCGAGCGCCGTGGTCGGCTCGTCGGCGATCAGCAATTCCGGCCGGTTGGCGAGCGCCATGGCGATCATGACGCGCTGGCGCTGGCCGCCTGACAGTTCGTGCGGATAGGCCTTCAACCGCTTTTCCGGCTCGCGGATGCCGACTTGGTTCAACAATTCCAACACGCGCTGGCGCGCCGGCTGGCCGGTGATGCCCTGGTGCAGGGCGAGGATCTCGGCAATCTGCTTCTCGATCGTATGAAGCGGATTGAGCGAGGTCATCGGCTCCTGGAAGATCATGGTGATGTCGTTGCCGCGCACCTCGCGCAGCGCCCGCTCCGATGCTTTCAGAAGATCCTTGCCCTTGAACAGGATTTCGCCGGAGGGATGGCTTGCCGAGGGATAGGGAAGAAGCCGGAGGATCGAATTGGCCGAGACCGACTTGCCGGAACCGGATTCGCCGACGAGCGCCACGACCTCGCCTTTGGCGATATCGAAGGAGATCCGATCGACGGCAAGCGACGTTTCGCCGCCCTGATGAAAGGCAACCGAGAGATCGCGGACGGAAAGGAGCGGTTCTGTCATGTCACTCATTGAAACGTCTTCCTCGGGTCGAAGGCGTCGCGCACGGCCTCGCCGATGAAGATCAAAAGGGAAAGCATGATCGACATGGCGAAGAAGGCCGTCAACCCAAGCCAGGGCGCCTGCAGGTTGGTCTTGCCCTGGGCGATCATCTCGCCGAGCGAGGGGGAGCCCGGTGGCATGCCGAAGCCGAGGAAGTCGAGCGAGGTCAGCGTCGTGATCGAGCCGGAGAGGATGAAAGGCAGGAAAGTCAAGGTCGCGACCATGGCGTTCGGCAGCAGGTGACGCCACATGATGGTGCGGTTGTTGACGCCGAGCGCGCGGGCGGCGCGGACATATTCGAAATTGCGGGCGCGCAGGAATTCAGCGCGCACCACGCCGACGAAGCTGACCCAGGAGAAGAGCAGCATGATGCCGAGCAGCACGAAGAAGCCGGGCGGCAGGATCGCGGCGATGATCAGCAGGATGTAGAGCACCGGCATCGACGACCAGATCTCGATGAAGCGCTGCAGCAGGAGATCGGTCAATCCGCCGAAATAGCCCTGCACTGCCCCTGCCGTCACGCCGATGATTGCCGAGCAGATGGTCAGCGCCAGGCCGAACAGCACCGATATGCGGAAGCCGTAGATGACGCGCGCAAGCACGTCACGCGCCTGATCATCGGTGCCGAGCCAGTTGAGATTGCCAAGGGTGCAGCCGGGGTCATTCACCCCTTGCGGGTAGCCGGAGCAACGCTCCTCCTCGCTCATCAGCCAGAAGGGGGGAGTCGGCGCCGAATGCGGAATGTTCGAATTGACCGAGCGGTAGGAATAACGGATCGGCGGCCAGATCATCCAGCCATTGGCATTGATCTCATCTGCTATCACCGAGGAGCGATAGTCGGTTTCGGCGAGGAAGCCGCCGAACTTCTCCTCGGGATAGTCAATCAGCACGGGAAACAGAATTTCGCCCTTGTAGGAGGCGATGATCGGCCGGTCGTTGGCGAGGAACTCGGCAAACAGGCTGAGCACGAACAGCAGCAGGAACAGCCACAGCGACCAGTAGCCACGGCCGTTCGCCCGGAAATTCTGCCAGCGGCGGATGTTCGTCGGCGACAGCAGGCCCTTGCGCGGCGGCTTGACCGGGGTTGCGGTGGCCGGATTTGCGGCAGCGTCCATCAGACATCCCTCCGCTCGAAATCGATGCGCGGATCGATCCAGGTGTAGATCAGGTCGGAGACCAGGCTGACGACTAGGCCGAGCAGCGAGAAGATGTAGAGCGTCGCGAAGACGATCGGATAATCCCGATTGACCACCGAGAGATAGCCGAGGCGGCCGAGGCCATCGAGCGAAAAGATGTTCTCGATCAGCAGCGAGCCGGTGAAGAAGGCGGAGATGAAGGCGCCGGGAAAACCGGCGATGATGATCAGCATGGCGTTGCGGAAAACATGGCCGTAGAGCACCTGCCGCTCATTCAGACCCTTGGCGCGGGCGGTGACGACATATTGCTTCTTGATCTCCTCTATGAAGGAATTCTTGGTGAGCAGCGTCGTCGTCGCGAAGGCAGCGAGCGAGAGCGAGATCAGCGGCAAAGTCAGGTGCCAGAAATAATCGAGCGGCTTCTGCCACCAGGCGAGCTGATCGAAATTGTCCGAGACCAGCCCCCGCAGCGGGAACCAGTCGTAGAACGAGCCGCCGGCGAACAGCACGATCAGCAGGATGCCGAAGAGAAAGCTTGGCACAGCATAACCGACGACGATGACACCCGAGGTCCAGACATCGAAGGTCGATCCGTCCTTCACCGCCTTGCGGATGCCGAGCGGAATGGAGATCGCATAGGAGAAGATCAGGATCCATATGCCGAGCGAGATCGACACCGGCAACTTTTCCTTGATGAGGTCGAGCACCGAGGTGTTGCGGAAGAAGCTCTCACCGAAATCGAAGCGGATATAGTTCCACATCATCTCGCCGAAACGCGTCAGCGGCGGCTTGTCGAAGCCGAATTGTTTTTCAAGCTTGGCGATCAGCTCCGGATCGAGCCCCTGGGCGCCGCGATATTTCGAGTTTTCTTCGCCGCCGCCGCCGCCGAGAAGATCACCGCCGCCGGACAGGCGCTGATCGGCGCTGTCGGCCTGGCCGGTCAGCTGGGCGATCACCTGCTCGACCGGACCACCGGGGGCGAATTGAACTACGATGAAGGAAATCGCCATAATGCCGACGATGGTCGGGATCATCAAAAGCAGGCGGCGAATGATATAGGCGCCCATCAGCCTTCAGCCTCCGGGAAAGTTTTTCCTGTCTGCACGCCGTTCAGTCCAATTCCACCCAATCCGCCAGCCTTCCCTTGCCGGCCCTGCCGGCTTGTCGTGATTCGCTTGTGCCATTTGGAGCCCAGAGCCCCTGCATTGCAAGCCCCGCTCATTTTGCCGACGTGGACCACCAGGCATCGGGGAAGCCAAGGCCATAAGTCGGAAACTCGGCCGGATGTGTCACCGTGCTCCAATAGGCGATGTTATAGGTATCGCGGTAGAACAGCGGGATGACATAGTGATTGGCAAGCAGGACCCGGTCCATGGCCTTAATCGCCGCGACCTGTTCCTCGCGGCTGGGCGCGAAGATGATCATGCGAATGAGCTCGTCGACCGCCGGGTTGGCGATGCCCGCATAATTGCGAGAGCCTTGCTGGTTGACCGAACCCGATCCCCAATAATCGGCTTGCTCATTGCC
Source organism: Rhizobium binae (assembly GCF_017357225.1). Classification (NCBI taxonomy): domain Bacteria; kingdom Pseudomonadati; phylum Pseudomonadota; class Alphaproteobacteria; order Hyphomicrobiales; family Rhizobiaceae; genus Rhizobium; species Rhizobium binae. The sequence goes on along the minus strand of NZ_CP071604.1, from coordinate 237,699 downwards.
CGGATTCATCGTCTCCGCCCAGACATTCCATATCATGTCGTAGTCGAAGCTGCGCTCACGGTTGACGGCCTGCGAGGCGTCGACCGTCCGGACCCGCGCATCGATCCCGATTTTTCTGAGGTTGTTGGCGTAGGGCACCGCCCAGCGCTCCAACATGGGGCTCGACAGAAGGATCTCGAAACTCATCGGCTGGCCAGTCTTTGTATTGACCATCCGGTTGCCCTTGAGCTCCCAGCCGGCTTCTTTCAGCAGCGCAATCGCCTTGCGGAGGTTGTCGCGGCTTTTCTGCGGATCGCCGCCGACCGGATTGGTATAGGGGGTGGTGAAGACCTCCGGCGGAACCTTGTCCTTCAGCCCCTGTAGTATTTCAAGCTCCCGTCCCTGGGGCAGGCCGGAGGAGGCGAGGTCAGTGTTCCAGAAATAGCTGTCGATCCGCTTGTAGCTGTTGAAGGCAACCGTGCGGTTCAACTCTTCGAAGTCGAAACCATAATTCAGTGCCTCGCGGACCCTGATGTCCTTGAACAGGTTGCGGCGCATGTTGGGCACGAGCGCCTGCAGGATGCCGGTGGAGCGCAGCGGATTTTTGACCTCTTCCCTCTTGACCCTTCCTTCCTTCACTGCGGGAAAATCATATCCCGTTGCCCAGCGGGCGGCAGTCGTTTCCTGCCAATAGTCACTATTGCCGGCACGGAAGGCTTCAAATTCGACATCCCGATCACCGAAATAGGTGTAGATGACGTTGCGGAAATTGTTTTGGCCGACATTCACATTGAGGTCCTTGCCCCAATAGTCGTCACGCAGCTCATAACGGATTGTCGCGCCGGGGGAGAAGGAAGCAATCTTGTAGGGCCCCGACCCCATCACAGGCTCCAGCGTCGTCTTGGAAATGTCGCGCGGCTTGCCGTCCGGTCCCGGTGCCTCCCACCAATGCTTCGGCACGACCACCAGCTGGCCGAGAATGTTCGGCAATTCGCGATTGTTCTTCTCATCGAAGGTGAAGGTGACATCGCGCTCGCCGGTCTTTTCCGCCTTCACCACGTGCTTGTAATAGTTCGCCGTGAGCGGGTTGAGTTCCTTCGTCTTGTCAAGACTGAAGATCACATCCTCGGGCGTTACCGACTGACCATCCGCCCATTTTGCTTCCCGCCGCAGGCGAAAGGTCGCGCTGGAGACGTCAGCGGTATAGGAGAGGCCCTCGGCCAGCAGACCGTAGGAGACGAGGAGTTCGTCATCGGCCGGCTTCATCAGCGTATCGTAAACAAGCGACAGGCCCACCGCTGTCTGGCCTTTCGCGAGCAGAGGGTTGAACGTGTCGAAGGCGCCGCTTGCAGAGAGGCGCAGGTCTCCGCCTTTCGGGGCATCGGGATTGACGTAGTCGAAATGCGCAAAGCCCGGCTTGTACTTCATCTCGCTGATGACCGAGCTCCCGATCTGGAACGGCTGGTCCTGACCAACAGCCGCCATCGGCACCAAGGCAGCCGCAAGCGAGAGAAACAAACCGATCTTCGACGACAGAACTGCCATTCCCACTTTCCCCTGAATATTGATGGTTCGACAATACGAGAAATACAGGCGAAAAACAGGTAAGAGTTTGATTTTTGCCAGGCCCGCGAAATATTCAAGCTGCCAGGCCGTGTCTGAGATCCTCGATGCCTGAGGCGCTGCGGCGATCCGTCACCGCCTCCTCCAGCGCCCACCCGGCAAATCATCGATTCACCGAAATCTTTTTTCACGTTAGATTCGCAGGCAAATCACTTCTCAGGGGAACAGCATGGCATTCGGCTTCGCTCAGGCTTTCAGGAGATTCGGCAGACTGGCGCTTGCCGGCGCAATCGGTGCGGGCCTTGCCGCCGGCGACGTCGGCGCCGAGCAGAAGACGCCGAGCCCGGGCAGCGCCAAGGCGCTGTTCGGCGGCGTCAGTCTGCCGACACAGGGGCTGGCTCAGCCGATCGGCTTTTATGCCAAGGGCTGCATGGCTGGCGCTGTGGCTTTGCCTACCGACGGGCCGACATGGCAGGCGATGCGGCTTTCGCGTAATCGCCGTTGGGGCAACCCGGTAACCATCGCGCTGCTGGAACGGTTTTCGCAAGATGCCGCCAAATATGCCGGCTGGCCGGGCATTCTTGTCGGCGACATCGCCCAGCCGCGCGGCGGGCCGATGCCCAGCGGTCATGCCTCGCACCAGATCGGCCTCGATGCCGACGTCTGGCTGACGCCGATGCCGCCGCACCGTATGACGGCCGACGAGCGCGAGGACCTGCCCTTCACCTCGATGCTGCAGAAGAACAAGTTCCTGACGATCGATCCCCGGGTCTGGACGGAATCGCACGCGCGACTCTTGATGCTGGCCGCGAGCTATCCCCAGGTGGAGCGCATTTTCGTCAATCCGGCGATCAAGAAGAAGATGTGCGACACCTGGACGGGCGACCGCACCAATCTCGGCAAGCTACGGCCGGAATACGGCCATGACTCGCATTTCCACATCCGTCTCAAATGCCCGCCCGGCGCTGCGGGATGCACGTCGCAGGCCCCGGTCGCCGCCGGCGACGGCTGCGACAAGTCGCTCGCCTGGTGGTTCACGCCGGCGCCATGGGCGCCGCCGAAACCGCCGAAAGCGGACGCCAAGCCGCCGAAGCCGCCGCGCGAGATGATGGTTTCCGACCTGCCGAAGGCCTGCGCCGCCGTGCTCGACGCCGCTTCCGTCGCTTCGATTCAGGCCGCCACCTATGACGGCGAAACCTCCGCCGCAACCGCCTTCACTGCCGCCCCGGCAGCGGCACCAACTGCTGATGACGATGAGGCACTGCCGGATGTCGGCCCGGTTCCGAACGACAAGCCGACGATCCAATGAGGAGCGCCCCGGCGCTGTCTTTCAAATCGGAAATTCTTGGTATAGAAGCGGTCAAATCGATTGAATTGTGGTTCGGAGGGGTTGATGGCCGGCGGCAAATGCCTCGCATTGATTGCGCATGATCAGAAGAAGGACGACATGGCCGCATTTGCCCGCGCCAACAGGGACCTTCTCTCGCGCTGGAAGATCGTCGCGACAGGCACGACCGGCGGTCGCGTGCTCGATGCCGCTCCCGATCTCGACGTCACCAGGCTGAAAAGCGGGCCGCTCGGCGGTGACCAGCAGATCGGCGCGCTGATTTCGACCGGTGAGGTCGATGCCTTGATCTTCTTCGTCGACCCGCTGACGCCGATGCCGCATGATGTCGACGTGAAGGCGCTGATGCGGCTGGCGATCGTCTACGACATTCCGATGGCGCTCAACCATGCGACCGCGATAAAGCTCCTTCCCACTCTCGAAGCCTGATCAGCACGGAACCGGCCATGCCAAAATCTCACCACAGCATCGCTCCGCTGCCCTTCCCGATCCTGATCGGCGATATCGGCGGCACCAACGCCCGTTTTTCCATCCTGACCGATGCCTATGCCGAACCGAAACAGTTTCCGAACGTGCGCACGGCGGATTTCGTAACGATCGACGAGGCGATCCAAAAAGGCGTGCTCGACAAGACCGCCGTGCAGCCGCGCTCGGCGATCCTCGCCGTCGCCGGCCCGATCAACGACGACGAGATCCCGCTGACCAATTGTGATTGGGTGGTGCGGCCGAAGACGATGATCGAGGGCCTCGGCATCGAGGACGTGCTCGTCGTCAACGATTTCGAGGCGCAGGCGCTGGCGATTGCCGCCCTCTCGGATGAAAACCGCGAACGTATCGGCAGCGCCACCGGCGACATGGTCGCCTCGCGGGTCGTGCTTGGACCCGGCACCGGCCTCGGCGTCGGCGGCCTCGTGCATGCCCAGCACAGCTGGATCCCGGTCCCCGGCGAAGGCGGCCATATCGATCTCGGGCCGCGCAGCAAGCGCGACTATGATATCTTTCCGCATATCGAGACGATCGAAGGCCGCGTCTCGGCCGAGCAGATCCTCTGCGGGCGCGGCCTCGTCAACCTCTATAACGCCATCTGTATCGTCGACGGCATCCAGCCGACGATGAAGGAACCGGCCGACATCACCTCGCACGCGCTTGCCGGCAGCGACAAGGCCGCCGTCGAGACCGTCTCGCTGTTTGCCACCTATCTCGGCCGGGTGGCGGGCGACATGGCGATGGTTTTCATGGCGCGCGGTGGCGTCTACCTCTCCGGCGGCATCTCGCAGAAGATCCTCCCGGCCCTGAAGAAACCGGAATTCCGGCAGGCTTTCGAGGACAAGGCGCCGCACACCGCGCTGCTTCGCACCATCCCGACCTATGTGGTGACGCATCCGCTGGCGGCCCTTGCCGGGCTTTCCTCCTATGCGCGCATGCCGGCAAATTTCGGCGTCTCGACGGAAGGCCGCCGCTGGCGGCGCTGATCCCGGCGCGCGCCCCACCCTGATGCGGGGCGCTCTAGCCAAACCGATCCCAACTCTTTATAGACCCGCCAAAAGCACGCGTCGCCCCTGCGCCGCGTTTTGGTCGAGACAGGAAAGCTCATTATTGGAAGCGGCGGAAAGCAGAAAGCAGAGCGTCAACAGCGATACCGTCACCGGCATCCTGAAGCGCATCATCGCTGAAAACGGCCGCGACCATCTCTGGGGTTATGTCTTCGCGATCGCCTGCCTCATCATCGTGGCGCTTTCGACGGCGTTCACCGCCTGGATCATGCGGGCCATCATCGATGAGGCCTTCGCCAATCGCCGCGCCGATGTCGTCTGGATCATCTGTCTTTCGATCTTTATCGCCTTCGTGCTGCGCGGTTTTGCAAGTTACGGCCAGGCAGTGGCGCTTTCGAAGGTCGGCAACGATATCGTCGCGCGATATCAGCGCCGCCTCTACGCGCATCTGATGACACTTTCCGTCGGCTTCTTCAGCGAGGCGCGCTCGGCCCATATCGCCGCACAGGTCAGCCAGAACGTCAGCGGCATCCGCGACGTGCTCAACCTGACGATCACGTCGACGGTGCGCGACCTTCTGACCTTCGCTTCGCTGATCGGCGTGATGGTCCTTCAGGACCCGCTGCTCAGCCTTGCCGTGTTCATCATGGCGCCGCCGCTGCTCTATGCGCTGCGTTACGTCTCCAAGCGGCTGCGCTCGGCAACCCGCGAGGCCGTGCATCTGAACAGCCACGTGCTGGGCGCCATGCAGGAGACGATCCAGGGCATTGCCATCGTGAAGGCCTTCACGATGGAGGAGGAGTTGGAGCGCAAGGTCAACAAACTGATCAAAGGCGCCGAAAACCGGGCAAACCGGATTGCCCGGCTTTCCGAACGCACCTCGCCGCTGACCGAGAGCTTCGCGGGCTTTGCCGTTGCCAGCGTGCTTGCCTATGCCGCCTACCGTTCGATCTATTACAACGTGCCGCCGGGCGCCTTCTTCTCTTTCGTCACCGCCTTGCTGCTGGCCTATGACCCGGCTCGTCGGCTTGCGCGCCTGCAGGTGCAGATGGAGCGCGCCGTCGTCAATGCGCGGATGATCTATGAACTGCTCGACATGGAGCCGCGCCAGCGCGACCTGCCGGATGCAGGGCCGCTGACGGTGACGCAGGCGCGGATCGAATTCCGCAACGTCTCGTTCGGCTATGGTAAAGAGAGCGTGCTGAGCGGCGTCAGCTTCGTCGCCGAAGGCGGAGAGACGACGGCGCTGGTCGGTCCCTCGGGTGCCGGCAAATCCACCGTCATCAACCTCATTCCGCGCTTCTACGATCCGCGCGAGGGCCAGATCCTGATCGACGGACAGGACATCGCCCACATCACCAAGAAGTCACTGCGCCAGCAGCTCGCCTACGTCTCGCAGCAGCCCTATCTGTTCGAGGGCACGATCCGCGACAATATCCGATATGGCCTGCCGGAAGCGACCGATGCCGAGGTGGAGGAGGCTGCGCGGCTTGCCTATGCGCATGATTTTATCTGCGCCCAGCCGCAGGGTTACGATACACCGGTCGGCGAAAACGGCGTGACGCTTTCGGGCGGCCAGCGCCAGCGGCTGTCGATCGCCCGCGCGCTGGTGCGCAATGCGCCGATCCTGCTTCTCGACGAAGCGACGTCGGCGCTGGACACCGAATCCGAAGCCGCCGTGCAGAGGGCGCTCGACGAGGCGATGACCGGACGCACGGTGGTCGTCATTGCCCACCGGCTTTCGACCGTGGTGCGCGCCGACAAGATCGTCGTCATGCAGCAGGGCCGGGTCGTGGAAGAAGGCAATCACGAGACGCTTGCGAAGGTCAGCGACGGTCTTTACGCTCGCCTCAACAATCTGCAGAGGCCTTCGGCCTCCGATATAAACTGACCTGGTGAGACCGAAATGAGCGATGCTGCGATGAAAATGGTGGTGGTCGGCGCGGCGGGGCGCATGGGACAGACGCTGATCCGGCTCATCCATTCGATCGAAGGCGTGATGCTGCACGCCGCCGTCGAGCGCGCCGGCTCGCCGTTTATCGGCATGGATGCCGGCGAAATCGCCGGGCTTGGCCCGACCGGCGTCATCATCGGCGACGATCCGCTCACTGCCTTCCTGCATGCAGAAGGCGTGCTCGACTTCACCTCACCGGCAGCAACGGTGGAATTTTCGGGCCTTGCTGCCCAGGCCCGCATCGTCCACATCGTCGGCACCACAGGCTGTTCGACGGACGACGATGCCCGGATCGCCGCCGCAGCCCGCCATGCCCGTATCGTCAAGTCGGGCAATATGAGCCTCGGCGTCAATCTGCTCAGCGTGCTGGCCGAACAGGCAGCGCGGGCGCTCGATCCCGCAGACTGGGACATCGAAATCCTGGAAATGCACCACAAACACAAGGTGGATGCGCCGTCCGGCACCGCCCTTCTCCTCGGCGAGGCCGCCGCCAGGGGCCGCAATATCGATCTCGCCTCGAAATCGGTGAGGGTCCGCGACGGCCATACCGGAGCTCGGCAAGCCGGCACGATCGGCTTTGCGACGCTGCGCGGCGGCTCCGTCATCGGCGAGCATTCCGTGCTTTTCGCCGGAGAAGGCGAAATCGTCAGCCTGTCGCACAGCGCGACCGACCGCTCGATCTTCGCGCGTGGCGCCATCAAGGCAGCTCTCTGGGCGCGCGACAAAAAGCCCGGTCTCTATTCCATGCTCGACGTGCTCGGGCTTTCCTCCCAATAATGACATTTCGGAGATATATTCATGAGCGGAACTCTCGTCCTCGTTCGCCACGGCCAGAGCGACTGGAACCTGAAGAATCTCTTCACCGGCTGGAAGGATCCCGATCTGACCGAGCTCGGCATTCAGGAAGCCAATGCCGGCGGCGCCGCACTTGCCGAATACGGGATCAAATTCGACGTCGCCTATACCTCGGCGCTGGTGCGCGCCCAGCACACGCTGAAGCTCATCCTCGATAAGGTCGGCCAGCCCGACCTGCAGACGATCCGCGACCAGGCACTGAACGAGCGCGACTACGGCGACCTCTCCGGGCTCAACAAGGACGATGCCCGCGCCAAATGGGGCGAGGAACAGGTCCATATCTGGCGCCGCTCCTACGACGTACCGCCTCCCGGCGGCGAAAGCCTGCGCGATACCGGTGCCCGCGTCTGGCCCTATTACCTCACCGAAATCCTGCCGCGGGTGCTGCGCGGCGAGAAAGTGCTGGTCGCCGCACACGGCAATTCGCTGCGCTCGCTCGTCATGGTGCTGGACAAGCTGAGCAAAGAAGGCGTGCTCGCCCTCAATCTCGCGACCGGCGTTCCCATGGTCTACAAGCTGAACGCCGATTCCACCGTCGCTTCCAAGGAAGTGCTCGGCGACATGTCCGGCGCACACTGAATCCCACGGCCTTCCCTGCACCGACAGGGAAGGCCGTCCTTAGTTCTCAATCGTGAACTGGACCCGGTCGGCCGCGAACCGGCTGATTGAATATTGCACCGGCACGCCGTCGAGATCGGTATTCATCGCCTTGGCGATCAGCAGAATCGCACCGGGGGTGAGTTCGAGATCGGCCAGATCAGCCGTGTCGGCATGCGCCGCAGTCACCTCGGTCGTCGCCCGGACATAGTCCCCCAGTCCAAGGTCGGCGAAAGCCTTGGTGATCGATTGATGTTTGCGATAGGCCTCGCCGATCCCGGCGAAATGCTCGGCGGGAAACCAGCTCGTCGCCTTTGACACCGGCCGCTTGTCGGCCTCGCGCAGCGTTTCCAGCCGGATCACCCTTGCGCCCGCCTTCAGCCCCAGCCAGCGGGCGACCTCGGCGCTCGCCTCCTCCTTCACCTCATCCAACAGCAGGCTGCGCATCTCGCGCGCCTGATCGCCGATGCCGGCGGTAAACCGCGTGCGTCTGGTGATCGGGAAATTCAGTCGCTCCTTGCGTTCAATCAGCGTGCCGCGACCTTGCACCGCACGGACGATGCCTTCCTGAGCCAAGGCTGCCAAAGCGCTGCGCACCGTATGCCGGTTGACACCGAATTGCAGCGCCAGGACGGTTTCGGGCGGCACCATTCCGGTTTCATCATAGGCGCCATTGCCGATCGCCTCACGAATCCGGTCGGCGATCTGGCGCCAGAGCGCCACGCCGGTCTGCCTTTGCACCTGAGTCAGTCCCGCCATTCCATCCCCTGCCCTGCCATTTCACGCCTTCGATCGAATTCGAGGAATTACAGCATCCTTCACGCGCCTGAGAAGACCGCCGCTCTGCAGAATGTCACACGCTTGTCACGGCATCGATTTAGGACTAAGTATAGCTTGTATGGTTGTCTATATCAATAGACATTTGAAGGGAAGCGGCGATGATATCAGCGGACAGCAACAACGCTGCGTCACAGACGGCATCGGGGCGCAAGCGCGCCGCCGATCTGCTGGCGCGCGCAGAACGCAGCGAACTCTCGGCGGCCTGGAATGCGTTGCCGCAAAAGCCTTCGGCGCATGCGGTGCGCGGACCGGAGACCGGGCTGGTGATGGTGCGCGGACGCATCGGCGGCGGCGGCGCTCCCTTCAATCTTGGCGAGGTGACGGTGACGCGCGCGACGGTCCGACTCGACTCCGGCTCGGTCGGCCACGCGCAGGCGCTCGGCACCGACCGCGAGAAGGCGCGGCTGGCAGCGATCTTCGATGCGCTCTGGCAGGAGGAGGCGACGAAGGATTTCGTCGAACGGGCGCTGCTTTTGCCGATCACTGAGCGGATCGCCGATGCCGAACGCCGCAAGGCCGACGAGACGGCGGCGACCCGCGTCGATTTCTTCACCATGGTGCGGGGGGACAACTGATGGACTTCAAGACGGAAGCCTTGACCGGCGGCTTTGCCGAGCCGGTCTTCCATGCCCAGAGCGTCTTCAAGATGCTGATGGACGGAACCGCCCGTCCCGGGACGATCCAGACCGTTCAGCCCGATGTCGCGCCGCCTGTGCCGCTCGGCGTTGCCGCCGGCGCGATCGCGCTGACGCTCTGCGACCACGATACGCCGGTCTGGCTTTCCCAGGGGCTGACGAAATCGGCCGTGCCGGAGTGGCTCGGCTTCCACACCGGCGCGCCGGTGACCACGGAGAAGGCCGAGGCACGCTTCGCCTTCACCGAAGCCGGCGCCGCGCTTTGCCCCTTCGGCCTTTTCGCCTCAGGCACGCAGGAATATCCCGACCGTTCGACGACGCTCGTCATCGAACTTTCCGAACTCGAGGGTGGGCGCAGGCTGGCGCTGATCGGTCCCGGCATCCAGAGCGTCGCCGAAATTGCGCCCCTCGGGCTGCCGGAAACCTTTCTGCGGCTCTGGACCGAGAACCGCGCGCTCTTTCCGCGCGGCATCGACATCGTGCTGACATCGGCCGAGCGCTTCCTCTGCCTGCCGCGCACCACCAAGATCACAGCAACGGAGATCTGAGCTGATGTATGTTGCCGTCAAGGGTGGCGAGGCCGCCATCGCCAATGCCCACCGCCTGCTCGCCGACCGCCGCCGCGGCGACCGTTCGCTGCCGGCGATCGGTATCGACCAGATCGTCGCGCAGCTGGCGCTCGCCGTCGACCGCGTCATGGCCGAGGCCTCGCTTTTCGACCGGACGCTCGCCGCTCTGGCCATCCGCCAGGCGCGCGGCGATATGATCGAGGCGATCTTCCTGCTGCGCGCCTATCGCACGACGCTGCCGCGTTTCGGTTATTCCAGGCCGCTCGACACGGCTGGTATGACGATCGAACGGCGCATCTCGGCGACCTACAAGGATCTGCCGGGCGGCCAGCTTCTCGGGCCCACCTTCGATTATACGCACCGATTGCTGGATCCTTCGCTGCTTGCCGACGAGGCGGTCGAGACACCGGCCCAGCGCGCCGCCGAGGCCGGCCGCGTCATGCGCGTCTCCGAAATTCTCGGCGAGGAAGGCCTGATCGAGGCCGACGGCGACATGCCCGAGGATCACGAGGTCGGCGACCTGACGCGCGAGCCGATGGAATTTCCGATGAGCCGCGACCTTCGCCTGCAGGCGCTCGCCCGCGGCGACGAAGGCTTTTTGCTGGCGCTCGGTTATTCCACCCAGCGCGGCTATGGCCGCAACCATCCCTTCACCGGCGAGATCCGCATCGGTGAGGTCGAGGTGGAATTCGACGTGCCGGAACTCGGTTTCGCCGTCTCGCTCGGCGTCATCCAGATCACCGAATGCCAGATGGTCAACCAGTTCAAGGGCTCGGCCAAGGCGCCGCCGCAATTCACCCGTGGCTACGGCTTGGTGTTCGGCCAGAGCGAGCGCAAGGCGATGGCGATGTCACTGGTGGATCGCGCATTACGGTCTGAAGAGCTCGGCGAGGATATCACTGCGCCGGCCCAGGACGAAGAATTCGTCATCTCCCATTCTGACAACGTCCAGGCGACCGGATTCGTCGAGCATCTGAAACTTCCGCATTATGTGGACTTCCAGGCCGAACTCGATCTCGTCCGCCGCATGCGCCGCCAATTCGAAGCAGCCCGCAACAGGGGCGAAGATTTGAAGGAAGCCGCCGAATGAACGATCTCGCCAGCTACAACTTCGCCTATCTCGACGAACAGACCAAGCGGATGATCCGCCGCGCCATCCTGAAGGCGATCGCCATTCCCGGCTACCAGGTGCCCTTCGCCTCGCGCGAAATGCCGATGCCCTACGGCTGGGGCACCGGCGGCGTGCAGGTGACGGCCTCGATCATCGGACCTGATGACGTGCTGAAGGTCATCGACCAGGGCGCCGACGATACGACCAACGCCGTTTCCATCCGCGCCTTCTTCCAAAAGGTCGCCAATGTCGCGGTGACGACGCACACGGGCGAGGCGACGATCATCCAGACGCGCCACCGCATTCCCGAGGAAAAGCTCAAGGCCGGCCAGGTGCTCGTCTACCAGGTGCCGATCCCCGAGCCGCTGCGCTTCCTCGAGCCGCGCGAAACCGAGACGCGCAAAATGCATGCGCTGGAAGAATACGGCCTTATGCACGTGAAGCTCTACGAGGATATCGCCCGCAACGGCCGCATCGCCACGACCTATGCCTATCCGGTCAAGGTGCATGGGCGCTACGTCATGGATCCGTCGCCGACGCCCAAATTCGATAATCCCAAGATGCATCAATCGGAATCGTTGCAGCTTTTCGGCGCCGGCCGCGAAAAGCGCATCTATGCCGTGCCGCCCTATACCGACGTCGTCAGCCTGGATTTCGAAGACCATCCCTTCGAAATCCAGCGCTTCGGCAAGCCCTGCGCGCTTTGTGGCGCCGAGGATGTCTATCTGGACGAGGTGATCCTCGACGACAAAGGCGGGCGCATGTTCGTCTGCTCCGATACCGATCATTGCGAAGAGCGCCGGGCACACGGACATGCCGGCGAAATGCTGGCCCGGGAGGCTGCAGAATGACCGATACGCCGCTTCTCAAGGTCAACGACCTCTCGAAATTCTATGGCAACCGGATCGGCTGCCGCAATGTGTCCTTCGAGCTCTGGCCCGGTGAAGTGCTCGCCATCGTCGGCGAATCCGGTTCGGGCAAGACGACGCTGCTGAACTGCATCTCCACCCGGCTGATGCCAACCAGCGGCAGTGTCGAATACCGTATGCGCGACGGCACCTACCGCGACCTCTACCATATGAACGAGGCCGAGCGCCGCTTCCTGATGCGCACCGACTGGGGCTTCGTGCACCAGAATCCGGCCGACGGCCTGCGCATGACGGTTTCCGCCGGCGCCAATGTCGGCGAACGTCTGATGGCGATCGGCGACCGGCACTACGGCAAGATCCGCTCCACCGCCATCGACTGGCTGAAACGCGTCGAGATCGACGCCGACCGCATCGACGATCAACCGCGGGCCTTTTCCGGCGGCATGCGCCAGCGATTGCAGATCGCCCGCAATCTCGTCACCGGCCCGCGCCTGGTCTTCATGGACGAGCCGACCGGCGGCCTCGACGTCTCGGTGCAAGCGCGCCTGCTCGATCTCGTGCGCGGCCTCGTCAACGATCTCGGCCTCTCGGCCATCATCGTCACCCACGACCTCGCCGTCGCCCGGCTTCTGTCGCACCGCATGATGGTGATGAAGGACGGCTATGTCATCGAACATGGGCTGACCGACCGGGTGCTCGACGATCCGCGCGAACCCTACACGCAACTGCTCGTTTCCTCGATCCTGCAGGTCTGAGCGCCACTGCAGGTCCAAAACCAGGGAAGAAGACATCATGCCAACGCCTCTCGTCGTTTCCGAAGTCTCGAAGAGCTTCACCATGCACCTGCGCGACGGCATCCGGCTGCCCGTCGTCTCCGATGTCGCCTTCTCGGTCGCATCCGGCGAATGCGTCGTGCTCGGCGGCCCGTCGGGCATCGGAAAGAGCTCGCTGCTGAAGATGATCTACGGCAATTACGCCGTCGACACTGGCCAGATCCTCATCCGCCACGACGGGCGCGTCATCGATCTCGCCGCCGCCGATCCGCGCACCGTCCTCAATGTGCGGCGCAATACGCTCGGCTATGTCAGCCAGTTCCTGCGTACCCTGCCGCGCGTCGCGGCAATCGACGTGGTGGCGGAACCGCTGGTGGCGCGCGGCGAGGAAGCCGGTGCGGCAAAGGAGAAGGCGGGCGCCATGCTTGCCAAGCTCAATCTGCCGGAAGCACTCTGGCAGCTTCCGCCCGCCACCTTCTCCGGCGGCGAACAACAGCGCGTCAACATTGCGCGCGGCTTCATCACCGACCATACGATCCTGCTTCTCGATGAACCCACGGCCTCCCTCGATGCCCGCAACCGTGCCGTCGTCGTCAGCATGATTTCGGAAAAGAAGCAGGCGGGTGTCGCCCTTCTCGGCATCTTCCACGACGAAGAAGTGCGCGAAACCGTCGCCGACCGCATCCTCGACGTCCAGCAGTTCTCGCCGAGAAAGATCGCCGCATGACCCGCGGGCTAGGCATTGACCCCTATATCCACGAGACGGCCGCCGTCAGCGATTCCAGCTTCGGACGCTATACGGAGGTCTCAGAGCGCTGCCGCATCAGCGAGGCGACCTTCGGCGACTATTCCTACATCATGCAGGACGGCTCGGTCTGGTGCGCCACGATCGGCAGTTTCGTCAATATCGCCGCCGCCGTGCGCATCAACGCCACCAACCATCCGACCTGGCGCGCGACGCTGCACCACTTCACCTATCGCGCCGCCGACTATTGGCCGGACGCCGACATGGAGAATGATTTCTTCGCCTGGCGGCGCGCAAACCGCGTGACGATCGGCAACGACGTCTGGATCGGCCATGGGGCGACGATCCTGCCGGGCGTCAGCGTCGGCAACGGCGCGGTGATCGGCGCCGGCGCCGTCGTCTCGAAGAACGTCGCACCCTACACGATCGTCGGCGGCGTGCCGGCTAAGTTGATCCGCGAGCGCTTTCCGAAAGAGATCGGCGAGCGCATGGACAGGCTTGCCTGGTGGGACTGGGACCATGACCGTCTGCGCCTGGCGCTGCAGGATTTCCGCAACCTGAGCGCGGAAGATTTTCTGTCCCGCTACGAGGGCTAGACGCGCTCGTCAGGAAGCAGGGATTTGTGACACGACTTACACAAATATGACACGCGAGCTTCATGAAGCAGAGCTAATCGATGCTGACCAGGACCTGGAATGCAAGGGAAAAGCATGATGTTCGAGCTGAAGGATGTCACCCGTCGTTTCGGAAAGAAGCTCGCCGTCGACACCGTCACGCTCACCATTCCCCAAGGCCAGATGGTCGGCATCATCGGGCGCTCCGGCGCCGGCAAGTCGACGCTGCTGCGCATGATCAACCGGCTGCAGCAGCCGAGCTCCGGCTCCATCCATTTCGCCGGCGTCGAAGTCTCCGCGCTTCGCGGCCGGGCCTTGCGCAACTGGCAGCGCGACTGCGCGATGATCTTCCAGCAGTTCAACCTGGTACCGCGCCTCGATGTTCTCACCAACGTCATGCTCGGCCGCCTCAATCACCGCTCGACGCTTCTGAGCCTCCTCAACATCTTCACCCGCGAGGAACGCGTGCACGCGATCGCAGCCCTCGAACGCCTCGGCATCGAGCAGACGGCGCTGCAGGCGGCCGGCACGCTTTCCGGTGGTCAGCAGCAGCGTGTGGCGATCGCCCGCGCGCTGATGCAGAACCCGAAGATGGTGCTCGCCGACGAGCCGATCGCCTCGCTCGATCCACTGAACGCCAAGATCGTCATGGATGCACTGCGCGATATCAACGAGCGCGAGGGCATCACCGTCGTCACCAACCTTCACACGCTCGATACCGCCCGCAACTATTGTGAGCGCATCGTCGGCATGGCCGGCGGCCGCATCGTCTTCGACGGCAAGCCCTCGGAACTCACGGCCGAAGCGGTGAAGGAAATCTACGGCACGGACAAGGACGGTGCCGGCATCGACGAAACGATGACCTCGACCTCGATCAATCTCGCTCCCGAGCGGTCAGACAATCAATCCGCCGGCGTCCAACCGCTGGCGCTGGCCGGCCTCTGAGAGAGGCGGCCGCGATCGAGCGCCCGCGTCAAGGGCACACATCTTCGTAACGGAAAGCCGGGGACACCGGTCAATAGGAGAGAACTCATGTTGAAGAAAGCACTCTTTGCAGCTACGGCGCTCTTCGCGCTCGCCGGCGCCGCCAATGCCGCAGACTTGAAGGAATTCCGCATCGGCATCCTCGGCGGCGAAAACGAAGCCGACCGCCTGCGCAACTATGCTTGCCTGCAGGAAGACCTGAAGAAGGAATTCGGCTTCGAGAAAGTGTCGCTCTTCCCGGCTGCCGACTATGACGGCGTCATCCAGGGCCTGCTTGGCGGCACGCTGGACTTCGCCGAGCTCGGCGCATCCGGCTACGCGGCAACCTACATCAAGGATGCGAACGCTGTCACACCGATTTTGACGACGAAGCAGACGGATGGCGCGACTGGCTATTATTCGGTTCTTATTGCCCGCAAGGATTCGGGCTTCAAGACGCTAGCCGACAGCAAGGGAAAGAAACTCGGCTACGCCGATCCGGATTCGACCTCCGGATATCTCATTCCGAAGGTAACGCTTCCGAAGGACCTCGGCATGCCAGTTGACCAGTTTTATAGCTCGACCTCCTTCAACGGGGGTCATGAAAACAACGTACTTGCCGTTCTCGACAAGAAGGTTGACGTCGGCGTGACATGGGCCTCCGGTGTCGGCGACTTCAAGGACGGGTACACCTCCGGCAACCTGCGCAAGATGGTCGATAAGGGCACGCTCAACATGAATGACGTCGTTCAGCTCTGGCAGTCGCCGCTTATCCCGAATGGCCCGATCGTCGTCAGCAATAAGCTCGGCGACGAATGGAAGGGCAAGCTCGCCGACTTCTTCATGGCGTTACCTGAAAAGGATAAGAAGTGCTTTGAAGCAATCGAAGGCGGCGAATACGCAGGCTATGTGAAGGTAACCCCCGAATTCTACAACGCGGTCATTGAAACGCGTCGTGCGACGATCGGCGGCTGATTGAGATGACGTCAATAGGGCGGCCGGCGAGGGCCGCCCTATTGATTGAAGAGATGAGGCGTTCATGACCATTGCCGAAGCATCGACGCGAATGCTGGCCGCGAGCAGTAAGGACATAGCGTTTGCGTGGGACCGTATGGTCGCCAAGCGCCGCTTCTACACTGTCCTTGGCGTGATCATCCTCGTTGCGGCTTTTACCAGTTCCGTACGGTTCGCCGACGAGAGCAATGCCGGCCATTTCTTCGACCGCCTGCCGCATCTTTTCGACTTCCTGAGCTGGCTCATTCCCAAGGATTGGAACGATGTCTGGCGGGCGTTGTTCGACATAGCGAGCCCGAACGACAAGGGTGGCGAGGAGTTCAACTTCGCCAATGGTCGCGTCTACGTCTGGGGCGCCTTTTACATCCCTGAATATTTCGAGCTGATGATCGTCACGATCAATATTGCGCTCGTCTCGACCGTCATCGCTTTCCTCTTTGCCGTTCCGCTCAGCTTCTTTGCCGCCCGCAATCTGACGAAGAACTGGCCACTGCGCATCTTTACCAAGCGCACTATGGAATTTCTGCGCGCCTTCCCGGAGATCGTCATTGCCGGTCTGTTTTCGGCGATCCTTTCGATTGGTCCGGTGGCCGCCATTATCGCGATCACGCTCCACACAATCGGCGCACTCGGCAAGCTCTTCTATGAAGTTGCCGAAAACATCGACATGAAACCGGACGAAGGCATGCGGGCCGTCGGTGCGAACTGGCTGGAGCGCGTGCGCTTCGCCGCCCTGCCCCAGCTAATGCCGAACTATGCTTCCTATGCGCTGCTGCGTCTTGAGATAAATGTGCGTGCGTCGACCATTATCGGAGCCGTCGGTGGCGGCGGCATCGGCGAGGAATTGAAGCTTTCGATCTCGCGCGGATTCGGCGCCAAGACGGTGGCACTCGTTCTGCTGCTGTTCGTGACGATCGTTGCCGTCGACCAGTTTTCCGCTTGGCTGCGCCGCCGGCTCGTCGGCGAACACGCCTTTCTTCTGCAACATTGAGGCCGCCATGACGGTGATCGACGCTAACCGCATGCACGAAATTGAAGCGCGCTATCCGGAATATCTGCACCGGTCGTTCCGCCAGCGTTTCGGCGGGCTGATGCTCCTCATCGCTACGCTGCTCTACGGCCTCTACGCCGTCTGGTTCTTCGACCTGCCGAAGCTCATCGCCGAAGCCCACTGGGAACGCTTCGGCATCTACATGAGTCAGTGGATCAGCTATGACGTGCAGCCGGAATTCCGCATCGAGGATGATGGCACGATCCAGACGCGCTATCCGCGCTTTTCGCCGCTCGGTGACGATCCGCATCCGGACTGGGTAAAGGCCAATGCCGATGGCAGCATCACGGTTGACGTCGGCGGCAGCAACCGGATTGTCACCGTAAGCAAGAGCCAGACGACGATCGTTGCCCATGGCATGACGGTGCCGGTCGATGTCACCAGCGGCGCGCCAAAAGTCGTCGGACCGGTGCCGAGTTGGATGACCGTTTATGATGACAACGTACTTGCCGATCTCGGTTTCGCTGGGAACGTCAGCGTCTCCGCCGATCGCGTAAAGGTGCGCAAACGCTTCATCGGCTGGCCGAATTTCGTGTTTGATACGCAGTCGACCTTCTTTGACAAGCCGGTTGGCGAGGTCCTCAGTCTCATCGTCTCCGCTCCGCGCATCGAGCCCGATAAGTCCAACCTGTCGCTCGCCTTCGACAATATCTGGAACAACAGCGCATGGCAGCATGGCGACGTGTGGACCAAGCTGTTTCAGACGATCGTGATGGCTTTCCTCGGCACGCTGCTCGGTTCGCTTGCCGCCTTCCCTCTCGCCTTCATGGCGGCGCGCAACATCACCCCGAACAGGTTCCTCAATCAGGCGCTGAAGCGCTTCTTCGACTTCCTGCGCTCCGTCGACATGCTGATCTGGGCGCTGTTCCTGACGCGCGCCTTCGGCCCCGGCCCGCTTGCGGGTTCCGGCGCCATCTTTCTTACGGAGACCGGCACGCTCGGCAAGCTCTATTCCGAAGGGCTGGAAAATATCGACAACAAGCCTCGCGAAGGCGTCAAATCCACGGGCGCATCGACCATGCTGGTCCATCGCTACGGCATCATGCCGCAGATCGTTCCGGTTATCGTCAGCCAGACGCTCTATCAGTGGGAATCGAACGTGCGTGGCGCCACCATCATCGGCGCCGTCGGCGCGGGCGGCATCGGCCTTAAGCTCTGGGAGGCCATGCGCACCAACTCAAACTGGCAAAATGTCGGCTATATGGTTCTCCTGGTGTTGCTGGTGGTCTTCGTGTTCGATGCATGCTCCAATGCTTTGAGACGTCGTCTGATAGGCGACCGATAAACCGAAGCTGATCGGCGATCCGGATCGGCATTTGAATGGTCGCCGGGGGAGAGATCTGGGCTAGGAGCTCGGGTGGCACATAAGGGCCACGCCGATGGGTCCATCGGCGCCTTCGGCTTGGTCGAGCTGAAGCGCCAGCCGCTTGTGCAAACGACCGTGATCGTCGGTCTTGCCCGCGTGAACTGCCTCGGTCTCAGTGACTTGATTAAATGCGTTATTCTTAAACGCGTCCGTTCGTCATCGCTTGAATTGCGCCTCAATCGCCAAGGGTGTTATTTCGTCTTCTTCCTATTTCGAACTGTTTCATTTTTTGCATCCCGGTTGAGCTCATCCTCTGGCGGTTGTCACGAAACTGTCATCCAAACGTCATCGTTCTGCAATGTGCCGCCACTAGCTGAACATACTCGCCGCTTTGCCCCGATGACGGCACGCAATCGAACACAATTTATTGAGGAAGCGTTTCTCATGCTCACCAGCAAAATTCTCTCGGCCTGCTTCGGCGCGGGCCTTGTTGCCGCTCTGGCGGTTTCGGCCTCCGCCGCCGATATAACCGGCGCCGGCTCCACCTTCGTCTATCCCGTACTCTCCAAGTGGTCTGCAGACTACAACAAGCAGACCGGCGACAAGCTGAACTACCAGTCGATCGGTTCGGGCGGCGGTATCGCCCAGATTAAGGCGGCAACGGTCGACTTCGGCGCATCCGACAAGCCGCTCGATCCCAAGGAACTGACCGATGGCGGCTTCGGCCAGTTCCCGCTCGTCGTCGGCGGCATCGTTCCCGTCATCAACGTCAAGGGCATCAAGTCGGGCGAGCTGAAGCTGACCGGCAAGGTTCTCGCCGACATCTATCTCGGCAACGTCACCAAGTGGAACGACAAGGCCATCGCCGATCTGAACCCGGGCCTGAAGCTGCCCGACAGCCAGATCGCCGTCGTCCACCGTTCGGACGGTTCGGGCACTTCCTTCAACTGGACCAACTACTTCTCCAAGGTCAATGAAGACTGGAAGAGCAAGGTCGGCGAAGGCACCGCCGTCAACTGGCCGGTCGGCATCGGTGGCAAGGGCAATGAAGGCGTCGCCGCCTACGTTACCCGCGTCAAGGATTCGATCGGCTATGTCGAATATGCCTACGCCCTGCAGAACAAGCTGTCCTACGCGCTGATCCAGAACGCTGCCGGCCAGTATCCGAAGCCGAATGCCGAAAGCTTCTCGGCCGCTGCCGCCAGCGCCGAATGGACCAAGGCTCAGGACTTCTACCTGATCATGACCAATGCTCCGGGTGAAAAGGCCTGGCCGGTGACCGCCACGACCTGGGCGATCATGTATAAGGATCCGAAGGATGCGGCGCGCTCCAAGGCTGCCTTCGCCTTCTTCAAGTGGGCGCTGGAAAAGGGCCAGAAGGAAGCCTCTTCCCTCGATTACGTTCCGCTTCCGGAGACCCTGGTGAAGCAGATCGAAGACTACTGGACAGCTTCCTTCAAGGGCTGATACAGACGAGCCTGCGGTCGGGGCGGCAAGCGAGGCTTGCCGCCCCGTATGCTTTTGACGCCCCTCAAAGCAGTCGAGCAATTGATATGAGCGAAGCATCGGCATCGCTGCCCGCGGGAGTGGGCGTGAAGCGTCGCCACGGCGCGACCGGCGATCGTATTTTCTATTGGATAGTTCTGGGCTGCGGTCTCTTCGTTCTGGCAGCGCTGCTGGCCGCGGCGACTTCCATGGCCTTGAGCGGGTTTCAGGCATTCCGGACCTTCGGTCTGGGCTTCCTCACCGGCACGGAATGGGATCCCGTTGCCCAGCAGTTCTCGGGGCTTGTCCCGATTTATGGCACGCTGGTCACTTCGGTGCTTGCCATGATCATCGGCGTTCCGATCAGCCTGGGTATTGCCGTCTTCATTACCGAAGTCGCACCGCGCTCGGTTCGCGGCCCGATCGGCGGGGCGGTCGAACTTCTCGCCGGCATCCCGTCGATCATCTACGGCATGTGGGGTCTCTTCACCTTCGCTCCCTTCATGTCGGATTATGTGCAGCCGGTACTGATCGACTGGCTAGGCCCGATTCCGGGGATCGGCGCGCTGTTCTCCGGCGCTCCGCTCGGAATCGGCATGCTGACGTCAGGCATCGTGCTGGCGATCATGATCATCCCGTTCATTTCCTCGGTCATGCGCGACGTCTTCCTCGTCGTGCCCGCGCAGCTGAAGGAATCGGCCTATGCGCTCGGCTCGACCAAGTGGGAAGTGGTGCGTGACATCGTCATCCCGCACACCCGCACCGCTGTCGTCGGCGGCATCTTCCTCGGTCTCGGCCGCGCCCTTGGCGAGACGATGGCGGTGACCTTCGTCCTCGGCAACACCCACAATATTGCGCTGTCGCTGATGGAGCCCGGCACCTCGATCGCCGCCACGCTCGCCAACGAGTTTGCCGAGGCTTCGGACGATCTCTACCGGTCGTCGCTCGCAGCCCTTGGCCTCATCCTCTTCGTCGTCACCTTCATCGTTCTGGCGGCCGCCAAGCTCATGCTGCTGCGCATGGCCAAGCAGAGAGGGGAGTAGTATGGCCAGTTCTTCCGGTTCCCTTTATCGCCGCCGCCAGATCGGCAGCGCAATTGCCCTGACGCTTTGCGGCTTCGCGACCGTGCTCGGCCTGGTCTTTCTGGTCTGGATCCTCTGGACGACGCTGATCCACGGCCTGGCCGCGCTGAGCCCCGCTCTGCTGACTGAAATGACGCCGCCGCCCGGCGAAGACGGCGGTGGCCTCGCCAACGCCTTCATGGGCAGCCTGCTGATGGTCGGCCTGGCCGTCGTCATCGGCACGCCGATCGGCGTGCTGGCCGGCACCTACCTGTCGGAATTCGCGCGCGGCAAGAAGCTTGGCGAAACAATCCGCTTCGTCAACGATATCCTGCTCTCGGCGCCGTCGATCATTATCGGCCTGTTCGTCTACGAGCTGGTCGTCCGCCCGACGGCACGCTTCTCCGGCTTTGCCGGCGGCATCGCGCTCGCCTTCATCTTCCTGCCGGTCGTGGTGCGCACGACCGACGAGATGCTGCGCCTGGTTCCCGATGTCATGCGCGAGGCGGCATTGTCGCTCGGCATTCCGCGCTGGAAGGTCACGGTCAACGTGCTTTATCGCGCCGCCTCCACCGGCATTCTGACCGGCATCCTTCTGGCGATCGCCCGCATTTCCGGCGAAACCGCGCCGCTCCTCTTCACGGCTCTGAACAACCAGTATTGGAGCCTGGATATGTCGCAGCCGATGGCGAACATTCCCGTCGTCATCTTCCAGTTTGCTATGAGCCCCTATGAGCAATGGCAGAATCTCGCCTGGGCCGGCGCCTTCGTGATGACCGCTGTTGTTTTGATCCTGAGCGTCCTCTCGCGCTCCGTCCTGAACCGAAAAGGTGGGAAATGATGCTTCAGTCCTCGGAGACGTTCGAAACTGCCAGCAAGCCGGAAAAGCTGCTCGCCAAAGACAAGATCGCGCTTGAGAAGGTCAATTTCTATTATGGCGAAGCCCACGCGATCAAGGATGTCAGCCTCACCTTCCCCGAGCGCCAGGTCTCGGCCCTGATCGGTCCGTCCGGCTGCGGCAAGTCCACGCTGCTGCGCATCCTCAACCGCATCTACATGCTCTATCCGAAGATGCGCGCCACCGGCTCGATCAAGCTCGACGGCAAGAACATCCTCGATCCGGGCTTTTCGATGAACGAGCTGCGCGCCCGCGTCGGCATGGTATTCCAGAAGCCGGTGCCGTTCCCGATGTCGATCTATGACAATATCGCCTACGGCATTCGCCATCATGAGCGCCTCAGCAAGGCCGACATGGATGACCGTGTCGAGCAGGCGCTGCGTCAGGCCGCCCTCTGGGATGAGGTCAAGGACAAGTTGAAGGGCAGCGGGCTTGGCCTTTCCGGCGGTCAGCAGCAGCGTCTCTGCATCGCCCGCGGTGTGGCGCTGCGCCCTGAGGTGCTGCTTCTCGACGAGCCGACGTCGGCCCTCGATCCGATCTCGACCGCCAAGGTCGAAGAGCTGGTCTCACAGCTCAAACGCGACTTCACGATCGTGATCGTCACTCACAACATGCAGCAGGCAAGCCGCATCTCCGACAACACCGCCTTCATGTATCTCGGCGAACTGATCGAATACGGCCCGACCGCTGAGATTTTCCAGTCGCCGAAGGTCAAGCGCACGGAAGACTACATCACCGGCCGCTACGGCTGATTGGCGTTTCAGGGTGAGGAGCCTTGTGACAATGGCGAGCTGGGTCGGCTGGACGCGATAGGATCAACCTGCGCTTCCTGCGTGTTTGACCACCTAGATCGCCAACGTGCTGCCGAATGCAAGCGACGCAGAGTCAGCCGAATGACTACCGCCTCGAAGACGCCGGGGCGTCGAGGCTTGTGCATCTTCCCTTCGGGAAGGCGCCGCGGCCCTGACGCGGTCCCCCGAGAGAGCCGCATCGAGCGGCGGTCGCGAGATGTGGCCCTTTATCGGGGGTTCAGCCTGATCTGGGCGCTGTTGACGCACGCCTTCGGCCGCGGGCCGCTTGCCGGCAGCGGCGTGATCTTTCTCACCGAGACCGGCACGTTCGGAAATCTCCATTCCGAGGGCTGGGAGAATATCGACAACGGGCTGCTTGAAGGCATCAAATCGACCGGCGCTCAAAGCGTGCTCGTCCCTCGTTACGGCATTATGCCGCAGATCGTTTCCGTTATCCTCAGCCCAGATGCGCTACCAGTGGGATTCGAACCGCGGGACGCCACCATCATCGGCGCCATCGGCTGATGGGCCCAGGGCTCACTGATCGATCACAAGGCAGTGGTGGCGATGCCGCCATCATCATTCTGTCACGGAAATCTTTTAGCCGGGGAGCCTGCTTGCGGTTCGCCGCCAAATCACTGCACATTGCGCTCCCCCGTTTCGATGATCCCCAGGACAAAAGCCTTGCGCTACGCTCTCTATTTCTCGCCGCCGAAGGATGATCCCCTGACCGGCGCGGCCTCGCGCTGGCTCGGCCGCGACGCCTTTACCGGCGAGACCTATCCTGCCCCGGCCTATGAGCAGCTCGGCCAGGCAGAGCAGTTCGAACTGACCGCCGATCCACGCCGCTACGGCTTCCATGCCACGATCAAGGCACCGTTTGCGCTTGCCGCCTCCGTCACCGAAAAGGACCTGATGGCCTTTGCCGAGGATTTTGCCGCGCGCACGCCGGCCTTCGAGATTCCCGAACTCGTGCTCGGCCAGCTCGGCCGTTTTTTTGCGCTCGTCCCCAGTTCCCTTCATCAACCTCTTCAGGATTTCGCCGCGAAGGTGGTAAAGTCTTTCGAACCGTTTCGCGCGGCGCTGTCGGAGGCCGATATCGCCAGGCGCAATCCGCAGAAGCTCAGCGACAGCCAGCGCGCCAATCTGCAGCGCTGGGGTTATCCCTACGTCATGGAGGATTTCGGCTTCCACATGACGCTGAGCGGGCAAGTGCCCGAAACCCGCGCCGAGGTGATGAAGGCGATTCTGACCGAGCGTTTTGCCGGTTTCACCGGCCGGCCGCTGTCGATTTCCAGCCTTGCCGTCTTCGTCGAGGAGACGCGCGGCGCCCCGTTCAAAGTTCATTCCTGGCTGCCGCTTTCCGGCGCCAAAAGCTGAAAGACCTGACGAGATGAGCAAAGAGACCGTGTTTTCGAATGCCCGCATCGTTCTCGAGGATGACGTCCTCGCCGGATCGATCCTCATCCGCGACGGCGAGATCGCCGACATTTCCGAAGGGAATTCGGTAGCCGGCGAAGATTTCGAAGGCGACTTTATCATTCCGGGCCTCGTCGAGCTGCACACCGACCATCTCGAAGGCCATTATCAGCCGCGCCCCGGCATTCGTTGGAACAAGACCGCCGCGGTCCAGGCACATGATGCGCAGATCGTCACATCGGGCATCACCACGGTGTTCGACTGCCTGCGCATGGGAGCGGACGAGGACGGCGGCTTCGAACATGGCGAGATGCGCGAGATGGCCGATGCCATCCAGTCGGCAGAGCGGGAAGGCCGGCTGCGCGCCGAGCACCTTCTGCACCTGCGCTGCGAGGTCTCCGCCGACAATGTGCTTGAACATTTCGCCGACTTCGAAAACGATCCGCATGTGCGGCTCGTCTCGCTGATGGATCATGCGCCCGGCCAGCGTCAGTTCCAGACGATGGATCAATATATCTTCTACTACCAGAAGAAGCGGGGCTTGAGTGACGAGGTCTTTGCCCGTTTCGTCGCCAAGCGCCAGGCGGAATCGGCACGCAATTCGACGCCGCACCGCAACGCCATCGCCAAGGTCTGTGCCGAACGCGGCATCACGGTTGCAAGCCATGACGACGCCACACTCGCCCATGTCGACGAGGCGATCGACAACGGCGTGCGGCTTGCCGAGTTTCCGACCAGCTTCGACGCCGCCCGCGCCTCGCACGAGCATGGCATGAGCGTACTGATGGGCGCGCCCAACATCGTGCGCGGCAAATCCCATTCCGGCAACATCGCCGCCCGCGACCTCGCCGAAATGGGCGTGCTCGATGTGCTATCCTCCGACTACGTGCCGCTCAGCCTGCTGCACGCACCCTTCATCCTCGCCGACGAGGTCGAGAGCATCACGCTGCCGAAGGCGATCGCCATGGTGACATTGACGCCTGCCCGCACCGTCAGCCTCGACGATCGCGGTCGCATCGCGACCGGGCTGCGCGCCGATCTCGTCCGCGTCCACCGTTCGCACGGCGTGCCGGTGACACGCTCCGTCTGGCGCCAGGGACGCCGTGTCGCATGACGCCGCACGAACCCCATCCCGGTGCCGGAGCCGAGCGCGGCATCATGGTCGTCGTCGTCGGGCCGAGCGGCGCCGGCAAGGACACGCTGATGAACCTTGCCGCTCGGCATTTTTCGGGCCGCGCCGACGTTCATTTCACCCGCCGCGTCATTACCCGCCACCGCGGCGCCGGCGGCGAGGACCATCTTTCCGTTTCCCTCGAAGGGTTTGCGGCGATGGAGCAGTCTGGCTCCTTTGCCGTCTGGTGGGAAGCGCATGGTCTGAAATACGGCATTCCGGCCGAGGTCTCGGTGGCGCTTTCGAGGGGCGATATCGTCGTCGCCAACGGCTCGCGCTCGGCGCTGCATCGCTTCCAGGCCGCCTTCCCGCGGCTGAAGGTCATCAACGTCACCGCCACCGCCGAAGTGCTCGCCAGCCGGCTGGAGGCGCGTGGGCGCGAGACACATGAGGATATCATGGCGAGACTCGCCCGCGGACCGCTGACGGTGCGCGGCGATTACGATGTGACGGAGCTCGACAACAGCGGCTCCATCGAAGAGGCAGAGCAGAAGATGATCGCGATCCTCGACGGGCTGCTGGCCGAGGTGCACTGACCGGGGCTCGAAGACATGCGCGCCATCAAAGTGGTCGACTACGATCCCTCCTGGCCACGCCTCTTTGGGGAAATCCGTGGCGAGGTCGCCGCCTTGCTCGGCAGCTTGGCGCTTTCCATCGACCATATCGGCAGCACGTCGGTGCCCGGCCTCGCCGCCAAACCGAAGATCGACCTCGATGTCGTCGCGATCTCCGACGACGTTCTGCCGATGGCGATCGACGCGATCAGCGCTGTCGATTTCGTCTTCCACGGCGATCGGGGAGAGAAACGCTGGGCCTTTACCCGAGATCACGACGGATACGGATTCAGGCTCTATCTCTGCGGCCCCGCGAACCACGCCCATCGGGAGCGGCTCCTGTTTCGCGACTATCTCCGGGATCACCCCGGAAGGGCCACAGCCTACGCAGGGCTGAAACGCCGGCTGGCTATGGAGGCACACGGCGACAGCGATTTCTACACCGGCGGCAAGACCGAGTTCGTCAACGAGACGCTGCGGCTGGCGAAGTTGGCCTGAGATCGGAGTGCCGCTGCACTCCTTCGCCTCCGATCAGTCGCCATCGCCCCGCCCGGAAACGATCTCGCGCTTGCCGACATGATTGGCCGGGCCGACCATGCCTTCCTTTTCCATGCGTTCGACCAATGAGGCGGCGCGGTTGTAACCGATGCCGAGGCGGCGCTGGATGTAGGAGGTCGAGCACTTCTTGTCGCGCATCACCACCTTGACCGCCTGCTCGTAGAGTTCGTTGCCGTCCTCGGAGGCCATGGCGCTCTTGTCGAACACGGCGCCGGTCTCTTCCTCTTCCGGCTCTTCCTCTTCGTCAGCAGTGACTGTGTCGAGATATTCGGGACGCCCTTGCGTTTTCAGATGGGCAACGACCTTCTCGACCTCAGCATCCGAAACGAAGGGACCGTGCACGCGGGCAATCCTGCCGCCGCCCTGCATGTGAAGCATATCGCCCTGGCCGAGCAGCTGCTCGGCGCCCTGTTCGCCGAGAATGGTGCGGCTGTCGATCTTCGAGGTGACCTGGAAGGAAATGCGGGTCGGGAAGTTTGCCTTGATCGTGCCGGTGATGACGTCGACCGAGGGGCGCTGCGTCGCCATGATCAGATGGATGCCGGCGGCACGCGCCATCTGCGCCAGACGCTGGATCGCGCCTTCGATCTCCTTGCCGGCGACCATCATCAGGTCGGCCATCTCGTCGACGATGACGACGATATAGGGCATCGGCGCAAGATCAAGCTCCTGCTGCTCCTCGATCGGCGCACCGGTTCCCTTGTCGAAGCCGGTCTGGACCATGATATGGATGGTCTCGCCCTTTTCGCGCGCCTGAGAGACGCGGCCGTTATAACCGTCGATGTTGCGCACGCCGAGGCGCGACATCTTACGATAACGCTCCTCCATCTCGCGCACCGCCCATTTCAGCGCCATGACGGCCTTCTTCGGGTCGGTGACGACGGGCGTCAGGAGATGCGGGATACCGTCATAGACGGAGAGCTCGAGCATCTTCGGGTCGACCATGATCAGCCGGCACTGTTCCGGCGTCATGCGGTAGAGCAGCGACAGGATCATCGTGTTGATGGCGACCGACTTGCCCGAGCCGGTGGTGCCGGCGACGAGCAGATGCGGCATCTTCGCGAGCTCAGCGATCACGGGCTCGCCGCCAATGGTCTTGCCGAGGCCGAGCGCCAGCTTAAAGCCGCTCTTGTCGAAATCCTGGCTCTCGATCATCTCGCGGAAATAGACAGTCTCACGCGTGACATTCGGCAGTTCGATGCCGATGACGTTGCGGCCGGGGACCACGGCGACGCGGGCCGAAAGCGCCGACATCGAGCGGGCGATGTCGTCGGCGAGGCCGATGACGCGCGATGACTTCACGCCAGGCGCCGGCTCGAATTCATAGAGGGTGACGACGGGGCCGGGGCGGACATGAATGATCTCGCCCTTGATGCCGAAGTCCTCGAGCACGCTTTCCAGAAGGCCGGCATTCTGCTCCAGCGTCTCCTGCGACATGATCTCGCCAAGCCGTTCCGGCGGCTCTTGCAACAGGGCCCGCGGCGGGAACTCATAGCCGGATGCATCGACCTTTTCCGGTCTTGCCATCAGGCGCGGCGACGGCAAGACGGCGGCCACCGGAGGCGTCGGCCGAGGCGCCGCCTGGGGCAGCGGTGTCGCCTGGGGCAATGGTGTAGTCTGGGGCGCCGGTGCAGCCTGCGGCATTGGCGCGGTCTGGCGTGCCTCGGGCACGCCTCTCGGCGCCAGCACGATCGGCTCCGGAGCACGAACCGGCTTTTCCAGGGATATCGCGGCCCGCGGCCGCGGGGCTGCCGATGCGGGGCTTGCGGCCGGCGGCTGGACCGGGCGCGATGCGGCGGGAACCGTTTTCGGCGCGCCTGGACGCCATTCCATGACGCGGAACAGGGCGGTGATCGATTCGGGCGTGGTCTCGATTTTCGGAACAACGATCGAGGGCGTGCGGACCGGCTCGCCTTCTTCGAAGGCCATGACTTCCCAGAAGGCGAAATCGGAAATCGAAGACAGTTCGGAAGCCGCGCGCAAGGCGGGCGCCTCCGCCCGGCCGGAAGCCGGCGGCTGCGGCGTCTCGATCATCGGAACCGGCGCTGCGGCAAGCTCGCCCGGCTCCGGCAGATAGATATCGAAAGGCACATCGACGGCGACCGGTTCTATCCGTATCGCCTGTTGTTCGAGCTGCGGTTCGTCGCGAACGGGCTCGTTCGGCAAACGGCGCCGGCTGATCAGCGTTTCCGGGGTGCGGGTGAAGCGGACATTCGGCGCGAGCGAGAAGTTGCTCTGCCAGATCGGCGCCGCCGGCCTTTCGCCCGGATTTTCCTCAGCAAGCTCTGTTTCAAGCCCGCTGGAAAAATCTGCGGCATCCGTCAAATTGGTTCTGGGAAAACGCATGCGTCCGCTACTCACTCATGCCTAACAAATTACGACCCTACCGGGATAGAAAAGGAAGGTTAATAAGTTCCTTCCAGCCGCATCGTTCCGATACAGCGCTCAGAGGAATATCGTTGTTATTTCAATAAGGTGCGCGAAACGGAAAAATCTTTTTCGGTTTGGGGAGGCGCTCAATGCGCCTCGTCCCAATTGGTGGCGGCGCGGGCGTCGACGCGCAGCGGCACGCGCATTTCGAGCGCCGGCATGGTGGCATTTTCCATGACCGAGACGATGATCGGCATCGCCTTGTCGACATCCTCATCCTCGACTTCGAAGATGAGCTCGTCGTGCACCTGCAAGAGCATGCGCACACGCTCGGCAAGACCGGCTTCAGCCAGCGCCGGCTCCATCTTGATCATTGCCCGACGGATGACGTCGGCCGCCGAACCCTGGATCGGCGCGTTGATCGCTGCCCGCTCGTTGAAGGCGCGCACGGACGGATTGGACGAGCGGATTTCGGGGTAGTTGATGCGCCGGCCGAAGATCGTCTCGACATACCCCTTGTCGCGCGCCATCGCCTTGCGGCTTTCCATATAGTCGCGGATGCCGGGGAAGCGCTCGAAATATTTCTTGATATAGTCGCCGGCTTCCGACCGCTCGATCGAAAGCTGATTGGCAAGGCCGAAGGCGGAGATGCCGTAGATGATGCCGAAATTGATCGCCTTGGCGCGACGGCGCACTTCGCTCGGCATGCCTTCGACGGGCACGCCGAACATTTCCGAGGCGGTCATGGCATGGATGTCGACGCCATCCTCGAAGGCCTTTGTCAGCTGCGGGATCTCGGCCACATGGGCAAGCACGCGCAGTTCGATCTGGCTGTAATCGGCAGAAATCAGCTTGTGGCCCGGCGTCGAGATGAAGGCAGTGCGGATCTTGCGGCCTTCGGCGGTGCGCACCGGAATGTTCTGCAGGTTCGGCTCCGAGGAAGACAGGCGACCCGTCGTCGTCGAAGCCAGCGAGTAGGAGGTGTGGACCCGTTTGGTCTCCGGATGCACATAGCCGGGAAGCGCGTCGGTGTAGGTGGATTTCAGCTTGGTGAGCTGGCGCCAGTCGACGATCTTGCGCGGCAGTTCGAACCCGGCGGCGGCGAGATCCTCGAGCACCGAGGCGGAGGTCGACCATTGCCCGGTCTTCGTCTTGCTGCCGCCGGCAAGACCCATCTTGCCGAACAGGATATCGCCGAGCTGCTTCGGCGAGCCGATATTGAAACGCTCGCCGGCCAGCGTGTAGATCTCATCCTCCAACCGCGCCGCACCCTGGGCCAGTTCGCCGGAGAGACGCGACAGGATCTGTCGATCGACGGTGATCCCCCGCGCTTCCATGCGCGCCAGAACCGGCAGCAGCGGCCGCTCCAGCCGTTCATAGACGCTGGTCAGCCCGGCTGCCGCCAGCCGCGGTTTCAGCACCAGCCAGAGGCGCAGCGTCACATCCGCATCTTCGGCGGCATAATGGGTGGCGCGATCGATATCGACCAGATCGAAGGTAACGTTCGCCCTGCCGCTGCCGGCCACATCCTTGTACGGGATCGGCGTGTGGCCGAGAAATTTTTCCGACAGCGGATCCATGCCATGGGCGCCGGTGCCGGCGTCGAGCACATAGGAGATCAGCATCGTGTCGTCGAAACTCTTCGTCTCGATGCCGTAGCGCTTCATCAAGAGATAATCGTATTTCAGGTTCTGGGCGACCTTGAGAACCGATTCGTCCTCCAGCAGCGCCTTCAGCCGCGGCAGGGCATCGCGCATGGGGACCTGGTTTTCGGCCAGGCCGCCGCCGAGCAGATCGCCGACGCCATTCTTGTGGCCGAGCGGCACATAGGCGGCGCGGATCTTCGTGCCGGTGGGATCGGCGACATTGTCGGCAATCGCCATCGAGAAGCCGACGAGCTCGGCCTGCATCGCATCAAGCGACGTGGTCTCGGTATCGAAGGCCACGAGGCCGGTGTCGCGCGCATCGGCGATCCATCGGTCGAGCGTCGCCAGATCACGGATCGTCACATAGGCGGAATGATCGAAGGGCAGCGCCGCAAAGGCCTCGGCGCGCGCCTTGGCAAGATCGGCCGGTGAAAAGGCGCCTTCGACCGCGGCCTTTGCCTTCGCACGCGGCGGCACGGGCACCGCTTGCCCCGAGACATCAGGGATGCCGCCGGCGACCGGCGCCGGCTCGGCCGCATCGAGATCGGGACCATGGGCGGCATCACCCCATTCGATGCGGACGACCGCCGGTTCGATGGCGCTCGCATCGCAATCGCAAACTTCGGCGACGCGACGCGTCAGCGTCGTGAATTCCATTGTCTTGAGAAAACCGATCAGCTTCGGACCGTTTTGCGGCTCCAGCACCAGCGCGTCGAGATCGAGATCGAGCGGCACGTCGGTGCGCAGCCGCACCAGTTCGCGCGAAAGCCTCGCCATCTCGATATTGGCAAGAATCGTCTCGCGGCGTTTGACCTGCTTGATCTCGGTGGCGCGTTCGAGCAGCGTGTCGAGATCGCCGTACTCCTCCAGCAGCTGGGCGGCGGTTTTCGGGCCGATGCCGGGAATGCCGGGCACGTTGTCGACGGAGTCGCCGGTCATCGCCTGCAGGTCGATCATCTTTTCCGGCGGCACGCCCCATTTCTCGACGACATCGGGAATGCCGATCTGCTTGTCCTTCATGCTGTCATACATGTGGACATTCGGCGTGACGAGCTGCATCAGGTCCTTGTCGGAGGAGACGATGGTGACATCGGCCCCCGTTGCCTCGGCCTGGCGGGCATAGGTGGCGATAATGTCGTCGGCCTCGAAGCCTTCCGTTTCGATGCAGGGCAGATTGAAGGCACGGGTTGCCTCGCGGATGAGCCCGAATTGCGGAATGAGCTCTTCGGGCGGAGCCGAACGGTTCGCCTTGTAGGCGTCGTAGAGATCCTTGCGGAATGTCTTGGCGGAATAATCGAAGATGACGGCAAGATGCGTCGGCGTCACCCCGACATCGGTATTGCGCGCATCTCTCAAGAGCTTCCACAGCATGTTGCAGAAGCCGGATACGGCGCCGACCGGCAGGCCGTCCGTCTTGCGCGTCAGCGGCGGCAATGCATGAAACGCCCGAAAGATGAATCCGGAACCGTCGACAAGGAAGAGGTGATCGCCTTTTTTCATGCGTGCATGGATAGCGCGGGCATGGAACGAGGTCCATATATAGTTCGACGCATCAAGCGATTCCGGCATCAGGTTCAAGCAATTACCCGGAAGGGATTGCCGCTCACCAAACTGTTACCGATTTGTAACGTGGCGTGACCCTTGAAAAACCACATTCGCAGCTACAAATCCATGTCACCGGCGCTTGATCGCGCCGCGGGTCTGATTACCGGCTTGTCCCCCGCCGCGTCAGGCTTGGACAAAGGCCTTATCCCCCTCTCCGGGCCTTTGTCCCCATTTTAAAGTCGCCATGGCCAACCTCCAGGTCATGGCGACTTTTGTTTTTCCAGCTCATCGAAACGATGGCGAAGCCTGCATTTTTTGGAGCGTCCTATGCGATTTGCTGCATTGTCTCCGGCATGGTTTTGAGCCTAACTTGCAATCATGGGATTTAACCGCATGGATTCGGGAGCTTACCTTGCCAGCCAGCTGGCGAAGGGTTTTGCGCGCTCGCTGCACCGGCGCGCGGTCGGGCTCGGGTTTTCTCCCGGTCAGTTTCCCATTCTGCTGGAACTCTGGGGCGAAGAAGGCCTGACCCAGAAACAGCTGCTCGAGCGGGTCGATATCGAGCAGGCGACCATGGCCAATACGCTGTCGCGCATGGTCCGCGACGGACTGATCGAACGCCGGCCGCATCCGTCGGACAAGCGGGCGCAACTGATCTTCCTGACGCCGAAGGCGCGTGCCATGGAAGCCGAGGCGATCGAAAGCGCGCGCGAGGCCGACCTCGCGCTGTTCAAGGGCTTTCGGGCTTTCGAGCGCGAACTGACGCTCGAATATATCCGCCGGCTGCTGGAAAACGCCAAGGCGCTCTGACCGGCATTACTCGCCGGCAAGACGGGTGGGTCGCCGCCACGACATCGACGGATCGTCCGTTTGGGGTGTCGAGGCCAGGGAGCCTTCGCGGGCAGCGAGCTTGATGCTCGGCTCGACATCCGGCCTGCCGAGCAAAAACCCCTGCACCTGCGCACAGCCTTCTTCGACGACGATCTGGCGCTGCGTCTCGGTTTCGACGCCTTCCGTCACGACAGGCATGCCGAGGCTGTGACCGAGGCCGATGATCGCGCGCACGATCGAACGCGCGGCCGCGTCATGCTCCAGCATGCCGGTGAAGCTGCGGTCGACCTTGATCTTGTCGAAAGGGAAGGTTCGCAGGTTGGATAGCGACGAAAAACCGGTGCCGAAGTCGTCCATGACGATGTGAACACCCAGGCTGCGCAGACGCTGCAGCGTGGCCATCACCCGGTCGCGATCACGGATGAGAGCGGCCTCGGTGATCTCGATTTCCAACCGGCCGGGTGCAAGCCCCGTTTCCTTGAGGATTGCCTCGACCCGCTCGCAAAGGTTTGGCAACATGAACTGCACCGGCGAAACATTGACGGCGATCCTCAGCGGATCCGACCAGCGAGCGGCTTCCCTGCAGGCCTGCTGCAGCACCCATTCGCCGAGCTGGACGATCGACCCGCTTTCCTCGGCGATCGGAATAAAGATATCCGGCTCGCTGAGGCCGTGTCCCGGCCGGTTCCAGCGCATCAAGGCCTCGTAACCGCTGATATCGCCGCTCTGTGCATCGAGAACCGGCTGATAGCTGACATGGATCTGATTGCGGGTGATGGCGTGGCGCAGTTCGCTTTCGATCTGGCGGCGGGCTCGTGTGGCCTCGTCCATTTCCGCATTGAAGAAACAGGCCTTGCCGCGGCCGCCGTGCTTGACCCGATAGAGTGCGATATCAGCGTTGTTGCAGATCTCGTCCGGATCGCTTCCGTCGGCCGGATAAAGAGCGATGCCGAGGCTGACGCCGACGGCGGTCGGGTCGCGCGCCATATCCATCTCGGCGGCGAATTCGTCGAGGATCGCGGCCGCGAGCTTCTGGGCGGCCGCCGGTTGCTGTCCGGCGGCTTGAATGATGGCAAATTCATCACCGCCGAGACGGGCGATCGTATCGCGTTCGTCGGCCACGCGACGCAGGATCGAGGCGACCTTGCAAAGAATGCGGTCGCCTTCGGCGTGGCCGAAAATATCGTTGACGGTCTTGAAGCGATCGAGATCGATATAGAAGAGGGCAACCTCGCTGTTCTTTCCCTTGGCCATCTGCAGCGCCTGGCGCATGCGCTTGTCGAACAACGACCGGTTTGGAAGGTCGGTGAGGACATCGTGGTGGGCGAGGTGTTCGATGATCTCCTCGGCCTGCCTGCGTTCGGTGAGATCGCGCACCGCCAGCACGTCGCAGTTGTGGCCGCGATAGACGATCCTGCTGGTGTTCACTTCGACGGCGATCTCCCTGCCGTTCCTGGTGTTGAGCAGGGTTTCGCCGGGCCCGTTCTGTCCCTGGACGGCGGTTAAGACCATGGAGGGCGCCTTGCCCGAGAGATCGGCAAGCTTCCAGCCGGAAAGCCCCTGAAAGCGTTCGTTGGTATCGATAATCCGGCCTTCCCGCAGGATCAGCAATCCTTCCTGCGAAGCATTTGCCAGTCCCCTCAGATCCGTCAGGTGGCTTTCGAAAAAAACCACGGCAATCGCGACCAGGATGAGAGCTATGGCCGCCACCACGACGATCGCGGCCAGCAGGCTGGTGTCCAGCACCGTTGCCGGAACCTCTTTGCCGGGATCCGGCAGGAGCGTGATGCTGGCCATCGAAATGAAATGGAGTGCGCAGATCGCAAGGACGAAGGTGATCGACGAGGCGAAGAGCCGTCTCAGACCCTTCAAGTGGAAGAAGGCGTGGAAGGCGATACTCGACAGCAGCGCCCCCGCGATAACCGCAGTCGCGGTCATATAC
The DNA here is from genome assembly GCF_017357225.1 of Rhizobium binae. Classification (NCBI taxonomy): domain Bacteria; kingdom Pseudomonadati; phylum Pseudomonadota; class Alphaproteobacteria; order Hyphomicrobiales; family Rhizobiaceae; genus Rhizobium; species Rhizobium binae. Next base: position 203,152 of record NZ_CP071604.1, on the reverse strand, counting down.
GGATCGTAGAGGATTTCCGCCTGTGTCTCGATCGCCTGCATGCCGGTGAGGTGCATCGAGGCGATGCCGAGCGCCATCAGCACACCGCCTTGGATGCGCGAAAAACTGCCCCGGTTTCGCGAAGCGACGAGGATCGCCGCCCACGAACCGATCACTGACAAGAGGAAGGAAAGCGCCGTCAGGCCCAGCTGATAGCCGATCGGCATGCCGCCGTCATAGGCCAGCATCGCGATGAAATGGGTTGCCCAGACGCCGGTGCCGAAGGCGAAAGCCGACGCACCGATCCAAAGCTTGCGACGCGCGGCATCGCATTCCTGGGCGCGGGAAAGCGGCAGCATTGCTGCCATTGCGCCGATCAGGCAGACCACGACCGCCGCGAGCACCAGCCGCCAATCGTGATCGTCGCGAATACAAGTAATGACCGAAAACATCTCACCCCTCGTATAGCTGTATTCGGTCAGGTTATTTTGGTTGTGCTAAATAACTGTAAATTGAATTAGGATGTTCTTCTATACCGTCTGACAAATCTTCCCGACGCTGATCCATATCTGGCCACGTCCGCCACGCCAGTTTTGCCTTTTCCGCCTCGCCTGCTCTGCTGGTTTGGTCTATCGTCCGGCCAAATTTCAAAAAGGAGTCGAAAATGACGGATGTACAACAGGTGCTTGCACGCGCGGATCAGAACCTTTCCTCAAGTTTGGAAAAGCTGTTCGAGCTTCTGCGCATCCAGTCGATTTCCACCGATCCCGCCTTCAAGGCGGAATGCCGGAAAGCCGCCGAATGGCTGGTCGCCTATCTCCAGGGCATCGGCTTCGACGCTTCGGTGCGTGATACGCCCGGCCATCCGATGGTGGTCGCCCATCATGCGGGGGCCTCTGCCGATGCGCCGCACCTTCTGTTCTACGGCCATTACGATGTGCAGCCGGTCGATCCGATCGAGCTCTGGGAAAACGACCCCTTCGAGCCGTCGATCAAGGATATCGGCGAGGGCCGCAAGATCCTCACCGGCCGCGGCACATCGGATGACAAGGGCCAGCTGATGACCTTCGTCGAAGCCTGCCGCGCCTACAAGGAGATCAACGGCGCCCTTCCCTGCCGCATCACCATTCTCTTCGAGGGCGAGGAAGAATCGGGCTCGCCGTCGCTGAAACCTTTCCTCGAAGCCAATGCCGCCGAGCTGAAGGCCGATTATGCGCTTGTCTGCGATACCGGCATGTGGGACCGCGACACGCCGGCAATCGCCGCGGCGCTGCGCGGCCTCGTCGGCGAGGAGGTGGTCGTCACTGCCGCCGACCGCGACCTGCATTCCGGTCTGTTCGGCGGCGCGGCGGCAAATCCGATCCATATTCTCGTCGAGGCCCTTGCCGGCCTGCATGACGAGACCGGTCGCATCACGCTGGACGGCTTCTATGACGGTGTCGAGGAGACGCCCGACAACATCAAGGCGTCATGGGAGACCCTCGGCAAGAGCGCGGAAAAATTCCTCGGCGAAGTCGGCCTTTCCATTCCCTCCGGCGAAAAGGGCCGCTCGGTGCTGGAACTGACCTGGGCGCGGCCGACCGCCGAAATCAACGGCATCTGGGGCGGATATACCGGCGAAGGCTTCAAGACGGTGATCGCCGCCAAGGCTTCGGCAAAGGTTTCGTTCCGGCTCGTCGGCACCCAGGATCCGACCGCCATCCGCGAGGCTTTCCGCAGCTATATCAGGTCGAAAATTCCGGCCGACTGCTCGGTCGAATTCCATCCGCATGGCGGCTCGCCGGCGATTCATCTCTCCTATGACTCGCCTCTGCTGACCAAGGCAAAGACGGCGCTTTCCGACGAATGGCCGAAACCCGCCATCGTCATCGGCATGGGCGGCTCGATCCCGATCGTCGGCGACTTCCAGAAGATGCTCGGCATGGAATCGCTGCTCGTCGGCTTCGGCCTCAGCGACGACCGCATCCATTCGCCGAACGAAAAATACGAGCTTGTCTCCTATCACAAGGGCATCCGCTCCTGGGTGCGGATTCTTCAGGCGCTTGCCGCCTGAGGGGAACCGGCGCGTCCCACGCCTCCCCGCGACAACAAAAAGGCCGGTTCAAACCGGCCTTTCGTCATCCGCTCGTCTCAGTGCCAGTTCATCCGTGGTCAAGGAGAAAGCGGTATTGCAACGAGACTGCCTTGGAAAGGTTAACGAGCGGTTAACGACACCTGCACAAGCGTCTGCGATATCGAGACGCCATGTCACATCATAAATCCCCCTCGTTCAAGCTGCGTTCATCGCGACCTCAATATAAGCCTTTGAAAGACAAGGAAAATGGTGGCGCGCCAACAAATGCCGGCGATCGCTCTATCTTTGCGCCATATGGCATATGCCTCAAGGAAACGCAGCCAAGCGCTGCTGAAAACACGCCAACGAGGAGTGAGAAGCGTGAAAAAGCTCATCGTCAAGATCGCCGCGGCCGCGCTGCTTGTGCTGGCTCCGGCGATAGCCCATGCCGCCGAGGGTTACTCGACGGCGAATGTCAACATGCGTGCAGGACCAAGCACGCGCTATCCCGCCGTTGCAGTCATCCCCGCCGGTTCTTCCGTCGAAATCCGCGGATGTCTTTCCGACGTCAACTGGTGCGACGTCGAATTCTACGGCGGCCGCGGCTGGGTTTCCGGCCAGTATGTGCAGGCCGTCTACCAGCAACGCCGCGTCTATGTCGGTCCGGAATATTACCGTCCGCTCGGCATTCCGATGGTTACCTTCAGCGTCGGCAATTATTGGGACCGCTACTACCGCCACCGCGATTTCTATCGCGAGCGGGACCGCTGGAGCCGCGGTCCCGACTACTATTATCGCGACCGCGACTACCGGGATCGGGATTACCGGCCGCGCGAGTATCGGGATCGGGATTACCAAGCCCGCGAATACCTGGATCGTGACCGGGACCGGCGCGACGACGACCGCAGGGAGGAACGCCGCAGAGAGGTCCGCAGGTATGACGACAACAGGAGTTCGAACTTCCGTGATCTGCCGCAGCACAGAGGCGGTAAGCCCGATACCTACAACCGCCCGGATCCCAGGACTTCGCCCTTTGTCTGCCGCCCGGGCGATCCGTCCTGCGGCAATTGAAATATCGAGGGCGGCAGCAATGCCGCCCTCTCTGCATGGGCGGGTTCAATGCGACGGCGGAGCCGAAAAAAAGCCCGGCGCTCCTTGGGGGGATGCACCGGGCCTGATGTCGATCGGCGCGCGTTGAGGGGAGACGGCCGATCATAGGCGGGACGTGAGGGGGGTGTCCCGCTGCTCATTAAACAATCGTCGAGCCTATTGGTTCCGCGCTGCGCATAATTCCTTAAATCAGAAATCGCATTTGATCGCTGCAACGCGTCACCAGCCGTTGTTTACGCCACGCGTGGCTGCGAAGGGCTGTCCGCGGCAGGCGCGCGATCTGCCGGCTTCAGCGCGCGAGACGGAGGGACAGCGAGGCTGCGGCTGAGGCAAGCCCTGGTCCGCGCGAGATCAACGACAATTTGCTGTGAGTGCAGCATGTCGCTCTTGTTTTGCCGGATTCCTTATAGCAATTTTGCGGTATGCGGATCGATCCTGATCCGTTCGAGGCTGGAACCCTGATGACGCAAGACTACCTGGCTCCCTTCGGGCTGTTTGGCCCCCGGCCGGCGGCCGCGGACGTTACCGTTTGGCATAAATTCAACCCCATCCTTCCTGTGCGCCTGACCGATGGAGCAAGCCTGAACCCTTCCGGCCAGATCTGGCGCCGCTTTCATATGGGCGAGTGGGAATACAAGCAGGATCCGGAAACGCTCGAGGACTACGAAGCCCGCCAATATTGAAGGGGCAATGCGACGCGCCGTCGTTTGCCGCCCTTTAACACCCCGTTAAATCGCCGCAATTACAGTTCAACCGGATGATCGCGTCGGCTGTTGTGTCGTTCTTGAACCCGAATCGGTTTAAGGCAAGTCATGCAGTTCTTCGAAGGGCTACAGCGCTCCTTGCGCGTCTGGAAAGACATGCGGCGCTGCAGGGCGCCGTTACGCGAAGCGGGCTTTGCGATCGAACAGGGGATGCGACCGGTCGGCGATGGCAGGCAGAGGCAGATCAAGCGACAGAATAGAACCGTCCTTCAGCGGCCGCCCGGCCCGCGACGATGACGAATTTTCGCTCGATGCCGATGACCGCGTCGTCGGCAGCAGATCGGCGCGGCGCGGCGGTTCCAGGCCTCCGCCGCAGCGCGCCGCCCGCCAGCGGCGGCGTGAGCCGCGCGAGCGTGAAGGCGGGGGATTTTTCAGCTTTCTGCGCCGTGCAGTCTACTGGTGCGTCGTGCTTTTCATCTGGACCGGCATCGGCCTTGCCGGGCTAGTCGTGTATTACGGCGCGCGCATGCCGAGCGCCAGCACATGGGCAATTCCCGAGCGGCCGCCGAATGTCAAGATTGCCGCCGTCGACGGCAGTGTCATCGCCAATCGCGGCGCCACCGGCGGCGAGGCGCTGTCGCTCGAAAACATGTCGCCCTACATTCCCGAAGCCGTCATCGCCATCGAAGATCGGCGCTTTTATTCGCATTTCGGCGTTGATCCGCTCGGCCTCGGCCGGGCGATCGTCACCAATTTCACGGCCGGCCACATGGTGCAAGGCGGCTCGACGCTGACGCAGCAGCTAGCGAAGAACCTCTTCCTCTCCCCGGAAAGAACCCTGGAGCGCAAGGTGCAGGAGGTGCTGCTCTCGCTCTGGCTGGAGCAGAAATACACCAAGGACCAGATCCTTGCGATGTATCTCAATCGAGTGTTCTTCGGATCGAACGCCTATGGCGTCGAGGCGGCGTCGAGGCGCTACTTCAACAAATCGGCGCGCGACGTGAATCTCGGCGAGGCTGCCGTGCTGGCCGGCTTGCTCAAGGCGCCGTCGCGGCTTTCGCCGGCCCGCGACCCCGAAGCCGCGAATGCGCGCGCCCAGCTCGTGCTCACGGCGATGCGCGAGCAGGGTTTCATCACCGATTCCGAGGTCAAGACCGCGATGTCGCAGACCCCGGCTTCGGCCAAGAGTTACTGGTCGGGCGCCGGGCATTATGTCGCCGACATGGTGATGGATGAACTGCCGAGCCTGATCGGCGATGTGAAGGAAGACGTCATCGTCGATACGACCATCGACAAGTCGCTGGAAAAAAAGGCCGAGCAATCACTGGTCGATGTGCTCGACAAGGAAGGCGGCAAGCTCGACGCCTCGCAGGCAGCACTCGTCTCGATCGATGGCACCGGCGCCATCCGGGCGCTCGTCGGCGGCAGGGACTATGCAACGAGCCAGTTCAACCGCGCCGTCAAGGCCAAGCGCCAGCCGGGATCCTCGTTCAAGCCTTTCGTCTATGCCGCGGCGCTGGAAAAGGGACTGACGCCCTTTTCGGTGTTCAACGACGCCCCGATCCGCATCGGCGACTGGACACCGGAGAATTACGAGAAGAAATACAACGGCGAAGTGACGCTCGCCACTGCGCTTTGCAAGTCGCTGAACACGGTCGCCGCGCAGCTGGTCATGTACGACGGGCCCGACCAGGTGATCAAGCTTGCCCACCGGCTCGGCATCGAAAGCGAACTGCAGCCGAACGCCTCGATTGCGCTCGGGACGTCGGAAGTGTCGCTGATGGAACTCACCGCCTCCTATGCTGCCTTCATGAACGGCGGCTACAAGGCGACGCCGCACGTCATCCGCCGGGTGACGACCGCAGACGGCAAGGTTCTTTACGAAAATACCTATGATAGCCCACCGCGTGTACTGTCCGAGCAGATCGCCGCCGAGATGAATGCGATGATGATGGGCGTCATCGAAAGCGGCACCGGCAAGAGCGCCAAGATCCCCGGGTGGCAAGCGGCGGGAAAGACCGGCACGACGCAGAATTCACGCGACGCGCTGTTCGTCGGCTTCACCAGCAACCTCACGACAGGCGTCTGGTTCGGCAATGACGACGGCAAGCCGATGAGGAAGGTGACCGGCGGTGGCCTTCCGGCCAAGGCCTGGAAGGAATTCATGATCGCCGCCCACAAGGGTCTTTCGCCAGCGCCGCTCTTCGGCAACGGCCAGCTGATCGGCGATCCCAACGGCCAGCCGATGGCGCAGGCAGCACCGGACGGCGGGCAGCCGGTTACGGCCGAAGCGCCGCCGCCCACGACGATCGGCGGCATTATTTCCGGTGTCTTCGGCGGCAACGAGAATGCCAACCGCTATCCGCAGGCGCCCGTCCGGCAGCAAACTGCGCCGTCAGGAAACGGTCCGGTTCCGCCTGCCGACATTGCCGAAGGCGACGGTTCCGGCTATGGAAATGTTGTGCCGCCCGGCGATGTCGGGACGCCGCAGACGACCTCTTCGGTGCAGCCGCGGCGCACGACGCTGCTCGATCTGATCATGGGCCAATGAGACGTTTGCATCGCGCCTGCGAGCAGGCGCGATCTGCAAAACGCATCGCGCCTCTTCAGATTCGCCTACATAATCGAGGCCTTTGCCTGCCGCATGTCTCTGCCGTAAAACCGCCGCACGCCGTTGCAGAACATGCGCAGAAATCCGCCGCGTCCCTGCTATGGGCAGACCTTCTTCCCGGCTGCCGTCAAAATTGGAGGCAACACATTCGTTTTGCTGGATTCCGGGCTATTTCCCGCCTTGCAGTCCAGAAAACCGCTCCTTATATACGCCGCATCACCGCAATCACGATTGCGTAATCTTAAGTAGACCCATCCCGTAAGGGGCTGTCAGGGAAATGCCTTCTGGGGGTTCCGACAGCTTGCTTCAAGGAGAGAATGACATGGCAAAAGTAATTGGTATCGACCTTGGAACGACGAATTCCTGCGTCGCAGTCATGGACGGCAAGGACGCGAAGGTCATCGAGAATGCGGAAGGTGCGCGCACGACCCCTTCCATGGTGGCTTTTTCCGATGACGGCGAGCGCCTCGTCGGCCAGCCGGCCAAGCGCCAGGCAGTCACCAACCCGACGAACACGCTCTTTGCGGTCAAGCGCCTGATCGGCCGCCGTTACGAGGATCCGACCGTCGAGAAGGACAAGCATCTCGTTCCCTTCAGCATCATCAAGGGCGACAATGGCGACGCCTGGGTCGAAGCCAATGGCAAGGGCTACTCGCCCGCGCAAATTTCCGCGATGATCCTTCAGAAGATGAAGGAAACTGCCGAATCCTATCTCGGCGAAAAGGTCGAGAAGGCGGTCATCACCGTTCCGGCCTATTTCAACGACGCGCAGCGTCAGGCAACCAAGGACGCCGGCAAGATCGCCGGCCTTGAAGTGCTGCGCATCATCAACGAGCCGACCGCTGCCGCTCTCGCCTACGGCCTCGACAAGAAGGACGGCAAGACGATCGCCGTTTACGACCTTGGCGGCGGCACCTTCGATATTTCGATCCTCGAGATCGGCGACGGCGTCTTCGAAGTGAAGTCCACCAACGGCGATACCTTCCTCGGCGGTGAAGACTTCGACATGCGCCTCGTCGAATATCTCGTCGCCGAATTCAAGAAGGACAACGGCATCGACCTGAAGAACGACAAGCTCGCCCTGCAGCGCCTCAAAGAAGCTGCCGAAAAGGCCAAGATCGAGCTGTCCTCCTCGCAGCAGACCGAAATCAACCTGCCGTTCATCACCGCTGACGCTTCCGGTCCGAAGCATTTGACGCTGAAGCTGACCCGCGCCAAGCTCGAAAGCCTGGTCGACGATCTCGTCCAGCGCACGATCGCGCCGTGCAAGGCGGCTCTGAAAGATGCCGGCGTTACCGCCGCCGAAATCGACGAAGTCGTTCTCGTCGGCGGCATGAGCCGCATGCCGAAGGTCCAGGAAGTCGTCAAGCAGCTGTTCGGCAAGGAGCCGCACAAGGGCGTCAACCCGGATGAAGTCGTCGCTCTCGGCGCCGCCATCCAGGCCGGCGTTCTCCAGGGCGACGTCAAGGACGTTCTGCTGCTCGACGTCACCCCGCTGTCGCTCGGCATCGAAACGCTCGGCGGCGTCTTCACTCGCCTGATCGAGCGCAACACGACGATCCCGACGAAGAAGAGCCAGACCTTCTCAACCGCCGAAGACAATCAGCAGGCCGTCACCATCCGCGTTTCGCAGGGCGAGCGCGAAATGGCTGCCGACAACAAGCTGCTCGGCCAGTTCGACCTCGTCGGCCTGCCGCCGTCGCCGCGCGGCGTCCCGCAGATCGAAGTGACCTTTGACATCGACGCCAACGGCATCGTCCAGGTTTCGGCCAAGGACAAAGGCACCGGCAAGGAACAGCAGATCCGCATCCAGGCTTCCGGCGGCCTCTCCGACGCCGACATCGAGAAGATGGTCAAGGATGCCGAGTCCCATGCGGCCGAAGACAAGAAGCGCCGCGAGGCCGTGGAAGCCAAGAATCAGGCGGAAAGCCTGATCCACTCCACGGAAAAGTCGCTGAAGGATTACGGCGACAAGGTCTCCGAAGCCGACCGCACCGCGATCTCGGATGCGATCGCCGCGCTCAAGTCCGCGACCGAGGCGACCGAAGCCGACGCCGAAGACATCAAGGCCAAGACCCAGACGCTGATGGAAGTTTCCATGAAACTCGGCCAGGCGATCTATGAAGCACAGCAGGCCGAAGGCGGCGCTGCTGCCGATGCCTCCGCAGAAGGCGGCGACAATGTCGTCGACGCCGACTACGAGGAAATCAAGGACGACGACCGCAAGAAGTCCGCGTAATCCGCGGCGGCGTGGTAATGCTTCAACACCTGATCCGGCTGCTCACCATGGCAGCCGGAAATCCATTTCCGGGGTTTAATCCTTAATGGCAAAAGCGGACTTTTACGAAACTCTGGGTGTAGCCAAGTCGGCGGACGAGAAAGAGCTGAAGAGCGCCTTCCGAAAGCTGGCGATGAAATACCATCCGGACAAGAACCCGGATGACAAGGACGCCGAACGGAAGTTCAAGGAAATCAACGAAGCCTACGAGATGCTCAAGGACCCGCAGAAGCGGGCGGCCTATGATCGTTACGGCCACGCGGCCTTCGACCATGGCGGCATGGGCGGCGGTGGCGGCGGCTTTGCCGGCGGCGGCTTCTCCGACATCTTCGAGGATATTTTCGGCGAGATGATGGGCGGCGGCCGGGCGCGCCAGCGCTCGTCGGGCGGGCGCGAACGCGGCGCCGATCTTCGCTACAACATGGAAATCACGCTGGAAGAGGCCTTCTCGGGCAAGACGGCGCAGATCCGCGTGCCGACGTCGATCACGTGCGACGTCTGTTCAGGTTCGGGCGCCAAGCCCGGTACACAGCCGAAGAACTGCGGTACCTGCCAGGGGTCTGGACGCGTGCGCGCTGCCCAGGGCTTCTTCTCGATCGAGCGGACCTGCCCGACCTGCCACGGCCGTGGCCAGATCATTCCCGATCCCTGCCCGAAGTGTCACGGTCAGGGCCGGGTGACGGAGGAGCGTTCGCTTTCCGTCAACATACCCGCCGGCATCGAGGACGGCACGCGCATCCGCCTGCAAGGCGAGGGCGAAGCCGGAGCGCGCGGCGGACCGGCGGGCGACCTCTATATTTTCCTGTCGGTGAAGCCGCATGAATTCTACCAGCGCGACGGAGCCGATCTCTATTGCGCCGTCCCGATCTCGATGACGACTGCGGCGCTCGGCGGGACCTTCGACGTGGCGACGCTCGACGGCACCAAGTCGCGGGTGACCGTGCCCGAGGGCACGCAGCCCGGCAAACAGTTCCGCCTCAAGAGCAAGGGCATGCCGGTGCTGCGTTCGGCGCAGACGGGCGATCTCTATATCCAGATCCAGATCGAGACCCCGCAAAAGCTCACCAGGCGCCAGCGCGAGCTGCTGCAGGAGTTCGAGCAGATTTCCTCCAAGGAGAATAATCCGGAATCGACGGGCTTCTTTGCCCGGATGAAGGAATTCTTCGAAGGCTGACCGCGGTCGGAAAAAGCCGAATAGAGGGCCGGGGCACGGAAACGTCCCCGGCTTTTTCGTGATGACGAGCCGTTTTGGCACATTGGCGTGGCGCACTAAGCAATTTGTACCGCATTGACACGGCAGCGGGATGAAAGTCGACTGGCGTTAACGCAGCCGGATAATGGTGCTTGCAAGTTTTCCAAATGAATTCAGTCTCTGTCGCCAGCGCATGACTCGGAGATCGGAACCGGTTTTCGAAGGATCAGGCGCAGTTTGGAATGATGGAGCGATCCCAGCCGTCCTTTCGGGCGTTGCGCTCTGTTCGGGAACAACCAAAACAAGAGTAACTGCCATGGCGCCAGCCTTCTCCTCTCAGCACGACGATGTCGACGTTCTCGCCGGCGCCATTTACACATGGTGCGCCGAGCGCAACATCAAGCTTCGCAGCCAACAGGGCCTTTCGATCGCCAGTATCGCGATCGACCTCTATCATGCCGGCCACCAGACGCAGGACGACCTGCTGACAGCGCTGCACGAGCGCGAATTTCACTGACGCTTCTTATCGAACGCGGATGACGCGGAGTGTCAGCTCTCGCTGTTCACAGGCTTGCCCGGAGCAGGAACTCAAACAAATTGCATTGGCTGCGATGAAGCTGTTGCGGGTTCGGATCAAGCGGCGTTTTCGGCCGCCTGCCCACTGCTTATGAGCGTGAGGATGGTCTTGACCGCTTCCTTGCCGGCTGGTGAATTCAGCTTGTCGTAACTCAGGGCAAGCGCATAGGCGTCAGGGCTGAGCTCGATGCGGCTACCGAATTGCGGCATGTCGGCTCCCTCGAAAAGAACCGAGATCTCGACATCGAGAAAAACCGCGATCTGGTGCAGTTTGCTGGCGGAAACACGGTTCGTCCCCTTTTCGTATTTCTGAATCTGCTGGAAGGTCAGTCCAAGGGCTTCCCCGAGCTCGAGCTGGGAAACCCGGCGAAGGGCGCGAAGCTGTCTTATGTTGCGACCAACGATAATATCGACCGGATCTGGCACTTCGTCATTCTTTCATACGCAAACGGTTCATTTACCATAACGTTTCCACTGCATAACTCAACCCGTTAGTTGCAAAATTCAACCGACTTTTTCCAGGCATTGCGTAACGTCAGCGGCCCCGGAAGAATGAGGCGGAGCCCTTGGTATCCAGGTGGTTTGAAGCAATGACGAAGGCTGTCGGCGACTGGAGACGCGACGCCGGATCGCTTCGACGCGGTTGTATTTTTTCGGGACATACCGGAAAAACGTACCGTACAGTTCCTGAATCGGGGCTCATTTGCGAGAACATGCGGAAATACCGGCCGGCTATTTTACGCGTGATCCATGGCAACCGAGCCGCAAGCCTTGATATCGACGCCGCTTCGGCATAGCTGTCAGGCTTCACCAACCCGGACACGCGATGCCGCACAAGGTTTCTCTTTCCCGTCTGAAGCTGACAGACTTCCGCAACTATGCGGCAGTGAGCCTTGCCCTCGACGGCCGGCATGCCGTGCTGACGGGAAACAACGGCGCCGGCAAGACCAATCTCATGGAGGCGGTCTCGCTGCTTTCTCCGGGCCGGGGGCTCCGCCGCGCCGCCTATGGCGATATTACCCGCGTCGGCGCGGCCGGCGGCTTCTCGATCTTTGCCGTGCTTGACGGCATGGAGGGCGACGTCGAGATCGGCACTGGCGTCGAAACCGGTGAGGAGACCACCACCCGCAGGCTTCGCATCAACGGGACCGCGGCCAAAACCGCCGATGAACTGACGGATCACCTGCGTCTTCTCTGGCTGACACCGGCGATGGACGGGCTCTTTACCGGCGCCTCTTCCGACCGCCGACGCTTCCTCGACCGGCTGGTGCTGTCGCTCGATCCCGCCCATGGCCGCCGCGCCAGCGATTTCGAGCGCGCCATGCGCAGCCGCAACAAATTGTTGGACGAAGGCCGCTTCGACCCTTCCTGGCTTGCCGGCATCGAGGAGCAGATGGCAAGCCTCGGCATTGCGATGGCGCTCGCCCGACAGGAAATGCTCGGCCTGCTCACCCGGCTGATCGAAGAAAGGCCGGAGAGTTCCCCCTTCCCTTCGGCATCGCTGCAGCTTTCGGGTTTCATGGACGGCCAGTTCTCCCGCCCCTCTGTCGACCTCGAGGACGAATATGCGGCGATGCTGGCGGAGAGCCGGTATCGCGACTCCGGTGCGGGGCGCACGCTGGACGGGCCGCACCGAGCCGATCTCATCGTCCACCACCGCGAAAAGGCGATGGAGGCGGAGCGCTGCTCAACCGGTGAGCAGAAGGCGCTGCTCGTCGGCCTGGTGCTCGCACATGCGCGGCTCGTCGGCAATCTCACCGGCCATGCGCCAATCCTGCTGCTCGACGAGATCGCCGCCCATCTCGACGAGGGCCGCCGCGCCGCGCTGTTTGATCTCATCGACGGGCTCGGCGGCCAAGCTTTCATGACGGGCACGGATGAGACAATGTTTTCAGCACTCGCGGACCGGGCGCAGTTCTTCACGGTCGCCGACGGAAAGGTGTTCGGATGAGGGAGGCGGCTTTTCCGGGCGTCGGGCGTCATGATAGCATCGCCGCCATGGAACCGCTCAGCCCCGACGAAATCGCCCGATATCACCGTCACATCCTGCTCCCCGAGATCGGTGGCGCCGGCCAGCAGAGGCTAAAGGCCGCCCGCGTGCTGGTGATCGGCGCCGGCGGCCTCGGAGCGCCGATCCTGCAATATCTGGCCGCCGCCGGTGTCGGCACGCTCGGCATCGTCGATGATGACCGGGTGTCGCTCTCCAACCTGCAGCGGCAAGTAATCCATGATTCCGGCACGATCGGCGAATTGAAAACCGAAAGTGCTGCACTCGCCATTGCCAGGCTCAATCCGCATGTGCGGCTCATCCGCTTCGAGGAACGGTTTTGCGCGGAGACCGCCCAGCGGCAACTCTCCGGCTTCGACCTGCTGATCGACGGTTCCGACAATTTCGACACGCGTTATGCCGCCGCCGACGCCGCTGAAGGGGCACAGATTGCGCTTGTCACCGGCGCGGTCGGGCGTTTCGACGGTTCGCTGACGGTCCTGAAGCCCTATGAAACCGGCGAGGACGGAACAGCTAATCCGAGATATCGCGACTTGTTCCCGGAAGCGCCGCCGGCGGGGCTGATCCCCGCTTGCGCCGAAGCCGGCATCATCGGCGCTCTGACCGGCGTCATTGGCACGATGATGGCTATGGAGGCGATCAAGCTGATCACCGGCGCCGGTGAACCGCTGATCGGACGGCTGCTGCTCTATGACGCACTCGCGGCCCGGTTCGACACGATACGCTATAAGCGCCGCCGGGAAAGGCAAGGGCAGGCCGTATGACGATCGTCCGCCTGGATCGGAGCTTCACGCGCTGGGACGAACTGCTGGCACTCATCCTCGCCGCCTTCGCCTCGATGAACGGCAGGATCGACCCGCCATCGTCCGCCCTCAAGCTGACGACGAGGTTGCTAGCCGAAAAGGCCGAAGCCGAGATCGGTCATGTCGTCATCGAAGACGAAAAGCTGATTGGCTGCCTGTTCCTGCGGCCGGAGGCCGACTGTCTCTATGTCGGCAAGCTCGCCGTTCTCCCGGAGGCGCAAGGCAAGGGGCTCGGCAAGCGGCTGCTGGCAACCGCCGAGCAGACCGCGGCGGCGCTCGGCCTTGCCGCTTTGCGGCTGGAGACGCGCATCGAGCTCACCGAAAATCATGCCGTCTTTGCCGCCTGGGGATTTTCGAGAACCGCCGAGAAGGCACATCCAGGCTTTGCCAGAACCACCTTCATCGAGATGCGGAAGACGCTTACGCCTCGGACCCCGATCGTCTGACCCGAATCAACGCCCAGGCAGCACCCGGTTCGGCGGCCGGTGGCCGTCGATGAAGGTGCGGATATTGATGATCACCTTGTCGCCCATATCGATGCGGCCTTCGATCGTCGCCGAGCTCATATGCGGCAGCAGCACGACCTTGCCCTCGTTGGCGAGCTTGACGAGCTTCGGGTTGACGGCCGGTTCGTTTTCGAAGACGTCGAGGCCGGCGCCGGCGATCTTGCCCTCCCTCAGGCTTTTGATCAGCGCACCTTCGTCGACCACGTCACCGCGGGCGGTGTTGACGAGGTAGGCGGTCGGCTGCAGCAGCGCCAGGCGACGGGCCGAGATCAGATGAAAGGTTGCCGGCGTCGACGGACAATTAACCGAGACGATGTCGACGCGGGCGAGCATCTGGTCGAGGCTTTCCCAATAGGTCGCCTCCAACTCATCCTCGACGGCCGGATTGACCCGCTTGCGGTTGTGATAGTGGATCGAAAGGCCGAAAGCCTTGGCGCGGCGCGCGACCGCCGTGCCGATGCGCCCCATGCCGACGATGCCGATGCGCTTGCCGTGAATGCGCCGGCCGAGCATCCAGGTGGGGGACCAGCCGGCCCACTCGCCCGGCTTGTCGGTCAGCACGCGAGCCCCTTCGCCGAGCCGTCTCGGCACCGCCAGAATGAGCGCCATCGTCATGTCGGCGGTGTCCTCGGTCAGGACGTTCGGCGTGTTGGTGACGGTGATGCCCTTGCGCGCCGCCGCCTCGACATCGATATGGTCGGTGCCGTTGGAGAAGCTGGCAATCAGCTTCATCTGCGGCCCTGCCGCATCGATCAGCGCCGCGTCGATGCGATCGGTGACGGTCGGCACCAGCACGTCGGCGGTCCGGACAGCCGCCATCAACTCGGGCACGGAGCGCGGCGCGTCGTCGATGTTCAGCTCGGCATCGAAGAGTTCCCGCATGCGGGTTTCGACGGCATCCGGCAGCTTGCGGGTGATGTAGACCTTCGGTTTTTTCTTCGCTGTCATGGGTGCCTGCGGTGCCTTGTTCAGAGGTCTTTAACCAAGAGGGGTGATAATTTTCCCATTCCGGGCAATTTCTACCAGACCCGCACGCGAAGACAAACAAAACTCGTGGTGCAGCCGGGGAATGTCACAACCCGGACCGCGTGCAGGCGGGCCTGCCCGTGAATTCGAGCAAACGGAAGCCTCCATGCGCAGCAAAGTCCTGAAGTCCTGCCTCGCCCTCGCGATCGCTCTGGCCGCATCGCTCGGCCCCGTCGAATTTGCCCATGCGCAGGCGGCCAAGGGACCGAGCGGCCTGCCATTGCCGCGCTTCGTCACGCTCAAATCCAAACGCGTCAACCTGCGCATCGGCCCTGGAACGGATTACGCGGTTTCATGGATGTATCTGAAATCCGGCCTGCCGGTGGAGATCATCCAGGAATACGACAACTGGCGCCGCATCCGTGATGCCGACGGCACCGAAGGTTGGGTCAACCAGTCGCTGCTGTCAGGCCAGCGTGCGGCGATCGCCGCACCCTGGATGAAGACAAAGGGCAAGGGCGTCTTCGTCAATCTGCGCCGCGAGGCGCAGCCCTCCGCCTCGATCATCGCCAAGCTGGAACCCGGCGTGATGCTGACGATCGGCGAATGCAATGGCGAGTGGTGCCGCGCCGAAACCGACGGCGCCACCGGCTGGGTGGCGCAGTCGGAAATCTGGGGCGCCTATCCCGGCGAAGCCTTCAAATAAGCCCTGCCTGCTTGGCGGCCTCGGAGAGCGAGGTCATCGGGCGCGGGCCGATCTGCTGGATGACGATGCCGGCAGCGAGACAACCGAGCTTGCCGCAATCTTCCAGCGACCGTCCCTGCGTATAGCCGTAGAGGAAGCCGGAGGCGAAGAGGTCGCCGGCGCCAGTCGTGTCCACGACTTCCCTGATCCGGATCGCATCGACGTAATAGCGCTCCCGGCCCTTGAGGATGACGGCGCCGTCCTCGCTCATCGTCACGGCGGCGATCTTGCAATCCGCGGCAATCCTGTTCAGCGCCTCTTCGAAGTCTTCGGTCTGGTAAAGCGCCAGCGCTTCCTGGCGATTGGCAAAGACGATATCGACCGTGCCGGAGCGCATCAGATCGAGGAATTCACCGCGATAACGGTCGACGCAGAAACTGTCGGAGAGCGTCATCGACATTTCCCGGCCGTGTTGATGGGCGATGCGGGCGCAATCGCGAATCGCCTCCTTGGCGCGCGGCGGATCCCACAGATAGCCTTCGAAATAGGTGACCTTGGCATCGGCAACGACATCGGCCTCGACATCCTCGGGTCCGAGTTCGACGCAGGCGCCGAGATAAGTATTCATCGACCGCTCGCCGTCCTCGGTGACGAAGATCATCGACCGCGCCGTCGGCGGGTAGGTACCCTTGGGACGGGTCTGGTAGTGGACGCCTTGGGCGCGAATGTCGTGGGTGAAAATGTCGCCGAGCTGATCTGAGGCGACATTGCCGAAATAGGCAGCCTTGCCGCCGAGGCTCGCAACGCCGGCGGCCGTATTGCCGGCGCTGCCGCCGGAGGCTTCGAGGGCGGGTCCCATGCGTGAATATAGAAGTTCGGCGCGCTCGGCATCGATGAGGTTCATCGCTGCCTTGGTGATCTTGTTATCAATGAGGAACTGGTCGTCGCAGCGGGCAATGATATCCACGATCGCGTTGCCGACTGTCAGAACATCGAATCTAGTCATGAAATGGGGAGTCCCGGATTTGTGATATCAGGGGTTCGGTCTTAGCGGAATTTCCGCCGTTTGGAAGGATAAATGGTAATTTGAGTCTCCATTCTTCGCAAAAGCGCCGCTTATTCGTCATGCCCCCGTCATTTTCGAAACCTACATATGCTCGCAGCAAGACCGGCATGAGCAGCTTTCAGTTGCAGCCGGGCGACGAGGGATGATCCCTTCGATCTTACAGGCGCGGCGCTGACCACGGATGAACTGGCAGCCTCGCGATCCGGATATCCGGCACGGCCGGAGCGGAAAAGCGGGCCATGCCCGCTTTTTTTGCGTGCGGATGCATTCCAGCGCGGCTAAGTGTCGATTGCGTTTTCAACGCCAGCCTTTTGCTGCTAGACCTCGGATACTCCCTCCCCGCAGAGCATCCTCCCTTATGTCAGCCATCATTCTCGACGTCCTTCCTATCTTCATCCTGATCCTCATCGGCTGGGTCATCGTTCGCAGCGGCTTGATGGCATCGAACGTCGGCGATGCGCTCAGCGAATTCGTCTTCAAGATCGCTGTGCCGCTGCTGCTCTTCCGCACCATCGCCGAGGCGAATTTCCATGGCGCCTCGCCCTTTCGGCTCTGGATCGTCTATTTCTCCGGCGTCGCGATCACCTGGACGGCCGGCCATATCGCTGCCACGCGCCTCTTTCACCGCGATGAACGGATCGGCGTGCTGGCCGGCGTTTCCTCGGCCTTCGCCAACAATGTCTTCATCGGACTGCCGCTCGTCCAGCGGACCGTCGGGGACGAAGGACTGGTGGCTTTGTCGATCCTGCTTGCCGTGCATTTGCCGGTGATGATGGTCGCCGGCACGGTGTTGATGGAGCACGCGGAACGAAAGATCGCCGGCAAAAGCGACCGCAGCATGGTCATCGTGCTTCGCCAGATCGCCATCAATCTCATCCGCAATCCGCTGGTGATCGGCCTTGCGGCCGGCATGGCCGTGCATCTTTCCGGCCTCACCATGCCGGCGGCGGTGGCATCGGTCGTCGGCCAGATCGCCGGCATAGCCGGCCCGGCGGCGCTGATCTCGCTCGGCATGGCGCTGGAGAGATACGGCGTCTCCGGCAATCTCGGCATCGCCAGCGTTACCTCGGGCCTAAAGTTGCTGCTGCTGCCCGGCTGCGTCTGGACAGCGAGCCGGCTCCTCGGTCTCAGCCCCGAATGGACGGCGGCGATCGTGCTGACCTCCTCCGTGCCGACAGGCGTCAATGCCTGGCTGATCGCCAATCGTTTCGGCGTCGGCCACAGTCTCGCCGCCTCGACGATCTCGGTGACAACGGCGCTCGGCGCCATTACCGTTTCGCTCTGGGCTTATTTCCTCGGCGCCTGATCTTGTCCCATCAACAACGAAAGCCCGGCTTGCGGCCGGGCTTTGATTGTCATGCGATGGCGCTTCGCCTTACTGAGTCGCGGTTTTCGGATCCGGCAGCGGCACCGGCGAATCGGCGAGCGTGTGCAGGTAAAGGATGACGTTGGCGCGGTCCTGATCTTTCGCCAGGCCCGCAAAGCCCATTGCGGTGCCGGGAACGTCCTTCTTCGGCGCCGTCAGGAACTTGTTGAGAGCCTCAAAGGTCCATTTTTCAGAGCCGCCCTTGGAGAAGTCCTTCATGGCAGCGGAATAGGCGAAGCCTTCATGCGAGGCGATCGGGCGATCGACGACGCCAAAGAGGTTGGGACCGACCTTGTTCGGTCCCCCTTTGGTGCCGTCATGACAGGCCTGACACTTTTTGAAAACCGCTTCACCGGCCTTGGCATCTGCAGAAGCGAGCAATTGCGCGATCGGAACGGCAGCGGCAGGCGCAGCTTCACCGCCAGCGGCGGGCGCCTCTTCGGCAACGATCGCGAAACCTTCCTTTTCCGGCGCTTCGGAATGGAAGATCCCCTCGGACGCGATGGAGACCGACATCAGAACGAAAATCGTTCCGAGCAGCGCTCCCACGGCCGTATTGACGTATGAATTCATCTGCAATGCTCCCCTTGCAGCCGGCAGACCAGAACCGGACCATCTTGAAATCGCGCGGAACCTATGTCTTTTGACTGATCGTTGCAACTGTCTAAATGGTCTTATGCGTGAGACTTTTTGACACTTTTCAGCCCGGAATAGAAGGCCCGAACAATGAGTGATTCAAATTTAGACGAGGTGCTCGTATTGATCCCGGCGCGCATGGCCTCCACCCGGCTTCCGGGCAAGCCGCTCGCCGATATTTGCGGACGGCCGATGGTCGTACAGGTGGCGATGCGCGCCAAAGAGGCAGCCATCGGCCGCGTGGTCGTCGCCGTCGACGACCAACAGGTGTTCGATGCCGTTTCCGCCGCCGGCTTCGATGTGGTCATGACCAGCAGCGATCATCAGTCGGGTTCTGACCGGATCTTCGAAGCGCTGACGAAAGTCGATCCCGCCGGCAAGGCGAAATTCATCGTCAACGTTCAGGGCGACCTGCCGACGATCGATCCGCAAACCGTGCGCGCGGCTCTGCGCCCGCTCGAGAACGAAGCGGTCGATATCGGCACGCTGACGACCGAAATCGACAATGAGGACGACAAGACCGCGCCGCATATCGTCAAGATCGTCGGTTCGCCCATCTCCGCCACCCGCCTGCACGCCCTCTACTTCACGCGCGCGACAGCACCGCACGGCGAGGGGCCGCTCTATCACCATATCGGCCTCTATGCCTATCGGCGTGCGGCTCTGGAGCGATTCGTCTCGCTCGGCCCTTCGACGCTCGAAAAGCGCGAATCGCTGGAGCAACTGCGGGCGCTGGAGGCCGGCATGCGCATCGACGTGGAGATCGTTGACACGGTTCCGCTCGGTGTCGATACTCCCGCCGACCTTGAAAAAGCGCGGCGCATCCTCGCAAAGTCGAACTGACGGAACCATCATGAACATCAAGACCAACAGGATCGCCTTCCAGGGCGAGTTCGGCGCCAATTCAGACATGGCCTGCCGCGACATGTTTCCAACCATGGAGCCGCTGCCCTGCCAGACCTTCGAGGATGCGTTCACCGCGGTCGACAACGGCGACGCCGATATCGGCATGATTCCGATCGAAAACACGATCGCCGGGCGCGTTGCCGATATCCATCACTTGCTGCCGGAATCGCGGCTGCACATCATCGGCGAATACTTCATGCCGATCCGTTTCCAGCTGATGGTGCTGCCTGGGGTCACCAAGGACGAGATCCGTACAGTGCACAGCCATATCCATGCGCTCGGACAGTGCCGCAAGATCGTGCGCGCCCATGGCTGGAAGCCTGTCATCGCTGGCGATACCGCCGGGGCGGCGAAGCTCGTCAAGGAGACCGGCGACCGCTCGATGGCTGCACTGGCGCCGCGCCTTGCCGCCGATCTTTACGGGCTCGAGATCGTCGCCGAAAATGTCGAGGATACGGAAAACAATGTCACCCGCTTCGTCATCCTGTCGCGTGACGAGGAATGGGCGCAGCGCAATTCGGCGGAAGAAAAGGTCGTCACCACCTTCGTTTTCAACGTCCGCAACATTCCGGCCGCTCTCTACAAGGCGCTCGGCGGCTTTGCCACCAACAGCATCAACATGACGAAGCTGGAAAGCTACCAACTCGGCGGAAAATTCGTGGCGACACAGTTTTACGCCGATATCGAAGGCCATCCGAATGATCCGAACGTTCGCCGGGCCTTGGAAGAACTGCGGTTCTTCTCCGAGAAGGTGCGCATCCTCGGCGTCTACAGGGGGCATGCGATGCGGGGCCTCCTTTAATGTTGTTTTGCATGTCGCCGGAAGCTGCGGCTTCCGGCGACCTGCATGCGACAGGCCTCGCGAGACTGTTACTTATCCGGCTCACAAACCCTCAACCGGTGGCCATCCGGATCAAGCACGACGAAGGTCGGGCCGAAATCGAGCTCGGTCAATTCCTGGGCGATCGGCAGGCCGCGCTGGCGCCAGTCCTCGTATTGCTTGGCAACGGCATTTTCTCCCGCCACCATGAAGGCCACTTCGCCGCGGTTGCCGATGGCGGAGGGTTGCGGCTCGACCTTGCTGCGCCGCCAGAGGCCAAGGGTGAAGCCGCCGTCGAGCGGAAAGGCGACAAAATTCGGCGCCTCCACCGCCGGTTCGCGGTTCAGCAGGCTGCGGTAGAAGCCGGCGCTCTCGCCGGGATCCTTGACGTAGAGGATAATCAGATTGGGGCTGGTCATTTCGGTTCTCCCTTTGAAGTGAAAGGCCGGATGAGCGCCTGCTGCCAATGAATGTCAGCAGCATGCAGCGGGCGTTGCCGAGCAACGCCCGGTCTCGTCGGGCGGAATGTCGAGATTTAGAGGCTGCTTAGAGCGGTAAGCGATCCTCTCGGAATGGGTTGCGCCCATCCATGAACCCGAGGTCGCGCTTCGTATATTCCGGTGTCGCCTCAACATCGAGTTTGGGGTGACCTCTCCCGGCGATGCGGAAAAGACGGATGGCGAACTGCAACAGGCCGGAGCGTGCCGAATATCCGGCATCGGCAAAGGTTTCGGCCGAAATGATGTCGGCAAAGCTATTGGTGGCGAAGCGGTCGCCGGTCTGCTGAATGACTGGAGGCGTTACCATGATCAGTACTCCTTCTCTGGCGCATCGGCATGTGCTGAGAACCTGGATGCGACAGCGCCCTTTGCGCCCCCAAGGACGCGTGGCCTGTCGTCGATTGGTACTGACTATAACTCCGACTGCTGACAGTTTATGGCAGCAGTGTTTAGCGCTCGAGCGGGACGTCCTGGGTCTCGCGCCATTCCTTCAGAAGCACGGTGCGGCGGCGCGGATAGCGCACCTCATGCAAAGCCATGTCGATGATGCGGTCGGTGCGGAAATGGCGGAAATCCTGACGCAATTCGCACCAGGCCATCAACACGCGCACATGCTCGAAATAACCGAGTGCGAAGGGCCAGACGCGGCGACGCGAGATGCGACCCTGCTCGTCGCCATAATGCAGTTCGAGGATCCGCTCCAGGCGGATCGCCTTGCGGATGGCCGAGACATCGGCCTTGTCTTCATCCCGGCGTTTCGGGCCGACGAAAAGGGCGGCCGAATCGATCATCTCACGCATGTCGGCGGGCAGAACCGCGGCGATCTTGGCGAGCGCATCGGCGCCGGCGCCGGCCAGGCGCGGCTCGGCGGCGCGGGCGACCCAGCGCGAGCCGAGCACCAATGCCTCCAGTTCCTCTTCGGAGAACATCATCGGCGGCAGCATGAAGCCGGGCTTCAGGACATAACCGATGCCAGCTTCGCCTTCGATCATCGCGCCCTGAGCCTGCAGACTGGCGATGTCGCGATAGAGCGTGCGCAGGCTGACGCCGGTCTCCTGGGCAAGCACGATACCGGTCACCGGCCGCCGATAGCGCCGAAGCGTCTGAAGCAGCGTCAGCAGCCGTTCCGAGCGGGCGACCGGCATGACGCTAGCGCTTCCACTCCACCCAGTCGCGCATCAGGCGGTGGGCGATCGCGCCTTTCGGTGGCGATGCCTTGCCATTGGCGCCAGGGTGCTCCAGCATTTCGAGCGTCTCCTCGCGGGTGAACCAGCGGCAATCCTCGAGCTCCGTCTCGTCGCGGTTGATGTCCGTGGATTTCGCCTCGGCGTAGCAGCCGATCATCAGCGAATGCGGCATCGGCCAGGGCTGCGAGGCATGATAACGGATACGGCCGGTGCGAATACCCGATTCTTCCAGCGTTTCGCGGCGCACGGCGTTCTCGATGGTCTCACCCGGTTCGACGAAGCCGGCAAGACAGGAATACATGCCGGGCGCAAAATGCGGGCTGCGGCCGAGCAGGCAGAGGCCGCGGCTCTCGTCGATCGTCAGCATGATCACGACGGGATCGGTACGGGGGAAGATCATGTGTTCGCAGGCGGTGCAGACGCGTTTGTAGCCGCCGATATGAATCTCCATCGCCGCGCCGCAACGGCCGCAGAAGCGATTGTCCCCATTCCAGCGGATGAGGCTCGCGGCCTGTGCGAATTCGCCGAGCAAGACCTCGTCGATCAGCATCTCGCGAAACAGCGTGCGGCCGTCGGCGGGCTTGTATTGGCTGGCGAGGTCGTCGACGTCGATGCCGACGGGAACGGCAAGGCGCGGCTCGCCTGATTTGCGGTAGCCGAGCAGCACCGTCTCGTCCCAATTCGGCTGCAATTCCTGCAGTTCGTAACGCGCAAACAGCGGGTCGAGCACCTGGCCGTCATGTTTCAGCACCAGCTTGTCCCGGGCGAAGGCGAAGATATGGGTGCCGTCCTTTGCCAGTGCCTTTTCGACGGAATGTTCGTCGCGGTGTTCGGAATCGCGATTAAGGTCGTTGCCGGCAAAGGCCGTGAGATTGCTGGGTTCCGGATGCGGCACATCCGAATCGAAAAGCGAATGGCTCATGATGAAAGGGCTTCCCGCAGCTTCGCTGTCAATTCGTCTCTCTTTCCGTCCTCGTAGGGCTCCGCGCGCCCGAAGCCCCAGACAGGACCCGGCCAATTGGCATCGCCTTCGAAGCGGGCAATGACATGAACATGAAGCTGGCGGACGATATTGCCAAGAGCCCCGATATTGATTTTTGTCGCGCCGGTGATGTTCTTCAAGGCCTTGGCGACGAGTTCCGTCTCGAAGGCAAGCAGCACCTGATCAAGCGGCGTCAACTCGAAGATTTCGGTAATATCGGCCCGGCGCGGAACGAGAATGAGCCAGGGCCAGCGGGCATCCCTCGACAATCTTAGATCACAGAGACCGGTGATCATGATGCTGACGCTGTCATTTTCCAGCCGAGGGTCGAGCACAAAACCGTCCAAAGCGCATTCCTCCTGTCTTTTCCTACGACTAGCAGTTTTTTATCATGTTGGCTTGCTTTTGATGACGATATTGCCGATATGTGCATCCGGGAGGTTGGTGGTGGACGAGCCACTCGCCAACCGGGTCAGGTCCGGAAGGAAGCAGCCCTAACGAGCCCGGCACGGGTCATCGTGCCAGCCTCCCACCTTCTCTCCACGAAATGCCCGACGATGCCGGGCGACAAGCAGGGCGATGAGCGACACCGAGCGACAGTCAAAAGATGCCGCCTCGACGGGCACCGGATACCGGGTGCTGGCTCGCAAATACCGCCCCAAGGATTTCACGGACCTGATGGTCGGCCAGGAGCCGATGGTTCGCACGCTGACCAACGCCTTCGAGACCGGCCGCATTGCCCAAGCCTATATGCTGACCGGCGTGCGCGGCGTCGGCAAGACGACGACGGCGCGCATCCTGGCGCGGGCGCTGAATTACAAGACAGCAGATGTCGACAAGCCGACAATCGACCTTCGCACCCCCGGCGTGCATTGCCAGGCGATCATGGAAGGCCGGCATGTCGACGTGATCGAAATGGATGCCGCCTCCCATACCGGCATCGACGATATAAGAGAGATCATCGAGCAGGTGCGCTACCGGCCGGTTTCGGCGCGCTACAAGGTCTATATCATCGACGAAGTGCACATGCTGTCGACGCAGGCCTTCAACGGGTTGTTGAAGACCCTGGAAGAGCCGCCGGAACATGTGAAATTCATCTTCGCCACCACCGAAATCCGCAAGGTGCCGATCACCGTGCTGTCGCGCTGCCAGCGCTTCGACCTGCGCCGCATCAGCGCGTCGGACCTCGTCGGGCTGTTTACGACGATCGCGGCCAAGGAGGGCATCGAGGCGGAAGCGGACGCGCTGGCGATGATCGCGCGCGCCGCCGAAGGCTCGGCCCGCGACGGCCTGTCGCTGCTCGATCAGGCGATCGCCCATGGCGCCGGCGCCGTGCAGGCCGAGGCCGTGCGGGGGATGCTCGGCCTTGCCGACCGCGCCCGCATCGTCGATCTCTTCCAGCATATCGTCAAAGGCGATGTCGCCGGCGCCCTCGGCGAATTCCAGAGCCAGTACGAGGCCGGCGCCAATCCTGTCGTGGTGTTGACCGATCTTGCCGATTTCACCCATCTGGTGACGCGGCTGAAATATGTGCCGGATGCGGCAAACGATCCATCGCTCAGCGAGATCGAGCGCACCAAGGCGGCGGAACTGGCCAAGGGTGTGGCGGTGACGACGCTTTCGCGCATCTGGCAGATGCTGCTGAAGGGCATTCCGGAAACCGAAGGCTCGTCGCGGACGGCAGGGGCGGCCGAAATGGTGCTGATCCGGCTGGCGCATGCCGCGCATCTGCCGGCGCCCGAGGATGCGGCGCGGCGGCTTGCCGAATTTTCCGGCGACAATGCCGGCTCGCGCCCCGCCTCCCCGCCTTCCGGCGGCGGTGGCGGCAACGGAACACGGGTTCCCTATCAGAGCAGCGTCGCAGCGCGCGCGCCCGAGCCGACGCCGCGGCCGCAGCCCTCAGGGCCGACCGCGATGCTGCGCGCTGTACCCAATCCGGAACCGCAGACAATCGGTCGCGTCGAGACGAAGCCGGCTGAAGCGCCGAAGCCGCTAGTGCCGGTCACTACGATCGGCGATATCGTCGACCTCGCCACCGAAAAGCGGGACGTCAAGCTGAAGGCGCTGGTGCGCAACTTCGTGCGGCCGGTCCGCATCGAGCCCGGCCGGCTGGACGTGAACCTCACCGAGGGCGCGCCGGGCACGCTGCTGAACGAGCTTGCCGTCAGGCTCAAGGAATGGACAGGCATTCACTGGATTGTCAGCACCAGCCGCGAAGAGGGCGGGCCGACGATGGTGGAGGCGGAAGCCAAGGCGCAACAACAGCGCGTCAGCGATGCACGCCAGGACCCCGATGTCGCGGCGATCCTTGCGCAGTTTCCGGGCGCCAAGATCATCGACGTGCGCGTCAGGGCGCCAACGCCGGAGGAGGAAGCGGAAGAGGCGACACCGCCTGCCGCGGCCGAATCCGAAGACGGTGATATCTTGCCAGGCGACGACATAGAATTCTGATTGCAACAAGGAGCGAGACGATGCGCGACATCATGGGCATGATGGGCAAAGTCAAAGAAATGCAGGCCAAGATGGAGCAGATGCAGGCGGAGATCGCCGAGCTCACGGCCGAAGGCAAGGCCGGCGGCGGCCTCGTCACCGTCGTCATTTCAGGCAAGGGCGAGCTGAAGAGCCTGAAGATCGACCCGTCGCTGTTCAAGGAAGACGATGTCGAGATCCTTGAGGACCTGATCGTCGCCGCCCACAAGGACGCCAAGGACAAGTCCGAGGCGCTCGCTGCCGAAAAGACCAAGGCGCTCACCGCCGGCCTGCCGATCCCGCCCGGCTTCAAGCTGCCGTTCTGATAGACCCACTGACCGGCAAGCCGCGTCCATGCCCGATCGTCAGTGTTGGGCCTCCAGCATTGCTCTCAGTTTATAGTGGATTGGTGATGCGAGATATCGCAACCGATCTGCCGCGGAAAGCCGTCGGCCAAAGGTTTCCATCAGCTCCGGCATCGTGACCTTTTCTCCGGGAAAGGGCTGATGCTCCAACGACATTCCGGCTTCGGCGATGCCGCCGCGGATGACGCGACAATAGATGCCGGGGCGGGCGGCCTCGGTATAACGCTTGACGAATTTCGGATCGGCCATCCTGGCGGCGAAGGTGGTGCAGGGGATGCGGCATGCGCTGACTTCGAGGACGAGATCGCCTGATAGGAAGCGGTCGCCGACGCAAACGTCGCGGTTGTCGAGATCAGAGATCACCAAATTTTCACCGAAAGTGCCGGGCTCGTATGGTCGGCCGAGTTCTTGCGCCCACCAGTCGAGCGTCAGCGATCCCTCGACATAAACCGCCTGATCGACGCCGCCATGGTGTTTGCGGTTGCAGATGGCATCGCCGACCAGCCCTTCGGCATCGATCATCACGGCGCCGCTGACGGCATGTTTGAAAATGCCGGTCTTATAACTTTTGCCGACCAGCCGTTCCGGGGTGCCGGTGCAGAGCGCCAGGATTTTCATGGGACGGCCGATCCTTCCGCGATTCCGTTTTCGTTCCATATCAGTTAAGAACGGCGCATGGCAAAACGAGTCACCGGCCCCGAAATCGAAAAACTCATTCAGCTTCTGGCGAAGATGCCGGGCCTCGGGCCGCGCTCGGCCCGCCGGGCGGCGCTATATCTGATCAAGAAGAAGGACCAGCTCCTGGGGCCGCTGTCTAATGCGATGGGCGAGGCCTACGACAAGGTGAAAATCTGCTCGCGCTGCGGCAATGTCGATACCGTCGATCCCTGCACCATCTGCACCGATACCCAGCGCGACCAGTCCGTCATCATCGTCGTCGAGGATGTCTCGGACCTCTGGGCGCTGGAACGGGCCGGTGCGATGAACGCCGCCTATCACGTTCTCGGTGGCACGCTGTCGCCGCTCGACGGGATCGGCCCCGACGATCTCAATATTCGCGGGCTGATCGACCGGATCGGCGAAGGCGGCATCCGCGAGCTGATCATCGCTGTCAACGCTACCGTCGAAGGACAGACGACGGCGCATTACATTACCGACCAGTTGCAGGGGCTCGACGTGAAGATCACGCGGCTGGCGCATGGCGTGCCTGTCGGCGGCGAACTCGATTATCTCGACGAGGGGACGCTGGCGGCGGCGCTGCGGGCGCGGACGGTGATATGAGGGGATTGCATATGCTCCGAATATTCGCGGTCGCCATAACAGCTGCGCTCCTCCCCCTCCCCTCCCACGCAGCCCCTTCCAAAGCCGATGTCGAGGCGCAGTTCGAAAGCTGGGTGCAGAAGGACCTCTGGCCAGAAGCAAGGGCAGGCGGTATTTCCGAGAAGACCTTCCAGGCCGCGTTCTCGGGCGTCACGCTGAACTGGAATCTGCCGGATCTCGCCCCGCCCGGCTTCCCGCCGCCGAAGGAGCAGAAGCAGACGCAGGCCGAATTTTCCTCGCCCGGTCCCTATTTCAATGAGGATCACTTGAAGCGGCTTGCCGCAACGGGCCGCAGTTTTGCCGCGCAATATGGCCCGACGCTGAAGCGGATCGAAAAGACCTATGGGGTGCCGGGTTCGATCGTACTGGCCATCTGGGGCCGGGAGACCGGCTTCGGCGCGGCGAAGATCCCGAATTCGGCGGTCGAGGTCTTGGCGACCAAGGCCTTCATGTCGACGCGCAAGGAGATGTTCCGCACCGAGCTGATGGCGGCGCTGCATATTCTCGACGGCGGCGACGTCACGCCTGGTGATTTCAAGGGGTCCTCGGCCGGCGCGCTCGGCCAGCCGCAGTTCATGCCGACCAGCTATCTGAAATATGCCGTCGATTTCGACGGCGACGGTCACCGCAACATCTGGACCTCGGTGCCCGACACACTCGCCTCGATCGCCAATTTCCTGGTCAAGAAGGGCTGGCAGCGCAATCGCGACTGGGGCTTCGAGGTGTCGATACCCGAGGCGGTTTCCTGCGCCCAAGAGGGGCCGGATCTGGCAAAACCACTGTCGCACTGGGCCTCGCTCGGCATCGACCGCATCTCCGGCAAGGGCTTTCCCTCTGGCGAGATGAAAGCACAAAGCATGATGCTGGTTCCGGCCGGCCGCGACGGGCCGGAATTCATCGTTACGCCGAATTTCTATATCATCAAGGAGTACAACAACTCCGACCTCTACGCGCTTTATATCGGCAACCTTGCCGACCGGATCGCCTATGGTGGCGGCGCTTTTGAGGGCCGATGGGGCGATGTCGGCAAGATGCTGCGCTCGGATGTCGCCGCCATGCAGAAGGCGCTGGAACGGCAGGGCTACGATGTCGGCGGCTCCGACGGCCTGCCGGGCTACAAGACGCGGCGTTCGATCGGCCAGTGGCAGGCGAAGAACGGCATGAAGCCGACCTGCTTTCCCGAGGCGACGATGAAGGCCAGGCTAAAGTAGCCGTTTTAGAGACTGCGCTTCAGGCCCTCATGGCTCGCGACGAAACCGAGCTTCTCGTAAAAGCGGATCGAATCCGTCCGTGTCTTGTCCGACGTCAGCTGCACGAGACCACAGCCGCGCTCGGCGCATTGGACGATCGCCCATTCGATGAACTCGGAGCCGAGCCCGGAGCCGCGCAAATCCCGGGCGATACGCACGCTTTCGATCTGGCCGCGCCACATCCCGGTTCTCGAAAGGCCGGGAATGAAGCTCAACTGCAAACAACCGACAACCTGACCGTCCGCGTCGCTTGCCACGGCCAGCATCTGGTTGGCATCGGCCTCGATGGCCGCGAAGGCCGCGAAGGCCGAGAGGTAACGCGGATCGATCGGATCCGCGACAATCTCCCTGGCGCTGCCGAGATCATCATCGGCGAGAAGCCCGATGATGGCGGCAAGATCGGCTTGGCGGGCGAGCCTGAAACTGTGCATGCCTCTCCTCAATGGTGCAGATCGATCGGCGTCTGGTGGAAGACGTCGTTATCAGGCGGAATGGCCTGACGCTCGATCATGCGATGAACATGGGGCGGGCCTTCACCGCGATGGAGCGCGCGCAGCCTGTCGATGTTTTCGGCATCGGCCTGGGTGCGCCGCTGGTTGTGCCTGATGTATTCGACCCAGGTCGGCGTATGGTAGCTTTCGGTCCACAGCCCCGGATTTTCGAGATCGCGCATCAGCGCCCAGTGCCTTGCGCCGTCGCGGATGCGGATGCGGCGGCGCTCGCCCATCAGCGCCATGAATTCGGCAAGATCGGCATCGGCGATCTCGTAGTCGACGTGGATGACGATCGGGCCGCTGCGTGGCGTGATGTCGAGGCTGAGCGCCGGCGCGGTGAAGCGGTTCAGCGGATCGAGGTTGAGCGAGGCGAAGGCCGGCATCGAAAACCGCAGGCCGATCGCAATGCCGAGCAGCATGACGACCGATGACATCAGCAGCGCATCGGCGACACCGTAGCGGTCGGCTGCCACACCCCAGAGCCAGCTGCCGCCGGCGATACCGCCGAAGGTGACGGTCTGGTAGAGCGACAGCGCGCGGCCGACGACCCAGCGCGGTGTCGAAAGCTGGACGATGGTGTTGAAGAGCGAAAGCGCCGAGACCCAGCAGGCGCCGGCGACGAGAAGGCCGGCGGAGGTCAGGACGGCGCTCGGGCTGAAGGCGGCGATGACGGCGCTCAGCGCAAAACCGGTGAAGGCCAGCCGGATAATGATCTCGCTCGACAGCACCTGGCGAAGTTTCGCATTCAGCACTGCACCGCCGATCGCGCCGATGCCGAAAGCGCCGAGCATGAAACCATAGGTCAGCGGCCCGCCGGCCACCAGATCGAGCGCCACCACCGGCAGCAGCGCCAGGATCGAACTGGCGCCGATGCCGAAGATAAGACCCCTGACCAGGACCTTTTCGAGATTGGGCGACATGGAGACATATCGCAGGCCGGCGAAGATGGCGCTGGCGAGCGCCTCGCGCGGCAGGGTCGAGACGGGCGTATTTGGACGCCAGCGCGACAGCGCGTAGATCAGCGGAAGGTAACTCAGCGTGTTCACCGCAAAGGCCGCGGCAGCGCCCGCGGCCGCCACGATCGCGCCGCCGATCGCCGGTCCGACGCTGCGGGTGATGTTGAAGCCCATGCTGTTCAAGGTAACGGCGCCCGGCAGATCGGCGCGCGGCACCATATCGCCGACCGAGGCCTGCCAAGAAGGATTGTTGAGCGCTGTGCCGCAGCCGATCAGGAAGGTGAAGAAGAGCAGCAGCCAGGGCGTGATCCAGCCGAGAAGCGCGCAAGCCGTCAGCAGGCCCGAGACCGTCAGCATCAAGCACTGCGCCGTCAGCATGACGCGGCGACGGTCGTAGTTGTCGGCGAGCGCCCCCGATATCAGCGAAAACAGCATGATCGGCAGCGCGGTCGAGGTCTGTACCAGCGCGACCATATCTTCCGAGGCGGTGATCGTCGTCATCATCCAGGCCGCACCCACCGCCTGGATCAGGCCGCCGAAATTCGAGGAAAGGCTCGCAAACCAGATGGCGCGATAGGTGTCGTGCCGCAAAGGCGCCAATGTCGACGAAGTATACGCCACGATTCCTCCCGCTTTGCCGTTGTGCCGCAAAGCAATATATGCGCAAGACCGACGCTGGCCATAGACGTGTCGGCGCCGCGGCAACTGAATTGGCTGAGACCTTGCAATTTCGCAAAAACCGGACTATATGCCTCTCAAATTCTTGATCGCTTGATGAAGAGTGGGCCGCAAGGACCCGCTCTTTTTTATTAGCGCGATCGCCCGAACAGCAGAAATTGCGAGGAGCGCACCGCTTGTCGGACATGACAAACGCAGACAACGAACTTGAGCCGCGGCTGATCACCGAAACCGGGCTCGACCAGCGTCTTGCCGATATCATCGAACCCGTTCTGGTCGGCATGGGCTTCCGGCTCATCCGCGTGCGCATGCTGAATCAGAACGGCATGACGATGCAGGTGATGGCCGAGCGCAACGACGGGACGATGACAGTTCAGGACTGCGAAGAAGTCTCGATGGCGATTTCTCCTGTCCTCGATGTGGAAGATCCGATCGATAAAGAGTATCATCTCGAAGTGTCTTCGCCCGGCATCGACCGTCCGATGGTGCGGAAATCCGATTTCGTCCGCTGGCAAGGCCATCTGGTGAAATGCGAGACGTCGATCATGATCGGCAACCGCAAGCGCTTCCGCGGCAAGATCGTCGAAGCCGACGCGGATGGTTTTACGCTTGAGCGCGACCAGATCGCTTATGGGGAAGAGCCGAAGGTCTCCATTCCCTTCACGGCGCTTAGCGACGCGAAGCTCATTCTGACCGACGATCTGATCCGAGATGCACTGCGCGCCGACAAGCTGGCGAAAGCGCAGGCCGCCAACCAGAACGAAGCGGACGAGCAGGAATAACCGATTAACAGACCGCTCCCAGGGACGGGAACCCCGGAGTAAAGACGGAGAAACAAGACAATGGCAGTCAGTGCGAACCGGCTCGAACTTCTGCAGATCGCAGATGCAGTGGCGCGCGAAAAGGTCATCGACCGCGAGATCGTGCTTGCCGCAATGGCCGATGCCATTCAGAAGGCGGCACGCTCGCGTTACGGCACCGAATCCAACATCCGTGCCGACATCAATCCGAAGACCGGCGAAATCCGGCTGCAGCGTCTGCTTGAAGTCGTCGACAAGGCCGAGGATTATTCGACGCAGATCCCGCTGGAACTCGCCCGCGACCGCAACCCTGACGCCGCACTCGGCGATTTCATTGCCGATCCGCTGCCGCCGATGGATTTCGGCCGCATCGCCGCACAGTCCGCCAAGCAGGTCATCGTGCAGAAGGTGCGTGAAGCCGAGCGCGACCGCCAGTTCGACGAATTCAAGGACCGCGTCGGCGAAATCGTCAACGGCACCGTCAAGCGCGTCGAATACGGCAACGTGATCGTCGATCTCGGCCGTGGCGAAGGCATCATCCGACGCGACGAAATGATCCCGCGCGAAAACGTGCGCTATGGCGATCGCGTCCGTGCCTATGTCTATGACGTCCGCCGCGAACAGCGCGGCCCGCAGATCTTTCTGTCGCGCACGCATCCGCAGTTCATGGTGAAGCTCTTCACCATGGAAGTGCCTGAAATCTACGACGGCATCATCCAGGTGAAGTCGGTCGCCCGCGATCCGGGCTCGCGCGCCAAGATCGCAGTGATCTCGAACGACAGTTCGATCGATCCGGTCGGCGCCTGCGTCGGTATGCGCGGTTCGCGTGTCCAGGCCGTCGTCGGCGAGCTTCAGGGCGAGAAGATCGACATCATCCCGTGGTCGCAGGATCCGGCGACCTTCGTCGTCAACGCCCTGCAGCCGGCCGAAGTCGCCAAGGTCGTTCTCGACGAGGATGCCGAGCGCATCGAAGTCGTCGTTCCCGACGAGCAGCTGTCGCTTGCGATCGGCCGCCGCGGCCAGAACGTCCGCCTGGCGTCGCAGCTGACCGGCTGGGACATCGACATCATGACGGAGGCCGAGGAATCGGAGCGCCGTCAGAAGGAATTCAACGAGCGCACCAATCTGTTCATGGATTCGCTCGACGTCGACGAAATGGTCGGCCAGGTCCTGGCATCGGAAGGATTTGCCGCCGTCGAGGAACTTGCCTATGTCGATCTAGACGAAATCGCCTCGATCGACGGTTTCGACGAAGATACCGCGCAGGAAATCCAGACCCGCGCCCGCGAATATCTGGAGAAGCTCGAAGCCGAGATGGACGAGAAGCGCAAGGCGCTCGGCGTTGAGGACGAGTTGCGCCAGATCGACGGCATGTCCGCCCAGATGATGGTGGCGCTCGGCGAAGACGGCATCAAGACGATCGAGGATTTTGCCGGCTGCGCCGCCGACGATCTCGTCGGCTGGACGGAGCGCAAGAACGGCGAAACGAAGAAGTTCGAAGGCCTGTTCTCGAAGTTCGACGTCTCGCGCGTCGAAGCCGAGCAGATGATCGTCCAGGCCCGGCTTGCGGCCGGCTGGATCACCGAAGAGGACCTGGCGAAGGGGACCGAAGAAGAGGTCACCGAAGCCGAACAGGAAGCATGATGACCGCGCATGAGCCGGACGCTCTCCCTCAGGACGACGATCTTGCAGGTTATGACGTGAACGGACGCATGTGCATCGTGACGCGCGAAAGCGGATCGCCGGATGAGCTGATCCGATTCGTCGCGGCTCCCGACGGAAGCGTCGTCGCCGACCTGAAGCGCGAACTTCCGGGACGCGGTTGCTGGGTGAAAGCCGACCGGTCGCTGGTCGACAGAGCGGTGGCGAAGAAGCTCTTCGCCCGCGCGCTGAAAAGCGACGTGAAGGCCGCGGACGATCTCGGCGCGAATGTCGACCGGCTCCTCGCGGCGCAATTGATGCAGATGATGAACATGGCGCGCAAAGCCGGCCAGTTCATCAGCGGCTCCTCGAAGGTGGACGCCGCGGTCAGAAGCGGAGCAGCCCTTGCGGTGTTCCACGCGACCGACGCGGCGGACGACGGCGTGAGGAAAATCGACCAGGCCCGCAAGGCCTGGCACCTCGGAATGGAGACCGAGGAGGAGATACCTTCCTACCGCTTCTTCTCGGAGAGCGAAATGGAAGGCCTGATGGGCCAGAATGCTTTTATCCATGCCGCAGTGCTTGCAGGGCAGGCGGGTGAGGGTGTAGTGAAGCGCGCAAAGATGCTCGAACAGTACCGTGTTGGCGGTCAGTCCCGGGCAGCGGGCGGCGCTGGCCGGCAAAAACAATGAGACGGTCACCGGCATCGGCCGGTCTCATTCTCATTGATCGACAGTATTTGAACGACAGGGTCTGATCTAGTCATCGCTCCCTGTCCGAAGGAACGGGAACGAATGACCGATAGTAACGACGACAAGACACTCAGCGTAACGGGCAAGAAGACGCTTACCCTGAAACCATCAGGGATGAGCCAGGGCACCGTTCGCCAGGATATGGGTCGGGGTCGCACCAAGGCGGTCGTGGTCGAGACCCGCAAGCGGCGCCCGATGCGCCCGGAAGACGAAAAGCCGATCACGCCCGCTGCCGCCGCAGCCCCGGTCCGCGCAGCCGAACCGGCGCCGGCGCCTGTTCAGGCGCGTCCGCCGCAGCCGACACCGGCACCGCGGGTTCACCAGCCGGGCAATAGCCAGACCAACCAGCGTCCGCAGCAGTCCTATCAGCCGCAACGCTCGAACGACCGTCCGCGGCCTGTCGTGCTGAACCATCTGTCGCCTGAGGAGATGGACGCCCGCCGCCGTGCGCTGGCCGAATCCCAGGCACGTGACGCCCAGGACGCGATCCGTCGCGCCGAGGAAGAAAAGCGCCGGGCCGCCGAAGAGGCGGTCCGCAAGGCAGCGGAAGCCGAAGAGGCCGCCCGCAGGGCCGCCGAAGAGGCTGCTCGCCAGGCCGAAGCGCCCGCTGCCGCCGAACCCGCCGCTGCCGCGGCACCGGCTGCTGTTGTGGCCGAAGCGCGCCCGAGCGCTCCGCGGCCGGCACCGGCTGCGCGCCGGCCCGATGGCGCCGGAGCACCTGCTGCCGCCCGTCCGGCGCCGGGTGCTGCCGCACCGGCAGCGGCCCGTGGTCGTCGTGATGACGAGGGCGATGATGATCGCGGCGCGGCACGCAGCGGTCCGGCTCGTGGCCGTGTTATCCGCCCGGAACCCGCAAAGCCGGTCACCGCGCGTCCGAAAACGGATGAGGAGCGCCGCCGCGGCAAGCTGACGATCACCACGGCTGACGTGGACGGCGATGACAATGCCCGCGGGCGCTCGCTTTCGGCGATGCGCCGCCGGCAGGAAAAGTTCCGCCGCAGCCAGATGCAGGAAACCCGGGAGAAGATCTCCCGCGAAGTGGTTCTGCCCGAGACCATCACCATTCAGGAACTGTCGCAGCGCATGTCTGAACGCGCCGTCGACGTCATCAAGTACCTGATGAAGGAAGGCCAGATGATGAAGCCGGGCGACGTCATCGACGCCGACCTTGCCGAACTCATCGCCGGTGAATTCGGCCACACGGTCCGGCGCGTGTCGGAATCCGACGTCGAGCTCGGCATCTTTAACGTCTCCGACGAAGAAGGCGAACTGGTTTCGCGCCCGCCGGTCGTCACCATCATGGGCCACGTCGACCACGGCAAGACGTCGCTGCTCGACGCCATCCGCCATGCCAACGTGGTCGCCGGCGAAGCCGGTGGCATCACCCAGCATATCGGCGCCTATCAGGTGGAACAGAACGGCCAGAAGATCACCTTCATCGACACCCCCGGCCACGCCGCCTTCACGGCAATGCGTGCCCGTGGCGCACAGGCGACCGACATCGCGATCCTGGTGGTCGCAGCCGATGACAGCGTGATGCCGCAGACGATCGAATCGATCAACCACGCCAAGGCGGCCAACGTGCCGATCATCGTGGCGATCAACAAGGTCGACAAGCACGAGGCCGATCCGCAGAAGGTTCGCAACCAGCTGCTGCAGCACGAAGTCTTCGTCGAATCCATGGGCGGTGAAGTGCTCGACGTCGAGGTTTCGGCCAAAACCGGCAAGAATCTCGACAAACTGCTCGAAGCGATCCTGCTGCAGGCCGAAATTCTTGACCTGAAGGCCAATCCGAACCGGACGGCAGAAGGCACGGTTATCGAAGCCCAGCTCGACCGCGGCCGCGGTTCGGTCGCCACCGTGCTCGTCCAGAAGGGCACGCTGCGTCCGGGCCAGATCATCGTCGCCGGCGATGTCTGGGGCCGCGTGCGCGCCCTCGTCACCGACAAGGGCGACCATGTGAAGGAAGCCGGTCCCGCGACCCCGGTCGAGGTGCTCGGTCTTTCCGGCACGCCGCAGGCAGGCGACAAGTTCGCCGTGGTCGAAAGCGAAAGCCGCGCCCGCGAGATCTCGGAATACCGTCAGCGTCTTGCCCGCGACAAGGCGGCTGCCCGCCAGTCGGGCCAGCGCGGTTCGCTGGAACAGATGATGACGCAGCTCCAGAGCACCGGCGTCAAGGAGTTCCCGCTCGTCATCAAGGGCGATGTGCAGGGCTCGATCGAAGCGATTGCCGGCGCGCTGGAGAAGCTCGGCACCGACGAAGTCCGTGCCCGCATCGTCCATTCGGGCGCAGGCGGCATCACAGAGTCGGATATTTCGCTCGCCGAAGCCTCGAACGCCGCCATCATCGGCTTCAACGTTCGCGCCAATGCGCAGGCACGCCAGTTTGCCGAACGCCAAGGCATCGAGATCCGCTACTACAACATCATCTACGATCTCGTGGATGACGTGAAGGCAGCGATGTCGGGCCTGCTGTCGCCGGAACGGCGCGAAACCTTCATCGGCAATGCCGAGATCCTGGAGGTGTTCAACATCACCAAGGTCGGTAAGGTCGCGGGCTGCCGCGTCGTCGAAGGCAAGGTCGAGCGTGGAGCGGGCGTCCGCCTCATCCGCAACGACGTCGTCGTTCATGAAGGCAAGCTCAAGACCCTCAAGCGCTTCAAGGACGAAGTCTCCGAAGTGCCGATGGGCCAGGAGTGCGGCATGGCCTTCGAAAACTACGAGGACATGCGCGTCGGCGACGTCATCGAGTGCTTCCGCGTCGAACACATCACGCGCACGCTCTAACCGTCAGGCGCCTCGCGCAAGAACAGCTTTCCAGAAGCCATCCGCCGGCCGGCGGATGGCTTCTGGTATCTGGCGGCCTTGACCTTTCCAGCCAAAAGAGTCATGGACGCTCTCCTTTGACGGGTTCGATTCCCAGCCGCATCGGCAAATAGAGATAACAATGACCAGACCAACATCCTCCGCGCCTTCGCAGCGCATGCTGCGCGTTGGCGAACAGGTCCGCGCCGCGATCACCCAGGTGCTGCAGCGCGGCGAAGTGCGTGACGACGTCATCGAGGCGACCGTGATCTCGATTTCGGAAGTGCGCATGTCGCCCGACCTCAAGATCGCCACGGCTTACGTGACGCCGCTCGGCGTTTCCGACCACAGCATCGTCATCGAGGCTTTAAACCGCCATGCGAAGTTCATCCGCGGGCGGCTCGGGCCGCAGCTCCGACAGATGAAATACATGCCGGAAGTGCGTTTCCGCGACGATACCAGCTTCGACAATTACAAGAAGATCGACGAGCTCTTGCGTTCGCCCGAAGTGAGCCGCGACCTCGACGCCGATAGCGACGAAAAATAAGAAGAGACGCATGTCCAAACCACGCAAACCCAAGGGCCGGCCAATTTCCGGCTGGCTGATCCTCGACAAGCCGGTAGATTTCGGCTCGACGGAAGCCGTTTCCAAGCTCAAATGGCTCTACAAGGCGCAGAAGGCCGGCCATGCCGGCACGCTCGATCCGCTCGCCTCCGGCATGCTGCCGATCGCGCTAGGCGACGCGACCAAGACCGTTCCCTATGTGATGGACGGCCGGAAAATCTATGAGTTCACCGTCAGCTGGGGCGAGGAGCGCGCCACCGACGATCTCGAAGGCGATGTGACACAGAGCTCGGAAAGACGTCCCACCGAGCAGCAGATCCACGATATCCTGCCCCGCTACATCGGCACGATCAGCCAGGTGCCGCCGCAGTTTTCCGCCATCAAGATCGCAGGCGAACGCGCCTATGATCTGGCGCGAGACGGCGCAGCCGTCGAGATTCCCTCACGCGAAGTCGAGATATTCCGACTGACGCTGCTTGCGTGCCCGGATGCGAATACCGCGCATTTCGAAGTGGAATGCGGCAAGGGCACTTATGTTCGGGCGCTTGCCCGCGATTTCGGCCGCGAGCTCGGCTGCTACGGCCATATCTCCGGGCTGCGGCGCACCTTCGTCGCGCCTTTTGCGGAAGAAACCATGGTGCCGCTTGCCAACCTCGTGGCGCTCGAAGCGATCGAAGACATGGATGAGCGGCTCGCCGCCCTCGATGCATTGCTGATCGACACCTGCGAAGCGCTTTCCGCCCTGCCTCACCTCGTCATCAACGACGACCAGGCGCACCGGCTGAAGCTGGGCAATCCGATCCTGGTGCGCGGCCGCGATGCGCCGATTGCCGAAAGCGAGGCCTATGCGACGGCCCGCGGCCGACTGATCGCGATCGGCGAGATCGGCCAGGGCGAGTTTCGCCCAAAGCGGGTTTTCGCCTAAGTCTGTACAGCTGACGATTGTCATGCAGTGGCGATGCGATATCTTCTCTTTCGGGCCATAACGGCCCGAGGTGCCATGGCGGCCCGAGGGGAAAATTATGCGCGCAATCGCAATTGGAATGCTGACGTTCTTTTCGCTGTTCCTGATCGCCGCCGGCGCTCGATCCGGCGAGCGCTGGGCCGAGCTTCCGGCCTTTCCTGCGATGCCCGCGCCGAAGGTGAGCGGCATGGCCGATGTGAACGACATCAAGATGTATTATGCCGAATATGGTGACGGCGATCCGATCCTCTTCATCCATGGCGGCCTTGGCAATACCGGCGTCTGGGGTCGCCAGATCGCCGAATTCGCCAGGGATCATCTGGTCATCGTTGCCGACAGCCGCGGTCACGGCCGCTCGACGCGCAGCCAGCAGCCTTTCGGCTACGATCTGATGACATCGGACTATGTCGCCCTTCTCGATTATCTGAAGATCGACAAGGTGACGCTGGTCGGATGGTCGGACGGCGGCATCATCGGCATCGACATGGCGATGAGATATCCGGAAAAGCTGACGCGGGTCATTGCCCAGGCGGCCAATGTCACCACGGACGGCGTCAAGCCCGACGTCTTGAGCAACAAGACCTTCAACGATTACATTACCGTCGCCGGCGAACAATACCGGAAGCTGTCGCCGACACCGAACGAATACGACGCTTTCGTTACGCAGATTTCGCGGATGTGGGCGACGCAGCCGAACTGGACGGCGACGGAGCTTGGCAAGATCACGCTGCCGGTCACGCTTGCCATCGGTGATCACGATGAGGCCGTAAAGCTCGATCATACGGAGATGATGGCGAAAGAAATTCCGGGCGCAAAACTCGTCATCCTGAAAGATGCCAGCCATTTCGCCATGCTGCAGGATCCTGCAGGTTATAATGCGATGATCCGGGGCGCCATGACGGGCCGCTGAAAGCTGCTGCGGGGCTCCCTCTTTCCATCGCTGCTTATTTGGTTTATAGGCAGCGCCAGCATCGGGTACGCTCGATTGCATTCGCGGCCAAAGCTGGACGGCATCCCGGCTTTTGGCGACTTCTTCTCCTCTCATAGAAAGGACCATCCGATGTCGATCACTGCTGAGCGCAAGGCTGCGCTGATCAAGGAATACGCAACCGCCGAAGGCGATACCGGTTCGCCGGAAGTCCAGGTCGCGATCCTGACCGAGCGCATCAACAACCTGACCGAACACTTCAAGGACCACAAGAAGGATAACCATTCCCGCCGTGGCCTGTTGACGATGGTTTCGAGCCGCCGCTCGCTTCTTGATTATCTCAAGAAGAAGGATGAAGGCCGCTATTCCAAGCTGATCAACAGCCTGGGTATCCGCCGCTAAGTTTATCCGGCGGGCGCTTTCGAGCGTCCGCCGGATCTGTTTCGGACGAAGTTCCGATGAAATGTTCCTGCCGCGCCCTATCTCAAGCGGTGGAACGACCGGCAGACCCGGATGGGCCGGTTCTGCCAAACCAACCGCTGACCTGTCATGGGGCAGGATTGCCGGATGCTTTCGGCCAGAGCTTCCCGAAGCTTTGGCCCGGCTTTCCCGGGGACGGAGATCCCCCGAGAAGCCGAGGATGAAAAGCCTCCCGTTGTCTTGCCCGTGATGCGTCACATTGATTGCGGTCGACTGTGCGCTGCGCCCTGATATCGGCGATGGCGCGTGCTCCCGCATTGAAGGACAAGATATGTTTGATACACACACCGTGGAAATCGAGTGGGCCGGCCGCCCGTTGAAGCTTGAAACCGGCAAGATCGCCCGTCAGGCCGACGGCGCGGTTCTCGCCACCTACGGCGAAACCGTCGTTCTCGCCACCGTCGTTTCGGCCAAGGCGCCGAAGCCCGGCCAGGACTTCTTTCCGCTGACCGTCAACTACCAGGAAAAGACCTACGCAGCCGGCAAGATCCCCGGCGGCTATTTCAAGCGCGAAGGACGCCCGAGCGAAAACGAGACCCTCGTTTCCCGCCTGATCGACCGTCCGATCCGCCCGCTCTTCCCGGAAGGCTACAAGAACGACACGCAGGTCGTCGTTACCGTCATCCAGCACGACCTTGAAAACAACCCCGACATCCTGTCGATGGTCGCTACCTCGGCAGCGCTGACGCTCTCCGGCGTTCCCTTCATGGGCCCGGTCGGCGGTGCGCGCGTCGGCTACATCAATGGCGAATATGTTCTCAACCCGCATCTCGACGAGATGGACGAGTCGAGCCTCGACCTCGTCGTCGCCGGCACCTACGACGCCGTGCTGATGGTCGAATCCGAAGCCAAGGAACTGCCCGAGGACGTCATGCTCGGCGCCGTCATGTTCGGCCACAAGGGTTTCCAACCGGTACTCGACGCGATCATCAAGCTCGCCGAAGTTGCCGCCAAGGAGCCGCGCGACTTCCAGCCGGAGGACTATTCCGCGCTCGAAAGCGAAATGCTCGGCCTTGCCGAAGCCGAATTGCGTGAAGCGTACAAGATCACCCAGAAGGCCGACCGCTACGCCGCCGTCGACGCCGTCAAGGCGAGGGTGAAGGCGCATTTCCTCCCTGAGGAAGGCGAAGCCAAGTACACGGCCGAGGAAGTCGGCGCGATCTTCAAGCACCTGCAGGCCAAGATCGTCCGCTGGAACATCCTCGACACCAAGAGCCGTATCGACGGCCGCGACCTCGAAACCGTTCGTCCGATCGTTTCGGAAGTCGGGCTTCTGCCGCGCACCCATGGTTCGGCGCTGTTCACCCGCGGCGAAACCCAGGCGATCGTCGTTGCCACGCTCGGCACCGGCGAAGACGAACAATATGTCGACAGCCTGACGGGCATGTACAAGGAGCGCTTCCTGCTCCATTACAACTTCCCGCCCTACTCCGTCGGCGAGACCGGCCGCATGGGCTCTCCGGGGCGCCGCGAAATCGGCCACGGCAAGCTCGCCTGGCGCGCCATCCGCCCGATGCTGCCGTCGGCCGAGCAGTTCCCCTACACGCTGCGCGTCGTTTCGGAGATCACCGAATCGAACGGCTCGTCCTCGATGGCGACGGTCTGCGGCACCTCGCTCGCTCTGATGGACGCCGGCGTTCCGCTGGCCAAGCCGGTTGCCGGTATCGCCATGGGTCTGATCCTCGAAGGCGATCGCTTCGCCGTTCTCTCCGATATCCTCGGTGACGAAGACCACCTCGGCGACATGGATTTCAAGGTTGCAGGTACGGCCGACGGCATCACCTCGCTGCAGATGGACATCAAGATCGCCGGCATCACCGAAGAGATCATGAAGGTCGCGCTCAGCCAGGCCAAGGGCGGTCGCACCCACATTCTCGGTGAAATGTCCAAGGCGATCACCGAAAGCCGCGGCCAGCTCGGCGAATTCGCGCCGCGCATCGAAGTCATGAACATTCCGGTCGACAAGATCCGCGAAGTCATCGGCTCCGGCGGCAAGGTCATCCGCGAAATCGTCGAAAAGACCGGTGCGAAGATCAACATCGAGGACGACGGCACCGTCAAGATTGCCTCCTCTTCCGGCAAGGAAATCGAAGCGGCCCGCAAGTGGATCCACTCGATCGTCGCCGAGCCTGAAATCGGCCAGATCTACGAGGGCACGGTTGTCAAGACCGCCGACTTCGGCGCCTTCGTCAACTTCTTCGGCGCCCGCGACGGCCTCGTCCATATCTCGCAGCTCGCTTCCGAGCGTGTTGCCAAGACGCAGGACGTCGTCAAGGAAGGCGACAAGGTCTGGGTCAAGCTGCTCGGCTTCGACGAACGCGGCAAGGTTCGCCTGTCGATGAAGGTCGTCGACCAGGCCACCGGCCAGGAGATCGCGAACGAGAAGAAGAAGGAAGAAGCGGCCGAATAAGCCGCGTCTCCCAGACTGACTTCCGGGCGCGGGAACCTTCCGCGCCCTTTTTGTATCCTGGTTTTGCGCATGTCGTGGTCGCAAAACCGCTGCCGAGTTTTGCGCGACATGCTTTAACGAGACGAGACCCATGAGCCGTGAGACGCTGAAAACCCTGTTTCATCCCTTTGCCAGCGGCACAGTCGAGGCGCCCGGCG
This sequence comes from Rhizobium binae, assembly GCF_017357225.1. Taxonomy (NCBI): domain Bacteria; kingdom Pseudomonadati; phylum Pseudomonadota; class Alphaproteobacteria; order Hyphomicrobiales; family Rhizobiaceae; genus Rhizobium; species Rhizobium binae. The sequence continues at coordinate 161,144 of NZ_CP071604.1, read as the reverse complement.
AGGGCGAGCGTGTGCTCTTCCTCGGCGCCGAGGCGGGCTTTCAGCTGCCCGAGGGCTTCGCCGCCTCGCTCAGCGCCGTCCAGGGCTTCCGGCCGCTCTATCGGCAGCTTCTGGCGCAGCGGATCGAGGCGAAACCGGAGATCGACGGCGAGGACTATGACGCAGCACTTGTCCTCTGCACCAAGCACAAGGGCGAGAACGAGGCCAATCTCGCCGCTGCGATCGCCCGCACGCGGGCAGGCGGCCTGATCGTCGTTGCCGGGGCCAAGGAAGACGGAATCCAGCCGCTGCGCAAGCGCCTCGAAGGATTCGGTCTCGCCATCGACCACATGCCGAAATATCACGGCGTCGCCTGCTGGTTCGCCCGGCCGGCCGATGCCGGCGAGATCGTCACCAAGCTGGCAAAAGCGCCGGTGCGCGTCGACGACCGCTTTAATGCGGTACCCGGAATGTTCTCGCATGACCGCGTCGATGCCGGATCGGAGCTGCTCGCCTCGCGCCTGCCGCAGGATTTTACCGGCGACGTCGCCGATTTCGGCGCGGGATGGGGTTATCTTTCTGTCGAGATGGCGAAGAGATCGCGTGGATTGGCGCGCCTTGACCTCTACGAGGCCAATCACGCGGCTCTGGAGGCGGCGCGGGGCAATATGGCGGAGAACTGCCCAAACGCGCCTGCGCGCTTCTTCTGGCACGATCTGGCGGGCGAGCCGGTCAAGGATAAGTACGATCTCGTGATCATGAACCCGCCCTTCCATGAGGGGCATGCCGCCGAGCCGGCCCTCGGCCAGGCGATGATCAAGACTGCCGCAACCGCGCTTCGCGGCGGCGGCAGACTGATGCTGGTCGCCAATCGCGGCCTGCCCTACGAGCCGGTTCTGGCCGCAGAATTCAGGGAAAGCGGCGAAACCTGCCGCAATGCGCGCTTCAAGGTTTTGTGGGCGAAGAAATAGGGCTCAACGGGCCTCGAGGCGATCTACGGAAACAAAAAGGCCGTGCGCAGGCTCTGCGCACGGCCTTTGAATTTCGATGATCGGCGTTTACTCCACGTCTGCCCTGCGCAGCGTGTCCAGCGTCGGCATCGAGGTGACATTAAAGCCGGCGTCGACGAAGTGAATTTCGCCGGTGACGCCGGCGGAAAGGTCCGAAAGCAGGTAGAGCGCCGAATTGCCGACCTGATCGATGGTCACGGTCTTGCGCAGCGGCGCATTGCGCTGGTTCCAGGAGAGGATCGCGCGCGCATCGGAGATGCCGGCGCCGGCAAGCGTGCGGATCGGCCCGGCGGATATGGCGTTGACGCGGATGCCGCGAGGGCCGTAGTCGGCGGCGAGATAGCGCACGGAAGCCTCGAGCGCCGCCTTGGCGACGCCCATGACGTTGTAGTTGGGGATGACGCGGGTCGAGCCATTATAGGTTAAGGTCAGCATCGCGCCGCCGTCTTCCATCAACGGCGCGCAGCGCTTGGCGATTTCGGTGAAGGAGAAACAGGAAATGACCATGGTGCGGCTGAAATTCTCGCGCGTCGTATCGGCGTAAAGACCCTTCAGCTCGTTCTTGTCGGAAAAACCGATGGCATGGACGATGAAGTCGAGCTTGCCCCAGCGCTGTTCGATCGCATCGACCAGGCTATCGACCGAGGCGATGTCCTCGACGTCGCAGGGCAGCACGAAATCCGAGCCGACTTCGGCGGCAAGCGGTTTGACGCGCTTGCCGAGCGCCTCGCCCTGATAGGTGAAGGCGAGGTCCGCACCCTGTGCGGCGAGAGCCTTCGAAATTCCCCAGGCGATCGAGTGGTTGTTGGCGACGCCCATGACGAGTCCGCGCTTACCCTGCATGATTCCAGTCATATTATTATCCGTTATGGCGCTGGAAGACGAGCGTGGCGTTCGTCCCGCCGAAGCCGAAGGAGTTGGAGAGGGCGATATCGATCTTCGCATTGTCGATACGCTTGCGCACGATCGGCACCCCTTCGAATTCGGGATCGAGCTCGCTGATATGGGCGCTCTCGCCGATGAAGCCTTGCTGCATCATCAGCAGGGAATAGATCGATTCCTGCACGCCGGCCGCACCCAGCGAATGCCCGGTCAGCGACTTGGTTGACTGGATATGCGGAATCCTGGTGCCGAACACCTCGCGGATAGCGCCGATTTCCTTGCTGTCACCGACCGGCGTCGAGGTGCCATGCGTGTTGATGTAATCGACGTCGCCCTTTACCGTTGCAAGCGCCTGGCGCATGCAGCGGACGGCGCCCTCGCCCGAAGGAGCGACCATGTCGTAGCCATCGGAGGTGGCGCCGTAGCCGACGATTTCGGCGTAGATTTTGGCGCCGCGGGCCTTGGCGCGCTCGAGCTCCTCGAGCACCAGCACGCCCGCGCCGCCGGCGATGACGAAGCCGTCTCGGTTGGCGTCATAGGCGCGCGAGGCGCTGTGGGGCGTGTCGTTGTACTTGGAGGACATGGCGCCCATGGCGTCGAAGAGATTGGACATCGTCCAATCGAGATCCTCATGGCCGCCGGCGAACATCACGTCCTGCTTGCCCCACTGGATCATCTCTGCGGCATTGCCAATGCAGTGCGCCGAGGTCGAGCAGGCCGACGAGATCGAATAATTGACGCCGTGAATCTTGAACCAGGTGGCGAGCGTGGCGGAGGCGGTCGAAGACATCGCCTTCGGTACGGCGAAGGGGCCGATGCGCTTCGGGCTGTGGTTTTTGATGGTGATCTCGGCCGCCTCGATCAGGGTGCGGGTGGACGGGCCGCCGGATCCCATGATGATACCGGCGCGTTCGTTCTGAGCGTAGTCCTTCTCTTCCAGACCGGAATCGGCAATCGCCTGCTTCATGGCGACATGGTTCCAGGCGCCGCCCTGCGACAGGAAGCGCATGGCGCGGCGATCGACCAACTCGGCTAGTTCCGCCGGGCCGAGCTTCGGGCTGCCCCAGACCTGGCACTTGAAGCCGTGTTCGGCGAAATCGCTGGAAAAGGAAATACCCGACTTTGCCTGGCGCAAGGATTCGGTGACTTCGGCCGCGTCGCTTCCGATCGAGGAAACGATACCAAGACCCGTGACAACTACCCGTCTCATCTGATCAAACCTTTTTTGTTTTCGTCAGCCGCGCGAAATGCGGTTTCAGGCGGCCTTGTCTTTCGATAGACCGACGCGGAGATCGGCCGCCTGGTATATGGTTTCGCCATCCGCCTTCAGCCAGCCGTCGGCCGTGCCGAGCACGAGGCGGCCGCGCATGACACGCTTGAAGTCGATGCCGTATTCGATCAGTTTCGTATGCGGACGCACCATGCCTTTGAATTTCACTTCGCCTGTCGAAAGGGCCATGCCACGGCCTTCCTCGCCGAGCCAGCCGAGGAAGAAGCCGGTCAGCTGCCACATGCCGTCGAGACCGAGGCAGCCCGGCATGATCGGATTGCCTTCGAAATGGCAGGGAAAATACCAGTCGTCGGGGCGTACGTCGTATTCGGCCCTGAGATAGCCCTTGTCGAAGGCGCCGCCGGTTTCGGAAATTTCCGTGATCCGGTGAACCATCAGCATGGGCGGCAGCGGCAGCTGCGCATTGCCGGGGCCAAACAGCTTGCCATGAGCGCAAGCGATGAGTTCTTCATACGAGAAGCTGGACTGTCTGGTTGTCATAAAATTTCTGTTTCCCCCCGCCTGAAGCCGATGGATGTGAACGTGTAGTCCAAGTTCTTCAGAAAATGAAGCACAAGCAAGGCAGCTTCATTCATCGCCCCGGACCAGGCCTACGCCATTATTTGGTGGTCGCATACAGGAAGGCCAGGGCCGCGACCAGACCTATTTGCGTCAAAAGCCCGTTTTTGCCGCCTTTATCAGGCTCTTGTCCCCATTGAACTATTGAAAGGCTCCAATGCAAAAGTTATACCGCTTGAAGAAACATGATTGCTTTATGCAGGAATAACCGGAGTTGGGATTGATGACGGGTGCCCCCCCGATCGCAATAGAGGTAAGGCTGCGCGGCGCAGGGCTGCGTCCCACCCGTCAGCGCGTCGCGCTCGGCGACCTCCTGTTTGCCAAGGGCGACCGGCACTTGACCGTGGAGGAGCTGCATGAGGAGGCGGTTGCCGCCGGCGTGCCGGTTTCGCTGGCGACCGTCTACAACACGCTGCATCAGTTCACCGAGGCCGGTCTCATCCGCGTTCTCGCCGTCGAGAGCGCCAAGACCTATTTCGACACCAATGTTTCCGACCACCATCATTTCTTCGTCGAAGGCGAAAACGAGGTGCTCGACATTCCGGTCAGCAATCTGACCATCGCCAATCTGCCGGAGCCGCCCGAGGGCATGGAGATCGCCCATGTCGACGTGGTGATCCGCCTGCGGGCCAAGCGGGGCTGACGGCGCCCAAGTCTCTACATGACATCGTCGGGATGCCGACCGGGCTTGTGCTTGTAAATCGGGAAGGTCCAGCCGAACCACAGCGCTCCGCCGCGGACGGCAAAGGCCGCGGCGACGCCGCAGGCCGAGGCGAGATAAAGCGGCATCCCCAGCGCATTTGCAAGCGTGAACACGCCAGCGCCGACAAGGGCCGCCGTCACATAGATTTCCGGCCGCAACAGCACCGAAGGCTCGTTTGCCATCAGATCGCGCAGGATGCCGCCGAAGGTCGCCGTCAGCGTGCCGGTGACGATAGCGATGGTCGGCGAGCCGGTGGCGGCAAGTCCCTTGGCGGCGCCAAGCACGCAATAGGCAGCCAGACCGATCGCATCCAGCCAGATCAGCAGGCGATAGCGCGATTCCAGCAGGTGAGCGGTGAAGAAGACGATGACGCCCACGATGCAGCAGACGAGAATATAGGCGGGATTCAACACCCAGAAGACCGGCACACGGCCGAGCACGATGTCGCGCACTGTGCCGCCGCCGGTTCCCGTCACCATGGCGAAGAACAGAAAGCCGATCAGATCCAGCTGCTTGCGCGAGGCGGCGAGCGCGCCTGTCGCGGCAAACAGCGCAATGCCGGCATAATCGAGATAGACGAGCAAGGACATGCGGACCCCGGAGCCGGCGAACAGTTTCCGGAAAGAACCACGGCGGCAAGGGCGGCGCAAGGCGGGGCGGCCATAAAGCCAGCTGATAGAGCTTTATCCAAAAGAGGAAAGCCTGTGAAAACGCTGGTGCTCGCCGTTCTAAATCTTCTCCTGCTGCTCATCTTGCCGGCTACGGCCTTCGGCCAGCAATCCTTAATCTCCGACCCGGAGATCTACGAGAAGAAACATTTCGAGGCGCAGTGCAAGGCGGCCGAATTCGCCGACGGCTTCGTTACCCGACAGGACATCAACAATGACGGGTTGATCGACGCCGTGGTCAACGAAGGCGAACTGACCTGCGACGGGCAGAAGGGGCCGCAATGCAACGACGACGGCTGCACCTATAATTTCTATCTGCAGGTCGCCGAAGGCGGTTATTTCATGATCGCGACGGCACAGATCTACGGCTACGACTTCGTCCAGCGCTTTGGCAACATGGTGCTGGCGATGAAGATGCATCCGCGGTTCTGCGACCGCACCGAGGGTGATCCCTGCATCGTCACGGCGCGCGTGCGCGGCACGAAATTCGTCACCATCTCGAAGAAATAGATCTCAGCCCGGATAAAGCTCCGACGTCCGGCCGGCGAGATAATAACCGACCAGGCCGTACCATTCGCGGATCGCCGTCGCCATGTTCTGGGCATTGAGGTTGGGCTGGGTAAAATCCAGGCCCGGCCTCACCTGCCCGTCGGTGCGATAATCGGTCGGCCAGGGCACGATATCGATGCTGAGCTTGCGGAAGATGCCGACGGAGCGCGGCATATGGAAACCCGAGGTGATCAGCAGGCAATGGGAGAGGCCCTGGCTCGCCAGGAATTCCCTGGTATTGACGGCGTTTTCGAAGGTCGTGCGCGATTGCGTCTCCTCAATCAGGCGTTCCCTGCTGATGCCGAACAGCGGGAAGAAACGCTCGGATGCCGCCGCATCGCCTTCGTAAATGCCGGAGATCGAGCCGTCGCCGCCCGACACCAGAATGCGCGAGCCGGGGAATTTCTGCGCGAGCCGCAGGGCTTCGACGAAGCGGTCGGCGCCGCCGTTGAATTCGATGCCGTGGCGGGCCGTATTCACCTCGTTTTCGAAGGCGCCGCCGAGCACGATCATGCATTGCAGGTTCTCCGGATCGGCGGCAGGCTTTGCAAACCGCTGCTCGAGTCCCTGCATGAGAAGGTTGCCGGCCGTGGTGTAGAGCGTGACGAAGAGGATGAGGGCGCTCACGCCTGCGCCAAGGATACTGAGGCCACGCCAGCGCAGAAGCCCGGCGATGAGAGCGAAAAGGACAAGCAGGAATGCCAGCGACAGCGGTTGGCAGAAAATCCAGACGAGCTTCGAAAGCAGGAACACGATCCACTCCTTGGGGAAGACGGTGATCTTTCCTATCCGATTCGAGGGTAACAGAAATAAGACGCTTCTATTTGCCGCGCACAGCGGCCGAGCGGTGCGAGGCAAGCTTCTGATTGAAGCGGCGCTGAAGCGGCCGGGGAATGAATATGGCGGCAGACGCCAGCGCCATGGCAAAGACGGAGACCAGCCACAAGGCATGGGCGCCGGTCAACCGCGTCAGGACGGCGCCGGCGATCGCGCCGGCGATCATGCCGCCCCAGGGCACGATCTGGATCGTCCATTCGACGCGACGATCGCCGATGATCCAGCGGCCGATGCCGCGGCCGAAGCGCGACAGCGCGCCGGTGACATAAGTCAGCCCGATCGGCAGGCCTTCGATATGTTCGACGGCGGCATTCACCATGCCCATGGAACAGACGATCAGGTAAAAGCTCGGAAGCGTCATGTTTTGCGCGCTCGCCATCGACGCGAGCGCCAGAGCAAGGCCGACGCAGCCGAGCACGACGAATATGCGACGCGCGGAGACATGGGCGATAACGATGCCGGCCGCATTGCCGAGCACAAAAACGAGAATGGCTGAGATCAGCACCGCCGCGTGATAAAGATTACCCTCACTCAAGGCGAGCGCCGCCCGCGTCGTGTTGCCGGTCATGAAGGAGACGAAATCGCCGGTCAGCAGCAGGCCGGTCGCATCGGTCATGCCGGCCAGAAACGAGATCGCGCCGACAAGGGCGATCCCGGTCAGGGTGCGTCGTGTCCGGATGATACGGCGGTGTCTTGCTCTGGTCATGGTGGGTCCTGAAGCCGAATCGCTGAGTTCCGGCAGAAGGATAATCCTCTTCATTGAGGAATTGGCAAAGAGGATCGGCAGCGATGGTGAGAACCCATACGTTGAAAATCAGGGACGACACTTTCCCTATTGATCAAACGGATCGTCTGACGTCTTCACTTGGTTTCCGGGGCCCTGTTCGAAGGGGTCTGACTGCGATGGCGATGGAGCGGGTGTTCAGCCTCCTTTGACGAGAGGCCGGAGCGGCTCGCACGGATGCGAGCGGACCTTGTGACCGAGGATCCCGATCGCTTTGAAAGCCACAGATATTACGTGATGCTACAGGCGCCACCATACCTCGCCTGCTAGTATCGAGGGCTCGGAAAGCCCCTCCTTGAGCGAGTGCTGGAGTGTGAATGGCAAGACGTTGCGTGGCTCTTTTTCTTCTTCTGGCGAGTTGCGGGCATCCGGACGGCGTGATGACGCCGGTTTCAATTTCCTCGTCGATGCCACCGGCATCCAAGGTCGACATGCTGGTTGCGACCACGCGCGAGCCTTCCGGGAACCCGGCCACGCTCTTTAACGGCGAACGCAGTTCCAAGCCGCATCTGACGCAGATCTCCATTTCGATCCCGGCAAAGCGCGAAGCCGGCACCGTGCAGTGGCCGCAGCGCCTTCCCCCCGATCCCGCCACTGACTTTGCCGTGACCAATGTTCAGCAGATCGACACCGTGGCGCACGGCCGCGTCTGGTTCCGGCAGCATGTGAACGGCGGGCATGCGCTCGTCTTCATTCACGGCTTCAACAATACCTATGAGGATTCCGTTTTCCGGCTGGCGCAGATCGTGCACGACAGCAAGATGCAGGCGACGCCTGTCCTGTTCACCTGGCCGTCGAGAGCGGAGATCACCGCCTACCAGTACGACAAGGAAAGTACGAACTACTCGCGCACCGCGCTGGAGCAGGCGCTGCGCACGCTGGCATCCGATCCCAACGTCAAGGACATCACCATCATGGCCCACTCGATGGGGACCTGGCTTGCCATGGAATCCCTGCGGCAGATGGGGATACGCGACGGCCACGTCAATTCGAAAATCCACAATGTCATTCTGGCCTCGCCCGATATCGATATCCAGGTTTTCGCGAAACAATATGCGGAGATGGGCGAGCCGCGTCCGAAATTCACGATCTTCGTCTCCCAGGACGACAAGGCCCTCGCGGTCTCCAGCTTCATCACCGGACGCGTCTCCCGTCTCGGCGCGATCAATCCGGCGGAAGAGCCCTATCGTTCGAAGCTGGAAAAAGCTGGCATCACCGCCATCGATCTGACGAAGGTGAAGACCAACGACCGGCTCAACCACGGCAAATTCGCCGAAAGCCCGGAGATCGTTCAACTCATCGGCCAGCGGCTGATGACCGGCCAAACCCTGACCGATTCCAAGGTCACGTTGGGTCAGGGCATTACCGCCGTCGTCGGAGGAACGATGACGAATATCGGCACTGTTGCCGCCACTGCTGTGGCGGTGCCGGTTGTGATCGTCGAACGGCCCGTTACACGCGGGAGGCCGCCACGATCCGCCGACGAGACGCTTGAGGGCGACCTGAAGAAACAGAACCTGACGCAGTGAGGAGTTCCAGCTTGAAATGGCTTCTTTCCTTCACCGCCGCTTTTTTCTTCGCGCTGAGCGCTTTGGCGCAGGTACCGCCAGCGGCCCCGCAGCAGAAGATCGACGAACTTGTGCGCCTGCTGCAGGATCCCGAGGTGAAAGCCTGGCTCGATAGCCGCAAGCAGGAGAGCGGGGCCGCGGCGCCCGCCTCACCAGCGGGCAATTCGGCCTTGGCCAACTGGGAGGCGGGCGCGCGCGCGCAGGTGCATGCGGTTCTGACGGCGATCCCGGCAATCCCGGCGGAAGTGGCAGCGGCGGCGACAAGAGCGAGGCGCGAAGCCGCCAGCAGAGGTTATGCGCCTGTCTTCCTCATATTCAGCGGCCTGGTGGCTTTCGGTCTTGCGGCCGAGGCGGTCTATCGCAGATTTGCCGCGCCGCGCGAGGCATTGCTCGGCCGACTGATCCCGATCGGCGTATTCGCCGGCGCGATGGGCATCGTCTTTTTCGCGGTGGAATGGCCGCCCCTCGCGCGCGTGACGCTGCTTGCCTATCTCTCGGCCTTCATCCTGTTTCGATTGGCCGCTGCTCTCCTATCCGTGGCGGCCATGGGGTCACCCCTGCGGCGAAGGCTATTGATCCTGTTGGGCGTCATTTGTTTTGCGGTCGCCACCGCGGCCGTGGGCGGGCCGCTGGGCGTTTCCCCCGAGATCGGCAAAGCCATCAGCTACTGCTTCTCGGTGGTCGGCCTGTTGCTGGCCATCGAGGCGGCATGGTCGGTATGGGAGGGAAGCCGCGCCAGGAAAGCGGCGGTAACGGCCTTCCTCGTCGCCCTGTGGCTCGTCTGGTGCATCAATATGAGGGGCCTGTTCTGGATCGGCGTCTATGCGCTGGTGCTGCCAGGGATACTGAATGCGGTCGGCCGGGCCGCGCTATCCTTCACCGACGATCCCGGCAGCCTGCGCGGTATCGTCATCGCCCGCGGCGCGCGCGCCGCGGTTATCGCGCTTGCGGTTGGATGGCTGGCGCTGGTCTGGGAGTTCAATCCCGACGCGCTGGGTCAACGCGACCCGACGATCGTCGCCTTGTTCTACGGCGGCCTGAAAAGCGTTCTGATCCTCGTCGTTGCCGATCTTCTCTGGCAGGTAGCGCGGGGCTGGATCGACCGGACCTTGCGCATATCGACCAGCACGACATCGCTTGCTCCGGCCGACGCCGCCCGGCGCGCACGGTTTCGCACGCTTCTGCCAATCTTTCGCCATGCGCTGGCCGTCGCCGTCGCGATCATGGCGGGGCTGATCGTGCTGGCGCAGCTGGGCGTGCAAATCGGCCCGTTGATCGCGGGAGCGGGCATTTTTGGCGTGGCGATCGGTTTCGGGTCGCAGACCCTGGTCAAGGACATTATCAACGGGGTGTTCTACATGCTCGACGATGCCTTCCGGGTGGGAGAATACATCCAGGCCAAGGACTACAAGGGAACGGTGGAGAGCTTCAGCCTGCGCTCGGTTCGCCTGCGCCATCATCGCGGCCCGGTGTATACGGTGCCGTTCAGCGAGCTGGGCGCCGTCGAGAATATGAGTCGGGACTGGGTGATCGACAAATTCAGGATTACCGTCGGCTTCGACACCGACATCGACAAGGCGCGCAAACTGACCAAGAAGGTCGGGGCCGAGCTGATCGAAGATCCGGAACTCGGCAAGCAATTCCTCGAGCCGCTGAAAATGAAAGGCGTCGAGCAGTTCGGCGACTACGGCATCGTCCTGAGCTTCGCCATGACCACGGTTCCGGGCATGCAGACCTATATCCGTCGCAAGGCCTATGCCAAGATTCGCGAGGTGTTTCTGGCCAACGGGATCGCATTCGCGCAGCCAACAATTCAGGTCGGCGGCGACGACAAGGGCAGCGGCGCCGCGGCGGCGGCTCAAGCGCTCCGTACGCAACAGGCAAACGCGGCGACACCGGCCAAGTGATTTTGCCGCAGAGCCAAGTCGAAGGCGCCACGCGTTCTAAGGTTTCAAATCATAAGCCTGATGCGATGCACGAAGTTCCGCCAGCGTCTTGCCGACACAGCTGCCGCCGCCTGCGCCACCGATCGCCTTTGCCTGTCCATCAAGCGTGATCGTGCCGGCGATCCGGTCGGAAGCCACATAGGTCGCGACACCGCTTCGAGAGATGCGCGATATATAAAAGGCATGATAGGTTTCGTTGGACTTGCAATGGATGACCAGCGGAAACTTAGAAAAGGGATCGTCCTGCGCGAAGGCGGCAGCCGGTTGAAGAACCGCCGCCAAAGCCACGGCGCCGACCAGGCCGGGAAAAGCTCCTTTGGTCAATACGATCGAGTTTCGGCGGGACGCATGTGTCATGTTCAATCCCTCTGATGGGTGATTAAATCGTCAAGGCGATAAGCGCGTCGCGGTCGAGAAGCCGGACAATTCGCTGCGATTTGCCGGCAAGCCGCAGGATTTGTTTTTCCCGGAGCTTCGTGAAAGAACGAGCGACCGTTTCGACCGTCAGCCCAAGATAGTCGGCGATATCGCTGCGAGACATCATCATATCGAACTCCCCATCCTCGGGATGGCGGTGGGCCATCTCCTGGACGAAGGCCGCAAGGCGCTTCAAAGCGCTTTGCTCGCTGATGATGAGCTGCTTGCATTGCGCCTTTGCGAGGTTCGTCAGGGCAATGTGCAAAAGATCGATCGGAACGACCGCGGCCTGATTGGTGCGAAACGATCTGACGCGCGTTTCGCAGATGGCTTCTGCAAATTCGGTTCGTACATTGCCGTTTTCGAGACCGAACCATTCGCCCTTGGCGCAGAAGGATAGGATGTGCCGCTGACCGTTCGATGTCAGGCGGTAAATCCGCACGGCGCCGGCTTCGACCTGATAGATCGCAAGGGCGTATTCGCCTTCGCTGTAGATCGATTCGTCGGGCCGGAGTTTGATCGACTGATCTTTGGCCGCCGCGCAAGCCCTTCCCTGGTGGTGGCCGGGAACCACGGTGTATTTTCCGATCGCCTGTTCTTGAAACATGTGTGCCGCTCCCATCCACCTCAAGCATAATCAATCGCTGGATGCCCTGATATTCGAGATATCCCTTACGTATTGCTACGGAAGCCGACGATCACCGGCAGGTGTATAAAGCTATCATCCCTTGAGGGCGATACGGCGGTATCGCAGGAGGTCTAGATGGTACCGGAAGAGGGAGGGGCCAGCGAGGCACGACAAGAACCCGAAATCATTCGCGCGCAGCTCGATCGCATCCTGACAAGCGCGGAATTTCTTGCGCCTGAACGCGGGCGTCGCTTCCTGCAATATATTGTCGAAGAGACACTTGACGGGCGCGGCGAACAACTCAAGGCCTCTACGATTGCGCAGGCGGTCTTTGGACGCGATGCCTCTTTCGATGCACAGAACGATCCCGTTGTCCGTATCGAAGCGGGGCGTATTCGTCGCGCCCTCGAGCGATATTATCTCGTCTGCGGAAGCAGCGATCCAATAGAAATCACCATTCCCAAAGGGGGCTATGCGCCACATTTTTCGAATGGCGATGACCGTTCGAACGTCGAGGTCGCTGCCGCGCCAAATCACGAGAACAAGCAGCCTCCGCCAGGGCATCAACAGGGTCAGCCCGGGCATGAGCGGGGTCAGCCCGGGCATGAGCGCCCGATGCGCTACCGCGATCTTCTCCTGCCGATCGGCATTCCGGCCCTCTTCGGCGCAGTGGCGGTGCTCGCTCTCATCCGTCCACTCGAATCCTACCTCTCGCCGTCGGAAACGCCCGCTCCCGCAACCTCGACAAGCAAGACCAGAATCGTGGTCGAACCTTTCGTGGCCCTCGGCGGCACGGCGCGCGGAGCGGACCTTGCCAAGGGACTGGCCGATCAGCTGATCGAAAAGCTCATGAAAGTGAACAGCCTTGTCGTGCTTGCTCCCGGCCGATCCGGCGCGGAGACAGTCGGCTCGTTGTTCAATCTTCAAGGAAGCACCCTTGTCGAAGGCACGGTCCTGCATCTGCACGTCCGCCTCATCAACGGCGCCGACGGCACCGTCGTCTGGGCAAATCAGTATGATCGCGATCTGCGCGATCAGGCCATCCTCGATGTCGAGGACGACATAGCCGCTCAAATCACCAGGGAGATTTCAACCAACCGCAAACTGAACAGCGCAAGCCCTCCTCCATAGCCATCGCAAGCGATCACGCGCAATTGCCAGCGGAACCGTTCAATCGGGATCGTTCGTTCCTCTATTCTTCCGATGGCGGGTCTACGGCCACACCCGCGGCGCGCAGGCCGTCGAAGAACTTTTCCTGATCTTCCGGGCGCTGCAGGCGCAGGGAAATCTCCTGGCGGATGTTCGTCATCAATGCCGGCGCGTGCGTACGAAGCCAATCCCGCTCCAGCTTCGCCTCGTCCATCTTGCCTGCGGCTCCGAGAATGGACAGCAGGGCAAGATGGCGCATAGGGTTGCCGTCGAGACCAGCTATTCGTGACCATTCTTCCGCCGCTTCGCTATCGCCTCTCATCAATGCGCACATGGCCATGCCGGCTTCGTAATAGCCTCTGGGCCCGGCGTTTTTGGCAAGCGCGATCGATATCAACTCGCAACCCGATTGCCATTTTCCGGACATCGCCAATCGCAGGCCGTACTCGCCCGCGACCTCCACATCGTCAGGATTTGCAGCGTAGGCTGCAGTCCCGGCCGCAAGCGCCTTTTCGATATCTCCCTGAAAAAAGTTCACCAGCATGACGGCGCGAAGTACGCGGGCATTGTCTGGCGCCAGCGAGGCCGCCCGCTGCGCCGCAGCGGCTGCCAAGGCAAGCGCCTCGGCCGAAGAGGGTGTGCCGAGCTTGTAGCGAAATCTCACCTCGTCAAGGTAGACCAGGGACAACAGCGCCCAGGATGTCGCGTTGTCAGGACGCTGCCGGATTGCCTGCTGCAGGCACTCGCGTACTGCGCCGTTGTTTTTCGCAGTCATCGTCTCGATATAGCTGCTATAGAGCGGAGCGCAGACAGGGGCCTCCTGGTTTGCCTCCCGCGCTGACTGCGCGACCACGGCCGTTTCCGCTTGAAACATGGCGCCATTGGGCCGCGCTATAGCGCCGGCAATTTGCCCGGCGACATTTGTCTGAATCTCGAGCTTGCTCTGAGCGCGAAGATCGGCGTCGAAATTATTGGCCCAGATGACGGCCCCGTCTGTCTGGCGCACCAACCTGGCAACGGAGCGGAACCTGCTTCCATCCATCTGGATATTGCCCTGAAGCGCGTAGTCGGCAACCGCGGCATGATCACCTGTCGAGGGATCGGCGACCACGACGAGGTCATCGGACTGGGCAAGCTGGCCGATAATATCATCCCTCAGGCCGCGGGCGATATCCGCATTGGAATCGATGAGGCTGCTCTCGGCAAAAACCTCGACGGCGACCGTCGGCGCAAGGGCCGCCGACGGCGGCGGCCTGATGCGGGTGCCTCCTCGTGCAAAAAAAAGAGCGGAAGCAAGGGCAAGAAGGAGAAGAATAAGGACGGCCAGCAGACCGGTCCAGAGGCGGGTGTTCGTCTGCGTCGGGCGGTGCGTCACCCGTGGTGAATCGGTTTGATCAGGAAAAGCTGCGGTCTGGATGTTCTTACGGTCGTCCTTAGGCCGAGGTGGCGCCGGCGCGTCCCTGAAATATTCGAAATGCGGCACGTAGCCGCCTTTCGGCAGCGTAATTATCACCTCGTCCGCCTGACCGGCGACGAGATAATAACGCTCCAATGCCTTTCGGATGCGACCGGCCTCGATGCGGACGACCGGATCATTCTGAGGGTCGAACGATGCTTCCCGACCAAAAACCACGTTCGCGATAGTGAACGCCTTCAGGAAGCCTGCTCGACCGGCCAGCGTCTCGTTGACGACAAACTCCAAAAAATTTCGACCGCGCTGTGGCGCGTGAAATTCTTCACTTGCAAGAATTCGCCCAACTTGCCGGCAGATTTCCTCAGCGGTCGGTCCAAGACTGCTGACTATATTGGCCTGTGTTGCGTTTCTCATGACCGCCCCTACGACAAGATCACGCAATTATGTAAGCATCCTCTAAAGCATCATATCCCACCAGCCTGAAGTTGCAAGCATAGCTTTCTTCGAATTATCGGGCGCAGGCTGGCGAGGGGTCGAGGGGCGAGATCCGTCCGGTTTCGCTCGACCGCACAACCACATCAACGGTGACCGCCATACGCATGAGTTCGGCAAGATTGCGAGCCCCCATCTTCGCCATCACATTGGCGCGATGGACCTCCACCGTGCGCGCGCTGATGCCCAGATGATAGGCGATCATCTTGTTCTGCAGACCATCGAGCACTCCCGTCAGAACCTGATGTTCGCGATCAGTGAGTTGGCGAAGCCGTGCCGCGACGCTTTCGGAATCGGCAATCGAGCGCCCGGACCGCCTTTGCCCCATTGCCAGACTGATAGCCGCGATCAGAGCCTCTTCTCTAAGCGGCTTTTCCAGGAAATCCGATGCCCCCGCCTTCATCGCCTGAACGGCTGCAGCGACATCGCCCTGGCCGGTAATGACGATCGCCGGAACGTTCACGCCTGACCGTCGCAGGCGGTGGAGCAATTCGAGGCCGTTGACATCAGGCATGCACAGATCCGTCACAAGGCAGTTTCTGCCCGAAAGTGGCAGAAGATCCAGAAATGCGTTTGCGCAGCTATAGGCCCGCACGGCAAAACCTGCTGACGCCAGCAGGAATGTCAAAGATCGTCTCAATGCCTCCTCGTCATCGACGAGATGGATCGTCAGGTCGTTCGCCATCGGCTTCAATCTCCACCAGCGGAAGCGAGAACGAAAACACCGAACCGCTCTCTGGTCTCCTGCGCGCGCTTATGTGGCCTCCATGGGCCTCGACGATGCGCTTGGACAAGGCCAAGCCCATGCCGAGGCCATGAGGCTTACCGGTCACGAAGGGGCGAAACAACGAATCTTCGATCTCGGCTGCAATCCCGCAGCCGTTGTCGGACACGTCGACAACCAGATACGAGAAATTGTCCACTGTCGTTCGGATCGCAATACGGGGCTGCTCGACACACTCAGTCGCCTCCAGCGCGTTGCGAACGAGGTTGGTGAGCACCTGCACGATCTGAACGCGGTTTGCGAGAACGGTGTCCTGCAGCGCTTCGAGCTGAAAGTCCGTGAGCACTTCCTTTCGCCGCAACCCGATGAGCGCGAGCCTTGCCGCCTTTTGGATCAGCTCGTGCATCGCCTCCGGCTTCCGCTCGGAAGCGCCATGCTCTGCGAATTCTCGGACGTTCTGAACGATACTTCCTGCCCAGAGTGCGTGGTGCGTAATTTCCAGCAGCGCTTCGCGAAGCTCTTCGCTGCGCCCGCGGCGGTTGCCCGCGACCAGACGTCCGCAGCCTTCGGAATAGGCCGCGATCGAGGACAGCGGCTGGGAAAGTTCATGGGCAAGAGTGGATGCCATCTCTCCCAGGTCCGTCACTCTTGCAAGGCGGGCGATCTCCCGCTGCAGCTCCTGAACTTGCCGCAAAGTCTCGCCCTCGGTTCGAAAGTCCTCGAAAACCGCCGCGGTGAAGACGCCTTTTTCGTCATGCTTCCTGATGATGGTAAGGGCGGTCGGGAATTGTACTCCGCTCTTGGTGATTGCCAGGCCTGCGCGCACCGCCCCCTGGCCTGCCCAGCGTCCATTCAATCGAATATCCGGTGTCGGATGCCAGACAAAGCCGACCTTTCGGCCAATCAATTCACGCTCCTCATAGCCGAACAAGGCGACCGCGGCCTTGTTGCAGGCTGAAATTCTATGGCGGTCGCTGATAAAAAACACGGCGTCCGGCATATGGTCGTGAAGTTGCCGAATCCAGTCCATCCGCGGCCCGCCGTTTGCCTCGCTAAAGGCGCGAGCAGTCTCGCGATGCGGCGTTTGCGACGTCACGGGGGACACTTGCCCTGCTGCCACGCTCGGACCGGCTTCGGCGACAGCATGCGGCGCTTCCATCTTGATCTGCATAATGGTCTCCTCGGCCCTTGAGAAGTATTGGCCCAAGGACCGTCATTTTCCTCCGGCAATGCCCTGACGATACCACCCCCTGGCAGCTAATCCGTGTAGTATCGCGTAGCCTCTATTGTTCTCTAGCTCGCAGCCTTTGCCGCCCCTCGCCCGGCGTCGGGCTTCATCGCCGTTGATCCGGCTCAATGCCCCCGTCTCGTTGTTCCACTATATTGTGAGACGCAAAGACGAAGGGCCGTTTGAGGATGTCGAAAGATCAAACAATCGTCCTTGCTGCCGCGACTGCGACGCCTGTGACAATGGCAACGCCCGTGGAAGTCCAGGAGAGCCGCTACGAATAGCCTTGCGCATGAAATCGGTTCCGTGCCGACAACCGGCAGCGACCAATAGGTGCTGGCAATCCGGGCGGTGCGCATTCCTAAACATGCCGGCGAATGACGTGCCGGAATCTCGCGTCCGGCTAACGCTGGTGGATCCTCCGGAGGGTTCTGTAATGTGGCGATTGCCCCTCGAAGCTCCGTTCGAAGAGGATATAGAGCTCGCCGTCATCGACGATGAAGGCGTCCATGCCCTGGTTTTCCCCTGCCAGCGCCTTTCCTACGGCTGGATCGATGCCGTCAGCGGGGAAATTCTCGACATTCATCCTACCCATTGGCGGCCATGGCAAAACCGTCGCTGCGACGATTCTGGCCTTCATTGAATGCGAGGCGGCACCGCTGACAACCAGCCCTGGGGCGAGAACCTCGATATACCGCACCGCAAATTGTCTGCGATCAATGACACGACCGAACAGGCCGAAATAATCTGGTCTTCGAAGGACAGGCGGTGCCGCCGCGATCCGATAGGCTGGAAGGAGGACCACATGCGTGGTTTCGGGGTTCACTCGGAGGTCGGGAAATTACGAACCGTCATGGTCTGCAGACCGTCTCTGGCGCATCAGCGCCTGACGCCTGCGAATTGCCATGATCTGCTTTTTGACGATGTCCTGTGGGTTCACGAGGCCCAGAAGGATCATTATGACTTTGTGCTGAAGATGCAGGAACGGGGCGTCGAAGTCCTCGAGCTCCACGACTTGCTTGGCCAGACGCTTGCCAACAAGCAGGCGCGTGATTTCCTGTTGGACCGACGCATTACCCCGAATGTGCTCGGCTCGCAGATCGCCGAGGCCATGCGGCCATGGCTTGATGAAATGCCGGCCGCGCAGCTCGCCGCCTTCATGATCGGCGGCATCGCAATCTCCGACTTGCCTGAGGTCGAGGCAAAATCGCTGATGCTCAGTGCCTTGCCGGAGACGGATTTTGTCATCCCGCCGATCCCCAATACCTTGTTTCAACGCGACCCCTCCTGTTGGATCTACGCCGGCGTGACCTGCAACCCGATGTTCTGGCCGGCACGACGGGCCGAAACGTTGATCCAGCGAGTGATCTACAAGTTTCATCCGATCTTCCTTGGCGGCGATTTCCAGATCTGGTGGGGCGATTCGGACCAGCCGTTCGCCAATGCCTCGATGGAGGGCGGCGACGTCATGCCGATCGGCAACGGCACCGTATTGATCGGCATGGGAGAGCGTACGACCTATCAGGCCGTCGGCCAGGTGGCGCAGGCCCTGTTCAGGAGCAAGGCGGCAAAGAGAGTGATCGGCTGCCTGATGCCGAAGAGCCGGGCGGCAATGCACCTCGACACCGTTTTCAGCTTTTGCGATCGCGATGTCGTCACCCTGTTTGCCGAGGTCGTCGATCAGATCCGCTGCTACAGCATGTTCCCGAAGGACGACGACGGCACATTCGAGATTCGCCCTGAAAATCGGCCGATGCTCGATGTCGTCGCCGAGGCGCTCGACTTGCCTCGATTGCGCACCGTCGAAACCGGCGGCAATTCTTACCAGGCCGAGCGCGAACAATGGGACGACGGCAACAATGTCGTGGCGCTCGAGCCCGGTGTCGTCGTCGCCTACGACCGCAACACCTACACGAATACGCTTCTGCGCAAGGCGGGAATCGAGGTCATCACAATTCGCGGCTCGGAACTCGGACGCGGCCGTGGTGGCGGGCATTGCATGACGTGCCCCATCTGGCGCGACCCGGCTTACTGAACGTTTCCATCCATGAACCAGACCGACGGAGCAAGACCATGAGCTTCAATCTGCGCAATCGATCGCTTCTGACCGTGCAGGACTATACGCCGCGGGAATTCCGTTACCTCCTCGACCTCGCCCGTGACCTCAAGCGCGCCAAATATGCCCGCACGGAGCAGGAGCACCTGAAAGGCAAGGAAATTTGCCTGATTTTCGAGAAGACCTCGACGCGAACAAGATGCGCCTTCGAGGTCGCCTGCTCGGACCAGGGCGCCAACGTGACCTATCTCGACCCCTCCGGCTCGCAGATTGGCCACAAGGAATCCTTCAAGGACACGGCGCGGGTGCTGGGGCGCATGTATGATGCCATCGAATATCGCGGCTCTGCGCAGAAAGGCGTGGAGACGCTGGCAAAATACGCCGGGGTGCCCGTCTATAACGGACTGACCGACGAATATCATCCGACGCAGATGATCGCCGACGTCATGACGATGCGCGAACATAGCGACAAGCCGATTACCCAGATCAAATATGCCTATATCGGCGACACCCGCTCGAATATGGGACATTCACTGCTGATCGTCGGCTGCCTGCTCGGCATGGATGTACGCATCTGCGGGCCGCGATCGCTGTGGCCTTCGGAAGAATATATGACGATCGCCAAGGATTTGCAGCAGGCCTCGGGCGCGCGCCTGCTGGTCACCGAAGATCCCAGGGAAGCGGTCAAGGACGTCGATTTCATTCACACCGACGTCTGGGTCTCGATGGGCGAGCCGAAGGAGGTCTGGCGCGAACGTATCAAGCTGCTCACCCCCTATCAGGTCAACCAGGCCCTGATGAAGGCGACCGGCAATCCGCAGACCAAGTTCATGCATTGCCTGCCGGCTTTTCACGACACCGAAACCACGCTCGGCAAGCAGATCGCCGAAGACTACGGCATGGACAACGGGCTTGAAGTCACCGACGACGTCTTCGAGTCCGAGGCCAATGTCGCGTTCGAGCAGGCGGAGAACCGTTTGCATACGATCAAGGCGCTGCTTGTCGCCACTTTGGGAGATTAGCATGCGTGTGGTCATTGCGCTTGGCGGCAATGCACTTCTCCGGCGCGGGGAAGCGATGACCGCCGATACTCAGAGGCGAAATGCGCGTATCGCGGCTGAGGCGATCGCGCCGCTGGCGGCCGAACACGAGATCGTCATAACCCATGGCAACGGGCCGCAGGTTGGCCTGCTCGCCCTTCAGGGCGCAGCCTATAAGCCCGAGGAAGCCTATCCGCTCGATGTTCTCGGCGCCGAAACCGAAGGCATGATCGGCTATATGCTGGAGCAGGAGCTCGGCAATCTCCTGCCGTTCGAGCAGCCCTTGGCGACCTTGCTCACGATGGTGGAAGTCGACGCGGACGATTCCGGCTTCCAAAATCCGACCAAATTCGTCGGCCCGGTCTACGACCAGGCCGAAGCAGACCGGATCCGCACGGAAAAGGGCTGGGTGTTCAAACAGGACGGCGAAAAATGGCGGCGCGTCGTTGCCTCTCCGGTGCCGAAGCGGATCTTCGAAATCCGCCCCGTCCGCTGGCTGCTGGAACAGCGCACGATCGTCATCTGCGCCGGCGGCGGCGGCATTCCGACGATGTACGAGAAAGGCGCCAACCGAAAGCTGGTCGGCGTCGAAGCGGTGATCGACAAGGACCTGTGCTCGGAGCTCTTGGCGCGCGAACTGAATGCCGATCTCCTGATCATGGCGACGGATGCCGAGGCCGTGTGCCTCGATTGGGGCAAGCCCTCTCAGAAGGCTATTCATCGGGCACGCCCCGACGACCTCACGCAATTTTCCTTCCCGGCGGGCTCGATGGGCCCCAAGGTCGATGCCGCCTGCCATTTTGCGCGCAGCGGCAACAGGACTGCGGCTATCGGGTCTCTAACCGATATTGCCGGATTGGTGCGGGGAGAACGCGGGACGATCATCAACAGCGGTTTTGCTGCCCTGAGCTGGCACTAACCTTTCAAGACAAACCTATCCCGAGACGGCCGGCTGCCTTGGTGCAGCCGATGCCGTTTCCTTCTGGGTCACTTCAGCACCATTTCGCCTCTGCCAGACATAGACGGGTATTCCGAGCATCAATAGCACGAGGCCGTAAAGCACCGGTTCAGCGCCCGAGCCATAGAGGGTAAAGATGGCAAAGATGAAGGCGATGAGTTCGATGACGCTCACCCGCGGCATTCGCCCACGGGTCACACCTGCAACGAGACTTCCGGCAAGCGAGCAGAAGGCATAGGGAATGACGGCGGCCATGGTGCTCAGCCCGACCATCAGCCGATAGACCACCGCGAAACCTTCCGAACCGATCGCCTGGACGAGCACCAGAATAGTTGCGAACGAAGCCGAGATGACCATGCCCCATGCCGGCACACCGCGCGAGGAGAGCCGCGCAAAAAGCGGCGGAAACAGCCCGTCGCGGGCCGCCGCCATCGGGACCTGCCCCATCAGCAAGGTCCAGCCGTTGAGAGCGCCGATCGAGGAGAGCAGCACAGCAATCGAGATTGCCAGCTCGCCCGGGCGTCCCCACATCATGCCTGCGGCCTGGGAAAACGGAGCAACCGAATGAACCAGCTGTTCGCGCGGCACGAGCCCCATCACGACGATGGTGCCGAGCACATAGAGGGCCGCGGCAATCAGTATGCCGAGGACGGTCGAACGTGGGATGGTCCTTTCGGCGTTCTCGACATCGCCTGCCGGCACGGTCGCCGATTCCAGCCCCAGATAGGCAAACATTGTCAACGGCGCCAGCGTTGCGACCGACTGCAGCAGCGATTGTCCACTGGGGTTGAATTCGGAGAAATGCGACGTGTCGATGAAGAGAAGACCGACAATGGCAACGGCGCCGAAGGGAAGCAGCTTGGCATAGGTGGTGACCTGCGCGAAGACGCCCGCCGCATGCACGCCGCGAAGATTGACGAGGACGATCGCCCAGATCACGCCGAGCGTCAGCACGGTCGCGGCGAAACGATTGCCGAGGACGGGGAAGAGATCGACCATCACGCCGGCAAAGGCAACGGCGATGACGGGCAGCGATGTCCAGATGGAAATCCAGTAACCCCAGGCGATCAGGAAGCCGGCGAAATCGCCGTAAGCGAGCCTCGTATAGGCATAGGGGCCGCCGACAGCCGGCACGAGGCTCGCCAGCCGCGCGAAGGTCAGGCCGAGGCAGATCGCGCCGGCGCCCATGACGATCCAGACGATGATCGCCAGATTGCCGTAGGGCGCGACCGCGGCCGGCGAAAGATAAAAGCCCGAGCCCACCATGTTTCCGACGACGATCGCGGTGCAGGCGGCAAGTCCCAGACTCTTGCCATTTGTTGTCATGCTGCCCTCCCAGAGACTGCCTTTCGCCTCGGTTATGTGTTGCCGGACCCAATCTTCCTCTCAAAGAGCAGGCGCCGCAATCCGGTTCAATGCGTAGTGGGCGGCGGTCTCCTATGGCGCCCCGGAACCGTCGCGGAATTGTTCGAACATTATTGATCGTACTCAATGCTTGGCATCTGTGCGTGAGCTATCTTCGCGAACGAACATCATCCGGTTCTCGGGAGTTAGAGCGATGAAGATGGCCATGATCATTGGACTTGCCGTGTTGACTGCTGTCGCCGGAACTGCGCCGGTCGAGGCCCAGCAAACCAGGCGCGAATATCGCAGAATGAACTGGAGCGAGAGCCTGCCTGAGGCGGTGCGAACCTATCACGACCGGCGGTTCACAATCGTCAGCTACAGGATGGCCGATTTTTCCGAGACCGGGGCACACCCGACACAGGGAAGCGAAGAGCACGTCAAAGCCATCCGGGATGCAATTCGCGCGAACAAATGGCTTACGGCCCAGCTCAAGGCCAAGAAGCTAACCGCCAACGACATCGAATGGGTGTCGCGGGCACGCAACGGCAACATGACCTTTTATACGAAATGACCGGTGTCAGCGTCGGACAGATTTACGCTGAGGCAGGCCGCGAGACCTCCTCCCGGTGGTGATCGTCGCCGGGCAGGATGGACGACTGCGGCCGGCAAGAGATAAAGGCAGACCCATCTTTTCAGATCTCGTCTCACCTTCGCGATCAGGCATAAAGCGACTGGATCGAGCGTGTCGGAGGTGGGCGATGATATTAGGCGAGCAGGGATTTCTCAGGATCTCGATAGCCGCCACGGTGGTTGTCGCTGCGCTCGGCGTGGTTTTCGGCATTCTTTCCGGATCGTTCTCCATCGCTTTCGACGGCGTTTATTCGCTGGCCGATGCGGCGATGACCGGATTGGCACTCTGGGTTTCCAGCCTGATCATAAAATCGACACAGCGCGACGCCCAGTCGGGCAGAATCCGAAATCGCTTTACCATGGGCTTCTGGCATCTGGAGCCGATCGTGCTGATGCTCAACGGCTGCCTGCTGATGACCGTCGCCGTCTATGCGCTGATCAGCGCGATCATCAGCATCCTGAACGGCGGCCATGAATTGCAATTCGGCATGGCGATCGCTTATTCCGCGGCGACCCTGCTCGTCTGCGCCGTAATGGCCTTCCTCGGCGTCCGGCTGAACGCCCGCATCAAATCCGATTTCATCTCGCTCGACGTCAAAGCCTGGATCATGTCGGGCGGCATCGCGCTTGCCCTGCTGATTGCGTTTCTGATCGGCATGGCGGTGCAGGCGACGCCGGCCGCATGGGTTGCCGCTTATATGGACCCCGCGGTTCTGGCGCTGGTCTGCCTGGTCATGATCCCGCTTCCGATCGGCACCGTCTGGAAGGCGCTCACCGAGATCCTGCTGATCGCGCCGGCCGACCTCCAGGAACATGTCGATCGCATCGCTTCGGAAACGGTTCGACGCCTCGGCTTCCTCTCGCATCGCGCCTATGTCGCCCGGGTCGGCCGGGCAATGCAGATCGAGCTCTACTTCATCGTGCCGGAAGGACTTCCGGCAAAGACCGTGGAGGAATGGGACGCGCTCAGAGACGAGATAGGCGATGCGATCGGAGATGAGAGCGCCAATCGCTGGCTGACGATCGCCTTCACGGCCGATGCGGAATGGGCGGAATAAGCCGTCGTCTGCATTCCCGCTGACATCGAAATGCTTCGCCCGACATTGATTGCAATCAACGACGCAACATCACCCGTCCTGTACGATCCCTCCAGTTGAGCTGCGCGTCGCTGCAGATCGGCCACGGCCTGTCCCTCGATTCCTGGAGGAACGCATGGAATTCCAGATGGCATTTCCCATAGCCGTTATCGACGAGGATTTTGATGGCAAAAGCGCTGCCGGCCGTGGCATGCGCAATCTGGCGGCCGCAATCGAGAAGGAAGGTTTCCGGATCGTCTCCGGCGTTTCCTACGAGGATGCGCGGCGCCTCGTGCATATCTTCAACACCGAATCCTGCTGGCTGGTGTCCGTCGACGGAGCCGAGGACAAGGCCACGCGCTGGCAACTGCTGGGGGAGGTTCTGGCCGCAAAGCGGCAAAGGAACGATCGCCTACCGATTTTCCTCTTCGGCGACGATACGACCGCCGAAGACGTGCCGGCGTCGGTGCTGCGCCACGCCAATGCCTTCTTCCGGCTGTTCGAGGATACGGCGGAATTCATGGCGCGCGCCATTGCGCAGGCCGCCCGCAACTATCTCGACCGGCTGCCGCCGCCGATGTTCAAGGCGCTGATGGACTACACGCTGGAGGGCGCCTATTCCTGGCACACGCCTGGCCACGGCGGCGGTGTCGCGTTCCGCAAGAGCCCGGTCGGCCAGCTCTTCTATACGTTCTTCGGCGAAAACACGCTGCGGTCCGATATCTCCGTATCGGTCGGCAGCGTCGGTTCGCTTCTGGATCACGTCGGGCCGATCGCCGAGGGCGAACGCAATGCCGCCCGCATCTTCGGCACGGATGAAACCCTTTTTGTGGTCGGCGGCACCTCGACCGCCAACAAGATCGTCTGGCATGGCATGATCGGGCGCGGCGATCTCGTGCTCTGCGACCGCAACTGCCACAAGTCCATCCTGCATTCCCTGATCATGACGGGGGCCACCCCGATCTATCTCATCCCCTCGCGCAACGGGCTCGGCATCATCGGTCCGATCTCGAAGGATCAGTTCACGCCTGAATCGATCGCCCGCAAGATAGCCGCGAGCCCCCTCGCCGGGCAGACCAGTGGCAAGGTCCGTCTAATGGTCATCACCAACTCGACCTATGATGGGCTTTGCTACAATGTGGATGCCATCAAGGCGTCGCTCGGCGATGCTGTCGAGGTGCTGCACTTCGACGAGGCCTGGTACGCCTATGCCAATTTCCACGAATTCTACGACGGTTTCCACGCAATCTCGTCGAACCAGCCTGCGCGCTCGAAAAACGCCATTACCTTTGCCACCCAGTCGACCCACAAGCTGCTGGCCGCCCTTTCCCAGGCATCGATGATCCACATCCAGCATGCCGAGAACAAGCGCCTCGATGTCACCCGCTTCAACGAAGCCTTCATGATGCACACGTCGACCTCGCCGCAATATGGCATCATCGCCTCCTGCGATGTCGCGGCTGCCATGATGGAACAACCGGCCGGGCGGTCTCTGGTGCAGGAGACGATCGATGAGGCGATCAGCTTCCGCCGGGCGATGAACAGCGTGAAAAAACAGATCGAGGGCGGTTGGTGGTTCGACGTCTGGGAGCCGACGGGTGCCGGGCTGACACCGAGCGACACCCATGCCGACTGGGTTTTGAAACCGGATGATGCCTGGCATGGTTTTACCGGCCTTGCCGAAAACCATGTCATGGTCGACCCGATCAAGGTCACGATTCTTTCGCCGGGCCTATCGGCAAGCGGCGTCATGGACGAGCACGGGATACCGGCGGCTGTCATCACCAAGTTCCTGTCATCGCGACGTATCGAGATCGAGAAGACCGGCCTCTATTCCTTCCTCGTGCTTTTCTCGATGGGCATCACCCGCGGCAAGTGGAGCACGCTCGTCACTGAGCTCATCAATTTCAAGGACCTCTACGACGCCAACGCGCCGTTGACGCGGGCGCTGCCGGCGCTTGCCGCGGCGCATCCTGATGCCTATGCCGGCATGGGACTGAGAGACCTCTGCGAACAGATCCATGCGATCTACCGCAAGGATGACGTGCCGAGGGCGCAGCGCGAGATGTACACCGTCCTGCCCGAAATGGCGCTACGTCCGGCCGACGCTTATGACCAGCTGGTCAAAGGCCAGATCGAGAGCGTCGAAATCGATAATCTCATGAACCGCATCCTCGCAGTGATGATCGTGCCCTATCCGCCGGGAATTCCGCTGATCATGCCGGGCGAGCGGATCACCCAGTCGACGAAGTCCATCCAGGATTACCTGCTGTATGCCCGCGATTTCGACCGGATGTTTCCCGGTTTCGAAACCGATATCCATGGGCTCCGCTTCGCTCCCGGTGACAGCGGCCGCCGCTACCTCGTCGATTGCATTGCAGAGGAGGCGCAGGAATGATTCCGCGCGATGTGAAGTCTCCGACGGTCGCCATACCCTTCCACAAGATGCTGAAGATCGTGGCGGTCATCGACCGCGACAATGTTCAGGCTCAGGAATTGGTCGCACAGATCGCCGCTCAGGGTTTCAAGGTGGAAGTGCGCGACGATTATTCCGCCGATGCCTCCGAGGATGCCGATGTCGGCGCTTATATCGGCTCAGTCGAGGGCGGCAAGCTGTCGGCGGCTCGCAGCTTCCTTCGCTCGGTCAGGGGTATCGGCTTCCGTACGCCGATCTGGGCAATGGCCGACACGCTGACGATCGCGGATATGGATGTCGTCGAAATGGCTGGCGAGGTCGACGGCTTCGTTTATCTCGGCCAGCAGACGCCGACTTTCTATGCCAAGCAGATCGTCTCCACTGCGGTCAATTACGGCAAATCGCTGCTGCCGCCCTTCTTCGGCGGCATGATGGCCTATGACGGCGAGGCGAACATCGCCTTCGATTGCCCCGGGCATCAGGGCGGCCAGTTTTATCGAAAGTCGCCCGCAGGCCAGCTCTTCTTCAAATATTTCGGCGAGAGCATTTTCCGCAACGACCTCTGCAATGCCGATGTTGATCTCGGCGATCTGCTAATCCACGAAGGCCCCGCGGCGGAAGCCCAGAAGCAGGCGGCGCGCATCTTCGGCGCGGATCGCACTTACTTCATCCTGAACGGAACCAGCACCTCCAACAAGGTGGTCACCAATGCGATCCTGCGCAGCGGCGATCTCGTTCTCTTCGACCGCAACAACCACAAGTCCCTGCATCAGGGCGCGCTGGTGCAAGCCGGCGCCATTCCGATCTATTTGCCGACAGCCCGAAATTCCTTCGGCATGATCGGTGCTGTCGACTGGGCGGCCTGGGACGAAAGCTGGCTCCGACAGAAAATAGAGGAGCACCCGCTGATCGCCGACAAGAGCCGCGCGAAGGCGGAAAGACCATTCCGTCTGGCTTGCATCCAGCTCGCGACCTATGACGGCACGATCTACAACGTCCAGCAAGTCATGGAGAAGATCGGCCATCTCTGCGACTACGTGCTCTGGGACGAGGCCTGGATCGGCTACAATGCCTTCCACCCGCTGTTCGACGGTCACAGCCCGATGCGTCTGAAAGACTTGCGGGCCGACATGCCGGGTCTGTTCTCCACCCAGTCCGTGCACAAGCAGGGAGCCGGCTTTTCGCAGGCCTCGCAAATCCACAAGCGGGACGAACATATCAGCGGCCAGCGCCGGTTCGTGGAACACAAGCGCTTCAACGAATCGCTGCTGATGCATGTCTCGACCTCTCCCTTCTATCCGCTCTTCGCCTCGCTCGACGTCAACGCCAAGGTGCACGAGGGCAAGTCAGGCGAGATGCTCTGGGATCGCTGCATCGAACTCGGGATCGAAGTTCGCAAGAAGCTGCGCGGCTTCGTTCAGCATTACGAGTCCAAGACCGCGAGCGCCGAAGAGCGGTGGTTCTTCGATCCCTTCGTGCCGGACAAGGTCACCATTTCGGGCTCCAAACATACGGACGACGTCGAAGGCATGCGGTGGGAGGATATGCCCACGGCCGTACTCAAGCGCGAGCAGCAATGCTGGCGGTTCGATCCGCAGGCAAAATGGCACGGATATTCGGGCTATGCGCAGGGTTACGCGATGGTCGATCCCAACAAACTTACCCTGTTGACGCCTGGCATCGACCGCAAGACCGGCGAATATCGCGAGTTCGGCATTCCGGCGACTGTCGTCGCCAACTATCTGCGCGAACAGCGTGTCGTGCCGGAAAAATGCGATCTCAACAGTCTTCTCTTCCTGCTGACGCCGGCGGAGGATGAGAGCAAGCTGAACACGCTCATCGCCAAGCTGGTCAAGTTCAAGAATCTCTGGGATCGCGACGCGTCGCTGCAGGAGGTGCTGCCGACCGTCTTCGCCGCCAATCGCGAGCGCTATGCCGGCTATTCGGTCCGGCAGGTCTGCAACGAAATGCATTCCTTCTATCGCGATGCTGGCGTTAAGGAACTGCAGCGCCTCTGCTTTCGCTCCGAGAGCTTCCCGGAGCCGGCCATCGCTCCCAAGCAGGCCTATGAAGCCCTGGTCGCCAACAATGTCGACTACGTGCCGTTGAGGCAGGCTGCCGGCCGCATTTCGGCGACGCTGGCGCTTATCTATCCACCGGGGATCGGCGTAATCGTTCCCGGCGAGCGCTGGGACGACAAAGCGCGCCCGATGCGGGACTATTTCCTGGCCTTCGAAGAGTCCTTCAATCGATTCCCAGGCTTCAATTACGAGGTCCAGGGCGTGTTCCAGGAAAGGATCGAGGGGCGGATCCAATTCCACACATATGTCGTGCGCGAGTAGACGCAGGGAGGGTTTCGTTATGACCGACAACACGATGCATCTTGCGACCGAGGCCACGACCAAGAAAAAGATGAACCTCGTGCAACTCACCTTCATCGTTGCCGTCAACATGATGGGCTCGGGCATCATCATGCTGCCCGCCAACATGGCGCAGGTCGGTGCGATCTCGCTGCTCTCCTGGCTTGTAACTGCCATCGGTTCGATGGCGATCGCCTATGGCTTCGCCCAAGCCGGGTTGTTCAATCAGCGTCCCGGCGGCATGTCCGCCTATGCGGAGGATGCCTATGGGAAAGACGGCTACTTCATGGTGTTCTTCCTGTATTTTCTTTCGCTTGCCATTGGCAATGTCGCCATCGGCATCTCCGCCGTCGGTTATCTTGCCGGATTTTTTCCGGTGCTGACGTCCACGCCGATCATGACCTGCCTGGCGCTGGTCATCCTCCTGTGGCTGACCACGGCCGCCAATTTCGGCGGCCCGCGCATTACCGGGCGCATCGGTTCGATTACTGTCTGGGGCGTCATCCTTCCGGTCGGGCTGTTGTCGATCATCGGCTGGCTCTGGTTCAGTTCAAGCACGTTCGGCGCCGCTTGGAATCCCCAAGGACTGACGCTGGCACAAGGCATGGGGTCGAGCATTTCGCTCACGCTCTGGGCATTTCTAGGCATGGAGTCGGCCGCCCAGAATTCCGATGCGGTCGAAAACCCCAAGCGTGACGTGCCGCTCGCCTGCATGTTCGGCACGCTGGGCGCCGCCGTCATCTACATCCTGTCGACGACGGTCATTCAGGGCATCGTGCCGAATGCCGACCTTGCCACCTCCACGGGGCCGTTCGCCCTGGCCTATGCCACGATGTTCAATCCGACGATCGGTTCGATTATCATGGCGCTGGCGGTGCTTGCTTGCCTCGGCTCATTGCTGGGCTGGCAGTTCACCATCGCCCAGACGGCCAAGACTGCTGCGGAAGAGCGAATGTTCCCATCGATATTCTCCCGCGTGAACGAGATGGGCGCGCCGGTCAGCGGCATGATCATTCTCGGCATTGTGCAGACAGGCCTCGCGCTGATGACCATATCCCCGACGCTCAGCGAGCAATTTTCCGCGCTGGTCAATCTCGCCGTCGTAACGAACGTGCTTCCTTACATCATCGCGCTTTCGGCGCTGTTCGTCATGATGAAGGCTGCCGGCGTGCCCCAGGCGAAATACCGGCTGAACGCCGTCATCGCCCTCGTCGGCATGGCCTACAGCGTTTTCGCCATCTACGCCTCCGGCAAGGATGCGGTGCTCGGCGGCATGATTGTCACAGGGATCGGTTTCATCATTTACGGGCTCATCGCCCCGCGGTTCGCCAGCGTGAACCGGGCACCGGCCGAGTAACACAGGGAGGACCAGATATGTCAGGGAGAAATGGTCGCTGGGCGGTTGTCGCCTCTATCCTTGCCGTGACGGCCGCGTCGGCCGTCACCTGGCCCGCGCAGGCGCAGACCCTCGATCGCGTCAGGACAAGCAGCGCACTGAAACTCGGCTACGACCCGGACGCACGGCCGTTTTCGTTTGATGCCCAGGGCAAGCCCGACGGCTATGCGGTCGCGCTCTGCAACAAGATCGCCGACAGCCTGAGGGCGCAACTGAACCTGTCGAAGCTCGATGTGGAATGGGTTCCCCTCTCTGGCGACGCCAAGCTGCGTGCCATACAGGACGGAACGGCCGACCTTGTCTGCGCCGCGGAGCCGGTGACGCTCGGCCGCCGGAAGCAGGTCTCGTTCTCCCTGCCGATCTTCCCGAGCGGCATCGGCGCGCTGCTCAATGCGAGCGCGCCCTTGGCGCTGCGCGAGGTTCTGCGATATGGCGAACCATCGAGCAGACCCGTCTGGCGCGGGGCGCCGGCCCGCACGATCCTCGAACACAAGACGTTCTCATCGATCGCCGGCACGACGAGCGAAGGCTGGCTGTCTGACAAGATCAAGACCTTCCAGCTCGCGGCGACGGTAACGCCCGTGACGAACTATCAACAGGGGATCGAGCACGTCCTGGATGGCAGCTCGGCTGTGCTCTTCGGCGCCATGCCGCTGCTGATGGATGCTGCCGCCCGCAGCGACAGGTCCGGCAATCTCATGGTGCTGGAGCGCCATTTCACTTACGAACCACTCGGCCTCGAGCTGGCGCGCGGGGATGAGGATTTTCGCTTGGCCGTCGATCGCGCATTGAGCCAAGCCTACGCGGCGGAGAATTTCCGGGCGTTCTTTACCACATGGTTCGGCCCGCCTGACGATGCAGTCGTCACCTTCTTCCGGCAGACGGCTCTTCCGGAGTGAGGCGCGCAGAATAGGGAAGGCGAGGAAACGGGATCATGGGCACCGGTCAGAAGCGGCGGCAGATCATCGCCCGCCGACATTGCGTTGACGGACAAAGGTCCAGGTGATCACAGGGGGTGAAGGTTGAGCCACCTTTTTAAAGAGATTCGCGATAGCCCGATACTCTGGCTGCTCGCCGCCGTGCCGGTGGTATTCCTGGCAGCGGCGCTCTTCCCCGAAGCTCATACGGCACTTTTCGTTCTGTCGGTGCTGGCCATCGTGCCGTTGGCCGCATTGCTCAGTCATGCGACCGAATCCGTTGCCGCCAAGACGGGTGACGCCGCGGGCGGGTTGCTGAATGCGACCCTTGGCAATCTGACCGAACTGGTCATCGCGCTCGCTGCCCTGCAGGCGGGCGAATATACGCTGGTCAAGGCATCCATCGCCGGGGCGATCGTCACCAACACGCTGTTCATGCTGGGCGCTTCGTTTCTGCTTGGCGGGCTGAAACACCACATTCAGGAATTCAACCGGGCAAGCGCCCGCATCCAAGCCGGCCTGCTTTTCCTGGCCACAATCGCGCTGCTGATGCCTTCGGCGCTTGGCGGATTGGACGCGGCATCCGTCGCACCGGTTACCCAAACGCTCAGCCTCAGCCTGGCCGCTCTGCTGATCATTGGATATGGGCTTGGGCTGTTGTTCACGCTTGGGACCCATCGCGAATTTTTCTCTTCGGCGGAACACGCCGAGGCCGGCGAAGCGCCGTGGCCGATCGGCCTGGCTCTGGGCGCGCTTGCCGGTGTCACCGTCCTAGTTGCCTTGGTGAGCGAGATTTTCGTCGAATCCGTGCAGGAAGCGGCGGTAGCCTTCGGAATGACCCCCGCCTTTGTCGGCTTCATCGTCGTCGC
Source organism: Rhizobium binae (assembly GCF_017357225.1). Taxonomy (NCBI): domain Bacteria; kingdom Pseudomonadati; phylum Pseudomonadota; class Alphaproteobacteria; order Hyphomicrobiales; family Rhizobiaceae; genus Rhizobium; species Rhizobium binae. Next base: position 129,252 of record NZ_CP071604.1, on the reverse strand, counting down.
ATTGGTCGGCGGCGCCGCCGAAATGGCCTCGGCCTTCTCCGGCGCGCGCAAGAACCGGCTTGATCTCAGCGTCGGCATCGCGCTCGGGAGTGCTTCTCAGATCGCCTTGTTCGTTGCGCCCGTTCTCGTGCTGATGAGTTACGTGATTGGGCCGTCCCCGATGGATCTGCAATTCTGGCCGGGTGCGGTGACGATGATGTTCCTTGCGACGGTGACCGCGATGTTCGTCACCAATAGTGGACGATCGGCATGGTTTGTCGGCGTCCTGGTGCTGATGGTCTATCTGATTTTCGCCATAACGCTGTACGTCTTGCCCCCGGCAGTGCGATGACATCCCGCGTTCCGAAACAGGATGGATCAGACGGCGAACCGCAAACTCGAAAAATGCGACAGCTGTTCTTCATCGCACTCGCAAAGCAGCTGCGTGTCATCTGGCCGATCCTTTCGGGCATCGTATCGATCATGATGGCATCCGGCCTTGCAATTTGGCGCATCGAGGATTGGCGTATCGATGAAGCGCTTTATTTTACCTTCGTGACAGGCCTTACCATCGGTTACGGCGACTTCACGCCCAAATATCTTTCGACACGAATACTGGCCTTGCTCATCGGTTTTGCGGGCATCGTGCTGACCGGCGTCATTGCGGCCATCACCGTAAAGGCCTTGAACGCGACGGACGGAGATAGCGGCAGGTAGAGCCTTTCCCGGTCAGATCGCACGTGCCTCTCGTGACTCTCGTTTGCAGATCCGCAGATTTATTCGTGATCTCCGGGAACGATCCGACAGCTTAGCGGCTTCATATCCACTGCAGGGGCGCCTTGAATTTGGAGCTGATCCATGAGCCAAGAACGCGGCCGCAGAAAACTGATGTTGCGACTTCCCGACATCCGGCATCTGCTGGCGAGTATGACCAATGAGGCACTCGCGGAGATGTTTGAATCCTATGATCTTGCTGTCGATGCGCTGGAGCGGTTTCGGAACAAGAGCCCGGGAGAAGAGAGGCTGATCAGTGAGTATGAACAGCTCTGCCATGAAATCGAGCAGGAGGTTATCGTCTACTGCAAGAACAGGTGAACTCCGCCAGGCGGCGCCCCGGGAACAAGCTGTCCGAGGAGGAATCCCGTCTGCCTCGAGCCCACAGTCATCATGTCTTTTCGAGGCGTTCTGGTTGAGCGTCGAAACTCGCGGGGCGGCTATTTTCCGATGCGATCGGGACCGAAGGCCAGGCCCAGGCTATCAGCAACTCGTAGAAGACGCTGAGAACGACCGGCCCGAGAAATAGGCCCAGCAGGCCTTGGGAAAGGGTACCGCCGATCACGCCGATCAGGATCACCGGCATTGGCGTGGAGAGGCCGCGCGCCATCAAGATCGGTTTCAGTATGTTGTCGATGATCATGATGGGAATCGCCACGATGGTGAAAACCAGTGCAATCGACGTGGGCCAGGAGAACCACGCCCAGAGAATGACAGGCAAGAGGACAAGCGCCGGCCCGAGTTGCATCAGGCACAGGACAAACACGACAAACGTCAAAGGTCCGCTGGCCGGAATGTCGAATAGGGCAAAACACAACCCGCACAAGAGCGTTTGCAGAAAGGCGACACCGATGACGCCGCGCGATATGTTTCGCACCGTGGTTCCCGCCAATCGGGCAAAGCCGACACCCTTCTCGCCCGCGATCCGGCTTGCCAGTACCTGTATGGCTGCAGCCAGGCGTGTCGCGCGGGTGAGAAATATGCCCGAAAGCACGATCGAAACGACGAAACTCAAGATGCCGCCGCCGATCGAGGCAAGTTTCTCGACAATAACGGCCGTGACTTCACGAATGGGCGCCTGAAACTTGATGATGGTGGCGGCCAGATCGGTTGCGATCTGATTCCAGGCGCCGTGGATCCGCTCACCGACGACAGGCCACTCCCGGATGGCGGCCGGCGCTTCGGGCAGCGTGACATTCCCTGCGCGCAACTTGCCGATCAGCGCCTGCGCGGCGTCGGCAAAGTTGACCGCGACAAGGGCCAGCGGCGCGATGATCAGCACGAGAGAAAAGACGACGACGATGACGGCTGCGATAACGGGCCTGTTGCCGATCAATCTGGAAAGCGCCTCGAATATCGGGAAAAGTGCGACTGCCAGAATGGCGGACCAGATGACGATCAGCGCGAAGGGAGCAATGAGGATCAGGGTCCAATAGGCGAAAAGCCCGATGATGCCCAAGCGGACGAGATCGCTTATTCTCGCCTCTGTCGAAATCTGCCCTGGCCCGGCTCCCTCCGCCGCCATATCGCCTGCGTTCTCCATCGTTGCGTCCCGTCCGCCGCGTCTATGACGCGGCGTCCGGCACGACATGGCGAATGCTGCGGTCCTCCACGAAATCCGCCGGCCGCTTCTGACGTTTGCCGAGATCGGGCGCGTCGAACTTCACGCGCTCATAGGGGATCGATTGCAGGATATGCGCGATGCAATTGACCCGGGCGCGTTTCTTATCATCCGAGGGCACGATCCACCATGGCGCATGGTTGCTGTCAGTCATGCGCAGCATCTCGTCATAAGCCCGCGTGTAGTCCCACCAGCGCTGATAGGATTCGACGTCCATGGGGCTGAGCTTCCACTGTCGCACCGGGTCGTCGATCCGGCGCTTGAAGCGACGTTCCTGCTCTTCCTCGCTGACCGTCAGGAAATATTTGAGGAGAATGACGCCGCTTTCGACGATCGCAGCCTCGAAGCGGGGCGCCAGCTCAAGAAAGCGCTGCGCCTTCTTTTCGCTGCAGAATCCCATGACACGATCGACGCCGGCGCGGTTGTACCAACTGCGGTCGAATATGACGATCTCGCCGGCCGCCGGCAGATGGGCGATATAGCGCTGCATATAGATCTGGGATTTCTCGCGGTCGGTTGGCGCCGGCAGCGCCACGACGCGAAAGACTCGTGGGCTGACCTTTTCCGTTATGCGCTTGATCATGCCGCCCTTGCCGGCGGCATCCCGTCCCTCGAAGATGATGACCACTCTCGCGCCGGCTTTCTTGATCCAGGCTTGCAAATGGGCCAACTCCACCTGCAGCCGTCCGATTTCCTTGTCGTAATCCCATGATTTCTTTTTCTTCTTATTGTCCTTTACGACGCGGCTTACTCCTCCATCCGTCTGTGCGGGCTCATAATTCTCGTCCATTTCTTTCCCTCCCTAGTGGCTAAGATAGTTTGCCTGCCGACGTCGCAGCGCCGGTCTCGCCGACACTTCCGATCAGCGCTCTCAGCGCTTCCTCTCGACCGTTGAAAAGATTTTGGACGCCGATCGCTTTGATGACGCCTGCGCGATCGAGGATCCCGCGGCTTTCTTCACTGAGGTCGGCCATTGCAAAGACGATATTGCGCTTTGCCAGTATCTCGGCCACCGCGTCGAGCGCGGCTGCGCCGGTGCTGTCGATATGCGTGACGGCGCTGGCATCGAGCACGAGGCATCTGGTTTCGGCAGGAAGTCCCCTCGCGACCGCGGTCAGCCGCATGCGGACATAATCGGCATTGTAAAACAGGATGCTGCCCTGGATGGCGAAGATCGCCGCACCCTCGATAGGGCGAGCTTCCGGAAAGCGCGCGAGATCAAAAAAGCCGTGCCGCCCCTCGATACGGCCAAGCAGGCCATCTCGGGGAAACATCGTCTGGCGCAGGAGATAGACGAGCGTCGCCGCAACGGCGACGATGACGCCGTTGAGAACGCCGAAGCTGATTGCTCCCCACATGGCGATCAGCGCAAAAACGAATTCCATGCGGCTGATGCGCCAGATCTTTTTCAGTTCCTGAATATCGATGAGGCTGATCGCCGCCGTTGCAAGAATTGCGGCGAGCGCGGGAATGGGAAGGATCCGCAGCGTGCTGTGAAGGAAGACGAGCGCGGCAATGAGGGTCGCAGCCGATACCAGCCCGGCGAGCTGGGAGACGCCGCCGGTCGACAGGTTTATCGCGGTTCGCGAATCAGAGACACTGACCGGAAACGAGCCGAACAGGCCCGGCGCAAGATTGGCGGCGCCAAGTCCGATCAATTCCTGATTGGCGTCGACCTCCTCTCCGGTTCGCGATCCGAAGCTTCTTGCCGCGACGATGCCGGCGCCGAAGCTGACCAGAAAGATCGCGGCCGAACCGAGCACGATCTTGTCGAGAGGCATGTGTTGCAATGCAGGCAGCGACAGGCTCGGCAGTCCGCTCGGGATATCGCCGACAACTGCGATGCCGCGGCCTTGGAAATCGAAGATCGCCGAAAGGACGACCGACAGGACGACCACCAGAACAGGGCCCGGCACTTTGAACCGGAAGGCCCGGACGATCCACAACAAGGCGAACATGACGAGGCCGAGGAGGAGCGAAGGCCAGTGGATCAGGCTGCTTTTGGCGAGTATTTCGACAAGGGGCGGAATCAATCCGTCCGATTCGATCTTCACCCCTGTGAAGCGGCCGATCTGTCCGACAAGGATCGAGAGCGACACCCCGGCGAAGAATCCCACCAGAATGGGGCGGGAGAGGAAGCTTGCGAGAACGCCAAGCCTCAGCAGCTTCGCCGCGATGCAGCAGAGGCCGACGCCAAGCGCAAGAGCCGAGGCGATGGCGATCCGGTCGGCACCTGAGGTGGCGGGTTCGGCGGCGACGATCGCGCCCATGGCGGCCGCCAGCACCGTCATGGTCGCGGCATCCGGCCCGACGACCAAAATCCGGGATGGACCAAAGATCGCATAGGCGATCGGCGCAACAATGCTGGCATAGATGCCCGTCTCCGGCGGCAGGCCGGCGATGGCGGGATAAGCGATGGCGCTGGGCAGGCCGACCGCGGCGATCGACAGCCCGGCCGGGATATCGCTGCGGAGCCAATCCCTGCTGAAACCGGTCAAGCCGCGCAACATCGGAAGACTACCTATCACCGCCGGCTCCTTATGCTCTCGCCGTCTCCCTTGCCGTGTAGCTGCTCTGGGATTGGCGCCAACCTTTGCTCAATGTTCGAGGAACACGTAGTTCATCCAGGCGCTCATCCGCAGCAGCACCTTGCGGAGAAGGGCGACGTGATGCCAGTGATGGGTGTAGACTGCAACTTCGGCAACCACGCCGCCCGGCAGCTGATAACCATCGGTGCTTTCGAGCAGCTCGATCCGCGCGAGCGTTTGCCCCGGCGAGACGCGCTCGGGCGATTGCGGGTCGATCAGCGCGCCGCTCGGCTGCAGCTGGCCTTGGGCCATGACATCGATCACCTCTTCCACCCGTGCCTTGAATATCTTGCCGGGCACGGCCTTGAAGGAGACCTCCGCCTCATCGCCGACGCGGACGCGTTGCAGTGAGTTCTGGATGAAAGCTGCCGCCAGCATGCGGTCCTGGCTGTTGATGAAGACCATGACCGGCCGCAACGGCAACGGATTGGCCATCATTCCGGGGCGCAGGAAGACCTGGGTGACATAGCCATCAGACGGTGCCCGCACGACCGTCTGGTCGAGTTCATATTCGGCGCTGTTCAGCTCGGCTTGCAGCCTGGCAACCGTCGGGTTCGTGCCGTTGATCTCGGATTCGTAAGCAAGCCGTGCCTGAGCCGCCTGCGCGCGCGCCGTTTCGACCGCTGCTTCCGCAGTCAGATAGATGCCGCGCCGGTTCTCTACCTCGAGCTCGGAGTAAACGGCGCCCCTGCCGCTCGACTTCGCGTTCTCGTTCGACGCCTGGAACTTTTCAAAGGCCTGCAAGGACCTGTCGCGTGAGGCTTCAGCACCCGTGACTGCAGAGTTCGCTGCGTCGAGAGCGGCTTTCAATTGCAGGACGGTTTGCTTGGCCTCGGCAAGCGCGGCTTTTTTCTGGTCGACTGTAAACTGATATGGCCGGGGATCGATGCGGAAAAGGATGTCGCCCTTCGTTAGCGGTACATTTGGTGTGACGGGAACGTCGATGACCTGACCTCCCACGACGGGGATTACCGGAGCCGATGTGAAATAGACTCGCGCGTCGCTCGAGTAGGGATGGTTGTAACTCATCAGAAGCACAAGCGCCGAGATGATGAATATCCCGCCGAGGACCGAAGTTGCGAGCGTCCACTGGTTTACCGGGATCCTGAATATCTTGAAGATCGTCCAGCAGATCGCGGCATAGGTCAGCATGAGCAGCAGTTCCATCAGGCGGTCTCCTTCTCCGGAGTGCGCGTCTCCAGTTCTGCGATCCGTGCGTGGAGACGTGCAATCTCCGCATTCGCTTCGGCTTCCGGCGACAGTTTTCCGTCTTGCCGGATGCCCCAGCCGCGATCCTCGCGATAGAGCGTAGCCCAGATGAACAGGAACGGCCAAATTGCATGAAGCGTGAAGAGGCTGACCCATCCCGCAACATGGATGGCATCCTGATGAGGATGGTTGCGGGCCTTGGCCATCAGATGCGGAATGTCGTGAATAGCTATCACGGCATAGAAAAGCGTGACCACGACGAAGACCAATACGCCCAAGGCAAAATAGTCGAGAAACACGAACCCTCCCTTCCGGCTTGGGTCAGACCTCAGCCGTTGTCCAGCCGTTGATCGCAAGCGACGATGAATAGTAGGCTCGTTTCGGCGCAAAGGCCCGTAGCATCGCGTAATCTCTATCGAGGCGTTCGCAGACGATCCAACGCATCAGATCGCCTGGGCAGCAAGCAGAGCTGCCAGATCAGCGAGTCGCATCGTAAGATCGCGTATTTTACGTCTCCAGCCGGTTCGCCTGATATATAGTTTCTCCCATCTGCTTAGGGCAGTTCGGCGGCGGGGGCGGAGATGGCGTCGGGAGAAAATGGTTCGACATATCCGTCCGCCCTTGAAACGGCAGAGGCTTATTTCCCCGACCAGGCGAAGCTGGTGCAGCGGCTTTTCGACGTCAACGAGGCCTTTCACAGCATGTGCGAGGATCTTGCTGCCGCAGCGCAGGCTTTGGCGCAAGCCGAACAGCTGCCCGAGGCGATCAAGGAACTGCGGCGACTGGAGTATGCAGGTCTCGTCGATGCGCTTTTGAAAGAGATGCGGGAGGCGATATCACAATCGAAAATTGTGGTTCTCAGGCGGCCACCGGTCGCCGGCCCGAAGTCACCGTGAACGCGTCCGTCATTCAGACTATTCAAGGGAGGTCCATGTGCGATGAAAGCAATTTCCCGCAAACTGCTTGGTGGATTGTCGGCGCTGGCGATCATTGCGCTGCAGCCGGCCTTGCCCGTGCGAGCCCAGGCTCCCGCGCCAGCTGCCGCCCCTGCCTCGGCGGGTGCCGAGCAGCCGGCCTCTGCCCTTCTCTCCGAAGACGAGCTTGAAGTGCTCGTCGCGCGGATCGCGCTCTATCCCGACGAGCTGGTCGCGGCGATTTCGGCCGCCTCGCTCTTTCCCTTGCAGATCATCGAAGCCCAGCGTTTTCTGGACGCGAAAAAGAAGAATGCCGACCTCAAACCCAAAAGCGATTGGGATGGCAGCGTCATTTCGCTGCTCAACTACCCGGACATTGTCAAGATGATGAGCGAGGATCTCGATTGGACCCAATCGCTCGCCGATGCGCTCGCCAATCAGCAGAAGGACGTGCTGATTGCCATTCAACAGCTTCGCGACGAGGCGGTGGCAAAGAACATCATCAAGACCGATGACAAGGTGACGGTTGTCACCGAAAACGATAACATCATTATTCGGCCGACCGATCCCGAGAAGATCTATATCCCGCAATATCCGCCGGAAATGCTCTACGAGCCGGACTACGCCGCAGAACCAATCTCCTATTATCCGGATTATTACGACAGCTATTACTATCCGGGCGCAGGCTTCTTTGCCGCCGCCGTCACCGGGCTTACCTGGGCGGCCATCGTCAATTGGGATGACTGGGGCGTATGGGGCGGTCGCTGGGATGGCGATATCGACATCGACTGCAACAATTGCCTGAACAATCGCAACTTCAACGGAAAAATGAAGTGGAATGACGTCGACTGGGCGAATGTCGATCGCAGCAAGCTGAGCATCGGCAAGGACCAACTTGCGAAGCTCGACCGATCGACGATCAAGTCGGGCCTTCAGGCCGACAATCGCAATCAGCTGCGCAACAAGGCCGCGGATCTCCAGGCAAGCCAGAGGCCGGGCAATCGCGGAACAACGGCGCGCGCGGACGATATCCGGAAAAGCACGGCGCAAGGGCTGAAGGCCAAACCGCAGGCGGACAGGCCGACGGCCGCCAATCGCCAGAACGCGTCGCGGCCGGAGAACCGCCCTAAACAATCGGCCAACCGCCCCTCGGCGAAACCCGCGCAGAAATCCGTCAAGAAACCCAATAAGCCGCAAATGGCCGCCAGGCCGGACAATCGCGGACGCCAGCCGAGCGCACTCGGCAATGTCCAGCCGGGCCGCCAGCAGGCCGTCGCCTCGAAGCGAGGTGCGCAAAGCATGGGCGCTAACCGCCCGTCAGCCCGTCCCGCTCAGCACTCTCGCCCGCCGCCGTCGCGCGGGGGCGGCGGCCGCGGTGGCGGTGGTGGCGGCAGAGGCCGGCGATGAGACCCTTTCCGAGCCCATGGAGTTACATCATGAGACGCCAATCGATCGTAATCCCGCTCATGCTTGCAACGGCGCTTTGCGCAATGCCGACGACACCGGCGCTTTCGCAAGGTCAGACGGATCTCGCCGAATACAAGGCGGCAAAGCCGTCTCCGAAATTCGACAGCCCGGCACTTGCGCTTGACCGGCTGAAGTCGGTGCTCGCTTCCAACAATATCGGCGACCTTGCAGATCTGCTCGGTCTCAACGCAGAGAGGCTGCGCGCCAACAACGAGGCGATGATCGCCTATGGATTGATCCGGGAAGGCGCCGGGCGACAGGTGATCCTCAAAGACGCCGAAGGTGCGAAAATCGTTGCGATCGGCGATCGGCTCTGGCCTCTACCGTTTCCTCTGACGGAGGATAAGGACGGGAAATGGTCCTTCGATACGCAGCGCGGCTTCGAGGAGATCGTCAACCGGCGCATCGGCGAGAACGAGCTGGCGACGATCGACACGATGCATGAATATGTGGCGGCGCAGTATCAATATGCATCCGAGGACCGCGACGGCGACGGCATTTATGAGTTCGCCAAGAAACTGATCAGCAGTCCAGGCAAGCTGGACGGTCTCTACTGGGATCCGAGCGTCTACCCGGAGGAAAGCCCGGCGAGCGCCCTGGTCGAAACGGCGGCCTTCGGCGCCGCCAAACGCGGCGAGGGTTATTTCGGCTACCGCTATCGCATCCTGACCGCTCAGGGCGACAACGTGCTAGGCGGCAAACAAAGCTACGTCATCAACGGTTATATGACCGGCGGCTTCGCGCTCATCGCCTGGCCGGTCAAATATCGGGTGACCGGCGTGCAGACATTTATAGTCAACGGGAGGAGCGCCATCTATCAGCGCGATCTCGGACCGCAGACGGAACAGCGCGCAGCTGCGATAAAGGATTTCAATCCGGATGCCAACTGGACCGTTGTCAGCGAATAGGATCCGGCCGCACCCCGCGCCATTTCAGAGGCGCAGGGCGCCGCCGTCCTCAGCCGCCCATACATGCAGGGACGGCTTGTGCGAGGCAGCCGCCATGGCGCGATTGGAGTAGCGTTTGTTGCCCGTGACCTCTCGCCCGAGCCATTGTGGCAGGGTCGGCAGATCGTCTTCGCTCGCCATTTCGATCTCGGCGAGCGTCAATCCCTCATAGGCACCGGCAAAGACGTCCACATCCCAGTTTCTACCATCGTGGAGAACCCGGTAGCGCGTCTTCTCAATGACGCGGCCGCTCGCGTGGAGGAGCAGCTCCCGTGCCTCCTCCACCGGAATCTCATATTCAAATTCGTCCTTGGCGAGCCCCGATGTACGGAATTTGATTGTCAGGCAGGCCGAGCGACCGTCGATCACGCGGACGCGTACCGCGTTCTCGTCACGAGACAGGTAAGCCTGCTGCAGGACCTGCGAAATGCCGGCGCAACGGCGCCAGCCGTCGTTGCGCACGAGAAACTTGCGCTCGATCTCGGTCGCTTTCAAGTCGATCGCTCCCTACAGCGCCGCCCGTCCGCAAAGACATGCAAAAGGCGCTTTGACACTTTGAATTGCTCTTGTTCACCGCAAGCCGTTATCCCGAGCCGTTGCAGGCTGCCGGGCGACATCCATGTCTGCTCCTGCCGGTCAGTCGACAGGCGGCTCCCAGGTGAGGAAGAAGCCGACGTCTCCGGGCATGCCGTCCGGGAAGTTGATGATCATGGCCTTCAGCCCATATCCCTGCGGCTTGGCGACCTTTTCGAAAAGTTCGAGAAGTTCCTTTGCCTTTCCCTGCAGCGTATTCTGCCATCCCGGCAGGTTGTTGTTGATGGCCCGGCCGCTGTCGGTGCAGAAGGTCGATGGAAAGCTGTAGATCAGCGCCTCGTACTTGCCGTCCGCCGCCGCTTTCATGACCAGCCGCTTGATCACGGCGCGCTCCGTTTCACCGATCTGCTTGCGAAAAAAATCCTCGACGAATTCCGCGTGTTTCTTTGCTTCGCGCGCCTTGATCTTTTCGCTGCGCTCCATCTCGACAAGCTGAAGCTCCAGAGCACGTTTGCGCAATTCCTCCGCACTTGTCATGGGATGGGGTGTAGCGGTCTCAGGTGATGTCATCGCAGCCTCCTCCAGAATACCCATCGATGATAAGGCGAGCTGAAAGATCAAGGCAGTAAAATACATGTCCATGCCGGTAGAATACGGTATACTACGCCGGCATTTCGCGACCCGGATGCTTGCAACCAGCATCTGGGTATTTGTCGGATGCGTTTAGTAGGGCAAGTTATTCAGCCGGGCGGCATTGCCGGCATGGCAAGCGGGCATCATTGTTTAGACGGCGAGCTGCAGGTTGTCCACAATCGGGGAACTGGGGGAACCGATGACGAGTGCAAGCGTAAACAGGATCGCGGCCTCGCAGGAGGAAGTTCAGCAGCAACTCGAGCGAATTCTTTCCAGCGACGAGTTCCGCCTTCCCGAACGAGCCAGGCGATTTCTTGAATTCGTGGTCACCGAAACGCTCGCGGGCCGGCGCGACTATCTGAAAGCCTTCACCATCGCGCAGGCCGTTTTTGGCAGAGACGCGAATTTCGATGCCCAACAAGATCCCTGCGTTCGTATCGAAGCCGGTCGACTGAGACGGGAACTGGAACACTATTACCTGACCGCCGGCGCCGCCGACCGGATCATCATCACGATCCCCAAGGGCGGCTACATGCCCGTCTTCGAGGTCATAGAGAGCGCCGGCCCCGCGGACATGGGGCTGCCCGAACAGCCCGACCAGCCTGGGCTGTCCGGCGATGACAGCGGCCAGATCAATAGGGGTGCGGATCCGATCGGCCGCGAGCAACCGGATCGGCGTCTATGGCGGCCCCTATATTGGCTCCTGGCGGCGGGCTTCGCGCTCATCCTTATCTCGGCAGCGGCGCTGCTTCAACAATTGGAATCGCCGAAGGCGGCGCGCAAGACGGCAACACCCGACACGCGCCCCAGCATTCTCGTCGAGCGTTTCGAGAGCGTCTCGGACGGAGGCCTCGCCTCCGATATTTCTCGGGGCATGACCGACGATATCATCGAAAAGCTGGTCCGCTTCAATGACATTGTCGTCGTTACCGCCATGCCGCGGAACAGGACCGGCCGGGTTTCGTCGGAACCGCTCTACGCCCTGCAGGGAAGCGTGAGGCTTGAAGGCAGTCAGTTGCGTTCGACGGCCAGGCTGGTGCGGCGAGCGGACGCAGCAGTTATCTGGGCGAGCAATTATGATGCCGACATAAAGGTGCAGGGTATTCCGAAAACGCAGGCGAGCCTTGCCGGTGATATCGCCGCGGCGGTCGGGCGTCCGTTCGGCGTCATGTTCCAGACCGATACCGCCGCCATCGCCGGCAATGCGGATGCTTTCTCCTGCGTTCTCTCCTATTACAGCTATCGCAGCGAAATGACGGTGAAGGCGCACGCGGCGGCGAAATCCTGCCTGCAACGGGCCGCGGAAGAAGCGCCCGCCGATTCCAATGTCACAGCCCTTCTTTCGTTGATCCATCTCGACGAGTTCCGCTTTTCATACCAGCTTCACACCAAACCGACGGCCGCTACGCTCGGCATCGCCAAGGAACTTGCCGAACATGCCGTGCAGCTCGACCCGAAGAATGCGCGCGCCCTGCAGGCGCTGATGCTCGCCGACTTTTTCGGTAATGATCCGGCCGAGGCCCTCCGATCCGGCGCCGAGGCCTATGCCAGCAATCCGAACGACACCGAGGTTGCCGGCGAATACGGCCTGCGCCTGTCGATGTCGGGAGAATGGGACAAGGGCTGCACGCTGATTTCAGAGGCCGTCGGCAAGAATGCCGGCCCACGTGGATATTACGAAGTCGGAATGGCGCTCTGCGCCTTCATGCGGGGCGACACACAGGCTGCGGAACTTTGGTCGCGCATGTCGGACCTCAATTACAATCCGATGCATCGCCTCGTATTGCTCTCCATTCTCGGGGCGCGTGGAAAACAGCAGGAGGCAAAGGAGCAACTCGATTGGATCCGGCGCCAATCACCCGCACTGATCCCGAACATTCGACGGGAGGTCGTGAGCCGGCTGGCGCGGCCTGAAGATCAGGAACGATTCTTTGCGGGAATAGAGGCTGCTGGTTTGTCGTTGCAAGATGGCGACGCGCCGGATCGCTGAAGCGATGTGTGCTGAATGCCGGTGCCAGCGAGCACAGGGCCTGGGTGCGCCTGCACTTGCCATATGAGCGTCGTGTGGCACCCTCGTAGGGCAGTCACCTTGCCTTCCTGCTGACAGCTTACATCTAGGACCTTTTCTTCGCGAATGGTCTGCCTGAGGCCGACTTCGCCTTCTGCTCGGCATCCCCGCGCCGACGATGAGCCGTCTGGTGCGCATCACAGGGAACGCTTCAGCCTTTCGCGGCCCTCTCGCAGTCGCTGACGCGGCACGCCCTATCCATGGTCAGGTCTCACCTTGCTCGTCCGCGGTCATGCACCAGGTAAGGCTGGGGCAGAAATTAGACCAGATCCGTCGCCGCACAGACAGCGGATTGATTTCGCGGATTGAATATTGGCAACAGTCGGAAGTTGGTCTGAAACACTAGTCTGACTAGGCCTGAGCGATCGCCCTTTAAGTCAGCTCTCCGTCTGTTTCCGTTCTATATTTATGCCAGGGAAATTTAATGGTGGAGCTAAGCGGGATCGAACCGCTGACCTCTTGCATGCCATGCAAGCGCTCTCCCAGCTGAGCTATAGCCCCATCAGGGTGGTCCGGCCCTAGCCGGTCCTGGGATTTCCTCGGGGCATTCCCTTCGGAGTGGCGGCTTCTTACTTGCGGTTTTCGCAGATGGCAAGCCTAAAAAAACCGACCCGGAATATTTTTGTCATCCGGGCCGGCATTTGTCCGATCAGACTTCGTCTTCGTCGCCGGTGACGCCGATGATGTCGCTCATGTCGTCATCGTCATCGTCTTCGTCGGGCGTGAGGAAGGTATCGTCGTCGTCATCGCCCTCGATTTCGACATCGTCGTCGCCGATGTCCGGGATGTCGTCGCCGCCGGCGGCGTCATCGGCATCTTCCAGCGAGACCAGTTCGACTTCGGTGTTTTCGGTATCGACTTCCGCAACCTCGTCTTCCTCGGCAACATCGGCGATCGCCGAAGTTTCCTCGAAGAAGGACAGGGGGTAGGACTTGCCGGTATAAGGAGAAACGATCGGATCCCGGTTCAGATCATAGAACTTCTTGCCGGTTTCCGGATCGGTGCGCTTGGTTCCAAGTTCCGCTTTCGCCACTATAAGCCTCGTGAGAATGGCCGAATCCGCGATTCGGCAAAATGCCGTTCAAGCCGGCGTTCCATCGGAATTTATAAGCCGGTCCCCTTAATCGCTGCAGCTTCGCATGTCAAAGCCAAACTTTATCATCGCGGTGCCGGGTATTTCTGGCGCCGGCGGGTGGCCAGCCGGCACCCCTCTCGGAACGAGGCGCGGCGGTTGCGGAAGCGAGCGAAGATGGTTGCCGGAAAGGGCGGGCTTGCGAAGGAAATGCTGCGCCTTTACAAAAGATTATGCCACGCGTGGCTCAGCGTCGAGGCCCGCTGGCGCCCTGATCCAGGATTGATCCCATGATGACGAAGACTTTCACCATCGCCATCGACGGCCCGGCGGCGGCCGGCAAGGGTACGCTTTCGCGCCGTATCGCCGAGCAATATGGCTTCCATCATCTCGACACCGGCCTGACCTACCGCGCTACCGCCAAGGCGCTGCTCGACGCCGGCCTGCCGCTCGACGACGAGGCGGTGGCGGAAAAGATCGCGCGGGAGGTTGAACTTGGCGGACTGGATCGCGATATACTTTCGCAACACGCAATCGGCGAAGCCGCCTCGAAGATCGCCGTCATGCCGGCGGTGCGCCGGGCTTTGGTCGAGGCGCAGCGGCGGTTTTCGGAAAAGGCGCCCGGCACGGTGATCGACGGGCGCGATATCGGCACGGTTGTCTGCCCGGATGCGCCAGTAAAGCTCTATGTGACGGCGTCGCCGGAGGTGCGCGCAAAGCGCCGTTACGACGAGATCATCGGCCGAGGTGCGACGGCGGATTTCGATGCGATCTTCGAGGACGTCAGGCGGCGCGACGAACGCGATATGGGACGGGCCGACAGCCCGTTGAAACCAGCGGTCGATGCGCACTTGCTTGATACGTCGGAAATGAGTATAGAGGCCGCGTTTCAAGCCGCTCAATCGATCATCGATGCGGTCTTGAGCCGAAATGCCTAAATTCAAGCGATTTTGCGTGCCAAGAGCCACACGTCGCTTTTAAGACAGCAGCCTGAAATTCCGTCCAAGCGCCGGATTGCCTTCGTGAGAGAGGGCGGACTGGGTTCAGGCCCGTTCAACGCAAACCAACCGGCGCGCACGTGTCCGATTCCATTTGGGGACACGCAGGAGATTTTATGTCAGTAGCTACCCCCTCCCGCGAGGATTTCGCGGCTCTTCTCGAGGAGTCCTTTGCTAAGAACGACCTGGCCGAAGGCTATGTCACCAAGGGCATCGTCACCGGCATCGAGAAGGACGTCGCCGTTGTCGACGTCGGCCTCAAGGTTGAAGGCCGCATTGCGCTCAAGGAATTCGGCGCACGCGCCAAGGACGGTTCGCTGAAGGTCGGCGACGAAGTCGAAGTCTATGTCGAGCGCATCGAAAACGCGCTTGGCGAAGCCGTTCTGTCGCGCGAGAAGGCTCGCCGCGAAGAAAGCTGGATCAAGCTCGAAGCCAAATTCGAAGCCGGCGAGCGTGTCGAAGGCGTGATCTTTAACCAGGTCAAGGGCGGCTTCACGGTCGACCTCGACGGTGCGATCGCCTTCCTGCCGCGTTCGCAGGTCGATATCCGCCCGATCCGCGACGTCACGCCGCTGATGCACAACCCGCAGCCCTTCGAAATCCTCAAGATGGACAAGCGCCGCGGTAACATCGTCGTGTCGCGCCGCACGGTTCTGGAAGAGTCCCGCGCCGAGCAGCGTTCTGAAATCGTTCAGAACCTCGAAGAAGGCCAGGTGGTCGACGGCGTCGTCAAGAACATCACCGACTACGGTGCGTTCGTCGACCTCGGCGGCATCGACGGCCTGCTGCACGTCACCGACATGGCATGGCGCCGTGTGAACCATCCGTCGGAAATCCTGAACATCGGCCAGCAGGTCAAGGTTCAGATCATCCGCATCAACCAGGAAACCCACCGCATCTCGCTCGGCATGAAGCAGCTCGAGTCCGATCCGTGGGATGGCATCCAGGCCAAGTATCCGGAAGGCAAGAAGATTTCCGGTACCGTCACGAATATCACCGACTACGGTGCATTCGTCGAGCTGGAGCCGGGCATCGAGGGCCTGATCCACATCTCGGAAATGTCCTGGACCAAGAAGAACGTTCACCCCGGCAAGATCCTGTCGACCAGCCAGGAAGTCGAAGTCGTCGTTCTCGAAGTCGATCCGTCCAAGCGCCGTATTTCGCTCGGCCTCAAGCAGACGCTCGAAAACCCGTGGGCAGCATTCGCCCGCAGCCATCCGGCCGGCACTGAAGTCGAAGGCGAAGTCAAGAACAAGACCGAATTCGGCCTGTTCATCGGCCTCGACGGCGATGTCGACGGCATGGTGCACCTCTCCGACCTCGACTGGAACCGTCCGGGCGAACAGGTCATCGAGGAGTTCAACAAGGGTGACGTCGTCAAGGCTGTCGTTCTCGACGTCGATGTCGAGAAGGAACGCATCTCGCTCGGCATCAAGCAACTCGGCAAGGATGCAGTCGGCGACGCCGCTGCCTCGGGCGATCTGCGCAAGAACGCCGTCGTTTCGTGCGAAGTCATCGCGATCAACGATGGCGGCGTCGAAGTGAAGCTCGTCAACCACGAGGACATCACGTCCTTCATTCGTCGCGCTGATCTCGCCCGCGACCGCGACGAGCAGCGTCCTGAGCGCTTCTCGGTCGGCCAGGTCGTCGACGCCCGCGTCACCAACTTCTCCAAGAAGGACCGCAAGATCATGCTGTCCATCAAGGCTCTGGAGATTGCTGAAGAGAAGGAGGCCGTCGCTCAGTTCGGTTCGTCCGACTCCGGCGCTTCGCTCGGCGACATCCTAGGCGCAGCCCTGAAGAACCGCGGCGGCGAATAAGCCCCGCATCCTTCGCTAAAATTGAAGAACCCGCCGGAGCAATCCGGCGGGTTCTGCATTTCAGGCGATGAAACCATATCATTCCCAGCCGACCATGCGCTGGTAGAGCGCATAGACCGGGTCGGCGACCGCGCTGGCCGGCTGAGGCACCGGATCGGCGTCGATCATTCGCGGCGTCCTTCGCGCAGGTGCGGCGTCGGTCGCCGCGGCGTCCGGCTCGGCCTCCTCGGCTGACTGCGCCTGCTGATCTTGCTGCTGCTGATCCTCGGAAGCGTCGTCGCGCTGGTGCTGATGCTGGTGGTGCGTCTCCCCCGCTGTCTCGTTCGGTGGCATATCCTTGGCGAACTGATAAGGCAGCTGGGTATAGGCAACACCATCCGGCATTCTTGCCGCAAGCGGCACATAAGAGGTTTCAACGGCGTCAGGGGCCGGCAGTATTGGCGGCTGCGCGGCGATCTCTTTCGGCTGACGGTCAGCCGCCGCGGCGACCGCGCTCTCCATCGGCGCGGGACGGAGTGCTGCGGCCTGGCGCAGGTCGGGTGCGGGATTTTCAGAGGGATGCCTCGCCAAACTCTCGGTCGCGTCGCTGATGACGGCGTCATCGAGAATGGCATCGATCTCCACTGCCGCCTCGACGGGACCATCCTCCAGCGCGGTGTCGACGTCCTGCTCGCGGATGATGGTGGCGATCATCTCGGAGGCCTCTTCGGTCATCGAGGCGACAATGCCCGTCCAGTTTCTGGGAATGACGGGATCGGCCTTTTCCGAATTCGCACGCGGCTGGATGGCATGCGGCTCCAACGTCTCCCTGCTATCGGCGGCCGCGGCCGTCTCCGTCGATTGCGCGGCTTCGGTTTGCGAGGCGACCGGATTTTCCGGCGCGAGCTCTTCTGTCGTCGCGAGAGAGGAGCGGGCGTTGTTTTCAAGCTGCGGCGTTTTCGGCTCGGCTGCCGCTTCCAAGGCTTCGGGGGCGATCGTCTTCACGTCGATCATAGGCACTTCGGCGCCGACATGGGCGTCGGCCGGCGCAGGCGTCCTTTCTGCCGGCTGGCGCGGCGCGGCAGGCAGGCTGCCCTCATGCAGCTGGATTTCAGGGCGGGAATCGGCGCGCATCGGCGAAGCGTCGTTCTGGCTATAGGAACGCATCACCGCGCGGGCGGCGAGATCGCGGTCCTTGTAGCGGACGATTTCGAGATAAGCGACGATCCGGGCGGCTTCCGGACCCGTCGGATTTCTCAAGGCTTCGGCGATCATCCTGAGCGGCAGGCTGTGGCCCTGTCCGGCAAGCTGGCGCTCGACCTCGTCGATGCCGGCGGCCGGCAGACGCCAGATGGCATCGGCAAGCCGTGAGGCGTAGGCAAGATTGGTCTCGTCGTCGCGCCGATCGAGAGAGATCGAGCGGCCGGCCGCGTCGATGACATCGAAAAGGGCTTCGACCATGCGCTCGCGCGCGGCAAGCAGCAGGATGTTGAGCTTGCCGGCAATGGCGGAATTGAGATCTGCCGCTTCGACCGCGTTGACAGGCGCCGGGGCGATCACCGAACGATCAATGCCGCCGGCGACGATCGCGGCGGTCTGGCCTGGGGACGAAAAGCTCGCATTGGACGCTACACGAACGGGAGTCAACATGGCATGCTCCTTTCGCAAAGTGACGATGAAAGCAGGCTCTATGAAAGGATCGTGCTCATCCGATCCCTCTGCATCCCAGCAGATCCTCCTGTCCGCATGACGCGCTTCCGGCGTCATCGAATGCATAAAAATTAACAGGAATTTTAGTAAAGAGACCTTAACGAAACGCTAAAGCGGATCGCGACCTCGCGGATTCGCGTCGCGCGCTTCAGCTATTCGCTTTTTAGAGTCGTGGAAGCAGACCGGCTGGTGCCAGCGTTGGCCGGGCCGTTCGCTCAGCTATGAGCGAAGATATCGGCCTCCTCCCAGCCGAGCAGGTCGAGCTTGGCGCGGGTCGGCAGGAATTCGAAGCAGGCCGTGGCATGGTCGAAGCGGCCGTCGCGGATCAGGCGGGCGGTCAGCTTGTCGCGCAAAGCATGCAGGTGAAGCACGTCGGAAGCGGCATATTCGAGCTGGGCGGGAGACAGCGTTTCGGCGCCCCAGTCGGACGATTGCTGCGTCTTGGAGATATCGATGTCGAGCATCTCCTTGAGATTGTCCTTGAGGCCGTGGCGATCCGTATAAGTCCGGATCAGGCGCGAGGCGATCTTGGTGCAGAAGACCGGGGTCGTGGTGACGCCGAAGGTGTGGAAGAGCACGGCAATATCGAAGCGGCCGTAATGGAAGATCTTCTGATGGGTCGGATCTTCGAGCAAAGCGACGAGATTGGGCGCCTCTTTCTGGCCGGCGGCGATGCGGATGACGTCGGCGGTGCCGTCACCCGGCGAAAGCTGGACGACACAGAGCCGGTCGCGCCGCGGCACCAGGCCGAGCGTTTCGGTGTCGATGGCAATCGCACCGGTATAACGGGCGGCATCGGCCGCTGATATATCGCCTTCGTGATAACGTATGGTGGCGGCCATGAGACTGTCTTTCGTTCGGGATGTCAGGCTGAACCGGCCTGAGATCGTGTTTTAGCCCTATAGCGCAAAGCCGCAATATGCGAAACCGCTTCCTCTGCGAGTGGTTCAGAATGTCGGCGGCGTGTTGATCCAGAGAAGCACGGTTTCGCCGTCGTGGCGGTTGCGCCAGGAATGGTACCGGCGGCTTTCGAAATACAGCGAATCGCCCGGACCGAGATCGAAGAACTGATCGCCGTCGAGCACCAGTTCGAGCCGACCGGACAGGACATGCATGAATTCCTCGCCCTCGTGGCGGTAGGCGCCCTCGCTGGCCGCGCCCGGCGCCAGCACGAAACGATGGCAGTCCATCATCCTGGGGCCTTCGGCAAGCAACTGCACGGTGACGCCGGGCGTCGTTTCCGGCCAGCTGCGCCATTCGCCGGCGCGCACGAGCACCGGCACTTCGCCGCTTTCTTCGCCGGAGAGGCGTGAGACGGTGGTGCCGTAATAATCGGCGAGATCGTGCAGCGTCTTGAAGCCGACACCCTGCGAGGTGCGCTCCAGCGTCGACAGCGTCGACGCGGTGATGCCGTTGTCGCCGGCCACCTGTTCCAGCGTCTTGCCGGCGGCATGGCGCAAGCTGCGCAGTCTGCGGCCGAGGCCGGAATCCTGGCTTGCGTCGCCCTCGGCCGCGGGATCCTCACCCTCCAGCGCCTCGCGGATGGCCGCGGGATTGAGGCCGCGTTCGACCCGATACCAGGAGATGCGCTTCAGGCGCGCCACGTCGTCTGCGCTATATTGCCGATGACCGGTTTCGGAGCGGCCGGGAACCACCAGACCCTGGCTTTCCCAGAGACGCAGCGTCGAGGCGGAAACACCCGCGAGCCGCGCGGCCTCCGCCACCTTGTAGCGCACAGGCCCGTTATCGTTCATCCGCCACTTTCCCCGATTCTCGTCGCGCGAGCATTGATCAAAACGCCTGATGTTTGAAGCAAAAAATGCCTCTTGTTTTCTTGCAGGAAAAATGTAGGAATTTCCATAATATCTTGCAGAACTTATGCAAGATAATTTTCACACCTCGATATAGGAGCAGACCGATGACCGCGACAAGCCTTACGGACCGGAAGAACGCCGCGATTTCACGCGGAGTCGGCATGACCACGCAGATCTATGCGGACCGCGCAGAGAATGCCGAGATCTGGGACAAAGAGGGGCGCCGCTATATCGATTTCGCCGCCGGCATCGCCGTTCTCAACACCGGTCACCGTCATCCCCGGGTCATCGCGGCGGTCAAGGATCAGCTCGACCATTTCACCCATACCTGCCACCAGGTTGTTCCCTACGAAAGCTATGTCAGCCTTGCCGAACGGCTGAACGCGCTGCTGCCGGGAGACTTCGAGAAGAAGACGATCTTCGTCACGACGGGCGCCGAGGCGGTGGAAAATGCCGTCAAGATCGCCCGCGCGGCAACCGGCCGCTCGGCCGTCATCGCCTTCGGCGGCGGTTTCCATGGCCGTACCTTCATGGGCATGGCGCTGACCGGCAAGGTGGTGCCCTACAAGGTCGGCTTCGGCGCCATGCCGGGCGACGTCTTCCATGTCCCCTTCCCGGTCGAACTGCATGGCGTCACTGCCGATCAGTCGCTTGCGGCGCTGAAGAAGCTCTTTGCCGCCGATGTCGATCCGCAGCGGGTCGCCGCGATCATCATCGAGCCGGTGCAGGGCGAAGGTGGCTTCTATCCGGCGCCGGCCGCCTTCATGAAGGCGCTGCGTGAACTCTGCGACCAGCACGGCATCCTGCTGATCGCCGACGAGGTGCAGACCGGCTTTGCCCGCACCGGCAAGATGTTCGCGATGGACCATCACGAGGTGGCCCCCGACCTGACGACGATGGCAAAGAGCCTTGCCGGTGGCTTTCCGCTCGCCGCGGTCACCGGCCGCGCCGAAATCATGGATGCGCCGGGTCCTGGCGGGCTCGGCGGCACCTATGGCGGCAATCCGCTCGGGATCGCGGCTGCCCATGCCGTCCTCGACGTCATCAAGGAGGAGGATCTCTGCAACCGCGCCAACCTGCTCGGCGGGCGGCTGAAGCAGCGGCTGGAATCCTTGCGTGAAAAGGTGCCGGAGATCACCGATATCCGCGGACCGGGCTTCATGAACGCCGTCGAATTCAATGACCGGAGGACGGGATTGCCGAGCGCCGACTTCGCCAACCGGGTGCGGTTGGCAGCGCTCGACAAGGGGCTGATCCTGCTGACCTGCGGCGTCCACGGCAACGTCATTCGGTTCCTCGCGCCGATCACCATCCAGGACGAGGTTCTCGGCGAGGCGCTCGACATTCTCGAGGCCTCGATGCTGGAAGCGAGCGCGGCCAAGTAACCGAACCGGATTTCAATGGCTGCCGGCAACCGGCAGCCTCTCCCAAGGAGATATGACATGGCTTTCACCACTGCACTGACCCGGCACGTCCCCTTCTCTTCGCCGTTCCTGCGCGCCGCCGGCTATATCAACGGCGTCTGGACCTCAGGCAATGCCACTGGGACTTTCGACGTGCTCAACCCGGCAACCGGCGAACTGCTTGCTTCGCTGCCCGACATGGGGGCAACCGAGACGCGGGCGGCGATCGATGCGGCCCATGCCGCCCAGCCGGCCTGGGCTGCCCGCCCGGCCAAGGAGCGCAGCGCCCTCCTGCGCAAATGGTTCGACCTGATGGTCGCCAATGCCGACGAACTCGCCGCGATCCTGACCGCCGAAATGGGCAAGCCCTTCCCCGAAGCGCGCGGAGAGATCCTGTATGCCGCGTCCTATGTCGAATGGTATGCGGAAGAGGCCAAGCGCATTTACGGCGAGACGATCCCGGCACCTTCCGATGACAAGCGGATGATCGTCATCAAGCAGCCGGTCGGCGTCGTCGGCACGATCACGCCGTGGAATTTCCCGGCGGCTATGATTGCCCGCAAGATCGCGCCGGCGCTGGCCGTCGGCTGCACGGTCGTGTCGAAGCCCGCCGAACAGACGCCGCTGACGGCAATCGCGCTGGCCGTGCTCGCCGAGCAGGCCGGTATTCCGGCCGGCGTCTTCAATCTCATCGTCGGTATCGACGGACCGGCAATCGGCCGCGAGCTCTGCGGCAACAACAAGGTGCGCAAGATAAGCTTCACCGGTTCGACGGAAGTCGGCCGTATCCTGATGCGGCAGTGCGCCGACCAGATCAAGAAGGTCAGCCTGGAGCTCGGCGGCAACGCGCCCTTCATCGTCTTCGACGATGCCGATCTCGACGCCGCCGTCGAAGGCGCGATCGCTTCGAAATACCGCAATGCCGGCCAGACCTGCGTTTGCGCCAACCGCCTCTACATCCAGTCGGGCGTCTATGACGCCTTTGCGGCCAAGCTTGCCGCCAGGGTCGCCGCAATGCCGGTCGGCGACGGCTTCACGGCGGGTGTCGAGATCGGGCCGCTGATCGACGAACAGGGCCTTGCCAAGGTGGAAGATCATGTCAGCGACGCGCTTGCCAAAGGCGCCAAGGTGCTGACCGGCGGCAAGCGCATCGACGGTGCCGGCACCTTCTTTGCGCCGACGGTGCTGACCGGCGTGACCCGCGGCATGACGGTGGCGCGCGAGGAAACCTTCGGACCGGTGGCGCCGCTCTTCCGCTTCGAGACCGCCGAGGATGTCATCGCTGAGGCCAATGACACGGAATTCGGTCTTGCCGCCTATTTCTACGCCGGCGACCTGAAGAAGGTCTGGCGGGTGGCGGAAGCGCTGGAATACGGCATGGTCGGCATCAATACCGGCCTGATGTCGTCAGAGACGGCGCCGTTCGGCGGCATCAAGCAATCCGGACTCGGCCGCGAGGGCTCGCGCCACGGCGCCGACGATTATCTCGAGATGAAATATCTCTGCATCGGCGGCGTCTGATCCGCCAACAGGGAGAAGCGGGCACGCGACCTCTCGCCGCGTGCCGTCAATAATGCGGCGGGCGGGTGATACCGGGCGCTTCCAGCGACTGTTCCTCGAGCGACAGGAAACGTTCGGTCAGCCGGTCGAGCTTGGTGCGCATCTGCTCGACGACCTTCCATTGTTCGGCAAGCTGATCGGACAGCTCCTCGATCGTCTTTGCCTGATAGGCCAGCATCTCTTCCAGCCGGGTGATGCGGTTCGTCTCGTCGGACATTAGAGCCTTTCCTGGTTAGACTGTAGCATTCTGCCGGAGCAGGTTTTCGTCAGGGCAGAGGCCTGGCGGAAAGATGCTCGGCCCTTCGGGTTGGCTGAAACGGGCCGCCTGCTCGACCGGCCGGCTTGGCCGTAGAGCTGGGGTACGACACGCGCCAGCCGGTCGACCATCCGACTCCGTTTGAGCCAACAGAATGTTACAATCTAACCCGGAAAGGCTCTACATCCTCCTTTGCCGACACCCGCAGAACAGATGGTTCTCTCCCAAAGCGGAAATAGGCCACGCCGTCAATGTTTTCGATGGCCGGCGCAGCCGCGCGTAAAACTGAACCGTTTGGTTACTAAAAGACCTTGCCGCGTCTGATGTTGTGGGGTAGGCCCTTATCCATCAGGGAGGAATACTGATGGATGCAGGAAACGGCTTTCTTCATCCGGACCGGCTCTTTCCGGCCGACCCGGCAACACGGACCATTGCGCGCGACCTCTACGAGACGGTGCGCAATCTTCCGATCGTCAGCCCGCACGGGCATACCGAACCGTCCTGGTTCGCCGACGATAAGCCGTTTGAAGACGCGGCTTCGCTGCTGGTCATTCCCGATCATTATCTCTTCCGCATGCTGCACAGCGTCGGCGTCACCTTGGACGAGCTCGGTGTTCCCAGGCTCGATGGCAAGCCGGTGGCCGCAGGCCGCGCGATCTGGCAGACCTTTGCCATGCATTACCATCTCTTCCGCGGAACGCCGTCGAGCCTCTGGGTCGATCACGCGATGTCGGCCGTGCTCGGCTGCACCGAGCCGCTGACACCTGACAACGCCGATGCGCTCTACGATCACATCAATGCCCAGCTTGCCCTTCCGGAATTCCGGCCGCGGGCGCTGCATCAGCGATTCGGCATCGAAACGATCGCGACGACCGAGGGCGCACTCGACCCGTTGGCGCATCACCAGAAGATGGCCGCGGATGGCTGGATCGGCAAAGTGCGCACCACTTACCGGCCGGACAGCGTAACCGATCCCGATGCCGTTGGATTCTGCGACAATCTCATAAAATTCGGGGCGATCACCGGCGCCGACGTGACACGCTGGGACGGCCTGATCGAAGCGCACCGGCGCCGGCGCGCCTATTTCCGCCAGTTCGGCGCCACCGCAACCGATCACGGCGTGCCCACCGCCTTCACCGCCGACCTGCCACTTGCCGAAAAGCAGGCACTGCTCGACAAGGCGCTGAAGGGGCCGCTTTCTCCCCAAGATGCCGAGCTCTTCCGCGGCCAGATGATGACCGAGATGGCCGGACTTTCGGCCGAAGACGGCATGGTCATGCAGATCCACGCCGGCTCGCGACGCAATACCGACAACGGGCTGTTCGCGACGCGTGGCCCAAACATGGGCGCCGATATTCCGACGCGAACGGACTGGGTCGGCGGGCTGAATGCGCTGCTTTCCAGATACGGCCATGCGCCGGGGCTGCGCGTGCTGCTCTTCACCCTCGACGAGACGACCTATGCGCGCGAGTTGGCGCCGATGGCCGGCCATTGGCCCTGCCTGATGATCGGTCCGCCCTGGTGGTTCCACGACAGCCCGCTCGGCATCCGCCGCTATCTCGACCAGGTGGTGGAGACGGCAGGCTTCGCCAATATGGCCGGTTTCAACGACGACACGCGGGCGCTGCTTTCGATCCCGGCGCGGCACGATGTCTGGCGCCGCGAAGTCTGCCGCTTCCTCGCCGGGCTCGCCGCCGAGCACCGGATTTCCAAAAGGGAAGCCGAGATCGTGGCGGGCGAACTCTCCTATGGCAATGCGAAGAAGGCCTATAAGCTGTGACCGAACGACTACAGACCCTTTCCGGCCTCGCCCCGACGGCGAAGCTTCCCGCCTATGACCGCAGCCGGCTGAAAAGCGGCATCCTGCATCTGGGACCCGGCGCCTTCTTCCGCGCGCATTTCGCGCCGTTCACGGATGGCGCGCTCGCCGCTGCAGGCGGCGACTGGGGCATCGAGGTGGCAAGCCTGCGCACACCCGATGTCGCCGACAATCTGAGCGCTCAAAACGGGCTTTATACGGTGCTGATCCGCGACACCTCGGGCACGACGGCCGAGGTGATCGGCTCGATCCTGAAGGCACATGTGGCGCCGCGCGATCCGGCCGGGCTGCTGGCGCGGCTGGAAGATCCCGCGATCCGGATCGTCAGCATGACGGTGACGGAAAAGGCCTATGGCTTCGATCCGGCAACCGGCGGCCTCGACCTCAGACATCCCGATATCGTCGCCGATCTCGCCAACCGGCATGCGCCGCGCGGCGTCATCGGCTATCTGGTGGAAGGCCTTGCGCGCCGCCGGCAAAAGGGGATCGCCCCCTTTACGCCGCTGAGCTGCGACAACCTGCCGAGCAACGGCGCGGTGCTGAAACGCCTGGTGCTCGAATTCACCTCCCGCATCGATGCCGACCTGCATCGCTGGATCGAAGCGAATGTGCCCTTCCCGTCGACGATGGTCGACCGAATCACCCCGGCCAGCACCGACGCGACCTATGCCGATGCCGAGCGGCTGACGGGCCGCACGGACATGGCGGCGATCGAGACGGAACCCTTTACGCAATGGGTGATAGAAGACCATTTCGCCAATGGCCGCCCGGCCTGGGAAAAGGTGCGCGGCGCGCTGATGGTCGAAGACGTCTCGGCCTATGAGAAGATGAAGCTCCGGATGCTGAACGGCGCTCATTCGCTGCTCGCCTATCTCGGTTATATCGGTGGGTATGAATTCATCCGCGATGTGATGGACGATGCTGCTCTGGCCGCGCTTGCCTATCGCC
This sequence comes from Rhizobium binae, assembly GCF_017357225.1. Lineage (NCBI taxonomy): Bacteria > Pseudomonadati > Pseudomonadota > Alphaproteobacteria > Hyphomicrobiales > Rhizobiaceae > Rhizobium > Rhizobium binae. Next base: position 103,139 of record NZ_CP071604.1, on the reverse strand, counting down.
ACATGCACGCGGCGGCGAGGACGCTCGATCCGGTGCCCGGCATCAACCTCGACGACTATGCCAACGAATTGATAGCGCGCTTTGCAAACAAGGCGATCGCCCACCGCACCTACCAGATCGCCATGGACGGCACGCAGAAGCTGCCGCAGCGGCTGCTGGAGCCGGCATGCGAAGCGCTGGCGCATGGCGACAGGGCGGAAACCTATGCGATCGCCGTTGCGGCGTGGATGCGCTACGCGATCGGCGAACACGGCGATGGCGAGCGCTACGAACTGCGCGATCCCCGCGCCGGCGAAATCGCCGCGCTGATCGCCGATGTCCCGCGCACCGGTCCTGCGATTTCGGCGGCTCTCTTCACCCTTCCCGGACTTTTCCCGGCGGCGTTGACCGGACATCGGGCGTGGACGCAGGATGTGTCGGACAAGCTGGAGATCCTGATTCAGGACGATCGGTTGCCACTGTTTTGAGAGCTTGAAGGCTTTTCAGCAGAAGAGAGGGCTTGCCGTGTGGCACCCCCTCTCTTTGTGCCACTTCCTGTCAGTCCTTCACGCGCGCCATCTCGGGATCATAGAGCGGCGCCAGCGACACCCTGCAGGGAATGCGCTCCCTGGCGACATCGAGCTCATAGGTGCCGGAGAGGACGAAATCCTCCGTCACACCTTCCGGGTTGCGGACGTAGCCGTAGCCGATCGGCTTCCCCAGCGTATAACCGAAGCCGCCGCTCGAGAGCCAGCCGACACGTTTGCCGTTGCGATAGATGGTTTCGCGTCCGAGCAGCACGGTATCGGGATCTTCGGGAACGAAGCAGGCGAGGCGCTTCTTGATGCCGTCCGCAAGCTGCCGCTCGATCGCCTCGCGGCCGCGGAACGGAATGTTCTTCCCGATCTTCACCGCCCAGCCGAGGCCGGCTTCAACTGGCGTGTGGTCGGGGCCGATATCGGAGCCCCAGGCGCGATAGCCCTTTTCCAGGCGGCAGCTCTCGATGGCGCGGTAGCCGGCATTGACAAGGCCGAGCTCGCCGCCTGATGCCATCAGCGCGTCATAGACCGTGGTCGCATATTCAATGGGAACATGCAGTTCGTAGCCGAGCTCGCCGACATAGGTGATGCGCAATGCCCGCACCGGGCAGCCCGATATGCCGATGGTTCTGACCTGGCCGAAGGGGAAGGCGGCATTCGAGACATCGCTGCGTGTCACCTTTTCCAGCACCGCGCGTGCATTCGGTCCCATCAGCGACAGCACGGAATAGGCCGAGGTGACGTCGACCAGCTCGGCATGCATCTCCGCCGGAATATTGCGGACGATCCAATTGAAGTCGTGGGTGGCGAAACCGGTGCCGGTGACGATGTAATATTCGTCCTCGGCGATGCGGGCGACGGTCAGGTCGCATTCGATGCCGCCCTTGTCGTTCAGCATCTGCGTGTAGATGAGCGATCCCACGGGCCTTGCAACATCGTTGGCGGCAATCCAGGAGAGTGCCGCCTCGGCATCCCTGCCCTTCAGCACGAATTTGGCGAAGGAGGTCTGGTCGAAGATGACGGCCGCCTCGCGCACCGCCTTATGCTCGCGGCCGACGGCATCGAACCAGTTCTGCCTGCCGTAGCTGTAGATATCCTTCGGCTCCTCATTGGCGAAGAGATCGGCAAACCAATTCGGCCGCTCCCAGCCGAGCTTTTCGCCGAAACAGGCGCCCTGCGCCTTCAACCGGTCATAGAGCGGCGATTTGCGGCAGGGGCGGCCGCTCGAATGCTCCTCGAAAGGCCAGGCCATGGTGTAGTGCTTGCCATAGGCTTCGAGCGTGCGGGTGCGCACCCAGTCGGTATCGAAGTGCGGGCGACCGAAGCGGCGGATGTCGACCGGCCAGAGATCATAGGGCGGCTCGCCCTTCGTCACCCATTCGGCAAGCGCCATGCCGGCGCCGCCGGCCGAGGCGATGCCGAAGGCGTTGAAACCGGCGCCGACGAAGAAGTTCTTCAGCTCCGGCGCCTCACCGAGAATGAAGTTACCGTCAGGCGTAAAACTTTCCGGGCCGTTCAGCAGCTGCTTGACGCCGACATTCTCCAGCGCCGGAAGGCGGCCGAGCGCCTGTTCCATGATCTGTTCGAAATGGTCGAAATTGCTATCCAGCAGCGTGTAATGGAAATCCTGCGGGATGCCCTGCTTTGCCCAGAGAATGGGATTGGGCTCATAGCCGCCCATGACGATGCCGCCGACCTCTTCCTTGTAATAGGTCAGGCGATCGGGATCGCGCAGCGTCGGCAGGTTGGAGGGCACGCCGAAGGATTCGGTGATGATATATTGGTGCTCGACCGAGACCAGCGGCACGTTGACGCCGAAACGCCGGCCAAAGGCGCGCGTCCATTGGCCGGCGCAGACGATGACGCGCTCGCATTCGATACGTCCCTCGGCGGTCACAACGGCGCGGATTCGTCCCTTGTCGATCTCGAGGTCGAGGACTTCGGTATCCTCGAAGATCGAAACGCCCGCCATGCGGGCCCCCTTCGCCAGCGCCTGGGTGATGTCGGAGGGATTGGCCTGGCCATCGGTCGGCAGGAAGGCGGCGCCGACCAGATCGTCGATTGTCATCAGCGGCCAGAGATCGAAGGCCTCCTGCGGTGTCAGCAACTGCATTTCGAGGCCGAAGGACTGGGCCGTGGTCGCCTGGCGCTTGACCTCCGTCCAGCGCTCCTCGTTGCAGGCAAGCCGCAGGCCGCCATTCATCTTCCAGCCGGTGCCGAGGCCGGTTTCCTCTTCCAGCCGCTTGTAGAGATCGACGGAATAACCGAGCAGCTGGGTGATGTTGGCGCTGCTGCGCAGCTGGCCAACGAGGCCGGCGGCATGAAAGGTCGTGCCCGATGTCAGCTTCTTGCGTTCCAGGAGAACAGTATCGGTCCAGCCAAGCTTGCCGAGATGATAGGCTGTCGAGCAGCCGATGATGCCGCCGCCGATGACCACGGCTTTTGCCGTCTTCGGTAACTGTTTCGTCATTTATCGTTCCTGTTCAAAGGCTTGATAGGCGCGTTCAAAACGCCCGAGATTTTCGGCGGTATAGGCGGCATAGTCGAACTGGATGGTCGAATGGATTTCAGAAATCATGCTCCACAGCGTTTCGCGCAGCAGCGAGGCGCATTTCATCGCGCCGTAGCGGCGGCTGAACTCATCGGTCAGCGGCTGGTCGAAATAGCTCTCGAGCATCATCTGCTCGGCGGCTTGCGAGAATTCGTTGTTGGAGGCCAATCCGCCGAGATCGAACAGCGGCGTATTGAAGCCGGCATAATCCCAATCGATCAGCCAGAGCCGCTTGCCGTCATCGAGAAAATTGGCGGCCAGCAAATCGTTATGGCCGAAGGCGATCTCGAACGGCGCTGCCGCTGCTTCCAGCATCTCGGCCTTGGCGATCAACGCCGGCAGCAGCGGAAGGTGGAGGCTGCCCGATTCCTTCAGGCTGGCGGCGTAATCGCGGATGACGTGGAAGACCCAGAAGATCATCGCCGGGCCGCGGAAATGCCGCGCGATGTCACGGTGGCAGGCGCGCAGCAGCGGCACGACCCGGGCCAGCATTTCCGGCGTCCTGATATCCTCGGGCGACAGCGCCCGCGCCTCGATATAGTCGAGCACCAGCACGCCGGGCGAATGGTGGATGACGGCAGGCGACAGGCCGGCGGCATGCGCCGCGCGGCTTGCGGCAAGCTCGTTCTGCCTGATGATGTGGTGGATCGGAATATCGGCGCCGAGTCTCACCACGCAACGCGCGACGGCATCGCTGACCAGATAGTTCCTGTTGGTGATGCCGCCGGATATCGGCGAAATTTCAATCGGACCCTGCCAGATGCCAAGCGCATGAATCCTATCCTCAGGCGTCATGCTATCCCCCTTGCGGCGCTGGCAAAATGATGGGGCAGAGCGGGATGGGCTGTCAAGCAGCGGCGCGCGTCCTTCCGGACGCGCGACGGGCTATAGGGTCAGATCGTCTTGCCGGCAGCGTCGAAGACGTGGCAGCGGGCCGGATCGAAGAAGGCTTGCACATTGGTGCCACGCTCGACCTTCTGCTGACCGTCGAGGGCAATCGTCAGCAGCTGTCCGTCCGGCGTCGTCGTATAGAGCATGGTGGCGCCGCCGAGATTTTCGACGAGATCGACATTGACGGTCGAGAGCGCGATGGTGCCCTGCGTGAGGGAGAGATGCTCAGGGCGGATGCCGAAGGTCACGGCCTCGCCTGCCTCGCCCTTCAGCCGGCGCGGCAGGCGGACGGAATTGCCGCAGACATGAATACTGGTTTCGGCCTCGCCGACCGCTTCGATGCGCGCCTGCAGAAAGTTCATCTTCGGGCTGCCGATAAAACCGGCGACGAAGCGGTTGGCCGGGTTGTTGTAGAGGTCGAGCGGCGCGCCGACCTGTTCGATGCGGCCGGAATTCAAGACGACGATCTTGTCGGCCATCGTCATCGCCTCGACCTGGTCATGGGTGACGTAGATCATGGTGTTGCCGAGCTGCCGGTGCAGTCGGGATATTTCGACGCGCATCTGCACGCGCAATTCGGCGTCGAGGTTCGACAGCGGTTCGTCGAACAGGAAGATGCGCGGCTCGCGCACGATGGCGCGACCGATGGCGACGCGCTGGCGCTGGCCGCCCGAGAGCGCCTTCGGCTTGCGCTCCAGGAGCTTCTCGATCTGCAGAATTTCCGCAGCGCGTTTGACCTTCGGCTGGATGTCCGCCTTCTTGTAACCCGCCGTCTCCAGGCCGAAGGCGAGGTTCTTGTAGACCGACATGTGCGGATAGAGCGCATAAGACTGGAAGACCATGGCGATGCCGCGCTTGGCCGGCGCCACCTCGTTCATGCGCTCGCTGTCGAGCAGCAGCGCCCCGCCGGTGATCTCCTCCAGACCGGCGATCATGCGCAGCAGGGTGGATTTTCCGCAGCCCGAGGGGCCGACGAAAACGACAAATTCGCCGGGATCGATCGTCAGGTCGATGCCATGGATCACATCGAAGGCGCCGTAGCGCTTCTCGACCTTCTGAAGAACGACACTGGTTGCCATCGTCTCAAAACCCTCTGTTGCCGGTTACTTTGGCCGGTGACTTGGCCGGTTACCTGGTTCTTGCGCGCCAATCGGCGTATTTCGGACTATCGGGACCGACCGGCAGCGGCACTTCGGCACCGCTGTCGGAGGATTGATAGATAGCGGTGACAAGCTCGAGCGCGCGGCGCGCATCCTGAGTTGTCACCGGCAGCGGCCCATTGCCGCTGAGGAAGGCGTGGAACTGGCCCATCTGGGTGGTGAACCGCGGCGCGACCGGCTGCCAATCGCTGATCACGCGGTCGATCTTTTCCCTGACGTCATCATTGGCCGCGATGATCTTCCAGGGGTCCTTGCCCGGTGTGTAGGGCTCGTGCGTGCTTTCGAAGGTGACGTTTTCGAAATGCAGCCTCAGCCGGCTGATCTGCTCCTGCGAGCCGAGCGTGCAGGACAGCGAGACGAAAGCGCCGTTTTCCATCAGCAGGCTGGCGGAGGCGCAATCCTCGACTTCGATGTCGTTGACGCGGGTGGCGACGCGGCCGAAGACTCTCGCCGCCGGTCCCATCAGATGCATCAGCATGTCGTGCAGGTGAAGCGCGTGGGTGACGAGCACGCCGCCGAGTTCCGTTTCCCATTTTCCGCGCCAGGGCACGGCGTAATATTCCGGTTTACGCAGCCAGAAGGTTTCGACCGAAGCCATATAGGGCTTGCCGGCAATGCCGGCGTCGATGATCCGCTTGGCCTTCTGGATTCCGTCGCCATAACGGTACTGGAAGATCGGCATCAGCACGCCTCTGGCGCTCTTTTCCGCTTCCATAATCCGATCGACGCCGGCGAGCGAGCCGGTCAACGGCTTTTCGCAAACGACATGTTTGCCGGCGGCGAGTGCGGCGACCACCTGTTCCAGATGGATGCCGGGAGGCGTGCAGATATCGATAATGTCGATCGTGTCGTCGGCAAGCAGTTCCGCAAAGGAGGTGGTGCGGCGCTCGATGCCGAACTCGTCGCCGACCGCCTGCAGACGCTCTCCGTTCAAATCGCAGATCGCCACGACCTTGAACTTGTCGGAATGCGGCAGATAGCCCTCGACGATATGCGAGCGGCCGATGCCGCAGCCGACGATCGCGACGGTCTTGATGCTCATGTCACTCTTTTCCACTGCCGCCATCAGCGTTTCATGCCCGTCGTGGCGATGCCCTCGATCAGCAGGCGCTGGAAGAACAGGAAGAAAAAGAAGACCGGCACGAGCGTCAAAGTCGACATGGCGAAGAGACCGCCCCAATCCGAGGCGCTGGTCGAATCGACGAAGGTGCGCAGGCCGAGTTGGATCGTGTAGGTGTTCATGTCGTTCAGGTAGATCAGCGGGCCGAAGAAATCGTCCCAGGTCCAGATGAAGGAGAAGATGGCGGCGGTTGCTAGCACCGGCAGCGACAGCGGCAGCATGATCTTCCAATAGATGCGCCAGGCGCTGCAGCCGTCCATCATCGCCGCCTCGTCGAGCTCGCGCGGGATGCCACGGAAGAACTGCACCATCAGAAAGATGAAGAAGGCGTCGCTTGCCAGGAACTTGGGCACGACAAGCGGCAGGATGGTGTTGACCCAGCCAAGGTTGAGGAAGAGCACATATTGCGGGATCAGCGTCACGTGATAGGGAATCATCAGCGTGCCGAGCATGATCGCGAACCAGAAATTCCGGCCGGCAAAACGCAGCCGCGCAAAGGCGAAGGCAGTCAGCGAACAGGCGATGACATTGCCGGTCACCACCAGCAGCGAAATGACGAGCGAATTCCAGAAGAAGCGGCCGAAGCTGACATCGAGGCCGACCCAACCGCGCGCATAGGACGAGAAATCTATCGAGGACGGAATGAGCGAGGTCGACGAAAAGATCTCGGTTTCTGGCCTGACCGATGCCGAGACCATCCACAACAGCGGGTAGAGCATCAGAAGCGAGGCGGCGATCAGCAGGGCGTGGATCATGAGCGACGCCGGCAAGCTGCGTTTGGTAATGTCCGATGGCGGCCTGGCCGCAGTGACGGAAGCGGTCATCTCAGTCATCGTAATGCACCCAATAACGCGAGGTCAGGAAGGAGAAGGTGGTGAAAATCGCGATAATCACCACCAGGATCCAGGCGAGCGCCGAGGCATAGCCCATGCGGAAATTGCCGAAGGCTTCCTGATAGAGGTAGAGTGTGTAGAACAGCGTCGAGTTGATCGGCCCGCCCGTGCCGCCCGATATGATGAAGGCCGGCGTGAAAGCCTTGAAGGCTTCGATCGTCTGGACGACGGCGTTGAAGAAGATCACCGGCGTCAGAAGCGGCAGCGTGATCTTGTAGAATTGACGGAATTTCGAGGCGCCGTCGAGGCTTGCTGCCTCATACATGTCCTGCGGGATCTGGCGCAGGCCGGCGAGGAAGATGATCATCGGCGATCCGAACTGCCAGACGGACAGCGCCACCAGCGTATAGATCGAATAATTCGGGTGCGAGATCCAGCTCGGCCCCTCGATGCCGATCTGGGCAAGCGCGGCGTTGACCAGGCCGTCGCTGGCGAAAAGCTGGCGCCAGAGCACGGCGATCGCTACGCTGCCGCCGAGCAGCGACGGCAGGTAGAAGATGGCGCGATAAAACGTCAGCCCGCGCAGGCCGCGGTTTAGCGCCATGGCGACCAGCAAGGCGAAGGTCAGCTTGAACGGCACAGAGAAGACGACATAAGTCAGGGTGACGTGCATGGCGGCCGAGAATTTCGGATCCGCCGTGGCGATGCGCACGTAATTCGCAATTCCCACCCACCGCGGCGACTGCAGCATGTCGAAGTCGGTGAAGGAGAGGTAGAGCGAAATCAGGGCCGGCCCGAGCGTCAGCCCGAAAAAGCCGATAAGCCACGGAAGGAGGAAGAGATAGCCGGGCGCGTTGGCGTTCCAGAGACGCCTGAAGCGTCCCTCGGCCACCGCGCCTTGATACCTTTCCACTGGTATGGCCCCTGCGGGCGTGCGCATCGCATTGCTCATACGGGATCAGCCTCGTGCGAGAATCTGCGTGATTTCATCAACAAGTTGTTTGCCGCCATCGGCGGGAGACAACTGCCCGAACCCGACCTGTTCAGCGATGTTGCGCAGCATGAGTTCGCCTTCACCTGCACCAGCCGGCGGGGGCGGCGGCAATTTGCCGGCGAGGTCGCCAAGGCCGCTGACATATTCCAGCGGGACCTTGCCATTCTCGTCGAGCTTAGCTGCTACGACGTCGCGCATGGCAGCGGATTCCGGGATGCCGCGTTCGACGTCCAGCAGGACCGCTGCCTCGGGATTCTTGACGAAGAAATTGACGTAATCGACCGCCAGGTCCACAGATTTCGACTGGGCCGAAACCGAGAAGAACATCGACGGCTTGCGATAGTGGCCGCCCTTCGAATCCGGCTTGATGCGCATGTAATTTGTCAGTGCCAGCTTGTCCTTGTTCATTGCCTGATAGGCGACGAACTGGTTGGAATGGGCAAAACCGGCCGCAGCCTTGCCGAGCGACACCGTGTTGGTTTCGATATCGTTCTTGTCGAGAGCCTGGATATCTGCCGGAACGCAGGCGCCGGACGCACGGAATTTGGCCCACATGTCGTACCATTCCGAGGCGTCATCCACGTCGAATCCGATCTTACCGTCGGCGGTATAAAGCGCCTTGCCGCGCTGGCGCAGCCAGTTTTCGAACAACGGTTCGCCGCCGCTGCCGTCGGCGATGCCGAACATGCCCTTGCGCTTGCCTGCCTTGGTAATCTCAGCACCCATGCGACCAAATTCCTCCCAGGTGGTCGCCTGGGTCGGCAGATCGACACCGGCCTCCTTGAAGGCAGTGGTATTCAGCACCGTCGCAGCCGAGTTCGCACCCAGGCTGACGCCGTAGAGATGGCCATCGACGCTACCGCCTTCAATCTGCGCCTTGTCGAAATCCCCGAGATCGAGCTTGGCAGGCATATAGGATTCAAGCGGGGCGAGCGCGCCGCGCCGTGCATATTGGACGATGTAACGGTAATCCATCTGGATGACGTCCGGCGCGTTGCGGCCCGCGACCTGGGTCGCAAGGCGCGGCCAGTAGTCGCCCCAGCCCAGGAACTCGCCGGTGATCGACGTCCCCGGATTCTTGGTCTGATAGAGCTGCGATACCTTGTTGGTGCGGTCGGCGCGCGGCTGCGAGCCCCACCACAGAAGACGCAGGCGCTTTTCCTGTGCCAAGGCGCTCGTTCCGAGCGCCGAGAGCGACAGAAGCGCGGCGCTTCCCGCAACGAAATTACGTCTGTTTACACGTAGAGTCATTTTTTCCTCCTCCAAAGGGAAGCGCCTCCACACGCTTCCAAACTAGTTTCGCTTGCGCAAATAACTAATTGGTTACAAGCTACGGGCAAAGCGGCAAGCCTGTCAAGCGGTGTCGGCCAAAGCATGATGCCGAAAGTGTAAGCGGGCGGACGACATCATGCTCTCACTGCTTAAGTTGGAGCAGGATGATTTTGGGGCTAACAGGCCTCATCATCCTGTTTCAGCAGGGGCCTTTCCAAATTCGGTTTTTACAATTTCGCACCGAAGGCTTATGAGCGCAACATGTGACGACAGGGGTGGAAAGATGAGCGATAGCGGGGGAAATAGCGGAAAGAAGCAAGCCCGGCGACCGTCGATGGAACGGACGGCCCAACGCGATCCGGAGCGGACACGCGCGGCAATCCTCGATGCGGCAACCCGGGAATTCGCCGAAAACGGCATGGGCGGCGCCCGCGTCGACGCCATCGCCGAACGGGCCGGCACCAACAAGCGCATGCTCTATCATTATTTCGGCGACAAGGAGCAGCTTTACCTGAAAGTGCTCGAAGAAGCCTATGTCGGCATCCGTACCGCCGAACGCGCGCTGCATATCGGCGACCGCAGCCCGGAGGAAGGCATCAGCGAACTTGCGCTCTTCACCTGGCGCTATTTCCTCCAGCACCCGGAATTCCTGAGCCTGCTCGGCACGGAAAACCTGCATCGCGCCCGGTGGCTGCGCCAGTCCGTCCGGCTCAAGGAACTGCATTCGCATCTGATCGGCGAGCTATCCCAGGTGCTCGAGCAGGGCAAGAAACAGGGCGTCTTCATCGAGACCGCCGACCCCCTGCATGTCTACCTGACGATCGCCTCGCTCGGCTATTTCTACCTCTCCAACCAGTACACGCTTTCGACGATCTTTGGCCGCGACCTGATCGAGCCGGCCAATCTCAATGCCTGGGAAAGCCATATCGTCCACGTCACGCTCGCCTCGATCAAGCGCTGAGTCTCGAAAGTCGGATTCGACTCTTGACAGGCTCCGCGCTCTTCTGTCATCAAGTAACCGTTTAGTTACCGGCTTGGGAGGGCCGGGTCGACATGCCCGCTCCCGCCGAAAAAGATTGCAGGGAGGAAAAAATGGCACGATTGGGGATTATCTTGCACGGCGTCACCGGCCGCATGGGTTACAACCAGCATCTGGTGCGGTCGATTCTGGCCTTCCGCGACCAGGGCGGCATCACGCTGAAATCCGGCGAAAAACTTGAGATCGACCCGATCATCGTCGGCCGCAACGGCGCCAAGATGGAAGAGCTGGCGAAGAAGCATAACATCAAGCGCTGGTCGACCGATCTCGATGCCGCGCTCGCCAATCCCGATGACACGATCTTCTTCGATGCCGGCACGACGCTGATGCGCGCCGAGCTTCTGTCCAGGGCGCTCGACGCCGGCAAGCACGTCTATTGCGAAAAACCGATTTCCGACGATCTGCAGGTGGCGATCGATCTCGCCCGCAAGGCGCGCCGCTCCGGGCTCAAGCACGGCGTCGTGCAGGACAAACTCTTCCTGCCGGGCCTGCGCAAGCTGGCGCTGCTCAGGGATTCCGGCTTCTTCGGCAAGATCCTCTCGGTGCGCGGCGAATTCGGCTACTGGGTGTTCGAAGGCGACTGGGGCGTGCCCGCCCAGCGCCCCTCCTGGAACTACCGCAAGGCCGATGGCGGCGGCATCATCCTCGACATGCTCTGCCACTGGCGTTACGTGCTCGACAATCTGTTCGGCGAGGTCAAGGCCGTCTCCTGCCTCGGCGCCACGCATATTCCGCGCCGCATCGACGAGCAAGGCAAGTCTTATGATTGCGATACCGACGACGCGGCCTATGCGACCTTCGAGCTCGAAGGCGGCGTGATCGCGCAGGTCAATTCCTCGTGGGCGGTTCGCGTGCGGCGCGACGATCTCGTCACCTTCCAGGTCGACGGCACCCATGGTTCGGCCGTCGCCGGCCTGACGAAATGCTGGAGCCAGCACCGCGTCAACACGCCGAAGCCGGTCTGGAACCCCGACCAGCCGCAGACGATCGATTTCTACAAGACCTGGGACGAGGTTCCGGATACCCAGGCTTTCGACAACGGCTTCAAGGCGCAGTGGGAAATGTTCATCCGTCACGTCGTCGAAGATGCGCCGTGGCCCTACGGGCTCGAAGCCGGCGCCAAGGGCGTGCAACTGGCCGAACTCGGCCTGAAATCCTGGGCCGAGCGCCGCTGGCTCGACGTTCCCGCACTGGAGTTCTGAGCCGTGACGACGATCAATCTCCCCCTCGACGGCAAGATCGTCCCCTATACGCTGACGGGCACGCCGATCGAACTGAAGAAGCGTGACGCCAAGGCCTTTCCGCGCATCGCCTTTGCCGCCGCCCATGTCGTCGCCGATCCGCTCGCCGACAATGACCCCTGGCTGACGCCGGCGATCGATTGGGAGCGGACGCTCGCCTTCCGTCATCGGCTCTGGGATCTCGGCCTCGGGGTCGCCGAAGCCATGGACACGGCGCAGCGCGGCATGGGTCTCGGCTGGCCGGAAGCGCGTGACCTCATCCGCCGGGCACTTGCCGAAGCGGCCGAACGCAAGGACGCGCTGATCGCCTGCGGCGCCGGCACCGATCATCTGTCGCCTGGCCCCGACGTGACCGTCGATACGATCATCCGGGCCTATGAAGAGCAGATCGAAACGGTGGAGGCGGCCGGCGGCCGCATCATCCTGATGGCAAGCCGGGCGCTTGCCGTCGCAGCCAAGGGGCCGGACGATTATGTCAGGGTCTATGACCGCATCCTTCGTCAGGTCAAGGAACCCGTCATCATCCACTGGCTGGGAGAAATGTTCGACCCGGCGCTCGAGGGATACTGGGGCAATGGCGACCACCTGAAGGCAATGGAAACCTGTCTGCAGGTGATCGAAGCGAATCGCACCAAGGTCGACGGCATCAAGATCTCGCTGCTTTCCAAGGAGAAGGAAGTGATCATGCGCCGGCAGCTGCCGAAAGCGGTGCGCATGTATACCGGCGACGACTTCAACTATGCCGAACTGATTGCCGGCGACGAAGAGGGCCATTCGGATGCGCTGCTCGGTATTTTCGATGCGATCGCGCCGGCGGCTTCGGCTGCGCTCGACGCGCTCGGCCGCAAGAGCAATCACGATTTTTTCGATCTTCTCGAACCGACGGTGCCGTTGTCGCGCCACATCTTCAAGGCGCCGACCCGCTTCTACAAGACCGGTGTCGTCTTCCTCGCCTATCTCAACGGTCTGCAGGATCATTTCGTCATGGTCGGCGGCCAGCAGAGCACGCGATCGCTGACGCATCTGGCCGAACTCTTCCGCCTGGCCGACGAGGCTCGGGTGCTGACCGACCCGGAACTTGCAACGGCGCGCATGCGCCAGGTGCTTGCCGTCCACGGCGTTCACTGACCCCAGGATGGTAAGGGAGGAATGAGATGCAGGTCGGAGGGCTTTCGATCAATCTGGCGACCATCCGCGAGCAATGCGGCTTTGCCGAAGCCGTCGACATCTGCCTGAAGCACGGCATCACCTCGATCGCGCCCTGGCGCGACCAGGTCGCCAAGGCCGGCCTCGACGAGGCGGTCAGGATCGTCAAGTCAAACGGCATCAAACTGACTGGCCTTTGCCGCGGCGGCTTTTTTCCCGCCGCAAACGAGGCCGACTGGCAGAAGAACATCGACGACAACAAGCGCGCCATCGACGAAGCGGCCGCGTTTTCCGCCGATTGCCTTGTGCTGGTCGTCGGCGGCCTTCCCGGCAGCTCGAAGGATATTGTCGCGGCTCGCCAGATGGTGTTCGATGGCATTGCCGCAGTGCTGCCGCATGCCCAGGCATCAGGTGTGAAGCTCGCCATCGAGCCGCTGCATCCGATGTATGCCGCAGACCGGGCCTGCGTGAACACGCTCGGCCAGGCGCTCGACATGTGCGAACCGCTCGGCGAGGATGTCGGTGTGGCGATCGACGTCTACCATGTCTGGTGGGACCCCGATCTTGCCAACCAGATCGCCCGCGCCGGTCGCATGAAACGCATCTTTGCCCATCACATCTGCGACTGGCTGGTGCCGACAAAGGACATGCTGCTCGACCGCGGCATGATGGGCGATGGCGTCATCGACCTCAAAGGCATAAGACGGATGATCGAGGCGGCCGGCTTCTTCGGGGCGCAGGAAGTGGAAATCTTTTCGGCAGAGACCTGGTGGAAACGCCCGGCCGACGAGGTGATCGCCACCTGCGTCGAGCGCTTCCGGAGCTGCTGCTAAGCATGTCGCGCAAAAGTGAGCAGCGGTTTTGCGATCACGACATGGGAAAGGCCAAAGACCTAAAGCGCGGGCTGAGCGAATCTGAAAGATCGCGACGCGCTTCAGGCCTGATTTTCAATATTTGTTTCATCACGCATGCAGGAGGATCTTTCGATGGAGAAACGCCGTTTTGCCCTGATCGGTACCGGAAACCGCGGCACCACCATGTGGGGCAAGGACCTGCTGGCCGGCTGGCGCGAACATGTCGACCTGACCGCCATCGTCGAGAAGAACTCGCTGCGCGGCGAGCGCGCGCGCAACATGATCGGCAGCAACGCGCCGCTTTACGAAAGCATCGATTCCATGCTCGCCGAGCAGAGGCCGGATCTGGTCATCGTCTGCACCCCCGACCAAACGCATGACGATATCATCGTGCGGGCCCTGGAGTCCGGCATCGACGTCATCACCGAAAAGCCGATGACCACCTCGATCGAGAAAATTCGTCGGATTCTCGACGCCGAGAAGCGCACCGGCCGCCGGGTCGACGTCTCCTTCAACTATCGCTATGCGCCGACGGCCGCCAGGATTAAGGAACTGCTCAATGCCGGCGAGATCGGCCGGCTGACCTCCGTCGACTTCCACTGGTATCTCAACACCAAGCACGGCGCCGACTACTTCCGCCGCTGGCATGCCTATACGGAAAATTCCGGCAGCCTGTTCGTTCACAAGGCCACCCACCATTTCGATCTTCTCAACTGGTATCTCGACAGCGATCCCGAGGCGGTCACGTCCTTCGCCGATCTGCAGAACTACGGCCGCAAGGGTCCGTTCCGCGGGCCCCGCTGCAAGCTCTGTCCGCACGCGCATGAATGCGATTATTATCTCGATCTCGAAAGGGATCCCTTCCTCGATCACCTCTACGAAGATCCTTCGAAGATCGACGGCTATTTCCGCGACGGCTGCGTTTTTCGCGAAGACATCGACATTCCCGACACGATGGTGGTCAGTCTCCGCTACCGCAACAACGTCCATGTCTCCTATTCGCTGAACACCTTCCAGCCGATCGAGGGCCATCATTTGGCATTCAACGGCACCAAGGGCCGTATCGAGATACGTCAATATGAGGCGCAGCCTTGGGAAGAGCCGAAAGAGGACACTATCCTGCTCATCCGCAATTTCCCGAACGGGAGGGAAGCCGTCGAGCGCATCGTCGTCCCGCATTTCACCGGCGGCCATTACGGCGGCGACGACCGGATGCGCAACATGATCTTCAAGCCCGACATGGAAGACAGACTCGGCCAGCGCGCCGGCACACGGGCGGGCGCCATGTCCGTGCTCTGCGGCATTGCCGCGCTGACGAGCTCGCGCACCGGCAAGGTGGTCGAGATCGCCGAACTGATGCCCGAGCTTGCCAATGACGGCTCGCCCAATTCGTTGAGGACACCGCGCTGACGCAAGCCGCCGGCGAGGCGTCAGGCGATGGTTTCGAGATCCTGCCGGCGGATCTGGTAGAGCAGCGGCCGGCCGGTCGTAAAACGCTCGATCTCATCGGCCGCCATCTCGCCGAGACGCGCCCGTTCCAGGCCGATGGCGCCGGCAATGTGCGGGGTCAGAAAAACGTTCGGCAGATCGTAAAAGACCGAACCCGTCTCCGGAATTTCCGGATCGGTGACGTCGATGACGGCGTCGATGCGACCCGTCTTCAGCTCGGAAAGCAGAGCCGCCTCGTCAACGAGAATGCCGCGCGCCGTGTTGATGAGCGTCGCGCCGTCCTTCATCAGCGACAGCCTTCGCGCATCGATCATATGCCGGGTCGAGGGCAGCGAGGGCGCGTGCAGGGACACGATATCGGCTCGCCGCATCAATTCATCGAGCTCGACCTTTTCGGCTCCGAGGCCGGCAACCCCGGCAGCATCGATCATGGGATCGAACAGCATCAGCCTGTATTCGAAGGGTTTTAGGAGCTCGATTACCCGCCGGCCGATGCGCGAAGCGCCGACGATGCCGAGGGTGCGGCCATAGTTGCCGATCGCTTCGCTCTGCATCGGATAGGTGCGTTCGCGGTTGCGGTCGGCAACGTAGAGATCGCGGAACCGGAAGGCGCGTTTTCCGGCGAAGAGGATCGCCGCAAGCGTGAATTCGGCGACCGGCACGGCATTGGCCTCGGCCGAATGGCTGACTGCTATGCCGGCTTCGAAGATGGCCTCGTCGATGATGCCCTTCACCGTGCCTGCCGCGTGGACGATGAGGCGAAGCCGCGGCGCGGCGACGGGAATCGCGGGCCCGATATAGGGTGTGCCCCAGCCGGTGATCACGATTTCGGCTTCGGAAAGCAGTCGTCTTGCCCGCGCGTCGTCGAGGCGCTGCAGCGGCTCGCGATCCAGCAGGCGGCCGATGGTATCGAGCCGGCGCAGGATCTCATCGGGCAGGACGTGCTCCGTGCGCGACGGCTCCATGGCAAGGAGGATTGCCGGACGGCTCATGGCATCTGACCCGGCGCTTCGATGGCGCTGACCGTCACGCCCTTTTCCCGCACCAGCGCCTCCAGCGCCGCGACATCGGGCGCTTTCGGCGGCCGCGCCCAGGCGGACGCGACGGCAGCGGGATCGTCGAGTGCCAGCACCGCCGTCACCAAGATGGTTTCGCCGGCCGGGATCTGGCCGCGCAGCTGCGGCACGATGGTCTTGGCGACGATCACATTGGTGTTGGGCTGGGCCTTCTGCGCCAGCCCGACGCGCTCGACCGACGAACCCAGGTCGAGAATGCCGGTGAAATCGGCTTCGCCGATCGCATAGGCAGCACCATCCGACGCCGACAGCGTGTCCAGTCCGAAATCCCGGCGAGAGATGGCGAAGCCGCCTTCAGCGACCCTCAGCGGCCGGGCCGCCCTGATCCGGTGGAGGCGGATATGCCAGGGGGCCACGGGCGCCAGCCAGCTTTCGACGCTGACATCGGGGAAAGGTGACCATTTCGCATAAAGCACATCGCCCGCGAGCCTGGCTTCCTCATTGGTCTCGCGCACGCGGTAGTGCAGCCCGTCATCACTGAAGACCAACATCGAATCGAAGGCGCCGAGCGCAAAACCGCGTTCGTCAGACTCGACGCTGAAGCCGTAGCGGGAGGAATAGGCGAATTTCGCGTATTTTTCCGTGCCGAAGCGCATCTGCAGATTTTCCTGGCCGGAGGACAGCGCCACGACATCACTGCCCGTCCGCATCATGACCATGCCGGGATGGCGCTGGGCAACGACCTCTGGCGCCTGCTCCGGCACCTTTTCCTCGGACGCCCAGAACGGATGATCCTCCGCGATCGCAAGCGGAAGAAAGGCCTTCAACGCCCAATAGGGCGAGCCGGCGGAATTGTAGCTCTCCGACATCAAGAGGTTCGGATAGCCGAAACCGATCGACAGCACGCCGTCGCGATCGGCAATCGGCTTGTCCCTCCACCAGCGCAGATGCTGCAGGCAAAGGTGTTTGACCTCGCCCCAGGGCAGCGCCTCGACATCGGCGAAGGCGAGCGCCGACCAGAAGCCGGCGCAGGCAAAGCGATAGGTCAGGCTGCGGCCGAAGGGGATAGTCGCCCCATCGGCGGCAAACCAGTGGCGGAAATCCCGGGCGAAGAGGATCGCGCGTTCGCGGTAGCGCTTCGCGTAATCGTCGTCGACGAGCTTCGAATAGATCAGGCCATAAAAATGCATGGCGAAGGGAATGTAATGATCGATGCGGCGCACGTTTCCGTCGCGATACCAGCCGTCGCCGATATAGAAGCCCTCGAGTTCCTCCAGATATTGCCGCGTCAGGCTGCGGTCGAAATCTGCACCGAGACGGTCGAGGGCGATGTCGACGAAAATCCGGAAGAATTTCCAGTTGTTGTCGGCATAGTCGAACTGTCTGGCGTGCTTGAGATAGGCAATGACATTGCTGCGGGCGCGCGCATCGAGCGGCTCCCAGATCTTTTCCGGCACCAGCGCCAGGGCAAAACCGAGAGCGGCAAGCTCGACCATCCGCTGATCACGACCATTGACCGTTCCCCAATATTCCGGATGGGCGGGATCGGTGCCGTTGGCGAGCCCTTCGGCAAAACGATGCCAGTGGGCGAAATCACCCTTGCCGGCGCCAAACGGTGCCAACCCCCAGAGCGGTCGGGCAAAACCTTCGAGGTCGGCCGCCGCCCGGTCGAAATGGGCGGCGGCGCCACTCAGCCGGACGCGGGCATTGCCTTTCGAAAAACAGGCAAGCAGCGGATCGAAGAGGTCAAGCAGGGCGCGGCTCATATCGGCGCGGGTTTCGAGCGGATTGCCGGCGAGCGGGTTGGCGCTGGCGGGATCATAGGTCATCGGATCACTCACGGGTTTCGACATTCACAACGGTCCCTCCCGCAACGGGAACGACAGCCTGGCAGATGTGGCGAGCCGGCGCCGTCCTGTTGCTGAAACGGGACAGCATCAGCAAAACGGCTTCACGCCCGAGGGCGGCACGGTCGACGCGCATGGTGGAAAGCTGCGGATTGGTCATCAGCGCACAGGGCAGATCATCGAAACCGACGATCGCGAAATCCTCCGGCACACGCAGGCCAGCTTCGATGACAGCCTCGAGCACGCCGACCGCAATGAAGTCATTCATGCAGAAGGCGGCGGTGAAACCGGCATTCTCGGCGAGGATTGCCGCGGTGCGTTCATGGGCCTCGCGGCTGGCGCTGCCCTGCAACGTCATAGATACGAAACGGCCTTCGGCGCCGGGGACAGCGGCAATCGCGGCCTCGAAACCGCGGATGCGCTCGCGGATCGTCTGGCGATGAGAGCCGCTCAGATGCAGGATGCGGCGATGGCCTGCCTTCGTCAACCGGCCAGTCGCCTGATAGGCGCCGAAGAAATTAGCCGGCGAAACCCCATCGAAACGCATTACGGGGTCGGTGCCATTGACAAGAACGGTCGGCACCATGGTGTCTTGCAGCCAATTACGCAGCATCTCGTTCGGATCGATGCCGACGAGAAAGAGACCTTCAGCGGCTGCGGCCTGCATGTAGTCGCGCACGGCGTCCGGCGTGATCCGATCCTCCCGGACCATCCGGACTTCGAACGGCATGCCTGCTTCGGCGGCGCCGGCGCGCAGGCCCTCGACGATCGCCTCGTAAAAGACGCTGAGGCCGCCCGTGACACCATCGCTGGCGATCAGCGCCAGCCCGCCGGCAACGGCCTCGGTCGCAGGCTTGACCGGGTAACCGTGCTCGGCCGCTACCTTCAATATCTGACGACGGACGGTTTCGCTGATGCCGGGTTCGTTGGCGAGCACGCGCGACACCGTGGAGACGGAAACGCCGGCCAATGTGGCTATATCGGCCTGACGCGGCCGTCTGGTTTTCTGATCACTCATGAGCCAAGCTTATGCAAATTACGCAAATTTGCAAGAATATAGTTATTTCTTGCAATAATTATTTTTTTGCGTAGTCTCCTTGCCGAAATGCCCGACAGACGCCGTTGGAGGATGGCAGCGGGCAGATGGGAAAAGGAGGATATCATGCAGGTCAACCGCCGTTCATTCCTGATGGGTTCAGCCGGTGCTGCCGCCGGCCTGGCCTTCGGCGCGGGAAGCGCCATTCCGGCTTTTGCCGCGGACACGTCGCTGCGCGCCATGTGGTGGGGGTCCAATGACCGCGCCAAGCGCACACTCGACGTCGCCAAACTCTACCAGTCGAAGACATCAGGCGTTACGATCGTCGGTGAATCGCTCTCCGGCGACGGCTACTGGACGAAGCTCGCCACGCAGATGGCCGGCCGCTCGATCGCTGACGTCTTCCAGCTCGAGCCGGGAACGATCTCAGACTATTCCAAGCGCGGCGCCTGCATGCCGCTTGACGAGTTCGTCCCTTCAGCGTTGAAGGTCCAGTCCTTCGGCGCCGACATGCTGAAACTAACCACCATCGACGGCAAACTCTATGGTGTCGGCCTCGGTCTCAATTCCTTCGCGATGTTTTTCGACACCGTCGAATTCGAAAAGGCAGGCATACCGCTGCCGACTCCCGATCTCACCTGGGATGAATATGCCAAGCTCGCCGTGGAACTCGCTAAGTCCTCCGGCAAGAGCGGAGGCCCCTATGCGGCCCGCTACGCCTATGTGTTCGACGCCTGGCTGCGCCAGCGCGGCAAAAGCCTCTTCGCCAAAGAAGGCGTCGGGCTCGGTTTCACGGCCGACGATGCGACGGAATGGTTCGATTACTGGGAGAGGCTGCGCAAGGCGGGGGGCACGGTTGCTGCCGACGTCCAGACGCTCGACCAGAACACCATCGACACCAACAGCCTCGGCGTCGGCAAATCGGTAATCGGCATGGCCTATTCCAACCAGATGATCGGCTATCAGCTGATCATCAAGAACAAACTCGGCATCACCATGCTGCCGCGAGAAAAGAAAGGTGGACCTTCTGGCCACTATTACCGCCCTGCACTAATCTGGAGTGTCGGCGCCACGACGAAGAACGGCGAAGCGGCCGCGAAATTTATCGACTTCTTCGTCAACGACATCGAGGCCGGCAAGATTCTCGGCGTCGAGCGCGGCGTGCCGATGTCGCCGACCGTGCGGGAGGCCATTCTGCCACAGCTGAACCCGACCGAGCAGGAAACGGTCAAATACGTCAACATGCTCAAGGATCAGGTCGGGGAATATCCGCCGCCGGTGCCGATGGGCGCTACCCAGTTCGACCAGCGGGTGCTGCGCCCGATCTGCGACGAACTCGCCTTCGAACGGACCTCGCCGGCCGATGCGGCGACCCGGCTCATCGAAGAAGGTAAGGCAACGATCAAGGGTTGATCGATCGCCCGCCAGAAGAGAGGCCCGCAAAACCCCGGCGGGCCTTTCTGTTCTCCTGCTTGAAGTGCGTTGCAATCTTGGAAATTTGCGCTTCAGATGCTTTTCAGTTGGCTGCCAGGCTTTCGACCACGCGCCAGTCCGGCCGGCCGAGATCGAAGGGCCAGGCGTGCACGTCTCGGTCATTGAAATAGACCACTTCCCGAAGGTTCGGGAAGGCGCTCTGTTTCAGCGTCGCGGTTTCGATCCAGGGTCTCATATAGGCGTCGCCGCCCTCGTAGCCGAGCTCGGCGACCCAGATGGGCTTTCCATAGCCGGCGACAAGATCATAGCCCTGCTTCAGCGCTTCCGAAAAGGTTCGGTGCTTGTTGTAGGCAAGCTCGTCATAGCGCTGGAGGCCGAACACCGAGAGGCCGATGAAGTCGACGTAATCGTCGCCGGGATAATAGGCATCAAGGCCGGGCTCCCCCTTCGGCGACCACATGAGCTCGGTGCCGGGCGCCTCCTCGCGAACGATATTCATCATCCGCTTGTAGGCCGCGATGTAATCCGCCGGATTCCAGCCGGACCATGAAAACCGGCCAGATTTATCCTCCATCTCCTGGCCCCAGCGAACGATGACGGGGCTCTTCAGCTGAGAGATCATCTGCGCAATTGCCCGCATGTTGACGTCGTAGTCGCCCCGCAGCACCTTGCTGCGGAGCTGATCGGAGGTCAGCCGCCAGTCGACGTCCCAGGACCACGGCTCGACTGTAATCAGCAGATTGCGGCCTCTGGCCTGCGCATAGGCGTCAGCGACACGCAGCGTCTCCAGATCAACGTCCTCCCAAGGCAGGAACAGGGCTTCGGTCGTCACATTCGTCTGAGCGCCGAAATCCCCGTGCGGGTCATAGGCGCCGAACTTGATGCCGTCGGGATGAACCACCGGGCGTTTGTCGACGGTCGTTCGCATGCTGGAGGCCTGGTTCGGGGCAATGCCCGCATATTGCACCTCGCTTCGGCCAGGCAGATCCGCGACGGAGACCAGCAGCAGCGCGATCGCGGCGGTCGAGAGGTGGTTTTTCACTAGCGTCTTCATGGCTCACCCTCCTTTTCGGGCAAGTTCCTGGTCCAGCAGGAGCTGCTTCAGATCGCGTGCCTTGGCGCTGACGGTATCCGCGGCAAGAAGCTTGCGGAATTCGTCATCCTGGTGCACCGACGAGTGGCGAAAGACGTACCAGTTGCCGTTCGGCTGACGCCGTTGATAGATCGTGTTGCCGATCTTGCGGTGACCGAAACAGGTGCTGGCGCGCGCTGCACCCTCGACATTCGTCCAGGTGGCGCGCATGCAAAGCTGGCCGAGATCGTCGACGACCCATTTGCCTTCGGCGAAGGATTGTTTGCCCTTGTCGTTCACCCAGGCGACAAACCGCCGGCCATCCCCGATGAAGCGCCCGCCGCCGGTGTCCCAAGTCCAGGTCCTGTCGCCATAGATTCGATAGAGCTCATAGGCGCTGAGCGGTGTCGGCTCGGTCTTCCTCGCGGTCTCTGCACCGTGCGCCGCCAATGGCAAGCACAGGCTGAAAACAAGACCCGCCCCATATAGTCTCGATCCGATACGCATGACATCCTCCTCGACACTGGCCGGTTCCCCCGGCTCAAACACCTTGTTCTTCCCGTCTCGTGTGTCCGAACCCATTCCACCTGATGCGGAACTTGACGATCCGGGTTTTGCCGCCAGCGAGACCGGCACCCGCCACGGCAAATTGCGATTGGCTGAAGCTGATGAACGACTGGCCGTGAGCAAGAGCATCGAGGCTGCGCAGCCCATGGCCGCCGACCTGCATGCCGCCGGTGATGCAGATCGCAAGCCCCGTCGCCGTCGCCAGCCACAGGCCGCGAGACTGCGGCAGCAGCGGCAGGCCGTTCTCGATCGCATGGCGAAGGACGATCAGCACCGTCAGCAGCAGATAGATCATGAGATTCATCGCGGCGAAAATATAAAAGCCCTGAGCGGCGGCGACGTCGGTGGCAAATACCATGGCGACGGCGCAAAGGCCGGCGAGGCCGATATAGGGGGCGACGATGCGCAGCGGCAACGATTGCTGTTGCTGCCGGCCTTTCGGCGTGATGCGAAAATCGACGAAAGAGCCGAACACATGGTCGCGAACAGCCGCCAAGCTGCCGGCGAGCGACCACGGCCAGCGCAGGAAGATGAAGGCAAGCCCCTCCCAGCCGAACAGTTTCGCATCGTGCGGCCTGAAGGTTGCCGTTGCCCGCCAGAAGAAGGCAAACAACGTCAGCACCACCGATATCGGCGCGAAATGCAGCAGGAAATCCGGATAGGTTACGTTGACGAACACACGGCCGGTCAGCAAAGCGGCAACCGGCAGCAGGAACATCGCGGCCATGAAGGTGGAGAAAAGCGGGTACCACAGTTGCGAAAACACGAACTGGAATTTCAGCCGCCAGGGCAGATGGGTGAGGTAACGGCGGGAATGCTGCAGCAGGATGGTGACGAGGCTGCGCGACCATTGAAATTCTTGGACTGCGAGATCGACGAAATTCGCCGGACCGTCGCCGTGAGCGATCGCATCGACGGCATGGACACCGCGCCACCCGCCCGCATTCATCATCAGCGTTGTCGAATGATCTTCGGCAAGTTCGGGGCCGAGGCCGCCGATCTTGCGAAGCGCTGACGTGCGAACCGCATAGTGGGAGCCGATGCAAAGCGGCGCCCAGCCATTGTTGTACCCGATCTGTAGCGAACCGTGCAGACTTGCTTCAGCGTAGAGCCTACCCCGCGCCGCCCAGCTTGCCGCCGCATTCGCATCGCAGATGCTGGGCGCGGAGACATAACCGACGTCAGGATCGGCAAAGGGGCGCAGGACTTCCCGCAGATAAGTCGGCGTCGGCACGTGATCGGCGTCGAACTGGGCGACGAAATCGTAACGCGCATAGCCGAAATGGTCGTAGAAATAGGCAAGGTTGCCTTCCTTGCAGCGGGTGCGGCGCGGCCAGGTCGTGCGGTGATATTCCGCCACGCCCTTGCGGGAGGAGATCAGCACGCCGTGCTCGGAGCACCAGCGTCGGGTTTCCTCTGAAGGATCCTCGTCGGCCAGCCACGCGTCGAACTCGACGTCGATCTGATCGAGCATCGCCTGCAGCGTGGCGCGGACGACGGCAAAGGGCTCGGACGGCGCCTTGGTGACAACCATCGCCACGCGCCCCTCCGGCGGCCGTACACGCGAACTGATCCTCCTGGCATGGAGGAAGATCAGGATGAAATAGGCCGGGACGAGTGTGATCCAGGCGAGCACGGCGGTGATGACGGCGAAGGCAGCCCAGGAAATGATATGGGCGGACTGGCACCACCAGATCCAGAAAAACCCGAGCGCGGCCAGCCAGCAGAGGATGCCGAAACCATAGGCGACGCGTTTACCGCCGGTGAAAACAGGATCGAATGCTTCAGTGGCGGTGGCGGCTTTCGCTGGCGCGAGGTCATAGCCGATGTGCGAAGCGTCGCTCATGCCGTCACCTTCAGCCCGAAGGTGGGACCGGCGGTGCGGATGATCGTATCGATGTCCGAAAGCGTCGGCGCGAAGCCGAGTTCCGCCTTTGCCCTTGCCGTGTTGGCAAAAAGGATCGGCGGGTCGCCGGCACGACGGGCACGATATCGGACAGGCACCTCGCGTCCGGTCGCGCGATAGATGGCCTCGAGAATTTCGCGCACGGAAGTGCCCCGGCCGGAACCGAGATTGACGCTGAGCGAGGCGCCGCCTGCGATCAGGTGATTGACGGCAGCCAGATGCGCCTGCGCGAGATCGCTGACATGAATATAGTCGCGCACGCAGGTTCCATCCGCCGTCGAATAGTCGGTGCCGAAGATATCGAGCCGTTCCAGCCTGCCGGCGGCGGCGAGAAGGGCGCGGGGAATGAGATGGGTCTCGGGCTCGTGACGCTCGGCGAGCTCGCCATCCGGATCGGCGCCGGCGGCGTTGAAATAGCGCAAGGCGGCGAAGCGGATGCCATAGGCGGCGGCAAAATCCTCTAGCGCCATCTCGAAGATCAGCTTGGTGCGGCCATAGGGATTGACTGGCTGCTGCGGGGTTTCCTCCCGTATCGGCAACGAAGCGGGAACTCCATAGGTGGCGCAACTGCTCGAAAAGACGATCCGGTCGATATCCTGATCGAGGCAGGCTTCGAGCAGCGTCAGGCTGCCGACGACGTTGTTGCGGTAATATTTCCTCGGCATCTCGACGGATTCGCCGACATAGGCGTTGGCGCCGCAATGGATAACGCAATCGGGCGAAAATTCGGCCATCGTCCGGCGCAGCGCGGCCGCATCGCCGAGTTCGCCCCGGATGAGCGGGCCCCAGCGGACGCTGTCGGCATGTCCGGTCGACAGGTTGTCGTAGGTCACCGGAATCATCCCGGCGCGCGACAGCGCTTTGCAGATATGACTGCCTATGAAACCGGCGCCGCCGGTGACGAGAATGTAGCGGGGCATCTCATACGGCCTCCGCCTTCTCTGCCCGGGCAAGCAGGCCGTCGAAATATTCGACGGTGCGCGCCAGGCCGGCTTCGAGCTCGATGTGAGGCTGCCATCCCAGCTCGGTCATCGCCTGGGAAATGTCCGGCCGCCGCTGGCGGGGATCGTCGACGACAGCAGGGAGGTGAACGATGCGGGAACGCGAATTCGTGAGATCCCGGATGATTTCCGCCAGGCGCCGGACGGTGAACTCGCCCGGATTGCCGAGATTGATCGGGCCGTGGCATGCGCTGCCGGCTGCCGAGAAACGCAGGAAACCTTCGACGAGATCGTCGACATAACAGAAGGAGCGGGTCTGCTGGCCGTCGCCGTAGATCGTCAGGTCGGCGTTGCGCAGCGCCTGCACGATGAAATTGGAGACCACCCGGCCATCATCCAGGCGCATGCGCGGTCCATAGGTATTGAAGATACGACCAACCTTGATGTCGACGCCATAGGTTCTCTGGTAGTCGAAGAACAGGGTTTCGGCGCTGCGCTTACCTTCGTCGTAACAGGCGCGCGGCCCGATCGGGTTGACATTGCCGCAATAGGTTTCGCGCTGCGGGCTCTGGTTCGGATCGCCATAAACCTCCGACGTCGACGATTGAACGACGACCGCGCCGGTTTTTCGCGCGCAGTCCAGGGTGTTGACGGCGCCAAGCACATTGGTAAGCAATGTGCCCACCGGATCCCGCTGATAGTCGGGCGGAGAGGCGGGCGAGGCAAAATTGAAGATGAGCGAAGCTTCGATATCGAAGGGCTGACGGACATCGTGCTCAATGATGCGGAAACGAGGGTTCGACTGGAGATGATCGACATTCACACGGCGGCCGGTCGAAAAATTATCGAGGCATATGACGCTGTGGCCTCGTAGCAGAAGCCTTTCGCAGAGATGCGAGCCAAGAAAACCGGCTCCGCCATTGACAAGAGCAGCGCCCAGATTTTTGAGCACCGGCACGCCTCCCACTTCAGAATAGCCTTCGCCGGGAACGAAACTACGCATTACAAAACTCCTTCCCATGTTTTAGTCTTTTGATTTATTCAGGCGCTGCGTGCTCGATTATCCGGATTGATACTCGTTATCCCGAGCATCTCAACTGGAATAACTTTGTAGTTATTCTTCGGATAGCTGAATTACTATTTAAATGATAGGACGATTGTTATGACGGTCAACTTTAAAAACTGAATCAATCCAAAATAACTACGCATTTGTTCTTTCGACTAACAAATGATTAATCATTTTCTCCCTTTTTTCACGTGGAACGGGAATCTATAGATTGCTCAAGCTTTGCTCAATAAAGAATGGATACAAGAGAAAAGAAGGGCTGGCCGCGCGGGACTTCACGACCGGTCTTGCATCCGGAAACGCCATATGCGAGGGGTTTGGCCATGTCGAAAAAACAAGTTGGGGCGCAGCCGAAAGGCTGGCGGCTATTTCATTTTGCGATGTTTGCCTGGGGGACGACGCTTCTTGCGGTCGGACCGACCGCCTGCGCAGTCGTTGATGACGACATAGCCGCCGTCGCGAAAAAGAATGTCGTCGTCGAGGCGCCCCGCGTCTCAAAGGCATACGCATACCCAGAAAACCGGGCAGTTCGGCCGGCCGCGGCACCTGCCCGCGTCGTCGCCTATCACGGGTCAGCCCCGTATATCTGCTCTCCCAGCGGCTTCGGACAGAAATCGCGCTGCTTTGCGCGTCCGTCGACCTGAAATGTGCTGCAGCGTTCCTGGGCGTCCGAACAGAGGCGCCGTCGTGCAACAAATCAGTTGCGCCAACGGCTGGACATCTCGTCATCGCCGGCGGAGTGCTCATTGAAAAAGCGGGACGCAGCTTCCGTGCGGTTTCGGACGTTCATCTTCTTGTAGATGTTGCGGACGTGAACCTTCACGGTGTTTTCGGAAAGATGGAGCTTGTCGGCGATGATTTTGTTCTGCGTCCCCTTGCAGATGAGATCCAGAATCTGAACCTCGCGGGTGGTCAAGGCAGAGATGCTGTCGCGCCGCAGTTTGAGCGCATTGTTACGCGCAGCATCGACCGATTTCGTCTGATAGAGTGAAGGCTCCAGCTGGCTCTTGTTGGCGAGGCGATTTAGGAGCGCCGAAGGAAAATGCTCCCCGCCCTTCATCAGCAGATCCACCGCAGCCATGAAGACATCGAGCCGAAGGTTGAGCGGCAGGACACCGTCGATGATCCTTGCCTCGACCAAACGGCTGACATAGGGTTCCAGCATGTCGATGGCCTCGACGACAAGTCCGATCGAGGTCTCAGGGTGATTTTCCCGCACCGCCGTCAACGCTTCCTGAAGCTCAGGCTGGGGTATATGGTAGAATAAAACGAGTTTTAGATCGCTGGTATCTTTTGCCAGCATCGGATTCGTGTTTGATATGCTTGGCACGTCGCAGTTTGGGAATTTCTTTGCCAGCGCTTCTACCATGCATTCTGAAAACAGATCCGCCTTGGCAACTACAAGAATAGTATCTCCGGAGGGACTAGACTTTTTCGCCTGTTCGGTATTCTCCGTTCCTGAGCCTGTCATGAACATATACGCCTCCCCTAGCGTTACACTTTACTCAAACGTGAAGCGATGGCGGGTATAAGATAGTATGAAATGCCGCCCCCTTGGTGTCACCGCCCTCTTTTTTAGACATTTCTTAATTATGTTAATACGGATTGAGAAGGAAGGAAATGGCCCAAAGTGATTAGTTTTCAGGGGCAAAAAACGATACGTTACTACGCTTCGGTTGTATTTACACTATGATACACACTGTAGGCTTATATTTGCTCTCACTATAGATAATCGAGCGAATGTAATGCTTCAGTACAAATTGTAATATTTATATCATCTTTGCCCCTAGAGTATGAAGGCGAACAGACCCCTCGCAGGTTGTGGCTCAACTCCCGGCGCCAGCTGGCGTAAGCTGCGGAATCCCGGCTGCTCGCATTCCGCGGTTTGATCTGCGGCCGAGACCTCGGCCGGGTTGGTGCGGTCGAAGCGAGTCTCATTCATCTTTGATTTTGAGCTGCAATCGTTGCTAAAAGAGGCGAAAGTCACTTGGTAACTCCTCAGTGAGACGTCATGCAAACCGATGTAAACAGGGCGGAACGGGAACGGCTTCTGGCGATTCTCGATTTCTGGCACAAGATCGAGTTTTTCATACCTTACGATCTCTCCAGTCGCCTCGTCTCAGTTGATGGACGGACCGTTTTCTGGCTGCATGCAAAAACGCTGTGGCAGGATGGCGCCGCACTCAGCCGTCCTGTGGTACCCGAGGAGAAGCAGATTACCGGCTTTACCTTGTTTCTCGGTGTTTTCAGCAAATCCGAAATTGCCGATATCCGCAGGCACTTCGACCGCGTCGCGGCCGATATTGCCGAATACGAGGATGCCGAACGCGGCGATCTCGATGGCGATACCTGCTTTGCCAGCCTGCAGCTCACGCCCCTGGGGCAGCCGATGTTCGAAACCTTTGCGGTTTCCACGCTTCCATGGGCTATCGGCCGCGTGCAGAAATCCGGGCTCGCCTCGCTCAGCCATGAGGCATTTGCCGGCAGCAAACAGCAGCTGTCGGAATTGCTTCAAAACTTTCGGTCGCAGCGACAGCTGACATCTTCATCCTTCGAGGCCAGCACCGATCAGCCGATCGATGCCGGCGAAATCCTGGCGCTGCACGAATTGCTCTGCGATTGGGCGGGTTTTGCCTCACATCAGGAAAAGCCGATTGCCGCCGTCGAGATACGCTACCGGGACAAAGCGGAGAGACCCGATCTCATCTCCCTACAGCCACAACAGGAGGACACTGCCCCCAATGCCGGCGACGAGCACGACGAGAGTGCAGACGTCGAAGAAGACATTGGCATCCTGAACAGCTTCTTCGTCGAGGACATTGAACGGGCGATGATCTGCGTCAAGCGGGGCAAAGTCCCGGCGCCGCTCAGGCGATATCTCACACCGCTGGCCCATGAAAAGCGGGTCGACCTTTATTCGCCGGATGGGCGCGCCGCAATCGTTCGGGCCCTGCATCCAGCCAATCTCAACCGCGGACGCTGGCTGAGCGAACCTCACCTCGCCATGAGCCTCATGCAACAGTTCGCGATCAATTCGGCCATCGGCGACCGGTCGGAAACCGCGCTTTTCTCAGTCAACGGTCCGCCCGGCACCGGAAAGACCACCCTACTGCGCGACATGTTCGCGGATAATATCGTTCGGCGCGCCCGGATCTTGAGCGGTCTCGAGACGGCGCGCGATGCCTTCGACGGCCCGCCGCGCCGCGTTACTTTCGCCGACCGCAGCACGGCCTCGTTATCGGCGCTGATCCCGGCGCTCGCCGGATTCGAAATGATCGTCGCTTCCTCCAACAATGCCGCCGTCGAGAATATCTCGCGCGACCTTCCCAAGCAGCGCTCGATTTCCAAGACGTCTTCCTTCCACTATCTGCGGACTGTCGCTCATAAAGTCGCCTGCCAGAAGGACAATGGCGGCGTGATCGAACTCTCCGACGGCGATCGCCCTTGGGGATTGATCGCCTGTGCGCTCGGCAATTCCAGGAATCGCCGAGCGTTCAAGGAGCGTTTCGCCTTCATGGAAATCCCCGACAGGCCGAAGCCTGGCTGGTCGGGCGCGCAGAAGCCGCAGACTATCTGGGAATGGCTGAAGAGCTACGAGGGACCGACCTTCGCCGAAGCATCGGCCGCCTTTCACGCCGCCGACGACGTGGTTCGCGATAAGGTCGGCCAATATGCGCGCTATGCCGATCTCCGCGATGAAATCGCGCTGGTTACCCAGGATGCATTCTGCCGCGAAATGCTTGAAACGCTAGCCGCCGCTGCTGACGAACGTCGTCATGCGCAGAACCGATGCGACGAGGTCATGGCCGAGATCGGCCGGATCAAGGACCGCTTATCTTGTTTGAAGGAGGAGGAACAGCTGCTCGACCGCAGCGCTCCTGCACGATGGAAGAGGATGCTCGCGACCAACCCCGCCCGGCAGCATCGGCAAGACGTCGTCGTTAATGCGCGCAAGCAGCTCGACCTGCGCAAGGCGCTGGCAGAATTCGAACACCGGCTTGCGAAGACGGAGAAACCCGCGCTGGAAGGCGCTTTGCGGGCGCATGACCAAGCCGAACGGGCACTGCGGTCACGGCAGAAGATCTGGATCGCGAAAACAGAGGAACTCGAGCGGCTGGGAGAAATTCTCGGTCATCCGGCCGCACCGGAACGCCTCGCCGACCTTGACAGTGATCAGGTGCAGATTGACGGCCTCTGGCATCAAGGCGAACTGGCGGCACTGCGTTCGGCATTGTTCGAAGCAGCGTTGACGCTGCATGAAGCGTGGCTGGCTGAGGTTGGCCGAAAAGGCGGAGGTTTCGGCGGCAATATCGTTGCCATCTGCAAGCTGCTTTCCAACAATAATCCCGTCGATGACAAACCCATTGCATCGATCTGGCAAAGCCTCTTCATGGTCGTTCCCATCGTCTCGACGACATTCGCCTCCTTTGCCCGGCAGTTCCGCGGGCTCGACCCCGGCTCGATCGGCTGGATCTTCATCGATGAAGCCGGCCAGGCCGTACCGCAGGCGGCCGTCGGGGCTTTGTTGCGGGGGCGCCGCGTCATGGTGATCGGCGATCCCCAGCAGATCGAACCGGTCTTCACCCTTCCGAGCGCACTGATTGGCGCCGCTGCGGCTCTATCACCCCACACGGAGCAAGGCCAATATTCGCCGAACAGGGTGTCCGTGCAGATGCTGGCCGATGCCGCCAATCGCTACGGAACAACACTTCAAGGCGAGGATTGCGATGGGCTCTGGATCGGCAGCCCCCTCAGAGTGCATCGACGCTGCCTCGATCCGATGTTCAGCCTCGCCAACCAGATCGCTTACCAGAACAAGATGATTTTTGGCCTGGCAGAGCGCCGGCCGGCCGGTGACACACCGCCCTTCTACGGCGACAGCGCCTGGATCGACGTCAAGGGCAAGGTATCGGGCAAACAGGCCGTTGCGGAGCAAACGGACTTCATCGTCGATCTCCTCACCGCGACCTGCCGCCGCTCCGGTGCCCTGCCCGACCTCTACATCATCTCGCCGTTCAAGGAGGTAAAGAACAGCCTCCGACGGGCTTTAGCCCAGGCGCGATGGGTCGACCAGGATGGATATACGGGCGCATCTCCCCCGAAACTGCAGAAGTGGCTCCAGGAACGGATCGGCACCGTGCATACGTTCCAGGGCAAGGAAGAGGATATGGTTTTCATGGTGCTCGGCGCCGATGCCGATCATCGCGGCGCGGCTGGCTGGGCCGCCTCCAAGCCGAACCTCCTGAATGTGGCGCTGACGCGCGCCAAGCGCCGTTTCTACATCGTCGGCGATCGCACGCTCTGGCAAACACTGCCGTATTTCAGAGAGGCGGCGAACGCCCTGGAGACGGTCCAGGGTGCGGATTTCCTGGCACGGAATGCGCTCGTCAGGGATCAGAACACGGTCCTTTGGGACTGAGTGCTTTGCTAGGATGTCTTTCGGAATTAAGAAAGCCGTAAGCGCGAATTTCTATGCGCCTTTTGAAGCGGAGTGCTCTGATGCATGAAGTGTCCACCAAAAACAGGTGGACACCAAATCATGGACGATGCTCCTAAACTGCAGGTGCGGCTTGTTGGCCGCGACGGTCGCCGTCGATATGACCCTTCCTCCCGAGATCAGCTTGTCGCAGCGTGTTTAGAGCCCGGCGTTTCGGTTTCGCGTCTAGCTCTGGAGCACGGCGTCAACGCCAATCTCGTTCGCAAATGGGTGAAGAGAGCCAAAGAAGATAGTGCATTGCCTGCGGTATCTACGTTCGTTCCGGTTCAGATAGCTACGGATATGCACTCGTCTTCTGCCAGCGGTCCACTGACGAAGGTGGAGCCGGTGGGCAAGCGATCTCATGCATCCAAGCTGAGCGCGGTGCTGCCGAACGGGGTCAGCCTGACGCTGGAATGCAGCGATGTCGATGGTCTGGCGGCAATCATAGGAGCGTTGAGCCATGTTCAGACTGGGCGCTGATCTGCAGGTCTACCTCCACCGGGAACCCATCGACTTCCGCGCGGGCATCAACAGCCTCGCGGTCCTTGTGCAAGAGGTGATGGAGCTGGACCCGTTTGCTCCATCGGTGTTTGCCTTCTGCAATCGCAGGCGTGACCGGGTGAAGCTCTTGTTCTTTGATCGGTCCGGGTTTGTTATGGTCCTGAAGAAGCTAACGGAAGACCGGTTCAGGTGGCCCCGTCGGGAAACTGCGGTGGTGACGCTGACGACAGAGCAACTCCACTGGATCCTCGACGGCATCGATATCGATGCGATGGTCCGCCATCCCGTGCGGCAGTATCAGATTGCTGGCTGAGGATGGCGAATTGAGATTGACGCGCAGGGGCGGTTCAGATTCAAGAATCTGATGACGCGCACCGGCGAACCGAGCATTGCAGAACTGATGGCGCAATTAGCAGCCAACGCTGCCGAAATCGCCGCGCTCAAAGCCGAGAAGGAAGCGCTCTCGCAGCGGGTCGTCAAGCTGGAAGAAGAACTGGCACTGGCAAAGCTCCATCGCTTTGCACCCCGCAGTGAGAAGCACATTGATCGTCTCTTCAACGAGGCCGAAGAGGCTGCGGTCGAAGGTGGTAGCGAGGAAGACGATGACGTCGAGCTTCCGGATACTGGCTTGCCTGCGGCCGAGGGCGTTACGGGCAAAAAGCGGGGACGCAGGCCTCTGCCGGCAGACCTGCCGCGCGAGCGTGTCGAATACGACCTTGCTGATGATCAGAAGGCTTGCCCGTGCTGCAAAAGCCAAATGCATCGAATGGGCGAAGCCGTTAGCGAGCAGCTCCATATCGAGATCAAGGCAAAGGTCCTGCAGAACGTACGGTTCAAATACGCCTGCCGGCACTGTGACCGTACAGGGATTAACACGCCTGTCGTAATCGCGCCCATGCCCACGCAACCCCTGCCGGGCAGCATCGCCACCGCGTCGACGCTCGCCTTTGCTCTCGTCCACAAATACGTAGATGGCACGCCGCTCTACCGCGTGGCTCAGACATTCGAGCGTGCTGGCGTTCCGATCAGCCGTGGCGCTCTTGCGCATTGGGTCATCGGCTCGAGCGAGAAGCATCTATACCGCATCTATGATGCTTTGAAGCTGCGGCTGAAATCGCAGTCTCTCATCCATGGCGATGAGACGACGGTTCAGGTGCTGAAGGAAAAGGACAAGGAAGCCACCAGCACGTCGTACATGTGGGCGTACCGCAGCAGCGAGAACAGTGACGAGCCGATCGTGCTTCTCGACTACCAGCCCGGCCGCGGTCAGATTTATCCGCAGACCTTCCTTGGTGACTACCGTGGCATACTCGTCACTGATGGCTACACTGCCTGGCGCACATTGAATGGCGCAACCCATGTCGGATGCATGGCTCACTCCAGGCGGCGCTTCGTTGATGCCCTCAAGGCGAGAAAGAATGGAGGCGGACCGCCGGAACAGGCACTCCGGTTCTTCGAACAGCTCTACCGGATCGAAAGGCAGGCGAGAGACAAGACCCCAGATCCAGGGGAGACAAAGGCCGATTGCATTCGCCGTTTCCGCCAGCAGCACAGCCTGCCTGTCCTGAACGCCCTAAAGACGTGGCTCGATAACATCGCGCCGAAGGTCGTACCGGATACCAAGCTCGGCGATGCTGTGTCCTACACCCTGAACCAATGGGATTATCTGACGCGCTACACCAGCGATGGCAGGATGCCGATCGATAACAACATTCTGGAACGCGAGATCAGAGTTTTTGCCACCGGAAGAAAATCGTGGCTGTTCAGCGATACCGCTGACGGAGCCAGGGCCAGCGCTGTGATTTACAGTCTGATGCTGACCTGCCGCGCCTGTGGCGTCGATCCGCTCTCTTGGCTGCGCCACGTCCTCACTGAGCTGCCTCAGCTTGACGAAGCCGACGACATCGGCGACCTGCTGCCCTTCAATTACTCCAAGACCACTGCGGCCTGATAAAGCTGGGTACTGCTACCCAGCTAAGCGCAAGTGTCCGTCAACTGCCGTCAATGCGCATTGAAAATCGCGCTTACAGAAAGCCCGTGCGCGGCGGGCTTTTGGGAAAGTTTGATTGCGGGGGGAGGATTAGTCGTTTCCCATCCCGTTTCTTCGGCTTTGCCTCCTTGCGGGCTCCTGAAGAGGCGTTAAATCCTCGACCCGTTACCAAGCAAAAAAGCCCGCTTGAGGCGGGCTATCTGTTTGGTTGCGGGGTCAGGATTTGAAGCTGCGGCCTTGAGGTTATGGTGAGCTTTGCGAACGACGAGCTACCATCGCCAGGGAAAGGTGAGCTTTTCGGCCAGCGATAACTGGTGTGGGTGAGATCGGGGAAGTTGGTTGCGGGGGCAGGATTTGAACCTGCGGCCTTCAGGTTATGAGCCTGACGAGCTACCGGGCTGCTCCACCCCGCGTTACCAGGTATTTGCCATCAGGCGAAATACCGACTGCGTAAAGCGCCTTTGGCGATTTACGCTACTGCCCGAGCAAATTGCTTGCAATTTGTCTCGTGTTTCCATGGCAGGTATTCTAACACAAAAGGCCGCTTTGTGGGCGGCCCTTTTTGTCTCGGCTTTGGGCCGTTGGCTGTGAATGAGAAGATTGTTTAGTTAAGTTGCGCTTTGCAGACCTGGCAGCGACCTACTCTCCCGCGTCTTAAGACGAAGTACCATGGGCGCAGGGGCGTTTCACGGCCGTGTTCGGAAAGGGAACGGGTGCAGCCACCCCGCCATAACCACCAGGTCGGCAAAGCGCAACTTGTTGTTTGAGAAGCTGGTGCAGGCCGAAGGCCTGCTTGTTTAAACACGTCTTTCATGACCTTTCGCGTGGCACTTTCGGCCGTAGGCCGCAAGCGCAAGGCGTGTCGCCACTCGTTTGGCGGGCCGTCCGCAGCGCCCCTGGCGCGTCAGGACAAGGTCAGGCATCATCAGCCTTTGGCTGATGAGCATGGTCAATGAGAACGATCAAGCCGATCGAGCTATTAGTACCGGTAAGCTTCATGCGTTGCCGCACTTCCACACCCGGCCTATCAACGTGGTCGTCTTCCACGGCTCTGATAGGGAACACTCGTTTTCAGGTGGGTTTCCCGCTTAGATGCCTTCAGCGGTTATCCCGTCCATATATAGCTACCCTGCTATGCCCTTGGCAGGACAACAGGTCCACCAGAGATATGTCCATCCCGGTCCTCTCGTACTAGGGACAGATCCTGTCAATATTCCTACACCCACGGCAGATAGGGACCGAACTGTCTCACGACGTTCTGAACCCAGCTCACGTACCGCTTTAATTGGCGAACAGCCAAACCCTTGGGACCTGCTCCAGCCCCAGGATGCGATGAGCCGACATCGAGGTGCCAAACAACCCCGTCGATATGGACTCTTGGGGGTCATCAGCCTGTTATCCCCGGCGTACCTTTTATCCGTTGAGCGATGGCCCTTCCACGCGGGACCACCGGATCACTATGACCGACTTTCGTCTCTGCTCGACTTGTCAGTCTCGCAGTCAGGCGGGCTTATGCCATTGCACTCGACGACCGATTTCCGACCGGTCTGAGCCCACCATCGCGCGCCTCCGTTACTCTTTCGGAGGCGACCGCCCCAGTCAAACTACCCACCATACACTGTCCCGGACCCGGATGACGGGCCGCGGTTAGACATCCATGACGATAAGGGTGGTATTTCAAGGATGGCTCCACGGAAACTGGCGTCCCCGCTTCAAAGCCTACCACCTATCCTACACATGCCGACACGAATGCCAGTGTAAAGCTATAGTAAAGGTGCACGGGGTCTTTCCGTCTGACCGCAGGAACCCCGCATCTTCACGGGGAATTCAATTTCACTGAGTCTATGTTGGAGACAGCGGGGAAGTCGTTACGCCATTCGTGCAGGTCGGAACTTACCCGACAAGGAATTTCGCTACCTTAGGACCGTTATAGTTACGGCCGCCGTTTACTGGGGCTTCGATTCAAAGCTTGCACCTCTCCTCTTAACCTTCCAGCACCGGGCAGGCGTCAGACCCTATACGTCGTCTTGCGACTTCGCAGAGCCCTGTGTTTTTGATAAACAGTCGCTACCCCCTGGTCTGTGCCACCCCATCATACTTGCGTAAAATGGGGTCACGCTTCTTCCGAAGTTACGCGTGCAATTTGCCGAGTTCCTTCAACATAGTTCTCTCAAGCGCCTTGGTATACTCTACCTGACCACCTGTGTCGGTTTCGGGTACGGTCTATACGGTGGAGCTATTTCCTGGAACCGCTCCGCTGCCCTGATAATCCAATAAACCAGAACAACTTGTGCAATCCGTCACTACCACCAGGCCCACGAATATTAACGTGGTTCCCATCGACTACGCGTGTCCGCCTCGTCTTAGGGGCCGGCTAACCCTGCTCAGATTAACTTTAAGCAGGAACCCTTGGTCTTTCGGCGAGAGGGTCTCTCACCCTCTTTATCGTTACTCATGTCAACATTCGCACTTCCGATACCTCCAGGAGCCCTCACGGGTCTCCCTTCATCAGCTTACGGAACGCTCCGCTACCACTTGCGATTGCTCGCAAATCCTCAGCTTCGGTGCATGGCTTCAGCCCCGTTACATTTTCGGCGCAAAGACCCTTATTTAGACCAGTGAGCTGTTACGCTTTCTTTAAATGATGGCTGCTTCTAAGCCAACATCCTGGTTGTTTTGGGATCCTCACATCCTTTCCCACTTAGCCATGACTTGGGGACCTTAGCTGGAGGTTAGGGTTGTTGCCCTTTTCACGACGGACGTTAGCACCCGCCGTGTGTCTGCCGAGTAGTACTCCCCGGTATTCGGAGTTTGGTTAGGATCAGTAAGACGGTGAGTCCCCATAGCCCATCCAGTGCTCTACCCCCGGGGGTATTCGCTCGACGCTCTACCTAAATAGATTTCGCGGAGAACCAGCTATTTCCGAGTTTGATTGGCCTTTCACCCCTAGCCACAAGTCATCCCAATCTATTGCAACAGATGCGGGTTCGGTCCTCCAGTTGGTGTTACCCAACCTTCAACCTGCTCATGGCTAGATCACTCGGTTTCGGGTCTAATGCAACAAACTATATCGCCCTGTTCAGACTCGCTTTCGCTGCGCCTACACCTACCGGCTTAAGCTTGCTTGTTACACTAAGTCGTTGACCCATTATACAAAAGGTACGCCGTCAGGGTTGCCCCCTCCGACTGTTTGTAGGCATCCGGTTTCAGGTTCTATTTCACTCCCCTTGTCGGGGTGCTTTTCACCTTTCCCTCACGGTACTTGTTCGCTATCGGTCATGCACGAGTACTTAGGCTTGGAGAGTGGTCTCCCCATGTTCAGACAGGATTTCTCGTGTCCCGCCCTACTCTAGGACAATCGTGATATCTACGCGTACGGGGCTGTCACCCACTGCGGCCGCACTTTCCAGAGCGTTCCACTTTAATCACAATTGCCACTGGCCTGGTCCGCGTTCGCTCGCCACTACTTGCGGAGTCTCGGTTGATGTCCTTTCCTGCAGGTACTTAGATGTTTCAGTTCCCTGCGTTCGCTTCTTACACCCTATGTATTCAGGTGCAGATACCTTATTATCGATACTTGGAACCTCATGCGTCTTCGACATGGGCGAATAGCCAATAGCGAGTAGCGAATAGTTTTTTGAACCCTATTCGCTATTCGCCAAGAACTATTCGCTCATGCACCAACGGCGCATCAGATTCCCAAGTATCTTAAGGTGGGTTGCCCCATTCGGAGATCCATGGATCAAAGCTCATTCGCAGCTCCCCACGGCTTTTCGCAGCGTATCACGTCCTTCATCGCCTGTGCATGCCAAGGCATCCACCAAATGCCCTTACGACACTTAATCGTTCTCATTGCCAATGCTCATCATCTCGTTGCTCATCTCCCGAAGGAAACGGCAACAGACCGGGTTACCTTTTACAACCCAGTCAATCCAACAATGCCATCGACGTGTTCGACAGGTCTGCTTTATTGGAGCTACGCCGAGCAGCCCACTTGCAGCCTGTCTTAAGACCAGCTTCTCGAGATTGGATCCGATACCGCGCGGTCAGGCAACGGTAATCCGATCGTTCATCAGACGCTACCCGAAGGCAGCGAACAACAAACGATCCAGAGTGACAAGCTTCCTACCACCCTCCAGTCCCTCTTTCGTTTCCGGTCGGCTAGACCATCCACGACATCATTGGAACTGGGCTCGGACGCCAGATCAAACCCAAA